>NZ_OEQK01000015.1 GCF_900240405.1 Salirhabdus sp. Marseille-P4669
CAGGTATATGCACAAAATGAGATGCTTGCTTATCAACAGAAGGAGTCTACTGCTCGCGTTGCGTCTATTATGGAAAACACCAATCTTTCCAAGCAACAGCAGGTTTCCGAGATTATGCGCCAAATGCTTACTCAAGCTCAAACGGCTGGTCAGTATTTTACCAATGACCAAATCAAAGAAATGACTCGCAAGGTTAGTGCTGAGGTTGACTTAGTTCATCAGCAAACGCAGAATCAGCGGTATGGCTCTTCTCATATTGGCGCTACTGCAAAGGATATTTCTAATGTCGTCACTGATGCTGCTTCTGGTGTGGTTGATATTTTTCATGGTATTGATAAAGCTGTTGCCGATACTTGGAACAATTTCTGGAAAGACGGTAAAGCTGATGGTATTGGCTCTAATTTGTCTAGGAAATAACCGTCAGGATTGACACCCTCCCAATTGTATGTTTTCATGCCTCCAAATCTTGGAGGCTTTTTTATGGTTCGTTCTTATTACCCTTCTGAATGTCACGCTGATTATTTTGACTTTGAGCGTATCGAGGCTCTTAAACCTGCTATTGAGGCTTGTGGCATTTCTACTCTTTCTCAATCCCCAATGCTTGGCTTCCATAAGCAGATGGATAACCGCATCAAGCTCTTGGAAGAGATTCTGTCTTTTCGTATGCAGGGCGTTGAGTTCGATAATGGTGATATGTATGTTGACGGCCATAAGGCTGCTTCTGACGTTCGTGATGAGTTTGTATCTGTTACTGAGAAGTTAATGGATGAATTGGCACAATGCTACAATGTGCTCCCCCAACTTGATATTAATAACACTATAGACCACCGCCCCGAAGGGGACGAAAAATGGTTTTTAGAGAACGAGAAGACGGTTACGCAGTTTTGCCGCAAGCTGGCTGCTGAACGCCCTCTTAAGGATATTCGCGATGAGTATAATTACCCCAAAAAGAAAGGTATTAAGGATGAGTGTTCAAGATTGCTGGAGGCCTCCACTATGAAATCGCGTAGAGGCTTTGCTATTCAGCGTTTGATGAATGCAATGCGACAGGCTCATGCTGATGGTTGGTTTATCGTTTTTGACACTCTCACGTTGGCTGACGACCGATTAGAGGCGTTTTATGATAATCCCAATGCTTTGCGTGACTATTTTCGTGATATTGGTCGTATGGTTCTTGCTGCCGAGGGTCGCAAGGCTAATGATTCACACGCCGACTGCTATCAGTATTTTTGTGTGCCTGAGTATGGTACAGCTAATGGCCGTCTTCATTTCCATGCGGTGCACTTTATGCGGACACTTCCTACAGGTAGCGTTGACCCTAATTTTGGTCGTCGGGTACGCAATCGCCGCCAGTTAAATAGCTTGCAAAATACGTGGCCTTATGGTTACAGTATGCCCATCGCAGTTCGCTACACGCAGGACGCTTTTTCACGTTCTGGTTGGTTGTGGCCTGTTGATGCTAAAGGTGAGCCGCTTAAAGCTACCAGTTATATGGCTGTTGGTTTCTATGTGGCTAAATACGTTAACAAAAAGTCAGATATGGACCTTGCTGCTAAAGGTCTAGGAGCTAAAGAATGGAACAACTCACTAAAAACCAAGCTGTCGCTACTTCCCAAGAAGCTGTTCAGAATCAGAATGAGCCGCAACTTCGGGATGAAAATGCTCACAATGACAAATCTGTCCACGGAGTGCTTAATCCAACTTACCAAGCTGGGTTACGACGCGACGCCGTTCAACCAGATATTGAAGCAGAACGCAAAAAGAGAGATGAGATTGAGGCTGGGAAAAGTTACTGTAGCCGACGTTTTGGCGGCGCAACCTGTGACGACAAATCTGCTCAAATTTATGCGCGCTTCGATAAAAATGATTGGCGTATCCAACCTGCAGAGTTTTATCGCTTCCATGACGCAGAAGTTAACACTTTCGGATATTTCTGATGAGTCGAAAAATTATCTTGATAAAGCAGGAATTACTACTGCTTGTTTACGAATTAAATCGAAGTGGACTGCTGGCGGAAAATGAGAAAATTCGACCTATCCTTGCGCAGCTCGAGAAGCTCTTACTTTGCGACCTTTCGCCATCAACTAACGATTCTGTCAAAAACTGACGCGTTGGATGAGGAGAAGTGGCTTAATATGCTTGGCACGTTCGTCAAGGACTGGTTTAGATATGAGTCACATTTTGTTCATGGTAGAGATTCTCTTGTTGACATTTTAAAAGAGCGTGGATTACTATCTGAGTCCGATGCTGTTCAACCACTAATAGGTAAGAAATCATGAGTCAAGTTACTGAACAATCCGTACGTTTCCAGACCGCTTTGGCCTCTATTAAGCTCATTCAGGCTTCTGCCGTTTTGGATTTAACCGAAGATGATTTCGATTTTCTGACGAGTAACAAAGTTTGGATTGCTACTGACCGCTCTCGTGCTCGTCGCTGCGTTGAGGCTTGCGTTTATGGTACGCTGGACTTTGTAGGATACCCTCGCTTTCCTGCTCCTGTTGAGTTTATTGCTGCCGTCATTGCTTATTATGTTCATCCCGTCAACATTCAAACGGCCTGTCTCATCATGGAAGGCGCTGAATTTACGGAAAACATTATTAATGGCGTCGAGCGTCCGGTTAAAGCCGCTGAATTGTTCGCGTTTACCTTGCGTGTACGCGCAGGAAACACTGACGTTCTTACTGACGCAGAAGAAAACGTGCGTCAAAAATTACGTGCAGAAGGAGTGATGTAATGTCTAAAGGTAAAAAACGTTCTGGCGCTCGCCCTGGTCGTCCGCAGCCGTTGCGAGGTACTAAAGGCAAGCGTAAAGGCGCTCGTCTTTGGTATGTAGGTGGTCAACAATTTTAATTGCAGGGGCTTCGGCCCCTTACTTGAGGATAAATTATGTCTAATATTCAAACTGGCGCCGAGCGTATGCCGCATGACCTTTCCCATCTTGGCTTCCTTGCTGGTCAGATTGGTCGTCTTATTACCATTTCAACTACTCCGGTTATCGCTGGCGACTCCTTCGAGATGGACGCCGTTGGCGCTCTCCGTCTTTCTCCATTGCGTCGTGGCCTTGCTATTGACTCTACTGTAGACATTTTTACTTTTTATGTCCCTCATCGTCACGTTTATGGTGAACAGTGGATTAAGTTCATGAAGGATGGTGTTAATGCCACTCCTCTCCCGACTGTTAACACTACTGGTTATATTGACCATGCCGCTTTTCTTGGCACGATTAACCCTGATACCAATAAAATCCCTAAGCATTTGTTTCAGGGTTATTTGAATATCTATAACAACTATTTTAAAGCGCCGTGGATGCCTGACCGTACCGAGGCTAACCCTAATGAGCTTAATCAAGATGATGCTCGTTATGGTTTCCGTTGCTGCCATCTCAAAAACATTTGGACTGCTCCGCTTCCTCCTGAGACTGAGCTTTCTCGCCAAATGACGACTTCTACCACATCTATTGACATTATGGGTCTGCAAGCTGCTTATGCTAATTTGCATACTGACCAAGAACGTGATTACTTCATGCAGCGTTACCATGATGTTATTTCTTCATTTGGAGGTAAAACCTCTTATGACGCTGACAACCGTCCTTTACTTGTCATGCGCTCTAATCTCTGGGCATCTGGCTATGATGTTGATGGAACTGACCAAACGTCGTTAGGCCAGTTTTCTGGTCGTGTTCAACAGACCTATAAACATTCTGTGCCGCGTTTCTTTGTTCCTGAGCATGGCACTATGTTTACTCTTGCGCTTGTTCGTTTTCCGCCTACTGCGACTAAAGAGATTCAGTACCTTAACGCTAAAGGTGCTTTGACTTATACCGATATTGCTGGCGACCCTGTTTTGTATGGCAACTTGCCGCCGCGTGAAATTTCTATGAAGGATGTTTTCCGTTCTGGTGATTCGTCTAAGAAGTTTAAGATTGCTGAGGGTCAGTGGTATCGTTATGCGCCTTCGTATGTTTCTCCTGCTTATCACCTTCTTGAAGGCTTCCCATTCATTCAGGAACCGCCTTCTGGTGATTTGCAAGAACGCGTACTTATTCGCCACCATGATTATGACCAGTGTTTCCAGTCCGTTCAGTTGTTGCAGTGGAATAGTCAGGTTAAATTTAATGTGACCGTTTATCGCAATCTGCCGACCACTCGCGATTCAATCATGACTTCGTGATAAAAGATTGAGTGTGAGGTTATAACGCCGAAGCGGTAAAAATTTTAATTTTTGCCGCTGAGGGGTTGACCAAGCGAAGCGCGGTAGGTTTTCTGCTTAGGAGTTTAATCATGTTTCAGACTTTTATTTCTCGCCATAATTCAAACTTTTTTTCTGATAAGCTGGTTCTCACTTCTGTTACTCCAGCTTCTTCGGCACCTGTTTTACAGACACCTAAAGCTACATCGTCAACGTTATATTTTGATAGTTTGACGGTTAATGCTGGTAATGGTGGTTTTCTTCATTGCATTCAGATGGATACATCTGTCAACGCCGCTAATCAGGTTGTTTCTGTTGGTGCTGATATTGCTTTTGATGCCGACCCTAAATTTTTTGCCTGTTTGGTTCGCTTTGAGTCTTCTTCGGTTCCGACTACCCTCCCGACTGCCTATGATGTTTATCCTTTGGATGGTCGCCATGATGGTGGTTATTATACCGTCAAGGACTGTGTGACTATTGACGTCCTTCCCCGTACGCCGGGCAATAATGTTTATGTTGGTTTCATGGTTTGGTCTAACTTTACCGCTACTAAATGCCGCGGATTGGTTTCGCTGAATCAGGTTATTAAAGAGATTATTTGTCTCCAGCCACTTAAGTGAGGTGATTTATGTTTGGTGCTATTGCTGGCGGTATTGCTTCTGCTCTTGCTGGTGGCGCCATGTCTAAATTGTTTGGAGGCGGTCAAAAAGCCGCCTCCGGTGGCATTCAAGGTGATGTGCTTGCTACCGATAACAATACTGTAGGCATGGGTGATGCTGGTATTAAATCTGCCATTCAAGGCTCTAATGTTCCTAACCCTGATGAGGCCGTCCCTAGTTTTGTTTCTGGTGCTATGGCTAAAGCTGGTAAAGGACTTCTTGAAGGTACGTTGCAGGCTGGCACTTCTGCCGTTTCTGATAAGTTGCTTGATTTGGTTGGACTTGGTGGCAAGTCTGCCGCTGATAAAGGAAAGGATACTCGTGATTATCTTGCTGCTGCATTTCCTGAGCTTAATGCTTGGGAGCGTGCTGGTGCTGATGCTTCCTCTGCTGGTATGGTTGACGCCGGATTTGAGAATCAAAAAGAGCTTACTAAAATGCAACTGGACAATCAGAAAGAGATTGCCGAGATGCAAAATGAGACTCAAAAAGAGATTGCTGGCATTCAGTCGGCGACTTCACGCCAGAATACGAAAGACCAGGTATATGCACAAAATGAGATGCTTGCTTATCAACAGAAGGAGTCTACTGCTCGCGTTGCGTCTATTATGGAAAACACCAATCTTTCCAAGCAACAGCAGGTTTCCGAGATTATGCGCCAAATGC
>NZ_OEQK01000014.1 GCF_900240405.1 Salirhabdus sp. Marseille-P4669
CACCTAGCCAAGCTTGGCTAGGTGTGTGGGAGTCTATTTTCCACCCCAAATACCGGTTTAATTTTAATTTCCTCCATACAACAAAAAAGCTTGTAGAGAAAAAACACCTACTTTCTCTACAAGCTGAGCTTCAGCTATAAAGCTGAAGCTTTTCTAATTACTTATTATTTCTGTTCATCATCTTTCGGCTCCACTACATCTTCCTGTTGTTCCGTAGAAGTAGTAGCATCAGATGGTTCCTCATTCGTTTGCGACTTAATATTTACTTTAACATCACCTGTTGATTCGTGGTTTGTAATACGTTGTACATCAACAGGAGCATCTTCTGCAGTACTCTTTGGTTTTCTTTCTGGTAGTTTTCCTTCTTCGAAAAGACCTTTAATTTGTTCTGCATCCAATGTTTCGATTTCAAGTAATGTTTTCGCAATTAATTCAAGCTTATCATTATTGTCTGTTAAGATCTGTTTTGCACGGTCATAACATTCTCTAATAATACGTTGAATCTCTGTATCAATTTCATATGCAATTTGATCGCTATAGTTTTGTTCGTTTTGAATATCACGGCCTAGGAATACTTGACCACCGGAAGCACTTCCGAATTGAAGCGGTCCAAGTTTCTCACTCATTCCATATTCCGTTACCATTTTTCTAGCTATTTCTGTTGCGCGTTGGAAGTCGTTATGTGCACCCGTACTTACTTCACCAAACGTAATTTCCTCTGCAACACGACCACCAAGAAGACCTGTAATCTTATCTAACAACTCTGGTGTTGTCATAAAGTAGCGATCTTCCTTCGGTAACATAACTGCATATCCGCCGGCTTGACCACGAGGGACAATCGTTACCTTATGAACCATGTCGGCTTCATCAAGCACCATTCCAATTACGGTATGCCCACTTTCATGGAAAGCAACAATATTTCGTTCTTTTTCCGAAATCACTCTGCTTTTCTTTGCCGGACCAGCAATGACACGATCAATCGCCTCATCTACATCATCCATATCAATTACTTTCTTATCCGAACGAGCCGCAACCAATGCCGCTTCGTTTAACAAGTTTTCTAGGTCTGCCCCAGAAAAACCTGGAGTTCGCATAGCAATTGTTTTTAGATTTACATCCTCACTCAACGGTTTATTGCGAGCATGAACCTTCAACACTTCTTCACGGCCCTTTACATCTGGACGGTTAACTGTAATTTGACGGTCAAAACGACCTGGACGTAATAATGCAGGGTCTAAGATATCCGGACGGTTTGTCGCAGCAATAATGATAATACCTTCATTAGCACCGAATCCATCCATTTCAACAAGCAATTGGTTTAACGTTTGTTCACGCTCATCATGGCCACCACCAAGACCTGCACCACGTTGACGACCAACTGCATCGATTTCATCTATAAAGATAATACAAGGTGAATTTTTCTTCGCATTTTCAAATAAGTCACGTACACGGGATGCCCCAACCCCAACAAACATTTCAACAAAGTCCGAACCACTGATAGAGAAGAACGGTACACCCGCTTCACCAGCAACAGCACGAGCTAATAATGTTTTACCAGTACCTGGAGGTCCAACAAGTAATACCCCTTTTGGAATCCTTGCACCGATTGCCGAGAATTTACGTGGGTCTTTCAAAAACTCTACTACTTCTACAAGCTCTTGTTTTTCCTCGTCCGCACCCGCTACATCCTTAAATCTTACATTCTTTTTATCCTCACTATAAAGCTTGGCTTTGCTTTTACCAAAATTCATAACACGGCTTCCGCCACCTTGCATTTGGTTAAGCAAGAAGAAGATTAAGAAGAAGATGATGATGAATGGAATGAGGGAAGTTAAAAACGTAACCCACCCACTAGGTTCTTCTGCCGGTTCAACATCAAATGTAATATTTTGCTCTTCTGCAAGATTATCTATCTCTGCAAAGCTTTGGTCCATGTCTGGAAGCTCTGAAGTAAATGGTTTTGATTCGCCATCCACCTTCATATCACCAGTAATGGCATATGCATGGTTCGTATACTGAGCATGCATCTCCTCAATTTGTCCACTTTCTAATGCCTTTTTAAACTCACTGTATTTTAAATCCTGAGTTTGCGGATCTGAGCCTCTAAATAAACCTACGACCCCGATTACAACTAAAAAGATGACTAAATAAAATATCGTATTGCGAAATATTCGATTCATTACTTACCTCCTCCCAAGCGAGAAAACTATATTAAATAGTACCATATAAAAAAGTATATACTCAACTAATAACCATTATTAAAAGAAATGTGGAACCATCCTTTTAAAGCAAGAAAAAATAGTGTATTACGGTTTCTCTCAAGGACATTCCAACATGCTCGTCTTTTGTAAACAACCTCTTAGTAAAAAGGGTATTCCAAACTTACCGAAACATACTAGTCCTCATTTCCAGAGTATACCTCTGGCTTTAAAACTCCAATGTATGGCAAATTACGATACTTTTCTTGATAATCTAGGCCATATCCTACTACAAATGCATCCGGAACTTCAAACCCAATTACATCCGCTTTTAGGTCTACCTTTCTTCCAGTTGGTTTATCCAGTAGTGTTACAATTTTTATCGATTTTGCTTTACGATATTTAAAAAGATCTACTAAATAGCTTAACGTTAAACCACTATCAATAATATCTTCAATAATTAGAATGTCTCTGCCTTCTACCTGTGTATCTAGATCTTTTAAGATTTTCACTTCACCAGTGGACTGCATACCGCCACCATAACTAGATACATCCATAAAATCCATCTCTAAATATGTATCCATACGTTTTACTAAATCCGCCATAAATGGCATTGCACCTTTTAATACGCCAATTACTAAAGGAAAGCGTTCCTTATACTCGGCAGTTAATTCCTGACCCAATTGTTTTATTTTTGTTTGAATTTCTTCCTCGGTGATTAGGACTTCCTTTATGTCGTTCTGCATACTTGCTCCTCCTATATGTAATCTTTTGAAATGGCTAAAACAATACCCTTAGATTTAGCATCGCCTATGTAACCATTAATCGAAGCCACTGATCGGACGTTGTTTCCAAAACCTCGCCTTTTTTCAAGCCAATAAGCCATAACAATTGTCCATTGTTATCTGTAACAATAGGCCATTCCTCTCGTTCTGCTTGCGGAATCTTTAAATCGATAAAAACATCCTTTATCTTTTTACTTCCACCTAATCCTCTAATCTTAAGCTTGTCTCCATTTTGCCTTGATCGAATAATTAATGGTAACGCTATACTTTCGGCATGACAAACAAATTCATATGCACCAGATTCCTTTGGTTTTGAACTGGATTTTTCCAATATTACGCTTAATGTCTTACCATCTGGGAGTAGAATTTGTTCCCCAGGAAATAACCGGTAATAGTATGGTGCCTTACTTGTCTTGTTAAAACGAAATTGAATTTGATCGTATGCTTTCAAGACGATTAGATTATGCGGCATGTGAATCATTGCATTCGGTTTTTCGGAATGCATAAGCTTGAGAAGCTGATCATGGTGAATTGCCTTTATTTCTACTACATCTAAATGCCTATAAAGATAGTTTAATATTAGATGAAAGGCCCTTCTTTGTAAAGTTGGATGAAATCGCAAAACCTTTTGAATATCTATAAAAACATTGTCCTTTTTTTCATCAAAGGTAGCAACACATTCGACAACTTTTTTTGCCTCTTCTATTAAATAATCTTCTTCTTCTTGAAAAATCTCGCTTGTTAGCTGAGCAGAATGATGAATATTTGGGTTCCTTTCCTTTAAAAAAGGAACCAAATGGTGTCTAAATGCATTACGTGTATATATTGTCTCCTCGTTAGTTGGGTCCAAACGAGGAATTATTTGGTGATTTCGACAATACGCATGGATTTCATCTTTTGTAACACTTAACAACGGCCGAATAATAATTCCATTTGCAAAAGATCGTTTAAAGGGCATTCCTTTTGGTTTTATCCCCTTCGTTAACTGCATAAACATTGTTTCTACTTGATCATCTCCATGATGTCCCATTGCTAGGATAGGAGCATTATAAGATTGCATCATTTTTTCAAAGAAAGCATATCGTAATTCTCTTGCAGCAAGCTCTGTACTTTTCTTTGTTTCTTCCATATATTGAGGAACGTTAACTTGCTTACCGATAAACTCAACATTCCATTTTTCACAAATATCCCTAACATAATGTAAATCTTCTAGAGACTCCTTACCTCGAAGCTTATGATCTACAGAAAGAGCAATTAATCGTAAATGGTACGTATCACGGATGGAAACAAAAAAGTGAAGAAGCGCCATGGAATCTGGACCACCAGAAACAGCTAACAAAATAGTTCGATTTTGTTCAAATAGTCTATGTTTCATACAAAAGTTCATCACTTTATTCTTTAGTTCCAACACGCACACGACCTTCCTTTACCACCTATTTATATCGTACCATTTCCTACATACGATGGAAAAGCAAAATGAAGCCCTTCTAATAACATAAAAACTAGCCTTTAATACATAAACGTATCAAAAGCTAGAAAGTAGTAAAAAAAACATAAAAACGATTGCCGATACCATTACTAAACCTAACGATTCCATCCATTTCGTAGAATGGGAATTCGTTGATGTAGTTTGTTTGGATTGTATATGTTGCAGTCCCTTTTTTGTACTTGTCTGCTCTGCTTGTTTCTGTCTTGCTAATATGATTTTGGATAAATCCTGTTTCATTTCCTTACTAGAAGCATAAGACCCCTCCATTGCCTTATGTAAACAAAATGCATATTTACGTAATTCCTTATGAAGACTAATTTTAGACTTTAATGTCTTTTGCGGATTGGCTCCCTTATCAAAGCGATTTGGATAGTATGCCTGTACAATAACCATAGCAACTGCAAACAAATCATATTTCGGATCCGCTTTTCTGCTACCAAATCCCCAATAACCCCGATCGTAGAATTCTGTATATTCCTTAACCGCTCTACCTTTAATCGTTGTTCCACCAACGTCGATCCAACGTAGGCGAATTGGTTTTTTGGTAACAATTAAATTTTCCGGCTTTAAATCACCAAAAACCCATCCCGCACGATGTAAGTGATCTAAATCATCTAATAGTTGGATGATTAAAATGAACAACCACTCATAGCCTTTTGATTTTAAAAAGGTATTTAAGTCAACCCCGTGTAAATATTCCATTACATAGAAGGAGTATTGTTTATTCACAGACGGTGCCCAATCATCCACATCTAATAAAGAAGGTCCAAGATTTGCTCCCTGGACCTTTCCAAATGCTTTTAATACATTCACTTCTGTTGTAATAGAGGCTGCCTGCTCACTAATTTTTAACGCAACATACTTCCCCTCGCATTGTGCTAAATACACGACACCAATGGCACCATGACCTAGACGCTTCACAATACGGTATACTTTCTGATGCCACTTCCCATGAATCGTAACACCAGGGGAGAGATTAGTAATTGTACTCTTCATAGAGGCTTTCATTAGTAGGTTCCCATCCTTCTAATCTTGGTCTTGTGTTAAAGTGATGCAAAGCTTCACGTAACGCGGGACCTGTCGGTGTAATTCCTCCACTTGTTAGTTTTGGAAATACCGATGAGATATTTAATAGATTTGGAGTCCAAGGCATAACTTCTGTAACTGGTTTCTTCTTACCTGGGAATGTATAGATAGAAAATTTATTTTTCCCACTTCTCGCATTTAAACTTAAGGACAAATCCTCTAACGATTCTTTTACTGTTTCTAGCTTATTATTCATACTTGCACTCGTATCTACAAGTATTAAAATTTCTAAATTACTTGTTTCACTTAAATCCTCTACTACTTCCATTACCTCTCCTCGTTTTTCAGGGGGGAGGTCTTCCATGGACGTTTCCGCTCCTAATATCTCCTGCAGTTCTTTATTCACAACGCCTTGTAAGGTTTGCGTCATTGCCTGCCTTGTAACCAATTGAACCGTTTGGGACAGGCTTCTAGCATATACAATTCTACTAACACCACCACCCGCTTGAGAAATATCTTCTACTTCTTCTAAACCTTCTGGTTGTTCGGATTGATCATCATCTAATACACCAATAACATTGACACTGATTCCTTGTTGTTTCGCTAAAGCACTTACAGCCGCCGGGTCTTCACCTTGGTTAGAGCAACCATCAGTGATTAATAGAATTTGTTTTATCGTACCTTTTTTCATTAAAACCCCTCCTCGTTTTGCTAATTCCATCATTGCCCTAAAAATAGACTTTTATACGTGATCATTAGACATTGATCGATAGAATAAGGAAGGTGTATCCACGACAAAAGCACAAGCTCATTTCTATGAACTTGCGCCTTTGTTAGATTGTATCCGTATGATTATATGTTCGACCTACTGTACCTTGTGAAGCGGAAATGATGCCCATTCTGGAATATTATCCTCAAGCTTCGCTACCAACACCGTCATGTCATCATCAATATCACCTGATTTTGTTCGAATCACCTCTTCTAAAATAATATCTGCTATTGCTTGGGGATCTTCCGTCTCAATCTCTCTTATTTTTCGCTTTAGCCATAAATCTACATTTTCAATATGTTTCGGCCCTTCAAAAATACCATCGCTCATCATAATCAAGATATCCCCTGGCTTGAGCTGCTCCGATACTTCGTCTACATCAAACTCTTGAATTATACCTATAGGTAGGTTTCCCGCCTCGATTTTATGAATTTCTTTATTCCTTCTAATAAAGCTTGGAGTCGAGCCAATCTTTAAAAATTTACTATTGGCGTCATGCAAATCAATAACAGCTAAATCTAACGTGGAGAAAATCTCATCTGTTGTACGCAAGGATAAAATAGAATTAATCGATTTAATCGCTACCTTTTCATCAATACCTGATTGTAGGATTTGCTTTAACAAACGTAAGGTTTCCATGCTTTCCAAATACGCTCGTTCTCCATTTCCCATTCCATCACTAATTGCTAACGCAAACTTTCCATTTCCTAAATCCATCGTTAAATAGCTATCACCTGAAACGAAGCCACCACCTTTTGCCGCATGCGCAACACCTGTAGAAATGTTATATTGTCTTGCCGACTTAAAAGCAAAATGACCAAAGCCATCTGGAAAAGGGGAAACCTCTTCATAATGAACAATTATCGTTTCTTGTAGAATCTCAGACAAAACGGGTGCAATAATTTTAGAGGCTTCTCCACGGTAATCATAAAAGGTTAGATTCATTTCAATATCTACATTACCAGGCTCTAAGCTATAGATATCCAACTTTTCAATTTCAAAGCCCATCTCGTTCAATGCTTCTACAACTTCCCGTTCCTGTTGTTCGTGTGTTTTCCGTTCTTTTAGGATCTCAACTGCAAAGTTTCCCATAACATCGGATACACCTTTTAACTGTTCCGCAACAAATTTTCTACTTTCTTGAACTTGCTTCTTTAAACGTTGGTTTGCTTGATAAAAGGAAATCTCTGACTCCATTGTATTGATAACCTTCTTCGATTTTACACAATGGTTTTCAAAGTCTTTCAGCAGCTTTCCTCGCTTCTGCAATGTTCCATCTTCTAATTCGGACATCATTTCGGTCATGTAATCGTATGTTTTATCAAACTGGTTAACCCAACAGCTTGCCTTTTTAAAGCATGACTGGCATGTCTTCTCCGTCACATTACTTAAAAAATAATCCATTTCACGAGATTCTTTATTTACTTGGGTTAATACATCTACCTTTAAAAAGCTTTTGGAAAGAGCCTGGAACATATCGGAGAATTTCTCCACTCGCTTAGCTGTCACATCTCGAACCTTTTGTAAATATTGTTCTTGTTCTTCCCTATGCTCAATCGTTCCAGGTATATGTTTCGCCATTTTCCGAATCCAGCTTTCTGGTGTTAGTAAAAATAAAACAATCGCAAAAGCGGTTTCAATAATGGTTGGGGCAAACGTTCCACCTATACCTTCCCCATAAATTCCTATTAATAGGGTTGCAACAAACAAACCAACTCCAACCCCAATTTTCTTACCATCCTTTAGTAACCCACCTAATAGACCAGCAAAGGCTAACAAGCTCATTTGATATAAACTTGCAACGTCTGCAAGGCTTAACACCAATCCTGTTACCACCCCAACCGTTGAACCAATTGCCGCTCCAGCTATATAGGCAAGTAAAAGCACAAGATACCGAGCAAATATTTGTTCAATAGAAGCATCCATAAACACCCAACCAATGGTACCAGTCAAAATGGAAGCTAAAAAAATAATCATGCAAACAATTTCTTCATTCTTCAAATCCTTTTTATACTTTCTCGGTGATATTAACGGAACACTCTGCATAAAAATAAGTACAAGTACTACACTTAATCCCGACTCTACTAACGTAAATACCCATTGATATGTTTCTAGTTGGTCTTGTACAAAATACGTTATTAACCTAGGTGTCACACAAGCAATGAATACTAGAATTGGTACAATTTTTTGCTGGTTTCCTATTTTTTTAAAGGCACCTGCTAATAGTAGAAAAGTGAGTAATGCTCCAAATAGAAACAACCCTTGTTCTATACTTACTGTTATTCCTCCAATTAGTATTGCTATTGCTACTTTAAGGGACACATGTCTTTGTAGCATCCAAATACTTGCGAAAAAGGCGATAGCAAAAGGGGATACTGATGTAAGGATAACAGCTCGTCCAAGTAGAATACCGGCAAAAAATAACATCCAGCCCTTGTCCATTAACAATCTCCGTGCACTTTCTTTTTGTTTCCTCTGCCACTTAATCAAATTATAAAGTGCTTGTTGGTATGCATTTTTTGTTTGGTTCCTTGTTATGGTTTCTATCAATTCGATCACTCCTTCTTTGTTAAATAGTTAAACATAGAGTTACTAGAATTTTTGTCAAAACAAGTGGACAAGTTCAAAAAAGTGTTCGACGATATTCTGATTATCTGTTTGGATTTCAACAATACTATACAGTGGCCAACATCCTTTTCTTTTTT
The DNA here is from genome assembly GCF_900240405.1 of Salirhabdus sp. Marseille-P4669. GTDB lineage: Bacteria > Bacillota > Bacilli > Bacillales > Alkalibacillaceae > OEQK01. The sequence continues at coordinate 8,973 of NZ_OEQK01000014.1, forward strand.
TATGGGCTTTTGTTATATAGATTGTCGTTGCTTACATAAAATGGTTTGGAGTGTATTTATAAATTGCTTTACCATTCATAGGAATTACTTATGCTGTAAAACGAAAAGTAAGGCTTCTCTTTAAGATGATAAAATGTGATTGAGAATGGCTAGTATATTAAAGGATGGGCAATTTAAACTGCGCTCATTTAATAAACTGTTAAAAAGGTATTGACACCTTGTCACACCTGTTGTACTATATATCTTGTCTGTTTTTTCTTTTTTGGCGGTGTAGCTCAGCTGGCGAGAGCGTACGGTTCATACCCGTAAGGTCGGGGGTTCGATCCCCTCCGCCGCTACCAATTAAATATGGCCCGTTGGTCAAGTGGTTAAGACACCGCCCTTTCACGGCGGTAACACGGGTTCGAATCCCGTACGGGTCATCAAAAAAAGAGGAGAGGGAATGCCAATATGACATTCCCTCTCCTCTTTTTGGCTCTAAAATATTTGTTGGGGTACAGATAAAATTCAGAAAAAATAAACACGCAATCTCCTAATTTTGTTAGACTTTGTTTAGACCAATAAACAAAACAAAAGGGAGATGCGTGTAATTGAATTTTAACATGACTTTACCAGGATTAGAAGAGTTTATCATTACGAAATCATTGGAAAAAGACGGTTACTATGAACTTCATTTGGAGTTGGAGAGGAAAGCCCATCGTTGTCCGCGTTGTGGTCAATTAACCGAACGCGTACATGATTATCGAATTCAGAAGGTCAAACATAATAGTATTTTTAGTAGAAGAACATTCCTATTCTATCGAAAACGTCGGTATGTTTGTGAAGTCAAAGATTGTAGGAAACGATTTTACGAAGACAATTCCTTAGTAGAGTGGTATCAAAGACAGTCCATAGAGTTTAAACAGGCGTTAGCGATTGAAATCATCCATGGTAAAAATTTTAAGGATGTGGCTGATCGTTTTGACACTTCACCGACAACAGTAATGCGCCATTTTGATAAAATTAGTTCTTCTATGTTAACGGAGATTAAACAGTTACCAGAAGTCATCGCGATAGATGAATATAAAGGGGATGCAGGTGGTGAAAAGTATCAAACGGTCATTGCTGACCCTATTAATAGGAGACCATTAGATATTTTAAAAGATCGTAAAAAAGAAACGCTGGTAGCTTATTTAAGAAAACATGGAGATAACGTAAACGTTGTCGTTATGGATATGAGTCATTCTTTCAAAGCAGCTGTTGATCAAGCATTAGGACGCCCTGTTGTCGTAGCTGACCGATTTCATTTTTGTCGTTATATATACTGGGCTTTAGAAAAAGTGAGAAGGAAGGAACAGAAAGCCTTTGACGATTACCAACGTAAGAAATGTAAAAGAATGCGTCATGTCTTTTATAAGCACTATGAGGATTTAACCGAAAAGCAATTATGGTATTTAAATTACTTTTTAGAAAAGTCACCTGAATTAAAAAAGGCTTATGAATTGAAAGAGGCTTATCGATTATGGTTTGAAATAGCTAAACAATTAGCACCGAATAATTTAAAAGAAGTAAAAGAAAGATTATATAGCTATTATGATTTAGTAAAGTCTTCCGGATTAGTTGAATTTGAAAAGGCAATAGAAACCTTTCAAAATTGGCAGAAGGAGATTATGAATAGCTTTGCCTATAACTTGAATAATGGTTATGTCGAAGGCATTAATAACCAAACGAAGGTTATTAAAAGAAATGCATTTGGGTTTAAACGGTTTGATCGATTCAGATTAAAGGTGTTATTACACCATCAATATAAAAATATAGATGTTCGGGTCGCATAAATTAGGAGTGAGCTAAATGCTCNTCGTCCTGAGCCAGGATCAAACTCTCCAATAGATTGTTTGATTAAAGCTCATAAATAGTAAATGGTAATGTAAATTACCGAATTGACGTACTGGTTGTTTTGTTCAGTTTTCAAGGTTCAAATAACCACCGCTTGATTAAGCGACTTAATTATTCTACCAAAAAGCGTTTATTATGTCAACACTTTTTTATAAGTTCTTTTTGCTGTTTTTCAAGCAACGAAATTAACTATACCATAAACATTTGTGTTATTTCAACTGGTATTTTTTAGTGTGTGACTTTCGCTCTTTTTGTTTTCTTAGAACGTTTAATAATTTATCATGTTTCTCTTATTAATTCAAGTCCCTTTAGGAAAGAAAGTCTATTCAGAAATCTCTATGTATTGAATTAAATTTCAATCTACTATTTATAGTCGTATCAGGAATCATCATTGGAAGCCAATTACATTATATATAGTTTGTAAAATCACAAGGTGAAATATGCAATTAAAGAGAAATGTAAAAAACCAGTCGATTCAAAAAGAATAGACTGGTTTCAATTTAAAACATTATTTATTACGCATTTGTGGGAATAACAACACATCACGTATAGATGGAGAGTTTGTTAATAGCATAATAACTCGGTCTACACCAATTCCTAATCCGCCTGTAGGAGGCATACCATATTCTAATGCTTCAACAAAATCCTCATCCATTAAATGAGCCTCATCATTACCTTCTTCTCGTTCCTTCAGCTGCGCTTCAAAACGTTGACGTTGATCAATCGGATCATTTAATTCAGAGAATGCATTTGCATGTTCTCTTCCTACAATAAACAATTCAAAACGATCTGTGAAACGATCATCATCGGCATTTTGTTTTGCTAATGGAGATATTTCAATTGGATGGCCATAAACAAAAGTAGGTTGGATAAGGGTTTCCTCTACCTTTTGTTCAAAGAACTCATTGACAATATGACCAAACTTCATCGTATCTTGGATTTCAATTCCATGTTCTTTTGCAAGTTCTTTAGCTCGCTCATCGGACATTTTCTCCCAGAAGTCAACGCCAGTTTGTTCCTTGATTGCATCAACCATATGGATTCTTTTCCAATTAGGCTCTAGATCCACTTCCACATCCCCATATTGAATTTTTGTAGTTCCTAATACATCCTTAGCAATATGAGCAATTAGATTTTCTGTTAGCTCCATAATGTCATGGAAATCTGCATAAGCCTCATACAATTCCATCATCGTAAACTCAGGATTGTGTCGTGTAGATACACCTTCATTACGATATACCCTTCCAATTTCGTATACCTTTTCCATACCACCTACAATTAAACGCTTTAGGTGGAGTTCAATTGCAATACGCATATATAAAGGAATATCTAGTGCATTATGATGGGTAATAAACGGACGCGCTGCCGCTCCACCTGGAATGGAATGCATTGTTGGTGTTTCTACTTCTAAGAAGCCTTGGTCATCTAAATATCGACGCATAGACTGAATGATTTTACTTCTTGTTACAAATGTACTTCTACTCTCTGGATTAACAATTAAGTCTAAATAACGCTGGCGATATCGTTGCTCAATATCCTTTAAACCATGAAACTTTTCCGGTAATGGGCGCAATGACTTCGTTAGTAGATTAAATTCTGTTACTTTAACAGACAGTTCTCCAACCTTCGTTTTAAACACTGTACCAGTAACACCAACAATGTCCCCTAAATCTGCAGTTGTAAATAATTCATACGCTTCTTCCCCAACAGCATCTTTACGAACATATATTTGAATTTGTCCTGACAGATCCAATATGTGAGCAAAACCAGCCTTTCCTTTTCCTCTTTTCGTCATTATACGTCCAGCAATAGTAGTAGGAATTGCCTTTTCTTCTAACTCTTCTTTGGAAAGCTCACCATATTCCTTTACTAGTTCCTCTGTGAGATGTGTTCTCTCATATTTGTCACCAAATGGATTAATCCCTTTATCTTGATAGTTATGTAGCTTTTCTAATCGCACCTTCATTAAATCATTTAATTCTTCCGTCACGTTTTTACACTCCTTTAAATAGATCAACATAGCCTAACTTAAGTTTCACGAATTGCAAACCTACTTACATTACACAGTTCTATTCCTAGCTCCATTACGATAACTACACTTTTTCATTATTTCAGTATAGTCTAGTAAAATTTGAATTAAACTTTAACTGATTCGCACTCGTTGATTTGTTTTCTTACTTTACCATTCCCGTTTAGAGCTTTCAAGTACCATGCTGATGCTGTAGGTAATTCACCATTACAGCGATTCACTTCTTACATATCAAAAGCATATTAAAACTCATCTATAATCCTGATTCATCTATTAAAATATCAGTTTTTAGTCTTTTATCTTTTACTACTGATATCTGTTTTGTGGCAGTGTCCTCAATCTTTAGGCTTTAATTCCTCTTGCGTGATATTTAAGACTTCAGATGTTCTTCTGATAAACGTTTCATCCGGTAACCTTGTACCTCTTTCCACTTCTCCAACAATAGAAACGGAATATCCAATTGCTTTTGCAAATTCCGTTTGTGTATATCCTTTAAGCTTGCGAAAAGCTTTAATTCTTAATCCCCATCTACTTGATGCCATTTTGTAACCCCTCTACAATCCTCATCTGACAACTGCTTTATATGGTCCGCTACCGAGAGATTGTTAAATGTAATTGTTTCGTCAATCTCGGATAGAGGAATCAACACAAATGCTCTTTCCTGCATTCTTGGGTGCGGGACGGTCAAGTTTTCCGTATCCACTCTCTTTTGATTATACAACAAAATGTCAAGGTCAACCGTCCTCGGGCCAAACCGTATGATTCTTTTTCTACCTAGTGTATTTTCAACCGATTGGCAAAAAGATAATAAGTCAAAAGGACTTAATGATGTTTGTATTTTTGCGACCATATTTAAAAATAAACCTTGGTCCTGATAACCAACTGGCTTTGTCTCATAGATTGATGATTGCATTTCAATTGAAATATGTTCATGGTCCTTTAGCATTCGAAGCGCTCTTTGTAAATACTCGACCCGAGGTTCTATATTGGAACCCAAAGCGATGTAAGCAATATTCATTATTCGCTCTTCTCCCTATATATTTCTACCGCTACATGATCAAAGTGTCCAGGAATAGGTGCACCTGGCTTTTCTACCTTCACAGTAACAGCACGCATTTTATCAAACTGAGCAAGAAGGGATTGCGCCACTCGTTCAGCTACAGCTTCTACTAAATTATAGGATTGCCCTTCAACAATGCGCTTTGTAACATTATAAATTTCCCCATAATGGATACTGTCTTCCATCTTATCACTTTCACCAGCATTATTTAAATTAGCATATATAGTGAGGTCGACAAGGAATTTTTGCCCTAATCGTTTTTCTTCGGGATATAACCCATGATATCCATAGAACGTCATGCCCTTAAGGAAAATTTTATCCAATGCCCTTCACTCCTTTGCCAAGCATAGCATCCATCATTTTGGTCATCCTTACAATTGGTTTTACATCGTGGACACGTACAATGTTAGCCCCTCTTTCAACACCTAAGCATACCGTTGCCCCTGTTCCTTCTATTCTTTCTTCCACTGGTAAATCCAAAACATACCCAATAACCCTCTTCCTTGACGTACCTAATAGAATAGGAAAACCAAAGGATTGGAATGCATCTAAATGCCGAATTACTTTTAAATTATCTTCCATACTCTTCGCAAATCCTACCCCAGGATCAAGTATAATACGCTCCTTCTTCACACCTGCTTTTATGGCGATTTCAATACTTTCTTCTAAGTCTCGCTTCATATCGGTAATTAAATCTTTATAATCTTCGTCGTTTCGGTTATGCATTAATATAATCGGCACATCATATTGTGCAGCAACATCTGCGATTTCAGGGTCGTATTTTGCTCCCCAAATATCATTTATAATATCCCCTCCGCTCTTTATTGCCGCCTCTGCAACGCTCGATTTATATGTATCAATAGAAATAGGAAGATCTACTTCTGTCTTCAACTGATTTATTATTGGAGTTATACGTGCAATTTCCTCTTCATCTGAAATCTTTACATAACCAGGTCGAGTAGATTCCCCACCTACATCGATAATATGTGCACCATCTTCCTTCATTTGTTTTGCATGGGCTAGAGCAGTATGTATCTCTACATAATTCCCCCCGTCCGAAAAGGAATCAGGTGTCACATTTAATATTCCCATTACAAGTGTTTCTTTATCGATATCATATCGTTTATTACCTAGTTCCAATACGCGCATTCCGCCGACCTCCTAAAAACTCTCTTTCCCTATTTTACACAATCTCACCTAATAAATCATTCCATACACGATTAGCAACAGCGCATTCCTCATTCATATATTTGTCGCAATAAAGAAAAACTCCGATACAAGTTGTTACACTTGCCTCGGAGTTCTCATATAACAGATTAATCTTCGTATTGATATAAAGGTGTGGATAAGTAGCGTTCCCCATTATCCGGTAAAATCGCCAACACCTTTTTCCCTTTACCTAATTTCTTTGCTACTTCTTTTGCGGCATGGATTGCAGCTCCTGCAGAAATACCACCTAAAACACCATTTGTTTTAGCTGCTTCTCTAGCTGCAGTAAATGCATCCTCATTTGCAACGGTTACTACTTCATCATAAACCTTCGTATCTAGGACCTCCGGAACAAAGCCAGCCCCAATACCTTGGATTTTATGCGGACCTGGTTTTCCGCCTGATAGTACAGGTGAGTCTGTTGGCTCAACCGCATAAATCTTAATATCCTTATAATGCTGTTTTAATACTTTACCCGCACCAGTAATAGTTCCACCAGTTCCAATTCCTGAAATGAACGCATCTAGCTCATCGCCCATTTGCTCTACTATCTCAGGCCCTGTTGTTTTCTCATGTATAATCGGGTTTGCATCATTACTAAATTGTTGTGGCATAAAGTAGCCATTTTCTTTTTGGAGTTCTGTTGCCTTGCGAATAGCACCATTCATACCTTCCGCACCTGGAGTTAGAACTAATTTTGCACCATAAGCACGCAACAGATTTCTACGCTCTTGGCTCATAGTATCCGGCATTACCAACACCGCTTTGTACCCTTTAGCTGCTGCTACCATGGAAAGACCAATACCAGTGTTTCCACTAGTTGGTTCAACAATGGTATCACCTGGTTTAATGAGACCCTTCTCTTCAGCTGCCTCAATCATCGCTTTAGCGATACGATCCTTAACAGAGCTTCCAGGGTTCATGTATTCGAGCTTTAAGTAAATGTCTGCACTATTTTCATCTTGTGTGTTTAATTTAACGATAGGAGTATTTCCAATTGCATCAATAACAGAATTAAAAACTTTCATTTTCAGCACTCCAATCCCGAGTAATTTTATTGGTTTTGTTAACTTTAATATAACTGTATGGGAAAATGCTCCCATTTGTCAATTATTTTATACCTCACCAAAAGGAAATAATCGCTAAAAATTTCCGTTTAATAAATCCACTCTACTCCTACTTCTTCCCAAAGCACTTCTACAGATGGTTCTACTTTCAATTTTTGTTTTGCCAACAAACGTCTTATATGTTTTTTTACATCATCATATGCAAGTTCTACTTCTGGTATCACATGATGTAAATATAAAATAACCGTTCCTTCCGTTGTTTCAAACGGTTCACTAAATTGTCCTGGCTCCAAATTATTTAACGCCGTGAAGTAGATATTTTGCAAATATGTACTGTCATTTGTAAAATATCCTAAATATCCACCGTTTTGATTTGTGTACGTATCAATAGAATATTGCTCTGCTAATTCTCCGAAAGCCTGTCCATTATTAAGAGCATCTAAGATTGATTCTGCAGTATTTTCGTCATCTACAACAATGTGTGATAATTGATAAGAAGTTTCAAAATCAAAGCGGTCCTGGTTTTGAGAATAGTAATTCTGTATTTCTTGCTCATCGATTACGATGTCACGTGTTAGCAGTTCATCTCGATAAATTGTATATTGAATATCATCCTTCCACTCTTTTCTTAATTGTTCCCTCTCTGCTTCCGATATTATTCCACTAGCTGTTTCTGTTATGGCTAATTCACGTTCCATAAACTTTTCATTAACAGCTAAATCATATTCTTCGGCTAATTGAAAAACAACCTTTTCGTTAATTAATGATTTTAAGTAGTCTTCCCCATAAGCACTTCGCAAGCTTTTAATCCATTGATCAGCTGTTATGGTGTCATTCCCAACTTTCGCAACCTCTTTTGGAAGATTCTCCTCGTCCATAATATCACTCATATTTCCTCCACTACCGTTCGTTAAGATTAGGATGGAAGCAATATTTGTAATTAATAAAACAATAATAATCCCCCATAACAGTCTTCTAGACATTTTTTCACCTCTTTAAAAAATAAAGCACGGGTTTCATGTATAAAATCCACTAAAACTCACACCGAACAAAATAAGATTTATTGTTCTTTTAATTCCTCTAATTCTTCAGCCGAAAATGTGTATGTTTCATTACAGAAATGACAAGTTGCAGTTGCACCGTTATCCTCATCAATCATTTCCTGGATTTCTTCATTACCTAGGCTTTTAATTGCATTTTGGATTCGCTCTTTTGAACATTGACAGTGAAATTGAACCGGGAGACGATCTAATATTTTCATCTCTCCTCCATCCAATAACATTTCAAGAATCTCTTCAGGACTTTTCCCATCACGAATTAAGCTTGAAATTGGTGGTATTGATGCAATTTGTTTCTCTAGTTTTGTAATCGTTTCATCATCTGCTCCAGGCATCACCTGAAGAATGAAGCCGCCAGAGGCTAAAATGGTATGATCTGGATTTACTAAAACACCCGCACCTACAGAAGATGGTACTTGCTCCGAATTCACAAAATAATACGTGAAGTCCTCTCCTATTTCCCCAGAAATAATTGGAACTTGGCCAGTAAAATGCTCCCGCAACCCTAAATCCTTCACGACACTAATTGTACCTTCTGTTCCAACTGCACGTCGAACATCTAGTTTACCTTTTTCGTTTAAGTCAAAATGAACATGTGGATGTTTAATATACCCACGAACTTCTCCTTTTGCGTTGCTATCTGCAACAATATACCCAATTGGACCATTTCCTTCTACTTTGACCGTTAAACGATCATTACCTTTTAACATTGCACCCATCATGGCGGAAATTGTGATGGTTCTACCTAATGCTGCGGATGCTGTTGCCCACGTATCTTGTCTACGGCACGCTTCACTTACTGTATTTGTTGATGTAATTGCAAATGCACGGATTTGTCCATCATAAGCTAGTGCACGTACTAAATAATCTTCATTCATTCCCATTTCGCTCCTTTATCTCTCGTTGTCTATTTTATATTATGTCCTGTATATCATTTCTTCTACTTTCTAATATGTTACAATACCTCGTTCAGAATTGAAAATTATAAATTTCCTCTAAAAAAGCTTCAGCTATAAAGCTGAAGCTCAGGCTGTCGAGAAACCCTCGTCAGCCTATTTTTTATGTGGATATTTTAACAATTCACCGCGTTAATTTGATATAATATAGGTAATAATAAAAGGCGGTGGTTAAGTTGTTTCATACAAGGAATAATACTCAAAATGAAGTAGAATTTGTTTGTCTTGAAGACTTAGTTCCCCAAGATCATTTACTTCGAAAAGTTGATAAATACATAGATTTCTCCTTCATAATCGATAAGGTAAAACCCTATTACAGTGAAGATAATGGACGTCCTTCTCTAGATCCTCTTGTGTTATTTAAGATGATGTTTATCGGCTATTTCTTTGGTATTCGATCCGAACGCCAATTGGAAAAGGAAATACAAACGAACGTAGCTTATCGATGGTTCCTTGGTCTGAAACTTTCAGATTCTGTTCCTCATCATTCCACCATAAGTTGGAATCGTCGTAAACGATTTAAAGATACTAATATTTTTCAAGAGATTTTTGATGAAACCGTTATGAAAGCTATTAACAATCGAATGGTTGGTGGAAGAGTTTTATTTACGGACTCCACCCATTTAAAGGCGAATGCCAATAAACACCACTTCACAAAAGAAGAGGTAGAGGTGGAAACTCGAGACTACATAGAAGAGTTGAATAAAGCGATTGAAGAGGATCGGAATCAACATGGAAAAAAGCCGCTAAAAGAGAGAGAGGAAGTGAAACAAACGAAAACGATTCGCAAGAGTAAAACCGATCCAGAAAGTGGGTTTATGTCTCGCGATCATAAACAGGAAATGTTCTGTTACCTAGACCACCGCACCACGGACATGAAATATAACATTATTACAGATGCCTATGTTACCCCAGGAAATGTCCATGATTCCGTCCCGTACTTAGAACGCTTAGATCGACAAATACAACGATTTGATTTCCAAGTAGAAGCTGTTGCCTTAGACTCTGGTTATTTAACCAATCCCATCTGCAAAGGATTATCAGACCGAAACATATTTGGTACAATTGCCCATCGAAGATTCCACCCAACGAAAGGCCTTTTTCCAAAATGGAAGTTTACTTATAATAAGGAACAAGATCTTTATACCTGCCCAAACGGGGAGATGTTGAACTATTCAACTACAAGCCGAGAGGGGTATCGAGAATATAAATCGGATCCTAAAAAATGTGTAACTTGTCCACTCTTAGATCAATGTACACGATCAAAGAATCATCAAAAAGTACTAACACGACATGTCTGGGAAGAGCATAAAGAAAAGATTCGGGAAAACCGACTATCTAGATCCGGAAAAATGCTTTATAAATATCGAAAAGAAAAAGTTGAGCGAAGCTTTGCAGACTCTAAACAGCTGCATGGGCTTCGCTACTGCCGGTTAAGGGGATTGCACAATGCGAGTGAGCAAGTCTTACTCACCGCAGCGTGCCAGAACATGAAGAAGATTGCCACACACCTAGCCAAGCTTGGCTAGGTGTGTGGGAGTCTATTTTCCACCCCAAATACCGGTTTAATTTTAATTTCCTCCATACAACAAAAAAGCTTGTAGAGAAAAAACACCTACTTTCTCTACAAGCTGACNCACGCCGCCAGCGTTCGTCCTGAGCCAGGATCAAACTCTCCAATAGATTGTTTGATTAAAGCTCATAAATAGTAAATGGTAATGTAAATTACCGAATTGACGTACTGGTTGTTTTGTTCAGTTTTCAAGGTTCAAACAAAAAAACAAAATGGTGGAGCCTAGCGGGATCGAACCGCTGACCTCCTGCGTGCAAGGCAGGCGCTCTCCCAGCTGAGCTAAGGCCCCATTGGTGTGATATAAAATGGTCGGGAAGACAGGATTCGAACCTGCGACCCCATGGTCCCAAACCATGTGCTCTACCAAGCTGAGCTACTTCCCGTGATTATGGCGCGCCCGAGAGGAGTCGAACCCCTAACCTTTTGATCCGTAGTCAAACGCTCTATCCAATTGAGCTACGGGCGCAGTATAAATGGTGCCGAGGGCCGGACTCGAACCGGCACGGTAGTCACCTACCGCAGGATTTTAAGTCCTGTGCGTCTGCCAATTCCGCCACCCCGGCATTTATCTGGAGCGGAAGACGGGATTCGAACCCGCGACCCCCACCTTGGCAAGGTGGTGTTCTACCACTGAACTACTTCCGCATATCCACAGGAAATAACATCTTTCTAAACTGCTTGATGTTATTGTATTAAATTTAATGGTGCGGGTGAAGGGACTCGAACCCCCACGTCGCGAGACACTAGATCCTAAGTCTAGCGCGTCTGCCAATTCCGCCACACCCGCTCACATGGTGAGCCATGCAGGATTCGAACCTGCGACCCTCTGATTAAAAGTCAGATGCTCTACCGACTGAGCTAATGGCTCGTGCATAAGATATATAAATCGTGGTGCCGGCCAGAGGACTTGAACCCCCAACCTACTGATTACAAGTCAGTTGCTCTACCAATTGAGCTAGACCGGCTCAGTTGATCTATAGTAGATTAAATGGTGGAGGATGACGGGCTCGAACCGCCGACCCCCTGCTTGTAAGGCAGGTGCTCTCCCAGCTGAGCTAATCCTCCACTAATGCCTGGCAACGTCCTACTCTCGCAGGGGAAACACCCCAACTACCATCGGCGCTGAAGAGCTTAACTTCTGTGTTCGGAATGGGAACAGGTGTGACCTCTTCGCCTTCATTACCAGACTTTTAAAATACTATTTGTTTTTCAAGGACAAGTAATATTATATTTAACTTTAATTGAAAATGCAAGTATTTTTTTAAAAATATTTAACACCTTCAAAACTAGATAAGAATCGGAATCACGCATGATTATTTTTTTAGTTAAGTCCTCGATTGATTAGTATCCGTCAGCTGCACATGTCACCATGCTTCCACCTCGGACCTATCTACCTCATCGTCTCTGAGGAATCTTACTCATTTAAAATGATGGGAAATCTCATCTT
>NZ_OEQK01000016.1 GCF_900240405.1 Salirhabdus sp. Marseille-P4669
GGGTCTGCGTAAAATCTTGTGTAAGTAATATTCGACAATCTTCTCAAGGCAAGAAATAATAGGTATGAAAAAATACAATCTGGCAACAATATAATTGCCTTTTACCATAAAACAGGATAGGGCAATGCAGAAGTGCAACCCGAGCGGTTTTATGGTTTTTACACTAAAACGGACGGACTTGATCTGTCCGTTATTTTTTTTGTCCGTTTTAGGGAAAACAAATGCGTTAAACTTCAGGGGTTTGGGGACGGAGTCCCCAATTACGATGTTTGGTTCAAAATCTCAAGTTGGCTCAAGATCATGTCCCAATTACGGTAACGCATTGTCCATTTTTTTGTAATATTTTGAGATGCTAAATAAAGCATTTTTCTTAAGCTATCATCATTTGGAAAAATAGACTTAGTTTTTGTAACTTTCCTAAATTGACGATGCAACCCTTCGATTACATTGGTAGTATATATTATTCTCCTAATTTCTGGTGGGTATGCAAAGAAGGTAGCTAAAATATCCCAGTTTTCCTCCCATGATTTAACTGCAGTTGGATACTCTTTACCCCATTTTTCTTTAAATTCTATGAGCCTTTCCAGACCCGAATCTTCATTGATAGAAGTATAGATTAATTTTAAATCAGCAACGAATTCTTTTAAGTGTTTATAAGAAACATATTTAGTGCTTGAACGAATTTGGTGAATGATACACCGTTGAATACCAGCGAAAGGATACACAGCTTGAATGGCCTCTCTGAATCCTGTAAGCCCATCTACACAGAAAAGATTAACCGTTTTAACGCCTCTCGTTTTCAAATCATTCAACACACCTAACCAAAACTTACTGCTTTCATTTCCCCCAACCCAGATGCCCAATATTTCTTTATAACCTTCATGGTTAATTCCCAACACAACATAGGCTGCCTTCGAGACAATTTGGTGGTTATCCCGAATTTTATAATGAATGGCATCCATGAAGATAAAAGGATAATAGGCTTCAAGTGGACGGCTTTGCCACTCATTTACTTGTGGCATAATTTTTTCACTAATCTTACTAACCAACTCAGAGGAAATCTCAATATTATAAAGATCTTTAACTTGTTCCTTGATATCTCTTGTTGACATACCGTGAGCGTAAAGAGACAGTATTTTTTCCTCCAGACCGTCGACATTTCTTTGGTATTTGTCCAAAATTTGTGGCTCATACGAGCCATTTCTGTCTCTAGGAACGTTTACCTCAACTTCACCAAATTGTGTTTTTAATTTCCGTTTTGTTGAACCATTCCGATAATTTGTAGGTCCATCTTCTCGACGTTGGTGCTTCTCATAGCCCAGTTGCTCATCAATTTCACATTGTAGCACTTCCTCCAACACATCAGAAAACATTTCTTTGATCGTTTCCATGATTTGATTGGTACTAGTGAATTTTTGTTCCTTTACCATTTCTCTGATTAATTCCCTCGGTAATTTCATGTCGAAAAACCTCCTTGGCAAAAATTATTTATCCTAATTCTTGCCAAGGAGGATTGTTTTGAAACCTATTTACACAACTTTTTCCGCACCGTC
>NZ_OEQK01000013.1 GCF_900240405.1 Salirhabdus sp. Marseille-P4669
TTATTCCTTGTATGAAACAACTTAACCACCGCCTTTTATTATTACCTATATTATATCAAATTAACGCGGTGAATTGTTAAAATATCCACATAAAAAATAGGCTGACGAGGGTTTCTCGACAGCCTGACCACCTTTTTTAAGGTGGTTTTTTCCACACTCCTCCTTAAGTAAGTTCGTTCTAATTTATTCGGTAATACTCTCCTCTTTAACCAACGATACAACCTGGCTCGACGATTAGCTATTTCCTAGTCCTAAAGAAAAAGACCGACAATATGTCGATCTCCATTTATACGAATACATTATTCTCTAATTTCTCTATTTCTGCTTGTATTTGTTCAACATCTATTCTCTCAAATAACAAAGGTATTGTTGCCAGCTCTTTACTGTAATGTACAATAGGCTCCCACGTTACCTTGTCTATGCTAAAAATTTGAAATACTTCTTCGCTGGAAGTCGGTAAAAATGGAGTTAGAAGCTGCGCTACATTCACAATGATATAAACACAAGTCACCAACGTATCATTGCCCTCCTTAGGAGATTCCTTGATTTGAATCCACGGCTGTTTTACATCAAAGTATTTGTTAGCTCTACGAATAAAAGCGAATATAGATTCCAGCGCTTGTTTAAAGCTTGTTTTCTCGATGAATGTCCCTACCGTTTCGTATAGCTTCTGTATATCATCCTTTATGGAGGAATCAATCTCTCCAGCTGGTACGCTTCTATTAAAGGCCTTATCCAAAAACTTTAACGTTCGATTTACAAAATTCCCATAAGCACCAAGCAATTCACTATTATGACGAGTAACAAACTCCCGCCACGAAAAGTCGGTATCCCGATTTTCAGGTGCATTAATGGTAAGAAAATAACGAATCGAGTCTGGATGATAGGTATCTAGTAAGTCCGGAACCCAAACTGCCCAATTTTTACTTGTTGACAGCTTTCGCCTCTCCACGGTTAAAAACTCATTTGAAACAATATGAGTCGGTAAGCATTCGTTTTCTATTCCTAACAATATCGCTGGCCAAATAACCGTATGAAACGGAATATTATCTTTTCCATGAATGTAATAGGACTTTGTATCCTTCTCCCAAAACGTTGTAACATCTTTCCTATGTTCTTCAGCCCACTTTAAACTTGCACTGTAGTAGCCAGAAACTGCATCAATCCATACATATATCTTTTTATCTTCATATCCTTTCACAGGAACTGGTACACCAATAGGAATATCCCTTGAAACGGCACGATCCGGAAGTCCATCTTTTAGATAACGCTCTGTTAAATGAATCGCATTCTCTCGCCATGCTCCCTTCTTTTTAGCTTCCTCTACATATTGCTCCAGATCTTTTTGAAAGGCACTTAACTTAAAATAAAAATGCTCTGTTCTCTTCGCCTCAGGCATATCCCCACATAATTTGCACTTTTTATTGAGAAGCTCTAATGGGTCTAATATTGTAGAACAATGATCACACTGGTCCCCACGCGCATCCAGACCACAATTAGGACATATTCCTTCCACATAACGGTCTGGCAAAAACACCTTACAAGCATTACAATAAGCCTGTTCCACTTCTTTCTTATAAATTTTATCGTTGTTTAGAAGGTCTAAAAAGATTTGTTGAACCACATTTTTATGATGCTCCGTATCTGTTCGAGTATAACAATCATACGTGAAGACTAATTTTTTGAAGCATGCCTCAAACTCACTATGATATTTATCCGCAATTTCCTTTGCTGTCACTCCCTCCTGTTTTGCTCGTATGGAAATGGGAGTTCCATTACAGTCACTACCTGACACATATAAAACATCATCCCCCTTCGCTCGATGATAACGAGCTAAAATATCTCCTGATAATAAACTGGACAAGTGCCCTAAATGTAGGGAACCATTTGCATATGGCCATGCGCCACCAATAAATACATTCATATTTATCCTCCTTTTTGTTTTAAAATAAATAAAAAACCCTCGTCCTATAGACATAGCGTCTAAGGACGAGGGATTACACTCGTGGTACCACCTTAATTTACTAATCACTCACATGATTAGCCTCCATAAGTACGCGAACAGAAACATTCGTATACCCTGACATTTGTAACGAGTGCCAAATCTCGTCATAGCCTACTAAAATTCAACTATGCAGCTCAAAAGACCATGTTCAGCCAACTTTGATCTTGCCTCTTTTCAGCTACCGAAGCTCTCTGTAAAGACTAATCATTGACTTACTCTTCTTATCATCGCTGTTAAATAATTTGATTTTTTTTATTATTACATTTTTTTGGTGAAAGTACAAGGAGATTTCAAAAAAATTACCCAACCAAACAAATCGAATATTTACTGGATTACTCGCTTTGTAAATAAATAGTTTTTACTCCAGTAAGGGTTTTGTAATACGTTTTCCGTAATCGTTACACCTTTTGAGGAAGATGCGTGTATCATGCTTCCATCTCCCATATAAATACCAACATGTCCAACACGACCGTCCGAATACATATCCTTAATCGTAAAGAACATTAAATCGCCTGCTTTTAAATCAGTAACTCGTGTACCTAGACTTGCTTGGTCACGGGATACCCTAGGCAATGTTATACCATTGTTTTTAAATACTAATTGAGTATAAGAAGAGCAATCAAACAGTTTTGGTGCTTCTTGAAGCGTTGCCCCAAACTTATAGCCTGCCCCTAAATATTTTTTAGCCTCTGCCAAAATGTCTTGCCTTATCGTTGTTAAGGAATTGGTGTTTTCCTTTTTAATCGGTTCCTGTTCTTTAATTGGTTCCATTTCCTTCGCTTTTTCACCTGAAGGTAATTTAAGCTTTTGTCCATCTTTTATTAAATTTGAAGTTAAATTGTTGATTCGCTTCAATTCATACACAGACGTATGGTGAATCCGTGAAATGTTCCATAACGTATCACCAGTGTGTACCATATATTGCTGTGCTGGCTTTTGTACCTGAATAGAACCATTTTCCTTCTTAAAATAAATATAGGAATTAAATAGAGCACCACCTGCATGTAAGGAAATATATGCAGTATTATTGATCCAACGCGGTGGCTTAATATTCACATATTCATTTCCCTTTTTCGCCCGATGTCCACCCATTGTTGTACGAATGACCGTAGAGCCATCGGTAACCTCATACGTTTTTGTATCTTTTTCAAATTTTATGCTATTGTAGCCCAACGCTTTGGCCAAATCAATAAATGGTAAGTAATACGTACCATCAATTTTAATTGGATTGATTCCATTTACAGCCTTCCCGTTAATTGCAATTTCTGCTGTAGGTACATTTTCATAATCAACTGCAAGTACTTTATAATTGGAAAGATTTCCAAGAATCATTAACACAAGTAATAACCACTTTACTTTTCTCATTTCTTATCTCCTTTTTCATAAGATTTCAACATGGTTATCTTGTGTTTACCAATATTTTTTATGCGCTACTGACATGCAAAAGTCACCAATAAAAACAAAAAAAAAATAGCCATACTTAAACAAAAAGTACCGCTACTAGATTTATGTTATTCCTTTTCACTTTTTTCAATGATTTTCTTTATAGCTGCTTTCGTTGTACTATATATCGATACATTTTTAAGATTTAATGCTAAATTACGAGCTAAAATTGGTTTAATTCCTACTACCATGCTTTCAATACCCATTAATGTTAAAGTGCTAATCAATTGTTGAATTTGAGTAGGAAATTCACTGTTCCATTCTTTGACTCCACTAAAATCAATTATCACATAATCTGTATCTTCATTTGAGCATTGACTTAATAATTTTTGTAGGATAATTTGAAAACGACTGTCGTCAATAATCCCAATAAGCGGAAGCGCTAAAGTACGATCCCAAACATGTAGGATTGGACCCGAGAGCTCTTCGATAATGAACTTATTTCTACGTTCTTCTTTTATAACAGAAGTAACATCCATTAACATCACTACATAACCAATAATGATGTTTTCGTCATATATCGGGCTAATAACGATATCCGCAATATATGTATCTTTAATATTAATACGAGACGTATGTGTTTCCGTTAAGTTTCGCATTATTTCTTCTTGATAGTCGGGATTTTCGTGAAAATCGCCCATATTCATGCCAATTACGTCTTCTACATGATGGATATCATATAAAGGAAGTATTTTTTCTAAGGATTTTACTGCTTCTGAATTTGCCCAAGTAATATTATAATGAACATCTGCGACGATGACTGTTTCTCCAATTGCTTCTACTATTTTTTCCGGGTAAGTGATGGAGGAAAGCTTTCCAATCGAACCCATTTTCTTCGACCCCTTTACTAATCATTTTATATTAAAATAAAGCTCTACCTTACCATTATTGAAATGTAGATAGCTTTTAAACATTGGTTACCGCTAAATTACCTATACCCTACTTTTGGGAATCCGAATCATCTATATAATGTAAATTCCAATTTAACTATCGCTTATTTAAAAATAAATGGTATTCTTCCATAAACCGTGCTCGTTCCTCTAAAAATGGGTAATGATTGCTTTTCTCAAATAGAACGAGTTTGGAATTAGGTACCCCAGCGTCCATTTCTATAGAGTATTGGACGGGACACTGCACATCATATTTTCCGCAAATGATTAAGGTTGGAGCCGATATGTATCCTAACTTCCTCGTTACATCAAAAACCTGTACCTCGCGATTGAAATAATTCATTCTTATCGCAGACATTCCTTTATGGATGTCTTTACAAAAAAGTTCGTGATACTTACTGGGTTCAAATAACGATAGTTTTGTTCTTTCTATTTTCAATTTATTTCTTTCTTCTATAGGTATATCCGATCGCTTCAACATCTCCATTAATTCTTGCATTCTGTTAAATTGTGGATGCTTGGGATTATAGATGCAATCCTCTGAGAAGGTCATATATTCTCTTGCTGCGGCTCCAACAATAACATTGAAATATAGCTTCTCCGAAAAATATATTCCATACAGTACCCCTAACATACCTCCAGTTGAATGACCTGCAAAACCCCACTTCACCAATCCTAACGCTTCACGGATAGCTTCTAAATCGAAAATTGTTTCCAGCATACTTAATTGATATGGCTCATTTGCCTTTGCCGAATTGCCTGTTTCTCTTAAATTTATTAAAAATACTTTATTTGTTTTCGTAAAGGTCTCAGCAAAATAATCACCAGTTTGATTAAACACAGAGTAATGATGGGTAATACAAAGTGGCTCCCCATCCCCCTTCGTAAAGATCTCGAATGCTCCACGCGAAGTCTGAATTATCGTTTTTTCCCACTTTTTCACTATGATCCTCTCCTGTAGGTACTGGACCTATGCCTATTTGTTTTCTTGTGTTCGAGACATAAAAACCGTAGTCCCATCATGAGGTACAACGGATTTAGGAAAAGTTTTAAACCATTCTTACATTTTCGTTTTCCATAATAAGAACATCATCATCTTTTATTCTTATCACCGATTCTTTGAAGCTTTTTTCATATTTTTCTAGCCGGCTTTCAATGGATTCATCGGCCATAAAAATATCCTCACGATCGGAATGAGGCATAATCGGAAAATCAAATAACCCCAAACCCTTCAAGTGTGATGTACCTTCCACAATTAGATTCGGTGTAAACCATTTTACTATCTTCAAATGTGGACCTAACACAAGTGATCCAGCACTTACACCTACTATCATAACTCCACTTTTCGCTAGGTTTGTTAATACATGACCTGCACCTGTATTTTTCAATTTTTCTAGCAGATAGATAGGGTCTCCACCGCCTAAATAAATGACATCATAATGATTTAGCTTATTAGCGTCCTCCAATTCAATATCCAAGCAATCAACTTTTTTGATACCTAGTTTCATAAAAATATCTTTAGCTTGTTTGATTCTTGGATGATTACATTTCATGTCCTTTGCCGCCGTTGGAATGATGCAAATATTCGTTTTGTCTGGATTTTTGTTTAGAAGTTGAATAAATGCATTTTCAATTTTTTCGTTAAAAAGACCCTTAGATGTTAAAAATAGTTTCAAAGTTATTACCCCCCTAGCTCAAAACGTCTACCATTCACCTATAATACAATTAATAAACCTTGATATTAAAAGAAAACTGACATATGGCAATGCATAGGTCAGGTCAATGTCATTGAGCTGGTTATATATTATTTTAATGGATTTTGTAGAAATTCTTTCATCAATTCATTCGCTATTCTTAATCCATCTACTCTATTCGTTGCTGGAGCGGTTATCATAATTCCATCTTTACTACTCCAACCAGATTCTGATTCTGTTTGTTTATATTTAGCAATGGTGATTCGGCTAAAATCATCCTGGACAAAAAGTGAACCGTACCAGTGAAAATCAGCATATCCATCTTCCCCATTATTTGCCGTATATTGAATGATGCCAGAGTTATCCTGATCAAGCTCAATTACTAATTCTTTATTAACTGCATTTGAAGGAGGGAGGGGCTCACCACTTATATCAATAGTCCCTACAAATCTTTTATTTTTAAATAAGGAACGGTGTATTTTTCCGTCCATTTTTATCGTCACGTTTTTGTCCGTACTCTTCTCATTACCTAATTGATATACAATTCCTTCCATTGTCTTGTTTATGTTTTTCGGAGCGATATACCATACAATGAAAACGATGATTAATATTAATGTGCATATAGTTACCCAAGCAAGTCCTCTTTTGTTCATCAAAACTCTCTCCTAAATAATACCCATTTCATTTATATTTCGATATTCATACAAACAATTCGACAAAAAAAGGCGTTTACCCTTTATTATCTGGCAATTATTTCAAGAATCCTAATCACCAAAATGCAGCTAAACTTGTTTATTGTATTTCTGGTACTGCCACTGTATCCATTTTGAATCCTTATACAAAACAGATTCAAAATTACACCATTACCCCGGGACAAGTGGCGAATGTTCCACAAGGATGGTGGCATTATGAGGTTGCTTTAGTTGACCATACACATCTGTTAGCCATTTTTAATGCACCTACGCCGGAAGTTATTTTAGGTTCCGATATTTTGAAATTTACTCCCGCCAATATCATGTCCCATACGTATTGTCTGGATGAAAATCAATGGAAACAAGCTATTGCACCTGTAAAACCAACCACATATATTGGTCCATACAAGGATTGTAACAGACAGGGAAATTTACGCTATAAGATGCAACATGATCAAGTCCAATATCCATACACGTATCCATGAAACAAAAAAAAAATGAGGTTACTTTCGGATTGAGGTACTAACCAGTTGAAATAGTTAGTGTGCACGATTTGTTTGATGATTTTTATGCATTTTGGGTGATTATCGGACTTTTTACTATTGCTATGTGAACGGTTTTTGCTCAGTTACTCTGGTTCGGGATCATAGACTACCCCTATGTTACCGTTTTTTTGATCAGTCTCTCTATTTCGAGTGCATAGACATCCCCTATGTTACCGATTTTGATCAGTCTCTCTGGTTCGGGATCATAGACAAACTCTATGCACCTGATTCTTGTTCATTCGTTCTGTTTCAGGAATCTTAGTGAATGTGCCTCGCTATAGTCAATATAAAAATCCTTTAATTAAATACTAGATTCATTAAATGCTTTGGCTAAAGCTCGAATACCTTCCAAAACGTCCTCTACCATTTCTTTCGTGTTTCTTTCCTTTCGCGCATGAAGGAGCACAGGTCTTAGTGATTCGACAGAGCGCCCAAAGTCACCCATCCAATCATACCGTGGAACCATCCATGTATGAAAATGGTGTGTTGTGTCTTCATTGTAGAAATAGTATACATACTCTATGCCTAACACTTCACGTTGAGCCTTTCGTAACTTTGTAAGTAGATGTATGTAATCTAGTTTTTCTTCTTCTGTTAATTCATCAAAGCTGAAGATATGTCGTTTCGATGCCAAAATAATGAGGCCCTTAATCGGATAGGCTACATCTTGATGGGCATGAAAATGCTCTGTCTCAACGATGACACCACCGTCTGGTTCTATTACACCACTAGTAATGGCGCAGCTTAAACATTCCACTTCTACTGTTTTTCCATTGGATAGGGTTATTTGTCGCATCGTATCCTCCATATCATTCCCTTTTATATTGATAAATGACTTTATCTTAGTACCGATTTTTCCATATACGTTGCTTCTTACTGTCAACTGAAGATCTAGAGTTTCCTAGCCTTGATTACCATGGTACTCGGAAACATTTTTGCCTTATATAACGAATAATATCTTTCCGACACCTCAGCGTCTACCTCTTTCCATTCACGTTTCACATCACTTTCGATTACCGCTTCTATTGAAAATCCTGCTTGAATTAAGTCATTAATATACGTTGCCAGCTTTCGTTTATAGACCGACATCGTAGTGCCTTCCTCCTTGAAATTCTCAAACACTTTTAACCCTTCCTCTTGATAGGAGCTATCCAAATAAAATCTACCATTCTCAGATTTTAAATGTGCGTACAAAGGATGGTCCCAACTAAAAATAAAGGTGCCTCCCTTTTTCAAGTAGGAATGGATTAGTTGGAAGGTTTTAGGTAAATCCGTTGTCCAACCAATTGCATAGATGGAATACACAATATCAAAATAAGCTTTTGGCAGGCCAATGTCTTCCTCCATTGGGGCACAATACAGTTTTGGTTGAAAACCGACAAGTGTTTTTTCTGCCGCTTCTTTTTGTGATTCAGATAAGTCAATACCCCAAAGCTCAATGGCCCCTTTGTTTGCCATGTACAACAATGAATGGCCACTTCCAAATCCAATGTCTAGCACTCTTTTATTTTGAATTTCCCCAAATAGGTTCAGTTCATCCTCTGTTTGCGTAAATGGGCCATAGCTTGGTAAAGCATCTTTTCCATCGAAGTGGTGAGCCACCTTGTTCCAGCTATTCTTATTTTGATTCAGTATTTTGTTCATTATAGGGTCCTCTCTTCTTTTCCTAGTAATAAGCATGTATAAAGAAACACTCCCATAATTGGATATTCTTATTTAAAATACATCCAATACATGGGCCAACATTCTACCTAATCCACGTAATAACCAGTACACCATTCGAAACGGCAAAACGATTAATTCCGGAATCCATAAAAGCACATCCAACATGAAATCCCCAAAAGTATAATGATTATCCCGCTTTTTGTACTTTCGTGTTCTTTTTCGTTTTCTATTCCACCAATCCTTCATATCATCCGCTCCCTTTCTATGGGGTGTTGATGTATTTCTTTATCAAGATATACGAACATACTTCCAAAGAAGTTGCACTTGATTAATGGATTAGTGAAATTTCTTTTGCACCATCATGGTTACGGTGTATGCATTCTGTGTTTAGACTTGAGCCTTAATCAGCAGCTAAACCTACCTGCTTTATTTACTATAATCGAAATCTTCCAAAAAATCACCACATAACAAAAGGCTATCCGTAGATAACCTTTTGCTTATTCTTTCACTTTTAGCAATCGAAGACTATTTAATGTAACAAGTAATGTCGCGCCCATATCAGCAAATATAGCAATCCATAACGTGAGCCAACCTGGTATAACCAATAATATGGCGATTAACTTAATAAATAAAGAGAAAGAAATATTCTGTTTGATTATACTTAACGCTTTCCGACTCAGCTTAATCGTATATGGGAGTTTCGTAAGGTCATCAGACATTAAGGCAATATCTGCTGTTTCTAATGCTGTTTCTGTACCTGCTCCCCCCATCGCAACACCAAGAGATGCTGCTGCAAGAGCAGGGGCATCATTCACACCATCCCCTACCATTGCGACACTCTTATGTTTTCCACGAAGTTCTTTAATGTGATGTAATTTATCCTCAGGTAATAGCTCTGCTTGAATATTGGCTATCCCAATTTCATCGCCAATTGCCATTGCTGTTTTTTCATTGTCACCTGTTAGCATTACCGTTTCCACACCTAAATCATTTAGCTTTTGTACAACTGCTTTAGAAGTATTTCGTATGTCATCCGCTACAGCAATCAACATCAGTATTTTAGTTTCATTCCCTAATATCATAACCGTTTTTCCTTCGGCTCGTAGCTGATTTATTTTTTCATACCTTTCTGTACGAACCTTTCCATGTAGTTCGTCAAAAAGACTTGGACTTCCTATATAATAGGTTGTATTCTTAATGGTTGCCCGAATCCCTTTACCTGTAATCGATTGAAAATTATCTATTTCCAGATGGTTGTAGCTCAAATCTTCGTCCTCTGCTTTTTTAATAATTGCGGATGCTAAGGGATGCTGCGAACCCTTTTCCATTGCCGCAGCTACCATTAGTAGGTAATCTTCTTCTTCCTGGAAGGAAATCATATCTGTTACAGTCGGGGTGCCCTTCGTTAACGTTCCCGTCTTATCAAAGGCAATGGCACGTAAGCTTGAAGCCTCCTCTAAATAAATACCACCTTTGATTAGAACCCCATTTCTGGCAGCATTACCAATTCCGGTTACGACTGCGACGGGCGTAGATACAACCAGGGCACACGGACACCCAACAACTAATGCCGCTAATCCTTGATAGATCCATTCATTCCATCCTCCACCTAAAAGCAAGGGTGGTAGAATTGCGATAACAGCAGCTAATACGACAATTGCAGGTGTGTAGTATTTCGCAAATTTATCCACAAAGGCTTGAGACGGAGCTCGTTCCCCCTGCGCCTCTTCTACTAAGTGAATGATTTTGGATAGCGTAGTATCTTCTACTCTTTTTGTAACAACCACTTCCAGAAGACCTTCTTTATTTAATGTTCCAGCAAACACTTCATCGTCGATTGACTTTTCAACTGGGACACTTTCTCCTGTTATCGCAGCCTGATTTATCGTCGAATTTCCTTTGACCACAACACCATCCATTGCTAGTTTTTGCCCTGGCTTTACCACCATAATGTCTCCGATTTGGATGTCATGTACAGGAATCATCATTTCGTGGTTACCTCTACGTATGAGTGCTTCTTTTGGTGCAATCTCCATTAAAGATTCAATCGATTGGCGTGCTTTATCCATTGAATACCGTTCCAGTGCTTCACTTATAGCAAATAAAATTACAACGGTAGCACCTTCACCCCACTCACCAATAATTGCTGCCCCAATAACCGCAATGGTCATAAGGGTATTCATATCAAATTTAAGTCGGGATAAATTTTTCAATCCCTTTAAAAATAAAGTATAGCCACCAACTAAAATCGAACCGCCATAACCTAGTGTTGAAATAAAATTTCCTTCTCCAAACTGGTTGCCAATAATCCAGCCTATAAATAAAAGAAGTGCGGAAATATAAACGTTAATACTCTCTCTTTGCTTCCAAAAAGGAACTCTCTCTTCTGCCTGTTCGTTTTCTGCACGTAAGGTCAAGTTTTCAAAAGCGCCTGCTTTTTCTAGGGCTTCCATCGAAGTTTGGCCGATCACCGTAATTTTGGAAGCTCCAAAGTTCACTTTTGCATCTAAAACACCATCCAGGTGCTTCACGTTCTCCTCGAACGTCTTCGCACACCCTGCTCAGGAAAAGCCTTGTACTCGATAGATTTGTTCTTGATTGCTCCCTTCAGACATTGCTTCCCACCTCACTTTTATGCGCTAAAGCCATTTGCATAAGTCGTTTAATATGTGCGTCATCCAGCGAATAAAAGGCAAGTTTACCCTCTTTTCGAAATTTGACCACACCTTGATTTCTAAGAGATCTAAGATGATGTGAAGCAGTTGCTACAGACGACCCAATGATATTTGCTACATCACACACACAAAGCTCCTCTTCCTGACATAATGCGTAGGTAATTTTTGCCCGATTCTCATCCGCAAGTACTTTAAAAAAGGAAGCAGCACCAAGTATATCTACCAGTTCCATATCCTTCTGCACTCGCTTTACCTTTGGCTCGTCATAACAAAAGACGTCACACCTATCTCTTTTTTCCATATTCTAACCCCTTATTCAAATAAAGATTTGAATATAGTATAAAGCTTATGAATCAAACATTCAAACACTTATTTGAATAAAGTAAAAATTTAGTTTTTTGTAAAGAAAAAGTGTACTGTTAGGTAAAGGGAATCCGACATTTGGTGTAATATATTATTAGGTAATAAATCGTTTTTATTTTATGTGGAAGACAAAACGAGAACAAGCAAGAGGATGGAGATAAAGGAGAATACATGTGAAAAACTTAGTTATGGACATGGAACAAGCAAATGCAAAATATAACATAGATCCAAAAAATTTTCGTATTGAAATATACATAGCTTACGATGGCACAACCATAGTGATTGCATATAAGGATAATAACTATGTGGAATGGGTATCCATCGGGCATTTACAAAAAGATAAACAGGAAATCAAGGAATGCATTCACTATCTATTAGACTCTACACCCTTACCTTACTCTACTAGTGCCTACTGGAATTCATTTAAGACCTTTACCGGCATACACTTTGAAGAGTTATTCGTCTTTTATAAGCAGATAAGAGTGATCAAGAGGGACGACTCCTTCCTTTCTATCAATGGAGATGAAATAAAAACAACATTCTTTAAAGAAAATGTGCACGAAATTCTTTTCGGAATCTATGAAAAAGAAAAGCAATCTCTTGAAGGTATAAAGACACCCACTGCAGATATTATAAAAGAGTTAAAACAAAATATTGCCAATATTGAGCTAGAGGAAAAAGAATGCCCGTTCCCATGGGCTTTAAACCATGTGTCTGATTATGCTTTTCGCATCCTTCAAGAACAGCAGAGTAAATATATGTTTCACCAAAATAAAGAGGTAAAAGAGTTACTATTTCAATTACATAAGTTGCATTCACGCATTTACAACACTTACATGACACATGCTAGATAAATAAATTGAAAAGGAGCTTCAGAATCAGCTCCTTTCCAATCATTTACTCCTGCAAGTCAACCTTTCCACCAACTAAAGCATATGCGCCGTTTTCATATGCTACATTTGCCGTAAAGTCCGCTTCTTCTTCTTCCTCCGTATCAGGAGAAATGTAGGTAATCCTACCTGTTACTTCATACTCCCCTTCTCCGTAATCCTTTTTATCTTCTAAATGTTCCACCTCAATATCCGAAAATGTGACATCGAATTGATTTGGAGTTACAAAATACATCCCCATAAAAAAGTTATAAACATATCCTTTTCCAACACCAATTGCGATGTCTTCCTCCGTATTATCAGTTAATAAATAGAAAAGCATTCCCCCAATTAATAAAACAAGGATAATTCCACTAATAACAACCGTTTTCAAAGACAATTGGAGTGTTTTATTTTTGCTATAAGGGGTGTTTTTAACTTGATCATCATCTTCTTTTAAATTAATACCACAACCACTACAAAAATGTGCTCCTTCTGCTAACTCCATCCCACAGTTCGTACAATATTTATTCAACATACTAAGTTCTCCTCTCTCTATAATACCCTTCACCTTTTTATAACCTCTTTAACCGTCTTTAAATGATCTGTGTTACTTACAATTTTATACTTATGTAAATAATGATCATTTATTTCAAAGGATACCAACTCTGTTTCAAAAACCCCTTTTCTAACTTTGTTTGTTGAAACAATTTGGATTGTGTAAGACGGAGAATCAGAGAATGGTGGATTGTTATCCTCCTTTAATTTCATTTTAGTAAAATCCGTTAAAATGGAGTCAATCATACTGGGATCTGTCACTTCTATTTTGGATTTTGACACTTGTTTTTCGGAACCTTCCCCATTTACTGTAATCGTTATTTTTTCCACTACACTTTCTTCCTGTATGGAATCCTCAAATAGCTCCATAAATGTAGTATATTTCATAGTTTCCACAACAATAAATAATCCACCGATTAAAAGGAGGGATGCAAACAAAAAAGACTTTTTACGCGTGAAGAAGTAAAGGATAAGAAATGCCGGTAGAATAATGGATAAAATAATGAGTAACAATACCATACCATTGTCCCCCTAATCATTATTAGCTATAATTCTAGTTTATAAGTATTGATATTTCAAATAGAGATTTTATTCGTTATATAGAGAAGCTATTTTAGTAGATTTAGATTATGGGTTTAATGTTCAAATATAAAAAGAACACCAACGGAATGTTGATGTTCTTTGTTTGTCCATTCATATAGAAATAACTTACTTACACGATAAAAATACCGACAATCGTACTAATAGCCGCAATTGTACTAATGCCAGTAGCGATAATCCATTTCATTAATAAAACTTGATTTGCTTGAATTGAAGCTTCCATTTTTTCTTTTACGCTCTCAATATCTGTTTTCGTTACTAGCTGCTTATCTCTTATCATATTATCTAGAACTACAATAACATCATTGTTTTCTGCTTTCTCTTCTAAATTTTCTTCTATTGCTACTATTTTTCCTCGCAGCTCATCTAATAGCACTTCCATTCTCTCATGTCTCGCATTCCATTCACTCAAAGCATCTCACTCCCTTCCAGAAGCCTCACCATTTTAATAGATTCCATACATCTTATGCTGCGAGGATGGTGCCTGTCACTCCCCGGAATTTGTCGGCTACACACGAAATTTGTCGAAACAAAAAAGACACTCGTTCATCGAGTGTCTAGACTGTTCTATCGTATTCTATTTATTTCACAAGTGCCGGCCCTACTAGTACTGTTGGATTTAATCCTAATACTAATTTAGCGATATTCGTATAACTAACACGTTTATGATTTTCGAATAGTTGCTGTAATTGGTCAAAGTTCTCTTGTTCTTTTACCATTTTTAGCTCTCGTTTAAATAGATTTACAATATATTCGGACGACGTTTTTGGACTATTCTTACTAGTTTCTTCATCCATTAGAATTGCTCCCATATATTGATAACTAAATTGTAGCTGTCTTGTAAGTTCTACAATGTTTTTAAAGCTCTCATATAAACGCTCATCTTTTCGTTGCAATTCACTAAGAGAACCTTTTGCTTCTACTAATTGATTATAGTTAGTCGTAATTAGCACGTTAAACTCTCCTTTTAATCCCAAGGCTTTTCTAGGCTTAGTTTGGCTACTAATTCTTTATTTTGCTGTCTCTTTAACTTGCGAATTTTTTCTCGCTCTTTACCTGTTTCAAATAGATACTTTTCTTCTTCCGTTTCCGGTATAACACCTGGTACTTCTTTCGGCTTCTTGTTTTCATCTAAAGCAACAAATGTTAAAAATGCTGTAGCAGCAATTCTTCTTTCAGCTGTTTCCAAATCTTCTGCAATAACCTTACAGAAAATTTCCATGGAGCTTCTACCTGTATATGCTACAAAGGACTCAATACATACAGAGTCACTTACTCGAATTGGTTGAATAAAATTAACAGAATCTGTTGATGCGGTAACACATTCCTTCACTCGCGAATGTCTCCGAGCAGAGAGGGTTGCACAACCATCAATCTTCTTCATTAATACGCCACCAAATAATGTATGATAATTATTTAAATCATTTATTAGTACTTGATCGGTTTGAACAACTTTTGTATCACTAATTTTTCTTGCTTCCATTCCCATCACCTTTATTTCTATTTGCTTTGTGTTTTTTCATTGTTGCTCAAATCACATTGTACGCCCTGATGGAACTGTAAATACAATGCTTTTCATGCATGCCACTCATGCATTTTCGTTATGTAAGCGATAAACCACAAAGGCAGCAAGCAAGGCAGATTTCATCCTATTTCTTTGGTAATAAAATACAAAAAGGGAATCATCCAAAAATCATCGACTAATTTCAGAGCTATCTACGTAATGTTAGAGGTATGTCAGAAACGGGGATTTAGGAAAAAGTGTATAAAAAAAGCAACGGAATGATTGATCATAACCGTTACTCTACTGGATGAATTATTCGAAATCTCGAGCTTCCGATAATTTCACTTTCGCAAAACGAATAAATTCTTGGGAGATCTGTGATAGATAATTATCTTTCTTCCAAATTAATGCTAGATTCCACTCAATCACCGGATTTTCAATGGTAATTGTATGTAAATCACTAGTTAATTCCTCACACGTATTTTCTGGTAATAATGTAATACCAATGTCAAATGCAACCATTTCTTCAATAAAATCGAGTTGAGAGGTCTCCGAAATGATTTTCGGTTCAAATCCTGCTTCTTGACAAGCATTCAAAATTAAACTTCTTAATTCAAAATCCTGATTAAACATGATAAACGTTTCATCTTGTAATTCCTGTAAAGCTACTTGTTCTTTACTAGCAAATTTATGATTAGGTGGGACGACTAGCTTCAACTTTTCACTTACAAACTGATAGGAATCAAACTGTTCGTTATTTTCCGGAGAGACAACAACTACTCCAAAATCTAGCTCTTCATTTACGATTTTTTCCTCAATTCGTTTGGAGCCATCCTCCACTAATTGAAACGTAACTTCTGGATATTCATTATGAAAAGAGGCTAGTAAATCGGAGAAAAAGAAAGAATTGATAATGGTCGGTAATCCAATCCGAATATTTCCTCTTTTCAACGTCAGTAAATTACTAATCTCCGAATTCAAGGAAAGTAGTTGCTTCTCAATTGTTTCCGCATGACGTTTTAGGACCATCCCAATATCAGTTAGAATCAACTTTTTACGAGAGCGAATAAACAAAGGTGCCCCAATTTCTTCTTCTAATGACTTTACATTTCTACTTAAAGCTGGCTGTGTAATAAACAAATTTTCTGCAGCCTTCGTAAAACTACCTGTACGGGTAATTTCGATAAAATATTGTAATTGCTTAAGCTCCAATGTACCCACCACTTTTTCTCTTCTTATTAATATCTATACACAACCTTTTAATTGTAACAAAAACTTCATAAGTTGGGAATTTATCGAACCAAATTGATTAAAAAAGTTTGACTATAAACGATCCAGATATTTAGGCTTTTGTCTATTTTCCTACATATGGTATTATAGAGGAAAGAGAACATACATTCTTGTGAAGGAGGAGCTTTTATGAACAAGCGTAATGTAATTGTCTATATTGCTATGAGTTTGGACGGATACATAGCTACAAAGGACGACAATTTGGATTGGTTGTTTGCAGTAGAGGGTGAAGGTGATAACGGTATTTCTGATTTTTATCATACCGTAGATACCGTTTTACTCGGAAAACGGACATATGATTGGATAATGGATCAAGAGGAAAACTTCCCATACAAAGATAGAGAATGCTACGTGTTCACGAAATCCCATATGCAGGATACTGAAGATGTAACTATTGTAAATGGTGATCTCATAGCCTTTACAAACGAATTAAAAGCAAAAGATGGCCGTGATATATGGTTAGTTGGTGGTGGAGAAATTATTCATCATTTTTTAAAGGCTGATTTAGTTGATCAATTGAGAATAACCATTGCACCAACATTAATCGGAGATGGAATCCCTTTATTTAAACCAGGCTATCCACAACTGGAATTTGAACTAACTGGCACAAAGCAATTTAATCAATTTATAGAATTACAATATGTACGAAAAAAATGAAGAGCATCTCTCGAGTGGAAAGATGCTTTATTCCCTTATTTTCAAAACTATCTTACCAATATTTCTACTTTCCTCCATATGTATATGTGCTTTTGCTGCCTCCTCAATTGGAAATACTGTGTCAACAATCGGCTTGAGCTTTCCACTCTCAAATAGAGCCGCTGCTTTTTGAATAAAATCCTTTGTTAATTTCGCTTTATATGCATCACTTCTTGGGGTAAGGAGGGTTCCTGTTAGTTGGATATATTTCGCCATTAGCTGAAGTAGATTCACTTCTTTTATAATAGGGCCCCCTAATGTCCCAATTAAAACCCAGCGGCCTTCCTTTTTGATGCTCGCAATATTTTTCTCCCAATAATCAGCACCAATGAAATCTAATAAAACATCTACCCCTACTCCGTTTGTTGCTTTTAACACTTCTTCTTCAAAGGACTGTTCCTTATAATTTATTGTTACATCCGCTCCAAGTTCTCTACAAAAACTTAGCTTTTCATCTGAACCTGCAGTTACAATAACGGTTGCGTTGCGCAGTTGTTTTGCTAATTGGATCGCTGCTGTTCCAACACCACTGGCACCAGCATGGATTAGTACCGTTTCCTTTTCTTGTAACTTTCCAATCCAAAACAAGGTTTGAAAAGCAGTAAGAAAGACTTCCGGTATTGCTGCTCCTTGCTCAAAAGACAAGCCACTCGGAATTTTCATTGCTCGGTCTGCAGGCATTACAGCATATTCGGCATAACCTCCACCATTTACTAATCCCATGACTTTATCCCCGATTTGAAAGCAGGACTGCCCATCAGCTTCTACCACTGTACCAGCAACTTCTACTCCTAAAATGGGACTCTTTGCATATCCGCTGCGGCCTTCTCTAGTTATTATATCCGTTCGGTTAATCGCAGCAGCGTGTACACGTATCAATAACTCTCCATTTCCTGCTATTGGCTTTGGTTGTTCAGAAAATTGAAGCTGCTCCGGTCCTCCTGGTTGTTTTACTGTAATAGCTTTCATAAATTCCACCTCCAATATCCTTTATTCTACTGAAGTTTGTTGCAAAAAGAAAATAGAACACTTTATTCTATTCAACTATGATAAAATGATAAAAAATGGAAAGAGGGTGTAGTTAATGAGGGATTTAATTATGGATTTAGACCCATTCTTTATGCAACTAATTGTATGGCCAATCCTTGTAATCGGTTTAGGGATAGGTGCTTTCTTATTCACTAAAAAGCTCATCTTTGCGCCTTTGGTGACGTTGATTGTCAATGCACTTATGGAATTTTGGTTTAGCAAACTATCATCTTGGTCCATTATTCTTCCTCTTATTACTTTATTTCTCACAGGCTTCCTTCACCTTGTTCTAACATCCTATCAACGCGTTCCAAATGAAGAATCTAACAACATCGAGGTAAGAAAGTAAAAACAGCATAGGATAAAACCCATACTGTTCCTAATTTGCTTTATGTGTAGGGGCAAGTTTGTTTCGATCAATAGCAGATGGTGGTTGCTCCATCCACCCTCTATTGATTACGATATTCGCCCCATCCTCTACGAATAATCCTACATCCATAATCATTTTGGAATACATTCCACTTAAATCTCTTCTTGTACTAAGTGACATCGCATTTGCATACGATCGTATTTTCATGGAAAACATATCAATCTTGTGTGCCATCATAATTTTATCCGAAAATGGAGCAACGTTTGAAGATGTAACCAAGTTATCTAATAAATATGGATAAGGTAGGTGATCCTTATGCATTTTTTTGGAATTCATTCGAATATGATTGTCGGTTATTTTTCGTCCGCGAATGAAAAATTGACGTACTTGCTCATCCTTCGCAACCTGACTAAATCCAATTAACAAAGCCTTACTCGTAATATTGTTATCGATGTTATCGTATAAATGCGTTATTTCTAAGGCGTGTAAAGGACGAATATGTCCAAATAATCCATTTAAAAACGATTGATTTTTTATCGTATCTATCTCATCTGGTATTGGCAAGACAGGTGGCTTTACTAAAAGACCCTTGTCCATCATAACTTTATTAACCATTGAAATGAGTTCCTCTGTTTTCATTGCGGTTTGTTTAAAGAATTCGCGCAGATCTTTTCTTGTTACAAGCGGAATTGCAATGGAGTATATACTTAACCCCGCTTTACTTGTGTATCGTAAATAATGTAAATAAAATTCATCCTCATATAGCCTAGGAGCATCAACGTTAACATCCTCCTCTGTATAACCAATAGGAATTGGGAAGTTCTCTTGCTTAAGGATATCTTTAATCTTATTCATAATGGACTCGCTTAGCTTTAACGCCTGTTGTAATACATTTTTGATATCACTATCCTCGGTATGATTAAGATAATAGCTTATTACACATTTACCTAGTGTATTTCCGATATAGGTTGCCCACAGCTTTCCTATTTCTGCTGACGTTAATTTTAAATGGTCCTTGGAACTTCTTTGTAAGGGTGTCACGAACTGGAACCTCCAACAACAAATTTTTTCTTAGCTTAACCATTGTTGTCGTTCCTATTCATTAATACCTCCTAGCATTTCCAACAGCCACTTTGCACATTGAAAGGAGTTTTCTCCTTCAGACATATCCCCTACCGCCCAGCATGCAGATAATGTGGACATAGCAAAAGAAGCTTTTATCAACCGGAATGCATTTAAATCCAGTTTTTCACTAATTGATTGAATTCGATTTTCCAAACATTTTCGTGGATTTGGCTTTGTAAATAAATGATTGTATAAGAAGGCAGCTACATCAAAATATGGGTCCCCAATCACCCCTTTTGGATCAATTGCTAACCAGCCTCTATCTTTTGAAAATAAGATGTTTTCATGATGTAAATCTCCATGAAGCAATTCCAGCCCTTTGGATGTTTTCGTTATCTCTTCAAAACATTCTAAAGCATGCTGTACCATTTGATTTGCGATTGGTCCGTTATTATTCGGATATTTTAGTAAGTAACGTTGCAAGGCTTCTGCCCAATCCGCAATCATGGGAGCCTTTGAATTCTTATGTAAAGGTCTTTTAATTCGCATCCAAACGTTCACATATTCCTCGATTACTTTTTCTTCATCGTCTAATTCAGATAACATCTTGCCTGGTGATAATTGTTCCAACAAAAGTACTCCGTTATCTGGATCTGCTTTTATCCACCTCGCACAGCCTTCTCCATTGTACGCTATTACCGTTTGGACTTCGTTACGAAAGTCAAAGCTTGGAACACCTAGCTTTAGAATATAAGGTGTATTCTTTTTATCCTTTACTCGTAGAACATAGTTATAAGATAATTTTTCGACCGGTCCAATAATGTGAAGTCCCCATTTTTCTAAATACACTGAAATTATTTGCTCTAATGACTCCAACCACTCTCTACCTTTATCACCAAAAGCGCCATGAATGGTTTGTATAAATAAATGAGGTATTTTCAAATTATCAGCTCCTATTAATTATAAAAATATTATAAATTTTGGAAGAAAAATGGATTTTTTATGTTAAGATAATATTAAATAGAAATATATACCAATTTACATCAAGGTATCATGTTGTAATACATTTGGAATCGTATTACATTCTCATTAAAGGTTCGTAAAACATATTCCTTTTTCTAATAGGTCGAATAAAATTGAACTAGTGATGTTCGATACAGCTGATAAATCCCCTCCAACATTTTTTTCTACCTACAACCTCTTTTTAGGTATTGGAGACGTATTTCGAAACAAGGTGGTTTTTTACGATGAAAAAATTTCTCCTAATTGTAAGTAGTATTGGTATTGCATTCTTCCTTTTTATTTGGTTGAGCCAATCTCATTTTTCTGTAGCATCCGCAATTCCTTGGGATATTAAGGTTTTACAATCTGAAGATACCCCTGACGGAAAAGCCATTCTTTTTGAAGATAATCAGGACCATTCTTTTGGCGTTGCATTAGTTGACCGTAAATTTGGCTTTTTGTACCAATATTATATTGGCACAAATGGATATCACTTGGATCCTGGTAAACCATTCCAGGCTAGTGGTTTAACGGACGACAAACATTTTATCGTAGGTATAAAAACTGCAGAAGACTCAAACATTAAATACATTACCCTCGGAAATCATCTGGATGAAGTTGCACCATCGGAAACCTATGACCTCACATTGAAAGAGGTACGGAATCATGAAGAGGAATATTATATAACGGAAGTAAAAGACCATTATGCTTTTTTCGTAATTGATGAATACACAGACAGCACATGGACGATCCGTGGATTTGATGGCAATGGGAATTTAATTGCTGATAAATTATTTGGTGCAGAAGAAAGATTTGTAAACCGTTAAGTGGCCGAATCAACTACTCTAAACAAACGTTTAAATGATTAATAGATTAGCTTCCATATCAACTTATAAACCCCTTCAATTTCGGTCATTTTTGATGGTTTTGGCATATTGTTCATTTTGTTATTGCTTCTACAGTCATCATTCTTGTATGCTACTTAGGTTTATTCGGTACTCCCTCTTCACATGTTCCCCTATGCATTTTATCGTGTAATATCCTCTCTCCTATTGGTAAAAAAGCAATACTCTTTCTATATTCGTATTCTGCGGCTCACAATCCTCCTTTTTGAAAAGGAGTTGTGATTAATACAAAATGGCTGTGCATTCGCTTCTTATAGGGAAAGAATGTTCCTTCTTGAGTTCTCAAATTTATTACTATAAGGTATTAATAGATTACTAAAATAGATTCCATTAAAATCAAACCAAAGTAGGTGAAATGAATGAGAAGTGAAAAAGAAAAAATGCTTGCTGGAGAATTATATAATGCCCAAGATCCTCAATTAGTACACGAGCGATTAAAAGCCCGACAATTAACAAGACGGTACAACGAAACAACGGAAACAGAAATAGAAAAACGCACAGCAATTCTTAAAGAACTATTCGGTTCCACTCGTGATAATCTGTTTGTAGAGCCAACTTTTCGTTGCGATTATGGCTACAACATCCATGTGGGGGATCATTTTTATGCAAACTTCGATTGTGTCTTTTTAGATGTGTGTGAAATTCGTATCGGTGATAACTGCCTTATTGCGCCAGGAGTACATATCTACACAGCAACACATCCATTAAATACGAAAGAAAGAATTTCAGGTGCAGAATTTGGTAAACCGGTTACGATTGGAGATAATGTGTGGATTGGTGGAAGGTCCATCATTAATCCAGGTGTTTCCATTGGAGATAACGTCATAATTGCTTCTGGAAGTGTTGTTACGAAGGATGTTCCCAATAATGTTGTAGTTGGTGGTAATCCTGCAAAGATTCTTAAGAAAATTGATGAGTAAAAGTATAAATTTTATACGATTTGTAGTCAGCTTTCTATGCGAGTCTATGCTTCATAGATTTACTAGCAGCAAAGAGGTGTTTAAATGAAAAAGAAAATAAAAGCATGGCTTCCGTACATTATAATCGCAGTATTAAGTTGGTATATAAACCATTATTTTAGCCTACCAGAGTTTTTGATGAGGTACATAAGACAAACCGGTCCATTAGCAATCCTTATTCCACTCTTTCTATATGCGTGGTTGTTAGCAGGAATATACTTATTTAAAACGAAATCACTCAGCAAAATAACAAAAGCCGCATTTATTTCTACTTTAATAGGGATTGGTGTTTTTTATGGGGTTAGCTTACTAGGCGCATTGCTGGACAATGTTTCTCTAATTATAAACGGGAACTAGAGGGAATATTCTAGGTAAAAAATATGCTTCAATCTCCATGATTTATGATGTGATTTGAGGTGCAGGCTACCTACAAGTCGAAAATGAAATACGATACCATTTTCGACTTGTAGGATTGATAGCTTCTCTGAAATATGTTACATACTCCTCGAGTCGTTATTTATTCGCTGTGTATTGCAAATTACTTTTCAGCTTAAATGACATAAGGCTGGGTTATTATCACTCGCATATCTATTATGCCTTTTCAAAGCTAGCAATGTAACAACCAAAACACCTTTTAGGCTCAAAAACTAAGTTTATGACCAAAACAACAACATCACTTGTATGTATACTTGGACAAACAAATAAAACACGATGGCAAATTTCCAATTAAACCGAACCCCATTTTTAAGTCCACTTAACCCATTCGCTGCACTTAAAACAATAACTGGCATAATAACAGGAGATAGCATAATAGATATAACACTTCCTGATGTAATAGATAAAACAATTAATTCAGGCGGATATGGTAACGCTATATTTTTTAATATTCCTGCAACTAACACCATAACCGTTAATGGCCCTAGCCCTACAAAACCAAGGAGGATTACAATAAACGGTAAAAAATACAGTAAATTTATGGACGGAAAATGCTCTTGCATAAAGTTTACGCTAGACACTACATAGCCACCAAATCCTGTTTGATTGATACTGTAGATCATCATACCAGCACCTAGCATCATGCTAAGTTGATAGGATTGATGCTCTATTTTGTTGGTGAAATATTGTTTTGCTTCTGTTGCTAGCCTTCCAACTCTTTTTTTCCATAGAAAATAAAAAATAGTCCATATAATGATGACGAACGGTACTTGAAGCATTAATTCAATTGGCCAAATTGCATGTACTAAAAAGATAGATCCAAAAAGAGTAAGAAATAAAAGAAAAAAGCCCTTAACATTCCCATTACCATTAACAACGGATGATTTTGCCATAACCTGCTTCATTTCCATAGAGATGATTTCCGTTAAGTTTACGCCGTACTTTTTTTCTTCAAAATACGAAAAAAGCACAGCAATAAGGATACCCGAAATAGAAATAAGCATCCCTTGTAATATCGATAGCCAAAGTGACGACTTTAAGGTCTCCACTGCGAAAATAAAGCTAGGAATCGTTACAACCCAAATCGTAGACAACGCAAAAGAGCGAAGTAAGGCCGTTCCTTTAAAATTTTCTAGAGGTTCCCCATGCTGATTTCCAACCATTTTATTTACAAAATCATACATCATCGGTATTGATCCAAATAATAAGAAAAAAGCAATGACCTGTGTAAAGGAAGAAATAGCAAAATAAAATTTGCGACTTGTATTAATCATCTTATACGCAAAACTCATTACACTTTCAATATAGGGCTCTGTATTTAAAACCCAACCAATGAATGGAATGATTACAAGTAACCCGATAATATTTCGCATTAATAGCATACCTTCATAAAAGCCGTTGATGATAGAAGAATTAGATGACATGAGTATAATGAGCCCTGTTACAACAAGTGTAAGTGGAATTTTAAACTGCGACATTTTTTTAAGACATATGGAAAACAGGAATATCAACAATCCAGTTACTGCCATACTCGAAAGAAGCATTTTATGTTCATAAAAATAGCTAATAAAATGTAGTAATACGTAAAGACTTATAGATAGTCTGAGTCCCATTTTTATGTAATTCATCACGAAAACCCCTTAACCATAACGTACCTCTATCATAGCATAATAATTTTAGTCCAAAGGATGTATTATATAATATTAACCCATCAAGTTATGTAAAATTATTTTATTTATTTGATAGGGGATTGTAAAATAAAAGGAGAATGGAATTTATATAAAGGGGAACATAATCCATATGCATCTAAATACAAAAAGACTTAAACTAGTTCCATGTACTGAAAAACTTCTATCTGCACTTACCAATGAAGATTATCAAATAGGACCTCATATTCAAGGTTATATAAACGAATTAAAAGATGATTCTACCCTATATGGTTGGGGGGTATGGCTCATCTATAATAATAAAACAAATGCTTTAATAGGAGATATTGGTTTTAAAGGTAAAGCAAAGGAAGATCATTCAGTCGAAATTGGTTATGGTATTATGCCTACATATCAAGGAAAAGGATATGCAACAGAGGCTGTTGCCGCTCTTATAAAGTGGGCTTTTTCTCATAATAATATTCATAAAATAAAAGCGGAATGCTTAATAGTTAATCATTCTTCTATTCGCGTCTTACAGAAATTAGGTTTTGATATTGTATCGGAAACTAGTGGTATGTATCATTGGGAACTGAAGGATTAAGCTCATAAAATAAAAGCGGAATGCTTAATAGTTAATCATTCTTCTATTCGCGTCTTACAGAAATTAGGTTTTGATATTGTATCGGAAACTAGTGGTATGTATCATTGGGAACTGAAGGATTAAGCTCATAAAATAAAAGGCAAATCAAAAAGCCTCAAATCTTATTAGATCTGAGGCTTTACCTTTGCCTAGCGATGTCCTACTCTCGCAGGGGAAACACCCCAACTACCATCGGCGCTGAAGAGCTTAACTTCTGTGTTCGGAATGGGAACAGGTGTGACCTCTTCGCCATCACCACTAGACTTACAG
>NZ_OEQK01000012.1 GCF_900240405.1 Salirhabdus sp. Marseille-P4669
CCATTTCTCTGATTAATTCCCTCGGTAATTTCATGTCGAAAAACCTCCTTGGCAAAAATTATTTATCCTAATTCTTGCCAAGGAGGATTGTTTTGAAACCTATTTACACAACTTTTTCCGCACCGTCAAGTGTATTTCTGGAGCGATATTTCTCCGCTATTCAAAGTACGGGTTTCCCTTTCAAAAAGTACGTTTGTCCCATCCTCTTCGTTACCAATTAATTATCTAAATTGCGCACTTGAATCGGAAAAAGGGATTGATTTAATTGCTCTCGATACTTTTCGTACCATTCTGGAAGCTTTAGTTCACTACCCATTGTGTCATAGGATTCATCATGAGCAAAGCCTGGTGGGTCTGTTGCAATTTCAAACAATATATCGCCATACTCTCTAAAATAGATAGCATTGAAGTAATTTCGATCTTGAACTGGTGTTACACCGAGTCCCGCATTTTCAATATATTGTTTCCAATCCAATTGGTCTGCATCGTCTTCAGCCCTCCATGCAATGTGGTGAACGGTCCCAACTCCCATTCTCCCTTTACCGGTAGCTGTTCTTTTTACATCAATCACATTCCCAATATCTCCATAAGACTTATAACGAATCAAATCATCTTCTTCGCCAACTTTTTCAAGCCCCATATACTCTAGCAGCTCTGTTGTTTTATCAGATCTACTTGATAACAATAGTGCGCCACCAAACCCTTTAATGGCTACCTCTTTTGTGATGTCGCCAATCTCCCAGCTACTCTTAGCGCCTTCTTTTCTTTCAACAATTTCTAATTGTAGACCATGTGGGTCAGTAAAAGACAGATACGTTTCTCCAAATCGATTAGTAACGTTATATTCAATGTTAAACTTCTTCAATCTGCTTTCCCAGAAAGATAACGCACCGACAGGAACAACATAAGAGGTTACACCCACTTGCCCATCCCCAATTCTTCCTTTATACGCGTTAATCCATGGAAAAAAGGTTATGATGGTTCCGGGATTTCCTTCATCATTTCCAAAATATAAATGGTAGGTTCCTGGATCATCAAAATTAATCGTCTTTTTCACAAGTCGTAAGCCTAATAATCCAGCATAAAAATCTACATTTTCCTGTGGATGACCAACAATAGCAGTTATATGATGAATTCCAGCAGTTTTTTTCATTTTGTTTGCTCCTTCATGTTATTTTCGATAAGCTCGCATATTCTAATCTTCTATTTAGTATTGCAATCATCACTATGAACAAATCACTTCAATTCAATTATCTCTAATTCGAAATAATTGTATAATACATCTACACCATTGTCAATGTTCGACTTAATCGAAAGCTCAAGATTCGTTAAAGATTTTACTCACTCCACAACGGCTCATTCCGAGCAATCTAGTACCTATAGAATGAAAAAAGACCAGAGAAACAAGTATGTTTCGTCTGGTCTCCAACATTTATAATGTAAATCGTTGTACTAAGGATGTTAAGTTTTCCGCTAATTTAGCTAAATCATCCGCACTGCTTGCAACCTCATCTATGGAGCTACTTGTTTGTTGCGCAGAAGCAGAAGTCTGTTCAATACCTGCAGCAGATTCTTCTGATATAGCTGCTATTTCTTGAACAGAGCTACTCATCTGTTGTGTATTTGCTGTAATTTCTGATAGGTTTGTCGTAATCGTGTTAATACTCGTTACCATCTCATTAACAGAAGCACGAATGTTATGGAACTTCTCACCGGTCATCTCAATTTGATTCGTTCCCTTTTCAACATCTTGATAACCACTTTCTAGATTTTCCGTAACTAAATCAAACTCATTTTGAATGTTTGTCACAATTTTTGTTATGTCTTCAACAGA
Organism: Salirhabdus sp. Marseille-P4669; assembly: GCF_900240405.1. Classification (GTDB taxonomy): domain Bacteria; phylum Bacillota; class Bacilli; order Bacillales; family Alkalibacillaceae; genus OEQK01. The sequence goes on from NZ_OEQK01000012.1 coordinate 1,835, forward strand.
ATGTCCAACCTGTTCTGCCAGCTTGCGCACTTCATCCGCTACAACTGCAAAGCCTTTACCATGCTCTCCAGCTCTTGCTGCTTCAATCGCTGCATTTAGAGCTAATAAGTTCGTTTGATCAGAGATGTCTCGAATAACGTATACCAGTTTTGAAATTTGTTGCGATTGTTCATCAAGCGTTTTTACCTTTTGTACAGCATTTTGGAAAACATCGTCGATGCGTTTCATTTGTGTCATCGATGCGTTCATTAATTCTGTACCGTCGTTTGTTAACGTAATAACTTCGTTTGACTGTTCTTGAATTTGTTCTCCAAATACATTAGCCTCTTCCACTTTTTCCGTGTAACCAGCCATCACAGATGACAATTCACCTGTTTGGTTTGCTTGAGACTCGGAGCCTGAAGCCAATTCTTCCATTGTAATGGTGATTTGCTCTGTTCCAACCTTCACTTCGTTTGCAGACTGGTTTAGCTCCTCACTATGTGCAGTTACATTGTTGGATTCCTTATTGATTTCGATTAAAAGGTTACGAATATGATCTACCATCTCGTTTGTTGCATGCATTAATTGACCAGATTCATCCTTTTGAATCGTGTCAAAACGCTCCCCACTTAAATCTCCTGTGGAAATACGCTTCATTCTACCCATAACCGTACGTATTGGATTGGCAATAAAGTTTGACGTGATAATGGCGATTGCAATTCCTAATACCGCAACTAAAGCTGTAATAATAACACTATAAAATTGCATGCTTTCGCCATTTTCTACTACTTGAAGTCCTAGTTCCTTCATAGTTACTTCACGTTCACTTGCTAACTCGTTAAATCCGGAGACTAAATCCACTTCTAACTGTTGTACTTCATTCTTTAAAATAGATTCTGCTTTCGCCATATTTCCTTTATCGATTTCTGCAAAAATCTCGTCCGTAAAAGTACCCCATTGAATCTTTTTCTCAATAAGTTCGTTTAGTTTTTCTGACTTACTTAGCTCTAAAGCTTTATTTTCTAAAGAGATACTACTTTCTGTTTCCGCTTCAAACTGTTCGCGATAGGATTCATCCCCATACAACATATAGCCTCGTAATAGACTTGTTCTTTGCGCCATATTTTGAGCTAGGTTTTTATCCGTTGTTAGTAGTTCGAGTTCCTCCGAAATTAAATCCTTCATCGCACCATCTATTTTATAGATAGAATAATAGTTATAGGCACTTAACAGTATAGTAAGAACAATTAATGCGGAAAATCCCACTAATATCTTCGTTTTTATACTTTTATAATTAAAAAGCTTTTTCATATATAAGACTCCTATTATTATATTTGTTATGTAGTGCATAAGATGCACATGGGTAATCTTATATGTTTTCACAAAAAATTTCTATACTTTATGCCATATTCAAAACATTACCAACATTAGAAAATTTACAGCAGACAAACATTAAAGAAGGCAACCGCTAACGGCCGCCTTCATCTATACCAATAATTTTATTTACTTCACTGTCGTTGGATTTAAGCTTTCTTTCTTCAATAGGCTTAATATAAAACCAATGACGCCTCCTAAAATAGCCGGGACAAACCACCCTAATCCTACGTCATAAAGTGGTAGAGCAGAAGTGAAAAATTCATTTACTGCTTCCACTTTAATACCCGCAGCATTCAAGCCATCGAACAGAGCTACGATAAACGTGAATAGAACACTTACTTGATACACTTCTTTTCTTCCTTGGAAAAGCGGATGTAGAAACGTTAATAGCATTAAACACATTGCTAACGGATAAAGTGCAGATAATACTGGTACTGAAAACTCAATAATAGAAGATAAACCAAAGTTCGATATAACCGCACTAAATAATGTGAAAACAGTTGCCCATGCTTTATACGAAACAGATGGAACGATTTTATTGAAATAAGAAGCGCAGGATGTAATTAACCCAATACTAGTTGTTAAACATGCTGCGACAACAATTACCGCTAGGATCATTTTTCCATATGATCCAAAGTAAAACTCAGATGCTGCTGATAAAATAGCTCCACCATTATTTAAATAGCCTAATCCTTCAACACTAAATGCCCCCATATAAGCAAGAGACGAGTAAATGATTGCCAATAGAACCGCTGCAACTAAAGCAACCTTTAAAGCCGTACCCATTATTTCTTTTTTAGAAGTTGCTCCACGATCCTTAATAATATTGATAATAATAATCCCAAACACAAATGCTGCTAGAGCATCCATTGTTAGATAGCCCTCTTGAAACCCTTTGAAAAAGCTATCTGTCATATAGCCTTCTGTAGCCGGTTGAATACTACCAATTGGGTTAATGATCGAAGCAATGATTAACAAACCGATAACTACTAATAAGATTGGTGTTAATACTTTCCCGATAATATCAACAAGTCTCTTTGCCTGTAAGGAAAAATAGAGGGTAATTCCAAAGAAAACAATAGTAAAAACGAATAATGGCCAAGCGCTTGATGAATTATTTAAAAATGGAACGATTCCAATTTCATATGCAACTGTATTTGTTCTTGGTATTGCAAAGAGTGGTCCGATTGTTAAATAAAGCGCTACGGTAAATAACAGTCCATAGATTGGTGTAACTCGACTTGCTAACGACTGCAAATCACTTTTTCCAGAAAAAGCTAAAGCTAAAACCCCTAGCACGGGTAAGCCGACACCTGTAATAATGAATCCTAGATTGGCAGAAAAAATATTTTCCCCTGCTGCTTGTCCTAATAAAGGAGGAAAGATTAAATTTCCCGCTCCAAAAAATAAAGCAAATAACATAAAACCTACTGCAACAACATTGACTGAACCCTTCGATGACATGCTAAAGACCTCCATTTTGTAATGATTTCAACATAAAGTTAGAATAATGATTGCTAAAGTATCGTCTCTATAAGGATTATGTTAAAGAATCCATAATATAATGTTACAAATTTCGACAATCTTGTCGAAATTGTTAATGAAAGAAATATAACATGGAAAATTTTAAAAAGCAACATTTTTCAGAAAATAATCTATATTATAATTTTGTAAATTTTTATGTATTCGCTTTCTTTTTTTAAAAAAATTGATTAGTCTCCTAGACAACTTTTAAAACTCCTTGATACACAAAAAAAGAACGCTGATTTTCCAATAGGAAATCAGCGTTCTTTTTTTATATTACGCTTCCACATCATAGCCTTGGTCTTCAATCGCTTCTTTCATGGCATCCACGTTGACTTTTGCTTCATCAAAAGTCACGTCTACAGTACCATCCTCTAAATGAACCTCCGCCTTGGATACGCCATCTAAATTCTTCAACGCACCACTAACAGACATTTTGCAATGCCCACAAGACATACCTTGCACATGTAGCGTTTTTTCCATGATCTCTTCACCTCCTTTTAATGGATACTTCTATAATTTCACTCGTTTTAAGCGCAGGGAGTTGGTTACAACACTTACGGAGCTTAATGCCATTGCTGCACCAGCAATCCACGGTGCAAGTAAACCAACTGCAGCAACTGGAATTCCTGCTGTATTGTAGCCAAAAGCCCAAAAAAGATTTTGACGGATATTTCGAATCGTTGCATGACTAATTCGGATTGCTTTCGGGATGAGCAATAGCTCTCCACCTAGAATCGTTACATCCGCCGCTTCTATCGCTACCTCTGTTCCAGTTCCAATGGCAATCCCAATATCCGCCGTAACTAATGCAGGTGCATCGTTCACTCCATCCCCGACCATTGCTACTTTTTTACCTTTATTTTGAATTTCTTTAATCTTGTCAGCCTTTTGTTCAGGTAAAACCCCAGCAATTACGCTTTCAATACCTACTTGTTTTGCAATTGCGCGTGCGGTTCTTTCGTTATCACCTGTTAGCATAATCACTTCCATTCCGAGTTCTGCTAATTGGTGAATGGCTTCTTTTGCCGTTTCCTTAATCGTATCCGCAACCGCAACATTTCCGCGGTACTTTCCATCTATGGCAATTAACATTGCGGTTTTGCCATCGGTTTCAAATTCAACTAATTTATCCTCATTACCTTTTATATCAACGTGATGATCATTCATTAATTTTCGATTACCAACGAGAACGTGTTTACCAGCAATTCTCGCTTCAATTCCATGACCAGGTATAGCATGGAACGCATCTACATGGAGAAAATCTAAATTCTTTTCTATTGCATATGCTACTATAGCTCCTGCAAGTGGATGCTCTGATCCCTTTTCCGCACTAGCTAACAGCTGTAATGTTTCTTCGTCTCCAGAAAAGTCCGTTACTTCCGGTTTTCCTTTTGTGATGGTTCCCGTCTTATCTAATACAATGGCTTCTAATTGATGTGTTCCTTCTAAGTGTTCGCCACCTTTAAATAGGATTCCACTTTCCGCAGCCCTTCCTGTACCTACCATAATAGAAGTTGGTGTTGCAAGTCCTAATGCACACGGACAAGCAATCACTAGCACAGCAATTGCTGCAACTAAGGCAGGTTCAAATTGACCCGGTTCCACAAAAGCGATCCAGATGACAAAAGTGATAAGTGCAATACCGATAACAATGGGAACGAAATACCCTGAAATAACATCTGCTAAACGCTGAATAGGTGCTTTTGATCCTTGAGCTTCTTCTACTACTTTAATAATCGATGCAAGGGCGGTATCCTTCCCAACTTTGGTTGCTTCCATTTCAATAGAACCATTTTTATTAATGGTAGCTCCAATTACCTTTGCACCTGGGGCCTTTTCAATAGGAATGGACTCTCCCGTAAGCATGGATTCATCGATAGAAGTTCGGCCTTTCACAACAATACCATCTACAGGTATTTTTTCTCCAGGTTTAACAACTAAGCGATCTCCAACGAGTACTTGCTCCACTGGAATCATCACTTCTTTCCCATCCCTAATGACACGCGCTTCTTTTGCTTGTAAATTAAGTAATTCCGATAGCGCATTCGTCGTCTGGCTCTTTGCTCTTGCTTCTAAATATTTACCAAATAAAATCAACGTAATTAATACAGCACTTGTTTCAAAGTATAAGTGCGGCATATAATCCGGATTGCCGATTGTCTTCATTGCTTCGTATAAACTATAAAAATATGCAGCACTTGTACCTAATGCAACAAGTACATCCATGTTCGCTCCACCATTGCGAAGATTTTTATAGGCACCAACATAAAATTGTCCTCCGATGATAAATTGAACAGGTGTCGCTAATGCAAATTGGAACCATGGATTCACGAATACATCTGGAATATTCATATTAAATAAATGAACCAACATCGTTATCAATAGAGGTGCAGATAACAAAGCTGAGATGATTAACTTTCTTTTTTTGTTCATTAGCTCTTTTTCTTTGTGTGTTTGCTTTTCTTCTGCTTCCGCTTTTAATTTCGCGTCGTAACCTACGTTTTTGATTTTCTCAATTAATCCATTCGGATCGACTATGGCAGGATTATATTCGATAGATGCCGTTTCTGTTGTTAAATTTACAGATGCAGATCTTACCCCATCCTGCTTATTAAGCACCTTTTCTATTCGGGTTGAACAGGCAGCACAAGTCATTCCAAAGACATCTAATTCTGTTTTTTCCATCAAAACCCCATATCCGACATGTTCAATTTTCTTTGTAATGGCTTCAATAGAATTTTTTTCTGGATCGTAATCAATTGTTGCTTTTTCCGTTGTTAAATTAACTTGTGCCTTTACACCGTCCATTTTATTTAACGTTTTTTCAATACGATTGGAACAAGCAGCACAGGTCATGCCGGTTATTCCAAGAGTTGCGTGATTTGTGTCACTCATAGTACTCCCTCCTTACTTGGAGAATTGTTTTAGAACTTCCATTAATTCCTCAATCGTTTCTTTGCCTTCGCCTTGACGAATTGCATCACTTACACAATGGTTGATGTGTCGTTCTGTGATCGCAAAACCTACGTTTTTTAATGCAGATTGAATCGCACTGATTTGAACTAAAATATCGACACAATACCGGTCGTCTTCCACCATCTTCTGGATACCTCGAACCTGGCCTTCTATTCGTTTTAAACGGTTGATAACCTTTTGCTTTTCATCATTCGTTCTTGGTGTGCTCGGGTGATCATGTAAGAATTTACCCAACTGAATCACTTCCTTATTTTTTATACTTATACTATACCCCCATATAGTATTTGTGTCAAATTAAATAATTATTTGATAAATAAAAAATAAGGACTTAGAAGGCATTCCCATTTCACTTTGGACTTCTAATCCTTATATTATGATCTACCACACTATTTATCTTTTATTCTAATAGGTAAGATTGTTTCATGAACGGTGTAAGCCATAGTGGAGAAGTGCAGTTGATGAATCTAACTCTCTTAAAACTATTTCTTAGGTTGTTCTCAAAATTTGACGTTACTTTTTACGACGTAATATTTTAAGGGTTCCATTGTTCATTTGCTTATATACTTTAAGCGTCTCCCTTATTCCCTCATCATATGGTGTTCTTGGTACTGGGCCGATAAGCTGTTCGTATTTCTCCCCACTCAATACGACAGGATCCTCGTTTAAATATTGCATTTCCGCAAATTCTCTCATTTGTTTATTAAACAGACCTAAAAACCGAATCATATGTTTGGACACAGTGAAAACAGACTTCTCGTATCCAGTTATTCCTCGAACGATTTTTATTATTTCTTCGCCGTTGATTACATCATATGCTGGCACATTCCAGCTTTGGTTTACAGCACCTTCATGAAGGGCAAGCTCAACTATCGCCTTCGCCCCATCGGGTGTATAAATATGTTCTCTAGGAATTGCTTGACTGCCAATAAACCCAGCTTTTTTATTCTTTGCAATCTGCCTTAACATATAGTTCAACTGGGCATTTTCAGCATACGGACCATAAAAATCAGGAAAATGGACCATAATATACGGCACACCGGAATTTTTGATTAACTCCTCCATTTCCAAGCGAATTTTTCCTTTTTTAGTGTTCGGATTTTTGGGAGTTGTTTCATCCATTTCCTTACCTATGCTTTTTCCATAAGCATAAATATTGTCTACAATCGCAAGTTTTAACGTGTATTTTTTGGCAGTTGCAATGATATTTTTCGTGATCCTCGGTAGTTTTTCCGCCCAATCACCATAAGGTAAGTTTATCGCATGAAAAATTACGTCAACATCACGTGCAGCAATCTCTAAATCTTCTAGATAAAATGCATCCCCAGGGTGTATCAACACATTATGCTCTTCTCCGAACATGGTATTTAGCTTTTCTTTAGAGCGAGCAAATGCCATTACCTTAACCTTTCGTTTTACTAGTTCCTTAACGATTGAAGATCCCATTCCACCAGATGCTCCTAATACTAGGGCTTTCTCCATCATTATCATCCTTCCTATTATTAATTAACCAGTGTTCAAATAGTAGTAAAATAGAAAGTGCTTCAGCTAGACGAATAGCTTAAACACTTTACTTCTTTGTTATTTTCAGTAGTAGGTCGACATGTACTTCGGCCATACTTTTTACATCTGAGAAATGTGGTACATGCCGCAAATAGTGTGTGACAAACCCGTGCAGGGACAAAAATATCGACCAAACCTGCTGAACCGTAAGTTTTTGTTCACTAAACATAGCAACATAGTTCGCAAAACTTTGGTATGACTTATTTGGACTGTCATTAATAAAATTACGTATTTCCTCATCTTTAAGCAAAAACATAATTTCATAATGACTTTGATGAGTTAAGCCAAATTCAATAAATCCTAGAAATATTTGCCTTAGCTTCACGATATCTGGTATTTCCTTCTTAACAAGTTCCTCCAGCTTTTTGTCAAGCATGTCAAAATGAAGCTCAACTAAAGCATAAAATAACTCTGCCTTGTTTTTAAAATGATAATAAATCGCACCATGGCTGTAATTTAACTGCTTGGCAATTTGTCGCATCGATACGTGTTGATATCCCTTTTTTACAAATAAATCACGAGCTGCATCCATAATCATTTCACGGGTTAACTCTTTTTCTACAGCTTTTCTGGCAGCCATTTGTATGATCCTCCATTTATCTAACCACTGGTTAATTAAAAAATACTATATATATTTTGTGAAGTCAATAAAAAGAGGAATTAATAAGCAAAACATACAATAAACACAACCAAAGCAACTTTTAACGTCGCCTTCGTTGAAGAAATTTACTGCTGATATAAAGGTGAATTTTCAATTGCTTTTTTTACTGTTTGAATCGGTATACCCTTTGACCAGTATGCTTCTTTACTCAAGAAGTTATGTATTAATGATAAATCCAAGTAATCTTTATTTGTAGAAACTGAAAATCCGTTATTAACCCACATATCCAAGTTAATTGCCCCAAATAAGTACGTTAAACATCCATCAATCAACTTGTAATAAACTCTTTTAAATATCGCTAAAAGAGTGACCTTTACTTTCTAATACAACTCTCGCCTTCTCTACTAAATGACTTTTAACAAGTATGTAATCCGTATTGTAAGTTGAAATAGCAAAAATACTAATTTTATTTTCTGCTAATGTATTTGCTAATGAGGATAATATTCCAGTTAAACTAAAGTCTAAAACACCCTCTACTTTTATACACTTCCAATCATTATCAACTTCCCTAAATTGTTCATTATTCGGTAAACATTCGGAAAGACATACTACAGATAGTTCCTCATCTGTGCGAGTAATAGAAAATTCTTATCACTAAAACATACTAAACCCTCCTCACACTGTATAGACGACAAAATCTTGGAATCTTTTTCAATTCCGTGTTATTCAACTGCTAAAATGTCGGTTTCGTCCCCACACTCCCCTCAAACCCTTGTGGTTCTGAGCCCCCCCTCTTATCTCGCCCTTTTTCTTCATTCCATTATGTTATTTTGTTCTTGCCCAAAACCCCCATTTTCGCCCTCTTTTTTCCGTTCTGGGTTGTATCGAATATTCGGACAATGTTATTAAGTTCGTACCAGAATGGAGAGAAGAATCAGGAGAAAAGATTGAAAAAACACGTTGAGAAATGCACGAAAAAGAACTGAAACCCTACGGGTTTATACAGTGTGGAAAACAACAGAATAGACACAAGAGAAATTGAGAAAGGATGTTTGGAACCCTTATTGGACAAGGGATTGAGGGATATTGAGCAAAAGAAAAAGGACTGGATCATTTTGAATCCAGCCCCGAATTTTGATTGATTTTTTATTGAAAAAACCGATTGAATAACGATTGATTACATAAAGATCTGCCCGCTGCTCTTTCCGCTTGCTTTGCCGTTTGGATACCAACTATGTGGCAGTGGGTACCGACTTTTTAACATGGGGAAGAGGAATAAGACAGCTATATATAGTAGAAAAAAGAATAGAGAAATAAGAAGCATGGTATTGATCCCACCTTTATTCCGCAAAAGCCCTCGTTACTCGAATATAGTATTTGTATTTGTGAAATGTATTTTCCTTTCAATAACATCTACCAATGTAAATTGATTCAGTTTTTTATTTTCAATCATAATCACCCCCAATTTGATTGAGCACTCATTTTATTAACTTTCTAATTACATACTTTGCAAAGTGTTTCTAAATGATAACGGATTACTTCCTTAACCTTTTCTGAGGAGTACACATCTGGTCTTAATAGAGCATGAATTGACAAACCTTCAATCAATGCTGATAGCCTACTTGTTTCTAATTCTACATTAATTGACTCTGGTAAAAGCCCTTGTAAAACTAACATCTGAATCATAGAACTCGCTAATTCATACGTTCCGTTAGTCATTTCATCTTTTTTTTCTTTTAATGTATCACTTGTAAGTGAGCGAAGTGCAAAGATCCACCAAACACTCGTTTCAATTTTCTTTTTATCGTCAATTGGCACAAGCTCTAATAGAACTTCCTCAACTGCTTGCAATGGGTTTTCTGACCAATTTTTACTTTGAGAACGTTTTTTTCCTTCTTCCAGGTAATAATTCATGATAAATAATAACATTTCATCCTGTGTTGAAAAATAATGTCTTAACGCACCAGAGGACATCCCTGCTTCAGTTGCAACTCTGCGTATTGATGCTTTCTCAAACCCTTCTTGCTTAATAATATTCCATGCAGCTTCTGCGATCGACTTCCTCTTTTGCTCATGATTAACAATCTTTGGCATTATTAAAACCACTTCCCTTATTTAACACGGTGTGTTATTATCTTTTTAGCACATTGTATTATAATAATACCACATATTAAAAAGGAGGTACTATTTAATTGATAGAAACGATTGAAGCAATGATGCCATCTTCATTAATAGACATATCAACAGCCTTAATAATTATTTCCATTTGTGCCTTAGTTGACATATTTAGTCCTGGTGTACTCGCTGTAACAGCCTATTTATTATTGACACAACCTAATCAATTATCTTCTCGCTTGCTTGTTTTTCTATCTATTACGCAATTAGGCTACTTTGTAATGGGTTTATTACTATACTTTGGTGGAGAATCACTATTGACGAGAATCGAACAATTATCTGAAATTGACTTTATCAATTGGTTTTATATCCTTTTTGGAATGGTTCTTGTTCTAATTAGCTTCAGTAAACCAAAAGATACTACAAAAAAACGTTTAATTTCAATTATACCCACAAACACAACTATCAAAGGGATGATCATATTAGGAAGCATTGTTTTTCTAATTGAATTTGTAACTGCATTGCCTTACTTTTATTCAATTTTATTAATGGATCACCTAGCAATAGAGCCTACTCCTTCTATCTTAATTATAACTGGGTACAATCTTGTAATGGTGCTTCCTTCACTACTGCTTTTAGGAGTTAATATTGTGCTTAAAGACAAACTACATCAATTTCTAAATAAAATCAGGTCAAAATTAAATGAAGCTCCAATTTCTTCACTCTTAGTAGCGATAGGAGTAGTAGGTGCAGTTTTTTTCAACATCGGTCTTAGAGGCATATTAAATTAAAAAAATTTTAATGAGGTGTTCATCATGAAAGAAATTATTAGTGGACTTAGTTTACTATTCCTTATCCAAGGAGTAGGAGGGCTAATTAATCATCTAACAAATGGAGGTAAAAGCTGGTTTTTAGTTAATTATGTTGATGCCTTTCAAGGATATGAAATCATTTTAAACATTGTATTTATTATAGTTGGCGGGGTCATAGGTTTAGCATCTCGTAAAAAAGACGACTCTACTAAAAGTGAAAATTAAAATGTACAAATTTACACTACAGCGGAGGAATTCTCAATTCTCACCACTTCCGCTGTTTTCCCTTTACTTTGCCTTTTAGAAAAGAAAAGGGACGAAGTCCTCTGGACCCGCCCCTGAATTTTGATTGATTTTACGATAGAATCAAGATTGAATACATATTTGTTTACCCGCTGGTCTTCCCGCTCTGGATACCAACTATTTAGCAGTAGGTACCGACTTTTTAGCGTGGGGAAGAATAAAGATATAAAATTGCAGCCCAATTCTCATCCCTTTTTCCATTGAAGCCCCTATTAGTTTAATAAGGTAACTGAATCTCCACAATTTCTTTTAGATTTTTTATTTCATTCAGGCTCATTTGATTATTGCATTGGGCTTGGACTGAGTGTTATGTTTACTTATTTTCTCATCTTTACTGAGATACTATGAAGTTGTGTTATTATTTTTTATTTGATTTTTGATATAACTATATTTATTTGATTGAACTAGCCTACAATTTGGAACAAGAGGATTTTTCCTAATTTGCAACGAAAGATTATTTAATATTTTCGCTAGAACTTCCCGTTCCGATTCAGATATAAGAAATTCTACCCCATAACGAAATATGCCTTCCTCATTTTCTTCCTTCCAAACAATTCGTCCTTTTAAATTAAATACTTCACCAAGAATCTCTACTTCAAACTCATAAATAATATCATGATTAACAGAGAGAAGGAGATGGGATAAGAACCGAAGTCCACCAAGTCCGATATCTTCAACTAAAATCTCGGTACGCCCTAATTGAATTTCCTTATCTTTAAACTTTATGATCGTCATTTGTGAACTCATTGGGAAATATAGCTCTACTCTGAAATAATTTCGTTTATTTTCGTAGAAACTTTGTTTTTCGACATTTGGCTTTAATACTCTATTTCTTAACATTTTTAGTAAATCCGAGACAGGAACTGGTTTACTGAAAATATAGCCTTGAATTTCATCACATTCTTGCTGTTTTAAAAACTGTAGTTGTTCAGGAGTCTCAACACCTTCAGCTACTACACTCAATCCTAACCCGTGAGCTAATTGAATAATAGACTTTACAACAGTTGAATTAGAACTATTAACGGATACATCTTGAATAAATGATTTGTCTATTTTTAACACATGTATCTTATATCTCGTTAGATAGGACAAAGAGGAATAACCTGTTCCGAAATCATCCAAAGATACTCTTACGTTCAAATAATTAAGCTCATTAATGGTTTTCTCAACAAGACTCTGGTTAGCTAAAATTGAAGTTTCGGTTATTTCAATTTCCAACCATTTTCCATCTAATTTATTATCCTCTAATAGCCTCGTTATGTTCGGAACAAAATCAGCAGAGATAAATCGATCAGCAGATATATTGATTGAAATAGGTATTAGATTCAAGCCTTCATTTTGCCAAGAATTTAGAACTAGACACACTTTTCTTGCAACCCAATTTGAAAGGGAGTGAATCAATCCTGTTTCTTCCGCAATGGGTATTATATCAGCAGGTGTTATCATTCCCCAATCTGGATGATTCCATCGAATTAATGCTTCAGCACCTATTATTTCACCTGTACTCACTTTTACTTTTGGTTGGTAATGTAATTCTAACTTGTTCTCATTAATGGCTTTTCGTAGATCATTTTCTAACGACAATCTTTTGTAACTATAAATATCCATGATTGAATTATATTCTTCTGCCTTACTTTTCCCCATATCTTTAGCATGATTAACTGCTATATCAGAATTCTTCATTAAGGTTTTGCAATCTTCACCATGTTGAGGAAATACACTAATTCCTAAACTTACAGTTACAAATAATTCATAATCATCGACAATAAAGGGTTCTTCTTTTACTTTTGTGATCATTTTTTCAGAAAAAGTATAAATTTGTTCTTTTTCAATTATATTGTTTAATATAACTGCAAATTCATCCCCACCAATTCTTGCTATGAAACCCTGATTACTAATGATTCCAACCAATCGTTCAGCAAACTGTAAAATAAGTTTTTCACCAATTATGTGTGACCTAGGGTATCATTTATATTTTTAAACCTATCTATATCCATGTAAATTAGAGCGAATGATTGCTTTTTTCCTTTTGATTTCTCAATTAATTCATTTAATTTTTTCTCTAATAAAATCCGATTTGGAAGATCTGTTAATTGGTCGTGAAATGCCAAATGCTCAATTGTTTGTTCATACAATTTTCGTTCTGTAATATTAATTGCATATCCAATTATTCCTTCATCAGTTGGAATAACTCTTACCTCTAGCCATTCTTTTGTTGGTTCATAATAATCTTCGAACGTAACTGTAACTCTTTCTTCCATAGCTTTATGGTAAAAGTTGTAAAATTTAGTTCCCACTGCCTGCGGGAGTACCTTCCATATATTTTGTCCAGTAAGTTCTTTTCTCTCTTTATTTACGAACCCCTCCATCTCTTTGTTTGTATATATAATCTTCCAATTACGGTCTATTATAAAAAAACCATTTGTTATATTATCCAGAATCGTTTCACTTGGTGGTAAATAAGTAATGTTATCCTTTCGTTCCAAATCACTGGTAAGAAATGATTTATTAAATAATTTCATGTATCCACAACCTTTTCGAGTTTAACTGACAAAAAATTTTATCACAAACTACATCAGTTACCTATTAACTTTATTAGAACTCAGATATAGAACAGATCGGTTTATATTTTTTTTTATCCACTAAGACAAAAAATATGAAGTTGACTCAAAGCTAGAGAAATGATCGCTGTTTAATATAACTATATTGATTATTATTAAACTCTTGGATGGATTCCAAGCGTCTACAATGTGAACTTTTATGTTTTTGTTAATTAAAGATGTAATTTTGACTTTATTACTAAGTTTCTCTTTTATCCGCCGTGTAGTCTAACACAAAATAAAGGATGCACATTGAAATAAAGTAAACCCCTGCAGAATAGATTATTTTCCATTCACCATAATGTAAAACTCTAATATAAACTGCATACAATTCAAGTAATACAAGAATGCAGGTCCATCCCAAAATATATAAAAATTTCTTAATGGTATTAGATCTCAGGGGAAAATAATTAAAAATAATAAGCAGTACAGCAACCTCACCTAGGGCTACTATTAAGTACAACCATTCTATTTGTTCTTTATCAAAATACCAGTAGAGTTTGTACCTTAAATCAAGATACATATCAGTTACAAAATTCATTAACAAAGCAAACTGTATTGTAGCTAGTAACTCGTGCCTAGTTCTTTTTCTGGGCATTTTTAGAGCAACTAAAAGCACTAAAATAACTGTCACTATAAATAGCATTACCAAGAGGAACACCTCGTTTTTTAAAAAACAATAATATATCCATCATATTATAATTATTTTTTGATGAATTATTCTTTTTGAGCTAACCCTTTACTTTAATCATATTCTTCCACAAAGTTCTTGTAAGTATTTGGGCAGCAAAGACTTAACCATCTCTATTTAGAAATTTTATTCAAGAATTAGTCCAAATTATGTCTGCAGCTTTAGGTACCGATTTTTTAGCGTGGGGAAAGAGAATTTAGCAGGGAGATATGTTCACTCTCAGTATGATAAAGTAATTGTCCAAGTAACGTTATATCCATACTTCCCCCGCTAACTTTTACCACCTTAATTTGAAATACTTGTCCTAAAAAGACGCTGTATATATTAACCCTCATCCATCTACTATGTCCCGATCGAATAATTAACGTTCCCACGCTCCTTCCCCTCCTCACTCCCCTCAACTCCTTCTCCACCAAGGGCTCACGCCCCTTTTTCATCTCTTCCCATTTTCTGTTATAGAAAAATTACGTTCCCGCCTTTTTGCCGATTTTCGGATGAAATTGTACCGATTTTACAATGATTTTGATAAAAAAATTACGTTTCAGAATAGAAGAATACGGAGTAGATGAATGAGGACTTTCTGATTCTAAGGAGTGAGGAAAAACACTGGAAAGGATGCTGATTCAATACTGTGTGGGAAACTAACCGAAAGAGGCTAGGAACCTTACTGGACAAGGGATTGGAGGAATACGGAATTGAAAAAACGATTGGATTCGGATTGAATTTAAATTGGAAAATGGGATTGGATTACTATTGAATCTCCACCGAATTTTGTATAAAAAAACCGAAGGTCTGCCGGGAAAAGTACCGGAAAAACCTTCGGATTAGGAACATTAATTTTATTTAAGGAACGCTTATTTTATATAAGGAACCTTAATTTTATATGGAGACATAAGGAACCTTAATTTTATATGGAGATATTGATCCAGTCTTTTTTTGTATTACTTACTCCACTGTAACACTCTTAGCCAAATTACGTGGTTTATCCACATCACACTCACGATGCAATGCTGCATAGTATGCGATTAATTGTAACGGGATAACAGATACAAGTGGTGATAACAATTCATGAACCTTTGGAACGACAAATGTGTCATTCTCTTGATCGAGACCTTCCATACTAATAATACATGCGTTTGCACCACGGGCAACCACTTCCTGTACATTAGCACGGATCGAGTAATTTACACTCTCTTGAGTAGCAAGTGCGATTACTGGTGTATTCTCTTCAATCAAAGCAATTGTACCATGCTTCAATTCCCCACCAGCAAAGCCTTCTGCTTGAATATATGAAATTTCTTTAAGCTTTAATGCGCCTTCTTGGGCAACAAAGTAATCCACTCCACGTCCTAGATAGAAGCAGTTTCTAGTTGTTGCTAAATAGTTACGTGCAATGTCTTCCATTTCTTCTTTTTGATCACAAAGGGATTCCATAGAAGAAGCAACAATCGCTAGCTCTTGTAGTGGATCAAAATCAAGATCGAATCCTTTTGCTTTTGCCGTATCTACAGCTAGGATCGCAAGGACAGCAATTTGAGCTGTATATGCCTTTGTAGAAGCAACTGCAATTTCAGGTCCAGCATGTAAATGTAACGTATAATCTGCTTCACGAGAAAGGGTAGATCCTGGTACATTCGTAATAGTCAAAGCAGGGTGACCCATTTCTTTAATTTGAACGAGTACAGAACGGCTATCTGCAGTCTCACCACTTTGTGAAATGAAGATAAACAGTGGTTTTTCAGATAGTAATGGCATGTTGTATGAAAACTCACTAGCCACATGTACTTCTACAGGTACTTTCGCAAGCTTTTCAATCAATTGCTTCCCAACTAAACCAGCATGGTAGCTAGTTCCTGCAGCAATAATATAAACACGATCTGTCTTCTGCATTGCTTTTCGAATGTCCGCATCTAATTTAATATTATCATGTTCATTTTTGTATTCTTGAACAATTTTACGAATTACGAAAGGCTGCTCATCAATTTCTTTAAGCATAAAGTGTGGATATGTTCCTTTTTCAATATCACTCGCATCTAATTCTGCAACATAAGAATCTCTTTCTACAACTGTTCCATCTAATTTTTGAATTTGAACACCGTCACGTTGAACAATAACAACCTCTTGATCCATTAATTCCACAAAACGGTCGGTAACTTGGATCATTGCCATAGCATCACTAGATACAACGTTAAATCCGTTATCACCTAAACCAACTAATAGCGGGCTTTTGTTTTTCGCAACGTAAATTTTCTCAGCGTTCTGTTCATCTATTAAAGCTATTGCATAGGAACCATGTAAAAGACTTACTGTTGTACGGAATGCCTCTGTCACATCGCCTTGTTGCTCATATAGTTTTTCCACTAATTGAACAATTACCTCTGTATCTGTTTCACTCTTAAGTTCTACATCTTTTAAATATTCATCGCGTAATTGTGTATAGTTTTCAATTACCCCGTTATGCACTAGTGTAAAACGGCCAGAAGCACTTTGATGCGGGTGCGCATTATCTACGCTTGGAGCACCATGTGTTGCCCAGCGAGTATGACCGATTCCCATTGTAGATGACACTTTTTCATCAACAGCATCGCGTAAGGCAGCAATTCTACCTTTTACTTTAAATAAATGCACTCCATCTTCATTTAATACAGAAATTCCTGCAGAATCGTAACCACGATATTCTAATTTTTCGAGACCTCTTAATAAAATTTCTTTCGTATCTTCTGTTCCGATATAACCTACAATACCACACATATTATGGTTTCCTCCCTAAGTTTGAAAGGGGCAAACAGTTATATCCTATTTCTTGATTAGGGGCGCTGTTTACCCCTTTCTCGCACTATTTTTAGTATACGTTTCGATAAAAGGTAATATTAGAAGGTACATATTTTTACATTTTTCACCAATAGGAAACAATCCGTTTTTCACATAAAAACGAATGTTGTAAAAAAGAAGTACCTCACCAATATTGCATCTTATTTAGAACTTTTGTACAAAGAGTCGCCTCATAAGCTTTAAATTCTAAATAGTCGGTTGAGATGCAGCAACCGGGAGGCATCCGCCGAAAAACTCGATAACCTCCTCCTCGTCAACTAATGGTAAATGTGAGTTCTACTCACCGCATTAGTCCTGGCGCTTTTATATAAATTACCCTCGATCCTCCTTTTCCATTCTTGAATGAAGTACGCATAAATTTACATAGTTTGTAAATTTTTAAAGTACAAGTTCCATTGTAGCCGAATAAGATAATATTCGTCAATCCTAAATATTTTTGTTGGGTTTCTTAAAATATTTCTTCAAAATCACAATATGCGCAGGTCGCTCCTGGCGTTCCTGCGCATAAATAAACTTAGAGACCTAATTCTTGTTCAATTACCGCTACAACTTGATCCACAAATTTTTCACAAGCTTCCTTAGTTGGAGCTTCAACCATTACTCGAACTAATGATTCTGTACCTGATGGACGAACAAGAACACGTCCTTCATTCCCTAATTCACTTTCTACCTTCTTAATTTCTTCAAGAATGGTAGGATTTGAATCCACTTGATGCTTATCTGTAACCTTCACGTTTTTTAGAACTTGTGGGAACTTTTCCATTTCCGCTGCTAATTCAGAAAGTGGCTTATTCGTTTCTTTTAAGACACTTACGAGCTGCAATGCAGATAACATACCGTCTCCTGTCGTCGTATAATCCAAGAAGATTAAATGCCCAGATTGTTCTCCACCGAAGTTGTAATCACTTTTACGCATTTCTTCCATAACATATCGGTCACCTACAGTAGTTTTTACACTTTGCATGCCATTCGCTTCAACGGCTTTATAAAAACCAATGTTACTCATAATGGTAGAGACAATTGTGTTTTGCTTTAAGCGGCCTTTTTCTTTAAGAAACTTACCGCAAATATACATGATTTGATCCCCATCCACGATATTGCCTTTTTCATCAATAGCAATTAAGCGATCGCCATCTCCATCAAAAGCAAGACCAATATCGGCTCCGGATTCTACGACTATTTTACGAAGACCTTCTGGATGAGTCGAGCCAACACCATCATTAATGTTTAAACCGTCCGGTGATGTGCCGATCGTTGTAATCTCCGCTTCCAAATCAGCAAATAAATGTGGCGCTAATGATGATGTTGCACCATTTGCACAATCTAGGGCAATATGTAGACCATCAAAGTCAACATCAATTGTTTGCTTTAAGTATTGTAAGTATTTTTGGCCACCTTCAAAGTAATCATTTACTTGACCAACATCTGCTCCGACAGGTCGTGGTAACGTATCCTCGCTAGAATCAATTAATGCTTCAATTTGATTTTCTTGTTCATCCGACAACTTAAATCCGTCCGAACCGAAGAATTTGATACCGTTGTCTTCAACTGGGTTATGGGAAGCTGAAATCATAACACCTGCATCAGCACCAAGCGCTTTTGTCAAAAATGCTACACCTGGTGTGGAAATGACCCCAATTCGCATAACCTCTGCGCCAATGGAAAGTAGGCCTGCAACTAGAGCACCCTCTAGCATGTGACCAGAGATACGGGTGTCACGGCCAATTAAAATTTTCGGACGTTTTTCATTATCCTTCGTTAGTACGTATCCTCCATATCGTCCTACCTTAAATGCTAATTCTGGTGTTAACTCTTTGTTTGCAACACCACGGACACCATCCGTACCAAAATATTTACCCATTTTCTGATCGCTCCTTCGTTCTATTTCCAAACTATTTATTTACTCAATTCGAACTCGTGCATTTTCTTTATTGGATGTAATTATATAATTCTCTGGTCCTTTAATGTTTATGGCTGTTTGAAATTCTCCTTCAATAAAGCCATTTACATCAATTGAAGCCGAGATATCGTCTGCAGTAAAGCTTTCTAGCTGTTTCGCGGTTCCGAAAATTGAGACGTTCACAACCCCTTCTTCCGGATCCACAAACGTTATTTCTTTGTTCGATGCTAAATTTAATACCTCGATTGGGACATCCTCAAACACTTTTTCTTGCGTTTCCTCTACATCAATTTTCACCTCAAGCGTAGATGGTTCGACTTTAGTAGCACCTTGAGGTAAAGGTATATTCACTTCTATCGTTTGATCCTCTGTAATTTGGGACAGATTTATCTCTAAGTCCTCAATTTTTTCAATTGCATTTAATACAGAAGCTTGTCCATAAACCGCGACTTTTTCCGCTTCTAATGATATGGATTGAAGACTCATTCCCTCCGGAAGCTCCCCGGTAGTGGTATAGGATATAGGAACTTCCTTCATTCCTACTTCTATAGGGATTTCTACGTTTACAGTGGAAGGATTAACGAAAACATTTAATTCATTCCCTTGTTGATCATACACTTTCACAGGAGCATTTTTAATTTCGATTTTATCTGTGACTCCAGCTAAGTCCACAATCGCTTTTACAATCGCTATTTTCTCAACTTCAGAAGTAGATCCTGTAACTTGAACTTTTTCAGGTGCTATAACCGGCGTCCCTAATCGGAACTCTTCGTTAAGTGAATCTTGATTTAACATTTCAATTTCTACACTATATTCCGCAGTTCCTCTTTCTTCTATTGTTACAGCTATAGTTGCTGGATCAATTTGCACCTTTAATTGATTCGAAAGCCCTTGATATTGAACATTCACTTCATGTGTTCCAGCTTCAAGTTCGGTAAGGTCAATAAACAAATCAAAATTTCTAGTCGTTTCGGTAGTCGCTACAAGACTTTTGGAGCCTTCAATTAATACATTCACTGTTTGAGGCACTCCAAGTACGACATATTTTTCTTCGTCTACTTTTACCTGTAACGGAACATCTTCAATTGTAGCTGCCTCATCGGAAAAGTTGGAGAAAAAGTCTAGCTCAGGCCTATCTTCTCCATCCTGGCTTATACTCACGGACAAGTATAAAGCAATAGCCAATAATAAGGAGATAACTCGGATAAACCAAGGGGTCTTTAGCCATTTATCCATTTTTCTTCCCCCTCCAAATCCAACCTTTTGTTGCCTGATTAAAGGTAGGGTTCAATGCATTTTTCAACATTTCTCTTATCGTATGCTCATCTAAATTACGATGTAACTCCCCATTCTTCGTTATGGAAATGGAACCTGTCTCCTCAGACACTACAATAGTTAGCGCATCCGTGACTTCACTTACTCCTAGTGCAGCACGATGCCTTGTTCCGAGTTCTTTTGAAATAAAAGGACTTTCTGACAAAGGAAGATAACATGCTGCTGCAACAATTTGATCTTCACTTAATATAACAGCACCATCATGCAAAGGTGTATTCGGTACAAATATATTAGTCAATAATTCACTTGTTATTTTACCACGTATCGGTATCCCTGTTTCGACATAGTCCCCCATGCCTGTTTCTAACTGCATAGAAATAAGCGCACCAATACGACGCTTCGCCATATAATTACAAGATTTTACGATTGCTTCTATAATATCTTGCATTTCCTGTTGCTCGTTATGGGTATTACGAGAAAAGAACTTTCCACGGCCCAATTGTTCGAGTGCTCTTCGAAGTTCTGGCTGGAAAAGAATTGCTACAATAACAAATCCCCAGGCCAACGCCTGCTCCATGAGCCATTGAACGGTTTGAAGCTGAAACAGGAAACTCAGGAAGAAAATTGCGAGAATCACGACAATTCCTTTTATTAATTGGACAGCTTTCGTCCCACGAACTAACATAAACAATTTATATAAAACAAACCATACAAGGGCGATATCTATAATAATTCGTAAAAGCTCTACGAAATCAAATCCCCCATCCGACATGTACACACTTCCTTCAGCAGATGTAATTTACATGTATCATATATTTTGTCAAACTGTTTATATTATACCATATTTATCCGTATCTTCCTATTTACAAGGAGTTTACAAAGAAAGTAGGGGTTTCATACTAAATGCTGACAATTTTGTGAAAAAGTTAGCACAAAAAAGGACATAGAAAAAAATACTTTTATGTCCAAAATAATAACCACAATTCAATTATTAAAATCCTTTAATTGTAAAGGTAAATAAGTCTCCTACTGTCTTTTTCGTATGGTACCAAAGCCACTCAAAAACCTGGTTAATTTCTTCAATTTTTCCTGTTACTTCTCCTGCTGATGCTAGTAAATTTTCACCATTAATTAACGTCACATTACCTTCGACTTTACCTTCTATTTGAAGATTACCGTTTTTTACAAGCAAATCACCTTGAACAACTTGCCCTTCTGGAACAATTACCGTATTGCCTTCGATAACAATACCTTCTGTTTTGGATACGGTTAATTGCTCATTTTCATTCCACATTGAAGAAAGACTCGTAAATATTAATAAAAAGAAGATAGCTGCAGCCGTAACGATTGGATGAGCTTTAAACCAACGTTGATAGCTAATGCGTTTCTTTTCTTTTGGTAAGCTTGCCATAACATTTCTTGTAAAATTTGCAGGCGCTTGGATATTACTGGTGCTTTGTAGCAAAGTGATAGTTCTTTTTAACTCATGAAAATGCCCTTGGCAGTCCTCACATGTCATAAGGTGTTCTTTTAGCACCTGTTCTTCTTCTTTAGTTATCTCCTTATCGAGATATTTATGCATGTACTCCACGTACTTATTTGGACAACTCATTATTTCACTCCTTTACAGATCCCGAAGCTTTTTACGTAAAGCTTCTCTACCACGGTGTATTCGAGTTTTAACAGTACCAATAGGCATATCCAATATTTCACTAATTTCTTGTAACGATAAATCGTCTACATAACGGAGCGTTATAATCGATCGATACTTTTCAGGTAATGATTGGATTTGTTTTTGAATATAACTTTGAAGTTCTAATGTTTCTACTTCTTCCTCTGGTAATGGTTGATCCGCTGATAGCTGAGAATACATGTTCAATCCTTCCGTACCTTGAACCTCAGCATCTAAAAAGTAATCTGGCTTCTTTTTTCGAATTCGATCAATCGATAAATTGGTCGCTATTCGGTAAATCCAGGTTGAAAATTTTCTTTTATCATCAAAGGAGTGTATATTTGTATATGCTCTTATAAATGCTTCTTGTGCGATGTCTTCTGCCTCGTGGGAATTACCTAACATTCGATAACAGATCTGATAAACTTTATTTTGATAAAAGCTTACAACTTCCTCAAAAGCTGCTTGATCACCTTTTTTGATTTGTTTTATTTTCTGTCTGATGAAATTTTCCATCTACTATACCTCCGCTTGATCTGCGGGTTCTTACTATATACGAACACCTTACAAATCAGGTTTCACCTTTTTTAAAAAACTTTTTATTTTTCTTTGGTGATCAGAAGAAATAAATTAAGATTAGTCAAAGACATTCGGTGTAAAATTCTTCAATCCGATCGTTTCTATATAAAAAAGGCAGCAACTCATTTACATAAGTTGCTGTGCAAATTTTCTTACTATAATTATAGCAATTTTTCCCCTAATAGAGAAGCCATTAATCCAACTGCAATGGAAGCAGTTTTGTTTTTCTCATCTAATATCGGATTGACTTCAACAAACTCTGCCGAAGTAATGATTTTTGCTTCTGCTAGCATTTCCATAGCTAAATGACTCTCACGATAACTCATTCCGCCAATTACTGGTGTTCCAACTCCAGGTGCATCTTGAGGATCTAAGCCATCCAAATCTAAGCTTAAATGGACATTGTCTACGCGTTCTTTTAAATATTGAATCGTTTCATTCATCACATTAGACATTCCTAACCGATCCACTTCATGCATGGTAAATACTTTGATTCCTTTTTCTCTTATTAAGGAGCGTTCTCCATCATCAAGTGACCTGGCACCAATAATAACGATGTTTTCTGGTTTCACTTTCGCGCCTTCTTCACCAATATTAACGAGTTTTTCATGCCCAAGACCTATACTAACAGCTAGCGGCATCCCATGAATATTTCCTGACGGTGAAGTCTCTGATGTATTTAAATCTCCATGAGCATCATACCAAATAACGCCTAAGTTCTTTTGGGTCTTTGCTAAACCAGCTAGCGTACCTATTGCAATACTATGATCGCCGCCTAACACTAGTGGAAAGTTCCCTTTTTGAATAATATCATCTACAACATTAGCAAGTTTTGTATTTCCTTCTGCTACTTCTTCTAGATTCCGTAAATTACTTCTATTATCTCTTTGATGACGTTCTGGCTGATGAATTTGAATATCACCTAAATCTTCAATTGTGAGGTTAAGCGCTTCCAATCGATCCAACACCCCAGCATAACGAATGGCACTAGGTCCCATGTCTACTCCACGACGATTCTGTCCTAAATCCATCGGCACTCCAACTAACGAAATCGTTTTATTCATCATATTCCTTCCTCCTTTAACCTCCTCTTATTTTAGATAGAGAAAGGGGAATGGTTCAACCGGACAAAATTTTGTATATATATACAGTATTTTTATTCAATTGTTATTTTTAAAAAATATCTAGCAACTCAAAGAAATCCTTAAAAAAGACAAAATAAAAAAACCTATTTAAGATAGGTTTCACAAATATGGTGGAGCCTAGCGGGATCGAACCGCTGACCTCCTGCGTGCAAGGCAGGCGCTCTCCCAGCTGAGCTAAGGCCCCATATTTTTTTATGGAGCGGAAGACGGGATTCGAACCCGCGACCCCCACCTTGGCAAGGTGGTGTTCTACCACTGAACTACTTCCGCAATAATTAGGAATACTTTCTGAAAGTAAAAAAACGTCCATCACTATAAAGTAGTGAAAGCCGAATTTTCGATAAACAAATATAAAAATGAGCCATGCAGGATTCGAACCTGCGACCCTCTGATTAAAAGTCAGATGCTCTACCAACTGAGCTAATGGCTCCTATAGAAAAAATCTCTTCCAAGATTTTTAAAATGAAAATGGCTGGGCCACCAGGATTCGAACCTGGGCATCACGGGACCAAAACCCGTTGCCTTACCGCTTGGCTATGGCCCAACAATGGTGGAGGGGGACGGATTCGAACCGCCGAACCCTGAGGGAGCGGATTTACAGTCCGCCGCGTTTAGCCACTTCGCTACCCCTCCACAAACAGTGGTGCCGGCCAGAGGACTTGAACCCCCAACCTACTGATTACAAGTCAGTTGCTCTACCAATTGAGCTAGACCGGCAAAAAGTATACCTTCTTAGTATAAAAAAATTAGCTAAAAACATACATGATATATGATTAACTAAAATGGTGGAGGATGACGGGCTCGAACCGCCGACCCCCTGCTTGTAAGGCAGGTGCTCTCCCAGCTGAGCTAATCCTCCATAATAACTGGTATACTTTGAATATTAAAATGGTGACCCGTACGGGATTCGAACCCGTGTTACCGCCGTGAAAGGGCGGTGTCTTAACCACTTGACCAACGGGCCATATAAATGGCTTGTATCAATCGTCCGAAGCTTCCAGCCGGGCTTGAACCGGCGACCTCTTCCTTACCATGGAAGTGCTCTACCTACTGAGCTATGGAAGCATTATAATGGCTCCACCGGTAGGATTCGAACCTACGACCGATCGGTTAACAGCCGATTGCTCTACCACTGAGCTACGGTGGAATAGCTGCCTAGCGATGTCCTACTCTCGCAGGGGAAACACCCCAACTACCATCGGCGCTGAAGAGCTTAACTTCTGTGTTCGGAATGGGAACAGGTGTGACCTCTTCGCCATCACCACTAGACTTACAGGAT
>NZ_OEQK01000011.1 GCF_900240405.1 Salirhabdus sp. Marseille-P4669
AACCAAACGAAGGTTATTAAAAGAAATGCATTTGGGTTTAAACGATTTGATCGATTCAGATTAAAGGTGTTATTACACCATCAATATAAAAATATAGATGTTCGGGTCGCATAAATTAGGAGTGAGCTAAATGCTCACCCCAACATTTGACTTAGAACCCTCTTTTTAGTGCACTGAATGAACGAAACAAGAAATCTAGTATCTAGCTAGTATTTCTTTACATAAACAAAACCTGCCGACCAATTAGTCAACAGGTTTGATTATACAGCACGGATATATACGATTAAATAGACAACAAGTTACCCTTTTCTAGCACCACGACCGCCACGTTTTGATTCTGTATGTTTCTTTAAAGATGCTAAACGATCTTCGCTATCTTTTAAGAAGCGGTTCATTTTTGCTTCAAATGATTCACTGCGTCTTCTAGGATTGCCTCCACCACCACTGTTCTGGTTTTTGCTGGCGCCGGCACTCTCTTTGGCTTTTTTAATGGAAAGACCGATTTTACCTTCTTTTACATTAATGACTTTAACTTCTACTTCGTCTCCAACTTTTAAATGTTCATTAATATCCTTAACATACTTATCTGCAACCTCACTAATATGAACAAGGCCAGTAGAACCTTCAGGAAGCTCTACAAACGCTCCAAAATTAGTGATGCCTGTTACCTTTCCATGCAACTTGCTGCCTACTTCAACTGACATAAAAAAAATGCTCCTCCTTAAGATTTAAATAAAGTCTTATTAACTATATTATATATAAGCCTTCAAAAACGTGTCAATAAGATGACTCATCCTCGGGTATTTTAAAGATTATTTCTCCTTCTTTTGTTAAGAAATAATCTTTTCTGGCTATTTGCAACACATAATCAGTATCTTTTAATAACTTTATTTCTTCTTGTAAATTTTTTTCTTCTGCTTGTAGTGTATCCATATTTTGCTGCAATTGTTCATACTCTTTTAATTTATTTTCATATGTACTCCGCTGATTCATATGATAGGTAATTAGAGATCCAAATAAACAAACAACCAAAACAACAAAAAGAGATAATCGACGATATAGACGTTTCTTTCTTTTCTTTATTCTTTCTTGATGTGCATCATAATTTCTAGTATAAGCAGAATCTAGCTTTGTTACTCTATTGTTTTTTACAGCCATCGGTTTCGATTACCTCCTTTTTGTTAGATACGAACATTCCAAGCTTATCGAACACGTTCGTTTTTTATTTTTGGCACAGCTTATCATTTATCGCTTGCAAAAATACGTTTCCACCATTTGTTTATTGTATTCTTTATTTTACTATAAAATCGCCCAAAAGGAAGTATATATTTTTTTGTATTCTTAGGTAAACGCTTTTGAATGAGACCCCAAATAAATAGTATTGGTCTTCTAAATAGTTTCCAAGGTAGAATCAAAATCCAAATAACCACTGACCAGAAGATGGTTAAGACATACGTGGCAACCTGAAATATCCATTTAACTGGCGCAACAATTAAACGGTTTACTAATCTTCTTAGAAATTGAGTCAAGGTTACAATCCACTGAATTATATATTCTAAACTTTTCAAATACCATACCCGTAAAATGGATTGATAAAACACATAACCTAATAAAATAGCTAACCAAATATACAACCGGAGCTCACCATGGTTTATTAAAAATAGAATATAAAAGAGAATCAAACCTTGTAAAATCCAGAATAGAATTTCATTGGCATACAAAAAGAAACCAGACCGCTTTTTCCTACGATGAATTCTGTTAAAGGTATCGACAGCAACTCCAATATAAACACCACAAAGGAACATTGTGATCATTGTCGTAAACTGTAGTGTTAGACTCATTTAAACAGCTTGCTAAAGAATCCTTTAGCTTTCTCTCCTTGGTTTTGGTCAATATAAGAGAGTTCATAAATACGCCCTTTGATGGATACGAGTCCCTCTTCCACATCAAGATTTTTCATATGTAAATTCTCACCGCGAATAACTAAGTAGCCCATAGATGTTTGAAGTAAAAATTCCTCGTTATCAAAACTGTCGACTTCCTTAACACCTGTAATATCAATTTCTTTTCTATTAACTATCTTAATTTGATGTTCTCGCTGTTCCCTTTGAGATGGGTAAAAATTATTATCATAATTCATAGACCTTGTCCCTCCTTATCATTAAAAATCTATGATAAGTTGGACAAGACTAGAACTGAAAAATAATATTTTTACAACAAAAAGCATGAACACCAAATCGCTTTCTTCTAATTTATTGTTCTTGGTTTACCGCTTCTTCTTTAACGATAGAATATAGTGTTGCTGCCTCTTCTTTTTTCACATTTTCTCTTAACGCAACTACCTCCACGGTTAATCGTTTTTGGCCAAAACGAATCGTCATTTCATCCCCAACGGCTACTTTCGTTGCTGCTTTTGCTGGATTACCATTTATTAATATCCTTCCTTGATCTGCAACTTCTTTTGCTAACGTTCTTCTTTTTATTAATCTTGAAATTTTCAAAAACTTGTCTAGTCGCATGTTTTATCCTCTTTTCTCTTCTAATTTCTTAGCTTCTGACCACAACTTGTCCATTTGTTGCAAAGACATATCATTTAACTGCAAGCCTTGTTGCTTTGCCGTCTTTTCCATATATTGAAATCTAGCTTTAAATTTCCTATTCGTTTGGAATAACGCCATTTCAGGATGAATCTTGTAATATCTAGCAATATTTACAATAGCAAATAAAATATCGCCTAGTTCTGCTTCTGCCTCGTTTGCTTTGTTATTCTGGATAGCCTCTTTAAATTCCTGCATTTCTTCGTGAACTTTCTCCCACATTGGGCTTACGTCTTCCCAATCAAAGCCTACTTTAGCCGCCTTCTTTTGAAGCTCATAGGCGTACATTAAATTAGGCAATGATTTTTCAATACCATCTAATTGAGAATGTTCCGCATCTTGGTTTCCTTTTTCCTCTTGTTTAATGCTCGCCCACTGTTTGGATAATTCTGCTTCTGTTTGAACCGTTGTATCCCCAAATACATGAGGGTGCCTTCTAATCATTTTATCGGTAATATGCTTGATTACATCATCTACAGTAAAATAACCTGCTTCTTCTCCTATTTGACTATGTAGCATAATTTGAAGTAGAACATCCCCTAATTCATCTGCTAACAGCTCATCATTTTCGTCGTCTATCGCCTCTATTACCTCATATGCTTCCTCAATTAAGTAAGGCTTTAAGGTTTTATGTGTTTGCTTTTGATCCCAAGGACAGCCACCTGGACCTCGTAAAGTAGCTATTACTTCTCTTAGTCGGTTGAATTGATGATTTAATAGCTCCTTGTTTACCGGAGGAACATACACACTCATTAAATTACTAATCTTCACCTTCCGATCCAGTTCATATAAAGCTACCTTCTCTATCCGTTCTTGATCTGTTCCCGCGGCATCCACAATTGTAATTTCATAATCAAAGGGTAAATCCTCTAATAACGCGAGTTTTACTTCAGATGCAATCCTTTCATCATATACTTGAGAAAAAATAATGTGCTGACTATATTGCAAATCAAAACGGCTAAAGGAAGAGGCATCTACAAACTGAAATCCTTCAATTGGATCCACCTTTAATGCTTGAAACAAACTATCTAAGTAGCTTTGACCACCACTCATGTTAATTTGTAAATCGGAATCCTTCTCCTCCAATTGTAATAAGAGTTTAACTGTACGCTCTGCTAGCATTGGATGCCCTGGTACAGCATATACAATAGGTGAATTAGCTGCTGCTTCGATTAAAAATGACACAATTTCCTCATATACATCTTCGAACTGTTCATGCTTTTCGTAAAAAGAATCGAATGATTGAAATACAACACCATCTTGCTTGAGTTCCTCTAACACCGGGTGATCTGCAGTTCGCACATACAATGCATCTTGATTGGATGTTAATAAGCGATACACTCCAAGTGGAATTTGCTCGATTGTTCCCGCTCCTAATCCGATGACCGTTATTTTTTTTACCACGTATTAAACCTCCTAAATTACAATTTAAAAAGCGTTATTAGCTTATCTCCAAAAGGTAATGCCTCTATTTCTGACTTTGTAAAACCCCTTAATTTCATGAAAATAAAAATAAATACAATTGCTCCAATCATACTAGATCCTATAGCAACAATAAAATGGCTCCATCTACCGTCTAATGTAAACCATTCGGAATAGCCTATTTTTATTAGGATTACCGTCACAGTCATTGCCAAACTTGCGATAAGTAGTGGTTTAAAGACTATTACTTTTGTGTAACGGACTGGAACATGACGACGCAAAACAAAAGCAAAGGACAGCACTAAGAACAAACCACCTAAAACGGAAGATAATGCACTACCAACAATCCCTAAGAATGGTACAAGGATGAGATTGAAAACATACTTTAACATGAGCGTTATTCCAAATAATAGTGCTTGTCTTTTCATAAAGCCGTAGCTCTGCAAAAAGGTTGATAGTGTTAATGTAATCGACATCACTACAATCATAATCATAAAAATGCTTAATGCCTCTATGCCGAAAGAGGTTTTGAAGAACGCAATATTTAACGATGGAAGAATTAAAATCAACCCAAGTGTAGAAGCAATGGAAATAACAAAAGTTAGCTTCAATATTCGGTGAATGGATTGCAGTTGTTTTTCCTTTTTCCATATATGCATGGAAGGAATAAGAGCTAATGCAATGGACGAACCAAAGACGATACCTAATTGAACAAAAGGCTGACCTCTATCAAATATTCCCTTCGCAAGCTTTGCCTCCTCCAGTGTTAATCCAGATTCCAAGAGGCCTGGTATCATGGTTAGATTATCAACCAACTGGATAAAAATTAACATCAAATAGTTTAAGCTAACAATGATTCCGGAAGTAAGGAGTGCCTTTCCCATCGCTTTAGTAGAAGTAGTTTTACTCGAGAACTCAAGCTTGCCCCTATACCGAAATGCATACAATAGTAGCGTTATAAGACCGATTGATACAGCTATTGTGGAGGCAAGCACAGCTCCATTACCAACTTCATATAAACTTTTTCCTTGATCCAAAAAGTAGTATGTGAAATAGAGAATGAAAAATACTCGGACTAGCTGTTCAACCGATTGAGAAACAGCTGACGGTTTCATATTATGATTACCTTGAAATCCACCTCTTAAAATAGAGGTAAACGGAATAATGATATATAGAATAGAAGCATAGCGAATAGGTGTTGCTAAATTCGGATCCCCCATCCACTCAGCTAGCCTAGTGGATCCAAAATAAAGAAAGCAAAAAAGGACGAGATTAAAGAAAACGAGTAAACCAAGCATTGGCAGATGGATCGTGACTCTGTTGCCTCTATTCTTGTCTGTTAATACCTTTGATATTGCAGCTGGATAACCATACAACGAAAGCATCCAAGCAATCATTAGAAAGGGATAAATTTGTTGATAAATATAAATTCCTTCATCCCCAGCCATATTTTGTAGAGGGACACGGTAGCCTGCACTAAGGACTTTACTAAACAGACCTGCTGCAGTTAATACAAGTGCCCCCTTTAGAAATTGTTTATCATTCATTTGTTGTACGTCCTTTTAACGAATATCATCCATAATAGTTTCTTTATTGTAGCATAAGAAAAGTACATGTGCCTCAGTCAGCTAGGTGCTCTAAAAACTTGATTCTTTTTATTCCTAATAAAAAATGCCTCCCCTTATTTATAAGAGAAGGCACCTTTATTTACTTATGCTGTAATTTTTTTAACTCATCCATTTGGTCCATCACAATTTTTATTAACGGATGACCAGGCTCTAAACCTGAAACGGATTGCAACGTTTCTTCATAACCATTTTCTTTAATCTGTTGTTGAAGGCGAACCGCTTCTTCATCCTGATCATTTTCATATAAAAGGGCTGCAGCAATCGTTTTTGCTAAGTAAACAGGATCTTCCTGTATCTTCTCCAAATAAAGGGTTGCCGGTCGTATAAGTCGATCATTTGCTCCTAGTTTTCGAATAGGTCCTCGACCAACCCTTGTCACCTCATCCGAAATATAAGGATTCACAAAACGAGCTAAAATCTTTTGGATATATTTTTCATGCTCTTCTTGATCAAATTGATACATGTTCACTAATACAGCCCCAGACTCCCTTAAAACTCCTTGAGCTATTTGAAAAATTTCATCTGTATCCATTGCTTCTTTTATAGAAGGATATCCTAAATAATGTCCAACATAAGCCGCTACCGCATGTCCTGTATTTACAGTAAACAATTTACGCTCAATATATGGCTTTAAATCTTTTACATAGGTAACACCATCTACTGGTGGATTTTCCCCTTTAACACTAGTCTCTTCAATCACCCACTCATAGTAAGGCTCTACAGAAACAGTTAATTTATCTTCATTTGTTTGATTCGGCACTATTCGATCTACTGCTGAATCAGGAAATCCGTAAAGGTTCTCAAACTTCTCTTGTACCTCTGTAGATACATGCCCGAAGATTTTTTCCTTTAACAACGAAGACCCACCAATCATATTTTCACATGCAATAATATTTAATGGGGCATTTGTTTGTTCCGCTCTTTTTTGTAAACCCTTGGCAATAAGCTCAGAAATGATTGGAAGAATATTTGGTCCAACAGCTGTTGTAACTATATTCGCCTTGGTAATTGCGTCGATGACCTTCTCCGGATCCTTTATGCTATTTATTCCTGACACATTTTGAACAACGAGCTCCTCTTTATTTTCAGAGGCTAAGATTACCTTATAGGATTGCTTTTCATTAATGGCATCGATAATTTCGCTGTTCACATCTACAAATACAGTTTCAAATCCTGATTGATAGAGAAGGGCACCAATAAATCCCCTCCCAATATTTCCCGCTCCAAAGTGTACGGCAAGCATTTAGTTCACCTCTTCAAAAAGCTTTAGAATTTCTTCTTCTGATGTTGCATTTACCATTTTTTCAATGTTTTCTTCCTCAGAGCATACGATTGCAATATTTGATAAAAGCTCTAAATGCTCATTCCCTTTACCAGCAATACCAATTAGAATCTTTACTGTATTTCCATTAAAATCTACACCATTTGGTACCGTAACGAAAGAAAGGCCTGTGTTCTTTACGGCGCTCTTCGCATCTTCTGTACCATGAGGAATGGCTACTTGGTTCCCAATATAAGTAGAAGTTACTTCCTCACGCTCAAGCATTTTTTCAACATAGGAAGCATCTACATAACCATTGTTAACAAGTATGTTCCCTGCATATCTAATTGCTTCTTCTTTTGTAGACAGGTCTGCACCTAAAACGATATTTTCTTTCGCTAAAATTTGTTTTGACATGATACACTCATCTCCTAAGAAGTAAATTTTTCACTTAACCATTGATACAGATTGGTAGAAACAAACGAAGCAATGGCATAGTCGTTTTTGGACTGAAATACTTTCATACTTTCTTCATCTTGAATAATTAAGCTACTAATATGACTTAATAGTTCAAGTGTTGCCTCATCCGTGTCCTTTGGAGCTAGCATTAATAAGATTGTATCCACATTCACTGACTCGCCATCCATGCCTTTAATCGATTCCGTATTTGGTAAGACGTGAACAGTAAAGGTAGGAGCCTTTATGTTTGGACTGCGTGTATGATATAAGGCAAGAGATGTTCCTGGAATGGCTATACCACCAATCTCTGCTCTCTCAATTAAATCATGTAGCACTTCTTTATAATGCCCCAGCCATTGTCTCTTCTCCATATTTACACAGATCTTTGTTAAAGCACCTTTAATATCTAGATCATCCTTTATTTTTTCAACAAAAAATCGTTGAAGTAGCCCTATTAACAAGGTGGAGTATTGGTGAATTTGTTCTACACGGTTAAGTACATCTCTTTTATCTTTCACCTTTTGCTTTGGTTTTAATTGTTTGGTTGGCTCCTTAGTTCGATACGTAATTTTCAGCTTCTTCACATAGCTCTCTACGCTTTGTAGTTCCTTTTTCGTTAAAATGGGAGAGGCTAATATGTATTTACCTTCTAAGTTTTGCAATGGAACCGTCGAGACAATTAAATCATATGTAGATAAATCCATGCTTTCTAATTCAAATAAGGAGCGATTGTCTACCTCTTTGACTTCTGGTATATGCTGCACAATTCGAGAAGCAAGCATTTTAGATGTCCCAATTCCACTTGAACAAACAACAAGTGCGCGTAAGGAAACGTCTCCCTCTGCATGTAATAATGCGGATGCGAAATGCAAAACCAGATAGCCAATTTCCTCTTTCGGAAAATTGATATTCGGAAATACTTCATCCACCCCCTCCTCGAGGATGGAAAATAACGGACGATAATCTTCTTCTATCTCGTGTAAAAGAGGATTTTTAATATTCATTCCTTGATTTAAGCGAAAAATAGTTGGCTTTAAATGGGCAACTAAATCAATTAACAGCTTGGATTGATCTAATAAATTTGCATTCACCCGCCCGCTCACAAATTGAATTAACTCTTTTGCTCTATAGGCTAAGTCTAGTGTTGTTTCTTCCACTACATAATCATTATCATAACGTAGCTTTGCACCTAATAAATGCATCGTAATATAACCAATTTCATCCGCTGGTATATCCATTTCAAATGCTTGCTCTAATTTTGAAATCAACTTTTCTGCAATTTTATACTCCTCTGAATCCTTAATCTCCTGCAAATGATTCGGGTCAAAATGGATATTGCCACCTTGATGGAGTCGTTCTATGGCAAGTGCTAAATGAACGACTAATCCAATATAGGAGCTATCTGCAAGCTCATATGGTAATTCGTCCTTTAAGGAGTCTACACTTTTTTCAATAACCAAAAGCTTTCCTTTATCCACTAATCCGAGCAGTCGGTTCGAAACACTATCTAAATGCTTTTGCGTTTTTTTCTCAATGTTTTCCCTTAGAAGAGAGAGGAGATCGAATTCGTCCACATATTTAGAAATCAAATAACTTAATGCAGACCTTTTATCCTCTTCCTTTCCTTCTACCTTTACACCGAAACCTCTTTTTCGAATTAATTGTAAATGGTGTCGTTCAAATGTAGAAGTTAGTACATCCAAGTCATTACTAATCGTTGCATTGGTTACAAATAGTTCATCCGCTAATGTGAAAAGCTTTATCGGTTCATTGGCTTGTAGTAGACTAGCAAAAATTATGGCTTGGCGTTCTTCAGGTGTATAATTTGTTGGATTACTATTTAAAAGGACAAGCTTAAGCTTTTCCCTCTCTTCCTCATTACCCTCTATGTGTATCCCTACGCCTGACTTTTTATTCAATGCCAAATTATAGTGAGACAAGATGTTCTCTACATTTTTTAAATCACGGTGTATCGTTCTCGTACTAACATCAAGCTTCATAGCCAGTTCTTTTATCGAAACATCTCCTTGTTGGGATAAAAGTATTTCGATAAGCTTCCGGTCCCTTCCAAGAATATACAGAACGTTCACCAACTTTCACATTAGATTAGACAACATTTTATATATATAACCTTATATATTTATTGTATGTTGATAAAAGCTAAATTACAAAAGCTATTTAATACATTTTATTCCAAAGAGATGCTGACAAAATTTAATAACTGGGCACTCCTTTATATTATACCCGTTTGAAAGGTACTCCTTCCAAAAGATTGAAATGATACAAAATAAAAGGGACATTCTATTAACTATGAGTGATAATTCAACGTTGCAGAAGAGAGATAGAAGTAGAATCGGGCACATAGAGGCTGTCTATGTAACCGTATAAAGGATAACCGATAAAATTCGGGCACATAGAGGCTGTCCATAAGTCCAACACGGCTTAGTAAAACTGGATTCTCAGAATAATAAGCAATGCAAAAACTCCTCAGCAATGCATCGCTGACTGCTGAGGAGTTGATTTATTAGCCTTTTAATCGATTCACTAATTCTTCATACTTTGGACTGTTTAAGAAGTTTTCTACAGAAATGTGCTCCGCATTCGGAACCTTCGTTTTCGCACGTTCGGTTAAATCTTTATGTGTAATAACAATATCTGCATCATCTGGCAATTGGTTAATTGCTGTATTGGATACATCAATGTCAATACCTGCATCCTTAAATTTCTTTCGTAGTAAGGAAGCACCCATTGCGCTTGAGCCCATTCCTGCGTCACAGGCAAAAATCACTTTGTTTACGTCTGTTGCTTCAAGTGTTGTTCCTTCTTCACTTGCTTTAAATTGATCCGCTACAGAGCTTTTCTTACCCTTTAATTCCTGCATTTTATTAGCGGCACCGGATAGATCTCCTTCTTCTGCATTACTCGTTTTCAGGATGAGGGATGCAATTAAGAAGGATACCAATGTCGCAACAACTACCCCTAAAATAACTCCTGTAAAATTACCTTTTGGCGTCATTGCCAAGTATGAAATAATACTACCTGGTGATGGTGCTCCAGAAAGCCCTACATCAAATAGCGTGAATGTGAATACACCACTTACACCACCGCCGATAACGGCTAATAGAAGAGCTGGCTTCATTAATACATATGGGAAGTAAATTTCGTGAATCCCACCAAAGAAGTGAATGATAGATGCTCCAGAAGCAGAACTTCTTGCTGCACCTTTACCAAAAATGATAAATGCAAGTAAAACGCCTAATCCAGGTCCTGGATTTGATTCTAACATGAATAGAATGGACTTCCCTACTTCAGATGATTCTTCCATTCCTAATGGTGTTAAAATTCCATGATTAATTGCATTGTTTAAAAATAAAATTTTTGCTGGTTCAATGATGATATTTGCTAGCGGAAGCAATCCAGCATTCACAATGAAGTCAACACCAGATGCTAAAACATCACTAAATGCTGTAACAATCGGGCCAATAATTTTATAAGCAATACCTGCTAATATTGCACCCAAAATTCCAGCTGAAAAGTTATTGTATAACATTTCAAAGCCTGAACGAACTCTATGAAGCAATACATCGTCTAACTTCTTAATTAAATATCCACCTAAAGGTCCCATTGCCATTGCACCAATGAACATTGGAATGTCAGTTCCAACGATAACCCCCATTGTTGCTATAGCACCTACTACCGCACCCTTTGTTTTATAAACAAGGTTACCACCAGTGTACCCGATTAAAAGTGGTAATAAATATTTAATCATTGGGTCAACTAATGTCGCTAAATCCTCATTCGGAATCCAACCTGTTTCTATAAATAATGCTGTAATAAGTCCCCAAGCAATAAACGCTGCTATAATTGGCATGATCATACTGCTTAAGAAACTACCAAAGCGCTGTACTTTTGCACGTAATCCATTTTTTTCCATACAGATTCTCCTCTCAAATTTTTAAAATAAGAATAAACGGGATTATTTCATACTTTAAGATTAAAGCGTTTTCAATGTTTATTCAATTTAATCTAAAGCTATTTTTGTCATTTCATATGTTGACATCATTTGATAACCGCATTTGTTATTTCTTAAGTATCAACACAAAGTCAATGTCTATTACGAATAATAGTAGTGATCCCAAAGCAAAAGTGAAGTATCGTGATGCGCTAGGTGCTGGACTTGAACGTGACCATTCCAACAAGTCAGCTTTTCCATAATTTTTACAAATTGTAATTTCCTAAACTAAAAAAACTGCCCCACTCCACAAGTGGGACAGCCTTCTCTTAATCCATCTGTCGTGCTAGAAATCCAGCAGCTGTTTCGGCTGCTTTTTGTTCTGCTTCACCTAATTCTTGGTCCTTTGAATACATAACTACACATCCAACTGGGTCGCCATTTGCTACAATTGGTGCGAATACATAGGAGGAAGCCGTTTCCTCTTGACCATCTACAAATTCGATTGCCTTTTCGCTCTTTTCTAGAATTACACTTCGGTCTTCCATCGTTTTTTCTATTTGGGAACCTATTTTTTTGTTTAAGTATTCTTTTTTCGAGCCACCAGATACTGCGATAAACTCATCGCGATCCGATATTAATACCGTATGTCCTAAGGTATCAAATAATGCTTCTGCATACTCTTTAGCAAAATCACCTAACTCATTTATTGGGGAGTATTTCTTAAGAATGACTTCCCCTTCTCGATCAACGAAAATTTCTAGAGGATCGCCTTCTCGAATACGCAACGTTCTTCTAATCTCTTTTGGTACCACAACTCTGCCCAAATCATCGATGCGACGAACTATTCCTGTTGCTTTCATTATCCAATCCTCGCTTTCTGTGATGAAAATACATTGGCTTAATAGCGTTACCCTCGTAATGTTATTATTCGACAAGTTATGCAAACTATACACAAGAGCCAAAAATTTAGTGAGTCTTGAATGGAGTTCCTTTTACGGTAAATCAAACCAATACGGAATATCTTATACATCCATTAGGAATTATGATTTGGTTAAGTACATTATCTGGCTACTGGGGCTGCTTTGGTTTCGTTTAGTCTTGAGATGAATTGTTCCACTAAATCATATCGGCGTTCATGATCATGTTTATTAAATAAAAACTTAATTTTTAGTTTGTTTCCTTCTGTCCCTAATTGTATAAGTCTTCCAAATTCATTTGATAACTGAAAAAGACTTGCTCCATCCACTTCTTGACTTGCTTGTTCTTCCATAACAAGTTCAATTTTCATTTTTTGCTCAAATACGGATTCTATACGTTCATTCTTTGCTAA
Organism: Salirhabdus sp. Marseille-P4669; assembly: GCF_900240405.1. Taxonomy (GTDB): domain Bacteria; phylum Bacillota; class Bacilli; order Bacillales; family Alkalibacillaceae; genus OEQK01. Next base: position 12,653 of record NZ_OEQK01000011.1, read on the forward strand.
AAGTTTTAATTTGGAAACAATCATTAAGTTTTCAACCTCGGACGGATAATCTCCAAATCGGTCTATTAATTCATCTTGAATATCCGTAATATCGTCTAATTTATCAATCGTTTGGAATCGTTTATACATATCAATCTTCTGTTTTTCATCCTCAATATAGCTTGATGGTATATAAGCGTCTAGGTCTAAACTAATTTCCACATCAAATGGTTTCATTTCCTCATAAGACTTCCCAGCTTTTTTCGCTTCAATTGTATCTTTTAGCATTTGGGAATACATATCAAAACCAACGGAATCAATAAAGCCATGTTGTTCGGCACCTAATAAATTTCCAGTACCTCGAATGGATAAATCTCGCATTGCAATTTTGAATCCAGATCCAAGCTCAGTAAATTCCTTTATTGCTTGTAGCCTTTTTTCAGCTACCTCCGTTAATACTTTATCTTTTTGATAGGTAAAGTACGCATAGGCAACTCGATTCGAGCGACCTACACGACCTCGTAATTGATATAACTGGCTTAAGCCCATTTTATCAGCATCATAGACAATCAACGTATTAACATTTGGTATATCTACACCCGTTTCTATAATGGTTGTACTCACGAGAACATCAAAGTTCCCTTCCAAAAAGTCTAGCATTACACTTTCTAATTGTGTTTCATTCATTTGTCCATGGGCATACGTAACTCTAGCATCCTCTACTAGCATCGAAATATCTTCAGCAATCCGCTCGATATTTTCTACACGATTGTAGAGGAAGAATACTTGACCACCACGAGACATTTCTCTCTCAATCGCCTCTTTAATAAACGCAGGATTGTATTCAATTACATAGGTTTGAATCGGAAAGCGATTCTCTGGTGGTGTTTCGATAACAGATAAGTCACGTACCCCTAGCATCGACATATGTAATGTCCGAGGAATCGGTGTTGCTGTTAAGGTTAGTACATCAATATTGGTTTTTAGCTGCTTCATTCTTTCTTTGTGTTTAACTCCAAAACGTTGTTCCTCATCAATAATTAACAAACCGATATTTTTAAACTTTACATCCTTTGATAATAATCGGTGCGTTCCAATTACGACGTCCAACAAACCCTTTTCTAACATTTCCGTTGTTTCGTTTTGTTGCTTTCTAGTTCGGAAACGACTGAGTAAACCTACATTTACTCCAAAATCCTGGAAGCGTTCCTGAAAGGTTTCGAAATGCTGTTGAGCTAGAATCGTGGTCGGTACTAAAACAGCTACTTGCTTCCCATCTAACACCGCCTTAAACGCTGCACGAATGGCAACCTCTGTTTTCCCATATCCAACATCTCCACATAGTAGACGATCCATTGGTCGAGATTTCATCATATCCTGCTTAATTTCCTCAATACAGCGCAATTGATCTTCCGTTTCTTCGTATGGGAAGGCCGCTTCAAATTCCCTTTGCAAGTCACTATCCTCTGAAAAAGCATACCCTTTTGCTGCTTCACGTTCTGCATATAGTTTTATTAAGTCATCCGCAATGTCTTCAACAGAAGATTGAACCCGTTTTTTAACCTTCTTCCACTCACTGCCACCAAGCTTGTATAACCTTGGTTCCTTCCCTTCCGATGCTACATACTTTTGCACTTGATCAATTTGGTCAATTGGGACGAATAGCTTATCATCGGCAGCATATTTAATCAGCATGTAATCTTTATGGTTACCTTTTAATTCTAACGTTTCAATCCCTAAATATTTTCCAATACCATGATTAGCATGTACAACATAATCACCAATCTTTAATTCCTGATAACTTTTAATCCGCTCCGCATTGGATATCTTCTCTTTTCTTTTCTTTCGCGTTGTTTGTTTCTTAAATAACTCTTGCTCCGTTAAAACGGCAACACGAAATAGCGGTAACTCAAAACCACCGCTTATATGACCTTCTATTATTGTTGGTTTTTTATATGGTAAGGGCTTCTCATTTCCTATTACCGCTTCCATATCATAATCTTCTAAAACAGACTGAATTTTCTCTACTCGTTTTTTATTTGGAGCAACAATAACGACGGAATAATTCCCTTTTTCCCAGCGTGTCATTTCGCCTTTTAGCAAATTCATTTGCCCATGAAACTCCTGCATCGCACGACAAGAGAAGTTTACAATATTCTCTGGAAATGTATTTGGTATATGCCTCAAAAACACTGAGATATATAACATTTGGTATTTCTTAATACTTTGAATGGATTCATCCCAATCAAATGATAGGTTTACATTTCGAACGATTTTTTGTTGTTCAAATAAACCCTTATACCACTCTGTTTCTTCATGATCTAACTTTTTGGCCGTTTCTTCTACTCTGCTCATTTCATCTATTACGACGATGCCATTAGCCGGTAAGTAATCTATTAAGCTAGTAGGCTCATCATAGAAAAGCTCTAAATACTTATACATCTCTTGAAAGCGCTCGCCATTTTTAAGTCTTTCTATGTCATATTCGATATGTCGAACCAATGCTTCCTTATCTGTACCGTTCTTCATTTTACTTAACGTTTCTGCTAACAAATCCTCTAGTCGCTGATATCCCCGTGTAATGTCCTCATCAGAAAGTAGCAGCTCATCCGCTGGCCCAACCGTCACCGATGTATGCTTCTCCTCAAAGCTTCGTTGGGTATTGGAGTCAAAATATCGTATCGAGTCTACCTCATCATCAAATAATTCAATTCGGATTGGATTTTCTGAAGTTAACGGATAAATATCGATAATGCCGCCCCGAATACTAAATTCTCCAGGAGACATAATCATGTCTTCTCTTTTATATCCTAGCTGGACTAACTTCCTAGTATAGTCTTCCAATGAAATGGATTCTCCAACAGTAAAAGGCAGCTGAGAATGTTCCCATTTCGATTTCGTAGGTAAAAATCTTTTGACAGCTGCTACAGGGGCAATTAAAATTCCCTTTTCATTTTTGTACCATCCGCTTAAAGCATCCATTCTTTGGCTAAGTAGCTCTGGACTCGCAATGGCAATTTCTAACGATATAAGTTCATTAACCGGATATAGGTACACATTGTCTTCTTGACTCAATTCAACTAGATCGTCATATAGCTTTTGCGCTTGGCTTAAATGATGTGTCAATAGCAATACCGGTCTATTTAGCGATTCTGCTAATAATGATATTAATAAACTTCTTGCTGAGCCTGTAAGCCCAGCTGCAAGTTGTTCTTTCATGCCAGATGCAAAGCCTGTCATAATGGTTTGAATATCATCTTGGCTGTTTAAATAGGTTTTTAATTGTTGCAACGAATACTCCCCCTCTACAAACCTCTTCAATAGTACACATAGGGAAAGGCTAATTCGTAAAAAATGCAAATAGAAAAACACGACTCTCCTACATAAAGGAGTCGCTCTATCTCATTTTTGTACGACTGTTATTGAATAAAGTAATCCATTTCGTAATAATGTGGATTTCTACTAAGAGCCTCTTCACAATGTTCACAAATAGCTGTAACTTGTATATTCCCGTCAGACAAATAATTTACCATATCTTTTTTTTCCTCATTGGAAAGGGTGTGTAGACCTAGTCTTTCCATATCTACAACACTTTGTTCTAATCTACCAATTTTATGACCACAATGCCTGCATTGATACTCTACTGCCATCGTTTTAGAAGACCTCCTTATTCAAACTTGATTACAGTTTTCCCAAAGAAGGTACCCGTTATACTTCTGAAAAAGATGCACAGTATTTCATAATGACTATGTCCAGCATGCATGCTGCAGTTTATCTTTTAAAGTTTATTAACCATTGTATTTATTCATGACTTCTAAGAACGGTTTTGTTAACCACATTTCAACTGCTTCGCTTGCTAATTCAATACTATTCTCGATCAGAGGCTTTTGCTCATCGGAAAATTTCCCTAGCACATAATCTACAACTGGCATTCTTCCTTCTGGTCTTCCAATCCCAATGCGAATGCGATTGAAATTTTTATCATGAACATGATCAATAATATTTCGAATGCCATTATGTCCACCATGTCCGCCTTTTTGTCTTAAACGAACTTTTCCTGGAGGTAAATCCAAATCATCATAAATCACAACTATATCGTCTAGTTCTATATCGAAATAGTCCTTCGCAGCAAGGACGGCTTCTCCAGATAAATTCATATAGGTTTGAGGCTTTAAAAGGATTACTTTTTCTCCGTCCATTTGCTCAACCGTATAAAATGATTTAAACTTTTCCTTATTTAAAGTCCAATTGTTCCTTCGGGCTAATTCATCTATAACCATAAATCCAACATTATGACGGGTTTGATCGTATTTTTTACCTGGATTGCCTAACCCAACGATACATTTCATAATTCTTTCCTCATTTCTATTTAGTCACTTCCTCTATTTTAACGAAAAACCATTAAGAAAAAAAGAACGTAACCTACAGGATACGTTCTTTACAGTATGTTTACTTTTCTTTATCATTCTCTTCTTCTTCTTTTTCTTGATCCGCCTCTAATGCTTCCTCCGCTTGACCATCCATACTTGGTTCATCTACGGAGTTTTGCTGCGGTGGTAAAATACTAACAATGACAGTACTATCATCACCTAAAATTTCAAAACCAACATTGTTTTCTTGAAGTAAGTCACCAATTGTTAGTGTATCACTAATTTGTAGATCACTAATATCAATTCGGAAAAACTCTGGAATATCACTAGGTTTTGCTCGTACCTGTAATTGATGAAGGGTTTGTTGAACAATTCCATCTTTAATCTTCTCTTGGCCTTCTAAAGAAATAGGCACTTCCACTTCCACCTCGGAGGACATGTCCACTTGATAGAAATCTGCATGGATGATTTCATTTCTCAATTGATCCTCCTGGTATTCATAGAGCATTGCTTGAACAGAATCTCCACCCTCAACCTCTAATTTAAATACAGCATTACGCCCATTATCACGAACAGATTTTACTAATTCTGTGCTGTCTACTGCAATCGTAATCGGTTGTTTTCCTTTACCATAAACAACTGCGGGTATAGAGCCATTGTTGCGTAACGCCTTCGTTGTTGAGCGGCGTAAATCAGGTCTTTCCATCGCTTTAAGTATTGCTGCCATTGTTCAAACCTCCCAAATAATGTATACACATTATGTCTTGCCCAAAACACGTGCAAATTAAACCATTATTTTAGGAAATAAATTTTTAGTTAAACAGCACACTTACTGATTTTAATTCATGAACACGCATTATTGCTTCACTAATTAAGCTTCCAACAGAAAGAGGTGTAATTTTTTCAATTTGTTTCTCTTCTGTTAGTGGAATTGTATTTGTAATTACTAATTCACTAATTTTGGAATTTGCAATTCTTTCAATAGCCGGTCCAGATAAAACTGGGTGTGTACAGCATGCATACACTTCCTTAGCCCCATTTTCAATCAAAGCGTTAGCTGCTAACGTGATTGTCCCAGCTGTATCAATAATATCATCAATTATAATCGCCGTTTTCCCTTCAATATTACCAACAATATTCATAACTTCTGCAACATTTGGACGAGGTCGACGTTTATCAATAATTGCAATTGGTGCTTTCATTAAATCCGCCATTTTCCTTGCTCGTGTTACACCACCGTGATCAGGAGATACAATGACAACATCATCAAATTCTTTTTCTTTAAAGTATTTAGATAAAATCGGTACTCCCATTAGATTATCAATTGGAATATCGAAGAAACCTTGGATTTGTGGGGCATGAAGATCCATTGTAATGACGCGAGAAGCGCCTGCTGTTTCTAATAAATTAGCAACAAGCTTAGCTGTGATCGGCTCCCGTGCGCGTGCTTTTCTATCTTGTCTTGCATAGCCATAATAAGGAATAACAATATTAATGGAGCGAGCAGAAGCACGCTTTAATGCATCGATCATAATTAACAATTCCATTAAATGCTCATTAACTGGCTGACAAGTAGATTGAATAACATACACATCACAACCACGAATACTTTCTTCGATATTAATTTGTACTTCACCATCACTAAATCTCATAACAGAACATTTTCCTAGTTCTGTACCAATTTTATCGGCAATCTCTTCGGCTAGAGCGCGGTTTGAGTTCAGTGTAAACACCTTTAGCATCGGATCTTTATAAGGCATAGTTCGTTAACCCTCCATCATTTGTTCTTTCTATTTTTTATTTTCTCCACATAGCCTTCTTTATTTGTTTGACGACTACGGGCTATAGATAATGCATTTTCTGGTACATCTTTCGTAATCGTTGAGCCTGCTGCTACATAGGCTCCCTTTTTAATCGTTACTGGTGCAATTAAATTAGAATTACAGCCGATAAATGCATCATCTTCAATGATAGTCTTAAACTTATTCTCACCATCATAATTTACCGTAATCGTACCACAACCAATGTTAACTTTTTTGCCAACTTCCGCATCACCAATATAACTTAAATGCGATGCTTTACTACCATCCTCAAAGACAGATTTCTTTACTTCTACAAAGTTACCGATTCTTACGTTGTTGCCAATTTCCGATAAAGGTCGAATATGTGCAAATGGCCCAATTTGTACATTTTCACCAATTTTGCTATCGTGAGCAACGCTTTGCTTGAGTACTGTTCCAGAGCCAATTTCACAATTCTTTATTTCAGAGTTAGGTCCAATTGTTGCATTTTCCTTTATTACCGTATTTCCATCAATTGTACAACCAGGATAAATCGTAACATCTGGTTCAATTGTTACATCCATTCCAATGTACGTATGATCCGGATCAATTAAAGTTACGCCATTTTTCATATGTCCATGGTTGATTCGTGTACGCATTAGTTTTTCTGCTTTCGCTAATGCCACACGATCGTTAACTCCAATCGTTTCCTCGTAATCCTCCGTTTGGTATGCCGTGATTTTTTCTCCCTTATCTTTTAAAATCTCAATTACATCTGGTAAGTAGTATTCACCTTGTGCATTATCATTTGTAACATGCTGAAGCGCTTCAAATAACGCTTGATTATCAAAACAGTATGTACCTGTATTAATTTCCTTAATATTTCGTTCTTTCTCACTTGCGTCTTTATGCTCCACAATCTTTTCTACACCATTTGTTGTATTACGAACGATTCTTCCATAACCTGTTGCATCATCCAATTTGGCTGTCAAAATCGTTACCTTAGCATCCTCAGCCTCATGCTGATTAATTAAGGCTTCCATTGTTTCTTTTGTCAATAGAGGAGTGTCTCCACATACAACAATAGTAGTTCCTTCAGCCGATCCAATTAAAGGTTCTGCTTGCATAACAGCATGACCTGTACCTAATTGTTTTTCTTGTGTTACGAATTTCGTTACGTCCCCTAATTGTTCTTTTACTTTTTCCGCACCAAAACCAACAATTGTAATTAACTCACTTAATTTTAAGTGGTTTAACTGGTCCACAACATGCTCCACCATTGGTTTACCTACAACAGGGTGTAACACCTTATAAAGGCTAGATTTCATCCTTGTTCCTTGGCCCGCAGCCAAAACGATTGCATAACGCCGTTTAGCCATTCAGAAACCTCCATCTCTTTTATATAAAAAACGTTACATATTATTATTTTATAATGTATCTAACAGATTTTCCTAATATATTATAGCAAAGAATACGGAAAACTTAAAAAAACTCTTAAAATAGTTTATGTAAATTTTTGCTACTCATTAGGTGATTGTGTTATTTATGCAAAAAAAAGAAAAGGAAGACCTTTTATTGATGACTTTTTTACAATATAAAAAGAAACCTAATCCATTGATTAGGTTTCTTATTTTTTAAGAAGCACCAGCTTCTTCATATTCGACTTCTTCTTCGCCTGCGCGATGATATTCAGCTAATACTGCTTCCTGAATCTTTGCACGAGTCCCTGAATTAATCGGGTGTGCGATATCGCGAAACTCACCATCAGGAGTACGCTTGCTTGGCATCGCTACAAACAAACCATTATTCCCGTCAATAACGCGAATGTCATGAACAACGAATTCTTGGTCCAAGGTAATTGATGCAATTGCACGCATTCTTCCATCTGTATTAACGCGGCGTAATCTAACGTCAGTCACTTCCATTATGTCTCACCACCTTTACCCGTAGAACTTATTGTTATAAATTCCACATATAGACAAAAACTCCTTCTTAATATTGAAAAAATTTTTATAAAAATAAAAAAAGTAAGTGTTTACATCCTATTAACACCATTTTTTCACCTTGAAGGAGAATGATTAATAGATTCTGACGTCACCTGCTGGAATAGCTTCAAAAATAAAAAAAGAAACGCACACTTAAGCGTACGTTTCTACTCTACTTTATAAAGTAGTTTCCTCTCACTGCCTCAATCTTCTGCTGTAGAATATCAACATCCTGAATTTTAATTAACGATGTATAATCTTCTACAACTCGTTCTTCCTCTTCATCTTCCGCCTCAGCTAAAACACCGATTCCTACTACATTGGCATTGAACTCATTTAATAGACTTTTAATTCCATTAATGGTGCCTCCAGCTTTCATAAAGTCGTCGATAATACAAACGGTCGAGCCTTCAGGCAAGCTTCTCTTTGCTAGCACCATCGTTTGAATTTTACGAGATGAGCCAGATACATAATTGATACTTACTGTCGAGCCTTCTGTAACCTTAGGGTCTCTTCGTGCAATAACTACCGGAACATTTAAAATTTGTGCTGTCGCATATGCTAAAGGTATCCCCTTTGTCGCAACGGTCACAATATATTCCACACCTAAATTGGAAAAAGCAGTAGCAAAAATTTTCCCTATGTTTCGAACAATTTCAGGTTCTCCTAACAAGTCGCTCATGTATAAGTATCCACCAGGAAGAATACGAAGTGGATCCTTTAATTGCTGACACAATCCATCAATAAACTCCGTGCTGTTCTCTTCTGAAAAATGTGGTAAATATCGAACGCCTCCAGCTGCTCCTGCTACTGTTTCCAACCTACCAATCCCATCATTTTTAAACATCTGGTCAATTATGTCCAAATCTTCACTTATCGATGATTTTGCTGCATCATATTTTTCTGAGAAGAATGGCAAAGAAGTTAATATTCTAGGATGTTCTAAAAAATAATTGGTCATTGCGACAATTCTTTCACTTCTTTTCATTATTTCCACTCCAAAACCGAATATTTACTAAAAATTTTACACCATTGTACGTAACTATTCAACCAATAACGGCTTCCCTAACATTCTAACGACATAAACCTCGTCACAAAACCCACGTAGACTATTATAAATTCGATCCGCACGACTCTTTTGCTTTGTTAAACCAAAAACGGTCGGTCCACTACCACTCATTAATACATTATCTGCACCAACCTTAAACATGAGATCTTTAATTTGATTTACTTGAGGATATAGGTTTAAGGTGACATTTTCTAAAACATTCCCTAAATGATTGCACATCCCTTCATAATCACCATGAACCATTGCCTTCCTCATTGCTTCTGTATTCGGATGCTTTAGATCTTCTAATACAAGATTTCCATAAACCGCCTTCGTTGATACACCTATGCTTGGTTTTGCCAATATCACCCAACATGGTGGAGGACTTGGAAGTTTTTCAATCTTCTCCCCGCGCCCTTTCGCAATTGCGGTGCCCCCATAAATACAAAAGGCAATATCAGAGCCAATTTCATTCCCTATTGCCGCTAACTCCTCGAAGGTAAGATTCAAGTTCCAAAGGCGGTTTAGACCACGCAATACTGCAGCAGCATCACTACTACCACCAGCAAGTCCTGCAGCAACTGGTATTTGTTTATCGATTGTAATGAGTACACCTTTGTTGATATTGTATTTACTTTTTAGTTTTTCTGCAGCTTGATATGCCAAATTGCGCTTATCATCAGGAACAAACTTTTTTTCCGATTTAATATGTATAACGTCCTCATCCAGCTCCGTAAGTTGAATATGGTCAAACAAATCAATTGTTGTCATAATCATTTCAACTTCATGAAATCCATCGTCTCGTTTATATAAAACATCTAGTGTTAGATTTATTTTAGCCAAAGCCTTTTCAAACAGCATTTTGTTCACCACTTTCACATCCATCCAATAGTCTTACAAATTGTATCAAAAGTTGACGAACATGTCACTTGAACGTTTGAATGAATCTATACAGTACTATCAAGCCATCTTAATACGGTTAAAAAAAGAGGGGATCATCAAGATCCGCCTCTTTTTGCCATTTCACTTTCCGCAATTTCTATTGCGCGCTTTACCATGTTACCTGCATCTCTCGCTCTAATTCCGCCCCATCCCTCTTTTTGGACCGTGTCGTAAAAACCTAAATCCTTTGCTAACTCCTCTTTAAACTGATCAGACATAACGCCACGTCGTCTACTCAAGGCTAGCATCTCCCTTCATGGTTTTTTACGACATTTTTATTTTGTGCACTTATCAGGATATAAAAACGCGATAATATTTGGCATATATAGAAAAATAAACAAATAAAAAAGCAGTAAACGAATGGTTTACCGCCTTTTACGCCATTTTACTCATGTCATCTACAAATGTTAATTCTACCGTTTCAGTTAACACATCAGCATAGCTGTATGATACTCTCTCAAAGGAATTCTCATCCTGGTCGAGCTCTACAATAAATACAGCAGGATATGTTTCAGCAAGTGTACCGCTCCGCTTAATTGTCTTTCTTCGGCCACCGTTAGCCTTCAATGTTAACCGCTTGCCTATACGACCATCTAATACTTGCTTAATTTCTGCTAATGTTTTTGGCACTTCACTCCACCTCGCTAATAACATAGTAACACAAATAGCGATTTTCGTCAACAAAAACATAACATTATATCAACTATCTGTTAACTATGTCAACGTATATTTATTATCTTCTTTATTTTTCCGAAAAAAGTGAAAAAAATGCATGATTTTTTAAGGATATTTACAAAGAAGGGAAATAATGTATTCGCAACATTAGCCTTTAACAAATAACCTAATTTAGGTGAATTTCTATATCCTGTAAACTTTTCTCAATTTCATCTTCACCTAAGTAAGGCATTCCTGTCCGGAATAATCCTCTTGTTTCAATGCCACCTATGCCCTTTTCTCCAGTCATTGTATTACGTAATACATCCCACACCTTAACCTTTTCCATAAAGGAGGTAAATCCAATTTTCGCTACAATATAAACCGGGTCTAAAGCATGTATATTAATACGTGAAGGAGAGCTTGCAAAATTGGAGCCTGCTCGTATTAAGGATTCAAAATGTGATTGACACGCACCTGAAAAGATAACAAGTTGATCTAAACTTGGCATATATTTTCGCGCTTCCCTTACCGTCTCTCCAAAGTATTTAGAATGACGATAGGCTCTTAAGTCATTTTTGGTTCCTTTGTTTTTCGAAAAGGAATCGTGACCAGTAATGACTAAAATATCAGGTTGGATTTTCTCCAGTAGTCCTCTTATCTTCTCTGGCATCTCTTTTTCATTAAGGTGTAAGCCATGTACTTGCATACCAAGCTGTTGATATAGTGCAATACATTTTTTTAAAAATATTGGGTCTCCATCAATGTGTAGGACTTGGGGTGAAATATGGAAATGTTTAATCTCTTGCTTGAAGCCTTCAGAGGATTCATATTCTCTTTTTTTTCGCATTAATTGATAATCCTGTTTAAATAGTCGAAAGGAGTAATCTTCTTTTTGCTTTTGTTCCTTTTTTCTTTGTAACAGCTCATCTTTCTTAACCAACACTAAATCATCTATAGGAGCATCTACTTCTAAACGATAATCTTCTCCATATAATGTGGCAAAATCTTTCTTTACAGTCTGGATACGAAATAATAAATCATGATTATAGGATATTCTTGAAACAATATCTCCAACTGCTAATTCCATTCATTATCCTCCTCCACCCAACACACTGGTATAATAGCGTATTGTAGATGGAGGAGGAATGTGCCTAATTTCATCTAAAAATTTATTCATACATGTAGTTACGTTTTGGTTAGCTGTCTCTCTTACATGCTATTCAATTTTGCTATAAAACATGTTAGCAATATTTGTGAACTCCTCGATGGATAAAGATTCACCTCTTCTTCTACTATCTATATTTATTTCCTCTAACCAACTGTTTATTTGATCTTTGGACCATTTTTCTTTAAATTGTCGACCTAAATTATTACTTAACGTTTTTCTTCTCTGGGCAAAGGAAGCTTGCACAATAGCAAAAAACAGCTCTTCGTCCTCTACATAAACAGGAGGCTCCTTCCGTAATTTTAGATGGAGGACAGCTGAATCTACATTCGGCTGAGGCATAAAGACGGTCTTGGGAACAATCAATTCAACAGTTGCTTCGGTATAATACTGGACCGCAATCGATAAGGAGCCGTATTCTTTCGTATTTGGTTTTGCCGCCATTCGATCTGCCACTTCTTTTTGAATCATAACGGTAATATCCTGAACTGGTATTTTGTTCATAAGTAATTTCATTAAAATTGGCGTTGTAATATAGTAAGGCAAATTGGCAACAACCTTGATTTCCTCTACATCATTTAAATGTTGATCAATTACCTCTTGAACATTCGCTTTTAAAATATCTTGATGGATAATCTCTACATTGTCGTACTTAGATAGCGTATCCTCTAATACTGTCAAAAGTCTCTGATCAATTTCGAAAGCCACCACTTTTTTACCGTGTATAGCTAGCTGCTCTGTTAGTGCACCTATCCCTGGTCCAATTTCAATAACGCCATTCTCCTTCGTCACACCTGCAGTTGTAACAATGTTCTTTAAGGTATTTACGTCGATAATGAAATTTTGGCCTAAGCTTTTTTTAAAGAAAAAACCATATTTTTTTAAGATTTCAGTCGTTCTTGTTGGTGTTGCTATTGCTTTATCGCTCATTCCACTTCCTCCTGCAGTATGGCTTCCATCGTTTCTCGAAAGGTCTCTTTGTCGATTTGAAACATATTTAAGCGGTGCTCTAATTGTTTTGCATTTGTAAATCCAATGCTAAGTCGCTCTCCTAATGCCTTTCGTCTATCTTTTGCTTTACTGCATCCAACTAAACCATAATGCAGCAAGTCTTTTTTTGTAATTAAGATTTCTGTTTCTTCGGCCAACTCATAGACTTTTTGAAGTGCTGCAACGATGTCTTCTGATTTGGCATGCTCAATGCCTATGCCCCTATTTCCTTTCGCTTTCTCTTTTGGTAAAAAGGCATGTTTACAGCCTGGCACAGATTTATCAATAATACTACGGATTCGTTGGCCAGGGTAATCAGGGTCTGTGAAAATGATGACTCCTCTTTTTTCTTGTGCGTGTTGAATCTGTTTTAACGTTGCTTTGTTTATGGCAGAACCATTCGTTTCTATTGTATCTGCATTTACCGCGTTTTTTACAGCGACTGTATCGTCTTTTCCTTCCACGACTATGATTTCCTTTATGTGCATGTTAAACTTCCTCCTGAGGGCTCTTAACCATATTTTGTGCCTATCCGAAATGAATATCAATTAATAACTATAATAAAAAATGTAGATTGTTTAAAGACTAATATGAATTTCGTTCTTAGAGAATATTAAAAATTAATGTAAGTAAAATAAAGAAAAAGCAGAGGAAATGAATCCTCTGCTTTTATTGGAATACTTTAACTTTAACTGTTCGGTGTCCGTAACCACCGTTATACTTACTGGAATGAATAAATAAATCAATTCGATTTCCTTTAATTGCACCACCAGTATCACCAGCAATTGCATACCCATATCCTTCTACCCAAACCTTAGAACCAAGAGGGATAACAGAAGGATCTACTGCAACAACCTTCATATCTGGATTATTGTTTAAATTAATTCCAGTTGCTGTAATACCACTACAGCCATTACACTTTTCTGTATAAACGGTTGACGTCATAATATATTCTTTCACTACTTCGCCATCGTCACCACGATAAACCGTTGTGGTTTCTGGCTTAGGCTCTGGCTTTTTCGTTCCAAGAGCAACAATTTGATCTTGGCCTTCCTTTTCAACCTCTTCGCTAATAAGCTTACGGTCTACTTCTTTACCGTTCTCGAAAATGACTTCATACGTCTTAACGACAATTCCTTCTTCCCCATCTTGAACGACCTTTTTTTCTCCGTTCGGTAATGAATCATCGTTTTTCGTAACTGTTGCGTAATCAACTGTTTCTTTGACTACATCTTCAACCTTTTCTACTCTTGTTACCGTTAAGTCTAGGTTACTAGTAATCAACTTTTCTTTTTTCAAATTCAATTTATCTAGTTCGTCTAATGTAATGTTTTGTTCTTGTAAAAATTGTTCAATTGTATTGGCGGTGGTCCATACTGTCTTCTCTTTCCCACCATCATTTAATGTAACTTGATACGCCTTTTCGATGTTTACTTCAAGGCCTTCTGTAATTTCTGCAGATGTCTCTAGCGAAAGATCATCTTGAGATTTTACATCAATATTTTTTTCTGCAAATAGCTCACCAATTGTATTGGCAGTCGTATAATATTCTGAGGATTTACCTTCAATTGTTACGATTACTTTTAGTGCTTTATTGTATGTGACTTCCATTCCTTGTTCAATTGCTTCTGACTTTCCTGGCAGAACTTCATCATGTTCCTTTACATCAATATTTAATTGACTGAGAAGTTCATTTACCGTATCCGCATGAGTTCGAATGGATTGTTCCTCGCCATTTTTTACTAGAATGATATCTTTTTTCGTTGTTTCATAGAATAAAATCCCAAGTGAGGCAAAAAACACAATGGTGCTCATTACCGTTATGACTAGCTTCTTCTTGCCTTTTATTTTTTCAGCTAGCGAAACTAAAGAATTCATTTTCATTGTATTTGCCTCCTCTGTACGTAGAGTATAGATTACTCTCATACAAATGTGTCAAACTACGTTAACACGATCATGAATTTTTACTGCTTGCCTTACAATAGTATTGGATATCATTCTATTTTTAAACTCTTTTGCGGCCTTTTTAATAGAATTGTAATAAAAGAATTGGGTTTTGTAACACGATTTTAATATTGGACACTAAAAAATACCAAAAAACTGTTAGTTAATTCCAAACAGTTTTTTTGCATTTTTAGTCGTATGCTCTTCAAGTTCTTCTAGACTCATTTCTTTAAGCTCTGCTATTTTTTCTGCAACTAGTTTTACATATGCAGGCTCATTACGCTTTCCTCGATATGGGTGAGGTGCTAAGTATGGACAATCTGTTTCAATTAACAGTTTATTAATTGGAACCACTTTAGCTACTTCTTTCGGTTCCTTTGCATTTTTAAATGTAACAGGTCCACCTAACGATATGTAAAAGTTCATTTCTAAGCATTGCTCTGCTATTTCAGGTGTGCTACTAAAGCAATGCATAATGCCTCCAACCTCTTGGGCATTTTCTTCCTGTAAAATTTCCACAATATCCTCTGTTGCTTCACGATTATGAATAATAATTGGTAGCTTAACCTTTTTCGCTAAAGCAATTTGTTTACGAAATACTTCTTTTTGAATCTCCTTAGGGGATTTATCCCAATGATAGTCCAACCCCATTTCCCCAATTGCGACAACTTTAGGATGGGCTGCTAATTCCTCGATCCACTTTAAATCATCTTCTGTCATATCAATCGCATCAACTGGATGCCAACCTACAGCTGCATATATATTTTCATGCGATTCTGCTATCGAGATGGCCTTTGGTATTGTAACACGATCAAATCCCACAACCACCATATAATCCACACCCGCTTGCTTAGCACGATCAATAACTTCCTCCATATCATCTTCAAATTGATCTGCATTTAAATGAACATGTGTATCAAATAACATCATTTCCACCTCGTTATCTGTAATCTAGGATAAAGGGGGCTCACAATAGGAGCCCCCTTTGTATTTGTCTATTTACTTAACTTTTGTACCATTCGGTAATTGTTGATCCACAGTAGCCAATGAAAGGCTTCCGTTATCGTCCTTACCTGCTAAAATCATGCCCTGAGATAGCTCTCCTCGAAGTTTGACTGGTTTAAGATTAGTTACGCAAATAACCTTTTTCCCTTTTAATTCCTCAGGACTATAATATTCAGCGATTCCTGATACCACTTGCCGTTTTTCATAGCCTAAATCAAGCTGAATACGTAACAATTTATCTGCTTTTTTCATTTTCTCCGCTTCGATAACTTCTGCTACACGAAGGTCAACCTTCATAAAATCATCAATGGTAATCTCCTCTTGTGCATCATCAGCTTTTTCTTCCTTTTTTGTAGCTTGTGCAGGAGGTGCCATCATATCCTTAATAGCTTGAACTTCCTCTTCGGTTTCCAAACGAGGGAAGATAGGCTGATCCTTTTGAACAGTAAGACCTTCTAAGGCTACTCCAAAAGTACTCATGCTTTCCCACGTTCTTACGTTTTCATCTTGGATGCCCAACTGATAAAACATCTTATTTGGTGTGCTCGTTAAGAATGGTTGAAGCATAATCGCCATGTGACGTAACGATTCTGCTAAATGAGCCATGACGTTACCAAGTCGCGCTTTTTTATTTTCATCCTTCGCTAGTACCCAAGGCTCTGTTTCATCAATGTACTTATTTGTACGGCTAACGAACTGCCATAGGTTTGTTAAAGCAACAGAGAATTGCATTTCTTCCATCGCCTCTTCAACTGTGGCACGTGTATTTAAAGCCATTTCAGCTAAGCTTTGATCCACTTCCTCTTCTCCAACGGAAATGGCAGGAATAACACCATCAAAGTATTTCGTAATCATGGCTACGGTACGATTTAATAAGTTTCCTAAATCGTTAGCTAGATCATAATTTACTCTCTCTACAAATGCTTCTGGTGTAAACACGCCATCTGAACCAAAAGGAACTTCTCGTAACAAATAGTAACGAAGTGCATCTAGTCCATAGCGGTCAATTAAATCAACAGGGTTTACTACATTTCCTTTTGATTTAGACATCTTCCCATCTTTCATTAATAGCCAACCGTGAGCAAATACCTTTTTCGGTAATGGTAAATCTAGTGCCATAAGCATAATTGGCCAGTATATGGTATGGAAACGAACAATTTCTTTACCAACTAAATGAACATCTGCCGGCCAATATTTTTGATATCGTGTATCATCATCCGTTCCATAGCCTAATGCTGTTATGTAGTTGGATAGTGCATCAATCCATACGTAAATAACATGCTTTGGATTTCCAGGAACTTTAACTCCCCAATCAAACGTGGTTCTAGAAACTGCTAAATCCTCCAGACCAGGTTTGATAAAGTTATTAATCATTTCATTTTTTCGACTTTCTGGTTGGATAAATTCCGGATTTTCTTCATAAAAAGCAAGCAGGCGATCTACATATTTGCTCATTTTAAAGAAGTAGGACTCTTCTTTAACCTTTTCAACTGGACGTCCGCAATCAGGGCAGTTTCCATTTTCTAATTGACGTTCTGTAAAAAAGGATTCACATGGCGTACAGTACCATCCTTCATATTCATCTAAGTAAATATCTCCTTGCTCTAGAAGCTTGGCAAAAATCTTTTCCACAACCTGCTTGTGACGATCCTCTGTTGTCCGAATAAAATCATCATTGGAAATTTCCAGCTTAGCCCAAAGCTCTTTAATGCCACTTACAATCTCGTCTACATAAGCTTGTGGCGTAACTCCTTTTTCTTGAGCTTTTTGCTGTATTTTTTGACCATGCTCATCCGTACCTGTTAAATACATCACATCAAAACCAAGCAGTCTTTTATATCTAGCCATTGCATCACCAGCAACAGTTGTATAAGCATGTCCAATATGTAAGTTACCACTTGGATAATAAATAGGTGTCGTTATATAAAAACTTTTATTTTCCTTAGGCATCTTAAAGCCCCCTCTACATTTAGCCATTTATTTCCTGTACACTATATTCTAATACTCTATACTATTTTAACGATATATTAGCATGATTTCCAGATAGAACAAAAATCTATACACTCGATATAGGATAACACATTATTTCCACCATTATCCAAAAACAAAATACTTCTGATTTATTGTATTAATGTGATAAACTATTTAACAATAAATGTTTTAAAAAGAAAAAAACAGGGTATACACTTGTAAGGCATTTTTTACAAATAAATGTAAAAAACTTTTTACTTGGGTATACAAAGTAATTGACAATGTTTGGCAACCAGTGGTACTATTTATGTCGAAACATGCCGAATAAAAAGAAAAAGACATGATCGAGAGAGGAGAAAACAATATGAAATCGACTGGAATCGTCCGTAAAGTAGATGAATTAGGACGTGTGGTAATTCCAATTGAGTTGCGTCGCACTTTAGACATCAACGAAAAAGATTCGTTAGAAATCTACGTTGATGACGATCGTATCGTACTTAAGAAGTACAAACCAAATATGACTTGCGCTATTACAGGTGAAGTTTCGGATGAAAATTTAGCATTAGCTAATGGCAAACTTATCCTTAGCAAAGAAGGCGCAGAACAACTTTTTAACGAAATAAAAGTTAACCTTGGTAAATAAAAAACAACATGCAATGCACAGTAGCTATACAAACAATAAGGTTGTCCATATCTTTTATGGGCAACCTTATTGTTTTTCTATTAATGGTGGAAAATTTGATAAACCTCTCTCTTTGGAATATCTCGGTCTAAAGCAGTTTGCTTTATCGCATCTTTATTCGACATTTGCTTTTCCTGAATGTAATACTCCACATGCTCCAAAACCGTTAGCTCATCCCACCATGCCTCACGTTCAGGTTCTTCTAAAGTGCCTTCCACGACTAGACAAAATTCTCCACGTACTTCTGCCTGCTCCGACGAAAGCCATTGCTCCACTTCTTTGGCAGTACCCTTTACATATTCCTCAAATCGTTTTGTTAATTCCCGTGCTAATACGATATTTCGGTCTTCTCCAAACACTTCCACTATACCCTTAATCGTTTCTTTAATTCGATGAGGGGATTCATAAAATAGTAATGTTCCAGAAATATACCGTAATTGCTCTAATACCTGAATGAGCTCTTTCCTTTTTCTAGGTAAAAAACCGTAAAAGTAAAATTGTTCATTTGGTAATCCAGAACCAACTAACGCACAAAGGGCAGCATTTGCTCCAGGCAAAACAATTACATCCGCTAAGTCCTCTATATCACGTATCAAATCATAGCCTGGGTCAGATATGACTGGCATACCAGCATCACTAACCAAGGCAATCCGCTTGCCTTCTTTCAGTTGATCGAGTATTCTTTTTCCTTGCACTTCCTTGTTATGTTCATGATAAGAAACCAAAGGTGTGGAAATCTCAAAATGGTTTAGTAGCTTTTTGGTCTGTCTCGTATCCTCTGCTGCAATAAAGTCTACTTCCTTTAATGTATGTAATGCTCGAAAGGTTATATCCTCTAGGTTTCCAATTGGCGTGGGAACCACATATAACTTTCCTCTTTGCTCCGATTCAAAGCTTTTTTGAATGTACATAAATATTCAAGCCCTTCTACAACTAGTCTATATTTTTTCCATAAAGAATTTCATTTAATGCATCGGTATACTCGCCATTGTCATGATAAACATATAATGGTTCTAAGATTTTCAAATCAGGCTTTCCATCTCGAATCCCTTCTATTAATAGCGTATTTGCTTCTTTCCCTTTTTTAGGGTACACAAATTGGATTCGTTTTGGTTCTAACTTATATTTACGAAATAATGTAATCAAGTCCACAAGACGGCCAGGTCGATGAACGATGGATACTTTACCACCTGGCTTTACAAGCTTGGAGCATGCCAAAACGACATCCTCCAATGTAGCCATAATCTCATGTCTTGCAATAGCCAAATACTCATTACAATTTTGTTCATCCTTATTAGGGGTGGGAAAATAAGGTGGATTACACGTTACGACATCAAAATTTCGATTTCCAAAATGGGCTGGCATGTCCTTTAGATCACCATGAATCATGGAAACTTGGTCCTCTAATTGATTGATAGCAACATTTCTAGTAGCCATATCATATAATCTTTCTTGTATTTCGACTCCTGTTATGTGTGCATGTGATCGTTTCGATAGAAATAAGGGAATTACACCATTCCCCGTACATAAATCGAGAATGCTTCCTTTCCGAATCGGAACATATGTAAACTTTGCAAGTAGTACTGCGTCTAGTGAAAAGGAGAATACACTAGGACTTTGAATTATGCGCATTTTTTCATCCGCTAATAAATAATCGAGACGCTCATCATCTCTTAAATGTACCATGTCATTTATCCTTCCATTAAGCAAGCTTATACTTTTATATTAAATATAGGAAAATCCCTTGTCAAAATCGAATCAGACAAGGGATTTTCTTTACTGCTAACGCATTTATCGAAAGCTTTTGTTATTATTTTTGATTTTTATTCAAAAAGTCAATGCAAAAGAGACAAT
Source organism: Salirhabdus sp. Marseille-P4669 (assembly GCF_900240405.1). Taxonomy (GTDB): domain Bacteria; phylum Bacillota; class Bacilli; order Bacillales; family Alkalibacillaceae; genus OEQK01. The sequence continues at coordinate 33,026 of NZ_OEQK01000011.1, forward strand.
CTTCCTCCGCACGAGGGCTTCCGAAATACGTATTGCATATGTGAAAGCCTTCTTCATAAATTCGTGCTAGGTTATCATACCCCTCGCCAACAACCTGTGATTTTGATTGTAAGGAATTATCTGGGTTTTGTTTCTCTTCTTTTATTGTCTCCGAATCTAACCTTTTGCGTAAATGATGATTTTCTACTGAAAGATGATGGTTTTCCTCAATAATTTGGACAAGATTCGTTTTTAGCTCACCAAATTGTTGATATAACTCACCAAATTGCTTTTCTAAATAAGTAAATCTTTCAAATAGCTCCTTTTTATTCACGCCTAGCTCCACCCCATTATTCTGTGGCTTGCTTAAGATTAACTCCTTCTTGAATTAGCTCATCTAGTGTATATTCTAACACTTTCGCATCCTCATCTGGCAATTCAACTTGAACGATTCGCTCTAAAATATTTAGACCAACCACTTTACCGTTTCCATGTGATGTTTTGATGCCTTCACCAATATCAGGAAGCAATCTCTTAGCTTCTTCGTAATCATCATTTTCATATTTTAAACAGCACATTAATCTACCACATAAACCTGAAATTTTAGCAGGATTTAACGATAGACTTTGATCTTTTGCCATTTTTATGGATACGGGTTCAAAGTCCCCTAGGAAAGTAGAACAACACAGCATTCTACCACAAGGCCCGATTCCACCAAGTAACTTAGCTTCATCACGAACACCAATTTGTCTTAATTCTATTCTCGTTTTAAAAACAGCTGCAAGATCCTTAACTAAATCACGAAAATCAACTCGACCGTCTGCTGTAAAGTAAAAAATCACTTTATTTCGGTCAAATGTATATTCAACGTCCACTAACTTCATATCTAAGTTGTGACTTACTATTTTCTCTTGGCAAACGTCAAAGGCTTCTTGTGACTTATCTTTATTTTCCAGAACGGTCACCTTATCCTTTTCATCTGCAACACGAATTACTCGCTTTAGAGGCAGCACAATATCATCTTCATCTACCAGTTTATGAGCAATGACAACCTTGCCGAATTCAATTCCCCGAACTGTTTCGACAATAACGTAATCCTCTGTTGTCAGTTCTAGCATACCTGGGTCGAAGTAGTATATTTTCCCTGCCTGTTTAAAGCGTATACCTACAACCTCAACCAAAACTATCACCTCTGTAAATGAATCATTAAATCTTCCATAACAAGTGTCGGATTCACATTTGCCATTAGCTTACGCTTTGCCTCTACTATATGTTTTAATGCAGTTGCTGCATAAATTTGCGAAAGTGTAAATGCATACCTTTCCATTCTATCTTTTTCATCCATAAATACTATCCTGTCAAAATCCTCAATATGATAAGAAATCATATCCTTATACCATATTAATAGTAAATCAAGACCTAATTGGGCTTGTTTACTATCTTGAAAATGAGAAAACCATTGATTATGAAGAAAAAGATAGGACTCCTCTTTTTTCTCATGAAGGGTCTCCACTAATTTTATCACTATCGACCTAGATTTAGCAAACCACTCATCTTCACTTAAGCGCTTTGCCTCTTCCATATCATTTGTAAGGACAGCACAAAGTTTTGCAGTGGAAACGGGAATCCCCAAATCTTGTAGTTGTTGTTGGAAATGGTTTTGATTAAGAGGTTTAAATGACATAAGTTGACAACGGGATCGGATTGTATTTAATATGGCTTGTATATTTTCTGTAAGTAAGATCGCAATTGTTTCCCTTTTTGGTTCTTCTAGAAACTTCAATAGCTGATTGGCAGCCTGTGTTGTCATCGAATCTGCATGCTCAATAACATATACCTTTTGGTTAGATTCTAATCCAGTATACGTAAATTCCTTTTGCAAATGCGCAATCTGGTCTTTTTTTATGGATGCACCGTCTGGTTTAATCCAGTGCACATCCGGATGATTTCCAGACTCAATTCTTCGACAATCACTGCAATTATTACATGGTTCCGCTCCATCCGAATTTGGACAAAAAAAGCTTTTTATTAAAAGACTACTTGCCATTGATTTACCTGTACCTCTTCCACCGTTAAAGAGGTAGGCATGTGCTATTCGATTTTTATCAATACTATTGACTAACATTTTTGTAACAATAGGCTGTATTTCATTAAGATCGGACCAAGACTTCAAAACGATCACGTTCCTTTAAGTGTACAAATTAATTAATAACCCTTTTATTTCACCAATTTTTCCTAATATATCTATTGATTCTTTTTCTGTATCTAATACTAATTCTGTTAGTTCTATTAATTTCTCATCAATTGTTTCAATAATTGATAGTTTTCTATTTTGACCTTGCATATTCCAGCTTCGAGAATGCTTTAGGTCTAGTCCAAATTTTGTTGCTTCATCAAGGAATTTTTTGACTAAGCGTTTATATTGAGCTAAATCACGGAAGGAACGAAACTTTACTATCTTTGCGCCTTGCTTACTCAATTGATTGATTAAATTATTTAGCTCGTCTTGTCTTAATTGAGCCGACTGCTGACTCACCATTGCTTTGAATTCAGGTTGAGCCGCAGATTTCGTATTATTTATTGTTTTTGACGGCTCCAACTGAGAGCGTAAATCCTGGCTAATTTTCAACTGACGACACGCTCCTAATCTAAAATGTGTTACTTAAAACCGATGAAATGCATCCACTGGTAATACAAACACTGTTGCCCCACCAACTTCAATTTCTACCGGCCTTGGAATGTATGAGTCTGCATTCCCACCCATTGGTGAAATAGGTGCTACCATTTGCTCTCTCTTGCTGCAGTTATTTTTTATGATATCTAATACGTTATCTACTTGTTCATCTTGAACACCAATAATCAATGTTGTATTTCCTTCTCTTAAAAACCCGCCCGTTGTCGATAACTTAGTGGATTGGAAATTTGCATTAGATAGTGCTTCAACCAATCGATTGGAATCCTTATCTTGAACGACTGTGAGTACTAACTTCATGATTTCCCTCCTTTTTATTTAAAAACGTAAACGTCTTTGCAATAAACCAGTTGTTTTTAATTTAATTTAATTATACTTATTATACATCTTATTACGTTTAGATTGAAATTGACACTTGTAAATAATGCTATTTATTTATGTTACTGCTCGAAATACCTTTCGATTACATCTATACAATCTTGTAAAACATTCACTGGTGATTGATTTGCATTAATTTTTGTTATTCGATTTGGAAATTTCGATAGCAAAAGTTGATATCCTTTATATACGTTTTCATGAAAGTTCATTTTCTCTAAATCTAACCGGTTTTGTTCTCTTTCCACATTACTCTGTATTCGTTTGAGACCAATTTCTGGATCTACATCAAAAAATAGAGTTAAGTCAGGCATAAAATCTGTTATGGCAAACTGGTTAATAGCGTATACTTCCTCAATACCTAAACCTCTAGCATATCCTTGATATGCGAGGCTGCTATCAATAAAACGGTCACATAGTACAATATAGCCTTCCTCTATTAAAGGGATGACTTTTTCTACTAAATGCTGTCGTCTAGCTGCTGCATATAGTAACGCTTCTGTTCTACCATCCATATTCGTATGAGATGGATCTAATATAACACTCCTTATTTTTTCTGCTATTTCAATACCACCAGGCTCTCTTGTTGTTGCTATTTTATATCCGTTTGTCTTTAAATAATCATGAAGTTGATGAAGAACGGTTGTTTTTCCTGCTCCTTCTCCACCTTCAAATGTTATAAATGTTCCTTTCACAACTTCCTGCTCCTTTAAAAAAACCTATTTTAATACCAAAATGCCACTTTGTATATCATGTCCCTTATAATGAATATGTTGTCCATTTCGAATCAATGCATTGATTGTATCGATATGATTTTCGGTAATTATTTCACCTTTCATTAAGAACGGTATGCCGGGAGGATAAGGCGTAACTGCTTCCATCGCAATTCTTCCCTTTGCCTGTTCCCAAGTTACCCATTCTACATCTTTTGTTTTCATTTCTCCATAAGAGAAGGGCATCTCGTTTATAGATGGATACGTAATGAATGGTACTTCTATTTTATCATCAAAATGCTTAGAACTTAACCGTTGTTCTATGGAAAGAATGGATTTCTGTAAATGGTGCTTATCCATATAGGTATCTAAACCATGTATAAATAGCATTTGATTGGACGTTACCAATTCCGGAAAAATATAATGCTCTTCAAAAAGAGCTACCGTTTCCTTCAATTTTTTAGTTGAATTTATTTCCAATGTAATTTTTAACGGATCTGTACTTACATTTTCAGGATAGGTATGCCATTCTTTGCTTCGTTGAAATATTTCTCTTATTTTTGTCACTTCATCTATTACTTCTATAACCTCATCACTTGTTATGTTCGCTAAGAAATATCTTGCTAAATCCAGGGATGCCATTATCGGATAAGATGGGCTGCTTGATTGAATCATTTGCAAATAATGCTCGACTTTATAACGATCTACATATGAACCTTTAATGTGTAGAAAGGAACCCATTGTCATAGCTGGAAGCATCTTATGCGCGGAATGAACGACAATATCTGCACCTAAGGAGAGAGATGACATTGGAAATGGACTACCTAAAGTGAAATGTGGGCCATGGGCTTCGTCCACTAATACAGGAATTTGATACGTATGTGCCTCTTCTATGATTTCCTTTATCGGGTACGTACGACCGAAATAATCTGGATACGTTAAAATAATTGCTTTTATATCGGAATGTAATGGAATCGTCTTTTTCACTTGATCTATGTTAAGTAAATGATAGCTTTCAGTCTCTTTATGAAACGCTGGTGAAATAAAAATAGGCTTAGCCCCTGCTAATTCTAAGGCGTTCATAATCGATTTATGACTATTACGTTGAACCAATACTTTATCACCTGGCTGACAGACAGAAAGTATCATAGATAGATTTCCAACTGTACTTCCGCCAACTAAAAAGTAACTATAATCCGCATTATATAAATCCGCAGTAAGTTCTTGTGCCTCCTTAATAGCTCCTTCAGGGTGGTGTAGATCATCTAATCCTGAGATTTCTGTTAAATCTATTTTTAAAATGTCCTGAAAGTAAGTTTTTCCTTGTTTTGGAAAAATACTTCCGTTCTTGTGTCCAGGGACATGAAACGATGTAGCATTCTGTTTTGGATGATTTTCTAAAGCAGTGAATAATGGTGTTCGTTTTTGGTTTCTATTCATTCTAGAGTACCCCTTTTTTTAATGCTACATAAATCCTATAGGAATTTACCTAAAGGTACAACTAAATACTGTCCTTGTATTTCTAAAGATACTAGTTTAAGAGCATCTTGATATCTTGTTATTCGTTTTCTTATATATTTAGTAGATACTCTAAGAAAACAAAAAAGCCAGACACTTGGTCTGACATTTTCGTTTAATAACTGCTTATATGTGACTTTTGGTTAATCACTTTAAGTTTTTCTATATAGTATTGGTACTTTACTTCGCTAGGTTCGGTTTGGATCATATCTTTCTCACAATCTAAACAGATGAATGTATTATAAATCGTTATTCCTTCCGGTTTTTCCTCATTACAAATTGGGCAATGTTTAAATGTACTCATATGTCCCTTCATTAACCCCACCTCCTATTTCTAGCATCTCCTAATCTAAAAATTTTATACAAACTTTAATAGATTAATTTTCTAGAAAACATTGGCTGGTATTCTGTCTGAACATAATACTTTATGCTAATACGTAACTTTAGTGATTCTTAAGGATAAACTTTTGTAATGTAGGAAAAATAGAAATGAAGTTTGAAGTTTTGTTGAAGAGCGTTACTGATACTAAAAACATAAACGATTATAGAAAAAACCTCAGGTCTAACAGACCTGAGGTTTTGCTTTTGCCTAGCGATGTCCTACTCTCGCAGGGGAAACACCCCAACTACCATCGGCGCTGAAGAGCTTAACTTCTGTGTTCGGAATGGGAACAGGTGTGACCTCTTCGCCATCACCACTAGACTTACAGG
>NZ_OEQK01000001.1 GCF_900240405.1 Salirhabdus sp. Marseille-P4669
GTCTTTCATCTTTCGGACATGCATCCAAAAGTATTATCCGGTATTAGCTCCGGTTTCCCGAAGTTATCCCAGTCTTACAGGCAGGTTGCCCACGTGTTACTCACCCGTCCGCCGCTCGTTCCACAAGTGTCACCCCCAAAGGGGATCCACTTGCTTCCCGCGCTCGACTTGCATGTATTAGGCACGCCGCCAGCGTTCGTCCTGAGCCAGGATCAAACTCTCCAATAGATTGTTTGATTAAAGCTCATAAATAGTAAATGGTAATGTAAATTACCGAATTGACGTACTGGTTGTTTTGTTCAGTTTTCAAGGTTCAAATGTTAGTTGCGTTTATCAGCAACTTTTATATTATATCAAACTATCATTTTCTAGTCAATAACTTTTTTAAAGTTATTTTTAACTATCTAGTTCGAAACAACATTAACTACTATAACACGATTGTTCAGTATGATTCAAGTGCTTTTTTGTTTCCCCTTACCACTTATTAGCGGCGGATTTATAATATATCACGATAACAATAATCTATCAATGACCAATTGTTTCCATTTAAAAAGATGATATTGGGCTGTTTCCGACAGCCCAATTTTATGGTAGCAAAAACATATGAATAGCAAACAATGATGTTACACCAGAAACACCTAAAAAACCAGAAATAACAGTTGTAAATAAATTAATTGGAATATGAAGACCAAAATTTGCACCAAACACATTCAGAAAAAAAAGAATTAACGCACCAATTAATATCTTCACAACACCTTGAGAAAGGATACGTAATGTTTGAACAGGGATGCCTTTTAAAAGTATAAGCACAATTGCAACAACTATCATTCCTATAATTATATAGGGACTCAATGGTTCAACTCCCCTTTCGCTTGTCCTACTATATATAGTATGTAGACGAAAGGAAAATAGAACTTTAAAGCTTACCTTTTAAATTTCTACTCCTGGCCTCTCTTAATAGAAAGAAATATTTACTTTTAGAAACCGCCTGGTCATACAAACTACTTTCACTAGGCTCTAAACTATTTTTCATTAGTTCATTTATATGATTCCAATTTGTTTGATATTGACGAATTTTATTTAATATTTCTTCGTCTACTTCTCTTTTTTTAATCTTCCTTTTCCCAAACAATTTAATCCCCTCACAATTCTCGTCTTCCTTCAAGTGCTTTTGAAAGTGTGACCTCATCAGCGTATTCTAGATCTCCGCCCACAGGAAGTCCGTGGGCTATTCTTGTTGTTTTAATACCAGCCGGTTTTACTAACCTAGAAATATACATTGCTGTTGCTTCACCCTCAATGTTTGGGTTTGTTGCAAGAATAAGCTCCTTCACATTATCGTCTTTTAGCCGATTCAATAAAGAAGGAACATTAATATCTTCTGGTCCAATACCATCCATCGGTGAAATAGCCCCATGTAATACATGATATTTTCCTCTATAGTCCTTCATTTTCTCCATTGCTATTACATCTTTCGGATCTTGAACCACACATATCGTCGTTTCATCTCTCGCTTCATCCTGACAAATAGAGCAAGGATCCATATCTGTTATATGACCACAAACGGAACAATGAGTTAGCTCTCTTTTAGCATTTACTAAAGCTTTTGCAAAATCCAATACATCTTCTTCCTTCATATTTAAAACAAAAAAAGCCAGGCGAACAGCCGTTTTTGGCCCAATTCCCGGCAATTTTGTAAAGCTGTCAACTAGCTTTGATATTGGTTCAGGATAATACATCAAACCTATCCCCCTAGAATCCTGGGATATTCAATCCTTTTGTGAATTGTCCCATTGTATTGTTCGTTTCATCATCAATTTGCTTCAATACTTCATTGGTTGCAGCTAAAATTAAATCTTGTAGCATTTCTACATCATCCGGATCAACTGCTTCTTCTTTAATTTCAACATCCACGATTTCCTTCTTACCATTCGCAACTACTTTTACCATACCGCCACCAGAAGTAGCTTCAAACGTTTTTTCATGAAGTGCATCTTGTGCCTCCATCATTTTCTTTTGCATTTTTTGCATTTGTTTCATCATATTATTCATATTACCCATTCCACCACGCATGTTAATTCCTCCTTAATTATCTTCAATTTCTAATAATTCATCGCCAACTAATTTTCTTGCCTCTGCAATTAACGGGTCTTCCTCAACCTCTTCAGGATTTTCCGTTTCTTCCTTAAGGCGTTGTTTTTGAACGTATTCTTCCCTTAACTCATTCCAACTTTCCTCTGGTATTGGAATAATGGAAATGGACTTCCCAAGAAAATTAGCTAGTTCGGTTTCAATTTCCACTTGATTTTCTAACATTAGCGAGCAATGAATCTCATATTTAAAGGATAACACAAGAGCTTCCTCTGATGCTGCCTTTGGCTCACTATTTATTAATTTGGCGTGAGCAGGTGGACTACTTTGTTTTAAGGAATCCATGAATCGTGCCCACTGTTTTTGAATGTTTTTCAGTTCCTGCTTAGAAGCATTATCTAACACATGACGAATTCTTTCAAACGGAACTTTATATCTTCTTCCACCACCAGAAGGTCTTCTTTGACGCTTCGCTTCTTCCTGTTTACGTTCTACTGGTTGATTTGACTGGTTTTCTTGTAGTTGGTGTAATTGCTTTTCTAGTTTTGAAATTTTCTCCATAAATTGTGGAGAAATATCGTTGCCTTTTGATTCTTCTATTTTTACTTCTGCAATATTTAACATTGCTATTTCAATAAACACTTTCGGACTATTTGTCCATCTCATTTGTTGCTGACATTCATTTAACTCTTGTATCGCTTGCTGAATCCAACTAGTCGTTAAAGCTTCGGCCAAATTACGAAATCTTTCGTCTGGAATGGCTCTTTCTAACAAGTCATCCATATCATTGGCACTTTGGTATAGCAAAAGGTCTCTTAAATAGTAAATTAAATCGTAAATGAGGCGACCTGTATCTTTTCCGGCTTCTAAAAATTCATCAATTAATCGAAATACATGCTTTACATCTTGCTCATACAAAGCCTCGATAACATCTCCTAGTTTTCTTTGTGAAACCGATCCAGTAACAGCTAGCACATCCTCTAATGCTACTGTATCTCCTTCACTATAGGAAACAGCTTGATCTAAAAGACTAAGCGCATCTCGCATTCCACCTTCAGCAGCTAGAGCTACTGTCTGCAATGCTTCTTCTTCAACGTGAACGTTCTCCTCAAGCATTATATGCTTAAGTCGCTCTGTAATTGCACTTTGAGATATTCGTTTAAAGTCAAAACGTTGACATCTTGAGATTATCGTTAGCGGAATCTTATGTGGTTCGGTAGTTGCTAAAATAAAAATAACATGTTGCGGAGGCTCCTCTAACGTTTTTAACAACGCATTAAATGCACCAGTTGAGAGCATGTGTACCTCATCAACAATGTAAACCTTATACTTGATTGCGCTAGGTGCATACTTCACTTTATCACGGATGTCCCGAATATCATCTACACCATTATTGGATGCAGCATCGATTTCAATCACATCTGATATAGAACCATCTTGTATTCCTAGGCAAGAAGGACATTCATTACATGGTTCTTTAACCGGAGAACGTTCACAGTTCACAGCTTTCGCAAAAATCTTAGCCGCACTTGTCTTACCAGTCCCTCTTGGACCAGAAAAAAGATAGGCGTGGGAAAATTTTTGGTTGTATATAGCGTTTTGCAGTGTTCTTGTAATATGTGACTGTCCTACTACATCTTGAAATGTTCTTGGACGCCAAACTCGATACAATGCCTGATAACTCATATCCACGTTCTCCTTTAGAATTTCTACTATATATTATAACCGATTACAGAACCCGATTACAAAAACAATCTATTAATAGAATGTAAAACATAATTTTTCCACGGAATATAAAAAAACTCACCTATTAATAAGGTGAGTTTTCATTTATATATGTTTATTTTATGTAACGCCGTGCACCCATCTTCGATAAGACAGTCCTAAGCGTTACTTAAGTTCATGGCTCGACCCAGGCAACCCCACGGCACATAGGAGTGACCGCTTACTGCTGCTTCCTTCCGGATCTGACAGGGTTCACGGGTTCCCATTGCGTGGGACCCAGGTGTCAACACCAATCCCTTAAGGCAGACCTTAAGACCGCCCTACCTCGGACGGGAATTCAACCTCGCTATAGCGGATTGCGAGTACAGGGCACCGCTACCTCCCCGTCTAGCACGGCTAATCTGATAACATTTTTAATAGCACAACTCGAAGTGTGCATAAATAAGTATATCTACTTTCACCTAAAAATGCAATGATTTATAGTGTGCAAGTTTTACCAGTTCTTATTCTTGTTACGTTTATTTCGACTTCTTACGTGCTCTTAATTTCTGAAAAAAAGAAGTCAGCATTGCACCACATTCCTCTGCTAAAACATTAGGTATTACATTGGCAACATGGTTAAATCGATTATCCTGGAGTAAATTTACAATAGATCCACAACAGCCTGCTTTCGGATCATATGCCCCAAAAACAACTGTAGGAATTCTAGATTGTAGTATGGCCCCGGCACACATTGGACATGGCTCAAGCGTAACATATAAGGTGCATTCGTCTAAACGCCAGCTACCTAGCACTTTATTTGCTTCCTCTATTGCTAAAAATTCAGCATGAGCTTTTGCTTGTTGGGTGGATTCCCGAAGGTTATGTCCTTTGGCTATTATCTCTCCATCCTTTACAACAACTGCTCCAATAGGAACTTCATGAAGTGCTTCTGCTATCCTTGCTTCCTTTATAGCTTTCCGCATGAAATACTCATGATTCATATACATCACTCATTCCAACTCTTATTATACAGCCTTTATCATAACGAAAAAAAGTAAAGTTGTCATGCTTGGCTATGTAGCATACTTCCATTTCAAACCCATAAATATGTAAGAGAGTCTAAATTAGAAAGGGTGTTTTCTATTGGTTATTTATGTAGTTAAAAGAGGTGAATCCTTATACGATATTTCTCAAAGGTTTCAAACAACAATGCAAGCTATCATTCGTGTAAATGAACTTGATCAACCAGAAAGGCTCGTTGTAGGTCAGGCTCTAGTTACCCCTACTACTCAATATCGTGTTCAACCAGGAGAGTCCTTATATGTAATTGGTCAGAAATTTGATATACCGTATCAGCAGCTAGCGGAAGCGAACCAACTCCCTCTAAATACTCCACTACAAATCGGTCAAGTACTTACCCTACCACAAGAACCAAAAGTAACGAAATCTTTTAATGCGTATGTAGAGCCTTATGGTGATACCGTTAGTCCAACGTTAGAACAAGCTGCACGATCAAAATCGCCATACTTAACGTACTTAGCACCATTTAGTTACCGAATTAATCGAGATGGTACTTTGGTTGCTCCTCCGCTAAACAATTTTGCTGAAATAGCAGCAAATAATCGGACCGCTTTAATGATGGTTTTAACCAATTTAGAGGAGGGGGCATTTAGTGCCGAGTTAGGAAGAATTATTGTAACTGATGAGGCATTTCAAGATCGGTTTTTAGCAAACATTATTGAAACCGCTAATAATGTGGGCTTCCAGGATATCCACTTTGATTTTGAATTTTTGCCTGAAGATGTTAGGGAGAACTACAATAATTTTTTACGTAAAGCAAAGGAAAGATTGTCAAATGCAGGGTTAATGCTATCTACCGCTTTAGCACCTAAAACCTCAGGAGAACAAACTGGGGCTTGGTACACGGCACATGATTACGCTGCACATGGAGAAATTGTAGATTTTGTTGTGCTAATGACTTACGAATGGGGGTATAGTGGTGGACCAGCTATGGCAGTTTCACCTATTGGACCAGTACGAGAGGTTGTTGAATATGCTCTCTCTGTAATGCCATCGGAAAAGATATTCCTTGGTCAGAACACATATGGCTATGATTGGACATTACCCTATGAACCTGGCGGCGAGTACGCAAAAGCATTAAGTCCAAAAGCTGCAGTTCAGCTAGCTCGAGACCAAAATGTAGAAATTCAATACGACGAAGAAGCACAAGCACCATTTTTCACTTACTATGATAATGAAGGAAAGCAACATGAAGTATGGTTTGAAGATGCAAGGTCGATACAAGCGAAATTTGATTTAGTAAAGGAACTAAATTTAAGGGGGATTAGCTATTGGAAACTCGGGTTAGCTTTTCCTCAAAATTGGGCGTTGTTAGACAACCAATTTAATGTATTAAAAATACGCTAACAAAACAAAGGAGACCTTTTCAGTGGAGAAAGGCCTCCTTATTTTTCATTACCAATAATCACAACTCGAGTTTGTACCCTTTCCTTTTGAAAGGCTGCTTGCAATCCATCCTTTTCTATATGCTCCTTATCTAATTGCTTATAAGGGAGTGCCACCTGAAATTCTGAATGGAATGGGAAAGGCTCCACACAAATTCGTTTGTCGTTTAACCACTTTGCATTCAATCCTTCATTCGCAAACTCAAACCTCTGTCGAAACCCATTTTTAAACCAAGGATGCTCTTCTTCCTTCAATACTCCCGGTTCATTTAAACAAAGATATAGAGATAAATCATCACAAAACTGAAGTAAGTCTAGATGATAGGAAATAGTCTGTTCATCTAAATATGTCTGCAGCTTGTCTTTGATTTTATTCCTTCTGTCTATTTCCTGGGAAATGAATCGAACAATGGATGAATTTGCCGAATCTTCTTTGAAAAAGGACGTATAATGTAAACTACACAGAAGTCCCGCATATTCAGATTGTTGTTGTACATACGTGATACCGTTCGTATACGCTTCTATCTTATCTACCAATGGATAGTCAATAAAAGAATATGGTTGATTTTTTTCGCAATTCCAAAGCGGGAGCTGATCGATTTGCAGCCATGCATAATCATGATTTGCAATAGCAAATTCTACATCAAAACGAATCTGTTCGTTATGTAAAATGGACCCTCTTAACTGCTTAGCCATTTCCCCGGAAATCAAGCCATGTTGATGTTGCTGAAAAAGGATAAAGGATGTATCCTGATTGATCACAATCATTACATCACCACCTTATATCATCGTTTTCTCCTTCCAAAATTGCTCGAACAAAATAACGAGAATCGTTCCAACAAGCAATCCATTGCTTACTACATTTTGAACAATACTTGGCAGACCTACAAATGCACCTTGTGGCATAAACATAAGTCCAATTCCAATTAAATAAGAAACTCCCAAAATAGTTAATCTCCGATGACTTAACTCGTCACTTGCAATGTTTTTCAATCCAATTCCCATTAATTGAACAAACGTTGCCAGTAACGCCGCATTTGCTACCGATGCTGGAATCATAGAAATAAATGCAACGATTGGTGGAAATAGTGCAATCCCAGCTAATAGGATGGATGCATATAAAAATGGACGTTTTGATTTTTGACCTGTTAACTCGATAAATCCGGAAGTTGAAGCTAAAGTGACAACAGAAATACTAGAAAAAATAGCAGATAATCCTTGATTTAGCCCTAAAACAGTACTTCCTCGATTCATTTGTTCATATTGAAATGCTGGATTGCCTTTTATTGCATAGCTGGTAGCACCTAATGATGCAACTAAATTAGAAAGTAAAATAACAGCTGTAAAAATGGCTATTGGTAGTGTCCCAATATCCCATTTTGGTATTCCCCAGGCGAATATCTCTGGCATTTTCACCATTGGAAGGGAAGATTGAATTGAACCACTTCCGTTTACTATCCAATCGATCATCCACCCGAAACCAATGCCTAAAATAACAGCATAGTTTTTCAAGGGACCTTTCCAAAAGATTGATAGTCCTAATACAAAGAAAAAGACGAAAAGAGATATCGATACATCACGAATATTCGCTGTTCCATTTTCATCTACACCGAACATACCTTGCAAAAACGTCCCACTTAACTGAATGGTCAATAAAAAAAGAAAAGAACCCGTAACAAGGGGAGTAAAGACTTTAATAATTTTTTGCGATAATCGGAAGACACCAATAAGTATTAATAACAGTCCAGTAAGAATCATTGCTGTCTCTAAAACCTGTAATGTCTCCGGCAAACTACCTCCATGCTGTACGGTTGTTAGTGCATATACAGTAAATATGCTAATCCAAATTCCCGCAGGTCCATCAACAATTGGCATTCGATGGCCAATTAGCGCTTGTAAAAAACAAGCAATACCTACAACAAAAAAGGTGCGTTGCATTAATCCTGATATATCACTTATGGACATTTGATAGATGGAGCCAATAACAATTGGCAATGCCACAGAACTTGCTAACAAAAAAACAAACCACTGCAGTGTTTCTAATGTTGTTTTTTGGAATTTGCTTAAGTTCACAATAATCCTTCCCTTTATCTACTTAGTCTTGGTTTATTATAAACAAGTACTAAATAGAAAACTAGGAAATCCATTAGACTTCCTAGTTTTAGGTATACGTTATTTTGTGTTTATTCCTCTAAAGTAGATGTATCTCCTGTTGGCAGACCTAATTCCCAAGACTTTAATAAACGTCGCATAATTTTACCGCTTCGTGTTTTTGGAATCGTATCACGAACTTCAATTTCCCTTGGAGCAGCATGAGCACTTAAGCCTGTTTTTACAAACTGTCGAATATCAGCCAAAAGTTCATCCGATTCTTCATAGCCCTCATTCAGTGTAATAAACGCTTTAATGATTTCGCCACGCTCTGGATCTGGCTTGCCAATTACACCCGCTTCACTTACAGCAGGATGCTCAATTAATTTACTTTCCACTTCAAATGGTCCAACTCTTTCGCCTGATGTATTAATCACATCATCAAGACGTCCTTGGAACCAGAAATAGCCATCTTCATCCATATAAGCACTATCTCCAGACACATACCAATCCTTAATGAAGTAACTCTCATATTTCTCTTTACGCTTCCATATTTGTCTCATCATAGATGGCCAACCTTTTTTAATAGCTAAGTTCCCCATCTGTCTTGGCGGAAGAATGTTGCCTTCGTTATCTACAATAGCAGCCTCCACTCCTGGAATCGGTTTACCCATAGATCCTGGCTTAATATCCATTGTAGGGTAGTTGGAGATCAATTGCGCCCCTGTTTCGGTCATCCACCAGTTATCATGGATACGTTTTCCAAGTACATCTACTCCCCAATAAATAACCTCAGGATTAAGTGGCTCTCCTACACTTAATACATGTCTTAAGGAGCTTAAGTCATATTTATCCACTACCTCTTTACCTGCACTCATCAATTTACGAAAAGCAGTTGGAGCAGAATACCAAACAGTAACCTTATGTTTTTCAATCGTTTCATACCAATCATCCGGCGTAAAACGACCACCCCGAATAACATTAGTCACACCATTCAACCAAGGTGCAAATATTCCATAACTCGTACCAGTTACCCAGCCTGGATCTGCGGTGCACCAGTAAATATCATCTTCTTGTAAATCAAGTACATATTTCCCCGTAATGTACTGTTGAATCATGGCATTGTGTACATGGTATACCCCTTTTGGTTTACCTGTGGAGCCAGAAGTATAATGAAGAATCATACCATCCTCTAAATCGACCCATTCGATATCAAAGGATTCGGAAGCCTCTTCCATCTCTTTATGGAAATCAACATATTTATCCTCTTGATAATCTGTTGTATCCCCAACCAAAACAATTTTCTTTAAATGCGGAAGCTTCTCTTGTGGCACTCGATATAATAGGTCAGGCGTTGTTACAAGAATGCTTGCTTCACTATCTTCTAAACGATCGCCAACTGCTTGCTCCATAAATGCCTCAAATAAAGGACCAGCAATTGCTGCTTTCTTCAATATTCCAAGGAAACTTATGTAAAACTCGGGGCTTCTATGCATAAATAGAAAGACTCGATCCCCTTTTTTTACTCCATATTTATCTAATACATTCGCAAACTTGTTACTCTTTCTACTTAATTCATGAAAGGTAAGCTTCTCTTCTCTCTCAGGTGCTGAATAGAATAAAGCGACTTGGTTCTTTTTCGTTGGATTTTGCGCATGGCGGTCGATTGCCTCATACGCAATATTAACTTTCCCAGTATCATACCAACTAAAGTGTTTCTTAACCTCTTCCCAATCAAAGCCCTTGTACGTTTTTTCATAGTCTTTAAGGTTGTGATTACCACTTTCTGCAAGTATCGGTTTCATATTCATCATCCCTCACCCCTTATTTGTAATCGGTTTCAATTTACAAAATATAGTTGTTTATTAAAAACCTATGCAACGTCTACTAAATTTATTTAATTTTTTAAATATTTAGTGACCTATATATATTTTAGCGGATATTTCCAAGTAATTAAAGGGAGAAATTTTAATCAAACCATTTTGTCCATAAATCCAAACGTTCGATAAACCTCAAAACTCTATTTGTAAAGAATTGGTCGATTCGTAAGTCTATTCATTCCTACTTACTCAAACGCAAAAAGGAAGATACTATTATTAGTACCTTCCTTTTAGAGAATCTATTTAATAACGATGATTAACATTCGGTCCAACATTTCCATTAGATGTTTCGGCATTTTTATTAGTTGTCTCATTAGGATTATTTGTATTCATTTCAGCTTGTTCCATACTATTTTGTTGTTCAGGTTGTTTTTCTAAGTTTACGATATTCTCTTGGATTCTCCTATTTCTTCTATTGGTATATTCCGTTTGGGCAAACTTACCACCAAATACAATCACAACTGCATATAAAGCATATTTAATTCCAGTCATCATTACTTCAAAGTTAAACGCCATCTCTTCCAAGGCTGCTAGACCTACACCTAGAAGGACCGCAATTACTGGAAGATACCTTTTACTTATTTTCGTGGCTCGACGAATGGCATACAATAGAAAAGCGAGTGCAACATATGCTGAAAATTGCATGTTCATTAAGTTGGACAGCACTTCTACCATAAGAACACCTCCATTGATAGCACCAATGAACATTTCATTACGTAATATCTTATTCACATGGAGATGCTCCCGTTTTTACTATTACAAAAAATAAGTCTATTGCAGCAGAATTGAAATATTACTCTACTACCCCTGTCCCTTTAATCGTTGCCTTCACATCAATTTTAAAGGATACATTTGGATATAACGCATCCCATTGTTTTATTTTTTCTTCTTCACTCCCTTTTTGAATGGAGCGATAATGAACACCAAAACCAAATGGATCTAAATTGTTTTCTTGTAGCTTCAAAAGTAACTGTTTCGCGCTTTTTTGTACAGTTTCTTCAGCTAATTTCTTGTACTTTTCCATCTTACTTTTATTAAATTCAAATGTAGATTCTTCTACAAGGGAAGAAAAGTTTATTGTAAATGTTATTACTGGTTGATCCCGATTCATAAAAGTATAGGAACTATCGACCTGGTCCATGGTTAACACAAAATAATTTGTTTCATCCGTTTCCACCACCATGTTAAATTTGTCATATCCTTTATTTAGGATATTGAACATTTTTGTTTCTTCCTCATTTAACTCCAATAGTATTTTTTCTTTACTGGAGATCATTAATTTGGCAATCGATAACCCACCTGTATCATTTGGTTCAATCACTGGTAAGTAAGCATCAATCCCACGCTCCTTTAAATCCCGACGGAAATTAAACAAATAGGATGTTGTCACATAGGCAGATTCCGTACCAGTTTCACCAAAGAATAGAAAGAGAGAGTTAGAAGGAAGCCGCTCAATTTTTGGTGTTACATCTAAAATGGTTTTAGCATCCGGTTTGCCTACGCCTACATAAGCAATTTGTTGTATGTCTCGTCTTCTCGTAAACCAATCCATCACCTTACTTAAATCCCTTTTCATAATGTCACTTCCGAGAACAATCATTTTCATATGACCGAAGTCTAATTCATTACTAATTCTTCCTTTCATGATATTAACCGCTTCTCCGATTGTTTGACTTTCCTCCGTAAGTAAAATATATTTTTCACTTTCCTTTCTTGATTCTGCCTCCGGAATGGCGACCTTTAAAATGATTTCATAGCCATCTTCCATGTTGGAAGCTTCATCTATTCCCATGCTCACAACAAAAGCCCTTTTATCAATATCCTTAAAGCCACAGCTTGAAAGAAGAAGAAGGCAAAACAGTACATAAAAGACCTTCCTACCTTTACCCATGCTTCTTCCTCCTATCAGCCCATACTAAAACTACGATGGAAATAACCCCCATAGGTAATAAAAACGTAAAATAGATTTTTGCTAATTCAAATACCTGTTCCTGTGAAATAAAAAAGTAGCTTATCGTCGTAAACAACGAAAAAACAATCATAATGAAGATAGGAAAGATGGAAACATTCCTCCATTTTGTTTGTGGTAATATGTACCGAATGGTTTCAATCCCGACATGACTACTAATGGTAGCGCTGATGATCGATACTCCTACATAGAGTAGTAAGAAAATAAACAACACCCGTTCAATAAAACCCAACTCCATTCGAATGGCATCAGCAGTCGAAAACCATGGATATACATATTCCTCAATTCCATCAAAGCCATGGTAGCCAATCGGAACTAATAAAGAGGTTAATAAATTCACAATACCTACCGCTGCAACAATAAAGACAAGCAATATAGGAATTTTCTTTTTCTTTAAATCGATAACCTTGTTGTAAATAGAATAATAATAAAATCCTAAAAAAGAGTAAGTGGTAGCACCTATTGTTTCTAATTTAGGAAGCTCAAATCCATGTCTAAATACAATTTTTATCGCATCCCAGCTTATATGCTGATTAATGGTAGATTTTAGAAAAATGGCACCGATAAAAGGAATACAAAACAATAAAATAATCTCCAACGCATACAATGTTTTTTCCGATTTTAGTAATGCTCCAAAACAGATAACCGATAAAAAGATAATCCCAATGACAAAAGGAGATAAGTCTGGATTCACAAAGCGTTTGGTTATATCAATAAAGACAACAAGTATTAACCAAGAGCTAATGAAGAATATGAGGCTGATGATCATAATATAAAGAACAGCAATCCACTTCGGAATATACTCCTTTACTATTTCTGCATGGGTTTTTTTCGGAAATTTCAACAGAATATTCATATAAAAGTAAAAAAACAGTGAGCTTAATAAAGCACCAATAAATATGGATAAAATAGCCCCATTATTACGCGCATCAATCATAATTCTCGGAACAAGCGCTACAACATTAGCTAACATATTAAGAATAATAAGATAGTAAAAATATCTAATCGCTCATCCCTCCATTTAACTCACCTTCGATGGCCGTTTACTCTCGGAAAAGAATAGCTTCAAATATGGATAGCCATGACTTTCTAAATTGACGAGATAAAAAATTAGTCCAATAGTGGAAATAACCAAACCAATTAATCCAAATAGGGTAGTAAATAGTAATAGAAAATATTTGACAACCCGCATCGAAAAACTCATTTCGTTAATTGGAATAATAAAGTTTGAGATTGCGACCGAAGCGACAATGATAATCATAATATTTGAAACGAGTCCTGCTTCAGTCGTAGCTTGTCCTAATATCAAACCACCTACAGTTGTAGCAGTAGGTCCAATTGTTTTCGGTAATCGGATCGATGCTTCTACTAGCATTTCCATCATAATTAACATGAAAATTACCTCTAAATAGGATGGGAAAGGAACTGGAATACGAGAGCTAGCAATAGAGAAAGCGAGTTGAATTCGTAGTATTTCTGGATTATAGGAAATAATTCCAACATAAAAGGATGGTAGAAACAAACTAATTAGTAAGCCGATGTAACGCAACAAAACGAGAAACTTCCCAACAAAATAAGGCTGATAGAAATCTTCCATTGACGTCATAAAATCATAAAAAACAGCTGGGGTTATGAGGACAAATGGTGTACCTTCCATCATCACAATTACTTTACCTAAAGAAAGGTTATACGCAATTCTGTCTGGTCTTTCTGTCACCATAAGTGTAGGAAATAACCGCCTTTTCCTTGAGGTAAGGGCACGATGCAACTCTCCTGCCGATTGGACGATAGAACGGTCTACTTTATTTAACTGCTCTTTTACTTTTTTCAATACCTTCGTATCTACTTGTTCGCTATCATATAGAAGAACGACTTCTATATTTGATTTATCCCCAACAAGATAGTTATTTTCCACCGTCAATGACGGTACATGATAACGATGGCGAATCAAATTTAAATTTACGTTTATATTTTCGCTTAAACCCTTTTGGGGTCCCATTATCGTCGTTTCGACATTCGCATCTAATACACTGTTATTTTCCTGATGATTCAAGCCGATAAGATGTACTGTTTGATCAATTAGAAATACAACCGAACCATGCAGAATATCTTTTATCGTCTCTCTTTCGTTTTTGTATTCCTTATAATCCCCTAAGCTTTGCAAATACTTTGTATATTGCTCCTTCTTTTCCACTTCAAAAAAGGGTTTGACAAACATGTCATGAATCTTGCTCGTATCGATAACAGAATTTATATAAATCATCTTAAGCTGGTAGTTTCCATTATCTAGGTTTTGAAATGTTGCATCTTTTGAACCTTTAAAGTTTTTCTCAAGTAGAGGCTTCAATTGATCTACGTTGTTACTTTTACCAAACACCTATTAACGACCTCTCTTTCGGATGCGGATGCAATACGTCGTTTACTCCTTCAGTTTTTGCGAAAAGCCTAAGGTTATTCTTCCTCATAAGAAAAACCTTTAAAGCTTTTAAACACTTTAAAGGTTACGACTCTCCTCATTACCTATTACTTTTTTCTGTATTAAATGATCCACCATATCCGCGACACTTCGAACTACGTAAGTTGCATGATTTTGAACGCGCTCCTCCGCATGACTCATACAATAACTATATGGTGTTAAGGCAAACATAGAAATATCATTATATGAATCTCCAATACATGCGATTTCATTGGGTTCTATATGTAAATTTTCAATTAGCTGCTGAAGACTTGTTCCTTTGCTAATGTTTTTCGGCATTATGTCTAGACAATGAGGATCGGAAATAAACGTATCCACTTTATCCCTATACTGTCCCCGTACTTTCTGTTCTAGGTCCTTTAAATAACCTGTTGCACCACCTACAGTTATTTTAGATATATGTAAATCT
Source organism: Salirhabdus sp. Marseille-P4669 (assembly GCF_900240405.1). Classification (GTDB taxonomy): domain Bacteria; phylum Bacillota; class Bacilli; order Bacillales; family Alkalibacillaceae; genus OEQK01. The sequence goes on from NZ_OEQK01000001.1 coordinate 15,089, forward strand.
AAAATCCGCTTCTTTATATTTGAATCTACCGTAAGAGGAAAGAATAATTGCTCATTGATTTTATTCATATGATTAGAATGATGGTGTGTAATTCCTTTATCTTCTACAAACACAGTAATTAATGAATTTTCATCTTTAGGTAAATATGTATAAACTTCCAGCGCTAATGAAGAAGGAAAAACATTCGCAACGAGTCTTTCCTCATTATCCATATAAACAAATGCACCATTTTGACTGATGCGATGTCCATTTACACCGAGCTCCGCTAATACCTCTTTAATCTCTACATCCATTCGGCCACTAGCAACAGAAAATTGTAAATCCTTGTTCTTCAATAAAACTGTTTGTATCGCACGCTTATCCCGATTATCTATCGTTATACCACTCGAAAATAACGTTCCATCTAAATCAGAAACAATCAATTTAATCATATGTGTACATCCTCCCAGTTAAGCTTTAGATTACTTTTTACTTTTATTAGTTAATTATAAGAAATTGGGAAACTTAAAAAAAGAACAGAAGCAAATCCTTTAAAAGAACTTAACATTATGGGGGGTTTTACATGTTTAAAAAGGCATTTGGCCTCTTGCAGCGAGTTGGACGAGCACTCATGCTTCCAGTATCCGTTTTACCTGCTGCAGGAATATTACTTGGAATTGGACATGAAAATGTTTTAGATATACCAGTTATGGCCCAAGCAGGTGGCATTATATTTGATAATTTACCATTGCTCTTTGCAATAGGAGTTGCCATTGGACTGGCAGATGGTGATGGTGTTGCAGGGCTAGCAGCTGTAATCGGATTTCTTGTGATGAATGTAACATTAGGCATTATGGCGGAATCCTTTGGAGCTGATACGGTCGAATTATTAGGTATTACAACCTTACAAATGGGTGTATTCGGTGGAATTATTATGGGGATTGTAGCCGCAGCGTTATATCGACGCTTTTATAATATCCAGCTTCCTCCGTTTTTAGGCTTTTTTGCAGGAAAACGATTCGTACCTATTATTACTGCCGCAACTGCGGTTTTATTAGGGCTGTTATTTGTCTTTATTTGGCCACCGATTCAAAATGTTATTGATTGGTTCAGTGTTCTTGCAACAGAAACGGGAACTACAATCGCGGCATTTATCTTTGGCTTTGGACAAAGGGCCCTTATTCCATTTGGTTTACACCATATTTTTTATCAACCATTCTGGTATGAGTTCGGTACCTTTGTTACAGATGCAGGAGAAGTAGTAAAAGGAGATATGACTAGATACTTTGCTGGCGACCCATCTGCAGGTACCTTTATGGCTGGTTTATTCCCTTTTATGCTCTTTGGTTTACCTGCTGCTGCACTTGCAATTTATCAAGAAGCAAAGCCGGAAAACAAAGCAAAAGTAGCGGGGATTATGGGCTCAGCAGCACTTACATCCTTTTTAACTGGCATAACGGAACCAATTGAATTTTCCTTCTTGTTTGTTGCACCTATTTTATTTTTAATTCACTGTGTGTTTGCAGGTTTTTCTTTTGTAGCAATGGACTTACTCAATGTAAAGGCTGGTTTTACCTTTTCCGGCGGGGCAATTGACTACGTTCTATACTGGGGACTTTCTACCAATGCATGGATGGTAATTCCAGTAGGACTTGTCTTTGCAGTTCTGTATTATTTCGGCTTCCGGTTTGCAATTCGGAAATTTAATTTAGCTACACCAGGTCGAGAAGAGGATGAAATATTAGATACAGATAAAGGAAAGGGAGAAAGTACGGGAGATGATCTACCTTATGAAATATTAGAAAGCTTAGGTGGAGAAGATAATATTACCCATTTAGATGCATGTATTACGAGGCTACGTGTCTCGGTAAAAGATAAGGGGGAAGTAGATAAAAGCCGTTTAAAACATCTAGGAGCATCAGGGGTTATGGAGGTAGGAAACAATGTACAAGCTGTTTTTGGTCCTAGATCCGATTCCATTAAAGGGCAGATTCAAGATATTATTAGTGGGAAATCACCACGACCGGCTGCCAAAAAGGAAGTAGAGGACCCGATAAAGGATGTAGATGAAAACGCAGAGTTTAACTTAGTAAGTCCGATTAAAGGAAACATACTACCAATAACCGATGTACCTGATCAAGTGTTTTCTGGGAAAATGATGGGAGACGGCTTTGCGATTGAACCTATTGATAACCTCGTTGTGTCACCCGTTGATGGAAAGATAGTGAATGTGTTCCCAACAAAGCATGCAATCGGATTGGAATCAAAATCTGGTAGAGAAATTTTAATCCATTTTGGTATCGATACCGTTAAATTAAAAGGCGAAGGATTTGAAACATTTGTCAAGGAAGGTGATGAAGTTAAGCTTGGTCAAAAGCTGTTGAAGGTGGATTTGAACGTTATTAAAGAAAAAGTACCATCTATTATTACACCTATTGTATTTACGAATTTACAGGCAAATGAATCGGTGAAAATTATAAAACAAGGTACTGTTACACAAGGAGAAGAAAATATTATTTCCATTGTAAGAGAATAAGAAAGGAAGGATACAAACATGGCTAAGCAAACCATTCAAATTACCGCACCTGAAGGCATTCACGCGAGACCTGCAACACTACTCGTTCAAACAGCAGGTAAATACGAATCCACTATTAGTATGGAATACAACGGTAAAAATGTGAACTTAAAATCGATTATGGGAATTATGTCATTAGGAATACCAACAGGTGCTACGGTGGAAATCATTGCAGAAGGATCTGATGAAGAAGAAGCTTTAAAGGGAATTGTAGAAGTTATTCGAAAAGAAGGATTTGGTGAGTAAAACAAGCGTGAGGCAATTGTCTCACGCTTGTTTTTATGGCCCCGAGAGGATTCGAACCTCCGACGCATGGTTTAGGAAACCAACGCTCTATCCCCTGAGCTACGGGGCCGCTTATTCAAACATTATTCATTATACAAAAAGATAAGGAAATTGAAAAGAGCACTGCTTATTCATATAACCTACCAAGCTCAATAGAACGCTCTCTTGCACTTTTGATGCATTCGATTAATGCCTCCTGATAATTATACTTTTGCAATGTTTCCAATCCTGCTTGTGTAGTGCCCCCTGGACTTGTAATTTTTTTGCGTAAAACAGAGGGGTGATCCTTTGATGTTTTTAACATTTCTGCTGCTCCAACTAATGTTTGAACAATCAATTCTTTCGAAACAGTTGGATTTAAGCCTGCGTCCCTTGCTGCATGTTCCATCGCTTCTACCAGGTAGTAAATATATGCTGGACCACTTCCTGATAATCCTGTTACGGTGTGTAAATCTTCTTCCTCCACAATCGTGGTTGTTCCAATTGTCCGGAATAATGTTTTTACAACGTCCATATGTTGCTCCTTTGCATATTTCCCCGCTGCAATAGCAGTTGCTGAAAAGCCAATGGCGGCAGACGTGTTTGGAATAGCTCGCACAACTGGTACTGTTAAATCCAGTTCCCTTTCAATAAGGCTAGAGGAGATTCCAGCAAGTACTGATACCATTAACTGATTAGCATTTACATATGGTTTAATCGAATGAAGGGCCTCAATGGCGTCCTTCGGTTTCATCGAAAGAATAATAACATCGGCATTTTCGATGACTTCCTGTTTATTATTTGTACAGTGCACTCCGAATCGATTACGTAAATTCTTTAACGTTTCCTGATTTTCTTTATTCGTAACATAAATTTGCTCTGGTTTGACATATTCTTTATGGACGATACCACCAATTATTGCCTCTGCCATAGACCCAGCACCAATAAAGGCTAATTTCACACTCATACATTATTCCTCCTACCTTTATTTTCCCATAAAAAGACCCATTTCTGTCCTCTTATCAAGGACGGAAATGGGTTTTTCCGCGGTACCACCTTTATTGACACAAGAAACTTATGTCCTCTTCATTACTGATAACGTTTGTTAAACGATCAGGTTATTCGCCTGATAGCTCCCAGGTAGGTTTCCATAACCTCTTGATGATGGGATCTTTCAGCCGGTGAATCCCACTCTCTTTCATCCGATTTGTTACGTACTCGCCTGTTCTTCACTAATCACTATTTTTTTAGTATTATGCAAGTTAATTTTGAATATGTCAATTATTATTATCGGAAAATTTAAATTTATTTATATTGCTGTATTACACAATTTGACACCTTTTACATATTTCGAAACAAATTTGATTATGTTAAAATTAAACTTGTCTATTTTTCGCACAATTCGTCAATTTTTAATAGAAAAAGATATAGATATAGTATGGTACGTTTTTCTTAAAGGGGGAAAAGTAAAGCAAATGGACAAAATTCCTTTTATTGCGGTAGAGGGACCTATTGGTGTAGGAAAAACCTCTTTGTCTAAAAAAATTAATGAACATTTTAACTTTCATCTTTTGAAGGAAATTGTAGAAGAAAACCCCTTCTTAGGTAAGTTTTATGATGACATTGATGAGTGGAGTTTTCAAACGGAAATGTTTTTCCTTTGCAATCGCTATAAGCAGCTTGAAGATATAAATGAGAAATTTTTAAAAGTAGGAAAGCCTGTTGTTTCCGATTATCATATTTCCAAAAATATGATCTTTGCGAAGCGGACTTTAAAGGATTCCCAGTTTCAAAAATATAGCGAGATATTTGATATTCTAACTGCAGATATGCCAATGCCAAATGTGATGGTTTATTTGCATGCAAGCTTAGATACATTGTTAGAACGCATTGAAAAACGTGGACGTGAAATTGAACAAAACATTCAAGCATCCTACTTACAGCAATTATCCGATGATTATGAAGCGTTTATGAATGAATTTGAAGAGAAGTATCCAAACATACCTCTAATTCGTTTAAACGGCGATGATCTTGACTTTGTTCAAAATGAAAATGATTTAACTAATATTTTAACTCTAATTGAAAAGTCATTACGAGAGACGGAGGTATTTTCTTCATGAGAAATAAATATGGTATTCCAAACGATGCAGTAATTACAATTGCTGGAACAGTTGGTGTTGGTAAATCGACAATGACTAAGTCGTTGGCCAATGCTTTAAATTTTAAAACATCCTTTGAAAAGGTAGATACAAATCCGTACTTAGATAAATTTTATAAGGATTTTGAGCGCTGGAGCTTTCATTTACAAGTATACTTTTTAGGGGAACGCTTCAAAGAACAAAAGCAAATTTTTGAATATGGTGGAGGATTTGTTCAAGATCGTTCCATTTATGAAGATACAGGTATTTTTGCAAAAATGCATTATGAAAAAGGAACAATGTCTAAAACAGATTATGAAACATACACAAATCTCTTCGAAGCAATGGTGATGACACCATACTTCCCACATCCAGACCTATTAATTTATTTGGAAGGATCTTTCGAGGACATTTTAGACCGTATCCGTCTACGAGGGCGTCCAATGGAGCAGGAAACACCAGTAGAGTATTGGAAGGAAATGTACGACCGTTATCAAAATTGGATTAACAACTTCAATGCATGTCCTGTAATGCGCATTAATATTGCGGATTATGATATTGTCAACGACAATACATCCATTGAGCCAATTCTAGAGCGTGTTAGTCATTTTATTAGCCAAACAAGAAAGTTAACAACTTCACATATGTAAAGAGCTTTTTAGTCAAAGAAATAATCCGAACTAATATACGAACCCTTTCTTAGGTATACGTATTCGTTCGGATTTTTTTGTTTCTTGTAAATAAATTGGATACGGGACTGCATAAATACTCTCCGTCTACATCCTTATCAAGCATGAAGCCTATATAAAAAAATAAAGATCGTTACTCGTAGCAGTAACGATCTTTTTATTCCGTTATATCTCCAATATTATACGCATATATATGGCGGAGGAAGAGGGATTCGAACCCCCGCGGGCTTTGACACCCCTGTCGGTTTTCAAGACCGATCCCTTCAGCCAGACTTGGGTATTCCTCCAATTGACACTTAAATAATATAGCACATTCCAAATGCTTGTGCAACCTAATTGATTTATGTTTTTATTTTCTTACTTTTTAATCATTTTATATCTATAGAATAGGGATATTAGGCACTTGCATCCCTAATTCAACAAGTGCCTATACTCTTCTTTATTACTTCGGCCCAATTACTTCCTTGTTCCCCATATACGGACGCAACACCTTTGGAATCACTACTGTTCCATCCTCCTGCTGGTAATTTTCTAAAATAGCAGCAACGGTACGTCCAATTGCAAGTCCAGAGCCATTTAATGTGTGTACATATTCTGGTTTTGCATTTGGTTCACGACGGAAGCGGATTTTTGCACGTCTTGCTTGGAAGTCTTCAAAGTTAGAGCAAGAAGAAATCTCACGATAATTATCAGAGCTTGGTAACCAAACCTCTAGATCATATTTTTTAGCGGCAGTGAAGCCTAAATCACCAGTACAAATACTCACAACACGATATGGTAATTCAAGTAGCTGTAATACCTTTTCGGCATGTCCGGTTAATTGCTCTAAAACATCATAGGATTCTTCTGGCCTTACTAATTGTACAAGCTCAATTTTATGGAATTGATGCTGACGGACTAAACCTCTTGTATCACGACCTGCACTACCCGCTTCAGATCGGAAGTTAGCACTAAAGGCTGCAAATTTTACTGGTAGCTCTTCAGTAGATAAAATTTCTCCACGATGGTAATTCGTAATTGGTACTTCTGCTGTTGGAATTAAGTAATAATTGCTCCACTCATCAATTTTAAATAAATCTTCTTCAAATTTAGGTAATTGACCAGTTCCGATTAAGCTATCGCGATTTACAATATATGGTGGGATTGCTTCTTGGTATCCATGTTCATCAGAGTGCAAGTCCATCATAAAGTTCATTAGAGCCCGCTCTAATCGAGCACCTAAGCCTTTATAAAAGACGAAACGACTACCAGTAACTTTCCCTGCCCGTTCAAAGTCTAGCAATTCTAAATCTGCTGCGATATCCCAATGGGCCTTAGCATCAAAGCCAAACTCTCGAACCTCTCCCCACTTACGAATTTCCTTATTATCATCCTCACTTTCTCCAACTGGAACACTTTCATGTGGGATGTTCGGGATTGAAAGAAGTAAGGTATCAAGGTTTTCTTCAATATTCTTTAATTCATTATCCAACGTTTTGATTTTATCGCCAACGTCACGCATTTCTTTAATTAATTCATCTGCATCCTTTTTCTCTTTCTTTAACACAGAGATTTGTTTGGAAACTTCATTTCGCTTTGCTTTTAATTCTTCACTCTCTGTAATCAGCTCACGACGCCTTTTATCCCACTCTCCAAACTTATCAAGGTCTGTTAAATCCTCTCCACGATGTTGTAGCTTTTGTTTTACTTCTTCATAATTTTCACGTAAAAACTTCATGTCTAGCATGATGAATTCCTCCTTAGTCCGTCTTTTTCTTCAGTAATTGAAAAATTAAAACATACAAAAAAGCCCCCATCCCTAATAAAAAGGGACGAGAGCTATATAATTTCCCGCGATACCACCCTAATTGTAGATCAAAACAATCTACCAGCTTGGTTACATGTAACGGTGCTTAACCGGAAATTGCCTACTATGACTTCAGCAACTCAGCTCAAGGATGGATTCACAATTCTCTTTCATCGGTTTGCACCAACCACCGACTCTCTATCGAAAGAAAAACTGTTACTAGTTCCTCTCATTGCTTTCATTCTTTAATTGTTTATTAATATACCCTTTTTTTCAAAAGGATGCAAGTTCTTTCGAAGCTTCTTTTACCATATTTACAAAATATTGGGCTAGTCGGTTATCACTTGTTAATTCAGGGTGAAAAGCACATGCTAAGTATTGACCTTGTCTTGCTGCAACAATTTTTTCGTTATAAGTAGCTAACACCTCTACATCGGGTGCAACCTCCAATATATATGGTGCCCGAATAAAGACTGCATTAAAATCCTCTGCTACGCCTTTTATTGGTAAAGCTGCTTCAAAGCTTTCCTTTTGACGCCCAAACGCATTTCGTTCTGCCTTTATATCCATTAGCTCTAGGTGAGCATGCTCTTGACCATTAATTTCTTTTGCTAACAATATTAATCCTGCACAAGTACCGAATATCGGTTTACCTGCATCGCCAAACGCTCTTAATGCATCTAAAAAGTCATAGCGGTCGATTAAACGTCGCATTGTTGTACTTTCCCCACCAGGGAGAATAAGACCATCTATATCATCTAATTGCTCTTTTCGTTTTACAATAACCGTTTCCACGCCACAGGATTCGATGGAACGGACATGTTCTCGAATAGCTCCTTGTAAGCCTAATACGCCTATTTTCATCTTGTTCACCTCCTAAATTCGACAGGTGCCTGGCACTCCAACCAAACTGCACGCTCTCTTTTTATTTACTGCGATCCTGCATTCGTTCATTAGGAGATAGAGTGGACATTTCAATTCCCTTCATAGGTGTGCCCAATCCTTTTGATAGTTCACCAATTAATGTGTAGTCTTGATAATGTGTCGTTGCTTCCACAATAGAACGAGCGAACTTTTCAGGGTTTTCCGATTTAAATATACCAGAGCCAACGAATACACCGTCTGCTCCCAATTCCATCATTAACGCAGCATCTGCTGGAGTTGCAATTCCACCTGCAGCAAAGTTTACAACAGGAAGACGTCCTTCCTCCTTAATTTGCGCAAGCAATTCATAAGGTGCTCCAATTTCTTTTGCATATACCATTAATTCATCATAGGACAAGCTTGAAACTTCACGAATTTGAGCTTGTACTTGTCGCATATGACGAACCGCTTCCACAATGTTTCCAGTACCAGGCTCACCTTTTGTACGAAGCATCGATGCACCTTCACCTATACGACGAACCGCTTCCCCTAAATCACGGCATCCACAAACAAATGGAACAGTGAAATCACGCTTATTCATATGAAAACGATCATCAGCAGGAGTTAGTACTTCACTTTCGTCTATATAATCTACACCCATTGCCTCCAGTACTCTAGCTTCGACAATGTGGCCAATACGAGCCTTTGCCATTACTGGAATAGAGACGGCATTCATAACTTCCTCAACAATCGTTGGATCAGCCATACGAGCTACTCCACCAGCAGCACGAATATCAGAAGGGACTCTCTCAAGTGCCATTACTGCTACAGCGCCTGCTTGTTCTGCAATTTTGGCTTGTTCTGCATTAACAACGTCCATAATAACGCCGCCTTTCTGCATTTCAGCCATACCTCTTTTTACTACATCTGTACCAATTTTCTCCACTGTAATTCCCCCCTAGTGTTTGAAGTGTAAGCCCCGAATGGAGCTAAACCATCTTCTTTATAAAAAATAGCAATATAGAATCATACCTATATTGCTATTTTACCTCAATTTTTTCTAAATTCCTACCATTCCAATTGGCTTTAGAATAATCCTTTAAACCAACCAACAACGGAAGTAAATAAGTCTACAAAGAAATCGCCAATCGCTCTAAAGATTAATGTAAACCAATTTGCTTTTTCTACATCATCTTGAACGACTAGCTCAACTGATGCTTGGTCTGCAAATTGCTCATCAATATAGCCATATTGATCACCGCTATATTCATATGTTAACGTACCTACTACGTCTCCTTTTTTCAATGGTGCTGTTAGTTCCCCATCTTTATTTAATAGTGAATCATCAATTTTGTAAGAAGGGGTAAATGTAATTTCTTCACCTTTAGGTACAACAGAAGTAATAGCCTCATTTGTTGCTACAGCTACTTCTTTTTCTTTCCCTTTATTTACTGGAATAGTTTTTAAGTCTTCTACTTGATATCCAGCAGGGAAGATTTCTTTTTGTTCGAATTGATTAAATCCATATTCGAGAAGCTTTCTCGTTTCCTCAAAACGAGCATCTTCACTATCTGTTTTCATAACAACAGAAATAAGTCTACGTCCGTTTTGCTCTGCTGTTCCAGTAAAACAGTAACCAGCCATATCTGTATAACCTGTCTTAAGTCCGTCCATTCCCTCAAAGCCATGTCTTTCATATCCAGGTAACATTTCATTCCAGTTATCGGAGGTTTGCCCTTCCATTTCATAAGACTCCAAGCTGGAATATTCTAGTGCAAGCGGAGATCCGTCCTCTGTACTAAAATCATTAATTAAATGAAAGGCAAGCAATGCAGCTGATTTAGCGGATAAATAATTATCGGCATCAGCACTGGTGCTTGGTGGATGATTCCCACCTAAATCACTATTTGCAAGTCCAGTAGAGTTTACAAACTGTGCATCAGGTAACCCTAATTCCTGTGCTTTTTCATTCATCATCTTAACAAAGTTATCTTCACTACCTGCAACTAACTCAGCAAGTGCTACAGAAGTTGCATTATCAGAATTAACAGCCATAGCTGAATATAATTGTTCTACTGTATAATCTCGGTCTTGTCTTAAAAAATAACCAGAGAATCCAGAATTAGCTGATAAAGAATAAGCATAATCACTTAGACGTGTTGTATCTGTCCAAGAAATAACACCCTCTTCAATTGCCTCTAGAACCAAGTATTCTGTCATCATTTTCGTCATACTGGCTGGAGGTAAAGCTAAGTCCGCTTCTTTTTCATATAAAATTTTCCCTGTATTGGCATCAACTAAGATAGCTGATTTCGCCTCTATTTGTACTTCAGCTGCACTTATTGTAATGGGACTTGGGATCATAGACATAAATGTTATGAAAAATGCAGCTAATGCAATAAACATCGTTTGTATCGACTTTTTCATTCTTTTTAGAACCTCCAACAAGTTTTGTGTTTTTTTGTTTTGTTTTTTACCTTGCAATTTTATCACAGGTCTATTAAAAAAAATAGGCGAATTCTACCTCGTTTTAGTACTAGCATTTGTTTCGTTTCCCATGTTTATTTATCGATTGATTAAGCCTTATTCGGGAATACTATAAAAGTACGACCTGATTTTACTATTTAAGGGGATTTCTATGAATCATAATAATATAGCCACGTTCTTTGACCAACTAAAGTCTATCCCTTTTGTGCAAAACTATTTATTGAACTGCTATCAACAGCAAAAAATAACGGACTATGACCGCTTAAGCTATCAAAATGCAGAGCAATTTATATATTATATCGAACATGCAGAGGTATATTTTGAACAATCCAAACTAGCACCGATTAGTATTAAGCCTGTTTTATTGTTTTATGGCATGAACCAGTTAATTAAAGCATGCTTGCTAACGAAAAGACCACATTATCCAGAAAATACAAAGCTTTTGGCGCATGGGGTGTCCACAAGAAAACGTAAAAAACAATCCTATCGTTTTTTACAGGATGAAATTAAAATACAGCAATATGGACTTTTTCCTTATTTTTCAAACCATTTATTTCATATCGGCCAATTTCCTACCGATAAATTTTCAATGGACTCTCTTCTCATTCGAATACCAGAATTGAGACAGCTATTTTCCTTTCAAAATAGAAACGTTCAAATAGAGGTCGGTTCCGATGTCGACGTAAAAATGAGAGTACCGTTACAACTCTTAATAAAATGGCATATGACGGAAGGACGCTTTATCGAAAAGCTTAAGCAATCCGTTCCTGCTATTAAAACAACCTATACAAAAGAGCCCTATTTAGTTATTGAATTGGAGCAGCCTCTGAAACCGTTTGAAAGTAACCTAATTACAAGCCATTCACATAACAATCAGTATTATTTATGCACATATAAACAAGCATTTTTCCCCTTACACGAAGCTATGATTCATTATTTAATTCTCTATAACTTAAGTATGATCTGCCGGTATGAAACAGAATGGTGGGGGGATTTATTGCACACGTATGCAAGTGATGATTATGCATATATTGTACAATTTTTAAAAATAGCAGAATATAAAACACCAATGCTACTTGGAAGCTATTTAATCAAGCAATGGGAAGCAAACAAGGATGGTTGACATTAATTAGTCAACCCCATATAAAATTTGCTCTATATATACTTCTTTGTTATCTTTTAAAACAATTATGGAATCATTCTCACTTAAACGTACGATTGGTCTCGTTAAATTTTTTTCATCGACATATACGATTTCACCGATATTGCCATTTGATAGCTTCACCTTTGTACCTACTGAAAAGCTTGAAAGGCTCCTTGCTAATGTATGGATTACTTCCATGTCAAGCTTGCCAAAGGAATCTGTTAGCAATTCTTCTAACACTTGATAAGGTGAGCGCTTTTCTCGATAAGTTCGATCAGAAGTCATTGCAATAAAAGCTTCACTTACAGCAATAATTTTAGAGTACTGATGAATTTTATCTGCCTTAAGACCAAAGGGATATCCACTTCCATCTAGTCTTTCATGATGCTGTAATACAGCTATTTTGGCCTCATATTTTAACATTGAAATAGATTCAATCATGCGATAGGAATGAATTGGATGTTTTTTTATTTCGTTGTATTCATCCTCTGTAAAAGCACCCTTTTTAAAAATTACATCCTCTTCTATATTTGCTAAACCACAATTACTTAAATAAGCAGCTAGTGCTATTTGAATTTGATCCCCTTGAGAAAAGTTCATTTTCTTTGCAATAATCTCTGAAACAATGGCTATATCGATAGATTGATGGAAAGGATAATCCTCTACCTTTACATACCGATGGAGCTGAAAAATGATTTCAGGCATATGCTCTGATTCTTTTAATAAAGGTAAAAGGTACTCGCGAATCTCAAAAATATTTAATGGGACTCGATTTCGTAAACGATCAAATAATTTCTTCGTTTTATCAATACAATCGTTATAAAGCGTTAAAAAATGTTGCATTTTCCCAATCGTGTCGTTTTCTTGCTCTTCTGATACGGCATTTGGGTCAAAGACTTCACCTGTCGCCAGTTTAGGAGCAACATCAACTTCTTTAATTTGAAATTGGTTTAATACTTTTATATGGATTGGTTGAATAACGGTTTCCTTTGGAACAATAGGATGAATGGTTTTTCCCATCACGTCACTTAAGAGCAAACATCCTGTCTTTAATTGTTTTGGATGAACAAGCATAAATACTCCCCCTGTATATATGGCCAGTTGATTAAACAAAGCATAAGCTATATCTCTAACAAAAGGAGGACGAAACAAACTAATGTTGCGTCCTCCTAACAAGTAAGACGATAAACAAACCTTATCGGTTACTCTTCATCAGCTTCCTCAGCCTGTTTATTTTCATCTTCCTCAAGCGTAGTTTGTTCTTCTTGTTCTACTACTTCTGTATTTGATTCTTGTTCCGTTGCATTCTCTAAATCTTCCTCGGTAGTGTCATCATCTTCTTCTTTTTCTATTCGAGTAACCGTTGCTACCTCTTCATCTCCATCTAGCTTAATTAACTTAACACCTTGTGTGTTACGGCCAGTTTCCGAAATACTTTCAACAGGCATTCGAATTAATACACCACTTTCTGTAATGATCATTAAATCTTCATCACCTGTTACTGCTTTTACTGCGACAACCGTACCATTTTTGTCTGTTAAGTTAACCGTGAAGATACCTTTCCCACCACGATTGGTCGTACGATATTCTGTCGCATTGGTTCTCTTACCATAACCCTTGCTTGTTACCGTTAAGACTTGAATATCATCTTCAAGAATTTCCATTGAAACTACTTTATCTGTTTCATCTCTTAGTGTAATCCCTTTAACACCAGAAGCAGTACGACCCATTGTTCTTACATCCTGCTCATCAAAACGAATTAAATAACCTTGTTTTGTTCCCATCATAATTTGCTTTTTACCATCTGTTAAGCGTACAGAAATTAACTCATCTTCTTCTCTTAGGTTAATTGCACGTAAACCACCTTTTCTAATATTAGCAAAGGAACTTAGTGCTGTTCGTTTCACAATTCCATGCTTTGTAGCAAAGAATAAATACCAGTCTTCCACATACTCATGAACGGTAATAACAGCGTTGATCCACTCGTCTTTTTCAATCTCTAATAAGTTAACAATTGGTAATCCCTTCGCAGTACGACCATACTCAGGTATTTCATAACCTTTTGTTTTGTATACTTTCCCTTTATTTGAGAAAAATAAGACTGTATCATGAGTAGAAGTAGATAGTAAATGCTCCACAAAATCATCTTCGTTCGTTCCCATACCTTGTACGCCTCGTCCACCACGCCGTTGCGTTTTATAAGTAGTGGCTGGCAATCGTTTGATATAGCCTTTATGCGTTAAGGTAATAATGATTTTTTCCTCTGGAATTAAATCCTCATCCTCAAAGAAATCCGTTTGTCCAATAACAATTTCTGTTCTTCTTTTGTCATTAAACTTTTCTTTAATTTCGATTAACTCTTCTCGAATGATTTCTAGAACTTTTTCTTCGTCCGCTAAAACGGCTTTTAACTCTGCTATTAGCTTCATTAGTTGTTGATATTCTTCTTCGATTTTGTCACGCTCTAAACCAGTTAAACGTTGCAAACGCATATCCAAAATAGCCTGTGCTTGTTTCTCTGATAGCTGGAACTGAGTCATTAACCCTTCCCGAGCTTCATCCGTTGTTTTAGAGCCTCTAATTAAAGCAATAACCGCATCTATATTGTTTAATGCAATACGCAATCCTTCTAAAATGTGTGCACGAGCTTCTGCTTTTCTTAATTCATAAGCTGTTCTACGCTTAATAACAACCTTTTGATGATCTAAGTAATAAACAAGGGATTGTTTCAGGTTCAACACTTTTGGTTGACCATCATGGAGTGCTAGCATATTGATTCCGAAAGATGTTTGTAATGCTGTATGTTTGTATAAATTGTTTAACACAACATTTGGTGTTACATCTTTTCTTAATTCAATTACGACACGCATGCCTTCACGGTCCGATTCGTCACGTAAATCGGTAATACCCTCAATACGTTTATCTCGAACAAGCTCTGCAATTTTTTCAATAAGTCTTGCTTTGTTTACTTGATATGGTAGTTCCGTAACAATGATGGAAGACTTACCATTTTTATGTTCAATAATTTCTGCCTTCGCTCTAATTGTAAGTGAGCCTCTCCCTGTTTCAAAAGCTTTTCGAATACCACTTCGACCTAAAATTTGGCCACCAGTAGGGAAGTCTGGTCCATAAATATAATTTTCCATAAGCTCCTGAATCGTGATATCCGGGTCTTTACTGACAGCTAGTACAGCGTCAATCACTTCACCTAATTGATGAGGTGGAACATTCGTAGCCATCCCAACCGCAATACCTGAAGCACCATTTACTAATAAATTCGGAAAGCGTGCAGGTAAAACAGCTGGTTCTCTTTCTGAACCATCATAGTTATCTTGATAGTCAATTGTATCTTTATTGATATCACGAAGTAGCTCCATAGAAATTTTGGACATTCTTGCTTCTGTATAACGCATCGCTGCAGCTGAATCGCCATCTACAGAACCAAAGTTACCATGACCATCTACAAGCATATACCTGAAGTTAAAATCCTGTGCCATTCTTACCATTGCTTCATAAACTGCTGAATCACCGTGTGGGTGATACTTACCAATTACTTCCCCAACAATACGTGCTGATTTTTTATAAGCTTTATCAGAGTGCATGCCTAAGTCATGCATTGCATATAGAATTCTCCGGTGAACTGGCTTTAAACCGTCACGGACATCAGGAAGAGCACGTGAAACAATTACGCTCATCGCATAATCTAAAAAAGATGTTCGCATTTCCTGGCTTATATTTATTTCCTGAACCTGTGGACGTTGAAGATCCGCCATTGGTATTACCTCCTAAGAAGAAAAGCGTAGGCGACAGCCGTAGCTAGACATCTTCACATTTTTAATTTTTCACTTAAAATCCTAGCAATCATTAAATATCTAAGTTCTTCACATATTTTGCATTTTCTTGAATAAAGTCACGTCTTGGCTCTACTTTATCTCCCATTAACACTTCAAAAATTTCATCCGCATCAATTGCATCCTGTAATTGTACTTGCAGCATTGTTCTCGTTTCCGGATCCATTGTTGTTTCCCACAATTGAGTTGGATTCATTTCACCAAGACCTTTGTAACGTTGAATTCCTGGTTTTGGTGTAGGAGAGAGTTCAGCAAGCTTTATTTCAAGTTCCTTATCGTTGTATACATAATGCGCCGCTTTTCCTTGCTGGACCTTATATAATGGTGGCTGGGCGATATAAATATATCCATGCTCCACTAA
Source organism: Salirhabdus sp. Marseille-P4669 (assembly GCF_900240405.1). Lineage (GTDB taxonomy): Bacteria > Bacillota > Bacilli > Bacillales > Alkalibacillaceae > OEQK01. The sequence continues at coordinate 31,227 of NZ_OEQK01000001.1, forward strand.
CGGTCTCATATAACGATAAAAGAATGTTAATAATAAGGTCCGAATATGAGCCCCATCTACATCGGCATCCGTCATAATAACAACCTTATGATAACGGGCCTTTTCGATATCAAAATCTTCTCCGATACCAGTTCCAAGTGCAGTAATAATGGAGCGAATTTCATTATTAGATAAAATACGATCTAATCTTGCCTTTTCAACATTTAAAATCTTACCGCGAAGTGGCAAAATTGCTTGGAAATGGCGATCTCGTCCTTGCTTTGCGGAACCACCTGCAGAGTCACCCTCTACGATATACAATTCACTAATTGTCGCATCCTTCGAAGAGCAATCCGCTAGCTTACCAGGTAGATTGGAAATTTCCAAAGCACCTTTTCTACGAGTAAGCTCACGTGCTTTTTTCGCTGCTACTCTCGCCCTGGATGCCATTAATCCTTTATCAACAATGATTTTACCTACAGTTGGATTTTCAAATAGAAATTGTGAAAACTTATCACTAAAAACAGAATCAGTAATAGCTCTTACTTCACTGTTTCCTAGTTTTGTTTTGGTTTGTCCTTCAAATTGTGGATCTGGGTGTTTAATCGATACAATAGCCGTCAAGCCTTCACGAACATCATCCCCAGTTAAATTAGGGTCACTTTCTTTAAATAGATTGTTCTTTCTTGCATAATCGTTAATAACCCTAGTTAGTGCCGTTTTAAAACCTGATTCATGCGTTCCACCTTCATAGGTGTGAATATTATTTGCAAAAGAGTATATATTACTTGCAAAGCCATCGTTATATTGAAGAGAGACTTCTACAGCAATATTATCCATTTCTCCTTCAGAATAGAATGGCTCATGTAATACTTCACGCTTTCGATTCAAATGCTCTACATAAGAGGAAATCCCACCTTCATAATGAAAAACTTGTGGTTCCTTTCCTTCCCGTTTGTCTTCAAGCGATAGAGAAATGCCTTTATTTAAGAAGGCTAATTCCCGAATACGTTGTACAAGCGTGTCGTAATTATAAACGATTGTTTCTGTAAATATTTCTGGATCTGGAACAAAGTGAATTCTTGTACCTGTAATATCTGTTTCACCAATAACCTCTAAATCAGCTGCTGGAACGCCTCGATTGAACTTTTGATAGTGGATTTTGCCATCACGGTGAACAAATACTTCAAGCTCAGTAGACAATGCATTTACTACCGATGCACCTACACCGTGTAATCCACCAGAAACTTTATATCCACCGCCGCCAAATTTACCACCAGCATGTAATACAGTTAAGATTACCTCTACTGCCGGACGGCCTTGTTTCTCATGGATACCTACTGGAATTCCACGCCCATTATCGATAACAGTAATACTGTTATCCTCCTCAATAATGACTTGGATTAGGTCACAATACCCTGCTAAAGCTTCATCGATACTATTATCGACAATTTCCCATACTAAATGGTGAAGGCCTTTTTCACTTGTAGATCCAATATACATACCAGGTCTTTTTCGTACAGCTTCTAATCCTTCTAACACTTGTATCTGATTTTCATCATATGCTTGTTGTTCTGTTACTTTTTCATCCATAGACATCGGTTTCACACCTTCGATTTAATTTAAATAGACAACAATATTTACGCTCTATTCGTAAATAGACAACTACCTAAAACATGAAATAATAGCTTATACTAAAAATCGTAGAAGCTATTACGAATAATTTATTCAATACTATTTTCATCATCAAATACATCTGAAAAATCTTCTAGTTTGTTTAAGGTTGATGATAATTGGGCTCGTTTTTTTAATGTGTTTACAGATAAGGTACTAAAATAAATTAAATCTGTTGTTATGACAATTGATTTTGCTGAATCATAATAAGCCTCTACAACTTTATTATTTTTTCGTTGATTCATAATCATTTCATCGATAATAGAAGAGGATGTCAGTAGCTCTCTATCTATTATCGAAACAACATCTTTAGAATGAATGACGTGATCCTCACCTATATGTATAAACAACGAATATCCTCACCCTTCTTTCACTACAGTTCCTTTATGAACATGAAATATTTCTGCTTTTTTCAACGTTTCATGCTCTATCCCCGTAACACTTGTTGTGGATACAAAGGTTTGTACTTTTCCTTGTATTGTATTTAATAAATGAGATTGTCGATGATCATCCAACTCACTTAAAACATCGTCTAGAAGTAAAATTGGATATTCTCCAACTTCATTGTGAATTAATTCAATTTCTGCTAATTTTAACGATAATGCCGTTGTTCTTTGTTGACCCTGGGAGCCAAATGCTTGAACGTCCTTTTCATTCACATAAAATAGCAGGTCATCCCGATGAGGACCAATAAGAGACGTTCCTCTCTCCACTTCTTTTGTTTCTACATCCTGAAATTGTTTTTGATAAACTTCTACTATTTTTGACAACTCCATGTTTTCTGATACATCAGCACTAGCTTGGTACGTAATTTCTAAATCTTCTAAGTCATGACTTATCCCTTTATGAATTGGAAGGGCCCATTTACGTAATAAATGAAGAAATTGAAAACGTCTCTGGGTAATAGGGGAAGCATGCTCAATTAGCTGTTCCGTCATTACTCGAAGCATCGTCCGATCCATTTCTCTATTACGCTGATAGTCCTTTAACAATGCATTACGTTGCTTCAATATTTTTTGATATTGTGTTAAATGATACACATAGATAGGTTGGATTTGCCCAATTTCCATATCTATAAATCTTCTGCGCTCTTGTGGACTACCTTTCACTAAATTTAAATCCTCTGGAGCGAACATAACAACGTTTAATGCACCTATATAATCACTTAAACGCTGTTGCTCGATATGATTTAATTTTGCTTTTTTTCCCTTATTTGAAAAAATGAGCTCTAACGGAAAGGAACGATTTCGTTTTACAACACTACCTTTTATTTTAGCATAATTTTCGTTCCATTTTATTAATTCTTTATCTTTTGATGTACGATGTGACTTTGTTAATGCTAAAACATAGATGGATTCCATCATATTTGTTTTTCCTTGTGCATTTTCACCAATGACAACATTAATTTTGTGATCAAAAGATAAATCGAGTTTGTCATAATTCCGGTAATTTGTAAGTGATAGTTCTGTTATATACATATATTTCTCCCTCTAGCATAAGGAACATTAATCATCAACTTGAATAACTTGATAGGTACCGACTCCTATAATTTCTACGGTATCACCATGCTTTAACTTTTTTCCACGACGATTTTCTTTTTCCCCATTTACAAAAATGGTGTGCTCACTTAAAAACCACTTCGCCATGCCACCAGTATCAATAACATTAGCTAGCTTTAAAAAGGTACCTAATGGTATAAATTCAGTTGAGATTTCAACTTTTTCATGCAATCTGATCACCTAAATTTTTTTATATTTTTACTTACTATATTTTTTACTATTTTTTCAAATAAATAAGCTCAAGTACGTTTTATTTTTCTATATTCTATTTTACTAGATGCAGGCCAACAAAGAAAGTTTACAAGCGTTAAAAAGTAAGAAAAGCAAGGGCTTTTATAGGAATTCCCTTGCTTTTTTTGTCTATTTATTCTTGATGTTTAGGTTCTTAATACGTTCTTACAGGTAAAATAAGCTGTAAGATTTCTTCATGGTCTTCGATTGGTTTAATAATAAACGGTCTCATTGCTCCAGTGAATTGGATTTTAACCTTTTCCGAATCAATTGCTTTCAATGCGTCCATCATGTATTTTGCACTGAACGAAATCTTTAATTCTTCTCCATTCAATGAGTCGATATTGATTTCATCTACTACTTTACCAATTTCAGGAGAGTTACTAGAGATTTCAATTTTTTGATTTTCCTTTGTAACTAGCTTCACTACGTTATTACGACTTTCCTTTGCAAGCAAACTAGCACGATCAATCGAATTAAGTAATACTTTAGAGTCTGCTATTACGTCTGTTTTACTTTGCTCTGGAATTAAACGTGACGTTTCTGGATAATTTCCATCTAAAAGTCTAGACAGGAATAAAAGGTTTTTAGCTTGGAATAAAATTTGGTTGTCCGTAATACTAATTTCAACATGATCTTGGGTATCATCTAAAATTTTACTTAATTCATTTAAGCTTTTACCTGGAATGACAACACTCTTATCGATCAGCTCTGCTGTATTGATTGTTAAAGGTATAGATCTAGATGCTAAACGATGACTATCCGTTGCAACAAACGCTAATTTATCACTTTTAATGGATAAATTTACACCAGTTAAAATAGGTCTTGTTTCAGATGTAGATACAGCAAAAACAGTTTGTTTAATTAAATTTTTTAATAAATCTGTTGGTAATTCAAAGCTGTTTTCTGTATGTAATTTAGGAAGATGTGGATATTCCTCTGCATCTTGTCCATTTAAATTAAACTCTGCATTTCCAGATCGAATCAAAATATTATGATTTTCATCAGCAGTAATTTCTACAGTTTGTTCAGGTAGCTTACGTACAATTTCAGGGAAGTATTTAGCCTGTACAACGATACTTCCAGGTTCTATTCCTTCTACATAAACCACTCCATTTTCTTCTGCAGGGATATAGGATTCAATGGTTACATCGGAATCACTACCAGTAAGTTTTAGGCCGTCTTTTGTTACTTCTATTTTCATTCCACTTAATATTGGTATCGTTGTTTTTAAAGAGATAGCTTTCATTACATCCTGTACGCTTTCCATTAACTGAGTACGTTGGACAACAAACTTCATTTTTAAATCCTCCTAATATAGGTCTTTGAGTAATGAATAAAGGCGCAAGCTATTGCGCTTTATATATTATTTATGTTTTTTAAAAAATAGTAATAATAGTAATAGGCCTTGTGAATATGTGTATAACTAATATTTTTACTAGATAAGAAAGTCTATCCACATGTGGATAGACTGTGTATATATGTGTACTAGTTATTCACAGTATTCAGGATTAGTGTTGTTTAATTTTTTCTTTTAATTCTTCAATTTCTTTATGAAGGAGTTGATCACTTGCAATCATTTTAGAAATCTTTTCGTGTGCATGAATAACCGTTGTATGATCTCGGCCACCAAATTCTTCTCCAATTTTCGGTAGGGAAAAGTCCGTCATTTCTCTCGCTAAATACATCGCAATTTGACGAGGAAATGCAATAGATTTTGTTCTTTTCTTAGCAGAAAAATCCTCTAGTTTAATTTGATAATGCTCTCCAACAACTTCTTGTATCCCATGAATCGTGATTGTTTTTGGTTTTGAACTAGGGATAATATCTTTTAGTGCATCAGCAGCAACGGAAGCATCTATATCTTTATTGATAAGAGATGAATAGGCTACTACACGAATTAGTGCACCTTCAAGTTCTCGAATGTTTGTATCGATTTGATTCGCGATGTAGAGCATTACTTCATTTGGAATATCTAAACCTTCTGCTTTTGCTTTTTTGCGTAAAATAGCAATTCTTGTTTCCAAGTCTGGAGGGGTTATGTCTGTTATAAGCCCCCATTCAAACCTAGACCTTAAGCGATCTTCTAGTGTGGGAATTTCCTTTGGTGGTCGATCACTTGAAATTACAATTTGCTTGTTTTCCTCATGCAAAGTATTAAACGTATGGAAAAATTCCTCTTGTGTTGATTCTTTACCAGCCAAAAACTGAATATCATCTATAAGAAGTACATCCACTTTTCGGTACTTATTGCGAAAATCTATTGCCTTATTATCACGAATAGAGTTAATAAATTCATTGGTAAACTTCTCACTAGATAAATAAACCACTTTAGCCGAAGGATTATGTTCTAAAACATAATGTCCGATCGCATGCATTAAGTGGGTTTTACCTAATCCTACTCCTCCATATATAAATAGGGGATTATATGCTTTAGCTGGTGCTTCAGCAACCGCTAATGATGCAGCATGTGCAAAGCGATTCCCAGAGCCAATTACAAAGGTATCAAATGTATTTTTTGCATTTAAAAGAGAATTAGGAGATTCCTCATTTCCATTTGATCCATTTGGTTTTGTTTTTGGTTTTTTTACAGGTTCCGGTTCTATTTCTGTTTCTGGAATAATAAATTTAGGTTTAAGAGCAGTACCTGCAACTTCGTATAAAGTATCAGATATAAGCTCTGAATAACTATTTTCTAGCCAGTCACGTGCAAATTCATTAGGAGCAGCAATAACAATCGTATCATTCTGGAAGGATTTTGCCTCAGTAGATTTTAACCAAGTATCAAAGCTCGGTTTACTGATTTTCCCTTCAATGGTTTGGAGTGTTTTTGCCCATAGCTCTGCTAGATTTTCCAAATTGATCACCTCTCTTTCTAGGGGGAAAGTGTACGAATCCGACTCTTTTCATGTATGTGATGTAAAGCTATTTGAAATAAAATCACGATATAATAAAGAGGATTAAAGCTTGTGGATAAAAAATGTCTATAATAATAAGAGATAAGACAATTATCGACATTATCCACAAAAATGTGAATAGAACCATAAACAAGACAGTGAATTAATGTCCACAGGATATCCACATTGTGTGGATAACATCATTTTGTTTCACTATTTTTTTATTGTTAAACACAAATATAATACCAAATAAATCCTAGAGGTGCAATGGATTTTACCTACTTATCCACAAATTCAATTACTTGTGGTCTTTTTTTATCCACAACACTATATTTTGTGTATTAATTGTCGATAGAGGTTGTAGATAAATGTCGAGACGTCTCTTTTTTATAAACATGTCATGTGGATAAATGGAAAAACAGTATTTTAGGAGGCTGATCATCCTTCACGAAAAAGAATCTGTTAACTAGAAAAAAGCGTAAAGGAACTTAAAAGTATGAGAAAGTTTATGGCGTTTTTTTTTTTGTGCAAAATTTATTTGGTAAAGGGCAGTATTGTAGGAAGAAGGTTTTGATTTGTTCCGTTGAGCTATGTTGACATATCACTTTATATTCCTATATAATGAGTTGAACTGTGTGAATTGACATTGAAGTTTAACTTTCCTCAGGAGGTGTAATATAGATGAAACGTACGTACCAACCAAAGAAACGTAAGCATAGTAAAGTTCATGGTTTTAGAGCTCGTATGAGCACAAAGAATGGCCGTAATATTTTAGCTGCGCGCCGTCGTAAAGGAAGAAAAAAATTATCAGCATAGGCCACTGAATTAATCAGTGGTCTTTTTCTACATTTAGACCAATATATTAGGACATAGGGGGGATTAGGAATTAGTCCCCCTTATTGAATGAAATGATATAAATGTTGGGATAATGTTGGAGTAAATTGATATTTTAGTTTTTTTTACGATCCGCATTTCTTAAAAGGTGCCTTTCGTTTTTGTATTGGGGTGACAGTTATGAAGAAAGCCTACAGAATTAAAAGCAACAAAGATTTTCAAACGGTTTTTAAATTTGGAAAGTCTTTTGCTAACAAACAGTTTGTCCTCTACTATTTAAAGAAAGAAGATCAAGCTCATTTTCGAATCGGATTATCCGTTGGAAAGAAGCTAGGGAACGCTGTACTACGGAATAAAGTAAAGCGTTTACTAAGACAAGCCTTCTTAGAATTAGAGAAGGATATTAAACAAGATTATGATTATGTAATTATTGCTAGAATACCTGCACGCGACTTAGACTTCTTTCAAGTGAAGAAAAGTTTACTTCATCTATTGAAGAAAAGAAATTTAATCGTCCGTGATTTTATTGAAGGATAAAGACATTTTATATGGAATCCAAAATGGTAATAATGTTAAAATACTATTATATTTTGTAACTACATATGGGTTGAGTAGGTTAGGAGGAAGAAAGTTTGAGAAAAAAAATGTGGTTAGTCATCGCCCTCTTAGGATTAGTGACATTACTAACCGGGTGTATGGATGTTAATCAGGAAATAACCGAGGATTCAGATGGATTCTGGAATGAAGTATTTGTATGGCCACTTGTATTACTTTTAAGATATGTATCGGAACTATTTGGTGGTAGTCATGGACTTGGTATTATTTTTGTTACCATTTTAATTCGTTTGATTTTACTTCCATTAAATATAAAACAATTGAAGTCATCTAAGGCTATGCAAGAAATTCAACCAGAAATGCAAGCTTTACGTGAAAAATATAGTTCTAAAGATGCTTCAACACAACAAAAACTTCAACAAGAAACAATGCAATTATTCCAAAAGCATGGGGTTAACCCAATGGCTGGATGTTTACCTATTTTAATTCAAATGCCGATATTGATTGCATTCTATCATGCTATCTATCGTGCGCCTGAATTTAGAGAAGGTACATTCTTATGGTTTGAGTTAGGTTCACGCGATCCATATTTCATTTTGCCAGTAATTGCGGCAGGTGCAACCTTCTTACAACAAAAATTAGTGATGTCTAGCAATCCAGCAGCTTCAGGAAATCCACAAATGACAATGATGCTTTACATTATGCCAATTATGATTGGTGTATTTGCTGCAATATTCCCAGCGGCACTTGCTTTATATTGGGTAGTAGGTAACATTTTCATGGTTGTTCAAACTATATTTGTTCATAAACCTTTTTCCAAAAAGGATGAAAATGCAGGGGGAGCTAAAAAGTGAGAGAAGTAACTGCTACTGGTCAAACGGTGGAACAAGCAATTGAATCTGCATTATTTAAGCTTGATGCAAAGAAGGATCAAGTTCATGTAGATATTATTGACGAAGGTAAAAAAGGCCTATTAGGTGTTTTTGGATCAAAACCAGCCATTGTTAAAGTTCGTTTGAAAAAGGATAATATCAAAGAGGGGGAGGATTATCTCCGCCAAGTAGCAGAAAACATGGGTTTAACTATCCAAGTTAATAAACAAGAGCGTGAAAAAGAAGTCGTTTATGAAATGTCTGGGGAAAAAATTGCTTTATTAATTGGCAAAAGAGGACAAACATTAAATGCAATTCAATATTTAACTCACTTAGTCGTAAACCGAAATACAGATCGACACAAAACCGTAATCGTAGACGCAGAAGGATACAGAAACCGTCGTAAGGAAACGTTACAGCAATTAGCTGAACGTTTAGCGCAAAAGGCAATTCGAGAAAAAAGAGATGTTGTCTTAGAACCAATGCCTTCTTATGAAAGAAAGATTATCCATACTGCATTACAAAATAATAAAAATGTTTCAACGTATTCCGACGGGGTTGAACCAAATCGGAAAGTTGTTATTAAAGCTGAATAATATAACGTATGAAAAACACCTTTTACTGCTTAAAAGGTGTTTTTCTTTCTTTTTTATTCTGATTTTTGTATGTGGATTGTGGATAATTCCTAAAATAGAATATAGATGAAGTTATGCACATGTTTATAACTTTTAAAAAGCTAGGGACTGTGATATCCTAATAAATTAGCAAAAGCAGAAATAATTTGTGAATAAAATAGATACCAAAAAAATGGTGGTGCAAAAAGTTGGAAACAGATACAATTGCTGCAATATCTACCCCAGTTGGGGAGGGTGCAATATCCATAGTTCGGTTGAGTGGTGACGAAGCAGTAAGTATTGCTCAAAAATGCTTCAAGGGTAAAAACCTAGAAAAACAAGCAAGCCATACGATTCATTATGGAAAGATGATAGACCCGGAAACGGATGAAATAATAGAAGAAGTTATGGTAACCGTAATGCGAGCTCCTAAAACATTCACACGAGAAGACGTAGTAGAAATAAACTGTCATGGTGGTCTTGTGTCGGTAAACCGAGTATTAGAGCTTGTATTATCAGAGGGAGCACGACTCGCAGAGCCAGGTGAATTTACAAAGCGTGCATTTTTAAATGGTCGAATTGACTTGTCACAGGCGGAAGCTGTTATGGATTTAATTCGTGCAAAAACCGATCGTGCCATGAGAATCGCTTTAAAACAAATGGATGGACGTTTGTCTTCTCTCATTCAGCAATTAAGACAAGAGTTAATTGAGACGGTTGCACACGTGGAAGTAAATATTGATTATCCAGAATATGATGATGTAGAAGAAATGACTCATAAGATGTTAGTGGAACGGTCAAAAAAAGTTATGGGTAAAATAGAGGAACTGTTACAAACTGCCAAGCAGGGTAAAATATTAAGAGAAGGTATTGGAACAGCCATTATTGGGCGTCCAAACGTAGGTAAATCTTCCTTACTTAATGCACTTGCCCAAGAAAATAAGGCGATTGTTACCGATATACCAGGTACAACACGTGATGTTATCGAAGAATATGTAAATGTAAGAGGCGTACCACTTCGGTTAATTGATACAGCTGGTATTCGAGAAACGGAAGATATCGTTGAAAAAATTGGTGTTGAACGCTCGAGACAAGCGCTTAAAGAAGCAGATTTAATACTTTTAGTGTTAAACTATGGTGATGCCTTTACACATGAGGATGAATTATTATTTGAAGCGGCAAAAGGTTTGGATAAAATCATCATTATTAACAAAACCGATTTACCACAAAAGCTAGATTTAAATCGTGTTAATCAGGTTGCTGAAGGTGCGCCAATTATTAATACAGCAATTATTAAGGAACAAGGTATTAATGAATTAGAGCAAGCTATTGCGAATCTGTATTTTGAAGGGGATATTGAATCAACAGATATGACGTATGTTTCGAATGCACGACACATACAGCTGTTGAAAAGTGCAAAAAGAGCATTAGAAGACGCTTTAAGTGGAATAGAAGCAGGTATGCCTATTGATATGGTTCAAATCGATATCACGAGAACTTGGGAAATATTAGGAGAGATTATTGGAGACACAGTACAGGAAAGTCTCATTGATCAACTGTTCTCTCAATTCTGCTTAGGAAAATAATATAAATAAGGAGAGACCGAATTATGTATGAAGCTGGTCATTATGATGTTATCGTAATCGGTGCTGGCCACGCTGGGTGTGAAGCAGCTTTAGCCTCTGCTAAGCGAGGAGCAAAAACGTTGATGCTCACGTTGAACTTAGACTTAGTAGCTTTTATGCCTTGTAATCCATCTGTTGGTGGACCGGCAAAAGGTGTAGTAGTTCGTGAAATTGATGCGCTTGGTGGACAAATGGGTAAGAACATAGATAAAACGCATATCCAAATGCGTTTGTTAAATACAAGTAAAGGTCCTGCTGTCCGTGCATTACGTGCGCAAGCAGATAAAGTACTTTACCAAGCGGAAATGAAAAAAACATTAGAAAATCAACAAAACCTCACACTTCGACAAGGGATGGTTAAAAATATTATTGTGGAAGATGGGGTATGTAAAGGCGTAATTACGGAAACAAGTGCGGTATATTATGCAAAATCGGTAATCATTACAACAGGAACTTTTATGCGAGGAAAAGTTTTAATTGGTGATATTTCTTATGCAAGTGGTCCAAACAATCAACGCCCAACGATTGATTTGTCGGAACAACTAGAGGAGCTCGGCTTTGACCTTGTTCGGTTTAAAACAGGGACACCTCCAAGAGTTAATAGCCATACGATTGATTATAGTAAAACAGAAATTCAACCTGGAGATGATGAACCTAGAGCTTTTTCCTATGAAACAACGGAATTTATTACCGATCAACTACCATGTTGGTTAACCTACACTGGTGAGTTTACACATGAGGTAATCAATGAAAATTTAGGACGCTCTGCGATGTATTCTGGTGCAGTAAAAGGTACTGGCCCGAGATATTGTCCTTCTATAGAAGATAAGGTTGTTCGTTTCCATGATAAGCCACGTCATCAAATTTTCTTAGAGCCGGAAGGACGTAATACCGAAGAAGTATATGTACAAGGTTTGTCCACATCCTTGCCTGAAGATGTGCAAAAGAAAATGTTAGAAAGCATTCCTGGTTTAGAAAATGCAGAAATGATGCGTGCCGGCTATGCAATTGAATATGATGCTGTAGTACCTACGCAATTATGGCCAACATTAGAAACGAAAACAATCAGTGGATTATTTACAGCTGGACAAATAAATGGAACATCTGGTTACGAAGAGGCAGCGGGGCAAGGTATTATGGCAGGAATTAATGCTGCTGCGAAAGCGTTAGATTTAGAGCCACTCATTTTAGACCGTTCCCAAGCATATATAGGTGTTTTAATTGATGATTTGGTAACAAAGGGTACAAATGAACCTTATCGATTACTAACATCAAGAGCAGAATATCGCTTACTTCTCCGCCATGATAATGCGGACTTACGTCTAACAGAGATTGGCTATCGTTTAGGACTTATTTCCGAGGAACGCTATCAAAAGTTTATTGCAAAAAAACGGATGATTGAAGAGGAAAAAGAACGTTTAAGCCAAATTATATTAAAACCAAACGAAGCGGTACAAAATGTAATTAAAGAAGCGGGTGGACAAGAATTAAAAGACGGCATTCGTGCTAGCGATCTTTTGAAAAGACCTGAAATTACGTACAAAGTAATCAAAGGTATAACACCAGCTGAAAAAGAATTGCCTAACGATGTAGAAGAACAAATTGAAATTCAAATTAAGTATGAAGGATATATTCGAAAATCCCTCCAACAAGTGGAAAAGATGAAAAAAATGGAGGAGAAGAGTATTCCGGAGAATATAGATTATGATGATATACAAGGATTAGCAACAGAAGCACGAGAAAAGCTTAAACAAGTTCGGCCTTTATCTGTAGGGCAAGCATCACGTATTTCAGGTGTAAACCCTGCGGACATATCGATTTTACTTGTTTATATTGAACAAGGGAAAATAGCAAGAGTTTCCGACTAATTAAAGGGGTTCCTAGTATGAATAAAGATCAGTTTAGAGACAGTTTGAAGGAAAAAGGAATCGAATTAAGCGAACAGCAAATGAATCAGTTCGACACGTATTATCGAGTTTTAGTAGAATGGAACGAAAAAATGAACCTGACGGCAATAACCGATGAACAAGAAGTTTATTTAAAACATTTTTACGACTCGATTACAGCAGCCTTTTATGTGAACTTTGATCAGCCCTTGAATGTATGTGATGTGGGAGCTGGGGCTGGCTTTCCATCACTCCCACTAAAGATTGTTTATCCATCTTTAAAGGTTACGATAGTGGATTCGTTGAATAAAAGAATTACTTTTTTAAATCACTTAGCTAATCAACTTGGTTTGGAGAACGTTGAATTTATTCATGATCGCGCAGAAACCTTTGGAAAAAACAAAAGATACCGAGAAACATTTGATGTTGTAACAGCTAGAGCAGTTGCACGTATGTCTGTTTTAAGTGAATTGTGTTTACCACTTGTGAAAGTGGGAGGGGACATGATTGCTTTAAAAGCAGCTCAATTTAAGGAAGAGGAAACGGATGCCCGTAAGGCTGTCCAACTATTAGGAGGACAATGGGAAAAGGTTCATACATTCTATCTTCCAGAAGAAGAAAGCGAACGAAACATTGCAATCATCAATAAAGTAAAACCAACTCCAAAGACGTATCCAAGAAAACCAGGTACTCCAAATAAAAGTCCAATTTCCTAAAAAATAGGGATTGGGCTTTTGTTTTATGTAACTAAATCTATAAAAATATTATTTTATCGCTCAATTATTTTTCTTTGTCCAAAATTATGATAGAATAAATAGTAAAGTCATGATACGAGCTAAGCGCAGTTTCTTACACGGCTGCGTTTTTCTAATATTGATTTACATACGGAATGTTTCACGTGAAACATTCTAGCAGGAATTTTAGTGATAATGCTCGAATAGTAAGTAATTAAGTAGTATTTCGGCACGAGTTATTGGTCTAATTTTCTTATTATAGTCTTTTATTGTGTAAAAAAAGGTGGTGTTAATGGCATGCGTCCATTGAACCGATTTTTCGGTGTTGGTGAAAAACAACCTACAGAGACTCAAAGTTCAGCGAAGAAATATGATGAAGTAGTACAAATACCAGTGAATGATATTGAACCAAATCAGTATCAACCCCGGTCTATTTTTAGTGAAGAGCGCATTCATGAATTAGCACAAACATTACGTACCCATGGAATGATACAACCAATAGTAGTACGTAAATTGGAAGACAACCATGGTCGTTATGAGCTAATTGCTGGTGAAAGAAGATGGAGAGCAGCCCAACATCTAGAGTGGGAATCGATACCGGCAATCATTAAAAATATGACAGATACAGAGACGGCTTCTGTTGCTTTAATTGAAAACTTACAACGAGAAGAGTTGACTGTAATAGAAGAAGCTTTAGCTTATGCTCAACTACTAGAAATGCATGACTTAACACAAGAAGCTCTTGCACAGCGATTAGGAAAAAGTCAATCAACTATTGCCAATAAACTTAGACTATTAAAGCTTCCGCAAACTGTTCAACAAGCAGTGCTGAATAAACAAATTACAGAGCGACATGCTAGAGCGTTAATTGCACTGAAGGATGTTGAAAGCCAGGAAAAAGTATTACAAGAGATATTAGACAAAGGCTTAAATGTAAGTCAAACGGAAGCTAGAGTTAAACAGCTTATTGAGCCTAAAGTGAAAAAACGTAACAAGCCACAAATTAAGGGATTTAGTAAGGATATTCGTATCGCGATGAACACGATTCGTCAATCTCTTAATATGGTAAACGATTCTGGTATTAATTTAGAAACAGATGAAGAAGATCATGAAGATTACTATAAATTAACTATTAAGATTCCGAAAAAGAAATGATATGATAAATATAATGATCCCATCTATTTATACTATTGTTGCTAATGTATGTAATAGTAGAATGATAGTATAAGGAAAACGAAGGCCTTTGCCTATTATTTTGGTAAAAGGCCTGAGTTTTGTGAAAAGGATGGGTATTTTTTCATCAATAAAGCAACATTTTCTTTTTATTACACATGAATGTCAGTTACATAAAAAAATGTATGTCTGAAATGTGTATTATTTTAATGGAATCTTTTATTTTTTAATAAAAGATAACTAGATGATAGGGCAGGTGACATCATGGGCAAGGTCATTGCCATAGCAAACCAAAAAGGTGGCGTCGGAAAAACGACAACATCTGTGAATTTAAGTGCATCGTTAGCAGAACTTGGACAGAAAGTACTGCTTGTTGATATTGATCCTCAGGGAAATGCGACAAGTGGTGTAGGAATAAATAAAGCAGACATGGACCAATGTGTTTATAATGTCTTAGTTGATGACATGAGTGCAGAAGAAGTTTGTGTACCGACTGGTTTCCCCAACTTAGACTCCATACCTGCTACTATTCAGTTAGCTGGAGCTGAAATTGAATTAGTACCAACAATATCAAGAGAAGTACGTTTGAAAAAAGCGTTGGATTCGATAAAAGATCAATATGATTACATTATAATTGATTGTCCTCCTTCTCTTGGGTTATTAACGTTGAATGCTTTAACTGCATCGGACACAGTACTTATTCCAGTTCAATGTGAATATTATGCACTTGAAGGATTAAGTCAGCTGTTAAACACAGTACGTTTAGTGCAAAAACATTTAAATAAGTCGTTAATGATTGAAGGCGTATTATTGACAATGCTAGATGCCAGAACGAACCTTGGAATACAAGTAATTGAAGAAGTGAAAAAGTACTTCCAAGATAAAGTCTTTCAAGCTATTATTCCACGTAATGTTCGTCTTGGGGAGGCTCCAAGTCATGGAGAACCAATTACGCATTATGATCCTAAATCAAGAGGTGCAGAAGTATATAATGAATTAGCGAAGGAAGTGATGGCTAATGGCGCGAGGGTTGGGTAAAGGACTTAGTTCTTTTTTTCCGGATGTGGACACGAATGAAGAAGCGGTTCAAGAGATTTCTATTAAACAGTGCCGTCCAAATCCATATCAGCCAAGAAAAACATTCCAAGCCGATGCAATAGAGGAGTTAAAGGAATCTATTGTTCAGCATGGTATTCTACAACCGATTATCTTACGAAAGACGATAAAAGGTTATGAGATTGTTGTTGGAGAAAGGCGTTTTCGAGCCGCCAAAGAAGCCGGTTTAGATGTTGTTCCAGCTGTTATTAGAGAATTGACAGATGAACAAATGATGGAATTAGCGTTGTTGGAAAACCTACAACGTGAGGATTTAACTCCGATTGAAGAAGCTCAAGCCTATCATTCTTTAATGAATGAATTAGGAGTTACCCAGGAGGAGCTTGCGAAAAGATTAGGAAAAAGTCGTCCGCATATCGCGAACCTTGTTCGTTTATTATCATTACCAGACACGGTTTGTGCCTTAATAAACAACCGTGAATTATCCATGGGACATGGTAGAGCGTTACTTGGATTAAAGGATAAAGAAAAAATACCAGCACTCGTAGAGAAAATTCGTAAAGATCATTTAAATGTACGACAAGTTGAAATGCTTATTCAACATTTGAATGATAAGGTAGTCAAAAAGAAGCCTAAAAAAGAGACGAAGGATATCTTCCTGCAAGCGAAAGAAAAGGAACTAAGAGAGCATTTCGGGACGAATGTTATGATTCAAAAAGGGAAGCGTAAAGGTAAAATTGAAATTGAGTTTTTTAGTCAAGAAGACCTTGAACGCATTTTAAGTCTTTTAAATCAATAAAATAGTAAATTTAGTACGGTAAAGTGTTACTGGATTATGTTAAAATAACATAATCCAGTTTTTTTATTGTTAAAAAATAAAAATACGAATAGTGAAGTGAGGGTATACACCCCAATCGTTTGTTCTATAATTTATTTTAAAATGTTTCACGTGAAACAATCTCGTAAAAGACATAGTAAAAGGGGCTTCGATATGGTATTATTCGGTACATTAGTCAATAGTATATGCATCATAGCAGGAGTATTAATAGGGTTGTTTTTCACAAAGATTCCTAATCGTATAAAAGAAACCATTATGAGTGGGATAGGATTAACAGTTGTTTTAATTGGATTGCAAATGGCATTCAGTTCTGAACATATTATTGTAATTCTATTAAGTCTATTATCAGGAGCAATCATTGGAGAGGTAATAGATTTAGATGAAAAGTTAAATCGTTTTGGAAAATGGATTGAGTCAAAGTTTAATAGTCAAGATAAGGATTCTACTATTGCTCAAGGATTTGTAACAGCTTCCCTCATATTTGTGATTGGTGCAATGGCTGTTTTAGGTGCGTTAGATAGTGGTTTGCGAAATGATCATGAAGTACTTGTTACGAAAGGGATTATAGATGGATTTACGGCACTTGTACTGACGACAACGTTAGGTATTGGTGTAATCTTCTCCGTTATTCCAGTGCTCTTGTACCAAGGTTCAATTGCTTTATTTGCAACACAAATTGAGAGTTGGTTACCAGAACAATTTTTAAACCAATTTATCATGGAGATGACGGCTACTGGAGGGTTGCTTATTTGTGCCATCGGACTGAATTTATTAAAGATCACAACAATTAGAGTAGCGAATTTATTACCAAGTATTGTAACAGTTGGCTTCATATTATATATTTATTTGCAATTTTAAAGGCAAGCAGTTAAGAACTAACTGCTTGTTTTTTATTGAGCACAATGATTGTTGCTGTTAGGAACGGAATCTTTATATTTTTTCATCTAAACATTAAAATTAGGGTTCGGCACATGATTAGATAAAATTTGTTGATCCTCTTTATAGAGAAAATAATCAAGAAAACGTAAGGATTGGGATATCTGTTTTGCCATATTCATTACTATGGATAATCTAGTGTTCTGTAGAACGAAATATTCCATGTACCCACTCATATTAACAACACCACTAATATGTAAATGTCCAATCTCGGGGAGTTTCTTCTGAACTGCTGCACCAGGCTTTAAAGGTCCATGGCCAGTAATGATTGTCCCGATAGAAGATTGCTTTCCTAAGCAAGCATCCACTGCAATTACAAAGGAGTTGTTGTGGTTTGTATGTATTTCTTCAATTGTTTCCTCTAAATTTTTGGCGTGAACGGGAGCATCTAATGTTCCATATATAGATAAATAGTTTAAATGATAATCCTGTAATTGACTACCAACTAATGGCCCTAAAGAATCACCAGTTGATCGATCTGTTCCGATACAAAGGATGATAATTTCTTTATTATCCTTTGGAATCCATTCATAAAGGGATTTTGCTATTTTGTACGCTACTGCTTGATTCGTGTAATAAAAACGTTTTTCTTCACTTTTTGTAAAAAGGATATCTTTAAGACTCATAGCCAGTCCTCCACTAACATATTGGTATTAGTATACGGATGTTTTTTTAATTGTATACGTATGAATCTACAAAAATATCGATTATATAGTTGGAGGAATTTATATGTGGGGAGCAGGAATAAAGTGGATGTTTTTGATAGTAGGCACAATGATTGGGGCAGGGTACGCATCAGGTAGAGAGTTATGGCAATTTTTCGGTCATGGAAGTGGACTAGCTATTTTACTATTTTCCATCATGTTTGCTATTTGCTGTTATGTCATCCTTAATATAAGTTATGAAAGTGGTGGAACACACTATATTCCAGTTCTTCAACTCGTTGTAGGGAAAAAATTAACCAGCCTGTATGATATTTTAATATTATTCTATCTATTCTCTACTACTGTCATCATGATGGCTGGGAGTGGAGCAACTTGGCAAGCTTTTCACTTTTCCTATTGGTGGGGAATCATTGCTGTTGCCCTACCTTTAATAATGGCGTTTATCTGGGATATTAAAGGCATTCTTTCCATGAACACGTTTATCTTACCCCTTTTAATTGGCGGACTATTATATGTTCTGATATCATTTATTATGCAGCAAGACATTTCATTAGTTTCTCATTTGGATGAACAATTTAACTGGTCATCGGCATTTCCTTTTACAGCGTTAAATATCATGCCATTAGTAGCTGTTTTAGGAGCAGTGGGAAATCATATAAAACATAAGGGTGAAATATGGATTGCTTGTGTTGGAAGTGCTATTATATTAGGTAGTATATCCTTTATTTATAATAACGGGTTGATCCACTTATCGGAAGAAATATTATTATATGAAATACCGCTATTTGCATTTTTAAAAGAGTATCCATACAATATGTTCATTATTATGTCTATATTGCTATGGCTAGCCCTTTTCACAACAGCATTATCTGGGACATTAGGGATTATTACTAGAATGCAACAATTTTTCTCATTACCGCTATGGAAACTAGCATTCATTACCATTATCATAATGATTCCTTTTACTGGATTTGGATTTTCTACTTTAATAGAATATTTATATCCTTTATATGGATTGCTTAATTTATATTTGCTTTCTGCTTTATTGTTATACCCGATAGTAAATAAACATAAAAACATGTAAGGATCTTTTGATAAATGGAGAGTTTTTTGAAGGAGTGAGTGGTATGGAAGAAAAAAAGCAATTTGGATTAAATGATGTTGTAGAGATGAAAAAGCCTCATCCGTGTGGAGAAAATCAATGGCGGATTATTCGTATGGGAATGGATATTCGAATCAAATGCGAGGGCTGTAAACATAGTGTTCTCATACCACGAAAACAATTTGAAAAGAAAATGAAAAAGGTATTAATAAGAAATGAAGAGGAATAGAATGTTTCACGTGAAACAAATGTAACTATTTTATAATTCACATAATATTGTGTTTTGCGATACGAAATAAGTGTAAAATTATATATTGTTAATAGTAAAGAAGCATTATCAAGCTTTATTTACTTGATAATGCTTCTTTTTTATTGCTTGTCTTTTTAAATTTGACTATCTATAATTGTTTTGACAGACTAAGATGATATTGATGGACGGAATAAGGAGTGGGTTTCATGTCTTTAACAGCAGGAATCGTCGGTTTACCGAATGTTGGAAAATCGACTTTATTTAATGCAATAACACAAGCAGGGGCGGAGTCAGCGAACTATCCCTTCTGTACGATTGATCCTAATGTAGGTGTAGTAGAAGTACCGGATGAACGATTGCAAAAACTTACCGAACTAGTTAAACCGAAAAAAACAGTCCCAACTACATTTGAATTTACCGATATTGCAGGAATTGTAAAAGGGGCTAGTAAAGGGGAAGGTTTAGGAAATCAGTTCTTATCTCATATTCGACAAGTAGATGCAATTTGTCATGTAGTACGTTGTTTTAATGATGAGAACATCACACATGTTTCTGGTAAGGTAAATCCAATCGATGATATTGAAACAATAAACTTAGAATTAATTTTGGCGGATCTGGAATCTGTTTCGAAAAGGTATCAAAGAGTGGAAAAGCTTGCTAAACAGAAAGACAAAGAAGCGGTTGTTGAATTTGAAGTGCTGAAGAAGCTTAAAGAAGCATTTGAAAATGAAACACCTGCACGAGCTCTTGAGTTTTCAAAGGAAGAACAAAAAGTAGTGAAAATGTTTCATTTACTAACGATCAAACCGATTTTATATGTAGCTAACGTTGGGGAAGATGAAATTCAAGATCCAGAAGGTAATGAAAATCTACAGGCTGTTAAAGAATATGCTGCTAAAGAAGGTGCAGATGTTATTACAGTTTGTGCCAAAGTGGAGTCTGAGATTGCTGAGCTTGATGGTGAGGAAAAGGAAATGTTTTTAGAGGAGCTTGGAATTGAAGAATCCGGCTTAGATCAGTTAATAAAAGCATCCTATAGTATGTTAGGTTTAGGAACTTATTTTACAGCAGGAGAACAAGAAGTACGAGCTTGGACTTTTAGAAAAGGAATAAAAGCACCACAAGCAGCTGGAATCATTCACAGTGACTTCGAAAGAGGATTTATCCGTGCTGAAACAGTTTCCTACGATGATTTAGTACAAGCTGGTTCTATGGCTATAGCCAAAGAGCAAGGAAAGGTTCGATTAGAAGGTAAAGAGTACATCGTTCAAGATGGAGATGTTATGCTATTCCGTTTCAATGTTTGATGTTTGAACAATCATTTACAAGATGACAGACTTAAAATATAGATAAATATTGTTGTTCGCATACTAGTACGTTTATTGGAAAAAGGCAAAGGCTATTGTACATGTTCGAATTCTTTGGTATAATACATCATTGTGAGTAATTAATGACAAAAATTACTCCTTGCTCCATATGTTTGGAGCCGCTTAGACCAAAAGGAGGTGTAGACGGATGAATAAATACGAAATCATGTACATCATCCGCCCGAATATCGATGAGGAAACTCAAAAGGCTGTTATGGACAAATTCCACACAGTTCTTACAGATAACGGCGCGGAGATTGTAAAGGTTAACGAAATGGGCAAACGTCGTTTAGCTTATGAAATTAACGACTATCGTGAAGGTTACTATGTAGTTGTTAATGTTCAGAGTGCAGACGCTGCTGCTGTTAACGAATTTGATCGTCTTGCTAAGTTCTCAGACGATATTATTCGCCAAATGGTTATTAGAGAAGAAGATTAATTAGGGAGTGATTCTGATATGATGAATCGTGTTGTTCTTGTGGGAAGATTAACCAAAGATCCTGATTTGCGCTATACGCCAAGTGGAGTTGCTGTTGCAAACTTTACAGTAGCCTGTAACCGTCCTTTTTCCAATCAACAAGGAAATCGTGAAGCTGACTTCATCAATTGTGTTGTATGGAGAAAAGCTGCGGAAAACCTTGCGAATTACATGAAAAAGGGTAGTCTTATTGGTGTGGATGGTCGTATTCAAACGAGAAGTTACGATAACCCTGAAGGTAAACGGGTATTTATTACGGAAGTTGTAGCGGAAAGTATACAATTCTTAGAATCTAGAGGTTCTTCTTCTCCTTCACAAGACAGAGGTTCAGCTGGTTTTAATACCAATCAGAATTCACCAAATGAATATAATAGACCGAACAATGATGATCCGTTTGCTGATAACGGTCAACCAATTGATTTGTCGGACGATGATTTACCATTCTAAACATATAAAGGAGGGGACCTAAATGGCACGTCGTGGACGTAAGCGTAAAAAGGTGTGTTACTTTACAGCTAACGGTATTACACACATTGATTATAAAGATGTAGAATTACTTAAAAAGTTCATTTCAGAGCGTGGTAAAATTCTACCTCGTCGTGTGACTGGTACTTCTGCTAAGTATCAACGTAAGCTAACAATTGCGATCAAACGAGCTCGTACAATGGCTTTATTGCCATATGTGAACGATTGATTTTAAATAAATAAGGTGTTATGTATGACATCTTATTATTTAGAAAGGCATAATGAGGTCTATCCCTCATTATGCCTTTCCGTTTATTCTTCAGCCTAATCCTTCTTCCAATAAATCCCCGTATTAATTTTCAATTGGTAGGACTGTAAATTCGCAGCAGGGAAAACATGATAATAGTAACAATTACCTTTAAGATTAGAGCCTGTTTCATGTTATGATGAATATCATATGTTTTAAGGTGTTCTTTTTTTACAATCCCCTCTATACATTGGTAAAATGATTAGTAATGGAGTGTTCCACCCATTTAATATGTTGAAGAGGTGCAAAAATGAAGAACTCTAACACGATAACAGAAGGTGCATTATTCTCAGGAATATACCTACTATTATTAATAATGACGGTTTATGTGCCTGTGGTAGGCACAATCACGATGTTCTTATTGCCAATTCCAATTATCCTATATACGTTTAAGCAGGGGTTTAAAAGCTCACTGGTTATGTTCATCGTTATTACCTTATTATCCATTTTATTAGCGACTGTATTTTCCTTACCTGTTACGATATTAGCAGGACTTGGGGGAATTACAATTGGACTTTGTTTACATTACAAAAAGTCTGTATATGAAACGTGGGCTGCAGGTTCTGTAGCTTTTGCGGTTGGATTTGTCATTGTATTTTTAATTAGTCAATTGCTCTTTGAAGTTAATTTTATTGATGAGATGAATGTAATGGTTGAGCAGATTAGTACGCAAACCTTAAACATGCTAGAGCAATTTGGAGAAGTTCCAGAAGAAACGGTACAACTTTTTGAACAACAAATGAATCAGATAACATACTTAATTCCTGTAATGATTGGTATTGCTGGAATTGTATATAGCTTTCTTGCAATCTGGATTGGTTTTAAAGTATTGAATCGGATTTATAAGAAATCTTATTCATTTCCACCATTTCGTAAGTTCCGTTTACCAATCTCCGTTGTATGGTATTATTTTCTTTCTGTTGTTATTATGTGGATTGAACCGGAGCAAGGAACATTATTGAATCAAGCAGCTAGCAATGTCTCAATGTTGGTTGGATTGTTACTTGTACTTCATGGACTATCCTTTATTGCACATTATGTTCATGTGAAAAATAAGTCCAAAGGTTTATTTGTAACAGCAATCGTATTGATTGTATTGCTACCAACACTCTTTATTTATCCAATCCGAATTTTAGGTATAATTGATTTAGGTTTTAATTTGCGTGATCGTTTGAGTGAAGAGAAAAAATAGTGCTTGAGCCTGAATGGTTAGGAGCTGAGGCGAGAAATGCCAAAATTTCAAAAGAAAACAGTGATTGAAAACCATATATGGATTATATATGTGCTGACAATCTTGTTATTAGGCTTCATCTTTTATTTTCAGTGGATCATCGGATCGATTATGACTGTTTTAATTGGTATTGCCATTTATAACAGTATTCGTTCGGAACATAAGCTACAAAACGAAGCCGAGGAATATATTTCAACTTTGTCTTATAGGGTCAAGAAGGTAGGGGAAGAGGCTCTTAATGAGATGCCTATAGGTATTATCCTATATAACGAGGAATTTGAAATTGAATGGGCAAACCCGTTTGTTCATCAATTCTCTAGTGAAGAAACGTTAGTTGGACAGTCTTTAAACATCATTGACGAAGAAATCATTCCTGCTATTAAGGAGCAAAAGGATGAGGTCTTGTTTCCCTTTGAGCCCTATTATTTCCAAGCTATATTAAAGAAGGAAGAGCGATTAATTTATTTCTTTGATCAGACGAAACAAGTTGAATTAAAGAATGTGTATGAAAACGAAAAAACGGTATTAGGAATTATTTTTCTGGATAACTATGAAGAAGTTACACAAGGAATGGATGATACTTCTAAAAGTCAGCTAAACTCTCAAATGACTTCGTTACTGAACGACTGGTCAAGTGCAAATAATATATATTTAAAAAGAACGTCCCAGGAGCGCTTTTTAGCAGTAATGAATCTAGAAATACTAGAGCAGCTTGAAAAGACGAAATTTGAGGTGTTAGACGAGGTAAGAGAGCTTATTACGGATAAGAATATTCCATTGACCATAAGTATCGGTATTGGAAAAGGCTATCATTCTTCTTTAAGAGAGGTCGGTGAACTGGCACAGTCAAGCCTTGACCTTGCATTGGGTCGTGGTGGTGACCAGGTTGCCATTAAGGATGAAAGTGGGAAAGTTAAGTTTTTCGGCGGTAAAACCAATCCGATGGAAAAACGGACTCGGGTTCGTGCACGAGTAATTTCACATGCTTTAAAAGAACTTGTGCGCGAAAGCGATCATGTAATCATCATGGGTCACAAAAATCCAGATATGGACTCCGTAGGGTCTGCTATTGGAATCTTAAAAATTGCTCAGGCTAATGATAAAAATGGGTTTATTGTGTATGACACCATTCGGAAAAATTCTGGTGTTGAGAAGCTTGTGGAAATGGTTGAGAAAGATGAGTCGCTTTCCAAATGGTTTGTGGATGAGGATACAGCAATGGATATTGTTACGAAAAATACGCTTCTCGTCATTGTGGATACTCATAAACCATCCTTAGTAATAGAAGAACGATTACTATCTAAAACAGACCATGTTGTCGTTATTGATCACCATAGACGTGCAGAAGAGTTTATCAATGATCCTACACTGGTTTATATGGAGCCGTATGCTTCATCAACAGCGGAGCTTGTAACAGAGCTATTAGAGTACCAGCCAAAGACGCTACGTTTGAATATGTTAGAATCTACTGCACTTTTAGCTGGTATTATTGTTGATACGAAATACTTCACATTGCGAACCGGTTCCAGAACATTTGATGCAGCCTCGTATTTGCGATCCAAGGGTGCAGATACGGTATTGGTCCAGCAATTAATGAAAGAAGATATTGAAGTTTATATTAGAAGAAGTAAACTAATAGAAAAGGCCGAAATTTTTAAAGAAGGTATCGCTATTATAAAAGCGAATGAGGCCGAAATATATGACCCTGTTCTTATTGCCCAGGCAGCTGATGCGTTGCTTACGATGAGCGGTGTTGTGGCTTCCTTTGTTATATCGGAACGAGATGATGGTAGAGTTGGAATTAGCGCTCGTTCTTTAGGGCAGGTCAATGTACAAATTATTATGGAGCGTATGAATGGTGGAGGTCATCTCTCCAATGCAGCAACACAGCTTGAAGACACTACCGTTCATGAGGCATATGACAAATTAAAAGAGATACTAGAAGAATACATGGAGGGGAGAGAAGAGGAATGAAAGTAATTTTCACTCAAGATGTTAAAGGGAAAGGTAAGAAAGGCCAAGTAAAAGAGGTTGCTGAAGGATACGCACGTAATTACTTGTTAAAAAACAATCTAGCTGTTGAAGCTAATAATGCAAATATGAGTGCCCTTAAGGCGAAGCAAAATAAGGAGAAAAAGCAAGAGCAAGAAGAATTAGAAGAAGCAAAAAAATTAAAGGAAACACTTGAAAAACTCACTGTTCAATTTGCAGCTAAGGCAGGAGAGGGTGGACGCCTTTTCGGTTCCGTTACGAGTAAGCAAATTGCAGAAGAACTAAAGAAACAACATAAAATTAAAATCGATAAAAGAAAAATAGAGCTAGATCAACCAATTAAAGCATTAGGATATACGAATGTCGCAGTTAAATTGCATCCTGATGTGCAAGGGACTATAAAAGTACACATTGGAGAGAAATAAACCTCTCCATGTGAAGGGGGAAAACTTGTTTTGAACGAGCAATGGAATGAACTAACTCCGCCGCATAATATAGAAGCAGAGCAGGCTGTACTAGGTGCAATCTTTTTAGAACCGCAAGCAATTGTTACAGCATCAGAGATTTTGATACCAGAAGATTTCTATCGAGCTAGTCACCAAAAAATCTTTGAAGCAATGTTAGGCTTATCGGATAAAGGAGAGCCAATTGACCTTGTAACGGTTACAACCATATTATCCAATAAAAAGATGTTAGATGATATTGGTGGAGTTTCCTATTTAAGTGATATTGCGAATTCTGTGCCTACAGCTGCCAACATTGAATACTACGCAAGAATGGTAGAAGAGAAATCTACACTTAGACGTTTAATTTCGGTAGCAACCGGTATTGTAAAAACAAGTTATTCACAAGAGGAAGAAATTGAAGAAGTATTAGATGAAGCGGAAAAGAGTATTTTAGAAGTATCAAATAAGAAGAATTCAGGTAAATTTAAAAGCATTAAAGATGTATTAATCGATGTGTATGATAACATTGAGCAGCTTCATATGAATCATGCTGATATCACTGGTATCCCTACTGGTTTTAGAGATTTAGATAAAATTACTTCTGGTTTCCAACGCAATGATTTAATAATTATCGCTGCTCGTCCATCTGTTGGTAAAACAGCCTTTGCGTTAAATATTGCTCAAAATGTAGCGATTCATGCAAGCGCCAATGTAGCAATATTTAGTTTGGAGATGGGGGCAGAGCAACTTGTTATGCGTATGCTTTGTGCGGAAGGAAATATTGATGCACAGAGACTAAGAACAGGTAGTCTGGAAGCAGAAGACTGGGGTAAGCTAACGATGGCCATGGGTAGTCTTTCTAATGCCGGTATATACATTGATGATACCCCTGGTGTAAAGGTAAATGAAATACGTTCTAAGTGTAGACGTCTACAGCAAGAACATGGTTTAGACATGATATTGATTGATTATCTTCAGTTGATCCAAGGTAGTGGAAAAAGTCGTGAAAACAGACAGCAAGAGGTTTCAGAGATTTCCAGACAGTTAAAGCAGCTTGCAAGAGAGTTAAATGTTCCACTAATTGCATTGTCTCAGTTATCACGTGGGGTAGAGCAGCGACAAGATAAAAGACCAATTATGTCTGATATTCGTGAATCGGGAAGTATTGAGCAGGATGCCGATATTATCGGGTTCTTATACCGTGATGATTATTACAACCGTGAAGATTCAGAGAAGGAAAATATCATTGAAATCATTATCGCAAAGCAAAGAAATGGTCCGGTTGGTAATGTGGAGCTTGCCTTTGTGAAAGAGTATAACAAGTTCGTCGATTTAGACCATCGATATAGTGCAGAGCAAATACCACCAGCATAAATCTAGGAACCTATTATTAGTTGTCTTAAGCAACTTAATAATAGGTTTTTTTATTGATTAGATATTTAGTCTATCCATCTTAATTGGCAGCTAAGAATCCAATTTGTCCTTGTTCATTCATTTTCATAGGTGACAAAGTATATAAAGAAACGTATTGAAAATACTAGGAATAGCAGGAAATATTACAATTTACGAACAAAATCACATATACATATAAATATGTTCGGTATATATTGACACTTGAATGAGAATATTGATAAAATTGGTAGGTATGAAAAGAAAAAATATAAAACAGATGTTTTGAATAAATAGCAAAACAACTTTGGAGGTGCCTTTATGACAACAGCGGTAGTAGTTGGATCACAATGGGGAGATGAAGGGAAAGGGAAGATTACAGACTTTTTATCTCGCCAAGCCCATATTGTTGCACGATATCAAGGTGGGAACAACGCTGGTCATACAATTAAGTTCGACGGTGAAACCTATAAACTTCACTTAATCCCATCAGGTATTTTTTATCAAGATAAAGTTTGCGTAATGGGTAATGGATTAGTCATTAACCCAAAAGCACTAATGGAAGAAATAGAATATTTAAAAGAACGCAATGTTTCAGTAGATCATTTGAAAATCAGCAATCGGGCACATGTTATCTTGCCTTATCATATAAAGCTAGACCAATTACAGGAAGCTGCCAAAGGGGATAATAAAATTGGTACTACTATGAAAGGTATTGGACCAGCATATACAGATAAAGCATCGCGGGTTGGTATTCGTATGGCTGATTTATTAGATGAAGACATTTTTAAGGTGAAGCTTGAACAAAATTTAAACGAAAAGAACCGTATTTTTGAAAAGCTATATGAATCAACTCCAATGCGTTTTGATGAAATTTATGAAGAGTATTATGCTTACGGTCAACAGTTGAAAAAATTTGTTTGTGATACATCCGTTATTTTAAATGATGCAGCAGATAATGGTGAGCATATTTTATTTGAAGGTGCTCAAGGTGTTATGTTGGATATCGACCAAGGAACTTATCCGTATGTAACATCCTCTAACCCAACTGCGGGTGGTGTTACAAATGGTGCAGGAATTGGTCCATCGAAAATAAACCGAGTGATGGGTGTTTCCAAAGCGTATACAACTCGAGTTGGTGACGGTCCATTCCCAACTGAATTAACAGATGAGATTGGCGACAAGATTCGCGAAGTAGGAAGAGAGTATGGTACGACAACTGGCCGTGCAAGACGTGTAGGTTGGTTTGATGCAGTAGTTGTAAACCATGCACGTCGCGTGAGCGGAATTACGGATTTATCGCTAAACTCTATTGATGTACTAACAGGTATTGAAACAGTAAAGATTTGTGTAGCATATAAACATAATGGACAAAGAATAAATGAGTATCCAGCAAACTTGAACATGCTGGCGAACTGTAAACCAATTTATGAGGAGCTTCCTGGTTGGAAGGAAGACATTACAAATGCAACATCATTTGAAGAACTACCAGAAAATACAAAGACATACATTCGCCGCGTATCGGAATTAACAGGCGTTCCAATTGCAATCTTCTCTGTCGGACCAGATCGTACACAAACGATTGTATTAACCGATATTTACGAATAAACAGAAGGAAGGATGTTTTCCATATTGGAGGACATCCTTTTTTTATTTATATAATCACCTTTTTGATATCTAGTAATCCTCTTTGCTTCTAAAACCACGAAAATCGCAAATTATCGATATAAAGTGCGAAATCAGCTTTATCTTTTTTTACAAATCCTGCACATTTTCTAGTAAATTTAATAAAAATCACCCAATTTATTCAGAAATTTTACAATAATTATACAATTGTGTTACAAATTACTAGAATCTATTTATTTATGTCTTTACTATATGGTAGATTAGTTTGTGTAACTTCATAATCCACAATACCTACAACTTATATACATAAAAGAAAATTTAATTTCAAAAGAAAGGGTGTGAATCACATAAAGAAGAAAGGGAAAGTCCTTTACTCTAGCATTTTAACTACTATTCTTTCGCTTCTAGTTGTTTCTTCTATTCACGCTGACTCAGGCTTATCGACTCTTTATCATGTTTATATAAATGATGAACATATCGGTACAGTTAGTAGTCAGGAAGTTGTAGAAGAATTTATAGAAAAAGAGCGAAAAAAGAAAGAAGCGACTTATGGTGATTTAACACTCACCATTAACGAAAATATTACATACGTCCCAGAAATGTCTTACAATCCTACATATAATAATAGTCTTGTAGAAGCGGAATTAGCTGATCGCCTAACCTATAGTGTTGTAGCCTTACAAGTAGAAATAAAGGACGAAACAATTGGCTTATTTAAAAATGAGTCAGAAGTAAATCAGCTTTTTAAGAAAGTGAAAGCGAAGTATGTACCAGAGGAAGTTCTAGCAAATTTAGATACCGATTTGGTTCAAGTGGAACAGGATGACTTGACGAATGGTATCCAAGAGGAAGATTCCATCGTCCAGTACAAGCTTAGAAGTGCGAAGGAAAAAGATTCGACGAAACAAGTGGACAAGGGATCAAAAATTGTAAATGTTGGACTTTCAGAAGAAGTCCTTATTAAAGAGGTAAAGGTGAATCCAGATGAGTTGAGCACTATTCCAGAGACAATGGAAATACTTGATAAAGGGAAGCTAAAGAATGTTACGTATACCGTTGTTGAAGGAGATACGGTTTCAACTATTTTGGAGAAATATAACCTTACTGAAGAAAAATTGTTAGAGTTAAATCCACAAATTGACAAAGAGTCTCTAACAATTAAAGTCGGACAAGAAATTATAGTTCCAGATTATGTTCCATATATAAACGTAATTGTGACAGAACAGCGTACAGAAGAAAAGGAAATTGATTATACTACCAAATACGTGGAAACAGACGAATTATATGTTGGGGACGAGGAAGTAGTGGAAGAGGGTAAGCCTGGAGTAAAGAAAGTAGAATATGAAGTAATCAAAGTAAATGGGAAAGAACAGAAACGTAAAATCATCAAGGAAGAAGTATTAGAAGAACCGGTTGAAGAAGTTATTGAGAAGGGCACTAAGGAGTATGAGCCAGTTCAACAAAGTGAAAAAATGCTCCCAAGCCAAACCATGAAATCACCTGGTATGTTAGGTTGGCCGACAGCTGGAGGATTTATCACGAGCCATATGGGGCCAAGATGGGGCGGTTATCATAATGGGATTGATATCTCCGGTGTAAGCAATCGAACTATATTTGCAGCAGCTGACGGGGTTGTAACAACTGCATCATACCAAAATAATGGTTACGGAAATCGTGTTGTCATCACCCATAGTAACGGTTTAGTAACAACGTATAGCCATTTATCATCTATTGCAGTTCAATCAGGCCAAACCGTTCAAAAAGGACAAGCAATAGGTGTAATGGGAGCAACCGGTAACTCAACAGGTGTTCATTTACATTTTGAAGTGTACCAAAATGGTTCCATAGTAAACCCAATGAATTTTTACTAAAAGAAAAAAGTAATTCATTAAAAAGAATAGATAAAACCTCTGGCTTTTGGAAGGCTAGAGGTTTTCTTACTTAAAGAATGGAATTAGGTTGTGACGTCTTTTTTAATTGAAAGACTTTTGTTGTAAAATAAGATAAAATAAGTATTGATAACAAATTTTCCACAAGGGAAGTGATGAGTGTTGAGTCATAAAGTGTTAGTCGTTGATGATGAAAAGCCGATTGCAGATATTTTACAATTTAACCTAGAAAGAGAAGGTTATGAGGTTGTTTGTGCATATGACGGTGAGCAGGCGGTGGAGCTTGCACATCAAGAGCGACCAGATTTAGTCTTATTAGACATAATGCTTCCCAAAAAAGATGGTATGGAAGTGTGCCGCGAAATTAGGGGCTCCTATAGCATGCCTATTATTATGTTAACTGCAAAAGACTCTGAAATAGATAAAGTATTAGGCTTGGAACTTGGAGCGGATGATTACGTAACAAAGCCATTTAGTAATCGTGAGCTAATCGCAAGAGTGAAAGCAAATTTACGAAGACATCAAAAAAATGATGAACAAGGAACTGGGGAATCACAGGATATCCATATTGGTAAATTGATTATTCATCCAGATGCATATACGGTGACTCGTGATGGCGATGAGATTGAGTTAACCCATCGTGAGTTTGAACTACTTCATTATTTAGCAAGACATATTGGGCAAGTAATGACCCGTGAGCATTTGCTTGAGACGGTGTGGGGCTATGATTATTACGGGGATGTTCGGACTGTTGACGTGACCGTGCGTAGACTACGTGAAAAGATTGAGGAAAATCCAAGTGATCCAAAATGGATTGTAACAAGAAGAGGCGTAGGTTATTATTTGCGTAATCCAGATCAGGAGTAGTGTTCCATGAAGAAAAAGGTTAAGTTTCATCAATCCATTGGCATAAAAGTAATCATCATTTACATTCTGTTACTCCTTATTGCCGTCCAAGTAATTGGTGCTTATTTTGCCAACCGATTACAACATAATTTAGAGGAGAACTTTAAAAGCTCCGTAATCGATAATCTAGAATTATTAGCACTGCAAATTCAAGAAGAAATCATGCAAGAAAATAGGACAGAAGAAGACCCTACTTTACAACAAGAGATAGGGTCTATTTTGTCTAATTACGATTTAGATAATATCACCGAGGTACAAGTGTTTGATAAGTTTGGTAAAATCCTTGGTACTTCTAATCGATGGGATCAAGACATTGTCGGAAATATAACGAATAACAATAAGGTAAAAGAAGTCATTACGTTTGGAACAGATTATAAACCAGAGATTGTGTATAACCCAGAAACACGTAAAAGAACAGTCGTTAAATACATGCCTATCTTAAATGATGATGATGATCCTATTGGGGCGATTTATCTCCAAGCAAATATTGAAGGCGTGTATGATCAGTTGCAGGATATTAGCAAGATTTTCACCAGAGGTACACTAATTGCCATCACCGTTACAGCAATACTCGGTATCTTAGTTGCTCGAGCGATTACCAAACCAATTTCAGCTATGAGAAGACAAGCACATGTCATGGCTGGTGGAGACTTCTCCAAAAGGGTTAATGTTTATGGAATGGATGAAATCGGTCAGCTTGCAGAATCCTTTAATCATCTTAATGATAAGCTTAGGCAATCTTATGCCACTACGGAGGGAGAGCGTCGTAAGCTAACCTCAGTATTAGCGAACATGAATGATGGCGTTATTGCAACAGACCAAACGGGTGGGATTATTTTAATGAATGATCCTGCTAAAAAGCTACTCGGCGCCTCATTCGAGGAATTGAAGGGTAAGTCTTTATTAGATGTATTAGGTATTGATGAGCAAATAGAAGATATTGAGATCATTCATGAGGTTGGTTCCATGATCATCGATTTCAGTGAAGGTGATGAAATATTACTATTAAAGGCAACCTTCTCTAGTATTCAAGATGAAAACAATCGTATGAATGGGTTCATTACTGTGCTTAGTGATGTAACAGAAGAAGAGAAGATTGAACGAGAACGACGGGAGTTTGTTGCGAATGTTTCCCATGAACTGAGAACACCGTTAACGACGATGCGAAGCTACCTAGAATCTTTAACGGACGGAGATACTTGGAAAGACCCTACTATTGCACCGAAATTTTTGCAGGTCACTCAGACGGAAACAGAGCGAATGATTCGATTAGTAAATGATTTATTGCAGCTCTCCAAAATGGATAATAAGGATTACTATTTAAATAAGGAAAAGGTGTCCTTTAATAAGTTTATCCATCATATTATTGATCGATTTGAGATGAGTAAGCCGGAACACTTACATTTCGAACGAAAAATTACGGATAAACCAATTTGGGTCATCATTGACAAGGATAAAATGACGCAAGTGTTAGACAATGTTATTTCCAATGCCATTAAATATTCCCCTGAAGGTGGTAAAATTATATTTGAAACAAATCTAAAGGGTAATATGATGCAAATGCTAATTACCGATCAAGGGGTCGGAATTCCGGCTGACCAACTAGATAAAATCTTTGAGCGCTTCTACCGTGTAGATAAGGCGAGAACGAGAAAATTAGGTGGAACTGGATTAGGCTTGGCAATTGCAAAAGAGATGGTGGAAGCACATAAAGGAAGTATATGGGCAGAAAGCGAAGAGGGTAAAGGAACAACCATTGGAATATCCTTACCATTTTTGCGTAAGAAACGAGGGGATGCTTCATGAATTTAGAAAGCATCAAAACGTTCATTTTAATCGTGTTAGTGTGCATTAGTTTAATATTTACAATGAGAATTTGGAATTTCTCACCAGGAACATTTGAGGCGGAGGATGCCCCTTCGTCTCGGCAAACATCGATAGGTGGACAGAAGTTTACTGTGAAAGATGTGATTATGCCGAATCAAATGATTTTCCATAAGTATGACAACCACTACCAATTAGCAGTAAAGGATAGTGAGTTAATACTTTATAAGGAAATGCAGCAATGGGTCATTCAGCAGTTTGGTGCCATTAGTATTCAGGAGGACCGTTTGCACTTTGATGAGCCCTTTTTAGAGTTAACCTTCCCAACAGAATTACCAATTGAGATTGTTTCCAAGCTGTTTCGGGTAAGTGATAATGAGGATTTTGCTGGGCTAGAATTCCAGTTTGATCGTATGTATTTTGTTCCTAATGATGATGCGGAGCCTTTGGTGAAGGTAACATTTGCATCAAGTAAGCATAATCAAACCTTAAGTGGAAGCATCTACGTTCAGGAAACAAATCCATATCGAGATTTATTAACTTATATAGAAAATGATGAGGCTTTAGTAGAGCTTATGCCAGTAGAAATTAAAGATGGGAAAATAACGTACCTCCCATCCGAAGAATTAAAGATTGATAGTCAATACTTTGTATTAAATGATATAGCCGATATGCCGTTAATTAATATGTTATTCCAAGATCCTGCTGCTGTAACCTCAAGCTCAGGCTACTTTACGGATGGTGCCCGAAAATTAGAAATTCATAACTTATATAATGGGAAAAAGTATATGGAGTATGTAAATCCTATTTCGAATAATTCGATGACCGTTAGTACCAATGAGCTTATTAATCAAAGCATTAACTATATAAACAACCATGATGGCTGGACAGATAATTTTGCAATGTTGAATTTAGATAAATCGGATATGTCGATTGATTTTCAACTATTGGTCAATGGTTATCCAATATTAGATGGATTAGGGAATCTCCATTTGACAATGAATAATAAAGATGCAATCGAATATAATCGTCCACTGATTAATTTAAATACTCCTCTTGACTTATATGAAGGGGAAACGGATGGATTAGCAAGTGGAAATGTTTTGATTACGTACATTAATTCGGATCATTCCACGATAAGCATGAATCAAATTGAAGATATTCGCGTCGGGTATCGTGTAATTGATGTTGATGAAGAGGTAGAAAATAATGAAGGCTCCTTATTACAACCACGTGAGGGTCTCTTATTAGAGCCTAGCTGGTATGTAAAGGTAAATGGAGCATGGCGTGTGGTTAATATTGATACATCTGAACAAGGAGGCGTGTGAATATGCAATGGGGACAAATTAAAACCATATTCATTATTTGTTTTCTTGTTTTAGATGTGTACTTAATCACACAGGCCGTGGTGAATGACAATGAAAATGAATCGATTGTTATTACAAGTCCAGAAACAACTTCAATAGAGGAGAAGCTGGTAGAGGAAAAAATCAATTTTGATAAGGTTCCAAAGGAGTCACCAAAAGCAACGTATATTTCTGCATTTTGGCATACCTTTACCGAAGAAGAAATCGGCCAACTAGAAGCGAAAGGACAAAAAGTAGCTTATAATGATGGAATGGTATATGCAGAGTTTGAGAAACCTGTACCCATTAAAGTAGAGAGTACTCCTGAGGACATTACGGAAATCATTGGGTCCAAAATCTTATTTGCCGATCAATATACCTTTCACCATTGGAATAAAGACGAGAATGTCATGATTTTTTTCCAGCATTATAATAACCAACCGATCTTTTATAACAATGGTGGATTATTAATGGTCTTCTTAAATGAGAAAAATGAAGCAACAAGCTATTTTCAAGCAAAGCAGGAAGAAATCGAGCAACAGGCAGAAGAAAAAGAAGTTAGTAGACCACTGGAAATTGTTGAAGTTTTATTAAATGAGGATAAAATTAGTGAAGGGGATACGATTTCCTCGATGGAACTGGGATACCATACGTTTTGGCCAGTAGGTGGTGTTCAAGCGTTCGTCCCAACATGGAAAATAAGTGTCAACGAAGCGGAAAACGTCTTCTATGTGAATGCATTGGACGGTAGAACCATTAATATTAATGAAGTAGAGTTTCTTACAGATATAAGAGAAGAAGCAAATAACTTAAAGGCACTACTAGAATTAAAAGAAGAAATGGAAGAGCAGGAAGAAACAGAGGAAGAAATCGAAGCAGAACAAGGGGAGTGAGGAGTCGTGTCATTACATTTTAGCGTTTTAGCATCAGGATCAACCGGCAATGCCTTTTATATCGGAACCGAGAATCAGAAACTCCTCGTAGATGCAGGGTTAAGTGGGAAGCAGATGGATCAATTATTTAAAGATATTCATGTTTCGCCAAGTGAGTTAAATGGAATACTAGTTACACATGAACATAGTGATCATATAAAAGGGTTAGGAATTCTAGCACGGAAATATAATTTACCTATTTACGCGAATGAAAAGACTTGGAATGCGATGGAAGGCCATATAGGGAAGCTTACGACAGATCAAAAGTTTCTATTTGATATGGAAACTACGAAAACGTTTGGAGATATAGAAGTAGAATCCTTTGGTGTGTCCCATGATGCAGCAGAACCAATGTTTTATGTGTTTCATCATGCTGGTAGAAAAGTAGCCTTAGTAACCGATACGGGCTATGTTTCTGAACGGACGAAAAAAATTATAGAAAATGCCGATGCCTTCATATTTGAATCCAATCATGATGTAGGAATGCTGCGTATGGGACGTTATCCATGGAATGTAAAACGTCGTATATTAAGTGATCTTGGCCACGTATCCAATGAGGATGCTGCCATTGCACTGACGGATGTCATCGGAAATGAAACAAAGCGCATTTATTTAGCGCATTTAAGTAAAGATAACAATATGAAAGATTTAGCACGGATGTCTGTATCGCAAATTTTAGATGAGCGTGGTTTTCATGTGGATCGAAATATTGAGCTTCATGATACCGACCCTGCCTCTCCTACGCCAATCTATAAAGTTGGATAACATGTTTAAAATTAGAAAAAAAGAGGAAAATAATTTCTATGAAGTAAATCCATTTCGTATGGTTGTTACGTATTTATAAAGACGAGAGACTATTTAAGAAAGGCCAGGTGAATCATGATGGGTTACTATGATGATCACGCACAAAGTCGAAATACCCAAAAAAAGAAACAGTGGTTCATACCGACATTGATTGGCTTTATTATAGGTGCAGTTTTAGTTGTATTAGCCTTACCTGCTCTCATAGATGCTGATATTTTACCTTATGAAATTGAAAGTGCAAATACGGAGACGAACATAGGGAATCAGACGGAAAATGCTGGACCTACGCAAACCGTAAATGTAGATATTCAGACACAAACGACGAATGTGGTTGCGGAGGTAACAGAAGCGGTTGTAGGGGTTGTAAATGTACAAGGGGATAGCTTTTGGATTGACCAGGCTAGTGATGCTGGTACCGGATCCGGTGTTATTTATAAAAAGACCGATGACGATGCCTTTGTTGTAACGAATCACCATGTTATCCAAGGTGCTGATGAAATTGAAATTTCACTAGCTGATGGAGAAAGAGTACCAGCTAAACTATTAGGTAGTGATCCTTTTAACGATTTAGCAGTGCTACGGATTGATCCAGAGCATGTAGATAAAGTCATTGAGCTTGGGAACTCCGATAATTTGAATATTGGTGAGCCTGTGCTAGCCATTGGTAGTCCATTAGGGCTTCAGTTCTCTGGATCGGTTACACAAGGTATTATTAGTGGGAAGGAACGTGTAGTTCCTCAAGATATAAATGGGGATGGCGTTGAGGATTGGAGTGCGGAGGTTATCCAAACCGATGCAGCTATCAATCCTGGTAACTCTGGTGGAGCACTCATTAATATGAAGGGGCAGTTAGTTGGCATTAATTCCATGAAAATTGCAGAATATGCTGTTGAGGGAATTGGTTTTTCCATTCCAATTAATACAGCAAAGCCTATATTAGACGACATTGAGCAAGATGGAAAAATTACGCGTCCATATATGGGGGTAACCCCAATATCGTTAACAGATATACCAAGCTACAACTGGCGCTACAGTCTAAGGTTACCTGAGGATGTTACACATGGTGTCATTGTGGATAACGTGGAGCGGATGTCACCGGCAGCTCAAGCTGGTTTAGAACCATTTGATGTGATTGTTGAATTAGATGGTGAGCCAATTCAGGATGTCATTGATTTACGTAAACATCTATATATAGATAAGCAGCCAGGAGAGGAAATGGAAGTCACCTATTACCGAAATGGTGAGAAAAATACCGTAACCATAACATTATCGGCAACGGATCTATAGGAAAAGCGGGGATAAAGATATCCTCGCTTTTTCCGTTATCTGAATAAAAAAGGAGACGAAAAGATGAAATATTATGTATGTGATCGTCATGTAGACTATGCATTAGATAAGCTTGTAAATCAGTTTGAACTTCCTCCAACACTAGAGAAATTCACAGGAGAAGACGAGTTATCAACAAACTGTGAATATTGTGGGGAAAAGTCTACATATATAGTGGCGAACATAAATTCGGACACTAAATAAAGTACAAACATATGTGCATATGTGGATAACTTTGTGTATAAGTGGATTATTTCGTGTAAAAGTTGTGAATAAAGGCGATTTTCACATGGTGTGTGGATAGTTTTGTGAATAAAATTGGTTAACTACACAATGGATTATGGTAGCATAAGGATAGCTATTCTGTTTAAGGAGTTTTAATTTATGAAAATCACAATTATTACAGTAGGAAAATTGAAGGAAAAGTATTTAAAGCAAGGCATTGCTGAATATATGAAACGATTAGGTCCTTATGCAAAAGTCGATATTGTAGAATTAGCCGATGAAAAAGCACCAGAAAACTTAAGCGCAGCTCAAGAGGAGGAAATAAAAGCTAAAGAAGGCGAGCGTATTTTGGACAAGCTATCCACAGATACCTTTGTTATCACACTAGAAATTAAAGGCAAACAGTTCACATCAGAGGAATTAGCGGCTAAATTAGATGAGCTTGCTACCTACGGAAAGAGTAAAATTGCATTTGTAATTGGTGGATCGTTAGGCTTGAGTGAAGCGGTGATGAAGCGGAGTAATATGGCATTATCTTTCTCGAAGATGACATTTCCACATCAGTTGATGCGACTTGTGTTGGTGGAGCAAGTTTATCGAGCGTTTCGGATTAATCGGGGGGAACCGTACATCTTTTAAGGGTAAAATATTAAGCGAATCCATCATTTCGCTCAACATTTTACCATCCTCATTTTCTAACATCCATGATTCAACAGGTGCAAAAAAATCCATAGAAACTGTGTCTAATAAATCCAGGGTATGTTCTTCTAATCCCTCTATTGTAAAGTCAAAGTATAGATTGATTTTCTTTATATGTCGCCCAATCCCACGAGGTGCCTCTTTGCTAATCTGTATATTCTTTATGATTAAGCGGAGTAATGCCTTTTGTTGTTCAGGCTCTGCATCCTTTATCACCTTATCAAAGTTTGCTAAAAGGTTATGCAATGCTTGAGCATCAATAGGTGTTGTATCACATTCTTCTAATTCAGTATTTAAAGCTTTAAGTTTGCTTTGGAGCTCTGCTTGTTCTTCGGTAAGCACAGTTAATTTTGGCTTGAAAATAGCAACCAGTGAGGGATCATCCATTAATTTATTCGTAATGTTATTAATTCGAACTTCTACCTTATTCAGCTTAGATTGTAATATCTTAATCTCATCATTAATTGGGGTTCTTGCATCAATACGCTTCTCATTAACATTATCAACAATCCGTTTCAATACATATGGCTCAGACACGATGCGTTCCAATTCCTCAAATACTTGTTCTTCTGCTCGATCTGCACGAATGGAATGTGCACTACATGCTTTGCTACCTTTATTGTGGAATAGTCCACATACATAATAACGGTATTTTTTACCCTTCGCTCCTTTTGATGATCCAGAAACCATCCCATATCCGCATTCAGGGCATCTAATAAGTCCATTTAATATGTATGGATTGTTAGATTGTGCAGGTTTTATTGAGCGTTTTTTTCGAGATTGCTGTACGCGATTCCATTGCTCCTGTTCGATAATGGCTTCATGTTTCCCGTCAACAAGGATATAATCTTTGTTCTTTCCTTTACGATGTTTTTCAGCCCAGTTTTCGTACCTATTAAAACGAATTTTACCTATGTACAGGGGATTGTCTAGGATTTGATTAATGGTGTTAATGGAAAAGTCAAATCCTCGTTTTGTTTTATAGCCCATGGTATTAATACGACTTACAATGGCCTTATAACCTAAATCCTGCTCGGCATAATCAAAGATTAAGCGGATGATATGAGCTTCTTCCTCATTTATCACTAAATGTTTATTGATACTGTCGTAACCTAGCACTCTTCCTCCATTGTAATAGCCTTCTTTGGCACGTTGAACCATCCCCATTTTAGCGCGGTCAATAATAGTGGAACGTTCCATTTCTGCAACTGAACTCAAAATAGTGAAAAACATCTTTCCGCCAGGGGTAGTAGTATCGATGTTTTCAGAATAACTGATTAGCTGAACATTATGGAAATCGAGCTTCTCTGCAATTTCTAATGCATCCTTTGTTTTTCGAGATAGACGATCGAGCTTATATATAATAACGGCATGAAAGTTTTCCTCCCGAGCGTCTCTCAATAGACGTTTCATTTCAGGTCTACCTTCAATACTTTTACCACTTTTTCCTTCATCGATATACTCTTCAATGATTTCAATGTTATTCTTGTTGGCGTATTCGTATAGAAGCTCTTTCTGAGCATTTATACTATATCCTTCTGTAGCTTGTTCTTCGGTACTAACACGTGCGTAAAGTACAGCTTTCATTTTGTTATCCATTATTTCTCCTCCTTAATTGTGGATGAATACGATGATTGGATCAAATCAGAAAGCAAATCAATAAAACGACTTTGGTTATTTTGCTTATCCTTTATCCACTGGGCAATGTTCTTCTCCTTTTCTTCTGTGGAATTTTCTTTTCTATTCAAAGAATCACTCGCTTTCATTCTTGTTTTTGGTTAATTCGTAAATCACATTTGAAAACTGCTTTTTCGAAATGTAGGGGTAAATCTCTTCGGTTGCTTGAAATAATTTCATGCTTTTATCAAAGGGACTTTCCTTTCTAAACAGTTCAGAGATATGAATGGAGTTTTCCATCTGATAAAGCTCTAACTCATAAATAAATCGGGATAGTAATTTAATGAAATCGATGTCTTTTACATGAGCGATTTCTTCATTCAAAACAAATCGAATTTGATTTTCACTATTTGCTTGATATACCAAGATTCCTAGGTTGGGGGCAGAATCGTCGATGATTTCAAAGTCTGTGAAGTCAATATCTACTTCAATTGGATGACCTATTGTAAATAATTTTTCCTCTTCATAAAATTCATTTGTAGCAGCTTCTAAAGGGATACCATATTCTTTAGTCAGCTTATGAATGAGTTGGAAAGAGGGCTTCTTCGATTCCCCTCGCTCAATGGCCGAGATGCTTTGGGGAGTAACACCTACTCTTTCAGCAATAGCAGTTGTTGTGTAATCTTTATCAGGATCAAGCTTTTTGACCTCCATTCTAAAGAACTTTAAACGATCTCCAAGCGAGCTTTTAGCAAGTAATTGAAATTCTAATGAATTGATTTGGCGACTGGACAAGTTATAATTCCACCTTTCGTATTTAGTACTTTACTCAATTATAAC
The DNA here is from genome assembly GCF_900240405.1 of Salirhabdus sp. Marseille-P4669. Classification (GTDB taxonomy): domain Bacteria; phylum Bacillota; class Bacilli; order Bacillales; family Alkalibacillaceae; genus OEQK01. The sequence continues at coordinate 72,416 of NZ_OEQK01000001.1, forward strand.
TCTTTGTTAACATAAATACAAATATACCATTTATTAAAATATATTTGTTTTTTTATTCGAGGCAATTGTTTGGTAATAGCTATCCTTATTGATGGTCGCATAAGGTTACTTGGAGCCTTGAGTACGAAGGGTTTCCCTATAAAAATATGGAGGGGTAATAAGATGTGGAGATTTAATAAAACGAAACTTGAACAGCAGCTAGCAGGTGTATATGAATTGCAACATATATTATCTAAGATTGAACCCGTCGATTGGACTTGCCCTTATGATGGGATCATTTTTCACTCTGACTTAACTGTGACAAGTAACTTTTGGAACACAGTAAAGCCTGCATCGTATTTCAGTAATGCGTGCCCCGACGATCGATACAGTTATATGCTTTCACATCCGCTATTTCAAGTTGTATGGGGAAGGATATATACTAATCTACCGAATACTATTATCAGAATTAATCCTGATATTAACCATTTAACACCCTCAGATATGTTAGATGTTATAACGTTTATTTTAGGAACTTTTAATGGTGTTGAAGTAGCATCATGGGACGAGAAAATAGATATCGATGCATTCACATCGTTAGAAGTCGCGGAAAGACTATTTGTAGGTTCTCAAAGAAACAATCCCAAAGTGCCTAGTGTAAGTAGTACAACGATTTATTGGGGGAAAAGGAATGGACAACAAGTTAAAGTATATGATAAGGCTAAGCAACGTGGTTTAAAAGGGAAGCAATTAACTAGGATAGAAAGAACACGAAAAATTCCAAAGAAAAATAGAGAAAATGCTTCTTATTTTCTGTTGAACGCAAGAAATGATGGATTTAAAAATATGAATATGGTCGATATTGATTCTATTGACGGCAGGTCTAAAATAAGGAGATTGATAAAAGCTGAAGGCTCGATAAACACTGCGTATAAGAAGTTAACGAGGGCTGAACAGAAGGCATTCAAAAAGCACTCTGCATACGTATATCCGGTTATGGATATACAGAGTGTATTAAGTAAAGATATAGAGGAATGGATGAGAAGATCTCCATTACTCCCTTTAAAGATCATTACTGAGACTTGGAAGGAAATGAGTGTTTGGGGAGGTAGAAATACGTTAGTGGCAGTAGAATGTAATCCGATAGCTCTTCAAACATATGATAAAGTAAGTATAACTGGATGGGACTTTGGTAGAAGGTATAATACAGAAAGGTTTACACATATTGAACCTATAGAATTGTAGTAAGGACTATTATATCGGGAGAGATCATAGATGCAGATACAAATTGTTAGCGTAGGGAAAGTGAAAGAAAAGTATTTAAAATTAGGTATTGCTGAGTTTGAAAAAAGATTACGACCATATTGTAAATTAACAATGGAAGAGGTAAATGATGAACAAGCTCCTGAGCAATTGAGTGATAAAGAGTTAAACCATGTAATTCAAAAAGAAGGAGAGCGGATTTTAAGTAAAATAAAGCCAAACCAATACGTCATCGCTTTGGCGATCAATGGAGAGAGTTGGTCATCAGAACAATTGGCTGATGGGATGGAGAAACTCGGTATTCATGGTAAGAGTCAAATATCATTTATTATTGGTGGATCAAATGGATTAAGTGATGATGTTCTAAATCGTGCAGATCAAAAACTATCTTTCTCAAAAATGACATTTCCACATCAATTAATGAAGCTTATCTTAATGGAGCAGGTTTATCGTGCATTCAAAATACAGAAAAATGAACCATATCATAAATGATTTATATTGATAGTTCACATCTTCGTAGGTAGGGTATTTATAAATATTTCCAGTTTCTCGAATTTCAATGTTACAATATCGGGTTGTAGCAGATTAATACATAGTAGTTGGGTATTTTTAGTTTTTGCTAGATTATAATATTTATACGGAATTCTTAGGAAACGCCTATATTCCAAGGTTTACGGTCATTTTCATTGCGCTACCCATCAAAAAAGTGATGATTTTTTCAAACTTTAGCCCATAACTTGATGATTAAAAGAGAAAGCCAGTGTTGGTGCTATTTCTAGCACTTTCACTGACTTTCTCGAAATTATTTTTTATAGATATCCTTTTTCTTTCAAACTAGTATATTTTTCATGGCCAACAATGATATGATCCAATATCTCAATACCCATCATCTTTCCAGCCTCGCCCAAGCGCTTTGTTACATTAATGTCTTCCATACTTGGTGAAACGTCTCCACTGGGGTGGTTATGTCCCACAATTGCACTAGCACAGCTACGGCGTACTAAATGATTGAACACCTCACGTGGATGTACGATACTAGCATTTAGTGAACCGACAAATACTGTTTCACGGAAAACTATCTGGTTCTTTGTGTTTAAGCCCAGAACTACAAAGTGCTCCTGCTGCAAATATTGCATATCCTTTAAATAATCAAAAGTATCTTGTGGTGAGCGTATTGTAAACCGTTGTTCAACAGGGCAAGGGTTCATCCGTGCAAGTTGTAAAGCAGCAATAATTTGCTTAGCCTTTGCTTTTCCGATTCCCTTGATTTGCAGCAGCTCATCCTCAGTTACAGCTAATAATTCCTGAATAGAAGGGTAGCGGGTAAATAGTTCATTCACTACATAACTATCTTCCTTTTCACGAGTTGTTGTTGCTAATAGATTTCTAAAAGTGATTTTATCGATTGAATTGTTCATTATAAATTCCTCCATTGTTTGTTTGATTGAATTAAAAAAGGAGAGACGAAATACGTCCCTCCCGATTGAGTTAATACTTTTTCTGCAATATACTGTTGTTGAGAGATGTTTTAGATGAGTTCATGTGCTGATGGGCTCATCTATTTTTGTGCAATAAAAAAAGCACATCGACCGCATCTGCAATCCATGTGCTTTCAATCAATATGGTTTTGTTCATCCATCGTTCTCACCTCCTTCAGCATCAGTAAATCTTGAATAAAGTCCGATGCCTGTTTCTTGGTTAACTGTGTACTACGCTCAACTCCAAAAGTCAACTTCATCAATTCCTTTGCAACATCTGTCGGCATGTCCATTTCATTCACGATACTGAAGATCTTTTGAAGTTGGGCTTTTGTTGCTTGTTCACCACCTCCTTTATTAGCTTTTGTTTTCGCTTGTGAAAAATCTTCAATGTCTTGGGTGAAGATACCACTTGAACGTGTTGCAGATAGAACTGCATCAATTAACGCTCTCTTTTTTGCCATCTTTAACACGGTGTTGACGATTGTGTAAGGATCTTGTTGCTGAAAGGAAGATTCCTTGCTATTGCATGAACCTAGGCCTTCAGCTTCAACGAGCCCATTGTCTTTGCGTATTAGTGTCATCTTCACTTCATAAGCGAATATACCTGAATCCCATTGTTCGATGCGATTGACAACATCTGCTGTTTTCGAAAACCCAAATACATCACATAGTTTCTCAGCACCTGGTTTTAGTAATGTAGGCTTTGAAAATCCATTCACTAACCCGTAATCAACACCTTTTACCATTACTTCATCAACGAATGTTTGTAGTTCTTCTACCCGTCGTTTTGATTCGATAGTCGATACGACAATATTAGGTAGTGAAACAATTTCAGATTCACTGTTGTTGGAAAAGGGTACTATATTGTTCCTTTTCGAATGCATACCTGATTTCATATAATTCTCACCCCCTTTCAATAGATTAAGACTTTTTATTAATTGCATCTGAAAGCTTGGATAATCCCTGAGAAGCCACCATTAATAGTAACTTGCCTGCATTGAGATTTAGTTAATTACCTTTACTGAATGCTTTAGATGAAATGTCTAATGACTTAGTTACCAAGCTGTGTGCTGATTGATTCAATTTCTCCAAGCTGTTTGTAACATTTAACAATACATCTTCACCGTTTGCTTCCAGAGAATTTGCAGCATTGCTAAGTACATGCGAAACTCGTTCTTTAGTAGAAACATAATCTTTCAAATCATCTTCATGTAATGACTCGACTTCCTTTATAGCAGATTGAATCTTACTTCTACTAGCTAGTAAATGAGATAGCCTTACGTAGTCATTGCATTCAATGGAATTAACTATCTCAACTTTAATTCTTTCATTTTCATTTAATAATGACTGATAGATTGTTTTAATCTCTGGAATAGGAACTCCTTTCCCATTAATCAATTCATGATCCAGCCATAAGTTCTTCCGCATAATAAAATTCCTCCTAAATGTTATTGGATAAACCTAATTATTTGTTGAAGTGGTGATAACCCTTGAGTGTTAACTTCAATACCAATTCATCTGACTTACTTTTCATAGTCAGAATGAGTCCATCGTCCTCAAGTTTTGATAGGTCAACAATTTGAATGTCGTACTTCACTAGAAACTTGGCAGGTATCCATTTGTTTAGTTTTTTAGCTTCAATAAGAATCTTTACCAATGAGTTGTTCATCTCCATTCCACCTTTCATAGTGCGCTCCTCTCACCACGCATGTCGTCTCTGTAATGCAAAAAAACCGTTATCTATCCATAGGGATAAACAACGGTCTATATAAGGGGTGGGGCATGAAACGGATGGGTACCCCCTTTCGTATATGAATGGTGGTAGCGGGAGAAAATTTGTATGGTTTTTAAGCTATATAAAATCACTGGAATATGGTTCCTTAGTAAGGAAGTATAAAATAGGAAAAAAGACATAAGGAAATATCGTTAATTCAAGTGAATCCGTTCCCATCTATCTTCCAATCGTGTAATATTGATATAAGGATATCTCTATAAAAAGAGGTGAATAAATGAATATTATCGAGAGGCTAAAAGAAGAAATCCTGGCTATACGAAGACAAAGGTACCAATTCTTACTTTTGAAGCATCAACAAAGTAATGAAAAAGAACTACATGATGGAATTGGAAAAATGGGTATTCCATCTGTTAATGTAAATAAGGAATTAGCTATACGATTAAAAGATGTACCAGTATCTAGACGACAACGAGTAGTAAAAGATGAACTGCAACAAATAACAAATAGATTTGACAATGATGTTATTTTCTTAAGTCGAGTACACTATTTATTTGACGAAGAGCTAAAACAAAATCCAATTGGCTTATTCGAATATATCAGTGGCAACAAGGTAATTCTAATTGATTGGCCAGGCGAAGTAGCTAGGGGATCTACAAAATATGGAACACCTGATCATCCAGAGTATTTTGAAGCAGACGGATTTGAAGATCATATTATACATGTCTAAAAGGAGAGGTCATTATGCAATATCGTGATTTGATTCAATTTGATCCAGTCGAAACAATTGTACAGTTGAAAGAATCCACCAATACCGAAAAGGCATTCGAATTAGTTGATACATACGTAATTTCTGACCGTATGGCAGAAGTGATAAACGAAACGATTATTGAGCAATTACAATTTGAACGACCTGCAGATAATAAAGGGTTACTCGTTGTAGGTAACTATGGAACGGGTAAATCACACTTAATGAGTGTTATTTCAACGATAGCCGAACTCAGGGACTCTGCTGAAAGGGTTAATCACTCACAAGTAGCAAAAAAAGCAAAAGAGATTGAAGGTAAATTTAAGGTTCTTCGTACAGAGTTAGACGGTATACGTATGTCTCTTCAGGAATTTGTGTTTGGAGAACTGACTGATTATCTACAATCAATTGGAGTTGATTACGAGGCTCCAGACCTAGAAAAAATACGAAGCAATAAAGATGAATTAATCAAGATGATGGCTACTTTTGAAGAAGAGTATCCAGAACAAGGTTTACTTTTGATTGTGGATGAGTTACTTGATTATTTACGTTCTCGAAATGAACAAGAACTTATGCTCGACTTAAACTTCTTACGTGCAATGGGTGAAATATGTGGAACATCTCGTTTCCGATTCATTACCGGGATCCAGGAAATGTTGTTTGATAATCCAAAATTCTCGTTTGTTGCCGAACAACTTAGCCGCGTAAAAGAGAGGACAGAACAAGCCGTTATTGTACGTGAGGATATTGAATATGTAGTTTCAAAACGTTTACTACGAAAAGACGATCGACAAAAGGCTATTATTCGAGAACATTTACAACGGTTTACACCGCTATATAATAAATTAAATGAACAACTAGAAAAGTACGTTGAATTGTTTCCAATCCATCCATCTTACTTATCTACATTTGAAAGAGTAACAGTAGCAGAAAAACGTGTAATTCTGAAAACATTAAGCCTCGAAATGAAAAAATTGCTTGAACGAGAAGTGCCAAATGACCAACCGGGATTCATTTCGTATGATAGTTATTGGCCATATATTGAAGGGGATAAGGCATTAAAAGCAAACCCAAATGTTAAAGAAGTGATGTCAAAAGCGACAATTTTATTAGACCGTATTGAAAATGCTTTTACGAAACCATTATATCGTCCAATGGCGTATCGTGTCGTTCAAGCACTTTCCGTTTTCCGATTAACAACAGATAATATTTTTTCAAAAGTTGGGGTTACTGCTGAGGAATTACGTGACCAACTATTTTTGTATGCTCAACTTCCAGAAGAAGACTCTGAATTTCTAAGAGGCTTAATTGAGGTAGTTTTAAAGGAAATACAGAAAACAGTGAGTTACCAATATATTTCAGTCAATCAAGAAAACGGACAATATTATCTAGATTTACAAAAGGATATTGATGTAGATAGTTTAATTGAACAAAAAGCCGAAATGTTAAGTAAAGACAAAATGGATCAATATTATTTTGATGTGCTTTCTGTACAAACAGGTAATACTACAGAAACTAGATATAGATCTAATTATCGTATATGGCAACATGAGCTCCCATGGTATGAGCATAAAGTAACTCGTCCAGGCTACTTGTTCTTCGGTTACCCTGATGAGCGTTCCACTACTCAACCGGAACGAGATTTTTATATTTATATGCTACCTATTTTTGATAAGAAACATTTAAAAAATGAAAATAAACCAGATGAGGTATTCTTCGTACTGGAAACAAAAGATGAAGATTTTTATCGCAATTTAAGATTCTATGCTGGTGCTAGAGAATTGGCAACGACGGCCTCTAGTGGCTCACGTAATCTATATGAAGATAAGGCTTCTCATTATATGAAGCAACTTACTGCATGGTTTAAGGTAAATATGCCGACAGCTTATAAAATGACGTATAAAGGTGAGACAAAACGAATTGCGGAATGGAGTATTTCAGCACCTGCACAAGCATCTGTCAAAGAGGTAATTGATGCTGCTGCAGATGATTGCTTGAACGGATGGTTCAATGATAAGTATCCGGATTATCCGACATTCCGTAATATTAGAGAGCCAATTACAAGAAGTAGTATGATTACTACGTACATCCCTGAAGCTATTCGAAATATCAAACAACCTAAAACAAAAAATGGAATTACAATTTTAGATGGGCTAGTCCTTCTTGATGAAAATCAAAAGTTAAATGTTCGTAAATCAGGTTATGCCAAATGGGTAATTGAAGTATTGGAATCAAAATCGGAAGGACAAGTTGTTAATGCCTCTGAATTATTGGATATTATTGAGACATTTAATAAAAATGAAGAAGTAAAAAGAACCGTAAAATTTGATTTGGAACCTGAATTATTTGCAGTGCTTCTAGCAGCACTCGTCTTTAACGGTGACATTGTGATTACAATTAATGGTGCTACATATGACGGGATGAAATTTGACGAGCTGATTAGGTTATCTGCTGAACAAATTGCTGATTTTACTCATATTAAAAAACCAAGTGATTTACCATTAGCTGCACTAGGAGAGCTATTTGATTTATTCAATATAGGTAGAGGGTTACTACAAAATAATGCCCTCCAATTAGCTGTAGGACAATTAAATAGGGAGTCAAAACTGTTATTGGATAAGGTAGTTCGATTAGACCATGAAATTAAAAATGGCATACCTTTCTTAGATGTAACATTATTTAATACGGATCAAGTAAACGATTTCCGTAAAGAACTTGCGAAATTAAAATCATTTTTAAATGATTTACAAATTTATGATACACCTGCAAAGCTGAAAAACTTTAAATTCAGTGTAGATGAAGTCATTGAGCAGAAGGAACGTATAACCTTAACCAATAATTTAATTGAACAACAAAAACGTACGATAGAGATATCGCAGGAAGCAATGTATTTGGTTAATGCACAAAACCATTTGCTATCATCTCATGAGTGGAATAGAAAAGTTGAAGGGGCATTAGAAGACCTTATTCATGCGTTAAGAAACAATGAAGATGGTCAGCAAGAAAGACAGGCTCTAAGGAAATTAAAAGAGGAATATTACTCAATTTATTTAGCTCTTCATGATAAAGCAAGAATTAACGCAACAGAAGAAAATAAAAAAGAAGCTTTATTAACAGATAACAGAGTAGATGCCTTGCGAAAGCTTTCAAAGATTTCCCTGCTTTCATCTCAACCTCTTGATCAATGGTTACAAAAAGTGGATGATATGATTGCATGCTGGGATTTAACAAAAGAGAAGTTAGAGCATTCGCCAATTTGTAAAGCTTGTCATTTTAGACCAAAAGATGAGCCATATACTCGCCATCAGAATTTAGACGAACTAGAAGAAGAGTTAGAAGATTTATTGACTAATTGGACTTCTACATTACTTACGACTTTACGTGATCCAGAAATAAAAGAGAACATTGATATGCTACAGCCGGATCAAAGACAATTAGTTAATGAATTTATTCAACAACAAACATTAACATTACCTATCAATATAAGGCTTGTCGAGGCAATTACAATTCTACTTCAAGGAATTGAGAAGGTAACTATTACTGTAACTGAATTAGAGCAGATGATGAACAATGGACAGCCATTAACTGTTGAAGAACTAAAGCAGCGTTTTGATCAAATGCTACTACAAAAAGTTGGGACTCAACCGAAAAATAATGTGCGAATTTTATTAAACGTGTAGGAGGTAAACCATGTCTGAAAAAGTTGAACAAGCAACCTTGTTCGAAGAAGAAGCAACAAAAGGCCCAGTTACATGTCTGGGTCTCACTTTTAATAATGATGATGAACGAAGAGAACATTTTCGGGAAGAATTACGGAAAAAATTACCTGAATTAAAAAAACTTGAAGGATTTCCAATTGGATCAGATGAAGATATTATCGGACTTTCTGATCCGCCTTTTTATACAGTTTGCCCTAATCCTTGGCTTAATGAGATTATTAGGGAATGGAACTTTAAGTCCGAGAATATAACAACGGATGAAAAATACAAGGTTGAACCTTTTGCAAGTGATGTAAGTGAAGGAAAAAATGACCCTATCTATATGGCGCATAGTTATCATACTAAAGTTCCACATAAGGCTGTAATGAGGTACATTCTTCATTATACAAAACCTAATGATATAATTTTGGATGGTTTTTCTGGAACCGGAATGACAGGTGTAGCTGCTAACCATTGTGGTAAAAAAGAAGAAATTAGTAGCCTTGGGTTTCAGGTACTAAACGATGGGACTATTCAAGATATGGAAGGAAACAAGGTTTCTAAAGTGGGTGAAAGAAACGTAATTTTAAATGATTTAGCCCCTGCTGCAACCTTCATTACTAACTGTTTTAATGCTGGATTTGATTTTAGTAAATTACACGGAAAACTATTAAGTATAATTAGTGAGGTCGAAGAAGAATATGGTTGGCTATTTGAAACTAATCATACACTGAATAATAAACTTTTAGATAAAAAAAACACTAAAGGTAAAATTAATTATATAGTATGGAGCGATGTATTTTCTTGTCCTACCTGTTCGAGTGAATTGAAATATTGGGATATTGCTGTAGATTTAGAGAATAAGAAGGTAAAAAGTGAGTTTCTATGCCCAAATTGTAATTCGCAACTAAGTAAAAGAAGTTTACAAAGGAAATTCAATACATTTTATGATGTTGATTTAGGTTACACAATCAATCAAGCAGAAATAGTACCTGTCTTGATAAATTATTCAGTAGGAACATCGAGGTTTGAAAAAATACCTGACAAGCAAGATATGGAACTATTGGAGAAAGTCAGGGATATGAAAATAGATAGTTTTATCCCAATTGAGAAATTACCTGAAGGTTATAATACTGAACAACCTATTAATAGTCATGGTTTTACGCACATTCACCACTTAATGTCCAGAAGGAATAATATTATTATAAGCAAAGTAATTGAAAAGATAAAAAAGACGATAGGGATAAATGAGGCTCTATTCTTTATTACAGCCTCTATACCTAATTTAACTTGGATGTATCGTTGGAGAGCTAGTGGAAAAGGAGGTATTATGACAGGAACATACTACATATGTTCAACTCCACAGGAAAACAACGCATTTAACCAGTTAAAAAGGAAATTAGCTGATATATCAAATGTAAATTTTAAGAAAACAAATAGAGCTATATCAACACAGTCATCAACTTCTTTAACAAATATTGACGAAAATTCAATAGATTATATTTTTACTGATCCTCCCTTTGGTGCCAATATAATGTATTCCGAACTTAATTTTTATTGGGAAGCGTGGCTAAGAGTCTTCTCAAATAATAATTCAGAAGCGATAATAAATACAGTTCAGAGAAAGGCTTTACCTGATTATCAAAGGCTTATGGAAGAGTGCTTTAGTCAATTTTATAGACTTTTAAAACCGGGAAGATGGATGACAGTAGAATTTAGTAACTCTCAATCTTCGGTTTGGAACGCAATTCGGGAAGCTATTGAGCGCGTTGGCTTTGTTATAGCTAATGTTTCTGCTTTAGATAAAAAACAAGGTAGTTTTATGGCGGTAACTTCAACTACTGCAGTAAAGCAAGATCTAGTAATTACAGCATATAAACCTACTAATGAGAGTATCAAAAAGATAAAAGAGGTCATAAATACTGAAGATTCAGCTTGGGAATTTATAAACCAACACTTAGAAAAACTACCAGTTTTTTTAGGTGGAAAAGGAAAAACCGCAATTATTACTGAACGAACACCACGTATCTTATTCGACAGAATGATAGCTTATCACGTTCAAAATGGACTTCCAGTACCTATTTCATCCGCTGAATTTCAATCTAAAATTAGTCAAAGGTTTCCAATGAGGGATGGAATGGTGTTCCTTGAGAGTCAAGTTGCCGAATATGATAAGAAAAGAACACTTGTAAAAGAGTTTTCTCAATTAAGTTTATTTGTTTCGGATGAGAACAGTGCTATCGAATGGATTCGTCAACAATTGATGAATAAACCTCAAACTAGGCAAGATCTTCATCCTAACTTTATGAGAGAGATTCAACATATTGCAAAACATGAATTATTACCTGAACTAGATGATCTATTAGAACAGAACTTCCTAATGTACGATGGTAATGAAGATGTTCCAAGCCAGATCCATGGTTATTTAAGCTCTAATTATAAGGATTTACGTAATTTGGAAAAATCAGATTCAAGGTTAAAGGAAAAAGGGAAGAATCGTTGGTATGTTCCTGATCCAAATAAACAAGCGGATTTAGAAAAATTACGTGAAAAGTCATTGTTACGTGAGTTTGAAAGCTATAAAACTGAAATTGAAGGTAACAAAAAGAAACTAAAACAGTTCCGTACAGAAGCAATTCGTACTGGATTTAAAAAGGCCTGGAGCGAAAAAGACTTCGAGACAATTGTAAAAGTAGGAGAACGATTACCTGAAAAAGTAATTCAAGAAGATGATAAATTACTGATGTATTTTGATCAAGCGCAAATCCGCATAGGAATGTAGAGGAGTTGTGGAGGAAATGAATGGTTGGCGACAAAAATTAATATCACAAATTCCTTTTCAACAACATAAACTTCTTTTTGTGTACGATCGGGATGACATTTTATCTGATGAGGAACTCTTATCATACCTACAACAAAATGAGGTAAATGTATTTTCATTTAAGGATCGTGCCGAATTAAGAATTCATTATGAAGGGCAGTTGGAGTATTCTAGCGGTAAATGGATTTATAAGTATGTGGGGGAAGGGTCGTTCACCTTCCCTTTCGACATGCTTAATAACCAGGAGCCGATTGAGTTAACTCTTCACATTGCTTTTCCAAATCTATCATTACCAATATTACATCAGCTTGATCATGATGTACTTGATGGGGTATATAAGGTTTCAGATTCTTTACAAAGTCCTCTCACCGATTCAGAAACAATGGAATTTCTATTAAGGAGGGTGTATAAGCTTTCCTTTGACACGATTGAAAATGAGGTGGAATGGCTTTCTTTCTTGATACAATTACATGACCACCGATTATCAATACCGAATGTACTAATTGATTTTATAATAGAACATATATCTTCAAAATCAGTACAATTTCAGGATCTATTTCCATTAGCATACTTTAAAAATAAATTTATGGAATTTTTGCAGAATCATTGGGATGAATATGTGAAAAAAAATATTAATCAAGATATATCCATACAAGAAGGTACTACGTCAACCTATCATAAAGATCATCTGTTTTCATATGAATCAATGCGTAGAATGATCCAGCATTATTTCATTGAAGGAAAGCTCCTTCCTATAGAAATTGATAAGGAACGCAATATTCCAGTTTGGGCGGAACATGGTGTGAAGCAAAAGTCTTATCAGCCATTAAAAGATATTCATCATCTAGGTGAAAAAATTGAATTGTTTTTGGAGGAAGGAAAGATTCAACATAAAGATTGGATTGAGGTAGCAGGTCTTTATGGTCAAATGAAAATGCTGCAAATCCAGTACGGAGTCGGTGAACAGATTGTAAATGAATTTGATGAGAAAATAAATCAATTATTTCAAGATTGGATGCTGTTGAACTATCAAACACTAGCAAGTTTTTCGCCTTATATCCGACCGGCTATGGTTCATCATGTTCTCCCGTATATGCAATTTCAAGAAGAACGAAAACAAGTAATAATAGTTTTGGATGGTATGAGTTTTGTTCAATGGAAGCAAATAAAGCAGGCTCTGGATGTTTCCTTTGTGTCTGAAGAAAATGGTGTCTTTGCTTGGGTTCCAACTATAACTGAAATTAGTAGACGTTCTATTTTTCACTCGAATATCCCTAGACTTCAATCTTCAATTTCTGAAGAAAAGGCTTGGAGGCAATTCTGGAAACGAGAATCGATTGCTGATATGCACATTACTTTTGAAAATCACTTGGCTCAAGGAGAATTTGATATAAGTCAAATTGCTGCACTACAAAAAACAAATACAAAAAAAGCTTCAATAATTTTACGGAATATTGATGCTCTTACACACGGTGCAATTCAAGGGTTAGAAGGAATGTACGCTGAAATTGATGTATGGTTGAAATCAGGCTATTTACAACAACTCATTCTTAAGCTGGTAGAGGAAGGGTATGCAGTATATATTACCTCTGATCATGGGAATACAGAAAGTATTGGGATTGGTAGACCAAGACAAGGATCATTGGTTGAAACGAAGGGTGAACGTGTTAGAATATATAGAGACCAAATGTTTCGGGATGAAGCTGCAAGTCTATATACAACTATTAAATGGCCCAATGATGCTTTATCCAAAGAACATTACTATTTACTGGCAGAAGCAAGAGAAGCGTTTGTAACTAAGAATGAACATATTGTAAGTCATGGTGGTATCACGTTAGAAGAAGTGGTTGTACCATTTATTAAAATAGACAAACGCAAATAAGGATGGATTCAAAATGAAAAAAGCAGTTGGATTTGATCAAAAAATCCTTCTTCATCAATTAGATTTTATAGCAAGAGAAATTCCACGAACAGTATCTCGTCAAGAATTGTATGAGAAAGTTGAGGAATTTTTAACTGCTGATATTGCTGGTCAGAAATCACGATTAAATGCAAGAACTATCCTTTTTAAGATATGGTATCTAGTCGAGGATCAGAATCTACATTTACAAAGGGAAGCTTTACGTTTGTTTGACGAAGTGACGCAGGAGGAGCGTAAAGTATTGCATTGGGGAATGACATTGCTGGCGTATCCCTTTTTTACAGATTTGGTAAAGGAACTTGGTTTACTGTTTAAAATACAAGATGAAGTTCCTTCAGAGCAGTTATCAAGAAAGATCAAAGCTTTGTATGGGGATAGAAGAAGAGTTGAAGTGTCTACAAGTGCAACAATGACTAGTCTACGTTCTTGGGAAGCTGTTGTATCAGAAAAAAGGAATTTACAGGCATTGCCATCCAATCGAACTGTCATAAGATCAGACCAATTAAAACAGTGGACAGCTGAAGTATTAATTCGGGTTTTACAAGTTACCTCATTACCAATTGAGGAATTTAAAGACCACCCACTTCTATTTCCGTTTCGCTATGATATTACGACAGATGAATTGGATAAGAATCGTTTTGAAATTATTCGACAAGGTGTCAATATGCGGATGATAAGTCTTAAATAAATGATAAAGTGAAATTGACCTATTACATATTTTGAGTAATAGGTCATTTTTTCGGTAAAATGAGAGAAGGAAATGGAAATTTTCTGTATAATTATAAGAAAATAATACTAAAGGTGATTATATGATTAAGGTTGGAGATATTGTAAATGGTTCGCATTTTCCAGAAACAGTAGAAATTAAGCAAGTAGAGTCGTTCGGAGATGAATATTTTTCTGTAGCAGCAACTGGTCGGGATTCACATACATATTATGAACGAATGCTAGAACGTCATGAATTGTTATCCTTAACTAAGGTTAAAGGTGAACGTGATGAAAATGATGAGGTTGAGCCTACTGATATTCAGCATCTCCTTCAATATTATACATTTCAAGTTGAAGAGAGGTATTCGAAAGGAAGAGCATTAGGAAATAAAAACTTAATGCCTTTACCACACCAGATTGAGGCTGTTTATAGTAAGATGCTTCAAGTCCCGCAAGTTCGTTTTCTATTAGCGGATGATCCAGGTGCAGGAAAAACCATTATGTCAGGTATGCTTATTAAAGAGTTGTCTGCTAGGGAGAGCGTAAAACGTATTTTAATCTTAGTACCACCTCTAGTTCTTAAACAATGGCAGGAAGAACTACATGAAAAATTTAATGAACAATTTTTTATCATTAATCGTTCAGTAGTTCGGCAATATGGTGGCAAAAATCCATTTATAGAACATGACTTATGTTTGGCTTCAATTTATTGGGCAGCTCGGGAAGACGTTAAAGGCTTGGTGCAAGAAGCGGATTTTGATCTAGTTATAGTTGATGAGGCTCATAAGATGGCTGCATATACTCATGGAACCATTAAGAAAAAAACGAGTAAAACGAAGCTTTATCACTTGGGAGAGTCAATTTTACGTAAAGCACAGCATTGTGTTCTTTTAACGGCTACTCCTCATAAAGGGGATGTTGAAAATTTTCGACATCTCATGAGATTAGTTGATTCTGATATTTTTTCAAGTGTCACAGTAAATGAATCATTGAAAGAAAAGTCCAATCCTTTTATTATTCGGAGATTAAAAGAGAATTTAACAAACTTTGATGGTACACCACTTTTCCCGAAGCGAGTAACGAAAACGCTTCAATTCGATCTATCCGAAAAAGAGTTAGCCCTCTATGAAGCTGTTACAGAGTATGTACGTAATCATTTCAATCGTGCAATGAGTAACGGGAATAACAGTACAGCTTTCGCCATGATGTTATTGCAAAGACGGCTATCTTCTTCAACTGAAGCTATCCATCTCTCGTTACAACGAAGAAAAGAACGCCTGGAAAGTTTATTAAAAGAAACCGAGCAAGAGCGGAAAAAACTAGTTAAAAAACTACAAAAGTTAGAGATAGATGATTTTGATGATGAAGGTTTCGAAGAACAGCAGCGATTAGAAGCTTCACTTGAACAGGCAGTAGATTTAATTGATACAGAAGAACTAAAAATTGAAATAAATGAGTTAGAAAAGCTGCTTCAGCAGACAAGTTATCTACGTTTAAATATGATGGAGCGTAAGTATGACGAATTAGAAAGAACTCTTTTTGGAACAAACGGTTTACTAGAAAAAGGTGAAAAAATTTTACTCTTTACTGAATCTACCGATACTCTGAATTATTTGGAGCGACGATTAAAGGCACGCATTCCTGTGATCGCAAAAATTATTGGGAAGTACTCAATGGATGAGAGAAGAAGACAGGTTGAGCTTTTTAGAAATGAAAGTCAAGTGATGCTTGCTACGGATGCCGGAGGAGAGTCTATAAATCTTCAATTTTGTAATCAGATGATAAATTATGATATACCGTGGAACCCCAATAAATTAGAGCAAAGAATGGGGCGTATTCATCGAATCGGTCAGAAGAATGAGGTTGCAATTTTCAACTTAGTTGCAGCTAATACCCGTGAAGGGGATGTAATGATACGTCTATTAGAAAAGATGGACAGAATGAGAGAAGATCTAGGATCTGACCTTGTTTATGATTTTATTGGTGAAATCCTTGACGATGAGTATGGTAATCTAGCTAATTTAATGGAATCAGCAATTCTTAATAGGGAAAATTTAGATGACATCATTGCAAAAATGGATAAAAGTATGTCCGAAGAGCATCAAAGATTGCTTAAATTTTTTGAAGAAGAAAGAATTGCTGAACAGGCTTTCGACCTGCCTACTATGAGGCGCGAACAACACGACCTATTAATTAAAAGGCTACCACAGCGGGTTTATGTCCCTTTCGTAGAGCACATTTTTCAAAAGAATAATATTCGAATATATGATTCGTTTGAAAATAAAGTGCACAGGATTGATAGATTCCCTAAGTATATTAGGGAGATAAGTCGGAAATATCATTTTGGGATTGAGCAGTTGAGGGACACCATTAGATTTACAGGATATACAGAGTATGAAACGGCAGAAGTTACTCGACTAGATAGCGATCATCAATTAGTTAAACTAGGAATGTTTTTAAGCAAAAAGGGAGCGGAAGAACATTCATTTAAGAGGTTTTCAATATCATATCCAGTTTTAGAGCCTTTGTCCGTAAATGTGTATTCAATCATTATTACAGATGGGACAGGTGCTGAATTAGCAAAGGATCTTCTATTTTTAGCTAAGCGTGAAAATGGAGAAGTAATGCTAATGGATTCCTATTGGTTATTTCGGCAATTTACTGGTGCAGTCATGCAATTTGAAAATAAAACGTATCCAGACATTCAACGTGATGCCGTGAAAGCAACTATTGAGCTACGGAATCAGGTTAAGAAACAACGGGAGCAGCAGCTAGACAAGGTTGCAGATTATCTTCAAAAAACGTTTAAGAAACAAATTGATGACATATTAGATAAGCGGTTTATATACGAACAAGAGAATATGGATAATAAAAACAGCGCGTTAATCAATCAAATGAATGCTAATTTAACTGATACTGAAATTAGACGT
Source organism: Salirhabdus sp. Marseille-P4669 (assembly GCF_900240405.1). Classification (GTDB taxonomy): domain Bacteria; phylum Bacillota; class Bacilli; order Bacillales; family Alkalibacillaceae; genus OEQK01. The sequence goes on from NZ_OEQK01000001.1 coordinate 89,697, forward strand.
GACGAACGCCTCATGATGATTGAACGACAAAGAAACATTGGAATGGAGCCACCTAAATTACTAATGCAGCTTGAATTAACTCCAAATCATCAGTTAAATAGACTGTTTTCAATAGATTACAAGGATATTGTAGAAAAATACGAACAGAGTAACGGAAGAGGTAATTTCAAAACCTTTAATACATTCGCTTTAGTCGACTTTTATAGTGAGCGATTCAATGGTGAACCTAGATTTATTATTGTAACGGATAGAGAAGATTACTTGCCATCAGAAGATCATTTAGAGGATTTACAGGATATTTTAGATAAGGTTTATATTTATGTTGTGCATAATGATGAAATTGTACAAGAGAGAGCAATGAGAGATGAAATATTAATTTATAAACAATAAACGTTCGGGGTGAGAGTTAATGAAAAATCAAAGAGAAACTATTCGTAGGATGGTAGGGTATTTAAATAATGAGGAAAAGGATGGGGGCTTCTGGCTGCCGAATATTCAAAGACCATTTGTCTGGAAAGAGGAGCAAACAGAGCGTCTATTTGATTCAATTCTTAGGGAATATCCTATTAGTACGTTGCTTGTTTGGAAGACTAAGAGCAGTATCAAACGTCGGGAATTCATCCAAAACTATAAAAAGAAACAGAAGTTGTCGGATTTTTACGTATTAGAGGATTCAAGAATAAAGATGTTAGTACTAGATGGTCAACAACGATTACAAAGTTTGTTCATTGGCTTGAAAGGTAGTTACGAGGGTAAAGAATTATATTTGGATATTTTAAGTGGTGATTTAACACAACCTGATGATATTAGATACCGATTCAAGTTTATGGAAAAGGACAAGGTTAAATTCCCTTGGATAAAGTTCAAAGATATCGTATTTAGTAATGAAGAATACGATGAAATCAGTGAAAGACTCATAGATAATAGCAATATGGATCTTACTAGGGAGCAAGAAAAGCGCATTAGAAGAAATGTTTCTAAGATAATTAGAATCTTTACATCGGAAGAAACCTTAGTTTACCAAGAGTTAGATAGTGTAGACAATCAAGAAGCATATACTGAAGATGATGTTGTTGAAATTTTTATAAGAGCCAATTCTGGGGGAACAGTTCTAGGTAAATCAGACCTTTTATTTTCACTTCTCTCTGCTAGTTGGTCAGAATCCGATGAAAAAATGGAGGAATTGTTGGAGGATCTCAATAACACGGGATATAAGTTTAATCGTGATTTTGTACTAAAGACATGTCTTGCTTTACTTGATAAAGGGGCAGCTTATAACGTATCAAAATTCAGGGATGAAACGACGAGAGAAGATATTTCAAATAAGTGGGATGACATTGCAAATGCTATAAAAGATGTGAAGGATTTCTTATATGGCAAGACTTATTTAAGATCCGACAAAGCTTTAACATCATATCTTGGGTTAATACCGGTGATATATTTCAGATATCATTTTAAAAACAAGTGGGCAAATGTGAAGATGCTAGATGAGTATATTCTAAGAACTCTACTAACAGGTGCGTTTAGTGGAAGTCCAGATACGGTTATTGACCGTTGTATTGACACTGTAAGAAAGGCGCAGGATTTCAAAGTAGATGAGTTATTTGATGCTATACGTAGAAGCGGAAGAAACTTACAAATTGATGACGATACAATTCTCGATCTTTCTTATGGCTCGAAGAATATTCATCTCATATTTAATTTATGGTACAAGGATTTTTCATATCACCCGGCGTTCGTTAATAATCAACCGCAAGTTGACCATATCTTCCCTCAAAGTGCTTTAAAGACAGTAAAGAAAGTAAACCCTGAAACAGGAAGAAAGGTCTTAAAATATAAATCTGAAGATCGTGACCAAATTGCTAATTGTATGTTATTAACACAACAAGAAAATGGTTCTGGTGGCAAAAGTGACACTCTTCCAGAAAACTGGTTTCAAGGTAAAACAGATGGTTACTTGGAAATGCATTTAATTCCGAAAGACAAAAACCTATGGAAAATAGAAAACTATGAACAATTTTTAGCGGAAAGAAAGAAGTTAATACTGGATAAGTTTAAGGATTTACTCTACTAATCTATTGTTGAGGAGTTAAGACTATGGAATATAAATCAGTAGAAGATATTTTTCCTCTTATGAAAGATGAATACCACCGAAAAATGGCATACAAAATCTACTACTATATAGATGGGAATTTTGATGATATAGAAATTGTTTCCCTTAGAAAATGTATTTCGATTGCAAAGAAAGGTTTTATAAAGTTTGCTACGATCACGACAGAAAATGGTAATGCACTATTACTGCATTTTCCACCTGAAATTAGAGATAACCTCTTAACACGAAAAGATGAATTTAGTGTTCAGTATGAAAAGCCAAAGCGGGAACTGTATATAAACCAAATCAATATTCCTTTTGCTTACATACAGGATGTGAACGAGTTACAAAAGTTAATTAAGATTGCTTATGATAATCCAAGAATGAAGAGGCATAGAGGTAATCAAAAAAGCTCTCTGTGAGGAAGGTGAAATTATGTGGATGAATGTTGATCACCCGACAAAAAGGATTACGTTTCATGGAGACAACTGTGTTTTTATTGCTACAACAGATTCAAAGTACAAAAAAGTTAATGGTCTACTTCGTGATGGTGGCTGGCTTTATTTTAAAGATCTTCAAGAGGCACAATCCTTTTATGAAGAAAATTATAAGGAATATAAACGCGGAAGTTGTAATGGTTGCAAAGAAGACTAATTAAAAATTTTTAATGGTTTAGGAGATTAAAATGGTAAAAGTAGGTAGGAATGATCTGTGCCCTTGCGGAAGTGGAAATAAATATAAAAAGTGTTGTATTAATAAGTCTGGTCGTAATATCTCCAATGTAAATACTATACCAATTGAAAATTCTGAGTCAGATTTTGAATATATTGAGGATAATTCAAAGAAACTTGAGAAAGTTATTTCTCAATATACCATTGAAGATGTAACAAGGGCTATTTTCTGTATTAATTCATGGGCAGATAATCGTTCTGCGTTAGCTCAAACATTAACGCTAAATCAGTCATTGAGTAATATTAAAGAGTTTGGAAAACAAGATATTAAGGAATATTCTGAGTTTAAAGCGTTTTTTGATGAAATTGCTATTTATTTGCCAATCACATATAGAGAAGATTTGACATTAAATGATTTTGGCGAAGTGAAGATTAATGTTGATGGTGAGACTTTTCCGGTGATTCTTGGTACCGGTCATGAGCAAGTGTTTGGTGTTATGCACTTTATGCCTGTATTAGCAAGAGTTACGGAAATGACAGCTGACCTTAAAAATAATTTACATTATAATCGTATAATAATTAATTCGCTTGCTGATAGTAACACTTCATTTAATGAAAATTATGATATAGCTTTTGAAATTCCTTCCGAGCAGTATTGGCTTGCTGTGAATTCTCTTTTAAATTCAAAGGAATTTATAAAACACGCCAACCAAGCTTCTCAAATAATGGGACATCAAAAAGGCCCAATTGAAATGCGCCATTTTTTCGTATATAAGGGAGATTACTATCCGCTTTTTAATACCTCAATAATGGTAGATTTTTATAAAAGGCTTCTTTCATTGGCGACAGCGGAGGAATACAATCGCCATATCAACTTGACATTTAGGAGTCTGTTAGAAAATTCCTTTAATTTTTCGGATAATACTAGGTCAAGAGTACTTATTGCTCCTAAAGTTTTTAATAGAAGCACAGGGGAACTATGCACTGACAATCATTTAGCATTTATGACTGTCAGTAATGACAGAGTGTTAGTTGCGATAAATAAAGGAGACTTTAATAATGTTGATAGCATTAACAATGAAATTAATTTAATAAATTCATTGCATGAAAGAAATCAACTCCGTTTCTGTGAAACGATATACAGAAAAGAGCTAAAAGGTGGATATGCATTTGATGTTTTAGCCGAAATGCCAGTATATATCTTGTTGATTGAACCGCTCACTGATATATCTGCACATGGAGCATTATTTGGTAATGCTACAGAAAATTTCTCATGTTCTGCTCTTGATTTGTTTTATATGTTGGGCTTTATGGAAGATTTCAATGAGCTGTTAGATTTTATTGAATATGAACAGACAGAAGAAGCCCAAATAATGGCCATCGGTGGAAAGAGCAATCTCTTTTTTTCTTGGAAAAATGCACACCAACATATTGCATCAGGCGCAATTGAGTTCGGTCTAATTTCTGTATCATATGGAAGTGCAGATCATTACGTGTTTGAATACTTTACAAACAACCTGAATAATTACCCTTTTAATTTACAATCTGAAATGTTTGCTAACCCACTTGATTGGAAAGTTAAAGAAGTGGATTTGGGATACTCACATTTTGATCACAAGGGATGTCGAGGTTTCGGGGGAGAGGGTAAGAGGATTGGAGCATCAACTTTTCTTTTTCTTGCCCACAACGTAGAGTTTTTTATAAAAGAAGACTTCACGCATGATAATCATGCTGCACTAAGAACTATTGATGACTTAAATCAGCGTCTTTTTAATAGATACGGAGAAATACTTGCCTCGTCATCACTCCTAAAGGGAAGAATACTGCAAGTTATGTATATGCCCATGCATTACGCAAAAGGAGTTGACCATTCTGGATTTACTTTAGACAAGGATAAAAAATATGTCTTTAGTGACATTTATGTCGGAACAGATACAATTATTATTAGATATGCAGTTAATATAGATAAGTTAATGTCGAGCATAATGAATGCTAGCGATAAAAGTATAGAATCGGCATATTTTTTGGAGTTAGTTTCTCCTCTGAAAAAATATATGCAGTCTTCCTTTGAAAAATTAGAGTCGATTGTCAAAAATGACTCTTCACTAAAAAAAGAAGTGGGCGTATTTACAGTAAAACTAGACTACTATTATTCTGATATGGCGCCAGATATTCAAATAAAAGCTCAAAGCCTTGTAAAAGCAAGGAAAGAAATTGCAAAAGTTTGTTTTGAAGCAGGTGTAGAGACTGGAGAATATAGAGGAAGAAAAGCGACCCGCGCAATAAGAAAAATGCAGACAGAAATTGTAAAAGTTTTTGAGAATCAAATATCACAATATGACAAAATAAACTTACACAACAAAGTTTTGAACTATTATTCTACTCAATTGCATGGGATAATTATTAATCTCAAACGATACTCAAGTTTTAAAGACTTAGATCCTTTAGTTCAAAGTGAATTTGAGGAGAAAACAAGAAATATTCGGGAAGAAAATAGGCGAAATCTAAGAACGGCTCAGTATCTTTTAGAGAGTAACCTTGCAGTCCAGCGTCAAGAGAACGACAGGTCTGACTGTGATGATGCTGAATTTCAAAATTTATTGGCATTTGCTGATTGGCTAGTTGTACTTCAAGACAATGCCGATAATTGCCATTTCTCGGATCTTGATGTATCTATTCAAATTGATAATGAATACAAGGTCGATACTGTTTTGTCTCAATATAGTAGTCTGCAGTATGAGGAAATGATCCTGCGAAAGTATGGACAAAATGATTACACAATTAAAAACGACGAAATAGACAAAGAGTACCTAATTCAATGTTCAAAAGCTTTTTTAGCAGATACAGGAATAGAACTGAGCTTATTAATATCTTTACTTGAGTACCTACAACTAGAAGTCGTAGAAAAGCCATTTGTAAAGGAGATATATCCAAATGTTTTCGAAGCTCCAAAGGCTGATCTGATAAGTGATTTCTTTAAACTGTTAATAGAGCATAAAGATATGGAAAAAGTTGAAAATGCTCTACATTTTATTACACTTGATTGTAGTAAATTAAAATTTTTGAATGGAACAAATCATGATATTTTACCATTTTGGGATCGAGAAAACCGTAAAGATAGATTTGATATTAAACCTATTATAATTCAAGACAGTAAATGTATATTTTCTCCAGTTGTTATTAAACAATTAGCTACATCTTGGAGAAGTGGATTACTAGATTGGTATCCACCTTACGAAATAGGCTTACAAAGTGTAAAAGATGTACTAACAAAGTGGAAAAAGAGATATGAAGATGAGATGGTGAAGGATATAGCTAACGCATTTACAGAAAAGGGGTTTCACCCTGTTTTTTCTGATTTTGAACTAGCATTTAGATATCCTAAAAGTGAATTCCCCGATTACTTAGGTGATTATGATGTTTTTGCTGTTAATCAATCAAAAAGAGAAATATGGATAATTGAAAGCAAAGTTCTACAAAAAGTAGGATCAATTTACGAGGATCAAATGCAGCAAAAAAGCTTCTTTTTCCAACATAAAGATGACGAAAAATTTCAGAGAAGAATTGACTTTATGAGGAATAGCTTTTCTAAAGTAATATCTGTTTTAGGTTTAGAAGCTATGGATTATGAGGTGATACCATACATGGTAACCAATAAACTATTTACTTCTAGGTATAAGAAGTTAGATTTCTCAATAATATCCTACTATGAATTAATGAAAAAAATTGAAGATTAGGTTACATTGGTGAAAATCACCATATGAGGGTAGTGTTGGGCAGAAATAGTGCATTTCTCTCTTTATTTGAAACGAAAAAGATAGAATTAAACAAATCTAGCCCATAGTATGGAAGAAAAGTGGATGTTTCCGTGAGGACATTCGATTGGGATATTAAAATTAAGAAAGTGATTAAGGTTTGGAGGGATAGAAGTGGAAAAATTACCAGAGGTTAATAGTTTAAGAAATGCTGTTCAAGAAGTAGTCAAGAATAATAAGTCTATAGGATACAATCCCACCCGATTTATGCAAATAGTATCCGTAAATGATAAAGAACTAATTAATGTGTGTACTAGTTTAGTGAAAAGCCAAGATGCTCTTAGTGCAATATTCGACGCATTATTAAAATATCCAAATCTTTTAACTCTTGAAGACCTTGTTGGAGTTTATGGAGACCAATGGGGATTTGATACCGAGATTATTGAGGAAGCTAAAATAAGGAGCAACGCTTATGATGAGATAATAGGTAGAAAACGATTTACAAAAAGTTAAACATTTTATTGTATGTTAGAGAAAGACCTATAAACTAATGTGTTAGATAAAGGCTTATTAAGTTCACATTCAATTTATTGAAGGTGTTTGTGCCTGAGTAAAATTTAAGATATTTATAATGAGTTAATATAGGTGAAAGGAGAATTAAACGTGATTAAATTCAAAAAAATTATTATTAATGGATTTAAGGATTCATCAAGGGAATTAAAGTTAGATTTTTCAAACGAAATGATATCTGTCATTTATGGAGATAATGGTAGCGGCAAAACAACACTCCTTAAAATCCTACATGGTTTATTATCAAAAGATGAGAAGCTGCTATTAAGAGAAAAGGTAAAAAATATTACTATTTATTTTACTGAAGGAGATATCTGTAACTCTGTAACTATATCACTTGAGCATGAATTTCTTGACAGTGATGAGCTAGAAGAAGGGAAATCAATATATAATTGGTCAGAATTTGATAATTCCTCTCTCTCGGAAACCTCCTCTATCCTATTTGGCGTAAATAGAGGAATACCTAGTAGACTAGGTATAGATGATCACGATGTTTATAGGTTTATATCAAGGAGCAATTATTATAGAGATGTGTTTAAGGAAAGTGCGATAGCAAGAGAGTTCTCTAGAGATTTGAATAGGTATTTACGTAATCAAGACATTCAAAATAAGAGAAGTTATTTATTTGATAGAAAGATTGCAAAATTCGATAAGAAACATTTATTGGTAGACAATATAAACATTGAAACAATTCAAGAGATTATATTCAGGAGATATACAATAGCTAAAAGGATCTCGTCCGAAAGAGTTCAGAAAGCTCTTTTTGACACATTATCTTTTGCTATAAACCCCGAATTTAATAGTGGGGGTTATGAATACTTAATGAATGAAGGAGATTTTATCAATCAATTATCAAATAACAAAGACAAATTATTAGAGGCATTATCAAATGCTGCAGATAATGGTCTTAGAAATGAACTATTAAACATATTACAAAATAATGATCTAAAGGAAATAATGGAATACTGTTCTAAAAGTGATCTTCTCTCCAATTTACTGTATAGAATGATACATGAACTAAAAGAAGAGGAATATATTTTAGAATCAATAAGTACCTTAGAAGATATCTTTAATAGTCATTTATCTAAAAATAAGAAAATTGTTATTACAAACGATGAGGTGTATATTAAATTAGAATCTGGAAGTCATAGTTTAAATGAGTTATCTAGTGGAGAAAGGCACCTTCTTACTTTTTTAACAATGTTCCTTATTGAGGGAGCAAGTAAACAATTTTTAATAATTGACGAACCCGAACTATCCCTAAATATTAAATGGCAGAGAGAAATATTGCCTTTGTTACATAGACTGGCTCCAACTTCTCAAATAATTGTTGCATCTCATAGTCCTTCTATAGCTAAAAAAAATACAAACTACCTTGTAAGGTTAGATTGAGGATAAATAAAGTATGAAACATGATTTAGAAGAATGGATTACTGAAGCTATAATGGCAGATACACCCGTAATTATAGTGGAAGGACATGATGATATTCAATTCTATGAAAGATTAATTATTGACATGGAAAAAGATGCAGTTGTAGAGGCAGTTGAAAATATTGAAGGCTATAATGAAGGTTCTGATGGAGTAATTAATTGTATAAAAGATTTACAACAAAAGTTTGATGAGAGAGATGAAAATAAAAAATATATTTTGGGTATTATAGATAGGGATGCTAGGTTTTATAGAAATGAAATACCTGATTATTTAGGTTTACTAATACTTAAATTCTATTCATTTGAAAGTCACTTTATAACACAAAGGAACTTAATAGAGTTAATTCCAAATCTAACATATGTTAGTAAACGAAGTGTAGACGTAAAAACTATTAATTATATTGAGGATGAACTTTATAAAAGGGATTTTGTGGATTTGTATTATTTTTCATTAGAAGCACTTAAGAATTCATGTGAAAGAGAATATACAGGTATTGTAAGTTATAGTGATGAAGCAGGGAGTATCTTCTCTGAAGGATATAAACCGATATTATCAGAAAAAATATATGCAAAAAAAAATGAATTAGATGAATTTGCTATATCTAAAGGCATAACCTATGGTGATTTAAAATATATTGCAAAAGGAAAATGGATACTACATGTTTTTAGTAAGTATTTAACATCTAAGATTAAACAATTAAAGGACGCATGTGAAAATAATGATATTAATAAATGTAATTTTTGTTTAACTGGTGTAAACCATAAGTGTTTGTGGAAGGTCAAAGGAAACTTTCAGCATGGACATGTTAGCAATATAATTACAAATTATATTGATGAAACTGAGATAAAGTATATAAAGGATCGCTTTAAGCTTCTTGCATAATGATTTATTATATTAACTTAACACAATCATCAGGTAAAGAAATATACCTACCATTAATATAAACTGTGATAGGATATGATCTAAAATAATCAATTGAAATTATCGTTCCTTCCTTATAAGCAACATCTTTGTATGTGGAATGGAAGGGGAGTAAACCTGTTACGAAAATTTGATTTCCAATTTCAAAAGGCATTTAAATCACCCTAATAATAAAGTTTATTAAATATATTATTACCAAATAAGACGGTAATGAAACGAGTTTTTTCTATATTATTCGTTGAAATATAAAAATATGATGGCATTCTTAAAAAAATTATTATGGGCAGAGTGCTATTAACTCTACCCTTTTTTATTAGTTTACCCTATCCAATGTTACGGTGAACCGTATCACAAATAACGGTGAAGAAGAGAGCGGAAGCAACTCCAGATAAAGCAGTACTCAAAGACTACATTAAATTGAAGGAGACCGTTCATGTGTTTAAACGGTCTCCTTTTCCTATTCTTAAACTTGAACTTCACTCATCAATGCAAGCGTATTATCTTCTGTATCTTTAAAAAATACCACCCATGTTTCCGTTTGTCCCATTTTCGCTACAGCATATGGTTCATCGATAAAGATAACTTCTTTATTTACTAGGTACTCATACGTTTCTTTAATATTAGTGACTTGAAAATAAATAACCGAACTTGAGTGGGCAAATTCTTCTTTTTCAGGCAGTGATAACATTAGGCGCAATCCATTACATTCAAAGAAAGCCATACTATCAGTGTTAAATAAAAGAGGAAGACCTAGTTTTTCTTTATAAAAGTCTAATGCTCTATTCAGGTCTTTAACAGGTACACCAATCTGTCCAACTTTTTGAACGGTTGCCGTTTCCATATACATTTCTCCTTCCTAGTTTCTATTCTATACAAGAATTTCATCTAGTTTTATAGGTTTATCAAAATAAGATCTAATATAATCATGTGCAATACTTATCCTTCTAAATAATTGCTTGCGTGTAGCATTCTATTTCTTTATATGTATTTGATTGTTCAATCCGATTCGAGCAATAATTGACTATTTTAGTTTAGCAGTTACAGAGTTGAGCTCCAAATACCTATTTCGTAGTGAAAACATCATTTTTAAAACGTTTCCCGCAGACGTCGTATATCTTTCATTGGGGACAGGCCAAATCTACGGCTGTATTCCCGACTGAAATGCGATGGACTTTCATAACCTACCTGGAACGCTGCCTCAGCTGCTTCCAGGTTTTCTGTTAAAAGCAATCTGCGTGCTTCCTGCAATCGGAGTTGTTTCTGATACTGGATTGGACTCATGCCCGTGACTTCCTTGAAATGATTGTAGAAGGAGGAGGAGCTCATACTAGCTTCTTTCGCCAAATCAGCAACCTTCAAGGGCTGATTGAATTTTTGGTTCATTACCCCAATCACCTTTGCAATTCGATGCGCCTGAGTACCTACAAGTGCAAAATGCCTTAAGAAACCATTCTTTTCATTCTGTAGAACCCGGTAAATAATTTCACGTATGATACTTTCGGCAAGGACTGGTATATCCTTTGGGTTCTCCAATAATCGAATAAGCCGTAATACTACTTCGAGGAGCGGGTCATTTATCCGGCTGATTACCAGTCCACGTCCTGGGGAGCTACTAGGTCTATCTTGTTTCGATGATTGAATGACTTCAAAGATCTGACTCATTTCAAGCTGCAATTGAATACATAAATAAGGTTTTTCTGGTGTAGCCTCTACAATTTGTCCGGTAATTGGTAAATGAACGGAGGCAGTCAAATAACTGGCCGAATCATACTTATAGCTTTCTTCCCCGAGCAAGACCAATTTTGAACCCTGTGCCACAATACATAGGGAAGGCTCATAAACAGAGTAAACAGGTTCGGAAATTTGGGAGGAACGAACAAACCTTAGACCTGCTATAGACGTCTCGTGCGTTCCATCCGTCGTTACATTTCGCTCCATGAACTCTGCTAATTCCTTAATTCGCTCCATGGGTAATTCCTCCATTTTTTCCAGCAAAAATTATCTATCTCTTACATACTATACTATATTATTTGGAGTATTAGGCAATGATTGTGTAATTTCCAGCTACCCCCTATTCGGCTCAAAAGTTCATAATGAGTTTAGGGTGAGACACTTACCTTGGAGGATAAGAAATAAAGAAACAAATCAAGTTTCTGAGACTCGCTCTATGGTTCGCTATATTTTATCCTGCAAAAAATGGAGTGCCATCCATCGTTTTAATAGGAAAGGAGATTATGAAATGAAAAAAGAACAGAAACATTCACATCCCTATTTGGGTACATGGGTAACCGCAGACGGCTATATACGTCATGAGCTGCTTCCGAACGGACGATACGACGAAGCCCGTGGTGACCGCAAAAGTGCTTACCAAGGCAAATATACCATCAAGGGCAATCATATCGACTATATTGATGATACAGGCTTTACTGCTGATGGTGATTTTATTAACGGGGTGCTTTACCATGCGGGTATGGTGTTATATCTTGAAGATCCCAGTAAAGGGAGCAAATAATAATTTCTGCACTGAATGGAAAAGTTGTTGTGATTACAGGAGCAAGTAGCGGTGGTGAAGCAATAGCCCGACTGCTTACTAACTTTCTTTTCTTTAACCTATACTAGTTAACCCAAAAAAAGCTGATTAACAAAAGTTAATCAGCTTTTTAATCGAAAAAGTCTGCTTACTTGTACTTTCAGCAGAATGGAAGATTAAAAAAATTATTTATACAAACCAAACGTATTATTTACATCTTGAATAAAGATAATCCCATTTCCAGGTTCATCAATCTTAAGCTTATTTCTTATGGATGAAACTATATTTTCCGTACTTTCTCTTTCACTAAGGATCAAAACTATCTCTTTTTCAGGCTCTATATCCATAGCAAATACCTTGCTCGTCTCATGAATCCCGGAGCCTCTGCCATTAATAATTGTGCCCCCTTTAGAGCCTGCCTCCGTCGCTGCATCAATAACTTCCTCGGCATTTCCTTTTTCAACAATCACCGTAATTGCATGATACATAATAGGATCAACACCTCTTTCTTGTTTCAAATGACTTCCTTTATAATTCCTCGCCCCAAGTATTTCACACACAGAAATGCTAAATGCAATACCTTGATGTTTTTTAATAAATTTGAATTTGTTATCAAGTTGTTCGATTGCATAATTGGCTGTTTTCCTATTAGAAACCATCAAAACAATCTCTTTCCGAACATCGTTTATTCCTAAAAAATCTAAGAGGCGGTTTTTTAATGTCCCTTTACCTAATAGCACTGTTCCACCTGAAACGCCATGTTTCTTAGCTGTTTGTACTACTTTACTTCCTAAACCAAAGTTAACAATAACGCATACTAATTCTAGTTCAGTTAGATCAGAATTATTGGACATCTTTTACTTTGCCTCCTTTTCTAGCTTTTAACTTAAATATAAAACCAACTATTTGTAATGTGATTAACGGGGTTAATGCTACAAGTGCAATCATACCAAATCCATCTATTAATACGTTTGCACCCTCTATCGCTTCCGCTGCACCTTGTACAAACGCCAATATAAATGTAGCAGTCATTGGTCCTGATGCAACGCCTCCTGAATCAAAGGCAATTCCGACAAATAACTTAGGTACAAAATAAGTCATAGCTATAGCGATAATATAACCTGGTAAAAGGTAATGCCATAATTGGAGCTCTGGAATAAGTATTCTTAGGATCGATAAAGCCACGGCAAGACCAACCCCGATACAAAGAGAAAACATGACAACCTTTCTTTTTACATACCCGCTAGTAACATCCTCTATTTGATGCGTTAATACATGTACTGCTGGTTCTGCAAGTATCGTAACAATTCCAAGAACAAAAGCTATAATTACAATATATGATTTATTATCTAAAGATGCGATTGAGTGCCCAATAGCCATTCCAACTTCCATAAATCCCGCGTTAACACCAACTAAAAACAATACAAGACCTACAAATGTGAATGCAATCCCTATTAATATTCTACGAACTGCTTTTAAAGACATTTTAAACGAAATTTTTTGAAATACAAGGAAAATTATTAGAATTGGTAAAAGCGCCAAAGTTATTTCTTTTGCAATGATAGGAAATTCGTGTAAAAAGTGGCCGAGTATCGACATTGAACCAGCTTCACTTTTTTCAGCGCTCCCTGATATTTTATCGGTCTGTGCAATAATGTTCATAATCATAACAGCGATAATTGCACCCGTTGAAGCAATAGCAACAAGGCCAAAGCTGTCCTTCTCAGAAGCTTTACTATCCTTTTTTAATGTGGAAATTCCTAGTGCAAGTGCCAGAATAAAAGGGACTGTCAACGCTCCGGTTGTCGCTCCAGAAGCATCGAAGGATATAGCTAAAAATTCTGGTGAAGTAAAGATAGCAAGAGCGAAAATAATTAGGTATAAAATAGTTAAAACTTTATACAACGGAATATTAAAGACAATTCTAGCAAGCCCTATGGCAATTAGTGCTCCAATACCTATGGAAACAACAATCACAATACTAGTTTTTGAGATTAGACCTGATGTAACTAGATCAACCTGTCCGGCCAATATGTGTAAATCAGGTTCAGCAATAGAGATGAAAAAACCAAGTAACAGTCCAGCAATCACAACAATCCAGATCTTGTTTGACTTTGCCATTGATTTCCCCATTATTTTGCCGATAGGTGTAATTCCGATATCTACACCAAATAGAAAAATTGATAATCCAATAATTATCAAAAGAGCGCCTATAATAAAGCTGATTATTAATGATGAATCCAATGGAGCTAATGTGAAGTTTAAGATTAGTACCAATACCGTTATAGGAAGAACGGCATACAATACTTCTTTTATCTTTGAAACTAGTACATTCAATTAAACCCATTCCTTTCTATATATATGTAGGTATTTTTTATTGGCTTTGATACGTGACAATTTAGTAGAAACTAAAAAGGAGATTTGAAAATGGCGGACAACAAAAGGAAACATTACGTTTAAGAGAGATATGAAAGTAATCTTAAGTGTCATAAGTTGACATCCACTTTAATTAATTGTTCTTCCTTTTTATCTATACCAATGTAACTAAAGGTCTCTGATGTAGAATGATGATTAAATATTTTCATTAAGATTGAAATGGCAATTCCTTTCCGGTATGCATGATATCCAAAGGTTTTTCTTAGCGTATGGGTGCCTATTTTTCCAGTTACTCCAGCATTTCTAGCTGCTTGGTTAATAATGCGATAGGCTTGTTGCCTGGAAATAGGCTGGTTTTTCTTCTTAGATTTAAAGAGAAAATCATTCGAAGATAAATTTTGCATAGAAAGATATTTTTTAAGCTCTTTCCTTACATTATGGTTTAAGTAAAAAGGCTTATTTATATTGGATTCGGTTATGTATATAAACTCCTTTATCTGTTCGTTGCTGTCACATACATCATTGACAGTTAAAAATAGTAAATCGCTAATTCTTAATCCTGTATTAATCCCTAAAACAAAAAACAAAAGGTCACGCTGTGAATGCTTTAATTCATGTTTTATTGCATGTATTTCTTTAATGCTTTTTAATGGACTGACACATTCCAAGTAAAATCCCTCCTGACCTAATGTTACATAACTATATTTTATCTGAATTTATGTAACATTACCATTAATAAGACGTTTGATTGCTTTCTGTTATCGAAAAGTTTAATCAAAAGAAAAATCCCACAAAAAAGGTGGAAATTATTGGATTCAATATTATATACGTGTCATAATCATTTTCATCTTCTCATTTGCAACTCTTTACCTATTACATATATATTTCAATTCTATTAAAACCCCTCCAGAAATAGTTTGCTATAGGAAGTCTATAACACCTAGGAAAAAATATTGGAGGATATTAAAATCATGAAAAAATTAACGAAAAAGTGTTTATCACTAGTAACAATTACATTAGGAGTAACTCTATTTTCGACCCAAGCTTATGCAGATAGTAGCTATCAAGTGCAATGGGGCGATGTTCTATCAAAAATTTCAAAGGAACATAATGTAAGCATTGATGCTTTGGTTGAGGCTAACGCTTCTATTAAAAATCCGGACATTATATTCGCCGGACAAATGATCACGATACCAGATTCAAAGAAGGAAGAAACGTTTCGAGTAACGGCTTACACAGCAGGCTATGAATCTACTGGAAAAAGCCCTGGTGATCCAGGTTATGGGATAACAGCTTCAGGTACCAAAGTGGAAGAAGGCCGAACACTCTCTTGTCCACCATCATTTGCCTTTGGTACAGAGGTGTATATTCCTTATTTTGATGATACATTTACATGTGAAGATAGAGGTGGGGCAATTACAGAAGGGCGTATGGATGTCTATATGGAAGATTTAGAGGATGCGCTAGATTTTGGTGTTCGAGATTTGAAAGTGCATTATTAAGGAATTTATGCATATAGGAACACAAGAAAAAAGAATTACCACTCCATTTGAATGGTAATTCTTTTTTTATTTATTTATTGTTCCTATCCTTTTTTTGCATTCTCCTAATATTGTCTGAGTGATAAGCGGAACCTTCAACTTCATTTACCACACTAAATGGATTACCATCCAAGTCAAAGAAATCAAAAAATTTCATTCCACCAAAATCATCAATCTCGGTAGTAGCGATGCCGTTGTTTTTAAAATGTTGGTGTGCCGAATCGATATCATCAACTATAAAATTAAAATAGCAATTCTTCCGATCCCCTTTTGTAATAAACTCAGTGGGCTGTGGAGATTCAACTTGTACCAAGCCTAGTTGTGTGGAACCAGAGGGTAAATAGAAGCCAACACCATCTCCCCAGCTATCAATAACTTTTGCACCAAGAAACTTTACATACCATTCTGTGGATTTTTCGATGTCTGTGACGGGAATAAAAACACTACCTACTTTAAACATAATCTTCCTCCTTGAACTGAATTTCTTACGTATAACGTTTATAATAGTTTAAAAGTTACACATTTTATAAATATTTAAATAAAAGGGTGTTAGAAAATGGTTTTTGATGATTTAGAGCTTGAGATTAAAAAACTTTATAAATATTGTTTAAAGCTGTCAGGTTCGCCTTGGACAGCTGAGGATCTAGTTCAAGAAACAATGTTAAAGGTTTATAAGGCAAAAAGGACTGATCCGAAAAAAGAACTCACTTTTTCCTATTTATGTACGGTGGCTAAAAACCATTTTATCGATGAGAGAAGGAAATATAAAGAAGATATCGCCCTGAACGAAGATTTGTTCGGTGAAGAGTACGATTTTATCAATTCCTATAGTTTAATCGAAATATTACTTAGCGCCCTACCTTTGAAACAGTCTATGTTAATAACGTTGAAGGATGTATTTGGGTACACCTCAAAAGAAATAGCAGCTATGTTAAGAGTAAGTAATGAGTCGATTAAAACAGCACTTCATCGTTCTAGAAAGAAATTAAAATTACAAAGTAACAATCTAGACAATAAAGTTCCAACACCTAATCACGAAATGATTATAGAACTCTCAAAAGCAATACGGGAATCGAATCCAGTACAAATATTTTATTATTATCGACTATTGGAATCACAAAATTATCAAGTGAAAAGGAGTTCTGGGCAATCCGTATTTCATGTAATAGACCCGGATGGGAATATTTTGGAGGTTATGTCTTCGTAATTTGAACTATCTCCCTACTAACACAACGTGGTATTATTAGTATTACTATTCTAATAAATTTAATCGAAATAATTTAATCGGTATGTAGGATTTACGTTTGCAGAAAAACTTACTTCATAGATAGGAGCAATGTTCATGGCAGTCATACATAAAGGGCATAATGAATTAAAACAAAAAGCAAGAAACTATTTAATACTTGCTATCACTTTCTGGATTCCCCCTGTTCTTTACATTATTGCCTTTACCCAAGGATTTCACTTTGAGGGTTTGGCTCATCTTTTTCCATTTTTATTAGGTGGAATTGGGACGATCCTTGGTCGCAAATATTCTGCGTTACGTTCAGGCATCGTAGGGGAAGAAAGTACTTCAAATGTACTTCAAGAACTTCCGGACGGATATGACGTTTTTAACTCCGTTCGCCTGACAACAAAAGATGGACGGGCAGAATATGATCATGTGATTGTGGGCGAAAATGGTATATTCGTAGTTGAAGTAAAAAACCATAACGGCACAATTGAAGGCAGAGAAGAGGAGCATTCCTGGACACAACACAAGGTTGGTAGAAAAGGTGGAGAATATTCCAGTCAAATGAGGAATCCTGTAAAACAAGTGAGAAGACAGGTGCATATTTTATCTAGTTATTTAAAGGATAACCAGCTTAGGATCTGGGTAGAAGGAGTAGTATACTTTTCAAATCCTAAGGTACATGTTTATGTAAACACAGTTAGGACACCTGTTTTTACATCATCAAGTGCATTGAGTCATTTTCTAACAAGCTATGAACCAAGAAGAAAAATAGCAGATAACGAGTTAGAGAAAGTACGAAGATTACTAGGAAACGAATTTTAAACGTTGGAGGAATTGTTATGAAAAGAATTTGGACTTTATTTCTATTTATTACAATGATTAGCTTGGTGACTGCTTGTTCGAATAGTGATGATGCACAGGCAGCAGATAGTAAGAACAATGCAGAAGAAGCTAAGGAAGATAGTCAAAAGAACCTTTCCAAGCTTTCTGAGGAAGAATTGGCTACACATTTCTTTAATGTTATTACGACTGGTGATGTAGAAGGTATTTATGAAAATGCGTATGAAGGACAGCTTGACAGTCTTAAGAATGGCATCAATCAAATAGAACAACAGTTAAATAGTGCTGAATTATCAATGGAAGTAGAAGAAGTGCTTGGTAAGGTAACACTAGAGGAATACACACTTGTTGTATTATTAAATAAAATAATGGACAAGGAAGGAAATATCCTTAATTACACAACAGGGCAAATTGGCTTGATGAATGTTGATGGACAGTCCCAATATGTTTGGGATTTCACGACAGTACCTGATCACATTGTGGCTCAAGAAGCTCAAGTAGTAGAGCAATTAAATGCGTTAATGGAAAATGATCAGAAGGTAATGGAAAGAATCCAATGGGCAGAGGAACAAAACCGATTGCACCAAGAAGCATTCAATCTTCACATTCAAGCACAGCAACAAGCTGTAGACCAACAAAATCAAGTGAATCAACAACAGCAGCAACAGCAACAACAGATGCAACAACAGCAACAGCAAATGCAGCAACAAATGATGACACCGCCCCCAGGATTTTAAAGAAAGCATTAAGGAGCTGCGATAGCGGGCATCTAAAGCTGAACAATTCTTATAAGTGAGATGAAAAAGACATTGGTAAATAATGGACCAATGTCTTTTTTCTATTACGAATCCTCGATGTACGCTATCTTAATGAAGATCCCTAGCACTCTTATTCTCTAGTAAAGCAATTTCTAGTAATATATACTAGGTATGGAAGTTGGATGTACTATGATCGAAGTGTAAATATTCTGGAGAAAGATGGGTTTTGTATGAAGTTATTTAAAGCTTTCGGATTACTATTACTTGGTGGACTTTTAGTATTAGGTGGACAGCACCTTTTAGGGGAAGGTGCAACATTATTTGGAGGTTCAGGAGAGAAAAAGGATAGCCAACAAAAGGAAGAGCAGCTACGAAAAGATATTGAATCCTTTTACTCCGCTTATCAACAAGGTGCATACGATGTTATGTACGAATACTTATCTTCATATGCAATGAAGCAATATCCACAAAGAGATGTGTTTATCGACGAATTTGGGGAGTATAACGATAAGCTACTAGATTATGAAATAGTAAGTATTAATTCAAGAGATAAAGTAGATCGAGATCTAGGCTTGATGTTTGCCCATATTAAATTTACGAAGGAAGCTATTGCGAATCGTTCTTATAGTGACCCGTATAGTGAGGGCGACGTCTATGAAGAAGAAAGGATTATTCGCTTTGAATATAATCGACTAAAAAAACGTTGGTTATTTTTAGATACATATGATCTTTCACCTAATCAGTTTTATTTACAAGTATTTCTTAACGATATTACTCAGGAACGGTTTGAATTATTTCGTTTATTATTTAATCATGATGCATCTGAAGCATTAACGATTGAGAAACTTGGGGAACCTGTTTCTCGAGAATTAGACGAACTTATATATGACAATTTTTCTGTTGTCTTTTCTGATGGAACGGTCTCTCAATTTAAAATGACTCTTTCTGAAAAATATTCTACTGAAGAAATCATAGATAAGTTTGGCGAATATGATGAAGAGAATGAGAGTGGTTTTACTTATTACTTTAAAGATAGATACATAACCTTTTATTCTTCTAATGGAGGTCAAATAGATTCTGTAGTTTATTCAATGCATAATAATGTTGCAATGCAGGATACAAGTTCATCTTATTCCTATGAAGATGAGATTGGTGATCCGCTTGAGGGAGCAAACAAGCTAGCTGAAGCAGTTGAAAATAGAGATGTAGAAGCTGTTAAAAATTTATTGGATGCAGGGGTGGATCCTAATGTGGAAGCATACCAAACGCCATCTGCACTAACAATCGCTAAATATAACGGTTATGGTGAAATAGCAGAATTATTAATAGAAGCGGGTGCGAAAGGCGATTTTGATGACCAAATTATTGATGTTGTGAATGCAATTATGGAGGGAAATAATGATTATCTTAAAGTACAGTTAGAGAATGGGCTTGATCCGAATAGTGTTGATGAAAATGGAACAGAGTTATTATATATAAGTGTTTCCAGTAACAATTTAGAAGCCGTAAAGATGCTATTATCTGCAGGTGCAGAATATGAATTTGAAGGCATCACGCCACTTATGATTGCAGCGGAAAATGGTAATATAGACATTTTAAACGTTTTGATAGAAGCAGGTGGAGACATAAACAAAATAGCAAATGGAACGGAAACAGCTTTAATTTTGGCAGTAAGGGCGGGGCATGCAGATATGGTTCAAGAACTAATAAACTATGGAGTGGATGTAAATCCGCCAATTGACGGTTATTCTCCTCTTAATGAAGCGATATATTATGGGGATACAGAAATAATCGACATGCTAAAGCAAGCCGGAGCAAGGGATTATGAATAAGAAGCAGCAAGGCAGGTAAATATACCTGCCTAGTTTTCTATCGTTTCACAATTAGCGTTCAATCTTTATGATAGGATAGAAATAAAAAGAGTGACAAAGACAGGGGAACAACATGAAAAAGATTATCGTACTTATTTTACTATTATTTATATTAACAAGCTGTAGTAAGGAAGCAACGAATTCTGCTGAAAATGGTAGTGATGCTGATTCTAGTCTAATGAAGGAGCAGAGTCTAGAAGTAGGAGCCATTCCTCCAGACATTTCTGGAATAAATTTGATCGACAATAAGGAAATCGATTTATCCGATTTTCAAGGCAAGAAAACCATCATTTATTTTTGGGCAACCTTTTCCGAGCCTGGTGTGGGTGGTATGGACAAGCTACAAAAGCTTTATGAGGAGCAGGAGGTTTCTATTCTTGGTGTAAATATTGAGGGAGACGTTACTGCCGTACATCAATTTTTAGATGAGCATACGATATCGTTTCCAGTCATAATAGATGAAACGAACTTAGTAGATACTTTTCAGGTGGGAGCATTGCCTAAAACGATTATTCTAGCAAGTAATGGGACCATTTTGGCTAGTCAAGATGGTGCTAGTGATACACCGTTGTGGGAGCAATCCTTACTTGATACTAGTGAGAGCAATGATTTAGTGAAGCAGAGCAGTTCGAATAATAACGCAACGGAATCCTCCAATGAAAAATTACTAGATACGTATATTCGAAATGGGGATGCGGAAGCTATTTTAACATTATTGGAGGAACACCCGAATCTTGATGTGAATAAAGATAGAAAAGAGACAAGGCCGTTAATTGTTGCTAGTAGATTAGGTGAGAGAAGGATTGTAAATATTCTTTTAGAAGCCGGTGCAGACCCAAACCTAACAAGTCCAGCTGTGCATTATACACCCTTAGAGGCAGCTTTTGAACCTTCATCTGAGGGCGAGGAAAAACCAGATTATGTCATTTATGAAATTGTTTTATCGTTATTGGATTATGGAGCAGACCCAAATGTACCCTTTGTAAATGGGGGTTCAGCTTTACAAGTCGCTGAAAGCAAGGAGCTGCATTATGTAGCAGAGATATTGGAAGACCATGGTGCAGGGAGCTCTGGGGATACAGCAGATACTAGTGTTGAGGAAAATGCGCCGAGAGTATTTGATACATACGAAAAACGAGCAGAGCTAGCTGAATTTACAAAGTCGGTTCAAATTGGAGATGACGAAGCAAAGGTTAGAGACTTCGTTGGGAATGGAACGAAATACGCAACGGATGAGAGGTTCACAGTGTATGGACCTTTTCCGTCTAAGTTTATTGCACAGGAAGGCGTTATTAAATTGGTGAGCTGGGGAAGGGTTAAACTGTTTGATATCCCACTACCAGGTGATGCTTTTTATGAGTGGAAAACAGACGAAGGAGTAGGTCCTTATGCCACGTATGAAGAAGTAATCGAAGCGTACGAGGAATATGACCCTAAGCTACTTTATAGACAAGGTGAAGATTATCCAGCTTATATTATGGTTGACTACACCGATTATCTTCTCGTATTTACCTTTTATGATGGAGTCATTCAGACCGTATTTCAATGCACACCAGAAATGTTAGAAGAGGATATGGTTAGGAATACAAGCTTCACGTTCGATCATTTGGAGGATCACCCTTTTTAATAGAATATACGAACTCTTTGTAAATCCTGAATAGTTAAGTCGTCTTAAATAGAAACTTGTTTTAAAGCCGAAAATGGAAGCGTAATTTCCATTTTCGGCTTTTATCGTAAATCAAGAACAAAAAATGGCATTCCATCTCTATTTTTCAAAAAATTATAACTTTTTAAACTTTCCTATTGAATCACACGTAACGTGTTGTTTTATACTTAAGGAAATCATCATGCACAAAGGAGTGTGGAAATGTATACGATTGGGCAATTATCAAAGAAAACCGGTGTAACTGTTAGGACGTTAGACTACTATGATGAAATTGAATTAGTTAAGCCTTTGTCGAAAACAAGTGGAGGTCATCGTTTATATGATGATGAGGATGTTATGCGGTTAGAGCGTGTCTTGGCGTTAAAATATATTGGCTTTTCATTAGAACAAATTAAAACGATATTACATAGTTCAACCCCAACCTGGCAGCAGTCCATTCAAGAGCAGTTACAGTTGGTTAAGCAAGAGCAAATTCGTTTAAAGAAATTGGAGAATGCGCTTCTTCGTGTATCCTCTGCCATTGAATTAGAAGGAGAAGTGAATTGGTCCATTCTATTTGGAATCATCCAATTGTTTCAGCGAGGACCAGGGGATGAATTTCAATCCTATAAAGAATACTTAAATGATGATGAACTGCAAAAAATGATGGAAATGGATGCTCAAATGACAGAAGAGGATATGAAAAATTGGGTGCAGGTAATTCGTGAAATTAGACAAAATCTAGATGCAGATCCCTCATCGGAATTGGCTCAACAGCTTGTAGAACGATGGGCAAATCAAGCAGACAGCATATTCGGTCATGATGAAGAATTACTTGGGGATATGTGGCATGCCCTTAAAAATTTGAAAGAGGGAATGGCCTTTTACCCATTGGATAAAGAAATCATTGATTTCATTGAGCGTGTTTATATGGCGAAGGAGGGACAGTTATGATTTTAGAGGTAGCAGGTGTGACGAAGGTTTTTTCTGGGAAAGGAGAATCCAAAACAATCGCAAATGACAACCTTTCCTTTCGTATTAACGAAGGGGAACTATTTGGTCTGCTTGGACAAAATGGAGCAGGCAAAACAACATTGGTGAACCAAATACTAGGATTGGTAACTCCGGATAAAGGGGATATTCATTTGCTTGGAAAATCAGTGCTTCAATCACCGAAGTGGGCACGGACCATCTGCTCTGTGCAGCCACAATCACAAGTGCCATTAGGTTTTCTCACGCCTAGGCAAGCAGTGACATTAATGGGGAAAATGAGAGCAGGAAAGGCTTTTGATTCGAAGCGGGTGGATCAGCTTTTTGACTCACTAGACATGGGGGAATGGGCAAATAAAGAAGGGGAAAAACTGTCTGGAGGAGCTAGACGACTAACTGCTTTTTGTATGGCAGTAATTGCACCAGGTAAGTTAGTAATCCTAGATGAACCTACGAATGATGTGGACCCTGTACGCAGGCGTCTGCTTTGGAACGTTATACGTGATTTAACGAATGATGGGACCTCTGTCATTTTAGTAACACATAACGTAGTAGAGGCTGAAAAGGTAGTGGACCGGGTGGCTATTATCAAGCAAGGGCAATTTTTAGCGGTTGGATCTCCATCTGAAATAAAAAGCTCGGTAAGTAATTTAATGCGTATTGAGGTCAATCTTGCCAGTGACTTAGTAAATATTCAGATTCCGAGTTGGGCATTATCGACCTATCAGAAAGGCTCTCGTTTACTATTTTCCATGGACCCATCGGATGTGCTACCAACAATAGATTGGGCGAAGGATCAGTCCGACAACGGTCTTGTGATCGATTATTCCTTATCTCCTACTACTATTGAGGATGCTTATATTGAGTTAACCTCTAGAAAGGCGGGTGTTGTATAATGCCCCTCTTTAGTCATTACAAATATGTCTTTCAATTACAGTTTTTACGAAATGCAGGTTTTCTTATATTTATGGCCATGATCCAAATATTAATATCCATTGGTATTGTTATTGGGTTTACCTATCTTATACCAACTCCAAATACAAGCACCATCCTGTATTTAGCAACAGGAGCACCAACCATTATTTTAATTTTTACAGGACTCGTAATCTTACCGCAACAGGTGGGTACCTCTAAATCGGATGGTTATATGGAATTTATGCGAACATGGCCAGTAAATCGTGGTGTTATCCTCGGGGCAGATACTACGATATGGTTATGCATTACGATTCCAGGAATAGTAGTTTCCACCATTGTTGCCCATTTTACGTTTCATCCAGGCTATGATATTTCATGGACTGTAGTTCCTGCTTTATTGATGATTGCCTTAACCTCAATTGGGATTGGATATGGATTTTCCTACCTCTTGTCACCTACAGCATCGTTAACCATTTCTCAAATTGTTGTTTTTGGTGCGCTCATGTTTTCTCCAGTCAATTTCCCTATGGAGCGGCTTCCAGAATGGCTACAATCCCTTCATGAAGTATTGCCTATTTATTCCATGGCTGAGGTTACTCGTGCTTCCTTAGCTGCATCTACCTTTGATGCTAGTTTCGGAAACTATCTAAATCTATTTATCTGGTGTGTGATTGGGTTTGGGGGTGCCATTTATATTTTGAATAAAAAGTAATTACCTTTAAAGCATTCCCTTCCTCAAGTAATTCCTGTAATATTTTAAACTAGAGACAAAAATGTAATTCTAGTAATAGGATACGTATGGGAGGTACTACTTTTTGATAGACAACAAGATGATGAAATTAATGAAAAGAAATAAAGCTTATATGATAATTTTACTAGCAGTTTTCTTAACTGCTTGCAGTGGGGAAGGAGAAACGTCGAAAAGCAATACTGGAACAGTAGATGTTTCGGAGGTTATCGATCATTTTGAGGAATCTGGTTTTACTATTGGAGAGAAAAAAAGATTACTTGCTGAAGTAATCGGTGCGGAGTATGGGTACGAAGTCGTTGTTAATGATTCCGACCGTGATGTGGAGCTTTATCGGTTTGATATTAACAGTGCGGACAAAATCTTAAAGGAAACCATCCAAAAGGCAAAACAAACTGGTATCTTTGAATTCAATGATCAAACGATGGACATGTTATTTAACGGCGAAGTTGCAATGTATGTAAGTGACGAACATCCAAATAAAGCACAATTGGAAGAAGCATTTATGGCATTCCCTGATGAATATAGCTTTGAAAATGTGGGAGATCAGCAGAATGTTTCAAAAGAAAATATTATTGATAATGTAACCAATATAACTGGAAATAATGTGGTATTAGGGGATACATATCAACATGTTCGTGGATTGCTTGGTGATCCAGATGAAGAATATGGTGAGGGTGGAGAGTCCTATTTAAAGTATAATAAGGCAATACTAGGGTTTAGTGCAGTGATGATGGATTCAGGAGAAATAGAATCCCTTTTAACAAATGTACAACGAGAGGATTTGTTTTCTTCCGAAGAGGAAGCTATCTCGGTATTAGGTGAACCTCATGACAAGCAATATATAGAGGAAATAAATATCGAAAGCTTAATTTACACACTAGACCAATATGAGTTGTCTGTTTGGATTGATGCAGAGGATAACGTTACAAAGGTTATGCTGTATGAGATTCAACCGAGTGATGGGAATGTAGATGATAACCAAGGTGAACATAGCGAAGAAGCTGAGCGAGCTATAATAACAGATGAAATCACGACAGACCTTATGGATGGGAGCTTTGTAACCATTCAGTTTAAACTCGTAACGGATTCGGAACAAAGTAAAGTTGAATTAGAAGATAGAGGATTTCAAGTTACAAATGTTTTAATGAATGAACTTTCTCAAATGACAGCAGCCCAGCTGGAGCAGGTTGAATTTGTGCAGACTACTTTTAAAGAAAGTATTAACCAGCTCCTGAGTGAGGGCGGTATTATCGAGGTTGAGATGATTAATAAAGCTATACGATGAGAAGTTAAAATCGTTGTATGAAATATAATGAGGGTATCAGATTTTACATAATTTGATGCCCTCTTTTTAATGCTATTCCTGTGTTAAATATTATAATGAGGGGGATGTAGTTAAATTTGCAAGGATTGTAATAATTGCTGGATTGTTGCAGAGAAAAATAAGGTGTTTAATAAAATGCATTAATAGTTAAAAAAATAATTAAATTCCTAGCCTTTACACTAAATTTAAATTTCAAACTAGATCCATTGTTAGCCTAATAAGCAAATCCTAAATTTCACATAAAATGTGATTCAAGAGAGACATTAGTAATAAAAGGAGGTATTAAAAAATGAACTACTTATTTTTCCATTATTTCTTCGGTCGTTTTTTTATTTTACCAATTCCAAGTACTTTTGCTTCCTGTCGTAATGCTTTCAATAAGCTTACTGCCATCAAGGCAATGATTATGGAAAAGGGTAAGGCAGCTATAATCATCATATTTTGCAATGCTTGTAAGCCACCGGAGTAGAGAAGAACGACGGCTATTGCCGATAGTAAGATGCCCCATGTGAATTTTATTTTATTACCTGGTGAATGGGATCCGTTCGTTGTCATCATGCCTAATACATATGTTCCCGAATCAGCAGACGTAATGAAAAAGGATCCGATAAGTACCATTGCTGTAATTGAAGTTACAAATGACCAAGGATAATGAGAAAAGACCCCAAATAGTGATTCCTCTGTAGAAAGACTTGAGATGTTCGCTATACCATTGTGTTCCAGTGAAATTGCCGAACCACCGAATGTAGAAAACCATAAGAAAACAACGAGTGAGGGGATGAGTAGGACAAAAAAGACAAACTCCCGAATACTCCTTCCTTTAGAAACCCGTGCAATAAAGATGCCTACAAAGGGTGACCATGCAATCCACCAAGCCCAATAAAAAATAGTCCAAGAATTTATCCATCCCCGAATGTCTTCATTTAACGGGGCAATACGAAAGCTCATTTGTGGTAGCGTTTGAATATAGGTACCAATTGTATTGGTGAATAAATTTATAATAAATAACGTAGGACCTACTATAAACATAAGTAAAAATAGAGCCCCTGCTAAAATCATATTAGCGTTACTTAATATTTTTTATTCCCTTGCCTAATCCAGACCAAGCAGAAATCAAAAATAATACAGTAACAACCGCAATAATAATAAATTGAATCCAAATAGAAGCTGGTACATCGAATAGATAGGCCAAACCACCATTGATTTGCACTGCTCCAAATCCTAGTGATGCCGCAACCCCTAGTACAGTTGCCAAGACGGAAAAAACGTCGATAGATTTTCCGGTAACGCCATTCACCTTATCCCCGAAGATAGGGTGTAAGGTTGCACTTATTAAGCCCAATTTATTATGCCTAAAATGAAAATTATGCTATTGCTAGAGCAACGATGGCGTATATAGCCCAAGCATGAATGCCCCAATGGAAAAAGGTAAATCGAAGGGCATCCTTTATTGCTTGATTGGTACCAATTTCACCAGTAGGGGAACTGATTGCATAGTGACTGATTGGTTCCGAGGATCCATAAAATACAAGCCCTATTCCCATACCAGCACTAAATAACATCGCAATCCAGGTAGGTCTAGAGAATTCTGGCTTTTCATCCTGATTGCCAAGCTTTATCCGACCAATAGGCGATATTAGTAGGAATAGGCAGATAACAAGTATAATGGTGACCAATATCAAATAGTACCAACCGAATGCATCAGAAAAGAAGGATTGAATATTAGAAGTAACCTCCTCTAATACATGTGGCATTAGAATTCCAGCAATAACAAGTAAAGAAAGAATCGATATGGAAATATAAAATACGATATAGCGTTGTTTCATCAAGTAACCTCCCTAGATGTGTCAACGCTTTTAGTATCTTCTTTTTCACTGATATCATGTAAAAAGTAATGAAAAAATTGGTCTTGATTGGGGTCATTTTAGTATTTTAAAGGTCTATTGTACTGTGAGTCATTCCTACTCTCTACCAATTAGCGAATTTTTAAAAGTGTTTACGAATCTAAATCATACGTATTAAGATAGATATAATACATTACAATTTTCAGATAATTTACTGGGGTGAACGTATGTATACGATTGGACAGGTAGCTCAGTTCCTAGGTATTTCTCGAGATACATTAAAGTATTATGAGGAAAAAGAACTGGTTAAGCCAGTGCGTGATGATAATGGTTATCGTAAATATAATCCATTTGATATTCATGATGTGATTACAACTAATTTTTATCGAGAGCTCGACCTTGGGATTAAAAAAATTCGAGAGATAAAAGAGAGTAGTAGCATAGAAACAGTAGAACATATTTTAGAGGAGAAGGAAGCGGATATACTGGCGGAACTAGAGTATAAAAAACGACTTTTAAAACAAATAAAAGCAGCGAAGGAGGAATGTAATAAAATAAAGGAGCTTTTGGGGACGTATACGATTAAAGAGATGAAACCACTTGAAGTAATTGGGGAAATTTCAGACTATAAAGCTTACCATGAATATGAAATGATCCGGAGACATACGGAGGGCTTGAAAAAGGCAGTGACATTAAAAAGTGTGAGACGTGTTATCCATTTTGATGAAAATGGGATAAAGGATGATCGTTTTATCGTAGTGAAGCAAGTAGAAGATACAGATGATTCTCTTAAAGGGGAAGTCCTTGCTCATCCGAAGTGTATTTATATGGTTGTGGAAAATGGTAGAGCTGTAGAAGGTGAAAAAAATATCGATAATGAGATTGGGGAAAGAATTGTAACAATTGCGAGTCAGGAAGGTTATGAATTAACAGGTATTACATACATTAATATATTATTGACGATATATGAAGATGGATTTGAACGTGTGTTTTTAGAATTATACTCCCCTATTACATAATGCTTGAGCTGGGGGTAACCCACAGGTTTAAAATGAGGCTATTAAGTAATCGTTGTGTTTTAAAGGAGTGGGTTATCATGAATAAAGCCTTCAGAAGGCCGTTGTTAAACTTTGTTCTCTTAAGCTATGGTATTTTTTGCATTTTTTACGGCAATTGGATTTGGTATATTGCTAGGTGTACCTAAAAGCATTATGACTATTTTACAAATTATCTCGGCATGGTCCTCCACCTTTGCATTTATTTTTTTATTTAAGCGAATCTATCCCGGAAAGACTTTAAAGAAATTTATCAGAGATCAATTTGCTCCAAGAATTAAGGTTTCCGTTCTTTGTACAGCAGTAATTGTACAAGGGATTATCATAGCCTTGTCTTTCACCTTGCTCTCAGTTTCAACAGAGACTTCACTATCAAATGCTGGTTTGGGGCTATTCATCCTTGTATTTATCGATAGTTTCGTAAGAGGGCCATTAGGAGAAGAGTTGGGCTGGCGCGGATATGCATTAAATGAATTGCAAAAGAATCACTCTCCACTGAAGTCAGCACTAATCGTTGGTGTCTTGTGGGGATTTTGGCATACGCCACTATGGTTTGCTTCAGGGTATGTGGGTCTCGATTTAGTTACCTATATTCTGCTATTTATGATTGGTATTGTATCTTTTTCCATACTTGTGACCTTGTTTTTCAATTTAAATAAAAACCTAGTAATACCGATTGTTCTCCATCAATTCTTCAATTTTTCGCTTGCATTATTTCATGGGAAATTATTAGATGTGTTGACATATGTAATGCTGTTATACTTTGTTGCTGCACTCCTTGTAGTGGTGCTGAATCCTAGGGGAATTTTGTATAAAAGAATCGAAAAAGACCATCTATAAATAGACGGTCTTTCCCCAGTAAAATCAGACTGTAGCCAAAACCTCAATGTTTCGGTGTTCTAATTTCCGATATAGGAAAGCTAGCAGAATAGAAGGGATTGTACAAACAACCATTCCAATAAAGGCAAGTCTTGGCTCGATTTCGTATAAGTATCCACCGAAAATAGTAAATACAGCGGTGCTCCAGCTAAGTGCTAGTGCAGAGTATATACCTTGTGCTTTTGCGATTTGAGCGTGCGGGATATTTTGAATTAAGTATTTCATAAATGCATAATGTGCCATGGCGAACGAAAAAGCATGCAACGTTTGTGCGATACTGAAAACAAGGACATTTGGAAATAGAAACACCAATATCCAACGTACAGTGGAACCAATAGCCGCAAGCGTCAGCAGGGAGCCTACTGAAAAATTACGAAAGCCTTTGTCTGCAATTGAAAAAAATAAAATTTCTGCCAATACCGCAATGTTTATAATTAGGCCGATTAAGTAAATCGGTGCATTAATATCCTGGAGAAAGATATAACCATAATTATAGTAAGTAGCATGGGCTGCTTGTAGTAAGATTGCAATTAGTATCACTAAGCCAAAGTGTTTAATACGAAATAACTGGAGCATACCCACTTTTTCTGTTTGATCCACCTTTGGCTTTTCCGACAAGATATCTGGTGCACGCATAAACCCTAGAGATACAAAGCCAACTGTCCCCAGTAGTAGCGCCCATAAAATGATTTCATCACCGAATTTCCCTGTGAAAACAGTTAAAAGAATACCTACGGACACAAAGCCAATGGATCCCCACTGCCGACTTCGACCATAATGCTTTAATTGTTTGCTTTGTACAAGTACACTTGCTGCACTATCTAATGCAGGCATAAGTGTTGGGTAAAATACGTGTATGACCATCGTTACGATTAACAAACTCGTAAAGGAATTTGCTGGTATATAACAAAGAATAGACACGAGAGTACCGATCCCAGCAACACGTAATATTCCTTTACTGCTAAACTTACTAGATAAATAAGGAAATGCAAATAAAGTAGCAAGTCCTCTAGCAGCTAATCCTAAACTCATAATTAAACTCGCCTCAGGTACGGAAATGCCTTTTGTATAAATCATCCACCCTGACCAATAAGGTAGAAATATCCCCCATGTTAAAAAGAAACTAAAAAAGTGCATACTCATCCAACGCTGTGTGTTCATTCTATCGCTCTCCTTTGCTAGCATGATATAATGAATTGGTGTTGAAAAATAGGAGATATCTCATATTTTGGGGTGAATCATGGAAATTTATAAAAATGAAAAAAGACAACGTTATCTGGATGAGACTAGATTTGAGCAATTGTTTTCTTTTCCAATTGATGCATTCTTAGAGGTGCATGAGTATAAACGAGATGAGTGGATCATCAAAGAAGGGAAAAGACCTTATTATTTATATTATGTCATTGAAGGAAAAGCAAAAATATATGTAACACATCATAATGGAAAGGTGTCTTTAATTAATTTTGTTAACCCAAATGAGTATATTGGGGAAATGGAATTATTACATGATGTGTATTATACAAAAGGGATACAGGCCGCCACGAAAACCATTTGTTTTGCTCTCCCTATATCCCACTATCGGAAACATTTGCTAGAAGATACAAAGTTCCTACGTGAGTTAACTAAAATTCTCAGTGTAAAGGCCACTGTTATGGCAGCTAAATATTCACAAAGTCTCGCATTCCCGCTTGAGAATCGCCTAGCCGATTTTATATTGCAAACAGGGGACGAAGGAGTGTACAAAGAAAAACATGTTACAGTTTGTGATTATTTAGGTGTATCCTATCGACATTTATTACATGTGCTTACCCAGTTTTGTAATAAAGGCTACTTGAAAAAGCTTGGTCGAAATTATCATATTGAACAATATGATGCCTTACGTGAACTTGCTGATGTATTGAGGAATAAGTGATGAACTTATTCTTCCCTCCCCTTTTCTTCGAGATTACTTCAAAGTTATTCCCTTTTAAAAAAGCTTAAATGACAATCATATAGACTCTGAGAATGAGAGATAAAGGAATGGAGATATTATTTATCTACTTTTCTATGTATAGAATCTATTTTTTATGGCTAGGATGACATCTAAAGAGAGGTGTTATCAAATGAAACAACAATTATTAAGAGGAAGCTTAATCATTTTAATGGCTTTAAGTGTATTCTGTGCAACCTTTATTACGATTTCGCATGTGTCTGCTATGGATATCAGTGTAGATACGTATCAAGAAGGAGCGCAAATGGACTCTAGTAATCTAGAAATGTTAGGAACAGAGATTGCTAGATACCAATACCATGAAGAGCGAAATATAGAGTTACGTAAAAAAGAACTAAAGGAAAAAGCACAAGATAAAGCCACCATGTCAAAACAAGAAAGTACAGAACAAGATAGCTCCATCCCAGATGAATCAAAGGAAGTGAAAGAGACTCCTAAGACATTAGAAGAAGCAGCAGATTTGTCACAGTATCCATCAGTAACAGTTATGGCTACTGGCTACACAGCAGGACCAGAGTCCACAGGTAAAAGCCCTGGACATCCTCAATATGGGATAACCTATTCTGGTGTTGAGGTACGAAGAGACTTATATTCTACGATTGCAGCAGACTTAACTAAATTTCCAATTGGAACAATCCTGTTTATTCCAGGTTATGGTTATGGAGTAGTAGCGGACAAAGGTGGCGCGATTAAAGGAGATAAGATTGATCTTTACTATGAGACTGTAGAGGATGTTTATAATTATTGGGGCAAGAAGGAAGTAGAGGTCTACGTAATTAAAAAAGGAAACGGTGACATAACGAGTGAACAATTGGATGAATTAAATGAGAAGGAATCCTTACAAGTATTCCGTCAAGATATTTTAGAAGAATAGACTTTGATTTCGGACTAAGAAAATAGAAAAGAGGAAGAACCCCTTTAAGGTGTTTCTTCCTCTTTTTACTTCCATTATTCAGCTGCTACATCTGCCCATTTGTATTCATATGTTGCACCAAATGGATTTACAAAGACTCCTTTTACTTTTGGAGAAATCAATTGTGCTCTAGAAGCTTGGTATACCGGTGCAATGACCGCATCTTCAAATAATAGCTTTTCTGCTTCTAAGAAGTTTTCATAACGTGCTACATTATCCGTAGCAAGTGCAGAAGCGGTATCTAGTACAAGCTTGTCATACTGCTCACTAGAATATCCTGTCTTATTGTTTCCACTATCTGTAGTAAATAAGTTCATAAATGTAAATGGATCAAGGAAGTCTGGTCCCCATCTAGTAAGCTGAAGCTCATAGTCCATATTGTTATCTAAATCAAGTCGTTGTTCTTTTGGAACCTGCTTAATTTTAACCTCTAAACCTTCTAGATTTGTAGAAAGCTGGTTCGCAACATATTCAACCAACATTTTAGTAGTTTGGTCATCATCCGTTAATAATTCAATTTCAACTGTTTCCGTTCCTAGCTCTTCAAGTCCTTTTTCCCAATAATCCTGTGCAGCTTCCAAATCGTATGTCACAAGATCTCCACTAACCTCTCGGAAATCCTCTCCAGTTTCAGGCATTGGCGTAAAATCAGCTGGAACAAGTCCATTTGCAACAATGGAACCATTATTTAGAATTTCACTTACTAATGCTTCTTTATCGAACGCTCTGCTTATTGCTGCACGAATATTTTTATTCGCTAAAGCATCTGTTGTTGTTTGATTAAACTTTAAGAAGTAAACAAATGTATCTGCTGAAACAACATACTCATCATCTGTAGCATATTGATCCACAAGGTCAGAAGTCAAATCGATTCGGTCTACTGTACCCTCTTCATATAAATTTAGAGCAGTTTGAGGATCTTTTACAACCTGGAATGTTAATTTATCCATGTTTACACTAGCTGCATCCCAATAATCTTCATTTTTTACAAGATCCCAGGAATTACTTGTGCTTTCCCATTCGGAAATTTTATAAGGTCCGTTTGCTAATAGATTGTCAGAACTTGTTGCAAAGTCATCCCCTTTTTCTTCCACAAATGCCTGATTTAATGGGAAGAATGTTCCAAATGTCGTTAATGTTTCAAAATATGGTGTTGGGTTTTCCAATTCTACGACTAGTGTATAATCGCCATCAGCAGTAACGCCTAAGTCTTCAGCAGGAAGCTCACCTTGACTGACTGCAGTAGCATTTTTAATAACACCATTCATCATGTAAGGACCATACTCTGATCCAGTTTCAGGGTTAACAGCTCGTTGCCATGCATAAACAAAATCATGTGCTGTAACAGGTTCGCCGTTTGACCAAACTGCATCTTCACGTAATGTAAACGTCCAAGTAAGACCATCATCACTTACTTTATGTTCAGTCGCAATACCAGGAGATGGTTTCGCACTTTCATCTAAACGATATAGCCCTTCCATTGTGGCAGCTAAATATACAAATGAAGATTCATCTGTAGCGATAGCTGGGTCCATTGATGGAATAGCCTCTGGGTTTACAAAGTTTAGTACCTTTTCATCTGCGCTTTCTTCACTATCCTTACTAGATGAATCTGCTGCCTTATCGTCAGAACATGCAGCCAAAGCACCTAGTACCAATATAAATGATAAAAATAATAGCCAATTTTTAATCTTCATCTACTTTTCCCCCTTAGCAAAATAAAGTTTTTCGAATATTTCATATGTACTGAAAATTAAAAAGTATAAAAAAGATTATATCTATATCTCGTGAACTTGTAAAGCTATATTTAAATAATGCATCTTGTTATTTATCGCGTTTAAAGTCCAACTCTTTCGGTTAAAGTACTGTAAACATACTAATACAGAGGCTTTTATAAATCTTTGGTCTTCATAAAATTTGCAATAAATCTTTGGTGTTAAAGAGGTCATATTGTTAATGGGAAAAGGATAAAGGGGAGGATTGCCAAAAACTTTATAAAAATTACTTATAAAACAGAAAGGATATTGCAAATATAAAAAGTAAATAAATAGAGTGCGTTTTTTTAAAACGTGTATTCGGAAGGAGAGATATATTGGAATCTATTTTATTAGAATATGCTTGGGCGTTGCTTATCTTAATCGGTCTCGAAGGTTTATTGTCTGCTGACAATGCTCTTGTTTTAGCTGTCATAGCAAAGCACTTGCCTGAAGATCAAAAGAAAATAGCAATTAACTACGGCATTATCATGGCTTTCGTTTTTCGGTTTGCGGCGTTATTTGCAATTTCTTTCATTGCAAATGTTTGGCAGGTTCAAGCTATTGGTGCAGCATATCTTCTCTATTTAGGGCTCAAACATATTATCCAGGCCCGCTTTGGTAAAGAGAACGAAAATATTCGCGAGGATGTAGAGGAAGAAGCGGATGGCAAAAACTTTTGGCCTACCGTGGGTAAAATTGCTTTAGCGGATTTAGCGTTTGCAATTGATTCGATTCTTGCGGCTGTTGCGCTTGCCCTTGGTCTTCCTGATTCGCCACTTGGAGATTTTGGCGGTATGGATGGAGGTCAATTCATAGTAGTTGTACTGGGAGGTATCGCTGGCTTAATATTAATCAAATACGCTGCTACCTGGTTTGTTAAACTGTTAAAGCAACGACCTGCATTGGAGACAACTGCATATGCCATTGTTGCATGGGTAGGTGTTAAACTGGCAGTTATTACTCTTGCGCATGATCAAATTGCGATATTAGATCACGATTTCCCGCATAGTACAGGCTGGACGTTAACGTTTTATGGAATTTTAATTGCCATTGCGTTAATAGGCTGGTTTGCACCGTCAAAAAAAAATCAAACTGAAGAGACATAGAAAGCAGGAGAAAGTATGTTCTGCTTTCTCCTGCCTATATCCTTACTAAAGAATTATGGATTCGTGATAAACACCATAAAGGATTTATCTTCTTCAATATTCCAATCAATAAAAATGTCCTTTATGTCTTCCTTGAAAATTTCATTAAATCGTCCATATCGATGAAAATAACTTTTTTCAA
Source organism: Salirhabdus sp. Marseille-P4669 (assembly GCF_900240405.1). Lineage (GTDB taxonomy): Bacteria > Bacillota > Bacilli > Bacillales > Alkalibacillaceae > OEQK01. The sequence continues at coordinate 125,638 of NZ_OEQK01000001.1, forward strand.
GATTATCTTTCGTTAGGATGAGCTCGGAGGTAAAGCCCTTTTTTATCAGTGCTTTCTCTATCGGGATTAAGATGTTTATCCGTTCTACTAAGTAAAGAGATGGGGATAAGTGAAAAACATTTATTTGATCAGGTGCCTTCTGTACTAGTTCACTAATTCTTTTGACTTCCTTTTCTAATAAAGATACATCAACAATCGAATTTTGATGTTCCTGCTTTTCAGTATTGTTAAAAACAAAGATGATTACCCCTGACTTATTGGGGATATTCCAGTCATGATAACATTCATCTACTTCCATATCCAATGATACTTGTACTACACCTGTTAATTCCTCTATCATATGATCGATAATAACAGTCCTTGCTTTTTCTACTTGGTCCCGTTGCCCCTGTGACAATAAAACCTCTTCCATTGGGGATAAAAAACCTTGAATATAGGTAACAAGAAAATGGCGATTTGCTGTTGTACGACAGGACTTTGGCCCCCTACCAAACTTCTTTCTTATTAATTTACTAACATAACTACTTATTGTATTTAACTGGTCATTGTTCACACTATACCCTCCTAAGACAGCCGATACTTAAAGTAAATGGACAGGAGTTTTACGATACATTTCAAGTTAATTGCCAATTTATATTAAGAGTATAACCAGCATGAATTTAATTACTCATTTACCATACCAATGGAATGTCTCTAAGGAATTCAGTGTAAAGAAAATCATATCTAGAGCGGAATGGAGGGATTCCACTACGTTTCGGTAACCTATAATTTACTGAAAGGAAAAGAAAATAGAGCATTGTTCTTTTTGATAGTCCCATATCATGTAAATATCATTTATCACTCTATCAAATAGCTGCTCAAACTTATTTATTTGACTTCGATATACTTCTCGAATCTCTCTTGTTCGAATTCTTAAAATATCTGTATAGCCTTGTTCGTATAATACGTGCTCTATCTTAAGCAAAACGTGCTCACATTTTATGGCAAACAATTTATGGTTTAGCATAGTCATATGTAATGTTGAAGGAGCCTTATGATAGTTAGCACTTACATTCCTAATAGTCTGCATGAATGCCGAATGTAATCTAGCATTTTCAATACCTCTCCAATTGGAATTTTCGTTCTCAAAAACAATGATACCCGCGTTTTTCTTGAAATTCCAATCGCTAGAAAAATGACTAAATTCTAATCCAAGCACTTCTCTAATTTCCTCAGCAAATTCTTTATAAATGGTATCCATTACCCCATAGCGAAAGTCATAAGCTAAATTCAGGTTATTATTTTTAATTAACGTTTCCTCTGCAGGAGTTGCAAAATTTTTAACTTGAACGATTAATATATTTTCATATAAAGTAGTAAAACAATTTTCTGGCCCTTTTCCATATAATCGTTTTAAGAGCTTGCTAAACGTAGCATTAAGTGTTAGAAGGTTCTCCTGGTGTAGGCTATTACTGTTATTCATCTTTCTGCCACCTTTTATGATATTTAAAGTCAAAAAAAGGCCTAACTCCTTATGGTATAAGAAGTTAGGCCATGGATAGACGATCTATTATTTGAATAGTTTCTACCATTTACCATACTATTTTAAACGTAAGTCTCTATTAAATTAATAAGTAGTGAGTCAAAATCATTACTAATGACAGTAAGACATTAGTCTTAAATATCTTATCATCATGGAATTTATTATGCAAACCTCATTCCTCGAAGGATAAAATTTCACCAATGATATGCTCAATGTGCTTTATATCCTTTTTCATTTCGCGGAAGTATGCCTCGTCTTGAACTCCATTTTCCATTAGATTGATAAATCCCTTTATACGAGTAATGGGATTCTCGATTTCATAGGCCATCCCTCTTGCAATGAATAGGGGTAAATCAAGGTTATGCTTTGTTTTATTAACCTCTTTTAATACAATGTGAATCATCTTTGATTTGGCATATAAGGTTGGTAATGCATTAACTTCAACCTCAACGATTTCCTTGTTAAGTTGAATGAATCTAAGTTTATCAACAGTTGGAGTAGCTTCTTTCTGTACCTTGTTGATCATTTCTAGTGTGGACGGAACATCATCATTATGTATAAATGAAAATATATTTTTACCGATAACATACTTCCTGTTAAGAGACCCCAGTAATCTCATACCATAGCTATTAATATGTTTTATTTTATTGTCGTAAACAACGATAATTCCATAAGGGTAATCCTCTATTAAATTGTTATAGTTCTCATCACTACCTCCATTATTTAATCGTTTTCTATTCATCACTTTTTCTCCTCATAACAAGATATTTTCAAAAGTAATATAGTTTGGCTATGTTTACGTAATCGATAAAAAAGAAAAAGCCAAAACAAGGGTAGTCTTTACTACCACTTATTTTGGCTTTTATTTTTAAGCATTAAAAACTGAAAAATCATTACCTATTATTCAAATATAATGTATTTTTGTGTTTTCATCTAAGGTTCAGGCGTATATTCCTAAATCCCTTCCTAATCGTACCTTATTTAGTCGTTTTATACAAATAATTCGAAGCAGGATTTGATAATAAAAGCCTGTCTTATAGGAGAATTGTCCGAATTGCATTAAGCAAGTCTTCCTTTAAAATCATCATATCCAAATTGGCGTACGATTTCGCAATCTCCATCCTTATGTTTCACAGCAATTGCTGGTAAAGGCATGCCATTAAATGTGTTTGTTTTAACCATGGAGTAGATTGCCATATCGCCAAAAACTAATCGATCACCACTCTTTAATGGCTGATCAAAGGAATAATCTCCAATGACATCACCAGTAAGGCACGTTTGACCAGCAAGTCGATAAGTAAAGGGCTTTTCAAAGGCTTCACCTGAATGGAAAAGTGGTGGTCGATATGGCATCTCTAATACATCTGGCATATGGCAGGTTGCAGAAGTATCTAAGATGGCAATATCGATACCATTTTGATGAAAGTCTAAGATAGATGTTACGAGATAGCCAGCATTTAAGGCAATGGCTTCACCTGGCTCTAGATAAACCTCTAAACCATATTGATCCTGCATTCGTTTAATACAAGCTTCTAATCTTGGAATATCATAATCTTCTCTTGTAATATGGTGTCCCCCACCGAAATTAATCCACTCCATTTGTGACAGCCATGGACCGAACTTCTCTACAACCGCATGAAGGGTCGTTTCTAAGTCATCTGAGTTTTGCTGGCATAATGTGTGGAAATGGAGTCCAGAGACACCATCTAGTAAGTCTGGTTGGAAGTCTTCTTGCTTCACGCCAAATCTGGAACCAGGAGAACAAGGGTCATAGATTTCATGTCCTACTTGAGTGGAGCATTCTGGATTAATGCGTAAGCCGACTTTTTTTCCAGCCTGAAGCACTTTCTCTTTGAATTTTTCCAATTGGGAGAAGGAGTTAAAGATAATATGATCACAAATCGATATAATCTCGTCTATTTCGTCATCCCGATAGGCAGGGGCAAAGACATGATTTTCTTTGCCCATTTCCTCATAGCCAAGACGTGCCTCATATAATCCACTAGCTGTAGTACCAGTTAAATACTCCCCAATTAGTGGATATAAGGTACTCATAGAAAAGGCTTTTTGTGCTAATACAATCTTAGCGCCAGTACGATTCATAACCCCATTTAAAATCTTTAAATTCTTTTCCAAAAGGGCCTCGTCGACTACAAAACATGGTGTTGGTAGATCCTCAAAGCGCATCTTATCGAACGAGCTCCTTCTCTTTAATAGGTTCAGAGTCTACTAGTTCCGGATTATGATCCTCCTGCCAAGGAAGCCCCCACTCATTTAATGCCTCCATAAATGGATCTGGATCAAATTCCTCAATATTGTAAACTCCTGGCTTATTCCATTTTCCTGTCATCAACATCATGGCACCAATCATGGCAGGCACACCAGTCGTATACGAAACAGCCTGGGATCCTACTTCTCGATAGCATGCTTCATGGTCACATACATTGTATAGATAGTAGGTTTTCTCTTTACCGTCTTTTTTACCTTTAAAAATACAGCCAATATTTGTCTTACCCTTTGTGCGTGGTCCAAGTGAAGCTGGATCTGGAAGTACAGCTTTTAAGAATTGAAGCGGAATAATTTGTTTTCCTTCAAATTCAATTGGCTCAATAGAAGTCATGCCGACATTTTCAAGACATTTTAGATGTGTAAGGTAGCTTTCTCCAAAGGTCATGAAGAAACGAATTCGTTTAATTCCAGGAATGTTTACCGCTAGAGATTCAAGCTCTTCATGATAAAGGAGATACATATCCTTCTCGCCTACTTCAGGGAAGTTATAGACCCGCTTGATTTCCATAGGCTTCGTCTCAATCCATTCGCCATTCTCCCAATATCTGCCGTTAGCAGAAACTTCACGAATGTTAATTTCTGGATTAAAGTTAGTAGCGAATGGATAGCCATGATCACCAGCATTACAATCTAGAATATCGATATACTCAATTTCATCAAAATGATGCTTAAGTGCATATGCAGAAAATACACCTGTTACGCCAGGGTCAAATCCACTTCCTAGTAGTGCTGTAATACCTGCTTCTTCAAAACGTTTGCGATATTCCCACTGCCATTTATATTCAAATTTTGCCGTATCTTCAGGCTCATAGTTTGCTGTATCTAAGTAGTTTGTTTTCGTTGCAAGACAAGCATCCATAATAGTTAAATCCTGATATGGTAGAGCCAAATTCATCACAACATCTGGTTGTACCTCTTCGATTAATGCAATTAGTTCATCAACATTGTTTGCATCCACTTGTGCTGTTGTGATTTTGGTTTTGCCACCATCCAACTTTGCCTTTAATGCATCACACTTTGATTTCGTACGACTTGCAATACAAATTTCCTCAAACACATCACTGTTTTGAACACATTTATGAATGGCAACAGATGCCACTCCACCACAACCGATAATAAGCGCTTTTCCCATTCCTCTATCCCCAATCGTTTTAGATTCTTTCCATAACTACTTATGGTTTTTAAAGCTCAAAAAAAGCAAGTGTGTGCATAAGAACGCACAACACTTGCTTGAAATATATCAAATATAAAAAAGCATAAGGATACCTAGAAAGATATGTATGCAAAAACTACTATGGTATTTTGAAGCTTTTCATATTCAAATATATTCTTAAAAGGATCAGAGTCTATATAGCAAATAATTACTTTTTGCACTCTTATTGACCGTTTCACAAGTTGTGTGCATATGCACTGGTTGTAAAGTTACCAACTTATAAAATTTGAGCTTTTAACTCAATCAATAAGGCAACTAAAGTTGCCAATCGGCATTTGACCCGGCACACCGTTTCCTTAACTTTCCATTTGGAAAGTGGTCAAAATTATCTGCTTGGAAAGACTCTCCAATCGCTTGAATATTAGCTTCCCAATTCATGTTTTTTATATTATCAGTATGAATGCAAAATAGCAATCAGGAAGTGAAAAAAATTTCAAAAAAATTGTAACGATAAAAAGCGGGATACAATGCATCATACATTGTATCCCACTCTAGCTTTTATTGATTATCTGTTTAGATCTGTAGAGCTTTGCTTTACAGATTTATTGTCTATTGCTCCTTTTATTAAATCATAGATTAGGAACAGGACTGTACCGACAATCCCTAGAAATAATTCGCCTGCAATACACAATATTGTAAAAATAATAAATGTTAATAATGATCTTTTTATGTATCCAAGGGAATGAAAAACATATGTATTTGTTAATCTTGTAAGTAGCCCAATCCCAATTATTTGCCCTGCAATATAACCGATATTCTCCATATCGTCACCTCCTACATCACTGATAAAAGAGTACCTAATTTTTACATGATTACCAATGTGTAGAAGTTACTATATATATAAAATAGAAGGAGAAGATTAAGGGAAAAGGGACTAGACCTTTAGGCCTGCCCCTTTTTATCCCGTCCAATAATTCGAACCTCGCGTTCTAATTCTACCCCGAAGTTTTCTTTTACTGTTTTTTGAACATGCTCAATTAGAGAAATATAATCCTTTGCAGTTGCATTACCTTTATTTACGATAAAGCCGGCGTGCTTTGTTGATACTTCTGCATCCCCAATGGAAACACCTTGAAGCTTACTATCTTGAATGAGCTTACCTGCAAAATATCCTGGAGGACGTTTAAACACACTTCCGCACGATGGATATTCTAAAGGCTGCTTGGACTCTCTTTTAAAGGTTAGATCATCCATTATTTCTTTAATCTTAACAGGGTCCCCTTTCGTAAGCTTAAAGGTAGCTTCAAGGACAATATAGCCATTATCGGGAACATTACTTGTGCGATAGCTTAAACCAAGATCTTCTGCCTTGATTTGGAGGAGTTCGCCTTGCTTATCTACGGCGATGATACTCTCTAATACATCTTTCATTTCACCACCATATGCACCAGCGTTCATGTAGACTGCTCCTCCAACAGTTCCTGGAATACCACAAGCAAATTCCAATCCTGTTAAAGACTGATTTAGTGCCTCTCTTGATACATCAATGATTCGAGCGCCGCTTTGCGCTTTGATCCAGTTTTGTTCACAGGAGATTTCAGACAGCTCTGTTAGCAAAATAACAATGCCCTCAATTCCTCCATCTTTTATAATAAGATTCGAACCATTACCTAGTATCATATAGGGAATATTGTTTTGGTTGGCATATTTCACGGTATCTGCTACTTGTTGATAATGATTTGGGATAACCAGAATATCTGCGTTTCCGCCCATTTTTGTATACGTATGCCGTTTCAGCGGCTCATTTTTCTTTAATTTGTCAGAAGGGTATATATGTTCAAGTTCGATTGTCAAGTCTCAAAACTCCTTTAACCTTATTCATATAAGATTATACAGAAAATCGATGCGAATGATAAATTAAAATTATGTTTCAAAAGGAATGTTTAATCCTTACACCTATACAAAAAAGGCAGAATTAAAATCTGCCTTTTATTATATCACTCTTTCTGTTGTAAATATCGTTTATCTTTCATGAATAAGGTCCAAAAATAGATAAACCCAGGAAACAGGATAGCAAAACCAACTATGTATGTTGTAAATACGGCACGAAAGGAATTTGGATCTGTAAATGAAGCGCCTATTGTAATATCAGGATATATAATATATGGCAAATGCGCCTTGCCATATACATAACTTGCAATCAAATATTGGATCGTGACAGCTACAACAGACAAACGTGGCATTCCTCGAATCTCTCTTTTAAAAATGGATGGAAGAAATAGTCCTAATCCCCCAATTAGAAAGAAACCGATAGAAACAAATAGAAGTGGCAAGTCATCCATCATCCGGTTATATAACCAAGGTGCTTCTGTTTGTAGTGTGAACATGATAAAAACAGCCATTAACAAAGTGATTGGCCCGAGAATCATGCCATCTCTTCGATAAACGTGATAGGCATCCATTTCCCCCGACGTTTTGGAATAATCAGCTAGTAACAATGAGGATAAAAATAACGTACTCGAGATCGCAAAACCGATAAATGCATATTCATTTGGACTAGAAAAAAGCCGCTCTAGGTTTAAGTTAGCTGTACCATTTTCATAATCAATAAATTGACCATGTGTAATTGGTAACACACTTATGAGAATACCCGGAATTAAAATCCCTGTAATACCGGAAATATATGTTAAAGGCTTTTTGTACTCTGTTGCAATATTGGAAAACACTAAAAAGGCACTTCTTAATGCAAGTAATAATAAAATGACACTACCAGGTATAATTAGTATGGTACCAAGTGTATATGTAGCCTTTGGAAATAAGCTATATACCGCAACAACTAATGCAACAATAAATGTGTTCGTTACTTCCCAGGTTGGAGACAAGTAGCGGTTTGCGATATTCGTTGCTCTTGTTTTCTCCTTATTTAGATAAACCATTGACCAAAATCCTGCACCGAAATCCATCGTTGCCATGACAGCATAGATGAATACAAACCCCCAAAGAACGGTTATTGCAATGAGTGCATCTGTCATTATACTGCCTCCTAATTATTTGATCCAAATAAAGGAATTCCCTTTTCTTCAGCTCTTCGGAAATCATCCAATACGGTATTTTTTCGGAAATAATATAAAAGTACGGTAACAACCGCAACACCTAAAATGAGATAAACACTAAAGAATAGGATAGAGAGAACTCCAAGGTCTGTTGCAGTTGTAGCTGCATCAGCAGTTGTTAAAATGCGATAAATGACCCAAGGCTGACGGCCTGTACAGGCAAATATCCAACCACTTTCAATGGCGATGATGGCTAAAGGTCCAGAAAAAACCATTACCCAAAGATAGCTTCTCGGAAATTGCTCTTTTTTGAGAAATTTTCTCCAAATGAGTGCGAGTAAAGACAAGAGGATTAGCAGCGATCCGATACCTACCATTACATTAAATAACGTGTGAATAAATAAAGGTGGCCAGAGCTCTTCTGGAAAATCATTTAATCCAACGACTACCGTATCAAAGCTATTCCCAGCTAAAAAGCTTAGCGCCCACGGAACTTCAATTGCCCATTTTACTTCTTGAGTTTCTCGATCCGTAAAACCACCAATAGCTAGAGGTGCGTGAGATTGAGTTTCAAAAAGCCCTTCTGCTGCTGCGAGCTTTTCCGGTTGATATTTATGTAAGTACTGAGCTGATTCATGTCCATTTATGGCAGTTAAAAAAGCAAATATACCTCCCAAAACAAGGCTAAGGATAAGGGCTTTTTGATGAAAATGATAAAGCTTGGAGCCGTACTGATTGCGTAGCATTTTAAAAGCAGAAACAGATGCTACTACAAATGCCCCAACAACATAAGCAGAAAAAGCGACATGTAACGCTGTAACGAAAAAGCTCGGATTAAAAAACGCTTCCCACGGATTTACATCAAAAATTCGTCCATCCTCATAGCGGAAACCTGCTGGTGTACCTTGGAACGCGTGTACATTTGTAATGAGAACAGCAGATCCTAATGCTCCTAGTGCAACAAGTATTAAACTAATGATTCGCATCCAAGGTGCAATTCGTTCGGCAGCATATACATAAATAGACATAAAAAGTGCTTCAACAAAGAACGCGTATATTTCAATTTGGAAAGGAAGCGGCATAACGCGTCCAATGACTTCCATAAAACCTGGCCACAATAGGGATAACTGGACCCCTGCAATTGTCCCAGTAGGAATGCCTACTCCAAGTAAAACAGCAAACGCCTTTGTCCAACGCTTTGCCATTACGACGTATTCATAGTTCTTTGTCCTTTGGTAAAGAAGCTCTGCGGAAAGAATCATCATTGGTAGGCCTACACCAATAGTTGCAAATATAATATGAAAAGCCATTGTAGTGCCAAATAAAGAACGTGCTATTAGAATATCATCCATAAATTCTTCGTCCTTCTCATTTTTACTGTTATTGTTTTCCAATGGATTGGTAGGTATGTATTTTAAATGGAATGTTTTTTAGGTAGCAAAGGTACATTTTTATTGTTTAGGTGGGGACGAGTTGGACCTGGTCACATAGAGGTCGTCAATGAACCTGAAAACCGGAGAATAAGAAAAAACTGGTCACATAGGAGTCGTTTATGACCCCGAACCTAGGCGTATAAGTAAAAATCGGTCAAATAGACACTGTCTATGAATCCAAAACGGCTTAATAAATAAAAAACCAGGCACATAGCAATAGCATAAGATGGTCACCAAGCAACCGCTTAGTGACCATCATATAAACAGCTCCAAACATAATCCTAGTATCCCTATTTCTTAACAAGATAATAGGATAATCTGCCATAACCTAATTGGATAAAATTAATAGAGATCGAATACATACAGTCGAGATTAGCAATTAAATACGAAGGCATTCGTTACATTTGCTCGACCACTGTTTTTTTAATCCCTATTTAATAAACTGTGATTTTTACCATAACCAAAATAAAAGAGTAATCCAACAGCAAACCATATACTACTTGTAATCCAAGTTTCAAGAGATAATTGCGTTATTAAAAAGAAACAAAATAAGAAAGAGACTATTGGTAAAACTGGAAAAAACGGAACTTTAAAACCACCGTCGGGTATGGTTTTATCCTTTCTTAAATATATAATGCCAATCGATACAATTGTAAAGGCTAATAAAGTTCCCATGTTTACTAGTTCCGCGAGCTTAGAAAGCGGAATAAATCCAGCGCAAATGGCAATGAGAATAGCGAAGAACCAAGTGTTTTTAACTGGTGTTTGGTTCTTATCCACATCACTCATCCATTTTGGGAGTAAACCATCTCGGCCTAAAGCGTAAAGCAGTCTTGTTCCACCATAAATTAAGACGAGAATGACGGTCATCATTCCAACGATTGCCCCAAGTGAAATCATTCCTGCTACCCAATCCTGATTAATAAATTGCATAGCAAAGCTTACGGGATCACTAACGTTTAAATTGTTGTATGGTACAATCCCAGTTAAAATCAATGAAACGGCAACGTACAATAAGGTACATACAAATAACGAGCCGATAATTCCAATGGGCATATTTCGTTGTGGATTTTTTACTTCTTCTGCTGCAGAGGATACTGCATCAAAGCCAAGATAGGCAAAGAAGAGAATGGCTGCTCCACTAAATACGCCATTTACCCCAAATGGCATAAAAGGTTGCCAATTTTCAGGTTGTACATAAAATATCCCAACCACAATAAATAAAAGGATAACCCCTACTTTAACAAATACCATTATTTTATTTAATTTTGCAGATTCCTGAATGCCGAATGTTAGGACAAATGCGATTACCAAAATAATGCCGATAGCAGGTACATTGATATAGGTGCCTTCAGCTGGATTGAATGGACCTGAAATCGCAGTCGGTAATGAAATATTAAATCCTTCTAATAAGGTGGTTAAATACGAGGACCAACCTGTTGCAACAGATGCTGCAGCTAATCCGTATTCAAGTACTAACGCCCATGCAACAAGCCATGCAATGATTTCACCGAATACAACATAACCATACGTATAGGCACTTCCTGTAACTGGAACGGAGGAAGAAAATTCGGAATAGCACATGCCTGCTAATGCACAAGCAATTCCAGCGATAATAAAGGAGAAAATAATACTAGGGCCAGAATAGGTTGCTGCAACTGTACCAGGAAGGATAAAGATACCTGTTCCAATAATAGCTCCTACTCCAAGCATGACTAAATCGAATGACCCTAATGTTCTTTTTAGCTTTGCCTCCCCGCTTGCTTTTAATAATTGAGAAATACTTTTTCTTCTAAATAATGTATGTTTCACAGCTGACCCTCTTTTTTCTAAGATGTATGTATAATAATATGCCTTAAATCGTTTATCGTTATAGCTTAATTTAGACTTTTTAATCTGTAAAGTGGGTGAAAAATTTTATTATTAAAAAAATTTATAGATTTGGAGAGTGATAAGTTTTTGATGAGCTTTGCATGTATGGTGCCCTATCAACCTTTTTCGATAAAAGGAATATGCTGCATTTTTCCCTAGATAGAATCGCATAACAAGGAAAAACCCCTACATGATTCCATCCTGTAGGGGTTAAGCTTCATTAATTATCTTTAATGTCTTTACGGTTTTTCTTAAATAGCTTGGATAAAGCTTCATAGACAATTGGTACGATGAATAAGGTTAGCAATGTGGAGCTTGCTAGACCGCCAATTACGGTAATACCTAAGTCTTTTGAAACTAATCCTCCGCCACCAGATCCAATTGCTAACGGAATTAATGCGCCGATAGTTGCAATTGCTGTCATTAGGATTGGGCGAAGACGAGTAGAACCAGCCTCAAGGATCGCTTCACGCATGGACATGCCATCACGTTCCATATGAATGATGCGGTCTACTAACACAATCGCATTTGTTACGACGATACCGATGAGCATTAATAATCCCATCATTACCGTTACCGATATGGTTTCGCCAGCTATGAATAGTCCAACGAATGAACCGATAATCGCAAAAGGTAAAGAGAATAGGATGGTAAATGGTGCAAGACCTTCACCAAATGTTACAACAAGAATGAAGTATACAATTGCAACTGCTGCAATCATTGCAACTCCAAGTTGTGTAAAGGTTTCTTCCATGTCTGCTGTAACCCCAGCAACACCAATTGTTACACCTTTTGGCAAATCAAGTTCGTCTATTTTTTCATCTACAGCTGCAGTAGCTTTTGAAATATCCTCATCTGTGATTGTACCAGTTACAGTCGCATAATATTCGCCACCACTACGAGCGAGTGTATTTAATGTTGTACCTTCTTCTACTGTAACAAGCTCAGATAGCGTTACAGTACCAACTGCTGTTTCTACAGGAGTAGCTAGCAATTCATCAATGTTCTTAGGTGGGTTAACCTGTTCTTGTTGAACAATGACGTCCATTGTTTCTCCGTCTTTTTCAATCGTTGTAAGAACATCTTGTGTTGGTGATGCATTTAACAACATAACCACTTGACCAGTTGTTAAACCATATTGTAATAGGTGCTCTTGATCTACGTTAAATCGATGTTCTACATATGCATCTTCTGCACTTGAAGTAACGTCTTCAAGACCTTCTGTTTCACTCATAACACCTTCAACCATATCGACTGCTTCATATAGTTTATCTAAATCTTCACTATAGAATGTGTAGCTTACTTCATTTGATGCACCTGCCATAGAAGTAAAGTCTTGACTCTTCCATTCACCAGATTGATCAATGTTGAATACATAATCTTTAATTTCTTCTCTTACTTCAGGGAAGTTTTCCATATCGTCATCAAAGATTACATATAGTAAAGCTCCGCCAGCAGTACCCATCATAGCTGCTTGTGTATTTCCTTCTTCCATAACGGAAAGCTGAAGAATGTCTACATCCTTACGTTTTAACAGTTCTTCTTCCACTACAGAAACGTTTTCTAAAGTTTCCTCTTCTAATTCACCTGCTTGTGGAGTGTAAGTTAAATACATAACCTTTTCTTCTTCACTACCCATAAAGCTAAAGCCAATTAGTGGAGTAAGAGCTAAACTTCCAACTAACAGAAGAACAGCAACTAATGACGTAATGATCTTGTGATTTAATGTCCATTTAAGACCCTTTTTATAAGCATTCGCTAATTTACCAGGTCCTTTATGTTGTTTCTCTGTTTTTACACTGTACAATTTCTTCTTAAACAAGAAGTGAGATAGAGCTGGTACTACTGTTATCGCAACAAGTAGGGAAGCTCCTAATGCGAATGTCATCGTTAAAGCAAATGGCATGAATAATTCTCCAACCATTCCTCCAACAAAAATAAGTGGTGCAAATACCGCAACCGTTACTAATGTAGAAGATAGGATTGGCTTGAACATTTCTATGGTTGCTTCACGAACTAATGCGCGTCCAGATAGTTTTTCTTCTTCTAAGTGAATACGACGATATATATTTTCAACAACTACAATAGAGTCATCAATTACACGACCAATGGCAACTGTTACAGCACCGAGCGTCATAATATTTAAGGTAATATCCATCCAGTTTAGTAACAACAATGCCATGAAAATGGATGTTGGAATAGAAATGATGGATATAATTGTTGATTTGTAGTCACGTAAGAATAACAAAATAATCAATACGGCAATCAAACCACCAAAGAGTGCTTTTTCTACCATTGTGTTGATGGATTCTTCGATTGGCTCTCCTTGGTCTAAGGAAATATCAACAACAAGTCCTTCAATGTTTTCCTCTTCTTCTTCGATTAATTCTTTAACTGCATTTACAACGTCAACCGTATTATCCTGTTGACCTTTGACAATTTGAATTGCAATGGCATCTTCACCATTTGTACGAGATACAGACTCAACACGACCAACTGTTTCTACTTCTGCAATGTCGCTTAGTCTTACAAAAGGAGATGGATTTGTTTCTGTAGGAGTTACAGGAATAAGCATTTCTTTTAGCTCATCTACTGTCATGAATTTTCCATCTACCGCAACAGCTTGCTCGCCCTCTTCAAATTCATAAAGACCTAATGAAATGGACATATCGCTTGCCTGGATCATTTCTTTAACATTTTCTTCTGTTATTCCAAGTGTAGCCATTAATTCTTCATCATAAGTAATAACGACTTCTTCTACATGTTGTCCAGTAATTGTTGCAGAAGCTACTCCATCAATCTTTTCGATTTTTGGGAGGAGAATATCATTAACTGTCGAAGTAAGTTCAACAATATCTTCTGTTGTACTACTTACACTTAATGCAACAACTGGCATCATATTCATGCTGATTGCCGTAATTTGTGGCTCATCCGCATCCTCTGGTAACGTTACACTGCTTATTGCAGCTTCAAGTTCTCGTTTCTTTTCATCCATATCTACCCCGTAGTCATACTCTACCTGAATATTTGAAAGACTGGATGAGGAATTGGAATATACAGCTTTCACATCTTCAAGTCCCTCTATTGCCTTTTCTAATGGCATGGAGACATCTTCCATTACTTCTTCTGGTGTTGCTCCTGGGTATACGTCCAAAACCATTAAATAAGGAATTGATATATCAGGGATTGTCTCTGTTTTCATTTGTGTTGTAGCGTACATACCTGAAGCTGTAATTATAATCGTTAATAACCATACGGCTAATTTATTCTTTAGTACAAAATTGACTAAACCTTTCACTTTGACACCTACCCTTTAATTGACTTAAGTTGTACATTTCCATATAATAATTGACTGACTGGTCATTGTCAACGAAATACACCCTAAAGGGGGTAAATTTAATGAATAAAAAACAAATCATTATAGATAAGGCATTAGAATTGTTTGCAGAGCATGGTTTTGCAGCAACTTCAGTGCAGCAAATCACGGAAAAGTGTGGTATTTCCAAAGGGGCGTTTTACTTAGTATTTAAATCAAAGGATGAGCTTGTCCTAGCTATTATTGATCAGTTTATGAGGCAGATCACATCCGATATTGACTGGATAGTCAAAAATGAAGAAATGGACGATAAACTCCTGTATCGATTCTATTATGCCAATTTTCAATCGCTAAAACAGTATTCCAATTTTGCCAAAGCCTTTATGAAGGAGCAATCTCATACGTTAAATGAGGAACTACTTCGGAAGGTTCAATATTACAATAAAATTTTAGATGAGACGATTTCGTATATGGTGGAGCGGTTGTATGGCAATCAGGTTAAAGGAATAAAGTATGATTTAGTGTATAGTATCAAAGGCTTTCTTAAGAATTATACAGAGCTATTTCTGTTTTTTGATCTCCCTATTGATTTAGATCGATTATGCACATCATTAGCAGAAAAAACGGAGATTTTAGCGAAATATACAACCATACCTTTTATGTCAGATGATTTCCTTCGTATCTATCACTCATCTATAGAGAAAGAGGTTTCCACCGATTCTATTATTGAGATGATTAACGAAAGCCTAGAGGGAATGGAGGAATCCATTAAAAGGGAATCCTTACAATTAATTAAAGAGGAATTAACCAATCCTTCTTTAAGCCCTGCACTTAAAAGAGGGTTGTTAGAAAATATTCGACAGGACTCACGTTGTAAATGGATTGCCTATTTGCTTGAGAATTTCAGTGGCTTTTAAGAAGAAATTACCTCCTAGCTTTCGATAATACCTATGATTTGGAGGCATTTTTACCAAGAAGAATATTTTATTGAAATAATTTAAAGATAAACCAAATCTTACCAAAAAAATGGTACGTTTAATAGATTGCTTTTTTATTAGAATCACATTAATGTTATAAATGGACTACACTATAAGGAGCATTAGATATGGCAAAAGAAGGATATTACAATATATCAGTAAACAATTCAGCAAAAACAATCGATATGGTAATTGAAGGTACATTCACACCACAACAAGTAGAAGCTTTCGTGAAAGATTATACTACGAAAGTACAAAGTGTGAATGCTGGTGATTTTACATTAAACGTAGATTCAACAGATATGGATGTTTTAACACAGGATATGGTTCCTGCAATGGAAAACACGGTAAAGTTATACCAATCATCCGGATTCGACAAAATGGTTATTACCATTAAGAAAAATCCAATTCTTAAAATGCAATTGAATCGAATCCTACGTAATGCAGGCTTTGCAAACGGAGAGATTAAGGAAGTATAACAAATAAGTAGACAAGTTCTTTTTGGCTTGTCTTTTTCTTTAATAACTTTTGTAATGTTAGGAGCAGAGACAACTAATGAAAAACGTAAAAATTAAGGAAATCGCAATCTATCATCCAGAAAATGTGGTAGATAATGCTTTTTATCTTGACCATTATAAAGAAAAAGGTAGAGATGCAACAAAGTTTTTGGTAGATGTTTTAGGAAGAGATAAACGCTACATTATCGATAACGAAGAAGAAAATGCATTAACGATGGCTGTCGAGGCATCAAGGAATGTATTAGCAAAAGCGGGGGTAGCTGGTGAAGACTTAGATATGATTGTTTTCTCCTCTCAGACTCCAGAATATACAGCTCCAGCTAATGCGATTCATCTACATCATGTGTTAGGTGCAAGTCACAAAACGATGACAATGGATTCCAATGCAAACTGTGCTGGAATGACTGTAGCGGTGGACCAAGCATCCCGTTATTTACTTTCCAATCCGCATATGAATCTAGTATTAGTAGTTGGATCTGACTATAATTCACTAATGAGTAATAAAGAGCAGGAGATTACGTTTGGTAACTTTGGGGATGCTGCTTGTGCAGTTTTACTAGAAAAAACAGAGGAAGAAACAGGCTTTATTGATTCTCATTATTATGTAAACTCTATTACGCATGATAAAACGTATTTCCCGCGTCACGGATTAACAAACGCAATTCAAAAGCCTAGCCAAGACCAAAGCATTGATTGGCTTCCTTTTGATGGGGACATGGCTTTGCAACCAACGTACGATATGATGGAAATGCTCCTAGAGCGTAATCATATGTCAATGGAGGATGTAAATGCGTTTTGCTTATCTCAGTTCTCGATTGCCAACATTAAGCGAGTTCAAGAGCACTTCCAATTGGCAGATGAAAAAATCATGTATGTAGGCGATCGTTTCGGCTATACCGGTACTACTAGTCCTTTTATTGCTTTACATGAAGGGATAGAATCTGGTCGAATTAAACGTGGAGATACCGTTCTATTTTGGACAATAGGTGGCGGTTTCCAGCTAGCTACAATGTTATTTAAATATTAATGATAAAAAATCCAAACCCTGTCTGTAAGTGGGTTTGGATTTTTTAATTTTAAGATAGGTTGATAGAATGG
The DNA here is from genome assembly GCF_900240405.1 of Salirhabdus sp. Marseille-P4669. Classification (GTDB taxonomy): domain Bacteria; phylum Bacillota; class Bacilli; order Bacillales; family Alkalibacillaceae; genus OEQK01. Next base: position 142,869 of record NZ_OEQK01000001.1, read on the forward strand.
GAAATTTGGAGCATATTTTTCACTATCCGGTTAACCTACACACAAATAGAATTACACCCAGCCCACATCTCTACCCTACTGTTACGTCCGCAACTTCTTTTGTTTCCTTTCTACCGTGCATAAAATAGTAAAGAATCGTTGAGAAACATACTAATATTCCAAGTAGTACATACAAATTCGAATACCCAGTTATTGGAATGATTACTCCGAGCAGGTATGGGCCAAATCCTAGACCTGCATCTAGAAAAATAAAGAAGGTGGAGGTTGCTAGTCCCATACGATGGGTTGGTGTTAGCTTGACTGCAATTGCTTGTGTAGCGGACTGCATATTCCCAAACCCAAGACCGATAAGAACTCCTGACAATAATAAAAGAAAGCTGCTATTGGCAACACTTAGCAGCAATAGCCCACCTCCGAACAAAGCAAACGTTGGATACATGACATAGTTCGCTCCTTTTACATCCATCAATCTACCGGTAAATGGCCTTGAGATTAAAATGGCGACTGCATATACGATGAAAAAGAAGCTTGCAACCTCCACTAAATCGATCTCAATTGCATAAAAGTTTATAAAGGATAGGACACTAGAGTAAGAGAATGCTAGTACTAAGGTTACGATTGCAATTGGTAATGCTTTCGGTTCAATAAAGTTTGAAAGCTTAATGCCTTTGGTTTGTTCCGATATCTTTGTGCTGGTAGCCTCGGGTATCTTTGCGAATAAAGCAATAATAAAGCTAATAATACCAAGAGCTAAGCAGAAGCTAAAAATAACATCAAATGTCGTGTGTTGACTCATATATAAACCGAAGAATGGTCCAACCGCTGTAGCTAAAGTTGTACTCATACTAAAGTATCCAATCCCTTCACCTTTACGAGACGCTGGTATAATTTTAGCAACAATTGTGCCAGTAGCAGTACTTGCAACCCCTAGCGCGATACCATGGATAAAACGGTTTAGTAGCAAGAAGATAATACCAATATTTGCGAAATATAAGAAGGAGGTTATCGTAAAAAATCCGAGCCCGATAAATAGCATCCTTCGATTCCCTATTGTATCAATAATTTGGCCGATAAAAAGCCTTCCAATTAATGTACCAATAATAAAGATACCAGTTACTAAGCCAGCCTGACTTTCGGAAGCGTTATACTGTTCGACTGCATAAACAGCCATGGTTACCAATAGTAAATAAAAAATTAAATATAAGAAAAAATTAACGGACGATATAATGATAAAATCCTTCGTCCATAATTTTGGCTTTAAATGTTCCATACTATTAACTCCTTACTTCATGATGTTGTTTCGTATTTGCTGCATAATACGAATGACTTCCAGCTGTTCCTTTACGGAAATTCCCGTTAAAATCTTCTGTTCGTATTCATCTATTGTAAGACGTACCTTGTTGTATAAAGTAACGCCCTTTTTGGATAGTTCTACCCGTTTCTCCCGTTTATCGGTGCTTGGTATCTGTTGAATGTACCCTAATTCTTCTAATCGGTTCATGGTTCTTGTAACAGTTGGTTTTTCCACTCCTTGGTAGTTGGCAAGTTCTACGAGTGTAGCCGAGCTATAATGGAATAAGTAATACAAAATGGTCCATTGTGCTCGATGTAGATTATGTTTGCCCAATTCAACGTTTAATTTATTCTCAAACGGTCGATACAACATAATAAAATGATGGAAAAACTTTTGAGAAGGGTTCATAAAAATCACCGCCTTAAATAGTTACGAAAGCTAATAGTTATCAAGGGTAACTATAATAGAATAACAATAAATGAAGACACGTGCAATACATAGAAAAACCTCCCAATCTAAGAGAGGGAGGTAATGTTATAATTCTTTTTCTTGAAGGTAGTATGTTTGTTGTTTTTCGAGATGTTTTTGAAACTTAATGCAATTTCAAGAATTAATATTGTAAAGATAATAACTGTACCATATTGTATGATCATATGTTGAATAACGCTATGCGACTCTAATAGTGAGGTGAAAGTATAAAACATAGCGAAAGTAAAGATTCTACTCCATTGTGAAATCTCATAAGTAAAAATTCCTTTGCCCCACCCATATTGTTTGATTCGTTTTATCATACGTACAATTTCAAAGGACTCTACAACTAAGAAAACAAACAATACCAAATACCAGAGAGCAAGAATAAGATTCATTGTTATCACATTGGAAACGACGCAAGCAAGGCCGGAAATGGATAGAGCTCCATGGAGAATACAATTCGTATTATTCCAGTCCTGTTCGATCTTCCATTTGTTCCTTATATATCGATTCAAAATCAAAACAGCCGATAGGATATAAAATAAAATCCCTGTGGAGATAAGACTGTACGTAATAAAGATCGGTATATGTTGAAATATAGTATGAAGCAAAAGGACTATCGATTGTGTACTAACAGTTGTTAAAAGTAAAATGCCATGTACGTTCTTAATTAAGTTCTGTTGAATTATTTCTTTGAATGCAATGACACTTATGGCTATATAACCTAGCCATAGCAATATATTCATATACGTTACAAGCTCGGCTATGAAGCTTATACTTTCGAATTGCTTGGAAAATAGAATGGTACTAATCGATGTTCCTGCAATCCATGTACCTATTCCGAACCGATTGATTGGATTGGAATAGTAGAGAGCAATAAATTTCCTTTGAAAGCCTGCCAGTAGATAAGAATAAAAAAACACAAACCATATGCTAACGATAAGCATTGTGATTAGTTTGCTGAAAATAGTAGGGTCGACTATATCATCTGCAAAATGAAAAAGAACACCTTGGATAGTGATGCCTAAAGACATCACAGCAGCCATTGCCGATGATGGTACATATATTTTTTTGCGCGTTATAAATAAAGCAATTAAAGTAAAAATTATAAAAAAGGATACAATATATAACATTTTCATCACCAGTATAAGAAAGGATTTCATTATTATAACATACGCATGAAAGCACAGAAGAAATCTATTCCATTATAAATTTATGCTACAATCAAGTTTAGCAAAATACATACAGATTGGATTTGAAATGATGCCAAAGGAAGTTCAAATAAAGGTTATCAGTAATTTTGTGAAAAAATATAAAAGTGGCTTTCCGTTAATTACCTCCGATGCACTTATAAATGGACAGGTACTAAAAGAGGAAGGGACCATCATAAAGCTGACAGATGAAAAGGGTAATTTCATCGGAAAAGGATATTATGGAAAACAGAATAAAGGATTAGGTTGGATTCTTACGAATAAAGAAGATCAACCATTTAATCAAGCATTTTTTGTAACCAAAATAACCAATGCCTTAAACCACCGAAAGCAATTATTTGCTGACCCCAACACAACAGCATTTCGCATTTTTAATGGAGAAGGTGACGGAGTTGGTGGAATCACAATAGATTATTTTGATAGGTTTTATTTAATCAATTGGTATAGCATCGGAATTTATCAATTTCGAAATGTCATTTTAGATGCATTAAAGGAAGTAGTGGACTATAAAGGGATTTACCAGAAAAAACGGTTCGACGCAAAAGGTCGTTATGTAGAAGATGATGATTTCGTAACAGGAGAAAGAGGTGAATTTCCGCTCATCGTAAAAGAAAATGGTGTGCATTTCGCCATTTATTTAAATGAGGGGGCAATGGTTGGTGTATTTCTAGACCAAAGGGAAGTTCGTAAAACAATCCAGGAAAAGTATGCAAAAGGCACGAACATGCTAAACACATTCTCCTATACAGGTGCTTTTTCTGTGTTTGCTGCATTAGGTGGAGCGATCAAAACAACGAGTGTAGACCTAGCAAATAGAAGTAAAGCAAAGACAATCGAACAGTTCCAATTAAATGGTATTGACCATGAAGCTCAAGATATTATTGTGGAGGACGTATTTCATTACTTTAAATATGCAGGACGTAAAAATTTAAAGTTTGACCTAGTCGTTTTAGATCCACCGAGCTTTGCAAGATCGAAAAAAGTGGTTTTCAGTGCTGAGAAGGATTACACCAATCTACTGAAGGAAACGATAGCAATAACTTCTGAAAATGGCGTTATTGTTGCTTCAACAAACAGTAGTGCCTTCGGGATGAAAAAGTTTAAAGGATTTATACAAAAAGCATTCGAGGAAACCGGTGAATCCTACCGCATCTTAGAGGAGTTTTCACTCCCATCCGATTTCCGCACCATAAAGGAGTATCCGCAAGGGAATTATTTAAAGGTTGTATTCATTAAAAAAGGATAGTAGTGCCGTCCTACGTGGAGGTACATTTTGTTTTTTTAACCCAGACACTCAATGCTTAATAATAGGTATTTGTACATTAGTCTCTTTTTTTAAGGAAATATGGAGCTTCTTATTCCGATCAACCGCTGCGTAGAAGATTTCCTTTTTATTGGAAATTCCTTGATGTAATAATTGCTTTTCCAGCCATGCTTCATCTAAATCGAGGCTTTTTAGCACATCGGAATAAACAGTGCCCTCCATTACAACTGGTAGTGACAAGGAAGAAGATCTGATTATATCTAGATCTTCTCTTGTTACTGTACTTTTCTCGGGCTTTTTTAACACGCTCATATTCCCGCTAGCTTCGATAATAGCTGTTTCCACGTCGCTAATTGTAAATATATTTTTTTCCCGTAGCATTTGTACAATATTGTCGATCGAGTATCTTATTTTTCTAATGTTCTGCTCCATGAGTTTACCGTTTTGAATCACGACAGTAGGTTCAAAGGTTAAGAGTCGGCCAATTTTTCGATTGGCAATTTTCCAATTGGCGACTATTCTTTGAAATAAACCGAGCACCACAATGGCAAGTGCCGTTGGAAAATGATGAATATTTGGGTCAGCGATATCTGCTCCAACAACAGCACCTAGGGTAACTATAATAAGAAAATCAAATACAGGTAGCTGACCAATCGCTCGTTTTCCCATAAATAGTGTAATGACTAAGAGCAAAGGTAAAATTGTTATTATACGACCAATGATAACTAGGTTTTCCTTTAAAAAATCGACCATAATGATACGCCTTTCCGTTTTTACCTAGTTTTTGCTCTAGAAACATAATTTATCCTATTACTTCCATTCATATGGAGTTTCTTGATAAACATAGTAATTTAGCCAATTCGAAAATAATAAATAAGCATGTGAACGCCACCGATTTGTAGGTTCTTCATTCGGATTATTTTTCGGGAAATAATTTATAGGTAGTTCTGCCCTAATTCCTTTTTTCTGGTCCCGTTCATATTCTAGGGCTAATGTAGTGGCGTCATATTCCAAGTGTCCCATAACCATAATGTGTTTTTCGTCTTTAGACATAACAAGAAAGGGGGCACTCTCCTCTGATAAAGATAGTAGGGTTAATTTATCATTTGCTTGGATTTCTTCTACTGAAACACTAGTATACCTTGAATGTGGAGCTAAAAAGACATCATCAAATCCACGGACAATTTCTACGGTTGAATCTAGTAGTGTATGTTGATAAATCCCTGAACACTTCTGCGGGAGTTCATATTTACCAATTCCGTAATGATAATAAAGAGCTGCCTGTGCCCCCCAGCAAATGTGTAAAACAGAAGTAGTATGATCCTTAGACCAATTCATAATTGTAGTTAGCTCATCCCAATAATCAACCTTTTCAAAAGGTAACCGTTCAATTGGTGCACCTGTAATAATCATTCCATCAAATCGTTTGTGCTTTATATTTTCAAACGTATTATAAAACTGGTTTAAATGCGATGCACTCACATTTTTCGATTTATGTGTAGCAGTATGAAGAAGGGTAACATTTACTTGTAATGGCGAATTACTTAATAAGCGAAGCAATTGGGTTTCTGTTCGCTCCTTTTCTGGCATTAGATTCACGATGACAATGTTCAAAGGGCGTATATCTTGCATTGTTGCACGTTCGGTATCCATTAAAAAGATGTTTTCCTTTTCAAGAATATGCCGGGCAGGTAATTGTTTCGGTATATTAATTGGCATGTATATATTCTCCTTCTATCCATTTTGTTCATTATAAAATAGGTATTACTTAACTTCTAAAGTCATGCTAAAAAATCCTGCTAATGCTTTAAAGTAATAAAATGTTTTTCGTAAAGATTTCCTATCTTAGTAAAATATATATTTGAGTCTCTTTTTTTATTTTGCTATAATACATTCTTGGCTCACCTGTTTATCAGGAAGGAGCGGGTAGGGAGAGGGATATAATTTAGATAGGTCGTTTTTTATGAAGAAAGTTTTTAATAAAATGTTTGGTCTAGACCGGTACGAAACTTCTGTTAAAAGAGAAGTGATGGCGGGTGTAATCGGTTTTTTTGCAATTGTGTACATCATAGCAGTCAATTCTCTTATTCTATCAGAAGCAGGCATCCCGCTTGAAGGTGCGATTGTTGCAACCATCTTAACATCCTTTGTTGGGTGTTTGATTATGGGTCTTTGGGCAAATGTTCCAATCTTATTAGTTCCAGGTATGGGGATTAATGCTTTATTTACGTACACGTTAGTTCAATCAATGGGGCTTACGTGGCAGGAAGCATTAGCTGTAGTATTTGTTTCAGGGATTCTTTTTGCAATTGTAGCCTTTACTAGAATTGCAAATAAACTAAGTGATTCCATTCCCCAATCTTTAAAGGATGGAATTACAGTGGGACTTGGTTTGTTTTTAATGCTGATCGGCTTGGAAAAGGGTGGCATTGTCGAAAAAGGAACCAATTCCATATTAGCTATTGGGGACTTTGGTTCTCCTTATGTACTTGCAACCATAATTACTTTTGTTCTTGCGATTATTCTTTTTCTACGTAATGTACCTGGAAACTTTATCATTACGATTATTGTAGGTACGGTTATTGCTTGGATGTTTGGAACTATTCAAGTAGAAAAGGATACAGTTGCGAGCTCCATGAGCAGCGAAGATTACCTGTCTATTTTTGGCGCAATGTCATTTGGAAATTTCTTTTCGATGACCTTTTGGATTGCAGTGTTCTCGTTAACCATGGTTATGGTATTTGAAAACATCGGGTTAGTGCACGGGCATGTTCAATTTATTAATCGACCTGATGGATTTAAGCGAGCATTCCAAGCCAATTCCATTTCCGCAATCACTTCAGGTGTTTTCGGAACGAGCCCGACAGTATCAACGGTAGAGAGTACCGCAAGCATGGCTGCAGGTGGTCGAACTGGTCTTACGACGATAACAACAGGATTCTTATTTTTGCTTTCCATCTTTTTTATTCCAGTAATCAAATTGATACCAAACAGTGCAATTGCACCAATTTTAATCATTATTGGAACGTTGATGCTTCAAAATATACGGAATATGGACATGAAGGATATGAGTGAAGCAATTCCTGCCTTACTAATAATGGCTTTAATTCCATTTACGTACAGCATTGCAGATGGAATTGCAATTGGATTTATTTTATATCCAATTTTAAAAATTGCTTTAGGAAAGGCGAAGGATGTATCCTTTACGCTGTATATTATAGCGATGTTGTTCTTCGTGAATTTTGTTTTTCATATAATGGGTTAATCTCCAAAGAAGAGGGTGTTGTTTAACTCCCTCTTTTTTTATATGAAAAAATGGAGGAATGTTTACGCCTTTGTGGAATTTAGATTACATCGATAAAAGGTGAGGAGCTATGTAAATGAAGGTAGAAAGAGTAACAAATGAGAAGGTCCAAGATTTCATTGAATACTGTAAAACCTATAGAAGCGAAGTGGATGATTCTTTTTTATACGATGATGATTTAGACTCTTTTCTACCAAATGAGGAAAACCCCACTTATATTAAAAGAAATAATAGGGGTAAGGTTATTGCTGCTGCCTCTCTTATTATGGATGATTATGCAAAACGAGGTCGAAAGGGTCGATTTCGAATTTTCCATTCTATTAGAAATAAAGTAGAAATATACAAGGAGTTATTGACAAGCATCAAAAGACATGTGAAGGGTTTAGATAAGGTTTTTGTCTTTGTTCCGACGGTTAATCAGAAGCTAGATCAAGCAATTAAAGCAATTGACTTTGAAATAGAAAGGTATGCATATCTTTTACTACGTGAGGATCTACCTGTCCCTACGTATCAGCTACCGAAAGATTTTCACATAAAGCCTCTCCAAATAGGAGATGAAGAAAAATGGTGTACGGTTCGAAATGAAAGTTTCGCAACCTTAAAAGGAAGTGAAACACCCATTACAACGAAAATGGTTCGGAAAATGATGATGGAAAAGGACTTTATTAAGAATGCTGCTTTGATTTTGTATGATCACAATCGACCTGTTGGAGTGATTAAAGGCTCTCATGATGAATATGAGGGGAAGCCTATAATGGATATTGGTCCTGTAGCCATTATCCCAGAATATCAAGGGAAGGGGTTAGGGAGAACAATTCTACGTATGATACTGCAAATAGCGAAGGAAAAGGGTTATAAACAAACCATCTTATCCGTTAATGCCGAAAATGAACACGCAAAATCACTTTACATACAAGAGGGATTTAAGCAGGTTGAAGCGGTAGCGTGTTATGGTTACACATTATAACGGTATCCATTTAACTTGGGACTTGATTTATGTGAGGGGAGGATTACGTTGAAAAAAGGCATTGCATTATTACTTGTTGCAACTGTACTATGGGCGGGTAATTACATTAGTGGGCGATATTTAGGGCCAGCTCTACCACCAACATTGTTGAATACGGTACGTTGGGCAATTTCGTCTGTAATTTTACTTGCTATATTAGGTATCCAACGCAAAAGATTACCCCTTATTAACATGTGGAAAGAATTCGGTTTGTTGGGGTTTACAGGGATTTTTGCATTTTCAACGCTAACCTATTATGCACTAACAAATATAAGTGCATCACAAGCAGGAATGATCTCTGCAGGTATTCCAATTGCAATTCTGATTTTCACCCCGATTTTTTTGAAAGAGAAAATTGGAATGCAGGCCTGGATTGGAGCATTCATCTCAATAATAGGAGTTATGATTTTATTTCAAGGGAAAATGGAAGCTGGCTTCACATCGGATTCTATTGTGGGCAATTATCAAGTTGTTATGGCGGCAATTGCATGGGGAATCTACACGGTTTTAGGAAAAAAGTATGGAGCAAAAACAGATCCACTCATTTTAACAGCTGGAGCTAGTATCTATGGAACCCTTTTTAGTGGAGTAAGCATGGTTGGTTCAGTGGATATGAATTTGGTTGATTTGACACCTAGTGTAATGCTTTCTATAGGATATGTTAGTACATTAGCCTCTGTAGGTGCCTTTTTAGCGTGGAATATTGGAGTTAAGATTGTTGGTACAGGAAAAGCCGCGCCATATTTAAATATGCTACCTGTTTGGACAGTGCTATTAGGCATTATTGTGTTAGATGAAGAAGTGTCGTGGTTGTCTTGGATAGGTGGCTTCATTACGATAAGCGGGGCAGTATTGGCTAGTTTGCAACGAACAAGCATGTCCAATAGCGTAGCTACTGAAGGTCGCCTCGATCGTACCCAGAAAAGGGAAGTCTAAGGCAAAAAGAGAAATAGGGGAATGTGGATTAAGAAAAACCACTAACGAATGTCGCGTTAGTGGTTATTTCACTTTTGTTTGTAAACAAATCCTGAATGGCAGCAAATAATAATGGAAAGGATGAAAAAATGAAACAAAAGTGTTACGAAATACGTATTTTAAATGTGAACATTTTATGACACGTTGTCGTAACATTATTGACCTATGACATATCGTCATATAATATAGAAGTATAACATAATGACAAAGTGTCACTTGAGTATTTAGGAGGTAAATCAAAGTGCCAAAGCAAACGTTTTATAACCTACCAGAACATAAGAAACAAGTCTTGCTAGAAGCACTTGAAAAAGAATTTTCTAGAGTACCTTTATACGAAGCCTCCATTTCGAACATAGTAAAGTCTGCGGAGATACCTCGAGGTAGTTTTTATCAGTATTTTACAGATAAAGAAGATGCCTATTTCTTTTTATTAAACGAGCAGGCTGAAAGAAGCAAAGGTACGTTTATGGCTATCCTACAAAAAAATAATGGGGATCTATTTGAAACATTTACGGAAATGTTTCGCTGGACACTTGAACAAATATCAAAAGGTGATGGACTAGATATCCTAAAGAATGCCTTTTTAAATATGACACATAAAGTGGAAACAACCTTTTATACTATTTTTAATGGGGATAGCAAGACACAGTTTCAGGAAATTTGCGCGCTTATAAATAAGGAAAACTTAAATATATCAACAGAGAAAGATTTAAGATTTGTTTTGCAAATTCTTACAACAATCACCTTTCACAATCTTATTGAAAAGCTCGCACGAAACACGTCAGATGAGGAAGCTATAGATAGTTTTATTGCAGAAGTAGAGATTTTGAAACACGGTATGTATAAAGGAAGTAATAAATAAATGTCGAGGAGAGGGGTTTTATATGAAAGTCACGTTATTTGGTTCACCTTCATTATCAACGAGGAAAGCGAAAGAATGGTTAAGAAATCATGAGATTGCATTTGTAGAAAGAGATATTAAAAAGTATCCAATCACTGCGAATGAATTGCAAAACATTTTGCGATTAACGGAATACGGAACCGATGAAATAATTGCTACTAGATCAAAAATATATAAAGAACTAGCTATTGACTTTGACTCTTTATCCCTAAATGAACTACTACAATTATTTCAGCAGTATCCAGGATTGTTAAGAAATCCAATTATCATTGATGAGAAGCGAATTCAGATTGGATTTAATGAAGATGATATTCGCCAGTTTCTACCTAGAAAAACAAGAGAATATATTTGGTCAAAATGGAAGATGGAGAACCTTTTATTAGCAGACGGGTAAATGGTTAGGAAGGATTACCAAATACCCCGTCATAAATTCTTTGTACTTTTTCTTCGAATTTATCCATATGAACAAAACGAGCCTCACGAAAGGCTTCTTTCCCATGGACAAATAAAATTAATGCTGGAACCGTAAAAATAGACAAAGAGCCCGTAATTTCTTTTAATACAGCAGCGTTCACTTGAGCACATTCTATTTTAGGAAACTTACTTAAAACCTCCTCAACCTGAGGAAGTAATGCATGACAAACCGATCAAGCGTTTGTGTAGAAATACAAAAAGCTAACGTCTTCGTCATGTATGAATGTATCTACTTGTGTAATGGAGTTTATTTCCTTCATCCTTATCACCATCCTTGTGAACAGATTTACTGTTCCTTATACTGTCCATTTTTCTTTTTCATTATAAATAACTTTTGGAACGAGGCCAAAGGAGCGTATACACCCCTATTATTATTTTGGGGGTGTTTTTGTGTTTTAAAAATAAGGAGTTCACTTAGGTCTATGAAACTATGTATATCTTATTCGAATTTGGAAATAATAGGGTATAAAAATAGTTTGGAGGAGCAGGTCATTTGGTTGCAAAAACGAAAAAAAGAATGATAACGATTGGTAGCTTTGTTTTAGGATTTGGGTTTATGGGTGCAATGGACGGTATTATTTTTCATCAATTATTGCAATGGCATAGTGTCGTAATGCAAACAGACCGGGCGGGGCAGATTGCGAGTGATGGTGTTTTTCACTTTGCTGTTACGATAACACTTGTAGTTGGGGGTATATTATTATGGCTAGCTGGTAATCCGAAAGATTTAACAAGTGGGGTGCGAAAGTTAATAGGAGGGTTTTTACTAGGTATGGGCGTTTTCAATCTAGTAGAAGGGATTATAAATCATCATCTTCTCCAAATACATCGGGTAAAGCCTGGTGATGCGAATGCGCTCCTTTATGATCTCGCCTTTTTAGCTCTTGGTCTCGTACTTGTTATAGTTGGTCAGCTTATTAATCGAAGTAGTAATCGTGAAAATATTACGTTTCGTGCATAAGGGGTCTAGGGAATGTATCGGTTAATAAGCTTTGTTGTTATCTTTACATTTGTTGTAGTGTTACTCTATTTTCACAATCAAAATAGTCACTTTACTGCCTCCAATCATGTAGACCATCATAATGAAAATATCATTGAAATACCGCTGACTTATAAAGATGTACCTTTCATAACTGGGGAAGTGAAGCAAGATTTTTCAGGAGAATGGTTTCTCTATATTCAACCGTCTCATTTTACCTTTGCACCCAATAAGGTTGGTTTAGAGAACGTGAACTATCATGAAGGTCATGCTCACTTATATATTGATGGAGTTAAAATTAACCGTATCTATGATCAATATTATAATATTGGTAGATTAGATGAGGGACATCATGAAATTAAGGTCACACTAAATGGCAATAATCATGGGGTATTCGTATATAATGGAGAGCCAATATCTTATACAGAAACCATTATAGTTCAATAAAAATGGAAGCTAGTTCTTAAATTAAAGGAACTAGCTTTCTTGCTGTCTAGGACACTTACTGCTAGCAATAGGTAAATAGAAGCGTGTAAGTTCGTCTAATTATGTAACATTTTGACGAATGCTACCGCAATGCAGGAGTTTTTTCGTGCTTTAAAGAAATACATTTTATATTAGTCGTATGAATATGTATGATACAGAGTGATTTTGGAGGGAGGTGGATTAATGTCTTGGCTCTCAAGGGATGACGTTCGGTTATATTATGAAGTAATCCAGTCCGACAATGAAAATGCGAAAGATACCCTTGTGCTTATCAATGGAATCGGTCTCGATGTACATTCGTGGGACCTCATTTTGCCCTATTTATTGAAGCAATACCATATACTCCGCTATGATCTGCGTGGACATGGGAAAAGTGAAGCGGGAGAGAAGGTTCGAACGATTGATTTATTAAGTGACGATTTAGTCGCGCTTTTATCACACTTACATTTAACCTCCTATCATATTATAGGTCAAGGAATTGGTGGATTGATAGGTATTAAAGTAGCGTCGTTACATTTAAAAGGTTGCCGTTCTTTAGTATTAATGGGCGTTCCCATCCAATATCCAGAGGAGCTCGGAAAACCGATTATAGAAAAACGAAAAGAGATGGTAAAGGGACATGATTCAATGTATTTAGCGGGTCATGACATTGCTAAAGCGTCCATTTATCGACCTACTCCTAAAAAGTTAAATCTACTGCTGAATGCCTATAAAAAAATATCACCTAAAGTGTACTTTGAACTTTTTCATACAGGTTTTGGTGAAGCAGCATCGAGAGATATGCAAAAAATAACTATGCCAATCCTTTTATTGTGTGGTTCAGAGGATGAAATTTTTCCACCAGAAGTAACAAGCGCAATTCTCAATTTTAATTCCACTGCAAAATTTTACACAGTACCAAATGCATCCTTTATGATTCAACTCGACCAGCCTAAGCTTGTAGCGAACTGGATATTTGGTTTTTTTCAGAAAAATGCAGAGAACAGTCAATCCTTTCTCGAACGTGGCAATTATAAAAAGGACTTAACGAGCCACATGTATTCGCAAATACGGGGACTGCTTCAACGTCAAGAACAAGAAAATAAAATACTCGTGAATCGCATTCAAGTGAATGTATTAAATGGGTTTACTGTAACGGTTAATGGTAGCCGCGTATTAGAGGGCTGGGGAAAACGAAAGTCGAAGCAGCTTTTTACCTATTTAATTTTGCAGCAAACGGTATTGAGAGATGAGCTTTGTGATGTATTCTGGCCGGATATTGAATTAGAAAGTGCAAGAAATAGCTTAAGGGTCGCTCTTCACTATTTAAAAAAACAAGTTGAACATTTTCAGATGGACAATACTGACCCAATCATTGGAACAGATCGAGAACATGTGTTTATAAATGGTAATGTTCAATCGGATTTGCTTGCCCATTTAGAAAGTGTTAAGCGTGCTTTTCAAATAGAGGAGCAGCAAAAGAAGAAAGAAGCATATATTCAAGTTTTAATGGATGCAACGGATACTGCAATCCCAGGCTTTTATGAAGACTGGTTTTTAAGGCTAAGAAATAAAATAGAGAAGGATTGGGCTGTAATGGCGGTGTTTCTATCAGACATTTTTCTTGTGGAAAAGGATTTTGAGAAGGCTCTTTACTATGCTCAGCTAGCCATGAGGTTTCATGATGATGAGGGGAAAATACAAAAGCAAATTGAACAAATTAAAAAATTCGAAAATATAAGTTAAATCTCCCTGAAACAGCTCCCCGGTAATGATGCTGTAATGCACCATTTGGTATGATTTCTCTAGAGATGATGTTAAGCCTAAAGCGAGAAGTGCAAGTAGAATGGTGGAATGGAGATTGGTGTTAACAACATAGCTAAAGAACGTTAACATCTATTTAGGGGAGGTAGTTATGCACGGGGGAAAGCTTGATTTGGAGTGGGTGGAACTAATAATAGAAGCCAAGGATTTAGGAATCAGCCTAGAGGAGATCGAATCATTTTTGTTAGAAACAAAGACAAAGAGAGAAACAGAAAAGAAAAAGTACGATTTTATTGAAAGTAAGTAGAAATCAGTTTGTTGCTGGTTTCTTTTTTTATTTTCTAATTTGAGACAAGCGGATGTCACCTTCCACATTTTCTTAAATCACTTAAAATTTTGAAAAAACCATTGAATTGGATTTAGGAAATCTTTATAATGTCCATTATAAGTAAACAAATGTGTTTCTTAAACGGACTGGATGAAGTGGACATAATTTGTTTTGGAGAGAGGATGAATGATAGTTGGGTAAGAAAAGGGTTAGAGTAGGCTTAATGGGAATGGGTACAGTTGGAACAGGAGTGTATCGTTTGATTCAAGGACACCAAGAAGATTTATTGCACCAAACCGGGGTGGAAATCGAAATCGCGAAGATATTAGTTCAAAACAAAGAGAAAAAACGTACCATTGACATTAACTCTGACTTACTGACGGCTGATCCATATGTTGTATTACACGACCCATCTATTGATGTCATTGTGGAGGTTATGGGTGGAGTCGATGAAACTAAAGAATATGTGCTTCATGCCCTTCAGCATGGGAAGCATGTCATAACAGCAAATAAGGATTTAATGGCATTGAATGGCGAGGAATTACTCAATGAAGCCGTAAAAAATGGCTGTGATTTATTTTATGAAGCAAGTGTTGCAGGAGGAATTCCAATCTTACGGGCGCTAGTAGAAGGTTTCTCTTCGGATCGCATTACAAAAATGATTGGGATTGTAAATGGAACTTCTAATTATATTTTAACGAAAATGAGTCAAGATGGAGCGTCTTATGAAGACGCTCTCCAGGAGGCACAGCGTCTAGGCTATGCAGAGTCCGATCCAACTGCTGATGTGGGTGGCTTGGATGCAGCTCGGAAAATGTCCATATTAAGTACACTTGGATTTCATGTTGGCATGAATTTGGATGACGTGACATGCAAAGGAATGGAAAATGTAACGATTGAGGATATAAAATATGCAGAAAAACTAGGATACCGAATTAAACTAATCGGTATTGCCAAAAAGGATAATGACCTTATTGAAGTGAGTGTGGAGCCTGCAATGGTGAAACAGTCCCATCCTCTTGCATCAGTAAATGGCGTATTTAATGCCGTATATGTATATGGTGAAGCGGTAGGAGAAACGATGTTTTATGGACCAGGAGCTGGAGAATTACCGACTGCTAATGCAGTCGTTTCGGACTTAGTGACAGTAGTAAAAAATATGAAGCTTGGGGTTAATGGCCGAGGAATGGTTGCTCCTTACAATGAAAAAAGATTAAAATCCAATGATCAAATTTTTGCTAAGTACTTTATGAGATTAGTCGTCCATGATGAAAGTGGTGTGCTAGCAAAAATTACAAAGCTATTAGCAGAGCACAATGTAAGCATTGAGCAAGTTATCCAAAAGCCACATCAATCAATCCATAAAGCAGAGCTTGTTATTGTAACACATGTCTCATCGAAGAGCGGAATCAATTATGTGTTACAGGAGTTAGAAGGTTTAGAGCATGTGGATGAAATAAAGAGCTTTTACCGAGTCGAAGGTAATGGAGAGTAACTTGAGAAAAGAGTGCAATGTAACTGCGCTCTTTTTTGTTTGGATAAAGAAATATTACACCCAGCTTTAGCACTTATGTGGAGATTCTTGACATCTTGCTGACATCTTTTCATGATATAGTTAAGCAAACAAACTCTGTAAATGATTTTGGGGATGATTCATTTGAATACTATTTTAATTGTTGAAGATGAGTTTCCAATAAGCCAAGTAATAAAAGCCTATTTAAAAAAGGCAAACTTTGGGGTTGTCCAAGTATTTACGGGCATGGAAGCACTAGAAACGTTTCGTGAAGTGAATCCAGACCTTGTGTTACTTGATGTCATGTTGCCAGGTAAAAGCGGCTGGGATATATTAAAGGAAATTCGTAAAGAGAGTACTTGTCCCATCATTATGCTAACTGCTCTTGGGGACATTAACTATAAATTAGAAGGGCTAAATAGTGGAGCAGACGATTACATTCCAAAACCTTTCGAAGGAGACGAGGTAGTTGCTAGAGTAAAAGCAGTTCTCCGGAGGTCAACGAAACAAAATGATTCTGTTAAGCGCTATGGTAAGCTTGAGGTGGACCTTCAAGCGCATCGTGTGTTTCTAGACGGTGTGGAAGTCATGTTTACACCAAGAGACCTATCTTTACTGATGTTTTTAGTAGAAAATCCAAATATAACATTTACGCGAGAACAGCTCATTGATCATGTTTGGGGCTATGATTATGAAGGTAGTGATCGAGCTGTTGATTTATCCATTAAACGTATTCGCAAAGCATTAAAGGAATGGCCAGTTTCGGAAGGTGAAATTCGGACTTTGCGGGGATTGGGGTATCAATTAAGTGTCTATAAAAACGAAACGTAACAGTATTTCCCTACAACGGTATTGGACAACACGCTATGTACTTACACTAATAATAGGGTTAATCATCGTAACGATTGTATCAGCGATTTGGATAAGACATAATACCTTAACAAGTCGTTTAAGCATTATGGAATTTATCGCAGAGGAAACAGCAAATCGATTTTTAAATGTAAGCGATGAAGAAGTGACACCTAATGAGGATGTAAAAAACTTTCTAACGAACAGAGGGCAATTTACGTACAAGGATAGTAATCCATATATTTATATCACGACAACAGACGGAACGATACTATCTAGTAATAAACCAAGGAGCCCCATGCAATACCAATTGCACCCATCCATCTTAGCAAGTGATAAAGATGTTCTGCAGTTAAAGATTGAAAATAGTGAAGAGCTCAATGGGAATTATTATGTTATTAAAAAGCCAATAGAATACGAATCTTACTTGTTGGGGTGGGTTGCTGTTTTTGAAACTGAAGAAAATTTAACGAAAGTTAACCAAGAATATCGGCAGCTGTTTATTATGATTATTAGCCTCGCCATTTTAGGATGGGCAGCCATTTACTTCGTATCCAAAAAATTATCAAAGCCGATAAAAGAAGTAGCCCGCGCCTCTCGACAAGTACAGGCAGGGGATTATAATATTCAATTGTCCGATAATGGAAAGATAGAAGAGGTTCACGATTTGGTGTATTCCTTTAAGGGAATGTCGAATCAGCTCCAGCAATTGGAAAACCTCCGAACCGAGCTATTAGCAGGTGTAACCCATGAATTAAAGACACCCGTTACGTCTATTAGCGGACTATTACAAGCTGTTAACGATGGCATTGTGAGTGGAGATGAAGCAAAGGAATTCCTGCAAATATCTTTAAAAGAAACAACAAAAATGCGGAAAATGGTCGAGGATTTACTAGCCTTTAATGCCTTTGCCGCAAATGCAGTCCCTTTATCGACTAATGTATATTCTATAAATAAATTAATTAAAGATTTTATCCATCAATGGGAAATTACCAGTCAAGACCAAAGTGTTATAATCCATACTACTTACTTAACGGCTGAGCAGTATGTAAAAGTAGATTCCATTCGATTGCAGCAAATCATTACAAATCTTCTAAACAATGCACAACAAGCAGTAGAAGAAAACGGCACGATTGAGGTTGTAATAGGGAAAGATGTGAACAATGTAACGATTGATATAAAAGATAATGGCATTGGAATACCAAAAGAGGAGCAGTCCTTTATTTTTGAACGTTTTTATAGAGGAGAAAGGAAGAAGTACAAAGTAGGTGGACTCGGTCTAGGATTACCATTTAGCAAAATGATCGCCCAATCGATGAATGGAAATCTGGAGCTTCTCGATAGTTCTCCGTCTGGTACCACATTCAGAATTACCTTGCCGATTGTCAGGGGAAATTAAGAAACATATCTAAACAAAAATCCAAATCAGGTACAACATTCTACTGTGAGAGGTTGTATGGGTTTGGATTTTTTGTTTTATTAGGATGCTTTAGCTATTAAAAAAGAGTAATATTTTTTTTCAAAAGATGACTACTAGCTCGAAAAATTCACTTCGCGAACCTTAGGGTAGCTGCTAAGCCTCCTTAAGCTAACGCGAGGCTGCAGCATTGTGTGCATGCACTCCTCACCAATTATAGGAGCGAGAACAGGGAAATCAATTCACTAATGTAAGTATATGTTGCATAAGCATACTAAACTTTTTTCAATCTGACATTTTCCTGACATATAGACGCTTTATAGTTAGTTATGTGAACAAGAGAAGATCACAGCTAAACCAAAGAGCGAGGTGGTTTAATTGGAACAAGAGGAAACAAAATTTAAAGAAAAAGAGAAAAAACGTTCAAAAGGAATACTAACTGCACTTTCAGCTGGTGTTTTAGGTTCTGCCCTTACACTAACCATTGCCCCGCAATTAGACGTATTTGAATCGGAATCGGGTGTAGTAGACCGCCAAACAGAGGTAGCTACGAATGAAGAGAAAGCAAACTCAGCTGTTTCTGTACAACCATTATCTACATCAAATACTACGAATTCCGTTGCTGATATAGTAGAGCAAACTTCAGAAGCAATCGTTGGTGTAGTGAATATTACGGAACAATCAAGTCCATTTAGTAGATCAATAGAGGAAATGGAGAATGGTACAGGATCTGGGGTTATTTACAAGGTAACAGATGATGCGGCTTATATTGTAACGAACCATCACGTAATTGAAGGGGCTTCGGAGATACAGGTTTCCTTATATGATGGAAAAGTGGAAAATGCCAAGCTTGTTGGTACAGATGCGTTAACAGATATTGCAGTATTAAAAATGGAGGGTAGCTATGATGTGACGCCGATTCCTTTTGGGGACTCGGACGGACTCCGAGCGGGTGAACAGGTCATTGCGATTGGTAATCCTTTAGGACTAGATTTATCTAGAACGGTAACGCAAGGGATTGTAAGTGCGACAAATCGTACTATAACATCTTCTACTACAGCTGGTGAGTGGGAGGTAGAAGTTATCCAAACAGATGCAGCTATTAATCCTGGTAATAGTGGTGGTGCCTTAATCAATACTTCTGGTCAGCTAGTAGGTATTAACAGTATGAAGATTGCAAATGCAGGAGTAGAAGGATTGGGATTTGCCATTCCTATAAATGACGTAAAAGGATTAGTGGAAGAGCTGGAGAAAAATGGCCAAGTATTGCGTCCGTATTTAGGAGTTGGTTTAGCAAGCTTAACGGAAATTCACCCATTTTACTTACAAAATTATGAAGGTGAATATGGTGCAATGGTCGTTTCCATAGATGAAAACTCACAAGCCTATGAATCTGGACTTCGTGTTGAGGATATTATCGTTTCTATAGACGGAAATAAGATTGAGGAATCCGATGACTTGCGAAAGTATTTATATACAGAAACAGCGATTGGAGACACCGTAACCATTCAATATTATCGGGACAATCAATTAAAGACTACGAAAGTTACATTAGCAAGCAATGAAAACTAATTATTAAAGGAGTTTCAAATGGAAAAGAAATCGAATCGAAAATTATTATATGGCTTGCTCTTAACTGCAAGCATTATCTTAATCGTAATAGCGGTTCTTACTTTAGGTAATAAAGAATATGTGGCGAAAGTGGGAAACGAAAAAATAAGTGAAGAGGAATTAAATGATGTACTTACCTCTCAATATGGTGCAAGTGTGTTGGATTCGTTAATATCCAATAGCATTATTAATCAAGAAATTGAAAAGCAAGGAATTGAAGTTTCTCAAGAAGAAGTAGATAAGGAAATCGAGGAGTATAAAGAATATTACGGTGGAGAAGAATCCTTCTTATCTGTACTGGAATCTAGTGGTGTCGATTACAATACGTTTGAAAAAGATATAAAGACCTATCTTGCAACGAATAAAATATTAGAAAAGCGTATCGAGGTAACAGAAGAAGAAATAAAGAAGTACTTCGAGGAGAATAAAGAAAGCTTTAATCAGCAGGAGGAAGTTAAGGCAAGTCATATTTTAGTTGAGGATGAAGCAACCGCAAATGAGGTATTAAATAAGCTGAATGCAGGCGAAGACTTTGCTACTTTGGCAAGTGAATATTCCATTGATGAATCGAATAGTGAATCTGGAGGAGACCTAGGCTACTTCGGAAAAGGGGAAATGGCGGAAGCATTTGAAGAAGCGGCATTTGCTATGGAAATCGGAGATATAAGTGAGCCGGTAGAGACAGAGCACGGCTTCCACATTATAAAATTAGCTGACAAAGTAGCAGCAAAAGAAGCAGAATATGAGGATGCAAAAGAAGAGATAAAGCAACTATTGACCGACTCGAAAATAAACGAAGAATATGCAGTATGGTTTGAAGAAGTATCGGCCAATTATGAAATTGAAAATAAACTAGAATCCTAAAAAATAAGATAGCGTCTCAAGAAGTGATCCGATAGAACGGTAAAAGAGGCTAGGACATCATGTCCTTAGCCTCTTCTTTATTCTAAGCTTAACGCTGTCTGTTTTGAGTCAATCCCGACATAAAACCGATATAAAAGGAGCGCGATTAGCGATAGTAAAATTCCTGAAATATATGGAAGCCCAATGGATATGGAGTACAATATCCCCCCTAATGGTGGACCAATTACTCTCCCTAAAGAATCCATAGAGGAAAGTAACCCCGTTGTGTTGCCGTGACCAGTATCGGATTTTTTAGTTAATAAGGAAGAGACACTCGGTCGTATAACCCCATTGCCTATTCCGAATACAGATAAAAAGATTGCAGCAGTAACAAAGTTATCTACAAACAATATAAGGAAAAACCCAATAGCAGAAACAAAGATCCCCATTTGGATAACCGGGCCTTCTCCGAATTTCTTGGTTAACCTTCCGACTAGACCACCTTGAACGAGTGCTCCTGCAAATCCCATAATCATAAAAATGTATCCTAATTCTAAAGTACCTAATCCGGCCGTTTTAGCAGCAAAGTAAGCGAAAGTTGCCTCCAAACCAGATAAAGATAGGGAGACAAACAATTGAAGAACGTACAATACGGATAAGGGTCCTTTAAAGGATTGCCAACGAGAAGCCTTTTGTTGACTTTTTTCTTTTTGCCCTAAGGATAACGATTCTTTTAAGAATAACAACACGAAAATAGTCGTAACAAGAGATGAGATTCCGGCTATATAAAAGGGTGTGCTTAAGCTGCCTTTTGAAAAAATCCCTCCAATAGCTGGGCCGAATACAAAACCTAATCCTACTGCAGCGCCAATGATTCCCATTCCTTTACCACGGTCCTCTTCCGATGTGATATCAGCTACATAGGCCATAGCAGTAGGCATGTTTGCGGAGGATAAAAATCCACCAAAGATTCTTGCTGCAAACAACATCCAAAGAGAATTTGCAAAGGCCATTAGGAAGAAGGAAAGGGATAAACCTAATATTCCAATCGTAATAACAGGTTTTCGACCAATTCGATCGGAGATTCTTCCCCACATTGGCGCGAAGATTAGTTGCATGATGGAATAAACGGCCATTAATAATCCAAGTTCCGTAGGGCTTGCACCTAGCTCTTCTGCATAGAAAGGTAAGACTGGTATAATAATGCCAAACCCAATCATGACAAAAAACATAACTGCAAATAATAGTGGTAACGCTCTCTTTGTCTTCAAATAGGTTCACTCCGGATTTTTCAATTTCTACTTTTACATTAATCATAAAGTAATTAATAAGGAAATGCGAATCAAAATCCATTTTGTCAATTTTTCGAAAAAAAAGCGTTGCTCTGATATAGTAGGAATAACAATAAAATTGAGGTGGGAATATGGATTCAGGGTTAATTCTAAGGAAGTTACAAAATCATCATCCATTCATCTTAGGCCATGAACATTTTTTAAAGTCTTCTGTTTTACTTCCTCTAATAGAAAAGAACGGCGAAGTCCATGTTTTATTTGAAGTTCGATCGCAGCAGTTAAGAAGACAGCCTGGCGAAATTTGTTTTCCTGGTGGGAGAATCGAATCGCAGGACGCTTCAGAAATGGATGCGGCAATTCGAGAAACGACGGAGGAATTAGGAATTGGCTATGATCACATTTCAAATGTCTATCCAATCGACTATATGGTTACCCCTTTTGGGATGATTGTTTATCCATATGTAGGGTGGATAAGAGATGAAGCGCTTATTAAGCCAAACACAGCAGAAGTTGATCACGTATTTACCGTGCCATTGTCCTTTTTTATGAACCATAAGCCAGACATATATAAAGTAAATGTGCGTGTGCAGCCGGAAGAAGATTTTCCATTTGAACTTATTCAAGGGGGCAAAGACTATAATTGGCGTACAAGTAAGGTTGAGGAACACTTTTATTTGTATGAGGATAAAGTCATTTGGGGACTCACTGCTCGGATACTCATGCATTTTATTAACTTATTAAAAAAAGAAGAATAGCACACCTAGGTTTGATAGCAGTTGTCGCAATAATATTGGTACATGAACGGAGTTAGTATACAACACAGGCTGCAAGTTACAGACAACTTGCAGCCTATTTCTATTCAATACCACAATTTTTTGGCAAGTTTAACTAGTTTAAAAATAATTTTGCAATCTAGCAAATGGTCTTGTATATTTGGATAGGGTAATTATAACGATATTTTGATAATGAAAACAGAGGAATTTTAAGTATGAATGATTTGCGATCACAACGAGATACTTGGACGTTTGGTTTTTTTATGTTCGCGCTCTTTTTGGGTGCAGGAAATATTATCTTTCCTCCTACGCTTGGTCAGCAGGCGGGAGATTCCCTTTGGTTGGCGATTTTTGGCTTTCTACTTACCGGAGTAGGATTACCTGTTCTGGCAGTAATTGCTATTTCTATTAGTGGAAGTTTAGATGAAATTTCTAGAAAAGCACATCCTGCTTTTGCAGTTTTGTTTCCTTTTATCGTTTACTTAACAATTGGTCCCTTTTTTGGAATTCCACGAACAGCTACTGTTGCCTATGAAATTGGCATTGTTCCATTTCTGTCGGTAGATGGGGCTACTAGTTTGTTTTGGACAACGCTTTTGTTTTTTGCCTTAACCTTTATCCTTTCCTTAAATCCAACGAAACTAGTGAATCGAATTGGAAAAATAATGACTCCGCTGCTACTATTACTAATTATCATTATAGCAATTCGAGTCTTTATTTCTCCAATCGGATCAATTGAAAAACCGATTGATAAATATGCACATAATACAATGATTAGTGGCGTTTTAGAAGGCTACCTTACTATGGATGCTATTGCTGCACTTGTTTTTGGAATGGTTGTCATTAATCGCATAACGGAAAAAGGCATAACGAAAGCTTCCGATATAAAAGCTTTTACGATTCGTGCTGGAATTGTAGCAGGAATTGGCTTGTCTTTTGTTTATATAACGTTAGCCTTTATCGGTGCTACAAGTGTCAATGTAATCGGTATGCAACAAAATGGTGGAACAATCCTTTCTATGGTCGTAGAAAACATCTTCGGCATATATGGCACAATGATTTTAGCCCTTGTAATTGCATTAGCTTGTTTAACGACGTCCGTAGGCTTGGTTTCTGCATGTGGTGAGTATTTATCCAAAACGTTTAAAAAGCTACCGTATATCGTCGTTATTGCTATAATATGCTTATTTAGTTTTACAATGGCAAACTTAGGATTGAATCAACTCATTTCATTTTCATTACCAGTTCTTTATGCGATATATCCAATAGCCATTGTCCTAATTCTTTTATCTATTGTAAATGCAAAGTGGAACATAACGAACTCTATCTACCTTGGTGCTGTTATCGGTGCAGGAGCGGTTAGCATACTCGATGGTTTGAAAACGGCGGGATTTTCATTAGGTCTAGTGGAAGGATTGCTACAGGCACTCCCGTTTTATGCGAATGGCATGGGGTGGATTTTCCCGAGTTTTATACTTGGACTGTTCGGTGCCTTCTACAAAAAATAACTAACAGAGTAGATAAATGTGGTGGCTATATTGGTTCGATAACCTTATAGCCTTTTTTGCGTTCAATTTAGTAAGATATAACTGTAAATCATGGTACAATAGAGGAAATAAATCCCTTGTAGGTAAGGAGCGATGTGTATCATGCTATGTCCTGTTTGTGACAATGTACGGATGAAGGAAATTGAAAAAGAAAATGTGTTAATTGACATCTGTCCAAATTGTAAAGGAGTTTGGCTAGACCGGGGCGAATTAGAGAAAATAACGCAAGGATTACGAGAAGAACAGTCCTATTATATGGAATCCAATAAGGTAGAAGATTCCTATAAGCGAGAGTATAAGGAGCCTAAATTCGAGGATACCGATCGTAAACACGATATCTATGACAAATATGATCGCTATCGCAAACATGATAGCTATAAAAAGTATGATAAGTATGGTCACCCATATAAACATAAAAAGAAAAAGTCTATGATTGATATATTGAGTGATTTTTTATAAAAATTCGAAGCGTAAATTTTTTAAACCGAAAATGGAAGCGTATTTTCCATTTTCGGCTTGTTTTCGTTTAGTTCGGATTACGAGGGCATTAAAGCATATTTTACAGCGGAAATAGCCATATTCTTTTTTAAATAAAAAGTCTCTCCTCTCCCTCAGTTCGTGATAATCAAAACGGTAGTAACGTTAAACCCTTAACGACCCTCGAAAGCCTCTTGCACCGTAGTAAGAATCTGCACCATTGTGATAGACAAAGACATGACCGTAACGGCGGTCACAAAATAGAGCGCCACCTCGTCCTCTAATATCGGTAGGTGTGTGCACCCAACTGGATGTTTTCAAATCAAATTCATCCAGCTTTTGTAGCTCTCGATATTGTTCCTCAGTTAACATTTCAATGCCCATGTCAGTAGCCATATCCATCGCACTGTTTTCTGGTTTATGCTTTTTTCTCGCTTCTAATGCTTCTCGGTCATAGCAAATACTTCTGCGACCTTTTGGGCTTTCCTTTGAACAATCATAAAAAATGTATTCGTCCTTTTCTTTATCATATGCAACAACATCTGGTTCTCCTTCTGTTGCTTCCATCTCATGAAGTGACCAAAGCTTTTCCGGATTTGCTTCTAGCTTTGCTTCGATATGTATCCACTCCAACTCACTGTGACGATGCATATTTTTTTCAAACCGTTCCTTCAACACTTGGAGTAATTCTCCTTTTTGCTCTAGTGACAATTCCTTCGCCATGCTTTTGCCTCCTTTAATTATTCATCCTTGCTTTCAGTATATCAAAATTTGGTTATTACTAAATCCCTTTCAAGAAATAGGTTTCTTTTAACTAGACGTTATGTATAGAATTCTTTGAGCAGAAGTCCCGTTTTAGAAAGGGTCGCATAAAATAAGGAAAAATGGTTGTAAGGGATGTGAATGCATGGCTTTATTTATTAATTCAGGAGATCATCCAAATGTCTATAAGAATAACACGCAGCTGAAGGAGCCGAATCAAGGATATTTACGTATTGATTATTTTTCCGAGATGGTCAAGGAACAGAAAAAACTAAACAAAACGATGGTGACCTCATTTCAGGATTTACAGCGAGCATACGAACAACAGCGGAATATACAGATTAGCCAGTGGAAGGAAGTCGGAAATCGTTTAAAGGAGCTGCAGCAAAGCGATATGCAGCACGAGGAGTTTGAGACAAAGACGAAGCATTGGATAGCAGAATTGAACCAAAACAGTGAACAGTTACATGCAATGTTAGAATCAGAAAGTGCATTAAATCGTGAAGTCATAAAGCAAATAAATGAATTAAGCCAATCTCATAATGAAGTATTAAATCAAATTAGCCAGTATGACTTGTCTAACCAAGAATTATACAATCAGATGAGCCAATTAATGGATCTGCAAAAGGACATGTTAAACAGGGTTCACGTTCAAGATGAAAAACAAAATCAAATGCTAGGTAAGTTAGATAATCAAGAAGCATTAATGGAAAAAACACATAGACAAGTGACACATTTGCGTTCCATTTTATATGAGCGTGCCAGCTTTCTAGCGGAGAAAATGGAAGAAAGCTATAATGTTATGGCTTCGTTCTTCTATAACCTACTAACAGGCTCGGATCCATCTTTAAATCTTTTTGTAATGAAAAAGAAAGATGTAGAAGATAAAAAAAGTCATAATGGTTGACCCGATTGCAGTACAAAGGCACTTCACTCTTATTCCAAAAGTGCTTTTGTACTGCTATTTACTTATGGAGGTTGATCGACTAACCTTTGGCTTTGGACGAATGGATTTCATACTATGAAGAATCATTCCAAATACAACAAGTAGAATACCAAATATAGAAACGGTGCTTGGAAGGTTGGAATTTAGGAAAAGCATTTCCCCAATCAGTGCAAAGACAACCTCACCTGATTGTGTTGCTTCTACTGCTGCTAATTTTTGGTTATTACCATGGACAAGCTCAGTGGCGTAGAAAAATAGAGTAGTAGCTATGATTCCTGAGCTAATAGCAATAATTAGGGTTTGAAGTATTTGGCTTGAGCTTGGGAGTCCGTGCATGAAGAAGCCGTAAATAGATAATAGAATCCAAAATGGAGTACTAGCAATGGTCATTCCTAAAATTCGTTGAAATGTATTTAATTTGCCATCGACTACCTGCATCATTTTCCGATTTCCTAGTGGATAGGCAAATGCAGATACAATAAGGACAAGCACACAAATGATTACACTCATAACAGGTACAACGGAAGCGTGCTCCAATTGCATTAGAAAAACCCCAATGACAATAATGGAAGAAATAAGAACGCTCTTGATTGGAATCCCTTCTCTGTCTGTGTGCTTCCCATTTAAAAATGGTACCAGTAACGACCCTGCTACAATCGTAATTTGAAATGTTGCTGCTACTAGCCAACCTGGCCCGTAGACTGTGGCAAAAGTGATGGGTGCGTAAAAAAGACCAAATCCAACTGTACTCCACCCTATCCAAGCAATGGGCTTTTTTTTCAGGTGCTGAAGTACAGGTTTTACCCGTTTTTGCATGCCTACAATAATGAATAATATTGGGAGCATAAAGAAAAAGCGAAGAGAGGCGCTCCAAACCCAACTCCCACCTTCTAATTCCATGGATCGGTTTAACACGAAGGTTGTAGAAAAAAACAAAGCACCTAAAATGCCTAAAAGGATGGCTTTCATTTGATCGTCTCCCTGCGAATTTAACTATTTTGTATTATCTAAAGATAATGAAAATTTAAGAATAATTCAAGTTATAACGAATCCATTGACTTTATTCTATTTGTCCGTTATGTTAGATAACAATATAAAAGGAAATGCGCTCACGTATAGGATCAGTAATAAGGTCTGATCGTTTCTACTTGGTGACCAATGTAAATACCGGACTACGAGAGAAATAGCTTTAAATAGGCTTTTTTGTATACATTTGTGTCAAAAGTCCAGTTAAAGATTTCTCCTCGAACAGGAAATCTTTGACTGGGCATTTTTATTATTTGGGGTTCATTAGAGAATACTATTTTTTACTAGAAAAAATAAAAAAATAGAAAGGAAGATTTATGTGTGGGAAGACAAATTTAAAAAAGAAGCATTAACATTTAATGATGTACTACTAGTTCCGGCAAAATCTGAAGTTTTACCTCATGACGTAGACTTATCTGTTCGATTAAGCGACAAGGTGAAATTGAATATTCCCATTATGTCCTCTGCAATGGATACTGTAACGGAAGCGAAGTTAGCAATTGCAATTGCTCGTGAAGGTGGAATTGGCGTGATTCATAAAAACATGAGCATTGCGGAACAGGCTTCTGAAGTAGATCGGGTAAAACGCTCTGAAAATGGTGTTGTCACGAACCCATTTTCTTTAAAACCAGAGGAACAAGTATATAAGGCAGAAGAATTGATGGCGAAGTATCGTATTTCGGGGGTTCCCATTGTAAATGACGAAAATACATTAATTGGAATTATAACGAATCGTGATTTACGTTTTATCCATGACTATTCTGTAGCCATTCGTGAAGTGATGACGAAGGAGAACATTATTACTGCTAAAGAAGGGACTACATTAGAAGAAGCGGAAGCCATTTTAAAGAAACATAAAATCGAAAAACTGCCAATCGTAGACAGTCATAATAAATTGAAGGGCTTAATTACAATTAAGGATATTGAAAAAGCGATTGAATATCCGAATACAGCAAGAGATGAACATGGGCGCTTATTAGTAGCAGCTGCAATTGGTGTTTCCAAAGATGCATTTGATCGTGCCGAAGCATTAGTAGAAGCAGGGGTAGACGCTTTAGTTGTAGATACGGCTCACGGACATTCACGAGGTGTTATGGAGACCGTAAAAGAACTACGCAAAAAATATCCAGACCTCACGTTAATTGCTGGCAATGTGGCGACTGGCGAAGCTACAAAAGACTTAATTGAAGCGGGCGTATCGGCAGTAAAAGTTGGAATCGGACCAGGCTCTATATGTACAACTAGAATTGTTGCGGGTATTGGTGTACCACAGATAACAGCTGTTTATGACTGTGCGACAGTGGCAAGGGAATATAACATCCCAATTATTGCAGATGGTGGGATACAGTTTTCCGGTGATATTACAAAAGCACTTGGAGCAGGGGCAACTTGTGTCATGCTAGGTAGTCTACTCGCTGGTACAGAGGAGAGCCCAGGAGAATTTGAGCTTTTCCAAGGACGTAGATATAAAGTATATCGTGGTATGGGCTCGATTAGTGCGATGGAAAAGGGAAGTAAGGACCGTTATTTCCAAGAAAACGCGAAAAAGCTAGTACCAGAAGGAATTGAAGGACGCACACCGTATAAAGGACCACTTTCTGAGGTAGTATTCCAGTTAGTAGGTGGTATCCGTTCTGGTATGGGTTATTGTGGTGCGAAAGACGTAAAAGCATTACAAGACAACGGACAGTTCGTTCGAATAACAGGTGCAGGCTTAAAAGAAAGTCATGCACATGATGTACACATTACAAGAGAGGCGCCTAATTATTCTATTAATTAATTGGCGGTAATGAAAGGGGATTACTTTGGATAAACAACAGGAAACAATTATTGTATTAGATTTTGGTGGGCAATATAATCAGTTGATTGCAAGACGTATTCGGGATCTAGGGGTGTTTAGTGAGCTTTTACCAAATGACATTTCCATCGAAAAGATTAAAGAATTGAATCCTAAAGGAATTATTTTTTCTGGGGGACCAAACAGTGTGACAGATGATGGAGCTCCGAAGTGTGACGAGCGTATTTTTGATTTAGGTATACCTGTTTTAGGCATTTGTTACGGTATGCAGCTTATGGCACATCATTTTCAAGCAAAGGTAGACCGAGCAGAGTTTCGAGAGTATGGAAAAGCTACACTTCAGCTTACGAACGAATCGAAGCTGTTTAAAGGTTTAGATAGAGAGCAAACGGTTTGGATGAGTCACGGCGATTTAGTATTAGATGTACCTGCGAATTTCAAGATTGACGCACAGAATCCATCCTGTCCAGTAGCGGCCATGAGTAATGAAGCAGAAAACTTATACGCTGTTCAATTCCATCCAGAAGTACGACATTCTGAAAATGGAAATGAAATGCTACGCAACTTTATTTATGAAATTTGTCAATGTGAAGGAAACTGGACAATGGATGAAATAATCAAGCAGTCCATTTCAGAAATCCAAACAAAGGTTGGCAATAAAAAGGTGTTGTGTGCACTTAGTGGTGGTGTCGATTCCTCTGTTGTGGCTGTGCTTCTTCATGAAGCGATTGGGGACCAGCTAACGTGTATTTTTGTAGATCACGGTCTATTACGCAAAGGGGAAGCAGAAAGTGTAATGGAGACCTTTGCAGATAAATTTGATATGAATGTTATTAAAGTCGATGCAAAGAAGCGATTTTTGGATAAGCTAAAAGGGGTTTCCGACCCGGAACAAAAGCGTAAAATTATCGGAAATGAATTTATCTATTTATTTGAAGAGGAAGCAAATAAGCTAGAAGATATGGATTTTCTTGCACAAGGAACCCTTTATACAGATATTGTAGAGAGCGGAACAGCCACTGCACAAACGATTAAGTCGCACCATAATGTTGGTGGACTTCCCGAGCATATGAAAATGGAATTAATTGAACCATTAAATACTTTATTTAAAGATGAAGTGCGAAAGCTAGGCGAAGAATTAGGCCTTCCAAAAGAAATTGTGTGGAGACAACCATTCCCTGGCCCTGGACTTGGTATTCGTATTTTAGGTGAGGTTACGGAGGAGAAGTTAACCATCGTTAGAGATTCAGATTATATTTTACGCGATGAGATTGCGAAGGCTAATTTAACTGATTCCATCTGGCAATATTTCACAGTCCTGCCTGATATCCGTTCTGTTGGTGTCATGGGGGATGCAAGAACATATGATTATACCATTGGCATTCGAGCCGTTACTTCTATTGATGGAATGACTGCAGACTGGGCACGAATCCCTTATGATATACTAGAGAAAATTTCCACTCGAATTTGTAATGAAGTAAAGGATGTAAATCGTGTTGTTTATGATATTACTTCTAAGCCACCAGCAACGATTGAGTGGGAGTAGGCTTAAGGGAGGTTTCACGTGATGGATGTACATCCGATTTTAAAGAAGCTTCAGTTTAAAGATCAAGGACAGCCTGTTCTACTTATTCAAGCACCAGCTTCATATGAACAGGTTCAAAAAGCATTTCAAGGTGTAGTACACACAGAACCACGATTGGAAAGCTATGATTTCATTCAAGTTTTCGGTGCTACAAACGTAGCCTTACAAGATGCAGCAAAAGGTGCTGTAAAATACGTAGCTGAAGATGGTTTGCTTTGGCTCTGTTATCCAAAAAAATCATCGAAAAAGTATAAAGGCTCTGATTGTAGTCGAGATACTGTAACAGGAATGCTACGTGAGGAAGGCTATGAACCAGTTCGCCAGGTTGCGATTGATGAGGATTGGTCTGCCCTTCGGTTCCGAAAAGTAGAGCAAATAAAGAAAATGACTAGAAACTTTGCCGTGACAGACAAAGGTATCGAGCGAACAAAGAAAAATGGACAAGCATAAACGCTTGTCCATTTTGTTATTTACTTTATACCCTTCATGAATTTTTCAATTTTAGGGGAAATCGCAAATAATAGGATACTTAGGATAATGGCAATACCACCTATAATTCCAAAATAAAGAATTTCTGATTCTTCGTTATAAAACTTAACGATTTGTGCATTAATTGCTTGTGCTGCAGCACTTGATAAGAACCATAGACTCATGGTTTGAGCAGAAAATGCTGCTGGAGCAAGCTTAGTTGTTGCAGATAGTCCAACTGGAGATAGTAAAAGCTCTCCTAATACAACAATCAAATAACTTAAAACAAGCCATAAAGGACTAACCAATGAATCTGTTCCAGCAAGATAACCTGGGATTAAAATAACGATAAAGGATAGACCAGCTAATAGAATACCTAAGGAAAACTTTTTCGGTACAGATGGCTGACGATCCCCTAATTTCACCCACATACCTGCAAATACAGGAGCTAGGAGGATAATGAACAATGGATTTAACGACTGGAACCACGCTGGTGAAATATCAAATCCTAAAAAGTTTAAGTCTGTTCGATTATCTGCGTAATGGGCAAGAATAGTTGATCCTTGTTCTTGAATAGCCCAGAACATTACGGCTGCAATAAATAATGGAATATACGCGAGAACTCGTGAGCGCTCTTCAGGTGTCGTTTTTGGACTGCGATACATTAAAGTGAAATAGAAGATTGGTAAACCAATTCCTAATATACCAACTAATGCGATAAAGCTATCAAAGGTTAAAAAGCCTAATGGAATGAGGATAGCTGCTAAAATACCAATGACAATAACACCGATTGTTGCGATAGTATATACTTTTTTCTTTTCTTCAGGTGCCAACGGGTTCGGTACATACGTGCCTGCTAGACCAAGATTTTTCTTTTTCGTAACCACAAATAAGATTAAACCAATTAACATACCAAATGCCGCTATACTAAATCCTAAGTGGAAGCTATAATCCATTAATTCTCCAACGATTAGTGGAGAGATGAATGCACCTAAGTTTATTCCCATGTAAAAAATACTAAAGCCTGCATCACGACGATCATCTGTTTGACTATATAAGTCCCCAACGACACTAGAAACGTTTGGCTTTAATAAACCAGTTCCGATAATAATGAGAACCATGGAAACTAGGAACATGGTTAAATTTCCTGGGATTGCTAGAGCAATATGACCTAGCATAATTAAAATACCACCATAGAAAATAGCCTTTGAAGTACCAAATATCCGGTCTGCTAACCATCCACCAATAATACCAGACATATAGACTAGTGAACCATAAATAGACATAATGGAAAGAGCGGTTGATTCAGGAAGACCTAAACCACCTTCCGATACTTCATAATAAATATAATAAACAAGGATTGCTCTCATGCCATAGTATGAGAAACGTTCCCAAAACTCTGTAAAGAATAGTGTGAACAAACCTTTCGGGTGCCCAAAAAACCCTTTTTGTGGGACACTTTCTACGATCTTCTGTTTATCGATTGATGCCATACGTAAACCTCCAATGTTTAAACAAAACTTTAAATTATCAAAATATTTTCTATAAAACGTGTCAAAAAATGTCTAACACATAGTTTTTAATTATAAAACTTTTTTTATTCTTATGCATTAATTAAAAAATTTCAGAAATGTATACAGGTTACATAATTGTTAATTTAAGGGAATATAACTGGGAAATATTCGATTTGCTACATAGCGTTATTTTCAGTAATATAGAAGAAGTGAACTTTAATATTAGATAGGGTTTTTTATGCCCATTTATTTGGATAAAGGAATGCACATTAGGAAAGAAGGTTTTAAAATGACAAAACAGTCCATATATGGTCTTACCTTTGATCAATTAACAGATTGGTTAGTAGAACATGGACAAAAGAAGTTTCGGGCTTCTCAAGTGTGGGATTGGCTATATAAGAAGAGAGTTACCGATTTTCAAGAAATGCGAAATGTAAATAAAGAATGTATTGCTTTGTTGGAAGAACATTTTTATATACAATCGTTAAGCGAAGAAATAAAACAAACCTCAGCTGATGGTACGATTAAATTTTTATTTAAATTAGAAGATGGCAATTTAATTGAAACGGTTTTGATGCGATTTAATTATGGCTTATCTGTTTGTGTTACCACTCAAGTAGGTTGTAACATCGGCTGTACATTCTGTGCAAGTGGTCTTTTACGTAAAAATCGTGACTTATCAGGTGGAGAAATTGTAGAGCAAATTATGAATGTACAACACCATTTAGACGCCCAAGGCAAGGGAGAAAGAGTAAGTCATATTGTCGTGATGGGTATCGGGGAGCCATTTGATAACTATACGAACCTTACAAACTTTTTACGTGTGGTGAACGATCAAAATGGATTATCTATCGGTGCGCGTCATATTACCGTTTCTACTAGTGGTATTGTGCCGAAAATTTACGAATTTGCAGATGAAGGGATTCAAATTAATTTAGCGATTTCCTTACATGCACCAAACAATGAATTGCGTACAAATATTATGAAGATTAATCGTGCTTATCCAATTGAAAAATTAATGGATGCGGTAGATTACTATTTAGAAAAGACAAATCGACGGATTACGTTTGAATATATTTTATTAAATGATGTCAACGACCATAAGGAAGAAGCGATACAACTAGCAAAACTGCTTCGGAATAAGCGTCATTTATCGTATGTGAACCTCATTCCTTACAATCCGGTTGATGAGCATATTCAATATGAGCGAAGCCTGCCAGATAACATACAAGTTTTCTACGATACGCTGAAGAGTAGAGGAATTAATTGTGGGGTTCGTTTAGAGAACGGTACAGATATTGATGCTGCATGTGGCCAGCTAAGAAGTAAACAAATTAAGAAAGAAAAAGCTACTGCAAAATAACGTAGTACAAATAAAATCCGAACCTTGAATACGATCCTCTCCATCGAGGCATCGTATTGGTTCGGATTTTTTGCTTTGTAGAAATTTATTACAGTTTCTCAGCCGTTCGTTGGAGGCTTTTTGCTTTACTTTGCGCTCTTAAAAATAAAAATACGCCAACTAATACGAACAACCCACCTACCATTTGTAACCATTTCAAGCGTTCTCCTAACAAAAGGACTGCTAGTATTGTAGCGCCTACAGGTTCTCCTAATATACTCATGGAAATGGTTGTTGTATTAACATAGTTTAATAGGTGGTTGAAAATCATATGTGCAATGGTTGGGAAAATCGCTAATAATAGAAAAATACCCCATTCAGATGCTTCGTACCTAGTAATTGAGATCCCTGCAGTAAAGTTGTAAAGATGTAAAAATAGACCTGCAAACAAGAATACACAAAAACTATAAATCCAATGGGAAATCCTTTTTACCTTTGCTTGTCCGATTAACAAATAACATACTACTGCAATAACGCTTAGGAAAGATAGCAGATCCCCGATAATGACGGACGCATCGTTAAATTGAACATCTCCCCATCCAATTAGGACGACCCCAATAATGGAAATACATATGGTTACTAGAGAAGAAAGGGTTGTCCTCTCCTTGTAAATTAGAAAACCACCTACTAAGGCTACAATTGGTTGTAAGGCGAGTATAATGGTAGAGCTTGCTACTGTGGTCAATTTTAAAGAGCCAAACCATAAGGCAAAATGCAAGGCCAGAAAAAATCCGGATAAGGCTAAAAATAGCCAATCATTTTTTGATAGCTTGGCAATTTCCCTTCGTTTTATCCAAATGATTGGAAGTAGCAGAATACAGGCAAAATACATTCGGTACATACTTGAAATAGTGGCAGGTGCATCAGACCATTTTACAAAAATAGCTGCAAAGGATACGGTAATAATGGATATGGTTAAAAGTGTACCAACAGACGTTTTCATGTTCTCCTCCAAATGGTTTGGTTAAAAGTAGTTTGCAAATAGGTTTAAACGAAACATATTTTAATGTGAAATCCGAATTTGTACAACATAAATACTTGCAGGCGCTTTTTGTATTAGAATACTAATTATATAGATTCTGCGTAAACAAGGAAAACTCCCCCTTTACGTTTAATAGAATAAGTAAGTGAAGGAGGAGGGAATAATATGAATCCATTTGTATCGCCGCAAACGTTGATTACAGGTGAAGGTGTATTAACCGAAGTAGTGGAGCAAATACGAAAGTTTGGTGCATCTAAAGCGATGATTTATGCAGATCCTGGTGTAGTAAAGGCAGGTCTCGTTACTCGCTTAGAGCATACATTACAGCTAGGCGAGATAGATTATGAATTGTTTACTGATGTAGTACCAGAGCCACCGTTAAATATTGCCAATCATGCGGTTCAAGTATTACGAAAAAGTAATGCAGATATCATTATTGGAATTGGTGGGGGAAGTACATTAGATATTGCAAAGGCATGTGCCGTTTTAAGCAGTCATGAAGGAAAAGTAGAAGACTATTTAAACTTAACCGGTACAAAAAAGCTCGTGCATAAAGGATTGCCTAAAATCCTAATCCCAACTACAGCTGGTACAGGTTCAGAGGTAACCGATATAGCAGTTTTTTCACTTGATACGACAAAGGATGTCATCACCGATCCCTATCTACTTGCAGACACGGCAATTGTTGACTATGAACTCACCTACTCCCTTCCACCGCGAATAACAGCCTCGACAGGAGTTGATGCTTTAACACACGCCATTGAGGCCTACACTTCTATACGCGCTTCCGAATTAACAGACACGCTCGCATTAGATGCAATAAAAAGAATTGGCAAAAACATTCGAACTGCTGTATGGAATGGTTCTGATAATGAAGCCCGTAAACAAATGGCTTTAGGTAGTTTGCAAGCTGGTTTAAGCTTCTATAATGCGGGAGTTGCAGGAGTTCATGCGCTTGCTTATCCATTGGGAGGTTTATTTAAAATACCTCATGGAGAGTCGAATGCCGTTTTGTTACCTTATGTATTTGAGTACATATGGCCATCTTGTCTAGGTAAGATGGGAAATGTAGCGGAAGCATTAGGACTTAAAGTAGATCATCTATCTGATAGAGAAGCTGCTATCAAAGCAGTGGAAGAGTTATACAATATCGTTAAAGATGTAGGTATACCTACAACAATTAAAGAATTTGGAATTAAAGAAAGCGATATAGAACAGTTAACTAGAGATGCAGTAAAACAAACCAGATTACTAGCAAGAAGCCCAAAAGCATATACAGAGAAGGACATTCGAGCAGTATATGGAAAAGCATTTGAAGGAAAACTAAAACTAAACTAGAGAATAGAGCGGGTGCCAGGCATTTGCGCATTTTCCAAAGGAAAATCGACAAGTGCCTGGCACCCCCAAAAACTACAAGCACAAACAAACCAAATCAAAATCAAACCAAATGTCCGCTCATCCACTCTCGAATCTCCTCTGGAATCGGCTCTGTAGCTTGCTTATCTAAATTATAATTCACATACACTGCAGTGCTTTTCGCACATAAAGTGTTTTCTTGATAAAGTTCTTCATACAAAGTAAAACTTGTATTACCAATTCTTTTAACCCATGTCTTAATCTCAACATCTTTCCCGTAATAAATCTGACTAATAAATTCAATATTCGAATTAATAATAACGCATTTCCAATTGTTGAAATTATCGTCAGGTGTAAACCTATGAAAAATCTCTTCCCGCCCCGCCTCAAACCAAACCGGCAGCGTCGTATTATTTATATGCCCAACAGCATCCGTTTCCGAAACCCTCGGCCGAATACAAGTTTTAAGCACAAAACCCCCTCCTTTTACACCTAGTACGAAGCGCAGAATCAAAACCAAACTCCCTGCACTTAAAACTGCAAAGCTGCTTGTTTTGGTGCCAGTCACCTGGCGAATTTCCCGGACAGGTTGACTAGCACCCGTTCTTTGCCGTTTTTATACACTTAGCAGTTCACGTATATCTTCTTCGCTCAAACTATTAAACATTGTTTCGCCTGGCTGGATGATTTTTTCAATTAATTCCTTTTTCTTTTGTTGTAAGGCGTATATTTTTTCTTCAATCGTACCTTTCGCAATTAGGCGGAATACTTGAACGACCTTTTTCTGACCCATTCGGTGGGCGCGGCCTGTAGCTTGTTCTTCAACTGCTGGGTTCCACCATAAATCGTAAAGAATGACCGTATCGGCTCCAGTTAAGTTCAGACCTGTTCCTCCAGCTTTTAAGGAAATTAAGAAGATTTCCTTTTCACCATCGTTAAACCGATTCGCCATTTCTACCCGATCTCTAGATGGGGTGCTTCCGTCAAGATAGAAGGAATCAATTCCATTCTTTTGTAATACTTCTCGAATGAGCTTCAGCATGCTTGCAAACTGGGAAAATACAAGAATACGCTGGTCATTTTCTATGGCGTTTTCCACCATTTCAATAAGCTGTGTTAGTTTGCCGGATTCACCGTGGTAGTTTTCGATAAACAAGGATGGGTGACAGCATAGCTGACGTAGTCTTGTGAGTCCTGCTAGAATTTTCATCCTGCTTTTTTGAAATCCTTCTGTCGCAATCGCATCGGCAGCTTCCCCTTGTATTTTTTCAAGGTAACCCACATAAAGCTGTTTTTGTTCTTTTGTAAGGTCGGACATATGCACGGTTTCGATTTTATCAGGAAGCTCTTTTAATACATCCTGCTTCAATCGACGTAAAATAAAGGGACGACTCATCCGAGCAATTTGCTCTTGCTCTAAATTGTTAAAGGTCTTTTTATTTGGGAAAAAGCCAGGTAAAATGGCGTCAAATATAGACCAGAGTTCATTAAGAGAGTTTTCGATTGGTGTTCCACTAAGTGCAAATCGTTTTCCGGCGTTCACCATCTTTACTGCTTTCGAGGTCTTTGTCGCATCGTTTTTAATCGCCTGTGCCTCATCTAATATGAGTGAAGAAAATTCTATTGGCTCATATATTTCAATATCTTGACGAATAAGTGGATAAGACGTTACGAGTACATCAACTCCACTTAGCTCTTCAAGCTGCTTTGCACGTTCCTCTTTGCTTCCACTAATCACTTCTACATGTAAGCCAGGTGCAAACTTATCAAACTCACTTTTCCAGTTATAAATTAAGGAAGCTGGTGAGATAACGAGTGCTGGCAGCTTCTCGCCTTTATTTTCTTTATGCTCAGAAAGCAAATACGTAATGGTTTGTAACGTCTTCCCAAGTCCCATATCGTCGGCTAATATTCCGCCAAAACGATAATGACTGAGTGCTTTTAACCATTGAAAACCTACATATTGATATTCTCTTAAGTCCGCCTGTAATCCTTCTGGTAAAGGATATTCCTGTTCATCTGGATTTTTAATGTCCTGAATTAGCTGACGGAATGCCTTATTGTATTTTGCCCCAGTTTCTTTGTTCATGAATTCTTCCACTTGCAGGCCTCGGAAAGCTGGTAATTTGAGATTGCCATCTTTTACTGCATCGACATTTATGTTAAGCTCCTCGAAAAGCTTTGAAATAGGTGCAAAGGATTCCTCCTCTAATGGTACAAAAGCGCCATCAGGCAAACGGTAGTACCTTTTCTTTTCGGTTAAGGAACGAAAAATATTGGTGATTTCATCCTGATCAATATCGTCGAAGTCAAAATTGATTTCTAGGAAGTTTTCATGTGTATCCAAATCGATTTGAACCTTTGGATATTGTCTTTCTTCTAAAAGCATGGTTTTAACTTGATTTGTCATAAAAATATCAAGATGATTTTCAAGCTTTGGCAATATATCAAAAAGGAAAGAGAAGACTTCTTCCTCATCCTCGATATAAAGCTCACTACCATTGTATTTAAATGAGGCATTTTCAATTAAGTTCATAAATTCTTGCTCTTTTTCAATATCTCGGATTAAAATTTCATTTGTCTTTTCTGGACTATCTGTTTTTGTACCAAATGGGTAAAATACATAGTCATCGTAATGATACTCTAATCGAGCGAACAGCCTTTCCTCCGTTAAATCGAGATAAAGCTTCGCTTGTAACGGAGGCTGAATAATTTCATTAGACACCTCTTCAGATATTTTTAAATCCCCGAGCTTTTTTAGCCCAGGAATAACGTGAGAAAGGAAGTCATCAATACGCTGTCTCGGAATTGGAAGAGTACGGTGCTGGGTTTGGTTCACAATGGTTTCCATTTCCTTAATCATGTTATATTGGGTGTTATTTAACTTATAAAAATGATTATCGATTAATAGATACTTATATTCCTTAATCACGGTAACATTATTCAAGAAGTGCAAGTCTAATTGAAAGCTATCCTGATTATATTCCTCTAATTGGAAGGTAAAAGGTAAAGAGCCATTGCTCCAGTCAAAGCTCGGGAAATTTCGTCGCCCATGCTCTAATTTGCTATTTCTTGATTTCAATAAGTTTAATAAACGGTCCACAAATAATGGTGGAATGGTCAACCCTTTTTGCTTGCTTCCAGAATAAGAGGAGTAATACATTTGGCTGTGAAAAAACTGTTCGCTCTCATTGATGTCCATTAATAGGTCGATAATTTCCTTATCTTCTGGACTAAAGTAGTGTAGGGCTGGGTCGTAAATAAAGTTTTTCGTAAACTCTAATTCCTGCTGATGTTTGACATGTTTTACAAAATCCTTTGTATTCTTAACAACATAAAGCCGGTCCTCTCCAATTCTCATTTCCAGGTCAAGATATTTTGGCCAATTATAATCAAGCTTTAACGTATATTCGCATTTTAGAATTCTTTTTGAAAGACTAGATGCAGCAGGGGTTGTCATATCTGTTGTATCGATATAATTTGAAAATAGATTGATCATTTGTGCAGTTAAATCAGGAGTGCGATTTAATATATGCGCTGCTTCTGGAAAGTCAAACTGATTTAAAAAGGAATCCATTACCTCTTTTTTTGGTGTGTCTTTGATTTCATCTAGTATTTCCAGTGCCACTGCTATAACGTGCTTGCAGCCGTCGTACTTGGAGTGTGCAGGGCAATCGCAATAATGGGAAATGCCACTGTTTAATAGTTTAATATCGACCTCATATGTTTCACTGCCCATAACATCTGCATACCATTTATCTTCTTCCTCGTTATAATATAAATCACGAACACGTCCTTGGTTATAGTACGTTAAACCTCTTCTATATAT
Source organism: Salirhabdus sp. Marseille-P4669 (assembly GCF_900240405.1). Lineage (GTDB taxonomy): Bacteria > Bacillota > Bacilli > Bacillales > Alkalibacillaceae > OEQK01. The sequence continues at coordinate 183,295 of NZ_OEQK01000001.1, forward strand.
AGTATCTCCAAACATCCCTTTTAAAGAATTTCGATTTATCATTTGGTACATCCTATCTATCCGTTTTTATAATACTAGCATTCTACTTTTTACAATAAAATATACAAGGATTTATGTATATTTTAAACCATTTGATTGTATGATGAAGTAGGAAAAAATGTTTATTCTTCCATCTTATCATGTTTAGCAAAATTGTTAAGTTTCAAAAAGATATTTAATTCCTATTCGATTTTCATTGACAGATGCAGAAGCGTTTGAAATAATAAAGCAAATGAATAAAGACCTTTAAGATAGCCCCGTGAGGCTAGCAAGGAACCGGTTAAGGATGTATTGGCATAACTATGCCTAATAACCCCCTTTTTTCCTCATGGAGAAAAGGGGGTTATTTTATTAGAAAATTAGTTTGAATCCGGTCCCGCTAATGGAGAACCTTTAATTGATATCCAGAGAGATACAAAAGGTTTGTGAATGAGCTTATTGTGTATATGTAAGTGTGATACTACATGTATGCCTCTTTGCAACCTTTTGCAAGGAGGCATTTTTTTATGCCCATACATGAAGGAGGTATGAGGATGAGGGATTTTATCTCGGTTCATCAGCTATCTGAAATGGAAATTTTCCAGCTTCTACGAAAAGCAGAATATTACCGCAAACAGGAAGTGCAATTTAATGAGAAGCTGTTTGTTGCCAATTTATTTTTTGAGCCTAGTACTCGTACGAAAATGAGTTTTACTGTTGCAGAGCAGAAATTAGGATTACATGTACTTGATTTTCATACCGAAACTTCCAGTGTCCAAAAAGGAGAATCTTTGTATGACACAGTCAAAACCTTTGAAGCAATCGGTGCTAATTTAGTCGTTATTCGTCACGAGTCTGATCATTGGTTTGAGGAGCTAAAAGGCAAACTATCGATCCCAATTATTAATGCTGGCTCTGGAAAAGAAGAGCATCCAACCCAATGCATGCTCGATTTACTTACCATTTATCAAGAGTTTGGTAGATTTGAAGGCTTAAACATCGTCATTGCAGGAGATATCAAGCATAGTCGTGTGGCACGCTCAAACGCCTATGCGCTTCAAAGGCTAGGGGCAAATGTATACGTTAGCTCTGCTCCTGGATTGGAGGATGAAACGTTACACATCCCCAATCTGCCAATGGATGAGGCGGTGGAGGTGTGTGATGTATTAATGCTCCTTCGAATCCAGCATGAAAGACATACGAATCAAGCAGAAACGGCAAATTACTTAACCAATTACGGCTTAACGAAGGAAAGGGAAAGCCGAATGAAAAACGAGGCGATTCTGCTTCATCCTGCACCAGTAAATCGTGGGGTAGAAATAGACTCCGATTTAGTAGAATGCGCGCGCTCGAGAATTTTTAAGCAAATGAACAACGGAGTTTATATGCGTATGGCCATCATTTCCGAATTACTACAAAACAGGGGGGTTAATCATGAAGACACTTTTAACAAACGCGAAACGGTTGGGGCTTTCTAAAGAAATGGAGGTTTGTGAAGTTTTAATAGATGGGCAATTTATCGAAACAATTGCTCCTTCCATTGGGGTAGAGGCAGATCAAGTAATCGACTGCCACGGAAATTTAGTATTCCCGGGATTTATTGATGTCCATGTTCACTTGCGGGAGCCTGGTGGGAAGCATAAAGAAACAATTAAAACGGGAACAGAGGCGGCAGCAAGAGGAGGCTATACCACCATTTGCTCTATGCCGAACACAAATCCAGTGCCAGATAACACGGAAACAGTGAAACAGCTATTGAAAAAAATAAATGAGGATGCTGTTGTCCGTGTATTACCTTATGCCTCTATTACAGAGGGCTTAAAGGGCGAAACATTAACAAATATAAAGGAACTAGCGGATATGGGAGTTTTCGCCTTTACAGATGATGGTGTGGGAATCCAAACAGCCGATTATATGCTGCAGGCAATGAAAGAGGCGGCAGCAGTTGGGGCATCGATTGTAGCCCACTGTGAAGACAACTCCATCGTTTATGGCGGAGTAATGCATGACGGTAAAGTGAGTAAACAGTTAAACTTACCTGGGATTCCATCATTAAGTGAGTCGGTACAAATTGCAAGGGACGTGCTACTTGCTGAGGCTGCAGGCTGTCATTACCATGTGTGCCACGTAAGCACGAAGGAATCGGTTCGTGTCATAAGGGATGCGAAGCGAGCTGGAATTAATGTGACGGCAGAGGTAAGTCCACACCATTTACTGTTAAATGAAGAGGTGATTTCAGAAGACGATGCAAACTTCAAAATGAATCCACCATTACGGGCAAAAGAAGATCAAGAAGCACTCCTAGCAGGATTATTAGATGGAACGATTGATTTTATTGCAACAGACCATGCTCCACACGCAGTAGAAGAAAAAGCAAAAGGATTTCTCGGAGCACCATTTGGAATTGTCGGGTTGGAAACAGCATTCCCATTACTTTATACAAATCTAGTAGAAGCAGGAAAAATAACACTATGCCAACTAGTAGAATGGCTAACGATTAAGCCGGCAAAAGTATTTGGTCTACCTTATGGAAGATTAGCTGAAAAAGCTTTTGCAGACATTACGGTCGTTGATTTAAACAAGGAATTTTTAATCGATAAAGAAACGTTTCGCTCAAAAGGTAAAAACACACCATTTCACAATTGGAAGGTTCGTGGCATGCCTATTTTAACAATCATAGAAGGAAAAGTAGTCTACCAAGAGGAGGATGTATATGCCTAAACGTCAGTTAATTTTAGAGGATGGCACCGTATTTAGTGGAGAAGGCTTTGGAAGTGAGCGAAACACTGTTGGAGAGGTTGTGTTCAATACGGGAATGACTGGTTATCAGGAAGTAATCTCCGACCCATCGTATTGTGGGCAAATCGTGATGATGACCTATCCTCTCGTTGGGAACTACGGGATAAACCGAGATGACTTTGAAACGGTAACACCATTTATTCATGGGTTTATCGCAAAAGAAGTGGCGGACGCACCTTCCAATTTCCGAAGCGTTGAGACGTTGGATCAGTTTTTAAAGGCTCATGATATCCCGGGGATTCGTGGGATTGATACAAGGAAGCTAACAAAGAGGATTCGAAAGCGTGGAACGATGAAGGCGATTATTACGTCTGTAGAACAATCCGCAGATGAAGTCGTAAAAGAACTGCGAGCAACAGCCTTACCAACAGATCAAGTAAAACAGACATCAACAAGCAAACCATACGTAGTACCAGGTAGAGGACACCACATCGTAATGGTGGATTTTGGTGTGAAGCATGGTATTTTACGGGAGTTAACGAGGCGGGATTGCCATGTTACGGTCGTTCCTTATCACTATAGCGCCGAGCAAATTCTACGTTTAAAGCCAGATGGCATTATGCTAACAAATGGACCTGGGAACCCAAAGGATGTTCCAGAAGCAATTGAAATGATTCAACAAGTTATTGGAAAAACACCAATTTTCGGAATCTGTTTAGGGCATCAGCTACTTGCTTTAGCTTGTGGAGCGGATACAGAAAAGCTAACGTTCGGACATCGTGGAGCAAATCATCCAGTAAAAGATTTACAAACAGGAAAAACATATTTAACATCGCAGAACCATAGCTACGCTGTTAACAAAGCTTCTTTAGAACATACAAGGCTTCAGTTAACACAAATTGCCTTAAATGATAAGACGGTGGAGGGTGTATCACACGAAGAACACCCTGCTTTCTCTGTCCAATACCATCCAGAAAGCTCACCAGGACCAGAGGACACGAACTTTTTATTTGATGCATTTTTACAAATGGTGAAAGACAACAAGGAAAAAGAGGTGGTTGCATATGCCTAAAAATACAGCAATTGAAAAGATTTTAGTAATCGGCTCTGGACCAATCGTAATCGGTCAGGCAGCAGAGTTTGACTACTCTGGAACACAAGCATGCCAAGCTTTAAGAGAAGAAGGCTATTATGTTATTTTGGCAAACTCCAATCCAGCAACCATTATGACGGACAATACCGTTGCAGATAAAGTTTATATGGAGCCGTTAACAACTGAATTTTTAATAAAAATCATTCGTAAAGAACAGCCGGATGCTCTTTTACCAACACTAGGTGGGCAAACAGGATTGAATCTTGCGATGGAGCTTGAGAAGACTGGCATTTTGGCAGAATACAATGTGAAGCTATTAGGAACCTCTTTAGAGGCAATTGAAAAGGCAGAGGATCGAGAGCAATTTAGACAATTGATGAAGGAACTGAACCAACCAGTCCCTGAAAGTAAAATCGTAACGTCCGTTGATCAGGCGGTAGCCTTTGCGGCAGAAATCGGCTATCCCTTAATTGTTCGTCCAGCTTACACTCTAGGTGGAACTGGTGGAGGTATGTGCTATAGCGAAGCGGAATTAAAAGAAATTACCAAGAACGGTTTAGCAATCTCACCTGTGCACCAATGTTTAATTGAGCGCAACATTGCTGGATTTAAGGAAATTGAATATGAAGTAATGCGTGACTCAAACGACCAAGCAATTGTGGTATGTAACATGGAAAATATCGATCCAGTCGGAATTCATACAGGAGATTCCATCGTAGTCGCACCATCTCAAACGCTTAGCGACCGAGAATATCAGCTTTTGCGTAATGCATCCTTAGATATTATCCGTGCGTTACAAATTGAAGGGGGCTGTAATGTACAGCTTGCGCTAGATCCGAATAGCTTTACCTATTACGTCATTGAGGTTAATCCAAGGGTAAGTCGCTCCAGTGCACTGGCATCGAAAGCAACAGGTTACCCAATCGCAAAAGTAGCCGCAAAAATTGCAGTAGGTTATACATTGGATGAAATCATCAACCCAGTTACAGGTAAAACCTATGCGATGTTCGAACCAGCGCTAGACTACATCGTAACCAAATTCCCTCGTTTTCCATTCGATAAGTTTGTGTCTGGGGACCGCCGTCTAGGTACACAAATGAAAGCAACGGGCGAGGTGATGGCAATTGGACGTAACTTTGAAGAATCGCTGTTAAAAGGAATTCGTTCTCTGGAAATTGGTACAGAAGAGCTTTGGCTGAAGAGCTTAGTTGAGGCAACAAATGAAGAATTGGAAAAACGATTAGTGAAAGCCGATGACGAGCGAATCTTTGTAATAGCGGAGTGCTTCCGTAGAGGGCGGACGGTGGAAGAGCTTTACCAACTGACAAAGATGGACCGTTTCTTCCTTGTAAAAATTCAAAAGCTTATTGACTTAGAGCGTGTACTTGAAGGGAACCCATTCTCAAAGGAGCTTTTGGAAAAAGCAAAGAAAACGGGCATTTCTGATTCGCAATTAGCAAGGCTATGGAACACAACAATCGACGAAATATATGAAATGCGTACGAAGGAAAATCTAACCCCAGTTTACAAAATGGTAGACACGTGTGCAGCAGAATTTGAATCGGAGACACCATACTTTTACAGCACGTATGAAGAGGAAAATGAATCCGAGGTTACGAGTAAAAAGAAAATTCTTGTCCTTGGCTCGGGTCCAATCCGTATCGGGCAAGGAATTGAGTTTGACTACGCAACGGTGCACTCTGTTCTGGCCATTCGAGAAATGGGCTATGAAGCAATTATTATGAACAACAATCCAGAAACGGTTTCTACCGATTTCAGCATTTCCGACAAGCTATATTTTGAGCCATTAACACTTGAAGATGTGATGCACGTAATGAATCTAGAGAAGCCAGAAGGGGTAATTGTGCAGTTTGGTGGACAAACGGCGATTAATTTAGCGGAGGGCTTGGAAAGACGGGGAGTGAAGATTCTAGGGACGAGTCTAGAAGCGATTGACCGAGTAGAGGACCGAGATAAATTTGAAATGCTACTAGAAGAATTAAATCTACTTCGTCCAGGGGGCAGAGGGGTGCGCTCTCAGGCAGAGGCTTTACAAGTAGCGAATGAAATTGGCTATCCCGTGCTAGTGCGACCATCTTATGTGATTGGTGGTAGTCGGATGGAGATTGTCTACAGCGATGAAGAGCTTAACAGCTATTTGGAAAAGTCAGATGAAATGAACGACAAGCATCCGATTTTAGTAGATAAATATATTACCGGAATAGAGGTTGAAGTAGATGCGATAAGTGATGGAGAAACGACAATTGTTCCAGGAATTATGGAGCATATTGAGCGATCTGGTGTTCACTCTGGTGACTCCATGGCTGTTTATCCACCACAACGTTTAAGTGAAAGTGTGAAAAATCAGTGCTTACATGCTGCAGTGAAAATTTCACAAGCTCTAAATGTAAAAGGACTTATCAATATCCAGTTTATCGTTTGTGGTGAGGATGTTTACATTTTAGAAGTTAATCCTAGAGCAAGTAGAACGATTCCGTTTTTAAGTAAAATTACTGGCGTTACGATGGCGAACATTGCAACAAAGAGTATTTTAGGCAAAAAATTAGTGGATCTTGGCTACGAAACTGGCATTCTTCCGGAAAACGATTATGTTTCCGTAAAAATCCCAGTATTCTCCTTTGAGAAGCTACGTAGTGTGGATACTATTTTAGGACCGGAAATGAAGTCAACAGGAGAAGCAATTGGCTATGACAGAACCTTAGAGAAGGCACTATACAAAGGACTTATTGCATCGAAAATTAAGGTGCCACAGGAAGGTGCCGTTCTTATTACCGTTGCGGATAAGGATAAAGAAGAAGCACTGGAAATTGCAGAGAAGTTTCATCAGCTTGGCTTCAAACTTTTTGCAACAAAAGGTACAGGAGAATTTCTGAGCAAATTCCGTATTCCAGTAACCGTCGTTGGAAAGGTTGGTACAAATGAACCAAACGTATTGTCCATCATTGAAAATGGTCATGTTCAAGTTGTCATTAACACCTTAACATCTGGGAAACAGCCAAGATCGGATGGGTTCTTAATTCGGAGGGAATCGGTTGAGCACGGCATTCCTTGTCTTACAAATTTAGATACAGCGAATGCAATCTTGAATGTGATTGACTCTACTACATTTAGCGCAAAGCCCATGCTGAAAAAAGAGGTTGTGTTTTCATGATGAAACGAGAGAAGGTACTGATTGAATCTTCCGAAGTGATAGCAAAAGATACGGTAGAAATGGTTTTGTATAGCATGTACATTAGTGACGTTGCAAAGCCAGGACAGTTTATCCACATTGCAGTTGAAGGTCATACATTGCGTAGACCGATCTCCATTGCAACTGTAGACCGGGAAAGGGAAACGATTACCATTCTGTTTAAAATCGATGGATCTGGTACGAAGCAGCTAGCGGAATATAGCGTTGGAAAAGAACTAGATGTGATTGGTCCGCTCGGAAATGGATTTCCTGTTAACGAGCGGGACGGTTCTACCATTTTGTTAATAGGTGGTGGAATTGGAGTTCCTCCTTTATACAACTTGGGTAAGTTGCTTGTTAAGGAAGGCTTTAACGTGAAGTCCATATTAGGCTTTCAAACGGGTGCGAGTGTATTTTATGAGGATTACTTTAAACAGCTTGGGGAGACATATGTTGTGACAAATGATGGTTCTTATGGGCATCAAGGCTTCGTAACAGATGTAATGTCAGAGGTGGGAGATTTTGATACGTACTATTCCTGTGGCCCGATTCCAATGTTAAAAGCTATAAAAGAACGACTTCCAGAAAAACATGGGTTTCTATCGCTAGAGGAGCGGATGGGCTGTGGTGTTGGTGCTTGTTATGCTTGTGTTGTTAAAACTCGTGACGAGCAAGGCTATAAAAAAATTTGCCATGATGGCCCTGTGTTTACGAGTCAGGAGGTGATTCTATGAGCATCGATTTGTCTGTAGAATTACCAGGATTACATTTGAAAAATCCAGTAATGCCAGCCTCCGGTTGTTTTGGATTCGGTAGAGAATATAGTAGATTTTATGACTTAAGTAAGCTCGGTGCCGTCATAATGAAGGCGGCAACTAAAGAAGCACGGTTAGGAAATAATACACCAAGGGTAGCCGAGACCTCTTCTGGTATGTTAAATGCAATCGGCCTTCAAAACCCAGGTGTGCACAAAATTATCGAAGAAGAGGTACCGTTTTTAGCAAGCTATGATACTTCTATTATTGCGAACATTGCTGGAAGCTCTATTGAAGAGTACGAGCTTGTTGCCCGCACCTTTAATGAAACCGAAAACGTACATGCACTTGAACTGAATATCTCTTGTCCAAATGTAAAAGAAGGTGGCATCCAGTTTGGAACAGACCTGAATATGGCTGCAAAGGTTACAGAAAGAGTAAAGCTTGCAAGTCGTCTACCAGTCTATGTAAAGCTATCCCCAAATGTTTCCAACATTGTAGAGATGGCTAAGGCTGTAGAGGCTGCAGGTGCCGATGGATTATCGATGATCAATACATTAACAGGTATGCAAATACATTTACCATCCAAGCGTCCACTCTTGGCCAATCGGACAGGTGGCTTATCTGGACCTGCAATTAAACCTGTTGCGATTCGGATGATTTATGAGGTGAGTCAGCACGTTTCCATTCCGATTATTGGGATGGGTGGCATTGAGACGGCTGAGGATGTGTTGGAATTTTTGTTAGCAGGAGCAAGTGCCGTTGCGGTTGGTACAGCAAATTTCCAAAATCCTTTTGCATGCCCTGACATTATTGATGCTTTACCAGCAACATTAGCAACATACGGTTTTGATTCCGTTCAGGATGCGATTGGGAAGGGGGTTCTTTCTTTATGATTTATGTAGCATTAGATTTTCCAACTTGGGAAGCTTCGAAGCAGTTCATAGAACAAAATGACCTTCACGGTATACCGGTAAAGGTAGGGATGGAGTTATTTTATCGGGAGGGTCCTAGTGTCGTAGAAAGATTGAAAGAAAGGGAACATCCGATTTTTCTAGATTTAAAGCTTCATGATATTCCAACAACAGTGAAGCGGGCAATGCAGAATCTAGGGAAGCTCGGTGTGGATCTTGTAAATGTGCATGCACTTGGTGGTCGTACGATGATGGAGGCTGCAAAAGAAGGGCTTTTAAGTAGTGGAAGTAATGCGAAGCTGATTGCGGTAACGATTCTGACATCTATGGATAAGGAAACGATGAATGGTGAACTGACACTTGGTGGAGACGTTACAGAGAAGGCTGTACATTTAGCGGGATTAGCAAGACAAAGTGGTGCTGATGGAATAGTTTGCTCGGTTCATGAAGCTCGTGCAATTAAGGAAGCCTGTGGACCAGCATGTTTATCGGTGACACCAGGTATTCGTTTAGCGGATTCAAAAGCGGATGACCAAAAGCGCGTTGCAACACCTGAATTTGCTCGTGAACAAGGTGTGGATACGTTAGTAATTGGTAGAAGCATAACGAAAGCAGAAAATCCGAAATCAGCATACAAAAGAGCAGTGGAGGAGTGGGGATATGACAATAAAGAGTGAGTTAGTAAGAGATTTATTAGCAATTAAAGCAGTTCAAATAAATCCAGAAGCTTATTTTACTTGGACATCTGGAATAAAGTCCCCCATTTATTGCGACAATCGACTGACAATGTCCTATCCAAAGGTTCGGGTTAAGATTGTAGAGGCATTTGTGGAAATGATGGAGGAGCTTAATGTTAAGCCGGACGTGATTGCGGGATGTGCAACAGCAGGAATCCCCCATGCAGCCTGGCTTTCCGCTAGGTTAGGGCTACCAATGGTTTATGTGCGCTCCAAGCCTAAAGGACACGGGAAAGGGAATCAAATTGAAGGAGAGCTTCATGATGGACAAAACGTCCTTGTTATAGAGGACTTGATCTCTACAGGTGGGTCGTCTATTGAATCGGCAAAAGCTATTCGAGCAGCTGGGGCAAATGTAATTAGTGTATTTGCGATCTTTACATATGGGTTGAAGAAGTCTGTTATGAATTTTGAAAATACGGATATTCCGTTTCGAACGATAACTAATTTTGATGCACTTTTGGAAGCTTTGATTGAGGATGGGAAACTGGATTCCAGTAAAAAGGCAGAGTTATTGGAGTGGCGTGAGCGGTTGTAAATCTATTAAAACAACCTACAAAAGCCACTTTTATCACAAAAGAAAAAGCTAATCTGATATAACCTCAGATTAGCTTTCCTTCGTTATTTAGGAAATTATAATTTTAAAAAACAATGGATAGCCTAACTAGTAAAAATGGACACGTCCAGCTCCAGCGCCTAGCCCATCGGGACATAATCCGATCTCAACGACGCGTCGGTGCTTGGCTTATGCCTTTTAGGGCTGACCAAGGCACTTCCGCTTTTGTTCTTAACCTTATTCATTTGATAGCTTTAATACATCTAATAGCTTAAAGAACAAGCTCAATACAATCGCCACGATGGAAGCAAGGCCCATCCCTTTCAATTCAACCTCTCCAATTTGAATCGTCGCTCCACTAATACCAATTACGAGCACGACACAAGTTAGTATTAAATTTTGGGAGCGATTATAGTCAACCTTTGCTTCTACCAGCATCCGAATTCCGCTAGCAGCAATGATACCGAAGAGAAGTAAGGAAACCCCACCCATTACTGCTGTTGGAATGGACGAAATAAGTGCTGCTAGTTTTCCGCAGAAGGATAGAATGACTGCAATTAATGCGGCTCCACCAATAATCCATGTAGAATACACCCTTGTGATTGCTAGAACCCCAATATTTTCTCCATAGGTTGTATTTGGTGTAGATCCAAAGAAACTGGAAATAATAGTAGAAATCCCGTTACCAGCCATGGAACGGTCAAGACCAGGATCCTTTGTCAGGTCTTTTTGTACAATATTGCCAGTTACATATAAATGTCCAATGTGCTCTGGCACCAATACTAGTACTGCTGGAAGAATGATTAATATATCAGCCCAATTGAATTTCATTTCATAAAACTGTGGCATTTGAATCCAAGAAGCTTCGTTTACTGCGGCGAAATCAACCATACCAAATGCAGCAGCTATTATATATCCACCGACAATCCCAATTAGGATTGGAATAATCTTTAAGAATCCACGTAAGGTTACCCAGCATACAACCGTAATGGCTAAGGTTAATAAGGAAACAATAACCGTATTCGTATCCATCGCCCAAGTATCTGCTGCATCGGCAGGCTTAATTAAACCAGCCATTTCGGCAGCTGTTGGTACTAGCTCAAGACCAATAACGGCAACGATTGCGCCCATTGCGGCAGGTGGGAAAATAACATCAATCCAACCGGTTCCTGCATATTTCACGATTATCGCAATGAGTGTTAAAACAATACCAACAACTAGGAACCCACCCAAAACATAACTGTATCCCTCGCCACCTGAATATTTACCCAACACGGCAAAGACTGGTGAAATAAAGGCGAAGCTAGAACCTAGATACGCGGGAATTTTACCCTTTGTAATAAAAATATAAAGGAGTGTACCAATTCCATTCATTAATAGAATCGTAGCTGGATCTACTCCAAACATAATTGGAACTAATACCGTTGATCCAAACATCGCAAATAAGTGCTGTAAGCTTAAAGGTAAGCTTTGAAGTAAAGGTAATCGTTCATCAACTTGAATTTCACGTTGTTTCATTTGCTTTTCTCCCCTTTTTAGATGAATAATGCGACGAGTAAGAACGGTTACCTAGGAAAAATAAAAAATGCATCTTACTAGAATACTAGCAAGATGCATGAAAGCACATGGTGATACACCTAAGTGTAAGCAAAAGTTTACACTAAGAGCCATCATTAAACACAGAACGCTTCTGTGTTCCACCTTGCCAGTCTCACAGGACTGAATTAAAGGTAACCCGTATTTACTTATCTTAGCTATTATTATCTTTTTTTGAACATATGTCAAGGGGTGTTATTATAGGATGTACCTATTAGGGATCGTTTAAATGTATATCATAATAATTCGAGCACTAATGAAGCCGATGCCGACTAAAATGATGAAAGTTATTACAACATTTAAAGGGATTTTTCAGTCATTTAAAAAAGCTTCGATTTAATTAACTCCCTCGTACCAACAGCGCTGTTATCTATGTAATATTCCCTATTTCGTTGGAGTAGATAGAATTAAAAGTCCACATAAGATAAAAATGCTGCTGATAAACAGTGACATGCTTTAACTTATTAAGTAGATTGTTCCCTTGCATGGAAAGTTGTTTCGGCATGTAAATTAAATGCAATGAAAAAACATTGATCACCGGTGTCAGCGACTTATTTTTTTGTTTACTCGTCTTTCTCTCGTACTTATTCGTTGAACTAATAAATTTATTCTTCGAGTTAAGGATAATATTCGTCTAAATCCGATATATTCGTCTAAATGGTTAAAATACTATTGAACTTAAATATTTGCTCGTATGTATTAGCATTTTATTCGCCCTATTAAAAAGTACTCGTGAAACTAGCAGAAATACTCGTCTATTTCGAAAGAATACTATACACACTCAATGCTTTATTCGTCTAAAAAAAACAAAAAAATAATTACTCGTTAATTTAATAGGAATACGAGTTAACAATCTTACAATATTCGTGTAATAAGGAATTTACTTGTATACTCTTCACACCATACCAATACAAAAAAAGAACACAGCCTAAGCCATGTCCTTCTTATAAATTATGCGCGTTCTTCAAATAGTTTTACAACCTCTACAATGGTGTTCGTAGCTTTCTCCATATCATCTACGGATACATATTCAAATTTACCGTGAAAATTTTCCCCGCCTGTAAAAATGTTTGGAGTAGGTAGTCCCATGAACGATAATTGAGAGCCATCTGTTCCACCGCGAATTGGCTTAACGTCCGGTTTTATACCTAGGTTTTCCATTGCCTGCTTAGCAACCTCGACAATTTCAAAAACAGGCTTGATTTTTTCACCCATGTTGTAATATTGATCCTTTAAATCCAGTAGTACGGTATCCGCACCATATTTGTCGTTTAGCTCCTTCGCGATTGCTTCCATCGTTGCTTTTTTAGCAGTAAATTTCTCACGATCGTGATCGCGTATGATGTAGTACATTTTTGTTTGCTCTACATCTCCACTCATTTCGAGTAAATGATAAAACCCTTCATAGCCCTCTGTATACTCTGGTGCTTCCTCAGCAGGTAATTTGCTATGTAATTCCATTGCAATTTTTGCGGAGTTTACCATTTTGTTTTTGGCAGATCCCGGGTGTACATTGCTACCTTTTACCGTAATTTTTGCGGCAGCAGCATTAAAGCTTTCGTATTGCAATTCGCCAAGTGGGCCACCATCAACGGTATAAGCAAATTCTGCATTAAATGCCTCTACATTAAATTTATGTGGTCCACGACCTATTTCTTCATCAGGTGTAAAGGCTACTCTTACTTTTCCGTGCTTTATTTCTGGATGTTGAATCAAGTAATCCATTGCCGTCATAATCTCGGTAACACCTGCTTTGTTGTCTGCACCTAAAAGGGTAGTCCCATCTGTTGTGACTAAGGTGTGTCCTTTATAGTTTTTAAGCTCTGGAAATTCACTTGGGGATAACACAACCTTTAATGCTTCATTTAAAACGATGTCTCCACCATCATAATTTTCAACAAGCTGGGGTTTTACATTTTTGCCAGTGAAATCTGTTGCCGTATCCACGTGTGCTAAAAATCCCATTGTTGGAACGTCTTTGTCTGTATTCGCAGGAAGTGTTGCGAATACATATGCATGTTCATCAATCGTTACATCTTCCATGCCAATTTCCTTTAGCTCTTCCATAAGCATTTTTGCGAGTTCCCATTGTCCCTCAGTAGATGGACAATTTTCATTTTCTTCATTTGACTGGGTGTCTACTTTAACATAAGAGGTAAAACGTCTAATTAAATCTTCTTTCAATGGATTCACCTTCTTTTATAATATATCGTTATTTTACCATATTACGGCTTTCACATATTCCATTTGAATTTTTACATACTATATAATAGGATTTGTATGACGTACATTTTTAGAAATTAGAAAGGTAGGAACAACATGGCAAAACAACAAATTGGTGTTGTAGGTGTAGGTGTAATGGGGAAGAGTATTGCCTTAAACTTTGAAAGTAGAGGATACTCTGTTGCGATATATGATATTTCTAAAGAAACGGTTAATAAAGTATTATCGGAACATCAAGATAAAAATATAACAGGCACAAGCGATATGGAGGAGTTTATTAATGCTTTAGAATTACCTAGAAAAGTATTATTAATGGTAAACGCAGGTGAAATTACGGACAAGGCCATTGAATCGTTGCTTCCATATTTGGACAAAGGTGATATTTTAATCGATGGTGGAAATACATATTTTGAAGATACGATGCGCCGAAACAAGTATCTTGAAGAGAAAGGGATCAACTTCATTGGTACAGGTGTATCAGGAGGGGAAGAGGGTGCATTAAAAGGGCCTTCTATTATGCCTGGTGGACAAAAGGATGCCTATGAAAAAGTAGAGCACATGTTAAAGGACATTTCTGCGAAGGTAAATGGCGAGCCTTGCTGTGATTATATTGGTCCAAATGGTGCAGGGCATTATGTGAAGATGGTACATAACGGAATTGAATATGGTGACATGCAGCTAATTTGTGAAGCTTACTTTTTCTTGAAAAACACATTGAATCTCTCAACAGATGAGCTTCATGAGGTTTTTGCAGAATGGAATAAGGGTGAGCTCGATAGTTATTTAATTGAAATTACTGCAGATATTTTCACGAAAAAGGACGATGAAACTGGCAAGCCGATGGTAGATGTGATACTAGATACAGCTGGCCAAAAGGGTACAGGCAAGTGGACAAGTAATAGTGCACTAAACCTAGGTGTTCCGTTACCAATTATTACGGAATCTGTATTTGCGCGATTCCTGTCTGCTCTAAAGGATGAGCGCGTGGCAGCGAGTAAAGTATTGAATGGACCGAAAAATGTGCCAGCTCTCACAATGGATAAGGAACAGTTAATTGAAGCTGTCCGTCAAGCATTGTACATGAGTAAAATTTGCTCTTATGCACAAGGATTTGCACAGCTACGTGCAGCATCGACGGAATATAATTGGGAGCTAGATTATGGTAACATCGCCATGCTATGGAGAGGTGGATGTATCATTCGAGCAGCCTTCCTTCAAAACATTAAGGATGCATATGATAACAATAAAAATTTAGCTAACCTTTTGTTAGATCCTTACTTTAAAGAGGTAACCGATAACTATCAAGCAAGCTTACGCCAAATTATTGCAACAGCAGTCGGACAAGGAATTCCTGTTCCATGCTTTTCTGCAGCACTGGCTTACTATGATAGCTATCGCACAGAGACATTACCTGCTAACCTTTTACAAGCACAGCGTGACTATTTTGGTGCACACACTTATCAACGTGTGGATAAAGAAGGAACGTTTCACACGCAATGGTATTAAAAAGAAAAAGAGTGATTGGACTTGGTCCAATCACTCTTTTTTGGGGTTGTGTAAATAATTGTGGAGTTTTTTGGAATATTTCAATAGATAATGGCATCCATTCACGAGGAATAGACGTGAATTCACTAGTGCATGGAGTTAATTCCACAGCATTCCAGGTTAATTCAACAATTGTGAGAGATAATTCAATAGAATGTCACAACAATTCCACAACATACGGATTTAGTCTTCTGAAACATTACTTCTCAAACAGCAAAACACGTGCTGGAGCAGCGTCAATACCGACTAACTTTAGAGGTGCAGCTACCATATGATAGGTTCCTGGCTCCACATCTTTAAAATTAAGTCCTTCAATAACAATAATGTTGTTTTGAAATAGTGTTTTGTGTGTTGGGTGTCCTTCTTGTGCACGCTCTACTCCAAGTGCATCGATTCCTACCCCGCGAACGCCTTTCTCTGCTAAATAGCGCGCGCCGCTTTCTGCCAAATAAATAAATTCAAAATTAAATGCTTCGTCAAAGGTATTTTTCGTTTTAAATAAAACAAAATCTCCTTCTTCAATTTGGAATTTTTCAAGGTCTTGAGCAGAAATTCCTGTTTCTACATCGGTTAAATCGAAAACCTTAGCGTCCCCGATTAGTTGCTCTAAATCAATGGATTCAAATGTTTCTCCATCATTGATCATGTGCAATGGAGCATCAATGTGTGTTCCTGTATGTGCATCCATACTCAATCTTGATTCAGTTACATGACCATTGGTAACAGTTTGGAATTCAGGTTGTTTTTCTGGTTTGTTTTTGTAAACTGGCATCCCTTTATATATGGGCAATGAAATATCATACATTTTAGCCATTTGATGTTCCTCCCTTGTGTTTCAGGTTAAATGGAATAATCGCTGTCTTCAATAACTGGCCACCAGTGGAAGCCATCCTCTTTTAATAGCTCATCCGCAGCTGTTGGTCCCATGGTTCCCGATTCATAATTTGGAAAATCCGAAGCCTTCTTTTTCTCCCAAGCATCATAAATGACATCTACGTACTTCCACGATAAAGCAACCTCATCCCAATGGGTGAAGTTTGTAGCATCCCCTAAAATAGCGTCATGTAGCAGCTTTTCATACGCTTCTGGTGTATTCATTTGATCCACACAATTCTCGCAATAGTCGAGTTTAACAGGTGCGGTGTTCAAAATATTTTCGGTTTTCTTTCCATTAATAACGATGGAAATGCCTTCATCTGGTTGAATATGAATAATCAATAGGTTCGGGTGCATTTTATCCTCTGTTCGATAATACAAATTCATCGGCATATCCTTGAACTGTACGACGATTTTGGTTGATTTTTCCGTCATTCGTTTACCGGTACGAATGTATATTGGCACACCAGCCCAACGGAAGTTAT
This sequence comes from Salirhabdus sp. Marseille-P4669, assembly GCF_900240405.1. GTDB lineage: Bacteria > Bacillota > Bacilli > Bacillales > Alkalibacillaceae > OEQK01. The sequence goes on from NZ_OEQK01000001.1 coordinate 200,022, forward strand.
CAATTAACAATTTTCCAGCAACAAATGTCTCTGTATTGGACTGCGGATCAATATTTCCTTCGCTTCGATATCCAGGTACTTCGTTATCGTTGATTTTACCTGGACCATATTGACCGCGAACAAAATAGTTGTCTACCTCTCCTAATTCTAGAGGACGCAATGCTCGTAGTACTTTAATTTTTTCGCTTCTAATTTCATTTGTTGTCAATCGAATTGGTGGTTCCATCGCAAGAAGTGCAACCATTTGAAGCATGTGGTTTTGCACCATATCGCGCAACGCACCAGATTTATCATAATAACCACCACGTTCTTCTACTCCTAGTGACTCACTAGAGGTAATTTGGATATTTGCAATATAGCGATTGTTCCATAATGGTTCGAATATCGCATTAGCAAAACGGATTACCTCAATGTTTTGTACCATTTCTTTTCCTAAATAGTGATCAATACGGAAAATCTCATCCTCTGCAAATGCCTCACGTATTTCACTATTTAATTGTCGAGCAGAAGGCAAGTCATGACCAAATGGCTTTTCAATAATTAATCGGTTCCAGCCAGTTTCATTTGTAATACCTTCCGATTTTAAAAAGCTCGCAATCGTACCAAAAAATTGAGGAGCCATTGCTAAATAAAACATGCGGTTCCCAGGAATTTCATATGTATTTTCAAGAGTTTGCAGCAAGCGATTTAAATTCTGATAGGCCTCCTTACTCGTAACATCAAGGGGCGTATAATGAAAATGATCTAAAAACGACTCTAAATGAGATGGGTCTATTTGAATTTTCGAATCCCTTAAAGAAGCCTCAACATTTTCTCTAAAGGTTGTATTATCCCACTCGCGCCGAGCACAACCTATTACTGCAAAATGCTTGGATAAATGCCCTTTTTTAAAAAGGTTATAAATAGACGGATATAATTTTCTCTTTGCTAAATCACCAGTTGCTCCAAATAAAACAATTGTACAGTTTGTATCTGACTTGTTGCTCAAAGTAAATATCCTCGCCTTCATTTTAAATGTTGCTTTTAGTATTCCACGATTATTAAGTTTACCATTCATTTGTTTATTTAACATCAAAATCGAAATTGTAAAGTTTTTATAAAATAGTATGAACATTAAGGATAATTTTGGTAATATAATAGAAGTGTCTGTTTACAGAAAGGATGGAGATTGAGTGGGGACGATATTAACAGTTGAAAACTTAGGGAAATCGTTTAAAAATACACAAATCATCAAGGATATCTCGTTTGATGTTAAGCAAGGGGAAATTATGGCGGTATTAGGCCCGAATGGTGCAGGGAAGACAACAACCATTCGTAACATTATGGGAATTATGTATCCGGATGAAGGTTCGATTACCTTTCATAATCATGAGCAAAATGAAATACCGCGCCATAAAATTGGTTATTTACCTGAAGAAAGAGGTTTATATAAAAACGTAAAAGTAATGGATATCTTACTTTATTTTGCGGAGTTAAAAGACTATCCATTGCAAAAAGCAAAAGTAAGAGCACTTGAGTACTTAGAAAAGTTCGGACTAAAGGGCAAGGACAAATCCTCTATTGAAGAATTATCAAAGGGGATGGGGCAAAAAGTTCAATTTATTGCCTCCATTATTCATGAACCAGAGCTTCTTATTTTAGATGAGCCGTTTTCTGGTTTAGACCCTGTAAGTCAAGAGGTTTTTAAAGAGGAAATCATTGCGTTAGCTAAAAAAGGCACGGCGATTTTATTATCCTCGCACCAAATGAACTTAGTGGAGCAGCTTTGTGACCGATTGTTTATGATTCATCAAGGTAGAAAAGTGATTTATGGAACAATAGATGATGTTAAGCGTGAATATGCGAACTTTAAATGTACGATAAATGGCAAAAATGACCGTGCTACATTAGAAACCATTCCAAATGTTGTTCGAGTGGAGCAAAATGAGGATATTTCCATTCTCTATTTGTCTCATGATGTAGAAGCAGGAGCTTGGCTGAAGCAGCTGCCAGATCATCTGGAAATTAAGGAGCTCTCGATAGACCGTGTCTCCTTGCACGAAATCTTTATTGATATTGCTACAGGCAAAAAGGAAGTAGGTGTTCAAAATGCGTAATAGTATGAAGGTTGCAAAATGGGAATATCGCCGAAACATGAAAAACAAATCCTTTATTATTGGGCTTTTTGTTACACCACTACTTTTTCTACTGTTTTTCAATTTGCCTTCTTTATTCGATGATTCAGAGGAGGAAGAGGCACCGGTAAGTGTTTATGTATATGATGAATTAAATGTTTGGGATAGTGTACAATCTGCGCTTCCAGAAGATGAGCTTTCCAATTGGAGTTTAATGTCCGATCCAATGGAGGAAACGGAGATTCTAGATGAATTAGCAAATTCCGAAAAAACAGCTTATCTTTTATTAACAGAAGAAGCAATCCAAAATGGTAGTGTAAAGGTTTATATGTCTGAAGATGTGGATGAAAATTTAGTTTATCAAGCAAGGGTGTTTGAACAACCACTTGTAATCAAGCAACTAGAAAGCTTAGGTTTATCAGAGGAAGAAGTGGCAGTAGCATCTCAAGGAGTGACCTTTGAGTCTGTCGTACCCGGTGAAGAATCATCAGGTACAGCAATAGAGCTCGAAGAAGAAACACCAGAAGAGATGTTACAGCGTATCGTTCCAATTGCTTTTGGTGGTGTCATTTTATTTTCCATTCTGATTACAGGAATGATGATTTTCCAAAGTGCCTCACAGGAGAAAAAGGAAAAGGTAGCGGAAATTGTGTTATCCTCCTTAACCCCAGAGGAATTAATGAAGGGTAAAATTTGGGGCTATTTTGCCTTAGGAATTACTCAAGTGGCTGTATGGATGGCTCTTATTCTGCCATTCCTAATGTGGAAAATCGATCTACCGTTACTAGAATATATTCTTGTTCCAGAAACATTGCTGTCTGTCGCAATCGCAATCTGTGGATATTTGCTATTTGCGTCCATCTTTGTAGGTATCGGTGCAACAGTTGAGGACATTAGCAGCACAAGTAATTTCCAGGGTATTTTATTTATGTTTCCGTTTTTACCATTTGTTTTAATTGCACCAATTATGGGAGACCCGAGTGGAATTATTGCACAAGTAGGAACATTCTTCCCACTAACCACTCCAGGTGTATTGCTACTTCGGCTAGCGGTACTAGATACATGGCCTTGGATTGAAATTATTATTGCACTTGTTGTTTTAGTGATTACCATTTGGTTCTTTATGAAGCTGGCAGGAAAAATATTCAAAACAGGTATACTAATGTATGGTAAGGATGCTACACCAAAGGAAATTTGGAAGTGGCTCAGACAATAGATTATAGGGAATGGTCGACCTTTCGGGTCGACCATTTTTTTATTGTTGAGGGTGTGTGGTGTGGCGGTGTGGTGCAGTTGTGGTGGAACACAACTGCGGATTAATGGAACATAAGCAGCTATCTTTGGGACATAATGGGTGACTTTTGGAACATAAAATCCGGTTTGGAACATAAAACGTGAATCATGCAACAGAAAGAGACAATATTAAGACATACAAATTAAATTCTGGTTAATAAATTAAATAAATTGAAACATAACCAGGAAAATGTGCAACATAAAGCTCAGCTCTATAAAAAGCCCTTCCTTATGTTTCAATTGTTGAATCATAAAATGCTAAGTCTGGTTCATAATACAAGAGAAGTGAACGATAAAAACGAATTAAGGAGTTCCGTTCGACAAAAAAGCACAAAATTCGGGTGGTGCCAGGCACTCCTAACCCGGTCCACGGAGGAAATCATACAATGAGTGAAAACCAAAACAACATGAAATGGTGGCAGCTTTCTCTTTTTGGAATCGGCAGTACAATTGGTACTGGCTTTTTTCTTGCCTCTAGCTTAGGGATTAAAATTGCTGGTCCATCTATCCTTATCGGTTTATTATTTGCGGGACTTGCAACGTACACGGTTTTTGATGCATTAGCAAAAATGACTGTTAAAGATCCTCAAAAGGGCGCGTTTCGAATTTATGCACAAAAGGCATTTGGTCATTGGGCGGGATTTAGCGTTGGCTGGGCTTATTGGGTCTGTGAAACGCTGATTATGGGAAGTCAGCTTACCGCCTTATCGATTTTTACACAATTATGGTTTCCGAAACTGCCGCTATGGATGCTAGCCTCTGGATATGCCGTGTTAGGCTTGCTCGTACTGCTTCTTGGCAATAAACGTTTAAGTAAAGCGGAAAATATATTTGCGGTCATGAAGATTGCCGCAATTCTCATGTTTATTATCATTGGACTTACCTTTGTATTTGGTTGGATGGGGGATAATGTCCAAGTCAATACACCTAGTAGCATTGGTGACTTCTTCCCAAACGGGCTACTTGGATTATGGTCTAGTTTCATTTTTGCCTTTTATGCTTTTGGTGGTGTAGAGGTCATGGGGTTAATGGCGATTGAGCTAAAGGATAAAAAAGAAGCCCCTAAGGCAGGGTCATTTATGGTATTGCTCCTTGTCATTATCTATGTCGTCTCCATAGGTTTAGCCTTATTGCTTGTAAACTGGGATTCCTTTAATACAGACAAAAGTACGTTTGTCGTGGTACTTAATCAATTTGACTTGAATGTAATATCGAATATTTTTAATGGGGTCCTTATTATTGCTGGTTTTTCCACAATGGTTGCCTCCTTTTTTGGAGTCACGACTGTTTTGATCAATTTGGCGGAAGGAAAGGATGCACCAGCTATCTTTGCGAAAAAGGGCAGGCTTGCGATTCCCCTTGCTTCCCTTGGTTTGTTGATAGCTGGGCTGATTACTTCTATTGTGATGTCCCTGCTATTGCCAGATAAAATTTATGAGTATATTACAACAGGTGCTGGATTAATGATTTTGTACAATTGGTTTTTCATCATTCTTTCCGCTACACGAAATTTACAATTAAAGACCTTTGATTACATTAAATACTATGTAGGGATGGCGCTCATTTTACTAGGTGTAAGTGGGACATTGTTAGATAAATCGAATCGAATGGGATTCTTTATTAGCTTAGGGTTTGTTTTTGTTATCGGTGTGATTACGATTGTGATGTCCCGTATTTGGAAAAAGCAGGGTTTACGTGAGACCAATTAGCAATTTTAGTCCTTCCACGCCGAAATAGATTCCAAACCCAATTAGGGATAAACCAGATACAACGGATAGTAATTGCAATGCTCTGCTTTTCAAAAAGGTTCGGAAGCTACTAGATACGATAGCCATTGTAAAGTCCCAAGCAAGTAATCCTAGGAATATGGCACCACTATATAGGATGAGCTCCTTTGTCCCAAAAGAGGATGCTGTTTTCGCCAATACAGATCCATAAATCCCTAACCAAAATAAAATCGTTAGGGGATTTGTAATAGACATCATAAACCCAGAAAAGAAGGACTTCGATAACGATTCTGTATTTCTTTGCTTGGATAGCTCTATTTTCTTTGCGCTAATAATACTTTCCAAGCCCGTATAAACTAAAACGAAACATCCAAATAGCCAAAGAAACGTTTTGACAAAAGGTGTATCAATCATATGGAAAATACCAAAGTACACGATGAGCATATAAATACCGTCTGCTACAATCGCTCCTAGGCCAACAAACCATGCTGGGAAGAACCCACCTTTTATTCCTTTATCTAATTGTGCTGCGTTAATAGGACCAATAGGTATCGCTAAGGATAACCCTAATAATACGTAACTGAAAAAAATGCTCAACATCCATACCCTCCTAAAAAAAGCTTGTCTTAAAAATATCTATTCAGAATAGGGGACTTGTACTACTTTTTCCGAAATTTCTTTTTAAAAAGGTGGTTTTAATGATGAATGGCAATCCATATGATTCTGTTTTGCAGACTGTTTTTCGTGCGGAAGAAGCAGTTGTCCATGCCCAGGCTAATAACAATCCACAGCTGTTTCAGCATGCACATAATGCACTCCTACAGGCGCAGCAGGCTGTGAATGAAGTGCTACGAAACGATGGCTCAAAATCAGCAGAAGAAACACATCAATTGAAACGTGCCCAGGAACTCCTTAAGCACTTATTTGAAGCATACGATTCGATCCAAATAAAATAACTTCGGACAACATGTGTCCGAAGTTACAATCACTCTTGTGTTTTATTTTCAATCAGCAGCTCCTTAATGTGGCTATCATTGATTGAAATGGTTACTTCGTGCTTCATTGCCGCTGCTAGTAACTCCTGTAAATGCTCGATATCCTTCTTATGGTTCGCCTCTAAGTGAGATACCCTTTCTTCTAAATGTTTATATATTCGTTTACTATCTTGAACGGTTTCCTTTAGTTTCCTTGTTCGTTTCGTTAATTGTTTTATGTTTCTATTTATTTCATTAAGCACTTCGTGTTGGCTCAAAATAAGCACCCTCTCTATTAATAGATTCTATTCTATTAAATGCAAAGATGGTAAAAAACGTTAAGGCTATCCCTTGAAATAAGTAGTTTGTGGAATTCTATGAAAACTAGTCAAAACTCCATTCACCTTTTACGTATTCTCATATATTTAGTAGAGAAGATAGATAATATCTTCAAAAAAAATAGAGGAGGAGTTTGATTATGGCTTTAGGTAACGGTGGTGCAGCTCCATTTCAAGTCAACTTGCAATTTAAGAGAAACTTCATTGGAAAGCTTGTTGTAAACAATGCAGCTGCTGAAGAACCACTTGCTCCAGCACCGGCAGACATGGTAGCAGGTGCAGCTGTAGGTGATGATGCTGCAAATGCACTAAACGGTGGAAACGGAGGAAATGGTGGAGATACGATTCAGCTTAACCTAGCAAATCAGGAACAAATGCAAGATGTAACACAAACGAATGATTTAGTTGGTGTAATTGGTCAAGATTCTGGAGATGCCTTTTCTTTAGCGATTGACTTTGGTGGTGGAGATGCTATTGCTGTTTCTGACACTAGTCAAAGAGCTAGAATTAGACAGGATGCAGCTAATGTCAATGTTCAAGAGCAGCAAATAGATCAAGAAAACCGCAACTAAACCTAAAGGTATTCGGGGCTGGCATATGTCAGCCCCTTTTTTTATAAATGAAAAAATTCTAACAATTAGCATTGGTTTATGCTACATTTGTAATAAACTACAGCATGTAACATCTTGAGGAGTCTTCTACATGTTAATGTCACTGGGCGGTTATTTACAAAGCTACAAGGAGGATTAGGAATGAAACCAAAAGTACCATTTCTCTTCGTACTCATGGCAGCGGTTTTATGGGGAACAACTGGAACAAGCCAAACCTTTGCTCCAGCTAGTGCCCATCCAGTTGCGATTGGCACTATTCGGTTAGTTATTGGGGGAGTAACGCTTCTTGCCATCGTACTGAGCTTGAAGAAATTGTCGTTAACGAATTGGCCGTATAAACGTACGCTTATTGCCTCCTTGTGTATGGCCTGTTATCAACCATTATTTTTCTCAAGTGTAAGTATTACTGGAGTTGCTGTTGGAACAGTTGTTGGAATTGGCAGCGCACCAGTTTTATCGGGAATATTAGAGTGGCTTTTTTGGAAAAAGAACCCGTCAAAGGTTTGGTGGAGTGCCACACTTTTATCTATTTTCGGATGTGTTTTGCTTTTTGTAAATAAAGAAGCGGTGAGCATAAATCCGTACGGTATTATTATGGCAATCGGAGCGGGGTTATCCTTTGCTTTGTTTACATTAGTAAGCAAAGATTTAACAGCAGAAAAAGAGCCATTACCTGCCATGGCAGTCATTTTTACAATTAGTGGTTTAATGCTGGCACCGCTTTTATTTTTCTTTGATATAACATGGATTTTTGAAGCAAATGGTGCACTTGTAAGCTTAGAGCTTGGAATTTTTGCTACGGGTATTGCTTACTGGCTATATGCGAAAGGTCTTAAGAAAATCCCATCCTCCACAGCAGTCACTTTATCATTAGGGGAGCCATTAACTGCTACAGTACTTGGGGTCTTTGTAGTAGGGGAAGTACTTTCTGTTCCTTCATGGATTGGGGTCTTTCTCATTCTGTTAGGGCTATGTGTCCTATCTTTTGTAAAAGAAAAAACGGTCCAGCAGGTAAGTTATCGGGAGAATCAATTATTACCATAGTGTTTCAGGTTTCATCTCTAGGCGTATGTCTTACACTTTTTTACTACTAAAGAATAAGGTAGTTAAAAAAAGTGAGTGGACCTTATGTTTAAAGGGATTGCGCGTTATGTTATTACGGCACTAGCTTTCTTGCTCGTTATTGTTACTGGCTGTAGTATAGAAACAAATCAGAAACAGTCTAGTAATCAAGAAAATAAAAATGAGAATCATAAGCATATAAAACAGAAAGAAGTGGAGAAGCAGACGATTTACTGGGGAATTGACACGGCTAGTGTGGTGGAGGAAGAGCAATTAATGTGTGTTCGTGAAAATTATGGCGAGCCTTCCTATGTGGGAAGATATTTAGAAACGAAAGAGGATGTTTCCTTTGGATTAACTAAGGAGGAAGTGGATTTCCTTCGCAAGGAAAACCTAAAAATTGTTTTAATTTATAATCACTTTACAGAAGCAATTTCTAAGGAAAGTGGTAGGAAGGAAGCACAAGAAGCGATTTCCTACGCTAAAGACCTTGGTGTGCCAGAAGGTGAATATATATTTGCAGACATAGAACCAACCTATCCTGTTGATCCCCATTTTATCGTAGGCTGGACGGAGACAATCCAGGATTCTCCTTATAAACCAGGGCTATACGGTGTGTTTTCGGAAAGTACGGAGAACAACTTAGTAGAAGCCTATTTAAAATTTAAGGAAGATAACAGTGATGCAAGTAAACAGCTCGTATTATGGGTTAGTGAAGTAAATGTTGGTATCACATCAAAGGAAGAGTCGCCTACGGAATTTAATCCAGATATCCCAGATGGTATAACGGCACACATCTGGCAATATGGAATCGATGATGAGACTTGTAATATAGATACAAATTTAACGGAAACCGATATGTTTGAAAGTCTATGGTAATAGATCCTCCATGATGGGGATCTATTTTTGTAAAGGAAAGTAGCTGAAAAGGATTCAAATCGAATGCATGTTCTTGCCGGACTTGCCCAGTGAAATTGAAAATTTTCTAATCCAAAATAAATGTACTACCCCCAGGTTAATAATAATACAAAATAGGAGTGATTCAATGAAGCGTCAACCCTTAAATCCACCGTTTTTTGCTCAACCGACTCTGGAACTCGCTAAAAATTTGCTTGGTAAATTACTCGTAAAAGAGACCGATGAGGGCATAGCTGCTGGATGGATTGTAGAGACGGAAGCATATCTCGGCGCAATGGACCGGGCGGCACATAGCTTTGGCAATCGACGAACGAAGCGGACGGAAGTAATGTTTGGTAAACCGGGGCTTGTCTATACATATGTCATGCATACCCATTGTCTTGTGAATGTGGTAAGTGGGGAAGAAGGGATTCCAGAAGCGGTTTTAATTAGAGCAGTTGAACCATATATTGGCATTGACTTAATGTATCAGCGTCGTGGGGACAAGAAAAAAGAGATAGAGCTTACTAATGGTCCAGGAAAACTAACGAAAGCATTGGGAATTGTAAAGGAGGATTATGGCAGAACCTTCTTTGAGCCACCTTTGTATATTGCAGACGGGCCAAAACCAGATTCAATCTCAAAGGGTCCGCGTATTGGAATTGATAATAGTGGGGAGGCAAAGGACTATCCTTATCGATTTTGGGTTACGGGGAATCGGTTTGTGTCAAGATAGAAAGCCTCCAAAAAATATTTTGGAGGCTTTTCTTAGAGTTTCGGTAATGAGTATGATTTCATGTGAGGCTCCGATTTTGTTTGTCAATCCTCATCAACCGGATAGACTCCATTCTCATCATGTACTTCTTTCCCAGAAAGCGGAGGATTGAATACACAAACCATGCGCATATCTCCTTTTTCATTTGCGCGAAGAAGATGCTCATCATGCTGATCTAATGCATATAGAGTACCTGCCTTTATTGGCCATACTTTGTTGTCCTTTAATGTTACTACTTCCCCTTCTCCTTCAATGCAATAAACAGCTTCTAAATGATTTTGATACCAAATATGTGTTTCTGTTCCTGCCTTAATAATCGTATCGTTAACAGAGTAGCCCATGTTGTCCTTTTTTGTTAATAATCGTCTACTAATCCAAGTACCTCCGTCTACATCATGTTCTGTTCCAAGGATGTCTTCTAGTTTTACTACTTTCATTTTTAATAGCCTCCCCTAATGGTTAATTGGTAACTGGTATTTTTATTAATTTATTCACAGCATGTTCGATTATGTCAAAACCTTTTTTAAGTCCCTCTTCGTCAATGGTTATTGGTGGGAACAGTTTAAAAACTTCATCCTTTGGACCGGATGTTTCCATAATTAATCCTAGTTCAAATGCTTCAGCGGCAATTTTAGAGGCTAGGCCGTCAACATCACAGGCAATCCCGGCCATTAAACCACGACCACGAACTTCCCCTTTAATTTCAGGGAATTTCCTGCATAACGCTTGCAGGAACGCCTTCGTCATGTCTCCTTTGCGTTGAACCTCTTTTTCGAAGTTTTTATCTTCCCAATATGTTAACGCTTCTGTAGCGGTTACAAAAGCATGGTTATTTCCTCGGAATGTTCCATTATGCTCACCTGGGGACCATATATCTAAATCTGGTCGAATTAAGGTAATTGCTAAGGGTAATCCGTAGCCACTTAAGGATTTGGATAAGCAGACGATATCTGGCTTAATGTCCGCAGGCTCAAAGCTAAAGAACGTTCCGGTCCGTCCAACTCCTGCCTGTACATCATCAATAATAAGTAAAATTTCAAAGCTATGACAGATTGCTTCAAGTCGTTTTAGCCATTCAAAGCGAGCAACATTGATGCCACCTTCCCCTTGAACGGTTTCTACAATGACTGCTGCTGGTAAGTCTAAACCACTACCGCTATCTTCAAGGAAGCGTTCAAAGTAATCGAGTGTATCCAGATCTTCATGAACATAGTTATCAAACGGCATCGTAACGGTATTTTGTAGTGGGATTCCTGCTCCCTTTCGTTTGGAGGCGTTACCTGTTACAGACAATGAGCCAATCGTCATACCATGAAAACCATTTGTAAAGCTAACAATATTGGTTCGACCCGTAACCTTACGTGCTAGCTTCAAGGCACTTTCGACAGTATTTGTTCCCGTTGGTCCTGGAAACATCATTTTATAGTGAAGCCCACGTGGCTTTAAAATTACGTCATTAAATTTTTGAATAAATTCTCTTTTGGCATCTGTTGCTTTATCCAGGGAATGGGTAATGCCATCATGTTGGATGTATTCGATTAACTTCTCTTTCATTTTGTCATCATTATGTCCATAGTTCAGTGCTCCTGCACCGGAGAAGAAATCGATGTATTCCATTCCTTTCTCATCCCACATTTTATAGCCTTTTGCCTTCGTGAAAACGGTTGGGAAACTTCTTACATAGCTACGTACTTCCGATTCATATTTTTCAAAAACGTTAAGGTCTGTAAAATTCAAACCATGTCCTCCTTAATTTATATACCTTTTTTGGTATTGCAATGGTTTAAGACTCTCTCAAATTCTGTATAGTACATTTATTATTTGAAAAGTTGTATCTCAAATTTCCGTTACGTGTGAAAAGGTCCAACACGGAAACATAATTCTTCTTCATGCTCCTCACTTGGAAATAAATCCTCTGAAAAGCATTCTGATATAAAGCAATTTGTTTCTAACTTTCGTGCAAATCCTTTAAATAGAGCTTGAGACGCTTTATTAGATGGAGTAACAGTTGCTTCTAGGTAACGAACGTTACGGCAAGTGCTTCTATTTATTAATTCATGGAGTAGCTTTGATGCGATTTGTTTGCCTTGGTAATTGGGATTTACCCCAATTTGCCAGACGAACACAACATCTTGCTTTTCTGGAGGTATAAATGCAGTTACAAATCCGACTAGTTTTTCGTCTTCCTTTGCTACAACGCATGTGTTGGCAAAGTATTCACTCATCATAATGTACTTGTATGCAGAGTTTTGATCTAATGTGGATTCTTGCACGAGCTCCCACATGGATCTCCCGTCCTCAACCCTAGGCTTACTAAAGGTAATTTTACCGGTCTTGTCGGGATCGATGGTTACTTGACTACTAATGATAAAATCTCCTTTCACAAACTTGTTTTTTAATACAGTATTTATGTTAAAGTGGTCTGAAAATTAAGGCAAATGAGTTAATGGAGGATATGTAAGGATAAAACATCTTAATCATTGGTTAAACAAGTAAGGCCATAAAATCATTAAAAAATGCTCCGGTATTGTTAGTTTTTCTTCCGAATATTCAAGATTTGCTTTTTGGTCCCAATAAATAAAATTCGAATAAATCCTTATACATAAAGGGTTTTTCCTGTAAATAAAAATTTTATCGTAGAATAATGAAAATGGAGAAAACGGGTCAAAAGTAGCAGTGGTTGTTAATGGTCAGACTCTATATGGTCAATGGGGCAGGAAGGGGAGCCAGAAAAATAACCTTTCATCTGAACATTAGAAAAAGAAAAATAAGTCTAAAAATATGATAGAATGAATCTATAAAACCGTTAAAAGAGAGGAGAAATGAACATGTTGGAGAAATTAAAGCAAGAAGTACTGGAAGCAAACCAAGCACTTCCGAAAAACAACCTAGTTACGTTTACGTGGGGAAATGTAAGCGGTTTAGATAGAGAGAGTGGCCTGATGGTAATAAAGCCAAGCGGCGTACCTTATGAAGAGTTGAAATTAGATGATTTAGTTGTACTCGACTTACAAGGCAATGTTGTAGAGGGGAAGCTGAAACCGTCTTCCGATACTCCAACACATCTTGTGCTATATCGTAATTTCAAAGACATTGGAGGGATTGTTCATACCCATTCCCCTTATGCAACAAGCTTTGCACAAGCGGGAAAAGGAATACCGGCGTTAGGTACAACTCATGGTGATTACTTCTATGGTACGATTCCTTGTACAAGACCGATGACAGAAGTGGAGATAAAAGGGGACTATGAGTTGGAAACAGGCAATGTAATAGTGGAAACCTTTGAAAATATCGATCCAAACCAAGTGCCAAGCGTACTACTCCACAGTCATGCTTCCTTTAGCTGGGGTAAAAATGCAACCGATGCCATTCATAATGCAGTTGTATTAGAGGAAGTGGCAAAAATGGCGCTCTGGACCTATCAAATAAATCCAAATACACAAGCAATGGATCAGCAATTACTAGATAAGCATTATTTAAGAAAACACGGTAAATATGCTTATTATGGACAGTGATAAAAAGGAGCCTTAGAGTTAGGAAGATAGACTCTAAGGCTCTTTGTTCTATTTAATTTCCACCCCATCTTTACTATAAAACGTAATCGTGTAAGGTAGCCCATCAATATGTGGTTTAAACCGATCGGACTCAAATATAGCTACAATGTTCTCTTGGATTCCGTTAGCAAGCTCCTCAATAGATGAATCAGAGCTATTTAAATCCAGGTCAATCCTTAAATGTAAGGTGCCATCTGTGATCTTATGTCCAACATTTCGAACGTGGTAGTCTGTTTTGCCATACAATTCATTGCCAATAAAGGAAATTACTCTTGATTCCATCCATTTTCGTTCCGCTTCTGGAAGCTCCTTATGTGATATTACTTGGACAAGGGGTTCATCGGAATGCTTTACTTCTAGTTCTTCATAGATAAAGACGGTATCTTTCGTTGCGTTTGCTACGATTTCCTTCACGTCATCCTTAACCGATTTGAAATATTCCTCTGTCCCGATAATCCACACTTCCATACTTTTTTGTTCATCAATATAGCGAATCTCAATTTGTTCCTTATTGATATTTTCAGCACTTAAGGCTTGGTGTATTTTATCTAAATCCTTGCTATATTGTTCTTGGTATGCCAATTCTTCGTAATCAATCTCTATCCTATCTACAACTACTGTATAGGCGTCATACCCTTCCGAATGTAGTGCATTTTCAGCGATTGTTTTAATTTCATCTTGTACGGTTTGTAAATATTGTTCTGTACCATCCACTGAAATTTGTACTATTTTATCGGGTTGAAATTGCAGCCCTACAGAAGCAATTTGAAAGCCTTTTTTCTCTAGCTTTTCGGATATCATTTGAATCGGATCTTCTTTTTCAAATAAAGAACCGATCACCGGTAATTTGGCGAAGGTGCTTGCCATAGCAGGTGAGAAAAAGGCTGACCCAAACAAAATACTTAAACCAAGGATGGCTGCAGTAACAGCGTAAATAGCGGGCTTCTTAAGTCCCTTTTTTTCTTTGCCCTTGGCGGCCTTCATAGCTTTCGTAAGACGCTCCTTGGGAATTGCAATCTTCTCTATTTCTTTATGAAACTGTTTTCGAAAATCAGCCATTCATCCAATCCTCCTCTTTTAGCTCTTTTTTCAGTTGATTTGTAGCCCGATGAAGATATGTTTTTACCGTTCCTTCAGGGCAGTCTAGTATTTCAGCTATTTGTTTTACTGTGAAATCCTTATAAAATCGGAGAATAATTACTGTTTTGTAAGTAGCGGATAGCTTATCAATCGCAGCCATTAAATCCATTCGTGCCTCTAGGGGATTCCCCTCAGTTTTGGCGTAATCCTCTACATTTTCAAAAGGAATCACCTTTTGATTTCTTTTAATAAAATCTAACGATGTGTTGATTAAAATTTTTGTTAACCAGGTATGAAAAAAGTCAGGTTCTTTGAGGTTATGAATCGATTTAAAGGCTTTATAGGTGGTTTCTTGGAAGATATCAATTGCATCGTTTTCATTTTTTACATAAAGATAAGCAATACGATACAGCTTGTCTCGTTGCTCATCAATTAATTCGTAAAGGGCAGACCTATTGCCGGATATAGCTTTTTTAATTTTTCTCTGAAATGTCACTCAACCGACCTCCTTTCTAACCTTTAGACTGAAGTGAATAGGAAAACGTTTCAATTTTATTGGAAGCTTTAACAGATAAGTCTTAACTCTATTAAAACAAAAAAATGACGTGTGTCTATACACACGCCATTATACATCCTAATTTAACTCATGGAGACTTCTTCGGTTTGCTTCTGTTGTTGTATCAGCTTTCGATCGTAGCTGTAGGTTGTAACATATGGGATAAAATACAAAACAATTAAGATTCCAAATAAAACATGGATATTGGAGTAATCTACTACTAAGCCACCTAATACTGGTCCTGTCATTCTACCAGCTGCGCCAACACTGTTAATGATACCTTGATAAAATCCTGTTTTTCCCTTTGGAGCTAAATCATTGGCTAAGCTTGGGACCGCTGGCCAAACGAGTACTTCACCAATTGTTAAAATTGTCATTGCGATGACAAAGTCGATAAAGGTGTTTGCAAACAATAAGTAAACAAAGGAAATTAAAAAGATTGTATTTCCGATATAAATTTGTGTTTTCGTAGAAGGAATTTTGTTTCCAACAAATTTGACGATAGGTTGAGCTAGAATAATCAATAATCCATTAATGGTCCAAAGCAAACTGTATTGGCTGACCTCCATACCTAGGTCTTGTGTGTAGGAAGAAATCGTTCCTTGCCACTGGGAATATGCAATCCAACAAACTAGGAAGCCAATACTTAAAATGATGAGCGAGTACAAGGATGCTTTATTGGCAATTTTCTTACCTTGATCAATAACAGTCGTGTAGCTTTGAGCGTTTGCTAATTTATCCATTGGTTTAAATGCAAACACGACAACAATAAAGAATATAAAGAAGACACTCGCATTTCCAATAAATATATAATCAAATGAGTAGCTGGCAATAAAGCCGCCTAAAGCTGTCCCTAAGGCTACCCCTAAATTTTGGGCTACATACACCGCATTAAAGGCTCTTCGACCACCTTCTGGCCATAGAGATGCGGCCATTGCAAACATAGAAGGACCGATTACTCCTGAGCTAAATCCAATTAAAATTAATAGAATAATATATGGAACAATACTATGATGAAACGCTAGCGTAATAGTGAATACAATAGCAGAGGATGTTCCGAATAGTAGCGTTTTATAGCCGCCAATTTTATCAAATAAATAGCCACCAACTAAGTTTCCTAAGATGGCAAATCCTTGGTTGAACATTAACACGATGCCAGCAAATGTTAGTGATGTACCTAATTCATTATGCATATAGATCGTATTCAAAGGCCAAAGAAAGGAGCCACCTGTTACATTAATGGCAGTTGCAATAACTAATATCCATATATACTTAGGCACAAGCTGTCATCTCTTTTCTAGAGGTTATTAAAATTCTAATGAATCATATTACGAAACGTAAAAATTTGCAATCCTTTTGTATTGGATTGATAGTAAAACTCTTCCTATTTCGAAAAACAGACTTATCCGTATAAAGAAAACTGTGATATAATACTTCGGAACCTACCTTAAATGCTTCTTATTTTCCCTCTGAAAACCTCACTAATTTCACAAATGGAGTGATACATATGAGATTAATTCTTGCCGAAAAACCTTCAGTAGCAAAAAACATTGCCGATGCCCTAAATGTAAAGACGAAAAAAGACGGTTATTTTGAAGGAAATAACTATATTATTACGTGGGCGTTTGGTCATCTTCTCCAGCTATACGATGCAAAGGATTATGATCCAAAAATGCGAAGCTGGAAAATGGAGAACTTCCCCTTTATTCCGGAATCCTTTAAATATAAAGTGAAATCGAATCCCAGGAATCGGGACCAGGCGGATGGTGGAGCGCAAAAGCAGCTCAAAACAATCCATTATTTAATGAGTCGAAAGGATGTAGATATGATTATATCTGCATGTGATTATGATCGAGAGGGCCAATTAATTGGGGATAGTATTATTTATAAGCAAAAGCCTTCAAAGCCTGTATATCGCCTACTGTTAAATGAATGGACGAAAAATGGAGTATTGGAAGGCTTAGAAAACATGAAATCCAATCAAGAGATGCGACCTTTACTGGATGCTGGAATGAGTCGCCAATGGGCGGATTGGATTATTGGCATCAATTTAACATCTGTTGCAACGTTAAAGTATCAAAAAGGAAAAGGGAAAGCGCTCAATATTGGAAGAGTGCTGCTACCAACATTAAAAATCATTTACGATCGGGATAAGGAAATTGAACAATTTGTCCCAGAAGACTATTTCAAGTTAACTGCAACCTTTCAAACAAAAAGTGAGGAAACCTATGAAGGGGTATATGTAGAGGATGCGGTAGAAAAGTTCAAAAAGAAAGAAACGCTCGAGGCTATACAAAACCTATTAGCGAACCAAGCAGCTACAATAGTAGAAAAAGAAGTAGAGAAAAAGAAAGAATATGCACCACCTTTATTTAATCTAACAAACTTACAAGGTTTTATTACGAATAAATATAAAGGCTGGTCCGCAGATAAAGTACTAAAAGTAGCCCAAACTCTCTATGAAAAAAAGTTTATTACCTATCCAAGGACATCTAGTATCGCATTAGATGAGAGTTTAGTAGGGAAGATGGCGAATGTATTAAAGGCTGTTTCCGCGAATCTTGACTTTAAGGATGAGATTCGGTTCACGAAGTCTAAAAGGGTGTTCAACAATAGTAAAGTAGAGAGCCATAGCGCCATCACTCCGACGTATGTGTTGCCAAAATCCCTCAGCAGGGACGAGCAAATTGTCTATAATGCAGTAAAGAATCGATTTATCGCCCAGTTCATGCCTGTTGCGGAGTATGAGCAAACAAAGATTATGACGAAAGTAAACCATGAAGAAATAAAAGGGGTTTTTGTTTCGAAGGGGAAGGTACAGCTAGAAGAAGGCTGGAAAAAGGTGGAGAACATACAATCCAAGGATACCCTTTTACCGAATGTGGAATTAAAAGAGATCGTAAATCTAGTAAATTCCGATCTTTCTACCCATACCACCAAGCCACCGAAAAACCATACAGAGAAAACATTATTAAAGGTAATGGAAACGTGTGGAAAGAGCTATAAAGACAATGATACAGATGAGGAACTGCTGGGGAGCATATTAGCAGGCTTTAGTATAGGTACGCCGGCAACAAGAGCGGATACGATTAAAAAACTAAAGGATGTCGGCTATATTACGTCACAAAGCAAATTTCTAACCTGCACAGAGCTTGGAAAACGTCTAGTAGAAACATTCCCTGTAAAGGATCTGTTTGACTTAGAGTTTACCGGTAAATTGGAGAAGACGTTATACGATATTGAAAAGGGGCACGTGCCTAAAGTAGAATTTCTTCAACTAATTAACAGGTTCACGAACGAATCGGTCAAAAAAATAAAGGTAGAAAAAGACGTAATCCTAAAAGAAGTCCAAGCGACTCGAAGAACGAATGAAGTGCTTGGTAAGTGCCCTGCTTGTGGGAACAATGTTGTGGAGACCTCGAAAGGGTTCGGCTGTAGCAATTGGAAAAATGGCTGCACCTTTGTCATATGGAAAAATGATAAATTCTTAAAAGCACTCAAGAAAAAGCCAACTAAAACGATGGTAAAAGCAATTCTGAATCAAAAATCTGCTTTTGTAAAAGGACTTACAAGCAAAAAAGGCACCAAATTTAATGCTTACTTAAAATATGAGAAGAATTCAGAGAATGACTACTTTAGCTGGAAGATGGAGTTTTGAGTTGGGGGGGTGCAGGGTGCCTGTCACTCCCCGGATTATGTCGTATTATGTCGAGGGGTTTTTATAATCTGTCTCTAGCCCTCTACTCTGCAATAGAAACCATCCCACTTGCTACTTCCTTTATTTCCTCCACCGTATTCTCCTTAATTTGACCGGAGTCATCATAATAAAAGTGATGAACCTTTGGCGGCAAGGATAAATCTAATACAAATGGAAGAAAGTAGTGGATATTCCGAACGACTTCATGTGAAGTAAGAATCCAATCAATCTCCTTCCACTCAACATTCCCCTCATTTGAGGAGGCTAATTCTCCATCAAATTCATTGGAATAATAAACATACATCCCGTCTGTATTATTCCACTTTACAATCCCTCGAAATTGAATGTTATGTATCGTAAGGCTCGTTTCTTCTTCTGCCTCTCGTTTCGCGGCGTCGATAATTTTTTCATCTTGTTCAATTTTGCCTCCAACAAAATTCCATTTGTTTTTATTGGGGTGCTTCTCTCGAAAAAGCATCGCAAGTTTATTTTGCTGTTGGATGATGCAAAGCGTGTAAGATAGCATTCTATTATTTCTCCTCTCATTTTCAACGTTTACCTTAACCGATCCTTTATTTCGCACCTTTAATCTCTTTTTAACGAAAAACTCATTGCTTATGATAACCCGTATCCCTCATAATGTAAAAAACTATATATGGAAAGGGGTATGGTATGCATATTCAGGAACGCATTAGACAATTTAAAGAGCAACAAAAAAATCGAGGGAGGCTTTTAATTAGTTGTCCAGATAAACCGGGTATTGTTGCTGCGGTTTCTCAATTTTTACTGGAATTTGATGCAAATATTTTGGACTCCAATCAGTATTCCACTAATCCAGAAGGTGGGACCTTTTTTATTCGAATTGAATTTGAGTGCCCGCGGTTAGAAGAAAAGAAAAAAGCGATGCAAACCCGCTTTCATCCTATTGCAATGCAATTTTCGATGGAATATGAATTTAACTTTGTATATAACGTGAAAAAGTCTGCTATTTTCGTGTCAAAGGAGCTACATTGTTTACGGGAGCTATTATGGGAATGGCAATCAGGGGATTTGATGACGGAAATCGCAATTGTCGTTAGTAATCATGAGGATGCTAGAGAAATTGTAGAGTCTATGGAGATCCCGTTTTATTATATCCCTGCAAACAAAGATATTCGTAAAGAAGTAGAAGCACAGCAGCTCCAACTACTTCAAGATTATGATGTAGATGTCATTATACTAGCCCGCTATATGCAAATTTTAACCCCGGCTTTTGTAAAGGCTTATCAAAACAAAATTATTAATATTCATCATTCCTTTTTACCAGCATTTGTTGGAGCAAGGCCATACGAAAGGGCTTATGAGCGAGGGGTGAAATTAATTGGCGCCACCTCTCATTATGTGACAGATGATTTGGATGAAGGCCCAATTATTGAACAGGACATCATGCGGGTTAACCACCAGGATAATGTTCGAGATTTAAAGAAAATTGGGGCAAACATTGAGCGTGATGTCCTAACAAGAGCAGTAAAGTGGCATCTAGCCGATCGAATTATCGTACACGGAAATAAGACAATTGTTTTTCCGTAATCTAAGAAGCTTAGGAAAAGTAATCCTAAGCTTTTTTTTATTTCCCAAGCAAAACGAAGAATAAAATGGGTACTAATTTTCCACAAAATTTCTAGGCGAATTTCCTAAAAAATCGTTCACACCTTTTTGGGCAAACACATACTATGCCGTTGAGAGGTGGTTTTCGAATGGAAGAGAAACACGTAAATAAATCTGCATTATTAGTGGAAAAGGAAGATTGGAAAAAACGACAACGAAATAACCGACTGAAAAAGATCCTTACCATTTCATCTCCAATTTTCGTTTTGCTATTATGGGAAATTCTTTCGAGAACAGCAATCATTGATCCAAGATTTTTCCCGCCTCCAACCGTAATATTATCCACACTATATGATATGGCAGCAAGTGGAGAACTATTGGAACATGTAAAAATTAGTTTGTATCGGATTTTGGGAGGATTTTTACTTGGGGTAATACCTGCGATTGCCCTTGGTTTACTAATCGGAATGTATTCGCCATTTCGTCATTTCTTTCAACCACTTATTATGGCCTTAATGCCAATACCAACATTAGCGATGCTACCAATTATCATCATTATCTTTGGTATTGGAGAGTTTTCAAAAATCGCAACCATAGCCATTAGTGTCTTTTTCCCTGTCGTCATTAATACTGCAGCCGGAGTTATGAACATTGACAAAATTTATACCGATGTAGCTCGCAACTATGGAGCAAGTCCACGAAACTTTTTCTTTAAAATTGCGCTTCCAGGCTCTTTGCCAGTAATGCTGGAAGGAATCCAAATGGGGCAGGCCATTGCATTGCTAACGATTGTTGCGGCGGAAATGCTAGGTGCTAATTCTGGTATTGGATATTTGATTTGGATGAATTATAAAGCATTTCTACTTCCACAAATGTATGTAGGTCTCGTATTGATATCGTTCTTCGGATACTTATTCTCCCTTGTAATTCGAGGCTTACAAAGTAAATTAGTTCCATGGAAGTAATGTTTGGAAAGGTGGCGATTCTTTGAATACAAAAATTGAGGTAAACCAACTAACGAAGGTCTTTTTCAAACGAAACGAGAGTGTAGAAGCGATAAAAGATGTAAATATGAACATTACAGATGGGGAATTTGTATGTATTTTAGGACCGAGTGGATGTGGAAAGACGACGCTTTTACGAATATTAGCAGGTCTAGAAACACCTAGTACAGGTCAATTTACTATACACCAATCCAGTAAAGAGAAACCACTTCAATCCATGGTTTTTCAGGAACAGGGTGTTATTCCATGGTTAACAGTGGAGCAGAACGTTTCCTTTGGCTTAAAAATGCGGCATGTACCAAAGAAAATCGTAAAGGAACGGACAAATTATTATTTAGAAAAGGTAGGCTTAAGGAAATTTGCTAAGCTTTATCCGAAAGAATTATCTGGGGGAATGAAACAGAGAGTCAGTATTGCGCGAGCTTTTGCAAATGATCCGGAAATTTTACTTATGGATGAACCATTCGCCGCGTTAGATGAGCAAAACAAATTCATTCTACAAGAAGAATTACTTAGTATTTGGGAGGAGTCCAAAAAGACTGTTTTGTTCATTACACATAGCATAGATGAGGCAATTTTATTAAGTGACCGTATCTTCCTCATGAGCTCCCAGCCTGGTACAATCGTGCAAGAGAAGAAAATTGATTTGCCAAGGCCTAGAAGGATGGAAGAAGTTCGAGCCAATGAGGAAATGGCGAAAGAATTTGTGGAAATATGGCAGCATCTACAAACAGAAGTGCAAAGCTCGCGTTTGAAATAAATAGTATTAGAATCTATGAAAAAGGAAGATGATGGTTAATGAAAAAAGGCATTTTAAGGTGGGTATCTATTCCTTTTCTAGTATTTATCCTGATAATAGCAGGTTGTGCGAAGGAGGAGGAGCCAGCTGAAAAGGAAACATCAGAGGAGCCAACTACATCGGAAAATGGCGATCCTTTAGCACCACTTAAGGAAACGGCAACTGTAGTCATAGCGGAGGATGGCTCGGCATCTGGTGCAGGCTTTTATATCGCGGATGCTTTAGGATATTTTGAAGAATACAATATTGAAGTAGAATTTGCTACATTTGCCAACAGTGATGAAATGCTACCGGCTGTTGCAGCAGGTGAGGTGGATGTAGCAGGAGGAATTTCCTCTGCATCCTTCTTCAATTCCATCGCCCAAGGAATTGATGTTAAATTCATAGCAGATAAAGGACATAATATTCCAGGTAACTCCTATTTTACCTTTGTCATTCGAGAAGATTTACAGGATGAAATAGTAGATTATGCTGATTTAGAAGGGAAAAAAATTGCGGTTTCAACGCAAAATGCAGTAGATGATTATATTTTTGAGCAAATGTTAAACCACGCTGGGCTGACAAGAGATGATGTGGAATTTGTATTAATGTCAGACTTCGGTAATATGTTATCGGCGATGGCGAATAAACAGATTGATGCCGCTCTCCAAATTGAGCCCCTCATTACACAAGGGGAAAGTGAAGGGATTCATGTAAGATTTCATGATGCAACGGATTTTGCACCAGAGGCACAGATTGCGATGGTGTTAGGGTCACCAGTATTTTTAGAAGAGCGTCCAGAAGTAGCGAAGCGTTTTATGGCAGCTTATATTCGAGCAGTCCGAGACTATAATGATGCGTTTGTAAAAGATGGGGACAATAAAGATGAAATTATTGACGTGATGACAGAATATACTGCCTTAAAAGACCCTGAAATTTGGCAAGACGTCGGGGTAACAGGTTTAAATCCAGATGGTCAAATGTTCATTGAGGACATTCAAAAACAATATGAGATGTACAAAGCAAACGGTGCAATCCAAGGTGAAATTGATTTTGACAAAGTTGTAGATCTGTCTGTAACAAATGAGGTTGTAGAAATTTTAGGGGAATATGAGTGAAAATAGATGAAGGATGCTCACGAAATGGTGTGCATCCTTTTTTACGTTGGCTTTCTGTTCCATATAACGCTCCTTATGACTCGCAGCTTTATTCTTTTGTTCCATTTAATCGTGTTTCTGTTTCATGCAGCGATACATAAAATACCTGAAGTCCCTTCTGTTTCAAAATAAGCCCCTTCTGTTTCATGTGGATCGCTATAGGGTTCAAAACTCTCGGTTTCTGTCTCATGTCAGCTGTCTTCTGTTTCAGAACCAGCATTTTCTGTTCCAACAGTATAAAGCACTAGGGAAAAAAGACTTGTCCTAAATTTTAAAGGGATTATTAAAAAAGTCGATAATATAAATATAGGAAGGTGTTCATGGAAAGGAGAGAACAATGAAACTAGTAAAATACGTAATGATTGCAAGTCTCTCTTTAGTATTAGTTGGATGCTCGTTTGCGGATGAATACACTGCTAATTTTTTTCAGGATGCAGAAGAAGTACTGGAGGATATGCACGAAGCTGATGAGGGGGAATACGCATCTGAAATAGATCCAAAAGTACATACGGACAATAGTATCGGGGAAGAGGAACAGGCGGATAAGGAACGACAAGAGCCAGTGGCAGAAGAAGGTTTCTGTCTTGGGGAAATGGGTACGTGTGAGGAAGTGGGGAATCGATACTTAGAGGAATTGGGACTGTACGCCTCTTCTATTTTGGAAGGACCGGTATCGGACGGACTTACGAAAAGGCAGTTCTATGAACCAATCGTTTCGTATTTAGTAGATGGAGAACAAATTGTAGATCCGATTCCAGAGACGGATGATACTGCATACGATACGTTTATTGAGAACACCGCAGAGCATGAGCGTATTTGGGAGCAGATCAATGCAGTTATTCCAAAAGATAAACGGGATATGTTAGAAGTGCTTATCTTTTACACGGATGGAAAAATGAATGAATTGGCGTCTGTAGAACCAACGGAATACGATCCAACGAAGTGGATGCTGAACATAGATATAAAAGATGTGGATGATCCATACATTTTTATTAATACAATTGTTCATGAATATGGTCATCTCGTAACATTGAATGACTCGCAAATTGATACTATTGAGGATACTTATTTAGCTACTAACAATCCTGACCAATATGAGGCGCTACAAAGTAGCTGTCCAACCTACTTCACGGACTTTGGTTGTGCACGGCAAGGGTCGTATCTTCATGATTTTTATGAACAGTTTTGGCAAGGAGAAATAGAAGATGAATGGTTAACCCTAGATCCATTTAATGAATGGGAAGTATATGATTTTTTTGAACGCTATTATGATGAATTTTTACATGATTATGCCGCAACAAGCATTTATGAGGATATTACCGAATCGTGGACCTTTTTTGTGTTTTCGGAGAAACTGTATTATCCAACTGAGGTTTGGGAGGAAAAAGTCAATTTCTTTTATCAATATCCTGAATTAGTACAATTAAGGGCAGAAATTTTAAAAAATGTAGCGGAACTATTATCTACTTAATGAATATGAAAATAGTAAACGACTGCTTCTCTTTTTGGTATAATCGAGAATAGTTTAATGAAAGGGAGAAGCTAGCAATGATCAAACGTTTTTTATCCTATTATATTCCACATAAGAAACTATTTTTAGTAGATTTCACTAGTGCAGTAATTGTAGCAATATTAGAATTGGCTTTTCCACTAGCGGTTCAATGGTATATCGATGAGCTGTTGCCAGATGAAAACTGGTCGATGATTGTTTCTGTTGGGGCAGCATTACTTGTGCTGTATTTGGTTAGTACAGGGCTACAATACGTCGTGAACTACCTAGGGCATAAGCTCGGCATTAATATTGAAACAGATATGCGGAAAGAGTTATTTGTCCATGTGCAAAAACAATCTTTTCGATTTTTTGATAATACCAAAACGGGCCACATTATGAGTCGGATTACAAATGACTTATTTGACATCGGAGAGCTTGCTCACCATGGTCCTGAGGATATGTTTATTGCGTTTATGACATTTATTGGCGCCTTTTGGATCATGCTTTCGATTAATGTCCAATTAGCATTAACCATTATTTTAATCGTGCCTATTTTAACTTGGGTTATCGTCGTATGTAACATGAAAATGAATAAGGCTTGGCGGAAAATGTACGGTAAAATAGCCGATGTAAACGCCCGAGTAGAGGATAGTGTATCTGGAGTTCGTGTTGTTCAATCCTTTACAAACGAAGGCTTTGAAATTGACCGTTTTACGGTTGATAACAATAAGTTTCGTAAAGCCAAGCTTGGTGCTTATAAAGTGATGGCTTATACGAATTCAAGCATTTATATACTAACCCGTTTGATAACACTTATTGTACTAGTATTTGGTGCTTGGCTAACATTTAATGGTGAGCTGAAATATGGGGAATTAGTAGGATTTGTCCTGTATGTGAATGTACTGCTAAAGCCAATTGATAAAATTAGTGCCCTTATGGAATTGTATCCGAAGGGGATGGCGGGCTTTAAACGGTTCACTGAATTACTAGATGCAGAACCAGAAATTAAAGATACGAAAGACGCGGTGGAAGTTGCAAATCTTCAAGGAAATATCCATTTCAACGACGTGTCCTTTCATTATGAACCGAATAAACCAGTACTTGAAAATATTCATTTGCAAATTAAGGCTGGGGAAACGGTTGCTTTTGTCGGGCCTTCTGGTGCTGGGAAAACAACCATTAGTTCCTTAATTCCAAGGTTTTATGATGTGAATGATGGAAGTATTACGATTGATGGTATCGATGTTCGAAATATGACGCAGCAATCGTTAAGGTCCCAAATTGGAATTGTGCAGCAGGATGTCTTTTTATTTACTGGAACCATCCGAGAAAATATTGCGTATGGGAAATTGGATGCAACAGATGAGGAAATTGAAGAAGCGGCACGACGAGCGCATTTGCAATCCTTTATTGAAGGATTAGCAGAAGGGTATGAAACCCAAATTGGAGAGCGAGGGCTTAAATTATCTGGTGGTCAAAAACAACGGTTAGCTATTGCTAGAATGTTTCTGAAAAACCCACCGATTCTTATATTAGACGAGGCAACCTCAGCGCTTGATACGGAAACGGAAATGATTATTCAGAAAGCATTAACAGAGCTTTCCCAAAATCGGACGACATTGGTGATTGCCCACCGATTGGCTACGATTCGAAATGCCGATCGAATCGTAGTCGTGACAGAGGATGGCATTGCAGAAGAAGGAAAACACGATGAATTAATTGCACGAGGCGGCATTTTCGCAGGCTTGCACCAAGTGCAGTATCAGCATCAGTAATTAGGAAGAAGAATGTAAAAGCTCTCATTTACATTCTTCTTTTTTTTCGATGAGGAGAACAAATTAGGATAAAGTAACTATCGTATTTCCAACCCATTCCCTAATGCATAGTTGATATCGATTAGGATACATTAATTAATTGACATGGGTACTTAGAGTGGTAGAATATGTTTTATGCTAAAAAATAACAACTTGTGGATTTTATAAAGAAAGAAGGATACAAATGGAGGGAACTGCACAACAAAATAAACCTGCTTTCAATCGAACGACATTAGTAGCAGTGTTATTATCCGGAGCATTTGCTGCGATTTTAAATCAAACGCTACTTGCAACAGCACTTCCGGAAATTATGGCAGATTTACATATAGATGAAAATACAGCCCAATGGCTACAAAGTATTTTTATGCTCGTGAATGGAATTATGATCCCAATCACAGCCTTTTTAATTGAAACATTTACGACAAGAAGACTATTTTTAACGGCAATGGGGCTGTTTGCACTTGGGACATTGCTATGCGCTATTGCTCCTAGCTTCCTTGTTTTATTAGCTGGTAGAGTGGTTCAAGCTGCCGGAGCGGGTATCATGATGCCGTTAATGCAAACGGTTTTTCTTTTCATCTTCCCATTTGAAAAGCGTGGCTCTGCAATGGGAATGGTAGGGTTGATTATTGCCTTCGCACCAGCTATTGGCCCAACTTTATCAGGCTGGGTTGTGGAACATTTTGACTGGAGATATTTATTCTATATCATTTTACCAATCGCTATTTTAGATTTAATTATTGCTTACTTTGTATTGAAAAATGTTACAAAACAAACCTTCCCTAAAGTAGACGTTCTATCCATTATCCTATCTACATTAGGCTTTGGTGGTATTTTATACGGATTTAGTATTGCAGGTAATGCAGGATGGTCTAGTGTAGAAGTATTGATTGGTATGGTTGTAGGAGTCCTGTCGTTAATCTGGTTTATTATTCGCCAATTTCAATTGGAGCAGCCAATCCTGGAGTTTCGAGTATTTAAATACAATATCTTCACATTAACGACGATTTTAGGCTGTGTTGTGTTTGTATCAATGATTGGGGCAGCGGTAATTCTTCCGTTGTATATGCAAAATATGCATCACTTTACGCCATTGGAATCAGGGTTAATGTTGCTACCAGGAGCCATTATTATGGGAGCCATGTCCCCAATTACAGGAAGGATTTTCGATAAGGTAGGAGCAAAATGGCTAACCATCGTTGGGTTATCCATTGTAACGATTACGACATTCCTATTTACGAATCTCTCAACAACAACATCCTTTACATTTCTGACGATCGCACATGCTTTTCGGATGCTTGGTATTTCCATGGTAATGATGCCTGTAACAACAGCTGGACTTAACCAATTACCAAACCGTTTAATCCCTCATGGTACGGCAATGAATAATACGATGCGTCAAGTTGCCGGTTCAGTGGGGACTGCGCTCCTTGTTACAATTATGACAACAGGAGCAACGAGCCAAACACCTGAAGGAATGATTGATGGGGTTAATTTATCCTTTATTGTAGCAGCAGCCCTATCCGTTATTGCGTTAATCATGGCATTCTTTATTAAACGCACGACACCTGAAGAGGAAAAATAAATAAAAGTAAAAAAATCAAACGAACACTATGAAAAAAGTGTTCGTTTGGATTTTTTGATTAAAGCATTTAATTTACTATAGTGGAAGAGGTGTTGTTGGGTTGATAGTTAAGATCTATGCACCCTATTTTAAATCATTTGCTCAATAACGGAAAGATAGCAGTCGCTATGTGCCCGAATTGATTTCATTTACTCAATAACGGAAAGATAGCTCACCCCTATGTGCCCGATTTTATCTCATTCCTACAGTTTCAGTCTGATAACTCCCCGCTATCTGCCCAATTATCCACTAGGGAACTGAGGACGTGCCCTAAGGTTATGCGAAGCATTTTGCGACAGCGATTTTCGCACCCACAGACTATGAAAGTACATATTTTATACGCTGTTTGACGAAAAGGCTCGCTCACTCCATTTTTTACCGTTGTATGTCAACAACGTATTGCTTATTTCATTCGAGGAGATGGTCACGATTCCGATATTATTGTCCGTTTCTACAACATTTCCGTTATCCGTGCTTTTATATTGAATGGTTTCCTTCCAACGAACACCCTTTGTATTAACTAATTCCTTTTTGCTTTCTAATAAATGATAGTCCTGATTGCAGGAGCGATAGAATATTTTCTTTTTCTTACGTAAGGCATTAAACCAGATAGCGCTTTTTAATAAAACGCCAAAGAAGCCTGAGAAACTCATGTTTTTAATGGGACTACTTGTGAATTGGTGGATGTTAAATTTTCGCTTGCGTTGATACTCTATTTTAGAATGTACATTGGACGCTAAATGAGTATCACCAGATAGGATAAAGTAATTGTCGCCACCCCATTCTTCTAAGTGCTCCATAAAGGTGTGGAACCCCTTACCGTTAAATTTCCATGCCTCCATATCGAATTGATAATGAACGGGTATTCCAAAGCTTCTCAATGGTTCCACATATTGTAATAACACCGATTCAATTAGATCTATTCCATATAAAGGTACAGGGGAAATTATAAATAAAGGCTCCTTCTTATCCCAGTTACTTGATTGTAAAAGGTTGGTTATTCGTTCCCAAGCTTCGCCTCGTATTAGTTCTGGGCTATTAGGAGTTTCTTCTATTTTCCTGCCTATTTTTACTGGCTGTGGAGCAGTGCTGAAATGACGCATTGTTCGTGTATCTAAAAATAAACTTTCCGGTTTTGTTGGAACAATATAGAACCAAGAGTCAAAACTCCACATATTTTGGTTCCACTCTTTATAAATCGTCTCGTTAACCAATGGAATCTGGTCTTCTAATGCCATAAAATAGGCGGATGTACGATCGAGGAATTCTTGATCAAAAGCAGTTGGATCATTTCCCCATCCTTGGAAGGCCCAATAAGCCGTTAAACCATTTGCAATGACATGGGATCCTAAGGGAGATGTCTGAACAAGGCTTCGCCAGTTTTCTGATAAATTCCAGTCATCGGTAATGTCATGGTCATCAAACATCATATATGTTGGTGTATTTGCCATGATGCGCCTCGCGCAATACACTCCTTTTTGAAACTGTTCGATCATTTCCACTTGCTTTCGGTACCGAAGCTCATGCTCTTCTAACTCTTTAATACGCTCTTCTTCATTGTGATTTATATCCTTATAGATAAAATAAATCTTATCTTCTTCACGGAGTTCTTCAAATGTAGGTATCTTTGTTTCTTTCCATACCTCAGGGCTCCAATTTAAAATATACATGGCTGCATATTCCCCAAATGTAAACAGGTGATTACCTGCATTGTTCGATGTGAATTTACAAAACTTCTCCGATATATATTGCCTTCCCTGGAGCTGATGAAGTGCATCATCAAACGGCTCTTTCTCTAGCCGTTTATCGATATGTGAAAGGTTTTCCTGCCAATTTCCCATAATCTTTTCTGCTAGCTCATGGACTACAGAAAACATTGGATCAGCCACATCATCTGCATATATTTGGTCGCCTAATAAAAATAGATTACTAGGGCGTTTTGCTAGATTGTCATAGTGTTGGTTCATATAAAGGTCCGCACCTATAAATAAATCTTCTCCTTCACCATGGGTTTTTCGACAGGAGCCATACAGTCTTTGATGTTCTGCCGAATCTGCTATGAAAAAGGTAGGATAGCGATGATTTCCATATACAATGGACTGAAGGTTATTTTGCATAAGTAAATCAAAGGAACCTAAATCCATTACGCCACTCTTCGTTTCAAAATATAGGTTATATGCTAACAGCGAGTTCGTTGGAAAAGAATCGGTTTCCGGTAGGAGCATAACCAGACTAATATACAAATTTTCTCCTAGCTGAATGGTGTTGGTTTTGGAGTACTCGCTTATTATTTTGTAGTTATATCCATCTTTTTGGTTAAAGGTGGCGTTAAACAGCACCCCATTTATATCCATTCTTTCGCTTGTTGCAATCCAAATATGAATTTGGTGCTTACTTACTCTACGGAGAATAGGCCCCGCTAATAGGACTGGGATCTTCATGAAAACACCCCATTTTTGTGGATTGTATGAGGTAGTGTATTCATTAAGACGCCTATCTGTTAGTAGAGGAAAATAGTAGAGTAACATATGGAGATAGTACCTTTGTTTTAGAGGTTGTGATTTTAGAAGCTTCATGCCCAAAATCTACTTGTAATAAAATGCATAAAAATATGGTATGATGTTACGTGGTAATTATCTTGTATACTAAGAATGTGAAATAAAATAGATTTGTTGGAGGAGCGATTTTATGGGTAATACAATGAACCAATCTGACCAACAAAGTATGGGTAAGGTTTTATGGCAACTAACGAGACCGCATACGTTAACTGCCACTTTTGTGCCTGTTTTAATAGGAACAGCGTTAGCCATGCATTATGTTGAAATTGATTTAGGGTTGTTTTTCGCGATGTTATTTGCTTGTCTTTTGATTCAAATTGCAACCAATATGTTTAATGAATACTATGATTTTAAACGTGGATTAGACACGGAGGAATCGGTTGGTATTGGTGGAGCGATTGTCCGAGACGGCTTGAAACCGAAAACGGTATTACAGTTAGCACTAGCGTGTTACGGTGTTGCCCTACTGATTGGCATCTATATTTGTATGAATAGTAGTTGGATTCTTGCTCTCATTGGGCTTGCTGGTATGGCGGTAGGTTATCTTTATACAGGTGGACCACTTCCGATTTCTTCAACCCCATTTGGAGAACTAATGGCTGGTTTGTGTATGGGTTCTGCATTCATTTTAATTTCATTTTTTATACAAGCTAAGGAAATCAATGTAGATAGCATATTAATTTCGATACCTGTTGCGATTTTAGTTGGAGCGATTAATATGTCGAATAACATAAGAGATCGGGAAGGAGACCAAAAATCCGGTCGTAAAACATTGGCGATTCTACTTGGTCATGACAAAGCGGTTAGTGCCTTAGGTGTTATGTTTGTTATTGCTTATTTATGGATTGTAGGGCTCGTAATCATGGGAGAGATAAGTCCTTGGAGTTTAATCGTATTTTTAAGTGCACCTAAGCCAATTAAGGCAATCAAAGGTTTTATCGGCAAAAGTGTGCCGATGCAAATGATGCCGGCTATGAAAGCAACGGCGCAAACGAATACGATTTTTGGCTTCTTGCTAACAATCGGTTTATGTATTAGTTATTTTTCTTAATTGGATAAGTAAGCTAAAATGGGATTGCAGTCGTGCATCCCATTTTCTTATAAAGTGTACTTAATATAAAGGAGTCTTTGTTATGCGTAAGGCCAAGCAAGCGGATTTTACGAGTGGAAATATACTGAAGCAGCTTTTCTTTTTTTCCACACCGATTATTTTTGCGAATCTGTTGCAAACCTCCTATCAATTTATCGATAGTCTGTGGGTTGGTAATTTAATTGGAGCGAATGCTTTAGGAGCAGTCGCAATTGCCAGTACCGTTATCTTTACGATGTTGTCTTTCATTATTGGGATTAACAATGCAACGTTAACCGTCATTTCGCAACAAAAGGGTAAGAAAGATGAAGAAGGGTTAAAGCGGTACATTAATGCCTTTGTGATTGTATTAACATCGATTAGTCTAATATTAGGGATGATTGGATTCTTTTTTGCAGAAGCAATCTTGTCATTTCTTGGTACGCCGGAAAGTATGATGGCTAGTGCAAAGGCTTATTTGCAAATCAACGCAACTGGTATTCTATTCCTAATGGGCTATAACTTTATTGGAACTATTTTGAGAGCACTTGGGGATAGCCGTACCCCGGTTCAGTTTGTAGTCCTAGCTGTGATTCTCAATACGATTTTAGACCCACTCTTTATTGAAGTATTTCATCTTGGGGTAGAGGGTGCGGCCTATGCAACCATCACTTCTCAAGGTATCGCTTTTCTGTATGGTTTCTTTCTAGCGTTAAAACGAAAATTAATTCCTTTCACCGTTCCAACGATGCCGAAATTGGCGGAAGTAAAATTAATCTTAAACCTAGGAATTCCAGCTGGATTGCAAATGGCTGTTATTTCGGCAGGCTCTGCAGCAATTCTAAGTGTGGTGACATCCTTTGGGGAGGACGTTGTAGCGGGGTTCAGTGCTGCACAAAGGTTGGATAGTGTGCTCATGCTACCTGCACATGCCTTAGGAACTGCTGTAAATAGTATGGCAGGTCAAAATATCGGGGTAAACAAATGGGGGCGGGTTTCCAAAATTGCTAAGTATGGATTTTTCTATAACTTGATTTTTATGTTATCTATTGCATTGATTCTCGTTCTATCTGCGGAGTATTTGGTTCGACTCTTCATTCAAGATGAACAATCGGTACAGTTTGGAACGGAGTATTTGAAAATGATTGGATTTTTCTATCCGTTTTTAGGTATTAACTTTATTCTTAATGGAATTGTTCGAGCATCTGGGGCAATGTATCAAGTATTGGTTTTAAACCTTATTTCATTTTGGGTGCTACGTTATCCGTTAACCTATGTATTCTCATCCTTTATAGGAGATAAAGGGATTGCGCTTGGAATGGGCGTAAGCTTTGTCATTAGCAGTGTATTTGCGTTTTTATATTTTCGATATGGAAAATGGCGTAACAAGGAAATATTCGCAAGCAAATAGGAAAAAGAACACAATCGAATGGTTGTGTTCTTTTTTAATCTAAAAGTGAAATATAGTTTGGGAGATACCTTTTTGCTTTTGTACTTTTCTGAATGAAAATGACTTTTTATACATATTTTTTAAAAAAGCATTTTCAGGAGGGATCCTTTTTGGCGACTTGGAAGGAATGGGATATGCATAACATTTGGGAAGCAAAGCATCGGTTGTCCACAATTGTGAATAAGACGCCACTTATCAAATCTCACAAATTATCAGCGTATACGGGACGGAACATCTATTTAAAATTGGAAACAGCAACAGATATTGGTTCATTTAAAATCCGTGGTGCAGCCAATAAGATTTTATCCTTATCCCAATTAGAGCGGAGTAGAGGGGTAACCACGTTTTCTACAGGGAATCATGGATTGGCAGTTGCGT
Source organism: Salirhabdus sp. Marseille-P4669 (assembly GCF_900240405.1). Lineage (GTDB taxonomy): Bacteria > Bacillota > Bacilli > Bacillales > Alkalibacillaceae > OEQK01. Next base: position 233,611 of record NZ_OEQK01000001.1, read on the forward strand.
ACGTAGCACAAAAGTTAGGGATAAAAGCGGTTGTTTGTATTTCGCATAATGTTCCAAAAAACAAGCGACAAGCATTAGAAAACATGGGTGCGGAAGTGAAAATAGTTGGGGATAGTCAAGAAGAAGCTGGGGAGTTTTGTGAGAATTTAAAGGAAACATATGGAATGACGATTATCCATCCTTTCGATGATTTATATGTCATTGCTGGTCAAGGTACAATTGGTCTTGAGCTGCTTGAGGATTTACCAGAGCTAGATCATGTAATAGTACCTTTGTCTGGAGGTGGTTTGCTTTCTGGAATTGGGATCGGGTTAAAAGGTGCAAGTGAGCATATTCGAATTTCTGGTATTTCCATCGAAGGTGCATCGGCAATGGAGAAGAGCTTACAGCGTGGTGTGCCAGTGGATACTCCTGAAAAAGCTACATTAGCGGATAGCTTACTAGGTAGTATCGGAAGGGAAAATCAATATACATTATCCATAGTATCGGAAGTAATGGATGATATGACATTGCTTGATGAGGAAGCCATAGCTAAAGGGATGTTGCATTTACTGAAAGAGGAGCGCCAAATTGCGGAAGGTGCGGCAGCTGTTGGGGTTGGTGCTATTTTGAGTGGGAGGTTCAGCCATCTAGGGCAAAATGTAGTGTTGATCATTACAGGTAATAATGTAGATCCAACAATTTATGAAACTCTTTCCCTTACCGAATTGGATCGTATTAAGGGTGCATGCCTATGAGAATTTTCACAGAAAAAGAGATTAAGAGCGTCATAAAAATAGATCAGGAGATTATTCGAGTTGTAGAAGAGGGTTTTACGAGTCTTGCGACAAAGCATGTGCAAATGCCCCCAATTATGCGTATAGACATTCCAGAATATAAAGGGGAGTTGGATGTTAAAGCAGCTTATATACCAGGGTTTAATCAGTTTGCGGTTAAACTATCTTCTGGCTTCTTTCTAAACCAACAGCTAGGCTTGCCAAGCGGAAATGGAATGATGATTTTAATCAACAGTAAAACAGGAATTCCAGAAGCACTCTTACTAGATAATGGGTATTTAACCCATGTAAGAACAGCAGCTGCTGGAGCAATAAGTGCGAACTATTTGGCAAAGAAAGAGATCCATAAAGCTGGAGTGATTGGGACAGGAAGTCAAGCTAGATTTCAAATGCACGCATTATATTTAGTCCGGCCGTTTCAAAAACTATTCGTTTATGGGAGGGATGAAAAACGATTAGAAGCATTTATACAGAGGAGAAAAAGGGAACTACCAGTAGAAGTAATTGGTTGTACAACAGCCAAAGAAGTAGTGACGAATGCGGAAGTTGTTGTCACCACAACACCATCCGAGGAGCCAATTATTCAAAAGGACTGGCTGCATCCTGGATTGCATATTACAGCAATGGGATCGGATGCAGAGCATAAGCAAGAGATTGATGTAGAAGTGTTCCGTGAGGTAGATAAAATTGTTTGTGATGTAAAGAACCAATGTGCGCGCTTAGGGGAACTCCACCATGCCTTTGAGCAAAACGTCTTGAATTCCGGTACAGACATTATCGAGTTAGGTCACCTAACGAGTATGAAACGTAGTGGGAGAGCAACTGAAGAAGAAATTACCATATGTGATTTAACTGGTACAGGAGTTCAAGATACAGCCATTGCACTTGTTGCTTATGAAAAGCTAGTAAATGTAGGAGCTGGAATCGTCATGGAATAGAAAGGGAGGAGGGATGGCGATGTTTCCAATTATGGAGTATAAAGAGCGGATTAAAAAAGTGAAAGAGAAGATGGCGCTGGAAGGGTTGGAGGTTCTGTTCATTACTAATCCTTCCAATATCAATTATTTATCAGGCTATGATGCCTGGTCCTTTTATGTCCATCAAATGCTCGTTGTCCAATTGGAAGAGGATCAACCGATATGGATTGGACGTAAACAGGATGCAAATGCAGCCAAGGCTACTACTTGGTTAGACCACGGTAATATTTATTTTTATAGCGATGATTATGTTCATTCTATTTTAAAGCACCCAATGGATGAAATAGCTCGAGTGTTAGCTGGAAAGGGACTTGATAAAAAAACAATAGGGGTAGAAAAAGAAAATTACTATTTTACGGCTAAGGCATATGAGCAATTGCAAAAGGGGCTCCCAGATGTTCTATTTAAAGATGCGACATTGCTCGTGAATTACGTACGTTTAATAAAATCTCCATTAGAGATTGCTTTTATGAAAAAGGCCGGTAGAATAGCAGAAATTGCAATGAAACGAGCAATTGAAGAAATTAATGAAGGGGTTCGGGAAAACGATGTTGTTGCTAGTATTTATCAAGCTCAAGTGCAAGGTACAGTCGAATTTGGAGGAGATTATCCTGCGATTGTACCCCTTCTTCCTTCTGGTGAAAAAACATCTTCCCCGCATATTACATGGTCTGATCAAAGATACAAAAAGGGAGATACTGTCATTATGGAGCTAGCAGGCTGCTATAAACGATATCATGCTCCATTAGCAAGAACGTTAGTAATAGGCGAACCAGATCAAAAGGTAAAGCTACTTGCTGAGGTAGTGTTAGAAGGGATAGAAGAGACATTAACCTTCATTCAACCTGGTGTAACGTGTGAAGAAGTGGAAGAAGTATGGCGTACTTCCATAGCAAAATACGGATTTATGAAAGACTCAAGAATTGGCTACTCCATGGGTTTAAGCTATCCACCAGACTGGGGAGAGCATACTGCTAGTTTGCGCTATGGAGATAAAACCATTTTAAAACCAAATATGACCTTTCATTTAATTCCAGGAATATGGTATGACGATTATGGGGTAGAAATTAGTGAATCGTTTATTGTTACCGAGGACGGAATGGACACATTATCGAAATTTCCTCGACATCTGTATGTGAAATAGATGTATCTGCCGTTATTTTTTGGCAAAATAAAAAACTGTTACATTTTATATTTATCCGTAACAGTTTTCATGTAAGGAATTTACCTATTGATTTATTACTTGGTCTAAATATTGTGTTGCTTGATCCTCATTCATATTTTTAGCCATAGCCAATTCGCTAATTAAGATTTGCTCGGCATTGGCTAACATATTTTTATCAGCAGCACCTAAATTTTTCTCCTTACTAATGCGCTTTAGGTCACGAATGACTTTTACGCCTTCTAAAAAATCCCCGCTCTTAATTTTGTCTAAGAATATCCGGTGTCTTTGATTCGGATGCACCGGTTGGTCTTCATCTCTCATTGCTAATAAGGATGAAATAAGATTTTCAAAACTGTCAGGATCTATAACTTTTCTAAGGTGTAATTGGTCTTCTTTCCCTTTAGGTACCATTACATTCATATTTTTGCTTGGGATGTTTACAATGTAATATGGTCTTTTTTCTCCTAAGAAGTCCTTGTCCTCGATTGCTTCAATGATACCGGCTCCATGCATTGGATAAAAAATCTTATCGCCAATATGAAACATTCATTCACCCCCAAGTAATATCATACATCTCCATTATAACATATTGAAAAAATAAATCAAAATTTATATTTTATAACACATTAAAAACCATGTCAACAATAAATTATGCTGTAATTTTAGGGGATTAGCATCATTTGTCTGAATTTTCCCATAAATGGATTGACATGGACCAGCTTTTTCGTTAGATTAAGGACAAAATCATGTTTCTAGGGAAGAGGGTTTAAGATGAGACTGGTTGCGTATAAGCAAAAAAACACATTGGGTCCTTATCGGATGGGTGTGGTGCACCATGAAAATGTTTTGGATTTACAGGAAGCATATCGCCTTTATCTTTTGAAAAGAGATCAAGTAGACTTAGCCAATGCAATCGAACATGTTCTACCTAGTGATCTCACTTCATTTTTTAAGCTAGGAGAGCAATCGATTCAACATGCCCAAGTTGCGCTGAACTTTGCAGAGGAACATGACGTGTCCGCTATTTCATTTTTATTTCATGATGTGACGTTAGCTCCGCCTGTTCCGAATGGCGCTAAGGTGATTTGTATTGGTACGAATTATAAAAATCATGTAGCTGAAATGAAAGCCAATATTCCGGAATATCCTGTGTTGTTTTCAAAATTTTCCAATGCGTTAATAGGTGCGAATGATGATATTCAAAAATCTCCTTACACAGAAAAGTTGGATTATGAAGGAGAATTTACCGTTGTTATTGGAAAAGAAGCGTCCCATGTTAAAAAGGAAAATGCACTGGATTATATAGCAGGGTATACAATTGGCAATGATATATCCGCTAGAGATTTACAAAAACGTACACCACAGTGGTTACAAGGAAAGTCGTTAGATAAAAGTACACCAATTGGACCGTGGATTGTAACCGCCGATGAATTAACAGATCCTTCCAATGTACAAATTGAAACGTATGTGAATGGGGAAAAAAGACAATCTTCCAACACAAAGCATCTTATCTTTAATATTCCAACTTTAATTGAATTTATTTCAAGTCTCATTACATTGCAGCCAGGAGATGTCATTTTAACAGGAACGCCTGATGGAGTAGGATTTGCAATGGACCCACCACAGTTTTTAAAAGCTGATGATACGATACGGATTGAAGTTGCTGGTGTTGGGGTATTAGAAAATAAAGTAGTAGACATGGAGACGCCGGACCAATAATGGTTCGGTGTCTCTCTGTTTTGATTAGGCGTTTACTAGTAGGAATGGCGTCTAGCCCTAGCGCCTAACCTCTAAGCGCTGACCAAGGTGCTTCCGCTTTTGTTCTTCATTGAGGTTAGAGTTGATTATTGTCTTTTCATTCCTTTAAACTATAGGATATTACAATGACATGGAGAGACAAGATGGAAAGAAATGAATCGAAAACCTATGACGTGATTGATGTGTGTTTATTAGCAGGGAAAATTATGCTTATGTGTGGTGCAGAAACGTATCGGGTTGAAGATACAATGATGCGTATGGCTGCTGCATACGGTATGGAGCATTCCCATAGCTTTGTAATGCCAACAGGAATTATTTTTTCGATTGATGGCAAAGATCCAACAAAATTGGTTCGTGTAACGGAACGGTCTACCGATTTAAGTAAAGTGACAAAAGTAAATAGCATTTCTAGGCAAATTACGGCAGGAAGTATATCTGTTCAAGAGGCTTATCAACAACTCAAGGCTGTTGATGAGAAAAAAGAAATGTATGCGGGTTGGATTCAGACTACAGCGGCTGCTATATCTAGTGGATGCTTTCTCATTATGTTTCAAGGTCAATGGCAAGATTTCTTTAGTGCTGTATTAGCAGGTGGGTTCGGATTTATCTGTTTCCTATATATGAGTAAATTGCTACAGCTAAAGTTTTTTGCAGAGTTTTCAGCGGCTTTTGTTATTGGAATCATATCGTTACTTTTGGTATATGTTGGGTTAGGAAATCAAATAGATAAAATAATCATTGGTTCAGTGATGCCGTTAGTACCTGGACTATTAATAACGAATGCTGTACGAGATCTACTAGCAGGTCATCTTATATCTTGCTTATCGAAGGGAGCAGAGGCTTTTTTGACTGCTTTTGCTATTGGTGCAGGAATTGCGCTGGCCATTGGTTTTGCAATATAACATAAGGAATTGGAGAGGAACAGGATGCTACAACAACTCTTTACAAGTTTTATCGCTGCTGCGGCTTTTGGCATTATCTTTAATGCTCCGAAGCAATCGTTGTGGAAATGTGGCGTTATTGGCTCAATTGGATGGGGTGTGTACTACTACTTGTACTATTTTCAAGAGCTCAATATTATTGGTGCGACTTTTATTGCCTCGTTTATGATAGCGGTAATTAGTCAATTCTTTGCAAAATGGTATAAGACTCCTATGATTATTTTTAGTGTTGCAGGAATTATCCCACTTGTGCCAGGAGGCTTATCCTATGATGCAATGCGAAAGTTTGTAGAAAACGATTATAATCAAGCGACACAGCTTGCAGCGAAAGTATTTATGATTTCTGGTGCTATTGCAATGGGACTCGTATTAGCGGAAGTAATCAATCAAGTTGTAAAACAATCGACGATTCAGCGATATAAGCAGAATGTAGGGGACTAAAAAGGGTTTTATCAGACTTTGAAGAATATCTAAACCATAACGGATATTGTAAATGGAGTGGAGATATGAAGACGTCTGAATACAAACGTTACGATGGTTTAGGTTTAGCGGAATTGGTTCGCAAAAAGGAAGTAAAGCCCATTGAACTTGTCGATGCAGCAATTCAAGTTATTGAGAAGGAAAACCCGACATTAAATGCAATCATACATAAAAGGTATGAGCAGGCTAAACAACAAGCTAGGGAACAATGGACAGGGCCTTTCGCAGGGGTGCCTTTTGTACTAAAAGATATTACCCAAGAAATAAAAGGGGAGCCTTTAACATCTGGCTCAAAAGCATTGCAAAATTATCGATCAAGTGAGGACTCCAATTATGTAAAGCGGATAAAAGAATCTGGCGTAATCATTTTAGGGCAGACGAATGTACCGGAATTTGCGTTAATGGGAATAACAGAACCAAAGCATTATGGACCAACGAGAAATCCATGGAATCAAAAAGTTACGCCCGGTGGCTCAAGTGGTGGTTCTGCAAGTGCTGTGGCATCAGGGATGGTGCCAATAGCAGGAGCAAATGATGGCGGGGGATCGATTCGAATTCCTGCTGCCTATACAGGATTGTTTGGATTAAAGCCGACACGAGGAAGAACCCCAGTTGGACCTAAATTCGGTAGGCATTGGCAAGGCGCATCAGCTGAGCATATTTTATCCAAAACCGTTCGAGACAGTGCGGCGATGTTAGATGTATTAAAGACATATGAAAAAGGAGCTGCTTTTCACGCATTACCATACGATCAAGATTATTTGAGCATCATTCAAACACAGAATTCGGATAAAAGGTACCGATTCGCATTTTCTCTTACCTCACCTTTAGGGACAGAGGTAGACGAGGAGTGTAAACATGGTGTGCTTAAAACGGTGAAGCTATTAGAAAGTATGGGTCACATAGTAGAAGAAAAAGAACCGTCTATAGATGGTAGTAAACTAGCTGCTAGCTATTTAACCTTGTATTTTGGCGAAGTGGCAGCTAGTATTCAAGAACTATCACCAGTGCTTGGAAGGCAGCCAAAATATAAGGATGTAGAGCCAACGACATGGCTATTAGGTTTACTAGGGAACTCCGTATCTGCAAAGGACTTTGTTTTAAGTATAAGAGAATGGGATGTTGCTGCCTATAAAATGGAGCAATTCCACGAGGAGTACGACTTTTTTATTACGCCAACAACTGCCTTTTTGCCGTCTCAGATTGGAGAGCAGGATATAACAGCGATGGAAAAACTACTTATCTCCTTAACAAGTAAATTGAAGTTAGCGGGTGTGTTAAAAAGGGTTGGGATGGTAGATCAAATTGCAAAAGCAAGTTTAAAAAGAACCCCATTTACTCAGCTAGCCAATTTAACGGGGCAACCTGCTATGTCTGTTCCTTTACATATTACAGAAGCGGGATTGCCGGTAGGAGTGCAATTTATGGCTGCTAGAGGACGAGAGGACTTATTACTTGAACTAGCTACCTGTTTGGAGCAAACCGATAACTGGATAGGTATGCGCGAAAATCCATATATGAAAGAATAAAAAGAGGGAAGTCTATTTGAGACTTCCCTCTTTATTCATTGTTACGCCTGAAGCGGCTTTTGGGTTTTGTCATTTTTAAAGAAAAACTGACAAGCGAAAAGAATAGCTAAAAGCGCTCCACCAATTAAATCTGTGTACCCTCCTGGAATTAAAAGCATAATTCCGAATACAATGGCCAAAATTCGTTCAAACCAATACGCTTTTCTCATCCAGAAACCAATCATACCTGCCCCGATTGCAATCATACCAATCAACGAAGTTATGATAATCATAATAACCTCTAATGTATTCGTGTCTATTAACAACATTTGAGGTGAATAGACAAAAATGTACGGTATGATAAAGGCGGCAATGGCAAGCTTAGCAGAGTTGAGTCCTGTGCGAATTGGCTCGCCGCCAGAGACCCCCGCGGCAGCAAAAGCAGCCAAAGCAACAGGTGGTGTGATATCTGCAACAATACCAAAGTAAAATACAAACATATGCGCAACTAATTCTGGCTGTCCTAATGCTATAATTGCTGGTGCAGCAATGGTTGATGTAATAACATAGTTTGCAGTTGTAGGAGATCCCATTCCTAAAATGATGGATGCAATCATCGTAAAGAATAGTGTTAGGAACAGCTTTTCATCGGCTAAATCAATTAAGCCGTTAGCAAGCTTTAATCCTAAGCCAGTACGTGTAACAACCCCTACAATCATACCTGCAGCAGCAGTTGCAACGGCAACGGCTAAAGCAGTTCTAGCACCATCCACTAAAGCGCCTATAATATCTTTAAATCCGAATGTTGATTTTGGATCAACAAGTCGGTTTACAAATCCAACTACAACAGTAAGTAAAATGGACAGTAGAGCAGCTCTCGTAATCGTCATTCCGCTCATAAGGAATAATACGACACCAACGAGTGGAAGAAGTAAGTAAATTTTCTTTAATGTTTCCTTCTTATTTGGCAACTCTTCTTTAGTTAAACCACGTAATCCCAACTTTTTCGCTTGGAAGTGAGTCATTATCCAAATTCCAGCAAAATAGAGGATAGCAGGGATAAGAGCAGCCATAGCGATTTCCCAGTAGGAAACCCCTCCAATAAATTCTACCATCAAGAACGCTGCAGCCCCCATAATAGGTGGCATTAGCTGTCCCCCAGTAGATGCGGCAGCTTCAACAGCACCTGCAAAGTCCTTGTTATACCCAAGTTTTTTCATCATTGGAATCGTGAAGGAACCAGAAGTAACGACGTTTGCTACGGAACTTCCGGAAATGGTTCCTTGTAATGCGCTAGAAAAGATAGCAACCTTCGCAGGTCCACCAACACGTCTACCTGCTATTAGTAAGGCGAGATCATTAAAGTATTGTCCTACACCAGTCCTTACTAAAAATGCCCCAAATAGTAAGAATAAGAAGATAAAAGTAGAGGATACCTTTAATGGTGTTCCTAATATACCTTCAGTTGTGAAGAACATGACGTTAATAATATCATCCATATTCATACCAGCATGCTGTAAAAATCCAGGCATGTAATATCCGTAATAGGCATAAGCAATAAATGCTGTAGCTATGATTGTAATAGGTAAACCTACTGCTCTTCTAACAGCCTCGAGCACTAATACAATAGCTAAACCACCTATCACAATATCAAGGGCTTGAAGCTCTCCACCGCGTGTCACGAGCTCCTCATAGAATAACGGCCAATATGCACCTACGCCAATACTTAGTACCGACAATACAACATCTAACCAGGTTACTTTGTTATTGCCTCGATTTTTCTTTCTAGCTGGGAAAAATAGAAAGACTAAGGTTAAAGCAAATCCTAGATGGATTGTACGTAAAATTTGGGCAGGAGGCGGTATTGCGATCGATGTATATAATTGAAAAATAGAAAAAGCTAGTAAACCAATAACGGCAATGCGACCTATAAGGCCACCTAATTTTCGGAAGCCGGCCTCAGGGTCATACTTCGTCATAAGTTCGTCTAATTCTTCTTGTGTTAACGCTTCTTGAGTTTTATCCGCCACTGATTTCATCTCCTCTCCAGTACTGTAATGCAGTTAGCTTACGAAATTTGATTCTCACCCATGTTCCGGGTTCGACAAAGTTATGAAATGGTATTACCTTATCATTCATGATTAACCGATGATTGGCGACGATTTCTCCAACGCTTAAATCAATGAATGGGAAACGTCTGTCCATATTTTTAATGTGAAATTTCCCATTTTCCTCCACGAACTTTTCGCCTTCTTCTACGTTGGAAGGCATTCCTACATTGTAGCTTTCATAAATGAGCTCATATTGCTTAATTGTATGTTCGTCAGTCATCACATATTTCTCTTGAACGGGAGTTAAATGGACGGAGTGTGTGTATAGTATATCGAATTTTTGCTTTTTTTCTATTGGTAAAAAAGCAAGGATTTCCCCAGTGTTTTCAAACTCAAAACTTAACGTAGGGAACAAAGGAATGAAAAGAAAAGACAACAGAAGTGTCAATAGGAAGATTGGCAAAAGGACAAATTTTCGTAATCGTTTCAAAAGGAACACTCCATGTTAAAAATACTTCATTCGAAGCTTTAATAGATTGTTGTTTTTTGCGATAAAAAAGTGAAACGTAGCCGAGGCATCTACCTCGGCTACATGAATGAAACAATCATTTAATTTGGTTGTTATTCACCTAGTAAACCTTTTTCTTCAAAGTACTTTTTAGCACCTGGGTGGAAGTCAATACCTACACCTTCTACTGCTGCCTCAGCAGAAATCTTTTCACCCTTGTCGTGAGTGATGTCCCCTTCATTATCAAAGAATGCTTTTGTAAGCTCGTAAACTTGATCTTCAGATAAATCGCCATTTGCGATCAACATTGCAAGAACTGCAACTGTTTGTGTGTCTTCAGCTAAGCCATACGTGCCAGCTGGAATCACTTCTGTAGTATAGTATGGATACTTCTCGATTAATGCATCAATTTTATCATTTGCAATTGGAACAATTACAACATCAGATTGAACAGATAATTGCTCAACAGATGCAGTTGGAGCACCTGCAGTTACAAATGCAGCATCAATTGTTCCGTCTTGAATGGAATCCGTAGACTCATCAAATGGTAGATATTGCGCATCTAAGTCCTCTAAAGTTAATCCGTGAACTTCAAGGATTTGTTTTGCGTTTTCTAAAGTACCACTACCAGTATCTCCTACAGATACAACCTTACCCTTTAAATCTTCAACGCTTTCAATACCACTATCAGGAGTTGTTACGATTTGGATTGTTTCTGGGTAAAGAGCCCCAACAGCTGTAACTTTATCTAATTTTTCTTCAAACATTTGTGTACCTTCCACACCGTAGCTTGCGATGTCCGTTTGTACTAATGCAAGATGTCCTTCACCACTTTGAACTTTATTCATGTTTTCCGTGGATGCTCCAGATGTAATACTAGATACTGTGTAATCGGTATGTTCTTGCATAATACCAGCAATTTCTCCACCTAATGGGTAGTATGTACCACCAGTACCACCAGTAAGTAATGTTAAGGCATCTGTTTCTCCACCTTCACTATCTCCGCCGCCTTTTTGACCACCACAAGCAGCCAGGAATGCAGCTAAAATCATAATGAAAGCAAAGGCTAACATTTTATTTTTTTTCATGTAATTTCCCCCTTTATATAATATGTACATGTAAATATTAACACACAAGTTACAATTTTCGGAATCTTTTTTAACATTTTGGATTAAATTGTTAAAATGGTTAATGAAATGGTAAAATTTTAATAACGGTTTTGGAAGGGTAGTGGATAGAGAAAGCGCATACTCCTATATTATATAAATAAAGTCCAATGTTGTAAATCAAAAAATACAAGCCAGAATAGAATAGCTTATTACGTATACATAATAGACTAGTAAGGAATAAGAAACATAAGCGAAGTACAGGTTTTGTTTCGACATACGGAATGAAAGTAACGTATCTTAAAAATGTAAAATCAAGGTGTGAGATGTATGGATGAAAATAGTAAAGAGTGGCAGGATGAGCAACAAAGAGTCAATGAAGTAAAAGAGGAAATTAAAAGGAAGAAAAGAAAGCTTGGCGAAAATGTACAATCGGTGAAGCGTAAAGTCATTGAACTACGTAAAAATTTCTGGGAAGATGTGACGGTCAACCTTGATGAACCGGATGACGTTATTGAAACAGAAGCAAGTATAAAACAGCAAGCGGAGCTATTGTCTGAACGGGAGAGAAGTCATCGCCAACTAAGCGAACAATTAAAAGTGTTAGACCGATTACAGGATTCTCCTTATTTTGGAAGAATCGATTTTTTAGAGGATGGGGAAACAGAAGTTGACCGTATTTATATTGGGATTGGATCTTTAATGGATGCAGAAGAGGAAAACTTTCTAATTTACGATTGGAGAGCACCGATTTCTAGTCTGTACTATGATTATCCTCCTGGACCGGCTGAGTATGAAACAGTAGATAGTACTATTACAGGGGATATGAAGTTAAAAAGACAATTTATTATCCGTGATGGCCAAATTAAGGGAATGTTTAATACAGGGTTAACGATTGGTGACCATCTTCTTCAAAAAGTGTTAGGGCATAATGCGAACACAACGATGAAAAATATTGTAGCTACGATCCAAAAAGAACAAAATCAAATTATCCGAAATGAAAAAGCGAAAGTGCTTATTGTTCAAGGAGTAGCAGGAAGTGGGAAAACATCAGCAGCGCTACAACGTGTAGCCTATTTACTTTATCGATATCGCCAAAGCCTTTCCAGTGAGAATATTATGTTGTTTTCACCTAACTCCTTATTTAATAGCTATGTATCTACTGTACTTCCGGAACTAGGTGAAGAGAATATGAAACAAACCACCTTTGAAGAGCACGCGGAGGAAAGGTTGGGGAAGGAATTTACGATTGAGACACCATTTGACCAAATGGAATATTACTTGACCAAATCCAATGCTCCGGAATATCCAGCTAGAATTGCAGGTATCCGTTATAAAGCAAGTCCAGTCTTTAAAGATCATATAGACCAATTTTTAAAATCCCTTAAACAGGATGGCTTACTATTCCGGAATATTACATTTCGAGGAAAAAAGCTTATATCAAAGGAGCAAATTCATGATTTCTTTTATCGTTTTGAGCCATCTACCTCTATTCCAAATCGGTTAGAAGAAGTTAGTCGCTGGCTATTGGAAGAGCTTCAAAAAATAGAGAGAGCAGAACGAAAAAAAGATTGGGTATTAGAAGAGGCGGCTTTACTGAAAAAAGAAGATTATGTCAAAGCCTTTGAAAAATTATCGGAAAGGGATTCTTTTTCAGAGGATTCATTTGATGATTTCGACCGAGAAGAATATTTGTTACGTAAGCTTGTTGTTGCAAGAAGATTCAAAGGGTTGAAACGAAAAATTGAAAAACTTCAGTTTGTAAATATAAAAGCGACATATGTCCATTTTTTCGCGGATTACGCACACCAGAATGGTTGGAATGTTCCAGAAGAATGGAGTGAAATATGTAACCAGACGGTAGAGACAATTCGAAATGGTAACATCTTTTACGAAGATGTTTCGCCATATTTATACTTTTTAGATCAAATACAAGGCTTTACCATCAATCGAAATATAAGACATGTGTTTATTGATGAGGCTCAAGATTATTCGCCATTCCAGTTTGCGTATATTAAGGAAATGTTTCCGTATAGTCGTATAACGTTATTAGGTGATTTTAATCAAGCGATTTATGCACATACATTTGAAACGGGTACAATCCTAAATGAACAGAACGAATCCAATACGGAGCGTATTACATTATTAAACAGCTATCGCTCTACGGAAGAGATTGTGGAATTTACGAAGGATCTCATTGAGAAGGGTGAAGAAATCCGACCATTTAATCGGGAAGGCTCAAAGCCAAAACTATTTTGTGTCGATAGTGATGAGGAATTGTACACGGAGATGGAAAATACAATCCATGCGCTTAAGGAAAAGGGATATGAAACCGTAGCGGTAATATGTAAAACAATGGAGGAAAGTGAACGCGCTTATCGTGAGCTCGCTCCATTGGTAGATGTAAAATTGGTTGGACCAGAAGCGAAGACGTTCCAAAAGGGCGTGCTCATTATTCCGGCATATTTAGCAAAAGGGATTGAGTTTGATGCTGTTATCATTCATAATGCCTCACAAAGGGCATATCACATGGAGTATGAGCGCAATCTCTTTTACACAGCTTGTACGAGAGCAATGCATGAGTTAATCCTTTATTCTGTTGGCGAAATAAGTCCATTTATAAAAGAGGTTTCTACAAATAAATACGATCAAGTAAAATAACAAAAAATGCTATTAGCGGTCAGCTAGTAGCATTTTTGCGCTATAATGATAAGACTAGTTGAGCTTGTTTTGTACAGTTAAATTCCTACTATAAAGGTGATTCTATTGAAAAGAGTACTAGCTTACGTTTTCTCTTATAAAAAAGCGACAACAATCGCATTATCATTGATGCTCTTTGAACTAATGGTAGAGTTAGTGCAACCCATCATTATGGCCCGGATAATTGACGAAGGTGTCGTGAAGCAAGACTTATCTATGGTCATGACGTGGGGGAGTGTATTATTGGGACTTTCCTTACTTGCTTTTGTTGGGGGAATTGTCAGTTCCTTCTTTGCAGCCGAGGTTAGTCAAGGTGTTGGCTATGATGTGCGACGGGATGTATATACAAAGATTCAGACGTTTTCAACGACCAGGTTTCAGAAATTTTCTACATCGTCTTTAATCATGCGCTTAACGAACGACGTTACACAAATACAAGGCTTTGTTTTCATGGGGTTAAGGATAATGCTTCGCGCTCCATTATTTATTGTGTTTGGTGTTGCTATGGCTTTTTCCATCCATACTGGTTTAGCAACAATTTTAGCAATTGCTGTACCTACTTCCATTGTGGTCATGCTCTTTATTGTTTCTAAAGGGGTTCTTTATTTTACAAAGGTCCAAGAGAAATTAGATTCGGTTAACTCTGTTATTCAGGAAAATTTAGTAGGAATTCGTCTCATTAAAGCGTTCAATCGTGGAAGCTATGAAGAAGAACGATTTAATAAAGAGAATCAATCCCTACAAGCATTTAATGTGAAAGCCTTACGTTTTATGGAGCTCGCGATGCCAATTATTATGCTAGGTATGAATAGTAGTCTTGTCATCATGTTATGGTTTGGCGCCCTAGAATTGAATGTAGGTGATGCTCAGCCTGGAGAGGTTGTCGCTTTAATAAATTATGGAACGAGAATACTAGGATCCATAGGGATGTTTGCCTTTTTAATGATGAACTTTACGAGAGGACGAGCTTCAGCACATCGGATTGACGAGGTGTTACGAGAGGAAGAAGATGAAGAATGGAGTAGGAAAGATAAGAACAGGCAACCTGTAGAGGGTGCGGTTGATTTTCAGAATGTATCTTTCTACTATGATTCTAGCAGTACTCCTGCCTTGCGAAATGTGACTTTTCATGTCAACCCTGGAGAAACGTTAGGAATTTTAGGGGAAACAGGTTCGGGGAAAAGCTCCTTAATTCAATTAATACCGAGGCTTTTTGAACCGACATCCGGCGAAATATTCATTGATGGAAAGAACATGAAGGATATAGAAATCGATTCTTTACGTTTAGCGATAGGGTTAGTGCCACAAGAAGCACATTTATTTACAGGTACGATACGAGATAATATTTTGTGGGGAAATGAACGTGCAACGATGGACGACATTATTCAAGCTGCAAAGGCTGCGAATATACATGACTTTATTATGACTTTGCCGGAAGCGTATGAAACGAAGATTGGCCAACGGGGTGTTAATTTATCTGGTGGTCAAAAGCAACGACTATCCTTAGCAAGGGCTATTGTTCGGAGACCAAAGATCCTTTTGCTAGACGATAGCACGAGTGCATTAGATGCGAATACAGAAGCAAGTGTCCTACAAGCTTTGAAACAAATGCGTTCGACAACTTTTATTATAGCCCAAAAAATAAGCTCTGTAGCGGATGCGGATAAAATCCTTCTATTAAACCAAGGAAGAGTAGTAGCGAGTGGTTCACATGACGAACTTTTAGAACAAAATGCACTCTATCAATCAATCTATTACTCTCAAGTACAAGAGGATGTGCTCCAATATGACGAATAAACTAGAGGGAAAAACAAATTCAGCTCCACCAATGAATCGGCATATGCGACCACCAAAGCCTCCAAAAGTAAAAAATATGAAAGCAACACTCAGCCGTATTTGGGGTTATATGGAAAATCAAAAAATGCTGTTTTTTGCAGTTGTTTCATTCGTTATCATGAGCTCGGTAATGACACTGATCGGACCATATGTTTTAGGGAAAGCGGTAGACCTTTTAATAGAGGATTTTAATCAATCTGTATTATGGAAAATGCTTGCGTTACTAGTAGGTATTTATATTGTTCAGGCAGTTGCGGAATGGTTTCAAAACTTTTGGATGATACAAATAGCACAAAACACAGTCTATTCGATGCGTAAGAAATTGTTTGGACATTTACAACTGCTGCCGATTGCCTTTTTTCAAAAACAACAGCATGGGAATTTAATGAGTCGATTAACAAATGACATGGAAAACGTTAGTAGGACCTTAAACTCATCTATTATACAAGTTGCAACAAGTGTCATCACACTAACAGGTACACTAATCATCATGCTATTGTTAAGCCCATTATTAACAGTTTTAACATTGACTATTGTGCCAGCGATGTTTTTTGGATTGAAGTGGATCACAAACCGTACGGGAGTATATTTTAAAAAGCAGCAAAGTGACTTAGGAGAAATGAATAGCTTTATTGAAGAAACTCTATCAGGACATAAAATGATCAAAATATATTCGAAAGAAAAACAAGTCATTGAGAACTTTCATCACAAGAATGAAGCGTTGCGAGAGTCTGGATATTGGGCGCAAACCTATTCAGGTTTTATTCCTAAACTGATGAATATGTTAAACAACGTAAGTTTCACGATTATTGTTGGGGTTGGTGGAGTTCTTGCCTTAAGAGACATTATTTCAATAGGAGTTATTGTTACGTTTACTACTTACTCCAGACAATTCACAAGGCCACTGAATGATTTGGCAAACCAATTCAATACTATTTTGTCTGCTGTTGCTGGTGCAGAACGTGTATTTGCCATTATGGATGAAGAGAAAGAGCAAGGATCACCGAAAGAAAAACATGTTTCCAATTTGAAAGGGGAAGTCATTTTTAAAAATGTATCCTTTTCATATGATGAAGGTCAGAATACATTACGCAATGTTCACTTTCATGTAGAACCAGGAAAAACTGTTGCATTAGTTGGACCTACAGGTGCTGGAAAAACAACAGTAATTTCCCTGTTATCTCGGTTTTATGATCCAACGGAAGGAGAAATTCGATTGGATGGCCAAAAGTTAACAGAGATAAGTAGAGAATCGTTGCGCAATCAAATCGGAATTGTTCTTCAAGACTCTGTTTTGTTTCACGCGACCGTTATGGAAAATATACGGTACGGGAAATTAGAGGCGACGGATGATGAGGTTATACAAGCTGCTAAGGCAGCAAATGCCCATGACTTTATAACGAAATTACCTAAGGGCTATGAAACAATATTGCATTCAGATGGACACGGAATTAGCCATGGACAAAGGCAGCTGCTTTCCATCGCAAGAGCAATGGTAGCGGAGCCTTCCTTATTAATACTAGATGAAGCGACTAGTAGTATTGATACGATTACAGAAATAAAAATCAACGAAGCGCTAGCAACATTAATGGATGGTCGAACAAGTTTTGTAATTGCTCATCGATTAAATACGATTCAAAAAGCGGATCTCATTTTAGTGTTACAGAAAGGTCAAATCATAGAGCAAGGCGGTCATGAGGAATTGCTTGCTCAGAATGGATTTTATGCAGATTTATTTCATACACAAAGAAGGAAAAAGGATGCCTCGCCATAAGCATTCTTTTTTTCTTTTTCATGAGTTAAAAAAATTAGAAAAGGGGTCTCGTAAACGATTGGTATCCCTTTTCTTGGGAAATAAACTGTTCTTCATTGCCGATATCGATTTGACGTTATCGTTCGTTACACCTATAATGTTAAACTGTTGTTATTTATTCGGTAGATAGGGTATTAAAAAAATAGGAACGACAGGAAGGTAGGTGTAATTCATCGACGACGACAATAATAGGTGCTTCATCCGTTTTCGAAAAAGGGCAAGTGGCACTTCAGTTCCGTAATCCTTTCCTCTAATTCATAAACATCAACAGGATTAAGATGGGGAGGAAATGAGATTGAAAAAATCACGATTTAAAAATACGGACTGGACTACATTTGCAGTAAGTGGAGGATTTTTACTCCTTTTTGTAATTATTTCATTAATTGATATAGATTTAGTTGGGCGATTGGTAAATGAATCGTTCAATTGGTCAGCTACGTTTTTCGGTGCTTATTGGCAGTTGCTTTTATTTGGTACTTTTGCAATTGGATTGATGTTAGCACTATCCAAATATGGTAGGGTTCGGTTAGGGAAGAAGGATAAACCAGAGAACACCTATTTTAAATGGATTTCAATGATATTATGTACACTATTAGCTAGTGGTGGTGTATTTTGGGCAGCAGCAGAGCCTTTACAACACTTTTTAACGACTCCGCCATTATTTGCTGATGATGCAATGTCCGCAGAAAGAGCCGTAATGCCTGCGTTGGCACAGAGCTTTTTCCATTGGGGCTTCCTTGGATGGGCGAGTTTAGGTACATTAACAACTATTGTCCTCATGTATGCACACTATCATAAAGGATATCCACTAAAGCCACGTGCTATTTTATACCCAATTTTTGGAGATAAAATATTTAAGAAAAGTATAATTGGATCAACCGCAGATATTGTTTCAATCATCGCTGTTGCAGCGGGAACCATGGGACCTATCGGATTTTTAGGTTTGCAAATTGGTTATGGCTTGCATTCTTTATTTGGTATTCCCAACACGTTAACGATGAGTATTATAATCGTAAGTGTACTAATTGTAATAGCTGCTATTTCTGTAGCTAGTGGTGTTGATAAAGGAATTCAATTCCTTAGTCGATTAAATGTTGGAATGGTTGTAGGTTTAGGAATCATTATGTTAATAATTGGTCCAACAATGTTCTTAATTGATTCCTTTATTGGCGCAGAAGCATTTCATTTACAAAATATGATTGAAATGTCTTTATATCGAGGGGATGAAGGCTGGTTAAGCTATTGGACAATATTCTTCTGGGGCTGGTTTTTAGGCTATGGTCCTATGTTGGCAATCTTTATTAGTAAAATATCAAGAGGGCGCACGATTCGGGAGCTAATCGTAGCTGTTTCTATTATCGCACCTTTAGTAAGTAACTTCTGGTTTACCATTGTAGGTGGTACAGGATTATCAAAAGAAATTGGCAATCCTGGCTCAATCTCGGGCCCGTTTGAAGAGGGTGGTATGCCGGCTGCTGTCATGGCAATCATGGATCAGCTTCCTATGGGGTTATTATTAAGCTTAGGATTCCTGCTTGTAACATTAGTTTTTGTTGCAACAACGGTCGACTCCATTTCCTATACAGTAGCGGTAACGCTTCAAGGCACAGATAATCCGAATCGATGGATGAGAGTGTTTTGGGTTATTCTTTTCGGTATTCTTTCCATTGTTTTATTAACAGTTGGGGAAGGAAGTATTCAGGCGCTACAAAACTTCATTGTAGTTACTGCTGTTCCCGTGTCAATCTTGTTATTACCACCACTATGGATTGCGCCGAAAATAGCGAAGCAGCTCGCTTATGAACAAAAGGTTTATGGAGTAAATACAGCTGGTGAAAGGAAAGACGATTCCAAAAAGGCGGCAAGTTAAGGTTTTTTAAAAGCATCTTATAGAAATGATAACCAAACGATGTACGACATTCTGAACAAGAATTCGTATTCGTTTGGTTTTTTTCTAGTAAAAAAACTTTTGTGCATAATTTTACAAAATATAAGGATACTAATTAGGAATAAATGATGAAAGGAGTGTATGTAATGAAAAGACTGTTGTTAGTAACTTTAACCGTTTCCTTTAGTCTGGCGTTCATGACAGCCGGTCACTTATTTGCGGAAGATGAGGGACAGGTTCATAAGCCGAATCAAGATGTAGAGCTTAATGACGACCAAATGAAGGAAATGGAAGATCTACATAATGAGCTTTTTGAAGTTCATAAAAAAATACTTAATAAGTACGGGGAATATGGTGTTCTAACCGATGAGCAAGTGGAAAATAAAATAGAACACATGGAAAAATACCAAGAAAAATTGAAGGAAAATGGTTACATTCCCGATTGGCACCATAAAAAAGATAAAATGAGAGAAGAAGAGTAAAGCGAAAGAGAGGACGGATATTATTCAGTCCTCTCTTTTTATACGCACTCTAATTTGGGTAAGGATAGCATAAAAATCCAATGTACTTTCATCAAAAGCGCCTAACTCTCATTTGGAAACACGCTTATGTATTAATGCTCTTCTAACTTTTGTACAGGCACATCCTCTTCATGAGTTGGTTCATCTAATGGATAAATTCTCGCCATATTGCTTTGCTCATCAACGTGCTGAATGTAAATGGGCTTACCATTATAGGTAACATGTATCATTTCACCAGAATCCACTATCTCCTGAGCTCGTTGCCTGTTCAATTTTACACCTCCTTTTTCGGATGGCCACATTCTTTATCTTTCCAAAGTATTGTTAAATAATTCCCTTTTTTGAAACAAAATAAAAAAGATCGCACCATTAAAATCGATACGATCTTTGTGTAACGCTAATTTAGTTGAGCCCTTGTTTTCGGTTGAAGCTGCCTCGTTAAGAAAAGGCTTATTCCACTTATGAATAATAGTCCACTTGTAAAAAAGAAAACGGATGAGATTCCGTACAAACCTGAAATGAATCCACCTAAGGCAGGACCGATGATGTTTCCTAAAAAGCGAAGACTCGTGCTGTATCCAAGAACTTCCCCTTGAATGGAAACAGGAGCTTCTTGTCTTACATAAGCTGTACGAACTGGGATGATTCCTCCTAAAGTAACTCCAAGTAAAAACCTTAGTATGACGAGTTGCCATATATCGGTGACAAATGCCCCCGGAAAATAAACGATTGCCGAAGCAAATAATAGAAATATAATAATTTTTTCATACCCATATTTATCGGCAATAGAGCCCCATTTTTTCGCCATAAGTAAGTTTCCTAGACCAGTTATCGAAAAAGCAATTCCAGAAAAGAATGCTAGATTAATAGGTCCATGAAGCTCTGCAACATAAAGAGACAATATAGGTTGAATACTAAAATGGGCAATTTGCACGAACATCGAGATGATCATCGTTGCGAGTAGCATAGGATGTCTTACGATTAATAAAATAACTTCCTTGCTTGAATAGTTTCGTTGTGTTGTTTCATTAGTTGATTCTTCTAGTTTATATTCCTTTAAACCAAAGATGACAAACAATCCAGCAATAACTAATGTGATAGAGGTTATATGAAAGGTTGTGGAAAAACCAACCGAGTCAGCTAGCATACCTCCAAGCATAGGCCCCATTAAACTTCCGGTAACATTTCCGGTTTGCAAAGTTCCGAGCACACGACCTGCCATATGCTTTGGTGTTTGCGTGGAAATTAACGCCTGAGAAGTAGAGATAAATCCGGTGAAAATTCCCATGAAAAATCGTAAAATAAATAAGGCCATAACAGAATTTACCGATCCCATTAAAAAAACACTAACACTTAAACCAATAGCGGCTGCGATTAAAAAAGGTTTCCGACCATACTTATCTCCGAACCTTCCCCATATTGGTGATGCAATAAAAGCTGTAACAAATGTAATGGCAAATACCCAACCAGACCAATTCTGTACATAAGCTTTTGAATAATCTCCAAACGACTCAATGTAAAGAGATAGAAACGGAATTACCATTGTCATGCTACCTGCTATAAAGAAATTAGCAAACCACATAATCGCTAAGTTGCGTTTTGCTAATTTCACCTGTTTATCTGATTCTTCGATGACCAAAACCTTCTTTCTTTTATTTCGTGTTCCTAAATATATATAATAGCGAACTTTTCGAAAAAATCCAAAAGAATGATTTACATAAATGGTTTGACGAGGAATACAGGTATGGATATGTTAGGATAATCTTTGGAATTGTATATATTGAGGAATGAAAAGAAGGATGTGTAATGATGAGAGTAGTGAATAATGTGGCGGATTTAATTGGGGAGACGCCTTTAGTAAAGCTAAATAAGATAAGTCCGAAAGATGGGGCAACGGTTTACGTAAAGCTGGAAATGTTTAACCCTAGTGGTAGTGTGAAGGATCGTGCGGCTTTTAATATGATAGTAGAAGCAGAGAAACAAGGGCATATCAAGCCGGGGGATACCATTATTGAACCGACAAGTGGAAATACAGGTATTGGGCTTGCCATGAATGCAGCTGCAAGGGGATATAAAGCGATTTTTGTTATGCCAGATAATGCCACAAAAGAAAGAATAAGACTGATGCAAGCTTATGGGGCGAAGATTGTCTTAACTCCAAGTAGTGAAAGAATGCCTGGTGCAATCAAAAAGGCAAATGAAATAGCGCGGGGGATTCCGAATAGCTTTATTCCAATGCAATTTGAAAATGCAGCTAACCCTGATGCCCATCGTGGTACAACAGCCCTTGAAATAAAAAAGGCGATGGATAGTATTAATAAAAGCTTATCGGCTTTTGTTGCGACTGCAGGAACCGGTGGAACGATTACGGGAACAGGGGAAGAGCTAAAAATGCTGTATCCGAATTTAACCGTTCATGTTGTAGAGCCATTTGGATCACCAGTTCTTTCTGGTGGAGAAGCCGGAAAACATAAATTAGTCGGAACAAGCCCTGGATTTATTCCAAGTATTTTGAATCAAGATGTATATGATGAAATTATTCAAATACAAGATGAACAAGCATATGACATTACTCGGAAACTGGCGAGGGAAGAAGGGATTTTAGTAGGACCATCTGCCGGAGCATCTTGTTATGCAGCGATACAAGTTGCCAAACGTTTATCAAATGAAGATGTAATTGTGGCGATTGCACCAGATACTGGCGAACGATATTTATCAGGAGACTTATTTGACTTTTGATTAGAATGCAGATTGTTGATAGTAGAATAACGGCATGGATCCAATGCTTTGCAGATATTCCATTAAAGATGCGTATAGGACGCATCTTTTTTTGCTTACGGTTGATAAGGTTTCAACACGTTATCGACGTGTTCCAAGCAAACCTTGGATAAATGGAGTGGTTTCAGTAGAAATTAAAGGATAGAGTAACCGAATTGTACAAACCTTTGAAAGGAGGGGATTCTATGTTAAAAAAGCTATTTGGAAAACAACATAAGCCAACAGAAGAAATCATATATGCTGTAGTTGATGGCAAATTAGTAAACATAGAGCAAGTTCCAGACCCAACCTTCTCACAGAAAATGATGGGAGATGGAGTTGCTATTATTCCTGTTAATGGGAATGTAGTGTCTCCAGTGGACGGTGAGGTTTTGCAAGTATTTCCGACGAAGCATGCAGTTGGTTTAAAAGGAAAAACTGGAGTCGAAATATTGATACACATAGGGTTGGAAACAGTAGGAATGCAAGGGGAAGGCTTTGAAGCACATGTTCAACAAGGATCAAAAGTAAAGGTAGGAGATCCACTTGTTACATTTGATTTAGCGTTAGTGAAGGAAAAAGCGAACGACAGTATTACTCCTATTGTAATTACAAACAATGATCTTGTCGACGTAACAGTGGAAACGGAAAAGGATGTACAAGGTGGTCGTACAGAAATAATGAGTATAAAAGTAAAGTAACCTGTTTTAGTAACCTCAAATTTTTTAGAGGGAGGTAAGCAGTTTATGGATTTAGAAAAACAGACAAAGGAAATAATTGAAGCGATAGGTGGTAAGGACAATGTTGACGTTGCTACTCATTGTGTAACTCGACTACGATTAGGGCTAAAAGATGAGGGGCAAGTTCAAAAGGATCGCCTCGAACAAGTTGACCTGGTGAAGGGGTCTTTTTCATCCAATGGGCAATTTCAAATTGTAATTGGCCAAGGCACTGTAGATAAGGTGTACGATGAGTTTATTAAACAAACGGGTACGGGTAGAGCTACGAAAGAAGAGGTAAAAGCGAAAACAGCGGAAAAACAAAACCCCCTTCAAAAAGCAATTAAGACATTAGCAGATATTTTTATTCCGATTCTGCCTGCGATTGTTACGGCAGGTTTATTAATGGGAATCAACAATATATTAGCAAACCCTGATATTTTCTACGATGACCAATCCTTTATTCAAGTTCATCCGGAATGGGCTGGAATTGCAGATATGATTAACATCATCGCAAATACAGCATTCACCTTCCTTCCCGCTTTAATTGGATGGTCAGCGGTTAAGCGGTTTGGTGGAAATCCGTTACTCGGCATTGTGCTTGGCTTAATTCTCGTACATCCAGATTTATTAAATGCTTGGGCGTACGGAGAAGCGTTAAAGGAAGGTACAATTCCAGTTTGGGATTTATTTGGCTTTGAGGTACAAAAAATAGGGTATCAAGGACAAGTACTACCTGTACTATTTGCCTCTTATGTATTAGCAAAAACAGAAATATTTCTTAAAAATAAGGTACCAGATGCTTTTCAGCTATTGTTAGTAGCTCCAATAACATTACTTATTACTGGTTTTTTATCGTTTATTTTGATTGGACCAGTCATGTTTGCAATTGGAAATTGGATTACAGATGGGCTTGTCTCCATATTTGATAACTTTGCATTGTTAGGTGGCCTTATTTACGGAGGGTTATATGCTGTCTTAGTTGTTACAGGAATGCACCATACATTCTTAGCTGTAGATATTCAATTAATCGGAAGCACCGGTAGTACATTTTTATGGCCTATCCTTGCTCTTTCCAATATTGCACAAGGGTCTGCAACATTAGCGATTGCACTAGCTAGTAAAAATGAAAAATTTAAAGGTTTATCCTACACATCTTGGGTCTCTGCTTGGCTTGGTATAACAGAACCAGCAATGTTCGGTGTGAATTTAAGATTAAAATACCCGTTTTATTGTGCGCTCATAGGTTCTGCCGCTGCTGGTTTATTTATCGCCACCCAGCAAGTGCGTGCATCTTCGGTTGGTGTAGGAGGAGTGCCTGGGTTTTTATCGATTTTACCTGAGAAATATATTCCGTTCTTTATCGGAATGGCCATTGCGATTGTCGTTCCATTTCTTTTAACCTTTGTATTTGCAAAACGTAGAGGTACTGAAGTTTAAAAAGGGGTTGAAAAACGTGAATATCCCATGGTGGAAAAAGGCAGTTGTTTATCAAATCTATCCGAAAAGCTTTAAAGACACAACTGGAAACGGGGTTGGTGACCTACAAGGAATCCTATCCAAATTGGATTATGTAAAGGAGTTAGGCATTGATGTAATATGGCTAACTCCGATTTACAAATCTCCACAAAACGATAATGGCTATGATATTAGTGATTATTATTCAATACAAGAAGAATACGGAACGATGGAGGATTTTAATAAGCTGCTTGATGAAGCCCATCAACGAGATATTAAAATCATAATGGATATTGTCGTAAATCATACGTCCACCGATCATGATTGGTTTTTGGAATCCAGGGCATCAAAAGATAATGCTTATCGGGACTTTTACATTTGGAAGGATGGAGCAAAGGGCAATCCCCCTACCAATTGGAAGTCTAAGTTTGGGGGATCCGCTTGGGAGTTTGATGAAAATACAGGACAATATTATCTCCATCTCTTTGATGTCACACAGGCAGATTTAAATTGGGAGAATGATACAGTCCGAGAAGAAGTATATAACATGATGAATTTTTGGCTTAACAAAGGGGTTGATGGCTTTCGCCTCGACGTAATTAACTTAATCTCAAAGGATCAACGTTTTCCTAATGATGATGGTTCAAATCCCCCTGGTGATGGAAGGAAGTTCTATACCGATGGACCGAAAATTCATACGTACTTACAGGAAATGAATCGAGAGGTTTTTCAAAGGCATAACGAGATACTAACCGTTGGAGAAATGTCCTCCACAACGATTGACAACTGTATTAAATACACAAGACCAGACCGTAATGAGCTTAGTATGACCTTTAACTTTCATCATTTAAAGGTGGACTATCCGAACGGTGAAAAATGGGTGAAGGCAGATTTTGATTTTCTTGAGTTAAAAAGGATACTTTCAACCTGGCAAAAGGAAATGCATGATGGCGGAGGATGGAATGCACTATTTTGGTGTAACCATGACCAGCCAAGGGTTGTTTCTCGTTTTGGGGATGAAGGGCAATATTATAAAGAGTCGGCAAAAATGCTAGCAACGACCATTCACATGATGCAAGGGACACCGTATATTTACCAAGGCGAAGAGTTTGGGATGACAAATCCGAATTTTAATAAGATCGAAGCCTATCGTGATGTGGAATCGTTAAATATATATCGTATGAAAAAAGAAGAAGGAATGACCGATGACGAAATAATGGAGATATTAAAACAGAAGTCCCGTGACAATGCAAGAACTCCGGTTCAGTGGAATAGTGAAGAGCATGCAGGTTTTACAAAGGGGACACCTTGGATTGATGTAGCACGCAATTATAAGGAAATTAATGCAGAACGAGCCCTCCAAGATAAAGATTCGATTTTTTATCATTATAAAAAGTTAATCGAGCTTCGCAAACAATACGATGTAATTACAACGGGTGATTATACATTACTATTTGAAGACCATCCCCACATCTTTGCCTATTTACGAAGGAATAAGACAGAATCGTTATTGGTACTTAATAATTTTTATCGATGCCATATCGACGTTACCTTACCTAACGAGCTTCCGTTTACAAAGACGGAGCCAGACATACTCCTATCTAACTACAAAGACTCGCAGAAAAACTTAGATCGTATTCAGTTAAGACCTTATGAGTCTGTTGTTTACTATTTGTAGCTTGTGTTGGGTGCCTGTCACTCCCCGAATTGTGTCGAATAAAGGCGAATGACAGGCATATCCTCTTTTTAGTCCTCTTCGTATAATATGTGATCTGCTATTGATTCGACCTGTTCTATTTCTAATTGTTGGAATTCCTCTAGCATTGTATTTGTTATACTTTCCATTTCTCTTTTGCTATAGCCTAACTTTTTCATAGCGATTGTTGTATATGCCATGGCATGCTTAATTTCCATTTGGATACCTCCATAAATGTAGGATATAACCTTAGTATGAGCTATTGTAAGCATAATAAAAAACCTTCCGTTAACGGAAGGTTTTTTATTATCGCTAAGTTGAAACTTAAGCTTCTTTGTTTTTAAGGAATACACCAACAACCAAAATGATTGTTGCGACTAGTCCAATGTATAAGCCTGTGCTAGAATAGTTCCCGAATAATTCATCGTTGTTTGAAAATAGGAAAACAAACATTAATGCAACACCGATGATGGAGCTAACAAGTCCTAGCATTGGGTTCATAGGCTTTTCTGCTAGTGTAGCATATAAAGGATATGCATAAAGAATCAATACTAGGAAGCCTAATTGCTGCCAACCATTTTCAGAAATAGATCCGAAAAAGCTTACCTCAACCCATGGTAAAAATAATGAAATAAAAAATAATAGCGTAGCAGCTACAATTGCTGTGCCACCTTTACCCCACTTTTGCAACATATTCTCATTCCCTCTCTTTCGTAGTAATGCATATATAGACACCTTTATTTTAATCGAAAAACTAGGAAAATCCTATCATTATTTTAAGAAATTTGTCGATTAACGTAAAAAAGCACTCTCAAGAGTGCTAGTTAAAAGGCTTTTCTAAAATCAAATGCCTTATTTGGAACAGTGATTCGAAATGCTAAATCATCCTTTTTCAAATTAAAGCTTTCTACACGAACGTTAAAATTACTTCGCATTTCCATTTGTGTAACCGCTACATAAATGCTTTCATCAGCAGGGTTAACCATTACCCATTTCGGAATCGTATAGTTTTTCTTAACATATTCTAATACCTTTTTATTAGGAAGCTCCATTCGACCTAACGAAATCGATTCAATATTTAGCTGTAGATCACCATTTTTTTGAACCTCAGGGGAAAAACGTGCAGTTAATGGAATATCCCGATCAAATGCGACGATTGTACCGATAAGCGTAACATAGTCATCTATCGTAACCGTATATTCTATATCGGTTAGCTTTGATAGCTCCTCTAAATACGTATTCACCAACTTATTTAAGTTATCTCTCGAGGAGGAAATGGTAAATTGCGCAACCTCTTCACCTGTTTTTGATGTTGCTCCTTTATAATCATCAACAGATAGAGGGAGAAAAATGAGCATAGCGAGCCAAATAATTATGACAATATTTAAACCAAGTAGGCCCAAAAAAAGTATTTTCCATTTATTTTTCTGTTTGAGTTTGTTCTCCATGTCGTATCCCCTATCCCATTTCATTCTAAAAACTGATGAGTTATTCCTCTCCTTCAGTCTGACCAAATCCTTTTAAGAGATAGTCCAACACTTGCTCGCCTATTAACTGATACCCCTTTTCATTTGGATGGAAATTGTCCTCCGATAATAACTGTTTGCTTTTATCCTGAAATAAATTCTTGATTGGGACAAAGGTTGCGCCTTGTTGGGCTTTTACAACCATCTGACCGATCCAGTTCCAATCATCAATGATTCGCTCAAGCTCTGGTATATCTCCAAAGTACTCCTCAAAAGGGTTATAAAGTCCAATTAAATAAATATGAGCATATGGATTTTTCTCACGGATGTTACGAAAGATACGTGTTAATCGATCCTGATACGCTTTCTGTTCAACTGTAAAATCGTCATAGCTAAGGGATAGAATATTTTCTTTTGTAATCTTCATAATGTCATTTGCGCCAATTGTAATGAAAACCACATCCGCTTTTTTAATAGAATCTGTAATTTCCTTTTGGTTCATTCTTTCCAACAGCTGATCTGAGCGATTACCGACTTTGCCAAAATTATCGATTGTATAATCTGTTTGAGCGTTTTCGGATAAATAGTTTTCAATTACTTTTAAATAGCCACCGCCAGACTCGTCACCTAACCCTTGTGTTAACGAATCCCCAATAGCTGTAATATGCAGGTTGCCGTTTTCGATAAATATTTTCGCATGTTCTACCACTTCTGTGACAGCATCTGTGATTTTTTCTTTTGCGTTTTCTTTATCTGATGTCTCTTTTTGACTAGTTGTTTCTTCTTTATTATTAGAAAGTATACGCTCTCCGTTTGTGTTCGAATTATCATCACTTATTACGAGAAAAGACATGGTGAATGTTATTAAAATCAGTATGAATAAAGATAAAAATATTCCTTTTTTCATAGAAATCACACCTTTTATGATGGGGGCTAGAACGTACTGCTTTGATCTTTTTCATAAATATAGTTTAAGATAATTGTTTCATAATTATGATACACATTACCACCATTTATTTATAACATATGATAAAAGACAGTAAATTTATCCTATTTCGACCTCAAAAGTTTCGAGAAGAATGGAAATGAAAGAAAACTCGCCAAGTGGCGAGTCTTTATTTACAGATTGTAGTATTTGGTCATTTATAGGGAACTAAAATATTCTAAAGCTTTTTCATCTTTTTCCTTAAAAGCAAAAACAGAATCCATTATTAAATAATCTTCGAGGCAACAAGTAAATTTATGTCGTTTTTTCGGTCATCTACATATCAAATTCAAAATCACCTGAGCTTGTTTTCACAGATAATGAATGTTCTCCACGACCATATACCTTTTGAAATTTCTTTTGCTCGAATGTATTTCCGTTCTCATCTGTAAATTCACCAGAGCTTGTTGAAAAAGATAATCGAATGGATGGATTTTGCTCGGTTCTTACAGTAACATCGCCACTTGATGTATGAATAAATGTTTGTGGACTTATTTCTTTAAAGTAGAAATCCACATCTCCAGAGGATGTGTTTGCTTGTACATTTCCGATTATGTACGTTCCTTTTATTTCACCTGATGTCGCCTTTAAAGTTATGTTTTCTCCTATGAAGTGATTCAATTCAATATCCCCAGAAGTAGACTGAGCTGAAAGGTCTTGACTAAAAACATTCTCAACCGATATTTCACCAGATGTTGTCCGAAGAGAGAGCTGCTTGCTTTTTCCTTCTTGAAGGTCGATATCTCCGGAAGTAGTATTTATGGATAAGCGATTGCTATTTATATGTATTGCCTCAATTTCTCCAGAGGTAGCTTCAAGCTTCACTTGTTCGCAATTGATTTGATTTAGGTGAATATCCCCACTAGAGGTTTTCATATGTAATTGTTTAAAAAGTTTTGGGGGCAAAAGGACATCAAGGTGTGCATCAATAAATACAATTCCAAATCGAATCATTGGTATTTGCTTTATCATGATGGATAATGCAGATGCCTGTTGCTGGATGGTAAAATCATTTCCTTCTATTCCTTTATCATTCCCATGGCCATAGTAATGGACGATGACTTGGTCATTGGTAGATGGTTTTATCGTTACATCTGTACTACTTGTATCAATATGTATCGTTTCAATTTGTGATCCGTCTAAAGTCTTCTCTTCATCAAATTTAAACTTTTCTGTTAATTTCAAGTTGTTGCCTCCCTTTCCTGTTATCTTACTACTATAATCATACCGTTTCTTGGACAAAAGGAAAACTAGGCTGAAAAAGTATTTTTATCTAAGTCTCCAGACGGATTTCTAAACGTAATTAATTAGTATCTTGCTTTATTCCGTTTGGCAGAATCATAAGAGGTCCATCTAGGAATTTTTGCACCATAAAAAAAGGCATGGAGTCGGACAGAACTCCATGTACTTCGTTTCGATTTGGTAATTATTTTTAACGTTTATGCATTTTTACTTGAAGAAAATAGCTTTATATTCTTCCCTTTCTTTAACATCAATTCCCATTTTCGTTTGATCCAAAAAGGGGAAGAATGAGTGGATTTGAAATTTTCCGGTTGTGGAAATGGGTCATCGATTCCATTCACAAGCATTGTAATGCGAAAGCGATTCCCAGGCTCATTCATTAAATAAGTACCCAATTTCACTAAATCAGCTTTATGAAACATATCGTTTAAGCGGAGATTAATATTTTTAAATGCCTCCATATGTACTTCCTTTGTATACCCAATATTCATAATCATTTGCTTGCCATCGGTATAATTATCAGGTAAATACGGTGCAGAGATTAAGTATTTTAATGGCTCATCAAAGGAGTCCCCATCAATCGTATGAAGAAAGAGTGGACCTTTTATTCCTTTTATAAAGGTTTTAACATCTTGTGCATCTATATTCATCACACCAGTTTCACAGAGCATGTCCTCTAAAGACTTAACAGCTTTATTTTCGTATGACTCAAAAATCTCATTAGCATTAACGAAGGAAGTAGTTGTATCTATGCTTTCTAACATACCATCCCCATGAAAGAAAATAACCGAATCACAGATTTCTTTCATCCAATAATATTGATGAATCGCGGTTTGCATCCGTTTTTTACCTTCAAAGCGAAATGGAAACCGAAAAATACCGAGTAAAAGACATTTCTTTTCCTTTAATTCGTCTAAGTGGTGTATGAAATCCTCTGTTTCACTAGAATTTCCCCCAATGAAACGGTAAAAGCATATATCATCTCGTTCCATTTCATTGACTAAATGACATTGATTTTCATAATCGGCATGCTTTATGTTCCATATTTGGACGTTTTTTCCCACATTAATCACCACTTCTCTTTATACTTTTCTAACCCCAATAACATCGTTGTAGTGATTATAACGAATAGCAATTAAAAAGCTTGTCACTAAATGTCCTTTTGGCTTGACTTGTTTTGTAGAAAAACATATTTTTTCGTAATAATTCCTTATATGGAGGGTTTCCGTTCTTGTGGATGATAAATTTTGACAGATTAACTAACAAATAATCTTGTTGATTTTACATAAATTTAAGAGAAATTTAAAATATTTTTTGGAATCCTTGAATGTGATTTGTCATTTGTACACATATTATAAGTGTAGTGATACAAATTACGTATCACATTTAGCAAAGATTCAGGAGGAATAAAATGGCAACTGGAACGGTAAAATGGTTTAACGCAGAAAAAGGTTATGGTTTTATTGAAGTAGAAGGTTCAGATGATGTATTTGTTCATTACTCTGCAATTGAAGGTGATGGTTTTAAAACCTTAGAAGAGGGACAAACAGTAAGCTTTGATGTGGAAGATGGACAAAAAGGTCCTCAAGCAGCAAATGTAAAGAGGATGTAACAGATATAGGGAAACTTCCGAAAAGAAGGGGATCATCCCCTTCCAACAGCAATGGTTAGTTTAACTTATCGACTTTAATGGATAACCTATTAAAGTAGGATAGAAAGGTTCTAGCGAAATATCGTTAGAACCTTTTCCTGTATATAAGGAGTATCCCGATGAAACATAAATAGAACATCAAGGGATTGGTTTACATGATATATGATTGCATTATTATTGGTGGAGGATTTGCTGGGATTCAAGCTGCTATCCAATTAGGTAGATATAAGCATCGTGTTCTTGTAATTGATGCGGATTTTGGAAGGTCTACCATTTGTAGGAGCTATCATAATATATTGGGATACCCTGATGGAGTTAGTGGCTTGGAACTTCGTCAAATAGGAAAAAAACAGGCGGAAGTATTGGGTGTGCAATTTCATATCGATAAAGTGGAGCATATTAATCCGAATGAAGAAACCTTTCAATTAACCACTAAAAAGGGGAATCGTTTTTCTGCTAAGCGTTTATTGTTAGCAACAGGAATTATGGACCGTATTCCGATTTTTAAACAAGTAGAACCTACACTTGGTACGTCCGTATATGTTTGTCCTGATTGTGATGGATATGAAGTAAAGGATAAAAAAACAATTGTTATGGGTTCTGGTGACGTTGGGGCGAACATGGCTTTAACGTTAACCTACTGGACAACGGAACTAACCTATATCAATCATGAACAAAAACCTATATCAGAAGATAATTGCAGAAAATTGGCCCAACACAACATTCAGTATCGCACAGAACCTATAAATGAAGTGCAGATTGAAGATAACCTTTTTCAAGGGGTGACACTTGAAAGTGGTGAAGAAATAAGAGGAGAGCGTGGATTTGTTGCATTTGGAGGAAATAAAGTGGAATCGGACCTAGCAAAGCAACTTGGTGTAGAGCGGTTGGAAAACAAACATATCGTTACCGATCCAAGAACGAAAATGACGAATGTCAAACATGTATGGGCGGCAGGGGATGTAGTAGCCCATTCGGAACAAGTAACCATCGCGTTAGGTGAAGGATCACAGGCAGCGATTTGGATTCATAAAAGTTTACAATAACTTACAATGATCTTCGTAAATAGATGGGGGTTCTTTACAAATAATAATCATGTACCTTACTTCTCTTTATGGAGGGATAAAATATGACAGTATCTGCTCAAGTAAAACAAACGCTTGCAGGCTTAAAAAGTGCACAAGCGAGCTTAGAACAATTTGCTTTGCAAACACAAGATAAACAAGCAAAGCAAATGTATGATAGCGCAGCACAGCAAGCGAAAGCAATCGTACAAAGCTTAGAGCCACGTGTTACTCAAATTGAGCAAGAGGAACCAGAATATAAAGGGTTTTAAATATATATAAAATAACGAAAATCCAAACCATCACATCTTCTTCCGGTAAGAATTTGTATTGGTTTGGATTTTTTATGAGCCTGCTTCTCTTCTATGGCTTTAGGATTCTTTTTTCTTTTCCTTTTTCTTTCCCTCGTCCGGTGGATTATCTGGATCGTAGTTGAAGATTGAGGATAAATAAGAATTTATAGTCGCTAGATGTATGGAAACTTGTGCTTCGTCCTTGGATAGAATAGCTGCTTTTAATTTACTTATTTCATGCTTTAAAGAGCCGTATTCAATTTTGTTTCCTAATAGTTGCATCTTCCATAAATGATCCTCATATTTCTTTCTTATCTTATTTGCTTCTTTTTCTAATTCGCCCCAATCCGCAGGGCTGACCATGGATTCTTCCATATTTTTGAAGGAATCATGAAAGCTTGTAACCGTTTCCTTATTAGCAGAACATGCAGAAAGTATGAATACCAACATGAACACCATAAAACGTATTCCTATCCTTTTCATAAATTTGCTCCTCCTACTTTTTTGCTACTCATATTTTCTTCTAATTTGGAAAAAGTATGTATGGGAGGTAGTGCGTATGCCAGAGTATTTATTGATATTCGTTCGAGCATTAATAGCTTTTATCGTATTATTTGTTTTGGCCCGAATAATGGGGAAGAAGCAAATTGCCCAGTTCACGTTTTTTGATTATGTTGTAGGCATAACAATAGGGAACTTGGCAGGCACCATAACATTAGATGAAAACACAAAGATTTTAAATGGAGTCTATGGTCTAATATATTGGTCTGTGTTTTTACTAATTGTGAGCTACATAACCTTGAAATCATTTGGGTTTCGCGAACTTGCGGAAGGTAGCCCGACGGTTTTAATCGAAAATGGAAAAGTGCTAGAGGAAAATTTGAAAAAAGTACGTTTCACCTTTGATGACCTTATGACAAAACTTAGAGAAAAAAATGCATTTAAGCTGGCGGACGTAGAACTTGCTGTGCTAGAAACGGACGGACAAGTAAGTGTCATGCAAAAAGCAGCTAATCAACCGATAACTCCACAAACGTTAGGGTTATTAGTTGAAGATGAGCATCGGCCTCAATTAGTAATTATAGATGGTAAATTAATCGAGAAAAACGTGAAAAAATATGGTTATACAAAAGAATGGCTATTAGGGGAAATTAATAAGCAAGGAGCAAGTGATTTTAAAGATGTGTTTCTTGCCCAAATTGACTCTAAAGGTAATGTTTATGTAGATTTATACGTGGATGATTCGGAGGACCCTCAAAACATACCTGCAAAACCATTGCTAGCAGCCCAATTGAGGAAAATACAAGCGGACTTAGAAGGCTTTGCATTGCAAACGAAGGATAAAGAAGCAAAACAGCTCTATTATGAGCAGTCAAAACAACTACAGGATTTAATTAATACGTTAAATCCACTGTTAAAATGAAAGGAAGCTGCATTCGAATGCAGCTTCCTTTTTATTATTCAAGGTCAATTTTATCGAGTGGTCTTTCTGCTGGACCTTCCATGACCTCCCCATCAATAGAGAAGCGGGATCCATGGCATGGGCAATCCCAGGAATGTTCACCATTGTTCCACTCTAATTCACAGCCCATATGGGTACAAGTAGTATCTACTACATGTAGCTTTCCTTCTTCATCAACATATGCTCCAGCCCGTTTGCCGTTCACTTGTACGACCGAGCCTTCACCTGGCTTTAATTCCTGCACTTCTTTATTCGGCAAGAAGATTTTCCCTTTAATGAAATGTCCTGCTACATCTAGGTTTTGACCGATAAACTGCCTGATACTAGGGTCAGCATGAAAGCGGGCTGGGTCATATAACGTTCGATATGAATTATCTTTCTTCATCAAAATATCTCTAAATAATAAAGCTGCAACTGTGCTTGATGTCATTCCCCACTTTCGAAAGCCTGTAGCTACATATATGGAGGAGTCATTCGATTTGATTCGGCCAATATACGGAACTTTGTCTAAGGTTGTTAAGTCTTGGGCGGACCAACGATATAAAAATTGTTCTACACCAATCGTTTCTTTGGCAAAACGCTCCAGTGCCTCATAATGCTTCAATGTATCTTTCTCATGGCCGGTTTTATGGCCTTCTCCACTTACTAAAACAATTTCTTCACCATCTACTGTTACAGAACGTAAAGAATGGGTTGGCTGATCGGCGCTTAAGTACATTCCACCAGGGAAGGGCTCTTTCGGCTTTATACCAATTACATAGGAGCGGTCCACCTTCATTCGAGCAAAGTACCCACCCTTAAAGTCATAAAAAGGAAAATGGGAGCAAGAAATGACGTAATGACTCTCTATTTTATTTTTGTTTAATGTAATCACCTTTGGCTTTAATGCTTCCTCTACGTCAATGGCTGTTGTGTTTTCATAAACCGTTCCGCCATCCTTCAAAAATGTATCTAAAAGATGCTTTAAATAGTGAAGCGGATGGAATTGTGCTTGGTTTTTCATGACGAGTGCACCATTCGCTTTTATGCTTTCAATAGGAATATCATCTAAAAACTCATGCTCAATCCCTAATTTCTCATAGGCTTCTTGCTCTGTCTTTAAGGTGTTAAGGGATTGTTCTGTTGTCGAGTATATAATGGCATCCTGTTCTTTAAAATCACATTCGATTCCATTTTCCTTTATGATTTTGCTGATAAACTGTTTTGCTTCCATATTGGCATCATAATAGGCTCTTGCTTGCTCTTTTCCAAGGTGTTGAATAAATTCATTATAAATTATGTCATGTTGGGCAGTAATTTTCGCTGTGGTATGTCCAGTAGTTCCTTTTAAAATACGTCCTGCTTCTATTAAAACGACTTTAAAGCCTTCCTTTTGTAGCAAATATGCAGTTGTGATACCTGTAATTCCGCCTCCAACAATTGTGACATCAGCAGTGATATCTTTATCTAGAGCATCAAAGGTTGGTAAGTCTACCGAGTCTCGCCAATACGATTTTGGGTATGTAGGCATCGCTTGATTTGAATTTTCCATACCATAGCCTCCTTATATGTATTCCTTACTAATATTTTCCTAATCACAGGAATACATACATGGGAGTGATGGAGATATAAGTGTCCATATGAAAAAAAAGACACGGGAGTGAGACCCGTGTCTTTAAACAGCTTTCTTTTTCGGAATCAACTTCATTTCCGCTCGAACAAATAACTTTGTACGCGACAATGTATACACAACACATGCTGCCCAAATGAACGAGAACGTAACGAAGTGGTCATGCGTGAATGGTTCATGATAAAGCACAACGCCTAGAACTAACATGAGACTTGGTGCAATGTATTGTAGGAATCCAACCATCGATAATGGAATTTTGGTTGCTCCAGCACCAAATAACAGAAGTGGTACTGCAGTTACAATACCGGACAGTAATAGTAATCCGGTTGTACTTGATAGAACGTCAATCGTATGAAAATTACCTATATTCGTTTGCACGAGAAACAGGAGTGCAATTGGTGTCACAATCATAGTTTCAATTGTTATACCAAACATCGAATTCAAAGGGACTAATTTTTTTAACAGACCATATAGTCCAAAAGTGAATGCTAGAATAATAGATAGCAATGGGAATACACCTGCTTGCCATGTCATATAAATAACGCCGATTGCTGCTAATGCAGTTGCGACTATTTGCCATAGCGTAAGTTTTTCTTTTAGAAAGAGAACACCAAGTAGAATACTTACTAATGGATTGATGTAGTATCCTAAGCTTGCTTGTAGCACGTGTCCATCATTAACGGCAATAATAAAAATTAACCAGTTCAGACTAATGAGTAACGATGCAGCAGTAATACCAATTAATTTTTTCCTTGCTTTCATAATGCGTTTGCACTCTTGTATAAAACGAGTCCAATTTTTCGTGAAGATCAACAGCATAAGCATAAAAATAAAGGACCAAACAATTCGATGGGCCAATATTTGACCTGCAGATATGTGATCTACTTGCTTCCAAAATATTGGAAGAAACCCCCAGAGTAAATATGCAGAGGCTGTATACATAATACCTATTTTCATTTCATCCCGTTTCATTCCTATTCCCCAATTCTATTTATATCTAAATAATAAAAACAATTATAATCCTGCTAGGGGTTGTCTGTCACTAGTTGTGCCTATAATTTAAAAAAAGCCGAACACTTAAAGTGTTCAGCTTTCGTTCTCTAATAGGGGCTCATACATCATAAGTGCATGATTTTCCGTAATGTATTCATCATCAATTTGTTCATTTTGGGAATTAAATACTTTTCGGTAGATGGTGTTATGTCTAATATAGCCACCCCAATGCTCAAATGTAAATTTTTGATCTTTCTCGTAAACCTCATAAGATGTAATGGGCGGAGTAGATACTCTCCATTCGCCAACTAAATGTGTATCCGTTAAATAGAGTTGTAGTTGATATGGATGGTCTGTATTATTTTGAATCTGTAAATCTAAGAAATTATAAGCACATGTGGCACCACTTCCAAATGGTTGCTTGCGATTGGCATCCGGAAAAACGTCATAACTATGTCGGTGTCGCTCGGTAACTGTTAAAGGTGTGTGCAGGGTTATCCAGTAAATTAGATTGGATAATTGACATAGTCCGCCGCCAACCCCTGGCTTAAAGCTACCATAATATAAAAGCATTCCATCCACATATCCTTTTCTTTTGGTTGGTTTTCCAATTAGTCGCCAGTAAGAGAATGTTTCTCCAGGCTGTAGGATGATTCCATTTAACGGTTTAATGGCAATGTTTAAATTCTGTACTTTGTTTTCTTGGTACCACATTTCAACATCCTTTAACCTACGATAAAGAGGAGTCTGGTGGGTGAAATATACGTAGGGTAATGGTTGTTCGGCTATTTTCCTAGAATAGGTTTTACTAGTAGTTAACCATTCGGTATAGCGTTTTAGTCGATAATATTGAATTCCTAGGAAGCCACGTAGCTTGGAGCGCTTCTTCGGCTTAAGTGCTAAACTTCGAATCCATTCCATGTACCTCTTCCTCCTATAGGACTATAGAATGTTTAATGCTTTCTCTATATCATCCCAAATATCCTCCCAATCCTCTAAGCCCACGGATAATCGTAAAAGAGAATCGGTAATTCCCATCTTGTGACGTGCTTGCTCTGGTACAACGGCATGTGTCATCGAAGCTGGGTGCTGAATCAATGTTTCCGCATCGCCTAAGCTAACTGCAATTTTTACAAATTGTAATGCATTTAATACCTTTTGCGCATCCTTTTTATTTCCTTTAATTTCAAATGATATCAATCCACCGCCTTGCCTCATTTGTTTTTTCGTAATGTAATAGTCTTCGTGCTCCGCATCACCTGGGTAATATACATTCGCAACATTTGGATGGTTTTTAAGTCTTTCTACAATTTTGTTAGCATTAGAGGAATGACGATCCAGTCGTACGGATAACGTTTTTAAGCCTCTTAGCAATAACCAAGCATCAAACGGTGATAAAATGCCACCAATATCCTTTTGAGTTGTGATGGCAACTTGAGATAGAAAATCCTTCTTGCCTACAACTAATCCGGCTACCACATCTCCATGTCCCCCAATGTATTTTGTTGCACTATGAATGACGAGATCGCACCCGTGTTTTAACGGTTGTTGTAAGTAAGGGGAAGAAAAAGTATTATCCACAATAACAGGTATGTTATGCTCTTTTGCAACACGTGCGACTAGCTCTAAATCTATTAATCTCATTGTTGGATTTATAGGTGTTTCCATATAAATGCAAGCCGTTTCGGGTTTGATTAAAGAGCGTATTTCTTTTTCACTTCGCATCTCACTAAAATCGGTTTGAATGTTATACTTTTCTTTCATTAAGGATAAAAGGCCAAATGTACAGCCATAGATTCCTTGAGAGCAGATAATGTGATCATTCATTTTTGTTAATGCGACTAATATTGCGGATACTGCAGCCATACCAGAACTAAATGCAAGCCCTGCTTCTCCACCCTCTAGCTGTGCAATACGTTCTTCTAACACTTTTACAGTAGGATTTCCTAAACGTGAATAAATAAAGCCATCTTCTTCACCAGCAAAGCGCAGCTCCCCAAGTTCTGCAGAGTCAAAAGTAAATGTAGAAGTTTGATATAACGGAGTAGTGAGGCTCCCTAAGTGTTCCTTGGAATCATAACCACCGTGAATGACCATAGTGTCAAATTTTTGTTTCATCGTATCGACCTCCCGTAATTTAAAATATGTCCCTACTAATATCTTATGTTATTTGACACACAAATGAAAGCGCTTTCTAAATGGGGCGCTGCAATACAAACCCAAGCTCCTACAAAAAATATAGTGGAACGAGATCTAAGTAATAAAATATCCAAACGCCAAACATAAGGACGCCCTTATTATTCAAGAAGCTTGGAATAAATAATATCCAATAGAAACAACTGCGATATCCGCTAAGATATGTAAGAGCCAGGAGTTTAAAAAGTTGTTCGATTTTGTATTTAGCCAGTTAAAAATAATACCAACGATAAACAAGCCAACGAGAGCTAATAGAATTAGCCATCTATTAAACCATGTTGCAAAAATAGCAACATGATACACTGCAAACAAGGCAGCAGAAAAAAGATAAGCAAACCACTTGTAATTGGTTTGATAGATATTTAGGAAAATAAATCCACGAAAGTAAAACTCCTCTAGCAATGAATTTCCAAATGTGATGTAAGCTGCAATAAACAGATAAATTTCAGGAGTAATATGTAAGCGAGTCTTTAAATCAGATATGATGTCATCTGTATTTATGTAGTCTTGTAGAAGTAGAAAGGTCGTAATAACAATGACAATTGCGGCAATCCCAAAAAGAAAGCCTAATCGTAATCGTTTCAAGTCCACGTGCTTTACATTTAAGAAATCTAGAATATTCTCTTTTAAAACAAAGCGAATATATGCGATTGGAATAAAAAGAAATACAAAGATTTTGGCTAGAGTTTTTACAAAATACGTGGTTTGTAAAACTTGCTCTATCACAAACATAAGAATACAACTAATAATCGCTAAGCAAACAATGGTTGTTATGTGTTTTTTATTCAAATGAATCACCTAGTATTAATATAAGGTTATTCGAATAAATGTGCAATTACAATTTCTATTGCTGGGCAACCTTGTGTTCATGACGAATAAATCGAATTCAGTAACATATGCAAAGAGAGAAAAGTAAAATCCGAACGAAGGTGTGGATGAAACGGATTCCTTCGTTCGGATTTTTTAAAACCTGTATTTACCCTTTAACTACTCATGTTGTCCTTTGTTTCATCATAATTTCCATAAAACCGCTCCAGCTTGCCATTTGACAGGTAGGCTGTTTCCTGGAAGCACTGGTTTAAGAAGTAGCGGTCGTGGGATACGCAAAGAACGGTGCCGTTAAACTTCTCAATCGCATCCTCCAATACTTCTTGTGAGTCTACGTCTAGATGGTTCGTTGGTTCGTCTAAGATGAGTAGATTGATATTTTGGTGCATAAAGACGGCAAGCTTTAGTCGCATACGCTCTCCACCACTTAATTGACTAATTTTATGAAAAACGGAATAACCATAAAACATGAATCGAGCTAAAATTTCTCGTGCTTGACCTTCTGTGACACGGATATGTTCTCGGAAGTAATCCATTACTTTTGTATTTGCATCCACCTCTTGTAAAGCGTGCTGAGACAAATAACCGATTTGTAGCTGTGTTCCTGTTACGACATTACCAGAAGATGGGGGGATTTCACCCATTATGATTTTTAGTAAGGTAGATTTGCCACTTCCGTTTGGACCTACAATAGCAAGGCGGTCTTTGTATCGTATGTGTAAGTCTAATTCCGATAAGACGAGATGCTCACCAAACGTTTTGGAAACCTGTTCTAATCGTACTACATCTTTACCACTTCGTTTGTCACTAGTAAAAGCTAAATTCATCTTCTTTGGATCCATTATAGGCTTATCGATTTTTTCCATTCTTTCTAGAGCCTTTTCCATACTTCTAGCCCGTTTGTGCAGTCCTTCATTTGGTGGATTCGCTTGGTTAGCCCACTCTTTTAATCGTTTAATTGTTTCTTTCATCTTTTTTATTTTCTTCTCTTGTTCTTGATATGCTTTAAATTCTGCGAGCAATTTTTCTTCCTTTTGCTTTACAAAGGTCGAATAATTGCCAGTATATAAAGTGATTTCTCCGGACTCTAAATCGGCAATTTTGTTGACAACTCGATCTAAAAAGTAACGGTCATGAGAAATAATGCAACAAGCCCCGTGATATTCCTTAATGTATTGCTCCAACCATTCAATCGCATGTAAGTCGAGATGGTTTGTCGGTTCATCTAATAAAAGAACTTCAGGCTCTTCTAATAATACCTTTGCAAGCCCAACCTTTGTCTTTTCTCCTCCACTAAGAGTTGAAAATGAAGAGGTAAGCAAGGGATGTATGGACAATCCATTTGCTACCCTTTCCATTTTGGAATCCATTTCATAGCCCCCTAATCGAGCGAATTGCTCTTGAACCTCTCCATATTGCTGTAAGGCTTTTTCAAAATGGTTTGGGTCTTGCATCTTTTGTTCCAATTGAGACATACGGACCTTTATTTGCGTAAGCTCTTTAAAGCTAGATTGAAGAAATTGTAGAACACTACCTTCAAAGGATGGAATCTGAGCGAGGTAGCCTACTTTCACATCCTTTTTAATAAATAATTGTCCACTATCTAACGATTCTAGCTTTGTTAGTAGCTTAAAAATGGTTGTTTTCCCACTTCCGTTCCGTCCAACTAAGCCAATTCGTTCTTTCTCCTTCATTTCAAACGTAATGTTTTCAAAAATGATATCTCCACCATAAATCTTTTTTGCTTCCTTTAACGTAATTAACATTGATTCTTCCTCCGATTCCATCTTAATAAAAAAGCCTAGGGAAAGATCTACTTACCCTAGGCAAAAATACGCTTAAATATAGAAAGATCCACACTAAAATAGTGTGGATCTATCACGTAATTCTCTTTATTTACCGTAATAAGGATTTAGAGATCCAACACATGTTCATGATTTAGTTGCTAAAAAAGGGCATACGTATCCCGTTAGCAGTAAAATCATGAGTAATCGCACGATAAAAATACAAGCAATTTGTATCAAGAGCGTGCGCACATGTGTTCATCATCTAAATCCCTCCTCATCGTAATTTAGTAATAGTATAGCACATCATCATGGACTTGGAAAGAAAAGGATGCATTACCACTTGGGTGGAATAGGAATTATTTATCTGAAGTTTTTCTTAATTTGGTCTAGGCTTGGGATGTTTTTCCTCACAATTGCATCTACTAGTTTGTTTTCCAATTGTTTGGATACAGGTTTGTTGGCTACCTTCGCAACATTCCTTATTACATTTCGAACTGTTTTTTCATCACTAAAATTAGCGTTTTGAAAGGATTTTACAACTTTCATTATTTCTTCTGTTTTTACCCCTGTTGATTTTTCTATGTTATCTAGCAGGTTTCTATCCATTTCTGTCACTCCTTTCTTAATCGATGACATAACATACTCATAGTCACTGTATTCAATCTGTTTGAGGAGGAGTAGGTTAATGGGAAGATAAGCACTAAAATGATACATTCGTGGAATACTAGAACATATTGCAAATAAACGTAATAAATATGTCTTTATGAAGTGAACATATTTCATAGTTATGGTAGAATATCCTTTAAGTAATAGGTTTTGCATCATGTGTATGTGCATATGAGGTGAACATTTGTGTTCCCTTGAAATATATATAAATCAAAAAAAGGAGTGTTTGGAATGACTAGTAAAAAGCTTGATGCATTTTTGACGGAGAATATCGAGGATTTACAAAGTAAGGGACTGTATAACGAGATTGATCCTGTACAGGGAGCGAATGGTCCAGTTATTACGATTAATGGTCAAGAATTAATCAATTTATCGTCTAACAACTATTTAGGATTAGCGACGGATGAGCGACTAAAGGAAGTTGCAATAGAAGCGGTAAAATCCCATGGTGTTGGTGCAGGGGCTGTTCGGACCATCAATGGAACTTTAGATCTTCATATTGAGTTAGAGAAAAAGCTTGCGGCATTTAAAGGCACAGAGGCTGCAATTGCTTATCAATCTGGCTTTAACTGCAATATGGCAGCTATTTCTGCTGTAATGGATAAAAATGATGCGATTCTTTCCGATGAATTAAATCATGCATCCATTATTGATGGGTGTCGTCTATCTCGCGCAAAAATTATTCGTTTCAATCACTCTGATATGGATGACTTACGTTTGAAAGCTAAGGAAGCAGTCGAGTCTGGCCAATATAATAAAATAATGGTTATTACTGATGGTGTATTCTCTATGGATGGAGATGTTGCAAAGCTACCTGAAATTGTAGAGATTGCTGAAGAATTTGATTTAATTGTTTATGTTGATGATGCACATGGTTCAGGTGTATTAGGTAAAGGCGCTGGAACCGTCAAACACTTTGGATTACAAGATAAAGTAGACATGCAAATGGGAACCTTATCGAAAGCGATTGGGGTTATTGGTGGTTATGTCGCGGGGAAACAGAAGCTTATTGATTGGCTAAAGGTACGTAGCCGACCATTTTTATTCTCCACTGCAGTGACACCGGCTGAT
This sequence comes from Salirhabdus sp. Marseille-P4669, assembly GCF_900240405.1. GTDB lineage: Bacteria > Bacillota > Bacilli > Bacillales > Alkalibacillaceae > OEQK01. Next base: position 277,582 of record NZ_OEQK01000001.1, read on the forward strand.
GCTGCTGCGAGTGCAAAGGCAATCGACATTTTAACGGAAAGTACAGAACTACAAAATAAAATGTGGGAAAACAGTGAGTACTTGAAAAAAGGATTAAAGGGCCTTGGTTATGATATTGGTAATAGTGAAACACCAATTACCCCGGTTATTATTGGGGAAGAAAAGCTTACACAGCAATTTAGTAAGCGGCTTGTGGAAGAGGGAGTTTATGCGAAATCCATCGTTTTCCCGACTGTGCCTCAAGGGACAGGACGTGTGCGTAACATGCCAACTGCAGCTCATACGAAGGAAATGCTCGATCAAGCAATTGGTATTTATGAAAAAGTAGGAAAAGAGCTAGGGTTAATTAAGTAAACAGAATGAGCTCGTGCGGGAGGGATTGCGATGAAACGAATTTTAGTAACAGGTGCTTTAGGACAAATTGGTTCGGAACTAGTCACAAAGCTTCGGGAAGAGTATGGGGCGAGTAATGTAATCGCTACAGATATTCGTAAAATAGATAGTGAAGTCGTAGAAAGTGGTCCATTTGAATTGCTAGATGTAACCGATGGAAAGTTAATGAGTGAAATTGCGAAAAAATACGAAGTAGATACGATCATGCATCTGGCTGCATTATTATCCGCGAAGGCAGAGAGTAATCCGTTTTTCGCATGGAATTTAAATATGGGTGGACTCGTAAATGCACTAGAAGTGTCTAGAGAGCTAAATACACAGTTTTTTACACCAAGTTCTATTGGTGCTTTTGGACCTTCTACACCAAAGGATCAGACACCGCAAGACACGATTCAACGACCTACTACGATGTATGGAGTGAACAAGGTATCTGGTGAGCTACTTTGTGACTATTATTATCATAAGTTTGGAGTGGATACGAGAGGGGTACGGTTTCCAGGTTTAATCTCATATGTAACACTCCCGGGTGGTGGTACTACCGACTATGCTGTTGAAATTTATTATGAAGCGGTGAAAAGGCAAGCCTATACCTCCTACATTCAAGAAGGTACGTATATGGATATGATGTATATGCCAGATGCTTTGGATGCGATTATTCAACTGATGGAAGCAGACCCGAATAAATTAAAACACCGGAATGCATTTAATGTGACGGCGATGAGCGTTGCGCCAGAACATTTTGAAGAGGAAATTAAGAAGCATATTCCAGCGTTTACGTTATCCTATAATGTGGATCCAATCCGACAAGCGATTGCAGATAGCTGGCCGAATGCTATTGATGCAACAGCAGCAAAAGAAGAGTGGGGCTTTAAACCGAAGTATGATTTATGTAGTATGACGAAGGATATGTTATCGAAATTAAGTTAAGGCAAAAAACACCTTAATTATTCGCTTCTACACGAATAATTAAGGTGTTTTCATTTTATTCTTCGTTTGTTTCTTTTTCTTCTTCTTTATTATCAGTAGCTTTAATGCTTTCGTCTACAGAACGAATCAAAGTTGGAACTTTCCGAGTTAAATAGTCGTTTGTTTTTTGATAAGCGATTTGTTGGATTACTTGATCTCTTACATCTTCTAATGGTACAACGTCACGCGCATCTACTTGAATGATATGGTAACCATAAGCTGTTTTTACTGGTTCGCCAATAACACCAATTTCTTGGTCTAAAACAGCAGCTGCAAAGTTTTGCTCTAATGAACGCACAGCCATATTCTCATATAGACCAGAAGTTTCTTTACTACCTGGGTCTTCATTATATTCATCGGCAAGCTCTTCTAGTGATACACCTTCATCCAATTTTGCTTGAATTTCATCGATGATTTTTTGAGCTTCTTCCTCGGAACGAACCTCTTCTAGACCACCCTCTGCACTAGCAGTGTGTGTGTTTACAAGAATATGACGGAACGTAGCAGTAGTTAGACTACCTTTTGCTTTCTCGTAAAATTGCTCGATCTCTTCGTCGGTTATATCATCATTAAAATAATCTTGAACTAAGTAATAGTTCAGAGCGTATTGTTTCACATCTTCTTCTGAAATGCCTAGTGTTTCGTACCCTTTTTCTCTCGTTTCCTCGTCAAAGGTTTGTACAATTTGCTCCCATAAAATATCTGCTTGCTCTTGAGCCCACGTATTGTCTTTCACCTCTTTGGTTACTACGCGCTGCATAACTAAGAACTGTAGCTCTTGATTCAGATAGCTTTTATCCTCAACAGGAGCATAAGGATTCATGAAAGCAGTAACAGCCACATGATTAGCAAAATCCTCACCGGAGATTGTTCCTCCATCATACTCCGCAATCGTTTCAATATCTACATATGCGCTTTTATCAAATTCGGGAAACTCTATTTGGTTCATTGCTTGTTCTTGTTCTTTCTCTTTATCCTTCTCCTCATCATCTGAGCATGCTGTTAGGATAGTAAAAACAGCAAAAATAGATAATAATAAAGTAAATCTCTTCATCATAGAATCGAACTCCATTCTGTATAAGTTTACAACATTTAGCCTTCGAACCATGTTCATTGGAATGTTATTATTGTAACAAACAAAAACAGTATGGTCGAATTTTGTATTATGATACATTGAAAAAAAGGTGAGTTCAAGTTTTGGTCTACTTAATCAAAGAAAGTGGGGATGAAAAATGAGTGAAAAGAAGCCTTGTCGAGCCTCTTTAGCAATCAAAACAGCACTGGTTTTACCACCAGATACGAATTCACATGGTACGCTATTTGGTGGAAAATTGATGGCATATATGGATGATGTAGCTGCCATTGCTGCCAGTCGCCATTCAAGAAGGGAAATTGTCACAGCTTCAACAGATTCCGTTGACTTTATTAATCCTGTATACAAAGGGAACACCATATGTCTTGAAGCCTTTGTAACCTATACCCATCGAACATCTATGGAGGTCTTTGTTAAAGCAGTTACCGAAAATATAAAGACTAGTGAACGGAATATATGTGCTGCTGCCTTTTTGACAATGGTTGCTTTAGATGAAAAGAATAACCCAACTCTTGTCCCAGAAGTTTATCCAGAAACAGAAGAGGAAAAATGGCTACATAAAGGCGCGATTAAGCGTGCCGAATATCGAAGACAAAGGAGAATTACCTCAAAAGAGATGGTCGAAAAGTTTAGTACGGAACTACCGTGGTTAAGAGGCGATTAGATAGACAAACACCCCTTCCTGCATGGTCGGGGTGTTTGTACTACTTTACAAGAGCATTTTTAAAATGGAATGTAATTGGCTTTTTTTCCGTTGATAGTACAAATAGATCAAGCTGGGCCGTTTGTTCATTGATTGTAATGGGTAACGGATAGGTTTGCCAGTCCTTAGAAAGGGAGAAGGGTTTTGAAGTATGCTCCTGTATAAATTTCCCTCTCGGATCGGTCTCTTCTACTTTTAAATAAACCTGATCATTTGGCTGTCCTCGCAGCTCAACCTGAAAGTGCATTAGATTCGAATCTTTACTAGCTTGTACTGTAAATACAAACCCTTCATTCGCATTTACGCCTTTGGTTTCTACCTGGAAGCTATTATTCGGCAATGGGTCAATCTCTGCTCCAACCCCAAAATAAGGGGGATGTTTTTCGACAGCTTCCACGGCTGAATCTGGAATGAGGAGCATGACGAAAAGTAATATACCTAATAATCGTTTGAACATATTATCCCTACTTCGTTTTTAAAATGGCATCAAGCTTTGTAAAAGTAGCCTGTCCTGCAATGCCATCTTGCTTTAGTTTATATTTTTGTTGAAATTTTACTACTGCTGCCTTTGTCGCTTTATCATAAGAGCCGTGTGCCTTCCCTTTATATACCTTTGCTTTTATGAGTTTATTTTGCAGGTCTTTCACAGCCGTTCCTTTGGAGCCTAGTTTTAAGATTGGATATTTCTTTGTGGCTACTACTGTTGCTGGCTTTTGCTTTAGCTGTGAGGCGTACACCCATCCAGTTGTATTCCCTATTTTGACTTTTAGCCATTCCTTTTTGGTAGAATCGGTATATTGTTGGATAACCTTGACTGTGTCTTTCGTAGTAAGCTTCTTTACTATTTTATTTTTGGTAGATGCGGCACTTCTCATATACGTATTATTTACCTTTGGAATCATGCTTTTGTTTACTAAATTCGTCTTTTGGACAACGGTCGTTTTTGGTGCTGCTGTCGGTTTTTTGATCGTAGATGGAGTTGGTGCTGAAATGGCTCCAGGCGTGCTTGATGGTGGCTTCGTTACAATAGGCTGTTGCTTAACTGGTGCTGCAGGTGTAACGACGACAGGATTTGGAACTGGTAATAAGTTTAACTTTTGTCCCACATAGATTACATCGGATGATAGACTGTTATATTGTTTCAGTTGATCTACAGATAAATGATAATTCGATGCGATTTTCCATAAGGAGTCACCTGATTGCACAACGTGTATTGTAGGCTCAACATCCCCTGTGCTTTCCTTCGGTTGGTATGGATTTGTCGGTGTGACGACTAGTTCGCCACTGTGGGACATCCATGTTCGATAGTGCTGCCATATGGAGGTGCTTTCTTGTCCCAAGCTCCAGCTCCCAGATCCCTTTAGGTTATATTTGTGAATAAGCTGTAGCTTTGCTTTTATGGAATCATGATTTTCAAACCAAATATGATACGTTCCAGGTCCGAATACTTTTCCAGCAATGGTTGTGGTAGGCTGGCCTTCTTTAATGGTTATCGTTGCTTTAGGAGACTGGGATATGTTATCGAAGGTTACGGTCCCACCATACTTCGCTAACAGTTCATCTACACGTTTATTGGAGATGCCATCCCCACCAGATGCAGCACCTTCTTTCCAATACCGACCATAAAATGGAATACCTAATACGATTTTTTCACCTGCTACTCCTTGATTTAATGCGTATTGAATAGAACGCTCCACCCATCCATAGCTTGCCACAGGTCCCTCTGGTCCACCTGTATAGCTTTCGTCATATGCCATAATCATTAAGTAATCTGCGTATTTTCCTAATTCTTTATAGTCATAAGAGCCATGCCATCCCTTTGTCCAGTTGTTGGGGTTCGCTGCGACGGCCACAGATACTTCCTTTTCTTTTGGTATTTTTTCTGTTAATAGCTTAACAAACTCTGTATAGTTACTTCGGTCAATATCTGTTACGTTTTCAATATCTACTTGTACACCATCGAGGTTGTTATCCACAATAAATTTAGCGATTTGGTCTGCTAGCTCTTCACGGTTTGCAAGTGCGGCTCTTCCAAGACTGCGATCCCAGTGGTTACTTAAAAAAGGGACAACTTTTATTCCACGATTGTGCATTTCTTTCACAAAAGTAGGATCGAATTGAGATGTAATTTTTAGGGAGCCGTCTGTATTAAGATCAAAATAGCTAGGGGATACATGATTTATATTCCCGTATGTTTGATCAATTTGGGAAATATAGGTTTTTGTATTACCAAAATATAGATAGGTCATATTAAAGTCCACTTCATGGGCGGATGCTTTTTGTAGGGGAAAACTACCTAATATAATGGACCCCGCTACGACAACGATGGTTGCTAGCTTTAATTTTGGAAGATGTTTTTTAACAAATTGCCGAGCCTTCGAGTTTAGTTCGTTTGGGTTCTTATCCAATGAACCCAATTCGGAAGCAAATTCTGTGTAGTAGGACTCTAATTGTGGCTTAGCATATAAAATAACTTTGAGTTCACCGTTTTCTTCTATCACTTCATATCGATCGAATTGAATAGTAGACACAATTTCACCACCTTACATCTAGTATGTATGGGTAACGGCACCCACTATTCACTTTTAGGCATTAATCATATTTTTTATGAAGTGTATATCGTGACAAAAAATCAAACTTTTCTAAAAAATTAACCGGAATACAAAATAAAGGATAGCAAGATTTTACAATTTGTGAGAAAATAAATAACTAAATTAAGGTAGGTGATATGGTGCGTAATGTGTTTATTGAGGAATTAAAGTCAGAGGAAGAAATTTTAGCTGCTTACCCGGTTGTACATCAGTTAAGAAAGCATTTGAATGAATCGACATATTTATCATTAGTAATGGAAGCGCAGCTCAAGGAAGGATATAAATTATATGCTCTACTTGTAGAGGAGCGTATTGTTGCTGTAATAGGGTTTATGCCGATGATTACATTATATAATGGGCGGTTTGTTTGGGTATGTGATCTAGTAACGGATGAAAAGGAACGGTCGAATGGATATGGGGAAACCTTACTGAAGTATGTGGAAAATTGGGGAATGGAAAATGGATATGATTGCATTTCTTTATCATCTGGGCTGCAAAGACAAGACGCCCATCGCTTCTATGAGGATAAAATGAATTATACTAAAGTAAGCTATGTGTTTAAAAAGGATTTTAAGTAGGTGCATGCATGGAACAACTCTGTATCATACCATCTGGGAAACCAAAAATATGGGACAAGTCTCCGGAAATCGGAGCGGTTAAGGCAAGTGAGGCGTATACCGGAACCTTTCACCGTCTTTGTCAACAATACGCAAAGATGCATTATTCTAATTGGGTGATTTTATCCCCAAAGTACGGATTTTTAAGACCAGACGATCGTATTGAGAAAACCTATGATTTGTCTTTTTCCAATAAAAACGATCCAAATGTAATTAGCATTACCGAGCTCAAGGAGCAAGTCCAAAGCTATAGATTGCACGATGTAAGGGAAGTGGTTATGCTAGGGGGTAAAAAGTTTAAACCTATTGTGGAGATGCTTTTTGGTGATCCCATTAAGCGAACATTTCCATTGCATGGATTAAAAGGGATTGGCTATATGCAGCAACGATTAAGGGATGCTATACATAATAAGGAAATTCTTTGAATACGATAGGAAGGAGGATAGGAGGGGTTCAAAATAGGTATTTTTGATGGTTTAATGGGCAATGCTTCTCAAGTTGATGCGAAAGAAATAGAAAAAGAGTTCCAGGAGCTGCTTGCACAAGGCGAAAGTGTGGACCGAGCCTATAAACTAATACGGGATTTAATTGTGTTTACAAATAAGCGGTTAATTTTCGTGGATAAGCAAGGAGTTACTGGGAAAAAGATGGATTATCATTCCATTCCTTACAGAAGTATTTCACACTTTAGTATTGAAACAGCAGGACATTTTGATTTAGATGCTGAAATGAAGATTTGGATTTCAAGCTCAACCACACCTATTCAAAAAACATTTAATAATAAGCTAAACATCTATGAAGTACAACGAGTATTAGCTTCGTATGTCATGTAATACAACCATTCTTCTTCTCACAGCCTACAAATAAGAGTAGGGGGTGGGATTTTTATTTTTTTGGAAGCATTTTATGTAAAGTGTAATTGGCGTATATAGGTGTATGTTTTCCCTTCCTCGGTTAAAAATATCCGTAAAGGAGGGATAACATGACAAAAAGAAAGACGGCTTATAAATCAGCGAATCAAAACAACAAACCCCCTACAGAGTCGATGCCTGATATGGAGTTCGCTGCTGAGTATACAGATGAAAATGTAATGAAGGGCTTTAATCGGAATTCGAAAAAGGGTCGACAAGGCACAGGTGCTAGAGGAAAAGAATAAAAAGAAAGGCTGATTTCATCGGAATCAGCCTTTCTTATTCGGAAATAAAGTGGATGAGTCTGCTACCCATTCCTCCATCTTTTGAACAATTTTGTCTAAAGGAATTGGCTTACTTAAGTAGTAACCTTGTATTTCATTACAATCCATTTTGGAAAGCAATTCTACATGCTGCCACTTTTCGACACCCTCGGCGGTCACTTCTAAATCTAAGTTTCTTGCAAGCTTAATGATCATTTGCACAATCTGTTGATCTTTTTGAAGGAAATCCATATTCATAATAAAGGATTTATCAATTTTTATTTTTTGAACAGAAAGCTCCTTTAAGTAATTTAAAGAAGAATAACTAGTACCAAAATCATCGAGCACAATATGGAATCCAGCTTTCGCTAATTGCTCAAATTGCTTTTGTGCAGCGGATAAGTTTAATAAGTCACTTTCCGTAATTTCAATTTCAATTTTTGCTGGATCAACCTGATATTCATTTACTATTCTCTTAATATCATAAACAAAGTTGGCATCATTTAATTGGACAGGTGAGACGTTAATACTCGCCTTAAGATTTGGATTAATACAATGGAACCTCTTTATATCTTTACATACTTGTTCAAACACCCACTTACCAATTACCTTAATCGACTGATTTTTTTCAGAAACTGGAATGAAATCATTCGGTGGGATTAGACCAAATGTAGGGTGATTCCATCTTAATAATGCCTCGACATTTAAACTATTTCGATTAATATCTAGCTTCGGCTGATAATACACTTCAAATTCTTGCTTAGACAAAGCATATGGTAGGTCTCTCTCAATAGTATATTTACGACCATCATCAGACCAATACGTATCATATGGCAACACGATTTGCTTATCAACTTTCCCTTTTGCACGCAGCATGGATTCAAATGCATTCGTCATGGCGTGTTGGATATTAAGAGTTTCGGAATGAATAATGGAAACACCAATTGCCGGGTTAACCGTAAGCTCATAATCGTCATTTTTATACGGATAGATTAAGGATTCATACATTTGATTTGCCAAGTCTTTACATTCATTTACATTATTTACACGGATGGCTAAAACAAATTCGTTTCCAGAAATCCGACTAATCATATCTTCACTTTTTAAAATACGTTGTAAGCGATTTGCGATTTCCTTTAAAAGGGTAGCTTCTGTGTTTTGATTCGTGTATTGAACGAAAGACAATTGGGTTATGGAAATATAAAACAAACTCCAAATAGACCCTTCATATTCCTTTAAATGTAACGTTTCATTTAAGGTCCGCGTGAAATTCTCGGCAAAGGGAAGTCCTGTGATGGGATCCTTTGCGCGGTTTTTCTCTAAATGGACAACATTCGTGACATCACGAGTAAGTCCAATTACATAGGATTCTCCATTATGCTTAAATGGAATGAGTACCGACTCGCCATACTTTTCTGCTTCTGAAGTATTCATTCGATCGCGAAAAGTAATAGGCCCATTTGATTTTACTGCTTCAGAATAATGGTTATTTAAATGTTCAGCCATGTGATGGTTAAACAGTTCCGAAATGGTTTTCCCAATATCATCATCTTGCATTGATGCTAGCTTTTTGGCGCTTTCGCTTACTTTAATATATTGAAAATCGTTCGGTGGAATATACTTCATAATAAAGATGATGTCGAATAACGTTGTGAAAATATCGAACATGTCGTCTTCGCTAAAAGTTATTTTCTTTGTCTGTGGGTTATTGTTCATAATTGTTTGATCACCTTAAGAATAAATATGGTTTTTTGACAAAATGTGATACTTTTTGACAATCATAGTACCATTATACACGAAAATTAGGAATAGTTCTTTTTATTCAAGTTATTTTACGAAGGGAAATTATAGGTAAAGACGAGGGCAGCTTTTGAGTAGATGACCATTCGCTTAGGGCCGAAATCTTAGATAAAAACCAAAAAAACTATAAAAAGGCATCCGTATCCATGATGTACGATTTCAAACTAACATAATACAAGCCGAAAAGGAGAAATACGCTTCCTGTTTCGGCTTTTAAAATAATGTTCGCTCTTTAACTAGTTACATACATTAGTAGCGTTTTATTTCATGAACAGCTCCCTAAAACACCATGCATTGCGACTTCCTCCCTAAAGGATAACGAAGTGTATGCGGGATGCCATAGGATATCAAATCATTCTTTCGTATTTGCTAGTTGCGTTCTTAGCCTGCTTAGCTCTTCTTCCATTCTAGCTAAAGTTTGTTCAAGCTTGGAGACATTGCCCCCAACAGACTCTAGTTTATCTAAGTCCCCTTGTATGCGCATATAATCCATTTTTAATTGTTGAATTTCTTCTTCTATTTCTTTGCGGGTCATTTTCTACACTCCAATAGCTTTTACTACTATCATATAAAACTTAAGCGTTCTTGAAAAGTTTCACAATAAAAAAGCCAATCCTCTACTATAGAAGATTGGCTCTCGTAAACGTTAAACATACTTATCCAAATATGTCATCTAAATCGTTAAACATGTCATCATAAGATGGTGTTGGAGCACCAGAATACATTCCACCAATTAAATCGTTCACTAATAGAACAAGTGCAACAACGATAAAGATTACATAAATATAATCTAGACTTGCTGCAGAATCCTTTAGGTTATGATAAAGAATTAATGCAGGAACAATTAGCATCACACCAGTATCTCCGATGGTATGACCGATATAAGCTAATGTATGTACATCTAGAAGATCGAAAATATCTCCAACCAAGTAAACGGCAATAAATGGAATCAAGTATGATCCAAATTGAGCAATTACAGATTGGATGCTAGTATCTGATTTTAATAGTGTTAGAGCACCAAAAATCAGGACTGGTATAACAGCTAGTAAAATCAGCTGAGCTAGAAGTGGCATCACGAAGTAATCTAAAAAAGAAACCTTCATACCACTGTAGTCTTTTAGACAATTGAAGTAGTAGAATAATGCATAAAGTATTACATAAATACCAACTGAGATGATTCCAGATATGAAGTCTTTGTCGGTTGCTAGTTTTGCGCTAGACGGTTGTTTGAAAATTTGTAGTAAATATCCACCATAATGTTGACTGGTAGCTTTCAGCTTTTCTACCGTTTCATTTGGTGCTTTTGGAGCTTGATCTTGAAGCGTGCTGGATTCTACAGTAGAGGCACTTTCTTGATCAAGAGGTGTTCCGCAATTTGAGCAGAACTTCTCGTTCTCTCCCTTCGTGCCACAATTCGGGCATGTTACCATGTAAAACACTTCCTTTCCTTTAATCCTTTTTTCATCATATGTTCTACCGAATCGAATAGAACATAGAACGTTTGGGTAGAAAAATATGTTCATCCCCATATTCGACAAATCTATCGGGAATACCTTTTCCTACCATTGAGAAATATTTTACCATGTTTGGTGGATAATTTCCTAATTATTTCGTCATGGTAGTTTATACCTATTTAAGGAGCTGCTAGTGTAAAAAAGTGGTGAATTCGATGAAAGGTTATGGCGTTTTTCGTGGGAAATATACGTCCATGTAGGCACTTAATGTCACAAAAGATAGCGTGATGTTTATATAAAAGGGGGACTATTGTGCTGAATTCCGAATTTTCCATACAGATATTGGTAGGGAAAGTCAAATAGCAAATTTAAAGAATAATTGAATATTTGTGAGTATTTCCAGTTATATTTAAAGAATCCACATAATAAATATAATTAAACCTTTTATATATCAATTTAAACAAGTAAATCATAGAATAGGAAATTTGAGTAGATTGATGTATTCACCTATCATTTAATTGTGTGAACGTTTTCTGGTACATTTGTTCCTTGATGAAAAGAGGGGGAATTAAAGGCATTGAAACTTTTTAGATTTATTGACAAGTTAATTATGAGATTAGAGGAATTTATTTTGAGTTTCTCTGTTATTGTCATTTCGGTCGTGATTATCGCGAACATCATAGCGAGAGAAATTTTTAATTCAAGTTTTTTCTATTGGAATTTAGAGGTTAGTAAGTTTGCTATTGTAATCGCCACATTTATGGGGATCGGTTACGCGGCTAGAAAAGGGCGACATATTAGTATGTCAGCATTCTATGATTTTGCTCCGTTTAAGGGTAGAAAGGTTCTATCCATACTCATTCATGGAATAACTGCAATACTCCTACTAGGACTAGCATATCTTTCTTTTGAATATGTTCAGTCAGAATATGAAAAAGGCACCGTTACCCCTGCCTTACAAATACCGCAATATCTAATGGTCATGTTTATCCCACTTGGATTTTTATTAGGAGGAATTCAGTTCCTTCGTAATATGTGGATCAATATCAGAGTGAAAGACAAAGTTTATCTTGGCATTGATGCAGAAGATTACAATGACAAAGATAAAACGGAAATTGATATTGAAGAGCACATCGGTGTTTAACGAAATTAAATAAAGAAAGGAATCTATTATGGTATTCACATTATTAGCCATTATGGTTGTTTTGCTATTGCTGAACTTCCCTATGATGATTCCGTTACTTGTGGCGCCATTAGTTGTAGCATTTATCTTTTTCCCAAATCTACGACCAGAGTTATTAATGGACCAATTGCTAACAGGTATTGAGTCCCCTGTCCTTTTAGCTGTCCCACTATTTATCTTTGCGGCAGATATTATGACTTCAGGGAAAACTTCCAATAAACTGTTAGATTTTATCGGATCATTTGTAGGGCATATACGAGGTGGATATGCTGTAACAACATCTGCAGCATGTACGTTATTCGGTGCAATATCTGGTTCTACGCAAGCAACGGTTGTTGCAATTGGAAGACCAATGCGTGAACGCCTGTTAAAAGTAGGGTATTCAGATCCTGCTGCACTCGCGCTAATTATTAACGCCAGTGATGTTGCGTTATTAATTCCGCCAAGCATTGGTATGATCATTTATGCTCTTGCTGCGGGAAGTGTTTCTGTTGGTGATTTATTTATTGCTGGTATTATACCGGGTATTATAGTGTTTTTAAGCTTTGCAATCTACAGTTATTTCTATGCGAAGATAAAAAAGATACCTTTAGCAGATAAAGTACCATGGAAGGATAGATTAGTATTTTTAAGGAAGGCAATCTTACCTCTAGGCTTCCCTATCATTATTGTTGGAGGAATTTACGCAGGTATTTTTACACCAACTGAAGCAGCAGCGATATCGGTACTTTATGCATTTCTCTTAGAAGTAGTAATCTATCGTTCGATTCACATTAAAGAGATGCCTAAAATTGCTTTATCTACAGGTCTTGTTACATCAGCTGTATTTATTTTAGTTGCTGGTGGGCAAGTGTTTACATGGGTTCTTGGATATGCAAGAATTCCGCAACAAATAACGGAAGCAGTTTTAGGTACAGATCCAAGCGCATTATATGTACTAGTTATGGTTAGTATTTTCTTCTTTATTGGATGTATGTTTGTGGATCCGATTGTTGTCATTCTAGTATTGACACCAATTTTTGTGCCGGCAGCGGAGGCAGCGGGTGTTGATTTAATCCATTTAGGTGTAATCATAACATTCCAGGCTGCATTAGGCTCGGCAACGCCACCATTTGGGGTGGACATCTTTACAGCCAGTGCGGTGTTTAATAAATCGTATTTGGATGTTATTCGGGGTACACCGCCGTTCATTATTATGTTAGTACTAATTGGCATTTTGTTAGTTGTGTTCCCGCAGTTATCCTTAATGCTTTTACCAGGATAAGTAGATTCCTACAAATGACTTGTAGGAATCCTTATATAAAATTCAAACAATACTTAGGGGGTTTTATTATCTTTAACAAGAAGCATATTCTTGGGTTGGTAATGTTGTTAACGTTAGGTTTATTTTTAGCAGCATGTGCAGGAGATGAGGAAGCAGGCTCCGATTCTGGAGATTCTGATAATGGATTTGAACAAGCAACATGGCGCTTTATTACAGAAGAAGTTAAAGGACAAGTACAATATGTGTACGCAGAGGAATTTGCAAAGCGTATTAGTGAAAAAACAGATGGGAAAATAACCGTTGAGCCATATGAGTATGGTGGCTTAGGTAGTGAAACAGACCAGGTTTCAGCGCTTCAAGATGGAGCTGTTGAGATGGCGATTATGTCTCCAGGATTTACTGGTAACATGGTAATGGAAGGGCAAATCTTTGCATTGCATTTCCTATTCCCGGAAAGCGTGGAAAAAACACAAGAAATTTTAAATACAAGTGAAGCATTAAATGTTGATTTAGTAGAGAAGTATGAAGAACATGGTATTACACCTCTTGCATTTTGGACTGAGGGTGCGACAGCGTGGTCAAGTAACGATGGACTTCGAGAACCAGCAGACTTTGAAGGCTTTAACATGCGTATTCAAGAGTCACCTCTAATGCAAGAATCCTACAAAGCGTACGGAGCTAGTCCGCAAGCATTGAGCTGGAGTGAACTATATACTGCACTTGACCGTGGTACGGTGGATGGGCAAGAAAACCCTGTATTCTTTATTTATGATGCAGCCTTCCACGAAGTACAGGATACAGTAACGCTTTCAAATCATAACAACTATGTAGCAATGACTACCGTTAATACAGATTGGTATAATTCACAGCCAGAAAATGTGCAAACGTTAATTAGTGAAACAGTAGATGAAATGCAAGATTGGATTTATGAAGAACAAGACCGTCAGAATTCAGAGTACTTAGAGAAAATGAGAAATGACAGTGAAAATCCAACAGAAATCATCGAACTTACAGAGGAGCAACGTGAAGCATTTAAAGAGCTTGCACTTCCAATACGAGATTACTATAGAGAAAATATCTCTACAGTAGATGGTGCCATTTTAGATAAGCTTGAAGAAGAAATTGCAGCTGCAACAGAATAATACTACGTTAAAAAGAGCCCGGGCTAAGAATTTGGGCTCTTTTCTATATGTAAAGATTTTCGATAATCCAGTAGTGTTAAAACAAATACGACTAAAAATAGGGTACTAGACAATTTAAACAATGTTGCTGTTTCTGTGTATTTATAAATAAAACTCAACACAATAGCGCTTAATCCAATCCCTAAGTCAATTGATGAATAAAACATGCCATTCGCAATTCCACTTCGCTCCACAGTTGTTTTCGATACGACCCAGGCTTGAAACGCTGGCATCATCGACCCGTAGCCTAATCCAAATACCCCTCCAGAAATTGCAATCATGACATTAGATTCAGCATAAACAAGCATCCACATTCCCAAAAATGCAAGTAACGAGCAGGTTAAAATTAGCGGCCAAGGTCCTTTTTGATCAAACCATTTCCCTGTCAATGGGCGTATTATCGTAGCCATTAACGCATTAAACAAGTAAAAGAGAAAAATCCCCTCTAATGCACGCTCTTCAGCAAAAATGACTATGAATGTCACAATTGATCCATAAGCAAACGTATTACAGAAGGTGACGATAATTGGAAATCTACAATTCTTATCATATAAGGAATTAAGGAAAGAGAATGTAGGTTTTTCCTGTTGCATTTCTTCTACACTTTTCGGCGTTGAAAAGGTGGTGACAGAAAACAGTAACACGGCAATAATTCCTAAAAACACGGATACCGTTATCATAGTTTGAAAGGAGTAGGTTTGAAAGAGAAAAATTCCTAAACTTGGTGCCACAACCATGCCGATCGTCATGGCCAAGCCGAAATAACCCATTCCTTCCCCAATACGATTTCTTGGAACAAGATCTACTGCTGCAGTCCCATTAACGGTTGTCGACCAACCCCATGCCAGACCATGAATAAATCGCATAAGAAGAAATAAAACAATTACTTGAGACAATGGATATAAAATAGTTATGGCTAATAAAAGAACCGAACCAGTAACAACGAGTCCCTTCCGCTTTTTAACCTCTAACAAGTGTCCTAAATAAGGTCGACTTAAAATTGCCCCAATCGAGAAAAGTGCAGTCACCAAACCGATTTGCGTTTCCGTTCCGCCTAAATCCTTCATGTATGGCGGTAAAGTTGGGATTAACATTTGAAAGCTCATAAACGTAAACAGGTTTCCTACTATTAAAAGTATAAATGGTAAAGTCCATAATTTTTCATTCTGTTCCATTGCATCCGTCCTTTGCAAATTACGTGATAGCATTATAAACTTTCTTAAAAACATATGACATTGACTAGTAGCATTATCCATTCTACAATAAATGTTGTAAAATTCAAACTATTATAAGTGGGAATGAACGTACGACACAGATACCCGATGAAGTGGAATGTACGTTTTAGGGGAATCATTTACATATATTCGGAAACTTCAAGGGCTAGGGAAGCAAAGGGAATTATTTGCAGCGATTGGGAAAGCCAGAAGAGCCTTTGAAAACGAACCAGTTTAAAATAGAAAGAATGGGGGGAGAAAACTTGGAGCCTATCTTGAGAGAAATACCAACAATGCTAACAACAGAGCGATTAATGCTACGAGCCCCTATGCAAAAACGAATCGATAGGCATTCACCCATTTTGGGTATTCTGCATACGTTGTGATGTAGGTACATTAAAAATGAGGTGATCATTTGGCTCCGAAAATACTAAATTATTATGCTGGTGGAAATACAGCACGTGGTTTTCATGACTTATTTTCATCTACATTGGAACGATTAGATCGTATTTTTATTTTAAAGGGTGGACCTGGAACGGGAAAGTCTACACTTATGAAGAAAATAGGAGAAAAATGGGGCGAAAAGTATGACATCGAATACATTCATTGTTCAGCAGATTATGGCTCTATTGATGGGGTTATTATTCCTTCCTTGAGTGTAGGTGTGGTGGATGGTACAGCTCCCCATGTAATTGAGCCAAAGTATCCTGGTATTGTAGAAGAGTATGTGAATCTTGGGGAATCCTGGGATTCCGAAAAATTACAAGATCATAAAGGGGAAGTGGTCCGACTAAAAGCGGCAATTAAAGACTGCTATGATGAAGCGTATAAGCTTTTTAAGGAAGCTTTATACATTCATGATGAGTGGGAGAACATTTACATTAGTAACTTAAATACGACAAAAGCAAATAAACTAACAAGTAATTTAATCCAGGATTTCTTTGGCCATTTATCCTTAAATAAGAAGGCAAGTGTAACCCACCGCTTTTTAGGTGCGGCAACACCAGATGGTGCTAAGGACTTTATCCCAAATCTAACAGAAGATATAGCGAAACGTTATTTTATAAAAGGGAGACCAGGTACTGGAAAATCAACGATGCTTAAGAAAATGGCAAAGGCTGCGGAGGAAAAGGGGATTGATGTGGAACAATATCATTGTGGTTTTGATCCAAATAGCTTAGATATGCTAATCTTCCGCGAATTGAGTCTTGCCATTTTTGATAGTACAGCACCTCATGAGCATTTCCCATCGCGTGCTGGAGACGAAGTAATTGATATGTATGAGGAAATCGTTGAACCAGGAACAGACGAAAAGTATGCAGATGAAATTGAACAATTTCAAACCGCTTACTCTGAAAAAATGAAGGAAGCAATTAGCAAGCTTAAAAAGAGTCATTCATTAAGAATGGAATTAGAGTCCCATTACATCGACGCAGTAGACTTTACCAAAGTTGAACAAAAACAAGCAGAAATAGAAGAAGAAATCGCAAGACTTGAGCGCTAGATTGGTGCCTGTCACTCCCCGAATTTTGTCAAAATTCGTCGAGTGACAGGCACAAAAAAAGGGTGATGGATATGCAAATAATAAAAATGAAACGTATTTATGAAGATGCAGAACCCTCTGATGGAAAAAGGATTTTAGTTGACCGGCTATGGCCACGGGGGATTTCAAAGGAGCGAGCCAATTTAGATCTCTGGCTAAAGGACATTGCACCAAGCTCAGAACTTCGAAAGTCCTTTCAGCATAAGCCGGAAAAATTTAAAATGTTTAAGGAAGCGTATCGAAAAGAACTTAGGGAGCATCCAGAGAAAATTGCTGCAGTTGAGGAGTTGCTTCTTTTCCTAAAGCATGAGAACATAACTTTGTTATATGGTGCAAAGGATGAAATACATAACCATGCAGTCGTCTTAAAACATTATTTGACTAAAGATTGTTAAGGAGTGAAGAAAATGGCATTACATACATTTCGTTTAAAAGCAGACTGGCCAGGAGGTCGAAACAATGTCGGCTACATTGATGCTGGCCAACTAAAAACGAAAATATCCATTCCAAAAGAAATGGATGGACCAGGTGTAGGCACGAATCCAGATGAAATGTTGCTTGGAGCAGCGGCAACCTGTTATGTGATCACGCTAGCGGCAATGATTGAACGAGCAAATTTACCACTTCAGCAAATGGACCATGAGTCAGAGGGTCTAGTAGATGTTACAAATGGTGTATTTACATATAAAAAAATCATTCATAAACCTAGATTAAGCTTGAAGCCTGGTGCCACACAGGCCCAATTAGATACATTAAAACAACTTACAGAAAAAGCAGAAACAAGCTGTATGATATCTAGAGCCATACAGGGAAATGTCGAGTTAGAGCTGCAAGCGAAGGTTTATATAGGGGAATAACGCTTTGAGATTTACTTCAAAATGGGGTAAATCTCTTTTTTATGAGAAGTTTTGTGTAAAGTTGAAAAATAACATATTGTCATCTCTATAATCCTTATTATGCATTTTTAATTCAAAAGCTTGACGTCCATCATCAACCCTAGTATAGTATTAATCCGTAGTAAACGAATCGGAATTATAAAATATAAATTTAATAGTTTACGAGCGAACAACAGGGAGGGAACTTATCATGTCAACAATGACCTATGTAATGTTAAATATAGCTATCATTGCTATTATTGTTGGTTTATTAATTTATATGCAGAAAAAACACGTTTCATTTAGTAAACGCGTTTTTACTGGTTTGGTTTTAGGGATTGCTTTAGGAGGCTTTTTACAATTTGCCTATGGCTCCGGTTCAGAAGTAGTGACCCAAACTTCTGAATGGTACAACATTTTAGGGCGTGGATATGTACGTCTATTGATGATGATTGTTATACCTTTAGTTATGGTATCGATCATTAAAGCAATTATTAATATGGAAAGATCCGCTGACCTTGGTAAGATGTCTGTATGGATCATTGGATTCTTACTAGGTACTGCAATGATTGCTGCATTAGTTGGTATTGGCTCTGCATTATTATTTGATTTGAATGCGGAAGATATTGAAGTAGGTCAAGCTGAAGAAGAACGTGGATTATACATGGAGGAAAGACTATCTAGCATTGAAGATATGTCTACGCCTCAAAAAATCTTAGAATTCATTCCGTCTAATCCATTTGAAGATATGACTGGAGCTCGTGCTACATCTACGATTGCGGTCGTTATTTTCTCGGCATTCGTTGGGGTTGCTGTTCTTGGGGTTAGAAGAAAAAATCCTGAGCAAGCCGAAGTTTTCACGAAAGGTATTAATGCCATTTACACAATTGTTATGCGAATTGTAACATTAGTTCTTCGCCTAACGCCATTTGGGATTTTAGGGTTAATGGCAAATACGGTTGCACAAACGGATGTTGCGGGTATTTTAGAGCTTGGTAAGTTTGTGCTTGCATCTTATGTTGCGTTAATCGCAATGTTTATCATTCATCTAATTCTTGTAGCAATTTTTGGTTTAAATCCATTTATTTATTTGAAAAAGGTATTGCCAGTAATCGGATTTGCCTTCACTTCTCGTTCAAGTGCAGGTACCATTCCATTGAATGTTCAAGTGCAGAAGAATAATTTAGGGGTACATGAAGGGGTAGCGAATATGTCTGCATCCTTTGGGGCGACGATTGGGCAAAATGGATGTGCTGCGATTTATCCAGCAATGCTAGCAGTAATGATTGCGCCATCTCAAGGGATCAATCCGTTAGACCCTGGATTTATTATTACATTAATTGCCATAATTGTAATTAGCTCATTTGGTGTTGCTGGTGTTGGTGGTGGAGCAACATTTGCTGCCTTACTCGTATTATCAGCAATGAACTTACCAGTAGCCCTTGCAGGTTTACTTATTACGGTAGAACCACTAATTGATATGGGGCGTACTGCATTAAACGTAAACGATTCAATGGTGTCTGGAACGTTATCTTCAAGAGTACTGAAGAAGTTAAACTTAAAGAAATACAACGATAAGTCAGCTACAGAAGTAGATTTATCCGAATCCTTATAAAGAATGATAAGAAATACGCCTAGAGAATGATTTCCTAGTCGTATTTCTTTTTTATACTTAAAGTGTAATATTTTGGTTTCTATCTCTTTTTGTGGAATAATGGAGTGGAATATTAGAAAATGGGGGGAAATTGAAATGAAACCGAGTGCAGAATTGTTGAGAAGCTATGCGAGGCTAGCTATTCAAACAGGTGTTAATCTCCAAAAAGGTCAATCCTTAATCATCAACTCACCTATTGAGGGTGCTGAATTTGTTCACTATTTAGTAGAAGAAGCCTATCTTGCTGGTGGTGAAAATATTCAGGTTGAGTGGGGCGACGAAATTGTTGCTAGACTTCGTTATGAAAAAGAACCAATGCACGTATTGGAAAGCTTCCCTGATTGGCGAGTTCAAAAGATGAACGAACATGTAGAAAATGGTGGGGCAGTATTATCTGTCTATGCCCAAAATCCTGAATTGCTAAAAGGAATCGATCCGAAGCGTCCTGCTGCAGCAAGTAAAGCAGCTGGTGAGGCTCTAGAAAAATATCGTTCCTATATGATGAACGACCGGGTGCAATGGTCCATCGTATCGATCCCTACAGAAGGATGGGTGAAGAAGGTATTCCCTGATTTGGACGTAGAAGCTGGTGTAGCGAAACTTTGGGATGAAATTTTTAAAATTGTCCGTGTAGACGGTGGAGACCCAATTGCAGCTTGGAAGGAACATAATGAAACATTACGAAAAGCACGGGAAGTATTAAATAAAAAGCAATATCAAAAGTTAGTATATAAAGCACCAGGTACAGATTTAGAAATTGAACTAATTGAAAATCATATTTGGCATGGAGGTTCTGCGGTAGCGGAAACGGGTGCGGAATTCAACCCAAATATTCCAACCGAAGAAGTGTTTACAATGCCATATCGAGATGGTGTAAATGGAACGGTTCGAAGCACGAAGCCATTGAACTATCACGGAAATCTAATTCATAACTTTAGCTTAACCTTTAAAGATGGTAAGGTTGTTGATTTTGAAGCGGAAGAAGGATATGAAACGTTAGAGCAGCTCTTAAATACAGATGAAGGCTCTCGTTTCTTAGGTGAGGTTGCCCTTGTGCCTCATACTTCACCGGTATCGCAATCGAATGTTATTTTTTATAATACGCTATTTGATGAAAATGCATCCTGTCACCTGGCATTAGGAGAAGCGTATCCAACGAATGTGGAAGGCGGCTCTAAAATGTCTAAGGACGAATTAAAAGCAGCGGGTGTGAACACAAGTATTAATCACGAAGACTTTATGATTGGATCAGCAGAGTTAGATATCGATGGTGTGACGAAGGATGGTAAAGTAGAGCCGATTTTCCGTAAAGGGAATTGGGCCATTGACTTAGGATAAACAAAAAAGCTGCCGGAGGGCAGCTTTTTTTACGTATGCTAGCAGTAATTCGATTGCGGAGTTTCGGTTTTTGTTGGGTTGTTCATCATAATCATTCAAAACCTGGCTTTTATTCTACATAATCAAGACTTAATCCTACAAAATCGTACAAGAAATCGGCAAAATTAGGAGTTTATTCCTAAAATAATACGTGGGCGATGAGCACGATAATAGGTAAAGCAATTATTGTACGCAAAAGGAAAATGAAGAACAATTGCCGGATGTTTACGGCGATTTTTGAGCCAAGTAGTAAGCCGCCAACTTCAGACATGTAAATGAGCTGGGTAACCGATAAACAAGCAATAATAAACCTTGTCATGTCACTTGCAACCGATTCAATTAAAATAGCAGGTAAAAACATATCTGCGAAGCCAATTAAAATGGTCTCCGATGCAGCGGTCGCTTCTGGAATGTTTAACAACTCTAATAAAGGGATAAATGGTACACCTAACCAACTGAAAAATGGCGTGTATTCCGCAATGACTAATGCAACAGTACCGATTGCCATTACAATGGGCGCCACTCCAAGCCACATGTCCAGCACGTTTTGGACACCATCTCGTAAAAATAGATGAAATCCACCACTTTTAGAAGCTCGCTCCACCGCTTTTTTATAGCCGAACGTTAAAGAAGACTGGCCTTTTGGAATGTCCTCTTCCATATGATTGTTTTCATTTTCCACATAATACGTATCAGCAATTTTCGATAAAGGTGGTATTCTCGGCATAATAAAAGCTAATATAATTCCTGTTAGCAAAACAGTTAAATAAAACGGGATAAACATCGTTTCTAAATGAACTTCACTAATAACTACGAGTGAAAAGGTAATGGAAACGACTGAAAAGGTTGTTCCGATTACAGCAGCCTCACGCTTCGTATAAAATCCTTGCTCATACTGTTTGCTTGTAAGTAAAACGCCGATTGTTCCGTCACCTAACCAGGAAGCAACATTGTCTACTGAAGAACGCCCAGGTAACGTAAAGAGAGGACGCATAATTTTATTTAAAAGAATTCCAAAAAGCTCTAATAACCCAAAATCTAACAGTAAGGATAAAAGCAAACCTGCAAATAAAAAGACAGCAAATAGGACATGTAGCAAATCTCCTAACAGTAATCCTCCTGTGGCCTCTGAATAAACGGCCTCAGGACCTATTTGAAAATACGTGCAAATTGCAAATATGGCACCAAGAAGTCGGATTATTGTCCACATCCAGGTAATGTTAAACAAACGATTTAGGAATGGGTGCTTCTTAGGATACTCCTCGTTTGCTAGTAGCTTTATAATTACTGTCATGATACCAGTAAATGTAATGATAATGGTCATAATGAGGGTGAGGTAATCACTTAAGGTATCTTGTAACCATCCAGATAATATTGCAACTGGAATGGTAACCTCACCATTGTATGGAATAGGGAGCATAAAGAACCCAATTCCTAATAAGGAAGGTATCCAAAATTTTAGATGATCCTTAGCTGTAAATGTCATTTGAACTATTCCTTTCTTCCATACCTAATGTTAGGGTAAACAAATTTTTCATAATGTACTCATTGGGAATATTTATAAGTATGAGTGCATATTTATAAAACTCTCAAGTGATTATTAAAACATAAAAAAAGAGGATATGTAAGATACATACCCTCTTTTAGAAAATTTAATTTATTTATTCTTACCTTTTCCGTTGTTTTCTTTGAGAATCACTTCGTACTCAAATTCAACAGAATCTAAGATATCCTGTGGAGCAGCATAATACGTATGCATATAGTTGTTTCCGTTCTTGAACAACTGGCGAAGCTGTAGGGCATCTTGTTCTGTAACATTAAATGGATCTACGTGTATCACTTTGTATTTTCCATTCTTTTCGTTAATAAATGTTACACCATACTCAACATACTCTTTTAATACTTCTCCAATTGATTGCAATCCGTCTAGACTAGAGCCATCATAGAGAACATCGCCATTAATTGCAATGTTATCGACAAACCATCCGGAATTGTTTGAAGCCCAATCTGTTAAGTAGCGGAAGGAAACGAGTACTTCTTGACCAGCGTATTGGCTTAAGTCAAAAGTTTCTGTTTGCCATCCATCATATGTGCCTGTGAATCCTGGGACATTTTCTTTGATTTTTGGATAGCCTTGTTCTACTACATCGGAACGTGTATTTTCATTTTCAAGTGATGTCCAAGTTTCTCCACCATCTGTAGATACTTGTACCATACCGAAATCCCACTGTTCTTCGATATCAACATAGTTATCGAATGTTAATGTAGCCTCTGATAAGTTCGTTAAGTCAGCCTCAAAAATCATTGTGTTATCTGCTTCGTCACCTTGGTTGCCCCAGTATACCTGGTTGTCAGAGCCTAATGGGTCGGCTACTGTTTGCCACTTTGTACCGAAGAAATCAACACCATCAAATTTAATTGTATCGATTTTGCCATCGAATTCGAGCTTCTTAAAGTCGCCACCCCAAGCAGGGACACCTTCTTTTTCGTATACTTTTGCTTCTTCAAATTTAACCGTTTCCCCACGTGGTGTGCCGTCCTCGTTTAAAATGTCATTGCGGAGGTCGATATTTTCAAATCCGTAAATTCCACCTTTTCTACCTGATTTATCATCAATCAGCAGAGCTGTGGAAAACTGTTTATAAACATCTTGGAAATCCATGTTGATTCCATTGTTTTCGAGAGCTTCATTGACACTATCAATACTATTAGTAGGGTTTAAAGCAATTTCTCGAATGAATTCTTGACCGAATTGTTCATAATTGTAAAGCATGAACAGCTGAACCAATGCATAATCTGCAATGGTTTCTGGGCCAGTTTCAGCGCTATAGTGCTCATCCCAGGCAGTTAATGAATTTTCAGGGTGATCTAATAAAAACTTGATGGAACCAGTGTCTAGACCATATCCACCTAAGAACTCAGAGAAGGTAGACATCCCTTCATTTACCCAAGTGGTTTCATCGCTATCATTGTCATCATGAATTAAGTGTTGTAATTCATGGATAGTAGTACCATAAAACGTATTTTCTAAACGCTCTTCCCAATTGTTTGTATCAATTGTAATAATGTTACGATCCATATACATTTCTAATGTAGACCAGTAAAATCCAGCTACAAAGAATGGGTATGTAGGGTCTTGATAGTTTTCATCTTGAATATTATCAACAAGCATTACAATTTTGTCGCCATCGCCTTCGTAGTAATCATCTGGTAATCCAACTAGTCCAGGTACTACTGCATTACTACCATCATGGCTATCTGGCATTCCGAAAAATTCTGTATCTGTTGGATAAATGTTTTCATCAAATTCCTTAGCTAGCTTATCTACTTGTTCCTGAGTAACCACATGTGCCTCACGTGGGTCACCTTCAGGGAAGGATAGGTCGTCCGCTACCCAGATTTCTACATGCTCACCCACACTACGAAGTGTAAACTCTTTAAATGCTAGGTTACGATCTAAGAAAAGCTTTGTTCCGCCATCATAAGTGAAATGGCCATCTGAACTATCTGCTTCAGCACCTTCTGCCTCGTTGAAGTTAATTTCATCTGCCTGCTCCTTAATCTTCTCTAGAGCTGCCTTCTGAAATTCTTCATCTTCAGCAAGCTTATTCAAATAGCCGTCAATATCCACTCGATCCGTATACTGCTTCGTATCAAAGTCTGCCCACTTTGATACCTCTGGTGAACTGACAGCTGCTGTTGCAGGCGTAACTAATCCAACAGTTAGCGCCCCAATGGATAATAAAGAGAAAAGTTTCTTTTTCATCCGTTAACCTCCCTATAATATTTTAAATTAAAACTATTACTCTACTATGATTTCATATTTTTCGGAATATTCGAATAGGTAAATGCATTTATCTTTTCGACTGCTCTCTCGCACAAAATAGGTATATAGTCCTGTTTCACTTACATTTTTTCATGCTTTCTTACTAGCTTCGATATAAAATGTATAGTCCTATTCAAATAGATTACAGTTTATTCCAAAATATTCTAAAAATTATATCAACAAATGACAGAATTACGTGTATAATGTAAATGGATTGGTATTTTTGTAAGGGGGAAAAGCATGAATACCATTTATACGTATGAAGCTCTTATTGAGGAATTCGAGTGCAAGCTGAAACGAAAGCTAAATAAGAGCGAAATGAATTTCCTAAACTGGTTATCAGACCAGTACCTTGAAGGAAATCAGTGGAAAAGAACGGGCAAATTCTAGCACACTGATTTTATAAGGTAGCCACCTTGTTTATAAGGTGGTTTTTTTGTGTTTTACAAACGATGAAATTAGGACTTGAAGCAGGTTTTGTAAAGAGGTGATAAGTCTAGTTCTGGCGCCCTTTATTTTACCTGTACAAGGTCTTCCTATGCATAGTTATCCTTTATTTTCACAAGATAAGAGGAGATTAAGAAGAGAAAGGATATGAGCTATGGATTGGCTGGCAGTTGTACCATTTGCGGTTGTGATCCTTATGGCTGTGTGGACGAAGGAAGTGATACCTAGCCTATTTTTAGGTGTGATTGCAGCGGGTTTTCTTTCAGAGCTACATTGGCTAGATGGATTAACAGCTACTTTGCGATACATCATCGAAGGATTAACAGATCCAAATAACTTAAAAATCATTATCTTTTTATATTTATTTTCAGCACTTGTATCCCTTATCAAGATGGCTGGGGGTATTAAAGGCTTTGTTCGTGTCGCATCCTCAAAAGTAAAAACGAAAAAAAGTGCAATTTTCCTTACTTGGATATCGGCAGTTGGTACTTTTGCAGCACCAAGCTTTCGGATTGTAACCATTGCTCCTGTCATGAAGGCGTTACGTAAAAAGGTGAGTATGACGAAGGAGGAGCTTGGATTTATTATTGAAACGACTGCTTCTCCTCTTATTGTCCTTATTCCAATTGCTACAGCCTTTGTTGGGTATATGACTTCTGTCATTGAGCTGTCTATCCATCAGGCAAATATCGAAGGAGATGCGTACAGTCTTTATATTCGTAGTATACCTTTTAATTTTTTCGCCTTTGCTATGCTTGCAACTGGCATTTACTTTGCCTTTTTTCATAACGCGAAAAAACCTCCAAGGGTGACCGATGAAGCGGAAAAGGATGAAGAGTGGGTGGATTGTCATCCAGTAGTAGCGAAAGACCTGCCAGAGCGTCCTATTTTTCTGATTTTGCCATTGATTAGTATTATTTTCTTTACCTTTTTCTTTATGTATGTGCTTGGACTCGGTAGTGGTACAAGGGGATTGGAGATTTTTTTAGAGGCAAATGTCTTGGATGCGATGGTATTTGGTTTATTAATCACAATGGTGTGGTTAGTTTTAGTGCTACTTCGAGAATTTAAGCTTAAAACCATGATGACCTTTTTAGTTGATGGTGGGAACGAAATGATGGGGGTAATTGTTTTATTAACGTTAGTTTGGGCTTTAAGTAAAGGTTCCGAGGCAATGCATTTTGCGGATATCATTTCTTCCTCCTTATCGTGGATCCCTCCATCCTTAGTTGCGGGGCTCGTGTTTTTGGTTGGATGTGCTTTATCGTATTTTATCGGATCCTCTTGGGGTACGTGGGGGATATTAATGCCAGTGGGTGTTTCGATTGCACAAGTATCTGGTGTGGATTTGGCGTTTGTAATTGGTGCGGTGTTTGCAAGTGGTACCTTTGGGGCATTTGCTTCCCCGTTAAGCGATGATACGAATACAACAGCAGGTATTTTAGACCTCAATCCAATGCAATATGCAAAGTTTAAACTGAAACCATCTATCATAGCAGCCGCAATAGCAGGTGTTTTGTTTTTCGCTTTGCCATTATTTATTTGGTAAAGGTATGCCAGTGGGAATATACCCCACTGGCTTTTTATGTAATTTTTTAACCAAATGCAGAATATAGTAAAGATATAAAACTATGAAAAATACAATAAAACTATTTACAAAATCGTAAAACATTGTATAATAATAAAACATATTGTATTTTTATGCATAACAAGGGGGACATAATAAATGAAAAAACGACTTATTTTACTTTTCGCAATTGCGATGACGGCATTAGTAGCTTGTGGTAGTGATGATGCATCAGGAGATGGTGATAGTGATGCGAAAGAACTAAAGGTTGTAACAGATGCAGCATTTGCTCCTTTTGAATATTTAGAGGGGGAAGAGGTTGTTGGATTTGATGCAGATTTAGGTAAAGCAGTATTAGAGGAAGCTGGATATACCATGAACTTTGAGCATGTTGGCTGGGAAAACATGCTATTACAAACCGAGCAGGGAGAAGCTGACTTAGCAATCGCTGGCATTTCCATTACGGATGATCGTAAAAAAACATACGATTTTTCCAATCCGTATTTTGTATCGACACAAATGATTTTAGTACCAGAAGACTCTGAGGTTACGAGTGTTGAAGATTTGAAGGATAAGACGGTAGGGGTACAAATCTCGACAACAGGAGACAATGAAGCATCTCGTATTTTTGGAGAAAATTCAAGCCAAATCAAAAAATATGAACAAGTACCTTTAGCAATTATGGCGATGCAATCTGGTGATGTGGATGCGGTCATTGTAGATAATGTTGTGGCACAGGAATATATGAAGACGAATCCGGATGCTGGAGTAAAGGGTGTGTACGATGAGGATTCCTTTGAAGTCGAATATTATGGCTTTATGTTCCCTAAAGACAGCAAGCTTGCAGGCGAATTAAACGAGGCTTTGCAAGAAGTAATGGACAATGGGACGTATTCCGAAATTTATAAGGAATGGTTTGGTCAAGAGCCAGATTTAGCTCAATTACAATAAAGAGTAGAAAAAAGTGAAAAGGAACACCTGCAAGTTCTTTCGTTGGGAGGATTCAAAATGGATTTTAGTATCATCGTAGAATATTTACCTTTCTTTTTAAAAGGAACAATGGTAACCCTAGGGATATCGTTTATGGGAATTCTCATTGGAGTACTTGTAGGTCTTTTTATCGCTTTGGGCAAAATGTCACCAAGCAGGATTGTCCGATTACCATTTACGATTTATATAAACATTATTAGGGGAACCCCAACATTGGTTCAGATTTTTCTCATTCATTTTGCTGTACTGCCTGCTATATATGAGGATCGTACTGCAATTCTTTCCGCTATTGTGACACTAAGTATTAATTCATCCGCATATGTTGCGGAAATCTTTCGGGCAGGTATTGAATCCATTCATAATGGACAAATGGAGGCTGCTCGCTCGTTAGGAATGACAAAGGTACAAGCGATGCGCTTCATTATTATCCCTCAGGCAACGAGAAGGGTAATTCCGCCACTTGGTAATGAGTTTATTACGTTAATTAAAGAATCTTCCTTAGCGGCAATGATTGCTGCAGAAGAACTCTTTTACTGGGGAAAAGCAGCTGTTGGGAAATACTACGCTGTATGGGAGCCGTATTTAACGGTAGCATTAATCTATCTTGTTATTGTTCTGGGTATGACGTACCTTCTCCAAATAGTAGAGAAGAAATGGGTCAATGTTTAAAAGGGTGGCTGGCTATCAATATAGCTAGCCCTTTTTTATGGGAAAAAGAGGGTCGTTACAATTTAATAGATTAGAATGGGGCACAAATTAATGATATACTAATCATTGAATTTGTATGAAAGGGGCTCTCCTATATGCCTGTCTCTGATCAAAAGGTTTTAATGAAGATGATGAAGGAGCTACAGCAAGCGATTGAAAATGTCCATGATGCCGGTAAAATGAAGGGGCATGTTCACTCTGTTCGCATGTTAGCTGATTTACTAATAGATGAGGAATCAACAACGGATGAGTCCGTCGTATTAACAACATTGAAGCAAAGTCCGGCAGTGGAAAATCCATCTACATACAAAAGGGAAGAACAACAAAAAGGTGCGATAGACCATGAAGGGGCAAATGGTTCCTCTATATTTGACTTCTAAACAATAAATAAAGGGAGAGGGGTATAATGAAATTTTTTTTACTAGCAGCAATTGTAAATGGTTTTCTCTCTGTTGCTTTAGGCGCTTTTGGAGCCCATGGACTAGAAGGTAGATTAACAGAAAAAATGTTGAATACATGGGAAAAAGCGGTTACGTACCAAATGTTTCATACCGTCGCATTACTTGCTACAAGCTTTATTGCGATGAAAGCAAATGTATCTCTAAATGGAGCGGGATGGTTTTTCTTAATTGGTATCGTGTTATTCTCTGGAAGTTTATATATGTATTCCACTACAGGAATCAAGCTGTTTGCAATGATCACACCTCTTGGTGGAGTCGCGTTTCTAATTGGCTGGATTCTTTTAGGTGTTGCAGTACTAAAAAACGTTTAAAAGTATAAAAAAGTAGCTAGAAAAAATACGAGAATGGCCCTTAGTATTTCGATTACGAAAGCATTGCGATTATGTCGATAGTAATATGCAAGGCCTGCACAAACAAAGCTTGCGGTTAATGCATAAAAAGCGAATAGAATTAAAAATGTATACTGATCCAACCATATGGCTAGTATGCCAATAATAGCGCTAGCACCCATTAATTTATAATGTAAATCGAATAACTTGTTGGATTGGTACAATGGGCTCATCCACCTTTCCTATAAAAAATAAATAATGCTTTAAAAAGGAGTATCCTAAAGGTACAAAGGATACTCCTTTTCTTGTTAAAGGCTTTACCTTTTTCTTATGCAAATGGATATTCGTAATTTAATTCTTCGTCAAACGTAATGTAGTCCAGGTAAACCATAAGTAGTAAATACCTTCTACCAGTTTGTGGGTCGCTTAATACAATATGATCTCTTCCTGCTGCTTCAACAATTCCTTTAAATACTTTTGCGTTCCACTCGCTATTATTTTCGAAGGTCATGTAAACAGTAGCCATTTTGCCTCTGTTTAAACGTAGAATATTTTCAATATACGATTCTTCTTGGAATGGTTGGCCCCCTACTTGCCCAGGGAATCCACCGCCACTAGGTACTTGTGGTGGCATCATTCCACCTTGAGTTGGCATCATTCCCATACCAGGCATTTGCCCCCCTTGCATTGGCATCATTCCCATACCAGGCATCTGTCCCCCTTGCATTGGCATACCTGCACCACCTGGGGCAAAACCACCTTGAGGAAAGCCACCTTGAGGCCCACCAGGAAAGCCTGTTTGTTGCCCTTGTTGTAGGGGTGCTGCTGGATAATCAAAGTATGGATTTTCTCCCGTATCAAACGACGGAACTCCATAAGAACCTAAATTTTTCTCGTTTTTACTCATGAATGACATTCTCCTTTCTATTAATAAACATTTGGACACTCAGATTGTGTTGGAGCATAAAAACAATGAGATTTAAACCTACCCGTATTCCATTGCCCAAACCATTGAGCCGGGCAGCTTCCCTGTGGCATAAAAAACCATAGAGAGTTCGTTGCAGGATGCTCTCTTCGACCATTTAATACTTTAAGTGCCAAATCTAGATCCTTCGAACGTGCTCTTTGATAGAAATAGCCTTTCTGTGTAGCTTCAAATCCACCTGGTGATTGAAAAACCATATCTCGAACGGTGCGTAAAGATTTAAAATCTAGGCAGTCAGACAGAACACGGTTAACACCTGTGTTCCCTACCATTAACATACCTAATTGTCCGTCTCCCTCAGCCTCTGCTCGCATTAATCGTGCTAACAGCTTCTGATCCTGAGCCGTAAATGGAATGACAGCCAAACAAAATCACCTCACTTTATGACACTACACAGCAGTCTATGTTTTTCGTTGGGTGATTGTTCCATTTTTTTGATAATTAATCTCTGTAAAATGTATATGTATGGAATGCTCAAATATGAGGATTAAAAGCTTATGAAATGTTGATATTATTGGGGCGGGCATGGTTCGATTTTAGAGGAGCAGGTGCGTGATTACTATATAAGTTGAGTGTTTCGGGCGACGTGATGCTAGTATGGAATTATTTAGCTACAATGATGGGCTTGTAATACTGAAGCTTACCTTTTTAGGTTTAGCCGGGCCGAAATTCAGAGGGGAAAACCGGAAATAATTTTAAATATTCGCCATTCAAAGGGAAATATTCTTAAGAATCGTAATGTTACGCGTCTGTTTGAACGATTTACTCTTCTAAATCGTATATACGCGTCTAAATTGGCTTTTTATTCTTTAATCAGTGGAAATACGCGCCGTGTTCTACAATTTACTCGCCAAGTGCAACAATTTCGCCAAGTGCGCCAATTTCGCGAAGTGCACCTATCCCGCCAAGTGCGCCAGTTTCGAGAAGTGCACCGATCCCGCCAAGCGCACTAATCTCACCAAAAGAAAATCCAAACCTGTACACACTCCTTTCAAGAAGAATGCGGTAAACAGATTTGGATTTAGAGACCAAATATTATAATTTTAGTATTTCAGGTACTTGCTCCATCGTTACACGTTGACCTACATAGAAGGAACCGAACTCAGCGAAGCGTGCACTTACTTCATCAAAACGCATTTCGTATACGAGCTTTTTAAATTGTAATACGTCATGTGCGTAAAGTGTCACACCCCATTCCCAATCGTCAAAACCTATGGAACCAGTAATGATCTGACGGACCTTACCAGCATATTTACGACCAGTCATGCCGTGCTCCATCATTAATTTACCACGTTCCTCTTTCGAAGCGCTGTACCAGTTATCTTGTCCTTCACGACGCTTGTCCATAGGATAGAAGCACACATGCTCCCACTTAGGTAAAACAGGCTTTAAGCGAGCTTGAAGTTCTGGATCTGTTTCTGGGTCTTTTCCTTTTGCAAGGTAATTTGAGAGCTCCACAACAGATACATAGGAATATGTAGGTACTAAAAACTCAGCGAATGTTGACTTATTAAATTCTGTTTCAACTCTATTTAATTCTTCCATCGTAGGGCGTAAGTGGATAAATAAGAAATCTGCCTTTTGACCAACAATGGAGTAAACACCAAAGCTACCCTCGCGGCCCTTTTCGATTTGTTCCCAGTTTGTATATAAATTCTGCAACTCTTGTAATGCTGTTTGACGTTGGTCCTCTGATGCTGCCTTCCAGGATGTCCAGTCAATACTTCTAAAATCATGAAGACAATACCAACCATCTAAAGTTTCTACTGCCTCAGCCATCTATATCGCTCCTTTATATCGTGCTATTATTTTATGCAATTAAACTATATCATAAGTAAAGTCCATTTTTAAAAGAGAAGAATGACAATTTTGTTGCGATTTTGCAGTTTGGATGGTTCTATGGTTAGCTTATCCCATAACGGGCATATTAAAAAGTAAATTGGCACGAATCTGTAAGAACAAATAGCTTTTAACTATTACAGATTTCATATAATATATATAACAGATAAGCAATAGGAGGAATGTTTAAATGAGTGACTTGTTTTCGACCTTAAAAGAAAAATTACATAATGAACATAAAAGAATTGTATTCCCTGAGGCGATGGATGAAAGAATCCTAAAAGCTGCTGGAAGACTAGCAAAAGAAAGTCAAGTAAAACCTGTACTAATTGGTAATGAGGAAAAAATAAAACAGAAAGCTACAGCTGTGGAAACAACGATCATAGGCTGCGACATTATCGACCCAGACAACTATGAAAAGTTTGAAGAAATGGTAAATCGCTTTGTAGAGAGAAGAAAAGGGAAGGCAACTAAAGAAGATGCTGAAAAGCTTTTAAAGGATGAGAACTACTTCGGGACGATGCTTGTCTATATGAATGAAGCAGATGGACTAGTAAGTGGTGCAGCTCATTCAACAGCGGATACGGTACGACCAGCATTACAAATTATTAAAACAAAAGAAGGCATTAAGAAAACATCGGGTGTCTTTATAATGGTACGTGAGGATGAAAAATACGTATTTGCCGATTGCGCAATAAATATTGCCCCAACGAGTGAGGATTTAGCAGAAATTGCAGTGGAAAGTGCCGAAACAGCTCATTTATTTGGAATTGAACCGCGGGTAGCGATGCTAAGCTTTTCGACAAAAGGTTCAGCAAAGTCCCCAGAAACGGAAAAGGTAGAAAAGGCAATTGCGCTTGCAAAAGAAAAGAATGGTGCATTAGTAATTGATGGGGAGTTTCAGTTTGATGCAGCGTTTGTACCGTCTGTAGCACAAAAGAAAGCTCCGGATTCACCTATTCAAGGGGATGCGAACATATTTATTTTTCCGAGCCTAGAAGCAGGCAATATTGGCTATAAAATTGCACAACGATTAGGAAACTTTGAAGCAGTTGGTCCCATCTTGCAAGGGTTAAATAGACCAGTGAATGACCTATCTAGAGGTTGTAATGAAGAGGATGTATATAAGCTAGCATTAATTACTGCAGCACAGTCGTTATAATAAGAATGGGCTTTCTTTTTTTAAAAGAAGCCCATTTATTTTATTCGGATCTTTTTTCAATCGTTGCAAAAGCCTTCTCATTACGATCCACCATTTGGTTTAATCGTTTTTCATACCATTCAATTTCTTGATCGTGTAAGGCTTCGTAGGATACTTGCCTTGAAAATTCCGTTAATCTTTGAATGATATCCTTACAAACCTCTTCCACAGTAATCGGGCGATCAAATAGTTCTTGTAACGATGCCATTGTATTTGGTTGAATGGTTGGGTAATCGAAGGAATGACTTTCTCCTTGTAACGCGATGTCGTAAAATGTGCGTACGAGTGCTGCCCTTTCCGCACCACTTCCAGTTACGCAAATATAAATTTGCACAGCCGTCCCATTTTTCACTCTTCGCTGGGAGATGCCTGCAAATTTTCTGCCGCCAATGCTTAAATCATAATCTCCTGGACAATAAGAGCCTACAACTTCAAATGCTTCAATCGATTTACCTTCCTTTTCGAAAAGCGCTTGAATGAAGGAGACCATTGCCTCGTAGCCGGCGTGTATGCTTAATTTTTTGGCTTCTGGGAACACGAAGGATAGATTTAACACGCCTTCATCTAATACAACAGCAAGTCCACCAGAATTACGGACTACAACTTGAAATCCTTCCTTTTCTAAATAGGACACCCCATCATGTAAATAGGGAAGACGGCTATCTGGAATGCCTAAGACAATTGTTTTATCATGGACCCATAGTCTAGCGGTCTGAGGAGAGTATTGCTCACTTACAGATAAACAGAGAGCATCATCTGTTGCGAAGGATTTCATCGCGGACAAGTGAGTCTCTTTCGATTGGTCGATAATACGTATATGTTCAACATGTAATAAGGCATGTGGATTTGTCATGATATGCTCCTTCATTTTGAAAATAGTTCGGTATTAGTATATCAAATTATATGGTGGGTTATGGGGGTGGAATGTTTGGGAGGGCATTCTATGTCTGGATGTGGGGATGTCTTGGGTGGTGGAGTAAAATCCTGGGGATGAGGATTTCGGGGGGGGGGAGGGTAAGTATCCGTTAATAGAGCGTGATAATTCAACAAAATATGAAGGGAATTCGACAATAAGGCGTGAGGATTCAACAAAATATGCATGGAATTCAACAATAAATGAGTTAAATTCCACGATGGAGCGTAATAATTCCACAATAAAACATATTAATTCTCCAACTAAGCACAAAAATCCCTCATTAAACAACTCTAATCCGGGACTTTTGCCTCATTTTAAAAATATTCGTACTTTTCTTCTGTGGTAAAATACGGCAATAGCTTGCTTTCAAAAATGGTTAGGGGAGTTTTTGAAAAAATCAAGGTGTTATTTTTAAAAATTATTATATATAATAGATAAACAATGGATGAATTTGTTCTTTATTGTTGAAAATTGTAACAATAAAGTGGACGTGTATTTTGAAATGGAAAGGTCGTACAAAAATGGCTTATCGCAACGAACAGTTAAGTGAAGAGAAAGTATTTAAAGATCCAGTTCACCGTTATGTTCATGTGCGTGATCGAGTGATTTGGGATTTAATAGGGACACCTGAGTTTCAACGGTTAAGGCGAATCAAACAACTTGGTACGTCTTTTTTTACGTTTCATGGAGCGGAGCATAGCCGTTTTAATCATTCACTAGGTGTTTATGAGATTGTGAGAAGAATTATCGATAACTTTAGAGGGAATAAGGATTGGAACGATGAAGAGAGGTTGCTTTGCTTAGCGGCAGGCCTCCTACACGATTTAGGTCACGGGCCATTTTCCCATTCCTTTGAAAAAGTGTTTGACTTGGACCACGAAGACTACACACAAGCTATTATTTTAGGGGATACATCTATTAATAAAATATTGGAAAAGGTAGAGCCGGGCTTTTCGCAAAAAGTAGCGGATGTGATTGCGAAGACGTATCCGAACAAACTAGTAGTTAGTTTAATTTCGAGCCAAATTGATGCCGATCGTATGGATTATTTGCAGCGAGATGCGTATTATACGGGCGTTAGCTATGGGCATTTCGATATGGAGCGCTTGCTTCGAGTTATGCGTCCAATGGATGAGCAGGTCGTCGTTAAGGCGAGTGGGATGCATGCTGTAGAGGATTATATTATGAGTCGTTACCAAATGTACTGGCAAGTGTATTTTCATCCGGTAACGAGAAGCTCAGAGGTCATTTTAACCAAAATACTACATCGAGCAAGACATCTATACAAAAGCAATTATGCATTCCATCTAGAACCAATACATTTCAAGTCTTTCTTTGATGATAATCCGAGCTTAGAAGACTACTTAAAGCTGGACGAGTCTGTCGTAAACTACTATTTCCAAATATGGAAGGACGAGAAGGATCCCGTTTTAAGTGATTTATGCAATCGTTTTGTGAATCGTCACTTGTTTAAATATATTGAATTCAACCCAAATCAACAGATTGGTGAGTACATGGAGCTGCACAGTCTGTTTGTAAAAGCGGGTATAGATCCAGATTACTATTTAGAAGTCGATTCATCTTCTGATCTACCTTATGACTTTTATCGTCCGGGAGAAGAAGAGGAACGACTGCCGATATACTTGCAAATGAAAAATGGGGATCTAAAGGAGCTCTCCCGTCAATCTGAAATTGTAGAGGCTATTTCAGGTAAGAAGCGGACAGATCATAAGCTTTATTATCCTTCTGATTTTATTGAAGCTTTAGACGATACAGATCCTACGAAAAAACGTATTTTAGAAATTTTGAGAGGTTAGGAGTTGAGCACTTTTGTTAAAGGAACATGCAAAATTAATAACGTTTTTTTCCCAATGTGAACAAATTATTGGGAGAAAAAGATTACAAAAGATGATCTATATTTTGAAAAAGTGTAACATCCCATTTAACGAGCGATACCAATTTCATTTTTATGGTCCTTATTCAGAAGAACTAACACTTCAGGTTGAAGAACTCGTTAATCTTGGATTTTTGAATGAGGAAAAAGAGAAAAAAAGCAGCTATTATCAATACCTTTATTCCCTAACAGAGGAAGGAGAAAAGTTCCTTCAGCATTTTGATATGGACATGCCTAATTTGAGTAAACATATTGAAAAAATGAATGGCGTAAGCTCTCGATTCCTAGAGTTAGTATCTACGATGATGTATTTTGACCACCTACCTAAGGAAGAGGTAGAGGAAAAAGTATTAATCGTAAAAAAGAAGCAAAACTATACAGAGGATGAGCTGGTAGAGGCTTGGGAATTTATTCGTGAAATGAAGCATTTGCACTAATACTTTTTAAATATACTACATCGGCAATCAGTTGAAACAGATTGTCGATTTTATTTTTGTTAAAAATTATTCCAATATTGCGATAAATCTGGTATGTTATCAATACCAAGAAATGGATTTTTGTGACTTTAACATGAGGCCAAAGAGCTATTGTTAAGATAGGAGTACCTATATGAAAATAGTTAAACTAATGTTTTATTATTTACTTGGAGTACTTGGAATTTTAGGTGTTAGTATAGCACCACAAGTATTTGCGACAACTGGAATTTTTGATGTCGTGAGCTATGGGAAGGCGTTCGGTCAATTTGTTGTGGAATTTTTTAGTCCAGATGCTTGGGTGTATGTCTACGGTAATCCACCACACGAATTTCCGATAATCGATGTGGTCTGGGATCCGTTTGTCTATTCCATGCAGATTTTACTAAGTGCATTAATCGTTGGGTTTTTACTTGCCTTTCTATTTGCGTTTCTTGCCAACTTTTTGCCAAAGGTTATGTTCAATCAAGTGAAACGGCTGGTAAACATATTAGAGTCTATTCCTGATTTATTTATTGCTATGTCACTGCAGCTCCTTACATTAGCGATTTTTGATGCAACCGGAATTATAATCTTCCATGTTGCCACCTATGATGAAAAAGCTTATCTAGCTCCAATCATAACCTTAGCTATTCTACCAATGGTATCGTTATTCAAAATTTTACTCCTCATGATTGAGGAAGAGCTACTAAAAGATTATGTAGTGTTGGCCAAAAGTAAAGGGATGAAGAAATTTTATATTTTGTCCCGTCACGTTTTGAAGAATATCCTACCGAATACGTTCTATCATTCTAAAGTAATTGTTTGGGGTGCATTGTCTAGTCAGTTTGTTATTGAGCGTGTATTTAATGTCCGGGGATTATCAGATATATTAATTGGGGATTTTAGGCCAATTACTATTGCGGTAGCACTTATCCTTGTCTTCACACCTTTCTTTTTGTTTTACCAGTTTGTTGATTTCATGATTAAAGAAGATCGAATGATTAGCCAGCCGCTCCTATTTAAAGGCAAAAGAGATAGATGGTTTACTGGTCTAAAGATACGACCACGCTTCAAGAAAATGAGCCTGCCAACTATAAATAAACCTCATCCTTTGCGGGCCCTCCTTAGTGGGATTAAGGGATTTGTCGTACATATGAAAAATTGGAAGTTTGCTGTAGGTTTCTTATTCTTTATTGTGGTTATTTCGTATAGTAGTTTCTATTCTATGTTAACCAATAATCATATCGATCAAGTGCGACTCCATTATGCGGAGGATGGGATAACATTACTCAGTACCCCAGCCCATCCACCTGGTGAGCCGTTTTTACTAGGATCTGATCAATTGGGTTTTAGTTTGTGGGATCAAATTGTAGTAGGTGCAAAATTCACACTTATTTTTGCTATCATCATAGCACTTCTAAGAGTAGTCATAGGCTTTGTGTTTGGAATTGTTTATGCATATTATTGTAAGCCAAGATTCCAAAAGGGTTTGGAAAAAGTAATCGATTCGATTCACTTTCTTCCGTTGAGTGTCATCGCTTATTTATTGTTAACACCGATTGTAATGCCAACAGCAATGGGGTTTACCTACACGTTTAATGAACGGATATTACTAGAGATAATCATTCTCACATTTCTTGTTGTGCCACTAACATCTATTTTGATTGGAAAGGAAATAAAACAGGTGATGCAACAGGAGTTTATTGCTAGTGCTCATATTTTAGGTGGAAGCAAGCTTCATATTTTACGAAAGCATATCTTTCCTCATATTGGCCCAAGGTTAACCATTTTCTTTGGGCAGCAGTTCATTCAAGTACTGTTAATTTTCATTCATTTAGGTGTGTTTGACTTCTTTTTTGGTGGAACCTTTATTAAGCCTGGTGATCCACCAAGATCGATTACACACGAATGGTCTGGTTTGATTGGAAATACTAAAAATGAATTGAGAGGAGATTTTTGGATTGTTCTTTGGGTGTTATTGGCATTTATGATCTCCATCTTTGCAATGCAGTTGATCATTCAAGGAGTAAAAGAAGTGCAGCAAGAAAAAGTTGGGGTGCTTTACAATAAGAGAAGGTTGCGTCGTAATAAGAACGACGAATGGAAACAGGAGGAAAGCGTTACAAGAGAGCAAGTTACATTTACGAGGGTCTACACAGATCGGGAAACCTTTGAGGAAAAACTCTAGATAAAATCGGAACAAGGAGGTGGACTCTATGAAACTAGTAAACGTAATATTCTTTTATTTGCTGGGTGTTTTGGGGATCTTAAGCATTAGTATCGCACCACAAGCATTTGCAACGAATGGAATATTTGACGTCCTCAGTTATTTCAAAGCTTTAGGTGCATTTATTATAGAATTTTTTAACCCGAATGCATGGGTCTATATCCATGGGAATCCACCGAAGGAGTTCCCTTTGTTAGATGTTGTTTGGGAGCCGTTTGTCTATTCGATGCAAATTTTATTAAGTGCTTTATTGCTAGGATTTGCACTTGCTTTTGTTTTTGCTTTTTTATCAAGCTTTTTGCCGAAGTTTCTTTTCCGTTTCGTGAAGCGGATTTTGAATATATTAGAGTCGATTCCGGACTTATTTATCGCCATGCTACTGCAGTTGTTAACGCTATACATTTTGGAAACAACAGGTGTGAAATTATTTAATGTCGCGACATATTCCGATGAAAAAGCCTATTTAGGGCCGATTTTGACTCTATCTATATTGCCGATGGTTTCGCTGTTTAAGATATTACTATTAATGATAGAGGAAGAGTTTTTAAAGGATTATGTTGTGCTAGCGAAAAGCAAAGGGATAAAAAAGTTTCGTATTCTTTGGCGTCACATCATAAAAAATATTACACCAAATACTTTTTATCACTCCAAGGTTATTTTATGGGGTGCGCTCTCGAGTCAGTTTATTATAGAGAGAGTATTTAATGTGCGTGGTTTAGCCGATTTGATTATTAGTGATTTTCGTCCAATGACCATTGCAATCTCGCTGCTTTTTATTTTCACACCATTTTTCATCTTTTACCAGGTTGTTGATTGGTTCCTAAAAGAGGACATAACAGTTAGTAAGCCTATAACAAATAAGGTGAAAAGACAAAGTACCATACCATTAAGGATGCGAATAAAAAATAGGCTTAAAGATTTAACATTACCTAGAATTCGCCTTTGGAATCCTTTTCGTTCTATCTATAGAGGATGTGAAATCTTTTTCGAGCATATGAAAAATTGGAAGTTTGCGCTAGGATTTTTGTTCTTTGTTGTATTTATTGCATATAGTCTATTTTATTCTATTTCAACAGACGAGCGTATTGACCAAGTATTGCTTCATTATGGCGATGATGGTACTACATTGCTCAGTGCACCACCTCACCCACCAGGAGATCCGTTTCTACTTGGGTCAGACCGACTAGGATTTAGTATGTGGGATCAGATTGTAGTTGGAGCAAAATACACACTGGTATTTGCTTTAGTTATTGCGTTATTAAGAATTTTTGTTGGGTTTCTATTCGGGACTTTTTATGCGTTTTACTTAAAACCAGCTTCTCAAAAGTGGCTAGAAAAGTTCGTGGATTCCATTCACTTTTTACCATTAAGTGTTATTGCGTATTTGTTACTTGTGCCAATTTTGACACCTTCAATGGAGGGTTTCTCCTATAGTTTAACGGAAAGGATAGGCTTGGAGATTCTTATTTTAACTTTTGTAGTAGTTCCATTAACGTCCATACTTATTGGAAATGAAATGAAACAGACTTTAAATCAAGAGTTTATTGCGGGTGCTAGAATCTTAGGTGGAAGTAAGTTTCATATATTAAAAAAGCACGTTCTACCGCATATTGGGGCAAGATTAACTATTTTATTAGGTCAACAATTTATTCAGGTACTCCTTATTTTTATCCATTTAGGTGTATTTCAGTTATTCTTTGGCGGAACTTTTCTTGGCTTTGATCCTTTTCAGCCAGATCCTCCCCGTTCTATTTCCTATGAATGGTCTGGAATAATTGGGAATGCGAAAAATGATTTGCGTGGACACTATTGGATTGTTCTGTGGGTATTACTGGCATTTGTTTTTGCAATATTTGCCATGCAGTTAATCATTCAAGGGGTTAAAGAGATACAGCAAGAAAAGGTCGGGGTATTATATAAAACGAAAAGAATGCGGAAAAACAAAAAGGCTAGGAATGAGCAAAATGTAACCATGAAGCCAAGTAAATCAGATTTTGTGAGAGTGTATTCCAATGAAACAAACCGAAGCTTGGATAGATAACCATTAGAAGGATGGACTGAGGCTAAGTGTTCGAAATATGGAAGAGGGATTCTAGATAAATAAGAATCCCTCTATTATTACCCCTCATCACTCAATCGTTTACCACCAACAGCGTAATGATTCTTCGGCATTTCCTCAATAAACACAACAACCTTTTCGCGAGTTGCACCAGTAGTTTCGACAACAGCATCGGTTACTTTTTCGACTAAATTTTTCTTTTGTTCCTCGTTGCGACCTTCTAGCATTTTAACCGTAACGTATGGCATGTGGATAACCTCCTCGTTTGTTTTTAGCATATGTAACATATAGTATTAATATGGGTGAATTGGACAACAATGTCAATTAGGCAATTCGTGCAAAATGCAAGGCTTTGATGGTTTGTGATAAAATAGGTAGCAACTTACAATTGTTTGCTAGAAGGAGGGTATCTCATGAGTGGGGAAGAACAAAAAAAGACAAAGCAATTTACGATAATGAAAGACGATCCGATTGATGGCCATCCTGGTTATAGTGGCGGTGGATCATTCAGTTTAGAAAATATGTCACCAGTAATCGTGGATCCAAATGAAGAAACTGCCTTTGTAGATATGGGGGCAATGCATGCACGTAGTAAAGTGGAAAAGCGAATAAAATTTATTACCGATCGTAGCGTTGTAGAAGAAAATGGCCTGCACTATTGGATTGCATGGGTAACCGTCGAGCGTAATGAAAATGGACCGTTTTATCATGGGGTAACTGCGAGTGAAATTATTGTGGATCGCTCCATTAAGCGGGGGTATAAAATTCTTGCGGAGCATGTGAATCATATGGACAAATCGTTAAAAGGTAGAGTTGTTGTGGAGCATATGGATAACAAGTCCAAGAAAATACTTGGTGAATTTTTACGAGATTATAAACCGGAAATTTGGGAAAATACAAGAGATGAGTTGAAGGAAGCTTTTGAGCTATAATCTTG
The DNA here is from genome assembly GCF_900240405.1 of Salirhabdus sp. Marseille-P4669. GTDB lineage: Bacteria > Bacillota > Bacilli > Bacillales > Alkalibacillaceae > OEQK01. Next base: position 319,505 of record NZ_OEQK01000001.1, read on the forward strand.
TCGTTATTGAAGTGGAATGGGATAAGTAGTATTTTTGCTTATTTATATAAAAGTTTTAAATTTTGAATTAATTGTGAACATTTTATGTACACCTTGTGCTTTATGACTTTACTTTGTAAAATAAGATGACATGGGTAACATGTGTTTACTAGGACAGAAAAAGAGGTTGCTGTTATTTGGTGCTTAAACACCATTTACGGCAACCTCTTTTTCCTTATTGTGAAATAGCGATTTCGACAAATTTCGGGGGGTGACAGGCACCTAAAAACCCCACCCCATTCGACAAATTTCGGGAAGTGACAGGCACCTAAAACACAGGTGCCCTAAAAAATCCAATCCCATACTGAGCTTCCGTCTTTTTCGCGTTCTTCTGGTTTTTCGCTTGGTACGTGTAGGGTGCAATAGGTGGTTGGTTCTGTTCCCTTAATGAAATACGTTAGTCTTCGGTCCGGGCAGCCGATATCGGCAATATCACCGGTGTGAGGGTCCATATAGACTGCTGTCACTCCTTTTGGCTTATGGAATTTTACAGCAGGTAAATCCTCATGCACCCCTTCCATATAGTGAGCCCAAATATCTCTTGCATAACGATGCTCTTTAACGGCTGTCATTTTTTTGTTTTGATCATAGCCTGTCCAAACAGCTGTTACGACTTGCGGACTGAATCCGATCATCCAGCTGTCCGTGTTCGTGGAGCCGGTTTTCCCAGCGTAGGTCCTTGTTAGCATATGATTGATAGATGCACCCGTTACGGTGCTGTAATCATTTAAAGATTCATCAAACATACCTGTCATTAAATGCGTTAGGACAAAAGATAGGTTTTCATCTAATCGTTGCTCTAGCTTTTGTTTTTTTCTTTCGTACAAGATAGTACCGTTCGAATCGGTAATTTTCGTCACGGTATGTGGTCGTACCTCTTTTCCGTTATTCGCGAGTACTGCATAGCCTTTTGTCATTTCCAAAACGGAAACAGACGCTGTTCCTAATGCTAAAGATGGAACTTCAGGTAAATAGCTCGATATTCCGAATTGCTTAGCCGTATCGACTAATACTTCTGGAGTAACAAAAAGGTTCGTCTTCACTGCATAAATATTGTCTGATAGAGCTAAAGCCTGTGCGAGTGTGATCGAATCATATGCATAATACCCATTATAATTAGACGGGGCATACACCTTCCCGCCATCTATTTCAAATTGTGTTGGACTGCTTTCTAAAGGAGTTGCTGGTGAGTATCCTTTTTCTAAAGCTGCATAATAGAGAAATGGTTTAAAGGTTGACCCTGCCATTCTTTTCGCCTGAGTTGCTCGGTTAAATGGGCTTTCTGTATAATCTCGTCCACCAATTAGAGCTTGTATTCCTCCTGTTTTGGGATCTAAACTAATGGCAGCAGCTTGTATGGACGACTCCTCTTCAATAGTGTCTTCTGTTACCTCCTCAAGCTCCATTTGCATGTCTTGCTTTAAGGTTGTATAAATTTTGTACCCGCCTGTTTCAATTTCGTCACGGCTTTTACCTAACAGCTTTTCTGCCTCCTGCAATACAACATCTTGGAAATAAGGGGCAATTTGGTTTCCTACTCTTTCTTCTTCCTGTGCAATGACGAGCTCCGATTGTAAGGCGTTATGGAAATCCTTTTCCGATATAATTCCTTCGTTCTTCATGACGTGCAGTATAAGCTCTTGTCGTGCTTTCGCATGCTCTGGATGATTAATAGGAGAATAATAGGTTGGTCCTTTTGGGATACCCGTTAGTAATGCAGCCTCCGCTAACGTTAACTCATTAGCATGTTTATTAAAATAGTACCGACTAGCAGCTTCAATACCATAGTTTCCATGACCGAAATAAATCGTATTTAAGTACCCTTCCAAAATGTCATTTTTGTCATAAAACATTTCCAAACGTAAGGCGTAAAGGGCTTCATTGATTTTTCGTTTCCACGTTTTTTCATGGGATAAGTAAAGGTTCCTCGCATATTGCTGTGTAATCGTGCTTGCTCCTTCTGCCTTCTTCATAGCAAGCACATTTTTGCTTGCTGCCGCTACTATTCTGGGAATATCAAATCCAAAATGATTGTAAAAGGATTGATCTTCTGTTGCTAGGAACGCTTTTTTTACATGTGGGGAGATTTCGTCTAATCGAACCCAATAACGGTTTTGGCTACCGTGTTTTACCCCAATGACTTTTTCATCTTCTGAAAAAAGAACGGTATTTTGATCACTTGTTAATGGTGGGGGACCTTGTAAATAAACATAAAAGAGTACACTTATGGCTAATATAAGAAAAGTGCAAAAGGAAATAACCAAACTATATACAATATGTTTTTTCTTTATTTTTGCAAAGAATGAGAAACACTCAACGCTTGACATGCAACATCACCTTTCATGGAGTTCAACAAAAGAAGTCGAATCAATGTTAACAGTATGGAAATCGTCCGGTTGTTTTAAACCTTTTCACATTCAAAATGTAGAATTTTTGTAGAAACAAAAAAATACTTAACTTTTATGTCATAATTCTCTATAATTTGTATGTTTGATAGAAAATTGTTCATTTCATGGTTAAAAATACCAAAGGATAAATGCCTGAGGATTATGGATATAGAAAGGATGATCATTGTGGGTGGATTATGGTTTACAGAAAAGCAAACAGAGAACTTTGGAATCACAGCGAAAATCAAGCAAACATTACACACAGAGCAAACAGAGTTTCAAAAATTAGATATGTATGAAACAGAAGAATGGGGTAATATGCTTGTACTAGATGGAATGGTGATGACCACGATTAAAGATGAATTTGTATATCATGAAATGGTAGCCCATGTACCGTTATTTACCCATCCGAATCCGAAGCAGGTGCTTGTTGTTGGAGGAGGAGATGGCGGTGTTATTCGTGAAGTATTGAAGCATCCTTCCGTGGAAAAGGCAACATTAGTTGAAATCGATGGCAAGGTAATCGAGTATTCGAAAAAATATATACCAGAAATAGCTGGAGCGTTAGATGATGCCCGTGTGGAAGTGAAAGTCGATGATGGATTTATGCACATTGCGCAAAGTGAGCAGGCGTATGATGTGATCATGGTAGATTCCACCGAACCAGTTGGACCGGCAGTGAACTTGTTTTCAAAGGGATTTTATGCGGGAATCTCCAAAGCATTAAAGCCGGATGGCATTTTCATCGCCCAAACCGATAATCCATGGTTCAAGGCAGATTTAATCAAGCAAGTGTACGCAGATGTAAAAGAAATTTTTCCAATTACGAGGCTTTATACAGCGAATATACCTACGTATCCGAGTGGATTATGGACGTTTACGTTAGGCAGTAAAATTTACGATCCACTACAAGTAAAAGAAGAACGATTCCATGAAATAGATACGAAATATTATACAAAAGAGCTACATCAGGCTGCTTTTGTTTTACCGAAGTTTGTAAAGGATTTAACAGAGTAGAGGTGGGAAAACATGCGTTTTGACGAAGGATATTCAGGAAAAGTATTTATTATGAGTCGTCCTACCTTTGAGGATGCAGACGTTATTTTATATGGTATGCCAATGGATTGGACGGTTAGCTTCCGTCCAGGTTCTCGGTTTGGCCCGAACCGAATTCGGGAAGCTTCTTTAGGACTAGAAGAATATAGTCCGTATATGGATAAGCATTTAGAAGAAGTGAACTATTTTGATGCCGGGGATATTCCCCTTCCATTTGGTAACCCTCAACGTAGCTTAGATATGATTCAAGATTACGTAAAGAAAATTTTAGACCTAGGTAAGTTTCCTCTAGGAATGGGCGGGGAACACCTCGTTACAGTTCCGATTATAAAGGCTGTTTACGAGAAGTACCCAAATATGGCACTTATTCATATTGATGCACATGCAGACTTACGAGAGGAATATGAAGGGGAGGAGCTGTCCCATTCTACTCCAGTTCGAAAAGCATGTGATTTAATTGGTCCGAATAATGTATATTCCTTTGGGATTCGGTCTGGAATGCGCGAGGAGTTTCAATTTGCTAAAGAATCTGGTATGCATATGAGCAAATTTGAAGTCGCAGAGCCGTTAAAGGAAGTTTTACCTACGTTAGCAGGTCGTCCAGTGTATGTTACGATTGATATTGACGTGTTAGACCCAGCGTATGCTCCTGGTACAGGTACAGCGGAGGCAGGGGGAATCTCGTCTAAGGAATTACTCCAAGCGATTCAATATATTGCTCAGTCGGATGTAACTGTCATTGGTGCTGATTTAGTAGAGGTGGCACCAGTTTATGACCCAACTGAGAAAACGCCGATTGCAGCAAGTAAATTTATTCGGGAAATGCTATTAGGGTGGGTCAAATAGGTATAGCATGAATAAATTTCGTGCAGGAATAGTATGAATACGTTTAAAAATTGTATAATAATGAATAAAATCCAGCAGTGAACATGTTTACTGCTGGAATTTTCACTTTATTAAAGGATCGGAGAGAAAAATCTTGGCTACAAAACCGACTAATGTTAAAGTAACATTAAAAACAATTATCTCAGACCCAGAGGAACGGGAGCAAATCGATGTTGTAGCAAATGGGAAATTTTATAGTAATGAAGATACATATGTTTTACTTTTTAACGAAACAGTAGAAGATGGAAATAGTGTTCGGAATATGGTGACCATTGGGAGCGAGAAAGTAGCGATTAAACGTAGTGGTCATGTGAAAATGAATCAAATTTTCAAGAAAGACCAGATTACCGAAAGTACCTATTACCACCCATTCGGTACGATGCGGATGGAAACGAACACACAAGAAATTGCATTTGAAGAAGTGGAAGGTAAAACAAAGGGAAAACTAACGATAACCTATATGTTGCGGTTAAATGAGCAAGATCCGACGAAGCATGATTTGGTGCTCACGTATGAAAGGAAGGGAAATTCGTGAATATAGTTGAAGTCACAGAACAAAAGTTAAAGGCAGAGATTGTTCAAGCGGTTGTAAAGGCGAATTTGGCAGCGGAGGAAGACATACCTGAAGTCGTGTTAGAGGTGCCAAAGGATAAGGCGCACGGGGATTATGCAACGAACATGGCGATGCAATTAGCTCGAATCGCGAAAAAAGCGCCTCGCCAAATTGCGGAAGAGCTTATCCAGCAATTTGACCAAACGAAAGCATCGATTAAGAAAATAGATATTGCTGGACCGGGCTTTATCAACTTTTATTTAGATTCCTCTTATTTAACAGATTTGATTCCGACGATTTTACAGGAGCAAGAGGAGTATGGAAAGTCCAATGCTGGGAATGGGGAGAAGGTTCAAATCGAATTTGTATCGGCCAATCCGACCGGAACCCTTCATTTAGGCCATGCGCGTGGTGCGGTATTTGGTGACTCCTTAGCAAATATTATGGAAAAAGCAGGCTATGAGGTCGAGCGAGAATATTATATCAATGATGCAGGAAATCAAATGAACAACCTAGCAAAATCCGTAGAAGCTCGCTATCTCCAAGCATTAGGTGAGGATGCAGAGATGCCAGAGGATGGCTACCAAGGGAAAGATATTGTGGCACTTGGTGAAAAAATGGCTGCGGAATATAAAGACAAATGGGCGAATGCATCTGATGAAGATCGGGTTGCTTTTTGTAGACAGTACGGCTTAGACTTTCTGTTGGATCGTATTAAGAAGGATTTGGAAACGTACCGAGTATCCTTTGATAACTGGTTCTCGGAAACATCTCTTTATACAGATGGGAAAGTAGAAGAAGCTGTTCAAGCATTAAAGGAAAAAGGCTTCTTATATGAAAAAGACGGTGCTCTTTGGTTCCGTACTACCGATTTTAAAGATGATAAGGACCGGGTATTAGTGAAGCAAGATGGGTCCTATACGTACTTGACTCCAGACATTGCCTATCATAAGACGAAGTTTGATCGAGGATTTAATACGTTAATTAACGTGTGGGGCGCTGATCACCACGGGTATATTCCACGTATGAAGGCTGCAATGGAGGCGCTTGGCTTTGATCCGAAGCAGCTAGAAGTGTCGATTATTCAAATGGTAAACCTCATTCAAAATGGGGAAATTGTTAAAATGAGCAAGCGTACTGGTAAAGCAGTAACGATGATTGAGTTAATGGAGGAAGTTGGCCTAGATGCGGTTCGCTATTTCTTCATTATGCGTTCAAACGATTCCCACTTAGACTTTGATATGGATTTGGCAACATCCCAGTCGAATGAAAATCCAGTGTATTATGTGCAATATGCCCATGCTCGTATTTGTAGCATGCTGCGTCAAGCAGCGGAAAAAGGCTTGAAGCCAGAAGCAAAAGTTGACTTAACGCAAATTCAATCTGAAAAAGAAGTTGATTTGCTGAAGAAATTAGGTGAATTCCCGAGTGCAGTAGGGGAAGCGGCGGTGAAACGTACGCCACACCGTGTCACGCAATTTGTTTTTGAATTAGCATCTGCGTTACACAGCTTTTACAATGCAGAAAAGGTGCTAGACTTTAACGAAATGGAACGGACAAAAGCACGTTTAGCACTTATTGAAGCAGTTCGGATTACGATTGCGAATGCATTGAGATTAATAGGGGTTCATGCTCCGGAAAAAATGTAATAGTAAAAAAACCTCCCGTAAATGGGGAGGTTTTTTTGGTGGATTCGGCATGTTGACGTGAGTATTCGGTAAGATATGGGTGGAATTCATTAGGTTGGTGTGAGAAATCGACAAGATGTGGGTGGAATTCGGCAAGATGCAGAGCGAAATCGACAAGATATGGGTGGAATTCATTAGGTTGGTGTGAGAAATCGACAAGATGAGTGCGTAATTCAACAAGATGTTGGGAGAAATCGACAAGATGAGTGCGTAATTCAATAAGATGTGAGCGAAAACGGCAAGATAAGCGCGTAATTCAATAAGGTGCAGAGCGAAAACGGCAAGATGAGCGTGAAATTCAATAAGATGCTCAGAGAAATCAGCAAGATGAGCTCGTAATTCAGCAAGATACTGAGCGAAATCAACAAGATGAGCGTAGAATTCCACAAGATGCTGAGTGAAATCAACAAGATGAGCGTAGAATTCTACCTTTATTCCATAAAACACCTATAGAAACGGTCGTAATACACGTGCGATTCCCATTTTCATTTTTGTCCACCAGTTTAATTGGTTATACCATTGTTCATTTACATCAATACTCTCTTGGAAATCTTTTAAATAAGCAGTGCGTACTTCTTCAATAAACGATTTGTCATAGAGGATAATATTGATTTCCTTATTCCAATAAAAGCTCCGATAGTCAAAATTTGCTGTACCAATATCACATATTTTATGGTCTAATAAAAACAGCTTCCCGTGATAAAACCCTTGATCAAATAGCTTTACCTCTGCTCCGTATTCTTTCATTTTAAAGAGAAAAGGAATGCCACCTTCTTTCACGAAAGGATGATCGGCCTTCATCGGAACCAATAATTTAACGCTCACACCTCTTTCGATTGCTCTATGTAATGCGTGTAGCAAGGATTTGGTTGGAATGAAATATGGAGAACCAATTAAAATTTCCTTTTCCGCAGAATTAATAAACTGTATAAATATTTCTTCAAGGCCAAACCCATCTGTAGCTATGGATTGTACTTCTTTGCTTTTAGGAGAGAGATCTGCATGATAAACCGTTATTTTATCTTTCGCGCGCTCCCAATCCTTTTGAAAAAGGGCTTGGATATCCTGTGTAATCTGCCCTGTCAATCGCAAATGATAATCTCGCCAGTTGCTAAACTTCACCTTTTTCCCTAAATATTCATCACCAATGTTAAAGCCACCAACATATGCAATTTTCCCATCCATTACCGTGATTTTTCGATGATTTCGTCGATTTAATCGATAAAAAAGATAAGGAAATCCTGGTTTTTCACTAAATGCGAAGTGAATGCCGGCTTTTTTTAATATCGAGCGCTTTTTATACGTAAAACGAAACCCGCCTACACGATCCAGCAAGATGCGGACGATTATACCTTCTCTTGCCTTTTCTTGTAAGAGGTCCAGTAGTTTGTTGCTAAAATCATCATTTTTAATGATAAAAAACTCAACAAGAATTTCGTGCTTTGCATTTTTTATATCCTGCATCATATCATTGAACAATGTACTACCAAGTTGATAGAACTGATAATCCCCTGTCGTTATTGGATAGATCGTATTGTCCATATGTTTCTCATGATGGCGTCTACCGAAATAAAAATCTAAATAAAGAAAAAAGGAAAGAATTCCAACAACAATAGGAATAGCCAAGATGATGAAGATCCAGATCAAGTTGATTGCTCCTTTCTCGCCCTATTATTCACCGAATGCTAGGGGAGTAAACATAAGTAAGTTGTATCCTTCTTTTAAAATAGCAGAGTAAGGAAAAATTTGCTTGTCGTAAGCATTTTGAGTAAGAACAACAGAAATCTTATATCATCCTTCTTTAGTAGTTAAATAGAAATAAAATGAAGAAAACTATTGACTGAATGCTCATTCATATTTTAAAGTATGGTTATATACAATTAGTTAACAGAATTTTTTAAACATATGTTTTAGCTAAATGTAGCCAGGCTATTTTGAGGTTACAACAAGACTTAGCAAATGAAATGGGGGGCAAAGGATGGAGACATTAGCCATAATAAACTGGATTTTATTTTTACTTGTAACCGTTTACGCTTTGACGCTGTTCCTAAAAGTCATCTTCACAAGGGTAGCCTATATAAAGTTAGGTCGCAAAGCAGAATTTGATGGAGATGTTAAAGATGGCTTGAAGAAAGTATGGGTCAATGTTTTCGGTCAGAAAAAGCTGTTAAAGGATAAAAAGTCAGGTGCCATACACGTCATGATGTTTTATGGATTTATCCTAGTTCAGTTTGGTGCAATCGATTTTATTTGGAAGGGATTAGCAACGGATTCCCATTTGCCACTTGGAGTCTTTTATCCTGGTTTTACCTTCTTCCAAGAAATTGTTACATTAACTATTTTAGTTGCCGTAATATGGGCCTTTTATCGTCGCTATATTGAAAAGCTTGTGCGATTAAAGCGTGGATTTAAAGCTGGTCTTGTCCTAATCTTTATCGGCACGCTAATGCTTTCGGTATTACTTGGTAATGGTATGGCAATTATCTGGCATGGGCATGAAGCGACATGGACAGAGCCTGTTGCATCCGGTATTGCCGCGTTATTTGGTTGGATGAGCCCAACAGCAGCTGCAGTAGTGTTCTTTGTTGCTTGGTGGATTCACTTACTCGCATTACTATCCTTCTTAGTTTATGTACCACAGTCCAAGCATGCGCACTTAATTGCAGCACCAATTAATGTTTTTTTAAGCAGAAACGTTAGCCCAGGTAAATTGAAGAAAATTGATTTTAATGTAGATGAGGAAGCAGAGGAAGAAGAGGTTTCCTTCGGTGTTGGGAAAATAGAGGACTTTGACCAATTACAAATGATTGATTTTTACGCTTGTGTAGAATGTGGACGTTGTACGAATGTCTGCCCTGCAACAGGCACAGGTAAAATGTTATCGCCGATGGATTTAATTGTGAAACTACGGGATCATTTAACCGCTAAAGGGGCAGCAGTTACAGGTAAAGCGCCATGGGTTCCAACCTATGCCTTTGCCAATACGGCGGGGAACCAATTAGCGAAAATGGCGCAAAGTGGTCAAACTGGTTTTGATGAAGCGGCAGCAAGTATAGAAGCAATTCAATCCACTAGCCTTATTGGTGATGTGATTACAGAAGAAGAGGTTTGGGCTTGTACGACTTGTCGTAACTGTGAAGACCAATGTCCTGTAATGAATGAGCACGTTGATAAAATCATTGATCTTCGTCGCTACTTAGTTCTAACAGAAGGGAAAATGAACCAGGATGCGCAGCGTGCGATTATGAACATTGAGCGTCAAGGAAACCCTTGGGGGCTTTCTAAGAAAGAGCGTGAAAACTGGCGTGGGCTTAATGAGTCTGTTCACGTTCCTACTGTGAAGGAGCTTAAGAAGGAAGGAGAAGATTTCGAGTATCTTTTCTGGGTAGGATCTATGGGCTCTTATGATAACCGCAGTCAAAAGATTGCTTTAGACTTTGCTCGTTTATTAAACAAAGCTGGTGTGAAGTTTGCAATCCTTGGTAATAAAGAACGGAACTCTGGGGATACTGCCCGTCGTCTTGGTAATGAGTTTTTATTCCAAGAGCTAGCAGAGAAAAACATTAAAGAATTTGAGAAAAACGAAGTAAAGAAAATCGTAACGACAGATCCACATGCATATAATATTTTCAAAAATGAATATCCTGACTTTGGTCTGGAGGCAGAAGTTTACCATCATACGGAGCTATTGGCACAGCTTGTAGAAGAAGGAAAACTAACACCAGAGCATGAAGTTAAGGAACGTATTACGTACCACGATTCCTGCTACCTTGGCCGTTACAATGGGGTTTATGACCAGCCGAGGGATGTACTGAAGTCCATTCCGGGGGTAACCGTTGTCGAGATGGAGCGTAGTCGAGAAAATGGAATGTGCTGTGGTGCTGGTGGCGGCCTAATGTGGTCGGAGGAGACAACTGGAAACCGCATTAATGTATCCCGTACCGAGCAAGCTTTAGCGGTTAACCCAACGATGATCTCAAGTGCATGTCCATTCTGTTTGACAATGCTTAGTGATGGAACAAAGGCAAAAGAAGTAGAAGACGAAGTAAGTACAATGGATGTAGCAGAAATTTTAGCAAAATCAATTTTTGGCGAAGAAAAAGAGGAACAAACAGCGTAAATGTAGAAATATGGAAAAGTGCAAAGAATATCTTTGCGCTTTCCTTTCATTTTTTTGTTGAGCGAGCGTTCAATCGAATTGTAATAGACGCTTGCAGACCATCCTAGACCGACAGTATACGACAAAATTTGTAAGCGTTATCAAAAAGAAATATTAGGGAGGAAGTTACATGGTAAAAACAGTTGTTGTTTCTGGTTCACGTACACCCTTTGGAAAATTAGGTGGAGCACTAAGCTCTTTAACCGCACCGGAGCTTGGAGGAATTGCGATTAAAGGTACAATGGAAAGAGCTCAATTTGATCCAGAAAAAGTAGACGAAGTAATTATGGGGACGGTGCTACAAGGAGGACAGGGTCAGATTCCTTCACGCCAAGCTGCGCATCATGCTGGAATTCCTTGGGCAACGAAAACGGAAACGATTAACAAAGTATGTGCATCTGGACTTCGTAGTGTTACATTAGCGGATCAAATTATCCGCTTAGGCGAAGAGGAGGTCATTGTTGCTGGTGGGATGGAAAGCATGAGCAATGCTCCATACGTTTTGCCAACTGCTCGTGCTGGGATGCGCATGGGGCATCAAAAGGTATTGGATTTAATGATTCATGACGGCCTAACTTGTAGCTTTAATGGAGTGCATATGGGGAACTACGGCAACAAAACAGCGGAAGAGTATGGATTAACGCGCGAGGCACAGGATGAATGGGCTTATCGTAGTCATCAATTAGCTACAAAGGCAATAGAGGAAGGAATCTTTGCAGAAGAAATCATTCCAGTGGAAATCCCACAGCGTAAGGGTGAGCCGATTGTGGTAAATCAGGATGAGGCGCCAAGGAAGGATACATCTGTAGAAAAATTAAGCAAGCTGCGACCTGCATTTGATAAAGATGGAACGATAACAGCAGGAAATGCACCAGGTGTGAATGATGGGGCTTGTGCCATGCTATTAATGTCTGATGAGCGGGCACAGAAGGAAGGATTAACTCCACTTGCAACCATTTTAGCCCATGACGAAATCGCGATTGAACCTGAAAATTTCCCGCAAACTCCGGGCTTAGTAATCAATGCCTTATTAGAAAAAGCAGGGAAATCCATAGAAGACATTGATTTATTTGAAATTAACGAAGCCTTCGCAGCTGTAACACTTGCGAGCGGAAAAATTGCAAATGTTGATCCAAATAAGATCAATGTGAACGGTGGGGCTGTTGCGCTAGGGCATCCAATTGGGGCAAGTGGGGCTCGTATTCTATTAACCTTAATCTATGAATTAAAGCGTCGTGGTGGCGGACTTGGAATTGCCGCTATTTGCTCTGGTGGTGGCCAGGGGGATGCGGTGCTAGTAGAGGTTTGATTAGGGAGCCAGGGGACAGTTCTTGTGGTTCGGTCCTCGTATATTAGACGAGTAAAATAGTAATTTAGGCGAATAAAAGTGCTAAATGAAAGAGTGAGCAAAATTGCGATTGTTTTGTGACGAGTATTTTATTGGAATGACGAATATATTTATCCATTTAGACGAGTATTTTGGTTCACGTGACGAGTAAATTTCGGACTGACGAGTAAAGAGCTTGTTTAGACGAGTAAAAGCACCCTTAAAAGAGTAATAACACTGTTTAAGCGAGTATTAGCATTTTAGCCGAATAAAACGCTGAAACAGAAGAGTATAAAATGCTCCTTGACGAGTAAGGCTCTCCTATCGACGAGTAAAAGCACTCGATTATCTAAATGCCTAAAAATTCATTAATCAACAGCAAAGTCTTACTTCACCGCACCATACTATAAACAGCCTAAAGGAGGTCCACGAATGAATATAAAGAATGTTATGGTAATCGGCGCAGGACAAATGGGCTCAGGAATTGCTCAAGTATTTGCCCAAAGCCAATTCCATGTATTATTGAACGATATATCTGAAGAATCGCTGCAAAATGGAATACACATCATTGAAAAAAACCTCAATCGCTCTGTACAAAAGGGACGTATCACCGAACAAGAGAAAACGGGCACCATGAACAGACTCACCACTACAACATCAATCGAAGATGCAAAAGACTGTGATCTCGTAATTGAAGCAGTTATTGAAAATATGGACATTAAAACGAAAGTGTTCAAACAACTGGATGACATTACAAAGCCAGAAGCAATCCTTGCATCCAATACTTCTTCATTACCTATTACGGAAATCGCTGCAGTGACAAAGCGCCCAGAAAAAGTAATTGGAATGCATTTTATGAATCCAGTTCCAGTCATGAAGCTCGTCGAAATTATTCGAGGATTGGCGACAAGCGATGAAACCTATCAAGCAATCAAGGATACAACAAAGAGATTACAAAAAACACCGGTTGAGGTAAATGATTTTCCTGGTTTTGTATCCAATCGAGTATTGATGCCAATGATAAACGAGGCCATTTATTCCGTTTATGAGGGAGTGGCAACACCTGAAGCGGTAGATGAGGTCATGAAGCTAGGCATGAACCATCCAATGGGACCACTGACGTTAGCCGATTTTATTGGTCTTGATACGTGCTTATACATTATGGAAGTCCTATATGAAGGCTTTGGCGATAGCAAATACCGTCCATGCCCACTATTAAGAAAGTATGTAAAAGCCGGCTGGTTAGGGAAAAAGGCAGGGCGAGGATTTTACGTCTACGAATAGAGACATGAATATATAGCCTGTTCATGTCCCATACAGAATGGAGGTGACTTCATGAAGCTGACTTTTACAGAAGAACAGATCATGATGCAAAAAATGGTACGAGAATTTGCGGAAAAGGAAATCGCCCCAGTTGTCTCCCAAATGGAGGAGAAGGAGGAATTTCCAATCGAGCTTATTCCTAAAATGGGAGAGCTTGGTTTAATGGGAATACCAATCCCGGAGGCATATGGTGGAGCAGGAATGGATTTCACTTCCTATATTCTTGCCATTAATGAAATTGCCAGGGTAAGTGCTGCAGTAAGTGTCATTCTGGCGGTTCATACTTCGGTAGGGACAAATCCCATTTTATATTTTGGAACAGAGGCACAAAAACAAGCCTACATTCCGAAGCTTGCTTCTGGACAGTATATTGGTGCCTTTGCATTAACAGAACCAAGTGCTGGCTCGGATGCAGCTAGCTTAAAAACAAGAGCAGTAAAGCAAGGGGACCATTACATTTTAAATGGGTCGAAAATATTTATTACCAATGGTGCAGTTGCGGATACGTTTGTGGTGTTTGCAAAAACCGATCCCACGAAAAAGGATAAAGGTATATCCGCTTTTATTGTGGAAAAAGGGACAGAAGGACTCCACATTGGAAAAAATGAAGCAAAAATGGGATTGCACGGTTCCTCTACCGTATCGTTAACATTTGAAAACTGCAAAGTACACGAGTCACAGCTTCTTGGTGAAGAGGGAGAGGGATTCAAGATTGCGATGGCCAATCTCGATGTAGGTCGAATTGGTATTGCTGCACAGGCATTAGGAATCGGTGAAGCTGCACTCCTTCATGCCACGGAATATGCAAAAGAGCGCCAACAGTTCGGAAAACCGATTGCACATCATCAAGGCGTATCCTTTAAGCTTGCCGATATGGCAACAGAGGTCGAAGCAGCAAAGCTATTAATCTATCATGCTGCACATTTAAAAGAGTTAGATCTTCCTTGTGGGAAAGAGGCAGCCATGGCGAAAATGTTTGCATCCAAAACTGCAAGGAAGGCGGCAATAGAGGCAGTGCAAATTCATGGGGGGTATGGCTATACAAAGGAATATCCCCTTGAACGCCTATTCCGTGATGCCAAGATTACCGAAATATACGAAGGAACAAATGAAATTCAGCATCTTGTCATAAGCAAACATCTATTTTAATAAGGGGGAAAAGAACATGAACTTTCAACTAACAGAAGAACAAGAAATGTTAAGAGCAATGGTTCGAAGCTTTGCGAAAAAAGAGGTAGAGCCAACTGCTGCCGAGCGTGATGAAGAGGAGCGTTTTGACCGTGAGATATTCGACAAAATGGCAGAGCTAGGTTTAACCGGAATACCATGGCCTGAAGAGTATGGTGGCATTGGGGCAGACTTTGTGAGCTACTGTATTGCGGTGGAAGAGCTATCCCGAGTTTGTGCATCAACTGGTGTAACCCTCTCTGCGCATATTTCGTTAGCAAGCTGGCCTATTTACAAATTCGGAACGGAAGAACAGAAGCAAAAATTTCTCAAGCCCCTTGCCCAAGGAGAAAAACTAGGTGCATATGCATTGTCCGAACCAGGTGCTGGTAGTGACGTTGCTTCCATGCGAACAACAGCAAAGGAAGACGGTGATCATTATATTTTAAATGGAAATAAGGTTTGGATTACAAACGGAGGAGTTGCGGACACTTACGTTGTGTTTGCCAAAACAGATCAAGACGCACGCCATAAAGGAATTACTGCCTTTATTGTAGAAAAAGGAACGGAAGGATTTAGCTTCGGTAAAAAGGAAAAGAAATTAGGAATTCGCTCCTCTCCAACAACAGAGCTAATCTTTGAAAATTGTAAAGTACCGAAAGAAAATAGACTAGGAGCAGAAGGAGAAGGCTTTACCATTGCCATGATGACCTTAGATGGTGGTCGTAATGGAATTGCTGCTCAAGCAGTTGGAATTGCACAAGGGGCCCTTGATGCGGCTGTTGCATACGCAAAAGAAAGGGAGCAGTTTGGAAAGCCCATTGCGCATAATCAAGGAATATCCTTTAAATTAGCAGATATGGCTACAGAAGTAGAGGCATCTCGACTATTAACCTATCAAGCTGCTTATTTAGAATCAGAAGGTCTACCATATGCAAAAGCATCGGCAATGGCAAAATTGTTTGCTGGAGATACGGCGATGAAAACTACAGTAGAAGCAGTTCAAGTCTTCGGTGGATATGGCTATACGAAGGATTATCCAGTAGAACGATATATGCGTGATGCCAAGATTACCCAAATCTACGAAGGAACGCAGGAAGTACAACGTATCGTAATTGGTCGAATGCTTACGAAAGAATAGAAGGGGCGGTTTACATGCACACACTTGCTGAACGGATTCAAAATAAAGATGAGCGAGCGCTTGCTCGAGCCATTTCGGTTGTGGAAAACGACAGCCCAGATAAATTAGAGCTTCTAAGTGATATCGCTTCGATGAACCAGAAAGCCTATTATATCGGAATTACGGGTAGTCCTGGAGCGGGCAAAAGCTCACTCGTGGACCGAATGATTCGTCATTTGCGAAATCAAAATTTAACCGTTGCGGTAATTGCAGTTGACCCAACGAGTCCGTTCAGTGGTGGTGCGTTATTAGGGGATCGGTTTCGCATGCATAGTCATTTTACCGACCCCGGTGTATTTATTCGGAGTATGGCAACAAGAGGAAGTCTAGGTGGGCTAGCACGCTCTACAAAAGATGCGATTCGAGTGTGCGATGCATTTGGTTTCGATGTGGTGATCGTCGAAACAGTTGGTGTAGGTCAATCTGAACTAGACATTATGAAAGTAGTAGATACAACCGCTGTTGTGTTAACACCGAACAGTGGGGATGTCCTCCAAATATTTAAAGCAGGCATTATGGAAATTGCCGACCTCTTTGTTATTAATAAAGCAGATTTAGACGGTGTTCGAAAGCTGAAAACCCAGCTTAGGGAATTTCTTCACATTGTCGATTCAAAAAGCTGGAAGCCTCCCATTGTGGAAACCATCTCCACGGAAAATAAAGGAATCGATCAACTGTGGGAAAAATGTGTGGCACACAAACACTTTTTATATGAGACCGATTATGGCAAGCAAAAACGTAATGAACAGCTCACCTTCGAGGTTTTTGAACTGATCCGTGAAGCGTTGTGGAAGGAAGTCCATACATTTATTACACAGGATGAAACGAAAAGAGTAGCCCTTGAACATATAACAGACCCGTATCAGTTAGCAAGGGAGTGGCTAGCAGATTGGAAAAAGGGAAGGGGTGAGCCGGAATCGTGAAAAATGTAAAATCCTCTATTAAAGATCAACAGCTCATTGAAATTAGACGAAATCAGATGGTAAAAGGAGCGGTAACCCTATTTAAAGAAAAAGGGTTTCATCGTACGACGACTCGGGAAATTGCCCGGGCATCTGGTTTTAGTATTGGAACCCTCTATGAATATATTCGAACGAAGGAAGACGTCCTTTTTCTAGTATGTGACTCGATTTACGAGCAAGTAAAAGAGCGGATGGAAACCGTTTTTCAAACAAAACGGGAAGGAATTGCCAAAGTGAAGGAAGCCATCCACTCCTATTTTCACCTCATTGATGACATGCAGGATGAAATTGTCGTTATGTATCAAGAAGTGAAATCATTACCGAAGGACGCACAAGACTATGTTTTGCAAAAGGAAAGAGAAATGGTGCACATGCTAGAAATGGTGATTGACAATAGCCTGTCTAACGAAGTACCAAAGAAGGATGTGACACTGATCGCCAATAATATTTTTGTGTTAGGCCAAATGTGGAGTTTTCGAAGATGGATGCTCCAGAAAGAATTTACGATTGAAGAGTATAGCGAGAAGCAAATTCAATATTTGCTTCAGTCATTACATCTATAACTTAGAAGGGAAGGGAGTAACATGGGAGAAGTACAAATATATAGACCGAAAAACCCAGTTCGCTTTGTAACGGCCTCCAGCTTGTTCGATGGTCATGATGCATCGATTAATATTATGCGTCGCATCATTCAAGCAAGTGGTGCAGAGGTGATTCACTTAGGTCACAATCGTTCAGTTGAAGAGGTTGTAAATGCAGCTATCCAGGAAGATGTGCAAGGAATTGCCATATCCTCCTATCAAGGTGGCCATGTAGAATATTTTAAATATATGGTGGATTTGTTAAAGGAAAGAGGAGCAGGTCATATCCGGGTATATGGCGGTGGTGGTGGAGTTATTATTCCACGAGAGATTAAAGAGCTTCACCAATACGGAGTTGCCCGAATTTTTTCGCCAGAGGACGGTCGACAGCATGGTCTCCAAGGTATGATCAACCAAATGCTTGAAGAATGTGACTTCTTGACCCCTATTGATTTGGAAAAGGATTACGAGCAATTGCGACAAGGGGATATCAAAGCAGTTGCTAGATTTATCACCTATGTCGAGAATGCTCATTTTTATCGGGAAAAGACGGCTGCAACCATTTTGGAGCAGGTAGTAGAAGAAGGAAAGAAAAACATTCCTGTCATGGGTATTACCGGAACAGGTGGTGCAGGAAAAAGCTCGTTAACCGATGAGCTTATTCGTCGTTTCTTAAATGAAGTGGAAGATAAAAGGATTGCGATATTATCCATTGATCCGACGAAACGAAAAACAGGCGGAGCATTACTCGGGGATCGCATTCGGATGAATGCTATTTTTAATAATCGTGTATATATGCGCTCCCTAGCAACCCGTGATTCCCACTCAGAATTGTCAAAAGCAATTAAAGAAGCAATTGATGTAGTAAAGGCAGCAGAATTTGATTTTATCATTGTCGAAACGAGTGGAATTGGTCAAGGCGATGCGGCGATTACGGATATAACAGACATGTCCATGTATGTGATGACAAGTGAATTCGGAGCACCAACCCAGCTAGAAAAAATTGATATGATCGATTTTGCTGACTTTATTGTTATTAATAAGTTTGAGCAAAAGGGTTCTGAAGATGCGATGCGTCAGGTGAAGAAGCAATATCAACGGAGCCATATGCGCTTCCATGAAGACCCAAACAATATGCCTGTATATGGAACGATTGCAAGTCAATTTAATGACCCTGGTACAAACACTTTATTTGCTGCAATTATTGATAAATTGAACGAAGCGTATGGATGGAACGTGACAACGACCTTCAAGAAAACATCTATAGTAGAAAAGCAAAATTTGATTATTCCAAACGAACGGAAACAGTATTTGCGAGATATTGTTCGAATGGTAACAGGTTATCATACTAAGGCAGAGGAGCAAGGTGAAATCGCAAGAAAGCTATACCAATTAAAAGGAACGCTTTCGGAAGTGGAAGCGGAAGACCTTCGAGCTGAATTGGAAAAGGTGATCGCTTCCTATGAGAAGAAGCTTACACCAGAGAATCGGGAAAAACTAGAAAACTGGGATAAATTAAAGGAACAATACAACCAGGATCAGTTTACATTCCAAGTGCGGAATAAAGAAATTACGATGGAGTTGAAAACGGAAAGCTTATCCGGATTAAAAATTCCAAAGGTAGCGTTACCGAATTACCGGGATTGGGGCGATCGTCTCGTTTGGATACTAAAAGAAAATGTCCCGGGCGCTTTTCCATTTACAGCAGGGGTATTTCCGTTTAAGCGAAAGGGAGAAGACCCGACCCGTCAATTTGCTGGTGAAGGTACTCCAGAGCGTACAAACCGACGCTTCCATTACTTGTCGAAGGATTCGGAGGCGAAGCGATTAAGTACCGCCTTTGATTCGGTGACACTTTACGGGGAAGACCCAGATGAGCGACCAGACATTTATGGAAAGGTTGGAGAAAGTGGTGTAAATGTTTGTACGTTGGATGATATGAAGAAATTGTATGCCGGATTTGATTTGTGTGACCCTTTAACATCGGTTTCCATGACAATCAATGGACCAGCACCAATCATTCTAGCCATGTATTTTAACACAGCGATTGATCAACAGGTGGAAAAGTTCACCAAGCAGCATGGTCGTTCTCCAGCAGAGGAGGAATTCAGACAACTTAAAAAGGAAACATTAGAGGTTGTTCGAGGAACGGTTCAGGCCGATATTTTAAAAGAGGACCAAGGGCAAAATACGTGTATTTTCTCAACAGAATTTGCGCTGCGTATGATGGGCGACATTCAGCAATATTTTATCGACCATAACGTGCGAAACTATTATTCCGTTTCCATTTCTGGTTATCATATTGCGGAAGCTGGAGCTAATCCAATTTCTCAGCTAGCCTTTACATTAGCAAATGGTTTTACGTATGTAGAATATTATTTAAGTAGAGGAATGGACATCAACAAATTTGCTCCAAACCTATCCTTCTTCTTCTCAAACGGACTGGACCCGGAATATACAGTGATTGGCCGGGTGGCACGGCGAATTTGGGCGATTGTCATGCGCGATAAATATGGAGCGGATGAGCGTAGTCAAAAATTGAAATATCATATTCAAACCTCTGGCCGTTCTCTCCATGCGCAAGAGATTGATTTCAATGATATTCGTACCACTTTACAAGCGCTGATCGCGATTCAAGATAACTGTAATTCTCTGCATACCAACGCATATGATGAGGCCATTACCACTCCGACTGAGGAATCGGTACGTCGGGCAATGGCGATTCAAATGATTGTTAACAAAGAGTTCGGCCTAACGAAAAACGAAAACTCCCTACAAGGCTCATTTATTGTGGACGTGTTAACCGATATGGTAGAAGAGGCTGTTTTACAAGAGTTTGAGCGAATTAACGACCGTGGTGGTGTACTTGGTGCAATGGAGCGTCAATACCAACGTGGAAAAATTCAAGAGGAATCCCTCTATTACGAAGGGAAAAAGCACTCTGGGGAGCTTCCGATTGTTGGGGTGAACACGTATATTAATCCGAATCCACCATCAGAGGAAGAAATCGACTCAATGGAATTAGCACGAGCGTCGAAGGAAGAAAAAGACCAGCAAATCCTAAACCTTCGGGCATTCCAAGCGAAGCATAAGGCACAAGCGGAACCAGCATTACGTCGTCTAAAGGAAGTGGCAGCAAGTGGTGGCAACATTTTTGAGGAACTAATGGAAACGGTAAAAGTGGCAAGCCTCGGACAAATTACGAGTGCATTATATGAAGTTGGCGGACAATATCGTAGAAATATGTAGCGAAGTTTGACTTCTCTCTAGCATAAATGATACTTTTTTGTATATAATGTTTGATAGGCTAAAGAATCTAGAATTTGTTTATAATAACTAAGGATTTTAATCGTTTTCATAGTATGATTGGCTAAGTGAAGGAATATGTTTTTCACGAGTCGATGGATGAAGCGAACGATTTATTATTTAAATTTGGTGTCATGCTCTTAACCTCCCTCGATTGGAGATACAGTACATGCACCTAAAATTAGGTCAGTGGGGGAATCCAATCCCCCACTGATGTAAGTTCTATACATACTTTACGCAAAAGGAAACCTTACATTATAAGAAAACGAAGGCTGATCTAGTAGAAGAACTTGCAGATGGCCAAAGTTTTTTTCATAATATGGTAAAGAAAAGAAAAAGGGAGTGCTGGTCGTGAGCTTGGAAAACTATACCCAAGAAGAACTTGCTGAAATGTCTATGTTAGAAATTGCTGCCGAAATCCTATTTGCAGAGAAAAAAGCAATTAATATTCATGAATTGTATGATATGGTTGCAGAGAAAAAAGGATTTACCGAGGAACAAAAGAACGAAAATATTGCTCAATTTTATACAGATCTAAATGTTGACGGCCGGTTCGTAACACTAGGATCAAATCTATGGGGCTTAAAACGCTGGTATCCTGTAGATACAGTTGAAGAAGAACTAACCCATTCTGCTCCGAAAAAGAAAAAGAAAAAAGCGAAGAAGAAAGTGGAAGAGGACTTCGATGAAATTGAAGAAGAGGAAGAGGATTTCGATTTAGATGATGAAGATCTAGACGAGGATTTAGACGATGATATCGATGCCGATGATATTGATGATGATTTAGATGACGACGATATCGACGATGATGATGATGATGAAGATCTAGATTTTGATGACGATGAAGAGGAAGAGGATTTCGACTTTGATGAAGAAGATGATGAGGAGTCCGATAAATAATATTTTCTTCTTTCTTGACTTTATAGGAAGCAATCGTTAGAATTTTATTTGGGCTCTTAAAAAGTTCGTGAACAAAAAGCGTCCCCGATACTATCGGGGGCGCTTTTCTTATTTGCTCCTACGTTTTCTTTTTATAATATTAAATCATCTCAGTGGTCATCCTAAAACCTATAGAATGGAAGAGTTGGAAGAGAGGTAGTAAAATGACAAAGTATATTTTTGTAACTGGTGGGGTAGTATCATCACTAGGAAAAGGGATTACAGCGGCATCATTAGGTAGACTTTTGAAAAATCGTGGACTAAATGTTACCATTCAAAAGTTTGATCCATATATCAATATTGACCCAGGTACGATGAGTCCATACCAGCATGGGGAAGTTTTTGTTACCGAGGATGGTGCAGAAACAGACTTAGACTTAGGTCATTATGAGCGTTTTATTGATATTAATTTAAATAAATATAGCAATGTGACAACTGGTAAAATTTATTCCTCTGTCATTAAAAAGGAACGTCGCGGAGACTACTTAGGTGCAACGGTTCAAGTAATTCCTCACATAACAAATGAAATTAAAAATCGTGTATTCCAGGCTGGAAAAGCGACAAATGCAGATGTAGTTATTACTGAAATTGGCGGTACAGTAGGGGATATTGAATCCTTACCATTTCTAGAAGCGATTCGCCAAATTAAGAGTGACATCGGGAAAGACAGTGTCATGTACATTCACTGTACACTTGTCCCTTATATTAAAGCAGCAGGGGAAATGAAAACAAAGCCAACCCAGCATTCTGTGAAGGAATTGCGATCATTAGGAATTCAACCAGACGCCATCGTATTACGTACAGAGAATGAAATTAGTAAAGAAATGAAAGAAAAAATCGCGCTATTCTGCGATATTAATGAAAAAGCAGTTATCGAGATGCGGGATGCAGAAGTTTTATATGAAGTACCATTAGCATTAGAAGCGCAAGGATTGGATCAGCTAACATGTGATCATTTCGGCTTAACTTGTGAAAAAGCAAACCTGGTAGAGTGGAATGCCTTAGTAGACAAAGTTAAAAATTTATCAAAATCCGTTACGATAGCACTTGTTGGAAAGTATGTGGAATTGCAAGATGCGTATATTTCGGTAGTGGAATCATTAAAGCATGCCGGATATCACTTCGATGCAGATGTTGAAATTAAGTGGATCAATGCAGAACATGTGACTTTAGATAATGTTGGGGAACTGCTAGGAAAAGTGGATGGCATTCTCGTTCCAGGTGGATTCGGTGACCGCGGTATTGAAGGGAAAATTGTAACGACTCAATATGCGCGTGAAAACAAGATTCCATTCCTAGGAATTTGCCTAGGTATGCAATTAGCATCTGTGGAATTCGCCCGCAATGTACTAGGATACAAAGATGCCCATTCTGCAGAAATTAATCCCGAAACGACGCATCCAATTATCGATCTATTGCCTGAGCAAAAAGATGTAGATGATTTAGGTGGAACCTTACGATTAGGTGTTTACCCATGTAAATTAGTAGAAGGTTCAAAAGCTCGCGCAGCATATCAAGACGAAATTGTTTACGAGCGTCATCGTCATCGCTACGAGTTTAACAACGAATATCGTCAAGCAATGGAAGCGGAAGGATTTGTATTCTCTGGAACAAGCCCAGATGGCCGATTAGTAGAAATTATTGAATTAACCGACCACCCATGGTTTGTAGCATGTCAATTCCACCCAGAATTCAAATCAAGACCAACAAAACCACAAGCACTTTTCCGTGATTTTGTCGGCCATTCTGTTGAAAATAGAGAGAAATAAGAAAATGCCCGGGATTCCCGGGCATTTCTTGTTGGATTAATGGATTGAGTTGTTGGATTCTGTGTTCATTTTGTTGAATCCCAAGCGCTAATTGTTGAATTCTGCGCATCACTTGATGAATTGCACGCGCTACTTGCTGAATCCGGCGCATCACTTGCTGAATCCCGCGCCCAACTTGAAGAATTCTATGCATCACTTGCTGAATTGCGCGCGTCACTTGTTGATTCCCGCGCGTCACTTGCTTAATTCTATGCATCTCTTGCTGAATTGCACGCGTCACTTGATGAATTCTGCGCATCACTTGTTGAATCTCGCGCGTTACTTGCTGAATCCCGCGCATCACTTGCTGAATTGCACGCATCACTTGCTGAATCCCGCGCGCAATTTGTTGAATTCCACGTCCATCTTGCTGAATCCCGCGCCCAACTTGAAGAATTCCACGTCCATCTTGCTGAATTCCCCATCCCACATATTGAAAAATACCACTATCTTGCTGAAATTCCTCTCTCACCCTATTCAATTCCACCCTACATCACTCAAACGTCGGCAGCGGACTATCAAAGTCATCCAGAATTTCTTTCACATTTACATACAAACAATAATACACATAAAACATCATCAAGACAGATGGGAAGCCAATTTTCTCATCGCCGATTTCTAACAACGGCTCCACTAATTTGGTATCAATATGAAAATCTGCTAGCTCAACTAAAGCGTCGGTTTCCGATTTTACTGCAGACATGACAATGACATCTGTTCCTTGATCCTGTGCTTTTTTCACTACATCGATTACCTCTTTATTATCTGCAAAAGGTGTAACAATGATTAACCGATCTAAAATCGATAACTCCACATCATCTTGATAATATTTGGATTTTGGAATTGGTTCGGCACCCTCCACAACCTCTGTTATAAAGGCTTGCATTTCCTTTGTGCCATACCAATAAATATGTCCGTCCCCTATAATCGTATTGCATAGAATACGTGCGGCATCCTCGATCTGTTGCCCTTCTTCATTTTTTATTTGATGAAAATGATTGATTACATGTGTCGTAAACGCTTGAAGCATTTCACTACCTCCATTCCATTTCGACAATTAGTGTAACGGATAAGGGCGCGGTAAACAAGGGATTACTATGTTTCACATTGGAAGAATAGGGTAATGTAATGGTAGCGTTTCATAAAATACATCCAATTACCTATTGATTACGACTTTAGGAAAGAAGGAGTTTCGCGAGCTTTAGCGAAAATTGTAAAGTGGGAAGGGGTTAATCTTACGTTTAGGGGGTTCTTATGGGGAAATTAATTTTCGTTGTCGATGATCAAATTGGGATTCGACTGCTTATGAAAGAAATATTAAAAACAGAGGATTACAACGTAAAAGAATTCGATACAGCTCAAGCTGCATTGCAAGCGAGTTTAGAATGGAGTCCAAGCCTGTTATTTGTGGACTACAATATGCCAATCATGAATGGGGCTGATTTGGCAAAGCGTCTATACGATCAGGATAAATCCATTCCTTTAGTACTTATGACCGGTTATGCTAAGGATGAATTAGATGGGGATCTAAGCTTGTCGAATATAAAAGAGATATTGCATAAGCCGTTCGATGTTACAGAAGTATTATCCTTAGCAAAAAGGTTTGCCCGTTAAAAAAGTATTTGAGAATTTTTAAAGAAACTTTAAAAATTTTCCTTTTGTCTTTGTTGCACGTAATGGATGGTCTTGGTATGCTATAAAAGTACAAGAATTACATAATATAAGCTATATCCAAAGTTGGATAGTAAATAAAAGGAGGATTTCTTCATGCCATTAGTATCCATGAAAGAAATGCTAAATACTGCGAAGGACAATGGTTATGCTGTAGGGCAATTTAACATTAATAACCTTGAGTATATCCAAGCGATTCTTCAAGCAGCTGAGGAAGAAAAATCACCTGTTATTTTAGGTGTTTCTGAAGGTGCAGGAAAATACATGGGCGGTTTTAACGTTGTTACTGCTATGGTTAAGGCGTTAATGGAAGCGTATCAAACAACAGTACCAGTTGCGATACATTTAGACCATGGTTCTAGCTTTCAAAAGTGTGCCGAGGCAATTCATGCTGGATTTACATCTGTTATGATTGATGCTTCACACTCCCCAATTGATGAAAATATCGAATTAACTTCAAAAGTAGTCGAGTTAGCTCATATCCACGGTGTATCTGTCGAAGCAGAGGTTGGTACCGTTGGAGGAGAAGAAGACGGTGTAATTGGTGGAATCCAATATGCAGATTTAGAGGAATGTAAACGCCTAGTTGCGGAAGCTGGCGTGGACTGTCTTGCACCAGCGCTCGGTTCTGTACACGGTCCATATAAGGGAGAGCCTAATTTAGGATTTAAAGAAATGGAAGAGATCTTTAACGAGGTGAAGGTACCACTCGTATTACATGGTGGAACAGGTATTCCGACGAAAGATATTCAAAAAGCCATTTCTTTAGGTACTGCAAAAATTAACGTAAATACGGAAAATCAAATCTCTCAAACAAAAGCGGTGCGTAAAGTACTAGAAGAAAAGCCTGAATTATATGATCCACGTAAATACTTAGGCCCAGGTACAGAAGCGATTAAAGAAACCGTTATTGGTAAAATGCGCGAATTTGGTTCTTCAAATAAAGCTTAACGAAAAGGTGCCTGTTGTTTGTCGAAAAGACGAATGGCAGGCCCAAAATATATTGGAGGGATTATCGTGAAGTTTTTTATTGATACAGCGAATATCGATGAAATTAAAGAAGCAAATGCACTTGGAATTTTATCTGGTGTCACAACAAATCCAAGCCTTGTTGCGAAGGAAAAAAATGTATCTTTCCATGATCGCTTAAAGGAAATTACTAAAGAAGTGGATGGTTCTGTAAGTGCGGAGGTCATTTCCTTAGATGTTGATGGCATGTTAAAGGAAGCGGAAGAGCTAGCAGCCATTCACCCGAACATTACGATTAAGGTTCCAATGACTTTGGACGGATTGAAAGCGGTAAAAGCATTGAGTGATAAAGGGATTAAAACGAATGTTACCCTTATTTTTTCCGCAAACCAAGCGCTTTTAGCAGCTCGTGCAGGGGCTACGTATGTATCTCCATTTTTAGGTCGATTGGATGATATCGGTCATAATGGATTGGATTTAATCGTTCAAATTAAAGAAATTTTTATGATACATGATATCCCTACTGAAATAATTGCAGCTTCTATTCGTCACCCAATGCACGTGACAGAAGCAGCGTTAAATGGTGCAGATATTGCAACAGTACCATTAAATGTGTTAAAAAGTTTAGTGAAGCATCCGTTAACCGATCAAGGAATTGAAAAGTTTTTAGCAGATTGGAATAAGTAAGTAGGCATGAAAACTGTTAATTTGTTAAGAATAATGAATAACGTTTCATTTAATGTCGGAGAAAGTGTTAAACGGTCTAATTTAGCAAACAGGTATGCTTACCTTTTACAAAATTAGACACATTCATTCGGACAGAAAAAAATAGTTTGTGCGAAAGATATACTGTACGATACACAGGGCGGGACATGAAAAACAACTTTTAAGTTGCATTAAATAAGAGGAGAGTTACGTAATGGAGAAATTATTGATAGAAGGTGGCAGAACACTTCGGGGCAAGGTTCGTATTAGCGGTGCAAAAAATAGTGCGGTTGCATTAATTCCAGCAACCATTTTGGCAGATTCACCAGTTACGATTGAAGGACTTCCGAACATTTCTGACATCTCCATATTGAAAAATTTACTTGTAGAAATTGGCGGAAAAGTGACACAAGACGGTAGTGATCTTACCGTAGATCCAGCCTCAATGATATCGATGCCACTTCCTAATGGAAAAGTAAAAAAGTTAAGAGCCTCTTATTATTTCATGGGTGCTATGCTTGGCCGGTTCAAGAAGGCAGTAATTGGACTTCCTGGAGGGTGTAACTTAGGTCCGCGTCCGATTGACCAACATATTAAAGGATTTGAGGCACTTGGTGCACAGGTGACCAATGAACAAGGTGCTGTTTATTTACGCGCTGAAAAATTAACAGGTGCAAGAATTTATTTAGATGTGGTTAGTGTAGGTGCTACCATTAATATTATGCTTGCTGCTGTAAAAGCAGAGGGCACGACGATTATTGAAAACGCAGCGAAAGAGCCAGAGATTATTGATGTTGCGACATTATTGACTAGCATGGGAGCAAAAATAAAAGGTGCTGGTACAGATGTGATCCGCATTCAAGGAGTGGAGCGTCTAAGTGGTTGCAGGCATACGATAATTCCAGATCGTATTGAAGCAGGAACCTATACGATTATTGCAGCTGCAAAGGGGGAAGAGGTACTCATTGATAATGTGATACCACTTCATTTAGAATCCCTGATTGCAAAGCTACGCGAAATGGGTGTTGTTGTGGAAGCGAAGGACGATCAACTAATTGTTCGTGGTAACCGTGAGCTCACAAGCGTGGATATTAAAACACTTGTCTACCCAGGCTTTCCGACAGACCTACAGCAGCCATTTACTTCACTGCTAACACAAGCAGAAGGTACAGGAATTGTAACAGATACCATTTATCAGGCTCGTTTTAAGCATGTGGATGAGCTTAGAAGAATGAATGCCAATATCAAAGTGGAAGGCTCTTCTGCGTTTGTAAGTGGCCCTGTTAAGCTAGAGGGCGCAAAAGTAAAAGCGAGTGATTTACGTGCAGGTGCAGCATTAGTTGCGGCTGGACTTATCGCAGAGGGTGTTACCGAAATTATCGGTTTAGAGCATATTGATCGTGGATATGAAGACCTAACAGACAAACTAAAAGAGTTAGGGGCGAATATCTGGAGAGAAGAACTAACCGAAGAAGAGGCAGAACAATTTCAAAATTCCTAACAACAGCGAATCCTTAGACGAAAACGCCTTCATGAACTTCAAAGGCGTTTTTGCTTAATATCCAATGAAATAGATAAAGATATGAGAGAAAATAAATATTGAAATTGGAGAGGGAAACGATGGAAAGAAGTCTGACAATGGAATTGGCACGGGTCACAGAAGCTGCCGCTTTAGCCTCAGCGAGATGGATGGGGCGAGGAAAGAAGGATGAAGCGGATGATGCTGCAACAACTGCCATGCGTAATGTATTTGATACCATCCCAATGAAGGGTACAGTTGTCATAGGAGAAGGGGAAATGGATGAGGCACCAATGCTATATATTGGGGAACGATTAGGAAATGGCTATGGACCAAGAGTAGATGTAGCAGTGGATCCATTAGAGGGAACCAATATTGTGGCATTAGGGACATGGAATGCATTAGCTGTATTAGCTGTTGCGGACCATGGGAAAATGCTGCATGCCCCTGATATGTATATGGAAAAAATTGCAGTAGGTCCGGAATCGGTTGGGAAAGTAGATATAAATGCTCCTGTAATCGACAACCTACAAGCTGTTGCAAAAGCAAAGGGGAAAGATATAGAGGATGTTGTGGCAACGGTATTACACCGTGAACGCCATGAAGAATTGATACATGACATACGTAAGGCCGGCGCTCGCATTAAGTTGATTCAAGACGGGGATGTAGCTGCTGCACTGAATACAGCATTTGATCATACAGGTGTCGACATTTTATTCGGTTCTGGTGGTGCCCCAGAAGGAGTTCTTGCAGCTGTAGGGCTGAAATGTCTAGGTGGAGAGCTACAAGGAAAGCTGCTCCCTCAAAATGAAGAAGAATTAAGACGTTGCAAGGCAATGGGCATTGAAGATATTAACCGTGTCTTAATGATGGAAGACCTCTGTGGTGGCGATGATGCTATTTTCGCAGCCACTGGTGTTACAGACGGGGAGCTTCTGAAAGGTGTTCAGTTTAGGGGTACTAAAGCTACAACGCAAACCGTTGTCATGCGTGCCAAATCTGGTACCATTCGTTTTATCGATGGCAATCATAGTTTAAAGAAAAAACCAAACCTAGTGTTAAAGAATAGTTAAGGAGTCAGGTGCCCAAGCCTGGCTTTTTCATTAGTTACTCTTCTAAAATCTTTTGCCGAGGCTATTTAAAACTAGAATATAAGCTAATTTTCTTAATAAAAGAAGGTATTTTGAAAAACCCTATTGAATAAATTATGTAAATAGGGTTAAAATGATAATGTTTGTATCAAGGTGGTTCGAAAACCCCCTTTCTTCTACAATCAAGAAACTTGGCAAGTACTAAGCTTAATAGAGTGAATGCCTCGTACTTGTACTACCCAATCAAACATAATACGTATAGAAGCACCTTAACTGTAATTTTGAATACCGAAAAGGTCGAGTGGTATACGTAAGTCGGCTATCAATGGAGACTTGCATCCTTTACAATTGGTGCCTGCAAATGTATTACTTGGGTAGTAAAACTTCAAGATTTCTATTCTCCTGATTCGTTTCAATTTCCTTTTCTTTGATAGTTTTGAAAGTGGAATGATTGTTTCATAATGTTATATAAATTTTTACAATGCATGAAAAATTAAATAAAGTGGTGATATTGTGTCTGCAATGACAATAGGACAACTGGAATCCTTAAATTTAAAGGAATTATATGCACAAGCAAGAGAATTTAAAGTTTCTTATTATTCAAAATTAACGAAAAAAGAATTAATCTTTGCGATTCTTAAAGCACAAGCGGAGAAAGATGGTTATTTATTTATGGATGGAATACTAGAAGTCATTCCATCAGAGGGATTTGGTTTTTTACGGCCAATAAATTATTCTCCAAGTGCAGAGGATATTTATATATCGGCATCTCAAATACGTAGATTTGACTTGCGTAATGGAGACAAAGTATCTGGTAAGGTTCGTCCTCCAAAAGAAAACGAACGCTACTACGGCTTGCTACACGTGGATGCGGTAAATGGTGAAGACCCTGATTCCGCAAAAGAACGTGTACACTTCCCGGCATTAACCCCATTATATCCAGATCGTTTAATGAAGTTAGAAACAGCTCCTCATAAGCTTTCTACTCGCATTATGGATTTAATGACACCTGTTGGTTTTGGTCAGCGTGGTCTAATCGTTGCTCCACCTAAGGCTGGTAAAACAATGCTAATAAAGGAAATTGCCAATAGCATTTCAGTGAATCATCCAGATGCAAAGCTTATTATTTTACTTGTGGATGAAAGACCAGAGGAAGTAACCGATATTGAACGTTCGGTACATGAGAATGTAGACGTTGTGAGCTCAACGTTTGATGAAATGCCAGATAACCATATTAAAGTCGCGGAGCTAGTATTAGAGCGTGCGATGCGTCTTGTGGAGCATAAGCGTGATGTTGTTATCTTGATGGATAGTATCACAAGATTAGCGCGTGCTTATAACTTAGTTATTCCGCCAAGTGGACGTACGTTATCAGGTGGTATTGACCCAGCTGCTTTCCACCGTCCTAAACGTTTCTTTGGTGCTGCTCGTAATATCGAAGAAGGTGGAAGTGTTACGATTTTAGCTACAGCGCTTGTGGATACTGGTTCAAGAATGGACGATGTTATTTACGAGGAATTCAAAGGTACTGGTAATATGGAGCTTCACTTAGACCGTCATTTAGCAGAGCGTCGTATTTTCCCTGCTATTGATATTTTACGTTCTGGTACACGTAAGGAAGAGCTGCTCTTAACGAAATCCCAAATGGAAAAAATGTGGGCAATTCGCAAAACAATGAACGATTCTCCAGATTTCGTAGAACGCTTCTTACGTCGACTAAAAGCATCGAAGACAAATGAAGAGTTTTACCAAATGATGGATGACGAAATGAAAGGGAAAGCTCATCCCCGTCGCTAATTTGGCATTAGAGCAAGGAATGTACTAATTTTCGAAAGCGTTCCTATCATAGAAAATAGGTTGCAAAATGAATAGTAGCTTGTTATAATCTTTCTATGTGAGTTCAAAAGTATGAATAATCACTGTAAACAGTGTTTTTGACATTAACTCTGTCTCAAAAATGATTCAGGGCAAAAGGAGTGAAAATAGACATGAAACAAGGCATTCATCCAGAATACAGAAAAGTTGTATTCCTTGATACTAGCTCAGATTTTAAATTTTTGAGTGGTTCAACACTTAACTCCGATGAAACAATTGAATGGGAAGATGGAAACACATATCCATTAATCCGTGTAGAGATCAGCTCTGCTTCTCACCCATTCTACACTGGTCAGCAAAAAGCTGATAAAGTCGGTGGTCGTGTGGATCGCTTTAAGAAAAAATATAACCTTAAATAAGATTCTCCGGAGTCTATTTAATCCCACATCCTCGGGCAGTACACCCATCCAAGTGGTGGCGTTACTGCCCGTATTAAATGTGAATAAAAACAGGCAAAACAGCAATATTTTGCCTGTTTTTTTATTGGCCACTTTTGATTATAATGAAGTGAATTTGAAAAAATAAATCGTATAAAGATGATTCCTTTTTACTATAAAGGAAACACAACATGTCCGATATAATGAAAGTATTGTATTTTTGAAAGAGATGATTGGAAGGGAGAGCTCCACGTGCTTGTAATGAAACAAAGTGGATGGGTGGAAGTAATATGCGGAAGTATGTTTTCCGGTAAGTCTGAAGAGCTTATTCGCCGTGTCCGCCGCGCAACGTATGGAAATTTAAAAGTAAAAGTGTTTAAACCTGCTATTGATAATCGCTATTCAGAAGAATCTGTTGTGTCCCACAATGGAAATTCTGTCGTAGCGCAACCCATTAATAAATCACTGGAAATATACGATTACATAGATGAGTCTTACGATGTAATCGGTATAGATGAAGTACAATTTTTTGACGAACACATCGTGGAGGTTTGTCAAGACTTAGCGAACCAAGGCTATCGTGTTGTAGTTGCTGGCCTTGATTTGGATTTTCGTGGAGAACCATTTGGACAAGTTCCAGAATTGATGGCACTTAGTGAAGAAGTGACCAAATTAAATGCAATTTGCCCAGTGTGTGGCTCACCTTCTAGCAGAACCCAACGGTTAATTAACGGAAAGCCCGCATCCTATGATGATCCCATTATTATGGTAGGTGCCTCTGAATCGTACGAGCCACGCTGCCGACATCATCATGAAGTACCAAATAAACCTAATATCACAAGAATAGCAAGAAAAAGCATTGTGAAATAAGGAGAACTGCTGGGGAGCCAGCAGTTTTTTTTGTTTGAGGGTGCCTGTCACTCCCCGAAATGTGTCGAATCGTGTCTTTGTGCGGGCAGTTTGGTTTGGAGTGCCTGGCACCACCCGAAATGTGTCGAATCCCATATTGGCACCGGCTCCATATTCCCATTCTAAATTCTACTTTTGACTAGCATGATTGCCTATACTATAATTAGATTGCTTAGGAAAAGAAGAGGTGGACGTTCATGTTAGATAAACTACAATCCCTTGAGGATCGTTACGATAAATTAAATGAGATGTTAAGTGATCCTGAGGTTATAAGTGATTCGAAAAAGTTAAGAGAGTATTCAAAGGAACAATCAGACCTTCAAGAAATCGTAGAAAAGTATCGCGAATATAAAGATATTTCTTCTCAATTGAATGATGCGAAAGCGATGTTAGAGGATTCATTAGATGATGAAATGCTAAGCATGGTTAAAGAAGAAATCAGTGAATTATCCAGTGCGAAAGAAGAGCTTGAAGGAACGTTGAAAATTTTACTAATCCCGAAAGATCCAAACGATGATAAAAACGTAATTATGGAAGTTCGTGGAGCTGCTGGTGGAGATGAGGCTGCATTATTTGCTGGAGATCTGTATCGTATGTACAGCCGTTATGTAGAAGCGCAAGGATGGAAAACAGAGATCATTGAGTATCACGAGGCCGATGTTGGCGGATACAAAGAAATCATTTTCATGGTAAATGGGAAAGGTGCCTATTCTAAATTGAAATTCGAAAATGGTGCACACCGGGTGCAGCGTGTTCCAGAAACAGAATCTGGCGGAAGAATTCATACCTCCACTGCAACGGTCGCTTGTTTACCAGAAGCAGAAGAAGTGGAAGTAGACATTCATGAAAAGGATATACGTGTCGACACGTTCGCATCAAGTGGCCCTGGTGGACAAAGTGTTAACACGACCATGTCTGCAGTTCGTTTAACCCACCTTCCAACTGGTACTGTTGTATCTTGTCAGGATGAAAAGTCACAAATTAAAAACAAAGAAAAGGCAATGAAAGTTCTTCGTGCCCGTGTGTATGAGAAATTCCAGCAAGAGGCTCAAGCAGAATACGACGAAACAAGAAAATCTGCAGTAGGTACTGGAGATCGCTCGGAGCGTATTCGTACGTATAATTTTCCACAAAATCGCGTAACCGATCATCGAATTGGTTTAACGATTCAAAAGCTAGACCAGATTCTAGAAGGAAAGCTAGACGAAGTCATTGATGCATTAATCATTGAGGAACAAACAAAACGTCTAGAAGCTATCGGTGAGTAATATGTCATTCCAAACCATATGGGAGGCCCGACGCTGGGCTTCTCTTTTTTTAAAGGAACACAATCGCGAAGAAAATGTTGTGGATATATTGCTGATGCATCATTTAAACCTATCTCGTGCCATGCTTTTAGCCTCTCTACAAGACCCGATGCCTGATGAATATGTGGATATATTTGTGGAGCAAATCAAATCCCATGGAGAAACAGGGGTACCGATTCAGCATTTGCTGGGCTATGAACATTTTTATGGGAGAACGTTTCAGGTGAATGAACATGTTCTTATCCCAAGACCAGAAACAGAAGAGCTTGTGGAGCTTGTGTTACAGCAGATTTCCAAAGGCTTTGACTATAATGCAACGCCACTTACGGCTGTAGATATTGGGGCAGGATCTGGGGCTATTTGTGTCACATTGAAAAAGGAAAACCCGCATTTAGACGTAAAAGCTGTGGATATCTCAGAAGAAGCACTGGCGATTGCGAGGAAAAATGCCAATGGGCTTGGAGCAGAAGTAGAATTTTTACAAGGCAATTTTTTAAAACCGTTAATTGAAAAAAATATAAAAGTGGATATTCTAGTCTCTAATCCGCCATATATCTCCATCCATGATCGGGAGGAGCTATCGGATACCGTACGTGACTATGATCCGTCGCTTGCGCTTTTTGCAGGAGATGATGGGCTTGATGCGTATCGGGCCATTATTAAGGATTTGCCAAAGGTTTTAAAACAAAAGGCTTTGATTGCATTTGAAATTGGTTATCAACAAGGTGAGGCAGTGAAACAACTTTTATTAACAACTTATCCACAAAGTAATCCACAAATTGTAGAAGATATTAATGGAAAAGACCGAATCGTGTACTGCTGGCTCTAAATTAGGGCTAGCAATTTTTTTATTTATCAGGCTTTTTACCAATAAACCTTTAAATTCCTCCAACCGGGTAACCACAGTACCTCACAAGCTATTCTAGTAAAAAACTCTAGCAAAATTTCATTTTCCGATGTTTAAAATAATAGAGTCGTGCCCATACTGAGACCAAGATTAGGTTATAGGGGGCCATACAAAATGAAAAAGATTATTTTTTTCGTAACAGTTGCAATTATTTTCTTTATGAATCCGTTAATTGGTTTTGGCAATAGTTCCAATGCAACAGGAGAATATCAGGTTATACCAGATGATTCGATTCGCTTACGCATTTTAGCTAATTCAAATAGTGATGCCGACCAACAAATAAAAAGAGAAATTCGCGACCGCGTAAATGCGGAAATTACCGAATGGGTCATGACCCTTGAGGACATCCATACAGCTCGTGATGTAATAGAAGGCAATTTAATTAATATTGAACAAATTGTGCAAGAGGTTCTTCAGGAAAATGGAGCAAATCAGTCCTTTGACGTTACCTTTGGCGATGTGCAATTCCCGTCTAAAGTATACGGAAATCAAGTGTACCCAGCAGGTGTATACGAAGCTGTTTTGATAACACTTGGTGAAGGTGAAGGGGACAATTGGTGGTGTGTGTTATTCCCACCGTTATGCTTCTTGGATTTTTCAAATGGAACGAGCGTATCTGCTGACGATACAGCTGAAAATATGTCCACAGTGCCCGGTGAAAAAAAGGTAGAAGTGAAGTTTTTCCTATTTGAGTGGATTGACAAGCTGATCAATCTATTATTTAAATAACCGAGCATATTCTATCACCTCCGTTCATAGAGTAGAAATAGATAATGAAATGGGAGTGAGATGGATGATCAATATTCTACCGGCACAAGAGGCAAGTAAAGCAGTAGTAGAGGCGTTTTTTGGAGAGCATTGGCATAAACAAACAGATAAAGATGATTTATATAAGTTTGGTAGATTTATAGAGATGAAGGGTGAAAAGCTAGGATTCTTTGCCTTAGTACCTTGTGAAAACAAAGAGGGATGGCTACGCACCCTATATTTTAAAGAGGATTTTAGCCCAGCAATGATCATGTTAGGGATAGACTGGATAAAAGAAGCTGCACAACAGGCTGGTTTGAAACGAATTTATGCCTTTAGTCACAGCTCATCCACAGATACATTATTTAAGAGCTGGGGATTTGAAAACAGCGATGATCAACCAAAAAGTATCACAGCATCCGTGGATAAACAGGGGAATTGGTGGATGTTACCAACATATTTATCAACAGCTGTGGATAAGTCTTGTTGATAACCTGTGTAAACGATGTGTAAAAATGTAATATTTCTGTAAAAATAAAATGCTAGGATGGCTCAGGTGCTGTCATACTAGCATTTTTTAATGTGTATAACGGTATTGTGTTGTGGATAACTTGAATTACTTGCCAAGCTAACTAAAAACGTATCATAATTAGTATGGAAATGTTCGTAATTGACAGGAGTGCAAGGAATGGACACAAAATATTGGGATTTACAAAACATACAAGTGACGGAAAACAATTCAGCGATTCAACAAGCTGCGGAAGCAATTCAACATAAACATACAGTAGCTTTCCCAACAGAAACCGTATATGGACTTGGGGCAGATGCTACTTCAGAGGAAGCTGTGGATAAAATTTTCAAGGCAAAAGGAAGACCCTCTGATAATCCACTGATTGTCCACATTGGGGAACAAAAGCAGGTGGAGCAAATCGTAAGTCAAATTCCTGAAAAGGCAGTAAAGCTAATGGATGCGTTTTGGCCAGGCCCTTTAACGATTATTTTAAAAAGCAACGGGGCTTGCGCGGAAAATGTAACAGCAGGGTTAGATTCCGTGGGGGTACGTTTTCCCGACCACCCAGTTGCGATTGCGCTGTTGAAGGCTAGTGGTAAACCAGTCGCAGCTCCTAGTGCAAATCAGTCTGGTCGCCCGAGCCCAACAACTGCAGAGCATGTGTTAGATGATTTATCCGGGAAAATATATGGGGTTCTGGATGGTGGACCAACCGGAGTAGGTGTCGAATCAACGGTTGTAGATTGCACGGGGGATCTACCAGTCATATTGCGACCTGGTGGCGTCACGAAAGAGGAAATGGAACAAGTGGTTGGCCCTGTATTATTTGATGTCGCATTGAAGAATAACAGTGAAAAACCAAAAGCACCAGGCATGAAGTATACCCACTATGCTCCAAATGCACCGTTATGGCTAGTGGAAGGAAGTGTAGAGAGAATAAAGGAAGTGGTTTCTCTCATGCAACAGGAAGGTAAGAGAGTTGGGGTAATGGTCAGCGAGGAAAACCGCGATCAATTTCAAGATGTTGTAGTGAAAACCTGTGGACATGGATCGGACCTGAGTGAGGTTGCCAAGCACATATATGATGTTTTGCGTGCGTTTAATAAAGAGGATGTGGATATCATCATCGGTCAAACTTATCCAAAAGAAGGGGTTGGGGTTGCAGTTATGAATCGTCTAGAGAAAGCTGCAACGAAAATGGTAAAATAACGAAATTTTTTCATAAAAAGAATCGAATACTTCTAAACTTGTCCCCTCTGACATATATTTTGTTTGTAGCATGTCCGAGGGGGTTCTTTTATGATTACGTATATTCTAGGGGAATGGCTAACGTTATCGCTAATGGCAATTGCGCTTGGGATGGACGCATTTTCAGTTAGTCTCGGAATGGGAATGCTGGAGGTCCGGTTGCGAAAAATTTTTACAATTGGGATTGTGATGGGTATTTTTCATATGGTAATGCCTTTCCTAGGAATCCTTCTTGGCAACATTTTATCGGAGAAATTCGGAACCTTCGCTGTCATAATGGGTGGGGTATTGCTCATCGTTTTAGGCATACAAATGTTTTTAGAGTCCTTCTCTAGTGATACAAATAATACAAAAATGGTCAAGGGATTTGGCTTACTATTTTTTGCCTTTACTGTTAGTTTAGATAGCTTCTCGGTCGGATTAAGTCTTGGCATGTTTGGGGTACATACCATTGTTGCTCTATTACTATTTGGCGGCGCCTGCACAGCGTTAACATGGTTAGGGTTTTTACTCGCGAGAAAGGTGAGCGGGGTGTTAGGGCCCTACAGCGAAATCCTTGGGGGAGCAATATTGTGTGCTTTTGGGTTGTATTTGTTATTTGTTTGATAGGACCGCTCTTTCTTTGGAAGGAGAGGTTTTTTTGTGGGGTGCGGGGTGGAATTCGGACAGTCCATGGGGCGGAAATCAAGAGTTGCGGTGCGGAAATCAAGAGTTGCGGTGCGGAAATCAACAGTGCATGGGTTTAATTCAACAGTTGCGGAGCAGAATTCAACAGCACATCAGATTAATTCAACAATAAATCTCCATAAATCAGCAACATATCAACATAATTCCACAACAAAGCGAAAGAATTCAGCCAAATCCCGGGATGATTCCACAACTAAGTAAAATAATTCACAAAATGTACATCCAGAACCATCCTCCAACTACCGCCATTCCATTGTTCAAGCCTATTTGCATATGATATAGTTTCATTAGAATATCAAGACTTGAATGGAGGTTTTCTTAGATGAAAAGAGTCTTGTTTGTTTGTACTGGTAATACGTGCAGAAGTCCGATGGCGGAAGCGATTTTAAAATCGAGATCACAGGATATAGAAGTGCAATCTGCTGGATTATATGCAGGATTTGGTCAGCCAGCCTCGAGTGGTACGAAGCAGGTGCTGACGGAGAAGGGAATCCCATGTCAGCACCAATCTCAGCCGGTTACACCGGAATTGATTCAGTGGGCGGATTTGATTTTAACGATGACGGTCGACCATAAACAGGCGCTTCATATGCAATTTCCGGATCGTGTGGATAAAATTCAAACCTTGAAGGAGTATGTGGATGAAGAGCAGCAAAAGATCTGGAATGACGTAAAGAAAGGGTATTCCCTACTAGAAGAGAAGCGTGCACAATTGTCTGCTCAAGGAATGGCGCCACTGCAAATAGAAAAGGATTTACAGAAAGATATAAATACATTACGAAACCTAGAAAAACAGCTTGCAAATGTTAATATTTCCGATCCATTTGGCGGAAATGTGGACATTTATCGAAAAACCTTTAAAGAAGTCGAAAAATATATTGAACTCTTGTTAGAAAAATTAGACAATAAGCATATAGGATAGATTTTTCTGGGGGGAAAAAGATGAAGCAGAAGCATCGGTTTAGTTTACGTATAAAATTAGTCGTATTTACTACCGTATTAGCTTTAATAACGTATGGAACAAGTGCTGTCTTTATTTATGTTTTAAATGATGAATTAAGAAATTTTGTTGGGTTGTCACAAGAAGTGTTTACCATTGTGACATTGGTATTAGGGATTATTTGGTCAGGGATTTTGGCTTATTTTGCAGCAGGATTCATTACGAAGCCACTGCTTAAGCTAAAGGATGCAGCTACACAAGCAGCACAGGGAGATATTTCTGAGGATGTAGAGGTTTCGAGATCCGATGATGAAATTCGTGCTTTAGGCCTAGCGTTTAATACAATGCTAGCAAATCTCCGTGGTATAATTACAAACATAGAGAAAAATTTCGATGAAACCAATCATTCGGTAGAAACGATAAAACAGGCTGCAACAGATGCAGAAGAGCAAGCCAATGCGATTGGTCAAACGATTGAAGAAATAGCATCAGGTGCGGAGACTTCCTCCTCATCTATTTTGCAAACAGCAGAAGCCGTAGAGGAATCGACCAGACTTGCGGGGGAAGTGCAAGAAAAAGCAAAGCATTCCTTCCGTCTATCTGAAGAAATGCTTGAGACATTAACCCAATCGAAGGTCATTATAAAAAGCTTAGTGGAAAGTGTACAAAACGTATCCAAAGAGCAGGAAAACAGTTTAACGGATGTAGAACGTCTAGAGAAAAATGCAACAGAAGTAGAAGCAATCATTTCACTAGTTGGGGAAATTGCTGAGCAAACGAACCTACTTGCCTTAAATGCATCCATTGAAGCGGCTAGAGCTGGGGAGCATGGTCGTGGCTTTGCGGTTGTTGCCGAGGAGGTTCGTAAACTAGCGGACCAAAGTGCAACAGCTGTACAAGGTATTGGGGAGCTTATTTCAACGATGCAAGAGGTTGTAAAGCAGGTGGTGAAACGAATTCAAGAGCAGGTGGAATATGCCCGTCAAGAAGCAGAAAAAGGCGAGCAGTCCAATGTTGCTATTGAAAAGGTTTCGACATCTGTTAATGAAGTAGTTGATGCAGTTGCTCAAATTTCAGAGTTGATGAACCAACAGCTTCGAACAATGGAAGAGACGCAGAAACAATCCCAAGAAGTGGCGGCTATTTCGGAGGAAACAACAGCGGGAACAGAAGAGGTCAGTGCATCCATTCAACAACAGAACGCTGTTATACAAGACATTAGTAAGATTGCGGTACAATTAGAAGGGCAAGCTCAAAATCTGAAAAAGCATATACATCAATTTAATATCGAAAAGTAACATATACTATAAGTAGCAAGGAAAAAGGTGGTTACACACAATGAGAATTGTACTTTCATCCGATCATGGTGGCGTGAATTTACGCCGTGAGATAAGTCAGTTGTTAACAGATATGAATATCGAGCATGTAGATATGGGCTGTAATTGTGAGGGCTCTGTGGATTACCCTGATTACGGGATTCCTGCTGCAGAAAAAGTGGCAAGTGGAGAATTTGATCTTGGCATTTTGATTTGTGGAACTGGAATTGGAATGTCGATTTCAGCGAACAAAGTAAAAGGGATTCGTTGTGCCTTAGTGCATGATGTGTTTAGTGCAAAAATGACAAAGGCCCATAATGATGCCAATATGATTGCAATGGGTGAGCGTGTGATTGGCCCAGGTCTTGCGGTTGAAATTGTAAAGGCATGGTTAGGCTCTGAATTTGAGGGTGGACGCCACGCAAACCGAATTGGCAAAATTGCAGAGTATGAAGGCAAAAGTAACTTATAAACCTAAGGTGTGATGAACATGGCTAACATACCATTAGAGGATATCCAAAACGACGTGGACACAATTGTAAGTGAGTGGATCGACCTTGGATTGTTAAAGCGAGGGGAGCTATTTGTTATTGGGTGCTCCACGAGTGAAGTTGCAGGGGAACGAATTGGTACATCGGGAAATAAGCAAATTGCTAAGGAGCTCTTTACCTCTTTTCGTAAATTAGAAGAGAAGACAGGTGTATCCTTAGCATTTCAGTGCTGCGAGCATTTGAATCGTGCTTTAGTCGTTTCTGAAGACGTACTAGAGAGATTTCGATTAACAGAGGTTTCGGCAATTCCTGTTCCAGGCGCAGGGGGCTCGATGGCTGCGTATGCATTTCAACAGATGCAGGATGCAGTGCTTGTAGAATCAATCCAAGCCCATGCAGGTATGGATATTGGCGATACGTTTATCGGGATGCACTTGAAGCCAGTTGTAGTACCAATCCGATTGAGGCAAAAAAACATTGGTGCTGCACATGTAACATTTGCCAGAACAAGACCGAAGCTTATCGGTGGAGAACGTGCTGTATACAGTAAGGACCAAGCGAAAAGCATGCTATGTGATTAAACATCCCCTTACTGATTCATATAGAATTTTCAAAAGGTGAAGGAGGAGAAAGAATGGACCATTTAAAAGCGAAAGACCCAGAAATTTTTGCGGCAATTGAAAAGGAAAGAAAACGTCAGCAGGATAAGATTGAGTTAATTGCATCGGAAAACTTTGTATCGGAGGCAGTGATGGAAGCTGCTGGCTCTGTCATGACAAATAAATATGCAGAAGGGTATCCGCATCGTCGTTATTATGGCGGCTGTGAGTATGTAGACATTGCGGAAGACTTAGCGAGAGATCGTGCGAAAAAGCTTTTTAACGCAGACCATGCGAATGTTCAACCCCATTCTGGTGCCCAAGCAAATATGGCGGTATATTTTACGGTTCTAGAGCCTGGTGATACCGTTTTAGGTATGAATTTAAGCCATGGGGGACATTTAACACATGGTAGCCCGGTGAATTTCAGTGGTAAATTATATAACTTCGAGGAATATGGTGTAGATAAAGATTCGGAGCAAATCGATTATGACGCGGTGTTGCAAAAAGCGAAGGAAGTAAAACCGAAGTTAATTGTTGCAGGAGCTAGTGCATATCCTCGTGTTATTGATTTCGCGAAGTTCCGTGAGATTGCAGATGAGGTAGGCGCCTATTTAATGGTGGATATGGCGCATATTGCTGGACTTGTCGCAACAGGTCTACATCCGAATCCTGTACCATATGCAGATTTTGTAACAACAACGACTCATAAAACATTACGTGGTCCTCGTGGAGGCATGGTGCTTTGCAAAGAGGAGTTTGCAAAGAAGCTTGATAAATCTGTATTCCCAGGATTGCAAGGTGGTCCATTAATGCACATTATTGCTGCGAAGGCAGTTGCTTTTAAAGAAGCGCTAGAGGAGAGCTTTTCTACATATACGAAGCAAATTGTCGACAATGCAAAACGTTTAGGTGAAGCTTTAACGAAAGAGGGCGTACGTCTTGTTTCAGGTGGAACAGACAATCACTTATTACTATTAGATTTGCGTGAGCTTGGTCTTACTGGAAAAGTTGCAGAAAAGGCATTAGATGATGTAGGAATTACGACGAATAAAAACACAATTCCATTTGATCCAGAAAGTCCATTTATTACAAGTGGTATTCGTGTCGGCACTGCAGCTGTTACAACACGTGGCTTTGGTTTAGAGGATATGGATGAAATTGCATCCATCATTTCCTTTACATTGAACAATCATGAAGACGAAGCAAAGCTAGAAGAAGCGAAAAAGCGTGTATTAGCACTTACAGAAAAATATCCATTATATGCAAATTAATAAAAAGGGTTGATTTGGTTTACGTTTCCAAATCAGCCCTTTTATTTGTGGAATTATTGGCCGATCTTGTTGAATAAAGCTCGAGTTTTATGGAATAATTCCGATTTACTGAGGAATTATTCACGAAAACGGTTGAATAAAGAGGTCATACTAAAGAATATAACCAATTTACATTGCATCATAATTTCCACAACATCCAAAATAGAAATCGAAAAATATCATCTATCTAGTTGAAACCACACGGTCTTTTTTAGTACAATTTTAAAGATGTCGAAAAAAGTTACAATTTGTTCGTTAATAAAATAATAAAGGAGTGTTTTGCCCATGGGAAAAGTGTACGTATTTGATCATCCATTAATTCAACACAAACTAACATACATAAGAGATAAAAGTACAGGAACGAAAGAGTTTCGGGAATTAGTTGATGAAGTGGCAACATTAATGGCTTTTGAGATTACAAGAGACCTTCCTTTGCAAGATGTGGAAATTGATACGCCTGTATCCACTGCA
This sequence comes from Salirhabdus sp. Marseille-P4669, assembly GCF_900240405.1. Classification (GTDB taxonomy): domain Bacteria; phylum Bacillota; class Bacilli; order Bacillales; family Alkalibacillaceae; genus OEQK01. The sequence goes on from NZ_OEQK01000001.1 coordinate 362,518, forward strand.
AAAGCGAAAGTGTTGGCTGGTAAGAAGCTAGGCCTCATTCCGATTTTACGTGCAGGGCTTGGGATGACAGAGGGAATTTTGAAGCTTATTCCTGCTGCTAAGGTGGGACACGTTGGATTATATCGTGACCCAGAAACCTTGCAACCGGTTGAGTACTATGTAAAGCTTCCATCCGATATTGAAGAGCGTGAATTAATTGTCATCGATCCAATGCTCGCAACTGGCGGGTCTGCAAATGTTGCAATAGAAGCATTGAAAAAACGTGGAGCAAAACAAATTCGTTTAATGTGCTTAATTGCTGCGCCTGAGGGTGTTGAAGCAGTGCAAGAAGCACATCCAGATGTAGATATTTATTTAGCTGCTAAGGACGAAAAGCTAAATGAAAAAGGATATATCGTACCAGGTCTAGGGGACGCAGGAGATAGACTGTATGGTACGAAGTAGGCAGATCTCAATTTGAGGTCTGTTTTTTTGTGTTTTGGGAGGGGGATTGTGGATTTTTGTAGGTGGAATTTAATTGTGGTGTGTGGTAATTCAAGGGGGGATTGTGTTTATCATGCAATATGTCGGGTTAATTTGTCAAAATAGGTGAGGAATCATCCAATGGAGCGCGCTGATTCCGGGGTTAGCGTGGATAATCATCCAATGGAGCGCGCTGATTCTGGGGTGAGATGAATGAATCCTTCAATAGGCTGGGTTAATTCGGCAAAATAGGTGGATAATCCTCCAAAATCCACTTCGAATTCAACAAAATCATAAAATAATCCTACAACAGACCGTAACAATCCTCCAACCAGCACCATAAATCCCTAAAAATAAACCAATCTCTCAACCTACCCATGCATAAAATTACCAACTCCCGCAAAGAATAAAAGAAAAAAATAGGGGAAATGCCGAATGAAACGAATAGCTTACCTGATTATTATGGTTTGTTTGTTTATGTCACTTGTAACGCTACCTCTTCAACCAGTGCATGGGCAGCTTCAAGAGGACGTTTCGATTATTGTGGAAGTAGAAGGGGATCCATATGAGTGGAAGGAGTATATTGAGGATTACCACCCGTTTGTGGAGGTGGTGCAAGTTTATGACACATTGCTAAATGCGATTGCGCTTAAAGGAAAAATGAAGGACTTGAACGATATTGAGAAAGAGGATTTTATTCGGACGAGTCATCCTGTACGGGCATATGAGGTTCCGACAATGACGAGTGAAAAGGCGAATCAGATAAAAGCGCCGGAAAGAAAGACAGATTCGAAGTATACGGGGAAAGGTGTGAAGGTGGCGGTGATTGATACAGGGATTGACCATGAGCATCCAGACCTAGAAACGAATTATAAGGGTGGTTATGATGTGGTTGATTTTGATGAGGACCCAATGGAAACATTGCCAGAGCAAGGGATGCCAACACAGCACGGCACGCATGTTTCAGGAATTATTGCGGCCAATGGGGAAATGAAAGGTATTGCTCCAGATGCAGATATTTATGTATATCGAGCACTTGGTCCAGGTGGCTTTGGATCTTCTGTTGGGATTGTTGCGGCTTTGGAAAAAGCGGTGGAGGATGGGATGGATATTGTAAATTTATCCCTTGGTAGTACCATTAACAGTCCGGACTGGCCAACTAGTATTGCGGTGAACAAGGCGATTGAGATGGGGGTTGCGGTTGTGATTGCAAACGGGAATGAAGGGCCGAATAATTGGACGGTGTCTTCCCCTGCAACGTCCGTGAAAGCATTATCTGTTGGGGCTTCCATTGAAAAAATTAAAGTACCTTATTTAACGGTTCCACTAGAGGATAAAAAAATTCCCCTCACTCCAATGTCTGGTTCTATGGATTGGAATCTAACGAGGGATTATAAAATGCTCGATGCCGGACTTGGAAAAGAGGAAATTGCGAACGCGCGTAACCGAATTGTAGTAATGGAGCGCGGTGAAATATCCTTTACCGAAAAAGCAATGCGGGCAGAGCAAGCAGGGGCAGAAGCGGTTATTATTTACAACAATGAGGCAGGTCCTCTTCAGGGGGGATTGGAGGTGCCGTTGTCGATTCCTGTCGCCAGCATATCCAAAGAGGACGGAGAATGGTTAGTAGAGCAAATAGAAAAGGAGCGGTTTGTTTCAACTGAATACAAGGAGGTGAAAGAGAAGCTCGCCTCCTTTAGCTCAAAAGGACCGGTTGTTGCGAACTGGGATATTAAGCCGGAAATACTGGCTCCTGGCGTTCAAATTGCCTCAACGATTCCAGGGGGGACCTATCAAGAGTTTCAGGGAACGAGTATGGCGGCACCGTATGTAGCGGGTGTTCTTGCGCTTATAAAAGAAGCCCATCCAGATTGGGGACCGGAAAAAATGAAGGCAGCAGTGTTAAGTACGGGAAAGCCTATCTTAAATGAAGAGGGGAACAAATACCTTCCAATTGAACAAGGGATGGGAGAAATACAGGTGGAGCAAGCGATAAACCCAGATGTATTAATTTATGGAAGCCGGCTTACCTTTGGAAAATTTACAGAGGACACCGAGGAAAAAAAGATGGACATCGTGATTGAAAATCGGACAAACAAAGAAAAGAAGTTTACCTTTGATTATCCAAAGCACATACAAGGCTACCAGTGGGAGATACCGCAAACCTTTTATATTGGCCCAAAGGAAAAGAAGGCGATTACAGTAAAGCTAAAGGTGGATTCTGGTAAATTAGCGAAGGGGGTACACCAGGGCTGGTTAACATTATATAATGATAATAATCCAACATTTTTGCCATATCTCTTTGTAAACCAAACAGCTGATTATCCAAAGATTGCCGGATTTGAGCTTGCGATAGAACCGTTCGATCAAGAAACATATCAATATAATATGTACTTGCCTGACGGTGCGGATAACATGTCTATTGAATTATATGATCCAGATACCCTTCAGTATGTGAAAACAATAGAGGAGCAGGAAGATATTCAACCTGGTATGTTTAGTGGCAAAATAAAGCAGAGGAAAATGGAAGAAGGACAATATCTTGTTTTTGTCAAGATAGTAAATGGAGAAAATTACGATGCATTTGTGACAGATTTTCAAACTTAATTTTCACTTTACAAATTTCTCCTTCATATCGATTGACAAAAGAAAAGATGCTATTGTATGCTAATCTGGGTGTGTGGTAGGGCTTTCACTCAAATTTGTAAAATGAGAATTTTCTCTCATTTTCCGACAAATTTTCAACTTTTTCGTGAAATAATCTTCTATATCTGCGAAAATAGTAGTGAACCTACTCTCGTAAGGGGATAACTCTTACATACAACTTCTTTTCTTAGGAGTTTTTAAAATTGGGCAAAAAGGAAAATGAAAATCCGTTCCATGCAATTGCATTAACAAGTGCAATCGTCTCTCAGCTTGCCGGCTCCACACTAATCGGCATATTCCTTGGGAGATGGGTTGACCAAAAGCTATCTACGACTCCAGTATTCTTAATTATTGGTCTAATGATTGGATTAGCTTCGGGTGTTTATGGCACAATTTACTTAGTGAACAAGTTTACAGGAGACAAGTAGTATGTCAGATTACAAAATGATGGTGAACCGACAACGGAAATGGATGCTTTACTTACTTGCCTTAATGTTTATTGGCTGGGGTTTTACCCCCTACCAGAATGTTTTTTTAGGCCTGATTTTAGGCTCCTCAATTAGTTTCTTTAACCTCTGGGTGTTGCAGCGAAAAATTAACCAAGTTGGACATGCTGCAGCAAACAATGTAGCCGCAAGAGCGATAGGTACTTTTTCGCGACTAGCAGGTGCTGCTCTTGCCGTAATAATTGCGCTCCGCTATCCGCAATATTTCCATATGATAGCAGTTGTTATTGGGTTAATGACAATTTACATTGTTATTATGATAGATTTTATTCTACACCACAAAGACACATACCCTAGGAAGCGAGGTGAATAAAGTTGGATCACGGTGCACCTTTGTTAGAGGATGTATTTGGTCTGTCATGGTTGGATTTTAACCTTTCCAACGTACTAATGATGGTAATAGCATCCGCTATCGTTTTTATCCTAGCTGTTGTAGCTAGCCGTAACTTACAAAGAAAGCCAAAAGGTCTTCAAAACTTTATGGAGTGGGTCATTGATTTTGTTAAAGGAATAATTGGCGGCAACATGGATTGGAAAACCGGTAAGCAATTTCTTCCTTTAGGGTTAACGTTGCTTATGTACATTTTTGTCGCTAACATTTTAGGGGTTATCACAATGATAACCATCAACCATGAGCTATGGTGGAAATCACCAACATCAGACCCAGGCATCACATTGACGTTGGCAGCTATGGTTATCCTTTTGACAAACTTCTATGGCATCAAGGTTATGGGATTCAAGGAATATGGAAAAGGGTTTTTCAAGCCACTTCCTTTCATGTTACCTTTCAAAATTATCGAGGAATTTGCCAATACGTTGACATTAGGTCTTCGTCTCTTCGGTAACATCTATGCCGGTGAAATTTTGCTAGGCTTACTAGCAGGAATGATGACATCTGGCGTATTTGGAGCTATCGGAGGATTTATCCCAATGATGGCATGGCAAGGATTTAGTATCTTTATTGGAGCAATACAGGCATTTATCTTTACAATGTTAACAATGGTTTATATGTCCCACAAAGTGAGTCATGACCATTAATTTATATTTTTAAAATCTAATTAGGAATTATTATATTTTTGAGGAGGAATTTTAAATGGAATTAGGAGTATTAGCAGCTGCAATCGCAGTAGGTTTAGCGGCACTTGGTGCAGGTATTGGTAACGGTCTTATCGTAAGTCGTACAGTTGAGGGTATTGCACGTCAACCAGAACTACGTGGTGCTCTTCAAACAACAATGTTTATCGGGGTAGCACTAGTAGAGGCACTTCCGATCATCGCAGTAGTTATCGCATTTATGGTAATGTAACGATTTTTACGTTCGAGGCGAAACGATTCATTTCGTAACGTTTTGAAAAACATAATGGCGGAGTATAGAGTACTTAAAAACTTCGCCATTCCTTTTATTGTAGTTATATTTTTAGTTGTAAAATAAGCGAGCTACACGCCTAGAGGAATCAATTTAGCCTCTTATGGATGTTTAGGCGAAAGGAGTGAAGGCAGTGCTAGATACAAACATGCTTGTATTAAATGCAGGTGGATTCAATTTTAATGCAGGCGACATGATCGCTCAGCTCGTTGTTTTCATTATTCTTCTTTTCCTACTAAAGAAATTTGCATGGAAACCATTAATGGGAATAATGAAGGAACGTGAAGAGCACATTGCAAGTGAAATTGATACCGCTGAGAAAAACCGTGCTGAAGCGGAAAGATTAGCGAAAGAAGCTCAAGACGAAATTCGTAACACAAGAGCTCAAGCACAACAAATTATTGAAGATGCGAAACAAACTGCTAAGGAGCAGGAACAATCGATTGTTCTAGCTGCTCGTACAGAAGCAGATCGTATAAAAGAAGCTGCACGCGTTGAAATTCAACAAGAGCGTGACAAAGCTATTCAAGCATTACAAGATCAAGTTGCGTCCTTGTCCGTTAAAATTGCTAGCAAAGTTATTGAAAAAGAGCTTTCTGAGAAAGACCAAGAAAAACTTATTAGCGAATACATTAAAGAGGTAGGCGGCGAACGATGAGTCATTCAGTTGTAGCAAATCGTTATGCAGTTGCCCTTTTCCAACTCGGACAAGAAAAATCACTACTTGCTACTCTTGAAGAAGAGCTACGAGTAGTGCGTGAAGTTTTTGAAACAAACAGCAATATAACAACATTTTTAAACCATCCGGCTGTTTCTACAGAGCAAAAGAAAGCAATCGTTAAAGATGCTTTCCAACATGCTTCTAAGGAATTGATCAATACATTATCTTTAATGATTGATCGTCGACGTGCGGAAGAAATTCCTGCAATGGCATCCGCATTTGTTGGAATGGTAAACGAATTTAACGGTGTTCAAGAAGCAGAAGTGTATTCTGTTCGTGAATTATCCGATGATGAAAAAGAATCACTACAAAAAGTGTTTGCAGAAAAGTTAGGCCTTAATGCACTTCGCATTCAAAACATTGTAGATACATCCCTTCTTGGTGGATTGAAGCTAAAGATTGGAAACCGTATTTACGATGGTAGTGTAAGTGGTAAATTAGAGCGAATCGAGCGAAATCTTGTTTCTGTAAACAATCGATGATAGGGGTGAAATGGAATGAGCATCAAGGCTGAAGAAATCAGTGCACTGATCAAGCAGCAAATTGAAAATTATGAGTCTGATATAGAAGTAAGTGATGTCGGTACGATTATCTCTGTTGGGGACGGTATCGCACGTGTTCATGGGCTTGATAATGTCATGAACGGTGAGCTTGTTGAATTCTCTAACGGTGTAATGGGTATGGCACAAAACCTTGAAGAAAATAACGTTGGTATCGTTATTCTTGGCCCATTCACAGAAATTCGTGAAGGTGACGAAGTTCGTCGTACAGGTCGAATCATGCAAGTTCCTGTAGGTGAAGAGTTAATTGGTCGTGTTGTAAACTCCCTTGGTCAACCAATTGATGGGTTAGGTCCAATTGAAACAACAAAAACTCGTCCGATTGAATCTCCAGCTCCAGGTGTTATGGCACGTAAATCTGTACATGAGCCATTACAAACTGGTCTTAAAGTAATTGACTCTATGATCCCAATTGGTCGTGGACAACGTGAGTTAATTATCGGAGACCGTCAAACTGGTAAAACAGCAGTTGCTCTAGATACAATCATTAACCAAAAAGATGAGGATATGATTTGTATTTACGTTGCAATTGGTCAAAAAGAATCTACTGTTCGTGGAGTAGTTGAAACACTACGTCAACACGGTGCTCTTGACTACACAATCGTAGTATCTGCAGGTGCATCTCAACCAGCTCCATTATTATATCTTGCTCCATATGCAGGTGTAACAATGGGTGAAGAATTCATGTATAACGGTAAACACGTACTAGTTGTATATGATGACTTATCAAAACAAGCAGCAGCTTATCGTGAGCTTTCCCTATTACTTCGTCGTCCTCCAGGTCGTGAAGCATTCCCAGGGGATGTATTCTACTTACACAGTCGTTTACTAGAGCGTGCTGCAAAGCTTAGTGATGAACTTGGTGGCGGTTCTTTAACTGCACTACCATTCGTTGAAACACAAGCAGGAGATATCTCTGCTTATATTCCAACTAACGTAATTTCCATCACTGATGGACAAATTTTCCTTGAGTCTGATTTATTCCACTCCGGTGTACGTCCAGCGGTTAACGCAGGTCTTTCCGTATCCCGTGTAGGTGGTTCTGCCCAAATTAAAGCCATGAGAAAAGTTGCTGGTACGCTTCGTCTAGACCTAGCATCTTACCGTGAGCTTGAATCATTCGCTCAATTTGGTTCTGATCTTGATAAAGCAACTCAAGCAAAATTAAACCGTGGTGCACGTACTGTAGAGGTTCTTAAACAAGGCCTACACCAACCACTACGCGTTGAATATCAAGTATCCATCATTTACGCACTAGTAAATGGATTCCTTGATGATATTCCAGTTGCAGATATTCACCGTTTTGAAAGTGAACTATTTGTATGGATGGAAAAGAATGCGAAAGATGTTCTTGATACAATTAAGAGCACTGGTCAATTACCTGAAACAGAAGCATTCAATAATGCAATTGAAAGCTTCAAAAAGACATTTGTCGTTTCTGAGTAATGGTTGATTTTAATAAAAAGCAAGCCCTATATAAAGGTGGTGAATCAGTGTGGCATCCCTTCATGACATAAAGGCAAGAATTTCGTCCACGAAGAAGACGAAACAGATTACAAGTGCAATGCACATGGTTTCTGCTTCCAAATTAAACCGTGCGGAGCAAAATGCAAAACACTTTGTTCCATATATGGAGAAAATTCAAGAAGTAGTGGCTAGTATTGCATCTGGTAGCATGGATGCAAATCATCCCATGTTACAATCACGTGAAGTGAAGAAAACAGGCTACTTAGTGATTACAGCAGATCGTGGTCTTGCTGGAGCTTATAACAGTAACGTCCTTCGTAAAGCAATGAACGCAATCCGTAGCCGTCACGCATCTCCTGATGAATATACGGTGATCGTATTCGGTAAGGTTGGACGTGAATTTTTCAAAAAACAAAACGCACCAATTTCCTATGAAATCGTAGGTCTTAGCGACCAACCAGATTTTGCGGATATTAAATCCATCGCAAATGATACGGTAAACCTTTTCGTGAATGAGGAAATTGATGAACTATATATTTACTACAATCACTTTATCAATACAATATCTCAAGAGGTGGAAGAGAAGAAAATCCTTCCATTAAATGATTTGGCAAGTGCGGATAGTAAGCCGAAAAGCAGCTATGAGTATGAACCAAATCAAGAGGAAATATTGAAGGTATTGTTACCTCAATATGCAGAGAGCTTGATTTATGGAGCGATTTTAGACAGTAAAGCAAGTGAACATGCTGCCCGTATGACAGCAATGAAAAATGCTACAGATAATGCTGATGAGTTGATTGATGGCTTAACGTTAACCTTTAACCGTGTACGTCAGGCAGCAATTACTCAAGAAATTACCGAGATCGTTGGTGGAGCAGCAGCATTAGAATAGGATATTTTAGAAGTTACGTAAGGAGGGAAATAGGATGAGCAAAGGACAAATAGTTCAGGTTATGGGTCCAGTAGTTGACGTTAAGTTCGAAAGCGGCAAACTACCTGAGCTTTTAAACGCATTAACTGTTAACCAAGCTGCAAGTGACGATGCTGTTGAAATTAATTTAACACTTGAAGTTGCTTTGCACCTAGGTGACGATACAGTACGTACAATTGCGATGTCAGGAACAGAAGGTCTCGTTCGTGGAATGGAAGTTGTAGATACAGGTGCACCAATCTCTGTACCAGTAGGGGAAGCAACTCTTGGACGTGTATTTAACGTATTAGGAGATGAAATCGACCTACAAGATCCAGTAGATGCATCAAATCGTCGTGACCCAATCCACAGACAAGCACCTAAGTTCGAAAACTTATCAACAAAAACAGAAATTCTTGAAACAGGTATTAAAGTAGTAGACTTGCTAGCTCCTTATATTAAGGGTGGTAAGATCGGTCTATTCGGTGGTGCAGGTGTAGGTAAAACCGTACTTATCCAAGAATTAATTAACAACATTGCTCAAGAGCACGGTGGTATTTCCGTATTTGCAGGTGTAGGGGAGCGTACTCGTGAAGGGAACGACCTATACTTTGAAATGAGCGATTCTGGAGTTATTAAGAAAACAGCCATGGTATTCGGACAAATGAACGAGCCACCAGGTGCACGTATGCGTGTAGCCCTAACTGGTCTTACAATGGCTGAATACTTCCGTGACGAACAAGGTCAGGACGTATTGCTATTTATCGATAACATTTTCCGCTTTACACAAGCTGGTTCAGAGGTATCTGCCCTACTAGGTCGTATGCCTTCTGCCGTTGGTTACCAACCAACACTAGCAACTGACATGGGTCAATTGCAAGAGCGTATTACATCTACAGATAAAGGTTCCATCACCTCTATCCAAGCTGTATACGTACCTGCCGATGACTATACAGACCCAGCGCCAGCAACAACTTTCGCTCACTTGGATGCTACAACAAACCTGGAGCGTAAATTATCAGAGATGGGTATCTACCCAGCGGTGGATCCACTAGCTTCTACATCTCGTGCACTTGACCCGAACATTGTTGGGGAAGAGCATTATGAAGTGGCACGTAAAGTTCAGCAAACATTGCAAAAATATCGCGAACTTCAAGATATTATCGCAATCCTTGGTATGGATGAATTAAGTGACGAAGATAAGCTTACGGTAGCACGTGCTCGTCGTATTCAATTCTTCCTATCTCAAAACTTCCACGTTGCAGAGCAGTTTACTGGTCAAAAAGGTTCATACGTACCAGTTTCTGAAACGGTACAAGGATTTAAAGAAATTCTTGAAGGTAAATACGACGATCTTCCAGAGGATGCATTCCGTCTAGTTGGACGCATCGAGGAAGTTGTCGAAAAAGCGAAAGCAATGGAACAATAATGGGGAATCTTAAGCGCAAGGAGGAGTTCGCATGAAAACACTGACTGTGAGTGTTGTCACTCCTGACGGCCCTGTATTGGAAGATGCGTACGAAATGGTTAGCTGTAAAGCAGAGAGTGGAGAGCTAGGTATTTTACCAGGACATATCCCTCTTGTTGCGCCACTAACGATTAGCGCAGTACGTTTGAAAAAAGAAGGACATTCTGATCACATAGCTGTCAGCGGCGGCTTTTTGGAAGTGCGTCCTGATAAGGTTACAATATTAGCCCAGTCAGCTGAAAAACCAGGTGACATTGACATCGAACGCGCACGTAAAGCAAAAGAACGTGCAGAACGACGTCTACAAGAAAAACAAGATGATGTGGACTTCAAACGTGCAGAAATTGCACTAAAGCGTGCAATCAACCGTTTGAAGGTTGCAGAATCGAAATAATTATGGAAAAATCCCCCTGCTTGTAAGAAGCAGGGGGATTTTTTTATTTAAATGTACTTTCTGGATGATTATTTGATTACGTTGTTGAATTCGTTACTTGTATTGCATGATTAAAGCGAGATGTTGTGGAATACGGGTCACTTACTGCATGATTATTAGGATATGTTGATGAATACGCATCACTTACTGCATGATTATTAGGATATGTTGATGAATACGCATCACTTACTGCGTGATTATTAGGATATGTTGATGAATACGTATCGCTTACTGCATGATTATTAGGATATGTTGATGAAAACGCATCGCTTACTGCGTGATTATTAGGATATGTTGATGAAAACGCATCGCTTACTGAATGATTATTTGAACATGTTGATGAATTCACATCGCTTACTGCGTGATTATTAGGATATGTTGATGAAAACGCATCGCTTACTGCATGATTATTTGAACATGTTGTTGTATTCACACCATATACCGCTTGATTTCCCGGACAAGATATTGAATGAAATTAATGTGCTATATAATTAATGACCCGTGTTGTTGAAATAACCTTATGAACGGATTGATTATTTAGTTTACTTGTTGAATTATTATCATATTTTGCACGATTAAAGCGAGATGCTGTTGAATTCTCACCGCTTACTGTTGAATTAACCAACTCAACCATTAAATACTCCCCCGCATCCCTAAAATTCCACCATTTTATAAGCAAATAATACCACCATCACATTACTAATCCTAAATAAAATTTAAATATTCAGTTAACCCAAAAAACCTCCTCCAATAGATTAAAATAATAATGTAAGGATTCCACAATGAGAGGGGAGAAGAACAAAGAAATTTGTTTCATGTACTAAAATTTAATGAAAAAACATCGGAGGAAAAACAATCATGAAGACTATTTCAATTAAATTTTTTGCAATCATAATGATCAGTTTATTTATTGCTCTAACTGGATGTAGTCAAGAAGATGAATCACAAAATAATGATATCGAAAAAGATGAGATGGAAAGCGTAAATGAAACAGAAACAAATGAGGTAACGGAAGAAATAGAAGAGGAATCCTTGAGTTTATTAGAACAAGGCTTTACGATTGACGATCTTAATCCACAACAAAACGGACTTGTTATCGTAACGTTAATGGATCTAAACGAAGAATATTATTATGGTGTATTGGATGGAAACTTTCAATGGATTGTTGAACCTACTAATACCATTTTAGAGATAAAAGATTACAACGATGGAATGGCAGCAGTAGCAATATCCGATCCAAATCAGATGGCTAGAGATATGATGGATGAATACGTAATTTGGGGATTTATCAATGAAATGGGAGAATGGCAAATAGAGCCTCAATATCGAGAAGTGAAGGCAGATTTTCGGAATAGCCAAGCTATCGTATCAACTGTTGAAGGGGTTGAGGATGCCCCTGAAAATGCTAGAGATATCGTGATTGATAAAAACGGTGAAGAACGATTCGTTTTACAAGAACCATATGATTATTATTATGTTGAAAATGACTTTGAATATATCAATTACTATAATAAAAATATCGTTACCGCGGATGGTTTTTATAATGCTGATTTTGAATTTTTTAACCTTCGGGGTTTTATTGAAGACCTAGGATCAACGTTTATGCCGTATGAGATTATTGGAGATCATATTGTTTATAGCCAATATGATGGAACAAGTGTCTATACGTTTACGGGCGAGCTAGTAAATACCATTGCTATTGGTGGGGATTCAAGTACGATTTATACAACAGAGGAGCTTGCAAATCAAGGATTATTTTCACTTGAAAACAAGATAATGGACGTTAATGGAAAAGTGCATTTAGATGGTGAGAATGGAGTATATTTAGAGGATCCATATTTAAGAATATATAATTCAGATGGTGGGTCCAAAGCGTTTTATAATATGAATCTAGAAGCTGTAGCCCAAGTTAACGAGGAGAATTTTATCGGATCTACTCTTTTTAACGATCGTTTTTGGGTACAGGGAGAGAATTTTGCGAAGCTAGTCACGGTTGACGGGGAAGTATTAATTGATGAAGACCAACATATCATGACAAATGGCTTCTATTACGATCAAGAGATGGAAACAAGTGCAACACCAATTCTTGAAGTCCAAGTGGAAGAGTCTGCTGCAGAAGTAGACTATTTATTAAATACGGAGACCCTTCAAATGGTAAAAGTAGATGATTTGCTAAATTAATTCTAAAAGGGAAACGCTCCAGCATTTTGTGTGGAGCGTTTTTTATTCATGTATGAGGCTCAATTGAATGAACGTCTTTTACTGAATGATTATTGGCAGATGTTGTTGAATTATGAAGCTATATTGTCGAATTACGTGTTTAATTTAGAGGATTAATTAAATGTGCTGCGGAAAACTCCCCGCGAACGAGGGAATACTCCCCGCGAACGAGGGAAAACTCCCCGCGAACGAAGGAATACTCCCCCCAAAACGAAGCAAAACGCCACATAAACCACATAATCTCAAGCCCGAACTACATAAATCATCCATTAAAGGCTTCAAACCACTTAAAATTCTTTGCATGTCTCGAAGCCTCCATTCATAAACATGAACTGATGAAATCTTCCATCCAAAAAATCATCGTATCGACAATTTTGGCCTATGTTGCTATAATGAAACCGATTACATTTTATTTCAAATTTTCAAAAAACTACGTATTGGGGTGGATATATGGATCCATTACATCTCTATCAAAATAGTTATTTGTTTGTAGTTGTGTTCCTGTTTGTTGCCATTATGTTACCTATTGTTGCTCTAACCTTAGGTAAAATGCTAAGACCCCATGACCCAGCGCCAGAAAAACTGACAACCTATGAAAGTGGTGTAAAGCCATTTCAAGATTCAAGAGTTCAGTTCCAGGTGAGCTATTATTTATTCGCGCTCATGTTTGTCATTTTTGATGTGGAGACCGTATTTTTGTATCCGTGGGCTGTTGCCTATGAAAAGCTTGGTGTATTTGCACTCGTTGAAATGCTTATTTTTATTGTCATGCTCCTCCTCGGTTTAATTTACGCTTGGAAAAAGAAGGTGTTGAAATGGAAATGAACTTGGAGAACATTAAGGTTACAAAAGAGGAAGACATTAAACGCAATGTATTTTTCATTACTCTAGAACAGCTAAAGGCTTGGGCGAGAAGCAACTCCTTATGGCCAGTGCAGTTCGGGCTCGCGTGCTGTGCGATTGAAATGATGGGGGTTGGCGCCTCGCATTATGACTTAGATCGATTCGGCTCCATTTTCCGAACGTCTCCGAGGCAATCCGACTGTATGATTGTTTCCGGTACGGTTACGAAGAAAATGGCCCCAATCATAAGGCGACTTTACGATCAAATGCCAGAACCGAAATGGGTGATCGCCATGGGCTCCTGTGCAACAGCTGGTGGTCCTTACATCCATTCGTATTCCGTTGTAAAAGGGGTAGACCAAATCGTGCCGGTAGATGTATATATCCCAGGATGCCCACCGAACCCAGCAGCATTATTATATGGAATTAACAAGCTACAAGAAAAAATCCGCTATGAAGCTAAGACAGGGAAGCGGGTGACAAATCAGTGAGTAACGAAGAAAAGGACTTAGAAGATTTACAAAAGAAGAAGGACTTAGAAGCACAATCAGACCAACCTTCATCCCAAACATCAGAATTAAAATCAGACGCTAGCACCGAACCAGATGCCAGAAACGAAGCAAACCAAAACCCACCCACTGACACAAACAAGGAAATGCAAGACCAATCCACCAACGATAGCCCGACATCCAAAACGGAACAAGAAGGCGCCACAGAACCTAGCCATACATCCACCACTAAATCGAGCAAAAAGCCAAACGAAGAACCCACCTCTGCATCCAGCAAAGACGAAACAAATACAGAGAAAACCACCGCAAAAAAATCTGACGCACAAATAGATGCACAATCAGACGAAAAACCTGAAAGACCAAAACGTCCACCTAGAAAACGGAAGAAAAAGGACGAAGAGCCGAAGGAAGAAGCGCCATCACCAAAACAACCCCAGTTAGAGTCCTTTGTTCAGGTAATCGAAGAGCATCTCGGCAAAAACGTACTTGCGGAAAACTATATTAATCGACTATCTAAGCATATTCCTACCATTGTCGCAAAACCAGAACACTACTTCCAACTTGCAAAATTTCTAAAAGAGCACGAGGAGCTTGCCTTTACGTATTTATCAGATATTCATGGTGTCGACTATGAAACCCATATGGAAGTATATGTACATTTATATTCCTTAACGAAAAATCACTCGATTGCATTAAAAGTAAAAGTAGACCGAGACAATCCTACGATCGATTCCCTTACCCCTATTTGGGAGGGGGCAAACTGGCCAGAAAGCGAGACTTATGACTTGCTTGGCATACAGTTTACGGGACACCCTGATTTGAAGCGCATTTTATTAGGGGAAGACTGGAAGGGACATCCGCTACGAAAAGATTATGAACCGTACGATGTGGAGGTGTAGACGTGATTCGAACAGAGGAAATGCTATTAAATGTAGGACCACAGCATCCTAGTACACATGGCGTTTTTCGGTTAATTTTAAAAATTGACGGTGAAATCATAAAAGAGGCTACACCTGTCATAGGTTATTTACATAGAGGTACGGAAAAAATTGCAGAAGACCTACAATACACCCAAATTATTCCGTATACAGACAGAATGGATTACTTATCCGCCATGACAAACAATTATGTCTTATGTCATGCAGTGGAAACGATGATTGAGCTGGAGGTACCAGAGAGAGCAGAATATTTACGGGTACTTGCAATGGAGCTAGGTCGGATTGCTAGCCACCTCGTTTGGTATGGGACGTATCTGCTTGATATCGGTGCTACAAGTCCATTTCTATATGCATTCCGGGACAGAGAGCACATTATCAATCTACTAAATGAGCTGTCTGGTGGACGACTTACCTTTAACTATATGCGAATTGGTGGGGTCAAATGGGATGCTCCTGAGGGTTGGATTGAGAAGGTAAAAAACTTTGTCCCTTATATGAGAGAACAAATAGAGGGATATCATGAGCTCGTGACTGGAAATGAGATATTTAAAGAGCGTGCGAAAGGGATAGGAACATATACAAAAGAGGATGCTATTGCCCATTCGTTAAGTGGAGCAAACCTACGCTGTACGGGAGTAAATTATGATATTCGAAAAGTGGAGCCGTATTCCATTTATGATCGCTTCGACTTTCAAGTGGTTACGAGAGAAGAAGGGGATGCATGGGCGCGGTATGAATGTCGAATGCAGGAGATGGAGGAATCGCTAAAGATTGTCGAGCAGGCTGTGGAGCAGTTTCCGGAGAGTGGGCCTGTTTTAGGAAAAGTTCCTAGAATCATCCGCCCACCAAAAGGGGAGGCATATGTACGAATTGAATCTCCTCGTGGGGAAATAGGCTGTTATATTGCGAGCGACGGGAAAAAGGAGCCCTATCGCTTAAAGTTCCGCCGACCGTCCTTCTACAACCTACAAATTTTACCGAAGCTTCTAAAGGGCGAGAACATGGCGAATTTAGTTGCGATTTTAGGAGGCGTCGATATTGTACTAGGGGAGGTTGATGGGTAATGGAATGGATTCAAGGTGTGTTCACATCCTCTCCAACCATCGAGAGTTTCGCAATCTATCTTCTCATTACCGTTCCATTTTTACTTATGGTGTTAGGATTTGTAACCTATGCGATTTTAGCGGAGCGGAAGGTGATGGGATATATTCAGCTTCGGTATGGCCCAAACAGAACCGGTGGTCGGTTTGGGCTCCTGCAAACCGTTGCGGATGTTTTTAAGCTATTAATTAAAGAGGATACTAGACCGAAGCTTGCGGATAAAGGGCTGTTCATTTTAGCACCAGTTATCGCCTTTGTTCCATCGTTTATGGTGCTCGTTGTCCTCCCTTACACGGAAACGTTAACATTCGCCAATTTAGGAATTGGCTTGCTCTATTTTATTGCCATTTCCGGAATTTCTACAATTGGGATTGTGACAGCGGGCTGGGCTTCCAATAATAAGTATGCGCTTATGGGAGGCATGCGTGCGGTTGCACAAATGATCTCCTATGAAATTCCACTATTGATGTCTTTAGTAGGTCTCGTGTTGTTTGCTGGAACCTTGAATTTAACCGAAATTATCGAGCAGCAGCAATACGTTCCATATATTCTTTTGCAGCCTATTGGTTTTATCATCTTTTTTATTTGTGCATTAGCGGAATTGAACCGGATTCCCTTTGATTTACCGGAAGCGGAATCGGAAATTATTGCGGGGTATCACGTAGAATATTCAGGCTTCCGCTTTGCCTTTTTCATGCTAGCGGAATATGTGTATATGTTTGCGATGGCTGGACTTATTACCGTGCTCTTTTTAGGGGGATGGCAGCCCATTATCGGTCTTGGCTTTATTCCGGGCTTTGTCTGGTTTGCTTTAAAATTTAGCCTCGTTGTTTTTGTATTCATGTGGATTCGAGCTACATTGCCGAGGCTGCGTTCAGATCAGTTAATGGAATTTGCATGGAAGGTGCTCCTGCCAATTTCGTTAGCCAATATCTTTTTATCCGCCATATTGAAGGAATTGTTTTTTTAAGGCTTTTTAAAGATTATTCAAGGTCCTCCAAAAAGAAAAAGGTGGTGTTTACATGATCGGTTTAGCAAAAGGGTTGAAGCATACGTTGAAAAACATGGGCAAGGAAAAAATGAGCTACAGCTACCCTGATGAGGCAATTCCCTTACCCGATCGGTTTCGTGGTATTCAGAAGTTTTATCCGGAAAAGTGTATCGTATGTAATCAATGTGCCAATATTTGTCCAACCGATTGCATTACGCTAACGGGGAAAAAGAACCCAGATCCAGAACGAAAAGGGCGCATTATTGAGACATTCGATATTAACTTTGAAATTTGCATATTGTGTGATTTTTGTACAGAGGTTTGTCCAACGAATGCGATTGTGATGACGAATAACTTTGAGCTAGCAGAGTATTCAAGAGATGAGCTATATAAAGACCTGCAATGGCTTGATGAAAACGATACAAATATTAGAAAGGAGAATTAACGATGGATGGAGAAGCACTCGCGTTCATGCTCCTTTCTGCTCTCGCCATTTTAGGTGGAATCCTCATGTTGAACTTACGAAAAGTGGTTCATATGGTATTGGCAGTTGTGTTAACCTTCTTAAGCTTGGCGGGGTTATACGTGACCTTGTCTGCAGAGTTTGTTGCGGTTGTTCAAATTTTAATCTACTCGGGTGCGATTTCCATTATGATGATTTTTGGCATCATGCTCACGAAACATAATAGCAAGGAGCGACGAACAAAAACCCCGGTTCGCACGGGTCTTGTTGGCATCGGGGTGATTGTGTTTTTCATTACCGTCTACTATGCGATTGAAAATCTTTTTTATCCAACGGAAGCAACGAACCTACATGTTGAAAATACCGAGCAGATAGGGATTTTGATTTTCTCCCATTATGTTATACCGTTTGAGCTCGTATCGGTTGTACTACTTGTCGCATTAGTCGGTGCCATTATATTAGCTAAAAATAAGGAGGCGGATGAATAATGCCAATGCAGCCTTATTTAATCGTTGCCCTTATCCTTTTTTGTATTGGATTGTTTGGTGCACTTACGAAACGAAATACGATCATCGTGTTAATTTGCATTGAACTCATGCTGAATGCAGTGAACTTAAACCTGATTGCCTTCAGTAAGTACGGAGCGAACGCGAATATTTCTGGACAAGTTTTTTCGTTGTTTACGATTACGGTAGCTGCTGCTGAAGTCGCGGTCGGGATGGCCATTTTAATCGCTCTTTATCGCAACAAACGAAATGTGAACATCGACAAAATGAATACGTTGAAAGATTAATATGACAGATTTTTTCCTTAACACAGTCTGTCTTTTTAGAAAATCTCGTTAGAAGGGATTTGAGTGGAATGATTTACTTAGCATGGTTAATCCCAGTAGTGCCTTTCGTTTCCTTCCTCTGTCTATTATGGATGCGCAAGGCAGCTCGTAGCCTTGCATCCTGGTTTGCAGTTGCAGCATCTGCCATTACATTTGGTCTTACACTTGCAGTTTTTTTCGCAAGCTTCCAACAAGGGACCTTCACTCAAGAATGGTCATGGCTTACAATTGGGTCCATTGACATTACGTTTGGGGTCTTATTAAATCCATTAAATAGTTTAATGCTCTTACTTGTTTCCTTTATTAGCTTTCTTATTCATGTGTATTCCATGGGGTATATGAAGGGAGACAGCCGGATCTCTGTTTACTATGGGTATCTCGGTCTATTCACCTCGGCAATGCTCGGGCTTGTTTTGTCTCCGAATCTATTGCAATTTTACATGTTTTGGGAGCTTGTCGGCTTAGGCTCGTTCCTGTTAATTGGCTTCTATTTCTATAAAAATAGTGCCAAGCAAGCAGCAAAGAAAGCATTTATCATGACAAGAATTGGGGATGTAGGCTTACTGATCGGGCTTATTCTATTATTCTGGCAAACGAACAGTCTACGCTTTACGGATATCTATACGAGTATTACCGCCGGGCAGGTGGAAGCGGGAATGGTGACATTGATTGCAATCCTAATCTTTATCGGTGCAATCGGTAAATCAGGACAGTTCCCTTTACATACGTGGCTTCCAGATGCAATGGAAGGTCCAACGCCAGTATCTGCCCTCATCCACGCAGCAACAATGGTAGCGGCAGGTGTGTACTTAGTAGCAGTAATGTACCCGCTTTATATGGCAAGCGCGATTGCACTGACGGTAGTCGCTTGCGTTGGGGCATTCACCGCAATATATGCAGCTACGATTGGACTTGTCCAAAACGATATAAAACAAGTGCTTGCGTATTCCACCATTTCGCAGCTTGGCTATATGATGCTTGCCATGGGGGTGCTCGGGTATACAGCAGGCGTGTTTCACTTATTTACCCATGCCTTTTTTAAAGCATTACTGTTTCTTGCAGCAGGAAGTGTCATCCACGCCTTGCATACGCAAAACATTAAGGAAATGGGCGGCTTGAACAAAAAGCTAAAGGTTACTAGCTTTTCTTTTCTCGTGGGAGCGCTTGCGATTAGTGGGTTTCCTTTATTATCCGGCTTCTTTAGTAAAGAAGAAATTCTCGCTGCAGTATGGGCGGATGGTCAATATGTCTTGTTCTTTGTTGCATTAGGGGCAGCATTTTTAACCTCCCTATATATGTTTAGACTCTATTTCCTAGTGTTCCGAGGAGAACCGAAAAAATCACTCGATCACATTCAGGAAGCACCTATTGGTATGAAAGCGACCATGGTTGTCTTGGCTATATTTGCACTTGGGATTGGCTATGTAAACACTCCTTGGTTTGGAACCTTTTTAGGGGACTGGTTGACAGAAGGGGCGTCCTTCTTAACAGGTGGACATCATAGCTCCCCAGTTTGGATTATGCTTGCTGCGACTATTGTATCGCTTGGGGGAATTGCGCTCGCGTACTACATATATGAAGGAAAGAAAGTCGACCAAGGGAATTGGAAGCAGTCCTTCTCTGGTACGTATCGGATGCTCTCCCGTAACTATTATATCGATGAATTTTATGAATTAACCTTTGTAAAAGGGACACGAGGGCTAGGGATGGCATTCCATTATATTGAAATGTATGTTGTAAGTGGAATGATGGATATGATACAGGGCTTCTTCTTTTCAATCGGAAAGACTGGGTCGAAAACACAAAATGGCCAGACCCAGACGTATGGAGCCGTTGCCTTTTTAGGGTTGGTACTATTTATGGCGTTCTATATTTGGAAAGGAGGGTATTAGATGGGCCTATTATCCTTTCTCGTCTTCTCTCCTTTAATCGGTTTTATCGTCTTTTGTTTCATACCGAAAAAGGAACAAACATTTATCCGCAACAGTGCGGTTGTGTTGCATGCATTACCACTTTTAGCATCTGGGCTTGTGTTGTTTCAATTCTTAGATCATGCGTCCTTAGCGGAGAAAATAAACTGGATCACTTTTGAAATCGGGGAAAAGGTGCTTGGCCTCCATTTTGAGTTAGATGTAGATGGGTTTAGTCTTGTGCTGATCCTACTTACAACGCTCATCGGCTTTTTAGCAGTGATCACGAGTACATGGCATATAAATAAGGATAATCGCTTGTTTTACCAATTGATGTTTCTTTTGCAAATGGGGATTCTTGGAGTTTTCGCTGCAGATAATTTATTCCTTTTCTTTATCTTCTTTGAAATTACGCTCGTGCCGATGTTTTTCCTCATCTCGAAATGGGGTGGGACAGATCGAGAAGAAGCGGCTTTTCGCTATGTGATTTATAACGGTCTAGGCTCGATGATTTTATTAATAGGGATTGCGGCTATCTTTGTTTTAGCTGGGAGCACCAATTACGCTGAAGTACAACATTACTTTGCAGAAAATGGAAATCCAACCCTGCAGCTCGGTCTTGCTTTTGCATTCCTGCTAGCGTTTGGAATCAAGCTGCCAATTTTTCCGTTCCATTCCTGGATGGTGAAGGTTCACGTCCATGCGCCACCAGCAGTTGTAATGATTCACGCAGGCGTATTATTGAAAATTGGTGCCTACGGATTAATAAAATTTGGGGTCGGTTTTTTCCCAGATGCATTTGACTCCCTCGCCATCCTAATTGCAGTACTCGGACTGTTCAACCTGTTGTATGGTGCCTATTTAGCCTTTGTGCAAGAAGATTTACGCTCGGTGTTTGCGTATTCCAGTATCTCGCATATGGGAATCGTGCTGCTTGGGGTATCGGCATTAAATACGGCGGGAATACAAGGTGCTATTTTCCAATCTGTATCTCACGGATTGATCGCAGCTATGCTCTTTTTCTTAGTTGGATCCTTACTCGCCCGGACGAACACGACGCTTTTGAAGAAGCTAAGTGGCCTTGCAAGGTTAACCCCATTGTTGGCGGGCTTTTTCTTAGCGGCAGCACTGGCAAATCTAGGTTTACCGGGGATGAGTGGATTTGTTAGTGAGTTCACCGTTTTTCTCGGGATATTTAAGGAAATGCCCATTTTAGCAGCGATAGGAACACTTGGGATTATTATGACGGTTGTTTACATGCTTCGCGCCATTTTAAATATGACCTATGGAACGTACAAAAGCACCTACGGGGAAGTGCAGGACTTGAAGGCATCGGAGGTTGTTCCAGCAGTCGTCTTGCTTATTTGTATTATAGGAATTGGCGTTTATCCAAATGCAATTGGACACATGCTACAGCTAACCATTGAAACCATATTAGGGATAGGGGGGTAGAGCCGATGGATTTAGATACATTACTTAGCTTTAATTGGGGAATCATGGCACCAGAGTTTACGATATTAATTGTTGGTGTATTGCTAACTGTGATCGATCTATTCGGCCCAACAAGTGTGAAGAAGAACATCCCTAAGCTCGGGTTAGTCGGTGTCATTCTTGCCTTTATTTTGTTAGTGCCACAATACGGTCACGATCAAGTTTCAATCTTACATGACACATATTTGTTTACACCGTTTGCATATTACTTTAAGTTCATACTCCTAATTGGAGCGATGCTCATTTTCTTGATGATTCTATCGAACGAAAGCAATAAAGAGATTACAGATCGAAGCGAGTATATTTATTTGTTACTATCCGCCTTGCTTGGGGCAATGATGATGGCGTCTAGTGGTGACTTGATTACATTATTTGTTGGCTTAGAGCTGCTTTCTCTGTCCTCTTATATTATGGTTGGATTACGTAAAAAAAGCCTGAGGGCAAACGAAGGGGCGATGAAGTATGTCATTAATGGAAGTATCGCAACAGCCTTTACATTATTCGGCATGAGTTACATATATGGGGTGTCTGGTTCAACAAATCTTGTCGACATTTCCCGGGAAATGTCAGCATCACTCGGAACAGCAGAGCCGGTTGCGACCATTGGTTTCATCATGATGTTCATCGGATTGTCCTTTAAAATTTCCACGGTGCCATTTCATATGTGGACACCAGATGTGTATGAAGGGGCATCAACACCTGTTACAGCCTTTTTAAGTGTTATTTCGAAGACTGCTGGTTTCGTGATTATCATGAATATTTTCTTTACGATTTTCACCGGGAATGGGGAGGCGAATACATCGCTATATGATTCAATGCTCTTATTTATTGCGGTGTTAGCGATCCTATCCATGCTTGTTGGGAATCTAATTGCTTTAAGACAGCGGAATATGAAGCGGATGTTAGCCTATTCCAGTATTGGCCACGCCGGTTACATGCTCATACCCCTTACTTCGATTTCCCAGCTATCGGTGGAAAATGTGTGGTTTTATTTATTTGCATACAGCTTTATGACCATTGGTGCCTTTATGGTGATTTACTTATTGGAGCAGCAAAAAAAATCAGAGGATATTTCGATTTTTACTGGGCTGTACCAAACTTCCCCTGTACTTGCGGTGTGTATGACGATCTTTTTAATATCTCTAGCAGGCATTCCGGGGACAGCAGGCTTTATTGGGAAATTCAATATCTTTGTTGGTGCCATTTTAGCAGAGCCTAGTCTTTATATTTTGGCAGCTGTCATGGCATTAGGGACAATTATCTCCTACCTATATTACTTTAATATTTTAGTGCAAATGTTTATCCGACCACCTCAGCTAGAAGGTAAGGTGAGCGTACGCGTTGCAGAATCGATTCCATTAATCGCATGTGTGGCGGGGACTATTATATTAGGTATCTTCCCATTTCTAGCGCTGAATTTTTTTCAATAACGACTTAAGCAAGTGCCTGCCCGTTGTGGTGGGCGTTTTGTTTTAAGTTGACTTTTTTATGCGTGCATGTCATGTTTTAGGTTAGAAGGAGTGAAGCGCATGTTTCAATCGATGGGATATACCGCTTTAATCGGGATGATCTCACATGTCTTTTTTATTGTCATTGCCTGGTATGCTTTGCAAAGCGTGCGGATTGAAGGGATTTTTAAGAAGGGGAAAGTAATGGAGTCCAGGGTGTTGTTTTTATTGGTTGCTATTGCACTAGGGCATACTGTAAGCAATTTCTTTCTTGATATTTTATCGTGGTCACAGGATATGGTTTATTTCTTTTATTAAAAATGGGTGCTCAAATGGGTGCCGATTTTTTTTGCTTCATGAAGCGGGAAGATATTTCGTAAAAAATAAATTTTACTAGTTTAATAGTCTCCTATTCCGTACATACTAGAATTCAAAAAGGGACGAGTGGGAGAGATAAGCATGTATCGTAAAAAATATGTAGCGTTTATGGCAATTGTTTTATTTTTATTTAGTTTTAATTTATCCAATACAGAGGCGAAATCGACAAGTAGCTTAGAGCCTTTACATCTATTTCAAGACTTTTTTAATAAAGAGGATTTAGCGGTAACGGAGTGGCAAGTAATGGCGAGAGAACAGATTATTTCAACAGAAGCGCTATCTCCTAAAGCATTTATTTACAACCTATACCCGAACGCAAATATAAAGAAAGAAACATCCGAGCATTCGGTGAAATACTTTGTGGAGTACGTTCATAAAAATAAAAAGGTGAGCGAACAAATATCAGTAGTGCAGGAGAAAAACAATAAGGGGTCTATTCAATTATTTTATCTTATAAAAGGGGAGGAATTCGGCCTTTGGGAGGAGAAATTTATAAAAGAAAACATTTTTCGAGCAATTTCCCAATATTTCACCAAAAATCCTTCTTTTTTCACTTGTATGGAAGCACAAGTTGACGATATAATTAAAAGTAATTTTGTTACAGAAAAATTTACACAATTTACAAACATGCATACACTAAAAATGTTAAACGAAGATAATTTTACGACTGTTTCTGGATTTATTCCGAATTTACAGGTAGAACGTATTCCGATATCCGATACAGAAGACATGAATGTACAGCTGGCCGTGCGACATGCTGCTGAAACGGGGACTACAATAACAATTGGAACACCAATCCTAACAGTTGAATATTAATATAATGAATACTAACTAGGGACGCGGAGGGGAATAGTATTGGATAAAATCATTGTAAGTGGTGGAAGCAAGCTATGTGGCACGGTTCAAGTTGAAGGTGCTAAGAATGCTGTGCTACCGATTATTGCAGCTAGTATTATGGCGAACGAAGGAAAAAGCATTTTACGCGAAGTGCCCGCGCTCGCTGATGTAGATACGATGAGTGAAGTTTTAAGATATATGAATGTTAGTATTTTGTCACACGAAAAGACTCTTATTATAGATGCAGCACGATATTTGAAGACAGAAGCTCCCTTAGAATATGTGAGAAAAATGCGTGGATCTGTGCTTGTTTTAGGTCCATTACTTGCGCGTTATGGGCATGCGAAAGTGGCAATGCCAGGTGGATGTGCAATTGGATCAAGACCAATTGATCAGCATTTAAAAGGCTTTGAAGCAATGGGTGCCGAGGTTCATGTAACGAACGGCTTTGTCGAAGCTTATACAAAAGATCGCTTAAAAGGTGCGAACATTTATCTAGACTTCCCAAGCGTCGGAGCTACAGAAAACATTATGATGGCTGCTGTACTTGCAGAAGGAAAAACGGTAATTGAAAACTGCGCAAGAGAACCAGAAATTGTGGATCTATCTAATTTCTTGAATAAAATGGGAGCAAAAATTGTTGGCGCGGGAACAGAAACAATCCGCATCGAAGGAGTAGATGCTCTACAAGGTGCAGATCATACCATTATCCCTGACCGAATTGAAGCTGGTACCTTTATGGTTGCCGCTGCAATTACTGGTGGAGATGTATTTGTGAAGGGTGCCTTATCCATGCACTTACGCTCTACCATTGCAAAGCTAGAAGAAATGGGTGCGATCATTGAGGAGAAAGTTGATGGCATTCGTGTCGTAGGTCCTGAAAAGTTAAAGCCGGTAAGTATTAAGACCTTACCATATCCAGGTTTTCCAACGGATATGCAACCCCAACTTATGGCCTTGACGATGAAAGCAGTAGGAACATCGGTTATTAGCGAAACTGTATTTGAAAATCGTTTCATGCATGTGGAAGAATTCGGACGTATGAACGGAAACATTAAAATTGAAGGCAGAAGTGCAATTATTGAAGGCCCTGTAGACTTACAAGGTGCCGAAGTTTCTGCTACTGACTTACGTGCAGCATCCGCCCTCATCCTTGCAGGGTTAGTTGCTGACGGCTACACGCGCGTTACACAGCTTAAGCATTTAGATCGTGGATATGTAGACTTTGTAGGCAAATTACAAGGCCTAGGTGCGGACATTGTACGTGTGCGTGAAGCAGAGGACGGAAATGTAGTTGATATAAATACAGGGAATAAAATTTCCTCCATATAAGTTGGAATTGGAGAAGGGATGCAGAAGATGCATCCCTTTTTTTATGGTTTTGGGGATAGTATGAATAGAGGATTATTTTGGGTGGGGGGCGAAGTTTTTTAGAGTGATGGGATTTGGGGGTTGGGATTTTGGGGCTGACGTTTTGGGGCTGAGTGGTGGAATTCGGCAGTTTGGAGTAATAATTCAGCAGTTGAGCGGTGGAATTCGGCAGTTTGGGGTGATAATTCAGCAGTTGAGCGTGTTAATTCCAAGGTTGGGGAGCGGGATTCAATAGTTGAGCGCGTTAATTCCAAGGTTAGGGAGCGGGATTCGATAGATGAGCGCGTTAATTCCAAGGTTGGGGAGCGGGATTCAATAGTTGAGCGCAGTAATTCCAAGGTTAGGGAGCGGGATTCGATAGATGAGCGCGGTAATTCCAAGGTTAGAGAGCAGAATTCAATAATGCAAAGCAGGAATTTAATAGTAGAGATGTAGAATTCAACAGGATAAAGCGGTAATTCCACAATATAAAGCGATAATTCAACAGGATAAAGCGATAATCCCACAATATAAAGCGATAATTCAACAATTCAATAAAATTATTCAAGAAGTAAAGCACATAATAAATCATCCTGAGCAGGTTATAGGAGTGGAAACATGAAAAAATGGAAGACGTTACATAGCGAGTATTTGTATAAAACGCCATATGGGAATTTGCGTAAGGATCAGTGTGAGCTTCCAAATGGGTTTGTGATTGATGGCTACTATGTAAATGAATATGCGGATTGGGTCAATGCTATTGTCATTACGAAGGATGACGAGATTGTCCTTGTGGAGCAGTATCGCCATGCAGGGGATGATTTCTTTTTAGAGCTACCGGCCGGGAAAATAGAAGAAAATGAGACGTATGAGGAAGGAATTGTTCGTGAGCTTCGGGAAGAGACTGGGTTTACGTCTGATCAGAAGCCGATCAAGCTGAGTGAGCTCATGGTTAATCCGGCGACGCAAACGAATAAGGTGATTACCTTTTTAATTCAAGATGCCTATCCAGCATACAGTCAGCAATTGGATGAGACGGAGGATCTTGATATTCGTGTTTTTCCATTTCATAGCTTTGGCAGTTTAATTCGAAAGAACGAAATTAAAACCCAGCTTTTCACCTCAAATGCTTACTTTTTAGCGAAGGATTTTTTATCAGAAAAAAGAAATTAACTATTTTTTATTAGGAGCAAATAGCCCATGTATGATTATCAATTTACCAACCGAATGGAACGTATTTTTGAACTAGCTCGTAAGGTGGCACGAGGTGTTATTTATCCACATCATTTGTTGATCGGAGCAAGTCACGAAGGAACGGGAGTATGCGGGGAGCTTTATTTGTATTTGACGAAACAATTTGGTGTTCATTTTGCGGAAGAACTATTGCGAAGCGTAGAACAGGGTGATTCGGAGTACTTTTTTTACAATGATCAGAAATTCTCCGGAGCTTCGATTGAGGTTTTGGAGCGGGCGAATGTCTTAATGAAAAAGTATAATCAAATGTTTATCCATGAAGGGCATATTCTGCAAGCGGTGTTGGAGAGAGCCGACTACCTAAATGAGGAAGTGAAGGAAGATATCATGCGCATCGCTTGTGTGGCGAGAGATTTGATAGTGGATTTGAGTGAAGTGGACGACGAGCTAAAGGAGAAAAATGCGATTCGTAGATTGACGGAGGATGACCTGGAAGCCATTAAGCGATTTATCGTAGAGGAATTTGATGCGCGTTGGTTAGGCAATTTCGAAAATCTTCATGGTGAGGAGCTTCCTGTTTTTCTTGCTTTGCAGGATGAGGAAATTGTTGGCTTTGCTTGTTATGATACATTTGAAGGGAAGAAGGGCTATTTTGGGCCGATGGGTGTTGCCAAGCACCATCGTTTGGCGTCTGTTGGGAAGGAGTTACTCCAGCGCAGTTTGGTGGATATGTCTAAAAAGGGTTATGCATATGCAATTTTAGGTGGAGCTGGTCCGATAGAATTTTATGAAAAGAATTGTAATGCCAAGGTTATTCCGTTATTCGGGGGGTAGGGAGGTTAGCGTGAGGAAAAAGGTGATTGGAATAAGTGTGGGCTTGATTTTCGTAGCAGGTGTTTTGTATTTGGTGTTTTTTTCCTACGAGAAGGGAGAGCAATTGTATGGTTTTCCGATTCCGAAGTCGGCGGAGGTCACCAATCAATGGAGCGGGTTTGCTGAATTCGATTGGGCGCCGGCATCGGAGGAGGATGGGTTACCATTCTATTATAAGTGGCAAATAGAGTGGAATGGCTGGAAGGAAGTGTCTCGGGAGGGCTCCTTAACGACATATGAAAAAGACAATCATCAAATAAATGTGATTTCACAAACCGATTATTTATCTGTATTTAAAGAAAACTAGAGGCAGCCCTCTAGTTTTCGTTTATAATCCTTGCATGGCGGCATCCATATCGTAAGGAATACCGTACTTTTCCGATAAATCGGCGATATGAGTGATGACTTCCATAGTAAGCGCAGTGTGTTCTTCCATTAGCATATACGCCTCATTAATTAAGGCATCATCCTGTGCATCCAAGCCCTCCAAAAGGGTAACAAGTGCGTCGTATTGAATATAGGACACATCAAGCAAGTGTTGATTAAACTCGGTTAACTCTGGATTGATTTCCGGTATATTCTCAAGCTCTGTCAAGTAAGCATCATAAGCGGGAATGACCTCATTGCGTATCGAGTCTGCTGCGGTCGCATCATCTACA
The DNA here is from genome assembly GCF_900240405.1 of Salirhabdus sp. Marseille-P4669. Taxonomy (GTDB): domain Bacteria; phylum Bacillota; class Bacilli; order Bacillales; family Alkalibacillaceae; genus OEQK01. Next base: position 391,094 of record NZ_OEQK01000001.1, read on the forward strand.
TTTTGCATAACTAAATCATTAAATACGGTTAGTGCTTCCGTTTCATACACAACGGCTGCATTCAAATAATCCATGTATAAGTAATATTCCTCTTCAAATACAGAGGCCCTTGTCGCATCGACTGGTTCTTCTGTGGATGCCTCTTCTACTTCGGAAGCTTGATCCTCTTCCTCTTCAGAAGCGGTATCCTCTGCCTCTTCTTCCGTTCCCTCTTCTTCTTCTGTTGCTACTTCCTCTTTTGTTGTCTCTTCTGAATTTTCCGCTCTGTCCTTTTCATCCTTCTCCTCCGAATTCGAACAAGCAGCTAAAAAAAGCATAAAAAAGACCAGGAATAATCCTGTTTTCTTCACATCCTTCATTCCCTTCTCTCCATCATTCCATAAAGTATATGTCTGAGGATAGAGAAGTTACCTTATCCCACCTAATTATGCTTGTACTATTTTTTCTAGTAAGCTTGTCTATTTTCTTAAATTCTAGTTCTACTAAATCGAATTTGTGAATAGATTTTAGTAGAGAATGAAAGGAGGCTTTTTTGTGAACTGGAAAAAACTTAGCTTGATATCTGTACTATCCCTTGTAGCGATGATTGTAGTCATTCCATCCTTAGTCGTTATCCCGTATATTAGTAGCTCTGAAACAACCGAAAACTATCAAACCAATGACAAAGACGCCGAAGTAGATGTGAGTGGATCAGATGGAAGAGTAGAAGAAGACCCGTATGTTGTCTCCGTATTCCGATCGCAGCAACGAAAGGTAGATGATGTCCCACTCGAGAAATATGTAGCAGGGGTCGTTGCCTCCGAAATGCCTGCAGATTTTGAGCCAGAAGCATTAAAAGCTCAAGCACTCGCTGCGCGTACATATGTGGTGAAGCATGTGTTAAATGGGGAAAAGGTGCCTGAGGGAGGGCAAATTACCGATACCGTTCAACATCAAGTATATAAAAGTGAAGAAGAATTAAAGAAGCAATGGGGCGAGGATTTCGATTGGAAAATGCAAAAGATAAAAGAAGCGGTAGAAGCAACCCAAGGCGAAATTTTAACCTATGAAGGCAATCCAATTGAACCCGCATTCTTCTCCACAAGCAACGGCTACACGGAAAATGCAGAGGACTACTGGACGAATCCAATTCCTTATTTAAAAAGCGTACCAAGTCCATGGGATGAAGCATCGCCAAAATTTGAAAGCCAAGCAATCTTCACTTTAGAAGAAGCGGCAAGCAAACTAGGCGTATCCATCACAAGCAAAGGCAATGCGATTACGAATTTAACTCGAACCGAAAGCGACCGAGTCAAAACCGTTACAATTGGAGGTAAGGAATTCACTGGTCGAGAAGTACGTGAAGCCCTAGATTTGCGCTCAAGTGATTTTACCGTTGAGCTGAAGGGAGACCACCTCGTCTTTCAAACAGAAGGCTACGGACACGGTGTTGGCATGAGCCAATACGGCGCAAACGGCATGGCGAAAGAAGGCAAAACTTACAAAGAGATCGTGACCTATTACTATAAAGGTGCAGAAGTAACAAACATAGGCTCAGACCCCGAACGCGTAACCGCATTAAAGCGCGAGGAGGTTTAAGGCCTCTTTTTTTTGGATTAATGTTGGATGCGCGGGGAATATGGTTGGGTATTGGAGGATTATTGCGATGAGTTGGGGGATTGTGAGGGTTAATTGGATGAATATGGAGTTATATTGGATGAATAATGTGATGTGCTGGGTGAATATGGAGTTATATTGGATGAATAATGTGATGTGCTGGATGAATATGGAGTTTCATGGAATGAAAAATGTGATGCGTTGGATGATTATCAATTTAATCGAATAAATAATTGGTGTTGTTGGAAAATAGCGACTTACAGGATGATTATTCGTTTATGTTGGATGAAAAATTTGCTTTATTGAATGATTATTAACTTATCTTGAATGATTATGGGTTTCATTAGTTGAATAATTCATTGCGCTGGATGATTAAGGAGATTTACTGGATGAATGCTGTTACATGCTGGAGGAATATCAATTTAATTGAATGAATAACCGGCCATGATGGAAAATCCCGACTTATTAAATGATTATTAAGTAATGTTGAATGAAAAATATGCTTTATTGAATGATTATTACGGAATGTTGAATGAAAAATGCCCCCTATTAAATGAATGCTCCACCAAGTCCAATAAAAAGAGGGATCTAAAGGATAATTCATACATATTGCAGGAATATCCGTACTTATTGGATGATTATCTGCTATTTCTGAATGAAAATGAATTCAAATTGAATGAAAAAACCCAATTACTAAATTATTATCCGCCTCCAACGATGAAATCCAGAGGTATATTTGCCATTTCAAAGGAAAACATGGAATCAAATCGAAAAAATATGGCAATCGACAACATTCTTATTTGAGAACATATATAATAAAACTGACTGTCATTTAATCGGTAAAAGGAGGGATTTGATGAAGAAAAAAATACTTATGTCTGTGTTAGTTGGTGGTGTTTGTATTGGGTCATTGCAATTGATGCCTGCATTTGCAGGTGAGAATTCGGAGCCTCCAGCTGAAGAGAAAACACCTAGCGAGGCAGTGGAGAATTTGCGTGGTGAAAGAGGTCTTAATAATGAACATTTAAAGGAACTGGCGGATGCACATGGAGTGTCTCTAGAGGGTAAAGAATTAGAGGAGATTCAGGCGGAACTGCTTGATGTGTTGATGGAGCAAAAGGCAAGTGAACTGGGTATAACATTCGAAGGAAAAAGTATGGAAGAGTTAGAAGTGCAGTTAAAAGAGGCTTACAATACAGAAAACAAGGAAGAAGCAGCTCTTAAAAGTATGAATGATTACCGACTGAATCTAGGAAATCGAAAAGAGAGGCTTATGGAAAAGGCGGCGGAGCACGGAATATCCATTGAAAATAAAGAGGCAGATGCTGTACAACAAGAGCTTCTAGAGAAAATGATGGAGAGCAAGGCAAGTGAATATGGGATATCAACCGATGGGAAAAGTGTGGAGGCGTTAAAGGAAGACCTAAAGGAAGCTTATGAAAAAGAAAGGTAAGGAATATGGCTGGCTCATTATTGGATGGGGTCAGCTTTTTTCATTTATGTTGAATTTGAAAATTACTATATAAAAACAGTCCGATATTGCCTAAATTCGCTAGACACTTCTAAAATACGAATAAAATGTTACGCTAATTCTTCTTTTTTAGAGATTAGCATCTCTATTAGAACATCATTTACAATAAGGAAAAAAGGGAGAAATAGCATGATTGTAAAAGAAAGACCAATTCCGCTTTCGATTAAAATGCACGAGGCGCTCGTTCGAAGAGTGGATCCGAATCATATCAGTATGCGTGAAATTCATAAAAACCTGACACAGAGTAGAAAAGGTTTTAGAGGGGAGACGGCGATTGACTATTTTTTAAGTTATTTGCCCGACAAGGATTACTACATCTTACACGATCTCACCCTCTCTAATAAGCATACCTTTCAAATGGACACGCTTATCCTCACCCCATACTTCTTCCTTATTTTAGAAGTGAAAAATTACAATGGCACGGTCTATTTTGATGATACCTTTAAGCAGCTAATTCGAATGGTGGATGGCAAAAAGGAGGGTTATCCGTATCCGATTACGCAAGTGGGCCGACATAAAAAGCAGCTCCATCAGTGGCTTTTGAAGAAAGGGATTCGCTCCATTCCGATTGAAACCCTCATTGTTTTTAGCTTTTCCTCTACTATAATTGAATCCTCAAATCATAACCCTGAATTTGTGCAGCGCATTATACATAGTGAAAACATTCCTGAAGCTGTAGCGGAAGTATCGAAAAGGTATGGGCGAAGGTTGTTTACAAAAGCAGAGCTTCTAAAACTAGCAAAGCAAATGTGGAAGCAGGACAGACCTCAAGCAACCAATCTGCTAGAAGCTTATGCTTTAAGAGAATTGGATATTCGCGGTGGCGTTCACTGCCCGAACTGCTCTCAACTGCCAATGAATCGAAAAGGAAAAGTGTGGACATGTAAGCAATGTAACTTTTCCTCGACAGACGCCCATGTTGAGTCATTAAAAGATTACGCGTATTTAATAGGACCTAAAATAACGAATGAACAGCTTCGCGCCTTTTTAAAGATTCCGTCCCCTTCGACCGCGGCTTATATTCTCCAATCCATGAATCTTCCCTATACTGGTAAAACAAAAGGACGGCAATATCAATTACCCCTCTAATTAAAAAATTTTCCATTCCATGCATAAAAATCATCCCTTTGTCGAAAAATAAGTGCAAAAAAATTTAAAATCTATGTATAAATCTTTCATTATCCGTTGAGAATGGTAGCAGAGGTGGTGATAAGATGAAAGAGGAAGGTAAGAAACCGAACTCTAATAATTCATGGAAGAAGTTAGTAAGAAAGAAATGGTTTTATCCAGCGGTTTATTTAACTTTTGCAGCATTGATTTTGACAGCGGTGATTTGGTATCAAAATAGGGCAATTGATCTCCCTGAGGATGCTTTAGATACGGAAAATACTCAAGACCAAATACATGACTCGGATCTTGATACCGTGCCTGTAGTGACACAGGAAGAAACTTTGAAAATGCCTGTAGCAAATGCCACAGATGCAGAGATCGTAACGAAATTCTTTGATTACGACGCTCCGCAAGAAGATCGTGAGCAGGCACTCATCCTATACAATAATAAGTATTATCAAAGTGTAGGAGTGGATATTGCTTCTGCCAACGATGAAGCATTTGATGTAACTGCAGCAATGAGTGGAACAGTAACAGAGGTTAAGGAAGACCCATTACAAGGAATGGTAGTGGAGCTTACACACGATAATGGTGTAACAACAAAATATTCTAGCCTTGAAGATGTAACTGTTTCATCTGGTGCAGAGGTAACACAAGGTGATGTATTAGGTACCGCTGGAAGAAATTTATTTGGACAAGCGAATGGCGTACACGTACACTTTGAATTACGTAAAGACGGTACACCATTAAACCCAGAAGACTTCTTCAACAAAACGCTAAGTGACATCGAACTTCCGAAAGAGGAAGAAGATGAAGACAAAAGCGAAGAAACAAATGTAGAAGAAGATGCAATTGATGACGCAGCTTCTGAAGCAGAGCATGATGAGCTTTCAAGAGATGAAGGCGATGCAAATGAAGACGATGAAGCAAATGAGGAAGAAAATGCAGATGAGAACGCTGATGAAGAAACAGAAGATCCAGACGCAGGTTCTGGCGATGAAGACGCAGAATCTCCAGATGCAGAAACTCCTGAAGCGGAATCTTCAGCATCTTCAGCAAGCGCGTAAATTTTACATGAGACTGTCTCAATTGGAGGCAGTCTTTTTTTCTTATTTTTGATATGACGTTGATTTTGTGGAATGGCTTCGCGTTATTAGAGGATTAAATCGGAATTATGTGGAATTATCCCGTGATGTTGGAGGATTAACGGTTTATTTTGGAGGATTAATCTAGGTCGTTGGGAGATTCGTGCGCTATTTTTAGAGAAAGCTCTATGTCATAGCGAGATTCGCGTATTTTATTGATGGATTATTAGTATATTTTATTGAATTCACTTAGGTTTTAATGGAATATCTGGTTCATAATCTTATTTAGGTGCCACGCATGTGGCAAGTATCCATTCTCAAGTTGATGAATTCACTTGTGGGAGGAATTCAACCGAATCACGGGGAAATCATCCAACATGTTGCATGATTTCAGCAAGTTCTTGGGAAAATCCCGTGGTCTATAGCGCGAATTCAATAACACCCCGGAATAATCTCCAGCGCATAGCACTCGATTCATCAATAACATGGAATAATCCTCCAACATATAGCACGAATTCACCAACATCGCTGGGGAATCCCCAGCGCATAGCACTCAATTCACCAACAACGGAGAGTAATCCTCCACGCATAGCACTCAATTCACCAACATCTCGGAATAATCCTCTAACATAAAGCACGAATTCATCAACATCGCTGGGGAATCCCCAGCGCACAGCACTTAATTCACCAACAACGGAGAGTAATCCCCCACGCACAGCACTCAATTCACCAACACCCCGGAATAATCCTCCAACATATAGCACGAATTCACCAACATCGCGGGGGAATCCCCAGCGAACAGCACCCAATTCACTAACACCAGAGGGTAATCCCCCACGCACAGCACTCAATTCACCAAAATCTCGGAATAATCCCCCAACATAAAGCACGAATTCATCAACATCGCGGGGGAATCCCCAGCGAACAGCACCCAATTCACTAACACCAGAGGGTAATCCCCCACGCACAGCACTCAATTCACCAAAATCTCGGAATAATCCCCCAACATAAAGCACGAATTCATCAACAACGGAGAGTAATCCTCCAACACAAAGCATAAATTCGCCAACACCGCAGGATAATCCCACAACACCATCCAATAATCCCCCAACCCCCACCGAGAATCCTCGACCAACCCCTAATTTATACACCCAACCCCCACTCAATCCCATCCAACCCCTCAATTAGCGCATATAATGTATGCACTACACCTCATATCTATGCACCAAACCAAATTTTTTACATAATTCCCCTCAAAAGCCTTGTCCTACTTGATTTTTAAGCATAATCACGCCGCCTGCTTAATAAGATGTTACAAACGAGCTTAATGAAAGGTATGAGGTGGGAAAGTGTGTGGATTGCGGTCTTATTGCTACTAGGGATGACATCTGTTCGAATGCAGCTTGAATTTACTAAACACCCCATTAAGATCACCTTGTCTCATTTCACCCCTTTAAGAGTCCAACCTTTAGGAGGCGAGTGGTGTGCACGATTACATCAAAGAAAGAACAATCAAGATAGGAAAATATATCGTGGAGACAAGGAAGACGGTACGAGTCATTGCCAAGGAGTTTGGTGTCTCGAAAAGTACCGTCCACAAGGATTTGACGGAGCGATTGCCAGAAATTAATCCAGAACTTGGGAAAGAAGTTAAAGAAATTCTCGATTACCACAAATCAATTCGACATCTCAGAGGTGGTGAAGCGACGAAGAAAAAGTACTCTAGCCGTACGAAAGACGAGTCTATGACGAAAACAATTTCATAAGGTGTGACTCCAATACTGCATGATTCGGAAACTTTTTTCAAAATACTAAAGACGAATTGACAAATTTTTGATAAAATACAACATATAATAGGTATATTTGCGGATTTTGTAGAAATTTGGAGTCAGGGGGACCTTTATATTATGTTTGCAAGAGACATTGGTATTGATCTCGGTACGGCAAATGTTTTAATACATGCAAAAGGAAAAGGCATTGTACTAAATGAACCATCTGTCGTTGCGATGGATCGAAATACAGGAAAAGTTTTAGAGGTAGGGCATGCGGCAAGACGTATGGTTGGACGTACGCCAGGTAATATTGCGGCAATTCGCCCGTTGAAGGACGGGGTTATCGCGGACTTTGATGTTACGGAAGCGATGTTAAAGCATTTTATTGAAAAAATTAATGTCCGAGGCTTCTTGTCAAAACCACGAATTTTAGTATGTTGCCCAACCAACATTACGAAGGTGGAGCAAAAAGCCATTAAAGAAGCTACTGAAAAAAGTGGCGGCAAAAAGGTTTATCTTGAGGAAGAGCCAAAGGTTGCTGCAATTGGTGCAGGAATGGATATATTCCAACCAAGCGGGAACATGGTACTAGACATAGGCGGTGGGACAACCGATATTGCGGTATTGTCAATGGGCGATATTGTCACCGCCTCTTCCGTTAAGATGGCAGGGGACAAGTTTGACCAGGATATTATTCAATATATTAAACGAGAATATAAGCTTCTTATTGGGGATCGTACTGCGGAAGACATTAAGATTAACATTGCGACAGTATTTCCAGGAGCTCGTAATGAAGAAATGGATATACGTGGTCGTGATTTGGTTTCTGGTTTACCGAGAACGATTACTGTTCGTTCAGCTGAAATCAACGATGCTTTAAAAGAATCCGTTGTTTTAATTGTACAAGCTGCGAAATCTGTGCTCGAGCGTACACCGCCTGAATTATCTGCAGATATTATTGACCGTGGTGCAATTTTAACTGGTGGAGGAGCATTACTAAACGGCTTAGACCAGCTATTATCTGAGGAATTAAAAGTGCCTGTTATTATTGCCGAGCATCCAATGGAATGTGTTGCAATTGGGACAGGCCTTATGCTTGAACATATAGACAAGCTTCCAAAAGTAGGGAAGTAATTGGCGTGATTATCGATTGTGAGAAGCTTTTGTTTAATAAAAAATATTCGAGAAATGCTTCAATCTAATGGGTGTTGAACCGATATAATAATGGTATGAATTTTAAATTAAGGCTTTTTAACGATAGATAATCCCACTAATGTTTTTCAAAAAAAGGAGAGGATCGCTTTGCTTAGAGGCTATTATACAGCTGCAAGCGGAATGTTAGCTCAACAACGACGACAAGACATCCTGACAAATAATATGGCTAACGCATTAACTCCAGGATATAAAACAGACCAAACATCTTTACGCTCTTTTCCGGAATTGCTTATTCAACAAATGGGAGAAAAGCAAATTCCAGTAAAGAACGGTCTACGTATTCCAACGAATCAACCAATTGGTTCTATTAATACTGGTGTTTATATGCATGAAACGACTCCAATGTTCGAGCAAGGGGATGTTCGAGACACTGGAATACAAACGGATGTTGCGCTTGTAAATGGCCAGCTTCCAGATGACGATGGATTTCTTTTCTTTACGGTACAAAACGAGGATGGTGGCATGAGCTACACTCGTAATGGTAACTTTACGGTTGATGCGGAAGGATTTTTAACGTCATCAACGGGATACTATGTACTAGATGCGACTGGAAATCGAATTCAAACAGGAAGCAACGATTTTCAAGTGAATGCGAATGGACAAATCCTTGTTAACGGAAATACGATTCCACTAGGCATTGCGTATCATCCAAATGCGACAGCCGATATGGTGAAAGTTGGGAATGACCTTTTTGAAGTAGAAGGGGACGCCCAGCCTGTAGATGCTCGTGGTGTTGCGGGGGTTACGTTTGAAGTGCAGCAAGGTGTACTTGAGGGCTCCAACGTGGATACTATACAAACGATGACAGATATGATGGCTGCCTATCGTAGCTTTGAGTTAAACCAACAAGTATTAAAAGCGTATGATCAAAGCATGGATTTAGCAGCGAACCAAATTGGAAAATTGAGATAAGGAGGCGAAAATAAATGAGAAATGCTTCAATTGCAGCAGTTACAATGGGACAATTGCAAAAACGATTAGATCTTATTGGAAATAACATCGCAAATGCGAATACAGCTGGGTACAAAGCAAAAACTGCTAATTTTTCGTCTCTATTAGTTCAACAAATAGACAACCTATCCCCAGATGAGGATACAGCTCCTCGCGTGACACCAGCCGGATTTCGTCAAGGAAACGGCGCCCGTTTAGCACATGCTAATGTGAATATGGCAAGCGGGAACCTGATGACAACAGAGCGAGCTTTAGATGTTGCCTTAACGAATGAAAAACAGTTTTTCCAAGTACAAGTGACCGAAAATGGAGTAACGGAAACCCAATTTACCCGAGCTGGAAACTTTTATTTGCAACCAATTAACAATAACGAACAAGTGATGCTTGTGACAGCTGAAGGACACCCAATTGTAGGGAACAATGGCCCAATTGTTGTTCAAGGTGGATTTGATGACATCCGAATTAACGAAAACGGGGAAATAGCTGTAACGAGAGGCACTGCAGTAAATGCAGAAGCAAGCCTTGAGCTTGTTCAAGTAGAGCTTCCACGCTCCTTAGAATCAGCAGGTGGCAACCGTTATCGATTCCCGAATGAAGCGTACGGAATGGACGAAAATGCTGTAGCCCAAGTAGTGGATGCATCGGTTCTTCCAGGGACATTGGAGACATCCAACGTGAATCTATCGGAAGCATTAACAAGCATGATGGAAACGCAACGTGCCTATCAATTAAACGCACGTGCCATTACATTCTCCGATCAAATGGCAGGACTTGTGAATTCCCTTCGATAAGAAGAAATAAATTTCAAGGAGCCTTAACAATATGGTAACAGAAGAAAAAAAAGGCCAATCACGAACAAGAGAAGAAATGCGCGAACAAAAGAAGGCAGCCCAAAAAAAGGATAAACAAAAGAAAAAGGAACAAAAGCTCGAAAAGAAAATGAAAAAGTTCCGCAAACGGTTAGTCCCGATTTGGCTGCGCATTATTTTGGTGACGGTGTTTAGTGTTCTCGCATTATTTGCTGGCCTTATGATTGGTTATGGCATCATCGGCGATGGCAAACCAACCGACGTTTTCGACTGGTCCACTTGGCAACATATAGTTGATATTGTGAAGAAGGAACGATGAGACTTCCCCTGGGTGGGAGGTCTTTTTTTGTTGGTGGGGTTTTGATTACAGCTCTTATTGAATTCCATCTTTATATTATTGAATTAATGCCCCATTTAGCTGAATTCCACCCTGATTTTGTTGAATTAACCATCCATCTTGCTGAATTTCGCCCTGATTTTGTTGAATTAACCACCCATCTTGCTGAATTCTGCCCACATTCCATTGAATTAACATCTCATCCTGCTAAATTGGTTCATTCAATGTGGGTGGAGAATTCCATAAGATAACCGATAAATTCAATGATTTAAATGTATAATTCAACAAGATGAACGATTAATTCAATGATATCGTTAAATAATTCTACAAAATCAGCGAATAATTCAATAATGCGTAAGTGAAATTCATTAATATAAGCAACTAATTCAACATTTTATACGTGTTCAGCATAATTTTTCGATATGAGATGCTAATCCTAATGAATCCTTGAATAATTCGGCATAATATATGGTAAATTCAACAAGTGCGGGAACTAATTCAACAAGTGCGGGAACTAATTCAACAAGTGTAGCAACTAACTCATCAAGTGCAAAAACTAATTCAACAATACATACAGACTTTTTAACATCGATTCAACATAACCCCACATCACAAAATAGTACCACCTACTACTAAATTTTGATATAATAATGAAAATCCATATTGGGAGGCAATGTACATATGCTAGATATTAATGAAATTAAAAATATTATTCCACACCGTTACCCGTTTTTATTAGTGGATCGGATAGAAGAATTTGAAGAGGGGCAACGTGCTGTTGGGATAAAAAATGTAACGATTAATGAACCGTTTTTCCAGGGACATTTTCCTGATTATCCGGTAATGCCTGGAGTTTTGATTGTAGAGGCAATGGCGCAGGTTGGTGCTGCTGCTATTTTGCAAAAGGAAGAAAATAAGGGCAAAATTGGATTTCTAGCTGGAATTGATAAATGTCGTTTTAAACGTCAAGTAAAGCCAGGCGATCAACTGAAGCTAGAAGTGGAAATTGTGCGTGTCAAAGGGCCAATTGGAAAGGGAAAAGGCGTGGCAACCGTAAATGGTGAGCTTGCTTGTGAAGCGGAAATTACTTTTGCAATTGGTAATTAACTTTTACAAAATGATTACATAACAGTTCCTCCGACTGTGCAACCTACAGGATGAGAATGTTTTTCCGTTTAAATCGGAAACTTTTCAACATAAATTCCATTCTTTTGGGAAAAATAAACATGATAAATATCCACAAAGGAGGAAAGAGACATGAACAACAAATGGCTTTGGAAAATTGGGGCATCTGTAATGGCTCTCTCTCTAGTTGTAGGTTGTGCGAATGATGAAGGTGACGAAGAGGATCCAGTTCAAGAAGAAGCGCCGTTAGAAGAAGAGGCACCACTTGAAGATGATGGCGGTACAACAGATGATGGTGGCGCAACGGATGATGGCCTAATGGAAGACGAAGGCGACAATGCAACACCAGAACAGAATGATGGCACAGATGGTCAAGATCAAGGTGCAAATGGCGATGAAAACCTTGAGGAAAATGGCGGTGCTGGCACTGGTGAAGATGCAGGCACAGGTACTGACGATGCACAAAATGGTGCAGGTACAGATGAAAACAATGGTGATGATTTATTAGAAGAAGATGACGAAAATCAATAAAGGAAAAACCCGCATCATTTTGCGGGTTTTTTCTTTTGAAAAAAAGCTCCAACTGAATGAAAGTGGTCATTACTTGTTGAATTATTTCAAGATTTTGGTGGAATATTGCTTTTTACACGTGAAATATTCCCTATTTTGACGGATTTTATAACTAAATACCTATATTATTTTCAAAAAATACACAATTTTGTAAAAATAAGGGTATATTTCCCTAGTAAATTATAGTAAAATATGATTGTAGTAAAATAATAATATGGGAGGTTGCAGATGGTCATTTTAAAGGATTATAAAATTAATCGTAATACAATGGCACTTCTACACGTACCGAGCGCGGAATATCAAACAAGGATTTTGGAAAAGGACAAAGAAATCTATTGTACAAAAACATCAATGCAACTCATCAAAGAAGCCTGCATATCTGGGGGCTCCACTTACATCGGCAGAAAAAAGGCGATGGAAAAAATACTTCGTGTTAAATCAAAACTTCCAATCCCAATCAACCCAACGGAAGGGCTCTTCTTCTTTCCGAATATGTCACCCAAAGAACATAACTGCACTTGGATTTCATTCTTCAATATCAACGATTACAAAAAGTTCGGAAACGACATCACGAAAACAGAAGTCGTACTATCGGATAATCGCAAAATAATCGTAAATACATCCTTCATGTCCATGAACCGACAATTCGGCTTATGCGGTCTAGTTATCGCGCTCATGTATAAACGTGTGCTGTGGGATTATCCAAATACGGATTATGATGATTTCGATCGCTTTTAAATTTGAGACCCTCCACTGGTTGGTGGGGGTCTTTAATTCTGTCTGATTCTTTCTTGGTTTGAACGATTTCATTAGGGATTCTGCATGATTAATCAAGAACGTGGGCTGATTCGGTGGGAATTGTGATTTATTCTCATGGAGAAGTTAATAATTCAATTGAATATGTAATTAATTTCATTATAAATTCAATATTATTCATTAGAATTGCGCGGGAATCCTCCAAAATGTACCATTCATTCTTCAATGGGTGGCACGATTCCAATAAAATCTGCCATTAATCCTCCAAGATCGGGTGCAATTCCGATAGAATGTCCGATTAATTCCACAGTGCGGGGCAGAAATTAAATCTAAAAGTCATACAAACCTCCAACACGGCGCACGAATCCCGCAATAGGATAAAATAATCCTCCAACACGGCGTAGGAATTCGATAAAATTTCAAATTAATCCTCTAGCTCCGCGCGCGAATCCCGCAATAGGATAAAATAATCCTCCAACACGGCGTAGGAATTCCGCGCAATCTTATAATAATCCTCCAACACAATTCGTAAATCCCGCGAAACCCCATAATAATCCTCCAACTCCACCCAATAATCCCGCAAAACCCGACAACAATTCCCCGCCTCCTCCTAACAATTCCCCCAAACACCAAGATAATCCACTCCACCCCAGGTTGAATATACCAATTTTATCCTGTATTTTTATATCATAATGAACGGTAAAAGGAGCGGTTGTGATGAGGTGGCTGATGAAAATTGCAATGGGTGCGGTGATGGTTTTATCGGGTTGTAGTGATCAGGATGATGTGGAGCGGGCGGAGGAGCTTGTGATCCCTGTAGAGGTGGAGGCGGTTCGGGAGGGTGCGCTCACAACAGAAGAGACCTTTTATGGGAAAGTGAGTCCGAATCAAATGACGTCTATTATTCCGGTGACGGCGGGAGAAATTACGGAGCTAGCAGTGGCCAATGGGGATGAAGTGCAGACTGGGGATGTGATTGCGCGGATTAACCCTGGGAACGTTGTAGTGGAAGCGCCTCATGGTGGTACGATTCATCAATTGTCCATTCAGGAGGGGTCAAAAGTTTCCAATCAAAACCCAATTGGAGCGGTGATTGATTTGGACGATGTGAAGATTACGTTCCACGCAACTGCGGAGCAGCTCGATTTATTTAAAGAGGGCCAAGATATTAAAGTCACAGTCAAGGATAAAGCCAAAATGGCAACAGTTCACTATATAAGTGTCACACCGGATGATACGGGATTATATCCGATTGAAGCGTCGCTTTCGAATCCGAATCATGCGGTGAAACCAGGTATGATTGCAGAGGCGCAAATGAGCGTATCTGAAATAGATCATGCAATTATTGTGCCAACCGCTAGCGTTGTGGAAGAGAAGGACAATTCATATATTTTCATTATTGAAAACGACACTGCGAAAAGAATTCCAATCACTATTCTCCAAACACAGACGGAAAAGACAGCGATAGATGGGGATGTTCAGGCAGGGGATCAGGTCGTGACGAAGGGGCAATTCACGTTAGAAGACGGGGCACAGGTGGAAGTAATGAAGGAGGAAGGGTAAGTGAAGCTTGTAGATACTTCGGTACGCCGGCCAGTTGGCGTCATTATGATTGTTCTCTCCATATTAGCGCTTGGTTTTGTTTCGCTTCGAAATTTAACAATTGATTTGTATCCGAAAATCGACTTGCCGATTGCGGTTATTTCGACTACCTATGAAGGGGCGGCACCTCAAGAGGTAGAAGAGTTTGTATCGCGGCCGATTGAGTCTGCGGTTATTTCGATTGAAGGTATTGAATCCTTTCAATCTCGGTCGCAGCCGGGAGCGTCTCTTGTTGTGCTCCTGTTCAATACTGGTGCTGACCTGGATTCGGTTTTGCTGGAGGTTCGGGAAAAGGTAGACCAAGTTAAGGGGATGTTACCAGACTCTGCGGGAGAACCGAATGTGCTGCGCTTTGACCCGAACCAAATTCCTGTTTTGTGGGTTGGCTTAACTGGAGAGGACGCGAAAGAGCTGCAGAGCATTGCGGATAATCAGCTTGTCCCATACTTTGAACGCCAAGAAGGGGTTGCCTCAGTTCGTGTGGAGGGCGGCGTGTTGGAAGAGGTTCAGGTTACATTGCAGCAAGACAAGCTGTTGCAATATGACTTAACGACAAACCAAGTTATCCAGGCAATCGGCGCTTCCAATCAATCTGCTTCTGCTGGGGTGATTGATAAGGGGGATCAAAACCTTCAAATTCGTATCCCCGGAGAATTCGAAACGGTAACGGATATCAAAAATACCCTAATCCAAACCGAAACGGGAGCCGTAATAACAGTAGAGGATATTGCAGAAGTTGCGATTGTGGAAAAAGAACAAACCTCCTTATCCTATGTGAATGGGAAGCCATCCATTGTTTTATCTGTGTTGAAAAAGACGGAAGGAAACACGGTGGAGGTTGCGGATATGATGTATGACGCGGTGGAGGAGATGAAAAAGGACTTGCCTGAGGGTGTCGATTTGAGCATCGTATTTGATACCTCCACCTTCATTCGCATGTCTATCGATTCCGTCTTGCAGAATATGGTGATAGGGGCTATCTTTTCGGCACTGATTTTAATTTTGTTTTTAAATAGTGTGCGGGCGACACTTGTGATTGGGATCTCCATTCCGATTGCGATTATCTCCACCTTCACCCTAATGTATTTTACCGGGGAGACAGTGAATGTATTAACAATGGGTGGACTTGCGCTTGGAATTGGGATGATGGTCGACTCCTCCATCGTAATTTTAGAAAATATCGTTTCCTACAGGCAGCAAGGGTATTCCTTAAAAGAAGCGGCAAGGGTTGGAGCGTCCGAGCTTGCGCCTGCCGTAATCGCATCCACGACAACGACACTTGTAGTCTTCTTACCAATCGTTTTCGTAGAAGGAATCGCATCGGAGTTGTTCACGCCATTAGCGATGACCATATCCTTTGCACTGATTGCTTCCTTAATAGTTTCGGTAACGCTGGTTCCAATGCTTTCGTCCAAGCTATTAACGAAAATGGACAAAAAGAAAGGGCGGCGTTATTGGTTTGATCGATTTCTTGATAAAGTAAACAAAGGCTATAAACGGGTGCTAAGGTTTTGCTTGAAGCATCGAAAAACAACGGTGTTTGGAACATTAGGGGCAATTGGTCTTAGCCTTGCGTTAATCCCGATGATTGGCACGGAATTTATCCCGGCCTCTGATCAAGGCCAAATTGAGATTCGAGTGGAGACGCCATCAGGTACCAATTTACAGTCTACTGAACAAATCGTTGAAGAGGTTAACGAGGTACTTGCTAAATATGAAGATAATATCGAAACGAACTTTATCACAGTAGGTGGCGGAGGGTTTGGATTTACTTCCTCCTCTAATGAAGCGAGCTATAGGATGCAGCTCGTTCCAAAAGAGGAGCGGAGCATTTCGACTACGGAAATGGTCACAGCACTCAGCGGGGAGCTTAACAAAATCCCTGGTGCAGAAATAGAAGTCATCGACATGAGCTCAGGTCTTGGAATGGGATCTCCCGTACAAATACATGTAAACGGTCCTGACCATGAGGTGCTGACAGAGCTTGGGGAGCAGATTACGTATTTAATTGGAGATATTGAGGGGATCCACAATCCCACAACATCCGCAATGGAAGGGCAGCCCGAAGTGCATATTGTGATAAATCGTGAGCTTGCTCTTCAATATGGCTTAAGCTATCCACAAGTAATGAGTCAAGTACAGCTCGGCGTAAGTGGACAAATTGCATCCAGATTCCGAGCAGAAGGCAATGAAATCGACGTGCGTGTTGTATTACCAGAAGAAAAGCGAACGACAATTGAGGACATGGAGTCCCTCCCAATCGAAACACCAACTGGGGCATTGATTCCACTCTCCACAATAGCAGAATTAAAACAAGTACAAGGACCAGCAAGCCTTGCGAGAGAAAACCAACAACGCCAAATTAACGTAACAAGTGATATTGTGGACAGGGACTTGGGAAGTGTGATGGAGGAAGTGGAAGTAAAATTAGACCAGATTCGCTTTCCAGAAGGGTATTCCTATTCGATTGGTGGACAAGCAGAGGACATGATGGAATCCTTCACACAGCTCTCAATGGCGCTCTTATTTTCGATTTTCCTAGTGTATGCGGTGATGGCAGTCCAATTTGAAAACTTCCTGCATCCATTTGTCATCATGTTTTCCCTGCCAGCAACGGTTGTGGGAATTCTTCTTGGCTTATATGTCACCAATATGCCACTAAGCATTCCAGCGTTTATCGGGATCATCATGCTCGCAGGAATTGTAGTCAATAACGCCATCGTGCTCGTGGATTACATTAATATCTTAAGGCGGCGGGGACAATTACGAAGGGAAGCAATTCTGAATGCCGGTCCAAGTCGGTTGCGTCCAATCTTAATGACAACGCTGACTACGGTGCTTGCTATGATCCCGCTAGCGCTTGGCATTGGAGAAGGAGCGGAGGCTCAGCAACCACTGGCCATTGTGATTATTTTTGGACTGACGGTATCCAGTGCTTTTACATTGGTGCTTATTCCGGTGGTTTATACGTATTTGGATGATTTGAGTGGGAAGGTTGTTGGGTGGTTTGGAAATTATGATAAACGGAAAATGAAAAAGTAGCAATTGTTGGCTGCTTTTTTACTATCATCCTAAAGAATACTTGTTTAGTAAATGAAGAAAATAATCCATACAACTTGTAAAAAGGATGAGTTAGATGGAATATTTTAACGACATTAAAGTTAAAGAGGACAATGATGAGACTATAATTATTATTAACTTAAATAACCACCTTACTGAATTTTCTTCAGAGTTTTTAAATGTAAAAACTAATAGACATCAAGATCTAAACAAAGCGGCTAAGTCGTTAATTAAAAGGAAATTCCCTAGTTTAAAAAAAGCTACAGTAAAAATAATGCTTGGTACAATTTTGGTCTCCTCCTTTACGTTAAGTCCTATTCAAAATGCATTCGCACACGAAACGGATTTTAATATGTCCTATTTGTACTTTGGAGTTACTTCCACTTATTTAAAGCAAATTGAAAGTACGAGAGGGAATCTCAAAGTCGTTTCTCCAAGTTATTTTGACCTTAATGCGGACGGTTCTTTAAAACTCACAAGTCAATTCGACACATACTTTATTACGAGAATGCATCAACAAGGGATAAAAGTTGTCCCATTTTTAAGTAATCATTGGGACCGTACGTTGGGTAGAATAGCCCTAGAAAACAGAGAAGAATTATCCACAGAAATTGCAGGTATCATAGAAAAATATAACTTAGATGGCATCAATGTGGATATTGAAAATGTAACAGATGTAGATCGAGAAAACTATACTGACTTTGTCCGGCTTTTAAGAGAAAAGGTTCCTGCAAATAAAGAAGTTTCTGTTGCGGTTGCTGCTAATCCGAATGGGTGGTCTAAAGGTTGGCATGGATCTTATGATTATAATGAACTCGCAAAATATAGTGATTACTTGATGATAATGGCGTATGATGAAAGCTACCAAGGTGGTGAGGAGGGTCCTGTCGCCAGTTTGCCTTGGGTAAAAAGGAGTATTGAATATGCAATAAATCAAGGTGTATCAAAGGATAAGATTGTATTAGGTATCCCATTTTATGGACGATATTGGCAGGAAGGGAAAAGTTATGGTGGGTATGGAATTCCTAAGAATAGAATTGATGAAATGGTAAGTAAATATGAATCTACAATTGTATATGATGAGGCTGCTCAATCTCCAAAAGCTATTGTCAAAATAAAAGAAATAGATGAAACTTTTACTTATTCTGGGAATGTATTAGGTCCTGGTACTTATCATATTTGGTATGAGGATAGTAGATCTATTGAAGCAAAAGTGAACTTGGTTCATGAGTATGAGATTAAAGGGACAGGCAGTTGGAGTTTAGGTCAAGAAAGTCCTGATGTATGGTCAGATTATGGGGCTTGGCTGCTAGGTCATGGAGCAGAAACACCTGTGTATAACCCAGATAATAGTGATGAAGTTGCAACTACAACAGTATACACAGTGGCACCAGGAGATACTTTGACAAAAATAGCTCTAAATTATAAAACAACTGTAAGCTCCATAAAGTTACTAAATAATTTGAGCTCCGATACTATCTATGTTGGACAAAAGTTATATGTACCTACAATCATAGATAATGATAATACTATAACAACTGTAACCGAAGACTATTTTGAGGTCATTAGCGATAATACGCCAGTTTATGACAATAGGACAGGGGAACTAATACAAGTGGGAACTTTACAGAAGGGTCAAGTTTTCAAGAGAGTTAGTGATTATGGAAATTGGCATCGAATTGATTTTGGAGATAAATATGGATATGTTCATAAAAATGATACTATACAGAGTAGTCAATTAGAAGCTACAGGATTAAATAAAACGTTTAATGATAAGGAGACAATCTTTGAAGCAAAGGAAAACATTACAGTCTATGATAACAGTACCGGAGAATTAGTTCCTTTTGCGACCATTCTTAAAGGTAGTACATTTCCAATTGCGAGCGATTATGGAAATTGGTACCGTATTATTTTATCGGGTAAAGTTGGATATGTACACAAAAGTAATGTAGAAGTAGATATGAGTACGGTTCCTTTTGGGAAATATTTTGAAGTTACAGAAGTAGATTTGCCTGTCTATGATAACAAAACAGGTAAACTCATTCAAATCGGCAACCTGAAAAGAGGACAGGTGTATGAAAGAGTTAGCGATTATGGAAATTGGCATCGGATCGACTTTGGAGGAGTATATGGATATGTTCAAAAAAATGGTACCAAACCAAGTGAATCTGCTAAAATTACTGGTGGAAATAAGTACTTTGAAGATACAAATATAATTATTAAAACGAAAGAAAACGTAACTGTTTATGATAATAGTTCAGGTAAGTTAGTGCCTTTCGCAACACTTCTAAGGGGAGGGGAATTTCCAATAGTAAGCGATTATGGAAATTGGTATAGGATCGTATTATCAGGAAAAGTTGGTTATGTCCATAAGAATGAAGTGGAAGTAGATATCAATTCAATCCCCTATGACAAATATTTCAAGACAGTCCAAGATTTACCGGTTTATGATAACAGGACAGGTGAGCTTATCCAAATAGGATTGTTAAAAAAAGGTCAAGTATATGAAAGGGTTAGTGATTATGGAAATTGGCATCGGATCGACTTTGGAGGAGTATATGGATATGTTCATAAAAGTGGAACGATGCCGAGTGTGAAATCGGATATTATTGGTGAGAATAAGGTTTTTATGGATACTGACAATATATTTAAAGCAAAGGATAATATACCTGTATATGATAATAGTACAGGAAGACTAATTCCTATTGCTACTATCTTGAAAGGTGCAAGATACCCAATTGCGAGTGATTATGGAAATTGGTATCGTATAATTTTATCAGGAAAAGTGGGATATGTTCATAAGGATCATGTAGAAATCTAGTTGCGTATATAAAAATTTATATGGTGAAATGGGTGAAGCAACAATGAAAAAGTTGACATATCTACTAGCGGTTATCTTTATTCTAACTTCCTGTAATGTTGAGGGGGAAGATGATATTAGCAAAGAAAAACGAAACGGCGCTGAAAATCTTCTCTATGAGTATAAAACACAAGATAAAGTAGGAGAAGGTTTTGAAGAAAGGTCTAATGATGTTGAAAATATAGATGATGGAATGCAATCAGATCAAATCTCCCAGGACATGGATATTGTTGTTCCTGACGTTAACACAGATGAAGTAAAAGAAATCGAATTGCCCAAGAATCAATACTTAATTATATTTAAAAATGAAATAAATGAAGAATTAATTAAGAGTTTAAAAGGAGAAATTATAAATAGAATTGATTCCATCTCTATGGTTACTGCAAAAATGAGTCAGGACGGTATAGAAAAATTAAAAATCCATCCTGATATAGTCAGTATCGAGGAAGATCAAGTTGTAAAAGTGAAGGAGGAAGTAACAGATTGGGGCATCGGACAAGTGAATGCTTTAATGCCTTGGAATAGTAACTATAGTGGAAGAGGGGTTAAAATTGCAATTTTAGATACTGGTATTGATTTTAAACATGAGGATTTAGTGGTAAGGGATGGTGTATCTTTTGTCGATTATACGAACTCTTATATGGATGATAATGGTCACGGCACACATGTAGCAGGTATTATTTCGGCTCAGCACAATAGTCTTGGAATTAGAGGCGTTGCACCGAAATCAGACATTTATGCTGTTAAAGTACTCGATAGCAATGGGCATGGATATTTGTCTGATTTGATAATGGGTCTGAATTGGGCTTTAAACAATGACATGGATATCATAAATTTAAGTATAGGTATACAAGATGAATCATCAGTATTGGAACGGATGGTACAAACAGGTTACGATGATGGGGTAATTATTGTTGCAGCATCTGGAAATGATGGTTCAAGTAACGAAACACAAGATAATGTAGATATTCCTGCAAGATATCCAGGAACAATTGCTGTAGCGGCTGTAAATGAAAATAACGTACGCCCTAATTTTTCTTCTACCGGTAATGCTGTAGAAATTGCTGCTCCTGGTGTGAAAATATTAAGCACTTATTTAAATAATAAATATGCTGTTATGGATGGTACAAGTATGGCAAGTGCTTATGCTACAGCTACTATAGCTTTAATGAAGGAAGCATATCCAAATTTAAAAGCGAATGAAATTAGAACAATTTTGCAAAATGAAGCGGTAGATCTAGGGCCAAATGGAAGAGATAACGTATATGGCTATGGACTCATTCAAGCACCAGCAAAATATTTTACCGTAATAACAGAAAATGCTCCAGTTTATGATAATAGAACAGGCAAACTAATTGAAGTTGGACGCCTAGAAAAAGGACAAGTATACCCTCGTATTCAGGATTATGGTAACTGGAATAAAATCCAGTTTGGAGACATTTATGGTTACATTCATAAATCAAATGTAGAATTTGCGAGTGGTAGTGCGCTTCTAAACGAAAGTAGTAATAGGAATATAGAAAGAAATCTTACTGCTGCTATGGACATGCCAGTATATGATAATAGTTCTGGTCAGTTAATAAAATTTGCTGAAATAAAAAGTAATACTACCTATCCGATTACATCCGACTATGGGAACTGGCTTCGGATTATTGTTGCAAATCGAGTGGGTTACATCCATAAAAGTGGACTTCAAATCGAATTTTTTAATAGCGATAGATACTTTGAAGTAAAAGAAGACACTCCTATTTATGATAATCGAACCGGAAAATTAGTACAGGTAGGTTTATTGACGAAAGGGCAGGTTTTCCCGAGGATCAGTGACTATGGAAACTGGCATCGTATTCAGTTTGGTAACATTTATGGCTATGTACATGAAAATGCCACTATTCCGGTTAACAATCCAAAAATAAAAAATGAAAATAATAGGTTCAAAAACTCAGATCAACAATTTATTACAAAAGTTGATTCTCCTGTATTTGATAATAGTACAGGGAAACTAGTCCAATTTGCAGTGATTGAAAAAGGTAAAAATTATCCTATCGTTTCAGATTATGGAAATTGGTATAGGGTCTTAATATCAGATCGAGTGGGATATATTCATAAGAGTAATGTTACATTAGATATGAATACTGTTTCCTTCTCTGATTATTTTGAAGTTACAACGAATGAATTACCAGTATATGACAACAGCACGGGAAGTTTGGTTCAGATAGGGACTCTTACAAAAGGAGAAGTCTACAAAAGAATTAGCGATTATGGTAATTGGCATCGAATTCAATTTGGCAAAGGTTACGGGTATATTCATAAAAGTGGTACAAAGCCAGAGAGTTCTAACACGATTACAGGATTAAATGAAAATTATAAAAATTCTAATAGGATATTTACTACCACACAAAATTTACCGGTTTATGACAATAGTACTGGTCGATTAATTCAATTTGCTACTATATTAGAAAACAATCAGTATCCGGTTGTTAGTGATTATGGAAATTGGTACAGGATATTAGTATCTGGACGAGTTGGTTACGTGCACAAAAGTGGTTTAAAGACTAACTCATAGAGTAATAGATAAATATATAAAGCTAGCATAAATTATTGTTCTGCGGGGCAAACTATCAATATATAGTTTGCCTCTGTTATTAAAATGTAACATTTAATAAACTCTATGTAATTGCAATTAGTAAAATCTTGTCATAAAATCAATTAATGTAGTAGAATCTAGGAGGCATGCAGTCTAATATTGGGGAGTAAATGATGCAAAAACTATTAATTATTACACAAAATTTTTATCCTGTAATAGGTAGTGCTGGAAATCGAATGAAAAACATATTCGAACTACTATCGGAAAAGAATATAGATACGCATGTTTTAACGACAGAACCAGCTTACCCTAATAAAAACTTATATAAACAACGTATATTTTGGGATGAAGAAAATCTTAACAATAACGAGAAAATAATGCGCCTCCCAATTAAAACAAAAAAGTACGAAAATAGTATGCTAGGAAGGCTTAAATTTTATGGTGAAATAGCGTTATCCTTCACAAAAAAAATTTTTAAACTTAAAAAGGAAAAGTATGATTACATTTTAGTTAGCAGTCCACCAATTTTTATCGTTTTATCAGCATTTATAGCAAAAAAGTTATATAAAACAAAATTAATTTTGGAGGTAAGGGATCTCTGGCCGGATTCTCTTACAGGTGTAAGAAAGTTTAATAATAAATTTGTTCTTAAAATTTTCAAATTCTTAGAAAAGAAAATGTATAACAATGCGGATGCTATCATTATTAATAGCTTGGGATTTAAGGCACATATTTTGTCAAAACTTAAAGATAAAGAAAAAACAATTTTGTTTTTACCCAATGGAGCTAGAGCAAAAGAAATTGATAATATAATCAAAAAGGAAGACGATCATTTCCAAGTTGTTTACGCTGGAAATCTTGGATTGGCACAAGATACTGAAAAGTTACAAGAACTTGCAAAGAAATTAAACAATCACGATATTCATTTTGAGATAATTGGATATGGCGCAAGAGCAACAGAGTTTAAAGAGTTTATAGAAAAGAACAATTTGAAATATGTTAAGTTAAATAATCCGATGACAAGAAAAGAGACATTAAAAGTCATTTCCCAAAGTAATTGCGCAGTAGCTCTACTAAACGATGAGGAAGTTTTTTCAACAGTTTTACCTGGCAAAGTTATCGATTATATAACATGTAAAACACCAGTAATTGCAGCTGTCAAAGGTCAAGCAGCTAACTTGATTACCCAAAATAAAGTAGGGTATGTATTTGAAAATGAAGAAATTGGTCGAATTGTAGATAAAATTATCTATTTAAAAGAGAATATAGAAATAAGAAAGCAGTTAGAAGAAAATTGCGGTGAATTAATTAACGCACATTTTCTATGGGAAAAGAATATAGAAAAAATAATGCCCTTACTTAATGAATAGAAGAGGTTTTGGATTATGAAAAGAGTTGGAATGTTTGTTTGGAACCATTTTACCAATGACGCAAGAGTTCTAAGAGAATGTACGACTTTGTCGAAAAATGGTTATGATGTTGAATTAATATGTATCGACGATCCTAATGATCCGACAATTTCACGATATGAAGAATTAAATGATCATTTCAGGGTATTTCGGATGAAAAGATATCCTAGTTCGTTATTGTTTTTACAAAAATGTTACAGGTTTGCTGTTGGCCAAAAGTGGCCACTACTCCCAATATTATTTCTTTGGGGCTTTCTTGTATACTTTTTACCATGGGTTATAGTACCTTTAAGCATTTTAGTTATTTTATTATTAAAAACAAAGGTTCGTGTAGTATGGATTAGAGGGGCCTTAATACTAAGGATGATTATAAAAGGTCATCGAGGTAATTATGATATTTATCACTCCAATGATTTAAACACCTTACCACAGGGCTATATAAGTGCCAAATGGAGATTTAAGAAAAAACCATTAATATATGATTCGCATGAAGTTCAAACTAGTAGAACAGGATATGATAGTCCTTGGTACAAAAGATTTGAACAGTTTTTTATAAAAAGAATGGACAGTATGATTGTAGAAAATGATACTCGTGCAAAATATAATGAAGATTTATATGGATTCTATCCATATGTACTTCATAATTATCCATCTATTGAAATACAACAAACAGACGATAAGGTAAATCTGCACGAAATGTTAAAATTACCACCCAATGAAAAGATTTTACTTTATCAAGGTGGTATACAGGCTGGTAGAGGTCTTGAAAAGTTAATTGAAGCATATCCGCTGTTTAAAGAAGGTACTTTAGTTTTTATAGGTGACGGAAAAATTAAAGAAAAGCTTCAACATATGGTGAAAGAGAGAGGACTAGAAGAAGGAATCCGATTTATACCAAAGGTACCTGTCAGAGAACTACCTAAGTATACTAAAAATGCTTACCTTGGATTTCAAGTTTTAAATAACATTAATTTTAATCACTGGTCTGCATCTTCGAATAAATTATTTGAATACATGATGAGTGAAGTCCCTGTTGTCGCATGTAACTTTCCTGAAATTAAGCGAGCTGTTGAAGAAAGCGAAGTGGGAGTTACTATCGACCCTCACGATCCGAAGGAAATAGCAAAAGGTGTCAACTATTTGTTGGAAAACCCAGAAAAACGTGAATATTATAGTTCAAATTGCAAAAAAGCTCGAATGAAGTATAATTGGGACATAGAGCAAAATAATTTATTAGAAATTTACAGAAAATATTAATGCTCCATAAATTAAAGAAAGAAGGTTTTTATTGTGAAATTATGTACTATTGGATTAGGTTATATAGGTCTACCAACTTCGATTATGTTTGCGAGTCATGATGTAGATGTTGTTGGCGTAGATGTAAAAAAAGAAGCTGTTGAAATGTTGAATAATGGTAAAATTCATATAGAAGAGCCGGGCCTACAAGATGCGTTGGAATCCGTACTAAAAGTAGGTAAATTTAGAGCATCCTTAGAACCAGAAAAAGCTGACGTCTTTATCATCTCTGTTCCTACTCCGAACAAAAATGATGAGTATTTATCATGCGATTTATCTTTTGTGATGCAAGCAACAGAAAACATTATCCCTTATTTAGAAAAAGGTAATGTCGTAATTGTTGAATCGACAATTGCTCCAAGAACGATGGATGACCATGTAAAACCACGTCTTAAGGAAGCTGGATTTACGATTGGGGAAGATATTTACCTAGTGCATTGTCCAGAACGTGTATTACCTGGTCAAATAATGCATGAATTAATACACAACAACCGTATTGTTGGCGGAGTTACACCTGAGTGTACGGAAAAAGGCGCAGAAGTTTACAGTACTTTTGTTCAAGGCGAAATAATTAAAACGGATGCGAAAACAGCAGAAATGTCTAAACTTATGGAAAACACTTTCCGTGATGTGAATATTGCCTTAGCTAATGAATTAACTAAAGTATGTAATGAATTAGGTATTAATGCTTTAGAAGTAATTAATATGGCTAATAAACATCCTCGTGTTAACTTGCACACACCAGGACCAGGTGTAGGTGGACACTGTTTGGCTGTAGACCCATATTTTATTATTGCGAAAGCACCTGAACAGGCTAAGTTAATTAACCTTTCACGACAAATAAATAAATCTATGCCGGAGTATGTAATTGAAAATGTTGAAAAACTATTAGCAAAAAATGATGGTCAAAAGATTACTGTTTTTGGTTTGACATATAAAGGTAATGTTGATGATATTAGAGAAAGTCCTGCAATGGATATTTATGAACAACTAAATGCACGAGCGGAATATGACGTAGTGGCTTATGATCCACATGTTAAATTGAGTTTTGTTGAGCAAGACTTAGAAGCAGCATTATCTGGTTCTGACTTAGTGTTGGTATTAAGTGACCATAATGAATTTAAAGAATTATCGAGTGAATATTTTAATAAGATGAATGTTACTCAAATCTTTGACACAAAGAATGTAGTCAAAGAATACTCAGAGGATATTACTTATATAAACTTTGGTAACTTATATAAATTTGTATAAACATTAAAAAGGAAGTTACTCTAAAATGTTAAAATCATTGAGGCAAGTTATAAAAGAACAATTTGAGTATAGAGATTTGATATATCGAATGGCAACATTTGAAAACAAAGGAATGTACCAAATACATTATTTGGGATCTCTTTGGCAATTTTTAAATCCCGCTATACAGGTAGCCATATATTGGTTTGTATTCGGTACGATTAGGGGAGGAGCACCAGTTGATGGTACTCCTTTCTTCCTTTGGTTAATAATTGGGTTAATACCTTGGTTTTTTATTAGTCCATCTATTATTCAAGCATCAAATAGTATTTACCAGAAAGTTGGATTAGTTTCTAAAATGAACTTCCCAGTAAGTTTATTACCAACAATTCGAATAATTGGTAATAGTATTCAATTTCTGGTGATGTTAGTGATACTATTAGTTATTTGTATTTTTTACGGATTAGAACCTACGATTTATAACCTACAATTTATCTATTATTTATTTTGTTTGTATGCATTTTTATTTGCTTTTTCTTTACTAAGTTCTACTATTGCAACTTTAATACGAGATTATCAAATGGCTCTCCAATCCCTGATGAGAATGCTATTATATGTATCACCGATATTATGGAATACAAGTTTAATCACTGAAAGCTTCACTAAGTACGGTCCTTTAATTGAAAATATTCTAAAGTTAAATCCCTTATTTTATATAATTGAGGGATTTAGAGATTCTATTCTAGGTGGAGGTTGGTTTTTTGAAGATTTAATTTATATGGGGTATTTTTGGACGTTAACATTTGCATTTTTGTATTTTGGGGCAAAAGTCCATATGAAATTCCGAAAGAACTTCATGGAATATATGTAAGGAGCTTTAATTATGAAAACGAAAGTAAGTTTTAAAAATGTTTATAAATCTTTTGAACTCCATGCAAAAAAATCCGAAAAAATATTAAACTTATTTGCCATGTCCAAAAAGAAAGGCAAGGAATTTTTAGCTCTAAGAGAAGTTTCCTTTGAAATACATGAAGGTGAGACAATGGGAATAGTGGGTTTAAATGGTTCGGGTAAATCAACTGTTTCTAATATTCTTGCTGGTGTTATTCAACCTACCAGAGGAAGTGTGAAAATTAATGGAGAAACATCATTAATTGCAATATCCGCGGGGTTGAATGGGAGTTTAACGGGAATGGAGAATATTGAATTAAAATGTATGATGCACGGATTGTCAAAGGAGAAAATTAAAGAGGTTACTCCTGATATAATTGATTTTGCAGATATTGGGCAATATATACATCAACCGGTGAAAGATTATTCAAGTGGAATGAAATCACGTCTTGGATTTGCTATATCAGTTCATACAGATCCGGATATTTTAATTATAGATGAGGCATTATCCGTAGGTGATTCAACATTTGCACAAAAGTGTTTAAATAAAATGGAAGATTTCAAAAAGCAAGGAAAGACGATTGTTTTTATCAGCCATTCTGCTAGTCAAATGAAAGAATTCTGTGACAGAGTCATTTGGTTGCATTATGGAGAAGTGAAAGAAATGGGAGATTCAACTGAGGTTGTTGAAAATTATCAAGCATTTACTCAGTGGTTTAATAAATTATCAAATAAGGATAAACTGGCTCATAAAAATGAAATGTTGGGCAAACAAGTAAGCCACCATGTTGAAAAAAGTCCCAAAAGAAATCGTATTAAGTTGAGCTTGAATTTATTTAAAAACATAATAGTGTTGATACCTGTAATTGTCATGGGGATTTTACTCCTTACAAATTATTAAATTGCTACAAAGGATGAATAAAAATGGAAATAACAAAAGCGATAATACCTGCTGCGGGACTCGGTACGAGATTCCTTCCAGCAACAAAAGCACAACCAAAGGAAATGCTACCAATAGTAGACAAACCAACGATTCAATATATAGTTGAGGAAGCGGTTCAATCAGGTATAAAAGACATTATCATTATTAGCGGTCGGGGAAAAAGAGCTATAGAGGATCATTTTGATAAATCTTATGAACTTGAAGAGGTTCTAGCATCTAAAAGGAAGGCGGAGCTTCTTGAACAAGTCCAAGAAATTTCACAATTAGCAAATATACACTATATTAGACAGAAAGAACCATTAGGATTAGGTCATGCTATTCTTTGTGCTAAAAGTTTTGTTGGTAATGAACCTTTTGGGGTATTACTTGGAGATGATATCATGTTTAATTCCAACAAAACTCCCGCCTTAAGACAGTTGATAAATAGTTACAAATATGTAGAAGCTCCTATAGTAGGTGTAAAACCAGTAGAGACTTCTGAGACTGATAAATATGGAATTATTGATATCAAATCTAGTGAAAAAATAGATGGCTACGAGTTAATGCGTTTGAACGGCTTGATTGAAAAACCATCAGCTGAAGAAGCCCCATCAAATTATGCAATTATGGGTAGATATATATTAACACCAGACGTATTTGATGTTTTAGAAAGCATAGAGCCAGGTACTGGTGGTGAATATCAGCTTACAGATGCACTACATAAAATCAATCAAACTTCTTCTATTTTTGGTTTGAATATGGAAGGCGAAAGATATGATGTAGGAAATAAATACGGTTTTATAGAAGCTACAATTGAAATGGCTTTAAAAAGAAATGATTTAAAAGAGGATGTTTTAGAATTATTACGTAAAAAAGTTAGGAAATATGAGTAAAAGGAGGGATTATTATGGAAAGTGAAAAAACATTACAGACTGTATTAGAACGTATCGATAATTTACATAAGAAGTTAGATCATATTGATCCATTAATTACTTTGCAAAACAGAGAAGAAATATTACAGTTTTTAATTAATGAAAGATCTAAATTAAATAAAGAACTGGTTCTTACAAAGCACAACGAAAAAGAACTTTTAGAGAGAGTTCAGAAATATGAAAGAATCGTTCAAAAAGCTTTAACTGAAAGAGAAAAAAATATTAACTATTTACAAAATAGGGTCACTGTACTTGAACAGTCCTTTCCTTTGTATGTGTCTAAACGTTTAAAGAAAGGTGTTAGTAAGCCTACAAGTTTACCAAAAGAATTATTTAATGTAACAAAGGCTGTAGGCGGTGCATTCAAAAGAAAAGTAACAAAGAAAAAAAGAAAATATAATAAAAGTAAAGTCAAACTGCCATTTAGTATGAGTGAAGTACCTTCACTTTCCGACAAGTTTATTGTCGATAAGGAAAAATTCATTAACAAAAAAGTTAATGAGTTATTTTTAATGGGTCTCTATAATAATCCTAAAAATCTTAAAGAGTTAAGAATTGCATGTATTTTAGATGATTTTTCTTATCAAGCATTTAAATATGATGCAAATCTAATTAGTTTTAAGCCAGAGAATTGGTTTGAAGTTTTAAAGACGGAATTACCACACATGTTACTTGTAGAATCAGCTTGGCAGGGTAACGGAGGGGCTTGGCAATATAAGATTGCAAAATACAACATAGATCAGGGATCAGAATTAGATGAGTTATTAAAGTGGTGCAAGCAAAATAATATTCCGACTATTTTTTGGAATAAAGAGGATCCAATTCACTTTGAACGTTTTATAGATACTGCAAGTAAGTTTGATTTTATTTATACATCGGACGAGAACTGTGTAGAAAGATATAAAGAGGTAACAGGTAATGATAATGTATTCTCACTATCTTTTGCAGCACAACCTAAAATTCATAACCCTATAAAAGTTCCAAATTATAAAGAAAATAATATATGCTTTGCGGGTTCCTATTATGCGAACCGTCATGAGCAACGCAGAATAGAACAAGAGAAAATGTTAGAAGCTTCACAAAGGTACGGTTTAGTCATTTTTGATCGAAACTTTAGTAAAGACAATGTTAATCCACATATGCAATATCCAGAGAAATTTCATGAAAATATAAAAGGATCACTTCCATATACAGAACTAGTTAATGCATATAAACAATATAAATTATTCTTAAATGTAAATTCCGTAAAAAATTCACCTACAATGTTTTCTAGAAGAGTTTATGAGCTTCTTGCATGTGGAACTTCGGTCTTAAGCACAGATTCAGTTGGAATAGAAAAGCTTTTTGGTGATATTATTCCTCAAGTGCATGAAAACGACGATAATGAAGAGATCATTGGTAAAATTATTAATGATAATGCTTTGAGAAAGAAAAACGAACTTAAAGGAATACGCACAGTATTAAATAACCACACATATGCCCATAGATTATACAAAGTTGCGACTAGTGCAGGATTTAAGATCGAGAAACCTTATAATATAAATGTTTTAATTATGGGGAAAGTTCATACAGCTGATGAAGCGAAAAAAATAAAAGATTCTTTTAATAACCAAAAATATGTTAATAAAAATCTTTTATTAATTAATTTTTCGAATGAGGTTATAACTGAAGAATCCAATGTTTCTATTATTAATGCGTATGAAGATAATGATGATTTATTTTCAAAAGAGGATTTAAAGAACTTCTCGGAAAAATACGATGTTGTGGGAAGAATGAGCCAGGAACATTATTATGGGCAAAACTTTATTACAGATATAGTTAATGGATATAAATATTCCGAAGCAGATGTTATTGGTAAAGGGTCATATTTTACTATAGAGAATAATGTTGTTAAAACTAATGAAGAAAATTTGCAATATGTATATACAGATTCTCTTGTCGATGATGCTTTCCTAGTCAAACTAGATGTTCTTAACGGTTTCGGTATTAAATTAAATGATATTTTAAACAAAAAATATATACTCAAAGATTTAAGTCAATTTGGACTTCGCCTCTTCTCAATAGACATTTTCAATTTTGTAAGAGGTACAAATAATGATACTGTTTTTAACAAAGAGGATGTAGATCTATAGAGAGGGGGTTCCCCTTTGGAACGGACAGGTTTAAATGTATTAGTATACGGAGATGTAAACGCAAATATTATTGATGGATCATCCATATGGCTAACATCTATTTCAGAAACTTTAGCGCAATATAAGGATATAACGGTTAATGTTTTATTAAAGTATCCAATTATGAGAAAGACTGTTATTAACAACCTTTTTGAATATGACAATATTAATATAATTGATCCATATACAGATGAAAGCATAAAACAAAATAATAAATTAAAGAAAAAACTAACCAAGTTTTTGTCTTACACTATAGCTGCAGAGACTATAGATTTCTTAGATAGTATTAATAATTATGATTTAATTATCATTAGAGGCTATAATCTGTCGAAAGAAATCTCTCAGGTCTATAAAGTTTCGCATAAGACTGTATATTACATTACGGATTTTCCTCAGCAAGAGGAAGATGTAACAAAAGAAGACATAATTTATTTAACAACTATGTATCAAAACAGTGCTGCGCTAGCAGGTCAAACCAAGGAGTTAATAAATTATTTTAAGGACATCTTAGGTGTGGAGGAAGATGGTAAGTTTTTATATTTACCTCCTATGATTCCTAATAACAAACTTGGCGATTATAATTTTACAAATAGAAGTAATACATTGATATATGCCGGTAAATTTTCCCCGCTATGGAAAGTCCCTGATATGTTCAAAATAACAAATAAGATAAATGGTATTAATCTTAAATTTGTTGTTATAGGAGACAAATTTCATAATTATCCATATCAATATAATTATCGATATAATGTGGAAAGAGTCTTGACAGAATCGAATAGAGTACAGTGGAAAAAGGGACTTACTAGGAAAGAAGTGCAAGAAGAAATTCAAAGAAGTGATCTAGGCGTTTCGTGGCGTCATGAAGCATTAGATGATAGTAAAGAGCTTTCTACAAAGGTGTTGGAATTTGGTATTAATGGTAAACCCGTAATTTTTAATCGGAATTCACTTCATGAAAGCATTTATGGACAAGATTATCCATTGTATGCTAATACAGAAGAAGAATTTGAAGAAAAGGTTAAGTTAGCTTTTGCTGATAACGGAGTTTATAAAAAAGCAGCAGAAACTGTTAATAGAGTAAGTGAAAATCACACTTTTGAAAAAGTAGCAGAATACTTAATTCCAAAGCTAAAAAATATCGCGAATGAAGTAGAGAGTTTTAAGCATATTGAGGATCGATATTTTGATAAAGTTCACTTATTATTCGCTGGACATGATTTAAAATTTGCAAAAATGTTAATTGATTATTTTACAGCCCATAAAGATTATATTGTGAAAATTGATCAATGGAATGGACATAACTCCCATGATGAGCAACACAGTTTAGAATGTTTAGATTGGGCTGATGTGGTAGTTGCTGAGTGGGGCTTAGGGAATGCAGTTTGGTATTCAAATCGATTAAGGAAAGACCAAAAAATGATTATTAGAATGCACCTACAAGAAAAAAATACTGAATACCCCAAAGAAACAAAATGGTCTTCTGTTGATCAAATTGTATTTATTGCTCAAGGTATCAAAAACGACATATTTGAGGAATTTCCATTTATCCCTGAACATAAAGCAACAATTATTGAGAATCTAGTAGACACAGAATTATTAGATAAACCCAAATTACCGGATTCAAAATTTAATTTAGGTATGCAGGGGATATGTCCTAGCAGAAAAAGATTAGATTTAGCAATAGATATATTTGAAAAACTATGGAAACAGGATAATAGATATAAGCTATATGTAAAGGGCAAGCTACCTAATGAATATAATTGGCTCTGGGCTAGAACTGCTGAACGTGAATATTATACTGAAATTTTCACAAAGATTAATTCGAGTCCATGGAAAAACTCTGTAATCTTTGAAGGTTGGGGAGACATTAGTGAATGGTATCAAAAAATAAATTTTGTTTTATCCCCAAGTGATTTTGAAAGTTTTCATCTAGCAGTTGCAGAAGGGATGGCTGCTAGAACAATTCCAGTTATTAGAGACTGGGATGGATCCAAATATATTTATGAGGATAAATATATTTATCACGAAACAGATGAGGCTGTTGATTTAATTATCAAGCTAAATTCGTTATCAGTTGAAGAGCAAGCTAAATGGAGAGAAGATGCAAGAGAATTTATTGTAAATAACTATGAGAAATATAAACTGTGTGATAAATGGGACCAGCTAATAAAGGGAATTGTTAGTTAATTGTAGAATTAAAACAAAGAAGGTATTCGGTATACGGATACCTTCTATACTATTGAAGCAAGGAGATTACAACTTATGCATACTTATCTTGGTATACATTGCAAAAGAAATGTAATTCTAAATGATTTGTTTAAAGAAAAGATAGAGAGGACTGCGGCAACAATATTAGGAGTGGAACAGTCAAAAGCAATCTGGGAATCTGCAAATAAAGATATACTTATAGCATATTGGACAAATGAGCCTACTGAGAATTTTGTGTATGATACAACTGCGGCATTTGCTTTATCCGGTTATGCAAGTAGCCCTGTTAGCGAAGTTTTCCATAAACTTCAAAGTTCCTCTAATGCTGAAAAGAATAATAACCTCTTTTCTAATTTAAACGGTTTATTTACAGGTGTTTTTGCAAATAGTAATGGGAATTATATGCAGGGTTGGAACACAATCACAAGGGTAGAACCATTATATTGGGCAGAAAATGAAAAATACTTTTTTATAAGTAATAGGGCTTTATTGTTACACCTTGTTGAAAGTGACAGGAATACACCTGATTATGAAATAAAAAACCTTGTTCCATTTATACATAACGGTTACCATAATTCAGATTTAACGCCTTATAGGAATGTTAATGTTCTAGCTCCCAATTCAACAGTCATTTCTACGCCTGATAAAACAATTACTAAGGTTATTGACGATATAAATAGTAATTCATTTGTATTTAATCAGCCATCCGACGAATTGTATGATCAGATTACGAGAGAATTTATTAATGGTTTTAAGGTAATTTTAGATCAGGGTTTAGCAATAAATGCGGCAATAACTGGGGGAAAAGATAGCCGTTTAAGTGTAGCTGCTTTAAGCTATTTAAATGCAAATTTTAAAACCTATACACACGGATACGATGAGCATCCAGATGTTATTGTAGGTAAAAGAATAGCTAATGAACTTGGTTTGGAACACTATGTCACACGGCCTTCAGCTGAGGCGGACAAATCGGATGTAGTAGTACAGGATATATTAAAAAGGGCGACAAATATTCTTAGTCTAACAGATGGAATGTTGACAGCTTACGAAAATGTAACCGGTAGTTATACATTTAATCCAGAAAAGGTGATTCTAGGTGGCCATGGTGGTGAACATTTAAGAGGTGGTTATAATAGAATTGTCACCCGACATGATCATAAAGGTTTAGAAACATTGCTATTTGAAAAACTAAACCCTTATAAGAAATTTATGAATAAAGAATTCCAAAATTATTATGAACAGGATTTAAATGAGTGGCTGGAAATGTCTAACCAAATACCACCCGAAGATATTATGACAAGATATTTTGTTACATATAGAACGGGTAGATGGTCATCCGCAGCTCGTACAGGTTTCAATTATAATTATTACCTGTATCAACCATTTTTTGACTCTAGATTAAATAAAATTTTGTCAAAAGTCCCTTCCAAGTTTTTACTAAATGACGAGGTCATCTATAATATTTTATTAAGGATAGCACCCAGTCTTGTAGATGTACCATTTTATGCGGATCGATGGAAATTTGAATCGAATGGTCCAATATCCGGTAGTGAAAAGCAGTGGGAGAAACGTGCACCAATTACTGCAAAACAACAATCAAAAGGTTCCTTTAATTGGAGGAGAGCAACCTTAACAGATATGAAAGATGCCATGATGGAAGAAATCTTTAGCAGTACAAATGACCGCTTATTTCATATAGTGGATAAAAATGAAGTTGAATTAGTGTTTAGTAGCGATAGGTATATTAACAAACCGGAAATTGATATTCTTGTTTGGAATTTATACACTGTATCTCTGCTTTTGTCTAATAAATGGATAGGTGAAAACGACCTTTCAAGAAAAGTTGAAATTAATCTACCAGCTACCAAAATTGTATCTAAAAGAAATATCAACTTCATTGATTTCAACATGCAAACTTCAAACAAGGAAATATCAATGAAAGTAAAGAAAAATAAATTATTAATTAGATACAAGAACAATTTTGGCGAAAACAATCTTTATATACAAACGATAGGTGGAAAGTTCACAGAGCCACCTAAAAATAAATATGAAGAATTAACTTCTTTGGGTAATTTCAAGGAATACAAAGTTATTTTTGATGCTACTTCAAGAAATGAAAAACAAAAGATAGTATTATTTTTTATGTGTTACGATAAGGAAAAGCGTATATACAACAAATCGATACCATTTGTGTTTTCAACCAAAAGCAAGCAATACACTTGTCAGTTTAAGCCGCCAAAAGAAGCAGCAAATTTTAAAATAGCAATAAAAGTTATACCGATAAATGGTTCAAAGGGTGAAATAAAACTAGAAAATATGAGCATATATTCTTTAGTCTAGTTAGTATTCTATTAAAGATTCTTTATCGGAGAAGTTAATGCCGAAAAAGAATCTTTTTAAATTACTTAATACATTTTATATGCATTCCCCTCAAAATTCCAATAGAGAAAACAATTCCTTTAGAAGTTTAGTGGAATTTCATGTTATCATTATAATGAATATCCTATTAATAGATTCTATTCTTTAATAGAAAAGTAAAAAGAGAAATAAGGTAGGAGAATATATGAATAGTATTGTGGGAAAGGTTTCAAATCTTTTATTAATAATAATAACCTTATTTGTTTCTATAATGTATCCAACGCCTGAAGTAATAGTAGGGGATACAAGCGTAGAAAAACAGCCTGATAGTTCGTGGGCTGTATCTTCGTCAAAGTATTTCAAGGTTAATGAGGAAAATCTACCAGTCTACGATAATAGAACTGGTGAATTAGTAGAGGTTGGCCAATTAACGAAGGATCAAGTGTATCCAAGAGTAAGTGATTACGGAGCTAATTGGCACAAAATCCAATATGGAGATATTTATGGATATGTCTATGCACCTAGTACATCACCTGCTGATGAAGGTACACTAAAAAATGAAAATACGAATTATTCCAGTCAAGAAAGAAACTTCACAGCATTAGAAGATGTAGTAGTATATGATAATACATCAACTGAGTTAGTACCTTTCGGAGTTATTAATAAAGGAACTGAATATCCAATCGTAAGTGATTATGGAAACTGGTGGAGGGTTTTATTATCCGATCGCGTAGGATATGTTCATAAAGATGCTGTACAAGTAAACTTCAAAACATCAGATAAATATTTTAAGGTTAGTACCGATAACCTACCAGTCTATGATAATCGTTCAGGTAGTCTGGTAAAGGTTGGAGAATTGACGAAAGGTCAAGTATATCCGAGAATAAGTGACTATGGCCCGAACTGGCATAAAATTCAGTTTGGAAATATTTATGGATATGTTTATGCAGATGATACAGAAGGGGCAACTGGACAAGCTCTAAAGAATGAAAATAAAACTTATAGTAATACGGAACGAACATTTACACCGATTGAGGATATAACGGTTTATGATAATACATCAGGAAGACTAGTTCCATTTGGTGAATTGACAAAAGGAACGGAATATCCAATTGTAAGTGATTATGGAAACTGGTGGAGAGTTTTATTATCCGATCGTGTAGGATATGTTCATAAAGACGCCGTTAAAAGAAATTTTATTTCAGAAGATAGATTTTTCAGGGTCTTAACTGGTGATTTATCGATTTATGATAATCGGAGTGGAGAGTTAATTGAAGTAGGTACATTAACGAAAGGCCAAGTGTATCCAAGAATAAGCGATTATGGTCCAAACTGGCACAAAATTCAGTTTGGTAATATTACTGGATATGTCTATAGTAAGGATACAGAAAGTGTCTCAGGTAATAGTTTGAAAAATATAGCTAATAACTATGAGGCCTTACAGCGAGAAATTACGCCTTTAGTAAACACGCCAGTTTACGACAATACCTCAGGAAAATTAGTGCAATTTGCGACTTTAAAAGAAGGAAAGTCTTATCCAAAAGTTAAAGACTATGGAAACTGGTGGACAGTAGTTGTGGCAGGTAGAGAAGGTTATGTTTTAAAAGAAAACGTCAAACATAATTTCTTGCCAGGAGATAAGTTTTTCAAAGTAACTTCAAAGGATTTACCGGTTTATGACAATCAAGGAAGTAGTTTGAAGAAAATAGGAGAACTCCGTAAGGGTCAAACATATCCAATTGTAAGTGATTACGGAAACTGGTGGCGAATTCAATTTGGTGACATATATGGATATGTCCATAAATCAGGGACGGAATATGGAGTAAAGTCTTCAATTGAAAACTTAAATACAGAATATAGTACATCAAATAGTAAGAAGATATTAACCCAAACAAACGTGGAGGTATTTGACAATAGCGGTGGTGAGTTAGTTCCATTTGGAGAGCTAGAAGAAGGAACTATCTATCCAATAGCTTTTGACTATGGCAATTGGTGGGGTATTGTGTATAGTGACCGAGTTGGTTATATAAGTAAAAATAATGCTAATATCTTTAAAAATGATGTACAAGCATTTAAAACTATGCAAGATACTTCACTGTTAGTTAAAAAAAGTGGAGAGTTGACACCCATTGCCACCCTTTTGAAAGGGCATATTTTTGAAGTCTATGAGGATTATGGGAACTGGTATAAAGTGAGTTTTGGTGACGATATTGGATACGTATGGAAGGAAGCGACAATTCCGAACAATACAGAATCATTTACAAATGAAACTCCAATTAAGTTTGTGTCTACCATTAAAGAAACTAAGCTTTACAAAGAACAGAATTCAAAAAATCCGGTTGCGACAATAACTGGTGCACAACAAATACCTATTTTTAATAATCAAAGTGAACAATGGATTAAAACAATGATTGCAGGTAAAACTGTCTATATTGATAATAACTATGTGATAGATACCGCAGATTACAATTTTAATAATGATGAAAATAAAAACATAGAAGTAATAAAACAGCATTTATTTGATTCGCCTTTTGTGAATGACAATAAAAATACTGAAATAAATGAAACCATAAGTGCAGCAGATTTAATTTTAGAAAATAAAATTCTATTTCCGGATTATTGTAGAGACCCGATTAAAAATGACTGTCCTATGGATTATACAAACGGTATTAATTGGGTGAGTGGTGAAGGAGTAAAAGAAGAAGATCAAAATTCCTTTTTAAGACAACTGCATGGTATGTTTTTTATCAATGATTTAGCAGAAGCCTATAGAATGACAAATAATAGTAGTTACATCGAAAAAGGATATGAAATTATACAGGATTGGAAAATCAATAATCCGTATGAAAATCCGAAACATTATATGGCATGGCACGATGAAGGAACAGCAAGAAGATTATCAGCAATGGTAAACTTATTTGATGCTGGCAATGACGTTCTTACTCAAACTCAAAAATCAGAACTTTTTATTATTATGCTTCAGCATGCAGAGTTATTGGCAAGTGATAACTTTTACTCATTGAATACTAATCATGGTATGTTTCAAGATGAGGCATTAATTGTTTATAGTAAATATTTCTATGATATAGAGGTTCTTGATGAATACTACCAACTTGCAGTTCAAAGACTTGAAAATTACTTTGACTCATTGATTTCTGAGGATTATGTACACTTAGAACATTCACCTAGTTATCATGAAGTAATTGCTGGTGCAATCAGGTCATATGCAACTACAATCCAAGAATTCGGGGATAATGATATAGCAAACAAGTTTTTTAATAAATATCATAATATGGTAGATTATGCTACTCACGTAATAAAACCAGATGGTAATTGGCCATTAATAGGTGACACGTATGTGCATAAAAAAAATCCATCAAAGTATATGTGGCAAGATGATCCTTATTATTTATATGCATCAACTAAAGGAGAACATGAAAAGGGTTTACAACCTAAGGTGACAAACAAAGTTTACGAGGATGCAGGTTATGCAATTTTCCGAGACAAATGGTCAAATACTGGTGATGGGACTTATATGTTTTTCACTGCTGCTTACCATACGGACTACCATAAACACTCTGATGATCTAAGTCTTTGGATATATAATAATGAGGATATTATAACAGAATCTGGACCATATAGTTATTTATTAACAGAACAAACTACTAAGTATGCATATTCATCGTATGCGCATAACACTTTGATAGTAGATGATGAGGGTTTACCTAGGGTAGATGGTAAATTTAATAGCACCTATATTGAAGAATATGACTTAAGTAATGAAAATTTACCAAGTGTTACTGGGGTAAATGAGCGTTATGAAGGGGTAAAACACAAAAGAAGTGTCACTTATGACAAAATAAATCAGCTAATAGAAGTCAATGATAATATCACATCTAAAAATGATCATAATTATAAATTATTATGGCACTTAGCGCCTAACGTAATACCGAAAATAAATAATGAAGAAAATAAAGTATTACTACAAAAAAATGGTGAAACAGTTATGGAAATGAGAATAACTGGTATAGATAATACAAATATAGAAATAAATAGTGTGTTCGGGGATGAAGATCCTATTTATAAAAGTTGGTTTTTTGAATATAATAACCAAACAAAAAATTTAGAAAAGCTAAATACGTATACTTTAATAGTGGAGAATAACGGAAGTAACTCTTATATTAAAACATCTTTTGATTTGCTTAAATAATTTTGTGAAAATACCCTATCTTAATTATTGATAGGGTATTTTTCCTTTCTATTAAAAAAAACTATACTATAATCTATAAAAATTGTTTTTATTTTCTTATATTGAATTTCAAATTTAAACAATATATACTTAAAAATGAAGTATTTCTACAAGAAAGGAGTCATAAATGTTTAAAAATCGATATAAATCTACAAGTTCTTTATTATTATTATTCACACTAATTTTTTCGCTATTTTTTCAACCTATTACAGCTTTAGGACAAACAACTAGCTCCAACATTGATAGTTCACATAAATTATATGAAACTATAAATCAAATAAGTATTAACGAAATAGAAATAGATTCGGGTACTTATCTGTACGGCTTGGAGCAAGATGAAAACTCAGAATTTATTAGTATTCAGTATGGCAAAGAGAAAATTGAGGTAGAAAAAGACAAGTTAAAAATTTGGGATGATACTACTACTGAACCTCCTATATATCAAGATTATAGTACTGTATATACGACAGATGTAGTAATAACCAAAAATCAGTCTGTTATAGATGGAGATTCAAATATAACCTTTCTTGAAGAGACTACATATCCGGTAGTAGAAGGCGAACGAGGAATTAAAAAATTATATATCGGAAATGTAGCTTATTATTTAGATGAAAATGTACTTAATCCAGAAATTTCAGATGAAAATGAAAGTTCAAATGAATATCAGGACTCAAAAGTAGAAGAAGTAGAAATTGAAAAAGAGGAAGTTAATGATTTAAAAAAAAATGTAAGATTGAATACTAAAACAGAATCTAATGATTATAAACTAGTAGAAACACAAAAGACTAAAGTTGCTGATTGGTCAACAACCTTGTCAAAGTATTTCAAGGTAAATGAGGAAAATCTACCAGTCTACGATAATAGAACTGGTGAATTAGTAGAGGTTGGTCAATTAACGAAGGATCAAGTGTATCCAAGAGTAAGTGATTACGGAGATAATTGGCACAAAATCCAGTATGGAGACATTTATGGATATGTCTATGCACCTAGTACATCACCTGTTGATGGAGGTACACTAAAAAATGAAAATACGAATTATTCCAGTCAAGAAAGAAACTTCACAGCATTAGAAGATGTAGTAGTATATGATAATACATCAACTGAGTTAGTACCTTTCGGTGTTATTAATAAAGGAACTGAATATCCAATCGTAAGTGATTATGGAAACTGGTGGAGGGTTTTATTATCCGATCGCGTAGGATATGTTCATAAAGATGCTGTACAAGTAAACTTCAAAACATCAGATAAATATTTTAAGGTTAGTACCGCTAACCTACCAGTCTATGATAATCGTTCAGGTAGTCTGGTAAAGGTTGGAGAATTGAAGAAAGGTCAAGTATATCCGAGAATAAGTGACTATGGCCCGAACTGGCATAAAATTCAGTTTGGAAATATTTATGGATATGTTTATGCAAATGATACAGAAGGGGCAACTGGACAAGCTCTAAAGAATGAAAATAAAACTTATAGTAATACGGAACGAACATTTACACCGATTGAGGATATAACCGTTTATGATAATACATCAGGAAAACTAGTTCCATTTGGTGAATTGACAAAAGGAACTGAATATCCAATTGTAAGTGATTATGGAAACTGGTGGAGAGTTTTATTATCCGATCGTGTAGGATATGTTCATAAAGACGCCGTTAAAAGAAATTTTATTTCAGAAGATAGATTTTTCAGGGTCTTAACTGGTGATTTATCGATTTATGATAATCGGAGTGGAGAGTTAATTGAAGTAGGTACATTAACGAAAGGCCAAGTGTATCCAAGAATAAGTGATTATGGTCCAAACTGGCACAAAATTCAGTTTGGTAATATTACTGGATATGTCTATAGTAAGGATACAGAAAGTGTCTCAGGTAATAGTTTGAAAAATATAGCTAATAACTATGAGGTTTTACAGCGAGAAATTACGCCTTTAGTAAACACGCCAGTTTACGACAATACCTCAGGAAAATTAGTACAATTTGCGACTTTAAAAGAAGGAAAGTCTTATCCAAAAGTTAAAGATTATGGAAACTGGTGGACAGTAGTTGTGGCAGGTAGAGAAGGGTATGTTTTAAAAGAAAACGTCAAACATAATTTCTTGCC
This sequence comes from Salirhabdus sp. Marseille-P4669, assembly GCF_900240405.1. Classification (GTDB taxonomy): domain Bacteria; phylum Bacillota; class Bacilli; order Bacillales; family Alkalibacillaceae; genus OEQK01. The sequence goes on from NZ_OEQK01000001.1 coordinate 433,820, forward strand.
AGGAGATAAGTTTTTCAAAGTAACTTCAAAGGATTTACCGGTTTATGACAATCGAGGAAGTAGTTTGAAGAAAATAGGAGAACTCCGTAAGGATCAAACATATCCAATTGTAAGTGATTACGGAAACTGGTGGCGAATTCAATTTGGTGACATATATGGATATGTCCATAAATCAGGGACGGAATATGGAGTAAAGTTTTCAATTGAAAACTTAAATACAGAATATAGTACAACAAATAGTAAGAAAATATTAACCCAAACAAACGTGGAGGTATTTGACAATAGCAGTGGTGAGTTAGTTCCATTTGGAGAACTAGAAGAAGGAATTATCTATCCAATAGCTTTTGACTATGGTAATTGGTGGGGTATTATTTACAATGGTCGTGTAGGTTTTGTCAATAAAAATAACGTTGAAACTGGCTTAAATGTAATTGTACCTAAGTTACAAGTCTATGAATCTTTTAGCGACTTATCAATCTATACTAGACAGGATGAAATTGCTACACTTTATTATGGAGACTCTGTACAAGTAATTGAGGAATATAAATATGCAGCTAAAATACAAACAGAAACAGGGTTAGTTGGTTGGATTCATAAAGATAAAATTGACTACTCATACGACAACAAATGGTACGTAAAATATGATAGAAACCTTAGAGAATCAGCTTCAAATAATGCAAAACAAATAGGATATATTGAGTCAGATACTAGTATTAAGGTATTGGATTATGTGTATCTTGAGGATCAAGCATTTGAGGATTGGTTTAAGATAAAGACAGATGATAATAGAATAGGATGGATTTGGGGTGGTGGAATAGGTACCAATCTATCTCAGTATGAGACGGAATTTTATAATAATACTGCTAATAGAATTGGTCTATTTACTCCATTAAATAGTAAATCTACAATTACTGCTGAGCAAATAAATAGATTCATAGCTAGTAAAACTGGGCCAGAAAGCTATATGTATGGTATGGGACAAGCATTTCTAGATGCACAAGCGAAAACGGGCTTAAATGCAATATATTTAGTTGCTCATGCAGCTCATGAAACAGCCTATGGTAATTCTAGCATTGTATCAAATAAATATAACTACTATGGTATTGGTGCATTTGATGCATGTCCTAGTGAATGCGCAAATGAGTTTGAAGGAAAAAGGGCCGGTATAATAAATGGTGCAGTCTGGATAAAGGATCATTACGTGTATGATTCAGTTTATAAGCAATTTACTATTTTCAATATGAGATACAATAATAATATTCATCAATATGCAACAGATGAAGCTTGGGATGTTAAAATCGTAAATATTGCTCAACAGCTAGAAGATTTTGTGGTTATTAATTTTTAAGAACAAAGTGTTGTAAAGGGGGATTCAAAACCTTTTATAACACTTTGTTGTTTTTTCACTACTAATTTGTTAGGGAGGTAGGTAATTATGGAAAATTTTGTTCTTTAATAGTGTTCGAAATATGTCGAATATGATAGTATAATATCTTGAGGGGGTGGAAAATATTAGGACTTTATTTAAGAGAGATAAAACTAGGTTTTGGGTATTATTTTTTTTGTTTGTAAGTTTATTTGTAATGAGTGCTGTAAATAGTAATGTAGTAAGTGCTGATAAAAGTATTAATAAATCTGCTAACTATGATGGTCATTTTCGAGTTATAAACGATAAAACTATTGTTTATGATAATCGTGGTAAAGGTCTATTACCAATCGGAAGATTAATAAAAGGTCAAACCTATACTATTGTAAGTGATTACGGGAATTGGCATCGAATTCAATTTGGTTCTCATTATGGTTATGTTTATAAACATAACACAGTACCTGGTTACAAAAATGATATTCAAAATATAAATAGTACATTCGAAATCTCAAAAGAAAAGTTTAGAGCAGATGAAGATGTTATTGTTTATGATAATACTTCTGGGGATTTAATCCCGTTTGCAGAGCTTGAAAAAGGTCAAGAGCATGAAATTGTTTCAGATTATGGAAATTGGTACCGAATCTTAGTTGCCAATAGAGTGGGATATGTACATAAAACGGCGGTAACTCGTTTATTTACAAACCATACCCAATATTTTGAAGTATTGCAAGATGACTTACCAGTCTATGATAATAGTACGGGGAAACTAGTAAAAATAGGGACATTAAATAAAGGGCAAGTATATCCTCGTGTAAGTGATTATGGGAATTGGCATAGAATCCAATTTGGGGATTCCTATGGATATGTATGGGAAGGCAGTACTATACCATCTAATAGTAGGTTTATTAAGAATATTAATTCCAGCTTTGAGAATAGTAAAGAACAATTTTTAGCAAAAGAAAATGCTATTGTTTATGATAATACTGGAAAGAATTTAGTGCCTTTTGCAACCATTGAAAAAGGTGAAAAGTATCCAATAGTTTCAGATTATGGAAACTGGTATCGTATTATAGTTGCTGAACGAGTAGGTTATATTCAAAAAACAGATATTACTGGTTATTTTTCAGTAGAATCAAAATACTTTGAGGTTACCAAAGATAACCTTACTGTCTATGATAATCGAAGTGGATCACTCGAAAAGATTGGTGAATTGACAAAAGGTCAAGTTTATGAGCGTGTAAGTGATTATGGGAACTGGCATCGAATTGATTTTGGTAATTACTATGGTTATGTTCATAAGTCTGGCACTTTACCTAGTTTTAAAAACCAAATACCAAATTTGAATTCAAACTATAAAGACAACTACGGTAGTTTTGTTACGGTTACTGATGCTAATGTTTTTGATAATACATCGGGAAACTTAGTTAAATTCGCACAAATAGTGTCTGGTAAAGAATACCCTATTGTAAGTGACTATGGAAACTGGTATAGAATACTAGTTGCTAATAAAGTAGGATATATTCATAAATCAGACGTAAATATGGCATTCACAGTTGATACTAAATATTTTAAAGTTAAAGTTCAAGAATTACCTATTTTTGACAACCGAAGTGGGAAGCTTGTTCAAGTTGGAACTTTAAAAAAGGGCCAAGTATTTGAAAGAGTTAGTGACTATGGGAATTGGCATCGTATAAAATTTGGTGATTATTATGGTTATGTATGGGAGTTGAGTACAGAACCAATAAATTCAGCAACATACCGAAATAAGATAGTTTCCAATTATAGTAATGGAACTTTAACACCGACGGCATCAGTAAATATTTATGATAATACTGGTTCAAATCTTGTTTCATTTGCAACACTAGAAAAAGGAAAAACTTATCCTGTAGTTAGAGATTATGGAAATTGGTATGAAGTAAATATCGCTGGTAGGTATGGATATGTCGCAAAGGGTAAGGTAAAAGCGAAAGTAATGGTAGCAAAGGACCTTGTAAACCCTCATTTAGAGTATACTTATGAAAATTTAGGCACAGATATAATTGAACTTTCAAAAGCATATCCCGACTTTATAAAATGGGAAGTAATAGGTAAGTCGGTTGATGGAAGAAATATTTATGCAATTAAATTAGGTAAAGGACAGACAGAAATATTTCTAAATGGTGCACATCATGCTAGAGAGTGGTTAACTACTAATCTATTAATGGAAATGGTAGATACTTATAGTCAAGCGTATGTTAAAAACAGTAAAGTAGATAGTTTTGATGTTCGAAGTATATTGAATCAAACGTCTATTTGGTTTGTTCCAATGGTTAATCCCGATGGAGTTACATTAGTACAAAAAGGGGCAAGTAGTGCTAAAAATCCTCAAGAAGTTATAAGGATTAATGGGGGGAGTTTGAATTTCTCGTCATGGAAAGCCAATATTAGAGGTGTAGATCTTAATAGACAGTACCCTGCTGGATGGGAGACTATATTATTTGATCCAGGCAAACCAAGTCATATGAATTATAAGGGACCAAGTCCATTGAGTGAGCCTGAGACAAAAGCAATATATAATTTTACAAAAAAGCATGATTTTAAAACTGCTGTTGCATATCATTCCTCCGGAGAAATTCTTTATTGGGATTATAAACTTTCTGGTGAACTAAAACGGACAGCCAGAAGAATTGCAGAAATGATAAAAGCTAAAACTGGATATTCTTTAGTGTTTCCAGGACCAAACCCAAGTGGCGGTGGTTATACGGATTGGTTTTTATTAGAAGAAAAGAAACCAGGATTTACTCCAGAAATTTCACCACATGTAGGTCCTAGGCCAGTACCTTTAAAGAATTTTATTTCTATTTGGAGTGAAAATAATTCTATTGGAATCATGTTAGCCCAAGAAGCTTATCAAAATAGATATAACAGATAATAATTGGAACTCAAATCATCTAAGGTGATTTGGGTTTCTATTTTTATTAAAATTATTTATTCTAATATTTTTCAAATAAACTTAGTTAGTAATTTAATCCATTTTCTTAAACTTAAAATACAATTATTGATTTTCAGCACAATAAGAATGTGATACTATTTAAGAAGTGTTTATATTTCCATTTAGTAATTTAGAGTAGGTGCTCTTATGGCTATATATTTAATCGTAACGGCTTTTGTAATTTCTTTTTTTATAACGGTAAGTATTACACCACTTGTAAAAATACTTGCAATTAAGGTAGGAGCAGTAGACCACCCGGATCAACGAAAAATCCATGTGGGTATACAGCCTCGTTTAGGGGGCTTAGCTATCTTTATTGGTGCAGCTATTGCCCTTATGGTTATTCAACCAAATCACGAACACATTACTGAACTTGTAATTGGTGCTGTAATTATTGTAATTACAGGTGTTTTAGATGATATTTATCAAATAAGACCTCTTTATAAGCTAATTGGCCAATTATTAGCAGCTATACTTGTAATCTCCTCAGGTTTAATTATTGAAAAAATAACACTTCCATTCGTTGGAGTCGTTTATTTAGATAACTTTAGCTATATAATAACAATTATTTGGATAATTGGTGTTACGAATGCAATAAACTTAATTGATGGATTAGATGGTTTAGCTGCAGGGGTTTCAAGTATAGCACTCACAAGTATATTGGTTATGGCTATTTTAGACTATCGTGCAGCTGTTGTTTACATTTGTATAGTGTTAATAGGTAGTAATTTAGGGTTTTTAATTCATAATTTTTATCCAGCAAAAATTTTTATGGGAGACTCAGGTTCCTTATTTCTTGGATACTCTATATCTGTAGTATCAATGTTAGGTTTGTTTAAAAATGTAGCACTTTTTAGTTTTATTATTCCAATAATTATTTTGGCAATACCGATATTTGATACAGCCTTTGCAATATTAAGAAGGGCAAGAACTGGTCATGGTATTATGGAACCAGATAAAAAGCATTTACATTATCAGTTATTAAATGCAGGATTAAGCCATCGTGGTGCAGTATTAGTCATTTATGCCTTTAGTGCTGTTTTCGGGCTTCTTGCAATATTATTTTCAAATTCTACCTTTACTTCTTCAATTGTTATTTTAACAATTATATTTTTTATTGTTCATTTAATTGCGGAGTTAGTAGGACTAGTGGGAAATGGTCAACAACCTGTATTGAATTTATTTCGGAAAGTTTTTAAAATAAAGCGTGTTACAAATGAAAGTCATCAAAATAAATAGGTATGAAAAAAGACTGGTTTAACAATTTTTTAAACTAGTCTTCTTTTTTAGGATAACAAAATGAATGAATTCCAATAATAATAGTCCGGTATAAGAAGATAAGTTAGAGGATATACCTAATATAATAATGTAAAACCAGATGCGATATTGATTACTACTTTCACTTAATAAAAATTTACCTAGGGAGCAAATTGGTAGAACCTAAATATAACTGCACGTCTTGTTCTTATTGATTAAAATTAAAATATGTAATAAAATTAAAAGGATGTAAAAGTATTTACAACAAAACTAGAATTTTATGAAACTTTTAACCGGAATAGTCGTTAAATTTTGTAGTGTACCCCCAGAATATAATTTTTATACTCGTAACTATTATTAGATCTAAAAATAGGAGGATTAACAATGGAGTATATCATAATACCAATATGTTTTATTATCTCCATCCTCATCACGCCATTAATTAAAAAATTAGCTTTTAGAATAAATGCTGTTGATCTACCTAATGAAAGAAAGGTTCATCAAAAAGTAATGCCTCGCATTGGTGGATTAGCAATATATATAAGTTTTATTATAGGGCTTTTCCTTTATAACCCTGATAGTTCTGTTTTATGGCCATTATTTATTGGTGGAACTATTATTATGATTGTTGGACTTATAGATGATGTATTTCAGATTTCACCACTTCAAAAGTTTATAGGCCAATTATTAGCTGTTCTAACAGTTATGTTAAGTGGAATACAAATTGACTTTATCACAATTCCATTTGGAGCAAGAATAGAATTAGGTTTGTGGGGAATACCACTTACAATTCTTTGGGTATTATTCGTAACAAATGCAATAAATTTTATAGACGGTTTGGATGGGCTAGCCTCCGGAGTATCTGCCATTGCACTAACGACTATTTCTGTAATGGCCATTACAATGGGTAATATGTTTATTGCAATAATTGGGTTCATGTTACTTGGAAGTATACTTGGGTTTCTTGTGTATAACTTTTACCCGGCTAAGATATTTTTAGGTGACACAGGTTCTAACTTCTTAGGATTTATGATAAGTATTTTAGCCATTTTAGGGTTATTCAAAAATGTAACAGTGTTTTCAATTATTATCCCAATAGTTATACTGGGTGTGCCATTTGTTGATACGTTATTTGCAGTAATTAGAAGGATTACGAAACGAAAACCAATATATGCACCAGATAAGCTTCATTTACATCATTGTTTATTGAAACTGGGATATAGTCATCGTCAAACTGTATTGCTTTTATACGGTATGAGTGCTGTATTTAGTTTAGCTGCTATAATTTTTACAAGAACCACTTTATGGGGATCTGTGGTACTCTTTGTTTTATTAGCTACCTTAATTGAGTTAATTGTTGAAATAACAGGATTAATCAGTCAAAATTATCGTCCGATTCTCAATTTAATCAATCGACGTAAAAACTATTAATATAGGAATCAATTAGTATATGTAGCAGGCCGTGATTTCATGAAAACTAGATGTGAAGATATTAAGACTCTGCTTTACAAAGCCTATTTTAAAGGGAACCAAGAGTCTGCTAAACTAGGAAATGTAATGTTCATATTAACAGAAGAGTTAAAAGGCTTTTTAAAGATTGAGAATATAAATATTGTAAAAAGTGAAAATAATAATAATTATCATGAGAGCAATACACCTCTATAAAAATTATAGGGGTGTTCTTTATAATAAAAAAATAAATGGAACAACTTTTCGACAAAACGTCCTAAATGTTTACAATACTTTCTTTCCATGCTAGGATTTTACTAATTGGACATTTATAAATATTGACCGATTTATACATACTAAAAATAATTATTTAAAGTGAGGTATATTCATGAAAAAAGTCAAAGTAATGACCGTTTTCGGAACTCGACCTGAGGCTATCAAAATGTGCCCCCTAGTTTTAGAATTACAAAAATCTGAACATATAGAATCAATCGTTACAGTAACCGCTCAGCACCGTGAAATGTTGGATCAAGTATTAGATATTTTTGGTGTGAAACCTGATTACGATCTAAACATAATGAAAAGCAACCAAACATTAACTCATATCACTTCTGCCGCCCTAGAAGGATTGGATAATGTAATGAAAGAAGTAAAACCAGATATCGTTCTAGTACACGGTGATACAACCACTACTTTTGTTGCTAGCTTAGCGGCCTTCTACAATCAAATAAAGGTTGGACATGTTGAAGCGGGTCTTAGAACATGGAATAAATATTCACCATTCCCAGAAGAAGTAAACCGTCAAATTACTGGTGTAATTGCTGATTTACATTTTTCACCAACAAGCAAATCTGCTGAGAATCTCTTAAATGAAAATAAGCCAAAAGAAGATATTTTCATTACTGGAAACACAGCAATTGATGCACTAAAAACTACTGTAAAAGAAGATTATACTAATGAAGTTTTAGAAAAAATTGGTGATGATCGCTTAATATTACTTACAGCGCATCGACGTGAAAACTTAGGTGAACCGATGAGAAATATGTTTAAGGCGGTAAAAAGGTTAGTTGATGAGTATAATGATGTACAAGTTGTATATCCTATGCACTTGAATCCAAAAGTACGTGAAATCGCTAATGAAGTTCTAGGTAATGACCCTAGAATTCATTTGATTGAACCTCTTGGTGCATTTGACTTTCATAACTTGGCGTATCGATCTCATATTATCTTAACTGACTCTGGTGGCGTTCAGGAGGAAGCGCCATCACTTGGAGTACCAGTTCTTGTATTACGTGATACAACAGAGCGACCTGAAGGGGTTGCTGCCGGTACATTAAAGCTGAGTGGAACCGATGAAAAAAAGATCTATACACTTGCAAATGAGCTGCTTTCAGATGAAGGAGTATATGAAAGTATGTCTAAAGCATCTAACCCTTATGGAGATGGTAGTGCTTCAGCACGAATTGTACAAGCAATTCTATATTACTTTGGTATACAACATGATAGACCAGAAAATTTTGTTATTTAAGCAAGTGAATTTATAAGGATGTTATCTATGGGAAATAATGAGTTTGACAATTTACCTAAGTCCATTAAAAAGGCTACTAGGTATATACTGCAGGATGCATCAGAAGACAAACTAAATCAAGTTAAAGTTGTTATTTTGGGTGCGATTGAACAAAGGGAAATAGAATTAAGAAACGAAGGTAAGAAGTAATAAATTAGACGAAAACTTACTACAGCTTAATTGATAGGTATTATCCTAACAAAAGAGCTGTAGTTTTTTAATGAAAAGTTTTAAGTTACTAGCTATTACCAAAACTTTTGTTTTCTATGGTAAAATATTAGAAATTAAAGATACTATACACCTAAAGTAGGGATAATTATGCCTTTAAATTATACAAATTCAATACCTTTACATGTTCAATTAAAAGAAGAGATTGAACAGAAGATATTTTCGGGTACATACTATGAAAAGATTCCAAGTGAAAGAGAGTTAATGGAAGAATACCATGTTAGCAGGAGCACGGTAAGAGAAGCGGTTAGACAACTTGTACTGGATGGAGTTTTGAAAAAAAAGCCTGGTAAAGGAACTTTTATTGCACCAAAGTCAATAGATGATTGGCTAGGTAATCTCAGCAGTACTTCTGAGACAATTGTACGTATGGGAATGATACCTGGTGCAAGATTAGTTGAAAGTAAAATTGTTAATGTAGAAGCACAAATAGGAAACAAGATTGGATTAGAAAAGGCTTACTTTTTTAAACGAATAAGATATGCCAATAATAGCCCAATTGGAATTGAAAGTCATTACTATCCGATAGAAATAGGAAAAAAATTAATAGAGTTCGATTTAAATAAGGAGTCCTTCTATGAATTGTTAGAAAATAAGATTGGAATTAAAGCTCTTTCAGCAGAGCAGGTAATAAAAGCTGGGAAAATGCCAAAGAGTCAAGCAAAACTTCTGAACTTAAACCATTCCATAGATGTGCTTATTGCTGAAAGAAGGTTAACGGATATTAATGGGAATTTTGTGGAGTATGAAAATGCTTTCTATCGGTCAGATATGTACTCTTTTAAAATTAACTTATCAAGGAAATTTAATCACTAATATACAGGTTTAAACGCTTTTTTGTTTTTTATTTTAACTGGTACGAACATTATGATGATATTGCTTTTTGTGTATCCTAATAAGTAAAATTATTTGAAAAGTCGATTTTGTTTATATTTCATTGAAGGGAGATAGTCTATGAGTGAAAAAAGAGAAACATTAAATAAAACTCTTAAACCATCTTGGGTTTGGGCAGTTGCTCTTGGTTCTTCAATAGGTTGGGGAGCCTTTGTGCAACCTACGAATTGGATGTCTCAAGCGGGTCCGTTTGGTGTAATGATTGGATTTGGAATTGGTGCCGTGCTTATGATGCTCATTGCAGTAAGTTATGGTTTTTTAATTCGTAACTTCCCTGTATCGGGGGGAGAGTTTGCTTATTCTTTTGTAAGTTTAGGTAGAACACATGCATTTATATGTGGATGGTTTTTAACACTAGGCTACATTTGTATTGTTGCATTGAATGCTTCCGCATTTGCCTTAATGTTTAAGTATGTATTCCCAGATTTTGTTGAAAATATGCATATGTACCAACTGGCTGGGTGGGACGTTTATTTTGTGGAAATTATTATAGCAACCGTTGCAGTAGTTATCTTTACTTATTTTAATATTAAAGGATCTGGGATTTCGGGGCGAATGCAATTTATATTTTGTGTCATTATGCTAGCAGCTGTAGTTCTGCTAACATTTTTAGTTGGTGCTTCACCGGATTCTAGCTTTGAGAATATAAAACCTTATTTTAATCCTGATATTTCAGCATTCTCGGCAATAATTGCAATTGTTGCCATTGCTCCATGGGCATACGTTGGTTTTGACAACGTCCCACAAGCAGCTGAAGAATTTAACTTTTCTTCAAAAAAGGCTTTTGGTTTAATAATATTTGCATTACTTGCGGCAGCATTACTATATAGTTTAATGATTATAGCTACAGCTATGACGCAACCATGGCTAGGTCTAGTCGAAGCTCAGCATTTATGGGGAACCGGTGCTGCTATACGTGAAGTTTTAGGAACTACCGGTTTAATAATTTTAGTTGTGGCATTATCTATGGGTATATTTACGGGATTGAACGGTTTCACCATTGCTTCAAGTCGATTATTGTTTGCGATGTCACGTGCAAAAGTCTTACCGAAGTCATTTTCAAAATTACACTCAAAGCATAATACTCCATATATAAGCATTATCTTTACTTCTGTAATAGCTTTACTTGCACCTTGGTTTGGACGTGAGGTATTAACATGGATAGTTGATATGTCTTCAATTGGCGTTTCAATTGCATATTTCTATACATGTTATACGGCTTTTAGTTTGTTTAAATGGTCGCAAAGTGGCACTGTGGATTTAACAAAGCAGGTTGTATCTCCTGGTAAAAAACTCTTATCACTGATAGGTATGCTTTCTAGTTTAACATTTATTGGATTATTACTTATTCCTGGATCACCAGCTTTCTTAGCAATGGAATCAAGAATAGCGCTAGTTGTTTGGGTTCTGTTAGGTGTTGTATTCTACTTTATGAAACGTAAAGATTTTAACGCAATACCTGAAGAAGAGTTAAATTATCTAATTCTTGGAAAAAGGGATATAAATTTACAAGATACGAATTAAATAAAAATGTATTCATAATTTATGAATGGTTGAAGAGGCGTGATTATTGCCGTGGTCAAAATTAATTTAGCTTTGAAATAGAAAAGAGCAATAAAAACTCAAAAATAAGCTACAAGGAGTGGCGGGCATGATTGCCTCTTGTGGTATGCCAGCGTCTTTTTACATTAGCTGGTATCCTGATACAAGAATTATGCTCGCTGACGCTCTGCGTAAAACAATGATAGATTTTCTCCCTACTGCTATTCTGCCTTATACCTCTATCCTCTACCGTACATCGACATTATTTCTAGAGAACTATTGTATATCTTTAAAAAGTTTTAGCACTTCAAATATAACCCTGTTATAATCCTGTTAATTTGTTCAAACAACTCTCCCTCAAAAAAATGTGTATAATATATATGTTCTGATATGGTCACCCTATTTTAGAGAAATAAAACATCTTTCGAAAGTTTTTAATCTCTGATAGTATTTAGATTTATTTTCTAAAATTTTATCTTAATTATAGTACCCTCATCAAAATAAAAGTTATGCTATAATACTAAAGTTAATAAATTCAAACTTGCAGGTGACATCATTGAAGAAAATTTACTACCTAGAAGGATTTAGAGGATTAGCTGCTTTTATAGTTGTGATAGCACACTACATGCAATTTTACTTTTATGATCCTTTATTTAAAAATCCTAATACGTCCTTAGAAATTATTATAAGTAAAACACCATTAAACTTATTTTACAATGGAAATTTTGCTGTATTCTCCTTTTTTGTTTTAAGTGGATACGTATTAAGTATCAAGTTTTTCCGGGATAGAAAACTCGAAACGATCCAAGCAAGTGCATCTAAAAGGTATATCAGACTAGCCATACCTGTTTTGTCTTCAGTGATCATTGCATATGTATTATTAGTAACTAACTCCTATGAATTATTTTCACAATATACAGGAGACATGCGCTATGATGATATGAGTCATAACTTATTTGTTATGATAAAAACCGCATTATTTGACATTTTCTTTGATTATTCAAATGCTTATATCGGTGTATTATGGACAATGACATATGAATTATTTGGTTCATTTTTGATATTTTCATTTTTATCATTATTTGGCATAAATCCTAAAAGGTATATTGCATATATGTTTTTAATAGTTTTGTTCTGGGATAGTTACTTTCTCGCTTTTATTTTGGGGATGCTATTAAGTGATTTATATAACTCTGATTTGGAAATTAAGACCAAAACAAAACCAATAGCTACTTTATTGATTTTTATAATAGGTTTACTTTTAGGGTCTTATCCTTATGGGAATACAACTGGAACCATATATAACTTTTTAAACTTTAGTTTTTTAAATGTTGAATACAGAGCATTTTTTCACATATTAGGTGCCTTTTTTATAATTATTGCAATTTTGAATTCTAAAATATTGCAGAAAGTATTTTCTAAAAGAATATTTATTTATTTGGGGAAGGTTTCGTTTCCGCTGTACCTTGTACACTTTCCAATATTACATTCTTTATCATTCTTTATATTTGATTTAGTGAGAAGGCATTATTCATATCACATTAGCTTTACTATGGCGTTTATTGTTTCTATTATTGTTACTTTTATTATAGCTCACTTATTTTCAGTATATATAGATGAAAAAGCTGTAAAGGTTTCTAATTACTTTTATAAGCATTTTTTTAGGTCCAGGAAAGAAACGAAGATGTAAGATTTTACAATATTAATTTTAATGTTGTATATTAAACAGGACCAAAAAATGACTAATAATAAAATAGACATAAAGATAATTCAAATTAATTGAAGTAGATCAAGAAGCATTAGTTATCGAATTGCTATGTGATAACCCACTTGAATTATATAAAGAGTTTATTTCCGAATAATGTGTAGAGACTAGCAAAAATGCTAGTCTCTATTTCATTAGAAAAATGTATAATTGTATTTAAAGGTTGGGATAGGCTGAGCTTTTGTTTTAGATTTACTTTATCACACTAATGAAATAACAAACTAAACCAGTCGAAATATACACCTTATTGACAATTTTTAGAATATTTCTTGATTTATTGTAAAATAAAGGATTATAATAATTAAACCTACTCATCTTTTACATAGACAAATAGGAGAATGGTAGATATAGGAAAATAGTAATGAAATGATAGAATGGGATGGGTTTTAAGGGGGGCGTTAGAATTCCATCGCGAATGACTAAGTAAAGGGGAGATAGGGTTAATGGTTAATTGGAAAAAAACCTTAGGAACGTCCGTCCTGTCAGCAGGACTGCTATTTAGTTCCTATGCACCAATGATTAGTACAAGTACTGATGTAACAATAAGTGCAAAAACAACAACCGCAACCAATGAGGTGGCGTTTCCATTTGAAAGCGAACACTTTAGTGGGCCTTTTGATGTGGCGTTGTTAACTTTGAGAAGTTACTAGATTCCTTAATTAAACAAGGGGTTATTAGCAGTAATGCTACACCTGCTGAGCAACGTCAGCAAGTACAAAGCTATTTGAAAAAGCGTCAAGCAAACGCTGAAGAATTAGCGGTTGATGATCAAAACGAAAAAGAAGCACGTGCAGAATTGCAGCAGGCAGCTGAATTAGAGCGAAAAGAAGCTGTTTCACCTGAACATGCTGGTGATGGATGGGCTGGTCAGGTTACTACAGATGAGATTCTTGTTTTACTAATTGAATTCCCAGACTATGAATCTGGTAATATTACAGCAGAGGATAACCCGGTTTTATTATATGATAATTATCCTAAAGAACATTATGAAAATATGGTGTTTGGTGATAAGTCCTACATTGGACCAGATGGGCAAGAATTAATATCAATGAAAGAGTTTTATGAACAGCAATCTGGTGGAAGCTATACCATTGATGGTGCTGTATCAGATTGGTATGTAGCAGAACAACCAGCAGCATATTATGGTGCTAACGATGCTGGTGGTAATGATATTCGTCCTCGTGAGTTAGTGAAAGAAGCGTTAGTACACGCAGCTCAAGACCCGAATATTGACTTAAGTGAATTTGATAAAGAAGATATTATGGATTTAGATGGAGATGGAAACTATCGTGAACCAGATGGTATTATTGACCATTTAATGATTGTTCATGCTGGTACTGGTGAAGAAGCAGGTGGCGGTAGTGTTGGGGCAGATGCAATTTGGTCTCATAGCTGGTCATTAGAAGAAGCTCCATTTGTTATTCCGAACACGCAAGGTTTAGCAGATATCGGATACTGGGGTGATGATACAGACGGAGATGGTAAGGCAGATACTGCATCTTTGGCTGCGTTTGACTATACTATCCAACCAGAAGATGGTGCAACTGGTGTGTTTGCACATGAATACGGTCATGACTTAGGCCTACCTGATGAATACGATTCTATTTATTCTGGCTTAGGTGCACCTACTGGTTACTGGACACTAATGGCTTCTGGAAGCTGGGCTGGTGAAATTCATGGGACAGAACCAACTGGATTTAGTCCGGATAATAAACTAGACCTACAAAAAAGAATACCAGGTTCCAACTGGTTTGAACCAGTAGAGTTCAATTTAGAAGACTTACAAGGAACCTCTAAAACTATTGTGTTAGATCAAGCAAGTATTAAAAGTACAAATTCAGATGCAGTTAAGATAAACTTACCGGATAAAGAAACGGTAGTAACACAGCCTACAAGTGGTACATATCAATATTTTGGTGGTAATTCGAATAACGCTAAGACGACTTTATCTACTACTGTTGACTTAACCAATGCTACAACGAGTGAGTTTACATTTAATGCAAATTATGAAATTGAAGAGCATTGGGATTATGCAGCTGTTGAAGTTAATGATGGCTCGGGATGGATAACGATTCCTGGTAACATTACAACTGTTGAAAGTCCAAATGGGCAAAATCCAGGTAATGGCATAACTGGTTCTTCTAATGGCTGGTTTGAGGCATCCTTTGATTTAAGTTCATTTGCTGGAAAAGAAATTGAACTTGCCATTGTATACTATACTGACCCATATGTAAGTATGGCTGGCCTCTATGTTGATGATCTTGCTGTTACTATTGATGGAGAAGCGGTTATTACAGACGATGCAGAATCAGAGAATGACGCTTTTGTCAAAAACGGATTTACAAAATCAGATGGTATTGTTACTACTCCTCATTATTATTTAGTAGAGTGGAGAAACTGGACTGCTGCGGATAAAGCATTAGGAACTACTACTCGTGGGGATGGAACAGTATTAACACATGATCCTGGTATGGTTGTTTGGTATGTAGATGATTACTATACAGATAACTGGACAGGAGATCACCCTGGTGATGGATTTGTTGGAGTAGTGGATGCTCATCAAGAAGCGATGGTGTGGTCTGATGGGGCTGTTGCTGGATCTCAATATCAGATTCAAGACGCAGCATTCTCCTTGAGTGCAACGGATGAAACGTATTTAGATTACTCGGCTCAAGGTTATGACTTATCATTAGCTGGACAACCTGCAGTAGCAACTTTTGATGATTCAAGAGATTACAGTAATCCAGGTGCTCCAGATGCTGGGCGTAATGTACCGAAATATGGTTTGAAGATTCACGTTGTTGAACAAGCGGATGATATGTCTACCGGAACGATTGTGCTACATGTTGGTGATGAAAATACTGTAGAATTAAATGATCTTGAGAATAATGTATATTCTTCTAAAGAAGGATTTAATGAAGTGCATGTGACTGGACATGTTCATAAAGATGGTAGTGGGGAAGCTTTAACTGTCACTTATGAAATATGGAATAGCAAAGGTGAAATAATTGAAACTTCTACAGAAACACTGTTAGGTCTTGTGCAATCCTTGGATAAGACCTTTACAATCACAGATGAATTTGTATCTGGAGACTATACATTGAATGTTAGTGTAAAAGGCGAAAGTGGTACAGTTTCTTCATCTGCTTTAGCTTTTAGCGTAGATCATGAACCACCAGTAGTAGTAGTGGATACTGGTAATGACAATGAAGGCAATGATAACGAAACTGCTGCAGCTACAAAAGCTGTATCTCTAACGGTATCAATCGAAGAAGCAGATCCTAACACTTTGGAATACCTATGGTCACAAAGTCCGAATCCACTAAATGACTCTTCTTTAACGAGATTAAAAGCAAGTAGTATATCAGAGTGGAAATCGTTCAATAATGGGGATACATTAACTCTAAAAGGTGTAGAAGGTACATGGTATTTACATGTTCGTGCGAAGGACTTTGTTGGGAATCCAATTGAATTTACATCAGATCCATATACTCTAGATAATACCGCACCTATTATTGAACTAACTGGGGATAACCCATTTATAGTAAAAGTAGGAAATGCATATAAGGAACCTGGATATACTGCTACGGACAATCTAGATGGTAATCTCACCAACAATGTGGTAATGGTGAGTAATGTAGACACAAATAAAGTTGGTCAGTATAACGTAACATATAGTGTTTCAGATGCAGCGGGTAATAAGGCTGAGATTACACGTACAATCAAAGTAGTCGAAGAATCTGTACTTGAAGAAGATGAAAATTCCACAGATGGTCAGCAAGATGATGGTGATTCAACTACGGATAGTGGAAACGAATCTGAAACGGGCGGAAATCTTCCGAATACTGCAACAAATGCTTATAATTGGATAATCTTTGGAGCGTTGATATTAGTATTAGGAGCAGCACTTATGGTAATTCAACGAAGAGGAACTGTAACTACTTCCAAACATTAATAGAACAGAGGCTAGCAAGTGCTAGCCTCTGTTTTATTTCACTATAAAACTAATGCTTGTCTTTGGTTGCATCTCTTTAGCTGTAAGGACAAACATCACATGGTATTTTCCTTTAGGAAGATCGTTGATGGTCACTTCATAATCTAAAGATCCTCCTGGCTTTACCGGCTCCTCCCCAGCTAAGCTTGTGAACTTTTTTGATTTGGAGTATTGACTCACTACATTTCCATCATCATCTTTCACAATGTACTCGTAACGTTGAGAGCTATCAAAATGGAAAGTAAACATGTTATCCATTTGATTTTTCACTTTAAAATGTAAAACGGTATTATTACCTTTCACGGTGTAATCAATGGTAGGGACAAATCTTTCTTCTTTACTTAATGTTGTTGTAGTCGTTGTTAGTTTTCCATCATTATTTCTAGGTGGGGTCTTTGTCTGGGCTGTACCTTCGTTTTCAATTCCCTCATTTCCAGTGCTTTCTGCTGAATCCTCATCTGGTTCGATGACATTAGTTGATGCAGTTGTTTGATTGCCTTCACTTTCTTCTATAGTTGTGCTGTCCTCTGATGAAATACTTTCTTGTTCTACAGTAGTTTCTTCTGTGTTCTCTGTTGTGTCCATTGAAGTTTGGTTCTTTACTTCTCTAGACTCTTCAATGGATTCCTTTGAATCTGTACCGCATCCAGCAATAAAAATCAATACAACGAGTAGATTAAAAACTCTTTTGAACATGTACGACATCCTTTTTATTTTTATAGACGTTCTTCCTTCCATAAAGTTACACTTGTGTAGTAGATTGGATTCTGTTTTTATAACTATTCTGAAGATATTTTTAATTTAGAAGGGTGAAAAGAAAAATAGTGGACCTCTATTGGGCCCATCTATTTATTCATAAATATAATAATCAATTACCTCTACCGTAACTTCCTCAATTCGAACATCATCGGTCACATATGCATAAAACTTTGTGCGACCATCCGGAACGAGAATATCTGCATCTGCGAAGGTTGTCGTAGAATCAATCACATTTCCATCCACATCGGTGAAGGTAGCCAATAACTCTACTAACTCCAAGGAATACTCAGACCCATTATAAAGTTCGCCTTCTACAACAGCGTCTGCGTATTCATCTGCATAAAAGTCTGTAATCGTTACTTCGACTGCAATATCCTGAGCAATCTCGTTACTTACATTCTCATAGCTTATGCTGCCTGAGTAAGCCGATTCTAGTTCTGCGTTTAGGAAGTCTATTTCTTCATAAGCTAAAGCGAGTTCTTCTTCTAGGTCAGCACTAGCAGTAGATGCTTCCAATTCTTTAATCTCCGCATTTTTGTCTTCCACCATCGTTCGTAATTCTTCGATTGTTTCATCCTTCTCTTCCACTTCATTCTTTAGATCTGCGATTTGAGTTTCTAATTCTTGTGTATTACATCCAACCAAAAATAAGATCATTAGTATAAATAGAATGATGGCTTTCTTAATGATAAACGCCCCCTAGTCGAATTATGTAATCTAATTGTAACAATTATATCATGTTTCTACTAAAATGAAGCTAGATTTATAGCGCTATACTAGAAGTTTTGTCGCCTTTTGCCTTCTTTCGTCAAGTCTATTCTTTTTCCTATCCGCCGATACTATAATAGACTCTTAAAGGAGGCATTAGGACGATGAGATATGTATTTTTTGTAGCGGTCTTATCTATATGTTTATCTTTTGCATTAGGTAATAACGGTAGTGCAGTAGAAATAAAGCAAGCAAGTTTTCTATCTGAGCGTGAACTAAATGTCGCACATAAAGAAACGTTTGAAATAAATAATAAAGGGTCGCAGGACGAAGAGGATTCAACACCAAAGATTACCCCATCAGTACAACCACAAGAACCACAAATACTCCCAACAGCGAATCTACAGCAAGAGGAAGAATCAACTGTTACCCTAGAACAACTCCAGTCCAATCTACATATTGGAATGACCCGAGATCAGTTAAGATCATTTTTAGATACCCCTAATGAAATTGGCTTCAGTGCAATGGATGGTAAGGAAGTATGGCGATATGATTTTGTGCACACGGAAGGGTATGTCTTTGAAGAGACGCCAGAATTTAAAGAAATGGCCATCGTGGATACAGTTGATATGGATGGATTAAAGAACAATCACCTAGACATGCAGCTTTTCATAAACTGGAGCGAAGACACCGTTTCGCATATTGTTGTGTACTATAATAATGATGAATCTGTCTATGAATATCGTGTATTTGAGAATGGAGAAGTCCGCGATAGGAAAGTTTCATAACAAAAAACAAATATTTACATTTCAACTGGGACATGATACTATTATGTCTAAATATATCAAAATATGAAACTGAATATCGAGGAAATACATGGAAAAGAGTGAATGCAATGCAAGACAGCAAAAATAAGTACCGTGATATAAAACACGTACTTATCAATGCTTACCAAAAAGGTAATGATCAGTCCGCAGAGCTTGACGAAATAATGGCTGGATTAAGACATGATTTAAAGGAATATTTTAACTATAGCAATTTGCAACAAAATTCAGTAAGTAAAAAAGCACAATAAATTTAAGGCGCCCGTTCTATTGGGCGCTTTTTATTTTGATTTTTTGAATAGGTAGAAAAGATGAATTCCCCTGTGTGGGTTAATACTTAAAATGCTCCGATTCTTTCATTAAATATGCTTTCCCAACCTAGTTCCTTCTTCCTTTTTCGACATTGTCCCTAAAAACAAACACTACTTTTGTCTAGTTTTGTAATTATTAGGAATATTCAAAATATTTAATTGATTTTTGGAAAAATATAGGCGTATAATTTAACAGAAACTACTTTTCTTAATCAAGAATAGTAGAGAAAAATAAGGATTCATGATGGGATGTTGAGAATAAAAGGGGGTAACGTTGAATTCCATCATAATTTGTTACGAAAGAGAGGGGAAATTGTATAATGGTTAATTGGAAAAAGGCAGCTGGGGTAACAGCGCTATCAACGAGTATTCTATTTAGTTCCTTTGCCCCGATGTTTGGAGTTAAGTCTGTTCCAACAGTATCAGCGGAGTCTACGGCAGAAATAGATTCTACTATTCTACCATTTGCAGGTCAACATCATAGTGGCCCTTTTGACATCGGTATGGTAAATGAAGAAAAGGTGCTAGAAGCATTAGTGAAAGAAGGAGTAATAAATGGGGATCTTTCACTAGACAAACAGTACGATGCGTTGCGTGACTATTTAACAAAACGAGCAATGAATGCAAAAGATCTAGCTCTTGATGAGAAAGAACTTTATAAGCTACGTGAAGGTGCTCAGAAGCAAAAGGGGATTGACCCTGAATCTGCAGCATCTATGACGCTAGCCGGTGATTTATCCGAGAGCAACTGGTCTGGAGATGTTCGTACAGACAAAGCGCTTGTACTTTTAATTGAATTCCCTGATTATCAACACAATAGTATTACAGAAGAAGAGGGTCCGGTATTACTATATGATGATTTCTCTTCCAAGCATTATGAGAACATGATTTTTAATGAAGACGGCTATGTTGGACCAAATGGGGAAGACTTTATGTCGTTAAATGAATTTTATATCGAGCAATCCGGTGGAAGCTATAAAGTAGAGGGACAAGCATCAAAATGGTATATGGCTGAAGAGGGCTATGCATATTATGGTGCCAATGATCCGCAACCAGATGGAAATGATGCGAATCCTGGCGACTTAATTAAAGAAGCATTAATTCAAGCTGCACAAGATCCTGATATTAATCTAGCTGAATATGACCAGCTAGACCCAATGGATATTAATGGAGATGGAAACATACTTGAGCCAGACGGTATTATTGATAATTTAATGGTAGTACATGCTGGTATTGGGGAAGAAGCTGGTGGTGGCTCTTTAGGTGGAGATGCTATTTGGTCTCATAAATCTTCTATTTTTACGCAAGAAGGTACAGAATTAAAGCCTTGGGTAATTCCTGGAACAGATTTATCTGCTTCCAATTATATGATTATGCCTGAGGATGGAGCTGCTGGTGTTTTTGCTCATGAATATGGTCATGGATTAGGTCTTCCAGATGAGTATGATTCCCAGTATACTGCTTTAGGATCTACTACTGGTAACTGGTCTATTATGTCTGGTGGTAGCTGGAATGGAATCGTTCCTGGTACAGAGCCAGTAGGTTTTAGTGCATATGCCAAAGAATATTTGCAAGATACAATGCCAGGATCTAACTGGTTCAAAGATGTGGAATATTCTTTAGAGGAAATCCAAGCAGCTGGCGGTGTTGAAGTCGTTCTAGACCAAGCTAGTGTTAAAGGCGAAAATGCCGATGCTGTTAAGATTTCACTTCCTGATAAAGTTACAACCTTGACCACTCCGGAAGAAGGGGAATTTGCCTTTTACGGTGGTAAAGGGAATGAGATAGATAATGAAATGGTAGCAACGATTGATCTTAGTGATGCTACCGAGTCTGTAACGCTCGACTATGACGTATGGTTTGATATTGAGTATGCTTGGGATTATGCATTTGTACAAGTATCTGAAGATGGCGGAGAAAGTTGGCAATCCTTGTCCACTCCTAATACTACTGATGAGGTAGATCCTTCCGCATATCCTTCCATTCCAGTAAATGTACCTGGTTATACAGGGAATAGTGAAGGTTGGATTCACGAAACTGTTGATTTAACTGCATATGCTGGAAAGGAAATTCAATTAAAGTTCCGTTATATTACAGACTGGGCTTCAACATTAGAAGGGATTTTCGTTGATGATGTTCGTGTAACAGCTGACGGTAATGAAGTATTTGCTGATGGAGCTGAAGGTTCAGAAGGCTTTGCTTTAGATGGATTTGTAGCAGATACAGGAACGAAAACAACTGCTCATTACTATTTATTAGAATGGAGAAACTATACAGGATCAGACACAGCACTTCAGCATGCTGGATTTGGTGCTAATGTATATGCATATGATCCGGGTCTGGTTATCTGGTATGTAGATGAAAAGTATGATGATAACTGGGTAGCAAACCATCCAGGTGAAGGTTTTTTGAATGTTGTAGATGCACATCGATATTTAGCTTTATGGCATGATATGGATCCAAATGATGAAACTGACTTTGGTCCAGAGGATAATCCTGCTGGTTATGTAGTAGATGCAGAATTCCAAATTGCTGATGCAGCATATTCTTTAAATGAAACAACTGCAAAAGAAATTGATCTTTCTTATCTTCCTATAGATGGAAGAGCTACTTCTTTGGATTCGTTACAGGCTGCTTCAAAATTTGATGATTCCGAGAACTTCTTATTATATGATTCCGTCTTTGGTCCGGATACAATCGAGTACCCTTATGTAGGTACAATGGTTCCTCATTACGGATTAAAAATCCATGTTGTAGACCAAGCGGAAGATATGTCTACGGGTACAGTTATGTTCCACATAGGTGACCAAACAGAGACAGATGCTTCTCTAGTTGAACTTGAAAGAGGCGTTTATTCTGCACAAGAAGGTACGAATGAAGTAGTTGTATCTGGGACTCTTCATAATGACTCTGCTGATAGCTTCGATGTTACAATAGATGTCACAGATAGTGAAGGTAACGTGATAGATACTGTTGCAGAACAATATGAAGGTTCCGCAAGATCGTTTGAAAAAGTAATCACTGTTACAGAAGATTATAATTCTGGTGACTACACTGTTGTTGTGTCTGTAAACGATGTAGAAGTTGGTACATTAGCATTTAGTGTAGATAACACTGCTCCTGTTATTGAAGTTCTAGGTGACAACCCACTTGAAGTAGAAGTTGGATCACAGTTTGAAGACCCAGGCGTGACCGCTACAGATAACGTAGATGGAGATGTAACTTCAAGCGTTGTTACGGTTAGTGATGTTGATGTGGACACAGTGGGCGAGTACACAGTTACTTACTCCGTTGTGGACTCATTAGGCAATGAGGCTGTTGCTACTAGAACTGTTAATGTTGTTGATTCAACACCAGACAATGGTGATGGTGACAACGGTGACGATGAAGGTACAGGTGACGAGGACGAAGGAGATACAGATAACGGAGAAGGTGCTACAGATGACGAAGATGATAACGGAACTGGTGCGGACAATGATAAAGGTACAGGTGAAGAAAAAGGAGGAAACCTTCCTGACACTGCTACGAACCTTTATAACTGGTTGCTAGCTGGAGGCTTCTTGTTGGCAGCTGGTGCTGTATTGCTTTACATTCAAAGAAAACGTAAAGTAGCTCCTCAAGAGCAGTAAGAATTAAAAAGGCATGTAGCGTCTGCTACATGTCTTTTTTATGTAATAGAACTCGGATAAAAATTCCACAAATAATCAGCTCACCTCAAAAGATATAGACTCCTTCACCTGCAACTCCTTCGCCATCAAAATAAACAACATTCGATATTTACCAGCTGGCAAGTCATCCAACGTTACCTCATAATGAAGCGATCCACCAGGCTTTACTGGAGTTTCTGTTGGTATTTTCGAAAAGGTCATGATTTTCGAATATTGTTGTACAATTTTCCCCTGTTCGTCAAATAGAATATAGTCAAATTGTTGATGTGTATCAAAGTGAAATGTAAAGGGATGGCCCGATTTATTTTTAATGATGAAGTGCGCATTTACATCTTGATTGTCTATCGTATACTCAATTTCAGGCTCGAATTTGTCAGCTATTGTGAATGTAACTGAAGAAGAAGCTTGAACAACCAATTCATATCCCGTTAACATAAGTACAGAAGAGAGGAAACCTACCATTATAAATTTAACCATCATAAACTCCTTTGATTTCTTAATCGGGTTTATGATATCCAGAATTACATCGTTTCATTAATATATGTATATAACAAGGTAAGGTTAGAGTCCGTTTTATTTCTTTGACAATCGCACAAACCGAATAAAACTCTTAAACTCCTCCTTCGATATCCCCATCTGAATTGCTTCCTGAATTAATTCCTTCCACTCTCTATCAATATGAAAACGCTCCGAACTTTCCATTAATTCCTCTACCCTAATTTCCAATGATTCTGCAATCTTCACAAGGAACTGTAGGGACGGGTTTGTTTGAATACCTCTTTCAATGCTGCTAATATAGGACTTCGCAACTCCTGATCTTTCCGCTAATTCTGATATCGTAAAATTCATTAATTCTCTCTGTTTTCTAATCCTCTCCCCAATCATCATTTACCACAACCTTTTATTGTTATGTATTCATTATAAAGAACAAATAATACTCAATAAAGTTTAAAATTGAAAGAAAAAAGAAGGTAGAGGGAGAAAAGTATGCCTAATTTGTTCTTTATAGTGAAATTTGGTTCTTTTTGGTGTTTCCAAAAACGAACAAAACGGTATATACTCTTTTTGTGAGTTCTTTAAAGAGAACAAATAACGAACGATTTTGTCTCTTACCAAAGTAGGAGTTCAAAATAAATAAAAAAAATCATTTTGAGGAGGAAACAAAAGATGGGAATGAAGAAGAAGCTTGGATTAGGAATCGCTTCAGCAGCACTTGGTTTATCTTTAGTAGCAGGAGGTACATACGCATATTTTAACGACGTAGAAGAAACGAATAATACGTTCGCAGCGGGTACGTTAGATCTTTCGGTAGATCCAACTACAATTGTTGATGTAGGTAACTTAAAGCCTGGGGATACAATCGTACGTGAATTCGTATTAGCAAACGATGGTAGCCTAGATATTTCTTCTGTTGAACTGTTAACAGATTATATTGTAAATGATGCTAAAGGTGACAATACAGATGACTTTGGTAAACATATTAAAGTTCTATTCCTAGAAAATGCAGATAAAACTGGTGCTGGATGGGTAATTGGTGACTATAATGATGTTATTTCTGAAACTACTCTTTATGACCTACAACATATGACTCCAGATGGGGTTGAGAATGTACAAAGCTGGATCACTTGGTTCTTTGGTCTAAACGGTGAAGATAGCGGATTACCAGCTGGTACTAGTGACCAAATGTACGTAGCTTTTGAATTCGTTGACAATGGTCAAGATCAAAACGAATTCCAAGGTGATGCTTTAGAACTAACTTGGACTTTCGATGCCAAGCAAACTGAAGGCGAATTAAGATAATAAGAAATTAGAGGGGGAGCAGTCCCCCTCTATAAATGTAATTAATCATCAAAATGACTATAACATTTACCTAGAAATAATTAGGGAGGTATCATTCATGAATCTTAAAAAGAAAGTTTGGACTGGATTACTAACAGCTACATTAGGCATTAGCCTAATCAGTGGTGGTACATATGCATATTTTAATGACGTGGAAGAGACAAACAATAACTTTGAAGCGGGTACGCTAGATTTACGATTAGATGCGGATTCGGCGATTGATTTGAACTTTTCAGTAGAAAATATTAAGCCAGGGGACAAAATGTATCGACAAGTACAATTTCATAATGAAGGGTCCCTGGATATTCAAGATGTGACGCTAAATACAAATTATACCGTAAATGATGCGAAAGAGGATAATTACGGAGAAGATTTCGCAGATCACATCCTAGTTACGATTTACGAGCCAAGAACGTCACCAATTGTACAAAATGTCCCTTTAAGTGAGCTTGACGGTACAGTATTAGCCGAGAATGGAATTGCACCTGGAGGGCGCACTATTTACACACTTAAGTACGAATTTAAAGACAATGGTCAATCACAAAACCAATTCCAAGGAGATTCCATTGATTTAAATGTAACGTATACAGCTAACCAAGAAGAAGGAACGTCAAGATAAATTCTCCAATAAGGGAGATGCATTCTCCCTTATCTCTTTTCTTATATACATTCATAAACACAAAACATAACCTTTTGTGTTTACGAATATATATAAATGTTCTTATTAAAGAATATTTAATTCTTATTAACCAACAAATCAAACTATCTTTATAAATAACTTTAGAAATTGGAGTGATTCCGATGCGTTTGAGTCGCCTGGAGAAGTTTAGGAAAAAACGGCTGTTTATTCTGGTTAGTAAATGTGTTGCGATCTTTTACATGGGATTTTTCACCTTAAGCTATTTAACCTCAGGTACCGGTGCATATTTTGTTGCTTCTACAGAAGGTAACATACATTTACTGGCGGGTGAATGGTGGGATTCAAGTGAGCTAATTTTTACGAAGCCGAATAACGGTACAGAAGTAAACAACAAAACGTGTACCCCAATTGATATTTCCGCTGAGATTCAAAATATCGGTTCCGACATGATTGGGCCTACTACATATGAGGTTTACTTCTCAGAAAATAAGGAACCTAAAAATCATGGTGAAAAAATAGCAGAAGGGGAAATAGCTCCATTGTCAAAGGGTGAAAAATTGACTCTTACCTACAACGCAGCAGGGCCTGGAGATTATCGATTTAAGGTGCTGCAACGACCTGGCTTCAATAACGATTACGAAACCCGTGAAGAAATATGGAGTCACAAAATCAAAGTGAAATGTAATGGGAATCAAACAACGAATGATGAAACAACCGTAGAGACAAATGATACCGAAGAAGAAAAACCTCAAGTAGACGAAACTAACGAGAATAACCAACAAACCAATCCATCCACCAACGAGCAAACAACGGAAGACAAAAACGAGGAACCAACAGACAGCACACCTAATGAAGAGTCTACAGAAACCACACCACCAGAAGAAGAAAACAACACTGATGAGGAAAATACAACGGAAACAACTGAACCAGCTACACAAAACGTGGAAGAGGATGAGAAGACAGAAGTAGAAACAAAGGATGGTGAAACAAATGGAGTCGAGAGTGAATAAAGAGAAGAAAGAAAAACAAAAGAAAAAATCGAAGGTACTGAAATGGTTGAATCATATCGCGACCGTTGTCTTATTTGGGCTTCTCATTGGGATGCTTGGCATTGTCATTATTTCGAAGGCATCCGGAGGGGAGCCAGAGGTTTTCGGGTACCAATTCAAAACTGTTTTGTCTGGTTCGATGGAGCCGGGGATTCAAACGGGATCGGTAATCGCAGTGAAGCCTGGTGGAGATATGACTCGTTTTGAAGAAGGGGACGTCATCACGTTCATGGATGACCAAAGGAGGCTCATTACCCACAGAGTGGTGGAGGTTGTCCAAAGTGGCGATAATCATATGTATCGAACAAAAGGGGATAACAACGAAGAAGCGGATAGCGATTTAGTCCTCTCTGGGAATGTGGTAGCGGAATATTCCGGTTTCACCATTCCATACTTAGGCTATTTCATTAATTTCGCACAATCACAAAATGGAGCATTTCTTATGTTGATTCCAGGTCTATTGCTGCTTGCATATGCCGGTTTCACATTCTGGAGGGTGCTCTCTCAGGTCGATTTCAAAAAGGAAAAAGAAGTGGCAGAAGAGTAAGTGTGGGAAATTGATTTGTTCTATAAAAGGGGGAGAATCCCGTTGAAAAAAGTAAAAAAAATAGGTGTAGCATTACTGGTTATTCTGTTTGTCTTTCATTATTCAGTTGGAGCGGAAACCGATGGACCAAATTCCAAGCACGAGGTAGATATAGCAGTTGAAACACCGTCAGGTTCTTACCTATATGATGTAAAAGATATGAAGCCTGGGGACTGGATGCCGCGAACAGTGGTGGTGCAAAACAATGGAGAGAAAAGCTTTGACTACACGACATCAATACATTTTGAAAGTGGTGAAGATTTATTTGAAATCCTGCAACTAGAGATTAGCGATGCAAATGGGGAGCTGTATAACGGAAAGCTTGCTGACTTTGAAGAACTATCGTTAAGGAATTTACAGCCAGGTACAGAAGAGGAGATTCACTTTACGGTTACGTTCCCATCCGATGCAAGTAACATTTACCAAGGGTTAGAAACAAAATTTAAATTTGTATTCACAGCGGAGAACTTCGATACGCCAATAGATAATGGAGATAATGGAACTTCAGATGGCAATGAGCAACCAGTCTCCGGGGATGCGGATGATACAAATGATAAGCAAACAGACACCTCTAAAGACAGCTCTCTACCAGACACGGCCACTAATAGTTTTAACTTCTTAATGTTTGGTGCCATCCTCTTAGCAGTTGGAGGCGGAATCTACCTAAAGAAAAGAAGGAAAGTAAGTGAGTAAGCCTTGATTCGTTCAAGGCTATTTTATTTGGCTCCAATATAATAAGCATCCATTTTTACATGGATGCTTAATTTTTCTTCATCTTCCATTTCGTAAACTCCAAATACTCTCGAAACTCCTCTTTTGACACGCCGGAGTGCATCGCTTCATTTACGAGCTCCAGCCAGTCTGGGTCTAGCGCCTCTATTACATTATCATTATTCGCTTCAGGTTTATTTAATAATACATTTACGGATACTCCTAATTCTTTTGCTACCTTTTCTAACACTTGAATAGAAGGATTTGACTGTAGGTTGCGTTCTATCGAGCTTAAGTATGATTTCGCAACTCCAGCTTTGTCTGCTAGTTCAGACAGTGACATTTTACGTAGTTCACGGTATTCTCTAATTCTTTCCCCGATCATTCCAATCACCTTCCTTACGATACAATTATACCATATGTCAAAAGGTAAATAATATAGAGAAAAATTATTATTTTCAAACTTTTAATATAACGGTAAATATACAATCATAGTAACTTAAAGCCGTACATATGCTTTAAGTAAAAACGAATGTTATCAATGTTACCTCTTAAACCTGGGATTACAAGTCTCAAGATTGAAAGTATATAACGTGATAGCTAGGATTTAAGAAATTAGTGAAAAAGTACAAAAAAAACAACTGTAAGTATATCGTTGACACAATAGGGTTATCACACAGGTTATTAAAAGGCTGAGGTGAATCAATTGATTGATATTCATTGTCACATTTTGCCGGGAGTAGATGATGGTCCACAAATGATTATGAATAGTATTGTGATGGCACAGGCTGCATTGGACGAAGGGATTTGTACGATTATCGCAACTCCACATCATTTAAACGGTAAATATACCAATACGAAATTAGATATAGTAAAGAATGTAGAGTTATTAAATCAAGCACTACTAGAGGAGAGTATCCCTCTTACCATCATTCCTGGACAAGAGACGAGGATAAACGGGGATTTGGTGGAGAGATTACAACAAGATGAAATCTTACCTTTGAACGATTCCAAGTATGTGTTTGTTGAATTTCCGTCTAATCATGTACCACATTATACAAGTCAATTATTCTTTGACATTCAAGTAGCAGGATATACACCTGTAGTGGTTCATCCAGAACGGAATTCAACGTTGATACAAGATCCAGATAAGTTATATCGCCTTGTGAAGAACGGAGCTTTAACGCAAGTGACAGCTTCCAGTTTAATTGGAAAGTTCGGTAAGAAAATACAGAAGTTCTCGACTGAAATTGTGGAGGCAAACTTAACCCATTTCATAGCGAGTGATGCACACAATACTACATCAAGAGGCTTTTACTTACGTGATGCTTACGACTATATAAAGAGAGAATTTGGGAATGGATTGGTATTTCAATTCATGGAGAATGCAGAAAGTCTGTTAGATGGACGAGCGGTTGTTGGGGATCAACCAAATCGAATTAAAAAGAAAAAACTATTTGGCTTTTTAAAAAGATAAATAATTGATAGAAATATTGAGATAAAGATAGAGAGAATAATACTCTTTATCATAGATATAGTATCCGCAACCTTAAATTTTGGTCTTCTTCTAGAGGATATGCTGCAGGGAAGTGGAACGAATATTAGATGGAATTTACTACTATCTAGTCCCAGACGAAGAAGTAAGTAAGGTCACGATATGATCGTAGAAATGCATTCTTTATACTTAATACGGAGAGAGTCTAGACGTATGTTTAGCTTCTATTTTTATGTAATGAACATTCGTATTACTCCCCGTGCTAGAAAACTGCATTATACACATAACACTCCTCTGATACTGCTTCTCCAATACATAACAAGATTCCTCCATTTCTAAATGAAGTCCATTATGAAATACGATGATTGATTGAATCGCAGCATTATGTTGAGAAGAAGCGGGTAGGATACAATTTACATTATTCGCCATAATCCAACTGCAACCAAAGTCGGATGGGGAAAGGGTAGGGAAGGCGTAGAGTTTTTTGGAAGGGCTAATGGGTATGGGGACTTTTCGCTTGAATCCAGTATGATATTCCACCGCGGCTCGCCTACCTTCATACGTGGAACAGTTGTCGAGACAGGCCGAGCAGATTAGCTGAAGCGGCTTCTTCTGGATGTAGATTTTACGATCTTCTTCGATTGCGATGGTGCTGTAGTCCAGTTGTCTTACAGGTAATAGGGCTAACGTTTTTTCAGTGATTCGGTAATTGGGTTGGGTATTCATTGAGGGTCACTCCTTTTGAGGATGATAGAGGGAGTCATGAATAATAGAGGAATAGAAGCTTAGTCTTTTGTAGCTGTTTCTTTTCTAATTTGCTCAAAAATGTTACTAATTTTGATTTTAAGAACAGGCTCTAACTTATATAATGTGTTTGCGACAGGGTACTGTTCGCCGCGTTCAATCTTTCCTAAATTTTTATCACTTAATCCAGTTCGTTTCGCAACCTCTTCTCGTGTTAATCCAAGAGCATCGCGTCTTTGTCTTAAATATCTTCCAAATAATTCAGCTGATAGATCTTCATAGCACAACGACATTCTCCCCCTTTTGCCCAATTATCTTGTGGATCAAAAAGGTAGTACACGTCTTACTTGTTACATTTTGGGATTATATGGAATTTTTAATATATTTTTATTTCGTGACAAAAAGAAAGATAGAGCTCCGAATGAGAACTCTATCCTTTCGTTACCTATTTATTATATTGATCAATCACTTTTTGGATTTTCTTTTTCGCAAGCTTCCCCCAATTTTTCACCGCATTCTCTGTAACCATTTCTTTACTAGCAATCTCTTTAACCGTCCTATCTTGTAGAACAAACATGGAAAACCATTTCCACTGATTTTCGGAAAGGACTTCCTTAATCTGATTCAAAAGAATAGGATCAACACTAATATCAATAGAAGTCGTGAAATTAGCAGGACTCGAAGTAACAGCATGCTTGTATGCTTCCTCAATTTTGGATTGTCGATTTTGTTTGCGAATGACTTCAATCAATGCTTTCTTAACCATGAGATATGCGTAGCTGGAGAACTTGCCACGAGCTTCATCATATGTTTGGATCGCCTCCCATAGAGCAATCACACCCTCCTGATAAAACTCTCCCTCGGAATCACGTATCCCTAACCGATGAATCAAATGATAAATTAACCTTTCGTGCTCCTTTAATACATGATTAAATTCACTAGCCTTGAACTCTACCAAAACAGCCTCTTTCTGAAAGGCGCCTAACGTTTTATTCCGCGGTAGAGTTAGAATAATAGACTTACGGTTTTTGGTCATATGGGGGAACTTTTTGTAGGGATTGGTAAAATTGGTGTTTCGAGGTGGGAAATGGCAAAAATGCGTGTGGAATGAGTGTGAAAATGGAATTTTGGGATGGATTTAAGGAAGTTTGTACTATTTTTGAGGTGAGGGTCTTTGTCCACCTCTACCTTCACACAAACTCCCCAACCTCCTTCACAAACTTCAACCTCACCGTCCCTGTAGGTCCATTCCGATGCTTCGTTACAATCACCTCCACAACATCCTCTTGCTTCGTCTCTTTATCGTAATAATCGTCCCGATACAAGAACATAATCAAATCGCCATCTTGTTCAATATTCCCAGAACCACGGAGGTCCGACATGAGTGGCCGCTTGTTTTGGCGGGCTTCAACGCTTCTTGATAATTGAGAAAGTAAAATGATGGGGATATGTAAATCAATTGCAAGAAGCTTAAGCTCCCGAGTAATCTCTCCAATCGCTAGGTCCTGTCGTTCGAAGTGGTTAGTGGTCGAAATCAGCTGTAAGTAGTCTATGATGATAAGGTGCTTTTGAGTTGGATGGTCATGAATCTGTCTTCTAATGGCGTGGCGTATGTCACTAATGGTTCGTTTGTTATCAAAAATACGTAAGTCCCATGTGGAAATTTCACCTACAGCATGGATGATCGTTTCATAGTCTTGTGGGGAAAACATATGATTTCTCCACTTTTGTCCTTCTATATGGGTCTCTTTTGAAATCATGCGCTGAAGCAGCTGTTTTGTACCCATTTCGAGGCTGAAAATCGTAGTGGCTTCCGCGTTTTTGCAATGATTGGCTGCTAGGTTCAGGGCAAAGGCAGTCTTTCCAACTGAAGGACGAGCGGCAATTACGATTAAGTCCCCTGGTTGAAAGCCTCCAGTCATAAAGTCTAATTCTTGATAGGAGGACATATAACCAGTCCAGCCATTACTGGTTAGCATCTCTTCTGTTAAATGGATCAAACGGTCGTATGTGGTCTGCTCTTCATTCAGGCTACCTGAATCTCGGTACGCTTTAAGGCTTTTGATTAGGGTATCAAGCCCATCACTTGTAGGATTTTCACAATACCTCATTGCGGCTTCCTGTGCTTTTCGGTTTCGATAGGATTCTATGATGAAACGTTCATGCTGTTTGATCGTCGCGGTCGTTGCGATCGAGTCTGCCATTTTGTATAAATAGCTAGGACCCCCAACGTTGTATATCTCTTTACCTAAATACGTGGTCAAGGATACCATGTCAATGAAATCTCCCTTTTTGTCCACTTGCTTCATCCCATGAAAGATTCGTTGATGGTTCACATGGGCGAAGTGCTCCTCTTTAAGCTCCAGTTCTTTAAAAAGGGTGCCATCTACAAGGACTACCCCAAGTACTGCTACCTCTGCTTCGAAATTCGAAACACTCATGATTGGGACTTCTCCTTTACGAGTCTTTGAAATTGTTCTAGAAACGCTTCTTTTTGTTCAGGGGTAACCTTAGCTGCTTCTTTTTGCCATTTTTTTATTTTGTCCATGTAATCGTCCTTTTCGGGTGGGAAGGCTGCGATGTCGGCAATGGTTGGGGGATAGGTATGTTCGAGCGCATACGCATATAGGTTTTGCTTTACACGTTCATAATCCATCTTTTCAAAAACGGGCAACAGGTTTTTCGCCTTTGCCTTAGTTAGACTGTATGCCGGGAAAAGGTCAGAGAGGCTCCGTAAAATTTCTAAGGCTTCGTCCTTATTCATTACCAGCCCTCCTCCGCCAACTCTTTAAATAGCGACTCTTTTTCATCCTGCTTATTTTTAGTCTTTTGCAGCTCCCGTTGTTTTTGATAGGCGGCCAGCTGCTCAATCGTTTCAATTCTAGCCCGATGCCAGTCCTGTAATATTTTTTCGATGTAGGAAAACGAATGGGCATTATGCTTCACTGAGATCTTCATCGCTGCAATCACCATCTTATCTCCCATTCTTTCACACCATTCTAATAAGCTTCCCCTCGCAATGGGACTCAACATCCCGAAGTTCTCCTCATAAACCGTAACGGCATTTTCCGCATCATGATGAGGATGTTTTTCTTTTTCTTTCTCTGTTTGTTTTTCTTTATGTATAGGTCCTGGATTCGTGCTGGAATGTGGTGGGGCTTGGGTGCTAGATTGGTGTTCGGATTGTGTAGGATTGAATTCCTGTTCCTTTTCAAGTGGTTCATTTTGGGTGACTGTTGTGGTGCAATACTCATTATTAAATTTCTCGACTATCGAAATCATCTCATAAATAGGTGCAGTACCTCTTTTTCCTGGGAAGTATTTAATTAATTCAAACTCTATCAGTTCTCTTCGGGCGTTCATGATCCCCTTTTTGGATAAACCAGTTCCTTGCTCGACGGTACTATTCGGTGCATTGAATTGCCTTTTCCATCCGACCATGTTGTTGATGCCGATCAGTTCATACCATAGTGCAATCGCACCTGTAGAAATGTCATGCACAGACTTCCACGCCCGAAATGCATTTAATTCCTTAATGTAGTTCATCAAAACACTCCTTTTCGATTTAAGATTTTGTATTCAATTCTATAATCGATTGGGGAGTGGATTTGGTGTCTGATTGATTTAATTTTTTTGATTGTAGGGCGATCGTGGGGTGGTGTTTTTTGAATTATGTTCATTAACTGTTGAATTATTGATTAACTGTTGAATTATTGATTGATATTGCTGAATTGTTATGCGATTTTGTGGAATAAAGTTGATTTGCTGTGGAATTACGTATGAGAACTATAGAATTGTAGATTTGTCATAGAGAAAATGGGGACCTTACTAGGGAAACATTGCTCATATCTCGTGAATTAAATGGAAAAAGCAATGGAAATCAAAAATAAAGTTAATAAGTTTAGGAACGAGAAATCCGTCCGCTAGAAAGAACAAATGATTTACGAACACGCCATTTTAATGATAAAATAATCTTAGTTCTTTATTGCTTAATCTTAATATAAGAGCGGGGGACCCAATGATTGTGTGGATACTTCCACTATAGGTGAGTTCTTGAAAAAGAAAGGGCTTCTTGTTTCCCATAGTCCTAACCTGAAAGCTAACCTCGTCAACGTTCTAGATGAAACACAGAATGATAGTATGAAGTGAGATAGCGGCACTAGCCGTTTTTTTGTTTTTGAAAATAATCGTTTTTACTCATATCTTCTTGTTTCCCATTCTTGAAACATATTTTATCGAAATCATCATGAAAAGGGTGGGGTTACTATTGAAAAGGTTTAAGTTATCTTTAGCTAGTCAGATCTTTATTGGCCTAATATTAGGAATTATTGTCGGGGGAGTCTTCTATGGAAGTGAGACGGCACAAAATGTTTTACAGCCATTTGGGGATCTCTTTATCCGTTTGATTAAAATGATTGTCGTCCCAATTGTATTTTCTAGTATTATCGTAGCGATCGCTGGCGTTGGTGATTTGAAATCCGTTGGTAAGTTAGGCGGTAAATCTTTAACTTATTTTATTGGGATGACAATGGTTGCGATTGTGGTTGGATTGATTGCGGGTAATGTATTTCAGCCTGGTAATGGATTAAATATGGACAAGCTGGAGCAAAGTGATATTTCAAGCTATGTGGAAACCTCTGAAGAGCAAGAGGGCAAATCGATTGCAGATACATTTCTTCACATTGTACCTACGAATCCAATTCAAGCAATGGTAGAAGGGGACATGCTTGCTATCATCTTCTTTGCAGTTGTACTTGGTCTTGGGATTGCAGCAATTGGTGAAAAAGGGAAAACACCGCTCCGTTTCTTCGAGGGAATTGCGAGTGCTATGTTCTATGTTACGAACCTATTTATGAAGTATGCTCCTATTGGGGTATTCGCGTTAATTGGTGTAACCATCTCAAAATATGGCGTTGAATCCTTAATTCCACTAGGGAAATTAGTCCTTACTGTTTATGGAGCGATGATTTTCTTTGTCGTTGTCGTCTTAGGTCTAATGGCGAAGTTTATTGGGGTCAATATTTTTAACGTACTGAAGCTGATTAAGGACGAGCTCATATTGGCGTTCTCTACAGCTAGTTCGGAAACCGTCCTACCAAGAATTATGGACAAGATGGAGAAAGCCGGAAGTCCGAAGCACATTACCACATTCGTTATTCCAACAGGGTATTCCTTTAACCTAGATGGCTCTGTTTTGTATCAAGCAATTGCATCTTTATTTATTGCTCAAATGTTTGGGATTGACCTAAGCATTGTGGAACAAGTAACTCTAATGTTGATCTTGATGGTAACCTCGAAAGGGATGGCCGGAGTACCTGGTGTATCCTTCGTGGTACTATTAGCGACATTTAGCACAATTGGTTTACCTGCAGAAGGACTGGCGTTTATTGCGGGTATCGATCGTATTTTAGATATGGGAAGAACTGCAGTGAACGTAGTAGGTAATTCACTCGCAGCGATTGTAATTGCGAAATGGGAAGGGGTATTTAACCCTCCAGGTAAGGTTGTTAAGGAAGAGAATTGATATAAAACCACATTTCATTTTGAAGTGTGGTTTTTGTGCTTGTCATGAAGCTATTAATCAAGATGCTTTTTTGATATTTTTAAAGATATTATTAAGGTAACAGTTTCCGTTATTTTATCCTACTAAGACGACCTATAGTAAGAAAGTCTTAGTGCTATTTTAATGCTAGATTTAGGGTGATTTTCATTCCGGGGTAGAGATAGTCTCGGTGTTTAAAAGGATAATTTGAAATATTTAAAATAGTTCTTTTTTTGTAGTTAGTGTAGAAAAATAGTTCTAAAGTATTGGAAAATGTAAGGATATGTTTTATTATGTATTTTACTGTTGTATTATTATAACTTTTTAAAATACCCCTTTGTTGTTTTATTGAAACATCTAATTATAAGTCCTGCCTTTAAAATATTACATAAGTTAACAAAAAATAGAGGAGATAATCTATGGAGGTAACAATTGTTAAAGAGCCATCTCTTTTAAGAGACGCTCTAATAATGACTTTAAAAGAAATTTATCCAGATAATCAATATAATCTAATGGACCCATTAGCGTTAGAAGAATTGGATCAACAGGATCAAATTGCAGATCTAATCATTCTAGATGTTGATTTTGGTATCGATTTTACGCAATTGATTCATCGATATAAGAACGCTAACAAGAAGGTTATTATTTGGACTACCAATCTAACAAGTGATAATTTAGTACATTACTTTAAATTGTACTTAGATGGATATTTCTATAATGGAATGCAAAAAGAAGAGCTGATTTCAGCTATTCAAAAAATACTAAGAGGGGGAATTTATATACACCATGAGTTATCTCCGATATTATTGAATGACTATGCAAGCTTTAAAATCGGGGTAACAAATAAACCGATTCATTTATTATCTAAACGAGAGTGGGATGTGTTAGAACTACTTACAAAAGGATTTAGAAATGAAGAAATTGCGAATCAATTGTTCATCTCTGAGAAAACAGTCAAAAATCACGTGAGTTCTATTTTAGATAAATTACACGTGCAAGACCGTACAAATGCCGTAATAATGGCCCTAAAAAAGAAATGGTTTATAGCAGAATAAGAAGAGGCAAACTCATTGAAAGGTGAGGACGCAAAGCCACGGACCTAAAGTTATTGACTATGGTAGCCGGGTTGCCAGAAAACAGTATCTATGCGTTTTTGGCATAGGCTTTTTTTATATGGGGGTAATGGAAGTTCAGTTCTAATGAATGTCTACATTAAGAGACAGACATTCTCCAAAACGAGAAAAGGAACTCGTGAAACCTTAAATAAACTAATTTGAAATTGGAGTGTATTTTGTGGATAAAGGATCAATTTTTGGTATTATTTTAGGATTTATAGCAATTGGAGTAGGGATGGTCATGAAGGGTGTGCATCTTAGCGCATTAGTAAATCCCGCCGCATTACTTATTATATTTCTAGGTACAGCAGCATCTGTATTAATCGCTTTTCCAATGAGTACGTTAAAAAAAGTTCCGAAGCTTTTAAAAAAGATATTTATGGATGAGCAAAAAAGAGATATGAAACAAACGATTAGTCTTTTTGAGAACTGGGCAGACAAATGCCGTAAGGAGGGTTTATTAGCGCTTCAAAAGGAGGTAGAAGAGCTAGATGATGAATTTTTAAGATCTGGAATTCTATTAGCGATAGATGGAAAAACACCTGAGTTTATTAGAGAATTATTGGTGGAAAAGGTAGAAGCAATGGAAGGTCGACATCAGAAAGGTGCGCAAATCTTTAGCCAGGCAGGTACTTATGCCCCAACATTAGGCGTATTGGGTGCAGTTGTTGGACTAATTGCTGCTTTAGGTAATATGAATGATATCGAGGCGTTGGGGCATGCCATTTCCGCAGCCTTTATCGCTACCCTTTTCGGTATCTTTTCTGGATATGTGTTATGGCATCCTTTTGCTAACAAATTAAAAGAGAAATCAAAGGAAGAATCGCAGGAAAAATACATTATGATTGAGGGAATTATATCGGTGACAAACGGTGAATCCCCAATTATTGTAAGAGAAAAGTTAAGTTCATATTTATCTGCTAGTGAAATTGAAAATCAAGATGATCGTTCAGTTGAATACTAAATGGATAGATTGGAGGTAGGACATGAATAGGAAGAAGAAAAAGAAGAATGAAGAACATGGTGTAGATGAATCCTGGTTATTACCATACTCTGATATGCTAACACTACTACTAGCGTTATTTATCGTCCTTTTTGCTATGAGTGAAATAGACTCCGAGAAATATCGAGAGCTTTCCATTGTCTTTCAGGAAGAATTTACTGGTGGTAGTGGGATTTTGGAGAATGAAGGTCCCCCTACTGATTCAAATGAATCTGAAAAACTACCAAACACAGATGAAGTAGAGGAAGAGAATGATACTGGCATAGGGAATCAAGAAACAGAGAGATTGGAATCGATGCAAAATAAAATCAATGCCTATATTACGGAAAACAATCTGTCCCACGTTCTCCAAACCTCTTTAAGTGATGAAGGACTGCTGATATCGATATTTAATGATGTATATTTTGATTTAGGAAGTGCTGAGGTAAAAGGGGAAGGTCAAAAAATAGCAAGGGAAATGTCTAAATTTCTAAATACGAATCCCCCACATCAAATAGTTGTTAGTGGGCACACGGATAATATTCCTATTGAGAATAGCCAATATGATTCAAACTGGGAACTAAGTGCACATAGAGCTTTGAATTTTATGAGTTTATTACTGGAAAACAATGAACTCGATCCAAAGTTTTTTAGTGCAAAAGGTTTTGGGGAGCATAATCCAGTTGCACCGAATAATAGTAATAAGAATCGTGCCAAGAATAGAAGAGTAGAGGTATTGATTTTGCCTAATTAATGTCTAAGCTCAGTAATGACTGATGTATTAAATTTTTATGCTTATGAAATATCCATGCGCATGGAAGAACAAGGGCTAATAGGCATTTATCATCTATATTTGCACCTACCTGGCTTGGTACCAAATAAAGATCGTTTATTTACTGCTTAGGCTATTCTATAACTAATAGAATAGCCTCTTACGTTTCATAAAAGAATTCTTATAAATCAAAGAATGAATTTAATAATTGAGAACAAGGAATGTTTTTCGATTGAGCAATTAAATGATGGTATATATCACCTCGCATGACATTTAGTAGAGTGCTATTTTTAATTTTTATAAACTTTTATTATATTAGGGGAGATTCATTTGTCAAAACCAACTAGAAAACAACGGAAACAAACGGTTTATATAGCAGTAACGGGGCCGATAATTTTCATAGGACTATGGATTATGTTTCAATTCCATTTTACGAATCTTTATTACATAATTGGTCTCATCTTTTTTGCCGTAATAATAGGGGAAATTGGATCATCATTTGTTCCCGACATGAGGAAAAAAGAGAATAAACATAAAAATATGTACACGGGTTTGCCGGCAAAAAATGCACCTGCTGGTAAGAATGAGAGTCAAAGTGTAAGAAAGACAAAAACGCAGTCTAACCTTTTACGAACTAAAAAAGAGATTTTAACGTTACCATTAGAGGATCTTTCCTGGAGAGAGTTTGAAGAGTTGTGTTTTCTATATTATAAAGCAAAAGGCTTCAAACCAGAAAAGACCTCTGAAGGTGCGGATGGCGGTGTAGATTTAATTATCTATAACCCAAAAGATAATTTGAAAATAGCGGTTCAAATTAAAAAGTATCAGATAAAAAACCAAATAAATGTTAATTTAATTCGAGAGCTAGATTCAGCTAAGAAGAATAAAGGATGTATTGCTGCGGAATTTATTACTACCTCTCGTTTTACAAACGATGCTTTAGTTGAAGCGGATAGTCGGCGCATTGTGTGTAGAGATATAGAGTGGGTTCATTCGGAATTATTGCAGTGGAGGGAGACGCAATAAGGCACGATACCTGTGGTTTGTTTGCTTGTTTTTCGTGTTAGGCAAGAAAGAAGCTTTGGAAAAGGTACTTCCTATTAACCGAAAGTACCTTTTCATTATTATTCGGCGTCTATGATTACATCATTCTTCTAACGTCCTTGTTTATAGTGTTCACGCATGTTGCGACCAAACGCAGTACCGTGAAAACCTACTTTATCTGAGATTTCAAGAGCGATTTCCAGCTTTGACTTTTTTTTCTGATTCTCGCTACTAACCTGTGACTTCACCTGTGGCTTTGGCAGATCTGTTACTAACGGTTGCAT
Organism: Salirhabdus sp. Marseille-P4669; assembly: GCF_900240405.1. GTDB lineage: Bacteria > Bacillota > Bacilli > Bacillales > Alkalibacillaceae > OEQK01. The sequence goes on from NZ_OEQK01000001.1 coordinate 473,926, forward strand.
AGGTATCACCTTGCCCCTTCGTTTTATATCACCATGATAGTATGTATTTCTATATTTGTCCATAATTTTCCTTCCTTTCAAAAGGACAATTTATAAAAAATTCTATTATGCTTCAGCACTATATAATGATGCTGTATGAATGTTAGTACACAGTCTAACCATCTAGATAAGCGTTTATAATTAGTTTTTATTAGTTCTGGTGTTGTCATAATTGAGTAGTGTCTCAACAATGGACTTATCATTAGCTATTTTAGTCTTAAAATGCGCCCACTAGAACCATAAATCGGGAATAAAAGTTACGTTTAATTAGGAGAAGTTAAAGCTATGTCTATAAGTATAGACCAAGAGAAAATGAGAAATAGAGGAGTAAGGACATCAGATAGAGAAAGAAAAAAGCTAGAACTCCAAATTGGAATTCTAGCTTATATCCTAAGGTATCACTTTATAATCTATGCTACTGCTGAAGACTTCTCGACTCTTTCACATCCACCTGTTCCAACTCTTCATCCTCCAACTTCCGAATACCAAACCCACCCGTATAAGGTGCAAGGAATCCATACAAAGCAGAGAAGATAAATCCACCTAGGTTAAAGATCGCCCACGGTAAGAATTCAAAGTTTCCAACGCCTAAAGTGGTTGCCATAAACACCCCAGAAACGGTCCAAGGCATTAATACCTCGGTAATTGTTATGGAATCCTCCATATTTCTAGAGAGGTTGACTGGGTGTAGCTTCTTTTCCTTATATGCTTTTCCGTAAATATCTTGAACAAGGAAAAAGGATACAAGCGCATTCGATGTACAATTAATCACCGCAAATCCGGTTACAAGGGCAGAGAACGTGATGCTACCGATTGTTTTTAAGTGTACGATTAAACGTTCTAAAATAACATTTAGTGCTTGAGATACTTCCAGTGCGGATGCGAAGAAGAAGGCAACAAAGACAAAGAAGGTTGCGTTATACATGGAGTAAAGTCCGCCGCGATTGAGTAACGATTGCATTTCTTCACTAATAACACTTGAATCGCCACCAAGCATATCCACATGGAAACCAGAAACAGCCGATGCAAAAAGGTTCGTTACTTCTGCACCTTGTGTAATCCATGCTATAACTAAAGCTGTAATCGCAGAGGTGAATAGAACAATAAGTGGAGACTTTTTCATTAAGGAACCGGCAATAACGACAATTGCTGGAATAAGTAAGAAGATATTTAAGTTAAACAATTGATCAAGTCCGCTAATCATTTCCTGAATATTCGCTAGCTGCGTAGAATCGGTTTCAATCCCAAAGCCTACAATCGTAAAGACGATGATTGCGATAATGGAAGATGGGATAGCGGTATATAACATATGCTTGATGTGCTCATATAAATTAGAGCCTGCAGCAAGCGAGCTCATATTCGTTGTATCAGACAGGGGAGATAATTTATCTCCAAAGTATGCACCCGAAACTACAGCACCAGCCGTAATGGCTAGGGATAAGTCCATTGTTGCGGCAATACTCATAATGGCAACCCCAATCGTACCAGCAGATCCCCACGATGTCCCTACACATGTCGAAACAATCGCTGTAACAAGAAAGGCCAAGACATATAAGTAATTCGGGTCAATGATATTCAAACCATAAAACACAAACAATGGAATCGTGCCAGAAATCATCCATGTACCAATTAAAAGTCCAATACTAAATAAGATTAAGATTGCTGGTAGAGCCTTTTTAATTTTGTCTCCCATCACGACGATAATATGGTCGAACTTGTGGCCATGTAACACTGCAAAAATGGCGAACACCACTCCTGCGAATAGGAGCATTAATTCTGCGGGATACTTTAAAATCCCAATTCCTCCGATAAAGATGACTAATGAAATGGCAATAGGTAGTAATGCCATTCCTAGTGAAGGACGCTTCGTTGTAGTCTCATTCATAATTTCCTCTCTCCTCTACATTTTTCTTATAATTGTTGAAACGCACTTTCTAAATCTTGAATCTGAATTTCGGAGCCTTCTAGCCCAATGGATAAACGAATTAAGCCTGGTGAGAGCCCTTGTTCTTGTAAAGCTTCTTCATTATTAGCTTTTACCGGGGCGTTCACGAGACTTTCATACCCTCCCCAGCTAACGCCAATTTTGAAGAGTGACAAGCCATCAATAAATCTGCAAACAGTGGCAAAGTCGGCTTGTTTCAATTCAAAGCTAAGTAATCCTGTAAACCCTTTCATTTGTTTTTGTAAAAAGGGTTTATTTTTTTCAAGACTAGGGTGGTAAATACGTGCAATTTCTTCTTTTGTTTGTAAGTATTCCACAACCTTTAATGCATTTTCCTGGTGCTGCTTTAACCGGATCGGTAATGTTCGTAATCCTCGAATAATTAAAAAGGCATCGTTCGGACTTAAAACAGAACCATTTAGCTGATACCCATAGGTGAAGATTTTATCGACTAAATCATAACTCCCAATTACAGCTCCACCTACCACATCACTATGGCCACCTATGTATTTCGTTAGGGAGTGAATCGATAGATCAAAACCTAGGGTTAAAGGCTTCTGAAAAAGAGGCGTGGACCAGGTGTTGTCAATTGCGGTTATGATCCCTTTTTCTTTTGCTTTCCTCGCCACTGCTTGAAGATCAAGGACATTCATTAACATGGTTCCAGGGCTTTCCACATAAATCAGTTTCGTGTTGTCTTGAATGGCAGCATCTAGGCTTGTCAAATCATGGCCAATGCTACTGTAGCTAATGTTGAATTTTTGCAAATGCTCTGCAAGCTGGGTGGTTGGGCCGTAAATATTGTTGATAAATAATACATGGTCGCCACTTTTCAGCAGGGAGAAAAAGACAGCACTTATCGCGCCCATCCCAGAGCCGAAGCATTTACACTTCTCACCTCTTTCCAAAGCGGCTAGCTTCTTTTCCAGCACCTCCACTGTTGGGTTCACACCTCTGGAATAAACGTAGTTTTCCCTCTCCAACGCTTGTGCCTCGGTAAATTCCTTGAAACTTTGAAAAGCAAACAGACTCGTTTGATAGATTGGTGGGGTAACAGATCCAAACGTTTTGGAAGGGTCCTCACCAAAGTGGGTGCATATCTTTTCGTCCGTATGTAGCATGATTTTGTCAACCTTCTTTCTTTGATGATTACGTTGTACCTATACTATCATACTTTCAACCTGTATGAAAGGTTAAAATATTCTGATTAATTATTTTATTTGAAGGACGGTCAAATGGTATAATAAACTGGAGGCAAGACGTATAGAGGTGAAGCCAACACATGAAAATATTAAAAAAGAGGCGACTATCTGAAATAGTCGCTGACGAAATTAAAGAATATATAAAGAAGGAAAATCTGAAAGAAGGGGATCGTCTACCTTCTATTTCTACCTTGATTGAAAGGTTAGGGATTGGTCGTTCATCCCTTAGAGAAGCACTGCAATTACTGGAGTCACAAGGCTTTCTGGAAATCTTGAATGGGAAAGGTACTTATGTGAAGAATAGTAAACCATTTCACATTCAAACGTCTTTCGATATTGAAAATGAAAGGCAATTTCTATTAGAAGCTTTAGAGGTCCGCACAGCATTAGAAGGAAAAGCGGTAGAGCTTGCTGCCAAAAAAGCAACAACTGCTGACATAGAAAAAATGGAAAGGCATTTAAAGGACTATGTGCAATGTATTGAACGGAACGAACGGGAAAAAGCCAATGTCGCTGATTCCTTATTTCACCAGACCATTTATGACGTTGCCCACAATGATCTCTTGAAAAGCATTATTGATTCTGTGTGGGATACGTTTCATGAATTTTGGAACGAACCGTTTGGGATAGAGGACATTTTCGATAAAAGCTACCCGTACCATGAAGAAATGCTTCAAGCCATTAAAGAGGAAGACTCCGAGCGTGCAGTCGCCGCGTTTATGAAGATTATGGATTTTGTGCGTAGGGCGATTGAAGGGATATAGGTATGACTTTGCGTAGGCGTTGCGTGCATGGCGTGGGAAAACGTTAAGATTTTGTTGAATTATGGTTTGGAGTTGTGGAATTGAAACGAGATGTTGATGAAAAATGGGTGCGTGTGTTGTATTGTATTGAGATGTTGTAGAAAAGTGAATGAGCGGTGGGGAATTGAGTCGAGATGTTGTTGATAAATGGATGTGTGATGTGGAAATGAATTAAGTTGGTGCTGAAAAATGGCGGTTTGGCGTGGAAAATAATCATGATGTTGCTGAAAAATATATATAAACTGTTGAATTGCGGTGGCTTTTTGTCGAGAAATCAAGATAAACTGTTGAATTAAGCCCGTGTGTTGTTGAAAACAAGAGATATGCTGTTGTATTATTGACCCTTATTATCGTAAAGGTAATGACTCTCACCAAAACCAACCATAAATTACCACTTTTATATTAAAATAGTACTATATTAGCACCTTTTCTTTATGGTAACATTAGACTGTAAAGCATCTAAGAACCACAAAGGAGAGGCAGAAAATGCATACATATTCTAGCAAACTAGCTTTTGGAATGATTCTTTTTATTTCGATGATTTTAGCTGCATGTTCTAATGATGAAAAGGTCAAAGAGGAAATTGTGGAGCAAGTGGAGCACCAATTAGAGGAAGAGCCAGAAGAAACAACTAAAGCACAGAAGTCCATAACAAAGCTTGTGGATATTGATGGTACCATTCAGGAAGTTGAATTGGAGCTTTACCCTGATAGCATTTTAAATGATAGTTCAAGCTTAGAAGCACAGGGCTATACCATTAATGATATCGATGTTTCAGCTGATGGATTTATCCATGTCGATTTAGAAGGTCCATACGATGATCATTATTATGGTTTGTTAAATATGGAATTGGAATGGATTGTGGAGCCATCCGAGTATATGGAACTGGAGCCCTATACAGAACCTTATTCAGATGAAGAAATAATGGGAGATTCTCTATTCTTTACTGAAAACCGATTAATGGCCAAAGTGATTGCCCCAATTTCAGTGGATGAAGAAGGATTATGGGGATATTTAGACCAAGAAGGAAATTGGGCGATTGAGCCTAGATTTACAGATGTTACTCCTTTTTACAATGGAATTGCATTAGCGGAGGAGACGGTGAACGAGGGGGACAAGCTATACTACGAGCGTGTCGTTACCATTGATACTGCGGGCAATGTATTACATGAGATTACGAAATATCCTGAAGGGGATTCCGAGGAAGGTATTTCGGTTGATCTAGATTCTTATAATGGAGATCGTTTTGTGCGTGCGGATAATGGTGTAGTTGATGTGGAAACAGGAAAATTCCATTCGTTCGACTTTTTAACGGACGACTATACAAATTTTCATGTTTTAAAGGATAACCGCATCGTTATTGAGGAAAGTGATGAAGCCGACCTGCAAATTTATTCTTTTGATGGAGAATTGGTGAAAGGACTAAATTTAGTTGGGGAAATTTCGGATTATGTGATCTACAAGAATCAGATTGTATTGGCCAATGATCATCAAGTAAATCTTTTTGATGAAAATGGAGACGTTACGACGACTAAAATGGTAGAAGAGAAGGAAAATTTACGTAGTGTTTATGTAAGAATCTTCGAGCTTGATAAAAATTCCGTATCCGCAACGGAATACGTTTTAGGACAAAGCATTCCGGAATCGATGAAAAAGGACTATGTCTATATTCTAGAGTATGAATATGACGGTGCTGAGGCAAGTGACTTTTATGCACTTTCTGCAAATGGAAAGTTTCAGAAACTGGATGTTCCCAATGAATTTGGTGTAATTGAGACATCACAATTTGACGAGCCATTAACTCCAATTAGTCAAGATCGATATTGGGTAGAAGGTAAAGAGTATGCGAAGCTTGTCACAGTTGATGGAAAGACGTTGATGGAAGAAGATAAAAAGTTATTAGTAGACTTTGGATCGTTTATTTATGGTGATTATATTTTAGCCGAACAGAGAGATCCGGTTACTTTAGAGGAAAAAGAAGTTGTTGTGAACATGGTTACGTTTGAGGTTGTTATGGTAGAAGATATATTGAAATAATAGGTATTTATAGAAGCAGACGAAAGAGTAATTGCGCTTTTTTGTTTGCTTTTTTTGAATGTAAACAGATGAAGTTGGTATCGATACAGGTGATACCAACACGGATGATGCGAATGGTGGCAATACGGATGAAGATGAGGATTCATCAGATGAGGGGACTAGCGATAGCGGTGAAGGTGAATCTGGAGACGCTTCAGATAGAGGATCTAGCAAAAAGTATATAACTAGTATTTTTTAACATTACGACACCGAGATAATTTACAGGAGGAAGAAAAAATGGGTCAATTTCTAAGAATAATAGGTTTTATCCTAATCATAATTGGAGTAATTGGAGGCTTCAGCGTTTACGATGGTGATATAGCAGAAACATACAAAGATATAGAAGATAGAAGCTATATGTACGATGCTGATGAAATCCTTATGATTCAAACAATGCACGATGCGAACGTTTCTTTGACTATCCAAGTAGTAGCAGCTGGCATACTTGCAGGTGCCCTCTTTTTAGCTTTAGGAACAATGATTAATGTATTAAATGATATCTTGAAATCCATAAAGGAAAAGGAAAATACCAATAACGTAAAGCAAAGCAATCAAGTCGAAGATAATCAAAGTTATCAAGAAGTAATAGAGTCTTATTTTCAAAAAAACGAAGGAAGTATTGTATTGTACACAAAAGAAACGCCTTTTCCAAACATGTACCAGGTAACGCTAAATAGAGGTTCAAAGCAAATTGTCGAAATGAAATACAATCAAGTGAGGATACTTGCTGAGTCTGAAATTCAAACAATACCAGGCTTATCCGAATGGTTAAATGAAGCATCCAACTGAATGAAACAAACAAAAAAGACGCCCTCAAAGGGCGTCTTTACTCTATTGCGGCGATTGACAGCACTCCACATTGTGCCTTACCTTATAAAGGCGCGTCAAGTTCGACTTACGCAATTAGCTCATCGCTAGAATAGTATAACACCGTTTTGGCAAAATAGATACGAAATTTCAACTACCATATATTGTGAATCACTACGGTAACCGCTCTACCTTCACAACCCAACCATTCTCCACACTATATTGAAAATTCCCATCCGCATACGTTAACAAAACACTTGCTTTGGAAGAATCCTCTGGATGAAGGCTATAACTAAGTAGCTGCTCAGTGGTCGTATTATATAAATAAACCGTTTTTTGATCCTCTGAAATGTAGATGTCACCAGGATTTAGTGCAGCTATTGCCGATTTTAGTTCCATTACATCGACGCTATCAACGACAATCGTGTCCACTTGATTATCAAAAATAGAAAATAGCATATCCTCATAATCGAGCACCCACTCATAAAAGCCATCTTCATCTGGACCCTCGTGCACTGCATTTCCTAAAAGTCGCTTCACATTCGCAGGACGATCACCAAATCCTACTCCATAAATTTCAAAAGCGCCATTTTCCATTGAAAATAACGGACCAGGTTGAATCGAATCCTCTTTCAAAAATTCTCCGCTGAAATATACCTTTGGAGAATGACAGGCTTCGGTACTATTTACAGAAATGATATCGCCCTCCATCACGAGCGTACCAGTACACATGTCATCAAACGTACTTGTGAAAAATATATTATTGTATTCATCCAAAACCCCAGTTGCTTCCACTACATTTGCATAGGAGCTATTGTTGAAAGGATTTATTTTAGAACCTCCAAGCACAATGTTAAACTGATTGCCCTCGATAGGCTCAATGATGAGATTCCCCTTTATGTAATCATCAAGGTAAACCCAATGACCAAACCATGCATCGTCACTAGAAGGTTGCTCCACACCTTCATCTTCGGCTGCAACCTCTGCTTCCAACTCATCATGTGCGACTTCACCAGCTTCAGACTCCTCTTGTGCCCGAATGAAAATTTCATCCGCATTATAATCCTCACCGTCCACGACATAGAATTCCCCATCAATTTCCTGTAAAATCCAAATCATCAAGTAATCCTCGTCCATGGTCACCGAAACCATGCGCCAGTTCCGATCAAACGCATTGTCTAAACCATCGATCACCTCTGGAATTATTTCACTTTTCTTAACCAAATCAATTTCCAAATGACGGATTCCGCCAACCTCATCCACGGTATCATATAAATCCTCCGGTAATTCTTCCTCATAGCCAGCATACCCCTCAAAATGCTTTAATAGCCTTTCAAGTGTACTCGCATCTCCCTCATACCCCGCTTTGTAAAGCTCTTTAACAACACTTCTCGCCCCATTATTACTCGGCTTGTCACTGCAACCAAAAAGAAAAACAGTTAGCACAATGAAAGAAAATAACAATTTTTTCATGATTTGACCCCTCTACGATGATTTATAGTAAGAAAGTTTTAGTTCTATTCTATTATCGACTTTGAAGAGAGGTTTGTTTAGTGGGGGGGAGGCTGATGTTAGGGTGCTCGTTGTTGAATTATTTTGTGATGTTGGATGATTATTTCATTTTACTATTGAATTACTCAGACATATTGTTGAATTAACCAACTATGTTCCAGAATCCAGAAAAATTACCACCTAATTAACTCGATTAGCTAGTGAATTTCACCACTTTTTACTGAATAAACTAGCTTTCCCCAAGAAAAATCCCCCCCATTAATCTAAATAGCTGAAATACCCATTTCCATAACGCACACAAACTAGTGCAATGGTCCCTAAACCCTTTGAAAACGCGCCTTTCCTACTATTTTAGTAATCTTTTCCACTTGTTATCATAAATAATAGGTATGTATAAATTCGGAATAGTGAAAAAGGGGATTAAAGATGTCCTATTTAGCCAGTTTACTAGCAAAATTGGAGGAGAAACAGGAACAGCTGAGGCGTTTGAATACTTGTGCAGGTCAGCTTGGAAGCTTGCAAGGTGAGTTTGCTCAAAATAAACCCCTCGTCCATGATCCGGAATTGACAAACCAGACATGGAAGGGGAGTCTTGCGAATAAATTTTTGAATATCCGCGAAGAAATGGCGATGGAGTATGATGACATTTCGAATGTTCAATTATCCCAATCCCAAAGTACACTGAGCAGTAAGATTGGGCAAATTCAAAGTGAGATTGAATCCTTATATAGTAGTATTGCCGCGGAAAGAGCAAGACTTGCTAGGCTAGCAGCGGCTGAAAGAGAAGGAGATGGTTCTATTGGCTGATGATATTAAGATTCAATATTCGGATGTAGAGCAAAGAGTTGCGGATATGGAGCATGCATCGGGGGCAATAGACTTCACATTTGTAAAAAACATCGCAAATGGAAATGTACTGAATCTCGTCGAAAAAATAAATCAACTAAATGAAATACTAGAACAACAAGGTGAAGAATACAGACGTATTTTAAGAATGAACAATGATACTGTTAAGACATCGCTGCAAAACGTTCAGGAGACAGATGAACAGCTGTCGTCATCCATTAAAGCACGTTAAAGGTGGTTAGGCTTGTATGAAAACAATTGATATACAGTCTTTACTTAATAGCATCAACGAACTTCTTCAAAAAATTACTTCCCAAAAAACACAATTAACAGACCTCCAACACACCATTGAAAACTTCGTAAGTCTAGAGAATTCTTTTAAAGGGGATGGGGGAGAATCGATTCGTCGGTTTTATCAGGAATGGCATATTCCTTACTTATCCTATCGTCATATGACTCTGGAAAACTATGAACAGGTTTTATTTAAGCTCAAACAGGCAACAATGGAACTAGATTCGGACTCATCAGGCTACATTATGCAAAGCTTTCTAGAAGGGGAGCTTGCGAATGGCTTGAACAAAATAAAAAATATAACTGCAGGTTTAGTAGATGAGGGTAATGGCTATATGGATTCTGTGAGCGATATCGTAGCCCTTCCTAGATTACATGATGGGGAGTTTCAAGGACGTGTCCAACGTGCCGACAATCATACAATGCAAACGATCCAAGACCTCCATTCCTATGACAACGCCCAGACGAGTGAACTCGCCACTTTGGATAATTCTATTCATTTGATGAACGGCTATCTTCAGGATTTAACGGGTATTTTTAAGGATGGCACGTTTACGATTCAGAATTATAACCTTAAATTGAGTGAATACCCGGATTATTTGCAGCTGCAAGCGGAAGTTGCGAAACAAAAATTAATGGAATTTAATAAAGTCTTCACCAATTTCTTCACGATGTATTGGGCGATGCTCGGAAGCTTTTTTATTAAAAATAATTTAGATGATGAAGAGTTTGTATACAAAATGCTCCGTGGCTACGAGCGTCGTTATGAGGAAGTGGAGAGACTGGCGGGTGTTAAGCCTCATGAGAATGCCGTGGAGTTTGTAGATGGAGATCACCAGGTTGCACGCGGGGAAGAGATGGATCTTGCCGCTATAGAGGAATATTTAGGAGTACCGATTGAAACCTTTAATTTGCGAGGACTACCGTTACATTATGCGGTAGTCGATGGGAACCTTGTAATCTTTAGAGATAATCCAGATCTATGGTATTATACTCAAAATACAGAATATAAGGCGTTATTTGAATTGATGGGTATTGCCGGGAAAACAACGGCAACATCAATGGGAGATTACCTTCTAGCAAAAGGAGCAAATCGAATCCCAGGAGTATCTACGATTAATGGTAAAATCGATCAGCTTCCGGAAATACCTGGTTCAGGCGGCACGAAGGTAGGAGACATTGGCAAAGAACAATTGTCTGAGGCTATCCAGAAAAAGATTCCATTTTGGGGAGAAATCATCTCCGCACCAGTACCAAAAGCAGGTACCAAGCAGGTCTTCGTTTATGTTGATGACAATGGGGATGAGTATAATCGTAGGGTCGCGTTTACGTTAACTCCAGATGGGGTCTTATCGATTGATGATTGGTACACTGGGGAGTTAAATACCCATGTTCAGAAGGAAAAAGAAAAGGTAAACATTCACGATTTATGGAATTGGCTTGAACCGAAACCGGATGAAAACAATAGTAAAACAGCATCGAAGGAAGCGCAGAACGTTGTGACAGAGTTTGCGTTAAAACCAAATACGGAATTCACACAAGGGAAAGGGCTTGACTTAAATGAGCTTGAATTTGTGGAGGATGTGAATATTCATACGACATCTGTAAGTGATATTCCGATTAATTATAGCGTCATCGAAGGGGAATTAGTTATTTTTCCAGATAACCCAGATGTGTACTACTCCCAACAAAATGTGGAGCACGGCAAAATAAATGAAGTGATTGGCAATTTTGTGAAGAAAGGAGTAGAAAGTGTTGTCGACCATCAAATCGGCAATGTAGTTGGTAAAATTCCTGGATCAACTGCTGCGAATGACTATTTAGATTCCATGCCGAATATATATGGAACAGGAACCACTTCTGGAGAATTAACGAAGAGTACCGTAAATCAATTTGTGCAGGGACATATACCGGGCTGGGAAAAAATTAAAAATGCCCCTGTTCCTGCAGATGGAGAGAAGGAAGTTTTAGTAACAATCAGTGCAGATGGAGTAAATGTAACAGGCGTTAAGCTATTTAGATTAAAGGATGACGGTACGATTACGTTGTATTAAGAGGAAGCGTTACGTTTCTGATGTTCCCTTATGGATACAATAACTGGAGTGAAAAAGATGAAAAAAGTATATTCTATTTTAAGTATTATGCTCGCCTCATTGCTATTCTTAAGTGCATGCGGCGATTCCAAAAATAGTAGTGTAAGTGTTGCGGATGAATTTTCAGACTATGAAGAGGGCATTGCTCCTTTATATGACCGATCCCTGAAACTGATCGAAATGAGTGGGCATTTTACAACAATTGTGGAACAACCAGAACAAGCCTACAACTATTTAAGAGATGAGATACTACCTTATGTAGAAGAATCCAAAAAAATAGCCGAAGACTTACAAGGAAGCTTGGAAAATAGAGAGCTAAAAGATTTAAATGAAATATCCTTAAAACAGTTTGACTTAATGCTCGAATCCTTTTCCAAGCAAGCAGAAGTAATGAAATTAAACATCCCACCAATGAGTGATGAAGAATTCAACCAATCCCAAGACATCTATATGGAAGTGGTGGAATTAGAAGAACAGATTGATCAGGTTATTGAAGAATATAATGCCAAGTATGATGAGTTGGAGGAGAAGTACGGAGAGTGAGTGGTGGGATTGGGTTTTTGGGTGCCTGTCACTCCCCGAGTTTTGTCGGGTTTTGTCGAATTGTGTTTAGTGGGAATCTGATTGTAATTTTCAAGCCGAAAACGGATGAGCGTTATCCATTTTCGGCTTTATTATGTCTTTGAATGAATCCTATTCCTAACTGAATTAAAGTGTAAATCTAGAAGTTTACGAAAATCAGGATAAAAAAGTAGGATTAGGTAAGGTTCCTAATGGTGATTTTCGTTATGAATTATATTCCACTGAAAAAGATATCTTGGAACAAGAGGCCATTCGTATTCACCCTAGGAATTTAGGTGAGCTGCCTAAGATATCCTGAATTTCGACAAATTTCGGGAAGTGACAGGCACTCCCAAAACAACACACAAGTTTTGGATTAAAGGTATAATTTTAATGAAGCATTAAAAGAATTACTACTATGATGCAAACAAAGGAGATAAAAATGTATAAAACAATTATGTTTTCAGATGGATCTTATTCTGCCACTACTTATAAAAAATATGAGGAATGGTTAGATGAGGTGCAAAAGCAGAAAAAAATTGAAATTATAGCTGTTACAGGATTAGAGCATGTATTAATAGTCACCTACAGGGATGCTCAATGATGAGATGGTGCTTAATATCTTTTGATAGAATTTAGGAGAGTGCCTGGCACTCTCTTAAAATTCGACAAATTTCGGGAAGTGACAGGCACCCCCACCCCCCTCCAAATTATCACACTATTCCACAAATTAAGACACATCTCTTCCTATTATGGTAATTTTTATGTAAAATATAGTTACAATGATTTAGGGGGAAGAGAAGATGTATAGTGTGAAAGTACTGGATAAGGCGAAGAAAATTGCGATGTTAAAGTGGGAAGGCGTTGTTAAGGTGGAAGAGGTTAACGATGCTAGCAAGCAATTGGATGACGTGTATCGTACATTTGGTAGTCAAAAGTTTTACTTAATGGTAGATGTGAAGGATTTAAAGGTTTTTAGTCCAGATACGAAGGAAGCGATTGTGGAGCAACAGAAGTGGATTAAAGACAAATTGCACGTATCCGCTGTCGTAATGGATAAGAAGTTAATTGAAGTTCAACTAAAAGAGGTAGGCCAAAAGTCTTCCGTTAACTCTCTAGAAGTTCCTTTCCCAACCTATGAAGAGGCACTTGCTTATTTGGAAAAGTTAGCAGCTTAATCTACTAAAAAAAGGAGTACATACAATGTTAAAACTTTTAAGTAGAAAGAAAACGAGTGACATAATAGTGGAAATGCCTGAAGAAGAAATTCAAGCGGAAAATGCCCAAAAGGATCCAGCATTACACGAGCTACTAGCTGATTTTTCCAAGAAGTTCGCCTCGTTGGCGGATGAATCGATTGCCAAAACTACTGAAACCAATCAGACGGTAAGCCATATTACCGAAAGCTCTGTAAAGCAAGCGGAAAAGGCAATGCAAAATACCATTTTAATGGACGAGCTAAATGATTTGATTTTAAAAATCAATGAGCGAACTGGAAGCTTAGAGATTAAGATAGAAGAGACGAAGAAAACGAAAGAGTCTGGTGAGGATACGGTTTCGAAACTAAAAGAAAGCTCGCTTGAAAATATCCAAGTGACCAATCAGATTGTAGAAGATATTACGAAATTAAAGGAACAGGTTCAATTTATTAGTTCTTTTGTCGTGACCATTAAGGATATTGCAGATCAAACGAATCTATTAGCTCTGAATGCATCCATCGAGTCTGCCAGGGCAGGGGAGTTTGGAAAAGGCTTTGGTGTGGTTGCATCCGAGGTTCGTAAGCTTGCGGAGCAATCCTCAACAGCTACGAAGGATATTGAAGATATTATCCATAAGATTAATGATCAGGTCGAAGAAACGATCACCCATATTGAGCAGTCGAATGACATTGCCGAAAAACAAGGGGAAATTGTGGCAGAAACAAGAAACTCCTTTAATGCGATTGGCAATGCAATCGAAGAAATTAAGGATGCTTTATCATGGGTTCAAGAAAGCAATATGGACATTAAGAACAAAAGCGAGGAGCTTACGAATAATAATTTAGAAATTCAAGAGCTCAGCGGGGAAAATGCAGAGGAAGCATACTTGCTCACAGACTCCATGGAAAAATTGACTGCACTCACAAACGAGGTAACCGAAAGTGCAGCCCAGCTTTCCGAAATCGAGAAAAGGTTTCAACTATAAACAGATCAAAAGGTAGAGCTCTTTCAAAAAGAACTCTACCTTTTCTCTTAATTCACGTGCACCACATACTCCCAACCAACTCCTTCATCATAACAGGCTTAAGAGTCTCAACTGCTTTACGAACCCCTTCTTCAACCGACAAGTGACTATCCTCATGTCCTAAAATTCGACAAATTTCGGGAAGTGACAGGCACCCCAATCAAGTCCACCACATACTGCCAACTGATTCTTTTACGATAACTGGCTTTAGGGTCTCGACTGCTTTGCTAAATCCTTCGTCAATGGACATGAGCCCATCCTCATGCTCGATGCTTACAACGTAGTCATAGCCATACAGCCTGAGTGTGCTGATCATGTCTGCCCAAACCTTTTGCTCGTGGCCGAATCCAACTGTGCGGAAGTACCAGGAGCGGTTTTGCATGTCGGAGTATGGGGTCATATCGGTTAAGCCGTTCCGATTCATATTTGGTTGATCGATAATGGTATCCTTTGCGTGGAAGTGATGGATGGCATTTTCCCGTCCTAAAATTTTAATCGATTCCACTGGATCGATGCCCTGCCACCACATGTGGCTTGGGTCAAGATTTGCGCCGATTGCTGGTCCACATGCTTCTCGAAGTCTAAGCAGTGTAGCGGGTGTATGTACGGAAAAGCCTCCATGCAGCTCAAGGCCGATTTTTACGTTATGCGCCTCGGCAAACAAAGCTTTTTCCTTCCAATAAGGAATGATTTTTTCTTCCCACTGCCATGTTAAAATTTCTTGATAATCATTTGGCCAAGGGGATACTGGCCAGTTTGGATATTTTGCATTTTCATGGTCTCCTGGACATCCGGAAAATGTATTTACTACAGGTATACCAAGCGTGCTTGCTAATTTCACCGTTTTCGTAAAAACCGCATCTGCTTCTTCTGCGATGTGTTTCTGTGGATGGAGTGGATTTCCATGACAGCTTAAAGCGCTTACAATTAAACCTCTGCTCGAGATTTTCTCCATAAATTCCTTTTGCTTTTGCTCATTATCCAGCAATTCCTCTACATTACAATGGGCATTGCCTGGAAAACCGCCAGTACCTATTTCCACAGCTTCAATCCCTTTGGATACGACGTGATCAAGCATCTCTTCTAGGCTTCGATCGGAAAATAACACAGTAAAAACCCCTAATTTCATAAACATACCTCCTTCTATTTATGTAATCCATTACATACTATTATACACAAAATATTCTGAAATCAAGGTGTAAATTTTGATATTGACAAATAATTCTAAAAATTTTACAATTTATTTTGTAATCGATTACATTTTAGATTTTCTAGTTGAAGGAAGGAATCATCATGGCAAATATTCAACAGGTTGCTCAAAAAGCAGGGGTCTCCGTTGCAACGGTTTCTAGGGTTTTGAATAATGCAACCTCTGTAAGTCCTGCTACGAAAAGAAGGGTAGAGACGGCGATCAAAGACTTAAACTATGAACCTAGCATGCTTGGTCGGAATTTACGGAATTCCGAAAGCCGACTATTGCTCGTATTACTCCCTAGTATTTCAAATCCTTTTTATACCGAAATCATCAATGGCATCCAGAATACCGCAATTGCAAACAACTACAACATTCTTCTATGTGAAACAGACTCCAATCCAGAGCGGGAAAACATCTACTTCAACATGGTCAAAAACAAACTAGCTGACGGAATCATCAGTATGGACCCAACCGTCAATATGCAGAAATTGAATGAGCTTGCCGAAAATCACCCTGTCATTCTATGCAGTGAGTACGAAGAGGGTGGGTGCATTCCCTATGTCACGATTGACAGTGAACAGGCAGCCTACCAAGCGGTAAAGCATTTGATCAAACTAGGTCATGAAAAGATTGCGCTTATTAATTCCGATGAAAAGTTCTTATATGCAAGACATCGTCGGGAGGGCTATGAAAGGGCGTTGAAGGAATTCCATCTTCCAATTCACTCGGAGTGGATTTACCACAGTAAGCAGTTGGATTTTCAAGACGGGGTGCAGGCAATAAGAAGACTGCTGCAGCTGGAGGAGAAACCAACAGCCGTTTTTGCGGTGTCGGATACGCTTGCAATCGGTGCGTTAAAGGGAATGAATGTAAAGGGTCTTCAGGTGCCGCATGACATGGCGATTGTCGGATTTGATAATATTAGCTTTTCCAATATGACAAATCCAACCCTTACAACCATTGAGCAGCCCATGCATAAAATGGGAGTCATCGCAGCAAACATGTTGATGAGTAGCATCAAAGGGGAGCAAGTGGAGAGTATCATTTTAGACCATGAGCTTATTATACGAGAGTCCACAATGGGTTAAGGAGGTGTAGTACATGGGATTAAAAGTAGGCATTATCGGATGTGGCTCGATTACGAGATATCGACATGCCCCGGAGTACGAAGCAAATCCGCATGTAGAAGAGATTGTCTTCTATGACCGTAATGTCGAGCGTGCGAAAAGTCTGGCGCAGCTCTTTGATGGAAGCTTTGTGGAGACGGCGGAGGAGTTGTTTTCGGATCCAACGATAGACGTGATTAGCGATTGTTCTTCCAATGAAGCGCATCATATCAATACGACAAAGGCATTGCTGAGTGGCAAGCATGTTTTATGTGAAAAGCCGTTAGCCATTAGTGTGAAGCAGGCCGAGGCCATTTTAGAAGCAGAACGTAAGTCGGGTAAAAAGCTGATGCTTGACCACAACCAACGTTTTACTAAGGCACATCAAAAGGCAAAAGAGATGATTGCCAGTAAAGAGTTCGGTGAAGTGCTAACCTTTAAGACGACCTTTGGCCATCAGGGTCCGGAAAGCTGGGGTGTAACCAAATCCAAGGCAACGTGGTTTTTTAAAAAGGACCGTTCTCATTCTGGGGTTGCAGGGGATTTAGGGATTCATAAAATCGATTTGATCCATTTTTTGCTGGATGATGAGATCGAAGAGGTGCATGCTTTTCACGGCGCTTTGGATAAAGTAGATGAAAACGGGATGCCCATAGAGGTTTGTGACAATGTGGTGTGTGCTTTAAAGACGAAGGAAGGGCGTCTTGGGACAGCATCCTTTTCATGGACCTATTACGGGGTAGAAGACAATTCAACGATCATCTACTGTCAAAAAGGAATTCTCAAAATCTATCATCATCCAGATGCGCAGCTTATCGTAGAAATGAAGGATGGCTCGGTTGTGAAATATGAGCTGGAGCAAATGCAAACGAATGATAATCAAACGAGCACAGGTGTCATTGATGCCTTTATCGATTGTATCGTTCATGATACAGAGCCTCCTGTGACAGGGAAGGATGCTTTGGCATCGCTGAGGGTTATCGAGAAGATTTTAGGGAATGGATAAAAAGTATTAAAAATTTTCAAAATAGTTTGACGAGTGGTTGTTTTTCTTTTAAGATATTTGTAACGGATTACATACATTTTATTACAAAAGACATCGTTCATCTCCTAACCTATTTGTTTATGTAATCAATTACATGTTGATAGGAGGGTTGGCATGTTAGATCAACTTGCGATCAATTCCAATACATACAGTGGTTTTTCGTTAGAGGATGCTGTAAAAGGGGCAAGTCAAGCTGGATTCACGAGGATAGAATTAGCAGCAGTGGAGCATACACCCCATGTTTTACCGTCTATGTCCGATGCGGAGCTTAGAGGCGTAAAGGCGTTGCTAACGGAATATGGAATGATGTGTGTCGGGATTGGTGCGCATAGCAATGTAATGAGACAAGAAGGAATTGAAAATTTACTGCAAGCCATTGATTTGGCTACCTATTTTGACAGTCCTTATGTGATTACCGCAACAGGAGATGCTCATGGCGACGCGGATGTGATTGAGGAGGAAAAGGTGCTCCTTCAAAGCCTAGAGCCTGTTGTAAAGAAGTGTGAACAGATGGAGAAAACGCTAGTACTAGAAACCCATGGGAACAATTTCGCAACTGGGGTATCCTTGAAAAAGCTTGCAGCATCGCTTGGTGACCGGGTCCGCATCAATTATGATACGGCCAATGTGATTTTTTACGGGAATGTGGAGCCTTATGAAGACCTTGAGAAGTCCGTTGATTTTGTGGAATTCATCCATTTAAAGGATAAGCTTGGGTCTCCTTCCGAATGGCATTTTCCCGCGATTGGCGATGGACAGCTAGATTTCAACCGGATTTTCCAGACTGTAAAGCAGGCGAATTACAAAGGGCCAATTAGCGTCGAGATTGAGTTCACACCAGACGGTCCAGCGAATGTGGAGGAGGTCCATCAATCGGTCCAAAAATCCTTCGACTATCTTGCACGACTACTTAAGTAAGTGGAGGGAGAAGGGATGCTAACAATTGGGCTTGTCGGTTTTGGATTTATTGGAAAAGCGCATTTTGAGGCGTATCGCGCCATTCCGGACGTAGAGGTTGCGGCTATTTGTACGACGAAGGAAATATCTGTGGATAACTACAACGGAATGCTTTTAACAGACTTTGATGCATTAATACAAGATAAAAATATGGATATCATTGATCTTTGTCTCCCGACGTATTTACATGAAGAATATATTTTGAAAGCAGCGAAGGCTGGGAAACACATTATTTGTGAAAAGCCGTTAACCTTAACGGAAGAATCTGCGAATAGAATTATCGATGCGGCTCAGCGGCAGCATGTGCGGTTGTTTGTAGGTCATGTCCTTCGCTTCTGGCCGGAATATCAGGCGATTAAAGGCGCTTTGGAGAAATTTCCGCAAGTGGACATTGTAACAGCGAAGCGCCTTGGTCAAGTACCGAGCTGGAGTGCGTGGTTTCAGCATCCAAATAAAAGCGGGGGAGCATTGTTTGATCTTCATATTCACGATATTGATTTTGCTTATGATTTGTTGGGGGATGTTGCATTTATATATGCAGTGGGGAAGCAAAATCACTATGGGGCATGGGATCATGTGATGACAACCTTAACTTTTGCAAACGGAACTGTCGCACATATGGAAGCCTCGCATCGAATGCCAAAGGGCTATCCCTTTACGATGAGTTTTCGCGCTCAGGGGAAGAATGCTACATTGGACTTTGAAATCCAAGCTGGGGAAAATATCGAGGCTGTGGATACGCGCTCCACACGTTTTCAACTTTATAAAAATGATCATCAAACCACCGTGGAAGTGCCACCAGGGGAAGCTTTTCAAAATGAATTGACCTACTTCTTAGACTGTATCCGGCATGGGGAAGAGAACCATGTCGTGCCATTGGATGACGTGCTCTATGTGATGAAGCTATTGAAGGCGATTGAGCAGTCGTTGGAGACAGGGGAGAAGGTATGGGTGAACGGCCAGTAAAGGGTTATCGAGCTCAATACGGATAAGTCACCGCAAACTGGTCTCCAGGAAAAGGTTTACCACAAACACAAATCACCATGAAAGAATCATAATAAAACAAAACAGCAAGACACTCCACAAACATTCCACCAGGAAAAACGTATTCATTCCACATCAAAGAAACATTTCAAATCGAAACACAACGATGAGGTTTTAAAGGAAACCTAATTTTACAACATAATTCAACTGAAATGAAAGCGCTTCAAATTAAATAAAAGCCTAAGGGGGTTTTACGAATGAAAAAGGCAGTAAAGCTATTTGTTTTACTTATATTGATTATGGTGCCGTTCTTAAGTGCATGTAATTCATCAGATGCGATTGGGGAAGACCCAGGTGGAGATTCAGGTGGGGACAAATATAAGGTTGGTATTTTGGCTCCAGCTGTTACGCATGGATGGGTAGCGGCAGTTGCGTACCATGCGGAGGAGCGTGCGAAGGAATTAAAGGATGAAATCGATTATCAAATCCATACGAGTAGCGATGCGTCTGAGATGACGGCTCAATTGGATGACTTGATTACATGGGGAGCAGATGCAATTGTAGCATTCCCGCAATGGGAAGGGATGGAGGTTCCGATTCAACGGGCGTTGGATGAAGGGATTGAAGTCGTAAACTTTGATATCGTCATTGATGTGGATGGGGTTTATCGTGTAGCTGGGGATAACTATGATATGGGTGTGCAAGGTGCGAACTATATTGTAGATAAGGTTGGAACTGAGGGCGACGTTGTTATTTTAGAGGTGCCGTCAGCTGGTTCGGTTTCGGAGCTTAGAACACAGGGCTTTGTGGAAACAATCGAAGAAATCGCACCAGATATGAACCTGCACACCTATGCGACACAATTTACAAGAGAAGACGGGCTGAAGGATTTTGCTGATATTTTAACAAGCATGGATCACATCGATGCCGTGTATTCCTTAGATGATGAAACATCTATTGGGGTGCTTCAAGCAATTAATGAGGCAGGTCGTACAGACATCCAAGTCGTAACTGGTGGTGGCGGTATGCAGGAATACTTTAAGATGATGCCAGAAAATGAAGACATCTGGATTCAATCAGCCCTATATAGCCCGGCTATGGTTAAGGATGCAATCGATGTTGCCCTTAAGGTTTTAGATGGTGAAGAGGTGGAAATGGAAACGATTATCCCAACTACCGTAGTAGATCGGGATAATTACGAAGAATTCCTTGATGATGGCTCACCATATTAAAAGGGCTTGTTCTCAAAAGAAGAGGGGTTATGGCATTGCTGTAGCCCCTTCTTTTTCACGTTGAGAACCTATGAACTACATAAAATGGTTTGGAAGTGATGCGATGAAGGTAGAAATGAAAAACATACGCAAATCGTTTGGAAGTAATGATGTTTTAAAAGGCGTGACGATGTCAATCCAAGGTGGCGACATTTGTGCGTTGCTTGGGGAAAATGGTGCTGGGAAATCGACCTTAATGAATATTCTTGGTGGGGTACATCAAATGGATGCGGGGTCGATTGTAATCGATGATAAGGAAGTGCACTTTGATACCCCAGCACAGTCGCAAGAAGCGGGGATTGCCTTTATCCACCAGGAGTTGAACTTAATTAACGATCTACCAATCTATGAAAATATGTTTCTCGGTCGGGAGCTAAAGACAAAAAGCGGTAGCTTAGATCTGAAGGAAATGTACAAACAAACCGAGGAAATGTTTGCAAAAATGGATGTGGATTTAGATCCAGGAAAAATGGTCCGTGACCTGGATGCATCGTACAAGCAAATCGTTGAGATATGTCGGGCAATGATGACAAATGCCTCCATCATTATTATGGATGAGCCTACAACCTCCTTAACCGATTCCGAGATTGAGAGAGTGTTTGCGATGATGGAAGCGATGAAGGAGCATGACGTTGGAATTATTTTTATTTCTCATAAATTAAATGAAGTGATGCAGATTTGCGATAAGTACCTTGTTCTTCGGGATGGAAACTTAGTTGCAGAAGGTTATGTTGCGGATGTGACGACAAAAGAGCTTGCTAGTTTTATGGTTGGCTATGACGTTCGAACCGAGTCGTTGCGAAGAGAGAAAACGGTTGGGGCGGAGGTGCTTCGAGTTACGGGACTGACCCACGAGCATGCCTTTCGTGACGTAAATGTATCGGTTCGTGCAGGAGAAATCCTTGGAATTACAGGCCTTCTCGGGGACGGTCGTAGTGAGCTGTTTCAGGCTATTTTTGGAGCGGAGAAGTTTACCTCTGGACAGATTCATTTAAATGGAAAAGAAGTGCGCATTAAGAGTACGTACCAGGCCATAAAGGAAGGGATTGCTTATCTTCCACGTAATCGGAAGGAAAATGCCATCATTAAAGATATGAACATTATGGAAAATGCTTCGATTGCCACCTGGCCAATGTTTTCGAAAAGAGGCATCATCAACAGTAAAAAACATCGTGAAACCTTTGAGGAGCAGCGTGCAGCACTTAGGCTGAAAATGGGTGAATTAACCGATAGTATTACGAGCCTTTCAGGAGGAAATCAGCAAAAGGTTGTGCTTGCTAAATGGTTAGCCGCGAATCCGAAGCTTCTAATATTAGATAACCCGACACAAGGTGTAGACGTCGGGGCGAAGGAAGATATTTACGATATTATTTTAAAGCTTGCAGAAGAGGATATCGCAGTCGTGGTGCTTTCGAGTGAAGCGCAGGAAATTATTCGCATTTGTGACCGAGCTCTCGTCATGTTTCACGGAGTCATTCAAGGTGAGGTTGCTGGTGACTTGATGAATGAGCATACGATTATGAATCTAGCTACAGGTGGCGTGCTAGCGTAGGAAAGGGGAGATACCAATTATGAAACCACAATTAGAACATACAAGCCCAGTGAAAAAGAAGAGAAGCTTTTGGGGATGGTTTAAATACAAATGGCAAAACGATCCACTTTTTAGTATTGCGAATGCCTTAATTATTATGGTTATTCTTCAAACATTGGTGCTCGGCTTTGACTATGATTCCTTTGGGGCATGGCTGGAATCGTGGACGAACAACTGGATCAACATTTTGCGGAATAATGCTGGGATTGGAATTATTGCGTTAGGGATGACCTTTGTTATTATGACGGGTGGCATTGATTTGGCGGTCGGTTCTACGCTCGTTATTACCGGTGCCTTCACGATGTATTTACTCGATACAGGAGCAAAAGGTATTCTTGGTGCAATCGGAATGTCTGGTACGCCAGCCATCATTGTTACCATTATTCTTGTTTTAGCGTTTGGCTATTTACTCGGCTCCCTAATCGGTGTTTCCATTACAAAAGGGAATGTACCCCCATTTATTGCAACCCTAGGGGCAATGATGATTTTTAGAAGTGTGACCCAGCATTTCACACAAGGCTACAATACAACGGTGCCGATGGAATTTTTACAAGTATCTAGCTTTAAAATTGGCGATCTGATGATTATGCCGATTATTTATTGGGCAGTCATCGCCTACATTCTTTGGTATATCTCAAAGCGAACAACATTTGGTAGACAAATTATCGCAGTTGGTTCCAACGAGCGAGCGGCAAAATTATCCGGGGTCAACGTCCATAAAGTAAAGCGCCGTGTCTATGCTTTAATGGGATTGCTAGTTGCCATTGCTGCTATTATTCAAGTGTCCCGCATCGGCTCCATGGACTACTCCAATGCCGGTAGAGGAATGGAAATGGATGCGATCGCAGCAGCTGTCGTAGGTGGCACGAATATGATGGGAGGGCGAGGCTTCATCCTCGGAACGGTATACGGAATGCTGATTATCGCAGTGATGAATAATCTATTAAATTTATTTGGGGTACCACCGTTTTTGCGAGATGCGTTTAAGGGTGTTATTGTAATTGTCGCGGTGTTGTTGCAGAAGAAGGAGAAGGCGGCATAGGATAATGAAGGTTGTTTTGAACAAGCGAGTAATCATGGAATCCTGGCGAGTATTTTTATCTTATTGGCGAATATTTACGCTGGTTCAGAGAGTAAATTTTATTAAGCCGAAAACGGACGAGTATTTTCTGTTTTCGGCTTGTATTATTTTCGTTTTGACTCGTAAATCATGTTTATTGGCGAGTATTCTTCGGGCGGGCGCGTATTTTCGCTAATAGACGAGTATTTTCTTTTGATTGACGAATAAAATGGCTAATAGACGAGTATTCAGGATATAGGCGAATAAACGTTTGAATCAGACGTGTAAAAATATCGAATATACGAATATTGCCTTTCCCATGGCGAGTATTTATCCATTACACGCTTTTTTTCCAAGATTTCAGCCGCGCTACCCTAAAAAATAGTGAGGCTGCTTAGCGCAAGCCCCACAAAGACCAAAATGGCTCATTTAATATTAAATTCCTCTACTAATCTACATGCCAGCATTTGCTTTTGAGAAGAAAGTGACTTCCCCATAATTATGCTTATACCTTAACCCACTCACCCCTAATATGGCCGATACTCCACCTCAACCTTATCCTTCTCCTGATACGGGGATAACATAAATGCAGCTTTAAAATCGACGTCGCCCTTATTAATTAAATAATGGACTTTTTTTGGCTCTACATGGATAAAGTCTCCTTTTTTACAATGAAAGATTTCTTCGTCGATATGAATTTCTAATTCTCCTTCTAAAATATAAAAGTTCTCTTCCATGATATTATGGTAATGGGCAGTGAAATCTTCCCCAGGCTTTAATACGACGATACCAAAGTTCATTCTTGGTCCTTTTAATAAATATTTAGGACCGCTTTCACCAAATCTGTATTCTCTTTCTTGTTCATTTACGACTACCGACATTGTCAACACTCCCTCAATTTTTTTATAAACCAGGTGCAATCCACATGTGCTCGGTTAAACCTTGATCTGCTAGTTCTAGCTGGTTTTTATAAATACCCTCCCACTTGTTGTAAAGCTCGCTATAAATCGTGTGATGCTCTTCCATTGGGTAGAAGGTTTTTTCGAATTTCACTACCTTGGAAATGGCGTCCTCAAAGCTTTTGTAAACTCCTGCCCCAACTCCAGCACAAATTGCTGCTCCGAGTGCAGTGGACTCTTTTACTACTGGAACCTTTACCGGTTTGTTCAAAACGTCTGCGATGATTTGGCACCATAAATTACTTTTGGATGCTCCTCCGCCAAAAATAATCGACTCAGGGGAGGTGTTTGTAATTTCATTTACTAGATCGATATTTCCTTTTGTCACAAAGGCAGCATTCTCCATAATAGCCCTGTAAAAGGTGGCTTTATTAAACTTCTCGGCATCTAGCTTGAAATCTAGGAAGCTAGGTGATGCGTGCTTCCAAGAAATGTAGTTCATTTTATCGGAAAAGGTGCTGATCATCCCGTTACTTCCAACTGGCACCTTTTCTGCTCGTTTTTCCATTTGGTCATAAATGCTTTCCCCGGTTTGTTCCTGCAAGTATTTCTCTAGCTCGCAAAAGCTATCTCGAAACCATCTCATGACAAGACCTGGGAAAAAGGCAATTGCTTCATATTGCCATGTGTTTGGGACGGCATGGCAGTTGATTCGTACGCGGCACTGCTCATCCATTTGCACCTTCTCTGTGGTGTACTCGTATTGCCAAAAGCTCCCGCCTAATACAGCTGCATCCCCATCTTTAATAACGCCCATGCCGATGCACCCTAGTTGAGCGTCTCCACCACCAGCTACAACTAAAGTGTCCGTGCTTAATCCTGTAAGCGCTGCCATTTCTTCGGTAACATTCCCAATTACGGTACCACTTTCAAAAACAACTGGGTAAATATCGTTTCGAATCCCGGTCCTTTCAGCAATGGAATAATCCCATGTCCGCTTACTTATGTCAAAAAGTCCGGTTGTACAACCGTTGGAGGGCTCGACGGAAAGGATTCCGGTTAAGCGGAAGGTGATCCAGTCATTTAGCATCGTTACGTATTTAATTTTTTCGTACGTGTCTGGAAGGTTATTTTTTACCCAAAGTATTCTTGGGATCGCCCCTAGTGAAAAGGTTTGGCCGGATAATGTATAAATGTCGGATTCGAGTGTATTGCTTATTTTATGTAGGTTGGATACTTCGTCATTAGAGCGAGAGTCTACATTTGCACATGCCCACAATTCGTTTTCGTTTTCATCGTATAACACAATCGCTTCTCGCATGCTCGTAGTTGAAATGGAAAGGATGTCTTGAGGATTTACGTTGCTGCTAACAAGTGTTTCGTTAATGAGCTTTTGAATGATTTTCATGTTGGTTGTAATGTCAAAGTCCATGGACCCGGGATACCTAGGATCTTCCTTGTGGGTCCATTCTGCTTGAGAGACGGTTAATTCATTACCTTTTGAATCAAATAAGATTACTCGGACGCTGCCGGTTCCAGCGTCAATTGCCATTAAGTATTTCTCCATTTGAATCTCCCCTTTGCCTATTATTCTAATAAACGTTGAGCGACTGCTTCATTGGTGATTAGCACATCCACATACCCTCCTTTTAGTGCCCCGATGATGGCCTCTCGTTTTTCGAGTCCACCGGCTACGGCTACAACATGGTTTAACGATTTCAGTAAATCAATTTCCGTGCTGATGAGTTGTTTATGTAATGGTAAATCAATCACATTGCCGTTAATGTCATAGAATTGGCTTAATATGTCACCTACTGCCCCTTTTGATTTTAAAATTTCAATATCATTCACTGATAAAAGACCTTCTTTAACAAGTGTCGCTTTTTCGGATAATGCCCCGATCCCAACAACCGTGATATTGGAGTATGGAATCATCTCCATAATATTTTTAATGGAATCCTCGTTGCTAAGTTGTGTCGCAAGCTCTTCGGTCGAAACCATTAGTGGAGAGGGCATGATGTAATGCTTATAGTTTGGGTTTGTATAGTAATCTGCTGTTTTATCGATCGCAGTAGGCATATAAAACTTCACCCCACCTGATAAAGAAACAAAGGTTACTTTGTACTTCGTGGAAATATTTAAATGCCCTAATGTTTTCGAAACTGCTTTTCCGTAGCCAACATTGATTAACGTGTCACTCGTAATGCGGTCTTCGATATATTGAGCGGCGGCGATGGTTAGGCTATCTACAGAATGCTCGTGGGAATCTGGCACGATGTAAATATCCTTTAGGTTGTATTTCTCCTTTATTGCATTTTGTAGATCGATGTTTGCAATCTTCTCTAAGTTGATTTTGAACTGAATGACGTTATTCGCTTTGGCCTTCTCCAAATATTTAATTACTTTCATTCTGGATATGTTTAGCGATTCTGCAATTTCGTTTTGGGTTAGACCTTCGTTGTAATACTTCCAAGCTACTTTCACGATTAAAATGTTTTCATATGTCATGTCTCATCACTCTTTACAACGTATTTTGGAACAAATGCTTAATGGTTAAACTTATGTTTATTGATAAAACAAATATAACAGTAAATTAGTGGGTGGTCAATATATGTTTTACAGGTTATAGGAAACATTATAACCATTTACTTTACTGATATAGTAAGGTTTTTACTATAGAAATAAACGGATCGGTATTATTTTATAAAAATTCAGAAAATAATAAAATGATGCTTGATAAATAAAATGTATTAAATTATAATGTAACCAACTCATAGGTAAGCGGTTACATTTTAGTGAGTTTCCAGGATAGGGGGTTCCATAATGGGGGAAAAAGCAAAAACCCTAGTTAAATTAGAAAATATACAAAAGTCCTTTAACCGAAACAAAGTGTTAAAAGGGGTTTCATTAGATATCCGTGAAGGAGAGGTTGTTTCCATTATTGGCGGAAATGGTGCAGGAAAGAGTACCCTAATGAAAATCCTTACTGGTGTCTACAAAGCGGATGCTGGTGCTTTAGAAGTGAACGGGGAGAAAATAGAGGGTTACAATCCATCCATTGCTCATGAAAAAGGCGTCTATTTAGTTCCTCAAGAGCCTCTACTATTCCCGAATATGACGGTAGAACAAAACCTCACCATTGGATTCCACAAAAACAAACATGACGTAAGATCTGAAACAAAACAACTAATAGAAGAATTAGGCTGGGATATGGACTTAAATCGGTTGGCGAACTCATTAACCATTGCCGAGCAGCAACAGCTAGAGATTATAAAAGGGTTACTGCGTAATTCGAAGGTGTTAATTCTAGATGAACCAACCTCTGCTTTAACCTTTTCGGAAACCGAATCATTGTTTAAGGTGGTGG
This sequence comes from Salirhabdus sp. Marseille-P4669, assembly GCF_900240405.1. Taxonomy (GTDB): domain Bacteria; phylum Bacillota; class Bacilli; order Bacillales; family Alkalibacillaceae; genus OEQK01. Next base: position 501,799 of record NZ_OEQK01000001.1, read on the forward strand.
AAAAGCTGAAGGCCTCGGGTGTAGGAATCTTCTATATCACCCACCGGTTAGATGAGGTTTTTCAAATTTCCACACATGCGGTCATTTTGCGAGATGGCAAGGTGACATTAAAGGGCAGTATTGATGAATTTACGAAGGATATGTTAATTCAAGGGCTGCTTCCTGCTAATAATGAAAAAGAGTATAGCGATCAATTTGAGAAAAAGGCGAGAATCCTGGAGAATGAGGAAGCTGTGTTAAAGGTTCAAAGCATTAGTGGGAACGGATTTCGTAACATAAGCTTTGACGTTTATAAAGGAGAAGTCGTTGGTCTTGCTGGTCTTGTTGGAGCAGGGAGGACAGAGATTGCCGAAGCGATTTATGGGATTAATCGGGTAACAGAGGGGAACGTCCTTCTGAATGGCCAAGATATTACCAATCTATCGGTCTATGAAACGATTCAAAGTGGTCTCGCTTATATACCGGAGGATCGTTTCTTGCATGGGATATTCTCCATTACCTCTGTGCGGAATAATATCACGGCACAGATTATGAAACGACAGGGGTTTTTTACGAAGAGGAAAAAAGAAAAGGCCCTTACAAAGGAGTATGTGGAGCGGTTAAGCATTAAGCTTAGTAGCCAGGAGGATGAGATCAAATCTTTATCAGGTGGGAATCAGCAAAAGGCCGTTATCGCCCGCATTCTTTCCACAAATCCCCAGGTCATTATTATGGATGAACCGACAAGAGGGATTGATGCAGCTGCGAGAAGTGATATTTATCAAATTATTACCGAATTGAAGGAACAAGGCTTCTCGATCTTACTTATTTCCTCTGATTTGGAGGAAATCGAACGAATTAGTGATCGAATTTATGCTATTTATCGTGGTACCTGCAGCGCATGTCTTGGACTGGACGAAATCAATGCAACCAATGTGATGAAGGCTGCGTTCGGTACATATGAAGGACGTGATTCGTATGTCTAGGCTGAAATGGGTAACGAAGCAGCGTGAATTTCGAACATTTCTATTTCTGGTCATTCTGTTTGTTGTGGTCGGCCTTGTGAACTCGGATTTTCTTTCGGTTGGTAACCTACATAATTCCTTGAAAAGTAGTTTGCTCTATATTGTGCTAGCGGTAGGGATGACCTTTGTCTTACTCACAAGAAATATTGATATTTCCGTTGGTGGGGTTCTTGGTTTAAGTGCAGCGGTAAGTGGGATGATTCTACGGGATGGCGGTAGCATGATCGTTGCGATTGTTGTGGCCATTTTAATCGGAGCTGTGATTGGGCTTATTAATGGGCTTGGTGTTACACGATTAAGAATATCTTCGTTCATTATGACCTTGGGGATGCTTGAGATTACGCGAGTGGTGCAGGTCATCTACACGGATGGTCAATGGATTGAAAATTTGCCGGCCGGCTTTAAGAAAATTTCTCAAATGAACATACTCGGGATTAATCTTTTATCCATTCTTGTGATAGCAGCCGTAATTCTTGTCCATCTCTATCTAACGAAAAGTCGAAAGGGAAGATATTTTGCAGCAATTGGGGATAACGAGGATGGGGCAGTATTACTCGGGATACCAGTGAAACGATATGTCACCTATTCCTTTGTCGTTTCGGGAGTATGTTCTGCATTAGCGGGATTGATATTTGCTAGTCAAATTGGCTTTATCTCTACAACTGCAGGGTCTGGTATTGAAATGACGGTAATTGCTGCGGCTGTTCTTGGTGGTGTGTCGTTGAATGGTGGAGTCGGAACGGTTGTTGGGGCGACCATTGGAGCTGTGATCATGATTTCCATTAATTCAGCCTTAGTATTTATGAAGGTTCCTGCATTTTGGAATGCTGCGATTTCAGGTTCATTACTAATTATGATTGTCGTAACCGATGTGCTACTAGCGAGAAAATCAAGTAAGCAGGCGAAGAAGGAAAGGCTAAGTGCAAGAGTCCTTCAAGAGGGGGTAGAGGTCCATGCTAAGTAAAATACCAAAATGGAATCTAGTGCTGATTCTCGTTTTAGTAGTGGAAATTATCGTTTTTGGCTTAATGAATCCGCGCTTTTGGAATATTACGATTCTCTTAAATAGCTTTAATGATTTTATTGGAATAGCGATTATCGGCTTTTTTGTAACGCTTGTGGTGATCACCGGAGGAATTGATATTTCGGGCGGGTCGATTATAGGATTAACCTCTGTTGTGACGGGGATCCTTTCGCAAGTAGTTGGTTTAAATATATGGCTATCTATTATTCTAGCTATTTTAGCTGGAGGATTATGTGGCCTGCTAAATGGCGTGTTGATTGCCTATGGTGGCGTTCAAGCGATGGTCATCACATTAGGTGGGATGCTCCTTTATAGTGGAATCGCCATTGTCCTAGTTGGGTTATCTGGAGTTAGTACATATGAAGGCATTTCCGGATTCCCAATGGAGTTTAGCCAAATTGCTTATGGAAAAGTAATGGGCATTCCGAACTCTGTCATTTTATTTCTCCTGATGTTTGCTATCGCCTATATCCTTCTGCATTTGACGAGATATGGGAGATCTATCTATTTAACTGGTATTAATCAACATGCCGCTGAGTACTCGGGTATTAATACGAAGCGAATTATTACGAGTACCTATGTCCTGTCAGGTCTTAGTGCTGGGGTAGCTGGTGTGATGTTAACTTCCTATTTAGGGAGTGCAAGAGCAGACTTTGGCTCGGAATACCTCATGCCGATTTTAACGGTTGTGGTTTTAGGAGGAACATTAATTACAGGTGGTAAAGGGGGTGTCTTCGGAACGGCAATTGCTAGTATTATCGTTGGTTTCTTGCAGGTAGGTTTGCAAATGGGCGGGGTGTCCACCCAATATATTGGTCTCGCAACTGGGTTATTACTAATCATCTCTGTAGCGTTTTTAGGCATTTCGTCAGACTTTAAGTCGAATATGAAAAGACTGATAACACCTAAAAAAATAGTAGGGGGTAAAGGGTAATGAAAAAGTCGAACATTCTTAAAATGTTGATGGGAGCTTTACTAGTATTCTTATTGGCAGCTTGTAATTCAGAGGAAGGGGCATCAGGTGAAAAGGATAAGGATGATATTGAAGTTGTATTTATCCCGAAAATGACTGGGAATGCATTCTTTGAATCTGGTAATGACGGTGCCCAGGCAATGGCGGAGGAAGTTGGATTCACTGTGAAATACGATGGTGCACCTGAAGGAACGGTTGCGAACCAAGTGCAAATCATTAATAGTGCCGTAAGTAGTGGTGCAGATGCGATTGCGATTTCTTCTGTAACATCAGATGGACTTAATCAAGCACTTCAAAATGCCATTGATGCAGGTGTAGAGGTTGTTACGTGGGATTCGGATGTAGACCCAGAATATCGTACTGTATACATCAACCAAGGAACACCTGAGATTTTAGGGAAAATGCTAGTGGATATGGCGGCGGAACAAATGGATGATCCGCAAGCAGAGCAGCAAGTAGCTTGGTTCTATTCTAGCCCGACCGTTCCGGATCAAAACGCATGGGTGGATTATGCTGAAACGTATATTGCAGAAGAATTTCCGAGCTGGGAGATTGTGACAAAGCAATTTGGGGAAGGGGACGAACAGCTATCCTTACAAATTGGCGAAAGCATTATCGATTCCTACCCAGATCTAGATGCAGTTATCGCGCCAGACTCTACAGCTCTTCCAGCAATGGCGCAAGCAGCGGAAAACAAAGGGCTAACGGCTGAGGATTTAATTATTACTGGCTTTGCTTCTCCAAATTCAATGAGACAGTTTATTGAAAATGGAACCATTGTGAACCATGGTCTTTGGGATGTAACAGACCAAGGTGCACTTGCGGTATATATCGCATATTACCTAGCACAGGGCAATGAGCTTAAAGTAGGGGATACAGTCGAGGTTCCAAATATGGGTGAAGTAAAAGTAGAACCAAACTCCATCCAAGGATACGACTATGAAGCCGAGGATTCCGGTATTATCGTATTGCCGGAGAGAATCGTATTCACGAAAGAAAATACCAATGACTATGACTTTTAATTAATAAACGAAGGGAGAACGATGAAATGGCAGATAATGTAGGAAATAAAGATGCAAAGAACTTTGCAGAAGATATTCCTTTTGCAAATGAAGGAAGCTTTCATGTGAAAGGTGCCTCCAATTTGGACTGGGGCATGAAGGATCGACTATCGAGAATTTTTAACCCAAAGACTGGCAAAACGGTAATGCTCGCGTTCGACCATGGCTATTTTATGGGACCAACCTCTGGATTAGAACGACTGGACCTCTTAATTCCAAAGCTAGCAAACGATGCCGATTGCTTAATGGGTACGAGAGGTGCGATTCGAAGTAGTGTTCCGGCTACATATAATAAGGCGATTGCGCTACGTGCCTCATCAGGCTCTAGTATTTTAGAGGATGATCTTAGCCATGAATCGATGGTAGTCGATATTGAAGAGGCTATTAAAATGAATGCGAGTGCAATGGCTATCCAAACCTTCATTGGAGCCGATGGACAAAAAGAAACGATTGAAGCTGTCAATCAAGCAGTGAACTTAGGCTCTCGTTATTCCATTCCGACAATGGGGGTTGTGGCAGTTGGAAAGGAAATGGAGCGTACCACGAAATTCTTCCTATTAGCAACAAGAATGCTAGCTGAATTTGGGGTTCAAATTGTGAAAACCTATTATTGTGAGGATTTTGAAAAGGTAGCTTCTGCTTGTCCAGTGCCATTAGTTGTCGCTGGTGGTAAAAAGGTTCCAGAAAAGGATGCGCTCACTCTAGCATATCGTTCGATACAAGGAGGAGCGGCTGGCGTCGATATGGGCCGCAATATTTTCCAATCGCAAAATCCAGAAGCAATGATTCAAGCAGTTGGAAAGGTTGTGCATGAAGGCTTCACAGATTTAGAGGCATATGAATTTTACTTAGATGTAACGAATGTTACGGTTTCATAGAGAATTGAAGAAGAGCTTCTACTTAATGGGTAGAGGCTCTCCTTATTTTAAATTTATAGGAGGTATTTTAAATGGCAAAGGTAGCATTTTTATTAGCACCAGGATTTGAGGATTCGGAGATGAAAAATCCTTATGAAGCAATTTCAGAAGCGGGGCATGAGGTGGTCATCCTTGGTAATGACAAAGGCGTGATTTGTGAGGGAAAACAAGGAACGGTCTCTTATGAAACGGAGATTGCGGCAGGTGAGGCGAACCCTGATGATTTTGATGCGGTTGTTATACCAGGAGGTAGTGCACCAGAGGAGTTGCGGATAAATCAAGGAACCGTCAATTTTGTAAAAGCAATAGATGAGCGTTCCAAACTGATTGCGGGCATTTGTCATGGTCCGCAAGTGATGATCAGTGCAAATATTCTTAAAGGAAAAACGGTTACCTGTTACTTAGGAATTCGAGATGATGTCAAAAATAGCGGAGCGGCATTTTTGGATCAAGAAGTAGTAGTTAGTGAAAATATCGTTACATCGAGAACGCCGAAGGATGAACCAGCATTTATACGAGAAATTTTAGCGAAACTGTAAGAGGGCTGGGGCGGGGGCTTGTCCTGAGGGTTAATGATGTGACAGCGATAGCGTTGGATGAGGGTGGGTGCGCTGGTAGTGGACGAGTAATGGAGAGGTTTCTGCGAGTATGGTTAGCTTATGGAAGAATATTTTTGGTGATTCTGCGAGTAAATTTTAACAAGCCGAAAAGGGGCGAGTATTTTTCGTTTTCGGCTTGTATTATTCTGGGATCGGCTCGTAAATCTTGGATATGGACGAGTATTTTTCGTGTCGGCGCGTATTTATGATAATAGACGAGTATTTTCCTTTGAGTGACGAATAAAATGGCTATTAGACGAGTATGCAGGATATAGGCAAATAAATGCTTGAAATGGACGAGTAAAAATATCGAATATACGAATATTGCCTTTCTCATGGCGAATATTTATCCATTACACGCTTTTTTTCCAAGATTTCAGCGGCGCTAACTTCAAAAAATAGTGAGGCTGCTTAACGCAAGCCCCATAAAACCTTTTATTTTCAACAAAAGTATGAAATGCCAGCCTAAAAAAACCTAGCATTTCGAATCGTTAATTAAACAGGTTCCCGAATTTACCGAAACCAGCTCATGCCCTAGCATCTCTTCCTTTCCTAATTTCAATATAATCTGTTATGATGTGGATAAAAGCAATGAAAATGGAGGTTATGCTCATGTATCGTAAAGTAGAGGATTTTCTTACAGATTGGACAAAATCATCAAATGGTACTGTTCAAGTGCTTGAATCTCTTACAGATGACACATTAGGACAAGCAATCGTAGAAGGGCACAGTACACTTGGGTGGTTAGGCTGGCATTTAGCGACAGCGCAAGCTTATTTTGGTTCACTAGTAGGGTTAAATGTAAAAATCGATGGGGATGTCAATACAGTTCCCCAACGTGCTAGTCAAATTGCGGATGCTTATAAAAAGGCAGCAGAAAGCCTAAAGCGTGAAGCAGAGCAAAAGCTCAGTGATGAAAAGCTCGAGGAAAACGTGGATGCTCATGGTACTCCAACACCAAGAGGAGCGTTGCTGCGTACATTAATAGACCACCAAACCCATCATCGCGGACAAATGACGGTCTTACTTCGTCAAGCTGGATTACCAGTACCAGGTGTGATGGGACCAACAAAAGAAATGCAAGCAAAATAGTTACATAGGTAAAGTGCTTCTTCCTAAAAAAGGGGAGAAGCGCTTTTTTTGTGTCCACCATGGAATGTTGGTAAAGAGGACATCTATATTTCACTATCCACCATTTTATCGCTTGTCCCGACTTGTCCTGCTAAATTCTTGGTTATTTCGAGCCATTCCTCGACATAAGATTATGTTGAAGAGTAATCGTAGTTCTTCATTCCTTTGGAAAGGCGGTGAAACGTATGTGGTTAGAGCCTGAATATAAAGTAATCAATACTGCTTCTGAGGTGACGATGTATTCCTATATTAGTAAAAAATAAATTTTGCTATTGTTGAAAGGACTGAAGATAAAATTCGAATAAAGGTGATCGGTACGGCTGCCGGGGGAGGGTTTCCGCAATGGAATTGTGCATGTCCCAATTGTCAAAGCGTCCGTAACGGGGAAGATGGGCTTAAGCCACTTATGCAGTCTTCCCTTGCGATTAGTGTAAATGGCGAGGATTGGTACTTAATTAATGCAGGGCCGGACGTGAATCGGCAAATCCTTTCTTTTTCAGAATTGCATGCGGGTCCGGGCATACGAGAGATTCCTCTTGCTGGTGTTATTTTAACAGATGCGGAGCTGGATCATACGATTGGCCTGCTATGTTTGCGGGAAGGGTCGAGCTTGACGATTTATGGGACGGATACCGTATATCGAAATTTGAATCGTGCTTTTCCGGTCTTTCCGATGCTGGAAAATTACTGCTCGTGGGAGTGGCAGACACTCGCTCCGAATGCTCCATTGCAAATTGGGAATCAAGCGGATGGGTTAGTAACGATTGAAACCATACCAGTATCGAGTAAGCCACCACTTTATGCATCTTCCCAAAGTGAGATAGGGGATGTTTGGGAGGTCGGCTTACTCCTTCATAATGAGCAAACAGGAAAGTGCCTTGCCTATTTTCCTACTATTGAAAGCTTTACTCCTGAAATCGAAGCGAGCCTACAAAAGGCTGATGTCGTAATGGTCGATGGCACCTTTTGGTCAGCGGGTGAGCTCGTTCAGCTGGGAGCAACATCCCGGAATGCACACGATATGGGGCACTTGCCGGTTGGTGGTGCATCGGGAATTGCGGAAAAACTCCGTAGCTTGCCGGCGGAGCGTAAGATTTTGATTCATATTAATAATAGCAATCCGATATTACGAAAAGGCTCGATGGAACGGAAGACGTTAGATAAGCTAGGTATAGAAGTTGCTTATGATGGTTTAGAGTTGGAGGTGTGAACATGTTTGAATATGCGGAAAAGCTAGGGAATCTCGATGCGAACCAGGAGCCTTGGACTCGCCCACAATTTGCGGAAGCGTTACGAAAGGTTGGAGCGGCATCCTATCATGACAAACATCCATTTCATGTGGCGATGCATGAAGGGAAGCTCAGTCGCGAGCAAATTCGCGGCTGGGTAGCGAACCGATACTACTATCAAAAGTCTGTTCCGATTAAGGATTCGGTAATCTTATCGAGGCTGCCATCACGAGAATTACGGCGGGATTGGATTCAACGCATTCTGGATCATGATGGAAGGCACGGGGAAGATGGTGGAATTGAAGCGTGGCTTAAGCTAGGCGAATCCGTAGGGCTGTCCCGGGTAGAGATTTTGCGTGAGGATCATGTTGTCCCTGGGGTTCGTTTTGCGGTCGATGCTTATGTGAATTTTACCCGTCAACAGCCGTGGATCATTGCGGTTGCCTCCAGTTTAACCGAGCTGTTTTCTCCGAACTTAATTGCGAAGCGGATTAAAATTTTAGAGGAGCATTATCCGTGGATTGGCAGAGAAGGGCTCGTTTATTTTCGTAATCGGTTAACCCAAGCACCTCGAGATTCCGATACAGCGCTGAGGCTAGTACTGGATTATTGTCAAACACGGGCGGAGCAGGAGCGAGCAATAGATGCTTTGCGATTTAAATGTGATGTTTTGTGGACACAGCTAGATGCCATAGAAAAGGCATTTCCGAATGAAGCACAATAGGATTGGTGGTGGGAGCGATTATCGAAACAGGATACCCGAAGTTAGCGGCGAAGGGACGTTTAAAGTATGACAAAGTGAGAGAGAAGCATCTGTTGCTTTTGCCGGAAAAGGTTGTTGTGTTAAACGAAACGGCGGCTTCTATCCTTGCTTTATGTGACGGAACGCAATCGGTTCAGACCATCACCGAAACATTACGAGCTTCATTGGAGATTAGGGATACAGCAGCTTTCCCGACCTTCGATAAAATGGTAGCAGATGTAACGAAATTTGTTATGGATATGACAGAAGAAGGATGGGTGGTGATCCAGCATGAAAAGACAAGTTGAGCCCCCATTTTCCTTACTTGCAGAGCTAACCCATCGCTGTCCCCTCCATTGCCCGTATTGCTCGAATCCGCTTGAAATGGCATTGAAGGAGCAGGAGCTGTCAACGGAGGATTGGTGCCGAGTATTAACGGAAGCGGCTGAAATGGGTGTGGTGGAGGTGCATTTCTCAGGTGGTGAGCCCCTTTTATTCCCGAATATCGAGGTGCTAGTCGAGCATGCCAATGAATTAGAAATGTATACGAATTTAATAACAAGCGGGGTTGGCTTAACAGAGGAAAAGGTGTATGAGTTAAAAGAGGCGGGATTAGCTAATGTTCAAGTGAGCTTTCAAGCAGCAGACCGTGAGCTGTCGAATCGAATTGGTGGGTATAAGGCATTTGATCATAAGCGAGCGATTGTGGAAGTGATCAAAGAAGCGGGCATGCATTTATCGTTAAATGTCGTGTTGCATCAGTTGAATTTGGATCAATTGGATCGGATTATTCAACTGGCGGAGGAAGTGGGTGCGGAGCGGTTAGAATTGGCGAATACCCAATATTATAATTGGGCTTTACGCAACCGTGACCAGCTGTTACCAAGCAGGGAACAGATTGCACGTGCGCAAAAGGTGTACGAAGCGGAAAAAGAACGATTGGCGAGCAAAATGGAAATCATATGGGTTATACCGGATTACTATGCGGCAACACCAAAACCTTGCATGGGAGGATGGGGGGCAATTGGTCTTACGGTCTCCCCGAACGGCGATGTTCTTCCATGTCCAACGGCTGGTATGATTAAAGGGTTATCCTTTGAAAATGTCCGACATCAGTCTTTATCTTGTATATGGTATGAATCGGATTCCTTTAATCGATTTCGTGGAGAGGAATGGATGCCTTCTCCTTGTCGCACTTGTGACCTCCGACATGAGGATGGTGGAGGCTGCCGGTGCCAAGCCTATGCATTAACCGGGGATGCAACAGCGACAGATCCTGCCTGTCAATGGGCACCAGAACATCACTTAATTGAAGCGGCCATTTCAGGTGCGAACGATGATATGGATAGGCAGGAGAAGCCACTCGTATATCGAAGGCATCCGTCTAAATGATAACGTAAAAGATAAGGTGCTATAGGTGTTTTACCTGTAGCATCTTTTTGTGTGCACTCCCCCTTTTGCATAAAGTCAGGAACATTTTGGAATGCTTAAAACAAATGCATAAAATGCTTAGCATTGTAAAAGTGGGGGGAAATTATGTTTTTTCGAACGGTTTTCGTAAGCGACATTCATCCGATGGCGCGAAAGCTGATGCTCGTGAATGCGTTGCGTAGTATTGGACAAGGTATGCTCGTTGTTGTTTTAGTATTATACTTGGCAGAGCTTGGCTGGGATTCAGTCACGATTGGGGCTGTGCTTACAGCGGGTGGATTATTAAGCGTCATGCTTGCTCCTTTTATTGGGATTATTAGTGACAGATTTGGTCGTAAGCCCTTTGTCATTTGTTCCGAGCTGTTAACAGCCTTGTGTGCGGTCGTTGGAATCGTCACGACAAACGGAATATTATTATTTTTCGCAATAGCCCTTGCTGGATTTGGAAAAGCGGATGCAGGCTCCTCCAGTCCCTTTGCACCGGCAGAGCAAGCGTGGCTCGCATCCTTTATTAAATCCTCGGATCGGGGGAAAATATACAGCTTTCATAACGCCCTCAGCTTTTTTGGCTTGGCAACAGGGGCACTGTTCGTCGGAGCCATGAGCTTTGAAACAACCTATTTTGGAATCTCTTCCTATCAGATGCCTTTTTATATTGTTTTATTCCTATCGCTACTTTCTCCTATCATTCTTTGGACGATTACGGATAATAGGAAGAAATCGACTACAATTGTAAAAATCGACGAAGAGCTGGAAAAGGGAATTGCAAAAAAAGAGAATGCAGCTGTTTGGAAGCTTGCGGGCATCAATGTGTTAAATGCGATAGCAATCGGATTAACAGGTCCGATGATGACCTATTGGTTTTCGGTAACGTTTGGGGCTAGTCCGACGCAAATTGGAGGGACGTTGGCATTTACCTTTTTTGCAACGGGAATCGCATCGATTTTACAAGCGGGATTTTCCCATAAGCATGGTGCGGTTCGTTCTGTCGTTATTGTGAGGAGTATTGCAAGTCTGTTTCTTTTGTTGATGCCGCTCGTCCATTCGTATGCGATTGTATCGGTCCTTTATATTTTACGTACCTCGTTAAACCGTGGAACCCAAGGTGCTCAGCAGGCGTTAAGTGTGAGTCTTACCCGGGATGTGCGGCGTGGGTTTGCATCTAGTGTGAACCTCTTTTCCATGCGACTGCCGATCTCAGTGGGACCTTATATTACGGGACACTTATTTAGCTTAGGTGCCTTTTCAACTCCTTTTTATCTTGCGTCTGGATTGCATTTTGGATTTGTGTACTTGTATGGCAAAACATTTAGCAGCTATGATGCGGAAATGAAATTAAATCCGTCCTCGAGCTAAACAGTAAAGAAGGCAGTAAGGAATTGTCCCTTACTGCCTTTCCATCGTAATGCTAACCCTTTTTAAATTATTGTTGTAGTAAACGAGTTCAAAGGTATTTTCACTCGTAACATAAATCAAGAAGTTTCGTTTCACCGGCTCGTCACTCGGTATTAGGTTATCCTCCTCATCCGAAAAGCCTTCATATAAATAAAGCTTATACGCGTTTTGGTCTAATTGTTCGAGCTCATAATAAATCAGTCCAGGTATTTCATTTGTATTTACGATGTGGTTTTCCATCATTAGCGTATGCTCGTCCATAAAGTTCATGCTCGCTAGCAATTGTGGGCCATCCATAATGGTTTCCTCGTATGCCGCCCAATTCCCATGTAGTAGCGGGACATGTACAAGCTTTTCCTCATTTGGATATTGTAAAGGCATAAACTTATAAACAAAGTCATAGAGACCCATTTCAGAGCCTGTTACTTCCTCAGTTTTCGATTGTTCAATTCCCTTATAATATGGTGCTGCGGATTCACTTCCAGGATATTTCAACAACGCCTCTGAAACGGCAGAATAGTAGGAGCCTTTGTAATAATGGTAGCCTTGATAGTAGGCAAACTCATCGCCATTTGGATTCGCAACGGGTGATGCAACGATTGCTTCATCTATACTGCGAAAGCCCATCATCACACCATCAGGATTAATCATGGTCATGTTTTTATATCGGGTACCATCAGCATCCTCGTATTCTTTGTAGGAACTATATTCTGATTCATAGGTAATGATTGGATATTTCTGCTCGGTTTGTTGAAATTCTTTTATGATTTTACGTGTGCTGGATTCTGGACTAGACTTTTCCTCTGAAGCATTCACCTCTTCCGCACTTAAAACCTCCGTATCTTGGTCGACTGTAGTTGTTTCCGCTGTAGCTTCTGTTTCAGAAGGGTTCGAGAATATTTCCTTTAAACTAATTGTGGTGAATACCGTACCAACAATTAAAAAAGGCAAAAAGAGAAAAATCATTTTATACGAATTCTTGAAAATACTATTGGCGATCAAAATAATAGATAGTAGTAAAATAGTAATTCCTGTTCCAATTAAAATATAGTAGACATTTTCCAATAATGGTTCCTCGCTTTGTCGTGTTGTAAGCCTATTATATCATGTGGAGGAAAATAGATTTAGGAAAATATATTCAAATATTAACCTTTACTAGTACTTTTTATATAGGAATATTTGAATGTGTTACCCTTTCTTTAAACTGCAGTATCCAATAATTCCTTTAAATACCCATCAACCTGTGCAAAATATGCTTCTCCCTCACTTCCAAACAATCCAAAATGGCCACAAATACTATGAATTACTTTCAATTCACTATTTGGAATGAGCTTCTGCTCGGCTTCGCAATCTCGTACAGGGAAAAACATATCCTCATCAATTGGCATGACGTATGTTTTGGCTTTTATTCTACCAAGGGCCTCTTCTAGGTTTCCGTCTGTCATTCTACTAACATCTCCACGTTGCCATTTCCAAGCGATTGTTAACAGTGCATTCGGATCCATGTCTTGGAAAAGGGGGCGGAGGAAGCCATCTGTAAATTCTTCCGCTGTTCGCACTCCGAATAATGTCCATTTTTCTTGTTTGTAAAACTCTGTTGATAGCCCCATCACAGCCCAAATATCAGCATGTCTTCCTAATCCATCTGCTACCTCGATATGTGATGAATAGTTACCATCTTTCCAGCCGGAATCCGACGTAATGGCATCCATCAATGTTTTGGTAAACAAAAAGTCATGCATCGTATTTTTTGCAGTACCGGCAATAGGTGCAGCACGCTTTACCATATCTGGAAATCGAACTGCCCATTCGTAGGTTTGTTGTGCCCCCATAGATCCCCCAACCACTAAAGCAATTTCTTCAATTTCGTACTTTTCGGTTAAGAATTGATGCTGGGCGCGGACGTCGTCTCCAATACGTACTTTTGGGAAGTTTGCCATTGCAATGGGCTCTGGACTGTTGTGTGGAGAACTGGACAAGCCATTTCCGATTTGATTGATTAATACGATGAAGTACTTCGTTGGATCGAGCGCTCGTCCTTCACCAATGTAAGGGTCATATGCGAAGTGCGTTCCGGAAAACCAAGTGGGTATCACAATCACATTGTTTTTTGCTTGATTTAGCGTGCCATATGTTTTATAAGCAAGCTTGCAATCTGGAATTTGTCCACCATCCTCCAAGGTAAAATCCCCAATACGATACATCTCATATTCACCATGGAACTCTGATGTATAGTACTTGTTTTCTATCATTTGTATCCCTCCTAAAGGTTTTGATAGTTAAGTATATTTCCTGAATTTATGGAAAAGAACAGAATTTGTATATCATTTTGTCGTAAAAGATTCAGTGAGGTGAATGGAAATTTGTGCCTATAAAATTTACAAATATTTGGTTTTAGTATTGCTTTGTAGTATGATTATTTATATAAAGTAGGTTAAAATACCTATAAAATGATAGTCTTGTTTCTTGGCTAGAGGGGGACATCGCGATGGAATTTTATTCGAATCTAGAAGAGTTAACTACAATATTTGATGCTATGGATGATTTCGTATTTTTAATGAAGATAGAAGAAAATTCATTGCGATATCTATATGCAAATGATGCTGCGAAGCGTATTCGCAAGCATAACAATATAATAGGCTCTATGATAGAAAATGTATTACCGAAAAGAGCAGCAGATTTTTTAATTGAAAAATATCATGAAGCCGCCAATACGAAAAAGAAAGTTTTATTCGAGGATACGTTTTATTCACAAAGTGGCTTAATTATTGGGGAAACCTCTCTTAATCCACTAGAATCAGAGGATGGGCTATGTCGTTATGTTGTTGGGATTACGAGGGATATAACTGAAAGAAGAAAGCAAGAAGCCGTTTTGAAGGAAGCGAAAAGAAAGCATATACGAACGAATAAAAGGCTTCAATCTTTAGTGAATCATAACAACGAAGGCGTTTTTGAACTCGATTTAACAGGTCATTTTTTAAGTATTAATGATAAAGCATTGGAAATAACAGGTTTTCAACGAGAAGATGTTATTGGAATGTCTTTTCAGTCATTTATAACAAACGATGATAAAGAGGAAGTACAAGGTCATTTCCAAAATGCATTACTCGGTAGAAATAGAGAATTGGAAGCTTGGGTTTACAAATATAACGGCGACAAGGTGCTTGTGGAGATTAAGGGAATTCCAATTATTGTGGATGATCAATTGGAAGGCATATATTGTATTGTGAATGACATTACCGAGAAACGTCGCTTGAAGTTTCTTTTAGAAGAAAGAGAGCAAAAATATAGATCGTTATTTGAGCACCATCCAGACCCGATATTTACCCTCAATCGGGAAGGTGTAGTAGTAGCTGGTAACCGGAGTACAGAAAAAATAACAGGGAATTCAATTGAAAACTACGTTGGAAAATCATTTATGGAATTTCTTTTTCCTGAAGACATGAAGAAGGCAGTTCATTATTTTGAAAAGTCCATTAAGGAAAGAAGTGCTCAGACCTATGAAATATCTTTCCAACATGAAAATGGTCAAATTAAAGACATACTGATAACCAATGTACCGATAATAGTCGATCACGAAATCATTGGTGTGTACGGACTTACTAAGGATATAACAGAAGAGAGGCTCTATCAAAGGGTATTATATGAAACGAAAGAAGAGCTAGAATCTTTCTGGAATTATACAGCAGATCCAATCTTTTTATTTTCAGAAGGTAGGATGGTGAAGGTCAACCCAGCTTTTGAGCAAATGTTTGGATTTACGGAGGCGGAAGTTCGAGAAGAAGGAAAAAACTTAACAATTCCGTATGAATATAGTGATGATCCTATGGAAATTAGTGAACGAATTCGTAGTGGGGAAATCATTACGTTATTTGAAACAAAAAGAAAAACCAAAACAGGGGAACTATTAGATATTATTGCAACCTATACCCCGATTAAAAATGCTGAAGGGGCCATTATAGGTGGGACGGCTTTTTATAAGGATGTTACGGAATATAAAGATGCACAAAGGGAGCTTTTAAAAGCAGAAGAAAAGTTCCGATTGATAACAGAGAATGCTTTTGATGGAATAAAGGTGTTGAATAGGAAGGGTATTGTGGAATATGCTTCACCATCCTATGAGAAAATAATGGGTTATTCACCAGCGGAGCTAGTGAATGAGCCGTTTGATAAATATTCAGATCGTGAAAGCTTACATCATTTAATTCAAGAGTTTCGTGCTGTCGTTAGGGGGAAAGAAAATACACCACTTGAAGCAAGACTAAAGCATAAGAATGGTCATTGGAAATGGGTCGAGATTACGTTAGCACCGATTGAAGAAGGAAATGAAATTAATCAAGTGGTCTGTATTGCGCGTGATATAACAGAAAAGAAAAAGCAGCAACAGGTGTTGGAAAAGTTAGCCTTTCATGACTATTTAACGGGATTGCCAAATAGAAGAGTATTTGATGATACATTAACGGAAGCATTGATAGATGCAAAGAATAATAGTAAACAAATTGCAGTAATGATGCTAGATGGGCTAAGATTCAAAGAAATTAACGATTCATTTGGGCATGATGCAGGAGATGAAGTCATTCGTGAATTAGCAAGACGAGTACAGGGATGTGTTCGTAAAACGGATGTTGTGGCTCGATTTGGAGGAGATGAATTAGGAATTATCGTTCGGGAGCTTGATAGTGAGAAGCGAGCCATTGGTATTGCAGAACGAATCATTATGGCATTGCATAAGCCTCTCTATTACAACGGTCACATAATTGAATTTGGTGTAGGAATTGGGATATCCTTTTATCCAGAACACGGTCAAAGTAAAAAGGAGCTCATCAAATTAGCTGACAATGCTCTGTATGAGGCAAAGGGATTAAAGGTTAGCTCTTATAAAGTATACAGAGTCTAGTATTCTAGGCTCTTTTTTTATCTCCGAAAGATGCTGTTTGTCTCTTTCTATATTTAGGATATTATCTGAATTTATAGTCTTTCGTTGTGGTAAGGTGTTTTCATTTTTTTTGGAGATAAATAGAGTTATACTACTTTAGTAATAAAATTTGGAGATTATTGGAAAATAAATCTTGTATATCTAGATTTTGGATATAAAGGGATTTTTATATAGATATTTAGTTAGGAGAAATCATCATGACTAGTATTTCGAGCATAATACGTAACTTAACTGGAATTTTTGGAGCTATTGATGATTTAGTATTTTTCATGAGAGCGGTTCAAGGCTCTTTTCGATATGAATATGCGAATGAATCGGCATTAGCTTTATTAAATATAGAGGAAAAGACGTTAATTGGAAGTTTGATGGAGGACGTATTACCGAATGACATGGCACGTTCGTTAATCGACAAGTACAATGAAGCGATAAACGACAATAAAAAGGTTGTTTTTGAGGAAAGATTGGCAATGCAGAATGGTTTCGTCATTGGGGAAACATCCTTAACTCCTCTCGTATTCGATGATATCCCATATGTACTAGGGATTGTTCGTGACATTACCTCTAGAAAGAGAAGTAATGTGGAGCTAAATCATACGAAAGTAGAATTAGAAAGAAGCAACAAACGGCTTCAATCATTAGTAGATCATAATGGTGATGCCATTTATGAGCTAGATTTAGAAGGTAATTTTAAAAGTTTTAATAAGAAAGCATTAGAAATCACAGGTTACTCCAAAGAGGAACTAATGGCCTTGAAGTTTAGTGATTTATTAGTAGAAGAGTACAAAGCAGAATTGCTAGCTCACTTTAACGATGGGCTTCAAGGGGAGCAGCAAGAGTTTGAGGGATGGATTTATAATCGAAAAGGAGAAAAAATTCTCCTGGAAATCAAAAGTATACCGATCCTTATTGATGGTAAGCTTGAAGGTATATATGGCATCTCCCGTGATATTACCGAGGAAAGAAAGCTGAAAAAACTACTAGAGGAAAACAGGCAAAAATATGAATCGTTGTTTGAACATCATCCAGATGCGATTTTTACTTATGACATCGAAGGCTATTTACTAGATGGGAATAAGAGTGCTGAAAAATTCACAGGGTATTCAAGAGATGAAGGATTAGGTACAAATTTTGCGGATTATATTGTACCTGAAGATGTAGAGAAATCGATGCATCACTTTCATAAAGCGATTGAGGAAAAAAGTGCTGAATCCTGTGAAATAGCCATGCAGCGTAAAGATGGTCAGCGAGTGGACCTATTTGTGACGAATGTTCCGATTGTAGTGGATCATGAAGTAATCGGTGTTTTTGGCTTAGCAAGAGATATTACAGCGGAAAAGCATGCGCAAAAAGTAATTCGCGAAACGAAAGAAGAGCTAGAATCCTTTTGGAACTATTCGGCAGACCCTATTTTCTTTTTTGCGAACAATCAAATTGTAAAAGTAAATCCTGCTTTTGAAAAGATGTTTGGGTTTACCGAAAAGGAAATGCTTCAGGATGGCACGATTAATGTTCCTGCCCATTTGAAGTGGGACCATTTTGAAATAAACAGACGAATCCAAAAGGGTGAAGTAATCAAGCTTTATGAAACAAAACGCCTCACAAAAGCTGGTGAGCAATTAGATATTATTGCTACGTACACGCCGATTAAGAACGATAAAGGCGAAATCATAGGAGGAACGGCTTTTTATAAGGATGTTACCGAATATAAGGAATACCAACGAAAGCTCTTAAAAAGTGAGGAGAAATTCCGTCTTATTACAGAGAATGCCTTTGATGGAATCAAACTTGTCAATACATCAGGTATAGTTGAATATTTATCGCCATCCTATGAAAGGATCATTGGGTATACGGAATCGGAATATATGAACAAACCGTTTGGAAGTATCTATCAAGGAGAAGAGAGAGACAAACTGGAAAAGGAATTTCGTGATGTGCTAAGTGGGAAACGGAATTCGCTCTTAGAAGTGAAGCTACAACATAAACGTGGACACTGGATATGGCTAGAAGTAGCAATGGCTCCTATTATGGAAGATGGGAAAATGAATCAAGTAGTTTGTATTTCTCGGGATATTACAGAGCGAAGAAAGCAGAGGGATGTACTAAAGGAATTGGCTTATCATGACTATTTAACAGGACTACCGAACCGTCGAGTGTTTGATGACCGATTGGAACAGGGGATTGAAGCTGCAAAACAAAACAATAAGAAGCTCGCAGTTATGATGATAGATGGTTTGAAATTCAAAACAATTAATGACCATTATGGCCATGATGCTGGGGATGCGGTATTAAAGGAATTAGCCATTCGCATCCAGTCTTGCGTTCGAAAAACAGATATCGTTGCAAGAATAGGCGGAGATGAGATGGGGGTTATTCTAGGGGATTTGGATTCGGAGAAAGTTGCAATCGGGATTGCCGAGCGCATTGTAAAATCCTTCGAAAAGCCACTCGTTTATAATGGCCAAGACATACAGATGGGCGCTGGCGTCGGAATCTCCTTCTATCCAGACCACGCAAGCGTAAGAAAACAACTAGTGAAGCTTGCAGACTATGCCTTGTATGATGCGAAGGAATTGGAGCAGAGTGCGTATCGGATTTATTCTTGTTGAGAGCGTGCAGGGGGTTTGGGGGTGCCTGGCACGCCCCGGGATTTGCTGGAATTTGTCGAATTGGTGTCCGCTTGTTTGGTGGGGGTGCCTGTCACTCCCCGAATTTTGTCGAATGCTAGACAATCTTCAATCTTTACAATTTTTTGGGACTAATCCTCCCCTTCTAGGAATATATTTTTACCATATATTCTTTTTGGGGGAGGAATTTTGATGTCTAAGAAGGTTTTGATTCTGGCAGGGGATGCGGTGGAAGCTTTAGAAATCTATTATCCTTATTTTCGTTGTTTAGAAGAGGGGTATGATACAACGATTGCGGCAGCGGATGCCAAAAAACTACATACGGTTGTCCATGATTTTGTTGGCTGGGAAACGTATACAGAAAAGCCGGGTTATCTTATTGAGGCTACGAAAAGCTTTGCTGAGGTAAACCCAGCTGATTATGATGCATTGATCATTCCAGGTGGTCGTGCTCCGGAGCACATTCGACTAAATGAATATGTACCTGGCATCGTAAGCCATTTCTTTGTTGCTAAAAAGCCAATTGCAGCCGTATGTCATGCGGCTCAAGTGTTAACGACGGTTAAGGAGCACTTGCAAGGTAGAGAAATGACTGCTTATATTGCATGTAAACCAGAAGTGGAAGCAGCTGGCTCGACCTATATTCAGGAACCCCTTCATACCGATGGGAATCTAATCTCTGGGCATGCATGGCCTGATATGCCAGGATTGATGAAGGAGTTTGTGAGGCAGGTTGGTTGAGTGTGCCTGGCACCACCCGAAATTTGTCGAATACGAAGGAAGTGCCTCTATAGGTGCTTCCTTTTATTTTGCAAGATTTCCATCCCTCTTTTGAGAAAGGATATTATCTTGTATAATCAAGGCATCATACTTAAAGGAGCGAGCCTAGTTTGATTGAAGTTTATACAGATGGAGCGGCAAAAGGGAATCCAGGAGAAAGTGGTGCTGGAATTTATATAAAAGCGAGCGGGAAAGCATATGAATACAGCTTTCCGCTTGGTGTCTTATCCAATCATGAAGCAGAATTTATGGCAGTGATAAAGGCATTGGAAATTTGTAAGGAGTCATTTCCTAATGAAATATTATCGTTTCGCTCCGACTCTCAAGTTGTGGTACATGTAGTCGATCAAGATTACACAAAAAACAAGACATTCTTGCCTTTACTTGAAAATATTCGAGAGCTATCAAGTGCATTCCCATACTTTTTTATTAAATGGATACCTGAGAAGCAAAATAAGCATGCTGATGAATTAGCGCGAAAAGCGATTCGGATGCAGGCGCAGTAAAAAAACGCACTGGGGACAAAACGCATAAATCAGGTTTATAAAGCGGAGAGGGTACATGGGATGAAAACTAGCCCTTGAACCCTCTTTTATTAATCATAAAATTGTTCTCCCACTCATAATTATGTGTTATGAAGGAGGTAGGCCAATGCCAAGTGGAATGCATCAGATTGAGCTAGATATTCCCATTCAAAACATTTGGGATTTCGTTAAAGATATGGACAAGTGGGCACCATTGGTTCCGGGTTATATGGAGCATGAAAAACTGAACGAAAAACAGTCTACATGGAAGTTTAAAGGAGATGTTGGGGTCATTTCGAAAATGATTAGCCTTCGGGTTGACATTACAAAATGGCAGGAGCCAACAACGGTGACGTTTGATTTAAAGGGTCTTACGGAGAATGTGAAAGGTGGCGGATACTTTGAAGCCGAAGCCTTAAGTGATCGGAGAACGAAAATGACAGGATACTTGGATATTACCGCCAAGGGCATGATGGGGCCGGTAATCAATAAAGTATTAAAAACATTTGCTCCGAAAACGACAAAGGAATTATGTACTGCCATAGCAAGTAAGATTGTGGAGCGAGAAGCGTTAAAAGTGCGCGCGAGGTAGGTTGAGGGTGCCTGGCACGACCCGAATTATGTCGAATGGATTTATACATTTATATATGGAAATTAGTACAGGGGGAACGATTCGCTTTTGGATTTGTTCCTCTTTTGTTGTGCCTGGCACGCCTTGAAATTTGTCGAACGCTCCATCAAAAAGGACAGCCTATACCAGCTGTCCTTAAAACCATTAGGATCCTCTTTTCTCCTGAAACGTAATATCCTTCACTTTCTCTGTTTCGTTATGAAATGTAACGTTAACGAAAACCGCAAAATCCTTACCATCGTTATTTAATATGAATTTAAACTTCTCAACGGAATAGGTTTTGTTCTTCTCTCTGCCTAGGTGAAGATAATCAACTATATTGGATTGTGGATATTTGGTACTTGTTTCTTTTACCGCGATTTTTCCCCATTTCACATAATCAGGAGCCTTGTTTTCATAAGCTGCTACCTGTTCGGCTGAGTAGGCGTAAGGAAGTAAACCAAAGGCAAATATGCAAAATAAGAGAACAAGCTTCTTTTTCATCTGTATACCTTCCTTTTTTTCTTATTTTGCATCAAAACCAATCTGTTATACATTCGATAAAGTTCGCTATAAAATAACTTAAACAGAATATTTTGAAAATTTAATAATTTGTGGTATAATAATCTTACCCCATTTTTTTACCCGTATCCTTCACTTACGTATGCTTACAACTTTTCTAAGAACTTTCAAAAAATAATATTCAATTTTTCCTCATGATGGAAGGGTTGAATGAAAAGGAGTGTATGGATGGAAAAGATTATTAAAAAGCCAACATTCGTTTATTCGCTATCGATATTATTGATGGTTATTGCAATCATCACTGTAGGATTACTGTTCTTTGATGCCTCTGTTCAAATCATGCTGTTTATTTCCTTAATGCTTGTTATCCCATTTGTGATGCGTTTAGGTTACTCCTATCAAGATGTGGAGAAACAAATTTTCACCTCCATGCTACGAGCTTTACAACCAGCTCTCATTTTAATTGCAGTTGGTACGTTGATTGGTGCTTGGATAGCTTCCGGTACCGTCCCCGCCTTAATTTATTATGGAATCCAATCGATATCTCCTCAGTTCTTTTTAGTTACAACCTTAATTTTCTGTTCGCTTGTATCCCTTGCTACAGGTTCCTCATGGGCAACATTAGGTACCGCGGGTGTAGCGATGATGGGAGTAGGCTATAGTTTAGGTGTTCCAGTTGGGTTAACTGGAGGTGCGATCGTTAGTGGAGCGTATTTCGGTGACAAAATTTCTCCCTTATCCGATACTACCAACCTAGCTCCAGCTGTAGTTGGGACTGATATTTTTACCCACATAAAGCACATGCTCTGGACAACAGTTCCGGCCTACACAATAACCGCCATTATCTTCACTATTATTGGATTAAACAGTGGGGGTGGCAGCGTTAATTCGGCGGAAGTGAACACACTAACGAGCTACCTTACTGATACTTTTAATCTCGGTTTTGTTCCCTTTATTCCTGCCGTTGTCCTCTTTACTTTACTCATCATGAAAAAGCCTGCCATCACCTCGATTTTTGTAGGTGCCATGGTTGGTGCAGTCGTGGCGATTGTTTATCAGGGCTTTGCAATTGCGGATGTATTTGCTGTTTTGTATAGCGGCTATGCAGCGGAATCCGGGATTGCTATTGTGGACACCCTTCTCATTCGGGGCGGACTTTTAAGTATGTTGCCGATGATGCTAATTTTCTTGATCGCTTTAGGGCTTGGCGGGCTTTTGGAAAAGTCGGGAATATTGGAGACAATCATTCGTTCCTTTGCCAGTAAAATTAAAAGCACCGGGATGCTTACCTTTATCACCTCGATTTCCTCATACCTCACATTAGGCCTGGGAGGTACGTTCTCGTTCGCCGGTGTGATGACGGGTACAGTTATGAAACCGGTATATCAGAGATTTAACTTGCGACCCGAAAACCTGTCCCGGACGATGGAAGACTCTGCAACCCAAAGTGCACCGTTACTCCCATGGACAGCTAGTGGGGTATTCACTGCCACCGCACTAGGAATACCGGCGACTGCTTATATACCATTTTCCTTCTTAGCAATGTTCACTTTATTCTTCACGCTGTTGTACGGGTTCACTGGATTTACGATGAAAAAGGAGGAGCGAATAGAGGAGTCAGAAGAGGAGCTTCCCGCTTAAAGGATAGATTAAGGAATGGAAAAAGATCGGTTCATTGGAATCGGTCTTTTTTATGTTTAGGGTGTTGAAATTATAGGAAGTAATAAATGTTTAACTCGGCTTATTGGATTCTACATTATGGCCATTGCGTTTTTTTGCATGAGGTAATTAAAGCAGTTCTTCTCCGAAGGCAACCGCTCAATTTTATGTGGGAATATTCCCGAAAATAAGATAAAATATGGAATAATGTGTATCTAGGGAGATGTTTATGCGAGAGTTTTGAGTGCCTGGCACCACCCGAAATTTGTCGAATAAAAATATCTAGCATTTGGAGGAAAATATGAACCTAAAAATTATCCATACAAACGATCTACATAGTCATTTTGATAATTTTGCAAGAGTCGTAACCGTAATAAAGGAACACCAGGATGAAAACACCGTAACCTTAGATGGTGGCGATTTTGCGGATTTCAAAAGCATTGAACTACAAGGGACAAGAGGCCTTGCTGCCGTTGAGTTACTGGAATACGTAGGATATGATGCGCTCACGATTGGTAATAATGAAATGTTTAATGGGGTCGACACCCTTCAGCTAATGGCTACGGAAAGCAAGCTCCCATTCCTTAGCAACAATTTATACAAAAAGGATAGAAGTAATCTCAATGGAGTTGTTTCTAGTACCATTTTAGAGAAGAATGGTTTGCACCTATTGATTACAGGTTCTTCACCGGATTTAGATGGATTTAATGATGGTCTTGGCATCTATGTCACCTCTTTTAAAGAGGAATTACAAAATGTGTTAAAGGCAAATCAAGGAAACTATGATATTTGCATTCTACTAAGCCATATCGGAACAGAAGCAGATGCACAGCTTGCCCAAGAGGTGGAGGGCCTTGATATTATTATCTCCGCCCATGATCACCAGCTTTACACAGAGGCGAAGCTAATCAATGGAGTCATTATGAATAGTGCCGGGAATTACGGTGAACATGTTGGTATCATGGAGGTAGAAGTGACAGATAATCAAGTAACGTTAATCGATTCAAAGACCATTGCCACAAAAGACTCACCATCTGATGAGGGGATTTTATCCATTTTAAAAGTGAACAAAGCAAAAGCGGAAGAAAATTTGAGTCAGCCTTTGTATGCATTGCAGGAGAGCCTGTGGCATGATGTCATCGAAGAAAACCCAATCACCAACCTCATTGCGGATGGATTGAAGGATATGTTGGATTGCGAGCTAGGCATAATGAATAGCGGCATCGTGAATGCGGGTGCGTTTTCGTTTATTTCCAAAAAGAAATTAATCGAAATTTGTCCTTCTCCACTTAATCCGACTTCCTTTGAGATACAAGGAAAATACATTCGCCAGGCATTAGAGGCATCTTTAGACTCGCAAACATGTCTAGCAGATGGAAGAGGACCTGGCTTTAGAGGAAAATATGTAGGGAGACTGCATGTATCAGGTGCAACGATTCAACATGATGGCAAGCACATTACAGAAGTACTTGTTGGAGATGAGCCACTGGATGATGAAAAATGGTACAAGGTTGCAAGCTCGGACTACCTGCAGCGCGGGTCCGGTTATCCAACACTCGCCAATAATCGTAATGAAAAGTACTTAGCAGAAGAAATCAAAGATGTCATTCGGATCTATGGGGCCAAGGAGGAGTATGTTCAGTGCTCGTTCAAAAAGCGTTGGGTTCTTAACAGGAACGAATAAAAGAATATCTTAAAAAGGTCTATTATTTATATGTAAGTAGTTTTCGTTTTGGGGTACATAGAAACAAAATATGCATTAGTAATTGTATACCAAAATACATAGATATTACTCCTTCTAAGAACGGGGATTTTAGTTAAAGAAGAACAATACAGTATAAGAGCTTGGTAATAGCCCAAGTTCTTTTTTTATTTCCTGTAATAAATGAAAAGCATCCTCTTTTGTCACTTAATTTGCAACACTACAATCCCTATTTCACTCCTTCAAAAACACCTGTAATTTACCCTTCATTTTCAAGCGCGATTTCCTATTAACCATTGGTACAACAACAAAACGTGAGCAATAAATTATATTAAAACATCGAACAAATCGACCATACCTAATGTTTCTTTAGGCCTATCATGGCATTGACCAATCGGATTTTAGTCGTATTCACATATTTATATGTCAACTTTTCCCTTAAATTTGGAATAGGACATTATAGCCATTACATATGATTTTGTAATAATACAAGTTGGTAAAGGAGGGGAGGTAGTGCACTCCAATAATGTAAATAATTTTTTTAAAGATTACGGATTAAGCATCGTAACGTATCGGAACTTGAACAAAGCAGTAGGCTGGAATCGATTTATGAAGCGTACCTTTGATCTTTTTTTCTGTATGCTAGCTTTACCATTTGCCATAATAGTTATTATTGCTTTTTCGCTGCTTATTCGATTGGATTCTAAAGGCCCGGTATTTTATACCCAGATTCGAGTTGGACTTGATGGGAGGTATTTTCGGGTATTTAAGCTCAGATCCATGTACATAGACGCAGAAAAAGATGGAGAAAAGTTTGCGGTTAAAAATGATCCTAGAGTAACAAGAATTGGAAGGATCATGAGAAAAGCAAGAATTGATGAATTGCCACAAATTTATAATATTTTAAAAGGGGAGATGTCCTTCATTGGCCCGCGTCCAGAGCGGCCAATGTTTACGGCACAATTTGAAACCATTTGTCCTGGCTTCACAAAACGATTAATGGTGAAGCCTGGCTTAACAGGATTTGCTCAAATTAATGGTGGCTATACGAGCTCACCAAAAGAAAAATTACAATATGACCTATACTATATGGAACATCAAAGTATCTTGCTTGATTTTAAAATTTTGTTGAAAACGATAATAATACTCTTCAATGGTGATGGGGCACGTTAATTTTTTAGATAGAATTGTTCGTTATATAGAAATAAATTTCGTTACAGATAAATAAGATAAGGAAGGAGGGACAAAATGAAATGTTTAATCGTTACAACGCTGGAAATACAAGTCTCTGCATTCTTGATTCCACATATTCAATTGTTAGAAGAGATGGGGTATAACGTTACAGTTGCAACCTCCTTTACCAATCAGAAGAAGCTCCAAGACAGATTGCCAAATGTAAAACTCCATCCAGTTCCTTTTTCTAGATATATAAAAAATCCATCAAACATTCGCGCCTTCTTTGAAATGAAAAAAGTACTAACACAAGGTTTTGACCTAATTCATGTCCACTCACCTATTGCTTCCTTTGTTACTAGATTAGCGGCCAAGCGAGGTACATCCATTCTTTATACTGCACATGGCTTTCATTTTCATGAACAAGGGTCTAGCATGTCAAACAAAATCTTTTATGCTGCGGAAAAGCTAGCTGGATATAAAACGAGCAAGGTCATTGTAATGAATGAGTATGATCACAAAAAGGCGCTGTCGTTTCTACCACAGGAGAAGGTTCATTTCATAAATGGGATTGGAGTAGATGCAAATCTGTACCATATGGAGCACTACCCTTTTGCCAAACGTCAGGATATAAAAGCGAAACTAGGAATACCTCCTGATAAAAAGGTAATAACACATGTAGCGGAGTTTAACGAAAATAAACGTCAAATAGATGTCGTAAAGGCAGCGGAAAAATTGAAGCAACAAAATCAAAACTTCGTAATCTTATTCGTTGGGGAAGGGGAATTACTAGAAAGTATTAAAAAGGAGATTCATAGCTTAGGCTTAGAAAAAGAGATGACGTGTTTAGGGTTTCGAACTGATATTCCGGACATCTTAAGTATTACCGATATTGGATTACTCGTTTCCATGCGGGAAGGATTGCCAAAGTCCTTAATGGAGATGATGGCGATGGAGATTCCAATAATCGGAACCAATATACGTGGGATAAGAGACTTGATTCGACATGGGGAGCATGGATATTTAGTCTCGCCACAAAGTCCAGATGAGCTGCAAAACGTCATTCTGCATCTTTTGGAAAACGATAAAGAGCGACAACAAATGGGAGCACGAGGAAGAGTAGAAATCCAAATGAAGTATGACTTACCTATTATTCTTGCAGAGATGAAGCGAATCTACGAGGACGTCCAATATAATGCTGTTCATCCACAATTGTGATTGGAGCTATTAATGCTAATAGGTGGTGCTAGGTATGAAATCTAATGGAATATTGGTGATATCGCTAGATTTTGAATTGAATTGGGGAGTTTTTGATGTATTTCCATTAGAGGATTATGAAAAGAACATAAAAGGAGCTCGAGAAGCTATCCCTTTTATCCTAAAGGAATTTCAAAAGCATAACATCCATGCTACTTGGGGGATTGTTGGATTTTTATTTTTCTCGAATAAACAAGAACTAGTAAACGCTGTACCGGAAGTGAAGCCAACGTACATAAATAAGAGCCTATCCGCATATTCACATATAGAAAATATAGGTGATAATGAAGAGGAGGACCCCTTTCACTATGGTGCTAGCTTAATCCGAGCCCTTCGAACCTATCCCAATCAGGAAATAGCAACACATACGTTCAGCCATTATTATTGCTTAGCTGAGGGACAAAGTGAGCTACAATTTGAAGCGGATATAGCATGTGCTGTCAAGACAGCAGAAAAAAATGGCTTTGATACCAACTCGATTATTTTTCCGAGAAATCAGCAAAATCCAGCATACGCCTCCATTTGTGAAAAGTATGGAATCCATGCCTACCGAGGGAATGAGGAGCATTGGATATACAATCAAACACCAAAGCAAGGCTTAATCCAACGAGCTTTACGATTAATAGATAGTTACGTAAATCTTACGGGACGACATATATACGACATTGCTACCCTTCCACATTCTTCTAATCTCGTTACTATTCCTTCTAGTAGATTCCTCCGCCCATATACAAGGAAACTGAAATGGTTAGAGCCCTTAAAAGTAAAGCGAATCAAACAGGAGATGACCGAAGCCGCACGAGAGGGGAAAATGTACCATCTTTGGTGGCATCCACACAATTTCGGTTATCCATTAAAGGAAAATATGCACATCCTACAGCAGATTATCGCTCATTACAAAGCGTTAAAAGATCAATTTGGTATGGAGAGTTGTACGATGCATGAGGTTTATAAGAAATGGCATCAACAGACACATAAATGATAAAAATGTGGTGTTTTCATGAATCCCTTAACAAAGCAAATTAATTTCTTACTCATACGATTACTGGTCCTTTTTATTCCGTTCCTATTTCACCTAGATATGGTCGTTTATCTAAATGTCTCCCTTGCGGATATCGTTTTGGGAATCCTGTTGCTAGGACTGCTATGTGATAAAGAAAATCGAGTTTTCCTAGCAACGGTTAGTAAAAAGTACCACCTAATCCTGATCTATATGCTGCTTTTAATCTATTTTTGTTCGGTCAGTATGCTCAGCTATTTTGCACATTACGATGTCAATATCCCTTATGGTTTTTCTGCTATTTTAAAATTATCGTTTAATTTTCTCTATGTCATTACCTTTTTAGTCCTATTAGAACGGTATAAAGAGGAAATACTAACGGTCATTCTAAAGAGCTGGAAATTTGCCGCTGGAGTTATTTCGCTATTATGTATTTTAAGTGTTGTTCTTTATCGAATGGGAATAGATAATGGTCTGACATTAGGTGGGAGAGCACAAGCCACATTAAATGATCCTAACATGGCCGCTCTGTACCTAATTGTTTCCTTTTCCGTTATATCGATATTATCATTTCAGTTACAAAAAAAGGTCGTCGTGAATTTTACTCTTTTGTTGGTATTGGTTGCCCTTATTTTAACGGCCTCTCGGGGTGGGATTTTAAGTTTAGGAGTCGGCTTTTTATTTGTTTTCTGCATCAGTATATTTTCAGGTAGGATAAAGGATTTATTGGTGTTTCTCGGGATTTCCATCGTTTTTTCCTTCCTTCTTTTGTGGCTTTATCATTCTACAGATGTTTTAAACTTTGCTATGGAGCGGGTGTCTGAAATAAGTGTGGAAGAAGAAGGAACCTCTCGTCGGCTATTTTTATGGAGCACTGCGATATTGATGTGGGAACAAAGCCCACTTATTGGTGTTGGGATTGGTCAATATATCCCGTATTCCAATGAGGTCGTTGGCTACACGATATCCAATATCCCTCATAATACATATCTTACCTTTTTGGCGGAGACCGGGATATTTGGCTTTTTGGCATTCCTTTGGTTTCCAATCTATTTGTTCCTATCGCTCACGTTACGATTCATAACAAGTGGAGCACGTTTGTATTTTTACGTACTGATTGGATTTGTTGCGATCTCCATTCAAGCATTGTCCATTAATGTAGAGAATATCCGCTTTATATGGATTTTTTACACGCTCATTTATTATGTGCTAAGTCGCATTCCAAATGAAGAAATCTACCAAACTCGTAATCGTTCATGGAAAAACGAAGGAGGTGTCAGAGAATGAAGGATACGGTAACCATACAGGAGCTATTTCATGCGATAAAGAAAAGAGTTCTGTTTATTATTCTCCTTACGTTTAGTTTGGTGGGCATCGCAGCAGTGCTCAGTTATTTTGTGATCACACCGATGTATGAAGGCACATCGCAGTTCATTGTCATTCAACAGGAAAGCGAGAACATACAGCTTAGCGTTACGGAGTTCGAAACAAGTGTAGAGCTCATCGATACGTATAACGAAATTATCAAAAGTCCCTTTATTTTGGAAAAGGTGATAGATGAATTGGATTTAGCCATTCTACCGGAAGCGCTTGAAAAGAGAATTGATGTAACTAGTAATGAAAATTCCCAAGTGGTGACCATTTCTGCAATTGCGGAAAGCCCTGAAGCAGCTGCAACCTTAGCCAATACAGTGGTGGAGCAGTTTCAAAGTACCATCCCTACCATCATGCGAATCGATAATGTTCAAGTTTTGTCCAGTGCAAAACCAAGCTTAGCGCAAGACCCAATTCGTCCGAGACCGATATTGAACATGTTTATAGCTACCGTAATTGGACTAATGACAGGCGTTGGAGCGGCGCTTTTGATGGAGTTTTTCAGTACAAAAGTAAAGACGGAAAAAGATCTTGAAATGATGGAGTTCATCGTATTGGGTGTCGTTTCCGAGTATCAAAGCAAAGGAGGGAAAAATAAAGAAATGACACTTGTTCATAGGAGGAGGGGTGAAGTTGAGGAATAACAAAAAGAAGCAAGAGAGTCGATTGGTTACACTTGAGCGAGGGAACAAACAAGCAGCAGAGCAGTTTCGGACGATTCGATCCAATTTGCATTTTGCTGGGATCAAAAAATCGTATAAATCCATTGTCGTCACTTCACCTAAATCTGGTGATGGAAAAACAATGACCGCTTGCAATTTAGCGACGGTTATAGCTCAGGAGGAGAAGAAGGTTTTACTTGTAGATGTGGATTTAAGAAAGCCTAGCGTACATCATGTGTTTCAAACGCGTAATGAAGTTGGTTTAAGTCAATTTTTAATCGGAAAGGCAGCGTGGGAAGAGGTTCGATTGCATACCTATATTTCCAATTTGGATATTGTGACGAGTGGCTTAATTCCACCTAATCCATCTGAATTAGTAAGCTCTATTCAAATGAAGGATTTTTTGGAGAAAGCAAAGGAATTATATGATGTCATTATTTTGGATACCCCGCCTGTGCTTGTTGTTACAGATGCCACTTTAGTTGCGAATCAATGTGATGGTGTACTACTCGTCGTCCGTGCGAAAAAGAATGATCGGAAAGAGGTAGAGAGAGTGAAGGAGCAGCTTCAGTTTGCAGACGCTTCTCTCATTGGCACCATTTTAAATGGGGTAAAGCTGCCTAAAGATAATTACTACTATAGGTAAGGAGATAGACGTATGACCCAAATTCCATATAAGCGTGGACTTGTTAGAATGCTAGATGTTTACGGGAGTACGAATGTCGAGGATAAAATGCAAGCGGATGTTATGATTTGCTCTAACGTATTAGTGCCCTCCCATTCAGAAAGAAGAGATGTACCACGAAAAGGGTGCCTACCAAGCTTCGGGAAAACGTTAATCCTTGATCTCAAGAAAACAGAAGAGGAGCTTTTTGCTGCGATACATAAAAATGCAAGATATAAAATTAACCGTGCAATGAAACGAGATTCAATCTACCACAAGTCCTACACCAATCCTTCAGATAACCTGCTTGAACGATTTATCGCATTTTTTGACACCTTTTCGAAAAACAAAAAAATACCTAAAGCCAATATGGGAAGGCTAAAGGAGCTTCGAGCGCAAGGAGCAATTCTACTTTCCTTTGTGGAGGATGAACAAGAACAGATTCTATGCTCCCATGTACATGTCGTAAATGGCAGGTGTTGCTCCTTGTTACACTCTGCCTCTGCTCGCTTTGACAACCGGGATATTAGAAATGTGATCGGAAGGGCCAATCGCTATCTACATTGGATGGATATATGCGAGGCGAAATCCATGGGAGTGGACTGGTATGACTTCGGAGGATTATTTGTCGATTCTAAAAGTGCAGAAGAAGAGCACATTAACCGATTTAAGAAGGAATTTGGCGGTCAGGAAGTAGATGTGGACAAAAGGATTTATCCAAATTCGATCATTGGCAAAATGGTCGTCTTCCTATTCTGGGTGAAAATGCGTAAAAGACCAGAATTTTTACGGGGAAAAGCAAAATGGCAGCAGCGCTATTCCATATCCGATACGTAAGGAGTAAAAGAGGCGAGCTTCCGTGGTGAAAAAATTATCCCTTAAGAAAAATATCATTTGGACTTTTTTTGGCAGTGCAGTCTATTCCTTTACCCAATGGCTACTCCTTATTGTGATTGCGAAGCTTGGAACTGCAGAAATGGTAGGACAATATGCATTGGCTCTAGCGGTAACCGCGCCTATTGTTATGTTTTGTGATATGAAGCTGCGGCTAGCATTTGTTACGGATACGAAAGGGAATGCTAGGTTTGGTCATTACCTAGGTGCTCGACTAATAACGAGTGGCGTTTCCCTTATTCTGATTTTACTTTTACTGTTTCTCTTTAACTATGATCGTGAAATGGCCATAATTACGCTATTAGTAGGGATGGCAAAAATAATGGAATCCATTGGCGATATGTTCCACGGACAAATGCAGAAAGCGGAGCGAATGGACTACATTTCCATCTCGAATATGGTAAGGGGATTCCTAACGGTTCTTGTATTTTTCATTGTCCTTCTTCTTACGGATAGCTTGATTTATGCATTAATTAGTCAAGTGATGACATGGACAGTGATTTTATTTGGATTTGATTGCGTCATTGCCAAGCGATATGTTTCCATTAAACCAGATTTTTCAATGAAACGGATTCGATTGCTCCTTCAAGTCGCCTTGCCGCTAGGAATTATGGCCCTGCTCAATTCCTTTAATACAAATATTCCGAGTTACATGGTCGAATACTTTTTAGAAACGGAAGAGCTTGGCTATTTTGCAGCTTTGATTTATATCGTATTTGCAGGAAATCGGCTAGCCAATTCCTTAAGAGAGCCAGCTGCCCCTCGTTTAGCACAGCTTTACAATCAACAAAATTGGTTAGGGTTTCGAAGGTTCCTCGTAACCTTTTTACTCATTGGTTTTTTACTTGGGATTCTAGCTGTTGCTATAGCATTTTTCATGGGGGATTATATTTTATCCGTAATCTACAGTCCGGAATATGGGAATTATACAAGTATTTTTATTCTTCTTATGGTTTCCATGATCTTTAGTATTCCTTCTATGTTTCTAGATACTGGTTTATTGGCAATCCGTCGCTTTACCATTCAACCTTTTCTAGCATGTATTTGGGTCGTTGTGAGTTTCTTAGCTTGTATAATACTAATTCCTGCATTCGGGCTGTTGGGAGCGACTTATGCCGTAATTCTGTCTTGTGCAACAAAAGCTATAAGTCAATTTATCGTTTTAATATATAGCTTGCGAAAAATGCAGGCTGGAAATAGGAAAGGAGGGGACAACTTGACCCTACAAGAGGTTCGGCAATATGCGAAAAGGGATTACACCCATTCCTATTATTTACAAGCACAGAGGCAAGCAGGTCTTTATGTTACCTGGATGTTATTGAAATGTTTTCCGGCGATTACAGCTAATGTTGTAACCATTAGTATGCTGCCACTATCTATTTTATCAGCAGGTTTGATGTACTTTGCTGTGACGGATTCCAACCTTTCCTTTCTTTTTCTCTCATTTATTTTGTCGGTTTTCACGTTAACGCTCGACTGTGCAGATGGGAATATAGCTCGAATTAAACAAACCTCATCGATTCGTGGTGTTTATTTAGATCGATTGGTCCATAATATCGCCCATCCATTATTTTTTCTTGTAGTTGGATTTGCTTTTTATTTGAGTAGTGATCGTATTCTGTATGTAATTGTCTTTATCATAGCAGCTATTTTAAGTGAATTATCCCCACTAGATGTTTCAAGGAAGGATACAGAAGCATTATTTATTCGTCAATTATTACACCAGGAAACCTTAAACTATGATTATAAAACCCACCAAGCAGCTGTATCAAATCCAAACTCGGCGAAGACACCTACAAAGCCTTCCACTTTTAGTAAAGTGGTCAAAACGATATTAACCATAGACATGTTTTACGTAACGATATTGCTTGATTTGTTAATTTTCAAAGAGCAATATTTTCTATCTAGTAGTCTAGCAGTCTTCTTTATCGTTGGAATGATATATTCAAAATCCTCAACGCGTCAGTGGGAGGAAGCCTTAGAAGATACGTTGAAAATGCTTTCCGGTCAAAAAGATCGTTCCAAAGGAGATGATTGATTGGCTGTACTTGTTACGGGTGGTGCAGGTTATATCGGGAGCCACATTTGCTTGGAGTTAATCGAGTGTGGCTACGATATTGTGGTCGTTGATAATTTCTCCAATAGTAAATTCGAAGCTTTAAGAAGGGTTATGGAAATGGGGAATCAATCGTTCCCTGTTTACAACCTTGATTTACATAATCAAAAGGAATTAAGCACCATTTTTGACAGACACTCGATTGATGCGGTTATTCATTTAGCAGGCTATAAATCGGTTCGGGATTCAACGATCGACCCAATAAACTATTATTGGAATAACATCGTGAGTACTCTGACTCTTTTAGAAGTAATGCAAATGCAGGACGTGTATAAATTGGTGTTTAGTTCGTCGGCAACCGTATACAAAGCATCCGACAAAATGCCCATTACAGAGGATTATCCCTTAGAAGCATGTAATCCATATGGTCGGACCAAGCTAATCATTGAACAATTATTAAAGGATGTACACGATTCAGACCCAAATTGGCATATTACGATTTTGCGTTACTTCAATCCAATCGGAGCTCATAAAAGCGGACGTATTGGCGAAGATTCGAATGGAACACCAAATAACCTAGTTCCGTACCTATCCAATGTTGCAATTGGCAATTATCCGAAGCTCTATATTTTTGGGAATGATTACCCTACAAAGGACGGTACTGGTGTACGAGATTACATCCATGTTGTAGACCTAGCGAAAGGACATATTCGTGCCCTATCGCGAATGGAAGATATGAAGGGACTAGAGGTGTTTAATTTGGGAACGGGAACTGGGTATAGCGTGCTAGAATTGGTCAAAGCATTTTCCCAAGTGTCGAAAAAGGAAATAGCATACACCATTACATCCCGACGCAATGGAGATGTTGCCGAATGTTATGCCGATGTAACAAAGGCCAACAACCAACTAGGATGGCAAGCCGAAAAAGACATCCACGAAATGTGCCAAGACGCATGGAGATGGCAGCAGCAAAACCCAAATGGATATTAGGGGGGTGCCTGTTAGGGGGGTGCCTGTCACTTCCCGAAATTTGTCGAATTCCTTTTAAATTATGTTGACTTTTCTGTGAGTCGAATCTACTATAAAGAAGTAAAATATTACTAGATAAGAGGATATGATGCGACTCTATTAATAGATTTCCTCATAGCTTCCTTATCGACTTCAAAGGAGAAACGATCATGAAAAAGTCATTTGCACTCATCTTTATTATTTTTATGGTTGCTTTATTAGCTGCATGTAGCTCTGATTCGGAAAAGGAAAAGGAAGCTGCAGATAAACAAGAAGAAGCAACAGAAACGGAAGAAAAAGAAGCAACAGAGGAAACAGAAGAAGCTGAAGAAGCTGAAGAGGTGACAGAAGAACCTGCCACTGAAGCAACGGAAGCAACGGAAGAAGAAGCTCCTGCTACGGAAACAGAAGAAGCTGCGGAAGCAAATGCTGAAGGTAATGTTCCTGTATATCACGAGTTTGACCTTGGACCTGGAGTAGATATGTCTACTGTAGATCAGGAATCATTGGATCAACTACAACAGCTAGTTAACGGATTTGGAGAACCAACAGCTGGTCAAATTGATTTTAACGGTGTTTATGCTACTTACCAAGAAGATGGTACGTTATATGTAGAGGTTTTCGTACGTAATGGTACAGAACATACGATTTATAACATTGAAAGTGAATTAAAAGTGTTAGATGCAAACGGTGAAGAAATTATTGCATCTGCTTTCTTCTCCTTCCCAGAAAGCGACTTTGGAACGTTAGCCCCAGGAAAATCTCGTTTCTGGACATTAACATTCGGACCAGAGTACGTGTATAACGGAAGCTATGATTTGCAGAATTATGTGATTCAGCAGAATAGTACGTATAATTATTAGAGTGCGTGGATGGGGTTTTGGAGTGCCTGTCACTTCCCGAATTTTGTCGAATTGCACCGAAGGAAAAGCCTAACTTCTTAGTTAAAGAGGTTAGGCTTTTTTATGTGTCTGAAGCATTTTCTGATTATTTTTTCATTTTGTTATAAAACTATTAGCAAATGAAACCGATATATACAATAAAGTGTCAAAAAACGACAAAGTAGGTGCACAGATTTGAAAAAAATGCGATTCTTTCGAAAATCATTAAAGACAAAGCTCATTACATTTTCAATTTTACTGGTAACGATTCCATTACTTATACTAAGTACTTTCAGTTACTATAACAGCAAAGAAAGCTTAGATGAACTCGGTAATGCCAATTTAAAAAATGCAGTTTCCTTAACCATCGAAATGATAGATGGATTGAACATTGAAGTAAACAAAGGAAATTTATATAAAGAGGATGCGCAAGAGCGTGTGAAAAGCTCCATCATTGGTGTAAAGAATGAGGACGGCACGCGTGAAATGACCAATGCCCTTGACCTCGGTGAAAATGGGTTTATGTTTGTGTTGGACATGCACGGAAATATAGTAGCCCATCCTACATTAGAAGGGCAAAACTTAATAGATGCTAAAGACCCAAACGGCGTAAAATACATCCAAAAGCTTCTTGAAGTTGGGGATCAAGAGGAGGGAGGCACATTCTCTTATGATGCCCCACTTCCAGGTAAGGAAAACGAATTTGGAAAAATGGTTACCTATGCACAAGCAGAGCCGGACTGGGGTTGGACAGTCGTAGCGGGTACGTATGCATCAGACTTTAACCAATCTGCTAATGATATGATGATAGCGAACGCCATTGTTACTTGGTCTACGATTTTAGTGAGTATTTTTATCGTTTGGTTTATCGCAAACCGGATAGCGAAGCCAATTAAGACGGTATCAGCACGGATGAATCAACTTGCCAATGGAGATTTAGACGGAGAGGAAGTTTCCGTAAAATCGAAGGATGAAATTGGTGATCTAGCGACTTCCCTCAATAGGATGCAGCATAACTTAAAAGATATGATCCAAAATGTATCAAGTGCAAGTGAAACGATTAATAGCCAGAGTACGGAGCTTACTCGTTATGCAGAGGAAGTAGCATCCGGTAGTGAGCAAATTGCGATCACAATGGAAGAGATTTCTAAAGGATCCGAGGAGCAAGCGACTGCATCCTCTGAATTGAATGAAACCATGGGTCGCTTTGTCAATGAGATTGCTGAAGTGGCTTTTACAGGAGAAAATACGAAAAACAATGCCGAAAACATGCTTCAAATGGCGAACGATGGAAGCCGTTATATGGAGAGCTCGGTAAGCAAAATGGATGTTATCAACGACAAAATGCAACAATCTCTTGAAATGGTAAAAGGATTAGACAGTAAAACAAAAGAAATCTCTACAATTATGGCAGTCATAACCGATATTGCAGAACAGACTAATTTATTAGCGCTTAATGCGGCAATTGAAGCAGCACGAGCAGGCGAACATGGTCGAGGATTTGCCGTTGTTGCCGATGAGGTTCGTAAGTTGTCGGAGGAAGTAAGCAATTCTACTTCAGGCATTATTGAAATAGTTAATGAAATTCAAAAAGAATCGCAACAAGTTGTCCAATCATTAGATGAAGGATATCACTTAGTAGAGGATGGCTCGGAACAAATTCAAACCACAGGTCAAACGTTCCATAGCTTAAAGCAAGTGATCAATGAGGTTGGCG
This sequence comes from Salirhabdus sp. Marseille-P4669, assembly GCF_900240405.1. Taxonomy (GTDB): domain Bacteria; phylum Bacillota; class Bacilli; order Bacillales; family Alkalibacillaceae; genus OEQK01. The sequence goes on from NZ_OEQK01000001.1 coordinate 539,348, forward strand.
AGCAAGTAGAAACCATGTCCGCATCCTTGTTCAAGGTTATTGACGATTCCAAGACCATTAACCAATCTATTGAAAACATCGCATCCATATCCGAAGAAAGTGCAGCAGGAGTAGAGCAAGTTTCAGCCACCGCATAGCAATCCAACAGTGCAATGGAAAGCGTATCAAATAGCGCGAAAACACTGGAGGAAAAGGCGGAGGAATTAAGTGAGTTGATTGGGAAATTTAGGGTGTAGGGGGTTTTTGAGTGCCTGGCACCACCCGAAATTTGTCGAAATTTGAATACGTGCTACATCGAAACAAAAGCTAGAGAAGGGTAAGTCTTTCTCTAGCTTTTTATTACATTTTTGTTAAATCGATTGGAATAATACCTCGATGCGCTTTATAATTTGTATAATCACTGTATTCGTACCGAAAGGAGCACTACATTTTGAAGCTAACGAACGAAGAATTAGAAATTTTAACCATACTAGATGAACACAAGCGAATTTCTACAGAAGACATCGCGATGATGGTGCAGCTGGATCAAGAGCATGTCGAAAACATTATAAAAAAGCTAGAAGATGAGAAGGTCATCGTTAGTTACCCCGTTTTAATTGATTGGAACAAGGTCGAAAGCAAAGAGCAAATTGTGGCAATTATTGACGTGAAGGTGACACCTAAGCGTGGCGTTGGATTTGATGAAGTAGCAGAGCGCATCTATCGCTATCCGGAAGTGACATCCCTTTATTTGATGTCAGGTGCGTATGATCTTTCTATTGAAATTGTAGGGAAAACGATGACTGAGATCGCATCTTTCGTTTCGGAAAAGCTAGCTACCATCGAAAGTGTCATTTCGACGACAACACATTTCATGTTAAAGCGTTACAAGCATGATGGAATCATTATTGATGATCGAGATGATAAAGACCGAAGAATGGTGGTTTCACCATGATGGACTATGAACAATATGTATCGAAAACCGCGGTAGAACTAAAGCCATCAAGCATCCGCAAATTTTTTGACTTAGCTTCCAGCATGGAGAATGTCGTCTCGCTTGGAGTTGGTGAGCCAGACTTTATTACACCATGGAGCATTCGGGAGTCCACCATTGCTTCCCTAGAGGGTGGTTACACCTCGTATACAGCTAACCCTGGACTGCTAGAGCTGAGAGCAGAAATTTCCAATTATTTACGAACACGATATTCGTTAACGTACCAAGCGGAGGATCAACTGATTGTTACAGTTGGTGCAAGTCAAGCGTTGGATTTGGCGTTTCGTGCCCTGTTGAATCCTGGTGATGAAGTATTAATTGTAGAACCAGCCTTTGTATCCTATGCCTCCCTTGTAACATTAGCTGGTGGAAGCCCTGTTTCGATACATACATCGATTGAAAACGGGTTTAAAGTAACACCAGAGCAAATCGATGCGGCGATAACAGACCGGACTAAGGTAATTTTGCTATGCTCGCCAAATAATCCGACGGGTACGTATTTAAATGAGGACGACCTAAAAGCAATTGCAGAGGTTGTCAAAAAACACGATCTAATCGTCGTTTCGGATGAAATTTATGCAGAATTAACGTATGATGAAGAATTTACGAGTATAGCATCGATTGATGGCATGTACGAGCGGACGATTTTAGTGAATGGCTTTTCCAAGGGATTTGCCATGACCGGTTGGAGGCTAGGTTACATCGCAGCCCCAGTGGAATTGACAAAGGTAATGGTGAAAATTCTTCAATATACGATTATGTGTGCACCTCATATGCTGCAGCATGGTGCAATAGATGCGCTGCGCAATAATATGGACCAAGTGGAAAGTATGCGAAAAAGCTATTTGCGAAGAAGGAACTATTTTGTTCAAGCCTTAAATCAAATCGGATTGGAATGCCATACGCCAGGTGGTGCTTTTTATGTGTTTCCTTCAATAAAAAGTACAGGCTTAACCTCGGAACAGTTTGCAGAGGAATTGTTAGTGCAAGAGAGAGTAGCTGTTGTACCGGGTAGTGCATTTGGGGAAAGTGGAGAAGGATATGTTCGATGCTCCTATGCAACCTCCCTAGAGCAGTTGAAGGAAGCAGTAAAGCGAATCGAACGGTTTTTGGGTGCCTGGCACCGCCCGAAATTTGTCGAAAAGTAGAGGAGTGTTTTACGCACTTCTCTTTTTAATTAAGGAGCAGGTTTCTTCATATTAGTATTAAAGGGAGGTGTTTTACATGGTTCAGGTAAGTCCTATTTTAATGGAACGCATAAAAATTTATGCAGAAAACGAAACGATTGAAGAAGGCTATTTACTACTTGAAAATGGAAAGATATCGAAGCTCCTACGAGATATACCTGAGAAGCTACCTGCTGATGTTATTCGGATAAATGGTAAGCATTTAAACGCCCTCCCTGGCTTCATCGACAGTCACATTCATGGTGCAAATGGTGCAGATGTGATGGATGGGACAGAGGAAGCACTAGATGCTATCGCGAGCGCCTTACCGGCAGAGGGGACAACGAGTTTCTTAGCTACGACCATCACCCAATCCCCCGCTAATATTGAAAAAGCGTTAGAAAATGTCGCAACGTATCCAAACAAGGCAGGGCACGCGGAATTGATCGGCATTCATTTGGAGGGTCCATTTGTTGAAAAATCGAAGGCGGGAGCGCAGCCGATAGAATACATAGTCAAGCCGGATGTGGAGCAATTTGAAAAATGGCAGCGGCTTTCAGCAAACAACATTCGAACCATCACAATGGCTCCAGAGCATGATGAGGATGGTGTATTTGCTAGAACTTTACATAAATCAGGAGTAAATGTTTCCGCTGGGCACACGGGTACGAACTTTCATGGGATGAAAAAGGCTGTCGAGCATGGTGTACGACAAGTTACTCATTTATGCAACGCGATGACTGGGATTCATCACCTGGATATTGGTGTAGTTGGAGCTGCTTTTCAATTACAGCAACTTCGTGCGGAGCTCATTACAGATGGCATTCACGTTTCCGATGATATGCTTGCGCTTATTTACAAAAATATTGGCAGTGAACGGCTCATTATGATTACCGATGCCATGCGTGCCAAGGGACTAGATGCTGGTACCTATGATTTGGGTGGTCAATCGGTTCGCGTGTCTAATGGCCGTGCGGTTTTGGGAGATGGAACGCTTGCTGGCAGCGTTTTGAAAATGAACGAAGGTGCAAAACGAATGCTTGGAATAGCTGGTGTGACATTGGAAAACATAGTAGAAATGGCGTCTGTGAATCCTGCCAAACAAATTGGTTTCTTTGAACGAAAAGGAAGTATCCGCGAAGGAAAAGATGCGGATATTATTCTTGTGGATGACCAGATGAATATTCGGTACACCATTTGTGGTGGCGTTATTTCGTTTAGGGGAGGATGACTGTGGAACTCGTAAAAGTGAAGGATTACAACGAGATGAGTGCAAAAGCGTGCTCGATTATTTTAGATATGATGGAGCAGGAGAAAAATCCGGTCCTGGGACTTGCGACAGGGTCTACGCCAGAAGGGCTCTATCAGCAATTCATCCATCAATACAACATAGGGAATGTATCTTTTTCGAATGTAACGACCTTTAATTTAGATGAGTATGTTGGGCTAAGTGAACAGGACCCAAATAGTTATCATTATTATATGAAGGACAAGCTTTTTCATCATATTGATATAAACCTTGAGCAAGTGAACATTCCGAATGGACGTGCAAGAGATTTGGAGCAGGAATGCCTGGATTATGAAAGAAAAATTAAGGAGTCGGGACATATTGATATCCAAGTATTAGGTTTAGGGTTAAATGGACATATTGGCTTTAATGAACCTGGAACTGCCTTCTCTAGTAAAACGCATGTGGTGAAGCTAGCGGAGTCTACTCGAAAAGCAAATTCTCGCTTTTTCTCAAAACTGGAACAAGTGCCACGCGAAGCTATTACAATGGGAATCGAAACGATCATGCAAGCAAAAAAAATCCTATTACTAGTGTCCGGTGAGAAAAAATCCAATGCACTAACCCGTCTGATAGAAGGAGAAGTCTCCGAGGACTTTCCAGCATCCATTTTGAAGCACCATCCGAATGTAGTAGTTCTAGCAGATACAGCAGCTTGTTAGGGGGGGTGCCTGTCACTCCCCGAGTTTTATCGAATAATGTCGAAAAAAACGCCCGATTTTTATGAATCTAGTTATTTTTAAAATATACTCATTCGTCATCTTCCAATTCTACTAATCCTCCAACATAAATGAAGATTTTCTAACTGTATCACCTGCCATAAACGAAATCTCCCCAAATGACAACCAACAAAAATCCTTTTATACTTCACTTAAAAACAAGGATGAAGATCATGCCGAGAAAATTAAGAGTTTGGATTCCGCATTACTTTTACCACATTGTTTGTAGAGGCAATCGGCGAGATGATTTGTTTCGTGATGCTGGTGATTTTAAAACGTTCAAATTGATCCTTGCTCAAGTCCATCATAAGTTTCCCTTCGAAATAGCTGCATATTGCCTCATGACAAATCACTTCCACTTAATGCTCCGCTCATCGGAATACCCAATTTCAAAAGTAATGTCCTTAATTAATAAGCGTTATGCGGATTATTACAATACGAAAAATAACTTCACAGGTCACGTATTTGAAAAGCGATATTTTGCCGAAGTGCTTAATACGTACCGCAGTATGCTGGAGGTAAGCAAATATATACATTTGAACCCAGTTAAAGCGGGAATGGTTGTAAAACCGGAGGCATATAAATGGAGTAGTTATTCGTATTATGTAACCGAGAATGTGCCAAACCTATATCCATACATGAATATAACTCCTGTTTTAGACTGTTTGAACGTGCCAGAAGAGCTGAAAATGGAACAATACTATCAATATATGCTGCAAGATCCTGAATCTGAGGAGGAGAGTACAAGTTTTCGCGATTCGACAAAATTCGGGGAGTGACAGGCACCCAAACCCTAGTGTATAATAATATTTCACATTAGTGGTAAATATTAGGGGGAGAATTTCGTGAAGAAAAAAGTATTGGTTATGTTTGCTATGTTGTTGCTTGTAACTACCGTTTTATCGGCATGTGGAAAAGCTAGTAAAGAGGAATGTGAAAACTATCTAGCAGAAGGAAACATGGAGAAATTCGAAAAAGGGGAATGTTCTCAATATATTATGGAAGAGTTTGAGAATCTATTCAACTAATGAACAGAAGAAATGAAGGCACCTAGAAAAGTGCCTTCATTTTTTTACCACTGTTATTTACTTAAAGATTTCACCTTTTGTGTACATTTCTCCATAGCAGCTTGTATATTACCACGGAATCCTTGTTTTTCAAGCTCGGAAACAGCTTCGATCGTGGAGCCACCTGGTGAGCAGACTTGATCTTTTAGCACTCCAGGATGTAAACCTGTCTCCAACACCATTTTCGCTGCACCAACTAAGGCTTGTGAAGCTAATCGATAAGCTTGATCGCGTGGTAATCCTTGGGCCACTGCACCATCTGCCATGGCTTCAATCATCATATATACATAGGCAGGAGATGATCCGCTAACTGCTGGAATGGCATCCATTAGCTCTTCTGCTACGATTTCTACTTTTCCAAAGGTGTGAAACAGCAAGAGCACCGTTTGAAGCTCCTCATCTGTTACCTCGCGACTAGAACATATCGCACTCATTCCTTCTTGGATTAAAGAAGGGGTATTTGGCATCGTACGCGCGACTTTTACGTTTGTTTGAAATGCACGTTGAACGTCTTCGATGGAAATCCCTGCAGCAATTGTTACAATCACAACAGAAGGCTTCACATTTTGACGAATTTCTTCAATCACTTCCTTATAGCCATTTGGGTGAACAGCTAGAAATAAAATATCCGATACCTCTGCAACCTCTACATTATTTATAGTCGTTTGAATTGGAAACATCGCTTGAACCTTTTGTAATGTTTCTTGGGAGGTTGTACTTGCAATAATTTGCGTTGGATTGATCTCTTCGTCTTTCACCATTCCACCAATCATTGCTTGAGCCATTTTTCCGCATCCAATAAAACCAATTGTTTGATTCATATATACCGTCCTAACTTTTTTAAATCTATTAATTTATGCCCAAATTATAATAATAACAAATAATCTTCATGATATAAAATTATAGGTTATTCAGTTATTATAGGGATTAGACTTAAAAATAACATGATAATTATGTAGAGTATTAGCGAATTGAATTGAAAAAGGGTCTATTTTGAGATTATAATTTATTTAAACTTAAAATTAAAAAGGAGATTATCTATGTCTGATATGTCTGATTTAAATGTAAATAAAAATCCTGGATTTTTTGCTAGAATCGAGGCTATTTTACCTAAACTTAGAGGGGCAGAGAAAAAGGTTGTTTCTTTAATTGAAAAGAATCCAGAAGAAATTATCCATTTGTCGATTACTGAAGTGGCAGAAAGAAGTCAAACTAGCGAATCATCAGTTGTCCGTCTATGTAAAAGATTAGGCTATAAAGGATTCCAAGATCTGAAAATACATTTAGCGCGTGATGTTATTTCTCCAGAAAAGCAAATACACGAGGTTATTGAAAAGGGTGACGATGTTCTAACTATTAAGAAAAAGGTGTTTCAATCTAATATTCAAGCTTTATACGACTCTTTAGAGGTAGTTAATGATACCCAACTAATCCAAGCGGTTAACGCTATTTCAAATGCGAATCTTATTGAGTTTTATGGTACTGGTGGCTCAGGTGCTGTAGCCATGGATGCGCAGCATAAATTATTGAAAATGGGGATTAAAGCATTTGCATACAGTGATGCTGTACTTCAAGCAATGTCTTCAAGCTTATTAGGTAAAAATGATGTAGTAATTGGTATTTCACACACAGGATCGAATACGGATGTATTGCATGCAATGAAGCTTGCAAAAGAGGCTGGAGCTACAACCATATGTATCACTAATTCGAGTAAATCACCAATTACGCAAATATCCGACATTTGGTTACAAACAGCGTCTAAGGAAACATTATTTCGAACGGATGCTATCTCGTCACGAATTGCTCAGTTAACGATTATCGATATTTTAGTTGCATCCTTAACTACAAATAGCTATGAGCACTATTACGAAAACTTACAAAAGACTAGAAATTCAACGATTGAAAAGAAGATTTAACAAGATATAAAAAAAATCTTCATTTTTTTTAATTAATTATTGAAGTAAATTACCACCATGTGCTAAGATGTAATTACCGAAAGAATTTTCCGAAAATGAAAAAAACTCTACCGTACAGGCTAAGAGTTTTTAATTTCGCTAAAAAGAAAGCGTTATCATAGTCGGAGGATGAATAATCAAGGGGGATAAAAAATGAAGAAAATTTTCTTGTTGTCTGCATTAATGGCGGCGCTAGTTATTATAGGTGCTTGTAGCCAATCATCTAGTGGTGAAGGGAATGGGGATACTGTAACATTTAAACTCGCTACTCCTGATCCTGACTCTTCGCCAATAACTCAAGCAGCAAAGGAATTTGCGAAAGTGGTAGAGGAAAAAAGTGATGGTTCAATTAAAATTGATGTACATGCAAACGGAACTCTTTATGGTGGTGATGCATCAGCCGCTGTGAAGCAGTTAGGTGCTGGAAGTTTAGATATGTTAGTTCTTTCGACTTCTTTATACGCAAACTTTGAACCGAAGTTTAATGCAATAAGTGTTCCATATTTATTTGATGATGCAGATCAATTTACTTCGTATCTAAATAGTGATCTTGCTGCAGAACTCTTAACAGAAGTACAGGATGAGTTGAGTATAAAAGGTCTTGGTTATTGGACTCGAGAATTTAGACAAATTACAAACTCTGTTCGACCGATTACCCAACCTGCTGACTTAGAGGGAGTGAAACTTCGTGTTCCAAACAATCCATTATGGGTAGAATTCTTCCAAGGTGCTGGAACAGTTACATCTCCAATGGATTTCAGTGAGGTTTACAATGCTCTTCAGTTAAATACTATTGATGGTCAAGAAAATCCATTAGGTGTTATCGTATCTGCGAATATGTATGAGGTTCAAGACTATTTAACTATTTCTAACCATATGGCCGAAGGATGGCTAGTAGGTATAAATGAAAAGAAGTTTAATAGTTTAACAGAAGAACAACAAAAGATTTTAGAGGAAGCTACAAAAGAAGTTCAGGGTTGGAAAAATAAGGAGGATGCAGCGAACGCTGCAAGTATTATAGAAAATCTTGAATCAGAAGGTATGGAAGTAAATGAGTTGACTTCAGAGCAGCAACAACAATTTGTTGAAATATCTAAAAAAGCATACCCAACCTTTAAAGAGCTTGTGCAAGACGATGAGTATTTTAATAAAGTACTTGAATTTGTTGGAAAAAGTGAATAATAAGATATAGGAACAATAGTAGTCTTCGAAACAAAAATTGAAAACGCTATATTAAGAAGACTACTATTCCTTATACGTCACTCTTATCATTACATAAAGGATGGTATTTGCTTCTATGTATGCTTGTGACAGAAGGGAGTAAACAGATGATACATGATGAACAGAAAAAAAACTATGCCCCTATATTTAAATATTTAAATAAAGTAACAGACTTTTTAGCAGGAATAATAGCCCTTACTTTATTTGTTATCGTAATCATTCAGATAGTTGGAAGGTTAGTTGGACATTCTGCGCCTTGGACGGAAGAAATGACTCGATATGTATTTATTTGGATGATTTTCTTGGGGGTTGGTATAGGTTTTCGTGAAGCTGAATCTCCTAGAGTAACCATCTTAATAAATAATAAATTCTTAAAGAAAATCGGGAGATGGATTTACTCCATAGGTACTATTGCGTTTCTTGGATTTATGGTTGTTTATGGAATGGAGTTAGTAAGTCAACAGGCTAGTATGAATGAAACAAGCTCTGTATTGTTAATACCGATGTGGATTATTGGAATAAGTATACCGGTGTCTGCAGTTATTGGAATCATCAATACGATACAATCTTTACTCTATCATCGAGATCTTATATAGGGGGTGACAACAGATGTCTATTTTTCTGCTAATTCTATTTTTTGTTCTCTTATTTTTAGGAATTCCAATTGCTGCATCCTTAGGTATATCAGTTGTCCTATCTGTACTTCTTTTTACTGATGTTCCCCTTAGTATTGTCATTCAATCGATGTATAGTTCGATGAATAGTTTTATTATGGTTGCGGTTCCTCTATTCATTCTTGCTGGAATTATTATGGATGAAGGAGGAATTGCAAAACGTATTTTTGACTTTGCAAAAAGTGCTGTAGGATGGATGCGTGGAGGATTGGGTCACGTAAATGTGTTGGCGAGTTTAATTTTTGCGGGTATGGCTGGTTCCTCAATTGCAGACGTGGCTAGTACGGGTCGCATGACCATTAATGCTATGACCAAAAATGGATATCCATTAAAATATTCTACAGGTTTAACCCTTATTACATCAATGCTAGCATCTATTATTCCGCCTAGTATATTGATGGTAGTTGCAGCATCAACTGCAGGCGTTTCTGTAGGAACAGCTTTAATAGGTGGGCTTATTCCAGGGATTTTAATTGCAATAGTTTACATGATATATAACTATTTTTACTGTAAGAAACATGACATTGGTGCACCAATTAAATTTGATTTACGAGTACTTGGGAAAGAGTTTGTAAAAGCATTCCCAGCTTTACTTGCTCCTGTAATATTGCTTGGCGGTATATTATCAGGTTTCTTTACACCAACAGAGGCAGCAGCAGTAGCCGTTCTTTATACGTTACTCGTAACGCTATTTATCTATAAGGATATTAGTTTTAAACAAATACCTAATATTTTTTATCGAACAACTAAAATGACTGGTACTATCCTTTTTATTGCAGTAACAGCAAAGGCGGCAAGTTGGGCATTTGAATACGATGGTTTACCTACTCGTATTGCTACATCTATTACAAATTTTAGCGATAGTCCAATCGTTATTATGCTGGTGTTGTTTGTGTTTTTACTAGTTGTTGGTATGTTCATGGATGCAACAGCAGCAATCTTTATACTGGTTCCAATTTTAATGCCAACTGTTATGAGTGTGGGTATTGATCCAGTGTTTTTTGTAATATTCATGGTAATGCTTCTATCCTTTGGTTTGATTACTCCTCCTGTTGGAGTATGTTTATATGCAGCAAGTAATATTACAGGATTGTCTGTGGAAGAAGTATCAAAGACTACAGTCCAATGGATAATTATTACGTTCTTTATTCTTTTGGTGTTTATATTCTTCCCTGAATTAGTTACCGTACCATTAGAGTGGTTTGGTATCTAGTGGGTGCTAAAATAGGGGATTCGTTGAAAGTACATCGAAGCCCCTTAAAAATACACGATAATGAATATTTCCTTCATTTTTCTATAAATTATATTGAAGGAAATTACCACCAATAATATAATGAAGGTGGAGAATAGGTATTACATTTGACGAGACAGGAGTTGTTGGAATTGAAAGCAGCTGTATTTTATGGGCCAAACGATATGAGATTAGAGGAAGTACCAAAGCCGGAAATTACGAAAGATGAAATTTTACTAAAGGTTAATGTAAGTGCAGTTTGTGGTACGGATGTAAGAATTTATTTAGGAAAAAAGACAAAGGGAGTACGTACACCATCTACAATTGGCCACGAGCTAGTTGGAACTGTCGCAGAGGTTGGTGATAATGTACAGGAATTTGTAGTGGGAGATCGAGTAGGCGTTATGCCGGTTATCCCTTGTGGAAACTGTTACTACTGTCAAAACGGGAAAGAAAATGTGTGTGCAAATCGTACGGCAATCGGCTATGAATATGATGGTGGATTTGCGGAATATGTACGAATTCCAAAAACTGCGCTACAGGCAAAAAATATAGTAAAAATACCTGATCATATAACCTTTGAACAAGCAGTTATTGCGGAACCATTAGCTTGTTGCTTGAACGGTAACAAAAAAGCAAATGTAAAAATGAACGATACAGTTGTTGTTATTGGTGGGGGACCAATCGGACTGATGCACGTCCAGCTTGCCAAAATTGCTGGTGCAAAGCAAGTCATTTTAAGTGAATTAGTAGGTCACCGACGTGAGAAAGCAATAGAAGCTGGCGCAGACATTACTGTAAATCCAGAACAGGAATCATTGGAACAAGTAGTGATGGATGCCACGGATAAGCTAGGAGCAGATGTAGTAATTATGGCAATTGGAGTTCCACAGCTGGTTAATGGCGCAGTTTCTTTATTGAAAAAAGGCGGTACATTAAACTTATTTGCTGGTTTTACAAAAGGTGTTCTTTCTGAATTAGATCCAAATATTATTCACTATAATGAAATAAATGTTAACGGAACTTCAGCCTTAACGCGTTCCAATTATCATGAGTCACTATCTTTAATTGTTTCAGGAAAAATTAATACAGACGTGATTACAACGCAAGGGTACACATTAGATGATATACAAAAAGCAATTGAAGATGTCCGGGATGGAGTTGGCATGAAGTCTGTAATTCAAATCGGATAATTTTTTTGAGAAATGTATGAAGGAAATTTTCACCCAAAATTAAAAGGAGAGTGTAAAAATGTTATTAGGAAAAGAGATACGTTTAAAAAGATTATTACATGAAGATGGTCGTTTATTAGCGGTTGCGGTAGACCAAGCAACTGCAAGAGGTATTTTTGATGAATTAATGCCAATTGACCGTAAAATCAGCGAAATCGTAGCAGGGGAGCCTGATGCGATGACAATGCATAAAGGAATAGCTGATAACTGTTTCCATAAGCATGCGGGGAAAACTAGTTTAATTTTCAAAGCATCTACATTCTCACCTTGGCAACCAAACTCAGATGTGCAAGTTGCGACTGTTCAAGAAGCAATTCGCTATGGGGCAGATGCAGTTTCCATGGGATGTATTATTGGGGGAGAAGATCAACCTGAACAATTAAGAAATCTAGCAACTATAGCAGGAGAGGCTCATGCAGTTGGCTTACCAGTAATAGCGCATATTTACCCACGTGGAAGCTTAATACCAGAAAGCGAAAAAAGCGATTGGAGACATACTGCTTATGCAGTACGTGCTGGTGCAGAGCTAGGAGTAGACATTGTAAAGACAAAATACACAGGTGATCCAGACACGTTCCATAAAGTTGTCTCGGCAACACCTGGTCGAGTAGTTGTAGCGGGAGGAGACATCGGAAATAACGTAGAGGATTACTTCCGAATGGTGTATGATGTTATTGATGCCGGTGGTACTGGTATTACATTTGGACGTATTGTTTGGAATCGTCCAAATCCGACAGCAATTGTAAAGGCATTCAAACACATTATTCATAACAATGGTACAGTTCAAGAAGCAATTGAACTACACGAGCAGCTAGTTAATGAGCCAGTTATAGCTGAATAATAAACGAAAAGGTGATTCATCATGTCTCATATCATCGGAGTAGATATTGGAACTAGTGGTATAAAGGTAGGAGCTATCGATGAAGAATCAAACCTAGGATATATTACGAAGCAATCTTACTCACTTTTATACCCGAAAAATGGGTGGGTTGAAATTGACCTATCACAAATATGGAAACTGACCGAAAATATGATTCAGGAAACAATCCAAAAAGTGAGTAGAAATGGTGGAGAAGTGAATGCGATTTCACTCTCCACCTTTTGTAATTCATCGGTACATCTAAATGCAAGAGGGGAACCCTTATCCAATGGTATTATTTATTTGGATCGAAGGAGCAAAATACAAGCGGATCATATACGGACTCAAATTGGTAAAAATAGATTATATGAAGTAACCCGTAATCGGATAGAACCTGGTATGTATACAGTTACCTCACTCATATGGATGAGAGAGAATTATCCATATATATATGAAGAAACTTTTAAATGGGGAAACTTGTCTACATATATTTTGTTTAAATTAACTGGACAGTACGTAATGGATTGGACTCAGGCTTCCTATACAGGATTATTTGATGTAGTCCATTACGAGTGGTCAGATGCCTTTTGTAAGGAGCTCCAAATTGATTCATCCCTTCTTCCTAAAGTCGTTAGTCCTTTTGACATAGTAGGAAATTATAAGGGTATCAAAGTGATAGCTGGTGCAGCAGATACAGCTTGTTCTAGTTTAGCTTTAGGGTTAAGGCCAAATCAGATGTTTGAATCAGTAGGTACTTCTAATGTTCTCACAGTTTGTACGGATAATCCTGACTATTTAGATAATCGATTTTTAAATCGCTGCTATGTTTGGAAGAATCAATGGCTTTCTCATGGTGCTATGTCAACACCGGGAGCAGCTGTAGAATGGTTTTATAAAAATTTTTTGCATGATAAAGAAAGTAAAGCGATTCTGGAGGAATTACCAAAAGAATCGGTTATTGGTGCGAACGGTGTCTTTTTTCTACCCTATATGCTTGGTGAAAGAAGCCCGGTTTGGAACCCAAATGCCAGAGGTGTGTATGCAGGTCTTCACTTAAATACTACTAAGGCAGATATGCTAAGAGCTATGTATGAAGGGATATCTTTTGGGTTAAGGCAAATTTATGAAATAATTGAAGAAAACTATCACTTAAACTTTAATCGCTTCCGTTCTATAGGTGGCGGATCTAAAAATAGAGTTTGGGCGCAAATTAAAGCAAATGTATTGAAACAAGAAATTGAAATTCAAGAAGTCTCTGAGACGGGTGTATATGGTTCTTGCTTAATAGCTGGTAAAACAATTGGGTACTTTGATAATTTAGAGAGCCCTGAGAGCATTGTGAAAAATGAAACACTTTATCGTATACGGCCGGATGAGAGTACATATTTGAAATATGATGAACTCTATCAAAAATTTAAGTTATTATATCCATCTTTAATAGAATTTTTTGATGCTACAGCTGAATAATGCTGTTAAAAAAGAGGTGTAAAAATGAAGCCTAAGGTATATGTAACGAGAAAGCTTCCGGAATCAATCCTTCAAAAGCTAAAAAGAGTATGTGAAGTTGATATGTGGGAAAAAGAGGATGTACCGGTCGATAGAGGGATATTGTTAGATAAGGTAAAACATGTAGATGGTTTGTTCTGTATGCTTACTGACACGATAGATAAGGAAGTTTTACGCAGTGGGACACATTTAAAAGTTGTTGCGAACCTAGCAGTTGGTTATAACAACATTGATGTGGATGAGGCAACCAATAGGGGAATTGTTGTAACGAATACACCAGGTGTATTAACCGAGACTACAGCAGATTTGACCTTCGCACTATTAATGGCTACCGCAAGAAGAATTGTGGAAGCATCCGATTATTTAAAAGAGGGAAAGTGGAAAAGTTGGTCGCCTATGCAATTAACTGGTCAAGATATATATGGTGCAACAATAGGTATCATTGGAATGGGCAGAATAGCACAAGCGCTAGTGAAAAGAACTCAAGGTTTTGACATGAATGTTCTTTATTATAACCGTTCACGAAAGAAAGATTTAGAGTGTGATTTCAACATGACATATACAGACTTGGAAACACTATTAAGAGAATCAGACTATGTATGTATTTTAATTCCTTATCGTGCAGAAGTTCACCATTTAATTGGGGAAAAGGAATTAGCATTGATGAAGAAAAATGCTATACTTATAAATACAGCAAGAGGCGGTATAGTTGACGAAAATGCATTATATTCAGCTCTGAAAAATAGGCGAATTTTCGGTGCTGGATTGGATGTGTTTGAAGAGGAGCCTGTTCCACGAAACCACCCTCTATTAACTTTGTCAAATGTTGTAACACTACCACATATAGGTAGTTCGAGTGAAACTACTAGATTAAAGATGGCAGAATTAGTTGTTGAAAATATTAATCTAGTTTTAACAGGTAAAAGTCCGCTAACACCAGTGAATAATCCTTAATATATGGAGGCAAGTTAAATCATGGAATTTGATTCAAAACTTAAGATTTTTTCTTTAAATTCAAATGAACCTCTAGCTACAGAAATCGCTAATCTTCTTGACGTATCTTTAGGGAAATCATCTGTAAAAAGATTTAGTGACGGTGAAATTCAGATTAATATTGAAGAAAGTGTTAGAGGATGTGACATTTATCTTGTTCAATCAACTTCTGAGCCAGCTAACGAGCATCTTATGGAGTTACTAATTATGATTGATGCAATGAAACGTGCTTCTGCTAAAACAATTAATGTACTTATGCCATACTATGGTTATGCACGACAAGACAGAAAGGCTCGGTCACGCGAACCAATTACTGCTAAATTAATTGCCAACCTATTAGAAACAGCAGGTGCCGATCGAGTTATAAGTCTTGATTTGCATGCTCCTCAAATTCAAGGATTTTTTGATATTCCTGTTGACCAACTTTTAGGAGTTCCTATATTGGCCCAATACCTTAAAAAGAAAAATTTAGAGGATGTTGTTGTGGTTGCACCAGATAACGGTGGAGTGGTCCGTGCTCGAAAATTGGCGAGTATTTTAGATGTTCCAATTGCGTTCATTGATAAGCGTCGTCCGGAACCTAATGTTGCAGAAGTGATGAATATAATAGGGAATATCGATGGCAAACGAGCTATTATTATTGATGATTTAATTGACACAGCTGGAACAATAACATTAGCTGCGAATGACTTAATTGAAAAAGGATGTAAAGAGGTATATGCCTGTTGTACACATCCAGTACTTTCTGGACCAGCAATTAGCCGAATTGAAGGATCTATGATAAAAGAATTGGTTGTTACCAACTCCATATATTTACCTGAAGAAAAAAGAATTGATAAAATAACAATATTATCAATTGCTCCTTTATTAAAAGATGCATTGTTACGCATACACAATAATGCATCTGTAAGTGAGTTGTTTAATTAGCAATAGTAGCCCTTTATTTTTATTAATGAAGGGCTTTTTAATATTTTCTAGAAAGTATTAAATAAGATGAAAGTACAATATAATACCAATTTTCTAACTTGAATTTAATAATTCATACACATTTTGTCTTACCAAATCGAATAATCTAATATAAATGGTAAAAACTGTTTAACGGAAGGTGGGGGCTCTTTGAAACCAAAAGTGTATATTACGAGAAAGCTTCCTTCTAAGATTGTGCAACGATTAGAAAACGTTTGTGAAGTGAAAATGTGGGCTGAGGAAGATGTTCCTGTTCCGAGAGAAGTCCTACTGCGTGAAATTCGCGATGTCGATGGCTTACTTTGCATGCTGACGGAAACCATTGATGAAGAGATGATTCGCTATGGTCAAAATCTACATATCATTGCAAACATGGCTGTTGGGTATAACAACATTGATGTTATAGCCGCCACGAAACGAGGTGTTATCGTTACCAATACACCAGGCGTCCTTACTGAAACAACTGCAGATTTAACATTTGCATTGCTAATGGCTACTGCACGTAGAATCGTGGAAGCATCTGAGTACATTCAAAATGGTCAGTGGAAAAGTTGGTCTCCTATGCAGTTGGTTGGGCAAGATGTGTACGGGGCGACAATTGGATTTATTGGGATGGGGAGAATAGCCGAAGCAGTCGTCAAGCGAGCAAAAGGTTTTGATATGAATGTTTTATACTATAATCGGTCCCAGAAGCCAGATCTCGAGCAAAAATATAATATGCAATTTGTTGAACTGAAAACCCTTTTGAAAGAGCCGGATTTTGTATGTATCCTCATTCCGTACAGTCCAGATGTGCATCATTTAATTGGGGAAAGAGAACTTGCTTTAATGAAGGAATCTGCTATTTTAATTAATACTGCTCGTGGTGGAATTGTGGATGAAAAGGCGCTTTTTGAGGCTTTACAAAGGAAAACGATTTTGGCGGCTGGTCTTGATGTGTTTGAAGAAGAACCGGTGTCATTAGAAAATCCTTTGTTAACCTTGCCAAATGTTGTCGCCTTGCCCCATATCGGTAGTTCCAGTGAAAAAACACGGCTACGCATGGCGGAGTTAGCAGCGGACAACATTAAAGGTGTACTGTACGGGAATGGTCCATTAACCTCGGTTAATTAAACAACTCAAATGGTTTTTATTTAGGAAAAGCAGACGATTTAGCGTCTGCTTTAACTTTTATCCTGTATCCGACAATCGCCATATTTGGCATTTTTATTGTCGCTTCGAGCATTCCATTTTTCTTATCATCAACGAATTTCAACATATTTTACTATTCTATAAAATGCATTTCATTTCCTGGGGAATTATTACGATTTACCATGTTATATGTCGATAATAGATTGGATGTGCGCATTTAGACAAACCTAGACATTCTAATTTATTGAAAAATTTAACTATTAATACTATACTGACATAAAATGAAACGAGTGGTTTATAGTAGTTTGCTAACCAAATAAAAAAGAGGAGTTGTTGATATATGCATACATTTTTATCAACAGATCGTTACATATATGCTATGGATAAAAACAATGAGCCGGCTCTAATGGTTAAGGCTGGTACACAAGTGGTGATTGATACATTTGATTGTTTTCAAAATCAAATTCAAACAGAAGATACGACATTTCAAACGGTAGATTGGAATCAAATTAATCCTGCAACTGGCCCCATTTATATTGAGGAGGCCATGCCTGGAGATATTTTAAAGGTTCATATTGATTCGATTGAGCTTGGGGATAAAGGTGTTATGACGGTTGGACCAGACCTTGGAGTAATGGGCCACAGAATGAACCAGTTTACGGCGAAAATTATTCCAATTCTAGATGGAAAAGCAATTTTTAATGAGAAGCTTTCTTTACCGTTGAATCCTATGATTGGCGTCATTGGTGTAGCCCCAGCTGGAGAAGGAGTCAATAATGGTACACCTGGTGCGCATGGTGGAAATATGGATACAACACTTATTACTACAGGTGCTACGTTATATTTTCCTGTATTCCATGAGGGAGCTCTATTTGCGTTAGGGGATTGCCATGCCGCTATGGGGGATGGCGAAATTGGCGTTTCTGGTATTGAAATTCCGGCTAAGGTGTCTGTGACATTGGATGTTGTAAAAGGGCACTCGTTGCGATATCCGTTGTTGGAAAATGAAGATGGAGTGGCGTCATTAGTATCGAAGGAGTCATTAGATGATGCGGCAAACCAAGCGGTAGAAGAGATGATTGATTTACTGCAGCCGGAAACCGATTTATCTTTAGAGGAGTTTACGATGTTGATGAGTGCAGTCGGTCAATCACAAATTAGTCAAATTGTAGATCCACTAAAGACAGCTCGGTTCTTTGTGCCAAAGTATGTGTTGGAAGCCTATCATATAGACTTGTTTAAATAAACCTGATGACCCTGAGAGAAGACATTCTTAGGGTCATTTTGCGCGAGAAATGATTCGACAAAATTCGACCAAACTCGGGTGGTGCCAGGCACTCAAAAAATCCAAAACGAAAGGAGACAAAACATTGAAAAAAACACTCCTATACATCGGAATTGTCATCATAAGTTCTGCAGTCCTTACTTTTGGAACGATAAAATGGTTTGAATCTCTATCAAATGATTCTGCTGAAGAGGAAGCTACGAATGAAGAAAAGGAAAAAACAGAGAAGAAGGGTGTTACGGAAGTAGAGTCGGTAGCAGCAACAGAACAGCTGGAATCAGAACGAGAGCAGATTAAAGGGACCATTTCTGATGCGGATATTGATCACTTTTTGGAGCAAGGGTTAAACCCATTTGGGACGAAGGTGGCGATGGAGCAGCTAGATGATGCTCATTATCAAGAGTATATTCATGGAATGTCCCATCAGAAGGTTCGTGCTGAGAAAAAATGGGGCTTTTATGAGCTACATCCTAGAAGAGTAGAATGGCTTTTAGAAGGCTTAGAAAAAGTAGATTTACAACATGAACAGGTTTATCGAAATATCCTAGAAAAATGGGCACAAGGTGATTTCTCCGAAGTAGATCGAGATCATAATGCAATCTGGAGTATACAAGGTGGTACAGTTGGAAGAGCGACTGGTATATTGAGTACAGCTGAGGAGCAGGAGTATATTGAAAGTCAATGATGTTGTGGAAGTATTCTTCGCTGTAGGGGAATGCTTCTTTTTGTGGCCAAAATGCACCTCTAGTCGATTGGGATAGGAAATATTGATGACAAAATACCCATAAACTAGTAAAATAAACATGGCTAGGGGGGAAGCGCTTTGAAGGGGAAACTCAGTATTATTGCGATTTCTTTATGTGTGGTAGGTCTTGTTGTTGTATTGTATGTAGGACCAAAACATCAGGAAGAAAAGCTTACGAAAATTTTGGCAAGTAGTGATCGAGAAAAAGTAGATTTCGTAATAGATGAAGTTGATAATCCTGATTTTTACGGAAAATTAGTACATAATGAGCCTATTGATATGCTGGTTGTTGGTGATTCTTTATCTACTAGTGATGAAGACAATGCATGGTATACCTTATTATCCAATTCGCTTTCAGATGAGTACGAAACTGAAGTGAATATAAATGTTCAAACGACAGACGCAGGTTTATACAACAATTGGATGGATTATCTTTCGGAAAAGCAGCAAGCATACGATCTTATTTTTTTCCTGCAGGGAGATAACGATAATCGAACCGAGAAAGAGTACAAACATTTATATGAAGCCTTCTTATCGGAATTAACTTCCCAGCATCCTAAGGCAGAGATTATAACTGTTACAGAAAGTGGTATGGATGAACAACAAAGCAGTGTCATTCAGGAACTAGCAGCCTATTATCATGTTGTCTTAATCGATAATGTGGAGGTTGCTGGTGATGAGGGTGATGCAGGGTTAAGGGATAACGTGTTTAATTATATTCGTACTTATGTATACGGCAATAAAAAGGTCAGCTATCCAGAGAAGGAATTTTTATATGGAGGTACAGAAACCTATAAAAATATGAATGTCTTATCTTTGGTTGATTTAGAAGATCCTATTTCCTTAAGCTTTTCTGGAAGTCTTGTAGGGATTTCTTATAAGACCGGTCCAGATCATGGTTTCTTTGATGTTTATGTCGATGGTGCGTATGTGGATAGTTATGACACCTATGGAGAAGAGGAAATGGTTCAACATATTATCGTTTCCGACACGCTTGATAGTGGTGAGCATGCGATTACCATTCAGCCTTCTATTTTGACAAACGAGGATTCAAGTGGAGATGAGCTTGAATTTATAGGATTGATTACGAATTAATAGAAAAACTAGCGATTTTAAATGAAATCGCTAGTTTTTTTTCGACATATTTCGGGGAGTGCCAGGCACCCCTACTGCCTCCACCAACAAATCCACTATATGCACAGCTCGCATTCTTTCAGACAGTCCTTCTCGTTCTATTCCGAGCTTCATTTGCAATAGACAGCCGGGGTTTGTGGTTACGATGGTGGTGGCTTGTGTTTCTTGTACTCGTTCCATTTTATAATCTAAATGTTTCATAGAGAGCTCGGAATGCACGAGGTTATAGATTCCAGCAGATCCACAGCACCGCTCGGCATCAGGCATTTCCTCATAGGTGACACCCTTGATTGCTTTCAGCAGCTTACGTGGTTCTTCAAAGGTTCGTTGGACATTTCGTAAGTGACAGGAATCCTGATAGGTGACAACCTGTTGTGGCAATTGTAAATCCAATTTATGAAAATCTAACTCTACCAAAACGGCGGTAATATCTTTGATTTTACGAGCGAACTCCTCGGCGCGCTCTGCCCAAAATGGCTCCTTCTTTAATAAATGGCCATAATCATGTAAAAAAGCCCCACAGCCACCAGCATTCGTAATAATATAATCGACTTCCTCATTTTCAAACGCCATAATATTTTTCTTTGCTAATTGAATGGCGAGTTCTTTTTCCCCGGCATGCCCATGCAAAGCCCCGCAACAGTTTTGGACCTCTGGTATAACGACATGGCACCCAGCCTTTTGTAACAAGTGTATCGTAGCTTGATTCGTTTCGTTGAACATCGTATCCATCAAACAGCCGGTAAAAAAGCCAACAACTTTCTTTCGCTCGCTTAAAGTTGAGTAAAAGGGGCTTTTGTTTTGCATTGTTTTCAGGGTTGGTGTTTTCGGAAGAATCCGCTCCATTGTTCGTAGCGACTCTGGGAATAGCTTCATCACCCCAGTTTTTCGTGCAACGGTTTGCAGTCCGCTTTTTTGATACACTCCAAGTAATGCGGTCATTTTCTGCATCCGCTTTTGGTTCGGAAAGAGGTGCTTGAAAAAGGAGCTTCGCAATACTTTCACTGGAAGAGAGTGCTTTTTATGTTGATTGAGAATATCCCGTGCCTCTTCTAATAAATGGCCATAATTGACACCTGCTGGACACACTGGCTCACATGCTCGACAGCCTAGGCACTCATTCAAGGTTTGCTCAAAATCCGCATCTGGCTCCATAACCCCATCCACGACGGCCTTCATTAGGGCAATGCGTCCCCGAGGTGATTGGGATTCCTTATAGCCAGATTGAATATAAGTAGGACAGGAAGGAAGGCAAAATCCGCAGCGCATACAATTTAACAGCTCATCATAATCTATCCGCTCTTGAAATGCTGCTTGTATTTTCTCTTTCTGTAAGGAAGACATTACAAGACCACCCGCTTTCTCGTGTCCTTCGCAAACATTTTCAAAGGATTCATGATGTTATTTGGGTCCAAGCTTTGCTTAATGGCCCGCATCGCTTCAATCCCTTCCTTACCCAACTTCATTTCTAGATAGGGTGCTTTCATTGCGCCAACACCATGTTCTCCTGTAATGGTCCCACCAAGTTCAACGGCTTTTTGAAAAATCTCTTCAAATGCCTTCTCCACCCGGTCCATCTCTTCTCTATCCCGAGCATCTGTTGGCACGGTTGGATGAAGATTTCCGTCGCCAGCGTGACCGAATGTACAAATCTTTAAGCTGTATTTTTCTGCAATTTCATTGATTGCCTTTACCATTGGGGCGATTTGGGAGCGTGGGACAGTAGCATCTTCTAGAATCGTTGTTGGCTTTAGGCGAGCGATGGTCGATAAAGCAGCTCTTCTTGCGCTACGCAGCTGCTCCGCTTCCATCTCATCCTTAGCCACTTCGACTGTGACGGCGTGGTGTGCTTTACAAATTTCCGTAATTCTTTTAATATCCCTATCCACCACTTCTACCATCCCATCTTGTTCAATCAGTAAAACTGCTTTCGCATCGGTAGGCAGACCAATTTTGGCATATGCTTCAATGACTTCAATTGTCGGTTGATCCATAAATTCCAATGTAGTTGGTGTCATTTTCTGGGAAATAATTGCAGATACTGTCATAGCGGCATCATCCATTGATTGATAGGTCGCAAGCATGGTTTTCTTCGTTTCTGGGAGTGGGACGAGCTTCAAAATGGCTTCCGTAATGATTCCAAGGGTTCCTTCAGATCCAACCAACAGTCTCGTTAAATCATATCCTGCCACGTCCTTTGCCAGTTTTCCGCCAGTTCGAATAATATCTCCATTTGGAAGCACGACCTCAAGCCCAAGCACATAATCTCGGGTTACACCATATTTCAAACCTCGAAGACCTCCAGAATTTTCATTGATATTACCGCCAATCGTGGATATTTTCATAGAGCTTGGATCAGGAGGATAAAGTAAACCCTTTTCCTCCACGGCGTTACATAAATCGAGCGTAATGACACCAGGTTGAACCGTTGCTGTTAAATTTTCCTCGTCAATCTCTAAAATTCGGTTCATATGTTTAAAAAGAATAACGATGCCACCTGCAAGTGGCGTCGTCCCAGCACTAAGATTCGTACCTGACCCCCGAGGGACAATGGGAATCTTTTCTTCATTGCACAGCTTGATTATGTTCGCTATTTCTTCTGTGCTTTGTGGAGCGAGGATTGCATCGGGGAGTGCTTGGAAATTGGGAGTGGCGTCGTAGCTGTAAGAGACTCGCTCTGTAGTGGAGGTCTCCACATTGGACTCTCCGACAATTTCAATTAATTTATTAATCACGCTTTGCTCAAGCATAGAAACAAACTCCTTTCTCCTTATTAAATTATAGAAAAAGGAACGGATTCCTATGTCCATTTTTAAAACTTTTGTATGAATAGAAAATCTCTTTGAAATAAAATTACGCATTTTTTTGAAATGGCTAACATAAAATTTCAACATCAAGGAAGATGGAGGAGTTTTATGGGATATGTAATTGGAATGGATGGTGGGGGGACGAAAACGACTGGTTTATTTGTAAAATTGGATGCAGCAGCTTCTCAAGAAATGATGATCAAAGGTGAGGGAACAAATCCTCACGTCATTGGCTTTCCGAATATGGCAGCTCGATTACATAAAATTCTTTCCATCGGGATGAGAACCTATCGCGTACAACCAACGGAAGTAAAGGCAATCTGTTTCGGGTTGGCTGGTGTTGGTAGGCAGGATGATGTAGAGCAAGCGCGTAAAGAAATTGAAAAGGTATGTGTGTCGCTAGGCTTAGTAAATACGATGGTTTCGATTCATTCCGATGTCTACATCGCCTTACGCGGAGCGATGCAGCCGAATGACAGCGAAGGAATAATGGTTATTTCCGGTACCGGATCAAATGCTTTTGCTAAAAGTAAAGATGGAAACGTTTACAAAAGTGGTGGCTGGGGACATCTTTTAGGTGATGAAGGTAGTGGTTATGATATTGGCAGGAAAGCTTTAAATAAAGTGACGCGCTCTCAAGATAAGCGTGAAAAGCCGACTGCGCTCACGAAGCTAATCTTAAAGGAGTTAGATCTGGAAAAGACCGAGCAATTGATCCCCTATATTTATGATGTTGTGAGGGAAAAGCATGAGATTGCTAGGATCGCATCAATCGTAAATGAAGCGGCAAGCAATGGGGATAAAGTTGCGATTCAAATTTTACAGGATGCAGCTTATGAATTAGCGATGCTAGTGGAAGGGCTGCATCAGCAATGTGAGGCTTTTTCGGATAAAACGCCCGTTATGACGGCGGGTTCAGTTTTTGAGCATTCTGAAATAGTGAAGCGACATTTTATGGATCTCCTAAGTCGAAGAAAATTAGGAACGTATCAAGAAATCTATACAACGCCTGTTTACGGGGCGATTGAAATTGCAAAGGAACACCTTTTAACTTCCAAGAAAGCTAGGTGATAAACAATATGACAGACTTGTCGAGGTTAACAACGGAAGCACGAAATCCGAATACCATGAAGCTGGATCAAATGAAGACGAGAGACATAATCAAAACCATCAATCACGAAGACCAACAGGTTGCCCTTGCTGTGGAACAGGTGCTGCCACAAGTGGAAAGGGCAATTGAGAATATATATCAATCTTTGAAAAATGGTGGAAGACTGTTTTATGTTGGAGCAGGGACGAGTGGAAGACTTGGAGTAATCGATGCTGCCGAGTGTCCACCAACCTTTTTGACATCCAAAGACCTAGTTCAAACCGTTATGGCTGGAGGGAGAGAAGCTTTTCTCCAAGCAGCAGAAAGCAACGAGGATGATGAAGGGCAAGGGAAGGTCGATCTCCAAGCTAAACAAGTGACCGATAAGGATGTCATTATTGGGATTACGGCAAGTGGACGAACGCCATATCCGATTGGCGCCTTAAAATATGCGAACGAAGTAGGAGCTTATACAATTGCGCTCACTTGTAATGAAAAAGCAGAAATTAGCGCTCAGGCACGGTTGGCGATCGAGGTTGTGGTTGGTCCTGAAGTGTTAACTGGCTCCACGCGCATGAAAGCCGCAACTGCTCATAAAATGATTTTAAATATGATCAGTACAACCGTGATGGTGAAGCTGGGTAAGGTTTATGAAAACTTAATGGTCGATGTTCATGCAAGTAATTATAAATTGGTTGAGCGAGCAAGACGCATCATTATGGAGATTACAGGAGTTTCCTATGAACAGGCAACCACCACGCTAGAGGAGTCGCAAAATGAAGTGAAGCCAGCAATTGTCATGATTGAAGCGAATGTACCATTACATATGGCAAAGCAGGCGATTAGGGAGTGTGGTGGGTATGTGAGGAAGGCTATTGAGGTTGCTAGGGGGATGAGTGGGTAGGTTGGGTGAATTATTCGAGTTGAGCGGGGGAGTTTGGGATAGGTTGGAGTGAATTATTCGAGTTGGATGAGGGATTTGGGGATAGGTTAGGTGGATCATTCGAGTTGAGTGGGGGATTCGGGGTTAGGTTGGAGTGAATTATTCGAGTTGGGTGAGGGATTCGAGGATGAGTTGGGTGAATCATTCAAGTTGGGTGAGGAATTCGAGGATGAGTTGGGTGAATCATTCAAGTTGGGTGAGGAATTCAACAATATGTTCGGGGAATCCTTCAAAATCAGTAAATTATTCAACAAGATAGAGCAGTAATTATTCAAGTCGGATGAATTATTCAACAAAGAGCAGATATATCACCAATCAAATGAGTAATTCAACAGCTGCGCAACCCAATCATCCAACAAAACGTGCAAATTCAACAACATAACGAATTAATCATCCAATAAAACGTAATAATTCAACAAATAAAGCGATTAATCAATCAACTCATTAAAAAGTTTCAATAATCATAAATAGCCTATCAAGCTGTTTATGGATTATCATATTAAATTCATTTAAGGGGGAGAGGTATTGAAAAGGTTATTTAAAGGTCCTGCGTTGTTGTTGTGGGCAATGATATTGGTGCTTGTCTTTGCGGCGGGCTGTTCTGATGATGATGAAGAAACAACAGACGAACCAGAACAGGAAGAAGCCACTCCAGAAGAAAATACAGAAGAGCCTGCAGAGGAGCCATCGGGAGATAGTAGTATTTCTGGTCAATTGGAAATACAGTATTTTGTCGGTGGTTATGGTGATTCATGGTGGAAGGAAGTCATTGGTGATTTCCAAGCGGCGTATCCGGATGTGGAAATTGTGGAGCATGCCGGACCGAACATTAACGAAGAAATGCGATCTCGTTGGGTTTCCGACGATCCACCTGATGTCGTGTACATTGATGGGGCTGGCTCCAGTGAAACGCAAATGGTGGAAGACGGGCAGCTTATGGATTTAACCGATTGGTTGGGGACGATTGAATTGGATGATGGTTCGCTGTTAAAGGATAGCTTCATTGTGGATCCAGCGAACTATGATGGAAAAATTTATAGCTTACCACTTGTTTTCGATACATGGGGAACTTGGTATGACAAAGCATTGTTTGAAGAGAAGGGCTATGAGGTTCCGACTGATTTTGAGAGCTTTATGAGTTCGATGGAGGAAATCGAAGGAAATGAAGATATTGCGCCGTTTGTTACAACAGGACAATATCCATATTACTTCTTGCGTGGGGTATTATATCCTGCCTTTGGGGCTGCTGGTGGAGATCAGCTGTTAACAGATGTGATCCAAGGAAAAGAAGGGGCATGGTCAAGTCCAGAGGTGCTGGAGGTAATGAAAAAGGTAGAGGAAATGCAGAAGGCTGGCTTTATTGATGAAGGCTTTGCCGCATTAAACCATACCCAATCGCAAATGAATTTCTTATTGCATCAAAATGCATATATTCCAGTTGGATTCTGGCTACCGAATGAAATGGCAAACGATGTACCAGATGGCTTTGACTTCGGATTCATCCCATCGCCAATGAATGATGCTGGGGAGCCGTATGCAATTGTTCCAGATTTACGTCCTTTAGCAATTGCGGAAAAGGCGGAAAATCCAGAAGCGGCAAAGGCATTTGTAGAATTTGTGTTCACGCGTGAGTATGCGAAGCTATTTTCAGAGCATACAGGTGCGATTATGAACGTGAGTGGAGTGGACTTATCCTCCAATCCAAACGTTCCTGGCTATTTAATTGATGCCAACGCATTGATTAACGATCCAGAGCAAGTACAAATTTATCAAAAGCCGCACCCAATGAGTGCTGATTTGGAAACACCAATTAGTAATGCACTTGTTTCCTTAATGCTAGGCAATATGTCGGCAGAGGAATTTGTGGAAGAAGCGGAAAAAGCTTCAGCGGAGTATCGAGCAGGATTAGAATAAAGTAATTTTCGGGGCCCTAAGATGTCTCTAATCTTAGGGTCTCCTCTATAAAAACTCATATGCTTTCCATTACAAAAAAGGGAGGTGACCACATGGTACAAACGAAAAAGCAGAAGTATTTGTTTTTAGCCTTTTGTTTAGTTCCGACGTTTATTTTGTTTGCTATTTTTACGTTATATCCGTTATTAAGTGGATTATATTATTCCTTCTTTGAATGGTCTGGTTCTTCAGCAAATAAATCCTTTGTAGGTGTGGACAACTATGTAAAGCTTTTTAATGATTCAATATTCCCAAGCACGATTCTGCATGACTATTTTCTTGTTGTAACGAAAGTGATCGGCATCATGATCTTGGCGATTTTCTTTGCGGTTGCTTTAACACAATTACGAATTAAGGAGGCGCCCTTTTACCGGATTATTTTCTTCTTTCCGAATATCATGTCTGTTGTTGTCATCGGTATTTTATGGGCGTTTATTTACAATCCTGGTCTTGGCATTATCAATTCAGGGCTTGAGTTAATTGGGTTAGAGGAATGGGCAAAGCCGTGGCTTGGAGATGAGGATTGGGCATTGCCAAGCTTAGTGCTACCGTCTGTATGGGCAGGGATAGGACTGTTCATGCTCCTGCTTATCGGTGGGATTTCCAACGTGCCAAAAAGCTATTATGATGCTGCCGAAATAGATGGTGCGAGCGAATGGCAGCAGTTTTGGAAAATAACGATGCCACTCGTTTGGCCGCAAATTAAGGTTTCGATTTTATATATTGTTATAACAACATTGAATGGCTCCTTTATTATCGTTCAAATTATGACACAAGGTGGACCGAACAATGCAACTCATGTAATGGGCTCATATCTTTATCAGCAAGCCTTTGTACAGTTCAACTTTGGTTATGGGGCAACGATCGGGGTTGTAATTTTAATTATCTCGCTGATTACGGTACTCCTATTACAGTTCTTCTTGAGAAGAGAGAAGGTAGAGTACTAGTTCACTAGAAAGGAGGAGACGGCGTGAAGTTTATCGGAAAGTTATTTCTTCGTACAAGTATACGAATACCGTTACTTATTTGGTCGGTTGTTGTTATTTATCCGATTCTTTGGATGATTCTAGGCTCCTTCAAAAACAACGCTGAAATTTATGCCGATCCGTGGGGAATCCCAGAAACATTCAGCTTCGAAAATTTTACGAGAGCATGGTCGGAATTCAATATTGATTTAAGTGTATTTAATAGTTTATTTGTTACGGTCTTAGGGATATTCCTTACCTTATTGTTAGCAATACCAACAGCATACGCCCTGGAGCGCCTTCGTTTCCGTGGTCGAACGGTACTATTTAATGTGTATATATCAGCGATGATGATTCCGATGGTACTGGGCTGGATTCCATTATTCTTTTTACTAGATGATTTGCACTTGCTTGATAGTTTAATTGGTTTATCGATTGTTTATGCAGTTTCTCAGCTTCCGTTTAGTATTTTTATTTTGACTAGCTTTATGAGTACGATCCCAAGAGAGCTTGAGGAAGCGGCCGCCATTGATGGCATGAGTCCGTATGGTGTTTTGCTTAAAATTGTAACACCGCTCTCCACAACGGCCATCATAACCGTTTCAATCATGAATGCGATACAGTTTTGGAATGAATATTTCATGGCGCTCATTTTCTTAGAAAGTGAATCGAAATATACGTTAGGGTTGGCAATTGATTTTATTAGTAATGAAACACAGTACACGAATGCATGGGGCGTATTGTTTGCTAGCTTAACGATCGCTATTGTGCCAGTTCTTATTCTGTATGCAGTTTTCCAAAGACGAATAACAAAAGGGATGACAGAAGGTGCCATTAAAGGCTAATAAGACATTACCATAAGGGATGAGGAAAGATGGAAAACGAGAATCAGAATACCTCCTTAATTGGTGGACTTGTGCGAATTGATGAAGTGTTTGACAGACTCCCCCCATCGGAAAAGAAGGTCGCCTTGTATATTTTAAAGCATCCTCATGAAGCCATCTACAGTACGGCGAGTGAGCTGGGTCGGTTGAGTGGAACGAGTAGCGCTGCGGTGATTCGATTGTGTAAGTCTTTAGGGCTAAAAGGTTTTCCTGAATTGAAGTTTCGAATCTCTGGCGATTTACAGAAGCCAGCGGATCTGCCATATCGGGATATTCAGCCGGGGGAGACACAATATTCAATCGTGGATAAATTGACATCGAATAGCATTACAGCGATTCGAGAAACGGTCAAGCTCGTCAATTATACGACCTTAAATAAAGCAGTGGATGCGCTCATACATGCTCCTAAAATTCACTTTTTTGGGGTCGGAGCTTCTGGGATTATTGCTCAAGATGCCCAGCAAAAATTTTTGCGTATGAATAAGGCAACGTCTGCGTTTACAGATGTTCATAATGCGGCAATGTATATTGCGAACGGGGAAAAAGAGGATGTGGTGTTTGGTATTTCCTTTTCTGGAGAGACAAAGGAAACAGTGAAAATGCTGGAGCTTGCAAGAAAAAAAGGGGTAAAAACCATTAGTTTAACCCGGTACGGAACATCGTCTGTTACCGAGCAGGCCGACATTAATCTATTTACATCCGCCTCCAGGGAGATTCCTGCGCCATTTCGAAATGGGGCAACATCCTCAAGGCTTGCTCAATTGCATATGATTGATATTTTGTTTGTGAGCGTGGTGACGGCGAGGTATGAGGAGGCGGTTGGGTATCAGGAGGAGATTCGGAGGGCGGTGGAGTTTATGAAGGGCTAAGAACTTCTAAAATCGGTTCTTAGCCTTTATCCTGCTTCCACCCTGGCAACATCCTCGCCAACACCTTATCCTTCCGATACCCCAACACATACTCCGCCTGCATGACCGTATGAATTTCCCTCGTCCCTTCATAAATTACTGGAGCCTTCGAATTCCTCAAATACCTTTCTACTGGATATTCATTGGAATACCCATATGCTCCATGTATTTGCACTGCATCATCAGCGGCTTGGTTCGCAAAATCGCATGCTTGCCATTTCGCGAGGGAGGTTTCTCTCGTATTCCGTTTGCCTTGATTTTTCAATTCTCCAGCCCGATAAACAAGAAGTCGGCTCATTTGTAGTCCGGCTTCCATGTTCGCGATCATTTGCTGGACGAGCTGATGCTTGCCGATTTCTTTCCCGAAAGTTTTTCGCTCCTGACAGTACTTTACACTTGCTTCCAAACAGCCCATGATCAACCCACAAGCACCAGCAGCAACAGTAAAACGCCCATTGTCTAACGCGGACATGGCAATCTTGAATCCTTCTCCTTCGTTCCCTAACACGTTTTCTTTTGGAACCTGAACATGATCAAAAAAGAGCTCCCCAGTGTTTCCTGCTCGAATGCCGTGTTTTCCTTTAATGGCTTTCGATGAAAATCCAGGCATCGTCCGTTCCACGATAAAAGCGGATATGCCGTGATGCTTTTTCGACTTATCGGTATAGGCAAACACAATGAAATGATCGGCAATGTCACTCAAGGAAATCCATGTTTTCGAGCCATTTAGAACATAATAGTCTCCGTTTTTAACCGCAGTTGTTTGGAGTGCCGCAACGTCTGATCCTGCATTTGGTTCGGTTAAGCCAAACGCACCTATTTTCTCTCCCTTAGCCTGTGGTGTGAGATACTTCTTCTTTTGCTCTTTATTTCCCCATTGAAGAAGTGTCATACAGTTTAGCCCGGTATGAACGGATACAGCGGTGCGGAAGGCAGTGTCGCCCCGCTCAAGCTCCTCACAAACAATAGCCAACGCATTATAGTCCATCCCACTTCCACCATAGGCTGTTGGAATGCACACGCCCATTAGTCCAAGCTCTGCAAGCTTATGAATGATACTTACTTCAAAATGGCCACGTTCATCCCAATCCTTTATATGTGGAATGATCTCTCTATCTACAAAATGTCGAACCGTTTTTCTTAGTAAAAGCTGCTCTTCACTAAATTCAAAGTTCACACTCTTTCCCCCTCCATCTTATTCCTTCTCTTACTGTTTTATTTTGGAAGACGTTGGTTCATGCCTATTATCTTTTACACCTAGCACGATTATTTGGAGAATCCTTAAGTGAAGGGAAGCGCAATTTTGAGGAAGGATAAGCATTGATTTTTTGTCTGAATTCCTATAAGTTTGATTTAATTAGAGGATTCGCTTTTTACAGAATAATAGATTCTATTCTATTAGAACGGGTGGTTCGATGAATACGATTAAAGAAGCATTTCAGGATTATTTACATGGACTAGAGGGTCTTGATCAATACCGACTTCCCCAGCGTGCCTATCATATTTTAAGATTAGCAATTCGAGATTTGATCCTTCCACCGGGTAGTGCCCTGTTGGAGCGTGAAATAAGTGAGGCGTTCGATATGAGTCGGACTCCTGTACGGGAGGCTCTCGTTCGGTTAGAGACGGAAGGATTACTTGAATTGGTTCCAAGAAGGGGTTTTATCGTGGAACCAATTGAAAAAGAGGACCTTAAAGAAATATATGAAATAGCAGAGTCCTTAGAGGGTCTAGCAGTAGAAATGGCAACAAAAAAAGTTGGTCAAGCGGAACTGCATGAATTGGAAACGATTGTTGTGAAGCAAGAAGAAGCGTTAAGTAAACATGACCTTTATCGATGGGCAGTTTTAGATGACCAGTTTCATTCGTTGCTTATTGACTTTTCAAAGAGCAACCGACTTCGGACCGTTATCGATATTCATTCGGATCAATTATATCGGGCGAGGCTATATACCATCAATCATCGCCCTATCTTGTATCGATCAATAGATGAACATAAGGCCATTATCGCCTGTATGAAAGCAAAGGATTCTAAGGCGGCGCGTGTCGTAATGGAATCTCATCGTAGGCGAGCCCAGCAAGAAATTATAAGAGCATTAGAAGAAATACAGGAAAAAGAGAATGCTTAAAAAGGTGGAAAACAGCTATTTTACGAGGAATAGCTGTTTTTTTATTTCAATGTATACATTATTTTAAGGTAATTCCTATATTTAACGTTAATTTCAGAAAATTTCATAATTTTATTGACAATAACGTATACATTATTTACGATAAGATAAAAGATTAGTAGACAGGAAGGTGAGGATAGGGTGAATGAAACAAATACGTTTAAAATAGCGGTTATTCCTGGAGATGGTATTGGGAAGGAAGTTATTCATGAAGGATTACGCATTCTAGAATTTTTTGAGAAAACCTCAAATGGTACGTTTTCGTTTGATACGACCTTTTTTCCTTGGGGATGCGAGTATTATTTGGAAACAGGTAAAATGATGGATGAAGATGGCGTGGAAAAACTTAAAGACTTTGATGCAATCTACTTTGGTGCGGTTGGTTTTCCAGGTGTTCCAGACCATATAAGTCTGTGGGGATTGCGGATTGCCATATGTCAAGGATTGGACCAATGGGCAAATGTTCGTCCGGTTGAGTTCCTTCCAGGTGTTCCAAGAAGATTAAATCATCCGGATGTGGATTCTTTAAATTGGGTTCTTATACGTGAAAATTCAGAAGGGGAGTATTCCGGTATAGGAGGGCGTAACTTCTCTGGTCGAGGTGGCGGAAAGGAAGTTGCAGTTCAATCGTCGCTCTTTACGGAATTAGGATGTGAGAGAATTATTCGCTATGCCTTTGATTTGGCTCGTACTCGAAAACGAAAACGAGTGACAAGTGTAACAAAGAGCAATGCTCAAGCCTATGGTATGGTTTTATGGGATGAAGTCTTTAAACGAGTAAGCCAGGAATATCCCGATGTCGAGGCCAACCAATATCTTGTTGATGCAATGGCTGCGCGATTTGTTATGCATCCAGAAGAATTAGAAGTTGTTGTAGCATCCAACTTATTTGCAGATATTTTATCCGATTTAGGAAGTGCACTCTCTGGAAGCCTAGGAATTGCTGCAAGCGCCAATCTAAATCCAGAACGGCGAACGCCAAGCATGTTTGAATCGGTACATGGTTCTGCTCCAGATATTGCTGGTAAAGGAATAGCAAATCCGATTGGTACCATTGGCAGTGCAGCACTTATGCTAGAGCACTTTGGGTTAAAGGAAGAAGCAAAACAACTGAACCAAGCTATTCGTGAGACAACTAATCAAGGCTATCTCACTCGGGATTTAGGTGGTACTCATAATACGGTGGAGATTACAGATGCAATCCTTTCCAACCTAGCTAAAGCAAGAGATCGTGCTGTCGACCTTAGTCGAAAATAAGTATTTATCGTAATATTTTGAATAAAATTAATAATTAAAATATATTGACTTTTCCGACAACGGTAAATATAATTAAGGAGAATTTTGGATACAGTATTCAATGTCGTCATACCTCAGCCATTTACCTCAATTAACATTTTTATAAAGATAAAAATGATAACGCTTTCATCATTGATTTTGACATTATCCCAATACGGAATACTTTTAACATAAAAAATAGGAAGGCAATGCATTTTCTCAGATTAAATTGGAGGTGTAACAATGGAATATCGAGTAGAACACGATACACTTGGTGAAATGAAGGTGCCAGCTGACAAACTATGGGGTGCCCAAACCCAACGAAGTAGTCAAAACTTTAAAATCGGTACAGAAAAGATGCCAAAGGAAGTTATACAAGGGTTTGCCATTTTAAAAAAGGCTGCTGCACTTGCGAACCATGAAAATGGACATTTAAGCGCTGAAAAAGCTTTAGCGATTGCGGATGCAGCAGATGAAATTTTAGACGGTAAGCTAGACGATCATTTCCCGTTAGTCGTTTGGCAAACCGGTAGCGGAACCCAATCACATATGAATATGAACGAGGTGCTTGCTAATAGGGCGAATCAGATTTTGGATGCTCAAGGAAGTACGACCCGAATTCATCCGAATGATGATGTGAACTTGTCCCAAAGCTCCAATTGTAATTATCCAACTGCCATGTATATCGCAGCTGTTACAGCGATTGAGGAACAAGTCCTGCCAGCGTTACGCGAGTTGAAGGAAACATTTTATCGAAAATCGGAGGACTTCCATGACATCATTAAAGTAGGACGAACGCACCTACAGGATGCAGTACCGTTAACGCTAGGACAGGAAATTAGTGGCTGGCATCGAATGCTGGAAAAATCGGAAGAAATGATTGAAGAAAGCTATCAAAAGATGCTGGAATTAGCCTTCGCTGGAACTGCAGTTGGAACAGGATTAAATACATATGCTAATTTCGCACCTCTAGCTGTTGAGAAAATACGTACTTTTACCGGTAAAGCCTTTGTCCCTGCTAAAAATAAATTTCATGCTTTAACGAGTTATGATGAAGTGGTTTATACACATGGAGCATTAAAGGCACTTGCTGCCGATCTCATGAAAATCGCCAATGATATTCGGTGGTTAGCAAGTGGGCCGAGAAGTGGGATTGGAGAAATTACCATACCAACGAATGAACCAGGTAGCTCGATGATGCCAGGTAAGGTAAACCCAACACAATGTGAGGCATTAACGATGGTATCTGCGCAAGTAATGGGGAATGACACAACAATTGGAATTGCTGCTAGTCAAGGGAATTTTCAAGTAAATGTATATAAACCAGTTATCGCCTATAATTTTTTACAATCGGCAAGACTGTTGGCTGATGGAATGAGGTCATTTCATGATAATTGTGCACGAGGTATTGAACCAAACGTTGATGTAATTGAGAAAAATTTAAAAAACTCACTAATGCTTGTAACCGTACTTAACCCTCATATCGGATATGAAAAGGCTGCAAAAATTGCCAAACATGCTCATGAACAAGGTATTACCTTGAGAGAATCAGCTATACATCTCGGCATTTTATCAGAAGAGGAATTTGATACGATTGTCGATCCATCGAAAATGATACATCCGATTCCATAAACAATCCATTCAACCACAATACGACCATTCAACATATCCTACTCACAATTCACACATAAAACAAACAACACACAATAGCCTGAAACCGTTAGGATGAGCTCTGTCCATTTTTACTTAACTTGGTAAAAAGAATAGGGCAAAAAATAAATACTTCCAAATAAAAAGGAGGAAATGGGATGAAAAAGTCAAAAACGCTTATGGGCATACTTATGTCAATCCTACTCATAGCATTGCTTGCTGCTTGTAGTGATGATGCTAGTAATAGTGATGGGGGAGATGGTGGAGAGCAGGAGTATCCGAGCACTGTAACAATCGGAACGGGCTCTCAAGGGGGAACTTACTACATTTGGGGTGGCGGATTAGCTACTTTATTAGAGGATTTGGATGTCACTGCTAACGTAGAGGTTACAGGTGGTCCTGTACATAACATCCAGCTTCTAGACAGTGGCGACATTCAACTAGGGATGGCTACGGTTGGTCCACTATATGAAGGATATCAAGGAGAAGTAGACTGGACAGGTGGAAAAAAGTATGAAGATATTCGGGTCATTTTCCCAATGTATGTAACGCCGTTCCACTGGTATTCGAATGCGGATACGGGCGTAACAAATATTAGAGACCATGCTGGAGAACGGGTTGGTGTTGGTCCGGCTGGAGGTACACCTGGTACTTATAATCCACAAATTTATGAAGTGTTGGGCATTGAAACAGATGAGCAGGTTCAGGCAGGTGCAAGTGATATGACTACGCAAATGTTAGATGGACAGTTAGATCATATTGGTTTTGCTGCTGGTATTCCAATTGCAGCTGTAACAGAAGCAGAGACACAAATGGAGATCAATATTTATGGTATTGATGGAGAAGACCGAGCTAAGGTTATTGAGGAGCTGCCATTCTTCCAGGAGTTTACGGTTCCAGAGGGTACGTATGAACAACAAGATGGACCAATTGAAACAGTTGGACAATTCAACTTTGGTGTTATTAGTAAAAATGCGAATGAAGACTTTGTTTATGACTTAGTGAAAGCATTCCATGAAAACAACGATCACATGGTATCTACTCACTCTTCTGCCAAGGACGCAACTACGGAAGCGATTTTAAATAATAAGACCTTCCCGATGCATCCAGGGGCAATCAAGTACTATGAAGAGATTGGAATTGATTTACCAGATGAGGTCTACCCACCTGAAATGGAAAAATAATCTTCGGAATAGATGAAGCGGATAGATTCCTTAGTACTTCTAGGGAATCTATCATACCCTTTAAATCGTACCGGGAGGAGAGATTATGTCAGAAAAAGAACAAAAAGAACTGGAAGCTGTTGAGCGTAAGAAGAAACAGGACTCCACATCTTCATCCCCAGATGATAAAAATACGGAAAAAATTGATACAACGATTGATGAAGAAGAACTAGAGTCATATTCCAATACAAGAAAATTAACAGGTTGGGTAAAGTATGTTTTCACGGTTATTGCCGTTATTGGCGCGATTTTCCACTTGTATATTTTAAACCTCAATCCTATTGATCCTTGGGTATTCCGTAGTACTCACCTTGTTTTTGGTACAGTGCTTACGCTTATGCTATATCCCGGATGGAGGTCAAAATCAAACAAGGTACCAATCATTGACTGGGTGCTAATAGCGCTCTCTATTTATATTGGTTACTACATTTTTGCGAATTTAAATCAACTTATCTTCCGAGTTGGAGTTGCTCCAACGGATATGGATGTCCTAATTGCTCTAGCTGGCCTATTGCTAGTTTTTGAAATTACACGACGAACAAGTGGCTGGGTATTGCCAATCATCGCAATGATTTTTGTTGCTTATGTTTTTGCTGGACCTTATTTGCCAGGTATTTTAGAACACAGTGGCTACTCCGTTGAGCGTTTCGTTACGTATATTTATAGCTTAAATGGTGTATTCGGTGTGACCTTAGATGTATCTTCTAAATATATCATCCTATTTATTATATTTGGTGCATTTTTGCAGAAGTCTGGGGTTGGACAATACTTTATTAATGTGGCATTTGCAATTGCTGGTAGATTAAGAGGTGGACCTGCGAAGGTTGCCATTATTTCCTCCGGTTTAATGGGGATGATTAATGGAACATCTGCTGGAAACGTTGTAGCAACGGGTTCCCTTACGATCCCATTAATGAAAAAAACAGGGTATCAACCAAAATTTGCAGCAGCAACAGAGGCAACGGCTTCTGCTGGTGGACAGATTCTACCTCCAATTATGGGAGCTGGAGCATTTTTAATGGCTGAAATAACGGGAATCAAGTATTCGGAAATTATTATAGCTGCAACAATACCGGCTATTTTATACTTTGTTTCTGTGTATTTTATGGTTGACTTTGAAGCTATTAAAAGAGGTATGAAAGGGTTATCAAGAGCACAGCTGCCGAGGTTTAAATATATCATTCAGAAAATCTATTTGTTCTTCCCAGTATTTCTACTTATCTTTTTACTCGTTAGTGGCAAGTCGGTTATTTTAGCCGGTACGATGGGGATTATTTCTTGTTTCGTACTGAGCTTATTTAGTAAAGAAACACGAATGGGATTAAAGAGTGTTCTGGAGGCATTTGAATTAGGGATGCGCGATGCGTTGCAATTAGTTTCCATTGTTGCATGTGCTGGGGTCATTGTTGGGGTCATTGCCCTCACTGGTGTAGGGCAACGCTTTAGCACAATGCTACTAACAATTGCGGATAACAATATGTTTCTTGCTTTAGTATTTGCAATGGCCATATCGATCCTATTAGGAATGGGGATGCCGACTACAGCAGCCTATGCGGTTGCAGCTTCTACGATTGCACCAGGCTTAATCAATATCGGATTAGAGCCACTGTATGCGCATATGTTTGTTTTCTATTATGCCGTTATTTCTGCTATAACACCTCCAGTTGCACTTGCTGCCTTTGCTGGTGCTGGAATAGCTGGGACCAATCCAATGAAGACGGGAGTAAAAGCCTTCCAGTTAGGCTTAGCAGCATTTATTGTACCGTTTGTTTTCATTTACAGTCCAGAGCTGTTACTCCAAAGTGATGATACGTTTAACATTGTCATTGCCGTAATAACAGCATTAATCGGTGTTTATTTATTAGCAGCAGCAGTTCAAGGATGGTTCTTTGGTAAACGTGCACTGTGGTATACAAGAATGTTGTTACTCGCTGCTTCTCTTCTGTTCATCTGGACAGGATTTATTACAGACTTTATTGGAATTGGGGTCGTTCTTCTAGTTGTTGCGATTCAAAAACTGTTTACCAATTCGAATCCACCATATTCAAAACAAGAAGCCCAAGCGGGTGCTGGTTGAACATAAGGTTATTTAAAAAAGGTAGAAGTATAGCTAGGTGCTTTACCTAGACTATACTTCTCATTCATTTCAACTTTCATGTTTAACCACAAGGAAGGATTCTCATTAAATTCACCAATTAAGGAATGAGAATGGAGTAATGAAAATGAATAATGTCGATTATCTTAAAATTGGAAACCGAGAAATGTTACATAACAGGGTTTGTACGGTTTTAAGAAAAGCAATATTAAAGGGAGATTTTAAACCGGGTGATCGATTAGTTCAAACGGAATTAGCAGAACGGATTGGAGTAAGTCGAATGCCCATTCGAGAGGCGCTTCGCACATTAGAAATGGAAGGACTTGTTACGATAGAGCCCCATAAAGGAGCCATTGTCAAAAGTATTAGTACAGAAGATATAAAGGAAATTTATGAGCTTCGGTCTATTTTAGAGCCGTTAGCATTAAAAAAGAGTATTCAACATTTTTCGGAAGAAGATTTAGTTCAGCTACAAAACTATCATTTGAACATGGTTAAAGCAGAATCCGATGAGGAATATGCCGAATTAAATGCAAAGTTTCATAAGCTCATGTTCAGTCGTTGCAACAGCTCTAGACTTTTAAGCTTTATTGAAGCCATTTCACACGGTTTTGCTCAAGATACACCTCTTATCATATCCGGGCAAATGAAAAAGTCGAACCTCGAGCATGAAAAAATAGTGCACGCGATTTTAGAAAAGGATGCGGAGCGTGCAAGTGAACATTTAGCTCACCACATTAGTAGAACCGAAAAAGAATTAATTATGTCCCTAAACAGAGATCCCATCCATCATTCAAACTAATCCTCGTCGCAATAGCACCGAAAATCAATCAGCCTAACATTGTATCCAATTTTACAATATCCAGTTTGTCCATTTCATTGGAAAAGGAATGATACTGTTGATCATCTCTTGGTTATTTGTACCAGGTAGTAAGGATAAGTTTTTAAGTAAAGTGAAGGAAATTAAGGCAGATGCCTTTATCTTTGATTTGGAGGACTCTGTTGCGATTGAAGAAAAAGAGCTAGCACGTCAAAAGGTTTCGCAAGCAATACGGAATGGAATAAGTGAAAACAGCTATATTCGTATAAACGGTATAGCTACAAAATTTCTTTATGATGATTTAGTAGAGGTTGTTACGCCAGGCTTGAAAGGTGTCTTTTTACCGAAAGTGAATACGAAAGAGGACATCATTATTCTGGATTATCTTTTAAGCTGCATGGAGCGTCAAAAGGGGATGGAGCACGGTCGTATATCAATTATTCCAATAATCGAAACTGCTACCGGACTTCGCAATGCTTATGATATTGCGAGTGCGAGTCATCGAATAGATAGATTAGCACTTGGAGCAGAAGACTTAATGTTCGATTTAAACATTCGCTCAGAGGAAAGAAAAAATGGCATGATTTATGCGCGCTCCAAGCTGGTTACAGATTCAAGAGCGGCCAACGTTGATTCACCAATTGATGCTATCTATGCCGATTTTACCAATGACTTAGGGTTGAAGCATGATGCAGAACGAGGAAAACAGCTAGGATTTCAAGGGAAATTACTGATTCATCCGAACCAAATACCTATTGTTACGGATGTGTTTATGCCCACTGCTCAGGAATTAAAAGAAGCAAAACGAATTGTGGAATTCTATGAAGATGCGATGGAAAAGGGTTTTGGTAGTGTTCAAGTAGATGGGAAGATGGTTGATATTCCCGTTGCAGAACGAGCAAAAAGACTCCTTTCTTTAGAGTCTTTACGCAAATAAACTTTTAAATTTAAGTGAGTACATGTTACGCGTTTTTAATATGTTTCAACAAGGAGGAATTAGATGCTGCCATTGGAGGGTGTGACGGTTGTGGCGATTGAGCAGGCAATAGCGGTTCCGTTTGCTACTCGTCAACTTGCTGATTTAGGCGCAAGAGTGATAAAGATAGAGCGCCCAAAGACGGGTGACTTTGCTCGACAGTATGATAGCACGGTAAGAGGAATGTCTAGTCATTTTATTTGGTGTAATCGTTCCAAGGAATCCATTACGCTTGATCTTAAATCCGATGAGGGAAAGGAAGTACTTCGTCGCTTATTAGAAAAAGCAGATGTTTTCGTACAAAACTTAGCACCAGGCGCATTAAAGAGAATGGGTTTTGAACCTAATGAATTAGTGGAGAAGCACCCGAGCTTAATCGTTTGTAGTTTAAGTGGATACGGAGAATCAGGGCCTTATGCACATAAGAAGGCGTACGATTTACTCGTGCAGTGTGAGGCAGGCCTTGTATCCATTACCGGAACAGAAGAGGAGCCGGTGAAAACAGGTATTCCAAGTGCAGATATTGCTGCTGGTATGTATGCCTATACAGGCATTTTAACCGCACTTTTGAATCGAATGAAAACAGGAAAAGGAACGGTTCTTGAAATTTCCATGCTCGAGGCACTTGGCGAATGGATGGGTTATCCAATGTATTATAGTGCCTTTGGCGGGGAGGAGCCGAAGCGTACAGGGGCTAGTCACTCCACCATTTATCCTTATGGTCCCTTTAAATGTGGAGATGGAAAAACAGTCTTTATCGGGCTGCAAAATGAGCGGGAATGGAGCACCTTTTGTAAGCAAGTGTTGGAAAATGAAACACTTGCGACAGATAAACGGTTTCATACGACAGCGAGAAGATCGGATAACCGAGAAATATTAAAGGAAATCATTGAGAAAACCTTTGATAGATTAACATCAGCGGAAGTGTTAGATAGGCTGGAGCAAGCAAAAATTGCGAATGCTAGATTAAATAATATGAAGGACTTTTTTGAGCATCCTCAATTAATTGCCCGAAATCGTTGGGACCAGGTGCAAACCCCAGTCGGCAGTGTAGTAGCACTCAAGCCACCTATTAATATGGAAGGCGTAGAGGCGGTTATGGCACCTGTACCTGAATTAGGGGAGCACACAGAGAAGATCATGAAAGAATTAGGTCTTCATAACAAGGTCAAGCAAAAATAAGGCTTAAGCGATGAACCACTGGAATTGTGAGGTGAAAGGATGTCTAATTGGGAAACATTAGCACTGTCACAAGATGAAAAGACAAAAGGAGTTTATCTTTTAACATTAAATCGTCCCAATGCCATGAATGCCTTAAATACGAAAATGGGTATGGAATTAATAGAATGCTTACGTCTATTACACGAAAAGGACGACTTGCGTGTACTGATTCTAACGGGGTCGGGTGAGAGGAGCTTTTGTGTTGGTGCGGATTTGAAGGAACGAAATGGGATGACGAATGAGGATTGGCATCGACAGCATGACATTTTTGAAGAAGCCTACGGAATGATTCGTGACTTCCCTTTTCCTGTCCTTGTAGCTGTGAATGGCTATGCATTAGGTGGTGGATTGGAAATGGTCCTAAGCTGTGACCTTCGCATTTTTGCCGAGCATGCAAGCGTAGGAGTACCAGAGGTGAAAATTGGACTTATTCCGGGAGTTGGAGGAACGCAGCTACTGCCACGAACGATTCCGGTTGGGATTGCGAAAGAATTATTGTTTCGAGGTCATTTTATGTCTGCTAAGCGGGCTGAAGCAATAGGATTGGCAAACTATGTAGTAGAAGGTGGCGACCTAATGGAAGAAGCCTTCGAGCTAGCCAGGGATATTGCCAAAAACGCTCCACTTTCACTTAAAGCGCTAAAATACGCTGTTAACAATGGAATTGAAACAGATTTGCACGCGGCGTTGGAAATAGAGCTCGACCAGTATTATAAGTGTGCAAATTCGGAAGATCGAGTGGAAGGAATTCGAGCATTTAACGAAAAACGACAAGCCGAGTGGAAAGGAAAATAAGGAGGGGAATTTCATGGCCGTTAGCACTTTGGAGGAATTGGAATTAATTCGTTCAAGCATACGCGCGTTGTGTGAAAAGTTTCCGGAAAGCTATTGGCGAGAAACGGATAAGCAGGATGCGTATCCAGAGGAGTTTATTAAGGCATTAACAGAGGAAGGCTGGCTATCTGTGTTAATTCCTGAAGAATATGGAGGAGCAGGGCTTGGCATGAAGGAAGCAGGAGTAATTCTAGAGGAAATTAATCGCTCTGGCGGAAATGCCGGTGCAGGTCATGCTCAAATGTATACGATGGGAGCAGTATTGCGACATGGGAACGAGGAACAGAAGCGACGTTTTTTACCGAAAATCGCTAGTGGAGAGCTACGACTTCAGGCATTTGGAATAACAGAGCCAACGGCAGGTAGTGATACAACGAGCATTGAAACAACGGCTGTGCTTGAAGGAGATCGTTATATTGTAAACGGGCAAAAAATTTGGACGTCACGGGCAGCATATTCTGATCTTATGTTGCTGCTTGCACGTACTACCCCAAAGCATCAGGTGGAAAAGAAGACAGATGGTTTAAGTCTTTTCATCTTGGATATGAAGGACCAACAAGACAAGATTACGATCCGTCCAATTGATACGATGATTAATCATGCGACGACAGAGGTGTTTTTTGAAAATGTAGAGATACCAGTGGAAAATCGGATTGGTTTAGAAGGGAAAGGGTTTCGCTATGTGTTAAGTGGGATGAATGCGGAGCGAATTTTAATTGCATCGGAAAGCGTTGGGGATGGGCTTTATTTTGTGGATAAAGCGGTCCAGTATGCTAAT
Organism: Salirhabdus sp. Marseille-P4669; assembly: GCF_900240405.1. Lineage (GTDB taxonomy): Bacteria > Bacillota > Bacilli > Bacillales > Alkalibacillaceae > OEQK01. The sequence continues at coordinate 582,083 of NZ_OEQK01000001.1, forward strand.
GAAAGAGAGGTATTTAATCGACCAATTGGGAAGAATCAAGGGGTACAATTTCCAATCGCAGCGTCTTATATGGAGATTGAAGCGGCAAAGCTAATGCGAGATAAAGCAGCTCAGCTATTCGATCAAGGTGAAAATTGTGGAGCTGAGGCAAATATGGCGAAATATTTAGCCTCTGAAGCAACATGGAAGGCGGCGAATGCTGCCATGACTACGTTTGGAGGATATGGGTTTGCCACTGAATATAACATTGAAAGAAAGTTTCGCGAGGCGCGACTATTCATTGTGGCTCCTGTTACAAATAACCTCGTATTGAGCTACGTTGGTCAACATGTGCTTGGGATGCCGCGTTCCTTTTAATCTTTAAGAAAATAAAAAAGGAGGTTTCATGAGATGGGCTTAAGTGAAGAACTAGCACGCTATATAAAACAAACATCGTATGAGGATTTACCAGAAGAGGTGGTCGCTTTTACGAAGCTTTGTATCTTAGATTATTTTAGTTCTGCCTTTGCTGGTGCGAATAAAGCACCTGTACAAATGATCGCAGAAATGATTCGAGAAATGGGTGGGGAAGAGCAGGCAACACTGGTGACTGGCGGCAAAAACTCGGTTGTGAATGCGGCCTTCGTAAATGGGGCAGCGAGTCATATCGTGGAGCTGGATGACATCCATAAAGCATCCATTATCCATGCTGCAACCGTAGTAATCCCTGCTGCCTTTGCGGTAGCGGAATGGAAACAGCTTAGTGGAAAGGACTTGATTACAGCAGTTGTGGTTGGCTATGAAGTCTGCTACCGAATTGGGGAGGCGGTGTCTCCATCTCATTACTATTATTGGCACAATACCGCAACCTGTGGGACGTTTGGGTCTACAGCTGCTGCTTCCAAATTACTACAGTTAACGGAAGAGCAAATTACACATGCGCTTGGAAACGCCGGATCCCAAGCTGCCGGCCTGTGGGAGTTTATTGAAGATGGTGCAAATACGAAGCAGCTTCATACAGGAAAGGCAGCAATGAATGGTGTTATTAGCAGCCTATTAGCGGAAAAAGGCTTCACAGGTGCCCAAAACATATTAGAGGGAGAACGTGGATTTTTCCGTGCCATGACTGAAGATTATGACGTAGCAAAGATTACAGATTTTCTTGGAACTACTTTTAAGATTATGGAAAACTCCTTTAAAATTCATGCCTCCTGTCGCCATACCCATCATGCAATGGATATGATGATGGACCTATCAAAAGAGCGTCACTTACAAGGGCGCGATATTGATTGCATCACCGTAAAAACCTACCAAGTAGCACTTAACATTACTAATAATGACAACCCATCAACTATTTACGCTTCAAAATTTAGCTTACAATATTGCACCGCTTTAGCTCTTTTTACTGGTAAGGGAGGTTTGGATTGCTTTCATGAGCATGCTCTTTGGGATGAGGAGATACGTCAAGTCATGAAGAAAGTTAAGGTTGAGGTAGATCCTGAGATGGATAAAGCCTACCCGGAAAAATGGGGAGCAAAGGTTGAGGTAAAGCTAACAAATGGAGAAGTCATTACGAAACAAGCGGATTTTCCGAAAGGCGACCCAGAAAACCCCGTCACACAGAATGATTTAGTTGAAAAGTTTATGGAGCTTGTGAGCGATATACCACAATCAAAACGACAGTCGCTTGCTACGAATCTATTATCCATAGAGAAACTAGAATCTGTCGATGAATTGTTCGAAGTAGAGGCTTTAAACCATTAACCCATCTAATGAATGCAAGGGAGGAATGTACGTTGAAAAAAATCCTTTACGAGGACATCGTCAAAGCGATTGCGGAGCTTTGCATCGAGGCGAATTATGAATTAGGAGAAGACGTGTATAACGCCTTTAAGCTTGCGCTTGCGACGGAGAAATCGGAAACAGGTAAAGGGGTCCTGCAGCAGCTTATGGATAACGCTGATATCGCATCGGAACTCCAAGTGCCCATGTGTCAGGATACTGGCACTGTCGTTTGTATCGTGGAGCTTGGTCAGGATTGTCACATTGTTGGTGGCAGCTTATATGACGCGATCAATGACGGGATTCGAAAAGGCTACGGGGAAGGCTATTTGCGCAACTCCATTGTGAAGGACCCAATTAAACGCAAAAACACGAAGGATAACAGTCCGGGAATTGTGCACGTGGAATTAGTAGAAGGAGATTCCCTGACTATTCATATGACCGCTAAAGGTGGCGGGGCAGAAAATATGAGTGATTTAAAAATGCTGAAGCCATCTGACGGTATCGAGGGCATTAAGCAATATGTATTAGATGTTGTTCGCGTTGCCGGACCAAACGCTTGTCCGCCATTAGTCGTTGGTATTGGCATTGGTGGCAATTTTGAAAGGTGTGCCTATTTAGCGAAAAAATCCCTTTTTCGTCCAATTGGGAAACGCCATGAGGATGAAGGGATAGCCAATTTAGAAGTAGAGCTAATGGAAGAAATCAATCGGCTAGGCATTGGACCTCAAGGGCTGGGCGGGACAACAACGGCGCTTGATATCAAGATAGAGGTGGAGGCTTGTCACATTGCAGCTTTACCTGTTGCGGTGAACTTGAATTGTCATGCCAGCCGCCATAAGCAAGCAATCCTTTAAAGGAGGATGACAGATGACTAAATCCATACGTATCCCCTTGGAAGAAGCGGATATTCTTTCATTGAAAGCAGGGGATAGAGTTCTTTTATCGGGAACGGTTTATACAGCGAGAGATGCTGCACATAAGCGAATGTATGAGCAGCTTCAAAAGGGAGAAGCATTACCTTTTGATCTTTCCAATCAAGCAATCTATTATGTTGGCCCAACTCCAGCGAAGCCAGGGCAGGTAATTGGATCTGCAGGACCAACGACAAGTAGTAGAATGGATACCTATACACCGGCATTACTAGATAAAGGGCTTTCCGCAATGATTGGGAAGGGATATCGAAGTAAGGAAGTAAAACAATCGATGATCAAAAATAAGGCGATTTATTTTGGTGCAATTGGGGGCTCCGCAGCACTAATCTCCCGTTCGATTACGGCTGTTGAGATGATAGCCTACGAGGATTTGGGTACAGAGGCGATTCGAAGGCTAACGATAAAGGACTTTCCCGCAATTGTTATTAATGATGCACATGGCAATGATTTGTATGTGGAAGGTGTCGAAAAATACCGCCACATATAAAGTGTAACTTCTATTAGTGAGGCTGGTTGTTTCCTCCTAATGATTGTGATTTGGATAAACTTACGAAAAAGAGGATTGCTTATGCTTTCGAATGTAGGTGTGGAAAAAAAGCCATATGAACGGTATGAGGCAAACTTTTGGAAGTTAACGATTGGCCTTACTCTAGCTTCCCTATTAAACTTTGCCAATCTTTATGTCGTGCAGCCGCTTTTGCCTGTATTTGCAAGGGAATTTAGCCTTACGCCGACCATGTCTAGCTTTGCCATGTCCCTTACAACCTTATCTCTCGTTATAGGTTTGCTCTTTTTTGGCTTTCTTTCTGACCATATTGGAAGAATTGGTATCATTCAATGGACCTTATGCTTGTCTGTGGTTCCACTGCTTGTCATTCCATTAGTAGATTCCTATCTTTGGATCCTCATGTGGAGGTTTATTACCGGCTTTGGAATTGCAGGACTTCCAGCCGTTGCGATTGCGTATATTAATGAAGAAATTGCCCGTAGTAGTCGGGGGCTAATTGTAACCATCTATATTGCTAGTAATGCATTAGGAGGTATGCTCGGTAGATTCGTAAGCGGCTATTTTGCGGATCATTATTCGTGGGAAGTAGGATTTTACGTGATTGGTGTATTTGGGGCATTTATTTGCTTTGGATGCTTTCTCCTTCTACCTAAGTCACGCTTTTTTGTGCAATACAATCGGACCTTAAAGGAAGACTTCCTCGGCATGCTCGTTCATTTGAAAAATCAAAAGCTCGCATTCGCCTTTCTATTTGGAATGATGATCCAATTTGGGTTTACAGGAATATGGACGTATATCCCATTTTATTTAGAGCAAGAGCCATTCTATTTATCTATTCATCTAATTTCTCTCGTATATTTTACGTATCTATTTGGTGTTTTTGGTTCTCCCTTTGCAGGTAGGTTAGCGGCAAAATATAACATCTTGCATTTAATGTTTTTTGGTCTTATTACGATGGTGATTGGGGTATGGATTACAACTCTCCAAACCGTAGCTTTTGTCGTACTTGGATTATCGATTGTTTGTTTCGGTTTTTTTATTGCCCATTCGTTAACGTCAGCATGGATTGGAGAAACGGCCACTCACCATAAAAGCGGTGCTAGTAGCTTTTACTTTTTCAGCTACTATATTGGTGTCACTGTTGGGGGAACAGCAGTAGGAGAAATATGGTCCACCTTCCATTGGATTGGTGTTGTTGTTGTATGCTCTATCCTTCCAGCTGTATTTGGAGCTTTGTTTTTTATCGTAGCAAAAAAAGTATAGGAGGTTCGATATGAAAAAATATAGTGTTGCTGTAGTCCCAGGAGATGGTATTGGAAAAGAGGTTGTACCAGAAGCAGTACGCGTGCTGGATGCAATATCTGAGCTGCATGGTGGTTTGAAATTTGATTATAGCTGGTATCCATACAGTTGTGATTACTACATAGAGCATGGAAAAATGATGGATGATGATGGGTTAGAGCGACTCCAAAACCACGATACGATTTTTCTAGGAGCGGTAGGGAATCCAAATTTGGTTGCAGACCATGTGTCGTTATGGGGACTTTTGCTTCCAATTCGAAGAGAGTTCGAGCAGGTGATTAATGTCCGCCCTGCCAAGCTCATAAAAGGCTTGAAATCGCCTCTTCGGGAATCAGGGGACTTTGACTTTGTCGTCGTTCGAGAAAATAGTGAAGGGGAGTATAGTGAGATTGGTGGAAGAATTCACCGTGGTGAGGACGAAATCGCTATCCAAAATAATGTATTTACTCGAAAAGGTACAGAACGAGTAATGGAGTATGCTTTTCAATATGCCAAGCGTCATGGGAGGCATGTTACAGGTGCTACGAAGTCTAATGGAATTGTGCATTCGATGCCTTTCTGGGATGAAGTATTTAAGGAGACCTCACAGAAATACCCGGATTATCAAACAGAGCTGATTCACATTGATGCGTTAGCAGCCTTTTTTGTTACAAAGCCTCATATGTTCGATGTCATTGTAGCGAGTAATCTATTTGGGGATATCTTAACAGACCTAGGAGCAGCCATTATGGGTAGTATTGGTATAGCTCCTGCAGCAAATATAAATCTGAATGGGAAATACCCGTCCATGTTTGAGCCGGTACACGGCTCTGCACCTGACATTTATGGCCAAGGAATTGCAAATCCGATTGGGCAAATTTGGACAGGAAAAATGATGTTGGATCATTTAGGTGAGCGAGAGCTAGGCGAAAAGCTATTGGAAATCATCGAGGATGTTTTGGCGGATGGCATTAAAACACCAGATATAGGTGGGAAGTGTAATACAAAGGATGTATCAAATGAAATTGTAAATCGAATCAAACAATTATCATAGGTACAGACCCGATTAAGAAGGTGAAAATGTTGAGCTCATCTAAAGTGGAGGCAGTGGAGCATTCCTATGAAAATGTAAAACAGTCACGAAATAAGAAAACAATCATCGGGTTCGTATTGGCGATTGGTGTGTTTATTGGATTGTACGTGGGATTACCAGAATCCTTTACTACTTCCCCGAGATTAATGATTGCTATCGTATCCTGTGCCGTCGTGCTATGGGCATTAGAACCGATTCCAATAGGTCTTACTTCAATCATTATTTTAACCTTGATGCTTGTTTTAGATGTTGTTCCAACTGAAATTGCGTATAGCGGCTTTTCTTCCCCGGCTGTATTCCTAATTATCGTTGGAATGATGTTGGCAAGAGCGGTTAATGAGACCCCATTGGCGAAGCGGATAACCTATCTGATTTTAACGAAGTGGGGTGGGAGTGAAAAAGGATTGTTAGCAAGTATTTTAATGATTCCCCAGCTACAAGCCTTTTTTATACCAGCAATTGCAGTTCGGACGTCTCTGTTGCTTCCAGTCGCTTTAAATGTTATGGACATGATTGATGATAAGAAGGAAAGTAATTTTCGGAAAATGATTATGCTTGGGGTTGCTTTTGGAGGGACGATTAGTGGTACAGCGGTGATGACAGCAGCCATTGGCAATATTTTAACGGTCGAATTATTAAATGAATTTTTAGGAGTTAACATTACTTATTTTGAATGGTTTTTGTATGCTTTGCCCATATGGCTTTTATTAATTCCAATCTTGTGGCTTTTACTATTAAAGCTGTTTCCAGTCGATATACCGAAATCATCCTTTCAAGCGGTCAAAAAGGAAATGGGAGAGAAGGTTAAGGATTTCGGGAAAATGAGCGGCAAGGAATTACGATGTTTGTTTATTTTACTTTTTACAGTAGGGATGTGGATGAGTGAGCCATTGCATGGGCTTCATCCTAGCATTACAGCTTTAATTGGGGTTGCGCTCATGACTTTACCTGGAATCGGCTGTGCTACTTGGAGCAATATTGTAAAAATTAACTTCGATACGGTCCTCATGCTTGGCGCGACTTTATCGGTTGGTTATGGCTTAAATCATTCCGGTGCAACCGAGCTGATAGGGGAAAGTCTAAGCACGGACTGGATCATTTCCCTTATGGAAAAACCAATTATCGCTGTTATTTTTATTTTAATCATTACGCAAATCTTCCATTTGGCGATGTCTAATGTGTCAACGGCTGTTGTTGCCCTTATTCCAATTTATATTGGGTTATCGGTACAGGCGGGGACAGACCCGATTTTAATTGCGTTCACCGCCACGCTAGCATGTGTGCATGGTTATATTTTAGTAGTGGAAGCAATGCCGAATGTGTTGGTTCATAGTACAGGTGAAATTAAACAACAAAGCTTTTTATTACCTGGACTGTTAATGACAGGTTTCATGACGTTGGTAACCATAATTGTTGCCCTTACCTGGTGGCAGCTACTAGGATTTATGTAAAAATGGAGGGATACGAAATGAAAATTGTAGATGTAAGAGAAATGGCGGTTCCAATTAGTTCTGATATTCGAAATGCCTATATTGATTTTAGCAAAATGACCGCATCGGTTGTTGCAATTATTACGGACGTGATTCGGAATGGAAAACCAGTTATTGGGTACGGCTTTCATTCAAATGGTCGTTATGCACCTAGTGGATTGCTTAGGGAGCGGTTCATTCCACGCTTAAAGGAAGCAAAGACAGAGGCTATTTTAAATGAAGCGGGTACCAATTTTGATCCTCATAAAATCTGGGATATTTTAATGACAGGTGAAAAGCCTGGTGGTCATGGTGAGCGTTCGGTTGCTGTTGGGACAATTGATATGGCCGTATGGGACTTAGTTGCCAAGCTTGAAGAGAAACCGCTGTATCGATTATTAGCGGACCAATATGGGAATGGTGAAGTAGACGATAAGGTGTTTGTCTATGCTGCAGGTGGGTACTATAGCCCTGACAAAGACTACTCGAAGCTACAAGATGAAATGCAAGGATATTTAGACCAAGGCTATAATGTCGTGAAAATGAAAATCGGTGGAGCGTCGCTTGAGGAGGACATACGTCGGATAGAGGCAGTTCTGAAAGTAGTGCCAAGTGGGAGGTCACTTGCTGTAGATGCGAATGGTCGTTTTGATTTGGAAACAGCGATTCGCTATGCAGAAAAGCTCGAGCCTTATGATTTGTTTTGGTATGAGGAAGCGGGTGACCCACTTGATTATGAATTACAAGCAGAACTATCGAAGCATTACAAAAATCCGATGGCAACAGGGGAGAATTTGTTTTCCATGCAGGATGCTAGAAATTTAATTAGACATGGAGGCATGCGTTCCGACCGAGACTATTTGCAGTTCGATTGCTCCTTAAGCTATGGTCTAGTAGAATATATGCGGATATTAGATATGCTAAAGGAATATGGGTGGTCATCTCGCCGTTGTATTCCACATGGGGGACATCAGTTATCCTTAAATATTGCAGCAGGACTTGGTTTAGGGGGGAATGAGTCTTATCCAGGTGTGTTCCCGCCATTTGGTGGATTTGCTGAAGGATATCCAATAGAAGATGGTTATGTTCGATTACCAGATGTGCCTGGGATTGGATTTGAAGTAAAGTCAGCGTTATTTCAATTACTTCGAACACTAGCAGACTAGTAAAAAGGCGAAAGAACAGATGTTACGTTCTTTCGCCTTTTTATTAGTCCTCCACAACCACATAACTAACCTTAATCGGCCCATGCACCCCAACCACAAGATTCATTTCAATATCGGCCGAATTACTTGGTCCGGTAATGAAATTCACACATGAAGGCACGATTTCCCCTGCTTCTACCCGTTTATGGATTTCCCGAGTTACTTGTGACATTCTTGGAACAATGCTGCTTTTCGGGATGATTGCGATATAGGTTGCGGGAAGTAGACTTACCGATCTCCCTTTTCCCTTATCGCTAAAGAGAACAACCGTACCGGATTCTGCAAGTGTCATGTCGCTAAAGGTAATGCCCACATCTGCACGCTCCGCAAAGGTTACATTCTCTTCCCTGATTGCAGGATCCCAACGGTGGAACTCCACATCCTTTTCCTTTAAGGAATCGAAATAACCGGATATTCCAAATGCTTCAAATCGTTCATCATCCCACGTAATCACGGATTTCCCACCATACGCAGTGATGATTTCATCGAGTTTGTCTGCTAAACTAGCTTTTGTTGTTCGTACGAAATTCGTATGAATATTTTTACACTGTTTTTCCAATACATCGACTAATTCATCTACCGATTTATTCTGAAGCACCTTCCATTGCGGCTGATGCTTCCAATTCGGTCGAACCACATTTGCTGTTTTCCGTTCTCGACCTAAGTTTTTGGCAATGTTATTTAAAAAGGAGTCACGATTTTGCACGAGACCTTCAGGCATTTTGATTGCCTCCTTTTTCACGATTTTTAAACCAATCTCGAAACCGTTCATTTTCTGGAGCAGGGAATTCTCTGACACTTGTCCAGAGCTTAATCGGTCCTGGTCCTTTTGAGATTTTTTCTTCTTTTACAAAAGGCTTTAGCATCGTCGGGGCCATTTTTGTTCCCATTTTATAAAGGGATGGCTTGCCAGTCCCCATGCTGAACCCTTTCATTGCAATTCGCTCCAGTAGAGGCGATTTTTTCTCTTCCTCTACCATTTTTTTGCGGTGTAAAATCAATTGCTCATGCAATGGTATTTTTACTGGGCATACCTCTGTGCATGCGCCGCATAAGGAGGATGCATAAGGTAATTCCTTGTAATCGTCATAGCCACCAAGAAGTGGTGTGAGTACAGCCCCGATCGGTCCGGGATAAATCGAGCCGTATGCATGCCCACCTACATGACGATAAACTGGGCAAACGTTAATACATGCTGCACAGCGAATGCAGTGAAGTGCCTCCTGAAATTCAGTGCCTAATATTTTCGAGCGGCCATTGTCGACGATCACTAAATGGAACTCTTCTGGTCCATCCACATCTCCTTCTTGCTTTGGTCCTGTTAACGCGGTTACGTAGCTCGTTAATTTCTGTCCAACTGCCGCTCTCGTAAGTAAGGAGACGAGAACATCAAGCTCCTCCCAGGTAGGAACAATACGCTCCATTCCCATTACGGTAATTTGGGTTTTCGGTAAGGTGGATACAAGTCTTGCATTCCCTTCATTTGTTACAAGAGCAAAGGAGCCAGATTCGGCGATGGCAAAGTTACAACCGGTAATGCCCACATCTGCGGATAAGAAGTCCTTTCGCAGCTGCTCCCGAGCGAATAATGCTAATTCCTCCGGTTTTTCTGTCTTTGTATAGCCAAGTCGTTCTTGAAAGACATCGCGAATTTGCTCTTTGTTTTTATGCAAGGCTGGCGCAACAATATGGGAAGGGGGATCATGATCGTCAATTTGCAAAATGTATTCCCCTAAGTCTGTTTCCACTACCTCGCAGCCTTCTTGCTCGAGTGCGTCGTTTAGGTTAATTTCCTCTGTAACCATGGACTTCGATTTGACAATTTTCTTCGCTTCTTTTTTCCGAATGACGGAGCGAACATAGGCATTTGCTTCCTCGGCGGTTTCCGCGAAAAAGACGTGCCCACCAAGCTCGGCTATTTTATCGCTAAGCTGCTCCAAATAATAATCAAGATTTTCCATCGTATGGGTACGAATTTCTTGCCCCAGATTACGCCATTCTTCCCATTCCCCAAGCTCTTCTGCAGCATTTGCTCGACCGTTCTGTAATCTTTCCTGTGCAGAACGAACAGCACCGCGCATGAATTGATCCTCTAGTCCTTTTTCGACCCGGCTTGTAAATTGCTTTTCCCCAATATGCATTGGCATTACGCATCACCTCGACTATTTAAAATTTCGGCAATATGCATAACCCGAATGGGCTTCCCAATTCGATCGATACGTCCACCAATATTCATTAAGCATCCTGCATCTGCACCGATTAATACTTCTGCTTCGGTCTCTTCTACATGAGAAATCTTTTCATCTACCATTTGCTCGGATATGTTTGGCATTTTAATAGAGAACGTGCCTCCAAATCCACAGCAATCTTGTCGACGAGGTAAGTCTACTAATTCCAAGCCTCTTACATTTTTTAATAGTGTAAAAGGCGCTTCTTTTTCGCCAAGTAAACGGGTCATGTGGCAAGAGGTATGGTAGGTTGCTTTCCCATGAAATTCAGCCCCCGTATCTTCAACCCCTAATACGTTTACTAAAAATTGAGTGAGCTCATACGTTTTTTCGCTAAGCGTACGAGCCTTTTCTTGCCATTCGGGCTCTTCTTTCAGTAAATGCTCGTACTCGTGAAACATATAAGCACAGGAACCAGACGGGCTCACGACATACTCCGAATGCTCAAAGGTCCGAATCATATTTTTGGCAGCTGCAATCGTATCCTTGTGATACCCGCTGTTATATGCCGGCTGGCCACAGCACGTTTGCGTTTCCGGAAAATCTACTTCACAACCGTAGCGTTCCAGTAATTCCACCGTTGCCTTTCCTGCATTTACGTAAAACATATCTCCTAAACACGTTATAAATAAGGACACCTTCATCGGTAACCCCTCCTATGTTGGACTGGGAAATAATTTAATTGTTTTCTACTTATCTGGCTATTTTTAAAATGGATAAAACAACGAATCTATGTTTACCTCATAAACAGTCATAAGGTCATCTGATGACTTCTACTATAAGAGTACATAAAAACGCTTCAAAATACAATCCTTTTTCATTACTACTTGGTTGGAGCGTTTTTCATTAATGTCTCTTCGACAGCAGTTAAATGAGCGAGCATCAAGCTTTGAGCAAGCTGTTCGTCTTTATTTACAATGGCCTCATAGATTTCTTTATGTTCCATATAAATTCTCTCTAAGGTTGTTCCCTTTGAAAAAAGCCAAATCCTTCTTGTTTCCCGCATGGCTTTGCCCATCATTCCAGATACTTGATCCATAAGCTCAATTAAAATATTGTTGTTCGATGCTTTGGCAATACCCATATGGAAACGAAGATCTGCTTTGTCGCCAAGCTCTTCATTGCCTTTTGCTTGCTTCATATCTTCTAGAGCTTCTTCTATTTCTTGTAGATTCTCTCTTGTTGCTTGTTTTACAGCAGACGCTACACTACCTAGTTCTAAAATTTTGCGGATTTCGAGTAAGTCCTGAATGTCCTTTTTATTCATTAATATGGTAGAAGTTGTGATGGTAGAAGATAAAATTTTTGGATCGAATGCTTTCACAAATGTCCCTTCCCCTTGTCGCATTTCTAAAATTCCTTTAGCGCGTAAGGCACTTAATGCTTCGCGAATAGCAGATCTTCCAACATTAAAATTTTTCGCTAATTGTTCAACAGACTGGAGACGATCCCCAGGCTGAAACTCACCATTTTTAATTTTGTTTACTAATTCATCGGCAACTTTTTCGTAAATTTTTTGTGGCTTTTGAAAGGCTTCCATTCCTGTATTCACTCTTTCTTCGTTGAATGATACTTGCATTATATACTAAAATACTTGAAATTTCTTTCGAATGCTAGAAGAAGGGATATTCATTTCCTCGCGATACTTGGCAACGGTTCTTCTGGCAATGTTAATATGTTTCCCTTTTAACAGATTGGCGAGCTGTTGATCGGAAAATGGTTTTCGTTTATTTTCCGATTCAATATATTGACGGATCAATGTTTTAATTTTGTGGGAGGACGTGATGCTTCCCGAATCCGATCGTACACCGGAAGTAAAGAAATGCTTTAGTTCAAATAATCCATAAGGTGTTTGCACGTATTTGTTTCTTGTTGCTCTGCTTACGGTTGATTCGTGTACCTCACATATTTTGGCTACATCCTGTAAGGTCAGAGCCTCCATGTGATTTGGTCCTTTTAAGAAAAAGTCCATCTGTTTGTCCACGATCGTTGACATAACGTGATGCAGTGTATTCTTTCGGTTGTAAATACTTTTTGTTAACCAAACATATTGCTTGTATTTATGCTGTAAGTACGTTTGGGTATGACGGTCCGCTTGAGAACGCTGTAATAAATTAGCATAATCGTGATTTAAATTGATTTCGGGTAAGGTTTGGTCGTTAAATGTAAGGCTAATTTTATTGTTTTGACACTTTACAATAAAGTCTGGAATGACATAGGTTGGTACATGGTGTTTACTTATGAGCAAGCCAGGCCTAGGATGTAATGTTTGAATAAGCTGATAAGCTAAGGTAACTTCCTCAATGGAGCATACTAGCGCATCCGCAATACCTTTGAAGTTTTTCGTAGCTAATGCTTCTAAGTGATGTTCGACTATTTGTCTAGCAATCTCGTTATTTTCTCGGGCTTCTAGTTGAATCAAAAGGCACTCCTGTAGACTAGTTGCTCCAATTCCTTTTGGCTCTAGTTGCTGCACATAGGATAATGCGGTTTCAATCTCTTCCACCGTTTGATTAAGGTGAACGGCCGTATCGTTAATAGAGTCTTTAAAATAACCATCCTCATCTAGCATGTAAATGATATACTCTGCTGTTTTTCGCTCCTGCTCTTGAATCGGTAAAAAAGCGAGCTGGCGTACTAAGCGTTCTTGTAAAGAGGGCTCGTGATCGCGAATAAAATCTGTAGTAGGTTCTCGTTTGGTTGTCTTTTTCGTAAGCGCTTCCAAATTAGAGTGGAACGATTCATCTAATTCAATCAATGGGTTCTCTAAAGTAAGGTGTTGAATGTACTCGAACAGTTCGACCGTGGAATATTGGAGGATGGAAATCGCTTGTTGAAGATGTGGTGTCATCGTAAGCTTGAGTTTTTGGTTTTGAAATAATCCCATTTCCATTATTTTTGCCTCCTTTTCTGTTCTTAACGATTATGTTTATTTTACTATAAAATAGCCTGCCTAAGAACAGGAAATATTTTAAAAATGCACGAATTGACAGGATTTTAATCTTTGTTTACGCTTATTCTATTATTTTTTCAACAATCTGAGGTGTACACCATGTCCTTTTTAACAATTTTGCTACCAATCTTTTCCGTATTTGCCATTGGGTATGGAATTGGGAAATTTAAAAAGCTTGATATAAAATCCTTATCCTTTGTTGCAATCTATGTACTATGTCCTTTTTTAGGATTTGAAACGTTTTATGCCAATGCATTAACGTCCAGGCATTTATACATTTTTGCCGTTATCGGACTACTTGTTTTCGTTTTAGTTGTTCTTATTCTATTAATCTCTCGTTTTTTACAGGTAGAAAAGAAGCGAAAGCATGCGATGCTGCTTTCAGGTGTGTTTTTAAATGGTGGGAATTTAGGTGTTCCGGTTGTGTTATTCACGATTGGTGAAGAGGGCTTTATTTATGCCCTGATGATTATGGTTGTAATGGATTTGTTAATGAACTCACTTGGTATATACATTGCTGCAAGTGGGGGAGATGGAGCGATTACGAAGAAGGAGTCGCTTATAAGAACAGTTAAGGTTCCGATATTATGGGCAAGTATCGTAGGGATACTATTGAACCAATTGGCTATTCCATTGCCAGTCCAAGTAGAAGATATGATTGTTTTGCTGGCAGATGCTGCGATTCCTCTTGTGATGATCGTACTTGGACTACAGCTTGCAACCATCAAAATACGGTCCATTGAATTTCGACCAGTTGGCATAATGGTGCTGTTACGTTTGGTTATTTCGCCGCTTATCGCATTCGCGATCGTTTCTTTAATGGGAATAGGAGATACGGTCTTAGGAACGGTACTAGTCCTAATTGCTGCAATGCCTTCCGCAGCAAATACAACGATTTTCTCTGTGCAATTTAATGTTGATCCCGACTTTGTATCGGCGACGACGTTACTAAGTACAATCGTAAGTTTGTTTACATTACCAATTTGGTTAACCATATTATAACGTGCAAGAGGCTGGGGCATAACGAAACAGTTTGAATCTAAAGATGAATCATGAACTTTCATTAGCGGAGCGGTATTTCTCCGCAAGATTAGGTTCGGGTTTTCCTTTTTTAGAAAAAACGTTTGCCCCATCCTCTTTTTTCATTTTTTCTATTGTTCGAACAACGACAATCATATTAAACTTATCCAAATTCATACATTAAAGTAAGTTCTCGTATACACTACAGTTTTTGTCCTCGATAATCCCTCTACCAAAACCTTTTTTCAAGACCTAATAAAATGTTTCATAAGGAGGTAACGTTGTTCATGTCCAATTCCTTACTGAAGGAAGAGCGGTTGAAAAATTTTATAAATGGGGAATGGGTGGATTCTACAAGTGGGAATGCTGCTCCCGTTATAAATCCAGCAAATCAACTGGTGTTAACAAATGTACCATTATCGCTTGCAGAGGATGTGGGTCGTGCTGTCCAAGCAGCAAAAGCCGCCCAAAAACAATGGGCGCTCATACCCGCGCCCCAGCGTGCAGAGGTGTTATATCGAGTCGGATATTTGATGAAAGAACGTAAAGAAGAGCTCTCAAAATTATTGACAATGGAAAATGGCAAGGTGCTTGAGGAAGCCCGTGGGGAAGTTCAAGAAGGAATCGATATGGCATTTTATATGGCAGGTGAAGGGAGAAGATTGTTTGGACAAACGACGCCATCTGAATTAAAGGATAAGTTTGCCATGAGTGTCCGCGCACCTGTTGGAGTAGTTGGAATCATTACCCCATGGAATTTTCCAATCGCAATCGCAACGTGGAAGTCCTTTCCCGCGATTGTTGCTGGTAATGCGGTTGTATGGAAGCCGGCGACAGAAACGCCAATCATGGCATATGAGCTTGCAAAGATTTTTGAAGAAGCAGGACTTCCGAAAGGGGTTTTAAATGTTGTATTTGGATCTGGAGCCATAGTTGGAGAGGCCATGGTGGAGCAGGATGATATTCGGGTAATTTCCTTTACTGGCTCCAATGAAGTAGGAAGAATAATTGCTGCGAAATGTGGGGCAAAGCTGAAAAAGGTCTCTCTTGAGATGGGTGGAAAAAATGCAGTTATCGTCATGGAGGATGCCGATTTAGAGCTTGCGGTGGAAGGGATATTGTGGAGCGCATTTGGAACGAGTGGACAACGATGTACGGCGTGTAGCCGGGTAATTGTGCATGAGGATGTGAAGGATGCTTTAGAAGAAAGACTATTAGCAGAAATGGCTAAGTTAACAATTGGGGATGGGTTGGATGAGTCGGTTAAAGTCGGACCAATCATTAATCAAGCTGGATTAGAAAAAATAAATAAATATATGGAAATCGGTAAAAAGGAGGGCGCAACGTTACTTGCTGGTGGATATGTTATGAAGGAAGGCGAATTTGCGAATGGCTGGTATTTTGCCCCAACGTTGTTTACCGATGTTACGCCACAAATGCGAATTGCACAGGAAGAGATTTTTGGTCCAGTCGTATCACTAATTCCTGTTAAGAGCTTAGAGGAGGCCATTGAGGTAAATAACCATGTGGAATTCGGTCTATCCAGCTCCATTTTTACAACCAACGCAAATAACGTATTTACAGCAGCCCGAGACTTAGACACGGGCATCGTTTATGTGAATGCAGGGACAACAGGTGCAGAAATTCACCTGCCATTTGGTGGAACAAAAGGAACAGGGAATGGCCATCGGGATTCCGGTGTTGCGGCGTTAGATGTATTTACCGAATGGAAAGCAGTATATGTGGATTATAGTGGGAAGCTGCAGCGAGCACAGATTGATGTGGAATGATAGGAATTAAACACTTTCCTGATTACGTCCTTACATAAAAAAAGGAGGTGTTTCAACATGAAAATAGCTGTGCTTGGCTCAGGGCTAATGGGGAAGGAAGCGGCACGGGACTTGGTGCAGAGTCGAGATGTAGATGTTATTGGATTAGCAGATATTGATCTAGCACGTGCCGAACAGGTTTGCAAACATCTAAATTCTCATAAACTAAAAGCCTATCAAGTAGATGCTAGCAATAAGCAAGAATTAGCAGACTTTATGGGACGTTTTGATGTTGTGATCAATGCGTTGTTTTATACCTTTAATGAAATGGTGGCAAAAACCGCAATAGAAGTCGGAGTCCATTCCGTCGACTTAGGTGGGCATATCGGACATATAACCGATAACGTATTAAAGCTAAAAGAACAGGCGAAAGAAAAAGGGGTTACAATCATTCCAGATTTAGGAGTCGCTCCTGGAATGATCAATATTTTATCGGGATATGGCGTCAGTAAGCTGGATACTCCAAAATCGATTCGCTTATTTGTCGGCGGCATTCCAGTTCGACCAGAGCCGCCTCTAGAATACAATCATGTGTTTTCCATGGAAGGGTTACTGGATCATTACACAGACCCTGCCGTCGTCATTCGGAATGGGATTATGCAAGAGCTCCCTTCGTTATCAGAGGTGGAGGCGATTCACTTTGAACGATTCGGACCACTAGAAGCATTTCATACCTCAGGTGGCACTTCCACGTTGCCAAATTCCTATCCTTATTTAGATACGCTAGAATATAAAACAATCCGCTATCCAGGACATGCAGCGAAATTTAAATTATTAGTAGACTTAAATTTAACGAAACGTGATCTCGAAGTAGAAGTAAATGGTCAAAAGGTGAAAACGAGAGACGTATTTTTGAAAACCATTCATCCTATTGTGGATTTAAAAGAGAAAGAGGATGCTGTATTGCTCCGTGCCATGATTACAGGACTACGTAATGGGAAAACCGTTTCGTATCAATATGAAATGATCACATACAAGGATAAGAGCACGAATGTGACTGCAATGGCTAGGGCAACAGCGAATACTATATCTGTCGTTGCTCAAATGATTGGCACTCGAGCCATTACCAAGCGTGGTGTATATCCACCAGAGCAGATTGTGCCAGGAGATATTTATATAAAAGAAATGCGCAAACGAGGCGTTATGATTAAGGAAAGTATAATCGAATAGTAACCTTTTTCAGTAACCTTTAAGGGTTACTGATTTTTTATGATACTATTTGTACAAGGTATATCGTAATTGGTATTATTAGAATAGGATATTTATGATGCTATTACGATGAACCTATACTTTTCCCTGAATATGGAAAAGTTATTCGAGAAATGGTAAGCTAGTAAAGTTAATGTGTACTTATAGGAGGAATAGGTTTATGTCTTGGCAACAACATTACAATCGATGGAATGAATATAAACAGTTAGATGAGGCGCTTCGTCATCAATTAGATGCTCTTTCTGGAAAAGAGGATGTGTTAGAGGACGCATTTTATAAGCCGTTAACATTCGGTACTGGTGGCATGCGTGGAGAGCTTGGCCCTGGTATTAACCGAATGAACGTGTACACCATCCGAAAAGCTTCAGAAGGATTAGCAAAATACATAGTAGCACAAGGGGAAGAGGCGAAAAACGCAGGGATAGTAGTTGCACACGATTCTCGTCATATGTCCCCTGAGTTCGCATTAGAGGTTGCGAAGGTGATGGGTGCACACGGTGTTAAAACCTATCTCTTCACTTCACTTCGTCCAACACCAGTGTTATCCTATGCGGTTCGTTATTTAAAAACTGCTGCTGGCGTAGTGATAACTGCAAGTCATAATCCACCTGAATACAATGGATTTAAAGTATATAACGAAGATGGTGGACAAGTTCCACCAGCACAAGCAGAAGAAATTGTAACACTTGTAAATCAAGTGGAAAATGAACTAGCCATAAATGTTATGGAGCAAGCCGAACTGGAAGAGAAGGGCTTACTTCAATGGATCGATGAAGAAGTGGATGAAGCTTACTTAAAAGCACTGAAGTCAGTCACGTTGAATCAAGAGATCATAAAAGAGCAAGCAGAAGACTTGAAAATCGTTTTTACACCATTACACGGAACGGCCTATCATCCGGTGAAAAATGGACTTGCTCAGCTCGGCTTTAAGCATGTAACGATTGTGGAGGAGCAAGCGAAGCCGGACCCAGAATTCTCAACCGTTACATCACCAAATCCAGAAGAGCATCAGGCCTTCACATTGGCAATTGAATACGGAAAAAAGGTTGATGCAGATATTTTAATTGGAACCGATCCTGATGCCGACCGCTTAGGGGTTGCAGTGAAAGGGAAAGATGGAGAATATAAAGTACTTACTGGAAACCAGCTTGGTAGCTTAATGATCGATTATATCCTATCGAATACACCAAACTTACCAGATAACGGTGTTGTTATTAAAACGATTGTTACATCTGAGCTTGGGCGTGCTGTAGCTTCTCATTATGGATTAGAGACACTTGATACGCTAACAGGCTTTAAATTTATAGGGGAGAAGATCCGCCAATTTGAAGAGTCTGGTCCATATCAATTTATGTTTGGCTATGAGGAAAGCTATGGTTACCTAATTCGTGACTTTGCAAGGGATAAGGATGCGGTTCAATCCGTTATGCTCGCGTGTGAGCTAGCAGCTTATTGGAAATCGAAAGGAAAAACTCTTTTTGAAGCATTAGATGAGCTTTTCGAACGTCATGGCTACTACATAGAAGACCTGCATTCCATTACACTAAAGGGCATAACAGGCACAGAAAAAATCCAAACCATTATGGATACATTCCGTAAAGAGCCTCTTGAAAAAGCAGGTGACGTGAAGGTTATCGCAGTGGAGGATTATGAGATAGGAGAGCGCACCTTCCTAAACGACAACACGAAAGAAACCATTGATTTACCGAAATCCAATGTTATTAAGTTTTTACTAGAGGATAACTGCTGGTTATGCTTACGCCCATCAGGAACGGAGCCGAAGATTAAGTTTTATTTCGGAGTAAAAGGGAACACACATGAGGAAAGTACCTCTCGATTAGCTGCTATTAAGGATGCGGTACTTTCAAAAGTGAATGAATTGGTTTAAGTTATTTGCAAGCCGAAAGGGTACGAGTATTTTTCCGTTTTCGGCTTGTATTTTTTTGGTTTGCACGCGTAAATATTAATTATAGACGAGTATTTTTCAGGCAGACGCGTATTTTCAGTAAATAGACGAGTATTTTCTCTTAATTGAAGAATAAATTGGCCAATAGACGAGTATTCCAAGTTTGCACGAATAAAAGCGTAAACCAGACGAGTAAAATTCTAGAGTTTACGAATATCCTTCATTCAGTTGCGAATATTTACCTATTTTCAATACTTTTCCTCGGAATTCCCTTATGGTAAGGCATAAAAATGCGAAGACGGATGCTACGGAGCTGCATTTCCTTTGTTTGGACCAAAAATTTAGTAATGGCAAGAACCTTTTAATTTAAGAAAGCACCATGAAGAACGTCGATACTTAAATTTCACCACAGCGCCTGCACGTACGCATCATCAATCTAATGTATGAGCAAAAGTAACTAGTAAAACATGCCATTAAATGGTAAAATTTATAATGAAATTGAACAGATGGAGTGAGCCGATTGCAATCAGAGAAAACGAAAAAGCCGATGAGCAAAAGAAGAAAAATAACGTTCATCGTATTAGGTATCATGCTTGTGTTGATTGTTGGGATTGTAGGTTATGCATATAGCATTTATCATAACGTGAAAGAAACTGTGGATGAAGAAATGTATAAACCGGTAGATAGTATTGAACATACACCGGAGCAGAAGGAAAAAATCGAAAAGAAAAAGACATTAAATATTTTATTAATGGGTGTGGACGAAAGGGAATACGATAAAGGTCGAACCGATACGTTGATTATTTTATCGATCAACCCGAACAGCAATAAGATGCAAATGATTAGTATTCCTCGTGATACAAGAACAGAGCTTGTTGGACTTGGCTTTGAGGACAAAATCAATCACGCATATGCTTTTGGAGATGTTAATACAACAATTGAAACCGTTGAGGCATTTGCAAACATTGAATTAGATTATTATGTGAAAATGAACATGGAGGGCCTCGTTGATTTAGTTGATGCGGTAGGTGGCATAACGATCAATAATCCATATGATTGGGAGCAATCCGGTTTTCATTACAAAAAGGGTGAGCTTTCCATGAATGGGGAACAAACGATGGGATTTGTTCGTATGCGTAAAATGGATAGTGATTTTAACCGAAACGATAGGCAGCGTATCGTCATTGAAGGAATTCTGAAAAAAGGTGCTTCCGTTGGGTCGATTACAAAAATTGATGACGTGCTTGATGTATTGGGAGATAACATGGAGACGAATTTAAGCTTTGATGATATGAAGAATTTGTTTAAAAACTATCGAGATACGAGAAAGAACTCAACAACGTACCAAGTTACAGGTACAGGTCAGTATATGGAAAATGGAAATGGCCAAAACATATACTACTTAATTGTTCCGGAAGAAGAACGGGATAAGGTACATGGAATGATAGTCCATTTCAATAATGAAATGTAAGAAATAGCGTGGAGATGCTCCGATTGGACGGAGTGTTTCCACGCATTTTTTTGTGTGCTTTTCACATAAAACAAGCTATTTTGTTCAAAATAAACAAATATAATGACAAAATTGAACATTTTAGGTTGACAATTATGTTCAAAAGTAACATAATGTTGTTAGAAGTTATCAAACAACGTTGCGATTGATGATAATTTATTACATCGAAAGGGTTGATTTTATGCACCCGACGAAACGTAGAGATTGGGTTTTGCGCGTATTGCAAACCGATGGAAAAGTAGAAATCAATTCCTTGTCAGAAGAGCTAGATGTCTCTCCAATGACGATTCGTAGAGATTTAGATCAATTAGAGGAAGAGGGGCTCGTAATTCGGGTTCATGGTGGAGCAATCCTTGCCAAACCACTTATTACGGAAACGCCTTTTTCTGCAAAAGAAGGTCGTCAAACGGAGCAAAAACGCCAAATAGCGAAAAAGACACTTTCCTTAATTAAAGATGGTCAAACAATTTTATTGGACTCAGGAACAACAACATTAGAGATTGCAAGACTATTGAAAACGAGAAACAACCTTACTGTTATTACAAATGACATAAAAATCGCTGCCGAATTATTAGAAAGCAATTTGAAAGTAATTGTAACAGGTGGCGAGCTACAAAAGGATGTGGGAGCTTTATTTGGACCACAAGCCCACATGTTCTTAAAAGATATTAATGTGGATGTGTTCTTTTTAGGGGCACATGCAATTGACGTCCAAGCTGGAATCACATCGCCTACATTTGAAAAATCACTGATGAAACAAGTGATGATTGAATCAGCTGACAGCACTTGGCTAGTGGCCGATTCTAGCAAGCTAAATCAAAAGGCATTTTCAAAGGTTTGTGGATTTGATCGTATTTCAGGCTTTATAACCGACGATGACATCCCTTCAGAAAATAAAGAAAAGTTCTCAGAATATATTCGATTTTTATAAAAAACGTCTAGGCTGAGCGCCTTATACCCAAGGTGCTTATCCTTCTCAACATCATCAGGAGGTGGACAACATGAAGATTGGTATTGTAGCGGATGATTTAACAGGAGCGAATGCTACAGGAGTTCGTCTAAGTAAACAAGGCTTTTCTGCTGCAACGGTTGTCTATCGTGAGAGGATTCCAGATTCACACGAATTAGATGCAGTTTGTATCGATACAGATACCCGTTATCAAAAGGATGAAGTGATTGTAAGACGAATTAAAAAAGCGATGGAAAGCTTTCGGGAATGGGATGCTAAAGTGTTTTGTAAGCGGATAGATAGTACAATCCGCGGAAATATTGGTCTTGAAATCGATACAGTGCTTGATGAGGTTGGAGCGAATAGTGTATCGGTTGTTGTGGCATCGTTCCCAGACTCCGGAAGAATTTCCTCCGGTGGCTATTTATTAGTAGATAGCATCCCGGTACAGGAAACGGATGTAGCGAAAGACCCAGTTCGTCCAATTACCCAATCCTATATACCAGAAATTATCCAGAAGCAAAGTAAACATACAGTAGCGCATATTGGATTAGATAAAGTACTATCTGGAATTGATCCATTAAAAACAGCATTGGAAGCAGAGATTGATAAGGGGCATCGAATTATTGTCGTAGATGCCGTTACCGATGAAGAAATTGAAACAATTGCCGAAGCGATGGTATTAATTCCGGATATACCAATGGTTCCAGCTGACCCAGGTCCGCTAACGGTTGCGTATTCAAAGGCCTATTTAAACCAATTGGTATCCCAAAGCAAGGTTATTGTAACCGTTGGAAGTGTGACTACATTAACAGGTCGTCAGCTTGCCTATTTAAAGGACAAAACAAATTCAAATCCGGTTTATGTTTCTGCAGAAAAACTAGCGACGTTAAATGGCTCTTGGGAAGTAGAAGTGCAACGTGCAGTTGAGGAAGCATTGGAAAGAATTAAAGAAGATGATGTGTTGATCATTACAACACACAAAGAAGGCACTAACATTCTTGATTTAAAAGCGAAAGCAGTGCTAGAAGACACAACACAGGATGCCTTAGCAAAACGGATTACCGATGGGCTTGCGAAAATTACCAGAATCGTAATGGAGCGAACATCCTACTCCATTCAAGGCTGCTTTACAAGTGGTGGAGATGTAACAGCCTCCCTTTGTGCAGTATCGATGGCAAATGGCATTAAGCTAGAGGATGAGGTTTTACCACTAGCAGCATATGGAACGATGATTGGTGGACACTTCCCAGGCCTTCCGATGGTAACAAAAGGCGGAATGGTAGGGGATCGAAAATCAATTTACGATAGTGTGAAGTTTTTACGAACAAAAAATACAAGAAGAGGTGCTACAACATGACAAATGTAAAAGAAATTATCGCAATTCCAATGGGAGACCCAGCAGGTATTGGACCAGAAATTACCGCGAAATCACTTGCGAACAAAGAAATTTACGATATGTGTAAACCAGTAGTTGTAGGAGATGCGAAGGTTTTTGAGAAAGCGATTAATATCGTAGAAAAAGACTTAAAGGTAAATGTTATTTCCAAGCCATCTGAAGGTAAATTTGAGTATGGAACAGTGGATGTAATCGACTTAAACAACATTGATATCGACAAGTTAGTTTATGGTGAAGTTCAAGCACAATGTGGTCAGGCAGCCTTTGAATATATTAAAACATCTGTTGAACTTGCTAAAAATGATGAAGTAAAAGCATTAGCAACAACACCAATCAACAAAGAATCACTAAAAGCGGCAAAGGTTCCATACATTGGCCATACGGAAATGCTAGAAGACTTAGCAGATACAAAGGATCCATTAACAATGTTCCAAGTAAACGGCATGCGTATCTTCTTCTTAACTCGTCATTTATCTTTAAAGGATGCAATAGCACAAATGACAAAAGAAAGAGTACGCGACTACTTAAACCGTTGTGACAAAGCACTTCAACGTTTGGGTGTAGAAAACCGTAAGTTCGCTGTTGCTGGTTTAAATCCACACAGTGGTGAAGGTGGTCTATTTGGATATGAGGAAGTAGATGAAATCGGACCTGGTATTGAATTAGCGGTTCATGATGGAATCGATGCAGTAGGACCAGTTCCAGCTGACTCTGTATTCTTCCAAGCACTAAATGGGAAATACGATGCTGTATTATCCTTATATCATGACCAAGGACATATTGCTGCAAAAATGACAGATTTCCATAGAACGATTTCGATTACGAATGGTCTTCCATTCTTAAGAACTTCTGTAGACCATGGTACTGCATTTGATATTGCAGGTAAGAATATCGCTTCAAGCGTAAGCATGGAAGAATGTATTAAATTAGCTGCAGAATATGCACCTAAATTTACAAAAGAAACACTTTAATCAATGGGATGATTTACTTAGTCGAATAGGCTAGGTTATGGAAAGACAAAAGGGAGATGGGGATAGTTCGCTATCCTAATAAATAGAGATAAATATAGGATAAGGGTGAATACATCACCCTTATCCATGCGTCTCAAATGGAAACGCTTAACACAAAATTATAGGGGGAAAACGAGATGGATGTTTCCAGTTCACAAATGATTTTAGGTCTAATTATTGGGGTAGCTTTATTAGTTATTCTAGTATTAAAAACAAAGATTCACGCGTTTATAGCACTTATTATTGCAGCTTCTATTACAGGTATCGTTGGAGGAATGAATCCAAACGATGTCGTTTCCACCATTACAAGTGGGTTTGGTAGTACGCTAGGATCCATTGGTATTGTTATTGGTTTTGGTGTTATGATGGGACGACTTTTAGAAGTATCTGGTGCAGCGGAAAAGCTAGCCTATACGTTAATTAAAACACTAGGTAAAAAGAAAGAAGAATGGGCAATGGCAGCTGCAGGTTACATTGTATCAATTCCTATTTTTGTTGACTCTGCGTTTGTTATTTTAAACCCATTAGTGAAAGCACTTTCTAGTAAAACAGGTAAGTCTGTAATCGGTTTAGGTGTCGCTTTAGGTGTTGGTTTAGCGGCGACTCACCACGCAGTACCACCAACTCCAGGACCACTCGGAGTAGCAGGTATCTTCGGTGCGGATATTGGTATGATGATTATTGCTGGTCTATTATTCTCGATTCCAATTATCATTGTTGGGGTTATGTATGCAAAGTGGATTGGGAAAAAGATTTACCAGCTTCCTGCTGAAGATGGAGAAGGCTTTGTAAGACCAGATCAGCATAAAGTGTATGAAGAGTTTTTAGTAGCGGTGGATGAAAGAGAAAAAGAATTACCATCATTAATGAAATCGATTATGCCGATTTTGCTACCGATTATTTTGATCTTCTTTAATACAACATTTACGGCACTCGTTGAATCTGGTGTGTTTACGTTAAATGAAACCGTTCTGTCCTATATTCAATTTATCGGGAACCCAGTAATTGCAGTAGGGCTAGGTTTAATCGTAGCAATCTACACACTTGCTCGAAATGCGAACAGAGAAGAAACGTTAGATCGTATGGAAGACGGTATCAAAACAGCTGGTATCATTTTGTTAGTAACAGGTGCTGGTGGTGCATTCGGACAAGTACTTCGCGTAAGTGGTACAGGTGATGTGATTGCCGAACAAATTGCACAATGGTCCATTCCAGCCATTTTAGTTCCATTCTTTATTGCAACAATCGTTCGCTTGATTCAAGGTAGTGGTACAACTGCTATGATCACAGCTGCATCTATTTCTGCTCCAATTGTAGCAAGCTTAGATGTAAACCTTGTATTAGCTGCACAAGCAGCCGCATTAGGTGCAATGATTTTCTCTTACTTTAACGACAGCTTATTCTGGGTTGTAAACCGAATGATGGGCATTAAAAATGTAAAAGAACAAATTATGGTATGGTCTGTACCAACAACAATTGCATGGTTTGTAGCACTAATCACACTTCTTATTGCAGACTTTGTAGTAGGAATGTTTTAGGAGAAATCCGCTCTGGAGACGCCAGAGCGGATTTTTTGGTTTTTGGGTGCCTGGCACCACCCGAGATTTGTCGCAATTTGTCGGTGCTTGGAGCTTGGTTTGAGTGCCTGGCACCACCCGCATTATGTCGAATCCTGTCGCTGTGATTCTCCCTCCCAAAATCCCTTTTCAAATAAATAGTAATATTCCGACCGCTTTTCCAATATATTGTAATAGGCGTATGGCCAAGTTTTTTTACCCAAAATATAAAGCGCTTACATACGGAAAGGGAGGAATGAAAATGAAGTATGCAGCACCGAACAGTTCTGGGGCAGTTGTAAATTTTAAAGAGCGATATGACAATTTTATTGGAGGGGAATGGAAGCCACCAGTAAACGGCCAATACTTTGAAAACATTACACCTGTCACTGGGAAAGTGTTTTGTGAAGTTGCCCGTTCTACAGCTGAAGACGTGGAGCTTGCACTTGATGCGGCCCATGAAGCAGCACCAGCATGGGGGAAAACATCTCCAACAGAAAGAGCGAACATTTTAAATAAAATTGCAGATCGAATGGAAGAAAACTTAGAAATGCTAGCTGTTGCCGAAACATGGGATAACGGAAAGGCAGTGCGTGAGACATTAGCAGCAGACCTTCCATTAGCAGTGGATCATTTCCGTTACTTTGCAGGAGCTATTCGCTCTCAAGAAGGGACGATTAGTCAAATCGATGATGATACAGTAGCTTATCACTTCCATGAGCCACTTGGAGTAGTCGGGCAAATTATCCCATGGAATTTCCCACTACTAATGGCGACTTGGAAGCTTGCACCGGCTCTAGCTGCTGGAAACGCAGTCGTAATGAAGCCGGCTGAGCAAACACCTGCCTCCATCCATGTATTCCTGGAGCTTATTCATGATTTACTACCACCAGGTGTAGTGAATGTGGTAAATGGTTTTGGCTTAGAAGCAGGTAAACCACTTGCATCCAGCAGTCGGATTGCAAAAATTGCCTTCACAGGGGAAACTACGACAGGTCGTTTGATTATGCAATATGCATCAGAAAATATTATTCCAGTTACACTTGAGCTTGGAGGGAAATCTCCAAATATTTTCTTTAAAGATGTTATGGATCACGACGATGACTTCCTTGATAAGGCCATTGAAGGAATGGTGATGTTTGCCTTAAACCAAGGGGAGGTTTGTACGTGTCCATCCCGCGCGCTAATTCATGAAGATATTTATGATGAATTTATGGCTCGTGCGTTAAAACGAGTAGAGGCAATTAAAATTGGTCATCCATTAGATACTGAAACAATGATGGGAGCCCAAGCATCAACAGAACAAATTGAAAAAATCACATCTTACTTAGATATTGGAAAGCAAGAGGGTGCAGAGGTGCTCATTGGTGGCGAGCGCAATCGTTTAGCTGGTGAGCTTGAAAGCGGGTTGTATGTGAAGCCTACCATTTTTAAAGGGCATAACAAAATGAGGATCTTCCAAGAAGAAATTTTTGGCCCTGTGCTCTCGGTAACCACGTTTAAAGATGAAGCGGAGGCCTTAGAGATTGCAAATGATACATTGTACGGCCTAGGTGCAGGTGTTTGGACACGCGATTTCCATAAAGCATATCGCTTCGGTCGTGGAATTGAAGCAGGACGCGTCTGGACAAATTGCTATCATGCATATCCTGCACACGCGGCGTTCGGTGGATATAAAAAGTCAGGAATTGGGCGTGAAAATCACCATATGATGCTCGATCATTATCAACAAACGAAGAACCTCCTCGTAAGCTATAGTACAAAGGCGCAAGGATTCTTTTAAACGCATAGGGGGTGTGGAAGGTTGGCGGAACAAGAGAAGGTGTTAGCAACAGAAGCAGCTGTTGAATTGATGGATATGTTAAGGGAAAAGCACGGCCCATTAATGTTTCATCAGTCAGGTGGCTGCTGTGATGGAAGCTCACCAATGTGCTATCCGAGAGGGGAATTTCGGGTTGGCAACTCCGATGTGTTGTTAGGCTGGATTCATGATACCCCTTTTTATATGTCCAAGGATCAGTACGAATATTGGAAGCACACCCAGTTAATTTTAGACGTTGTCGAAGGTCGGGGAGGCATGTTCTCCTTAGAAAACCCAGAAGGAAAACGGTTTTTAATTCGATCTCGTTTGTTTGAATGAATAGGCGGAATGCCCCTTTTGAGAAGGGGCATTTTTCTTTTTTTCATTCGTAAATAGAGGGAATTCAGCAATTGAATGCGATAATCATCCAATGAGGTGGGGGAATTCATCAACATCGGCGAATAATCCTCCAAGCAAAGCTCGCAATTCGCCAACATCCCCGAATAATCCTCCAAGCAAAGCTCGCAATTCACCAACATCCCCGAATAATCCCCCAAGTAAAGCTCGCAATTCGCCAACATCCCCGAATAATCCTCCAAGTAAAGACCGCAATCCTTCAACATCCCCGAGTAATGCTCCAAGCAAAGCCAACAATTCCCCACCACCCGCGAAAATTCCCCCAACCAAAGCCAAAAATCCAACAACCCTCCCCAAAAAATCTCCGCAATTACCCTCCATCTATGCTATCCTATTCATAAAAACGGAGGGCAAGCGTATGTTTCTAAAATCTATCCATCACACTGCAATTATTTGCTCCAACTATGAAACTTCGAAAGACTTTTATGTGAATAAATTGGGCTTAGAGGTAATGCAAGAGGTTTATCGGGAGGAGCGAGATTCCTATAAGCTAAACTTGGCTCTGAATGGTCAATATGTTATCGAATTGTTTTCCTTTCCGAACCCGCCAGAGAGAGCGAGTCGTCCAGAGGCTCGTGGCCTGAGACATCTTGCATTTGCAGTGGATGATGTGGAGGCTGCTATAGAAGCTTTACAAGACAAAGGGATTTCCTGTGAAGATATCCGCATCGACCCAACAAAGAATAAAAAATTTACCTTTTTCCAAGACCCAGATGGCTTGCCACTTGAGCTTTATGAGCAATAAGGAGAAGCTGTGCACAAAATCCTTTCCCATTTTTTGTGCACATTGTCCATACCAACCTATCTATGAAAAAGCTACAATGAATGTATAAAACGCTTACATAGGAGGTCGTTTCGTATGGCTGATGTAAAATTAGAAAACGTAAATAAGGTCTATGATGGAGATGTAACGGCAGTTAAAGATTTCAATTTAGATATTAAGGATAAGGAATTTATCGTATTTGTAGGTCCGTCTGGTTGTGGGAAATCTACGACTCTACGAATGATTGCAGGTCTCGAGGAAATTACTGAGGGAGACTTAGTCATTGATGGGAAGCGAGTTAACGATGTTCCACCTAAAGACCGTGATATCGCAATGGTGTTCCAAAACTATGCCCTTTATCCGCACATGAATGTGTATGATAACATGGCATTTGGGCTAAAGCTTCGCAAGTTTGATAAAGCAGAAATCGATCGTCGAGTTCAAGAAGCGGCGAAAATTCTAGGGTTAGAAGACTATTTGAAGCGTAAGCCGAAAGCATTGTCTGGTGGGCAGCGTCAGCGTGTTGCGCTCGGTCGTGCGATTGTTAGGGATGCAAAGGTATTCTTAATGGATGAGCCACTTTCCAACCTGGATGCAAAGCTTCGTGTGCAAATGCGTGCAGAAATTCAAAAGCTTCACCAGCGCTTGCAAACAACGACGATTTACGTAACTCATGACCAAACAGAAGCAATGACGATGGCTACTAGACTAGTAGTTATGAAGGATGGGGTTATTCAACAAATTGGTTCGCCGAAAGAGGTATACGACAATCCAAACAATGTATTTGTTGGTGGATTTATCGGATCTCCAGCAATGAATTTCTTGAATGGTACGCTTGAGGAGCAATCGGTCAAAGTTGGGGAGCTAAGCATTAAAGTACCTGAAGGAAGAATGAAGGCCTTAAAGGAACAAGGTTATGTCGGTAAAGAAGTTATTTTAGGAATTCGTCCAGAAGATATTCATGATGAACCAATCTTTCTTGAATCTTCACCTGATACAAAAGTATCAACAAAAGTAGATGTTGCGGAATTAATGGGGTCTGAAACGTATCTTTACTCAACGATTGGTGGTCAAGAAGTGATTGCGCGTGTAGATTCTCGTTCAGATTATATTGGTGGTCAAAATATTGACCTAGCACTCGACATGAACAAAGCACACTTCTTTGATAAAGAAACGGAAGAACGAATTCGATAAACCTCACGTCTATTTCAAAACCCGCAAAGTCATTATGACCATTGTGGGTTTTTCATCTTTTTTCAAAAAGCATTATACATTTTAGGGGGGAGTGGAGCATGTCACCAATCGAAAAAGTAATAAACTATTTAGTGGAGCACGACTTAGACGGCATCTTGCTTAGAAAACGGAATAACTTTTCATGGCTTACAGGAGGAAGTGCGAATCACATTGTATTATCGGACCCAAATGGCGTATCGGACTTTCTTATTTTTCGGGATAAAACCTATTTAATTACGACCTCGATGGAGGAAAAACGGATTTTGGAGGAAGAGTGCTCCAATGTCAGCTTTGCGTTTGAGCTCATTAGTGCTAATTGGATGGAGGGAACCGATTCCATCATTCGAAATCTCATTTCCAACAAAAGCGTTGTAACAGATTCACAATTTGATGAGCTAAAAAATGTTGATGCAGACTTAATTCGATTACGAGCAGCCTTATCCAAAGAGGAGATTGTGAATTATAAAGAAATTTGCCAAACGACTGCATTCGCAATTGAAAAGACAGGGAAAGAAATTAAACCTGGCATGACTGAGCATGAGATTGCGGCGGCATTACAAACGAATGTGCTTGAAAAAGGTCTGAATGTCCATGTTGCTCTTGTTGCGACCGATGAGCGAATTTTTAAGTATCGACATCCAATCCCTACCTATAAAAAACTGCGCAAATATGCGATGCTTGTAATTTGTGCGGAAAAGGGTGGGCTTGTTGCGAACTGTACTCGTTTTGTCCATTTTGGCGAGCTACCTGACAATCTTGTTCCAATTCGGGAAAAGCTAGCTCGAATCGATATGACGATGAATCTTGCCACAAAGCCAGGCGTCCAAGTTGGTGAGGTCATTCAAGCAGGGATTGACGCGTATGCTGAGCAAGGCTACAAGGACGAATGGCGTTATTTACATATGGGTGGATTAACAGGCTACAACACGAGAGAAATCATTGGAACTCCGGAGTCGAATCATTTGGTCCGAGTAAATGAAGCATACGCCTGGAATCCAGCATTGCCAGGGGTGAAATCGGAGGATACGATGCTAGTTCAGGAGGACCATATCGAATTCCTTACCCACACAGGAGATTGGGAATACATTACAGTAGAAGTAGATGGCAAAAAATACGAGCGGCCAACGATTTTAGTACGAAATGTAGGTGAATGATATGAAACAACTAAAGCAAACCTTTACCGAAATATTTGGAGCAGGAAATACCGAAACCTTTTTTGCACCAGGACGAGTCAACTTAATTGGTGAGCATACAGATTATAACGGTGGACATGTTTTCCCGTGTGCGTTAAACATTGGAACATACAGTGTAGTTCATAAACGGAAAGATTCCAAGGTGCGAATGTACTCGATAAACTTTCCGGATATAGGTGTAGTTGAATTTGATTTAAACCATATCGAATATGAAGAAGCGCATAATTGGGCTAATTATCCAAAGGGCGTTCTTTCCGTGTTGCAGCAAAAGGGGTATGACATCACTCAAGGATTTGATGCAGTTTTTTACGGGAATATCCCGAATGGAGCGGGCTTGTCTTCTTCCGCATCGATTGAATTGGTTACTGCTGTTATGGTGAATGATCTTTTCGGCTTCGATATCGATCCACTAACCCTTGTCCAAGCAGCCCAGCAAGCTGAAAACACGTTTGTTGGGGTCAATTGTGGCATAATGGACCAGTTTTCCATCGGCTTTGGAAAAGAGAACCATGCGATTCTATTAAACTGTAAAACCCTTAAATATACATACAGTCCCATGGAGCTTGGGGCATTATCTTTAGTAATTGCTAATACAAATAAACAAAGAGGCTTAGCAGATTCGAAATACAATGAGCGACGGGGAGAATGTGAGCAAGCATTAAAAGACTTGCAACAAATCCATAAGATTGACCATTTATGTGACCTATCACTAGAAGACTTTGAAAAGTCCAAATACCTTATTGAAAATCCAATCCATCGAAAGCGAGCACAACATGTTATATCGGAAAATGAACGTACGGTAATGGCGAGTGAGCTATTGAAGCTTGGGGATATTCAGGCCTTTGGTCAGTTAATTAATGAGTCTCATCAGTCCTTAAAAGAAAACTATGAGGTGACGGGTGTTGAGCTAGATGCTTTAGTGGAGGCTGCTTGGGAAGAAGGTGCTGTGGGAGCACGGATGACAGGGGCAGGCTTTGGTGGCTGTACCGTTAATCTAATTGAAACAGAAAAAATGGATGCGTTTATGGCGAAGGTAGCAAAACGATACGAACAAACAACAGGCTTATCTCCAGCATTTTATCCAGTTGCCATTGGGGATGGAGCGAAAAAGCTAAGCGAATAATCGAAGGGAGGCGCAATCATGTCTATTCCTATTTACCAAGAAATTGGACGTTTACTCCAATATGGCTTGCAGAAGGGCTTAATAGAAAAATGGGATGTGGATTATGTTCGAAACCAACTACTTGATACATTAGGACTTAAGGATTGGCAGGAGTCTGAAATCCCTGAGGAGCAGCTGGATAATCCCTCTTCTATTTTAGAAAATATGTTAGATTGGGCGGCTGAACAAAATCTGTTTACACCAAATACGGTAACGAACCGAGACTTATTTGATGCGAGAATAATGGGGCATTTCGTTCCTCATCCATCTACCGTAAATAATCACTTTAAAAAATTAGCTCGTGAAAAAGGCATCGAACAAGCAACAGATTACTTTTATCAGTTTAGCCAGGATGTGCATTACATACGAACGAATCGAGTTCAAAAAAACATGCATTGGTTAAGCGCAACACCTTATGGGGATATGGAAATTACCATCAATTTATCAAAGCCAGAAAAGGACCCGCGAGATATTGCTGCTGCCAAAAAGGATAGGACAAACTATCCGGAATGTGTGCTGTGCAAAAACAATGTAGGATATGCTGGAAGAACGAATCATCCAGCACGTCAAAATCATCGCATTATCCCACTGGAGCTGAACGGTGATCAGTGGTATTTGCAATATTCACCGTACGTGTATTACAACCAGCATGCGATTGTTCTATCAGAAGCGCATCGTCCAATGAAAATTAATAAGAAGGCATTTGAAAACTTATTAGCCTTTGTCGAGCAGTTTCCACATTTCTTTATTGGATCGAATGCAGATCTTCCTATTGTA
Source organism: Salirhabdus sp. Marseille-P4669 (assembly GCF_900240405.1). Classification (GTDB taxonomy): domain Bacteria; phylum Bacillota; class Bacilli; order Bacillales; family Alkalibacillaceae; genus OEQK01. The sequence continues at coordinate 615,250 of NZ_OEQK01000001.1, forward strand.
GGTGGCTCTATCTTAAATCATGATCACTATCAAGCTGGCCAGCATGACTTTCCAATGGCCAAAGCAAGCATAAAGGAATACGTTACGCTAACGGAATACCCAGCTGTAAAAGTAGGCATTTTAGACTGGCCAATGTCCGTTATTCGTTTACAGTCGGACTCTAAGGAAGACTTAACCAATTTAGCAGCTCACATTTTGCAAGCCTGGCAGCAGTATGAGGATCCAACGGTCGAGATTTTAAAGGAAACAAATGGGGTGCCACACAATACGATTACGCCAATTGCAAGAAGAAGAAACGATCTATTTGAGCTCGATTTAGTGCTACGAAATAATCGTACAAATGAAGAGCATCCGATGGGGATTTTCCACCCGCATGCGGAGGTGCATCATATTAAGAAAGAAAATATTGGCTTGATTGAGGTAATGGGGCTTGCGGTACTACCTGGACGTTTAAAAGACGAGCTAGAAAAACTAGTAACCTATTTAGCGCTGCCAGATTACAAGGCACGGATCGAGCAGGACCCTGAAACGAGCAAACATGTGCAATGGGCTGTTGAGCTAATGGAAAAATATGATAAAGTAGAAATTACCAAAGCCATTTTACAAAAGGAGCTAGCTGACAAGTTTCGTATCGTGCTTGAGCATGCAGCAGTTTTCAAGAAGGACGCGAAGGGAAAGGATGCATTCTGTCGGTTCTATCAATCTTTAAATGACTAGTAAATTTGGTGATTCTATGAAAAATATTTCAAAGTCAATAGCATACGGAGTGGGCGGTATACTCTTTGTGCTTTCCTTTTTTCTTATGATCTACTTTGGAAAAGAGACATTCCACGTACAAGAACGGGAACAAGTAAAAGCCGTTCAAGAGGATCCCCTTCATATCGTCTTAATTCCGGAAGAGATGAATAATCCGTACTGGCGAATGATTGAGCGTGGGGCTAAAAAGGTTGCAAGTGAACACAATGTGTATTTAGAGTATGAGGGGCCAAAGCAAGCGGATAACGATGAACAGCTCCGTATTTTGGATAAAATGATTGATGCAGAAGTAGATGGAATTTTAGTGCAAGGTGTAGAGGATGAACGATTTGTTCAGCTTGTAACATTAGCGAGAGAAAAAGGGATTCCGGTTGTAACGCTTGATGGGGATGTTCCGATGAGTTCCCGAAATGCTTATGTTGGGATGGACAACTATCGTGCAGGCTATGTAGCTGGTAAATCGTTAATCTATGAGACTACTGGGGAGCAATTTGTTGGCATCATCGCAGGACGCCTGGATTCTGTCCATCAGCGTGAGCGGATACGTGGCTTTAAGGAAGCCATCAAGCAAGAGAAACGGATTCAGCTTTTGACCATTAAGGAGTCAAGCTTAACGACAATTGGAGCGGCACAAGCGACCTATCAGCTGTTCAAGCAGTATCCAGAGGTGACGGCTATTTTTGGGGCAAGCATTCTGGATGGAGATGGTATTTTACAAGGAATGGAGCAAATGAATCGCTCGAAGCGAAAAGCAACCATCATCACAATAGATACGTTGTCACAAGCGAAAGCCTACTTAAAAGAAGGCTATGTGGATGCATCCATTATTCAATACCCAGAGCAAATGGGAGAAAAGGGAATGACATTAATGCTAGGCTTCTTGGAAGGACAATATGCCGATGCCCTACAGCATACACCGATTGAGCTCATAACCAAGGAAGAGGTTCGCATCGAGGAGCAGCAAGGGAAAGGAGAACAGCCATGAAATCCATCCGTAGTAAATTAATGCTGTATTTCTTCTCCTTTGTTGTTTTATTTAATATTGTATCCGTTTCCATCTATTTCAGTAGTAATCGCCTATTAGATGAGTACCATCATAGCTTTGAGCGATTTTTAACCTTAAATACAATATCCCAAACCTCCATGGATTTGTATGACAAGGTAAATGCATTCGTTTTAAAAGGAGATATGGATTCGTTTAAGGAATTTTATGAAGTAAAAACGAATATGGTGGGGCTAAAAAATGGTCTATCTGATACATTAATGGGACTAGACCCAATCCAATTTCGAAAATACAATAACATGATCGAAACCTTCATTCAAGAAACCGAAATGACGGCAGGATTTTTAATACAAAATGATATGGAGCAATATACGTATCATTTAAAGGAAGCAAGAGAAACGTCTTCGTACATACAAGAGACAACCTTAAGCTTAATCGATTTGGAATTAACGGAATATCAGTCGTTTTATCAAGTGCTTCAGGAACGGAACCAAGCATTTAAATGGTTTACGATTAGTTTGTTTGTTACTACCGTCTTACTCGCCATTTTTGTCGCCATTTGGTTTTCACGAGGGATTAATCGACCAATTCGATCGTTATGGAAAGCCGCGGGACAAGTATCGAAAGGAAATTTTATTGGGCCAGACATCGAAATCAAATCTAATGATGAACTGAAGCTACTCGGAAATACCTTTAACGATATGCGACGAAACATTCAAGGCTTAATTGAAGAAATAAAGGAAAAGTCCGAGCTCGACCGATTATACAAGGAGCTGGAGCTGAAGCATTTACAAAATCAAATTAATCCACATTTTTTATTTAATACATTAAATACGATTGCACGTATGTCGTACTTGGAGGATGCTCGGTCTACGACGCGATTAATTGAGTCGGTTTCCTCTATTCTACGCCATAGCTTAGGGGATATTAGTAAGTCTGTTACGTTAAAAAGTGAAGTGGAGATTGTGGAAGATTATTTTATTATACAAAAGACAAGGTTTGTAGACCGAATTCAATTTGTTCGCGACCTGAGGACATCCCATTTAGATATTTCCGTGCCTCGATTAACGCTCCAACCACTAATTGAAAATGCGTTTATTCATGGGATTGAAGAGAAAGAAGAGGGCGGAATGATTGTATTAAAAATCTATGATAAGGGAGCTCAAACCATTGTCGAGGTTTCAGATAATGGGAAAGGGATGTCGGAGGAGCAAATCGATCAATTGCTACACGGGAAAAATCATACCGACGAGGAGCATCAAGGACATTCTACAGGACTTGGATTCACCAATGTCATACGGCGCCTACAGCTCTTTTATCAGCAGGACCATATTGTTGAGATTGAGTCTACTTTAGGGGAAGGGACGACCATTCGTCTGTTCTTACCACAAGAGGATGCAAAGCTGAACAGGGGAGGCGAAATCGCATGAGGGTAGTCATTGCGGAGGATGAAATGTTTGAGCGAAAGGCGATGAAGAAATTTTTAGAGGAAAGCTTTCCACATCTACAAGTCGTTGGGGAAGCGGTAAATGGACGGAAAGCCATTCAACTCGCAGACGAGCTTCTGCCGGACTTTATCATTATGGATATTAAAATGCCTGGTGTAGACGGCTTGAAAGCAATAGAAGCGATTTTGAAAACCCACCCAAATATGAAATTTATTATTGCCTCGGCGTATGATTCCTTTGAATATGCGAAGCAAGCGATGAAAATGGGCGTTAAAGAATATATATTAAAGCCCAGTAAAAAGGATGAAACGATTCAAGCAATTGTTCGTGTGCAAAAGGAAATAACAAGGGAGCAGGAGCAGGCGAAAAAGGATGGGGAAACGAAAGAGCTTGCAAAGCACCACTTTTTGTTGAAGGTGATGCAGCATGAAATTGACGAGGAAGTAAAAGCGTTGAAGAAAGACTTGTATCCAAGCATTAAGTCTGCCTGTTTTTTTAATATAGAGCCAGTTACAGAGGAAATCATTCAGGAGGTTGATTTCTTTTTACATCAACATAGCCCACATACCTACATTACACAAAAGCAAAATGACCAATATGTCGTCTTTTTTTTATCCAGGGAAAAGGAAATAAAGTCTACGATGTTAACATTTGCTAGAAAATTACATCTTGCATTGGAAAAATCCGTTTATATTGGAATCGGAAATCCGTATACGCAGCTTAAAGATTTTCCTACCTCTTTTTATGAGGCTACAAAGGCTGTACGACAGCTTGCCGCATCCAAGCAAGCAAATTATGGTTTCTATACAGAAGAAATGGATTCCGATGTCGATGTAGAGGAGCAATTTTTACAGGAAATCCAGGCTGGGAATGAGAAGGGTGCAGAGCAAGCCTTTCGTAAAGTGAAAAGGAAGGACATCGATTTACAGGAGCTTTTCTTTAAGGTAAAGCAATTATTAGAATCGATGCAAATTGAAACACGCTCTCTTAAACTAGCCGATTACGAAAGTGAAGTGGAATGGATTCGCTTTATTCCGTTTTGCTGTGTGGAAATTCAACAAGTCTATCAATCTCGAAAATATATAGAACGTGCAAAACGATATATTTTAGAGCGATATGACCAGCAAATCACATTAGAGGAAGTAGCCCAGTATGTCGATTTAAGTCCGAATTACTTTTCGTTATTGTTTAAAGAAAAAACATCCAAAACCTTTATTGATTTTCTAACCGAAGCCAGACTAGATCGAGCGAAGCAGCTACTGGAGGAAAATGAATTAAGCCTGAAGGAAATATGCTATCAAATAGGCTACAAGGATCCCAACTATTTTAGCCGGGTGTTCAAAAAGCATTTTCATGTATCTCCTAAGCAATTCCAAAAACAAATCTTAAAAATGTGAAGAAAATAGGAAAAAAGTATAGAAATTTACATCCCCTTAAACGTTCCCTGGTTACTATAATGAAATATGAAAACGCTATCAAACTTTTAGAAAAGGGGGAAAATAGAATGAAGAAAAAGCTATGGATGTTCGCTGTATTATTTTTTGTAGCTATTGTTGCAGCGGCATGTAATTCGGATGATGCTTCTTCCGATTCCGAAGGCGGAGATAAAGTAGAAATCTTCAGCTGGTGGACTGGTGCTGGTGAGGAAGCAGGATTGAATGCACTTATTGAGGTATTTAAAGAAAAGCATCCAGACATTGAAATTGAAAACGCAGCTGTAGCTGGTGGTGCTGGTACAAACGCAAAGGCAGTGTTGGCTAGCCGTATGCAAGGGGACGATCCACCTTCTACATTCCAGGTGCATGGTGGAGCTGAGCTAAATGAAAGCTGGGTTGCTGCTGACAAAATGGAACCAATCAATGATTTTTATGAAGAACAAGGCTGGATGGATAAGTTCCCACAAGACTTAATTGATTTAGTAAGTAAAGATGGAGACATTTATTCTGTTCCAGTTAATATTCACCGTGGTAATGTTATTTTCTATAACAAAAAGGTGTTTGAAGAAAATGGTTTAGAAGCACCTACAACGTATGAAGAATTCTTTGCGGTTGCGGATTCCTTAGAGGCGGCAGGTATCACACCTTTAGCTCTAGGTGATAAAGAGCCATGGACAGCAACGCAAATCTTTGAAAACGCTTTATTAGCTGTGCTAGGTCCAGATGATTATCGTGGATTATGGACAGGGGACGTAGCATTTGATGATCCTCGTGTGAAAGAGGCGGCAGAAATTTTCGGTCAAATGCTAGATTATGTGAACGAAGACCATGCATCACGCAACTGGCAGGATGCAACACAGCTTGTAGCCAATGGGGAAGCTGGAATGACTATTATGGGTGACTGGGCGAAAGGATATTTAGCTCATGACCTAGGCCTTGAAACAAATGTTGATTTTGGTTATATCGAAACGCCGGATACAGATGGAGAATTTATGGTTATTACCGATACATTTGGATTACCTAAAGGTATTGACAATGTAGAGGATACGAAAAAGTTTTTGGCAGTATTAGGTTCGGTTGAAGGGCAAGACGCGTTCAACCCATTAAAAGGATCTATTCCTGCACGTGTGGATGCAGACCCTGAAAAGTATGACCAATATGGTAAAGATACAATGGAAGACTTTAAGAATTCAGCTTTAACTCCAAGTCTTGCACACGGTTCTGCAGCATCTGAAGGTTTCCTAACAAAGGCAAACCAAGCAGTAAATATTTTTGTTACACAAAGAGATGTTGACCAATTAGTTCAAGCACTAATGGATGCATCCTCTGATCTATAAAATGACGTTTGATTGATTTGTACAACTCCCACATATAAACCACCCTATGCCACATGACGTGGTATAGGGTGCACATTTTTAGCGTGCGCCTTTCGTTCGCGACGACTGAAATCTATTAAACTTGGAATGCAAAACGCTCTGGAAAAAGAACGTTTTTTAAATACATGAGATAGCCTCTTTAAGGGGGATGGATATGGAGAAACGAAAAAAGAAAAAACGATCAAAAGACCAATGGACCGCAATCGCCTTTTTAATGCCATCCGTTGTTTTACTATTTATCTTTGTCTACGGCTTTATTGGCTGGACAGGGTATGTATCCTTTAGTAATTGGAATTCACTCGTTCCGGACTTTTCTTTCGCTGGATTGAAAAACTACCTCTATTTATTTGGGGATTTTCGATTCCAAGCGGATTTGCGGAACATGCTATTCTTTACGCTTCTGTTTATTGCACTAATTATTCTATTAGGTTTATCGCTAGCGGTATTGATTGATAAGAAAATCAAAGGGGAATCGATTTTCCGTAACATCTTCTTCTTTCCAATGGCCCTTTCCTTTGTTGTAACCGGGGTTGTTTGGCAGTGGATTTTAAACCCATCCACTGGGATTAACAACTTTTTAAAGACCTTTGGAATAGAGCCGATGTGGTATACCGATACCAATATTCTAGCAGGGTTTCGCTGGGGAGAAATAGAGTTTGGATTGCCAGTCGCAATCATTTCCGTTGTGATTGCTGCCGTTTGGCAATTAACAGGATTTGCACTAGCTATGTATCTCGCAGGTCTGCGTGGTATTCCGGATGAGCTTCGTGAAGCGGCACGTATGGATGGAGCTTCCGAGTTAAGAATATACCGGAAAATCATCTTGCCCCAATTACGTCCGATAACAGCTGCGGTTATTATTATGATGGCTCATATATCCTTGAAAATCTTTGACTTAATTTATGCGATGACAGGGCCAGGTGCAAACTTTGTAACCGACATGCCAGGGGTCTACATGTTTGAAACGACCTTTAGAGGAAACTATTATGCACAAGGTGCGGCAATTGCAATCATCATGCTACTTGTTGTTGCAATCTTTATTGTCCCTTACTTGTGGAACAATAGGAGGGCTGATAAGTAATGACGACAACACCATTTTCAATTGGAAAATTATTTAAGTACACCATTTTAATCGTATTAGCCTTATTTTTCTTAATGCCCATTTATGTCATGCTCATTACGAGCTTAAAGCCCTTTGATGAAGTATCGCTTGCCACGATGTGGGATTTACCGAGCACATTGGATTTTAGTAGCTATGTGGAAGCCTTTGAAAAATTAGGGCCAAACTTTGCAAACAGCTTTTATTTAGCAATCCCTGCTACGATACTGTCTGCGTTACTTGGTGCGATGAATGGGTACGTATTATCGAAATGGCGCTTCAAAGGTTCGGAGACCATTTTTACATTGATTTTATTTGGAATGTTTATTCCGTATCAAAGTATCTTAATCCCAATGATTCAGTTCCTACGTGAGGTAGGGCTTTATAACTCAATTTGGGGATTGATTCTCGTTCACGTCGTATATGGTATCCCCGTTACGACATTAATGTTCCGTAACTTCTATGCGAACATTCCAGATGAAATGATTGAATCGGCACGTATTGATGGCGCGGGATTCATTGGCATCTTCCGCCACATTATCTTGCCATTGTCTATTACAGGATTTGTCGTAGTTGCCATTTGGCAGTTTACGAACATATGGAATGAATTCTTATTTGCGGTGACCATCACCCAATCGGACCAACAGCCAGTAATGGTAGCCTTGCAAAACCTTTCTGGTAGTCAAATCGTACAATGGAACGTGCAAATGGCCGGTGCTCTTATCGCCGCATTACCAACATTGCTCGTTTATATTATTTTAGGTAAATATTTTGTAAGAGGATTACTCGCTGGTTCGGTGAAAGGATAAACAAGTTTTTGCAAAGAAAAATCCAAATCCACATGGTTTGGATTTTCTTTGCTATTGGTGAGATTTAATAGGGTAATTCTATTTGTTTCTTGCTAATTCATTTACACGTTATATAAAATAAAGAAAACGTTAACATAATGGGGTAATCGGATGAATGTTGCGAAATTAAAAGCTATCTATCCATCTTTAATCCTTTTGGAGCAGGATGAAATGGAACGCTTTGATCAATACGAATGGTTTGAAACCGACACGAAAGAAACACTTGGAATTAAGAAAGCAGAGCTGTCGGAAAAAGAATATACACTTTTAAAAACGTTGCTAACAACTGTCGATGTGCTACCGCCCCTTAATGACAGGGAAAAGATGTGGTCACGTATTCTATTTGAAAACAAAGAGGTAAAGGAGAAGCTAGAGGGATTCAGATTTGTATTCTTTTTTACCAATCAAGAGGTAAAAGAGCCTGAACTTTTTAACGAAGCGATAAAAGCAGCATCTCCATCACCCATACTTTGGATGAATCGCCGGGAAGGTATCCTCATTGAAGAAATCCGATCCAAAAGGCAAAACCCTGCGAGATTCCATGAAATTGTGGATTTGATTATGAGTGACCTTTATATGAATGTTTCTTTTTTTATCGGGGAACGTCATCATGACCTGTCCAATGCTCATGCCTTATTTCAGTGGTATCAATCCTTTGTGAAAAACTGTAGGAAAAAATCGAGCAAAAAGATCATGTACGTGAAGGATCTAGTCCCTTCTTATTTGGCAAGTTTAATAGATGCTAGGACGAGCGATTACTTGCCTACGGTTTTACTTAAGGAAGCAGCCGAAGACCGAGAGCTAATCAAAACCGTTCGACTCTTTTTAGAATCCAATTTAAATGCGACGGAAACAGCTAAGAAGATGTACTTACATCGGAATAGCCTACAATATCGAATTGATAAATTTATCGAAATGACTGGTATTGACATTAAAACCTTTCAAGGTGCGGTTACAACCTATTTAGCGCTGCAGATGCTGGAGGAAATGTAAGGGATCATATTCGTTCGAACTGCAACCATAGGACTATTAGGATGGATATGCAATTTCGTTATAATCTATTAAAATTTTCAAAAGAAGTGGGTAATTTTAACTGGTAAATAACCATTTTTGTGGAAATGATAACTAAAATAAGTAAAATATGACTATATTAAAACAATATTTTGTTAGATACTATAGTATAAGATGCGAAGACAGCAGCTTTCGAACACCAGATTAATTGGAGTTGGAAGGAGATTCGAATGAGAAGGCTTTATTATCGAGTAAAATATTACTGGCATTCTACTAAATTTAAACAATTAAAAATGGTTATACCAGATTGTATTTGTGATAAAACAAGGGATGAGCTTCAGCATAAAATGGAGTATCATGAGAAAGCAGCATTACGATACATAATGAAGAGTTCCAAATAAGGTGGGGTCTTGTAGGAGGCGCTGCCTTTTCTATTTTATTGAAAATTTGATGTGATGAGCTATGAGTATTTATTTGAAGCGTTGTGTGAAAACACAAACAAAGCTCCTCACTCGTAAGTCTCGTAGGTTCATGTGGTTAGCATGTAAACCTAACCAATAGAGAGCTACATTACGGTAGGAGCTTGTATCAATGTTTCCAAAAACAAGAAGGTATACCTATTCTAATTAATTTTTACAAAGAGGCGTGGTAGATCGCCGTATTTATTTTAGAAGGCTCCATTTTTTCCATGGTTTGTATGGTCGAAAGGTTTATCGCCTTTGTTGGATGAAGGGCCCATGTATATAAGGTTTGTTTTACTCGCTCTTCAAAATGAACTGATTTTGCAATCGTATTTAAAGCTACGATTTTATCCATTTCAATAGCGTCGAGATCATAAGAACGAGGGATTGCTGGATCGATTAACACCTCTTTTGTTTCTTCCATGCTACATTTTAATTGCTTCGCTAACGCAGCTACCGATTCTCCCATACGAAATAATTCCCAAACGAGATAGTGAATAACGTGTCTATTCGGTTCATCAGCTTGTAAAACGACTTGTAAGACAGCATCTAATTCTTTTCTTCTATTCCTGCGAGAAATCACATTACAGAACACCATTTGATCCGGATTTTGATCGTAGAGGACTTGATAGTAGGAATGGCCACTAACTAATACATATTCGTTATAGGTGGATTCTCTTTTATCTACAATTAGTAGCGGAGAACGTTCCTTGCGATTTTTTAGGTGATAAACTGTACGTTTCCAATTCGTCGTTTCAACTGCATGTAAGGGTTCGATCGATAATAACTGAATATATTTCTTCATAAACATATCGTTCACCCCTTTCTATAAAACGTTATGACTAGTACAATATGTCCTATACCAAGAGAGGGGTGAACCATTCTATTTTAAATATCCATTTTTCAAGAGCACCATTTGAATCATAAAATAACTAATGGTTTCTGGTAATGCTTCTTTAATTGGCTTTAGTCGGTTTTCGTCTGATTGGTCCCGTGCTTCCAGAATCATTTTCTCTTCCTGCTCGTTAAAAATATCCTCATAGCTTATCGAATGGCCTTCTTGTACACTCCGAATGATATGCTTTTGTACAGTAACGGCTGTTACCCCACGCTGCTTCGCTATTTCATCGATGGTCATCCCATTTTGATATAGGTCATACGTGTATATATGGCTAGGCTTTCCATCTAAGTCCTCGATAACCTTCGTGCTTGATGAGCTATTAGTCAGGTGGTTCGTTGGTTGAGATGTAGGTGTGATGTCGTGCTGCTCCACGTACTTTTGAATCGCTTCGATAAAAGCAAGTCCATACCTTTCAAACTTCGCCTTCCCAACTCCTTTTATCTTCAGCATAGTAATTTCATCAGTAGGATAATAGCGGCTCATTTCCTTTAACGACGCGTCAGAGAAGACAATATATGGAGGAACACCTTCACCGTCTGCTATTTCTTTACGAAGCTCTCTTAATGATTCAAATAAAGCGAGGTTATCCTCACTAGGTGCCTCCTTCATAACGGTCATTTTCTTATAAACCTTTTCTTCCCCTTTTAAAATGCCAATTGCTTTTGGAGCAAGCTGAACTACTGGATATTGCCCGTCTGTTAGCTTCAAATAGTCCCCTGAAAGTAAATAATGAATCAAATCGGCAATATCTTTTTCTCGCTGATTGCGCATTAATCCATAAGTGGAAAGACGTTGAAAACCAAGCTCCATGAGTCTTTTGTTGCGTGATCCCTTTAAAACCTGGGCAATAAGCGTGACACCAAATTTCTCATCCATCCTTTTGACACAGGAAAAAATCATTTGGGCTTCTGTTGTAATATCAACACGTTCACGGTTGTCCATACAATTCGTACACTTACCGCAAGCTTCCAGTTGTGCATGATCTCCGAAGTAGGTTAAGAAATATTGATGCAAGCAAGTCTCTGTATGACAGTACTGAACCATTTGTTGTAGCCTTGTGTATTCATTGGTTTTTTGTTCAACTGGAAGCTGACCTTCTTCAATTAAAAACTTATGAACGTGTACGTCTTGAGGGGCAAACAATAAGTAACAATCACTTTCCTCTCCGTCACGACCTGCTCTTCCAGCCTCTTGATAATAGGATTCGATGTTTCGTGGAAGATTATAGTGAATCACATATCGGACGTTAGATTTATCTATCCCCATACCAAAGGCGTTGGTTGCAACCATAATGGAGGTATTATCGACAATGAATTGCTCCTGTGCATGCCGGCGCTCCTCCTCAGAAAGTCCGGCATGGTATTTTGCAACGGAATAGGATTGTTTCTTTAAAAATTCATAGATTTGATCTACTTCTTTCCGAGTAGACGCATAGATAATACCTGATTCCTGGGACCGCTGCTTGAGATAGGTTAGCAGAAAATCACGCTTGTTTTCTCCTTTTACAACGTGAAAGGATAGGTTGTCCCTTGCAAACGTCGTAAAGACCACGTTGTCCGCTTCAATTTCTAACAGTCTTGAAATATCCTCTGCAACCTCTTTTGTTGCTGTTGCTGTCAGTGCCATTACCGTTGTTTCCTGTTGAATTTGCTTAATTCTTGTTATGATTGAGCGGTAACTTGGTCGAAAATCATGACCCCATTGCGAAATGCAGTGTGCCTCATCAAAAGCAATGAGCGAAATGGGCAACTGTTGGATCATGGATAGAAATGAATTAGATTCAAATCGTTCAGGAGCAACAAACAATAATTTGTAAGCGCCGCTTTTAAGATTTTCCATTCGCTCGGTTAATTCAGTATTGGTCAAGGAGCTATTGATATACGTAGCCTCCACACCTGCTGCATGCAAACCATCCACCTGGTCCTTCATGAGAGCGATTAATGGAGAAATAACAATCGTAATCCCGGGTAAAACGAGCGCTGGAATTTGATAACAGAGCGATTTCCCGCCTCCTGTAGGCATGATTCCGAGGGTGTTTTTCGATGCTAATACTTTTTCGATGATCTCTTTTTGTCCTTGGCGAAAAGAGGGAAAGCCAAACGTTTCTTGTAAAACTTGTTGAGCTTGATTTAACAACTTGATCACCTAATTTAATAAGATTTTTCTTTAGTTTATCATGTATTTCAAAGAGTGGACAGACATGAGTGCGTTATAAAAAGGAGCGTTTGTACTTTTAAAATCTGCTAAAATAAGCCTTTTATTTTAGAAAAGAAAAAGTTAGTCTTGTTGCATTACTGAAAAATAAATTTTGCAAAAAAATACATATGGAAACATCTCTATTTTACTATTTTTTTGTAGTATACTTATATAGATGGTTACTTTTGACAGTTATGGAAGGATACATATATTTACATAGGAGGACTAGTTATGGCGATTTTAGTTACGGGTGGAGCAGGATATGTTGGAAGTCATACAGTTGCTGCACTTCTAGAGCAAAACTATGATGTTGTTATTGCTGATAACCTGCAAAAAGGACACGAACAAGCATTGCTACCTGGTGCAACATTTTATAATGGGGATCTACGCGATGAAGCTTTCCTAGCAAAAATTTTTGAAGAACAGTCTATTGATGCTGTGATTCATTTTGCAGCGAATTCTTTAGTTGGAGAAAGTGTAGAGGACCCACTTAGCTATTATGACAATAATGTTTATGGCGCAATGATTTTACTGAAGAGCATGCATAAATATAATGTGAACCATATCGTTTTTTCATCAACGGCAGCAGTTTATGGGGAGCCAAAAAATATTCCAATCGTAGAAACCGACCCAACCGAACCGACAAACCCGTATGGTGAAACAAAGCTTGCAATTGAAAAAATGATGAAGTGGTGTCGAAATGCATATGGCTTGAATTACACGGCACTTCGCTACTTCAATGTTGCAGGCGCACACCTGGAGGGCAAAATTGGCGAGGACCACAATCCAGAAACCCACTTAATCCCGATTATTTTACAAGTTGCACTTGGACAACGAGAGAAAATATTTATTTACGGAGATGACTATGACACTCCAGATGGTACGTGCATTCGCGATTATATCCATGCTACTGATTTAGCTTCAGCCCACATTTTAGCAGTAGAAAAACTATTAGCAGGTGGCGAAAGTGGCGCGTATAACTTAGGGAACGGAAATGGCTTTAGCGTAAAAGAGGTAATTGACACTGCACGCAAGGTAACGGGACATGCAATTCCAGCTGAAATTGGTGAACGTCGAGCAGGAGACCCGGCAAAGCTTGTTGCTTCTAGCGAGAAGGCGAAGCAAGTACTTGGCTGGAAGCCGCAATATGATTCGTTAGACGTGATGATTCGCACTGCTTGGAATTGGTTTCAAAATCACCCGAACGGATATGAAGCATAAAACGTGTTGATCGAGAAATGAGGGGGAGTGTATCGTATGCTTTTTGGAGCAATTGAAGCTGGTGGTACGAAGTTTGTTTGTGCTATTGGAAATGAAGATGGGGAAGTGCACGAAAAGGTTGTGATTGATACGATTTCACCTGAGGTCACAATGCCTAAAGTAATGGAATTTTTCCAAGGCAAAAACATTCAGGCGCTTGGGGTAGGATGCTTTGGGCCAATTGATGTTAACAAGGAAAGTCCTACATATGGATATATTACGAGTACACCAAAGATCAAATGGCAACAATACAACTTTGTTGGGGAGCTTGAGGAAAAGCTTCATGTTCCAATTGCCTTTGATAGTGACGTAAATGTTGCCGCACTTGGGGAAAAGCTATTAGGTGCAGGGCGTGATGTGAATAGCTGTATGTACATTACTGTTGGAACTGGTATTGGAGCGGGATATTATGTAAATGGCAAAACATTGAGCGGCATTTCCCATCCTGAAATGGGTCATACGCTTGTCCTTCCGCATCCAAAGGATCAACAGTTTGAAGGTAATTGTCCGTTTCATGGCCCAAACTGTTTAGAGGGAATGGCGGCAGGCCCGGCCATTGAAAAACGCTGGGGAATGAAGGGCGTGGATTTGCCTCAAGACCACGTGGCATGGGAGCTAGAAGCCTATTATTTAGCCCAAGCATTGATGAATTTTGTGATGGTTGTGAGCCCAGAGAAAATTGTAATGGGTGGAGGGGTAATGAAGCAAAAACAACTCTTCCCTTTTATTTACGACGCACTTGAGGAACTGTTAGCAGGATACTTAGATTTTCCACAATTGAAGAAGGGAAACATGAAAGATTATATCGTCCCACCAGAATTAGGTGATGAAGCGGGTGTGAAAGGTGCACTCATGTCAGCGGTAATGCTTGGTGGATGAGGGGTATAGGTGAGAAGTCCAAACGTTGGGGGTTTGGGCTTTTTTTGTTTGGATTGGTTTGGTGGGAATTAATTTATAATCATGCAGTAGGTGGGTGGGTGGAATTCATTAAGGTTTGCCTTTAATCATGCAGTTGGTGGATGGAATTCATTAGGATTTGCCTTTAATCATGCAGTTGGTGGGTGGAATCATTCAACATCGCACGATAATCATGCAGTAAATGGGTGGAATCATTCAAGATGCTGTAATAATCATTCAAGATGCTGTAATAATCATTCAAGTGAGAGGGATCATTCAACAAGATGATATAATCATTCAGCAAATTAAATCAATTATTCAACATCACATCAACATTATCCAATTAATTATATTAATCATCCAACATCCCGCCACAATCCTTCAACATATCAACTTAATCCTCCAACACGCCCCAAAAATCCTCAAAAATCCACAAAAAATCCCCCAAAAAACCGCAAAAATTCCACAATCTGCACCTCTTTATTCGACATCGTATTTAGAAAATTACCATTTTTATATATTGTCGGAAAACATTTTCTCGTATACAATGCTAAGAGATAGCATCTCAAATAAGGAGGAACTCAAATGTTAAAAGGAATCCCAAGTATTTTATCGCCTGAATTAGTGAAAGCGCTTTTAGAGATGGGGCATGGGGATGAGCTTGTTATTGCAGATGGGAACTTTCCGGCAGCTACATGTGGAAAGCGATTGCTGCGTGCTGATGGGCATGGGGTACCAGAGCTGCTGGATGCGATTTTGCAGTTATTCCCGCTCGATACGACGTATAGCGAATATTCGGTTGCCCTTATGCAAGTAGAGCCAAATGATCCAACAGAGCCTACCATTTGGAAAGAATATGAATCTATTATTCAAAAGCATGATACTAAGTTCAAAGAGTTTGCGTTTGAAAATCGCTTTGATTTTTATGAGCGTGCAAAGGTAGCCTTTGCGGTGTTAGCAACAGGGGAATCGGCACTATATGCCAATATTATTATTAAAAAAGGTGTTGTAACCGAGTGAAACGGAGGTTGAGAAATGACAAAGTTTCTATTAGCCCATGATATAGGCACAACTGGAAATAAAGCGACACTTTACGATCAAGATGGCAACTTAATCGCCAAAACGTTTTTTGCTTATGCCACTTATTTTCCTAAAGTGGGGTGGGCCGAGCAAAATCCGGAAGACTGGTGGAAAGCGGTTTGTGTATCAACCAAAAAATTAATTGACCAAGCATCCATTGCCCCTGCGCAAATTGCTAGTATTTCCTTTAGTGCACAAATGCAAGGCGTTGTATCTGTTGATGAAAATGGACAACCTCTCCGTCATGCCATGATCTGGGCAGATATGCGGGCCGAGCAGCAAGCAAATCAGCTAAGTGAAACGATTGGCTTTGCGGAAATTTATAATATAACAGGCCATCGCATTAGCTCATCCTATTCGGGAGCAAAAATGGTTTGGCTGAAGGAACACCAGCCAGACATCTATAAGCAAACCTATAAACATTTACATGCAAAGGATTACTTGATTTATAAACTTACTGGAAGGTTTGGCACCGATTATTCCGATGCTAGTGGGATGAATTTGCTAGATATTCGCTCGAAGCAATGGTCATCTGCAATTTTGGAGGCGTGGGAAATCGATGAAGCAAAGCTGCCAGAGCTTTATCCTTCCTCACACGTACTTGGTGAAGTGACAAGTCAAGCCGCAAAAGAAACAGGCCTAACGCAAGGAACTCCTGTTGTAATGGGAGGAGGCGATGGAAGCTGTGCCGCCCTTGGAGCAGGGATCATTGAGGATGGTGATATTTTTAATTATATTGGTTCCTCTTCATGGATTGCCTTAAGTAGCAATAAACCGGTACTAGACCCGGAAATGAAAACATTTAATTTTATCCATCTTGATGAGACGAAGTATTTGCCTTGTGGGACTATGCAGGCGGCAGGTGCCTCCTACCAATGGGTACGAGATCAATTTTATCAAGATGCCAAGCTAGCGGAAAATCAGTCCATTTATGATTTGATGAATGAGGAAGCGGCGGGATCCATCCCTGGGGCCAATAAGCTGCTATATTTACCGTATCTTCTCGGAGAGCGTTCCCCATGGTGGAATCCACAAGCAAAGGGCGCTTTTATCGGCATAAATATTAAGCATACCCGTGGTGACCTGGCAAGAGCAGCATTGGAAGGCATTACGATGAACCTACGCGTTATATTAGAGGCCTTCCGCAATGCAGGTCAAACGGTGGAGGAGATGTGGTTGTTTGGTGGAGGAGCAAAAAGTGCCCTTTGGCGACAAATATTAGCGGATGTTTATGGGGTGCAAATCAAGGTTCCAAAGCTATTAGATGAAACGACATCCATGGGTGCGGCCATTGCTGGTGGAGTTGGGGTTGGATTGCTGAAGGACTTTACGGTTGCGAAAAGCTGGGTAGATCAACAAGCGACTCATGCTCCGAATAAGAGCAATCAAGCAATTTATGATAATATGTTTAATATTTTCAAGCGGTCCTATGAACAATTGGTTCCCATTTATAAAGAGTTACATGACTAAAGGAGGATGACAATGGAGTTTTATGTAGATACAGCAAATATAGAGGAAATTAAAAAGGCATCACGAATGAAATTTTTAGATGGTGTAACGACCAATCCAAGTATTATTGCAAAGGAAAAGCAAGAATTCAAAAGTAAAATAAGGGAAATTGCCGAGTATATTGACGGAAAAATTTGGTGTCAGGTTACTGGGAAAACAGCAGAGGAAATGTACGATCAAGCAATTGAGATGAATACGTGGGGAAGAAAAATGGTTATTAAACTACCAATGACCTTTGAAGGCTTGGCAGCTGCCAGTGAGCTTGTAAAAAAAGATGTGGAAGTGAACATGACCCTCGTCTATTCATTGGCACATGTGGTGTTGGCGGCAAAAGCGGGTGTTGCTTACATTAGTCCTTATGTTGGTCGTGCAGATGATCATAGTTTAGATGGACAACGTTTCATTAGAGAATCCTTGACTACTATTCAGAACCTAAAGGCGGAAACGAAGGTAATTGGAGCGAGTATTCGTGGACCACAAACCGTTGTGGATTTAGCCAATGCAGGTGTGGATGCGATTACGATGTCCTATTCTACCTTTGAAAAAATGTTTCAATCGCCACTTACAGATATTGGTTTGAACCAGTTTAGAAGCGATTGGGATACGTATTTGCGTACAATGGAATCGTAATAATTATCTTTAAATTAAGATTATTTCAATTTTTATGTTGATTTCCTAATTTGCATTCGTTATAATCTAAACAATAAATCAAAAATGTAAGTGCTTACAATTCTGAAAAGTTTGAGAGTGTAAAGATCCCTGTTCAAAAGCATATTTTTTTATCGTAATTTGTTATCGGTAACATAAATAACATGCAGGGATTATTTGCACCATACTTTAACAAAAGTAGGTGATGGAATGAGTACGGTTTTACTGAAAATGGAGGGCATCTCAAAGGGTTTCCCTGGTGTTCAAGCGTTATCCAACGTACAGCTAGAGCTGAAAGAAGGAGAAGTTGTTGGTCTTGTTGGGGAAAATGGTGCTGGAAAATCAACAATGATGAAAATCTTAACCGGTATTTACCAAAAGGATGCTGGGAAGGTCCTGTATCAAGGTAAGGAAATTCAGTTATCCAATACGAAAGAAGCGCAGGAGATGGGGATTAGTATTATTCATCAGGAATTAAATCTAGCCCAGGATCTCACGGTTGCTCAAAATATCTTTATTGGACGAGAGCCACGGAAAGCATTCGGGATGTTGCTTGATGAAAAGAAGCTGAATGAGGATGCGCAAAGACTTTTTGACCAGCTAAATATTAACTTAAATCCAAAAGACTATGTTGCCGACCTCTCCGTAGCAAAGCAGCAAATGGTTGAAATAGCAAAGGCATTATCCTTTAACTCAAAGGTTTTAGTAATGGATGAGCCAACCGCAGCGTTAACAGAAGCCGAAATAGATGCCTTATTCGTCATTATGGATAGGCTGAAAAAAGATGGTGTCGGTATCATTTACATATCTCACCGAATGGAAGAATTACAAAAGATAACCGATCGCATTACGGTAATGCGGGATGGAGAGTATATTGGTACCGTTAGCACAAAGGATACAACGATTGATGAAATCATTTCTATGATGGTTGGAAGACAAATCTATCAATCTTCTAAACCAGAAGTACACTCCAGCACAGAGGAACTGGTGCTAGAGGTTAAAAATCTAAATCGTGGAAAAGTGCTGAAGGATATTAACTTCCACTTGAAAAAAGGAGAAATCCTTGGCTTTGCTGGTTTAATGGGAGCTGGTCGAACGGAGGTAGCACGAGCAATCTTTGGTGCAGATTCCATCGACTCCGGTGAAATTCGGATAAACGGTAAACCAGTAAAAATCAAGTCTCCAAAAGATGCCGTTCAACACGGTATTGGGTATTTATCAGAAGACCGTAAACGCTTTGGATTAATGGTCGATATGGATGTGAAATCCAACATTGCAATCGCGACAATGGATTCCTTTTTAGGCGCGATTGGTTGGATGAAGGATAAAAAGATTAAAACTGTTTCTGAGGAAATGGTTGAAAAGCTAAAGGTTAAAACACCGAGTGTGCATCAAAATGTTCGAAACCTTTCTGGTGGGAATCAGCAAAAGGTGGTTATCGCCAAATGGTTAACTCGAGATTGTGACATTTTAATCTTTGACGAGCCTACAAGAGGGATTGATGTTGGGGCAAAGGGTGAAATTTATAAGCTGTTAAATGAGCTAGCTGCGGAAGGAAAGTCGATCATCATGATTTCATCGGAGCTACCAGAGGTACTTCGGATGAGTCATCGGGTGATGGTGATGTGTGAAGGAAGAATTACTGGTGAGCTTTCCGCTGAAAACGCTTCCCAGGAATCAATAATGACATATGCAACGCAACGAATTGGATAGACGAAATAGAGGGGGTTAAACGAATGAAACCAGAAGTAAACAATCCTGAAATCGGGGAAAAACGAAAATCACCGTTCAAATCTGGTGCATTACAACAAATTTTAGCTTTTGCGAGTTTAATTGTTTTATTACTATTTTTCTCAATCGCTTCACCGAACTTCTTTGAATGGTCCAACCTAATGAACATCTTGCTTTCCACTTCTGTCATTGGAATTCTAGCATTAGGTACAACCTTTGTCATTATTACTGGCGGGATTGACTTATCTGTTGGTACGGCGATGACATTAACTTCTGTTATGACTGGTGTATTTATTACCTTCTGGGGTGTACCAACATTGCTTGGTGTATTCTTAGGGATTTTATCAGGTGGGGTTGCTGGGCTATTAGTAGGTTCAGCCGTTGCCAAGATGAAAATTCCACCGTTTATTGCAACACTTGCGATGATGATGATAGCGAAAGGTTTAGCGCTTGTCATCTCTGGAACGAAACCAATTTACTTTACGGACTCACCAGGTTTTACAGATATTGCATTAGGCACCATGATCCCAGGAGTAGACATTCCAAATGCGGTCCTAATCTTCTTCTTAATGGCGATTGTCGGCTACATCATTTTGAACAAAACAGCTGTAGGTCGTTACACATTCGCTATTGGAAGTAATGAGGAAGCAACAAGACTTTCAGGAGTAAACGTCGATCGTTGGAAAATCATTATTTACTCGATTGCTGGTTTATTTACAGGTATTGCAGGGGTGCTAATGGCTGCTCGCCTAAATTCCGCACAGCCTGCACTTGGTATGGGGTATGAGTTAGAAGCAATTGCGGCAGTTGTAATTGGTGGAACGAGCTTAAGTGGTGGTAAAGGTACGATGGTAGGTACTGTGATTGGGGCACTAATTATGAGTGTTTTAACAAACGGTCTTCGTATTCTTTCCGTACCGCAGGAGTGGCAAACAGTTGTTGTAGGCTTTGTTGTAATTCTAGCGGTTTACGCAGACATTTTACGCCGTAGTAAAGCGAAATAAAGCGAGCTACATCATTTTCGAATGGTATTAACTCCAATAATAGGAGTCTTATACAAACAAAATAAAGGGGAGATCAATGTGAAAAAGTTCTTAATGTCATTGGTTGTATTGTTTTTCGCTTCCGTCGTACTAGCTGCATGTGGGGATGACGAAGCAGGCGGTTCCAACGAAGGAGGCGGCGATAGCGGTAAGCCGTATATCGCGATCGTATCGAAAGGATTCCAGCACCAATTCTGGCAAGCTGTTAAATCTGGTGCAGAACAAGCTGCTGAAGAATTTGACGTGGAAATTACATTTGAAGGTCCTGAAACAGAGCAGCAAGTAGATAAACAAATCGAAATGCTTCAATCGGCTCTAGATAAAAAGCCGGATGCAATCGGATTTGCTGCCCTAGATAGTCAAGCTTCTATTCCTTTACTACAGCAAGCAGATTCTGCAGGAATTCCTATCATTGCCTTTGACTCAGGGGTTGAAAGTGACATTCCATTAGCAACAGCATCTACAGATAACTATGCGGCGGCTGCATTAGCTGCTGACAAGATGGCAGAGCTAATTGGAGAAGAAGGAAAAGTTGCCTTAGTGGTGCATGACCAAACAAGTGTTACTGGTATTGATCGTCGTGATGGTTTTGTTGAGACAATTGAAGAAAAATATCCAAATATTGAAATTGTAGACATTCAGTATGGTGGTGGGGACCATCTTAAATCGACAGATGCGGCAAAAGCAATTATGCAAGCACATCCAGATTTAAAAGGTATTTATGGCTCGAACGAAGGATCTGCAATTGGTGTTGTGAACGCCGTTAAAGAAATGGGGAAAGAAGGCGAGCTTACCATCATCGGTTTTGACTCTAGTAAACCACAAATTGACGCGATTAAAGACGGCACAATGGCTGGAGCAATTACTCAGAACCCAGTTGGAATTGGGTATGAAACAGTAAAAGCTGCTGTTGCGGCAATGAATGGCGAAGAGGTTGAAGAAGTAATCGATACTGGATTCTATTGGTACGACAAAAACAATATTGAAGACGAAGAGATACAAGCAGTCATTTACGAATAAGAAGATGTTGGAGGCATATGCCTCCAACCATTCTATTGTTTTTTCTTCTTTCATTTGAATCAAGGAAAAATAATAGAATGGTGCACATGCACATTTCATAGCATGACTGTTAAAGAAAGGGGACTACAAAATGGGGCTTAATGGTCAAGTAGCTGTTGTTACCGGTGCAGGTAAAGGTGTTGGGAAAGAGACAGTAAAAGCATTTTTAAAAGAAAGCGTACATGTTATTGCTGTTACGAGAAATGGGGATGACTTAGAGCAGCTAACGGAAGAAACGAAGGAAATCCAGGAAACCAATCAAGTCAAACTGATTCCTGTTGCAGGAGATGTTTCCAAGGAGGAAACTGTGGAGAAAGTGATTGCCATTGTGAAGGAATCCTTTACCAAAGTAGATATGTTAATTAATAACGCTGGCATCGGCCGTTATGGCAAGCTCGATGATTTAACGATTGACGATTATGATGCCATGATGAATAGCAATATGCGAAGTACCTTCCTCTTTACGAAAGCGATTCTTCCTTTCATGAAGGAACAAAAGTACGGTCATATTGTAAACATTGCTTCAGTTGCTGGGAAGAAGGGGTTACCGAATGAGACGATTTATTGTGCCACGAAATTTGCTCAAGTCGGTTTTGCTCAAGCGTTGGACGCAGAGGTGCGAGAGTTTGGAATAAAAGTAAGCAGCTTATGTCCTGGGGGAATTCATACAAACTTTGCGATGGGTACTGGTAGAACACCAGAGGATCCTAGCCTAGAAAACTTCTTAGACGCTAGTGATGTGGTGGATGCCATTCTGTTTATCGTGAACCAGTCCCCTAAGAGCAGAGTGATTGAAATCTTTATGCGACCAATTTCAGAACCAATTTAAGGATAGGAGGGATACCGTTGTCACAGGTAATAGAACAGTTAAAGCAATATGCGAACAAGATAGTCGATACGGGTCTAGTCGTAGGAGCAGGTGGAAACCTCAGTATGCGAGATGGAAACATTATGTACCTGTCTCCAAGCGGTTTCGACTTAAAAGAAATAGAAGATCATCAATGGGTTCGAGTCCATATTGAGACTGGTGAAGTGTTGGATGACTTAAAACCATCCTCGGAAATTTTGATGCACCTGGAATGCTTTCGAAAAAGACCGGACATAACAGCAGTACTTCATGCTCACCCTAGCTACTCTGTAGGGGTGTCCTCAACAGGTCAAACCATTCCACCATTATTTCCAGATTATCCGGCGATGGTGAAGAGTGTTGCGTATTTAGAATATATGATTCCAACCACACACGTCCTAGCAGATGCAGTGGCAGAGGTTATTGAAGAGAACGATGTGGTCGTGATGCGCAATCATGGGGTATTAACAGTCGGGAAAACAATGAAGGAAGCCTTCTTCTTTATGCAGCTAGTCGAAGAGTCTGCCAAAGTATTCACGATTAGTCGTACAGTTGGAAATCCACGGATATTAACAGATGAAGAAGTGGAGGATTTGCGTAATCTATCATCCGAAAAGTATCGCCAAAAGCTTTTAAAGGATGCAAAATAACGGGGTGTGTGAAGCATGAAAAAAGTATGGGCCTTTGACTTAGGGGCATCGAATGGACGATTGATGTTAAGTACCTTTGATGGTGAAAAATTACATATTGAAGAAACCCATCGTTTTTCGAATCACCCAGTATTTTTAACGAACCACTTTTACTGGGATCTATTACGTATTTTTCAAGAGATGAAGGTTGGAATTGCGAAAAGTATAAAAAGTGGTCACACCGATGTAGCAAGTCTAGCGGTTGATACATGGGGAGTAGATTTTGGTCTGCTGTCCAAGAGTGGTGAGTTGCTTAGTAATCCGTATTCCTATCGTGACAATCAAACCTTTCGAGGAATGGAGCTTGTTTTAGAAAAAACAACCAAACAAGATTGGTTTCGACGCTCTGGAGTGGAGCCGTCTCCGATCAATACCATCTGCCAGCTGCTTGCTATACAAGAAAGACAGCCTGAGCTACTAGAAAAAGCCGAGTCCTTACTTTTGACACCAAATCTAGTAAGCTACTTATTTTCAGGCGTCAAGGCAAATGAGTATACGATCAGCACCACGACATCCCTATTTAACGTAGAAAAGCAAGATTGGGATAAGGAGCTAATGGAGCTTTATCCGTTACCTACGAACCTAATGGCACCAGTAGTAAAGCCAAGAACGATTCTTGGACCAACAGTAGGTGCTATTAATAAAGAATTGAATATGAATCCGGTTCAAGTGATTGCAAGTGCTGGGCATGATACAGCGTGTGCATTAGCAGCCCTACCAATCAAGCAGGAAAACGCAGCATTTATGAGCTGTGGAACATGGATTTTAGTAGGCGTACAAGTGAAGGAGCCGGTTGTTTCGGAGGAAGCGTTCGAATGGGGCTTTACCAATGAAGGCACCATGGACGGGGAATATCGACTGTTGAAAAATAGTATGGGATTATGGCTCATTCAACAATGTAAACAAATTTGGGAGCGCGAGGGTAGAGCCATTACCTATGCGGAGGAAGCGGAGCTGGTTCAAGGAGCAAAACCGTTCCAAAGCTTTATCGACCCAGACAAAAAGGAGTTTTTAAATCCAGAAAACATGCCCCAGCAAATCCAGTCCTATTGTGACCGTACTGGCCAAACGATTCCAGAAACAAAAGGGGCCATACTCCGAACGATTTTGGAAAGCTTAGCCTTGAAATATCGTTGGGTGATGGAGCGATTAGAGCATTTAACCAATAAGCCAATTGAAGTAATCAACATGGGCGGTGGGGGCATCCAAAATGAATGGTTATGCCAATTCACTGCGAATGCTACACAGCGGACAGTAGTAGCCGGCCCGATTGAAGTGAGCTCGATTGGAAATGCAATTGGACAGTTCATGGCTTTAGGAGAAATAAAAGATTTACAAGAGGCAAGACAAATTGTGGAGCATTCCTTTACTACGAAAATTTACGAGCCACAAAGCCAATCCGAATGGGAAGCGGCTTATGAACGGTTCGTGAAATACATTTAAAACATGATACTATAGGAGGAATAAATGATGACAAAAGAAAACAGATATTATAGCGAGTATCCGAAAATAGGTATCCGCCCTGCAATTGATGGAAGAAGAAGAGGGGTACGGGAATCCTTAGAGGAAACAACAATGGGACTTGCAAAATTAACTGCAGAATTTTTAACGAAAAACTTACGTTATAACAATGGCGAACCTGTGGAATGCGTCATTGCGGATACAACAATTGGTGGTGTGGCAGAAGCTGCAAAAGCTGCAGAAAAGTTTAAACGAGAAGGCGTTGGCGTATCGATTACAGTAACTCCTTGCTGGTGCTATGGATCTGAAACGATGGATATGGATCCTACAACACCAAAAGCAGTATGGGGATTCAACGGTACAGACCGTCCTGGAGCAGTATACTTAGCAGCTGTACTTGCGGCGCATAACCAAAAAGGAATTCCTGCCTTTGGCATTTACGGAGAAGATGTTCAAGATTTAGACGATTTAACCATTCCAAGCGATGTTCAAGAAAAGCTATTACGCTTTGCTAAGGCTGGTATTGCTGCCGCAACGATGAAGGATAAATCCTATTTAGCAATGGGGAACATTTCAATGGGGATCGTCGGAAGCTTATCGGATGTGGATTTCTTCCAAGAATATTTAGGCATGCGTAACGAATTTGTCGATATGACGGAATTTGTTCGCCGAATGAATGAAGAAATTTACGATAAAGAAGAATTCGAAAAAGCATTAAAATGGGTAAAGGAAAACTGTAAAGAAGGATCAGATAACAACCCTGAAGGCTTTGTTCGTACAAGAGAACAAAAGGATCAAGACTGGGAAACAAGTGTAAAAATGACCTTAATTGCTCGTGATCTAATGGTGGGCAATCCGAAGCTTGCAGAAATGGGCTATGAAGAGGAAGCTGGTGGTCGCAATGCAATCGTTGGCGGATTCCAAGGTCAACGTCAATGGACGGACCACTTCCCGAACGGAGACTTTATGGAAACGATTTTAAATAGCTCCTTTGACTGGAACGGCATTCGTGCACCATACATTGTCGCAACAGAAAACGATACACTGAACGGTGTCTCCATGTTATTTGGACATTTGCTTACAAACACTGCTCAAGTATTCGCAGATGTTCGTACATTCTGGAGCCCGAATGCGGTGAAGCGCGTAACAGGACATACGTTAACAGGTAAAGCAGAGCACGGCATCATCCATCTATTAAACTCTGGTGCAGCTGCACTAGACGGAACTGGGGAGCAAACGAAGGATGGCAAGCCAGTAATGAAACCATTCTGGGAAATAACAGAAGAAGAAGTAGGAAAGATGCTAGATTCAACCCTATTCCGACCAGCTTCTACTGAGTACTTCCGTGGAGGCGGCTGGTCTACGGATATGCTCACAAAAGGAGATATGCCTGTTACCATAGCACGACTAAATCTAGTAAAAGGTCTAGGGCCAGTTTTACAAATCGCAGAAGGCTATACAGTAGAAATTCCTGAAGAAGTACATGACAAATTAGACCAACGCACAGACCCAACTTGGCCAACGACATGGTTTGCACCACGTGTTACAGGAGAAGGTGTATTTAAAGATACGTACTCAGTAATGAACGCTTGGGGCTCCAACCACTGCTCCATGAGCTACGGCCACATCGGTGCGGATTTGATTACCCTTGCATCCATTTTACGTATTCCAGTAAACATGCATAACGTTCCAGAAGATAAAATCTTCCGTCCAAGTGCATGGGATATGTTTGGTACCGCTGATTTGGAAAGCGCAGACTACCGCGCATGCCAAACGTTTGGACCTTTGTATAAATAAATGAAGAAACTTTAAAACTGCACCCCAATTGTCAAACAGTTGGGGTGCAATTTTTTTGATGTTAAGTTACATATAGTTAAATGGAGAAAAGCAAGGCCCGAGGGCGCACGTTGAAACTTTTTTGGCTTACCAAACGTAGAAAATAAAAAAAGGAGGAGATAGATATGGCAGAAAAACAATTCTGTAAAGCATGTGGTAGCGCGTCCTTTGTTCAAGGAGAAATCGGTCATGGCTACGCCAATGTTCGTCCAGTTGGGAAAGTATTTACAAACGGCATTCCATTACTACTTGAGATTTGTACGCAATGCGGAGAAGTTGCTTCCTTTAAAGTCAAAGACATAAACAAGCTAGAAAAGTTCAAATAAAAAAGGCTTCTTAAAGCGAACGGTTTGTTTTAAGAAGCTCTCTCAAGAATTAAGTTTTTACGTGGTATGTCGCCATCTCAAGAATTAAGTTTTTACGTGGTATGTCGCCATCTCAAGAATTAAGTTTTTACACAGAATATCGCCATCTCATGGATTAAGCCTTTTCGTTGAATGACGAATAATCATTTCTGGAGTATAAACAATGGTATTCGGTTTCGATGTTTTGCTGCCCTCAATTCGATCAATAAGAATTTCCATCCCCACATAACCATATTCATAAGGCTGCTGCCGAACTACGGTTAAAATGGAATCGGGCATTGGAATCGGTTGCGGGTCATCAAAACAAACGACCGATACATCCTCAGGCACCTTAATTCCAAACTCGTTGAGGCTGTTTAATAAATCGACCGCTAAAAAGTTGTTGTTGCTGAAAAAAGCTGTCGGTCGCTCTTCAGCAGGTAAGGCTAACAGCTGGGCGATATAGGCAGACGTACGTCTTTTCGTTAAATCCGTCCGGAATATCCACCGTTCATCGCTAGGCAACCCTTTTTCCTTAATAAAATTATTGTAGCCCTCGTCACGTTCTCGCGTTGTCGACACAACCGATGGACCAGTTACCAAACCAATTCGAGTATGACCTAATTCATAAAGGTGATTCATAAGCATTTTCGTTCCATTAATATTATCCCCAACAACCATATCAAGCTCCAAATCTAACCTTCTATCTACTAATACGACGGGAATATGATGTTTGGATAATAGATTGATATTTTGAACCGAACTATCTCCTGACGGGGTAAATAACATACCATCAATTCCCCTTGAAATGGCGGAGCGAATATAGGAAGACTCTTTATCAAAGCTTTCATCGGAATTGCTAAATACGAGCTGGTATCCTCTTTCGTGCGCTTTATCCTCTGCCCCTCTTGCAACACTCGTGTAAAAGGGATTCGCCACATCGGTAATCAGCAAGGATAACAGCTTCGAATCTTTCGATGTTAACGTTTGTGCCGATCGATTTGGAATATAGTCCAATTCTTCAATCGCTTTTAAAACCTTTTGCCTCGTTGCCTCTTTTATATTTGTTGCATTATTAATCACTCTAGAAACCGTCATTGCAGAAACATTCGCCCGTTTCGCAACGTCATAAATAGTTGCCAAATCCACTCGTCCTCTCCGTAACAATTCTAGGTAAATTGTATCACATATTTCATTCAAATCTTCGATGAAAAAGTATAGTAATATATGTTACTTCTATTTTATGTTATCGGTAACAATAAGTCCACTCAAATACGCTCGCTGTTTGGGTTTTTGGAGAAAACTTTATGTGATGGATTGGAGTTGTTGAATCATATGCTTTAAAGGGATGAATTTTGGTTTGAATTGTTGAATTATATGCTTTAGTTGAGGGAATCTCAAGGTTAGTTGTTGAATTAATTGCCTTAGTTGAGGAAATATTTATCCGAATTGTAGAATTCTCGCTCTGAGTTGAAGGAATATCCATCCCAATTGTGGAATTCCCGCCCCGTGTTGAGGAATTCACCAATCCAATTGAATTAACCCCACGCATTGAGGAATAAACGCTCCTAATTGAATGAATATCAGCACATATTGTTGAATTCTCAAGCGATCTTGGAGGAATATCACCTCAAGTTGTGGAATTATCTCCATAATTACTCGAATCCGCCGCACCCGCACTCGAATCCACTACGCCCACCCTCGAATCCGCCCCCACACCCTCCACCCACAAAAACCAAACACAAACAACAAAACAAAAATACAAAAACAAAAATAAAATAAAAGTATTCAAAAATAAACAAAACTGTGTTATCATGAAAACACAGAAGAAAAGGGAGGAATTTATGTGGTTCAAAATCGATGGAATGAAAATGACGCAAAGAATCTTGAAAGCGGTTTATCGGAATTAGTATACAGATCTAATCTCTTAGGTTCTGATCGTGCAGTTGCAAACTATGGTGGAGGAAATACGTCGACGAAAACGGTTATCAAAGATTTCAAAGGTGACGATGTTGAGGTAATGTGGGTGAAAGGAAGTGGTTCTGACCTTGCGACGATGAAGGCAGAAAACTTTACTGGCTTACGATTGGAAGATATTCGCCCTTTACTAGAAAGAGACGAAATGTCAGATGAAGAAATGGTGGAATACTTATCTCACACCATGATTGATTCGAAGCACCCTCGTTCTTCAATTGAAACGTTATTACACGCATTTTTACCATTCAAACATGTAGACCATACACATCCAGATGCAATTATTAGCATTGCATGTGCTGATAACGGTAAAGAAATTGCTGAAGAAATTTTTGGGGATCGTTTTGTTTGGGTTCCTTACATTCGTCCAGGATTTACATTGTCGAAAATGATTGCGGAAGGTGTTCAAAACCACCCAAATCCAGAACTTGTCATTATGGAAAAGCATGGTCTAGTTACTTGGGGGGAAACGTCTGAGGAAAGCTATCATAATACGATTTCCATTATTAATGAAGCAGAAGCATACATCGAAGAAAAAGCAAAAAGCGCTAAAGCCTTTGGTGGAGCAAAATATACGGCTTTATCAGCGGAAGAGCGTAAAGAGATTTTTGCAAAGGTACTACCAATTGTACGTGGTCAAGTAAGTCAGAATAAGAGAATGCTCACGACTTATGATGAGAGTGAAGCCGTGTTGGAATTTGTCAATAGTGTGGATGCGGAAGAGCTTGCTCAAGTTGGTGCCGCTTGCCCAGACCACTTAGTGCATACGAAGCGTGTTCCACTATTCATTAACTGGGACCCAAGCACAAAAGACGTAGATAGCCTTATAGAAGCAATTAAATCCGGGGTTCAAGATTATGAAAAAGAATACGAAGCATACTTCAATCGCAACAAATCGGAAGGCGACGAAATGAGTGAGCCTGCACCTCGTGTTATTTTAATTCCTGGTGTTGGGATGATTAATACAGGTAAGACTTGGTTCGCAGCAAAAATCAGTGAAGGCTTGTATCATCGTGCAATTTCTGTAATGAGAGGTTCTACGGCTCTAGGAAACTTTGTATCTCTTAATGAAGCAGAATCCTTTGCAGTAGAATATTGGCCACTTGAGCTTTACAAATTAAGCCTTGCACCAGCGGAAGCAGACTTCTCTCGTCAGGTTGCATTCGTAACTGGTGGTGCTGGCGGTATTGGTACAGCTACTGTTTATCGTCTTGTATCACAAGGTGCACACGTTGCCATTGCCGATATTAACTTAGAAGGCGCTCAAAAACTAGCAGAAGAAGTAAACGCAAAGTATGGTGAAAATCGTACCATTGCAGTAAAAGTAGACGTGACAAAAGAAGAAGCGGTTCAAGAAGCGATAAAAGAAACGGTATTAACGTATGGTGGTATCGATATTCTCGTGAATAACGCAGGTCTAGCAAGCTCTAGCCCATTTGAAGAAACAACAATGGATGCATGGAACTTAAACATCAACGTTCTAGTAACTGGTTATTTCCTAGTAGCTCGTGAGGCATTCAAGCTTATGAAGGAGCAAGAAATTGGCGGAAACATGGTGTTCGTTGGTTCGAAAAACTCTATCTATGCTGGGAAGAATGCAGCGGCATACTCCACTGCGAAAGCAGCAGAAACACACCTTGCACGTACAATCGCAGCAGATGGTGGACAATACGGAATCCGCGTAAACTCTGTATTGCCGGATGCAGTAATTCGTGGCTCTAAAATTTGGGATTCTAGCTGGAAGAAGGAAAGAGCTTCTTCTTACGGAATTGGAACAGATGATTTAGAAGCGCATTACCGTAAACGTACGATTTTAAATGTAAACATTTTACCAGAGGACATTGCGGAATCCATTGCGTTCTTAGCATCCTCTCGATCTGCAAAAACAACTGGATGTATGGTTACCGTTGACGGTGGGGTAGCAGCAGCGTTTACACGATAAGAGTTCTTATTCGGAAGCCCCGTTTTTCGGGGTTTCTTTATAAACAATACTCGTGTTTTAAAAAATATGAATCGGGCGGTGAATAAAATGACAGATCAACGTTACGTATTATTTGAACAAGACCAACAAGCACGTGGCATTAACCTAGAAGAAGTAAAGGCAAAATTAAAAGCATTAAAGGTAGAAACGCCATCATGGGGTTACGGAGATTCAGGAACACGCTTTAAAGTATTCCAACAAGAAGGAGTACCTCGTGATCCGTTCGAAAAACTAGAGGATGCAGCACAAGTACAAAAATATACTGGGGTTAGTCCAAGCGTAGCAATCCATATTCCGTGGGATAAAGTAGACGATTACGGGAAATTAAAGCAGCATGCAGAAGGCTTAGGCGTAAAACTAGGGGCAGTGAATCCAAACCTTTTCCAAGAAGATGACTACAAATTTGGAAGCGTTACAAATTCAGATCCAGCTGTTCGACGTAAAGCAACCGAACATTTAATTGAGTGTGTAAACATTGCAAAGGAAATCGGTTCAAAGGATTTAAGCCTTTGGTTTGCAGATGGTACGAACTATCCAGGCCAAGCAGATTTCCGCAAAAGAAAACGTTGGATGTATGAGTGTCTTCAAGAAATGTACGATGCATTAGATGACAATCAACGTATGCTAATTGAATACAAGTTCTTTGAGCCTGCCTTTTATCACACGGACTTAGCGGATTGGGGTATGTCCTTTAATATGGCACAAAAGCTTGGTCCAAAAGCAGAAGTGCTCGTTGATACAGGGCATCATCCACAAGGAACGAACATTGAACACATTGTAGCTTATCTATTAGATGAGAAACGCCTTGGTGGCTTTCACTTTAATAGTAGAAAATACGCAGATGATGACTTATTTGCTGGAGCATTAAATCCGTATGAGCTATTCTTAACATTCTTCCAAATCGTCTCTGCTCTTAACGATGAGGATGCAGGCGTACGTCAAAATGCAGAAAACATTGCGTACATGCTAGACCAATGTCATAATTTAGAACCAAAAATTCCAGCAATGATTCGCTCAATTACAAACGTACAAACGATGTATGCGAAAGCATTATTAATCAACTTAGATGAAGTTCAAAAAGCACAAGAAAAGCAAGACGTATTAGCTGCAGAGCATGCAGTACGTCAAGCATTTGAAATAGATGTAACACCACTACTTCATGTAGTTCGAGAAGAAATGGGCGTTCCACGTGATCCAATGGCGGCGTTTTTAAAGAGTGGTTATCAAGACAAGATCTTAGCTCGTGGAAAAGGTGGGGCGAGCTGGTGACCGTATTAGCTTTTGATCTAGGAGCAAGTAGCGGTAGAGCGGTTATTGGACAGCTAGAAAACGACCATTTAACGATCAAGGAAATTCACCGATTCAAAAATCAACCAGTGCAGGTGGGAAACCACATGCACTGGGATATTCTCCGATTATTTTATGAAATCAAGCAAGGAATTTTAAAAGCTCACAATGCTGGTTATGAAATCGAAAGCATAGCAATTGATTCATGGGCAGTGGATTTTGGATTGCTTGATAAAAATGGCGAGCTATTAGCGAACCCATATCATTACCGAGATCGTCACACTGAAAACATGATGGATGAAGTGTTTGCGAAAGTGAGTAAGGAAGAAATTTTTGCGAAAACAGGCATCCAGTTTATGGACATCAATACGATTTATCATTTATATGCGATGAAGAAGGCTGGAAGTGTGGCGTTAGAGCAAGCAGACACCTTTCTAATGATTCCAGATTTACTTCGTTACTTTTTAACAGGGAAGAAAACGAGTGAATTTACGAATGCGACTACAACGCAAGTGTTTAATACAAAAACGAAAACATGGGATGAAGAGATTCTAAATGCCTTAGGAATCCCTAGCCACATCTTTAACGAACCAGTAAAACCAGGTACAATAATAGGAGACTTGCTGCCATCCATTTGTGATGAGATTGGACTTGAAAAACCAATTCCCGTAATGGCAGTTGGGGATCATGATACGGCCTCTGCTGTAGCAGCCGTTCCAAATACAGAAAACCAACACTTTGCGTACCTTAGCTGTGGAACGTGGTCTCTCTTAGGAACAGAAGTTGAGGATGCCATCATTAATGAAAAAGCGTTACAATGGAATATGACGAATGAAGGTGGCGTTGGCGATACGTATCGTCTATTGAAAAATATAATGGGCTTATGGTTATTACAGGAGAGTAACCGTATTTGGGAAATGGAAGGCGAGGCATTAAGCTTTGAAGAACAACGAGCGCTTATTGAATCCGCAAAGCCTTTTCAAGCATTTGTAGATCCAGACCATCCAATGTTTATTAAACCAGCCCATATGCCAAAGCAAATTCAAGCGTACTGCAGACAAACAAACCAATTTGTTCCTGAAACAAAAGGGGAAATTTTGCGTTGTATTTTAGAGAGCCTTGCAATGAAATATCGCTATGTTTTAGAGAAGTTAGAACAATTAGTTGGTAGTTCTTTTTCTCGTTTGCACATGGTCGGTGGTGGTATCCAAAATAGTCTACTATGCCAATTTACTGCCGATGCGATTAAGCGACCTGTATATGCAGGGCCAATTGAAGCAAGCTCCATCGGAAACATCCTAATCCAATATCAAGGATTAGGAAAAATTGATAATGTAACAGAAGCAAGAGAGATTGTGAAGCAATCCTTCCCGATTCAAAAATACGAGCAACAAAATAGTGGAGAATGGGAAGAGGCGTATATCACCTTTCGTCAGTTGATTGGTGATTAGAAAGTGGGGAGTTAGGCATGCTGGTTGCTGAGCGACACCAGAAAATCGTTGAAATCGTAAATGAAAGAAAAAGCATACGTGTTTCCGAATTAAGTAAGCTATTCTCGGTCACCGAGGAAACCATTAGGCGCGACTTAGAGAAGCTCGAGTCTGAAAACAAGCTAGCACGAAGTCATGGTGGAGCGGTTCGGATTGATACGAAGCAGGATTCACCGGAGATTCCTTTTGGCGAAAGAGAAGCAAGAAACGTAAAAGAGAAGCGTGCCATCGCAACAGAAGCGGTAAAGCATGTCCGTGTAGGGGATAAAATCATCCTTGATGCTAGCACAACGGCATGGTATATGGCCAAAATATTACCGAATATGCAAATAACAGTATTAACGAACTCGGTAAAGGTTGCACTAGAATTAAGCGGAAAACCTGATATCACCGTCATCTCTACAGGTGGGATTTTATCCGCAAGATCGTATTCTTATGTGGGACCTTTAGCAGAGGATTCTTTAAAAACCTACCATGTACAAAAAGCTTTTATTTCGTGCAAAGGCTTTGACTTTGATTATGGAATTAGCGAATCCAATGAGGAGCAAGCACGAATCAAGAAAAAGATGTGTGACATTGCGGATAAAGTATATGTCATGATTGATTATGAAAAGTTCGGTGTACGAGCCTTTTCTCATATTAATTCAGTAGAGAAAGTAGATTGTGTCATCACCGATAACGCAGTCACAGATGAGCTGTTAGCTAAATTGCAGGATGTATCTGTTGAAGCCATACGAGTTTAAGAGAAGCATCACAAATGATAACCACATTATCATTTGTGATGCTTTTTTATGTTAGTATAATATTGTATGAGAAGACAAAATAATGTTTGGTATTGTTTCCAATGATAATATTCGATATGATAATGGTACATATGGAATGAAAACGCTTCAAACGGATTTGGACTTCCAAAAGACTACTTAAAACAAACAAAAAGTAAAGATAAAACAACAACAAAATAACAAATAATGTGGTATTACCCACACGTATAATTGGGGATATGCAGATGAATGTTGAAATTGGTTATCGGAAATGGGGAAGAACAAAATGAGTAAGGAATCGGGCCTCTTTTTAAATGATCGACAACGTAAAATCATTGATTTAGTTGAGAAAAACGGAAATGTTCGGGTTGCGGATTTAAGTAAAAGCTTTCGTGTTAGTGAAGAGACAATACGAAGAGACCTAGAAAAATTAGAAGCGGAAAGCTTTTTAAATCGTATTCATGGTGGAGCCGTTAAAATTCCACATAAAGAAGGTATGGAGATTCCAGTTTTAAAAAGACAAGCAACGAATATACAGGAAAAACAAATCATTGCGGAAAAGGCAGCGTCCTTTGTAGAAGATGGCGATATTATTGCAATTGATGCAAGTACAACAGGCTTGCAAATGGCGAAATTTTTAAAGGGAAAGAGCTTAACGATTATTACAAATTCCATCCCAGTGGCATTGGAGCTTGTCAATGAACCGGATATTCAAATTATTTTAATTGGTGGATATGTAATGGAGGAATCCATGTCGTTGGTTGGCAACTTTGCCGAACGAGTCATCTCTGATTATCACGTCGATAAATTCTTCTTCTCCTGTATGGGAGTAGACTTAACAAGAGGTATTAGTGAAATCCACGAAGCGCAGGCATTAGTAAAAAAACAGCTGTTAGGCATATCAGAAAGTCACTATTTACTTGCGGACCATAGTAAATTTGGTGAAAAATCATTAATTCGACTATGCGATCTAAAAGACATTCAATATTTAATTACCGACAATAAAGTATCCATTGAGAAACTAAATGAGTTGAAAAAACGTGGAATAAAGGCAGTTGTAGGAGATTAAATATAGAAGACACCTTTGCAAGAGGCAAAGGTGTCTTTTCTTATGCAGCTTTAGCGTATCTATCCATTAGATAGACATCCTTCTAAAGATATATCCTCATCTACTCCATAAACACAACACAAATCCCAAAGAAAACAACATAATGAAAATGTTGAAAGCATAAAATGAACAAAAAATAGGATAAACGGATTTCCAGCATATTCAAAACGCAGCTTTTATTTACTAGAATTTGGGAACAAAAGCTGTTAATTTGCGTTCATTTACGGTTTCTAGCTATTTCGACACAAAAACAACAAATTTTTGTTGAAAAACACAGATTATGTGTTAAACTATGAATTAAGAAAAGTTTTCAAATTTTTTTGAACGTCAATGATAACGATTTCAACTTGTTGAATTTTAAGAAAACTCTCGTAATCTAGAAAGCTTTTGTTTTGCAAATGAAAGAAAACTATATTTTTTTAAGTTATAAGAAAGCGGTACCAAAATTGTGTTTGTTTTGAAAAGTAAGGAGAGGTTATGCTATGGCAAAAATCGGGCCATCACTAATGTGTGCTGACATGGGGAATTTGGAGGATGCTGTAAAGCGATTGGATCAGGCTGGTGTTGATTTTTTTCATTTTGACATCATGGATGGTAGTTTCGTTCCAAACTTTACAATGGGGCCAGATATGGTAAAAGCATTAAGACCTCATACGAATAAGGTCTTTGATGTGCACTTAATGGTTAAAGAACCAGAACGATATATTGATTTATTTGTAGATGCAGGAGCAGATATGATTAGTGTTCATGCAGAAGCAACTACACATTTACAACGCACGCTGCAAACGATTCGAGCTCGCGGCATAAAGGCAGGAGTTGCTTTGAATCCAGCAACACCACTAAGCTATTTAGATTATGTGTGGGATGTTGTGGATTATGTTGTACTCATGACTGTAAATCCAGGGTTTGCCGGACAAAAATTCATCCCGCTAACCTATAACAAAATTGCAGAGTTGCATCGCATCATTCGCGAAAAACAATTAAATATCGAGATACAAGTAGATGGCAACATAAGCTATGAAACCATTCCGAATGTTTTAGAAAAGGGTGCAGAAATGCTTGTGTGTGGGACGTCTTCTTTATTTAAAAAGGACCGTAGCTTAGAACAAGCAATGGAAGAGCTGCATGCATTTTTGGAAGCGTTACCTTCCAGTAGATTAGTAGAAGCGGGTGATACGAAATGAGCATCACAGTCGTTGGAAGTATAAATATGGACGTTGTTGCTTTAACCGATAACTACCCGGAGCGTGGCCAAACCATTTTTGGTAAAAAGGTAGAGTATTTATCAGGAGGCAAGGGTGCTAACCAGGCTACAGCTGTTGCGAAGCTAGGCAGAGAGGTTCGTTTAATTGGTTCTGTCGGGAAAGATATTTATGGGGATCAATTGATTGCGAGTTTACAAGATGTGAAGGTTGATACACGTTTTGTGAAGCAGTCAACGGATTTTGCTACTGGCACAGCCATTATCACAATTGACCAGACAGCAGAAAATACGATGCTCGTTCTAAAGGGTGCAAATGATGACTTAACTCCAGCTGATGTGGAGAAAGCCTTTGAGCATATGTCGGATAGTAAAGTGCTTTTAGTACAAATGGAAGTGCCACAGGATACGGTCATCCGAGCAATGCAACTCGCAAAGCAAAAAGGAATGTACGTCATCTTAGACCCAGCACCTGCTGAGGGGATTACGGTAAAGGCATTGGATTATGCGGATGTCATCACACCAAACCGACAAGAGACCTATCATTTACTCGGTATTGATGTGCAGGATGTAGAAAGCGCTTTAGAAGCAGCAAAGGGCTTTGAAAAAATGGGTGTACGCAACTCCATTATAAAAATGGGTTCGAAAGGCTCGGTTGTATATCAAGAAGGTAAATGGGAATATGTTGCGTCTATCCCAGTAGAAGCAGTAGATACAGTTGGGGCAGGGGATTCCTTTGCTGGTGCGCTTGCTTGTGGCATTACCGATGGCTTTGACCTGGTGCAAGCAGCAAAATTTGCAACAGCAGTTGGAGCATTAAAGGTAACGAAGCTTGGTGCTCAAGCTGGAATTCCAACACTGGAAGAAGTGAATAGGTTTTGTGAAGAGCGTAAGTTAGCTCAATACGCGTTAGAAAAAATGGCGTGATCGAGGAGGGTCCAAAATGAGTGAATCGATTTTACAAATGACAAACATAAGTAAAACCTTTCCTGGTGTTAAAGCGTTAGACGATGTACAGCTCGATATAAGAAAAGGGGAAGTACATGCGCTAATTGGGGAAAACGGAGCAGGAAAATCAACATTAATTAAAATACTTGCTGGTGTTTATACTCCAGACCCAGGTGCGAAGTTTTTCTTTGAGGGTAAGGAAGCGGAAATTAAGAAACCGTTAGACGCAACGATGAAAGGGATTTCAATCATCTATCAGGATTTAAGCTTATTCCCGAATTTAACAGTTGCAGAAAATATCTACATTGGTCGAGATAGTGACAAAAAAGCTTGGACGAAAGTGAAATGGAAAGAAATTAAAAAAATAGCAGTAAAAGCATTACAAGACATGGAAGTGGACATTGATCCGAACGTTCCAGTTGAGCAATTAAGTATCGCACAACAACAGCTTGTAGAAATAGCACGTGCCATTGCATTCGATGCAAAATTAATCGTAATGGACGAGCCTACATCCTCTCTATCAGAAGGAGAAGTAGAAAAGCTTTATAAAATCATTGAAAAACTAAAAAGTCGCGGTATCTCTGTTATTTTTATCAGTCACAAGCTGAAGGAACTATTTAAAGTTTCCGATCGCTTTACGGTACTACGAGATGGGAAATATATTGGGACCTATGAAGCAGCGGATATGGATGAGCCTAAGCTAATCCAACTAATGGTTGGTCGTAACGTAACCTATGAGAAAAACGAATCCACAGTTCAGGTTGGCGAAACCATTTTTAAAGTAGACAGCCTATCGAAAAAAGGAAACTTCGCTGACATTTCTTTAGAAGTGAAAAAAGGCGAGGTGCTTGGTATTACAGGTCTTGTTGGTTCCGGTCGTACCGAGCTCGCTCAAGCGATTTTCGGTGTGAACAATCCAGATGAAGGCTCTCTAGAATTAAACGGCGAAAAAATCACGGTGAACTCTGCTAGTGATGCCGTGAAAAAAGGTATTGCCTACATTCCAGAAGCAAGACAAACACAAGGACTCGTTTTAGAGCAATCGGTAATCAACAACATGTCCTTACCTGTTTTGAAGAAGCTACGCAATAAACTAAAGCTAATAGATAGCAAGCTGGAAGTAAGTCTAGCAGAGCAATATGTGAAATCACTAGATATTCGCCCAGCATTACCAAAACTACCAGCTTCCAATCTATCAGGTGGTAACCAGCAAAAGATTGTCATTGGGAAATGGTTGGCAACACAGCCAAAGGTAATCATTTTTGATGAACCTACAAACGGGATTGATATTGGTGCGAAAACAGAGATTCACAAGCTTATTCGTAGACTAGCAAACGATGGAATTGGTGTGATAGTTATTTCATCGGAGCTACCAGAAATTTTAGCCGTTAGTGACCGTATTCTCGTAATGCGTCATGGAAGAATTTCCGGAGAGCTAAGTGTTCAAGAAGCGACACAAGAAAAGATTATGAGCTTTGCACTACAAGGCCAAGGCAGTGCGAAGACTCCAGTTGTGAACACAGAGTCTGGCCAAGTCAGTCAGGAGGTATAGGCCATGAAATCACTAATTAAACAAAAGGAATTTAGTATATTTGCGATTATCGTTCTATTATGTATTGTTCTATCCTTTGTAAGTCCGGTGTTTCTAACCGTTGGAAACTTCCTAGATATAATGGAAGGGAACGTTGTAATGGCGATTCTAGCAATTGGTATGACGCTGATCATCATTACAAGTGACATCGATGTATCGGTTGCTGCGGTTACAACTGCGGTGGCGGTTACAATTGGTAGCCTGTTTGGACATTTACCGAACAGCTGGGTTTCTGTATTGCTTATTTTCTTAATCGCACCACTTGTTGGATTAATTATTGGTTGTGTAAATGGTTTACTTGTATCGAGAATTAAGATTCCAGCCATCGTAGTAACACTTGGTACACTTAACATCATTAATGGACTTGTTCTTTACTTTACAAATGGACAATATTTAAACAGCTCGAATTTACCAGCAGCATTTATTTCCTTTGCAAACTACGAACTGCTAGGTATTCCGATCTTAATTTATTTACTAACAGTAGTAGCAGTATTAACTTGGTATATTTTAAAGCACACACTAATTGGTCGATCTGTATTAGCAATCGGTGGTAAGTCTCAGTCGGCTGTACGTGTAGGT
Organism: Salirhabdus sp. Marseille-P4669; assembly: GCF_900240405.1. Taxonomy (GTDB): domain Bacteria; phylum Bacillota; class Bacilli; order Bacillales; family Alkalibacillaceae; genus OEQK01. Next base: position 655,109 of record NZ_OEQK01000001.1, read on the forward strand.
ATTGATGAAAAGAAAATTAAAATGTTCGTATTCGCATACATGGGCTTTCTTGCTGGTGTTGCTGCAATCGCTCAAACGGCTTATACAAAGGCGGTTGACCCGAATGGGATGTTAGGACTGGAAATGATGGTTATCGCAGCTGTTGTGTTAGGTGGAACGAACATTCAAGGTGGTCGAGGTACGATTCAAGGAACGTTACTTGGGGTGCTTTTACTAGCCATCATTGAAAACGGAATGATCTTGGCACATATTGATACATTCTGGCAAAAGGTTGTAACTGGTGCGATTATCGTATTCGCTATTTCCTACGACCGCATTAGCTATAAGCGTCAACAAGCAAAATTAACGAAAATAGAAGTGGAAGCATAGGGGGGAAAAGCAAATGAAACTATCAAAAGAAAGTCTACTAGGGCTAATCGCGGTAGGAACCATCATTTTGATGAGCTTTATTGCTCCAGGCTTCCTATCTTCAAACAACATTGATAACTTTTTATTCCAGCTTCCAGAATTCGGTCTGCTAGCACTTGGTATGATGGTTGTTATCATTACTGGAGGTATTGACCTCTCCATCACGTATACTGCTGCGCTATCTGGTGTTGGGGTAGCACTAATGCTAACAAATGGCCAACCCATTTTATTAGCCATTGTAGTTGGGATCTCATTTGGTTTATTATGTGGAGCATTTAACGGATTTATCGTTTCTAAAATTGGTGTATCTCCCATATTAGTAACACTTGGTACAATGGTACTTTTTGAAGGAATCATCCTTGCGATTACAAAGGGTCAGTCCATTTCTGGCTTTGGTGAAACATACAACTTAATTGGAAATGGGTATTACATGGGATTATTCCCACTTTCGATCATCATCTTTGTCTTCTTTATTGTTCTAACAGCTATCCTGCTTAATAAAACAAACTGGGGTAGAAGTGTGTATATGTTAGGAAATAACGAAATTGCAACCCTGTTCTCAGGTGTTAAAAATAGTAGAGTTTTAATGAAAGTCTATCTATACGCAGGTCTACTAGCTGCTATTTCAGCGATTATTATGACTTCTCGTTACAATTCCGTAAAAGTAGACCTTGGATCGTCTTATATGCTTCAAAGTGTTGCTGCCGCAGTACTTGGTGGAACGAACATTCAAGGTGGATACGGGAAAGTAATGGGTACCGTATATGCGGTTGTTATTTTCCAAACAATTTCAAACGGTTTGAACTTATTAGGTGTTCACCGTGCGATTGTAGACGTATTTTTCGGGGCAGTATTAATTCTCGTATTAACGGTGAACTTCTTCTCGGATAAATGGAAAAAGAACAAAGAAACAAAAGCAGTAGCTTAAATTAGTTGATAAATATAAAGGACGCACGAAAGAAAGGTGCGTCTCAATTACCACCGCTTAACTTAAGGAGGTGATGCACGTAGTAGGTTGAGATACCGAAAGATTGCTTAACATGTTCTTAAGTTAAGCGAAAAAATGGAAGTCTATGTAAGCGTTATCTAATAATGGTTTTTCCCTAGATATTTGTCTAGGTAAAAATAAATACAAAAAATCCTTAAGGGGGAAAAAGACATGAAAAAGGTTGTCTTAAGTCTAGTATCTGTACTATTTCTAGTCGGTATTCTAGCGGGCTGTGTTTCTGGTGAAAGTAGCTCAGATAAAAAGGATTCAAAGGAATCTGGAAGTGACGATGGCATTTCCATCGCTGTAGTACCTAAGCTAGTTGGTATTCCATACTTCAACGCTTCTGAAACTGGCGCAATCAATGCTGGTGAAGAGCTTGGCGTAGATGTGGAATATACTGGTCCTACACAAGGGGATGCTGCTGCACAGGTTAAAGTTATTGAAGATTTAATTTCTAAAAACGTGGATGTATTAGCAGTAGCACCAAACGATCCAGCTTCTGTTGAGCCTGTACTTAAAAAGGCAAAAGATCAAGGAATCCACATTATGGACTGGGATACTCCAGCTAATAATGTAGACGTATCAGTAAAGCAAGTAGATGACGAAGAATTTGGTCGTCACTTAGCGAAGAAGCTAGTTGAAGCAATGGGCACAGAAGAAGGCGAAATCGCAATTCTAACTGGTGGTCTTTCTGCAGCAAACCTTAACGCATGGATTGACGCTGCAACTGCTGAATTAGAAGAAAACTATCCTGGAATTAAAATCGTAACTGAAAAAGTTCCTACGGATGAAAAACAACAGGTTGCATACCAAAAGACACTTGACTTAATTAAGTCTTATCCAAATCTTAAAGGTATTCTTGCAGTATCCACACCTGCTCCATTAGGGGCTGCTCAAGCTGTTCAAGAAGAAGGACTTCAAGATGAGATTTCAGTAGTAGGTTCTGCTCTACCAACTGACTCTGCTCCATTCTTAGAAGATGGTTCTCTTGACACTGCAGTACTATGGGATCCAGGTAAACTAGGTCACTTAACAGTAGCTATCGGTAAAATGTTAGCTGAAGGTGAATTCCCTGAAGATGGTCAAGAAATTGAAGGTGTAGGTCCAATTACCGTTCTAGAAGATGGTAAAACAGTAATCATGGGTCCTCCACAAGACTTCACAGCAGAAAACGCTGGAGACTTCGATTTCTAAGAATCTCAAGGAACGCATAGAATGAACGTCCCCGCCTTGCGGGACGTTCCATCTATGCACATAGCAAGTGCAGTGGCTGGGGTTTTTTGGTGCCTGTCACTCCCCGAAATTTGTCGAATCACGACATGATACCTACGCCCCGCAATAAATACAATTATCATCCCCACCACCATTTCTCCACCAAAATCAAAAACTAGGAGGCTCTTACGAAATGAAGCTACAAAACTTTCAATTAAAAAATGAAAAAATAAAAGAAGCATTTTTGAAATTAAAGCAAGAACATCCAGAACGGTTCGAAAAGCGATTGAAATTGTCCTGGAGCAATTGGGGCTTTGGTTTGGAATCTTTGGAGGAATCTGTGGCACGGTTAAAAAATGCAGGAATTGATTACATCGAGCTCCATGGGAATCATTACGGAGAAGACCTAGGCTACGATGTAAACGAGACAGTAGCAATTTTAAACAAATTTAATATGAAGGTTTCCGGTGTATGCGGTATGTTTTCTGCGGAAAATGACTTAGCTAGCAATCTCCCAAGTAAACGTCAAGCCGCTATAAGCTATATTAAACGTGAAATCGCGTTTACAAAGGCTGTTGGGGGAGAGTATTTGCTTGTTGTACCTGGTGCAGTTGGCCGCCCAGATGCGTATGACGATACAGAATTCGAACGCAGTGTTCAAACCTTACGTCCATTAGGAAACTTATTTTTAGAAAGTGGTGTAAAAGCGGCAATTGAGCCAGTCCGTGCTGCAGAAGTGAGCTTTGTCCATACAGTAGCAGATGCGAAAAAGTATATTAAAGCTGTAAACCATAAAGGTATCAACCATATAAACGGAGACATTTATCATATGCAGTCCGAAGAAGCTCATATCGGAGAGGCTATCCTAGAAGCAGGTGATCAACTCGTCAACCTGCACCTTGCTGACAGCAACCGTGGCGCACTTGGGGAAGGCTTTATGGATATCGATACGATTATTATGGCACTTTATGTAATCGGTTATAACGAAGGAAATAAATTTTTATCACCAGAGCCACTTGGGCCAGGTGGAGATCCATATCCCGCGATGAATGCAGTGCCGGATAAAGCAAAGCTCGATCATTTAGTAAAACAAACCGCAACATACTTCAGAGAACGTGAAGAGGAATTACTGAAGCTTTAAAACGGGAGGGGACTACAATGACAAAATACGCATTAGGTGTGGACTATGGAACAGAATCAGGTCGTGCTGTACTTGTTTCGTTAGAGGATGGAACAGAAATTGCAGAGCATGTGACACCGTATCCGCATGGAGTAATTGATGAAAAATTACCAGTTTCGAATGTGGAGCTTGGCTATGAATGGGCATTACAACATCCAGGAGATTATTTAGAAGTCCTAAAAAACTCAGTACCAGCAGTAGTAAAACAATCGCAAATAAATCCAGAAGATATTATTGGGATTGGTATCGACTTTACTGCATGTACAATTCTACCGATAGATGAAAAAGGGCAGCCATTAAGCTTCCATCCGAAATGGACAGAAAATCCGCACAGCTGGGTAAAGCTTTGGAAGCATCACGCTGCACAGGATGAAGCAAACAAAATTAACAAAATTGCTGCAGAGCGTGGCGAAAAGTTTCTACCACGTTACGGCGGAAAGTTATCTTCCGAATGGATGCTTGCAAAGGTTTGGCAAATTCTAGACGAAGCTCCTGAAGTATATGAGGAAGCAGACCAATTCGTAGAAGCGACAGACTGGGTCATTTCTCAAATGACAGGTACCCTAGCGAAAAACAGCTGTACGGCAGGCTATAAAGCCGTTTGGCATAAACAAGATGGCTATCCATCCAAGGACTTTTTTAAAGCATTAGACCCTAGATTAGAAAATGTTACCGAAACAAAGCTTCGCGGAGAGATTTATCCACTTGGAACAAAAGCTGGGGAGCTATCCGAGGAAATGGCAGCGTTAATGGGCTTAAAGCCAGGAACTGCAGTAGCTGTAGGAAACGTCGATGCGCATGCAGCAGTACCAGCAGTTGGAGTTGTGACACCAGGTAAGCTAGTCATGGCCATGGGGACATCGATTTGTCACATGCTTTTAGGGGAAGAAGAGCAAGACGTAGAAGGGATGTGTGGTGTTGTAGAAGACGGCATTATCCCGGGACTTTATGGCTATGAAGCCGGCCAATCTGCAGTGGGAGACATCTTTGCTTGGTATGTGGATCAAGCAGTGCCTGCATACGTGGAAAAAGCGGCAGCAAAAGAAGGTAAAAATGTTCACCAATACTTAGAAGAAAAAGCCTCCGAGTATAAGCCAGGTGAATCAGGGGTGCTTGCACTGGATTGGTGGAATGGAAACCGCTCGGTGTTAGTGGATACAGAGCTTAGTGGACTGCTTATCGGTGCAACCTTACAAACGAAGCCGGAAGAGATTTATCGTGCTTTATTAGAGGCAACTGCATTTGGAACACGTAAAATCGTCGATGCTTTCCGTCAAAATGGCATTCGCGTGGATGAGCTTTATGCTTGTGGCGGATTACCACAAAAAAATCGTCTACTCATGCAAATTTATTCAGATGTAACGAACCTACCAATTAAGATTGCAGCATCGAAGCAAACACCAGCATTAGGTGCTGCCATGTTTGGAGCGGTAGCAGCAGGATCAGCAAATGGTGGATATGACAGCATTATCGATGCAGCTGAAAAAATGGCTCGAGTAAAAGATGAGGTAATCCAACCGATTCCTGAAAATGTAGCGATTTACGAAAAGCTGTACGAAGAATACAGTAAACTTCATGATTATTTTGGTCGTGGAGAAAATAATGTAATGAAGCGGTTAAAAGCAATTCGTTCCGAAGTAAGTGAATAAACACAATTTCGAACATGCATAATAAAGGACAAGGCATTGGAGATAATCCAATGCCTTTCCTTTTCCTCCGCCCTAAACGTCCTACATTCGACAAAATAAAGTATTTATCTTTTCCAGATAGTTCTATTCACGAATTCATGTTAAATTCCGATTACAAAAAAAATATTTTGTTGCAGAATCTCTTAAAAAGTGGCAACATATGTAGAGTGAATAACGTCTAATATAATAGCTGCATTTATATATGTAGTTTTTTGTCATATATTCTTAGATAGAGGTGCGAAAATTGGAGAAACGTACAGAGAGAAGAAGAGCAAAAAAGAAAAAAAGAAAAGGCTTGAAAATATTTTTAACCGTAGTAGCTGTTCTCGTTTTAAGTGTAGTAGGATATGGACTTTATGTCTATAGCCAGGTAAAAGACACTGTTAATAATGAAATTCATGAAAAAATCGATAGTATTGAGTCCCAACCAGACAAAGCAAAAGAAGGAAAAGAATCCCTTAATATTTTGCTAATGGGTGTTGATGAACGGGAAAATGATACAGGTCGTGCCGATACATTAATTTTACTATCCTTAAATCCGAAAACAAACAGCATGCAGCAAATAAGCATACCACGTGATACGTATACCGATATTATTGGTTATGGTACAACAGATAAAATTAACCACTCCTATGCGTATGGTGGAACGGATATGACGGTTGCTACAGTAGAAAACTTCTTAGATGTGGAACTAGATTATTACGTGAAGATCAACATGGAAGGCCTTAGCCAGCTTGTGGATGCTGTTGGTGGTGTTACAGTGAACAACCCGATTGAGTGGACTGATTCAGGTAAAGATGGCTATAAAGCAGGCTACCATTATGCCCAAGGTGAAATCGAACTAAATGGGGAGCAGGCAATGGGATTTGTTCGTATGCGTAAGCAGGACCCAGCTGGGGATGCAGGTCGTAACGAACGCCAGCAAATCTTAATCAATGCAATCGTGAAAAAGGGTGCTAGTGTTGGGTCTGTCACAAGAATCGGTGACATTTTAGATGTTCTAGGTAATAACGTAAATACAAACATGTCCTTTGATGAAATGAAGAGCATTTTTAAAAACTACCGTGATACTATATCTAACTCAGAGTCCTACAAAATTGAAGGCTATGGAGAATATATCGGTACTACATGGTATTACATGGTGCCTGAGGAAGAACGCCAAAAGGTACATGATTTAATTGTTGATTTTAATGCAGAGAAATAATCTATTACGAGCTCAACTACTGAGCTCGTTTTTTTATACTTCAAACTTATCCAACACCTTGTCCATCATTACAGAACGGGTTTCCTTTTTCATTGCTTCGTATTGGTCCTTTAAATCATCCGCAAGAACTGGATTGTGCCCATTTTCCTTAAGCTCGGCTTGCATTTGCTCGTACACCTCGTTGAAGGATTCATCTGTATTGTTCTCTAATTCGGTGATTGCTTTTTGGTACTTTAAATAAAGCGTCATTACATTGGCTTCTCCATCATCATTCTTGTCAGCAGTATACTCATCGTACGCATGGTTCATTAATTCATTTAGCTTATGCTCCACCTGTTCCTGAAGGCTGTTTAATGAGGCTTCGTATTTACGTACAATCGTGTCCTCGGTTAAGGTTTCTGTATCTTTATTTGGAGCTGGAATAGTACGTTTTGCTGTAGCTGGGTCCAAGGCACCCATTTGGGGAACACCATGGTTTAAGTCCTGCGCTCCTCCTTCCTGCTCCTTCGTCTCCTCACTATCACCTATATCTAACTTATAATCAGAATCAATTAATTCTTGAATTTTAGCATCTTCAATCGTAAACATTTTGAGTGGATCTATATAGTAAAATACAGCACCACAGATAAACAATAAGATTATTGAGAATAGCAGTTTTCTCATTTGTTCCACCGTCCTACCGTTACTTTAAAAACATTATGGACAGCAAACAACGGGGCTATTCAATCAAAAATAAAAATGTTTAAGAAAAATGTAATAATTTATCAGATTATGTCACAAACTAACAGGTTCGCTATTCATGAAATTGTGAAAATGTTATAATAAAACTAGTTTTGCTAAGCTAAGTGAGGGACATTATGAAAAAGAAATGGTATTTTTGGTTATTTCCGATATTGTGGATGGGTATTATCTTTTACTCCTCTGCTCAACCTTATGAAAAACAAGATATAAAACCGTTTTTTAATAAATATATAGATTTTAGCTTTCTTGAACCGCTCGTAAAGCATATTGAGTTTACCTATCATCATAGTCAAGTAAGTGTGGAAGCGCTTGGAATAAATGGATTTGTAGAGTTTTTTATTCGGAAAGGTGCACATTTCACTGTTTATCTAATCTTATTTTTGTTGTTCGTAGTAGCATTTCACAAAACGACAAATATAAAAAAGCTGCAAAAAGTGTCACTTTCCCTGTTGTTCACAGTGTTCTATGCAATTTTTGACGAAATCCACCAAGGATGGACGCCGAATCGAACCCCGTTTTATGGAGATGTGATCATTGATACAATAGGCGCAATCGTTGGGGCAGGGCTATTTCTTCTTATTAGTAATTCCCTACAAAATAGGAAAAAAGGGATGTAAGACAGTCCTTAATACTGGTTTTATTGGGAATAAAAGGGAAAAGTTGAGAAAATTGAATGTGAAAACGTAAATAAAGCGCATTTTTTTGGTTAATTTTCTCAACCTGGAAACCATTGATAAATAATGATATACGGTTTATAATATAAACATCCTCGATCATTTTTTGAATAAATAGACGCTACTGTATTGGCCGTTCCATTCAATGGAGCGGCACTTTTTTTGTAGAAAAAACGAAATGTAACCACTACGTACATACACAAAAAAATCGAAAGCGCTCGAACTAGCACCTTCGATTTTTGTCATTTCCCGGGGAATACTCTAGTTTAAAATATGTATTTATGATACATCAATTTCGATATAATCCTCTTCTAGTGCCTCAATTTGGGCTTGCGCATTTGTGAGTTCCACAATCCAGTCCTTGAACGCTTCGACCTGATCCATCTCTACATGCACATGAAAAGCTACATTTTCCAGATAATCTATATTGGAAAGTAAATAATCGGAAGATCGCAGCTCGTTTTCTAGCTTACCAAGCAACGTGTAGTCTATTGTCACTTTCAAATGCTTCATCAATAAGCGTTCGACAACCCCAATATGATCAATTGCCTCTGAAGTTGACTTCGAATAAGCACGAATTAATCCACCAGCACCTAATTTAATACCTCCAAAGTATCTCGTAACGACTACAGTTGTATCTTTTAGGTCCTTTTTCTTTAACACCTCTAAAATTGGAACACCTGCAGTACCGCTTGGCTCCCCATCATCATTCGCTTTTTGAATTTGATTCCGTTCACCAATCATATAAGCAGAGCAATTGTGCGTAGCGTTGTAGTGCTCCTTTTTAATTTGCTGAATAAACTGCTGCGCCTCCTCTTCTGTTTCCGTTCTTTTAACGTGACCAATGAAGCGCGACTTCTGAATGACAATTTCATGTGAACCACTTTGTTTTATTGTGAAATATTTTTTTAACATATTGTAAAAGCCTCCTATATCCTCCATTATAAAAAGAGAATGTAATTATTAGCAAACAGGTTATCATATGCATTAAAATGGGAATAATAATAAAATTAATATTAAATAACATTTAAATGTAGAAAAATAATCGAAAACCCCTCGAAATCATAATATAATCCGTAGTGTATAGGTAGGAAGTTGGAGGAGATCGAAAATGTCTCATAATCAAACGGAACGAAAAATGCTTAATAAAATATTGGAAGACATGCTTGCTGTTGTTTCCAATAGTAAAGATGAAGTGTTTGAAATCGGCGAACAATCCCGTAAAGAATATGAGGAAGTAGAATTAGAGCTTCAATTAGTAAAAGAAAAAGTGGTGCAGATCATTGAAGAAGGCGATCGACTAGAGCGACGTGTCAAGCAGTTTCGGATTAGACTCTCGGAGGTAAGTAAAAACTTTAAAAATTACTCAGAAGAAGAAGTGAAAAATGTATATAACGAAACACACATGCTTCAGTCCGAGTTACTAGTGCTTCGAGAAAAAGAGGACCAACTGAGAAGCCGCCGCAATGAGTTAGAACGGCGATTGTTAAGCTTATCCGAAACGGTCGAACGAGCTGAAAATCTAATTGGAAAAATATCGGTTGTCCTTACTTACTTAACGGATGATTTAAAAGGGGTATATGACACATTAGAATCGGCTAGGGAAAAAGAAGAGTTTGGCCTAAAAATTATAGATGCACAGGAAGAAGAACGCCGAAAGCTTTCAAGAGAAATACATGATGGTCCAGCCCAAAGCCTTGCTAATGTAATGCTACGTTCAGAGCTAATTGAAAGAACCTTCCGTGAGCGCGGAATTGAAGAAGCCATTCAAGAGGTAAGATCCGTTAAACAAATGGTCAAATCGGCACTGTTTGAAGTGAGACGTATTATTTATGACTTACGACCAATGGCCTTGGATGATATTGGTGTTATTCCAACGTTAAGAAGATACTTGAAAACAGTAGAAGAGTACAGTAAAAACGAGATTAAGTTCGTGGCAATTGGTGAAGAAAGACGTTTGGATCCAAAATATGAAACAGCTTTATTTCGTCTCGTTCAAGAGGCAGTACAAAATGCAGTGAAGCACGCAAATGCTACCCTCATTCAAGTCAACTTTGAATTAACTCCACGATGTGTCAACATTATTGTAGTGGATAATGGTGTTGGGTTTAATACGGATGAAAAAACGCGATCTTCCTTTGGGTTAATTGGAATGAAAGAAAGAGTAGAAATTCTTAATGGAGAATTGGAAATTTCATCAAAAGAAAAGGAAGGCACTAAAATTGCGATAAAAGTCCCATTACTTTAGTAGGAAGGAATAATGGCACAAAATCTAGTAATTGTTGTATAATGGAATAATAGAGAGAGAAATTTGGTAAAGTTTATCCACTTATAAATGACTAATAACAGTAGACTATTTAATTGAACGATTCACTAAACTATACAGGAGGTCGAGGATAATGGGCGCAAGAATAGTTTTAATTGATGATCATAAACTATTTCGAGAGGGTATTAAACGTATCCTAGATTTTGAGGAAGATTTTGAAGTTGTTGCTGAAGGCGATGACGGAAATCAAGCAATCGAATTAGTTCGCACGTATCACCCAGACGTCGTGTTAATGGATATTAACATGCCGACGATTAACGGTGTCGAAGCAACAAAAAATCTAATGATGCAATTTCCAGATGTGAAAATAATCATACTTTCTATACATGACGATGAAACATATGTCACACATGCTCTTAAAACAGGGGCTCAAGGATACTTACTTAAAGAAATGGATACAGATGAACTAATTGATGCAATCAAAGTGGTGAAAAACGGAGGTTCGTATTTACACCCGAAAGTAACCCATAATCTAGTTCGGGAGTATCAAAGACTAGCAAATGGTACCTCACACATTTCAGGAACGAAAATCGTAGAGTACCGCAAACCACTTCACCTATTAACAAGACGTGAATGTGAAGTTTTACAGCTATTAGTGGACGGAAAAAGTAATAGAGGTATAGCTGAAGCACTTTATATTAGTGAAAAAACAGTTAAAAACCACGTATCAAACATATTACAAAAAATGAATGTAAACGATCGGACGCAAGCTGTAGTACTAGCAATTAAGAACGGCTGGGTAGAAGTTTCGTAAGCAAATAGAATGGAAAAGGAAACAGATTCTAGTGAGGACTAGGTCTGTTTTTTTGTGGAGTGATATTTGGGGATTATTTGATGGTGTAGTTGAATAAATGTGCTGTGCTGGATGATTATTCGGTGAAGTTGCTGAAATACTGTGCTATGTTGGATGAATATTTGGTGGAGTTGTTGAAATTGTGTGTTTTGCTGGATGATTATTCAATGGAGTTGTTGAAATCGCGAGCTGTGCAGGATGATTATTCAGTGGAGTTGATGAAATCGCGAGCTGTGCAGGATGATAATTCAATGGAGTTGATGAAATCGTGAGCTATGCAGGATGATTATTCGGTGAAGTTGATGAATTAATGTGCTGTGCTGGATGATTATTCGGAGGAGTTGTAGTAATCTTGTGCTGTGCAGGATGATTATTCGATGGAGTTGTTGAAATCGTGAGCTGAGTTGGATGATAATTCGATGGAGTTGTTGAAATCGTGTGCTATGCTGGATGATAATTCGGAGGAGTTGTTGAAATCGTGTGCTGTGCTGGATGATTATTCGGAGGAGTTGATGAAATCGTGAGCTGTGCAGGATGATTATTCGATGGAGTTGTTGAAATCGTGTGCTGTGCTGGATGATAATTCGATGGAGTTGTTGAATACGCATGCTGTGCAGGATGAAAATCCAGAGAAGATGTTGAAATAATGCGCTGTATTGGATGAAAATTCAATGATGTTGTTGAATTCCTGTGCTATGTTGGATGAATATTCTCCGAAGTTGCTGAAATCCCGCCCCGTCCTGGATGAAAATTCCCCGCACTTGCTGAAATCCCGCCCCGTCCTGGATGAAAATCCCGCGCACTTGCTGAAACCCCGCCCCGTCCTGGATGAAAATCCCCCGCACTTGCTGAGATCCCGCACCATCCAAGTAGAAAATCCCCCCAAACCACGCATAAACCCACCCATCTATCATAACATGACTAAAGACATCCCCAATAAATTACAAATAAGAGAATAATAAATGCATTTTATTTTGTTTTTGTGTAAAATATGAAGAAGATATCTCGTGCTTATTTTCTATCAAATTATAAGGGAGAAGGGATGGAATAGTATGAAGACGGCTGTGCTTACGGATAGTACCGCTTACATACCGAAAGATCTTCGCGAAAAATGGGACATCCATATGGTTCCTTTAAATGTTATATTTGGATCGGAATCTTTTCAGGAAGAAGTAGACATAACAGCGGATGAGTTTTATACAAAAATGAAGGAACAGGAGGAACTACCAAAAACCTCTCAGCCATCTATTGGTCATATGACTGAAAAGCTAAAAGAGCTTGGTCAGGAATTTGACGCAGTTGTTGCTGTTCATTTATCGAGTGGTATTAGTGGAACACTGCAAGGGACGATTACGGCGGGGGACCTTGCTGAAAATATTAAAGTTTATGCTTTTGATTCTGAGCTTAGCTGTATGGCACAAGGTTTCTATGTGTTAGAAGCAGCTAAATTGGCGAAAGAAGGCGTGGAGCCGGATGCGATCATTGCACGTTTAAATGAAATGAAGCAATCGATGCGTGCGTATTTCATGGTCGATGATTTAACGAACTTACATAAAGGCGGCCGCTTAAACGGTGCGCAGGCAATGATTGGAAGTCTGCTTCAAGTAAAACCAATCCTGCACTTTGTTGATAAAAAAATCGAGCCATTTGAAAAGATTCGTACACGTAAAAAGGCGTTAAATCGTGTGCGGGAGCTGTTTGATGAAGATGCTCGTACAGGTAAACCGATTCGGGCTTGTGTTATTCATTCCCAACGTGAGGAAGAAGCACAACAGTGGAAAGTCGACCTTGAAGCAAAATATGAAAATGTTGAAGTAATGATAAGTTATTTTGGACCTGTTATCGGTACCCATTTAGGGGAAGGTGCAATTGGTCTTACATGGTATGAAAAGTAAAAAGCAATTATATGATAATTATCTTCTAGGAGCAGACTTGAATCGTTAAGTCTGCTTTTCTATAAACTCTATCAAAAGGAAGTGGAAATATTGAATTCATCTCCAACAAACCTCCTCTCTGGAAAACTCCTCCTCCAGCAAGAGCTCCCTTTTTCAGAAAAAGAAATCCAAAGCTTTATCCATACAGGTGTCCTTCAAGAAGTGCCGGGCATAAAAGAACATATTTTTGGATTTGTTTGCATTCGGTGTGGAAATCAAAAAAGCCATTTGTTTGGTGCAATACCACGAGATGATGAGGAAATTGTATATTGCAGGAAGTGTATTGAAATGGGGCGAGTTAGTACGTGTGAGCCTTTGTATCGCTGGACTGGTGCAAAGCTACAAATGCCTCAAGCTACTGAAGCCTTAAAGTGGAAAGGGAAACTAACCCAATTCCAACAGGACGCTGCTAATCAAATTGAGACGGCAATGTTGAATAGAGCGAGACTACTTGTCTGGGCAGTATGTGGCGCAGGAAAAACGGAGATGCTGTTTCAAGGCTTAGCAGCGGCAATGGGACGGGGTGACCGCATTTGTCTCGCTACACCCCGTGCAGATGTGGTTCGAGAGCTCGAACCAAGATTTCGAGAAGCTTTCCCAAATATTACGATTTCTGCATTATATGGAGGTTCACCAGACCGTGATGAAGGAAGTCCGTTCGTCCTCTCCACCACCCACCAGCTCCTTCGCTATGAAAAGGCCTTTGATGTAATGATTATTGATGAAGTGGATGCTTTCCCCTATCACGCAGATCAATCCCTATCCTATGCCGCAAAAAGAGCACGAAAAGACCAATCAAGCCTCATCTTCTTAACCGCAACTCCACGAACGAAATTAAAGCTCCAATCCAATCTAAACCTTATCCCAACCGTATTTGTCCCCGCACGTTACCATGGACATCCCCTACCAGTTCCACGATTTGTCCCATGCTATAATTTGAAAAAGTCCTTAAAAAAAGAAACACTCCCCAGCAAAATCACCAATTGGATCGCTGAAAAAAGAAACGCCAACCGTCGATTTCTGTTATTTGCGTCATCCATAGCTGCAGCAGAAAAAATAGCCAAGCTTACTGGAATGGAATGTGTCCATGCGAGTGATCCAGAACGAGTGGAAAAAGTAGAACGCTATCGTAATCAAGAAATGGACGCACTAATCACAACAACTATCCTGGAACGAGGGGTTACCTTTCCATCGATTGATGTCGCTGTAATCGAAGCGGATCATCAAGTGTTTGATGAAGCGGCATTAGTACAAATTGCCGGTCGTGCAGGACGGAATGCAAAGGATCCTTATGGAGATGTTGTCTTTTTTCACCAAGGAAAGACAAACGGTATGGTTGGTGCGAAACGGATGATTGAAATGATGAATGATTTGGCAAAAAGGAGGTAGTCATATGTATTGCTTATGGTGTCAGGAAGAAATTGTCCCGGAAGTCACGTGGACAACGATATTCAAAATACAAGGAGATCAAAAAGACTTCTGCGAACAATGTAAGTCCAAGCTACCCTTCATCCAGTCCCCAACATGTCCAAAATGCTGCCGTCCCTCTCCACAGGAACAAATCTGTCCAGACTGCTTAAGGTGGGAAAAGCATCCCCTCGCAAACACCCTTCACCAAAACATCTCCATTTTCACCTACTCGCTTTTTATGAAAGAAGTAATGAGCAAATGGAAATATCGTGGAGATTATGAAATTATTTATGCCTTTAAAAAAGAAATGAAGCAAAAATTACATCAAGCATTTCAACATAAAGAACTCACAATCGTACCCATTCCATTGAGTAAAGCTCGTTACAAGGAACGTGGATTTAACCAAGCTGAGGCAATTGCAAATTTTATGGAGAAACCAATCGTTCATGCACTCGAACGAATTCATAACGAAAAACAAGCGAAGAAATCAAGAAGGGAAAGACTACAATCAGAAAATCCTTTTCGAGTAGTAAAGGACGTTTTTGGGCATGTTGTGATTATAGACGATTTATATACAACCGGTGCAACGCTTCATTGGGCAGCCTCGTTGTTAAAGCAGCATGGAGCAGCACAAGTGGACAGTTTTACCCTGATCCGAAGTTAATTGTTAATATTTGGTCAAACATTTCACATGTAGAATATTTCGAATGGTGTCGATATAATAAAAGAAAAACGAAATGGTTCGAGGGGGATATAAAATGGGCGAATTAGCAAACTGTCCAAGATGTAATGCATTATTTGTTAAAAGTGTACGAGATGTATGCAACAATTGCTTCAAAGAGGAAGAAGCACAATTTGAAAAGGTTTATACATACGTAAAAAAGAAAGAAAATCGTAAAGCGAGTGTATCTGAGGTTTCCGAAGCTACAGGTGTGGAAGAGCGTTTAATTATGAAATTTATTAAACAAAAGCGATTATCTACCGTCCAGTTTCCAAACCTAAGCTATGGCTGTGAGCGTTGCGGCTCGCCCATTCAAGAAGGAAAGCTCTGCTCCAATTGCCGTGGTGAGCTATACGATGATCTAACAAGAGACCAAAAGCAAGCAGAACTGCGGGCGAGTGTCGAAAAAGAACGAAATCGCACATATTTCGCTGTCGATAAAAAATTTGGCCGGGACAGTTAAACATTTAACATCCATAACCGATATAGATAACAAGGAATGTTTTGTATCGTTTAAGTAGGTACAAATAGATAGAACGTGAGGTGAAGGATATGAAAATTCAAGGATCAAATTTTAATAATATCAACCCATATCAAAAACAAATTCAAAAGCAAGCTGCTATCCAACAAGGGAATCGTACGGATAAGGTAGAGATTTCAAGTAAGGCGCAGGAATTGCTAAAGGGAAATCCTGTAGAAGAAGCTCGTAAAACAAGAGTGGAGCAGCTGAAGCAAGATGTTCAAAGTGGGAATTATAAAGTGAACTACGAAGAAACTGCGAAAAAGATGATTGCTTTTTATACTGGAAAATAATGTAGAGGAGGTTAGCGATTATGGCACTACAAGAGATTACAGCATTAATGTCGAAGCTAGCCACACTTCATGAAAGCTTGCTGGAGCTATCCAAACAGAAAACCGAATTTCTAAAGGATGGCGATACAGACGGTATTCAAAAAACGTTAGTCAATGAAAAAAAACATATCCAAGCAATTCAGCAGCTGGAAGAAAAGCGAGCTACCTTAACAGAGCAATGGTTTAAGCAAGTCGCTCCAGCTGTTTCTGATTATACAATTACAGCAATGATTGATCATGTTGAGAATGCAGCCGATAAAGAAAAGCTAAACGGGATTTATGAGCGACTCATTATGGCAATTGCTTCGTTAAAACAGCAGGAGCAATTAAATGCAGACCTCACAAAGCAATCGCTTCAATTTGTGGAGCTAACGATGGAGTTGCTTGAGCCAACGATTAAAAATATGAACTATGGAGATCAACATACAGGAAAGTCTTCTCATAGCCGATCCATATTTGATTCCAAAGCATAGAAAGGAAAACGATTATGTCTTCTACCTTTAGTGGATTAGAAATTGCAAAACGCGCCCTATATACACAGCAAAGCGCTTTATATACAACAAGTCATAATATTGCAAATGCCAATACACCTGGCTACTCTCGTCAACGTGTTAACTTCGAGCAAGTAAGTCCATACCCTGCACCAGGACGCAACAGACCGGAAATCCCTGGACAAATTGGACAAGGTGTTCAAGCAGGCTCGGTACAACGTGTACGTGATGAATTCGTAGACCTACAGTTTCGTACTGAACACAACAAAGCTGGTTATTGGGAATCAAAAGCAAACGCCCTTAGCCAAATGGAGCAGATTTTAAACGAGCCAAGTGACACAGGCTTGTCTTCTGTTATGAACCAGTTCTGGCAATCCTTAAATGACCTATCTGTTAATCCAGAGGATGCTGGTGCTCGTTCCGTTGTTCAACAACGTGGAATTGCAGTTGCAGAAACGTTTAACTATATCTCGGATTCCTTAACAGCCATTCAAAAGGATTTGCAGGACGAAATTAATGTAACATCGAAGGACATTAATTCCCTGTTAAACCAAATCAAAGGAATCAACGAGCAAATAAAAGCAGTTGAGCCACATGGTTACCTGCCAAATGATTTGTATGACGAACGGGATCGCCTAATTGATGACCTATCGCAAATGGTGAACATTGATGTGGAATACCAATCAAGCGGCGGACAGTCCATGGAAATTGCGGAAGGCATTGCTTCTATTAAACTAGTAGATGCTGAAGGAAATGTAGTTCAAGGTGTTCCAAGTTTAATCGATACGGATAATAACGTGAATGAAATCTCCGTAACTGTTGCAGAAAACAACAAAGGTCAAAGCCTTGTTACAGGTGTGAAGGTTGGAGAAAATACGGTAAATCCTGAAGAATTCACTTCTGTTGGTAAATTAAAAGGTCTAATGGAATCACATGGCTACCAAAATGCAGCTGGTGAAGCGGTAGGGCTTTATACAACAATGTTAGCAGACATCGATAAAATGGCGTTTGCATTTGCAACGGCGTTTAACGAAGTGCATGGAGCGGGATATACATTAAACAATGAAACTGGTGTGAAATTCTTTGAACTAGGAACTGCAACACAGGATGATTACATCGGTTACGCTGGAAAAATGGATATTACAGCTGAAATAAAAGCAGATGAAGATAATATCGCAGCATCTACTGCACCAGATGCTTTCGGGAATGGGGAAAATGCCATCAATCTAGCAAATGTAAAGGATAAAGTATTTGCTTCTGGCGATGACCTAGGGAATTTCCTTGGTGAAAATACATCAGTAGAAAGCTTCTATGAATCTATTATTGGCGATATGGGTGTACAAGCCCAAGAAGCATATCGCATGCATACAAACGCCATAACACTAGAACAATCCGTGGAAACACGTAGACAATCCATTAGCGGCGTTTCCTTAGACGAAGAAATGTCCAATATTATAAAATTCCAGCACGCATACAACGCAGCAGCGCGTAGCATGACTGCAGTAGATGAAATGCTGGATCGGATTATTAACCAAATGGGCTTAGTAGGAAGGTAGGTGACAGGTAATGCGCGTAACACAGAATATGATTTCCAATAACTTTTTAAATAACCTAAGCAATAGCTACAATCGTTTAGATAAATTAATGGAACAAGCATACACAGGTAAAAAAGTAAGCCGACCATCAGACGACCCAGTCGTTGCGATGAAAGGGATGAATTATCGTACAGAATTAACGGAGATTCAACAATTTCAGCGTAATACAGCAGAAATGCATAGCTGGATGGATAATTCGGATGATGCGTTGGATAAAGCAACAAGTGCCCTACAAAGATTACGTGAACTAGCAGTACAAGCTAGTAATGATACGTATGAAGAAGGGCAAAGGGCGAATATTGCAGAAGAGGTTAAACAGCTTAGAGAGCATCTTATTGAAATTTCGAATACAAAGGTAAATGATAAGTATATTTTTAACGGTACTGATACTACAAACCCGAGATTTGGAGACGATGGTAAGTTACTTAATGGCACACCAAATGATGAGGCGGTTAATATAACGGTGTCTGATGGGATAACTTTACAAGCCAATATCACTCCTTCAAATGTATTTAACGAAGATCTATTTGATGGACTCCAAGCCTTCGCAGATAGTCTAGAGGCTGGAGAAACAAATGATGAATTAGGTGACTATATTGAACAAATAGACGGATTTATTAACAATGTAGTAGATGAAAGAGCAAACCTTGGAGCTAGAATGAATCGATTAGATATGGTGGAGGACAGACTTTCTTCCCAAGAAATTGTAGCTTCGCAAATCTTATCAGATAATGAAGATGTTGATTTTGAAAAAGTAATTATGGATTTAAAGACACAGGAAAGCATCCACCGCGCTGCATTATCGGTAGGGGCACAAGTAATACAACCATCCTTAATAGACTTTTTACGATAATTTATAGAACTCTTATCTTGCAAGTACTATCAGAATTAATAACTTTTTTGGATGATAGTATAAGAAAAAAATTAAGCTAACGCAATCTGGCGACAAGCTTTGTTTTCTAGTGCAGGATAAAGAGTTTTTCTTTTACATATATATGATAGGAGTTTTTCAAAATGCAATTACCTCAAATTCGACTAACTTCTCAAGCAGCAAAAATAGACTTAAATATCACAAAAGGAAAACAATCGTTACAGCAACCAAAAGCAGAGATGCAACTAGAACAACCAAAAGCAGATGTCCGGGTTGAAACGAGACCGAGCAAATTAACGATAGATCAAACTCAAGCATGGAGAGAACTTGGTTTTAAAACACCACTTGCAGCAACTTTAGAAAACGCACAATTAGGAAGACAAGCAGTACTTGAAGGAACTGGACGAGCTGCAAGTGAGGGAAATCAACTTATGAAAATTGAAAATGGTGGTAATCCTATAGTAAGTCAAGCATTTCAAAATGCATATGATCCAATGAAGGAATTTAATATAGGTTGGATACCTTCTCATGGGTCTGTGAAAATTAATTATCAACCATCTGATGTAATAATTGATATTCGTGCCAATAAACCTCTAATTAATATACAAGCACAAAAACCAATTCATTATTATCAACCAGGCCAAGTGGATATTACAATGCAACAGTATTCAAGCCTAAATATTGATTTTGTCGGTGTAAATTGGAAGGAAATGAGAATTTAACTAAAAGAAGAAAAGAAGGATGTACTATGAAGATTAAAACATTATACTATGGTGAAATTGAAATAAAAGAAGAAAGTATTTTAACTTTTGAATCAGGAGTCCCAGGATTTCAGGATGAAAAGAGATTTACATTAATAAAATTACCTGAAAATTCAACGTTTCAAATTTTACAGTCCATAAAAACACCAGAGCTTTCATTCGCTATAACAAATCCTTATATTTTTTATAGAGAATATGAATTTCAGTTGGATGAAGGTACCAAAGAACAACTAGGTATAGATCATAATGAGGATGTATCTGTATTTTGTATTGTTACTTTGCAAGAAACCATTGAGAAATCCTCATTGAATTTACAAGCGCCAGTAGTATCTAATATGAAAAATAATAAAGCAAAACAGATAATTCTAAATGACAAACGATACAAGACAAAGCACCCACTTTATCAAGAAAGTGAGGGTAAAGTACATGTTAGTACTAACGAGAAAAATAGGTGAATCTATTCGTGTTGGAGATGATATAGAAGTTAAGGTAATAAGTGTAGATGGTGATCAGATAAAAATCGGTATAGATGCTCCCAAAAGTGTAGATATTCATAGAGAAGAAATATTTCAATTAATACAAGAAGAGAATAAACGAGCTAGTAAGTTTAATGAAAATGCTTTACATTTACTATCCGGGAAGTGAGAAGTGCTTGGTGCAAAAGACTGTACCAAGCACTTTTTTATTTATGTCTATTATTCTTTAAAAAAATGGCTCTAAAATATTTGTTGGGGTACAGATAAAATTCAGAAAAAATAA
Source organism: Salirhabdus sp. Marseille-P4669 (assembly GCF_900240405.1). Lineage (GTDB taxonomy): Bacteria > Bacillota > Bacilli > Bacillales > Alkalibacillaceae > OEQK01. The sequence continues at coordinate 675,720 of NZ_OEQK01000001.1, forward strand.
ACACGCAATCTCCTAATTTTGTTAGACTTTGTTTAGACCAATAAACAAAACAAAAGGGAGATGCGTGTAATTGAATTTT
>NZ_OEQK01000003.1 GCF_900240405.1 Salirhabdus sp. Marseille-P4669
CATCCAAAAGTATTATCCGGTATTAGCTCCGGTTTCCCGAAGTTATCCCAGTCTTACAGGCAGGTTGCCCACGTGTTACTCACCCGTCCGCCGCTCGTTCCACAAGCGCACGCCCCGAAGGGCGATTGCTTGCTTCCCGCGCTCGACTTGCATGTATTAGGCACGCCGCCAGCGTTCGTCCTGAGCCAGGATCAAACTCTCCAATAGATTGTTTGATTAAAGCTCATAAATAGTAAATGGTAATGTAAATTACCGAATTGACGTACTGGTTGTTTTGTTCAGTTTTCAAGGTTCAAATATTTATCGCACTTCCAAAAGCGACTCGATTATTATATCAAATTCCAAAATCAGAGTCAACAGTTTACTAACAAAACAATTTAATCATTATTTGTTGCGACATGAATTATTATATCATAATTTCTGCTAACAGCAACTTCCAAATAATGTTAAGCTTGTGTTTTTCCGCGTTTTTTTCGCGGTAGGTAAATAATATACCATCTATCATGCTCTATTACAATAGAAATAGCATATGTAGATTATGGTAATTAACCATCATTCCTCTATATAAAAACGAAAGTTATTGTTGGACAAATTTATCTCTGCCAGCACCAAAACCAAACAAAAGCATTAATACAACCACAAATAATAATACATATATCGCGAAAGTCCAACTCCTAGTAAAATCATATATTAATCCAATAAAAGTAGGACCAATTGCCGCAAGTCCATACCCAAAGGATTGAGCCATCCCTGATAATTGACCAGCTTCCTCTGAATTACTTGCTCTAAGACTCAGTAAAGTTAATGATAAACTGATAACGGCACCTTGTGCCATCCCTATTAAAATGATACTTATCATAAGAAGGATAACATTTGTACTTACTAATAATATCAATAAACCAACAAAGTAATTTACACTAATTACAATTACAATGCTTATTTGAGTTTTTAATTTTGAAGCCAATATTGGTGTAAGAAAAGCAAATGGAACACCTACTAACTGCATAATAGATACCATCCAGCCACTTAATGAAGCACTAATACCATATGAAATTAATATCTCTGGAAACCATGCAACTGTACTATAGAAAAGTAATGATTGTAATCCCATAAATAACGTTACTTGCCATGCAATACCTGATCGCCATAGAGATGTTTTGGTTTTTATTTGAGTAAGATTCATTTCTGTTTGTTTATTAATTTGTGGAAACCAGATCATGATCGCAGCTATTGCCATCAGCACCCATGTTAACAACGAGTTACGCCATCCGAAATGTAACGTTTCAGCTAATGGTACACTTAATCCCGTTCCCATCGCTGCAAAAGTGTTCATGGATAATGTGTATAATCCTGTTATTAATCCAACTTTTTCTGGAAATCTACTCTTAACAATACTTGGCAATAATACATTCCCTACCGCAATTCCAATTCCAATCATTGATGTCCCTAAAAGCAATGTGAATAATAATCCAGTGGAACGTATGACAATACCAGAGGCTAAAACGATTAATCCTATTAAAACTAACTTCTCATTACCAATTTTCCTACCGAACCTAGGTGCAATTAAGGAAAAACATGCAAAGGATAATAAAGGTAGTGTCGTAATAAAGCCCGCCACACCGTTGGAAATCCCTAAATCAAAACGAATGGAGCTAATTAGGGGACCTACTGCTGTGATAGCTGGACGTAAATTAAATGCCACAAATACAATCCCAATAATGAGAAGCGCGTTATTTGATATGACGGTTTTTCGAACAGCTCGTTCCAGTTCCAATCTTTAATTCCCCTCTCTATCACCTTTCACAAGTTCTATATATGCTTTAGGGTCATCTATACCATGATCGATAATAAATTCAGCCGTTCTTTGGATGTCATCAAGTATAACACCCTCAATTTCAGGAGATAAATAACCGTTTTTTTCTTTTTTAGTATGGACAGTTTTACGACCTACATCAATATGTACTGTTAAATATCTTTTATTTTTATATCTAACTTCGCATTCTACTTGTTGCCTATTTAAATCTATCGTTAAAAAATTTTTCTGAACACCTAATGGTTTAAATACAGTATAACCTTGACTTGGTTTTTCTTTTTTAAAAATTCGTTTTATCCGTATTCCTACCCAATTGACTAGTCGTCTCATTATCACTTCTCCCATAATTATTTAATTAGTAGTGTATTCCTTTTGCAATACGTTTTTTTACACTTTCTCCATCTTACGAAAAACAAAAGCCCTTCATTCTCTCTACCTTCTCTAGTTGATATACAAACTAACTTTCATAATCGATCTAAGTAATTTAAGTACTAATGCACTCCATATAAGTATACTATTCATTTTTCAACTAACTTTCTCCTCCCTTTCCTTCACATAATACAAAGAAATATTAAGCTTATGTAAAGATTATAACTATATTCTTTACAGTTATAAACGTTGATGGTAGATTGATATCGAATTTCGATATCGACTTTAGAAATGGAGGGTTTCTATGGAAGAGGAAAAAATATTAAGGAAGCTTTTTCTCGGTTTTATTCATATACACATTTTACACCATGCGAAAGAACATCCGATTTATGGCTCATGGATGCTTGAAGAATTACGTGGTCATGGCTACAGCATAAGTTCTGGTACGTTATATCCAATATTACACAATATGGAAGAAGAAGCATTGCTCTATAAAGAAGAGAAAAATGTTGGCGGAAAAATTCGAAAGTACTATACAACTACAGAAAAAGGAAATGTTGTATTAATCGAAGCACGTAAAAAAGCATATGAACTATTCAAAGAAATAAAAGATTAAAGGAAGAAGGTGAAGGATAAATGCCTAACAAAAAAGATTACAGTATAAAATCATTAATGGAATTACTTTTCATTTCTACAAGATTAGGACTAACATCGTTTGGAGGACCTGTAGCACATCTCGGTTATTTTCATAGCGAATATATTAATCGAAGAAAATGGATGGACGAAAAAAGTTATGCGGATTTAGTAGCACTCTGTCAATTTCTACCTGGCCCTGCAAGCAGTCAAGTCGGTATCGGAATTGGTGTCATGCGAGCAGGTGCGATTGGGGGCTTTGTCTCTTTTATTGGATTCACTCTTCCTTCTGTTATTGTTCTTATCTTATTTGCTATGTTGTTACAAGGTTTAGATATAGGGAATGCAGGGTGGATCCACGGACTTAAAATTGTAGCGGTAGTAGTAGTGGCACACGCAATTTTAGGGATGGCACAAAAATTGACACCAGATTTAACAAGGAAAGCAATTGCACTATTTACACTCATTGTGGCATTGCTATGGCAAACAGCCTATAGCCAAATTACGATTATCCTTCTATCCGCTTTAGTAGGATTTATGATATTTCGAAATTATGAAGACACAGATGCTGCACAACTCAAATTCCCTATTTCTCGAAAATTCGCTGCAATTTGTTTAACATTATTTTTTGGTTTGCTGTTCATCTTACCGATAATACGAGAAATCACTTCTATCAATTGGATTGCAATGTTTGACAGCTTTTATCGATCTGGTTCCTTAGTTTTTGGCGGAGGTCATGTGGTTTTACCTCTATTAGAAAGAGAATTTGTACCAACAGGCATGCTAAGTGAAGAGGCATTTTTAGCTGGTTACGGTGCTGCTCAAGCTGTTCCGGGCCCATTATTTACTTTCGCCGCTTATTTAGGAACAGTTATGGGTGGATGGTCAGGAGGGTTATTAGCTACTGCTGCCATTTTCCTCCCTGCCTTCTTATTAATTTATGGTACCTTGCCATTTTGGAATCAGTTAAGACGAAATACAAAAGTAAAGGGGGCGTTAATGGGGGTAAACGCAGCTGTTGTAGGAATATTGATAGCTGCATTTTATCAACCTATTTGGGTTAGCTCTATTTTTGCGCCAGTAGATTTTGCTTTTGCTGCATTACTTTATAGTATGTTGGTCTTCTGGAAGCTACCACCTTGGACAATTGTTTTAACAGGAGCAATTGGGGGTTCATTACTCACATTTCTATAAATACTATTTGACTACCCTATTTATGGGTAGTCTTTTTCTTTGTCAATACTAATTTACCTTAAAACTACATATACATTTAGAAACCCTGTCCAAATGGAGTGATAACATGGTACGAGAACTTATTTGGGAAAAAGAGAATTTCTTCCAAAATGATAAGAACGCCATATATGAACTAATTAAGAGAAAAAGGAAATTAACAAAACATGAACAGAAACGAGATTATTCGCTCAGGATCTTTTCTATAGGTGGTGGATTTTCCATCATTGCAATTCTTTCTCTTCTTAGTTTTGATAAGCGTTTTTCAGATATGTGGGCATTTATTGATGTTACATTAGGAAATATCTATTTTATTGTTCTTGTCGTTCTTTTGTCCTATTTTTATTCAAGTTGGCTAACACATAAAAAGAAAGCAAAGGAAGAAAAAGAAAAATATCACGCATTACGAAAAGAGCTAGCAGAAAAGTCAAGCAATCAATGGTTAAAAATGTATGAGCAAACGACAATTCTACACATAGTGCAACAATTAAAGGATGAATATGATATTGAAATTAGTTATAAAGGGTAAAAAATGTTCTTGAATGTTACATAGGGAAGCCGTATAATTATCTCGTTTACTATATTATAAAGAAAGCTGGTTGATAACATCTATGAAACTAGTTACTTTCAATCCATATCGATCACTAGGCATTCCTGGTGTTACTTATATAAAACCCGAGCACACTTTTCGGGAAGTCGACAAAATACGCGACGCTGATTTTGTACTATTTCCCGAAACATGGCAAACCACATCGTTAGTTTACGGCTTGAAAAAGTCTATCTTTCCTAGTATTGAAACCATCCAACTCGGCTTTAGTAAAATAGAAATGACAAGAGCTTTATGGACTGTTGCCAAAGACTACGTACCTTATACGGAAATTTTGGCTAATACAGAATCTAATCAAACGAACGTTCTTGATACATTCCCCTTTCCCTTTGTAGGTAAAGTTGTACGAAGTTCCATGGGGAAAGGAGTATATCTGATTACAAATAAAGAAGAATTTTATGAATACACATCAAAAGTAGATGTATTATATGTCCAAGAATACCTACCAAATGATGATCGAGATTTGCGTATATGTGTAGTAGGAGATGAGATTTTAACTGCATATTGGCGCATTGGTCAAGAAGGCGCTTTTCTTCATAACGTTGCTCAAGGCGGCGATTTAAGCTTTGATTTTATTCCCGATACCGCCATTGAACTTGTTTCTCGTGTATCAAAGGAGTTAAACATAAACCACGCAGGATTTGATATCCTATTTTCAAACGGCAAGCCATATATTTTAGAATTTAATGTTCTATTTGGTAATCAAGGGCTGCAATCACAAGGAATCTCTGTTGGTGAGAGAATTTATGAATATTTATTAAGAAATAGCAATCCACCGTACCCTACTTCACCTATGACACCTTTAAAAGGAATTTCGTAAAATATGTTACCTGGTCCAAGATTGGACCAGGTTTTAAATTATAATTAATATTTTCGTTCCATCTTACACAAAACATTATTATTTACATAATTTTTCTACATTTTAAAACAAAAGCTCATAAATTTCATTTAACTGATAAACTCTCTCAAAATCTCCCGCCTGGTTTGCATGATGAATCTCTTTTTGCAAAATTTCACTTAGCATTCGCCCATCCTCTTCTTCAAGTGATCGGACAAATTCCCCTTCCGAGCGATACTGATTTTCCGATAATTGTTCATCTAACGCACGAGCAGCATCAATTTGGTCTGTATAATTAGATAACACTTCATGTAAGTATGCTAGTGATTGATCCATGCTGTAATCCTCCTTTGATTTCAAAACTTAGCTTGTTATTCGTAATGTTATCTTATACAAAAATCTTCAATTTAAAGATTACAGAATTTTTTAACCTCTGATTCTTTCCCTATAGGTTAAAGGTAAATAGATCTAATGCCTGAAAGAAATATTTCGATAAAAATGTCTCTAGATATTTTAGTTTATACGTATTGACTATTTATTCGAAACGTTTACGAATAAAAAAGAACTAGCTTTTCTACGCCAGTTCTTTTGATAAAATGTTTTATAGATATTCACTTAAAGCCTGTTGTAAAGTCCCTTTTATTACTGCTCGATCCACAAATAACGGTGCTATGGTTACCATTTTCTTAACTAATTCAGGTCGCAATCCAGTTATTACTGGGGTACAGCCCATCATTTTAATCCCATCTAATAATTTAACAATCTCTTGTGCGATTCCATCGTCCATTGTAACAATGCCGGATAAATCCATGATCAAAACTTGGATTTGTAATTCACTTATTTCAAGCATTACTTTTTCTGTAATGGTATCAGATCGATAAGAATCAATATTTCCAATTAAAGGTAACACACACATATCTGATGTAATTGGGATAATAGGAACGGACAGTTTTTCTACTACTTTCCGCTGCGACTCAATCAATTCATCTTTATAATGGGAATAACTGATAAAAAAACTATTAAGGAATTGATCTATCTGTTCATTGAGCTTACTTTCTAATGTATAAAAGTCATCGCGATTTGGGTCCTTTTTACTTAAAATATCAAATTGATATTGAAAATTCCATAACGTTCTTCGAATTGCATGAATCCACTCCAATTTAAACTCAAGTGTTAACGCATGCTTCGCCCATACAATCCCTTCTTGTTTCGCAAACTTAACAACATTATCTAATTGTTCATCTACTACATAAATCACTAACTTATGTGCATTTTCAATCAAATTTATATTACCAATTCTATGTATTTCATCTACTTTTGGTCTCACATTAACTGCTTCTGAAAGTAATTTTTCTTCAAAAATGTATTTGTTTTCAATAAGGAATTCTTTAATGGTCATGTTTTCATTAAAACTGTACACGATTATGGCACCTCTCCCTATGACTCATCTTTAAACTATCTTTGTAATTATATCAATGTTCTAACTTTTATTACAATTTATTTGTGGTGGAAATAGTTAATTGGCAAGTATGTTAATAATGTTGTCTTCTATTCTTTTTCCATCATCTTCGTCCATTAAATTATTTAATAAAATGGAGAAAACGAATGTTTTGCCTCCAACTGTTTCTACATAACCGGACAATGAACTAACTGTTGATATGGTTCCTGTCTTTGCACGCACATTCCCTTTAAGTGGAGGTGTATTCATGCGATACCTCAAAGTCCCACCTACCATTCTCTCTTCTATTCCGGATACCGGCAATGCTGATAAAAAGGAAGAATACCACTCTTGTTTTTGTGCTTGATACAATAGCTTTGTTATTTCATTTGCAGGAATTAGATTCACATGGGAAATTCCAGAACCATCCCGTAACACAAGTGATGATGTTTGGATCCCTAAGGCTGTGAGTTGTTCTTCCATTACAGCTAAACCTTTTTCCCAACTACCTTCATTTTTGACTAATCGCCCCATTTCTTTCACTAAAATTTCAGCATGTCCATTGTTACTTAACTTCATAAAAGGATGAAGCAGCTCGGACAGAGGCTCGGATTCATGCTCCGCTAGTAATATTGCATTATTTGGAGTTTTTCTACGATCTATTTTTCCTGTAAAAGAAATACCATGTTTTTGCATAACCTCTGCAAATAGTGTTGTAGCATAGTTAGTTGGCGCCCAGACTGCAATCCATTCTTTTTCCATTGCATCGAGAGGAATGGTGCCTTCAATGATAATGTTATTTGTCCCATGTTCTCGTGAATAGGTTAAATCCATGCTCCCATTACGTGCAACCGTTTTTGTTTTATTTATAATTTGAACATAATTGGTTTCTGGATATAGCGTAATCCTAGCTTTATCCTTTTCTTTTTCGGCTGCTATAATTTCCACAATAACGGTACCAGCATCGTAATCTTGATCTGGCGAGGCTGTTAAAGCAGAAACCTGGGCTCCATAGTACTCTTGTTCATCTGACCATGGCAAATCTTGTGAATAACGAACGTCATCATACCATGAGTCGTCACCATAAATATTTCCTTTTATTTTACTTATACCCTTATTTTTCAAATTACTAACCACTTTCTCAAAATCTTTTGGTACTAATGTAGGATCCCCTTTCCCCTTAATATACAAATTCCCCTTAAGTATGCTATTTTCAACCCTTCCATCTGTATAAAGTTCTGTTTTAAAACGGTGTTGTTCGCCTAAAACATTTAATGCTGCAGCTGCTGTTAGAAGTTTTAAGTTAGAAGCTGGACGAAGTCGAATATCTCCATTATGGTCATATAGTAATCCACCGGACTGTAGCTCCCTGACACTAATACCAGCAAGGGCTCCTCTTAAACCTGGTTCCGACTTAAGGTAAGCGTCTAATTCCGATACCATTTCCTTTTCATTTGCGATGCTTGGCTGTACATTTGTACTAAATAATAAAGCGATCGAGATAAGTATTAATCCAAATCGTGTGTAGGTTAAAAAATTAAGTTTTTCTTTCATACAACGCATAACTCCCTATTTTTTAAGAAAAAGAAAAGGACTACCTTTTTTGTTTAGGTAGTCCCTTCTTCTCCAATTTTACGCATTATTACTATTCCCAATTTCGATTATTACTAAACGAAATTTTATGCTATTTTAGATAGGTTTTGCCATCTCGTTGTTCGACTTTCCCTTCTTTCATTAATTTTCCCATTGCACGTTTAAACGCTGCCTTACTAATATGAAAAGTATCTTTGATATCGATCGGATCACTTTTATCACTAAAGGGCATGACCCCACCCTCCGATTCTAGGTGTTCTAAAATCCGATCTGCATCCTCAACCATCCCAACCTGCTTTAATGGTCTTAGGGATACATTAATGGTTCCATCACCTTTTACGTCAATGATTCTTCCTTTTACCCACTGACCAAGTCTCGGTTCTTCCTTTCGTTCAGACTGATGAATAAATCCTCGATATCCTTCTTCCGTAAAAATGGCAGAACCCTCCCTACTAGTTCGATATACATGTCCACTAATAGGATGATTTAAGACATTCTCCGGTGCATCCTCCCGTTCCTGATCAAATATATGTTCCGTCGCAGGTTTTGCTATTAGCCGTCCTCTCTTATCGGTATCGAGCTTCACATAAAGTTTATCTCCAATAGTTGGCCAAACATTTTGAAATAGCGGCAAATCATCAGAAGAAACTAACATTTCCTTCTGTATGCCGATATTTACGAATACGCCTAAGCTCGGTACCACTTCCACTACCTCTACCCAATCATATTGGTCAAATCGAATAGTAGGTATTTCCATTGTAGCTACAACTTGACCTTTTTTATCCTCATATAAAAATACGTCCACCTGTTGATTTTCCTCAAGATGCTCTGCAGCTTCATTTGCATGAAGAAGTATTTCATTCTCTCCATCGGTTAATACATAACCAGTTTCAATAATTCGTTGAACGGTTAAAATTTGAACTGTACCTAAAAGTGATCTCACTATACATCCTTCTCCCTACTAACACTAAAATTTAGAGTTGTTAATTTTTATTAAAACTGAAACAATAGAAATAAACATACATAAACGCAAAAATTAAAGGAGTCAAGTAATTATGAAAATTTATGTAGACGCTGATGCATGCCCTGTCAAAGAGATTATCATTGAAGAATCGAAAAGCTTTGACATACCAGTAGTGCTTGTAAAGAGCTTCTCCCATTATTCTAATAAAATAGAAGATGCCCAAGTTGAAACGGTATATGTAGATGCAGGTGCGGATTCAGCGGATTATCGAATATTACAGCTTGCTAATAAAGGCGATCTCGTCGTAACACAAGATTATGGCTTAGCCTCGCTAGCTTTAGGCAAGGGATGTATTGCCCTTCACCATAAAGGCTTCGCTTATACACCTAAAAATATGGACGACTTATTATTATCTAGACATTTGAGCGCAAAAGCACGCAAAAGTGGTGTGAAAACGAAAGGGCCGAAACCACTAACAAATGAAGATCGAAATAAGTTTCGACACTTGCTCGTACAAACGTTAGAGCATGTTACGAAGAAAGAAACTTAGCAATATAATCAACCAACAATCCACCAATGTATATCCCAACGATTCCAAGAACACCTGATAAAACCGGAGGCGCTGGAATTGGTAATTTAATTAGTTTAAAAATCACACCAACAAGAAGTCCTGCTAGCAAACTTAAGATAATTTCTTTCATTTTATTAACTCCCAATCTAAAATTATAATTTTTAGAGGTTTTTACACAAGGTATACATTATCAAATAATGTATTTCCATTCTAGTTTATTTTTTCCAAACAGATAAAAATAATCCATGTAATTCCTTTATCGAAAGGGAAAAGCCCCCTTTTTTTGAAGGGGGCTTTTATCCATTCATATTCAATTATTAAAAGTTTCCACCCATACTTTGTTGTGCCATTGAAACTAAACGTTTTGTAATTTCTCCACCAACAGACCCATTTGCACGGGAAGTAGTATCTGGTCCTAGTTGTACGCCAAACTCTTGAGCAATTTCAGTCTTCATTTGTTGAATTGCTTGTTCTGCACCTGGTACTAAAAGTTGATTACTGTTATTAGATTGCGCCATACTAATGACCTCCTATAAGTAGTTTGTTGGCCTTGCACTACTTAGAATGAGGAATTTACGCAAAAATATTCTTTTTTTAAAAAGGAAATTTTTGCACATTGGCAAAACCCGTGCCAGACAAGCGGTCGTCGGTATAATGCGTTTCGTAAAATGTTTACTTTTAAACTTTGGCAAACAACAACGACAAGTCAAATTGCACTAAGCAAGACTTTACTCTTTTTGAATTTGAAGTCCAAATGCTAACATCTCATTATTAGTTTTCAAGATAAATCCGTATGAAGCATGAAAATCAATTATGAGATGGTCCCCTATTTCTTTTTCCGCAATGGTACTTAGTTGAAATGGGATGTCATGTACGCTCATATTTGATTCGTTTAATGATCCATCCAGGACCATATTATATTCAACAGAGCAACTTCATCCCCCAGCGTAGTTCGCATTAATACGAATAATTTTATCCGAGAGATTATGCTTTTCTAGCTGTTGTAATGCTGTTGTTCTAATCTCTATTTCCATGATTTCACCAACTTTATGTTATTCTAATATCAACTATAGAATAATCCTAATCTTTACACAAAAGTAATGCATTATGAAAGAACATATTATATTTAAAGGGGCGTTTTATAATGTATGAAGGAATACATCATGTTTCTTTATTAGTATCCGATCTTGAACGTTCAAAACATTTTTACAGCGAAGTACTAGGATTTAAAGAAAATAAAAACCGACCTGCATTTGATTTTCCTGGTGCTTGGTATGAGGTAGGAAACACACAAATTCATTTAATTGTGTATGAAGATGGGAAGACATTACGTGGTTCACATAAGATTGACTCTCGAGATGGACATTTTGCTATCCGAGTACAGGACATGGAATCATTTATAGATCGTATGAAAAAACACCATGTTGAACTATTAAATAAACCAAATAACAAAACAAACTGGCATCAAGCTTTTATTTGTGATCCAGATGGTAATATAATTGAGTTTAATCAATAGTCAGGCTGGGACATAACGAAACAATTTGAATCAAAATGCGAGTAATGTACTATATTAGCGGGGGAAATACACGGAGACTCCTGCGGGATAAAAAGCCTAGGTGAGACCCCGGAGCGCGTCATGGGAGTCTCTGTAGCGCCCTAAGCTAAGGTCCGCGAAGTGTATTTCCGGAGTAGTATTTCTCCGCTATTCAAAGTTTAGGTTTTTCCTTTTTTGAAAAAACGTTTGTCCCATCCTCGTATGATTTATCAATAAAACGAATTTCTTTGTGCTTATTCGACTGTTGAAGATGGTGCAAGCGGTAAATCGTGTTCCATCAGCTTATGCTTATCATCTTCCTTCGCATACTTTGGTAATACGATGCTATAGTATACTCCTACTAAGATTGCACAACTACCTACAAGCCAATATAGTCCATCAATACTTATAATGGTCGGAAATGATACTGCAATAAATCCGAGGGTTAAGGAGTGGGATAACATCATTAATGGGGATATTAGCCCCTGCACCCTACCCATCATTCTCGGTTCCACAATACTTGGCAACCAGCCACCAAGCGCAACATTTATAACCGGAATAAATAATGCAATACCTACTACTAATAAATAAAACACCATCATATCATTAACGAATCCTCCAAGGGTTATAAAAACACCTGTACCAACTAAACCAATCACCATCAACTTATAAAGTTTCATTTTACTTGCAAGCATGGATGCAACAATACTTCCAATTAATACCCCTATTCCAAAAATAATACCCATGATTACGAGTGCCTCTTCATAATGATTTGGAGCTAATTTATATTTTAAAATAAATGCAGGTATAACTGTAAATGCGCCATTCATAATACCAAAAACAAAAAAGCCAAAAACTAAATATAATAAAAGCTTGAAGTGGATAATGTAAGAAAACCCTTGTTTAAAGTCATTCAAAATTGCTTTGATGCGCAAATCAGAAATGGAGCTCTTTCCATTTGGTTGTCGAACATCCTCAGGTATTTTGCAAAGCCATATTAGTAATCCCGATATGGCAAAAGAAATTGCGTCAAAGGCAATAGCACCATAAACTCCCACAGTCCAGTAAATAAATGCACCGATTGCTCCACCAAATAAATTAAATACACTATTAGTCATTTGATTTAATCCTGCAGCAGATGCATATTCATCCTTGCTCAATATTCCTTGAACGAGACTACTTTCTGCAGGAAGGAAAAATTTCGTTACAGCACTTCTAAGAAATAACACAGTAAATATAAGCGGCATCCAACCTACTACTACGACTCCTATCAAAACAAGGGATAATAAAGCACTTAGCCAATCCGAATTAGCTGCTATCTTTTGTCGATCCATCTTATCTGCAACTACTCCTACTAAGAAAAATACTGCTAGTGTTGGTAAAGAGTACATTAATTCGGTAATGGTTGCATAAGCTGGTTGTTCACTAAACCGATCTAGTAAATAAAACATGAAAGCAGTCATTCCAATTACACTACCCATTTGGGATGTCAAACTTGCCAAAAAAAGATTTCGATAATTGGGCTTCTTAAAAACTTGGAAAATCTTAAACACATCCATCTCCTCGTTTCATATCAATTTACATTTATTGTCTCAAGTAGTTTAAAAGTTTGGAATAGACTACTGGTGGTTTTCCTCTCCGTCTAAAGGCGGATATAGGATTAGGTCCAAAAATATTATCTAGTTAAAATTTCATTAATTTGAAACTTTAGTATGGAGGTAAACGTATAATAAAATAAGAAACATATGTGCAACCTATTTTGAAAGGAGAAGTTAATATGTTTAGAAAAATATTAAAGAAGTTAAGTCACCACTCCTATCACTCCAGTAGTGGGTATCATAAGCATAAAAAATACGGTTCTAAATATGGACACCATCATTATAAAAGACGTTATGGCTCTTCAAGTGGATTTTTCCGTTCTTACAGTTCCCGTCGTCGTTATAAATACTATAGTAGCTAATGTTTAAACTACTTTATGATCTATTTGAAAAAGAGTTAAAACCGTTACAAATAGTAAATAAGAAGTATGAAATTCAAAAACTTTTGGGAAAAGGGAGTTACGGACTCACCTACTTGGTAAAAAACCTAGAACATAATACGTATGCCGTACTGAAACAAAACCGGAAGCGTAAACGCAGTAAAGGAAAAGAGTCTTTTCGAAATGAAGCAAGTATGCTTCGAAAACTAAAACACCACTCGATTCCCAATCTTTATGACATTTTTGAATGGGAAGAATTCATTTTTCTCGTTTTGGAAAGAAAAGAAGGATGGACAGTAGAGCAATTAATTTTTGAAAAAGGCAAAAAGTACGATGAGTTGGATGCTTTTACATTATTGAGACAGGTACTAGAAGTGGTTGCGTTTATCCACAAGCAAGGAATAGTCCATTTGGATTTACGTACACCTAATATTTTATTTGACAATAATAAGGTTCATATAATTGATTTTGGTTTAGCAAAGTATATATCCAATCATTCCAATAAAGGTAAGAACATGTGGAAACGACCAGTTGTTGAGAATGACCTATATGAACTTGGTCATTTTACGTTGTTTTTACTCTACTCGTCCTTTAATCCTAATCCAGACGGCAAAAAGAAAGACTCATGGCTAAATGAATTATCATTGCAGCCTGAGTCCAAAACAATCGTAAAACGGTTATTACAACTAGAAAAGCCCTATCAATCCGCAAGCGAGGTTATTGCCGATATTGATCGGTTTTTAGATAAAAGTAATAAAGAATCTGCGGCAGAGCAAGAACTCTTTGAAGTAAGTGATGCTAGGGAGTAATACTTTCTATTCATACTTATTATAAGCTAGCTGGCAAAAAAAAGTGAGTGCTAAGCAAAAGCTCCGGAAATACAACTCCGCTACTTTCAGGTGTGTATTTTCGGAGCTTTCTTAGTGTTTTTTTATTTTGCTATTAAAGGTGCTTTCCAATTTCAGTTTTCTAGACGTACAATACAGTGCGCTTATTTCTATAACTTCCGCAATTTAATAGTTCAGTAAGCCATGTCAGCTTAGCCAAAAAACGAAGACTCCTAGGGAACACCACGAGCGTAATCAGCATATAATATAAGTTGTTCTTCTAGTATGTTAGAATTTCTATCAACGAAAGCAATCACTTGTCAAGAACGCACATATAAAAAAGGCACTTATCTATAATCGCGAATTTCACCCTTAATAAACACTTTCCTCTGCAGTTCAATGTTTAACTTACTAGCTAATTTTTTTAATTTTGCTTCTTCTGGATAGGAAACGATGGATATTACGGTACCAGATTCAGATCCTAGACGTCCCGTTCTTCCAGAGCGGTGAATATATTGTTTCGTATCTTTCGGTACATCTAAATGGATAACATGGGTTATGCCTTTTATATCTAACCCTCTAGCTGCTACATCAGTTGCTAGCAATAAATTATATTTTCCATTACGAAATCCATTTATCGCATCTACTCGTTCTTTCTTCTTCGTATTACTATGTAATAATCCTACAGGTAAATGTTTAAATTCAAGTTTTTGTGCAAACACATTTAAGTTTCCAATATCCTCCATAAATGCTATGCCTTTTACATTATCCATTCTGCCAATTTTCCGAAGTAACTCAATTTTATCTCGATTATCACATACGAAGTATATATGGTTGACCTCTGGTAAAGCCGCTTCTTCCTCTACGCGAATTACTGTCGGATTGTTCATCCAATCTTTCGCAGTCATTTCCAAATCCTTGTTTAAAGTAGCAGAAAACAATAAAACCTGACGCTCTGCTAATGAAGATTGAATGATCGTTTTCACAGTATCTTGATGCTCTGGTACTAATAGTTGGTCTGCTTCATCTAACACAATCGTTTTTACTTGGTGCATTTTTACTTTTTTCATTTTAATTAATTCGTTTAATCTACCAGGAGTAGCAACTACAACATGGGGTTTTTTTTTTAATTTTTCAATTTGTTTTTTTATATTGGCCCCGCCAATAAATGCGGCACTTTTAATAAGACTTCCTGATGACCATTGTTGAATTTCGGAATGTATTTGCATAACAAGCTCGTGGGAGGAGGCCAAAATAACGGCTTGTATTGCAATACTATTTTGGTCCAAGCTTTGCAATAGCGGGAGCAAATATGCTAATGTTTTTCCGGTACCCGTTGGTGATTCCGCTATAACATCCTGTCCATCAAGAACCAGCGGAATCGTTTTTTCCTGAACTGCTGTAAGCCTTTCAAAATTAGATTTTGTCCAGTTTTCTTGAAGAAAGGATTGAAAACTTGTTATTAATGTAGAATCTGTCATATCGTACTTCCTTTCAGATGATTGCTATTATCTTCTTTTATCGTATTTTTTATTATGATTTCTTCTGTGCAGCTGATTCTTTTTATTCGATTTGAGATCTTCTTTTTCAGAGCCCTTACCATTGTGTTTTATATGGATTTTTTTAGGAAGGCTTCGTTGTATACCATTTTCTATTAGCTGTAAATGTTGCATATCTTTTTTGGCAACAAGTGTTATAGCTATCCCTTCAAATCCGGCTCTACCTGTTCGTCCAATCCTATGAATATAACTCTCTACGTCATGAGGAATATCATAGTTAAACACGTGCGTAATTCCTTCTATATCTAAGCCTCTTGCTGCTACATCAGTGGCTACTAATAATTGAATTTTTGCATCACGAAACTTTTTTATTACTCTTTCTCTTTTCGCTTGTGACAGGTCGCCATGCAGTTCATCTGATAAATAGCCTCTAGATTGGAGGGCTGCGTTTAAGCTTTTGGCACGCCTCTTTGTTCGACAAAATAAAATGGCCAAAAATGGTCGATATTCATTTATTAATTGACATAACGAATCGAGTTTACCTCGATCGGTTGTTTCGATAACCAATTGATTTATTTTTTCTACGGTAATATTTTGATACTTTATTGTCACTTCCTCTGGATTATTCATATACTTCTTCGACAATGCGCGAATCGCAGGAGGCATGGTTGCTGAAAATAACATCATTTGCTTCTGCTTCGGCAGCGTAAATAATATAGTCTCTACTTCCGGAAGAAATCCCATATGCAGCATTTGGTCTGCTTCATCTAATACAAGCATTTCGGTTTTCGATAAATCGATTGTCCCCCGTCTTACATGATCTAACAACCTACCAGGAGTAGCAACGATAAGCTGGTTTACCTTGTTTAATCTTTTAAGTTGCTGCTCTACATCTTGTCCACCGTATATCGCCAATACATGTAAGTTCTCAATTGATTTTGTTACTTTATTAATTTCTTCTGTTAACTGTATAGCAAGTTCTCTAGTTGGAGCAACAATTAAAGCTTGAACATAGTCTTTTGATACATCTATCTTTTGCACGATTGGTAAAACAAATGCTAATGTTTTCCCTGTCCCTGTTTGTGCTTGCGCGATAATATCCTTCCCATTAAGAATAAACGGAATTGCTTCTTTTTGGATTAAGGTTGGTTTATAAATAGATAAGGATTGTAACGATTCGATAAGATGATTATGTATTCCTATTTTATTAAATTCATTCAATGCGATGGCCTCATTTTCGTTAAATTAGTTGTTACTTAGCTTTGGAATTTTTAAAAGTATCTATACAAACTTACAATGATACACTATTTAGAAGTTCGATTAAAAAGGAACGATCTTCAGGAAAGGTTAACAGAAGATTAAAAAGATCCTCAGTAGATTTCCAATCTATTTCATAAATCAAATGATCCGGGTCTTGAATTGTTTTTGTACCACCTGTCAACGAAACTAGGAAATAGTGTACCTGATACGGAATCGGATCATAGCAATTCATCCCCTTTTTTATTTTAACTTTTTTCTCTATCTCTACAACATATCCGGTTTCTTCCTCTACTTCCCTTATGCAACACTCTTCAAATGTTTCGTTTTTCTCGAGTCCACCAGATGGAACACTCCATGACTTCCTTTCTTCTGGTTTACCTTGTAGTACCATTAGTAATTCGTTTTGTTCATTAATACAAATACCTGCTGCACCATACCAAGTTCTCATTTCCCCTCCCCTTTCTACTAGTTCCTTATTTAAAGCATTAACCCCATTTTTTTGGGTGATACTAAAGATTGTTGTACAAAATTTGTATGTATGTTGGTGACGAATGTGAGTAAATTAAATTTCAGGAATAAACCAATTCAACAATATAACAATTTTTTAAGACTTCGAAAAAAAGCAACTACAGAATTAGAACAATTGATAAGTATTTTTAAGGAACAAATGCCCAATTTTTATTTAATTGTGGTATACAATGAATTATCGAAGCATTTAAATGCTAAAGAACATAGTATTCATGAAACTGGTATTCATCGAATTTTTATTTGTATCTTCGGATGGTTCACATTTGTTATTGGAAGTTTGTTCATTGTTCTTTACTTGAATATATCCATATATTATTATCTACTCCTTCTTTTCGCAATCACTTTAAGTGCATGGATTTACTTCGTGAACCTGTTAAGAGAAGAAAAATATGAAAAATATAAAATTCATATTATGAATCGAACGTTAAAAGAAAAAATAAGAGAACTCGAGATGAAGTAGTGATACAAAAAAACATCGCTTGGAAAAAATTACTAACCAAACGATGTTTTCTCTCTTACAAGTTTACCGCCTCTTTATCCATGTTTAGAAATTCTAGTATTTTGTCATAATTGTTCTTCGCCTCATTAAACCCTTGCTCATACAATTTCAGTAACTTTTGTTGATTTCGTTCCACACGACCAACATCTAATTTTTCAGGTGGGCGAATTAGTAGTACGTTTCCCTTCGCTTCTTGGTCTTCTAAATAAGAAACTGTTTCATTATATAACTCATGTCTGTTTAAAATTGCTTCCACAAGACCTTTATATTCGCCAAATTTCCTCTTAATCAACCACGTAAAGGAAGCTTTGTCTTTAACATAGCCTTTGTTTCTTGTAAGGATCACAATATTTTTTAAATAGCCATCCTCTTCAGCTTTCCGAATCGGAATTGGGTCTGCAATCCCGCCATCTAATAGCTGTCTCCCTTCAAATTCCACAATTGGAGCCATATATGGAATGGAACTTGAAGCACGCATTATCGTTAACATATGCTCTTCGTATGCTGATTTTTCAAAATACACAGGTTTTCCGGTTTTACAATCGGTTGTACCTACTACAAACGTTTCTTCCGCGCGATTAAAGGTTTCAAAGTCAAATGGAGCAAGCTTATTTGGTAAGATATCAAAGAGAAAGTCCATCCCAAATAACTCTCTTTTTGTCAAAAAGCGTTTTATGGAAATATAATCCGGATGAGAAATATAATCGATATTAACTATTTTATTACGATCCATTTGCCTTGCAACATATGACGAGCCGTTACAGGCACCAGCAGATACTCCAATTACGTATGGTAAGTAAATATCTTTCTCCATAAAAAAACGTAATACCCCTCCTGTAAAAACGCCTCTCATTCCTCCGCCTTCTAATACTAAACCTACATTCTTCTTCATTAAATATCCGCTCCTAATTTAATCGCATGTTTTTATCACCTAACCATTCTTCACTTCATTCCAATAATAAACTAACGTTTCCATTCCTTTATCAAAACTTTCTAATGGAAAGCTTTCATTAGGGGAATGAAGTCGGTCCTCAGGCGTTCCAAATCCCAATAACACTACTGGTATTTTATAGATAGACTCAATTAATTCAACAACGGGAATAGAACCACCCATTCTTGCAAAAACCGTTTCTTTACCAAATGCTTTAGAGTAACTTTCCGCTGCTTTTTGAATTAACGGATGATTTGGGTCTACTTTATAAGCACGTGCAGATAATGGTTCCCTTTCAATTTGGATTGTGACACCTTTTGGAACATGTTTTTCTAAATGATTTACTAGTAAATCTTGAATTTTGTTTGGATCTTGTCCAGGTACTAATCGACATGTTAATTTAGCCGTTGCAGTGGAAGGAATTATTGTCTTTGTACCTTCTCCTTGATAACCGCTGTAAAGTCCGTTAATTTCAAGTGTTGGTCTTGCAGTAGTATGCTCCTTAGCTGTAAAGCCTTTTTCAGGAGTGACTTCAACAATTCCTGTTGATTTTACAAAATCCTCTCCAGGAACTTCATCAATTAGCTGACGTTCTTGGTCAGTAAGCTCTTCTACATCATCATAAAATCCTTCAACTTGCACAACCTCATCTGCATCCTTTAATGATGATAGTAAATGCGCCATAGCCATTGCTGGGTTCTTTACTGCACCACCATACATACCTGAGTGCAAATCATAATCAGGACCTTTTAAAGAAAATTCGAGACCAGTGAAGCCTTTAAGTCCGTAAACAATCGTAGGCTGACCTGCTTCCACCATACCAGAATCGGAGATAACAGAAAAATCGGCTGAAAATTTTTCTGTTTGTTCCTCTAGTATTTTATAAAGACTTTCACTACCTATCTCTTCTTCCCCTTCCAAACACACTTTTACATTAATAGGTAGTTCACCAACCGTCTCCATATAGGCTTCAAAAACGGCTAAATGCATAAAAACTTGTCCTTTGTCATCACTAGAACCCCTAGCATATAAACGTCCATCACGAACTTCCGGTTTAAACGGTTCACTATTCCACTGTTCTAAAGGATCTGCTGGTTGCACATCATAATGACCATACAATAGAACAGTAGGTGCATCGTCCCCTGCCTTTAGCCAATCTCCATAAACTAAAGGATGTCCATTCGTTTCCATAATTTCAATATTTTCAAAGTGTAATTCCTGTAAATAATCCGCTACAAAGACAGCTGCTTTCCGAACATCTTCTTTATGTATAGAATCAGTACTAACACTAGGGATTGATAAAAAATCATTCAATTTCTCAAGTAACTTTTCTCGATTTGATTTTAAATATGCCAACACTTGTTCCGTCATCATTCTTATCTCCTTCAATATGTAATTATTTTCTATCCTAAATTGTATCATAAAAACAGAAATTACCTAAAGAACAAAAGCACAAGCAGCTTGGTCAGGCGCTTGTGCTAGAAATTGTATTTTCATAGAATGAACCTTTTTACAATTCCATAAATAGATTGTTTAATTTATCTGGATTCACGATATAATAGATTTCCTGAATTTTATTATTTGAAATATGAAAGCTTACAGTACTATGAATGTCGTCTCCAAATTGATTAATAATTCCTAACTGACCGTTGATTTTCTGTATTTGTAATTGGTGGATTTCCGGTCGTCGTTTATATATTCCAGTTAAAAATGCCACAACATTTTTATGGGAAACAATAGGTTTAGTAGCAGCAATAACCTTACCACCTCCATCAGAATATAATATGACATCCTCTGATATTAATTGAAGCATATTTTCAATATTTCCTGATTGGAAAGCAGTAATAAATTGTAGAATCACATCTTTGTTATCCTGAACAGTAAATGGAATATCGTTCTCTTGTTTTGCAATCTTTTGTTTTCCGCGACTTAGTAGTTTCCTACAATTCTCCTCTGACGTATTTAATATGTTAGCAATCCATTTGTACTCCAAATTCATACCTTCACGTAATAGGAATACCGCTCTTTCTTTCGGTTTTAAAGACTTCATTAGTCTTAGGTAGGCTAAAGAAAGATTTTCATCTTCTACTATTTTGTAATAGGGATGACTTTCATCTGTTACATCTATTGGTTCAGGTAAATTTGGACCGATATAAACTTCGTTATTATAGCGAGCAGATTTCAAAGCATCGAGGCATTTATTTGTAACCATTTTACATAAATATGCCTTAACATTATGAATCTCCTGTTCCTCCATCATAGATAACTTTAAAAAGGCATCTTGAACAATATCCTCCGCCTCTGAAGCTTTGCCCAACATTTGATACGCCAAAGCAAATAGCAACGGCTTTACTTCTATATAAAACGCTTCTTTAACTTCCATTTCCTCACTCTTTCCCGTAATTTATTAACAACTCTGCAGCTCTTTTCCCGCTTGATATTGCGCTGTCGGCCAACATCCCATCTTGATTCGTCCACTCCCCTGCAATGACTAAGCCTGGAATATCCGTTTCTAGCTTTTTCATAAGGTGTTCCATTTTTGTCGTTGGCATAGCATATGAAACAAATAAAGATGGTAAAAATCGGGACGTGATTACTTCTCTTTGCCAATTAGGCTGTAAATAACTAAGAAAATCCTCTAGCTCTTTCTTTACTTTTTTAGAATCGCTCTCCTCCCCATCGCTTAAATATTTAAAAACATGTAAAACAACTGCATTTTCTTTTTCAGAAAGGGATGCACAAAAAGAGTGATTGGAGAAATAGAGGGGAGCATCTAGACTTAAGGCAAATTGAATGTTAGGATTTGGTAATTTTTTTAAGGCAATATCTAAGGAAGCTCCCTTAATTGGTTTTATTTGATTTACGATTTCACTTAGTATATTACTGTTAAAATCAAATAGGTTCATCGTTTCATTTGGACTTGCCGTCGTAATAACATAATTTGTATCAAATGTTGTATGATCGGATAGGGTGACAGTAAAATTCGGGCCCCGCTTCTGAATTTTATCTACGTAAACACCATTTTGAATCGTTACTCCTGATTGTACAGCGCTCGTTTTCAATTGATTGATGATGGTTTGCCACCCTCTATCAACATAAATAGTTCCCCCTAATGATTGATGTACTTGATGGAGAACATGTTTGGCACTTATTAATGTTGGTGTGTTACTATAAGTCGCTAATCTTGTAATACCATAAAAAATTTGACGAACGATTTCATACCTAATATTTGTATTCACCCAGGATTCTAAATTTTCCTCTTTAAACGGAAGGGATCGCACTTTTGTAATACGTAAAAAGAGTTTGATAAAATCGAATTTTTCCTTCCAATTTAACATTTTTGAAAATGGTAGGTTTACAAATGAAAATGGCATCGTATATAATTTCTCGTTTTTTATTAACTTTCCTTTAATTGGAGGACTTCCCCCATTTATATCTACTTTAAGCTCCCGTAAAGTCTTTAATCCTATCCCCTTTTTATACAACGCATGTGGACCTAAATTAAAATAACAGTCATCTTTTACGTTGGTTCTTCCTCTTCCTCCTAACTCATGACTTTTTTCAATAACGAGAACGTTTTTAAAATGCTTGCTTACATAATTGGCAGCTACTAGGCCACTTAATCCTCCCCCGATAATAATACAGTCCCATTTTAGATTCATCATTATCCACCTTTCCTCTTTATATCCAAGACGAGAAAGGGGTCTTTTTTGTGACAAAACAGGAGAACAATATTTTGTTCTTCTCCTGTTAGTTAAAATTAATCCATACATCTAAGAAGAACCAAATAATCATAATTAATTGAATGATTATTTTTGCAATGGAGCTTCCTAGGAAACCGATTAATGAGCCAAAAGCAGCCTTTAAAGAAGCTACTGGTGACTTTTGTTGGATCATTTCGGTAATGAAAACGACGATAAACGGAATGATTAGAATGCCAAATGGGGGAAGAACAAAGGAACCAACGATTACCGCTACTGCTGCCATTCTTTCTCCCCACTTACTGCCACCAAATTTTTTAACATAATGACTATTCACAAAAATATCTGCAATAAATAGCATTACCGTGAAAATAATCATTGGAATCCAAAAAAATAAAGAAAGGGTCTCTTCATTAATAGCAAAATGATAAATGAGGAATCCTCCCCATAAAACAAGTACAGACGGGATAATTGGAAAAAGAATCCCGACAAAGCTAAAAATAAAGAGACCAAGAATCAATATCCATAATAAAATATCTACCATTGTTTTTACCTCCAAGCTCTCGATTAAGCGATCTTCTTTTATTACGTTTCTGAGATTGCATAAGATTCAATCGCGAAATTATTTAAATATTCAAAGTAAGTGGCTATAAAATTGTTATTTTATGTACATACTAGTAAAAATATACAATAAGGAGTGAAAAAAATGAAAAAAGCTTTAACCTTTATAGTCCTTCCTTTGTTATTGTTTGCTGTAGCTTGTAGTGATGAATCAAATAATAATGAAAAAACAAATAAAGCAGATATGATAGAAGTTTTGATTGATACACCAACAGAAATTAACGCAAATGAATTAGTAACAATAGCTGCTACTGTTTCACAAGGAAAGGATAAAATAACAGATGCAGATGAGGTAATGTTTGAGATTCGTAAGTCTGGTGAAGACGATGCGGAAATGATTGAAGGTACACATAATGGGGATGGTATCTATTCAATTGAAAAAAAATTCGAGGAAGAGGGGCATTTTATTGTTGTAGCCCATGTAACTGCCCGAAATATGCATAATATGCCTCGTGAAACCATTATCGTTGGGGATGCTTCCCAATCCGTTTCTGGTGAAACAACCTCCCAACATGATCACAGCAAGGCTTATACTACTTTTGACTTTCAAAACGCTAATAATATTTATCAAGTAAATGATGAAATTACATTAGCTACTACTGTAAAATATGGAAATAAACAACTTACTGGAGCAAATGTTATTTTTGAAGTTTGGCAGAATGACGACTCGGATCACGAGTTTATTCAAGCAGAAGAATTAGATACTGGTAATTATGCAGCTAACAAAACTTTTGATAAAGCTGGTGCATATAACGTTACCATTCATGTTGAAAAAGACCATATTCACGAGCATCAGCAAAGTGAATTTGTCGTTAAATAAAAACAATAAAACGAAGACATAACGAAACAGTTTAATCAAAAGGCGAATAATGAACTAAATTAGCGGAGGAAATACACGGGACTCCTGCGGGATGAAAAGCCTAGGTGAGACCCCCGCAGCGCGTCAGCACAAGGGGGCTATAGCTTCTCCCTAAAGTCCGCGAAGTATATTTCAGGAGCGGTATTTCTCCGCTAATCAAAGTTCGCGTTTCCTTTTTAGAAAAAACTTTTGTCCCATCCTCTATATTTTTGTATTTTTCTTTTTAGCGCGTTGTTCTAATTGCGACACCGGTTGCTGATCCGCAACATCTTCTGTGTGACCTTGAGGATTTACAGCGAGAGCTCGTTGTCCACCAGCTCTATGCTTTCTTTGTTTACCCAATCTAACCACCTCCACTAATAGTTTGTCACGTTCTAGATTGAATTATCCTTTAAGACTTTTAAATGTATACTTTGTACAGTATTTACCAAACTAATAATGGAGGTGTAATAAATGTCCTTTCAGCCAGAACTAGATGCTTTATTAAACAAAATTCTCAATCAGCTACAAAATGAAAATAGCAAGTTATCCGCACATCAACAAAGATGTATTAAAGAAGTTCTTCAAGAATCCTTTGATGCTGGATATGAAGAGGGTTTAATGGACGGAGAAGAAATAGCAGAGAAACCTATATCTGGTTAGCTCCACCATTATCCCTTCTTAAGGCTTTTTTTATAATCTGTCCGGAGTAATGAATAGACGACTGTATCATGAAATGAATATCCGTCAAAATCGGTTTGACGTAATATCCCCTCTTTTGTAAAGTGAAATTTCTCTAAAAGTCTTCGTGATCCGATGTTTTTGGCAAATATATCGCCAACAATCCGATTTAGATTTAGTGTATCAAATCCAAATTTCAATATCTCGTTCAATAATTCTGTCATAACCCCTTTCTTTTGATATTCTTTTCGTATAACAACACCCATCTCTGTTTTACGATGCCATAAATTTAACTTATGAAAGCGAAAAATACCAACAACTTCATTGGTCTGTTTATTTATAATCGTCCAAGGCAATTCTTTATGTTGAATGTAGTTTTCTATGTAAGCATCTAATAGTTCCTTTACTTCCTCAAATGATGTTACTGGATGGGGTGTAATAAATTTCATCGTTTCTTTGTCACATAATATTGGATAAAGAAAAGGATAATCTTCATTAACCAAAGAGCGCATAACATAATGGGCACTACGAATTTCAGGTAACTTTTGAAAAACATTTTCCAAAACAGAAATTTTCATATCCCTCTCTCCTCTATTGCTTTATGGTCAAGATAATAAGAAAACAAGCAGGAAAAATTATCCTACTTGTTTTAATAACTTTAATAACGTACGAGCCTCTAATTCCTCGAA
Source organism: Salirhabdus sp. Marseille-P4669 (assembly GCF_900240405.1). GTDB lineage: Bacteria > Bacillota > Bacilli > Bacillales > Alkalibacillaceae > OEQK01. Next base: position 25,643 of record NZ_OEQK01000003.1, read on the forward strand.
TTTCTGTTGAACGTGGTCTACGTTCAAACTCCATACAGCATCTTCAAGCGAACAAGATACTGGTACCTCGCAATGTATTTTTGCGAGATTACGAGATAAATGCAGCATTTCTAAATTCTCTTCTATCTTTTTCTTAACACCATTTGCCAGCTCATTTAAATTATCTAACAAACCGTCAATTGTTCCATATTTTGTCAACAGCTTTAATGCTGTCTTCTCGCCAATCCCTTTAACACCTGGATAATTGTCAGATGGATCACCCATTAAACCTTTTAAATCAATAATTTGTTCGGGAAGAAGACCTCTTTCAGACAAGAAATTTTCTTGGCTATATACGGCATAATTACCTTGTCCTTTTTTTAGGATTGCTACAGAGACATTTTCTTCTACTAGTTGTAAAATGTCTTGATCACCTGTTAAAATTAGTACTTTCTGTGTTTGACCATATTCTTTTGCTAACGTACCAATGCAATCATCTGCTTCATAGCCTGCTATTCCAACATTTGGTACACCAAAAGATTCCATTACTTCTTTTACTAAATCAAACTGAGGTATTAATTCTATAGGAGGTTCCCCACGATTCGCTTTATATTGATCATATAATTCGTTACGAAACGTTTTACTACCCATATCCCAGCAACATATTACATGTTTAGGCTCAAATGTTTGAACTGCATCAAGAAAATATTTTAAAAATCCATATATGCCATTCGTCGGCACACCTTTATCTGTATACATAAAATTACCAGTGTAAGAAGTAGCATAAAAACCTCTAAATAATAATGCCATCCCATCCACTAGCATAATAGTCGGTTTCGTAGACATCATTCATCGCTCCTTAAGCGCATTTTTAAACAATCATCTACTATCATAACAGATTTTCTATCATTTGTTGAAGCAAATCATTACCAATAATCAATGTAAATGGTCTGGATTATCCTGTTCGCTCGCATTCGTAATTTCAGAGAAGATCGTTTTATTCGTTGATGGTTGTTGGGGGGACATGTTCATGAGACGTTTAAATTCGCCTACTGTTAAAGGCTTCGCATCATCTATTAGTTCATAGCCAATCTGTCCATTAGGCTCCAATGTAGCATGCTTTACATCTTCCACATTAGCAATTCCTTGCTGTCTTAATCTCATTTCCAGTTGGTCTACGGTAAAACGAAGCTTCTTTAAATTCTGTTCTTGTATTTGCCCATTTTGAATTATAATTTTTGCTTTACCTGTTATAAATTTTTCCACTAAATTAAATTTTAATTGCAAATACTCCATGGAAACAAGTGCTATTATAAACACAGCTGCTGCAACGATCGTTCTTAAAACACTAGTTTCAATAATTGGTTGTATAATAATAGAGCCTATTGAAATCATTACAACCGTTTGCGCCAATGTCATTTGAGAAATTGACTTTCGCCCAGCAATTCTTAAAAGAATAACACCTGCTAAAACCATAACAATAGACTGCCAAATTACAGTACCCAATGATAACACCTCAATTTATGTAGAATCTCCTTCTTAGAATGGCTTATCATAGGTTTTCTCATTCTATTTAAACAAAAGAAAAGGAAAGCAATAAAAAATAGTCCATTGCTTTCCTTTAACAAATTTACATACTAGACATTGGTGGTGTGTCATGAATGAATAGTGGTGCTGGGATAAGAGATGGTTTTGGTCCATAAGCTTGTGGTTTTTGGATGTAACGGAACTGTCCTCTTCCATCTGGTGCAATCCCTTGAGCCCAAGGTCCACTAGCACTTGCATCCCCACGTGAAAAGTTATAAAAATCATAGGAAACTGCTTGTTTTTCTAGTTCCCTTGGGAAGGTAGTTGGTACGACAATATCCCCTTCCATATTTTCAAGCTCATAGATTGCTGCTTTCCACTGATTTTGATGCGCTGTGTCCCGAGCAATTAAAAAGCTTAACGTATCTTTTACTCCAGGATCATCAGACATTTCATATAGGCGTACAACCTGTAAGCGTCCTTGTGATTCTGCATTTAAGTTAGCTCTAAAATCAGCCAATAAATTTCCAGAAGAGATGATGTAATCGGCAGTCCATCGATTTCCTACACTATCTGCTGGCATCGCGCCTAAGCCAGATACAATCGCATGCTGTGGATTCATACCTCCCATAATTGCTTCCAGGATCGGATTTTCTGCAGCCTGTTCTTGATCCGCTACTGGCGCATTATCCAATAGTCGCGCAATTAAAGTAGATAGCATTTCCACATGTGCAATTTCTTCTGTACCAATATCTAATAGCATATCGCGATATTTTTTATTCGCACGACAATTAAACCCTTGGAATAGATACTGCATCATGACGGAAATTTCTCCGAATTGACCACCTAGTACCTCTTGTAGTTTTTTTGCATATACCGGGTCTGGATGCGATGGTTTCGCGTTGTATTGAAGTTCTTTAATATGATAAAACATATAAAAATCCTCCTTCTCCTACATTCATGAACAGCTTCTATGTATCCTACGCTACAGCCTATGTTATTGTTACATAACCATAACATGAAATGAAAAATGCGAGCTTAAAAATTAAGCTCGCATAAGGTAGAATTTAGAATAGGTTATCCAATAATTGATAAGAATTAGTTTATTTTATATCTAATACATATATGAATTAGGAAACAATTACGTCAGTTCCTAATATCTCGGGTAATTGTAGTAAGTCAAAAATTTCCAATACATCTTTATTCACATCAGATATAGTTATGACAATCCCTTTCTCTTGTAACGTTTTTACTAAATTAATAAGTAGTCCCATCCCTGTTGAATCAACAAAAGGAACTTCCTTTAAACTAACATTTACTTTAGAGAAATTGATTAATTTTGGTAATAATTCCTCATTTACGATTTCTGTACCCTCAATGTCTAAGTCCCCATTTAGATTAACTTTCACATTATTTTTATCGTCGGTTATTGATAATGTAAGCATACATGCAACTCCTATTTTGTATTAATAAATGATATAACCTTCATTATTTAATTTAGCTGTAATCCAATCCCTATCCTCTTTTAAGACATGTCTTGCATTGCCGATTTTTAATACAGTACCTTCATGTGCTTTGCGGATTTGAATTTGCTGATCATGTGGAGTCGCGATAACTGTCTTTGTACCATTAGCTGATCCTGCCTCTTCTATTGATACTCCGAGTCTCCCATAGACCTCCCCACCGCGAACAATTCCACCTACAAATAGCTTTCCACCTGCGTGTACTTTCGTATTGATACAGCCTTTTCCAATGATATTAATATCACCACTACTATATAATCTACTATTCACAGAATCCGAAATGGTAATATAAGAATTGGGCTCTACTGGAAGCTTACTAAATGTCGAAAGCTTTTCCATTTTCTCCGCTAAACTAGTTAATTTGTGTACCGTTGTCACTTGATTGGTAAGTGTTAAAAAGACCGTCCTTAACGACACTGCAATATGGGTCCAATCCTCATCTTCCAAATAATCCTGTCCATTTTCCACAACTTCCATATACTTTTTGGCGTGATTGGGGAAATCTTGAAATTTTTTCTCTAGCAATATTCTAATTAATGGTTGCAGACCGGTTACGGAAAAATCAGTTGTTTTAAAGGCAGCGGAATTAGAAAGTTGTTTAATTAAAATAATCATTTTCTCAAGCTGTTGATGCATTATTCCAATTAAGTGTCCCAATTCCATAATTAACATATTATTCTTTCCAGCATCTAGACTACAGTTTGTAACATTGCCTTTTACGATTATGGACTTCATCGTAGTTAAGTTAGAATAGCTTGCGGATTTATGAACATAAATGTCTCCATCCGCTTCCACGGTCATATAATCCTCAACTTCACCTGTAATTTCAACATCTCCATTAAAACGAATATTCCCAGAAGAAAGGCTCACATTATCTTGATGTAATAATTTTGGAATAATAGATGCTTTGATTAACATCCCTCTTTTTTCAATAAAAGGTCGACCAGACTCTGTTGCAACAAGCTTGTCCTCTATTAATTCTGTTCCTACCCCTGTCTTTAACTTTATGGGATGCGTTTGTTTTGCCGGTAATGGATCATTCGTAACGGTTACCCCAGGAATACCCGGAATAGGAGGATGAACGATGGCGATTACCATCCCTTTTTCCACAGTTGGTATTAATTTACTTTCTCTAAAATCAATCGTTCCATCTTCGTTTTCAACAAGTCCATTTTTAGGCTGGACATCAACCAATACTTCTAACCATCCATCCTCGCCTTGGTGGGCATTTCTTCCTTCTGCTATAACAAAGTCTCCAGCTGTACTAGCATTAATAGCCTTCATAATTTCCGTGTGATTCAGATTAAAAATAATGCGACGATTTTCGAGTTCCTTTAAGACTAATTGATATTCCAACGTATTGATGACGTTTTGTTTTTCTTCTACTAATAGTTCAATATGTTCATTTGGCTCTACTTCTCTCAAATTTCGAATTGTTTGAAGACCAGGCTCTACATGAAGAATAGCTTTTAATCCATTCTCTATTATCGATATGTTCCACTTCGTTTCGGAAATAGATTCCCGTTCAAATTTGACATGTAAGCTGTCTTTTTCCGAAATGATTGCAGATTTATCTTTAACAAGCTGTTGATTTTTATATAACTGAATATTTGGTCCAATCGAAACAGTCGAGAAATGATCAGGAGCATCCTTTACATAAATTTGATTATCCTTTATCCAGGCTTTTCCTATTACATTCTCATTGTTTCTATTACCCTCATCCGATATTGGTAGTAGGTTATCCTCACGTAAGGAGAGGGATTCTGGTAAACCTTCGATTAGACCTTCCCAAACATTAGTTTGATTTGGATAAGCTTCCACTAATTTATGTTCATTTAAAGAAGTACTGTTGGTAGCATAATGGTTTGTTAATGTTAGCTTCACGATTGCTGGTTTTTTTCCAATACCAATAAATCCATTTGTTTCGTGTTGTATGATTTCAATGTCTACTTCCGCTTCCGAAACATGCATTAATTGTAAGCCAATACGAATTGCTTCTTCTAGGTTTTTCCCTTTCGAAATTAGGTTTTGCATTTTATACCTCCTTTCGGTTATAACATCGGACTATTATAGCTAGTTATATTTGTACTCCCTTTATTGACCTTAAGTAATACCATCGTGATATCGTCTTTTTGTGGAGCATTATTTGTAAATTTAGAAATAGAGTCATTAATCGCATTCTCAATTTCATTTATATCCAAAGTATTATTCCGAAGTAGGACTTCATTCAGACGATCAATACGATACATTTCCCCTCCAGCATTTTGGGCTTCAATAATGCCATCTGTGTAAAAGAATACAAGGTCTTCATCGTTTAATGTTACGGTACTTTCCATATATTCTGTATTAGGTAACCCACCAAGCATAACACCCTTAACCTTAGGTAATTCCAATAAATTCTGAGAACCTCTTGCTATAATTGGCAAATAATGACCTGCACTCGCATAGGTTAAAGTTTTCTTTTCAGGGTCCCAATCTGCACATAAAAGCGTAACAAAGGAACCTAATACCCGTAAGTCCTGATAAATTGCTTTATTCATAGCGGTTAGCGTGTCACCAGGTCCATGCGTACTTTCCGCTGCACTACGAAATGCTCCTCTTGTTAATATCATTAACATTGCTGCAGGAATACCCTTCCCCATTACATCCCCAATAATAATTCGAAGCTTCCCATTGGAAAGAGGATAAAAATCATAGTAATCTCCACCAATCAATCGGGCTGGGATTGAAATTCCTGAGACTTCACTTTTTTCTAGTTCTGGTTTTTTTCCATTAAGTAACTTCATTTGAATGTTGCGAGCGAGTTTTATTTCACGCTCTAATGTTTTATCCATTGTTCCGTCTGGCATGAAGTCATAAAGGAAATCCCTTCGAAACATATCAGTTCCCTCCCTTTTTCAATGACTCCATGATTTTAAAGACACCAATCGTATCAAATAACATTTGAACTTCCTCATTTATCCCAACAAGCTCAACTTCAAAATCATTCGTATTTGCCTCATGAACTAAATTTATTATTGCCCCAATTCCTGTTGAGTCAATAAACTGCAAACCGCTAAAGTCAACAATTACGTTGTTAATCCATTTTTCAAGAGATCGTATTTCCTCAATAAACGGATCCATTGAGGAATAATCCAATACTCCATCCAAAGCTAACGTACAACGATCTCCATCTATTTTCTTCACCACATTAATTAATGGTTCCATTCCTTCACCACCTAATTCCCTTACTTTTCATTAGCATCTAGATTAAATGTTTCCATGCTTTCTAATAGGTCCTTTGCGATATCCGTTAAAGCCGCAGATTGTCCGTGTAGGGATTTCAATACATCCGCAAGCGTGATTGTCATTTCTGTTGATACAGAGGAACGAACCTTCACAAGTTCTCGCATATCGACCACTTTCGCTAGTATGGCTTTTGAATCATCTGTGTTTATCGTTTGTAAATAGTTTTCTAGTTTTTCGATTAAATATAAGAGTTCATCAAGACTTTCGCGAGTTTCAGATGTATATTCCATTGACATGACATATACTTTATCGACTGAATTATCCGCTTCAGATTCCAGCATGTAGGCATATCTTTCGGTTTGAACCGCTTTTTCACGGGTTTGGCTCAATACGTCGTTTAATGTCTGGGCCATTTTGTTTGCACTCACAGAAAGCTGTCCTAGTTCACCAAAGTTTTTAACATGACTCCTAGCCGTAAAATCTCCCTTTTCTAGCGATTTGATTTGTGTTTTTATTTTTGTAATATTTTCATAGATGCGATTAAAGAATCTTGTTGTCATAAAGAATAATACTAATAAGGATATAAAACCGAACGAAATCAAAATAAAGGAATACGTTGTAAATGGCGCGCTCATCTTCTCATAATCCATTGCTACATAAATCACATTTCCATCATTTATAGGAATAAACATTTTGTAGATTTTATTCCCATTATGTTCATCTAACCTTGAAACGGATTTAGACTCCTCTAGCATCTTGATGATTACTTCATCTTCCACTTTGTACGTATAGTTTCCATATACAATTTTTTCTAAAGGCGGATACATTGCCTCAGCTAAGCTAGGATCTTTGAAAACGAGTGGATTCAATACAGCTATTTCTTTCGCTAATTCGTTTGTTTGAAGTACTTGTTGAATCCATGTCTCTGGACCAACGGATTGTGTAAACTGATAGACTTCATTTGCTTCGATAAATACTGAGATAATATAATCTGTCCCTTTTTCGTGATAGTAACTATATTTAAAGAATTCTGGTTCTTCTCTAGAGCCCGATTGCGCAGTATACAAAATAAATGTATCATCGCTTTGATAACTATAGATGGTTGGTGCATCTACTTTTTTTTCATGTAAAAAGTTTTGAAATTGTAAATACAGTTCTTCCCCTAGACTTGCCATAGAAAAACCAAGTTCAGCTGGCTCTGTTGTTTTTACAACAGCTATATCATTCTCAACTTCAGCAAATATATCAATTCCTGCAACGTTCATCTCTTCTTTTAATTCTTGTAGCTGTTCCTCGGTAATATCCGCTTGATTCTTAGGTAAATGGTCCCCAATTCTTTCTGAAATGGATTCTAATTTATAATCAATTTGTTGTTCAATTGCTCTAGAAGCGAGATTTGTTTCCTCAATCCCTTGTTTGATACTATGTCCAATATTCGTCGCTTCCCGTTTAACATTATCCTCTACTTGTTTATCAATAATGAAGTATTGTATTATTCCGCTGACAATTGTTATCGTAACTAATATTAATAATAATGTTAGATTAAATTGACGCTTTAACGTTCTCTCTCTTTTCACTTTTTCTAATCCCCTTAATTTAAATACATTTTCTTCAACGTGACTTTATCAACTTTTCCGTTTACCATTGGAACTTCTTCTATGAAGATTATTTGATCTGGTACTTTGTATCCCGCTATTTTTTTTGTGCAATAGTGGGAGAGTTCCTTCGTATCTGTTTGTTGGTTTGCTATAATGAAAGCTACAATTTGTTCCCCATAAACCGCGTGTGGCGCTCCAAGTACAACAGCTCTCTCAACAGAAGAATGCTGCTCCAATACATTTTCCACTTCACCTGGAATAACCTGTTGGCCACCCTTTTTAATCATGTCTTTCTTTCTTCCAAGAATGACAAATTTACGGCCTGGCATCTCTTTAACAATATCGCCTGTATGAATAAAACCATTTTCATCAAATATTTCTTTATTTAATTGCGGATTTTTATAATATCCAACAAATGATGTTTTTGATTTGGTGAGTAATTCTCCGTCTTTTATGACATAGTCAGCATTATCAACTAACGTAAACTCCATACTATTTCGTAAGTCACAGGATGCCAATGCACCTGCTTCAGAAGTTCCATATAAACTTAAGAATACACAGTCATTCATATCCTCGAATTGGCTGATATAATCTTTTTGGACATTTTCTCCACCTAGACCGACTAACTCGATGTTTTTTGCAATCGTAGCGTTAAGTCCTTTCGCTACTTGATATATTGCTTTGAAAATGGAAGGGGTACTAATAACCTTATTACAGTTATTTTCTTCCATCAAATTCACCATTTTGGGGAAGTCAAATGTTTCTGGATAAAGCATATTCGTACCACTGTGTAAGGAATAAAATAAATACATGGTCCCCAAGAAGCTTGTCGGTGGTATATTTATTAGCACATTGTCTGCAATTTGGAAGTCACCATAATTCGGTAGCATTTGATAAACGTGATCCAAAAGGTCTGCACTTAACACCAACCCCTTTGGAGTGCCGGTGCTACCAGAAGACGTACAGATAAACGTGATTTCGTGCTCTTCTAATGGCTTATTTTCACCAACGAATTCAGATTTGGACCAATCCGAATTATTCGTTTGCCGATATAGGATTGTTTCCATTTTTAGCTCTTTTGCCCAGTTCTCGATTGTTTCCCCAAAAGGAAATCCATTATGTTCATCTACAGAAAAAACAATATGAGGATTCATAAATTGTAATACAGATGTTAAATCTTCCTTTCTAAGTTGCCAGCTAATTGGCACCACTGTGCCCCCTAATTTATTAATTGCTAATGTAAGGGCAACATAAGTGGATAATTTAGGTACAAGTACTCCCACTCTTTTCTTCTTCAATTCCTTATCTTCCAGTAACGAAACAAAATAATGAACTTCATCCATAATATTTTTCGCGTTATACTTTCCTGAAAACGTCGATATTAACACTTTGTCTTCGGAATGTTGGAATAAGTTATCTAAAATAGGCTTCATATACGTTCCTCCTGAGAAATAATGTTATAAATGCTCCCAACTGTTTTTAGGCTGTCTGCTTTTATAAACCTTTCAAATTCAACGTTGGTAGCTTCAGAGATTTGAATTAATAGGTTTACCATATTTAAGGAATCAACACCTAGATCATCTACAAACTGCGCATCCTTAGTTATGGTATTGGCAGGTATATTTGTAAAGTCTGATAACATTTCAACGAATTGTTTAAAATTCATGTTTCACATCTCCTTTTTCAAACCATTCCATCGCTAAATCACGTACTTCGTGTAGCTTGAAATTGCAACAGTGCCCTTCCTCTGGATACTCAACTAGCATTTTGGGACTTAGCAAACGTTCATAAAAATAATGCATGTCCTTTGTGCTTACCATGACATCCTTTTTACCATGAAATAAGAAAATGGATGAATAAGATGACTGCGTATTTAGGTTGGGCAATATGGATTGCGCTTCCTTATCCATTACCAGCGCTAACCGATCCGTAAAGTAGTTTGGAGTAGCAGGTACCTCCATTATTGGTGGACTCACTGCAACTACCCGTTCCACCTTAGGATGTTCACTACCATAAATGGACCAGGCCGCCCCTGAACTTGTCCCAAATAAATAAATGGGTTGATTTATAAAATGACTTGCTGCAAAATCGATAACCTTATGCACAAAGGTCTCCCATCGTTTTTGAGTCGCTTTTAAACCATTAAGTAGGTACGTTTCGCCTTGTCCTGGTCCATCGAAACTAACCGTAGTATAATGGGATTGAATAAAATGGTTTTCATACGTATAAAGCTCTTCCTTAGCTGAATCAATAGGATTGATGATAACAATGCATCCCTTGGAATGATCTGGTATACGTATTCTTCCTACACATTTCACACCATCTATTTCAATGTAGTCGTATTTATATGAAATGGCGGAAAGCTGATCTGCCTTACCTACATACTCCTTAACCCGCTGATACCACTTCTTTTTCTCTTCTGACCTGTCAGGAAAAACCCAATACATTAAGTTGTAATATAACGCTGTTAATCGGTACCATTTTTCAGCTTCGAATCTATTTTGGAATTGCTCGTATTCTGTTGCTAAATCATGATACTTTTTTGCAAATCGGGAGAAGCCGTTTATCCAGTCCTCTACCGTTACTAACGAACTTTGTAACTCCTTACAATCTGATTCTCTAATTCCATGGGCGATCCATCTGTCCCAAAATCCATCAAAAAGTCGTGCAGTCATTAATGTTTTTTGGATTGTACTACTTGTACTTCCTTTAGATATGTTCATGCTTCTCTTCCTTTTTCCCATCTAATATTAAAATTAAGGTTGAACCTGATGGTGACGTTTCTAACACGACCTGATCAGCAATCTTCATCATCAATGTAAATCCTTGTCCTAACGATACCTTGGTGGAAAATCCAGCCATTAACGTTGTTTTAGGCAGTATCTTTAGTGGAAAGCCAGCTCCATCGTCCTGAACAACCACATAAAATGCTGCATCTTTCTTATAAATCGACATTTTTCCTGAATTCGCATGCTTTAATACATTTGTGACCGCTTCTGATATAACCAGGGTATAACTCATCATTTTCGAGGCTTTTATTTCGTGATCCAAAAATGAATTTTTTGCTTCTGTACGAGCTTTTGGAATATCACTTCTTTCCACGATTTCCACTTCACATAAAAGCTCGCCCTTTAGATAATTTTCCAAATCATTTTTTGAAATCAAGAGAAATTTCCCATGGGTTGCAGCATAGATGACATCCCGATATACTTCCCAAATATCTTCATTGACATCAATCTTTTTTTCATTAAATTTTACATCTGATTGAATATTGTTAAATACTCGATTCATTAGCTCCTTGGAAAGAAACGTAGGCTGAATCGATTTCATTTCCTCTTCAATAATTGCATTCTTATCAATCCACTCTACAGCTAAATGTCCAAGTTGCATAAGCTCTCTAATCATCTCATCTTCTATTTGTTCAAAGTTTTCTGTTGTTAAAGCCATAAAAAATAACGCCTCGCGCTTTTCGTCTTCTAAATGAAGAGCTGCTGCACATTGGGCTACTATCCAGCCAATTAACGACCTTTTTTGAACTTGTTTATAGGAGTTTAAATGGGAAAGGGAATAACGTCGCTCACCCTTTTTCTCTTCCGTCGTTTCTGCTTTTTCACGAAGAAGCTTTTGAAAAAGACCTTTCATTTTTTATGCCACATCCCATCATCTTATAGAATCCCATTAGGTGGCATAATGGTAATTTCATCTACGACAGCATGTTTTGGTTGGCAAAGTAAGAAAAGAATATGCTCTGTGATCGAACGTAAGGAGATCATATTGGATTTGTCCAGTTCCATGTCTACATTGTCCCAAAATGAACTATTTATTGCGCCTGGTATTACAGATGTAATACGAATACCTTCACGACGTAATTCAGATTGCAGTACTTTCGTAAACCCGTATACACCATATTTAGATGCTGAATAACCACCGTTTCCTGGAAGTGCCATCGTTCCTGCTATCGAGACTAAATTTAAAATTTGACCATCTTGTTGACTTTTCATTGTTCTACCAAAATGTTTGCAAGTTAAATAGGTACCACGTAAATTAATAGAAATCATATCATCGAAATCCTTTGTTTCGGAATCCAAAATAGATGAGAAAGAACCTACTCCTGCAGCATTTATTAATACATCCACTTTTCCAAATCGAGCTAAAGCAACCTCTTTAAAGCGCATTACAGATTCTTCATCACTCACATCTAGCGAAACATGTAAAATCGTATCCTCCTGAAATTCACTTTGTTCGGCTATCGTCCTTGCCCCTAAAACTAAACGAACTCCTTTGTCTTTAAGGGTATGAGCAATGGCTTGTCCGATTCCTCTACTAGCACCTGTAATAACGATCACTTTATCTTTTAGTTGTGTGACATCGATCATAATTACATCTCACCTTATCCATAGTATTCAAAATAATTTTTTTCTGTTTCCCAAAGCCCAACCTTATACAAATTCGGTATTTTCGGTGCTAACATTTCAAAAATAACCTTCGCCACTACTTCTGATGTAGGATTTAATTCCTTAAACTCTTCAACATCTAGATTTAAGTGTTTATGGTCCATTTTCTTTATTACCACCGACTCCACGATTTGATCTAATGAACCTAAATCTACTACCATACCAGTGCTTGGATCTGGATCACCCTTTATCGTTATATCAAGGTAATAGTTATGACCATGGCCATAAGGGTTATTGCATTTTCCAAATAAGTCTACATTCTCTTGCTGAGTTAACTCGTTGCTGTGTAGCCTATGCGCAGCACTAAAATGATATTTACGTGTCAAACTAACCATTTGTTCATCTTCCTTTTCAGCATATAAATAATGATTTTCATGTAAACGCAAACGATGTAGTTCGCAATTATCTAATTGTGGTTTTATGCCTTCCCACAGGAACTGAACTAGATTTTCCGTTGTAGGAATGTTGTTTATAAAATATTGATTCTCTTTGTTTAAAAACTTACCATCAAGCTCTTCTTCAATAAAAGAACTAACGATTTTTTTAATATCCACTGTATTTACAACAATCCCTGATCGATTATTTAATTCACCCTTCACCATTACTTCTAATTTATAATCGTGACCATGGCCATTTGGGTTACTGCACAATCCAAAAACCGCTGCATTTCTTTCATCAGACCAATCTGTCTTTCGATAGCTATGCATTGCAGAAAAATCAACTCTACGTGACAAATAAAGCATGTTCCTATCTCCTTCTCTCATTACTTAGCTACATTTGATTCAAATTCTCTAACTAAGGATTCTTCCTTCTTAAAAATGCCTTTTTTTACCGTCGTAACAGTTGATGAACCTGGTTTTTTGACACCACGGGCACACATACACAAATGCTGTCCTTCTATTTGAACAATGACACCTTTTGGATCTAGAATTTCATAAATTGCAGCAGCGATTTGATTTGTCATTCTTTCTTGAACTTGTGGACGTTTTGATGTTAATTCAACTAATCTAGCAAATTTACTTAATCCCACGATGCGTTCACTAGGAATATAGCCAATATGTGCTTTTCCGAAGAAAGGAATAAGATGGTGTTCACAAAAAGTGTAATAATCAATATCCCGAACAACGATCATACCTTCATATCCCTCCGATTCGAAGGTTGTAGTTAAAGCTGTCTTCGGTTCAATTCCCACTCCCGAAAAAACTTCCTTATACATTTTTGCAACACGTTGTGGTGTATCAAGTAATCCTTCGCGGTTTATATCTTCGCCTATTTCTTCTAAAATCGTTTCAACTGCGTTCGATAATTTTTCTGTATTTAATAATTTGACTGTCAACGTAATTCCTCCAAATGTTTGTATGTTAAGTTTTTGTATTTCTGCTGCTAAAATAGTAAATAAGTCACCCTTCACACGCCCCAACATAATACCTATAAATAGCATAAAACCTACCTAAGTATCCGCCAACTAACCGTTATTCCTATTCTTGTTGAAACGAAAAATAAGAAGGTCTTCCTATTAAACTGATTTTACATGTGTTCAAAAAATAAAGAGCCTAGTTAACAAGTTAGACTCTTAATCAATCTCCCTTACTTATTGATTTATAGAGCTAGATAGCTTTATATATTTGCTAATTAGTTTATCAAGCTCTCTACTATATGTTAGCGTTTTTCTATGATCTAGACCTTTTTCATCTATAGCTTCATGTAATTTCTTACGTTCTTGATTGATCAATTCTAATAGTCTTTCCTTTTCCACAATCCTCACCCCCGAATATGTTATTCATCATCTTCTTCTAACCCTTATTTTGGGCAAAAGCACCATCAATTCCTATCACCTGACCTTCCTATTTTCGGTAGGATTCAAGTAAGCTTCCTATAGGAATAGAAAAGGTACATTAGCCTGATTGCTCCCGGTTGAATCATTGAGGATGCTTCTTATAACAACAAATCTAGCAATAGGAATAGTAATAGGATTGTTCCGAAACAAACAAAAAAACGCTTAGTTACATGAACTAAACGTTTTGACCATTGCCTTATAATTTTATAATCATAATTTATAATTTCGGAAGTTTAATCGTAAAAGTTGTCCCGTTACCTTCTTTACTTTCTATAAACCATTCCCCTTGATGTTCCTTTATAATCCTTCTCGTTACCATTAATCCCACTCCAGTTCCTTTATCCTTAGTTGTAAAAGAACTTTCTCCAATTTGCTTCAGTTTTTCTTTTGGTATACCTACACCGGAATCCTTTATTTGAACGATATGAAAATCATTTTCCTCTTTTACTGAAATATGTATTATCTGTCCTTTATGTGAAGCCTCTATCGCATTTTTTATAAGATTTATAAATACCTGTTTTAATTGTGTTTCATCCCCGAGTGTGTATATAGATGTCTTGTTTGGGTAAAATTTTAGCTTTGTTTTTTGCTTCGTCGCTTGTATAGTCATTAATATATATACATCGTGTAAAATTGCATTTAATTCTTGCTTCCCTTTTTCCTCTTTTGGCTTGGCATAGGATAATACATTGGATGCAATTTTTTCGATTCGATCCAGTTCTGAATTCAATATGGATAAATAGTCTTGTATATCAATGGTACCAGCTTTCATAAGTTGTAGGAAACCTTTTATTGACGTTAAAGGATTCTTTATCTCATGAACAATTCCAACACCAAGCTCCCCAATTGTGGCTAATTTTTCTGCTTGAAACAGCATTTTTTCTAGCTTTATCTGCTTATCTATTTTTTTACTTCCAGCCACAATTTGTTTTTTGCCTGTAACATAATGAATCTTTTGGACTGTTTCCATCCATATATATTCATTCTTCTTACATCGAACTCGAAAACGAACCGATTGTTGCTCCTCTGTATATTTTACTTTTGTAAAAGCATATTGGACTCGATTTTGATCCTCTGGATGAATATATTCACAAGGAAAGGAACCAATTAATGTTTCCTGATCATATCCAGTTACCTTTTTAACGGAGGGGGACAAATGTAACACCTTACCATCCATTGCATGTTGACTTATGATTTCAGTCATATTTTCATTCATAATTTCATATTGTTCCAGCTTTTCTTTTACAAGTATGCTATTATTCGTATTGATTGTAAGTTCTTGAAAATGAACCTCAGCATATGTATCATTACCTATTGTAGAGGAATTAATCTGTACTGTTAAACCCAAAACAGAACCATCTTTTTTTAAGAAGCAATATTCCATACGCTCTATTGGCTTTATTCCGTTGAGAACACTAGTTAGTTTGTCAAACCAGTCATCTATAACATTCGGGGGTATAATACAGTCCCAAGATAACATATCATTTAGCTTATATCCTAAGGTTTGATAACAGTAAGGATTTGCATATACAATCCCGTCCTTATTACATAAAATAAAACCACTTAATGCATTGTCTACTAATCGGACGTGATCCTTAATGGCATCTTGTTTCAGCATATTTCCCCCCCTTTCCCCAAGTATGTCTATATCTTTCTCCCTTTTCCTATACCCTAGAACTGGAATACTAAACCTATATTTATATAACTTAGTTCCTACTTGAGGAAGATCTACCCCTTTTATGTCTTCCTATTTCTTGCATAAAGGAAAAAACGCGAAGTGTAGGCGGTATGGATGGCAATTATGGAAGACGACATCATGCAGATTCTAGTAATTTATTCTTATAAAAAAATTGAGGTCAGGATACATGTATCCCCTGACCTCTATCTTCACTTATAGATCATCTAGCTCCATTTCCATATACCTTTTTGTTTGTGGTCCATATATACCATCATTAGCTAGTGCTCTAAACATAGACTGGAACCGTCTTACAGCATCTTCTGTATTCGCACCATATATGCCATCAATTTGTTTTGGATCAAAATTCAATCTTTTTAATGCTCGTTGCACCTGACTAACTTCATTCCCACGATCCCCCCTACGCAACACTCCATCTGGTAATGGGAAATCTTCAATTGGCTTACTCGTACTTAACACTTCTTTTAACTTAGATAGGGTTTGTTGACCAACTAATCCATCTACTTGTAACTGATATTTCTTTTGGAATTTCATGACAGCTCTTTCTGTTTCTGCCCCAAAGTGTCCATCAGCACCAAATACTGGTAATGCAAATCCAGCTTTAATCAAATCTTGCTGTATTTCTCGTACAAACTGTCCACTATCTCCCCTTCCAACTGGCAAATGGACAGATGCACCTTTCACAACAGGATCTGGTATATTTTCTTCACCCTGGAAATATTTTCTATAGGCTTGGCTCACATCTTGGATGAAATCATTCCAAGAGATACCGTGTCTGTTTAACGCATTTTGTGGATCTGTTCTACGACCAGGATCTAGTGTACTATGCGCTACAATGTGCTTATTTGGGTCTAAATTGTACTTCTCACATAAATAGGCATGGTACCAAACATATCTCGAATAGGCTTCTTCAAAGTTAATGCTTCCCCCGTGGCACAGCTCGACGCCAATAGCTGCATCATTCGCATCATCCCCAAACATTTGATTATCTTTCGTTACGTTATACCGTACATGCCATGCTTTTTCATCAAGTGGAACAATTTCTAAAATATACTTGTCATCAATAAACGTGTGGGCAGATGAGCTAGGATTGGAATTTTGAAAATAACTACGGTTTCCGTAAGCAGTAGATCCAGGATTTCCTGTATCATGGCTTACGATAAAACGAACTTTATTTAGACTTTC
This sequence comes from Salirhabdus sp. Marseille-P4669, assembly GCF_900240405.1. GTDB lineage: Bacteria > Bacillota > Bacilli > Bacillales > Alkalibacillaceae > OEQK01. The sequence continues at coordinate 42,670 of NZ_OEQK01000003.1, forward strand.
TCCTGACCTTGAGTTCCCAATACTAATATAATCTCTTGTAATTTCGAACTCCATTAGGTTCACCTCAATCAAATTGTCTACTCTCATAACTTACTATATTAATAAAGCTTGATTGATGTGCAGGATTTAAGGAGTTTTTTATGAATTTGCTAAATGCGCCTTTCTAATGAAGAAAGGTCCTCCTCTAAATTCATCACCTTTTGCTCAACGATTGTCTTTGCGTCTTTTATTCCTTGGTTGTATATGTATGGACTTAATTCTTTTAGAACAAAATCCAATACGATTTGTGTAGCTAGTTCCCCAATTTCTTCCCCTCGCTCTTCCTGAAAGAAGGTATTTATTTTGCTTTTCATTTCTTCTTTATACCTATTATTTAGATTCATATTCATTCCCCTTCTATTTTCTTAGCTCGTATTTTACTACTATATCCTACCCTCTTGTATCGACAATGTCTATTATGCAAAGATTAAAGAGGTGGAGGCGCTATGTATTATGAAATGAAAAAAATGTTTTGTAATTACTCTTTTCCTTTAGCCTAAAAAATGGTAAAAAGCAGTGTCTAACTATCTAGACACTGCTTCATTTCTTATTTTAGTGCTTCTGCTAAATCTTCTATTAAGTCCTCAGCATCTTCCAAACCAATGGAAATACGAATCAATCCATCCGTTATACCTAATTCTTCTCTTCTTTCTTTCGGAATGGATGCGTGGGTCATTTTAGCTGGAACAGAAATTAAGCTTTCTACAGCCCCTAAACTTTCTGCAAGCGTAAAATATTTCACATTCGCTAATAATTGCGCTGCTTTTGCTTCACTTCCAACATCAAAGGACAACATTCCTCCGAACCCAGTAGCTTGTTTCGTATGGACATCATGTCCTGGATGATTGGTAAGACCTGGATAATAAATGTTTTGTACAAGTGGATGTGCTTGTAAGAACTCGATTACTTTTTTTGAGTTCTCCTCAATTTCTTCCATTCGTACACCTAAGGTTTTTATCCCACGTATAAGCAAGTATGAATCTTGTGGTCCTAGAATGCCACCTACAGAGTTTTGGATAAAATGAAGTTCTTCTCCTAACTCATTCGAATTTACCACTACAAGGCCTGCCACTACATCACTATGGCCACCAATATATTTCGTTGCACTGTGAAGAACAATATCCGCCCCATGTTTCATTGGATTTTGCCAATAAGGTGTACTGAAGGTATTATCCACGATGAATAATAACTCATTGTCTTTGGCAAATTGTGATGTTGCTTCTAAATCTGTTACCTTTAGCAATGGATTAGTAGGTGTTTCTACATAAATCGCCTTTGTATTCGGTTGGATTGCCTTTTTAATCTCATCAATGGAACTGGTATCTACGAATGTCGTTTCAATGTTAAAACGATTTAATACTTTAGAAACCAAGCGGTAGGAGCCACCATAAACATCATCTGTCATAATGACATGATCATTTGCAGAAAACAGCATAAAAACAGAAGTAATAGCTGCCATACCCGATCCGAAAGCGAAACCTCTTACACCGCCTTCTAAATCTTTAATCAATTCCTCTAATGCATGGCGAGTTGGGTTTCCAGTTCTGGAATATTCATAGCCTTTATGTTTGCCAACTGCTTCCTGCTTGTAGGTGCTAACTTGATAGATTGGAACATTAACTGCACCAGTTGACTCGTCCCCTTCGATTCCACCATGAATAAGCATTGTTTTTTTTCGCATTTTAATGCCCCTCCTTATTTAATATTGGTAAATACGCGAACTTAAATAGCGTTCACTGCTGTCCGGAAAGATGGTTACAATAGTTGTCCCAGGCCTTGCCTTTTTCGCCTCTCTTATGCAGGCTGCAAAAGCTGCACCAGAAGAGCTTCCGACAAGAAGTCCAGCCTTATGTGCAAGTTGCTTTACGAACGCAAATGCTTCTGAATCCGGTATGGTATGGATCTCATCAAAATATGCAGTATCCATATAAGACGGTAAGAACTCCATCCCAATTCCTTCTGTATCGTGCGGTCCAGGCTTTCCCCCATTCAGTATAGAACCCTCTGGCTCTACAATCACGGTTTTAATAGATTCGTCTTGTTCTTTTAAATATTGAGCAGTACCCATAAACGTTCCACCGGTTCCTGCTCCAGCTACAAATATATCGACTTTTCCATCTAATTGGTTATATATTTCTGGACCAAGTGTTTCATAATAAGCTTTTGGGTTAGAAGGATTTGCAAATTGCTCGGGTGAATAGGAGTTGGGAATTTCTTGTAATAATTGGTTTACTTTTTGAATCGCACCTTGCATGCCAGCATTTGTTGGGGTATTTACGACGTTTGCCCCTAACGCTTTCATCAATTCCTGCTTTTCCAAACTAAATTTTTCAGGTGTGACAAAAATGACGTTAATGCCTAACCCAACGGCAGCCAACGCAATTCCAATCCCTGTATTTCCTGCAGTCGGTTCAATAATCGTACCACCCGGCTTTAATTTACCACTTTTCATCGCTTCCTTGATTAAATGAACACCCAGGCGGTCCTTTATACTTCCACCTGGGTTAAAAAACTCAAGCTTTGCAAAGATGCGAACATGTTCAGGTAAATTAAATTGGTGGATTTCAATAAGTGGAGTCTTTCCTATTAATTGTTGAACATTACGAACATACTCCATCTTAAAGCCTCCTATTTCTTAAGCGAATATTTCAGACCATTCATCCCGTTTTGCTAACATATTTCTAGCAATTTCTTTTGCTCCTTCTAGACTATGACTAGCAGCCCAACCGCATTGAACTTCGTTACATGCTGGTACTTCAGTTGCGTCCAAAACATCCTGAAGCGTTTTTTCCAACAAGTTCATAACATGATCACGGTCTCCATCATTTAAGAGCGCTAAATAAAAGCCAGTTTGACATCCCATCGGACTGATGTCGACAACACGATCATGATGGTTACGACTGAATTCCGCCATCATATGTTCTAATGAATGCAACCCAGGCATTTCCATATGCTCTTTGTTTGGTTGACAAAAGCGAATATCGTATTTGTAGATAACATCCCCTTTTGTTCCTTCTGTTTTACCTGCTAGACGTACATATGGCGCTTTTACTTTTGTATGGTCTAAATTAAAACTTTCTACATTCATTTTTTGCATTTTTACCGTCCCCTTATTTAGAATTTTTTCGTCCCATTTAGAATCCACACAAAATCATTCATCTGTGTAAAATCAACAGAAAACCCATTATCCTCAAGGCTTTTTGTTAAAAATGGGATGGTTGTGTAATATTCCGTTTTTAAATCTAATGCTAAATTTAAAAAGTTTCGTTCCTCTGCCCATTTTATCATATTCCCTTTTGCTTGTTCATTTTCAAAAACGGTATCTGCAAAAACAATTTTTCCATTCACTGGTAAAAGGGTACGATATTTTTGGATTGCTTCTACTTTTTCATCATCCGTTAAATGGTGAAATGCATAGGAACTAACAATTCCATCAATAGTGTCCCACTTTTCTAACGGAAAGTTCAAGAAATCTCCATCTACAATCGATACATTAACTTTTTTTGCTGCTAGCTCCCTCATTTTTTGTGAAGGCTCAATCCCAAGCACTTTATATCCTGCTTCTTTTAATTTTAATGTTAAATTACCTGTACCAACGCCAAACTCAAGTATATTACCACTTACCCGGTTACAAACTTCTTGTAAAATATTTTCATAGTTTAAAAATACTTCCTTATATTCTTCGTCATGACCTACTACCGTTTGATCATACGTATCAGACCATTCGTCAAATAAATCAATAAACTCTCTACCCAATTTCCTCACTCCTACCATTAAAGGATATAATTCCTATTGGTATAGTATGAATTAAAAATCATTGTGTTCATTATAGCACACCTTGTAACCAAACCCAATTTAAATTGCACACAATTTTTAAAGTGTTACTATTCAAAATACTATTTCAAAAAAAAATAAAAGAGCACTCTTTCCCATTAAAGAGCACTCTCTTAATTACATTCTGGACATAATCCATATACTTCAAATTTATGATTATTAATTTGATACCCCGGTAAAGATGCATTAACATCCTCCATCGGACAAACCTCAATTGGACTCGTTGTTCCACATTTTGTACAAATAAAATGGTGATGATGGCCGCTTATATCACAGTGTAGCCGAAATTGCTGCTCCCCATTTAATAACGTAGACTCTAGTATATTTAAGTCTACTAAAGTATATAAATTCCGATAAACCGTGTTATAGCTTGCACTAGGAAAATCCTCTTGAAATTCCTTTAATACGTCCTTAACAGGCATGTACTGGTCTTTATCAAGAAAAATATCGATAAGCCGTTCTCTTTGCTTTGTTTGTTTATATCCATTTTCTTTTAAAATATGAATCGCTTTTTTAGAGTTCAATATAACCATCCCTCTGTGTAAAAAACTATTTCCTTCTTAATTATAGTAAACTTTCACGTTATTGTACACGATTTGACAAGAAAATGTTATCTGTTACCAAATGTTACCACTGACAAAAAAACATGGAATACTGATATTTTTTTCATCAAAGGTCAATCTATAAGTAACTTCTTCGAATGTGAAGTGTATCACTTCTAAACATTATACTTAGGTTAGTTGAAATTTTTAGAAAAGGAGTACGAACATGGAACATAAGGATAAGAATCAAACGAATATTGAAAACGAGGACACCCTAACCAATCGTCAAGGGCATCCAGTTACAAACAATCAAAATATTCGTACCGTTGGAAATCGGGGACCAGCAACTTTGGAAAATTATGATTTCATTGAAAAGATTAGTCATTTTGACCGAGAAAAAGTTCCTGAACGAATCGTACATGCAAGAGGTGCCGGTGCTCACGGTTATTTTGAAACCTATGGCACAGTTGGAGATGAGCCGGTTTCAAAGTATACAAGAGCAAAAGTTTTTCAAGAGAAAGGAAAAAAAACACCAGTATTTGTTCGTTTCTCAACCGTCGTACATGGACTACATTCACCTGAAACAGTTCGAGATCCAAGAGGGTTTGCCGTTAAATTCTATACGGAGGATGGGAACTGGGATTTAGTAGGAAACAACCTAAAAATATTTTTTATTCGAGATGCAATGAAGTTTCCAGATATGATCCATGCATTCCGCCCTGATCCTGTTACGAATTACCAAGATCCAAGAAGATTTTTTGACTTTTGTGCAAATTCTCCTGAATCCTTTCACATGGTTACATTTGTTTACTCTCCATGGGGTATTCCAGCAAACTATCGGATGATGCAAGGTTCCGGTGTAAACACATACCGGTGGATTAATAATGAAGGTAAAGCGCATTTAGTGAAATATCATTGGGAGCCTAAACAAGGGATTAAAAACTTAACCATGAAGGAAGCTGCAGAAATTCAGGGTCAAAATTTTAGCCATGCTACCCAGGATTTATATGAAGCCATTGAACGTGGAGAATATCCGGAGTGGGAGCTATATGTCCAGTTAATGGAAGATGGTCCACATCCTGAATTGGATTTTGATCCATTGGACGATACAAAGCTTTGGCCAAATGACCAGTTCCCATGGAAAAAAGTTGGGAAAATGGTGCTCAATCGAAATCCGGAAAACTACTTTAACGAAGTTGAGCAAGCAGCCTTTGGTACAGGTGTTTTAGTCGACGGTCTTGATTTCAGTGATGATAAAATGCTACAAGGACGTACCTTCTCCTATTCCGATACGCAGCGTTATCGTGTAGGTGCCAACTATTTACAATTACCAATTAACAGAGCAAAAAAACGTGTTGCTACCAATCAAGAAGGTGGACAGCTACGATACGACAACGATAAAGCCCCAGGTCAAAACTTACATGTAAATTATGAGCCTTCCTCTATGGGTGGATTAAAAGAAGCTGAACAAATTGGCCAAGAGCATACGCCTCAAGTAGAAGGTAAACTAGTTCGTGAGTCCATTGATCGAAATGATAATACAAAGCAAGCTGGAGAGACATATCGTAATTTCGAAGATTGGGAAAAGGATGAGCTAATTACAAACCTTGTAAATGATTTATCCATTTGTGAAAAGGAAATTCAAGACAAGATGATTGCACTAGCTGAGTCTGCTGACGAGGAATATGGCCGGAGATTACGAGAAGGTTTAGAGGAAGCAAATAAAATGATGAAGGATAAAAAGGATAAAATGGGTAAAATGGAGCGCTTCACTAGTGGAGCACATCCTTTAGGTACAAAAGGTGGCGATGCACCTGAAGAAGCAGTTGAAAAAGGTCATGATGCTGATCCTTATTAATTACTGGATACCGGGATGAAACCGAAAGTATGTATACTTACTTATAGAATCCTTATCCTGGTTTTTAAATAATATTTTTATTACAAGCCGAAAAGGAAAGCGTATTCCATTTTCGGCTTGTATTATCCTACTTTTTGGTTCGGAAATTATTTATAAGATTATCCCTCAGAGGAAGCCCCAAAAAACGGAAAGGGAATAAAATAATCTCCCCTCTTAGCCATTTTTTATAGTCTATAAATACGTTTTATTCATTACTCCAGATTTCTCCCCCCACCTAGTAGGTTATAACCACAATAATCCAAATCTCTATACGGAACCTTATTCATTTACGTATTACCTCTTAACACATAAAATAGTACATAGGTTTCATATTTTATCTAAAGGAGAATTATTGATGTTAACGGAACTTCCAACAGAAATACAAACATATATATCATCGATTCAAAAGAACAATTCTGGCTATGAGCACTTAACTACAACCCCTGGCTTTATTGAATCGGAAAGCTTAGTACGGAATACAGTGATTGCTTTTTATATGGGCAAAAACATTTTACTAAAAGGGCCAACTGGTAGCGGGAAAACTAGATTAGCTGAAACATTGTCTGCTATCTATAAACAACCGATGCATAGTATCAATTGTTCAATTGATTTAGATGCTGAAAGTTTATTGGGTTTTAAAACAATTAAACAAATAGATGGGCAGTCGCAAATTGAATTTGTCGAAGGTCCTGTCATAAAAGCGATGAAAAATGGCCATACATTGTATATTGATGAAATTAACATGGCACGTCCAGAAACACTCCCTATTTTAAATGGTGTGTTAGATTACCGTAAAACAATCACAAATCCATTTACAAGTGAGGTTGTAAAAGCTCATCCTAACTTCCGTGTTGTTGCAGCGATAAATGAAGGCTATGTCGGAACAACCCCTCTAAATGAAGCGTTAAAAAACCGTTTTGTCATTTTTCATGTAGCTTATTTAACTGGGGAACAGCTGAAGCAAGTCATTAAAGAGCAAACCAATCTTGAGAATGCAGAAGTGATCGAATATATGGTGAAATTAGCCGACGAAATCATTAAAGAAACGAAAAGAGGTAAAATCTCAGAAGAAGCAGCTTCAACTAGAGCATTGCTGGATGCTTGTGATTTAGCTGTCTACTTGTCACCGTTAACAGCTATTCGTCATGCAATAGCGGAAAAGCTTGAAGATGAACGCGAGAAGAACTTTGTTATAAATCTAGCAGAAACTTACTTTAAGGAATGATTTCCAAATGAGTTTTATTGAAAAAGAAATGGATTATTTCATGTTTATGCAATTAAAAGACTTAGCGACTACATTTATGCGTAAAGATGTTACTATTCAATACAATCAGGTCTCATTCTTAGATATTTATACACCAAAAGTTACCATAAGCAGCTTCTGGGAAGATCGTACAAGCAAAAGTCATCATGGAGAAAAAAGCGATTTGTATTTACGAGCTTTAGGCAATTACCAATATAGTGATCGAAATGCTTTACTTACCTTTTTAAGTAAGAATAAAAAGCTTACTCTTCCCTCTTTTTCAAAACAGGTTGTTGCCTTTTTAGAAGATATACGTTTAGAAGAACTGATTCTGAAGCTACGCCCTGGTACACAAAAAGCATTTGATTATCGGCGATCAGCATATGCTCTATTTTTCCGCGACCAATTGAAAGTAAATCTGTCAAGAGGGTTTAAGCTAGACGCATTATTTTGTTTTATCTGTTTAACTTTATTGGATCCTTCATTTTATCTAAAGAAACAAGATTTAGAATTACCTGAGGATGCCATTTTAAAAATCAAGGAAAACGTATTTCGTATTTTTGAAGTAGCAGATACGGTTGATGTCTTAGCTATTACCTATGATGTCTACTATTTAATACAGCACTATTTTACAAGAGATATGATTAATATGTATTTTACGTTGCCAAAAATTAATGACATTCCGGCTACAACACAAGAGGAGGATGAATCGTTTGATGAATTAATGCCTTCTTGGACTAGGAAACGAAAGAAGGAAACGAAGGAAACCTTCTTACAATTTGATGATGTCGATGGTGAGCATCAGGATACCCGATTTACCGAAACGCCTAGGGAAAGTGAAGCGACTGACCAAGTGATGGCAATGGTTCAAGGAAGCTCACAACAAACAGATTTAAATGATCATTCAGAAGCAACTACGGAACAAATCTCACAAGACGAAGATGGATATAGTAAAGGAAAAGAAAATCGATATGCGATTGCAATTGACAAAGAAATAGAACCTCTAAAGGAAACAGATATTTTAGCTTATGATCGTGTTTTACAAGAGATCAGCTTTGAAAAGAAACGACTCGTTAAATTACTTTCAGAATTACTAGATAAAAAAAGGGAAATTCATTTTCGAACCCTTCATTACGGGAAATTAGGAAGAAAATTAACCCGCTTTTTTACAGATGATAATCCGAAGTTATTTAGCAAAAAGGAAGAGGACGAAACTTTTGATAGTAGTTTCACCTTGCTTGTAGATTGTTCTTCTTCTATGATGAACAAAATGGAAAAAGCAAAGGAATCAATTGCCCTTTTTCATGAAACGTTACGACAGCTGAACATTTTGCATTCGGTTATCGGGTTTTGGGAAGACGGTATGGAAAGTGACCCAACGTATCAACCGAACTATTTTCATGAGGTGATCTCTTTTACCAACAGCTTACAAAGCAATAGTGGAGCTAGAATTATGCAACTTCAGCCGGAAGAAGATAATCGTGATGGCTTTGCAATACGACATGCAGCAAACAAATTAGCTAAGCAATCCGAAAGACATAAGTTTTTAATCGTCTTAACGGACGGTAAGCCTGCTGCATTTGATTACTTCCAAAATGGAGTAATGGATACAAAACAAGCCATTCAAGAAGCAAGAAAATTAGGTATTCAAACAATAGGAATACAAATGGATCATCAAAATGAACAACAAGAAAAAATCATGGAAAGCATGTACAATACCAATTATCTCATTGTCGAAAACCTAGAAAACATGGCCGGACAATTCTCAGCATTGTTGCGGAAGGTCTTGGGTGCCTGGCACCACCCGAATTTTGTTAAATAATGTCAAATTTTGTTTGGATGCCTTGAAAGTCATCAATTAAAAGCTGAATTTCTCGTTGACTTAAACGCACAGGCATTTGATCGTTTAATGTAAGAACACATTCTTCATTCTGACTTAATTGGTGATGTAAATAATCTAAGAGAACATGTAAATGACTGAAGCTTATGGTAGATTCCGTCTCCAGATTCTTCACCTGCTTTAATGTAAATTCGGAGTCTGACGCATCATATTCTGCTTCTATCATTTTACCTAAAAATGTATTCATGGAAACTACAACTCCTAACTTTTAGAAAAGATGCTGCCCAGCACGGGGCAGCATCTCTTTTATTTATTTCTTATGCTTTGCACGAGCATCTGCTCTACGGGACCGTTCTTGCGCAACGATGTCATCATGGTCGGCAAGCTCCTCTGAAAACTCAATATCACGGCCATCTGAAGCAATTTCATATTTCGGAGTTTGTGGTAAGCTAGCTTTGTTTTTATCTCTTGTTCTTTGGCTTTGTGCTCTACCCATCGATAACTCCTCCTAATGAAAAATATTTGAACAAAAACGTTCTCCTATATATTTTCCATTATGAAAAGAACTATTAGCACCATTATCTGCTATCCCTTTATATAGAAAGACGCTTGGTCAACCATTTCCACATCCGGATGTTTTTTCAATTCTTCTACTAATTGAAATAAAGCTCCATCTTTCTCCTTCGCCTCAATCATACAATCAATTTGAGGCGTACTTCCTTTCACTGTATTGGCGAATCGCAAAAACATGTTAGGGTCAATATAATCAGCATGAGCCCGAAATTGGGATTCACTTTTCGGACTAGATATGTGCATTTTTATTGGATGTTCCGAGTGGCTCCATGTACCCAATATTCTATCCCATTGCTTCTCCCAATTCTCTTCCTCATAATTAGCCATATGATGATGAAGGTCAAACACATGAGGTACATTTAATTTTTCGCAAACGTATAAAATATCGTTCATCGTATAAATTTTGTCATCGTTTTCTAAAATAATCATATTTTGAAGCCTATTCGGTACGAAAGCCCAATTGGTAATAAATCGTTCTAACGATTGGCCTTTGTCTTCGTATTTGCCACCTAGATGAAGAACACAACGGTGTGCTGTTGTCATGTCCATGCCTTTAAGTAAATTATGGTGATATTGTAACGTTTTTAACGAGAATTTTAGCTTTTCTTTCTCTGGAGTATTAAGTACGACAAAATGATCAGGATGAAAACCGAGTCGCATCTTATTCTGCTTGGCATAGTCTCCTAGTGCTCGTAATTCTTGTTGAACAGCCTCACGATAGTTCCATCCTTTTAAAGCATCATGGGTAGCTAAAGGAATAAGTTTTGAGCTTAATCGAAAAAAAGTTATATCGTAAGCTTTATTATGTTTTAATAGCCTTAAACAATTCGTTAAATTGGCCTTAGCAATTCTTTCTAATTTATGTATAGCAGCTTCTTCATCCCCAATTTCATTAAATCGTTTAAAAGTCATAGTCTGGGATGGTGAACTGTTCTGTAAATGGACACTCATTGCAACATAACCAAGTCGAAAAAGGGTCATCCTAAAGATCTCTCCCTATACATAAAAAATAAGAACATACGTATAGTATGTCCTTAGAAAGTTTCGTAATATACGACAGAGTCTCTAGGCAACATTTTTTTGGGTTTTAGGTTTTGGTCCGGATATCCGAAACCAATAATAGATAAGATTCTTCGATCATCAGGTACTTGTAATGTCTTTTTTACATAACTTTCTCGTTTTTCTGATTCCTGTTTGTCGGTTGCATGATAAATAGCACCAAACGCAGCCCCTAATCCATTTTCAACTGCAGCCAACCAAAGATATCCGCTTGCAATGGAGCCGTCTTGAACCCAATATTTACTAATATCTGGTCTACCTGTAACAACTATTGCTGCCTTAGCTTTTTTTAACCAAGGCACAAATGGTGTTGCACTTGATAATAAATCGAGGTTTTCACGTTTTGTAACCAAAATAAATTCACGAGATAATAAGTTGTTTCCAGCAGGCGCTTTATAAGCAGCATCTAATACATTTTCTAAAATATCCTTAGGAATCTCCTTATCAAGGAAGTTTGTTATTTCACGCCGTTTTTCTATTGCTTCTTTTACGTTCATGTCATCCCTCCTTTTCCTCATTATACCTAGTCGATTAATTGGATTAAAGGGAAAGGATGACAAATCCTCAAAATGAGCTTTAATTAAGACGATTTTTTTTTCTTTTTCTCTTTCTCCATCAGCTTTATTACGTGTGGTTTTGGATCCCAACAGTCAAATTTATATTCTGGTCGAGTATCGTACCCAAGCCTTGTGCATCGATAAATCATTCCCCGCTCCTGCTCGTTTTTCTTTGCAAGAAAATTTACACATGTCGCACAGCAATGAAAGTCTCTCATGTATCTCTCCCCTATTTTTAATTTTGAAATTTCCCTTATTTGAAAGTATTCATTTTTATTATAGAGCTAATTAACAAGGTATGCATATGTATTGTCCATAACACGCATACAACTTTCCTTACATTTATTTATTATGTCAGTCTTTTAAAAACTCTTCAAATTCTAAGAATAGAAATACATCAAAGGCTATACCGCCTATTCCTATTAAGGAGGAGTTCTAAATTGATCGATATTAGATCGAAGAGGACTCCTCCAAAATAATTATCATTGTTTGCCCCGATTAAACTTTCCATTTGATTCCTAACTAGCAACCATCTTTAGAACCAATTTGTTATAAATTGAACGAAAGCAGGTCCAATAAGCACTATGAATAGTGTCGGGAATATAAATAAAACCATAGGAATTAACATTTTTACAGGAGCCTTCATTGCCTGTTCTTTAACTTTTTGTCGCTGTTGCTCACGAATTCGTTGGGTTTGTGCTTGTAGTACTTTCGAAATTCCTATCCCCATTTGATCCGCTTGAATTAATGCACTTAAAACGCTTTTTAAAAATTCCGAGGAAACTCTGTTCTTCATTTCTGTAAATGCTTGTTTTCGTGATTTTCCTAATTTCATATCTTCTAAAGCGTATCGAAATTCTTCTGATAAGGGGCCATCCATTTCATTAGCAATTCGTTTTAATGCTCCATCTAGTCCAAGTCCAGCTTCAATTGAAATGGTAACCAAATCAAAAAAATCAGGCATTGTTTTTTCAATTTGTTGAATACGTTGTCTCTTTTTAGCTTTTAAATAATAGTTCGAATAACCGAAGAGGAAAGCAAATGAAAAACTTCCTAGTAGTAATACTTTTCCAAAATCGGAACTACTTTGTAAAATTAATAACGATAAAAGTAATATGAATCCGATACTAATTACGATTTGTAGTAACAAAAAGTCAATACCTATTAATCCTAGGGGGTTACCAGCTTCACGCAATTTTTTTTCAAGGTCTTTTACCTTTTGTTTCGGTAGTTTTTTCTTTAACATTTCCTGAAGACGACTCGAAACCGGTGCTATTATCCTATTTTTAAAGGTATTCTCTTCACTCTCGGCAAATTGAAGCTCATTTTGATTCCAATTCAGCAATGGTAAAATTCTACGATCCATAATAAATTTATGACGATTTATTGTCATTACAATCGTGCTATTTAACACTGCAAAAAAGGAAAAAGCTGTAATCCATAATAATAGCTCAACCATCTTTACACCTCAATTCGAACAATCTTTTGAATGATGACCCAACCAATTAGACCTGAAAGACAGCCTAGAATCAACAGTACAATTCCTAACGGATGCGTAATCATCGGTTGAAAATAGTCTGGACTAATTACATTAAGCAGTAAGCCAATAACGATTGGTAATAACGTAATAACCCATGCTGACATTTTTCCTTGAGAAGTCAATGTTCTTAATTCATCTTTAATTCGAATTCTCTCATTAATGGTTTCTTCAATTGTTTCAAATAGTTTAGCTAAATTACCTCCTGTAGCTTTTTGAATGATTACAGCAGTAACCACGATCTTTAAATCTTTATTTGGTAATCGATGGAGCAAGTTTTGAAATGCCTCTTCTGTGGAAATTCCAAGATTCATTTCTCGAATTGTTTTAGCAAATTCGGTACCTAAAGGACCATCTACTTCCTTTGATACAATTTGCATGGCTTGTAAAAAACTAAATCCTGACTTCATTGCAGTACTTAATGTTCCTAGTGCTTGAGGCAGTTGAGTAGAACAAGCCTGAATTCTCTTTTTACCCTTTGATTGCACATAAAGAACTGGTAAAATCCATCCTAATCCAGGTAATATAAGGACGAACAGGCCAGACATTTTCAATACTAAAGTAATGAAGAAAAGGATTACAGCAGCTACTATTCTGATTGATAAAAATTCCTCTGGTTTTAAAGGAATACCAGATTGTTCTAATGTAACTTCCCACTTTCTAGAAAAACGCTTGCCTTTAAAATACTTGGAAAATGTTCGAAGGATTCTAGGTGCTAAAGATTTATCCTTATTTCTATTTTCACCAACAATAGACATCGTGTCATTTGCAACAGGCTCTTGGTTGATAAACGTTTCAATTCGTTTTTCGATTCGTTTATTTTTGTTCATTATAATAGTACCAATTGCTCCAACACTTAACGTACTAGCTATAAATACGAAAAGAAAAAACATATAATTACCACTCCTCACGAAACCACTCTGTTGGAATTTCTATATTGTAGCTCTTTATTTTATCGATACAAGATGGGCGAATTCCGGTTGATACAAAGTGGCCAACTATTTTACCATCAGGGGTAGTACCGGTTTGTTTATAAACGAATATATCCTGAAGGGTTATCGTATCCCCTTCCATTCCGACTACTTCTGAAATGTGCGTGATTTTACGGGTTCCATCTTTAAGGCGGGTTTGCTGAATAATTAGGTCAATCGCACCTGATATTTGCTCTCTAATTGCTCGAACTGGTAAATCCATCCCCGCCATTAATACCATTGTTTCAAGACGAGAAAGCATATCTCTTGGAGAGTTTGCATGTCCTGTAGCTAATGACCCGTCATGTCCTGTATTCATTGCCTGAAGCATATCCAACGCTTCAGCACTCCGAACTTCCCCAATCACGATTCGGTCAGGTCTCATACGTAGCGAATTTCGAACAAGGTCTCGTATGGAAATGGAGCCTCTTCCTTCAATATTTGGAGGTCTGGTTTCTAATGAAATAACATGGTCTTGAGACAATTGCAGCTCAGCAGCATCTTCTATCGTAACAATTCGCTCATCGTGTGGAATAAAGGTAGATAATACATTTAATAAAGTTGTTTTACCTGATCCAGTCCCACCACTTATAAAGATATTTAAACGTGCTTGAACACATGCTTGAAGAAACTGTGCCATGTTTTCACTCAGCGTACCAAATTGGACAAGGTCTTCTATTTTTAATCGATCTTGTGGAAACTTACGAATCGTAATCGTTGGGCCATTTAAGGCAAGAGGAGGAATGATTGCATTCACGCGAGAGCCATCAGGTAATCTGGCGTCTACCATAGGACTACTTTCATCAATTCTTCTTCCTAATGGTGAAACAATCTTCTCGATTACTTGCAGTACGTGATCCTCATCACGAAAATACGACGATGTTTTTACAAGCTTCCCCTTGCTTTCAACATAAATGCTATTTGCACCATTTACCATAATTTCAGATACATTGGGATCTTTTAAGAATGGTGTTATCGGCCCATAACCCGTTAATTCGTTTGCAATATCCTCAATAAATGATTTTTTTGTTTCAAACGTTAGACGTTCCCCTTCTTGATTTAAAAACGCAGTTGCTTCTTGTTGTAAGTAGTTCATTTGCTCATCATCATCAAGATGATTATTCTTTTTCAGCTCCGTAATTAAATGATCTCGAAGCAGTGTCTTTAACTCATGCTCTGGTTTACGTGTACTTTCCTTTTGATTAGAAGACCCTTTGGTATTCGATGCACTCATAGTATAATTTGAATTTTTGTCATTTAGCCTTTGTAGCAATGACATGAAGTACACCTTCTTTTCTATAATTTATTGTTTTTCTTTCGTCTAAAGGCAAATCGTTTTTTGTCTTTTTTCTTTTTTGGTTCCTTTTCTGTCATTAGTTGATTTATTAATTTTTCCACTCCTTTAGCGACAGCGGTTTTCGATGCTCCCAACACAAAGGGAACCCCTAAGTTAATTGAACTAATGACTGTTTTATAATCACTAGGAATACTTGCTTCCATTTTTTGTCCTAAAATGCTTTCAACTGTTTCAGCGTCCATTCCATCCATTGGAGTCTCTCGGTTTAATATAATTTTTACTTTATCTTTAAATTCGAGAAGCTTAAACGTATCCATTGCTAACTTCCCATTTTTAAGGGATGGTAAGTCTAAAGATGTAATGAGTAAAATATCATCGGCATTTTCTAGGGCAACTAGGCTTGTCTCTACAAATGATGGGGGTGTATCGACTATAATCACATCAAAGTCCTTTTGAAGTTGATTAAAAATGTTGGTAATGTGCTCGCCAGTAATTAATTCTGCAAACTCTGGTAATGTTGGTGCAGATAGGATGGTAATATTGGATTTTTTATCCGATGTTAAATAAGGAGTTACCTTACCATCTCCATTTTCATATGATTCTTTTAACCATTCATATATTGTTTGTTTTGGTTGAAGATCTAAAAGTAATGGCACATCGCCAAATTGTAAATCTAAGTCTACAATTACGACCTTTACATTTCTTTGTGCTAGTGAAACACCTAGATTTACGCTTAAGGTTGTTTTACCGATCCCGCCTTTTGTGCTTGCAACCGTAATGATGCGACCTTGCTTTTTATCACTCTTTTTTTCAAAGTCTTCCATTTTCATTTCAATAATACTTTCCGCTTTTACTAATGCTTGCTTCCATTCTTCTTCACTGAAGTCAACATTAATAATATCTGTAGCTCCTACATACATTGCCTTTTTATAATCAATGTTTTCTAATTTATCAATTAAGATCACTTTTAAGTTAGGGTATTCAAGAGATATGTCCCCACTTACTTCATATAAATCGTAACTGTTACTTTCCACAATATACAATACACCATAATCATCGACAGATATAAAATCCCGTAATTCTTCTATGTGATAAAAAGTTTTTGCGAATTTACGTTCATAATACAGTAATTTTTTGATGCTTTCCGTTACGTTTTGGTTCCCTGAAATAATAAAGTAGTTGATCAATTTGGAATCACTCCTTTATTTAAATTCTCTTTCGTTACATGAATATGAGGAGAATCGCCTTTATCCTCCTTATCCCTTAACATTAGTGTGTAATAGCCCGTGTTGGATGCATAGGCTAATGCTGCTCCTTCTTCTGGTAAAACCTCTAATGTAATTAATTGATACGTATTATTGGACACTGATTCCCCTGTAGAGTTTTGTATAGCGTTCCCTGTTGCTAATACTTTAATTTTTTGCATTAAAATTTGAGCATTTTCCACTTCCCCTTTAATAGGAGGAATTATTGCGACTATGTCCACGTAATCGCCTGGTCGAATATACCCACTTACATTTTGAATTTCGTTTACTGGAATGGACATCGCCCGTTTCCCTTCCTCTATTGAAAAATCGCTAGCATTAAGCTCGGAATTCCCTTGTCCTTCATTTGACTCACCTGGATTTAATCCTTCCTCGACAACTGGTTCTTCCGTTTTCGGTTTTGAACTCAAAACACTATCCGTTGGCGTATGATTAGAAGCTCTTTGTTCCGTATCCACTGATTGTTCTACCACATTGTTTCTAGGTTGTAATAGAACAAACATAAAAGTTGCCAATATAAAACCTAAGACCAAGGAGGTAATCCACAATTTTTTTACACTTTTCATCTTTCACCATCCGTTCTTTACTGAGTTAATTTGTATCCAAATGCTCCGTAACTTTTAAGATTACGGTTGATATCGCCTTTTTGCGTAGATTCAATAAACCGCCCTATTACAACAGAGTCGTCGTTTGGTGAGGTTCCTTCTAAAAAGAACGATGCAAAACCAACGACCTCCACTTTTGTAAGTTTATCTATACCAGTGTTAACAGGTTTATATACTGGAACCATCAATACACGAGCACAATCGGACTGATAATTTGTAAAGGTTGCTTCTGGGCAATGGGATACTCTGTAATCAACCGCTCTCTTTGTTGCCTGCGTCATTTTCCCTGTTTTTGTTTCCAATACGTCTCCAACTTCAAGAGTAAATTCATATCCATGCGTTAGATCTGTCTCAAAATCTTTAGCACCTGGCCCTGTTAAAATTAAAGCACCAAAATTCCCAATCGTTGCTTCCCCTACTTTTAGCTCCACAAGTTCTCCATGGACTATATCAGCTGAATATTCAACACCTAATGGGATAGCACCAGTAACCGAGCTTAAAGACAATAAGTCAACCTTTGCAATTGCTGTTATTGTTGGGTCCTTAAATCCCAATACATTTCCAAAGACAAGATTCACTTCTTTTTCAGCAAAAACCTGTAGGGAATGGTTTGCGTTATGAAACTCAATCGTTACATTCGAAAATGTCCCATTTTTGTTGGCTGTTGTTACGATAGCGTCATTAGCCCTTACCGGAAAAGAAGGTAAATCTTGAGCGCCAGCTAAAGCAGCAGCATCTGCTATCTTTTGCAGACGATTTTTCTCCAAATACAAGCTTCCACCATCGATAACTAATGCCATTAAAGCTAATAAACCAACCATAATAAAAGCAACCAATACCATTACAGAACCATCATCACGTTTTATCCATTCCTTCATCTTTACTCCACTCTCATTACCGTTTCTCCTTTAATTATAAAAGGTTGATTTACTAATTTTTCTAAAAATGGCGTAATCATCTCTATCGGATAGATTGCTGTTACTGTTACATAAGAACCTCTATCTCTATCGGCCTCGGGCGTTATTTGAATTTCTAACCGCTCCTTATCCAATGCATTCGCTACAAGATAGACATTTTGTAAAACCGTATTGTTATCGCCACCAACACTTGCAACTCTAGCTGCTTCTCGACTTGCATGCTCTAATGTCAAATAGGTGTGAAAAATTCGGCCAAAATCAATCATTCCAAAGACTAATAACAAAAGAATCGGTAACGCAAGAGCAAGCTCCACAATAGCTTGACCTCGCTCTGACTTAATCATTAGAAAAGTACCCCCATATTAAGAAATGTTCCAAAGACAATAGGAACACCGTACGGAAAGGCATGATGCATATCTTCCTTATAAACACCGTCTAATGTTTTCGTTTGTGCGGCAAATAACATTCTTCGAAATGATGAAAAAAGCTCTTTTTTCTTTGCTAATAAAATCACTGCGATGAGTCCACCAATTAGCGCTGTATAAATAAAGGCATAAAATACAAAAAGACTACCCATCAGTGCGCCAATTGCAGCAAGTAACTTCACATCTCCTGCACCCATCCCCCCCATAATAAAGGGAATTAGTAGTAAGCCAATTCCAACGAAAAAGCCACTAACACTAAAAAGTAATCCGTCTAATCCCGAACTAATAAAATGATAGCTAAAAGCAAACACTATAGTCGGTAGTGTTACGATATTCAAAATTCTTCTTTCTTTAATATCCGTAATTAAGGAAATTATTAAAATTAGAATTAGGATTGTTTCAACCATTCCTTATCCCTCCTAATTTAAAAACAACCCCACTTCTCAAAAATGATTGATTTAAGAAAAGAGGGGTTGTTGCTGTATTTATAAAGTATTTATAAAGTATTTATAAAGTATTTATGATTTTATTTATATTATTGTACTGTAGTTGTTGTTGCTGGATCTTCAGCAACTGGATTTCTAAAAGAAGTAATTACTTCGTTGAATTTGTTTTTAATTTCATCACCGAATACAACCATTACTCCAACAGCAGCTAAAGCGATAAGTCCAAGAATTAAACCATATTCTGTCATACCTTGTCCTTTTTCTTCTTTTACTAATTTTTTAAATAGATTTTTCATTCTATTTACCCCCATATATAATTTTTTTTATTTGTATTTACCAGGCTGGCTGTCTCCCGATTGGAGGATATTTGGTTTAGATTGAATGATTGCTTTGTTTTTCCTTTGCTTCGTTCAATCAGCCATTTTGCAACGTTTTCCTCGCTGCTTATGTATAATAGCATGGATTGCAAATAAAAAGCACTATGATGTTTTTGGTAGGATTGGAAGGTGTGTTAGTAGATGGATATTATTAGAAATGACCAGAGAATCTTCTTTCCTCTCGATATTTATCGATATGATACGTTTTTTAAACGTTTTAAGGGATTAATGTTTCGATTAAAGCCAATTACGAAAGAAGGAATCCTGTTAATCCCGTGTAATTCGATACATATGTTCTTTATGTTTTTTTCAATTGATGTTGTGTTTC
This sequence comes from Salirhabdus sp. Marseille-P4669, assembly GCF_900240405.1. GTDB lineage: Bacteria > Bacillota > Bacilli > Bacillales > Alkalibacillaceae > OEQK01. The sequence continues at coordinate 62,422 of NZ_OEQK01000003.1, forward strand.
TGAACAAAGACAATTCCGTCATTAAAATATACCCTTACGTAAAACCTTGGCGCGTTATCCCGCCGGTAAAAGGTGCAAATGCTGCAATTGAGTTACCAAAGGGAACAATAGACACCTACAATATAACAATTGGAGATCGTTTCATAATAGAAAAAAGCAAAAATTAGGGTTTGTCCCTAACTTCAGCTTTCCTTTAATTTATGAATAAGACAACCAGTAAACTGCATACATCTTTCCTATCTATTTTATAGGAGGTGTCTCAGTATGTTTAAAGGACTTGATATAAAAATGGTATCCTTTCTTGCAGTTTCCTTTTGGAACGATTATTGGTTTTTGTATAAAGTTCCGAGGATTGAATATTGGGAGTTAAACAAACCTTCCGAATAATGCTAAAGAATGTAATCTTCTACCTTTCCTAATTCCACATTACCACCAGACAACACGGATACAATTTGTTTGTTTTCAACCCCTAATTTTCTGTACATTGCCGCAGCTACAACAGTTGCACTGGATGGCTCGACGAGTTGCTTCATACGTTCCAAAATAAATGTAAACGCCCCACGAATCTCTTCTTCTGATACAACTACAATATCATCTACATACTTTTGAACAATTGGAAATGTAAGCTCTCCTGGTTGTGAAGTTCGTAATCCATCAGCAATGGTACTCGATCCTCCAATTGAGGTTATTTGTTTATTTTGTAGCGACAAGTATGTATCATTGGCGATTTCTGGTTCAACGGCAATTACTTTAACACAAGGCTTACTTTCTTTGATTGCTGTTAAGATACCGGAAATTAGACCTCCTCCTCCTACTGGTACTAAAACCATATCCACATGTTCCATTTGTTCTAAAATTTCAAGACCAATTGTGCCTTGGCCAGCCATTATGTAAGGGTCGTCATATGGTGGGATAAAGACACCGTTCTCTTTTTCCGCAATTTCTTTTGCTCTAGGGATTCTTTCAGTGGAAGTAGTTCCACATTTTTCAATAGATGCTCCATAAGCTCGAATGGCATGTATTTTTGGTAATGCAGCGTCTTCTGGAATCACAATTTTTGCTTTTATTCCTAGCTGCTGGGCTATATATGCTACTGCTTGACCATGGTTACCAGATGATGCAGCAGTTACATATTTAGCACCATGCCTTGCTTCATGCATAACCTTGTTCGCAGCTCCTCTAATCTTAAAGGAACCTGTTTTTTGTAAATGTTCACACTTCATAAAAATTTTATTCCCACATTTCTCTGATAATTGTTTCGATGTCATGAGAGGAGTTGTATGGATAGTATCTTGAATCGTCTCTCTCGCCTTTTGAATATCGAATAAGTTGATCAACTTTCTCCCCCTTTTCTAGCTATATCATACTTTATGGGCAATTTTAGGTAAAGCTAAACCACAGGATGAGGATTACAAAATTCCATAAAATAAAGGAGAAAGGGGTATGTAATCATATGAAGAAAAAATATAACATTCAGCAAAAGCTTGAGACAAATGCACCAAAGAAGTCAGAAATCTCTGTCCAGCCGTCCTTCGATGTTACAGCAGATCACCAAGAAACATTTCCTGGTGATTCAGTTGAAGAACATAAACGTCTAGAATCCGCTAATAAGCAAATTGGAAAAGATGAAATAGAACAGCAGCTGCATAATTTATAGATAATAAAAGTTCCGCCTACTATGTAGACGGAACTTTTTTAACCTCGTTCTGGTTTTGGTAAGACAATATGAAATTCAGTTCCCTTATTTTCAACACTTTCAACAAAGACGTTGCCTCGATGGCTTTCAACAATTTTAAAACTAGTCATCAACCCAAGTCCAGTCCCTGATGTTTTTGTCGTATAAAATGGTTCTCCAATTCGTTTTAGCTTTTCTGGTTTTATGCCTACACCTGTATCTTGAATTCGAATGTCTATTTGGTTCTCCTCTTCCGTAATATTAACAAAGAGGTCGCCACCATTTGGCATTGCCTCAATAGCATTTTTAACAAAATTTAAAAATACCTGTTTCATTCTATTTTCATCAATAACTGCATTTATTTCCTCGCGATTATATGTGAATTGTAAATTTATCTTCCCTTTTCTAGCCTCATAATCTAATAAGGAAAGGACATCTTTCATAACAGGGATAATATTTTGTATCTCCACTTTATCTACAGTTGGTTTTGCTAAAACCATAAAATCTTCAACGATGGTATCGACACGCTCAATTTCATCAAGAATAATTTCTAAATACTCTTTTCTTTCTTTATTGTCCTCATCCAATGTAAGAAATTCAGCATATCCCTTCATCGAAGTTAATGGATTTCGAATCTCATGTGCGACACCTGCAGCTAATTGACCAACAACTGCTAACTTATCGGATCGATGAATGAGCTCCTCTGTTTTTTTCTTTTCCGTTATATCATTCCGAATGGCCAAATATTGATAAGGTTTTCCTTTACTATTCATAAACGGAACAATTGTTGTATCTACCCAATAATAAGATCCGTCTTTTGCTCTGTTGCGAATTTCCCCTTTCCACACATGCCCAGTCCCAATTGTCTTCCATAGTTCTTTAAAAAAGGATTTCGGATGATAGCCTGAATTCAGGATTCGATGATTTTGCCCGATAATCTCTTCTTTACTATATTTAGATATTTCCACAAATTTATCATTTGCATACGTAATCCTACCTCTTGGATCTGTAATTGCTACAATGGAGGAAACATCGAGCGCAGCAGAAATATCTCGGATATAGGTGTCTCGTCTCTCTAATCGTTTGCTTATAAGTGTGTTGGTGAGTAATAATCCTCCTAGCATAAGTAAGGAAATAAACAATGCAATATATATGGCAATCGATTGTCCAGCAAAATTATTTTCTAACCCACTGTTATTCCCACTTTTGATCGTAGCTGCAACAGTTAAAGCGTAATATGCTTGTCCTGCGCCAATAGTAATCAGGATACTACTTAGAGGTCTTATCCATCCTTTTTTTGGACCTGTTGCTGTAGTGGAATACAGCAACCAAAAAGTAATTAGAAAAGATGCAAATACAATCGTTAACGATATGACGGTTACAATAAGATTGTATTGAATAGACAAGTGTAAGGAAAAAACACCAAATAAATGCGTGCTTACTACTGCTGTTGTCATAAATAAACTACCAAATAACAAATGAAACATATGGATACGTTTATTTAAAAATAGATAAAATGATGTATAAGTAAATGTAATCCCAATAATGAACGATAATATTGCTGATGGAATGTCATACGAAACAAACGCATTTTCATTGACCGATGACATGATTAAAAAGTTCATGATCCATAGCCCAATGGACATAGAAGCTATGCCACCTAAAAATAAAAATTGACTATTCCGTTCGGTAGATTTCACAAGGGATAATAAATCTACAGAAGTGTATGTCGCCATAATGGTTAATATTATCGCAGTAATAAATAATATCGGTTCTGGTGATGGATTTATCATGATTTTATATCCTTTCAACCTTTAATGTACTGCTTTATTGTAAATCAAATAGATCAAAATGAAAAGATTACCCCTCATCTCAAAAAAAATAACCTCGATTAATCGAGGTTATTTTTTTAAAGTTGCTAACTGTTTTTCTACATCTGGATTTTCTAAATACTCATCATAAGTCATCTCTTTATCCATCATACCATTTGGTGTAATTTCAATAATTCGGTTTGCTATGGTTTGAATAAACTGATGATCGTGGGAAGTGAAAATCACAGAACCTTTATAATTTATTAGACCATTGTTTAAAGCAGTAATGGATTCCAAATCTAAATGGTTCGTTGGTTCATCTAATAGTAATACATTTGCACCACTTAGCATCATTTTTGATAACATACAACGAACCTTTTCTCCTCCAGATAGAACGGAGGCCTTTTTCTTAACTTCCTCCCCAGAAAATAGCATTCTACCTAGAAAACTACGTAAAAATGTTTCTGTTTGATCGTTCGGTGAATATTGTCTGAGCCAATCAACTAAGTTCATTTCATTATTTTCGAAGTATTTGGCATTATCTTTTGGAAAATAACTTTGAGATGTTGTTACACCCCATTTATAAGTTCCCTCATCAGGTTCCATTTCGCCCATTAAAATCTTCAATAGGGTTGTGTTGGCAATTTCATTATCCCCAACAAGGGCTACTTTATCCCCTTTGTTTAGCGTAAAACGTACATTATTTAGTACCTTTTCACCATCAATTGTTTTGGACAAACCTTCCACTTGTAATAAATCATTACCAATTTCCCGATCTGGCTTGAAGGCAATATACGGGTATTTACGGGAAGACGGTTTAATATCATCCAATGTAATCTTGTCTAATAGTTTTTTACGTGATGTAGCCTGACGAGATTTTGATGCGTTGGCACTAAATCGTGCAATAAAGTTTTGTAGGTCCTTAATTTTGTCTTCTTTTTTCTTGTTTTCTTCTTGAGCCATTTTCAAAGCTAATTGACTGGATTCGTACCAGAAATCGTAGTTACCTACATAAAGCTGAATCTTACCAAAGTCAATATCCGCAATATGTGTACAAACCTTGTTAAGGAAATGACGATCGTGGGATACAACAATTACGGTGTTCTCAAAGTTGATCAGAAATTCCTCCAACCATTGAATCGCTTTAATATCTAAGTGGTTTGTTGGCTCATCTAATAGTAGAATATCTGGATTACCGAATAGTGCTTGAGCTAATAATACCTTCACTTTATCGGACCCTGATAGCTCTGCCATTTTCATATAATGTTGGTGTTTATCAATACCTAGGCCAATTAATAGTTTTTCCGCATCTGATTCTGCTTCCCAACCATTTAATTCCGCAAACTCCCCTTCAAGCTCAGCTGCTCGAATACCATCTTCGTCGGTAAAATCCTCTTTCATGTAAATCGCATTTTTCTCCTGGGTAATTTGATAAAGTCTCGCGTGACCCATAATAACCGTTTGAAGCACTTCATGCTCATCATATTCAAAGTGGTTTTGCTTTAATACTGCTAAGCGTTCACCAGGCGTTATGCTAACTTCACCTGTTTGGGATTCTAATTCACCAGATAAAATTTTTAAAAAAGTGGATTTCCCTGCACCATTAGCACCAATAAGGCCATAGCAGTTTCCAGGGGTAAATTTTATATTTACATCTTCAAAAAGCTTACGATCTCCATAACGCAAGCTTACATTATTAACTGTAATCATTCCAAAATCCTCCATTACTTGTCAAATGCTCTATAGAGTATAACATTTTTTGCTAGGAAAAGATAGTTATGAGAAGGTATACTCCCTTATGTAAGAAAAAAAGCTAATGATTGATAGGAGGAACCTTTAGGCTTCCAGCAATCATTAGCTTTCCTATTATTATTTGTTACGATTACGTTTATTATTGTTATTACGATCTTTATTATATCTTCCTTCTTTACCACGACGGTCTCTACGATCTCTACTCTTACGATCATAATTGCGGCGATCTCCTCGTCGATTGCGATTGCCATCATTCTTCGACTTTTTAGAACGAAGTGGCGCAACAGAAGTAAGATGTACTGGTGTTGTATCTGGTTCTTTGGTTAATAATTTTATAGCTGCGGATACAAGGGAGACCGAATCAATATCCTCTAATAAACCTTCAGCTAAAATTTTATATTCCTTTAAATCCCCACTCTCAGCAGTTTCCTTAAGCTGTTCTAATGCTGATTCTTTGTTTCCTGCAAGTACATCACTATATGTTGGGATCGACTTTCTCGCAATGCTCGTTTTCGTCACTTTTTCAATTGTACGTAAATGATCCATCTCACGTGGTGTTACAAAGGTTACAGATAAACCTTTATTTCCAGCACGACCAGTACGACCAATACGGTGTACATAGCTTTCTGGATCCTGTGGAATATCAAAGTTGTAAACATGTGTTACACCGGAAATATCTAAACCACGAGCAGCAACATCTGTTGCGACCATAATATCAATGGTTTGTTCTTTGAACAAGCGAATAACGTGATCTCGCTTCGCTTGTGATAAATCTCCGTGGATACCTTCTACAGAATATCCTCTCTTTTTCAATCCCTCTGTTAATTCATCTACACGTTTTTTCGTTCTACCAAAAACAATAGCGAGCTCTGGGGACTGAATATCAAGCAGTCTTGTTAATACGTCAAATTTTTGTTTCTCATTTACATCAATATAATGCTGCTCAATATTTTTAACAGTCATTTCCTTCGCTTTTACACGAATTAGCTCAGGGTCCTTCATAAATTTACGAGCTAATGCCTCAATTTTCGGAGGCATTGTTGCTGAGAACAACATTGTATGGTGCTCAGAAGTAATTTCCGATAAAATTTCTTCAATTTCATCAATGAATCCCATATTTAGCATTTCATCTGCTTCGTCAAGTACGACTGTATGAATATCATTAAGTCGAATGGTTTTTCGCTTAATATGGTCTATTAGACGACCAGGTGTTGCTGAAATTATTTGAGGACGTTTTTTCAATGCACGGATTTGTCGATTAATATCTTGTCCGCCATAAATTGGCAATGTAAATATGTTTTTCTTGCTTCCGATACGATTTAACTCTTCTGCCACTTGTACTGCAAGTTCACGGGTAGGAGCTAAAATAACCCCTTGAATATTTTTCTCGTCCTTTTTTAATTTCTCAATCATTGGAATACCAAAAGCAGTTGTTTTACCTGTACCTGTTTGGGCTTGACCAATTACATCTCTACCTGTTAAAGCAACCGGAATTGCCTGTGCCTGGATAGGAGATGGCGTTTCAAAACCCATCGCTGATAATGCACTTAATGTTTCTTCACTGATGTCAAAGTCTTTAAAATTCTTCAATATTTCTCAATCTCCTTACAAATTTGTTATTTCCTATTGGCCGTAAAATTATCTATCTCGTCAAGTATTATAACCTAATTGGTTACGTAAGCTTTGACAATTCATATGCGAATCATATACTACACTAAATTATTTAAGAGTTATCCATCTTTCTTTATCTCTTTTTATTTAAACGTTTACTACTGTTCATCATTTTCGATAATTCTACATCTTCAATAGGATTTCCAGTATTACGGAAGTCGAAAAGCCTCGTTATCCATTTATATGTTACCACTTATCGCAGGAACCATACGAAACGATTAAGGTATCATGACTATCCATTAAGTATGTAACAAATAACTGTATATCAAACTTACCATACTTTAGCAATTTTAAAGTAAAATAGGATAAAAATCTAGTATTGGACACTTTTCAAAGCAAAACACGGAACAAAAAAGTACCTGACACATACATCGTAAACAAGTGTCAGGTACTTTTTTCTAAATATCTGCTTGTTCTTTTATTTGTTCATAAATATACTTCAATTGCTCTATATTCACGTTATCTGATACGTTATATAGCAGCCCATCAAAATATTCAAATACCGATTTTTTCATTTTTTCTTTAACTCGCCTTTGTTCATTTTGACACTGTGGCAGGAAAAAGGCAACTAATTCTTGTTCTTTGTTCGTTAAAATGTTTTTTACAATCGGTTTCAGTAGCTTTTCGATTGCATCTTTCATCTGTTCTTTTTCGTTGGATTCAAAAAATGATTTTGTATTTTTAAAAAGACTTAATGCTTTGTCGTATTTTCCATCGTTTGTTGCTTGTAAATCAACAGAAACTTGTGGAGATTCCAATACTACCTCAAAATCGTCCGAAAAGGAGAAATCATATGCTTGCATTTCATCTTTTCTCTCTACTTCTTGCACCCAATCCACTATAGACTTCTTTATAAAGTTTTCAATACGAAGCGAGGTTGCTTGAAGCTCTTGGATAAGATCATGATTTAAATACGCTAAGAGTTCAGTAAATGCATGTTGGACCTCGATTTTCCCTTTTTTTCCGTTTGATTTTATAGTGGACGGATTAATGCTCTCCTTAAAGAAATCCGAAAACCTAAAAAATAACCTTTGATGGATATAGTAAATAAGCTCTTCAATCTCTTGTTTAATGGACTGCTCCATCCGATCTGTTCCATACTGATCAATGATTGATGCTAAGTGTTGTTGGTCCTGTTCATATTTTCCTTTTATATTTTCCTTTTCCGCTTTATCTAGTGATGCAGAATTGATGTATTTTCTTAACATTGTCGTTACACGTTTTAAGTCATGAAAAGCAGACTGAACAAAAAGATAGGTTAAATCCTTATCGATAAAAGCACTGAACTTTTCTTCAAAGGTTGAAATACCAGATGCTTTATCGGTTACGTTACCTTTCTTCTCCTCTATAGCGCGCTTACTGGATAGTGCGAACATCCTCGGACTACGAATACCATATTGACTCAGCTGTTCTTCCACATACGTACGGACGAGCTGTAATTCCTGTTCATCCTTCGCTAAATCTGCAGCATTTATAATAAAGAACATTTTATCTAAACTAAATACATCCTTTACCCTACCAAGTTGTATTAAAAATTCACGATCTGCTCTGGAAAATGCATGATTATAATAGGTTACAAACAATATAGCATCCGCATCTTTAATGTATTCAAACGCAACGTCTGTATGTCGTGCATTAACAGAATCTGCACCTGGCGTATCGACTAACGTAATGCTTTGGTCCGTAAAGGCACACTGATAAAATGTTTCCATCCATTCTACATAACAAGCAAACCTTTCCTCCGCTATAAAAGCCTTTGCTTCTTCTAATGGTATGGAGATTTGCTGTCCTATTTGGTCCTTCACGTTATCATAGCCCAGTACTAAGGCTTGTAGAAAGGATAGATTTTTTGTTCCTTCTTCATCTACCACCTTAGACAAATCCGTTGCATGTAGCCATTTTATTAATTCACCTAAAGAGTTGAAGGTTTGCTTTTGCTCACGAATGATTAGCTCTACATCCTGCAAAAGCTGACTTTCTTTCTTAAATTGGACCACAACCGTACCATGAGGATTTTCTTCTGTTGGTGGACTTATTTTATTAATCGTTGCAGTCGTTGGATTTGGTGAAACAGGAAGAATGGCATCTCCTAATAACGCATTTGCAAACGATGATTTTCCTGCGCTGAATGCACCAAATAAAGCAACCGTAAAATGACGATTTTTTAAACGTTTACTCTTTTTCTGTAAATCCTCTGATAATGTTGAAAATCCTTTCACTTTACTAATTAGTCTTACTGTATTATCTAGTATTTCTATCGTTTTATCTACATTTATCGAAACAGTTTTTTCCTTACTCCGTGAAGTCGTTTCTTGTTTTTCCTCGTTTTGCACAACATTTGCACTTAGATGCTCGATTGGCTCCACTTTTGCAAGCTCGTTTTGAATCGCTACATTGATTTGATCAACATAGTTCGTATTCGATTCACTTTTACCTTTTAAAATACGAATTAAAATTGTGTTCCTATTTTCTAACCTGTCATATATAGAATCTCGTTTTTGTTTTAAAATACTTACTTGTGCTTGTTGTTCTTGTAAAGCGTTTCTCTTTTGTTTCTTTTTGTCCGCTTCTTGTTTAATAAAAGCGAATATACGGTCCCAGATTGGAAAGGTCGCTTCTTTAACATATTTTTTAATATCTGCAGATACTTCTTCTGTGAATACAAGAACATAATTCCCAGTTACCTCTGCACCTGGTTTAACGATTGATAGTAATTGTTCCTTTTCATATGAAACCGTAAAGTTTTGGATCTGTTGCATTAAACCTTCATCGGAAATACGATATTCCTTTACAAATTTCATTAGTAAATCTCTTAAATGCATTTCCATTTGCCTTGAAGCAGTTTCAAGTAAAGATGTATAGAAATTGTTCAAACGCTCTTCTTTTACTTGTGCTGTTTTCTTTTTTGCAAATAGCATACCCGCTTTAAAGTCTCGTTGTTGAGATTCTATAAAATCTTTAGCCAATTCTCGATTTTCATATGGCATTAAATAGGCATTTTTTAATATACCATCCAAGCTTTCTCGGTAAGATTGTTCCGCATCACGTTCATCCTTTAATACATCTGCTTCTTCCTCACCAATAGTCAATTGTTCCAATTGGTCTGTCAATGTATCAATAGTGGATTGCTCCAAATCCGTTAAGTATGCAATGTGATCTTTAATGATTGTTTTCATCGAATGCTTAACGGTTTGTTCTACCATGCCTTCTATTTTCGAAGCATATTCGTTAAAACATTGCCTTACCTGATTAAATTCATTGTAGGGATGGGTTTGATTGCGCAACGAAGTATAATAGATATCATCCGGCTTAATTCCCCAATTCGTTAAAACGCTTTTTACGCTTTCTTGGAATGCTTGAAAGCTAAGCTCCTGTTCTTGATGCTTATCAATTTGATTAATTACGATATAAAACGTCTTCCCTCTCGCTTGCATTTCACGTAAAAAGGAAAGGTTTACCTCAGACTGAACATGATTGTAGTCCATAACGTAAAATAAGACATCGACAACATGCAAATTGGCTTCTGTCATAATACGGTCAGCATCATTGGATGAATCAATTCCTGGTGTATCCATAATGGCAACATGTTTAGGTAAACTAGATATTGATTTACTAATTTCGATTGCTTTTACCGTTTCACCGTCTTTGCTTAACGCTTTAATGGTATCTTTATCAAATGGTTTATTATATTGTACAGCTTTATCCTTATAAAAAATTCGAACATATTGGTTTCCATTCTTCACTTTAACGACATTGGCACTCGTTGGAATAGGAGACGAAGGTAAAATATCTTCCCCTACTAGTTCATTAATCATGGTTGATTTGCCGGCAGAAAAGTGTCCTGCAAATCCAATTATAAGCTCTTTCTTTTGTAGTTTTTGAGCTAAATCCCTTACTTTTTTAGCCTGTTGTGTATCCTGTTCTTTTTCCATCTCTACATACAACTCAGCAAGATTTGGTAGAAGATCTTGTTTGTTAATTCTCGTTTCTGTATATGAACTCATTTGGAATCCCCTTTTATACCTTTAGATGACGTCAATACCCATTTTACTGAAAAATCGATAATTTTGACAGTATGATTTTGGAATTCGCGGATTCCAAAATCTATCCCTCCCTAATGTCTTGATAGGAGAGGATAGATTGTACACTTTTTGCTTCTTTTACGGCATTTAATACGGCTTGCTCCACTACGTTTACAGCTAACATTCCAACTACATTTAATTCTGCATCCACTTTATTCGAGCTTAGAGTGAAAATTGTATCACCATCGACTAATGTATGGGATGGTCGCATCGTACGGGCAAAGCCATCATGTGCAATGGATGCAATTTTGTTTGCTTGCGGCTTAGTTAATTTCGCATTGGTAACAATTGTACCTATCGTCGTGTTTCCTTTAAAACGATTGGTTTTATCACTTTGCTGAGTTTGTTGAAGTAATATATCCTCGGTATGTAAAAACGTTCGATTAGAAGAATCAAATACACCAGCTATTACATCACCAGTCACAGGATCTACCACATCACCAAAACAATTCACCGCTACTATTGCTCCAATTTTTAAATCTCCTATCTGGACAGCATAAGTACCAAGGCCACCCTTCATTGCAAAATTTGGACCTAAGCATTTCCCAACGGTAGCACCTGTACCTGCACCAATACTGCCTTCTTTTAAAACGTCTTTATTAAAAGCATTTTGTGCCGCTTCATAGCCCATTTTTAAATCGGGACGTACGGTGGGATCCCCTGGATACAAGTCGAATAAAATGGCACCTGTAACGATAGGTACTTTGGCAACCTGAACATCAAAGCCAATATCTTGCTCCTCTAAAAATTTCATGACACCACTACCTACATCCAGTCCGTACGCGCTTCCACCGGACAAAAATACTGCATGTACTTCTTCTACAAGGTTTTGCGGATTTAGCAAGTCTGTTTCTCTAGTACCTGGAGAACCGCCACGGACATCTACACCACCAATCGCTCCGCCAGCATTTATGATAACTGTACATCCTGTTGCAGCTTTCATGTCTTGAGCATGACCAAACTGAAATTCCTCTATTTCGGTTATTGGTATTTTTTTCATGTATTACAGCTCCTTTATACGAAAAAAGACTGTTCCTTATGATTAGGAAACAGTCTGTAATCGATTGACAAGACATATCATCAAGACCCTCTGGACAAACATAATCCCTAGGCTCGTACTAATTTGTAAATAAACCAGTTAGGAGCCCTAAGAAAATTTGTTTATGCCATTTCTTCATAATTATGTCTGTATTAAAAAAACTTACTCTTGGAAAAACTTTCGGTTTAGTTCAATATATTCTGTCTCACCGTCTGGAACATCGTCCTCGTGATAAATAGCTTCTACCGGGCATACAGCTTCACAAGCTCCACAGTCAATACAAATATCAGGATCAATATAAAACATGTCCTTGCCCTCTTCAATACATTCAACAGGACAAACCTCTACACATTCAGCAGCCTTCTCATCCTTGCAAGGTGATGTAATAATGAATGCCATTATAAAGCCCCCCTTTTCCTCTAAGTTCTATCCTTTATTATAATATTAGTTAACCATCAATTAAAATCCTTTTTTTATAAAAAATTTTTATAATTCTTCTTAGCGTCCTTTTATTGCATATTTTAACGTGTTAAGAAATCAAACAAATAATCGGTAAATCCAATTCATATATTGTTTTTAGTATGAAAAGTTAGGAGGTCATCCATGAATATTACAGTTGCACCTGGAGATAGTCTTTGGGCATATATGCAAACCTTTCAAATTCCATTACAGCTCCTAATCGATTCGAATCCGAATATTAATCCTACTCAGCTTGTAGTTGGTCAAAATGTACAAATTCCAGGTTTCATATCAGAAACATATGAGGTTCAATCAGGAGACAATCTGTGGCTAATCTCCCAATATCAAAATGTTAATTTTCAGGCTCTTTTGATGATGAATCGAAACGTAAATCCTTCACAGTTATCGATAGGACAACGTATTATCCTACCCCGTAAAGTAACATGGAGAGTTGTACAAGGGAAACAAAATTATACGTATGAAGAATTCATTCTAAATATGCGTCAACTAAAATACATTTATCCCTTTCTCCGTGTTTTTGAAATCGGCCAATCGGTAATGGGAAAAGCAATTCCTGAAATCGTTGTGGGATCTGGTTCGAAGCGCGTGCACGTGAATGGCTCTTTTCATGCGAATGAATGGATCACCACACCAATTATTATGACCTTTTTAAATGATTATTTACTTGCTATAACAAATGAACAACCAATTCGAGGCTTTAATGTATTACCATACTATCAGCAAACCTTGTTCTCGCTTGTACCGATGGTAAATCCAGATGGTGTAAATTTAGTAATCAACGGACCTCCAAATGAACAACCGTTTCGAGATCAGGTGCTACAAATCAATAATGGGCGTACCAACTTTTCTAATTGGAAGGCGAATATCCGAGGAGTGGATCTAAATAATCAATTCCCTGCGAACTGGGAAATTGAGAGAGAAAGAAAAGAGCAACAGCCAGCACCAAGGGATTACCCTGGCAGAGCTCCATTAACGGAACCAGAAGCTGTAGCAATGGCAGAACTTACTGGCAACCGTATGTTTGAACGTGTTTTAGCCTTTCATACTCAAGGTGAAGTTATTTATTGGGGTTATGAAGACTTAGAACCTCCTGAAGCAGAAACGATTGTAAACGAATTTGCACGTGTAAGTGGATATAATCCAGTTCAAACTATTGATAGTCATGCAGGTTACAAAGATTGGTTTATTCAAACATGGAGGCGTCCCGGATATACGGTAGAGCTTGGTGAAGGAATAAACCCGTTACCAATCACTCAATTTGATGAAATTTATGAAGAGAGTTTGGGGATATTCTTAGCTAATTTATATTTATAACGGATTTAGTAACAAAAATGGAAAAAATCGTTATTAAACAAAAAGAAGCATCCACCCTACGTGTAATACGCATGGGTGATGCTTCTTTACAAGTCATACTTATAATCAAATTCCTTCGACTTATCATGACTTACTTTTTCATATTCTGTTTTAATAAATGGCTTAAAAGAAAGGTCGACTTTTGCAACAAATGGTAGCCCTTCTATTTGAGATTTAACTTCTTCTATACCTTCTTGATTTGTATATATTACAATATATTTTTGATTTTTCGATGCATAAATCATGTGACCATATTTTCGTAGTTTACGAACATATTTCATATTTTTGAGCCAAATAACCATGCCTTGTCTACTTGTCCACATTCGAAATCTCCATTCAACTTTTTTTAAAGTTTAGCAAAAATTATAAAAATCATCAATAGTCAACGTAAGCGTTTCAAAAAGTAAAAAACGTCTTATTTCGCATCGAAATAAGACGTTTATCTATCCTTTAAGCAGAGCATCCACAAGATCCGCCGCTTCCACATCCACAACCACTATCAGAGAATAGTGCACCATCTCTTGGCACTTTAATGGAGGGGCTAACCGTCTCTGCAATAGCTGCACTGACATCATCTAAAAGTGCTTGCAATTCCGTTTCAGCACGCTTGTAAGCAGCAACAGTCTCGTTTAGATCCATCTCCCGCTTAACTTCCCTAACTTCTTTCATGATTTTTGTATAGTCAGGATGATAACGACCAAATCGTTGTGCATCTTCATATTGTTCTTTTATACGTTGAAAAGCGATGATTCGCTTTTGAGCTTCTAAATCATTTTCCAATTTATGTTTTGCTTTTAAATAGTTTTCAAACGTTTCAGATTGTAAGATCATCTTACCTAACACTTCAGAGCGATCGAACAAATCAACAATATCTAATGTAGCAAGCATGTTTCCACCTCCAGATCTATCATACCAAAACTTGGAGATAAAAGGAAATGGTTAAACTTGTAAGGCTATACCAATTAGGTTTTGTAAGTGCTATTCCTGCTGTTCCTGCATTGCTTCTGCCATGGATAAAAGCATCATCAGCATATTTAAACGATCGTTTGCTTTACCAACTCGTTGATAAAACGTTTTTCCATAAAAATGCTTAGAGGAACTTTCTAACGCCTGAAACATTTCAGGATATCTTGTTAGCCTTCTATACCAAATTGGATTCATTCGAATAAAGTGAATTAAGTCCGGTCGATTTTGCAGCTGTCTGTAAACATTCCCATCCATATTAGCACCTAATCCTTTCCGAATTTAAAGGGATTTGGCCGGTTATTTTTTGATTGAAAGAAGGGCTGTTGTTGTTTATTTTGTTGATATTGCTGTAGTATGGATTGAACATTAGATAATACGCCATTTAACTGAGACATTTGCTCTTGTAATTTATTTAAGTCTAGATTATTTAACATTCCAGACACTTTTTGAAACATTTCAGCATATTGTTTTCCATTTCCATCGGTTTGTTTTTCGTTGCCTTGATCCGAAAATTGCTCCCAATACTCATCCTCCTCACCATAGTATAACCACTTCTCGTAATAAGGTTGCCAGCTTTCTTTATTAGACCGCACATGCTTTATAAGTTTGGGATGTTTTTCGATAAAAGCTTTAAATTCAGAAACTTTCGGATGAAGCTTACCCATTTTTTCACCTCACCTTTACACACCTTTTCTATCATAGCCTATGTATGAGATGAATAAATTGTGCGATGGAACTAAAATTTTTGCAAAAAGTTTTGAGTATAATAGTTTTTGTGCACTCCAGTTCCTAAGTGAGTGAATTGTTCATTTAACATAGCTTTACGGTGCCCTTCACTATTCAGCCATCCCTCTACTGCTGCTGGAGCATCCACATAAAGGGCTGCAATATTTTCGCCAGCAGATAAATACTTAATATCTTTGCGACCAAGACGTTCTTTTAAGCCATCTCCATTTAAAGACGTATGAGAAAAATAATTATGATTAGACATGTCTTCACTGTGTAAATATGCTACTTCAGAAACACTCTCATCCCATTCTAAGCCCTCCAATTGAAAGCGACTTCGTATCACATTTGTAATTGCAAATATTTGTTTTTCTCTAGCTTGTTGTATTGCATTCCATTCTTCATTAGTGAAGCTTTGTTCTTCAGGTAATGTTCCCCAATACTCAATGGCGTATGGTTTCATTCTTAAAAGTGTTTCCCCTGTAATTATCCGAATAGAAGAAAGGCTATTCGTAAATGTATCAAAATAAAATTGTGCAAATAAATCATCGTCCAGTTTAACAAGCGGATTTTGCTTTATATCTTCGTCGTTTATCTTGAACTGAAATTCCCCAGAATCATTTTGGTAGGAAACGGTTTGCTTGAATGGAAATTCCTTCATTACTTGATTGTAGTCATCTCCAATAGCTATGGGATTTAATTGTAAGCTACCACCTGTTGCAAAAATAGTAGTGGAGCGGCCATCTTCCATTCCAATTTGGATATATTGATCCTCTAAATTTTCATAGATATACCATTCATATCCGTATGCAGTAGGATCTTTTCGATCAGGCTCCCCTAGCGTCTTCACTAAATCCTCTTCGGAACGATTTAGTAAATCAAATGTGTTCCCTTCCAATTCCTGTGATGGCGATTCGGACTTTTGCTCCTCTCTTTCTTCCTGTTGTTGATGTATTTCTTGATTCTCTTCTTGAACGACTGGAGGTTCTTCCTCAATAATGATGTCTTCTTCTAAAAACACATATAAAATTAGGAAAAAGAAAAGCAATAATACAATCTTTTTCATAGAATCCAACTCCCTTACATATAACGATACCCTTTTTAACATCCTTTGTATTTCCATATAAACAAAAAGAAATGCCGCCAAAAAATACGGCGGCACGGTTGCAATATACGACTGTTTTTCTGACCACTTTTTTAATGTAGCTCGTTCGTATGTTCTGAAATCTCTTCAAGAGCTTGACCTGCAGCTTGATCGGAATACTTATCTAATGATAAATCACCCAAGGATACGATGCCTGTTAGTTTCCCATTTTCTACTACTGGAAGGCGCCTAATTTGTTTGTCTGCCATTAGCTTTGATGCTTCCTGTAAAGTCGCATCCGGGGAAACAGAATGTAAATGCTCACTCATCACTTCTTTTATATTTGTTGTTTCCGATTTTTTATTTGCATAGCCTCTTATAACGAGATCTCGGTCTGTAACCATTCCGAGTAGAGTTTTTTGGTCATCCACAATCGGGATAGCCCCTACGTTTAATTCTTTCATTTTTGATGCCGCATCAAAAATAGTATCTCCTGCATAGCAACAAGAAACATCATCTGTCATTATTTCGCGTACGCTTTTCATCTCTATTCCTCCTACATATATAGTAAATCAAAGGGAAATACAAGCATTTCCCTCTCATTATTGTGTCCAATTTGTTACATTCATTCCGTAAAATAAGTAGATTTATACAGAAAGATTGATTATTGTTCATTTTTTTACTATTATTATTTTAGATTATAAATGTGAGGTGGAAGAAATGAAATTTGAAGAAACAGGAATTGAAGGTGCAGTAGTAGACCTCCGTCCTCTAGATTATTTAATGAAAAAGGCTGGATTTGTAAGAGCTTCTGGCTGGGATTATGAACGTGTTACATATGATTATAAAATGAATACGTCTGTAAAGAACGAAACATATTATTTAAGAGTTCAAGGGCATGCTCTTGAAGGGAATGTCGATAAAGGAACTGCACTAATTGAATTATTAACTCCGGTTCTTGGGAAGCATTATTATCCACATGGTATTGAATATGATGAAGAATTTCCTAATAATATTGTCCAAAGATGTAATGGCATTTTAAACAATGTTAAAGAATTATTAGATACATACAAGGAAGAAAATAAATAATTAATCATTTTATACAGAAACCAGGTTATCCAAAGCCTGGTTTCTTACTTTTGTAAAATAACCTTCCCCATTTATGAATAATAGCCAATTATCATTGATGTCCTATTGTGATACAAAATGCTAATACCTATTGTATAAAGCTTTTATCTAGCACTTATGTTTACCGAAGTACTAAGTAAGCCACTTAAATATTCGTTTTCATTCATATGTTTAACTATATCTTCATAGATATAATAATAGATTCCCAAATTTACCAGTATTACATTTTTATTACAGAAGTAAATCTAAAGGTTTCTAATATTCAAACGGCATTCAATGTGCTATATTTTATTTAAGAATACTTTTTTATCCGGAAAGGAGCCACGTCATTACCTTGCTATCGAAAATCACAAAACGACAATGGTCTATAATCTTTTTGATTATTATTACACTTCTCATTTTTTATTTTATCATTCCTGTTTCTATTCCAATTATTTTGGCGATTTTAACCGCATTGATGTTAAACCCTCTCGTAAGATTATTAGGTAGAAAATTACGTTTAAAGCGGAATGTCAGCGTCATTTTAACCTTCATTTGTTTCTTACTCTTAATCAGCACGATAGGTACGTACGTAGCTACAAAATCAGTTACTCAATTAGTAAAATTAGCGGAGAATACTCCTGAATACGTTAGTGATATAACAAATATCGTAAATGATATGAAATCCGACTTAGATCGATTCACACAAGAAATGCCGGATGCTTTTATTGATGAAGTGGAGGCAACTATTGATACTACCTTTGATAGTATGAAAACCACGATACTTAATGTAGTAACCATAGAAAATGTTGCAAATTTCGCAGCAAAAATTCCAGAATTTCTAGTTAGCTTTATTGTTTATCTGATTGCACTCTTCTTATTTATGATTGAGCTACCAAAAATTAAACAAAGGACATTTGAACTAATGACAGAAGCGACAGCTAAAAAAGTAACCTTTATGGCTGCAAGATTTACTAGTGTCATAGCTGGATTCTTTAAAGCACAATTTTTAGTAAGTATTCTAATCTTTATTGTTAGCTTAATAGGTTTATTCATTATTGCACCAGATGTAGCACTAATTATGTCCATTATCATATGGATCATCGACTTAATACCTATTATTGGGTCAATCGTTATTTTAGGTCCTTGGTCTCTTTTTATGTACTTCTCAGGTGATGCCGTAATGGGTACAAAACTAGCAATTCTAGCTATTATTTTACTAGCCATTCGCCGTACCGTAGAACCGAAAGTAATGGGAACACATATGGGACTCTCGCCACTTGTTACCTTAATTGCCATGTTTTTAGGATTACAATTAATTGGCCTATTAGGTTTTATTGTCGGTCCCCTGGTTGTTATCGCGTATAACTCTGCAAAAGAAGCTGGTATTATTAATTGGAGAATAAAAATATAAAGGACTTAAAAGCCGAAAGTTCTCACTTTCGGCTTTTTTTACATCTCCCTTGTGCTTATTAAAAACGGCTTTCAAAATTAAATTTTCCTTGACCAGGACTACTCTCAATCTCTTTTCTTTATATAGGTCCTAACAAAATCATCTTCTTCTATTCGCTTGAAGCCTGTCTTCTGTAATACCCGTTGAGAAGGCAGATTCCCCTTCTTCGTTCTTGCATAAAGTACTCTTTGTTTAGACATTTCAAAAAACCAAGTAGATAATCGAGCAATTGCCTCTGTTGCATATCCTTTATTTCGTTTCGCAGGAGTAACAAAATATGCCATCTCAAATAAAGAATCGCTTCCTTCAAGGCATGTAACATTTTCGTTAAATGTTTTAACAGAAATGTCACCAATCAATTGATTTTGTTCAGTCACCATAACCCACGGACCAGTAAAGGCGTTTGGATTCTCTAGTAATAGTTCATGAAATAACGGTAAATAAGCTTTTAAACCATCATACGGCCAATCTCCATCTGTACGAATTATGGAATTTTTTTGAAAAAACAGCTCAGGCTGTTCCTGTAACAAGTGGACATCCTGAGCTGACAATTTCTTTAATTTGACCCCTTTAGATGAATGGAGCATGTTTTCATCACCTAAAATCCTAATATTGCTTTTATCATACTAGTTGTTTTTCCACCATCAAACAAAACATAAAGTAACAAGTAAACTGCTACTCCCGTTATTGCCGTAAAAAACCAAATGATACTTGTAACAGGTCCGATCTTCCGGTGCTTTGAAATTTTTCTTTTTAACGCTAAATAAAGCGTTACTAATCCAAAGATTGCCCCTGTAGTAGCTAAAACAATATGAAAGACTAAAAATATTGTATAGTAAATCTTTAAATTCTCAGGTCCCCCAAACGAGGTATTCCCCATAAAGATTGTCCTAGACATGTAAATAATGAAAAATAGTAAAGCAGAAATTGCTGCTGCAATCATTACTTTTTTATGAGCTTTCGGTTTATTCTTGACGATTAGTATCCAACCGATTGCCACTAAAATCGCACTAATTACAATAAATGCTGTACTAATTGTTGGTAAAATTGGCACTAACGATACCTCCGAACGACAAATTGTATTTTAAGATTGGTTTGGAATTGGATCTATATCACGGTTTTCTTTACGGTACCAACTAAAGAATACCTTACCTAGCACGATACCATAAATAATTTCTTGCATGACTTTCATTAAAATACCACCTGCTTGCTGGTCATGTAATAAAGACATATCTGTAAAAAATTCAGGACCATTAAACGCTGTTGTATTTAAACCAGATAAAACATCAAAAGGCACACATAAACTTAAAGCATTTGACCAAGCTTCCATATTCGAATACGTCTCATATAGAGATTCAGGCGCAAATATAATTAAACCACAAGCAGGAGTAATCAATACTCCATTAGCAAAAATGTAAAATATTTTAAATAATGGTTTAATTCGTTGTTGCTCTTCTAACGGTGTAATGAGTGGCCACCACATACAGAAGGCCGCAAATAATATTACGATAGAGATAATGGAATGTGCTGTGGCGCTTGTCTTTGAGAAGTCCAAAATATCAGGTAAATGGTAAATGGAAAATAAAAAGTTAAATAAAAATATCGCTATTAGTGGCTTTGTAAATAGATTTAATATTGGTTTCAATACTTTAATATTGAAGACTTTTCTCCAGATCCATCCAGGAATACCCCTTATGATGAGAATTGGGAAAAGTAAATAAAATAAAGCCATTTGGATCATGTGAGCTAATAAAGAAATATGAGAAAGTAAATCAACTGGTGCCCCTTTCACTAAGTAAAGAGTCAGCATTCCAAGGTAAAAGGAGAACTGTTGTTTCCCAGTAGGTACAGATTGGTTGCTTCCACCGAATTTATGTCTCAGTGGCCCTGTTATTAAGTAATATAGTAAACTAAGTGCTATTACAAACAACAAGAAATACGGACTCCAAAGTGCGCGGAACCCAAAAATTTGTAATTTTGTCCACATATTTATGTCACTCCAATATAGGTGTATATATCATTCCTATTATAACTGATTTCCACATTCGTTTCTAAGTAATCCTCTATTATTCATGAATTTGTCATAAATAGAACCTGGAGTCACTTCTTTTCTAATAGTATACCGTCTCCTGCATACCAATTAATAATCTATACAGATCCATTAGATAAATTACACACACATAAAAAAATCGGAGCGAATCGCTCCGATTTTCTAACTTAAATCCATGTAATAGTTGTTAAAGCTAAAATGGTTAGAATAGCAGCGAAAATACCGGAATAAATCATTAACGCTGGCATTTCATGACCTTTTTCACTCATATGCATGAAATAGTATAGCTGAAACATAACTTGTACTGCTGCTAATAACAGTAACACTGGGATAATAAATAATTTACTGAAGTCCCCTGCTACTAAAGCAAAAGCTACAATCGTAAAAATAATCATCAAGGCAAATGTAATAACTTGGTGTTTCATTTGCTCTTTATGCTTTACTTTATAAAACTCATCTGTATGACTGGATTTGGTGTTTTCTGCCATAATTTATCCCACCTTCCCCATCAAATAAACAACTGTAAAGATAAATACCCATACAACATCAATAAAGTGCCAGTATAGACTTGAAATATAAAACTTTGGTGCGTTGTAAAGGTTTAAACCACGTCTTGCGTTACGAACCATTAGAGCAACAATCCAGCATAATCCAAATACAACGTGCGCGCCGTGGAAGCCAACAAGTGCATAAAAGGCTGATCCAAAAGCAGATGATGTAAATGTATGGTGGAACTCATGATAATAATGTGTAAACTCATAAATTTCACAAGCTAAGAATGCAAGACCAAGTAATACAGTGATACCTAGCCATAGCATCATTTTCTTAAAATCATGATTTTTCATATGGTACATAGCATAAACACTGGTTAATGAGCTTGTTAATAAGAACATGGTCATAATAAACACAAGTTCTAGACCAAATAGCTCTTGAGAAGGTGTGGCATGCTCCGCATTTCCAAACGAGTTTTTCAATGCTAAATACGTACCGAATAAACTTGCAAATAATACAGTTTCACCACCAAGGAAGAACCAGAAACCTAAAAATTTATTTTTACCTTCAAGGGTAGCTTTCTCAGGTTCATGCGGTAGGTTTTCAGAACTCAATACATCTTCATGTGTACTCATTCTACCTCAGCCCCCTCTTTTTCAAGATCTTCTTTATGAATATGGTGCCCTAAATCGTCTTTAACTGAACGAACGAGCATACTTCCAAATGTTAGTACAAAACCAACAATGATTGCAATGTATGCAGCATTCGAATCAACACGATAGATAACGCCTAAACCTGCAATAAATAATCCTAAAGATATAACAAACGGTAAGATTGAGTTGTTAGGCATATGAATATCATCTACAGGTTCAGCTGGAATCATTTTCCCATTACCTTGTGTTTTCTCAATCCATAATGCGTCTAGTCCACGCACTAATGGTAATTGTTTAAAATTGTAATGCGGTGTTGGAATAGGTAAGCTCCATTCTAATGTACGACCATCCCATGGGTCACGTGTACATTTTTCACCACTAACAGACGTTTTAATAATGTTGTAAAGTAAAATTATTGTACCTACACCCATTAAGAAGGCGCCAATTGTACTTATAAAGTTTCCAGTTTCAAACTCTTGACCTTCTAGATATGTCCAATATCTACGAGGCATACCCATTAGACCTAAGAAATGTTGAATAAAGAATGTTAAATGGAAACCAGTAAAGAATGTCCAGAATGTCCATTTACTTAACTTTTCATCTAATACTTTACCAAACATTAATGGCCACCAATACGTAACACCTGCTAAGATACCAAACACGACCCCACCAACAATAACGTAGTGGAAGTGAGCGACTACGAAGTAAGAGTCATGATACTGGAAATCAGCTGGAGCTACAGCTAACATAACACCAGTTACCCCACCTAATAAGAAGGATGGAATAAATGCTGCTGACCAAAGCATCGGAGACGTTAGACGAATTTTACCGCCCCACATTGTTAGTAACCAGTTAAATATTTTAATACCTGTTGGAATCGCAATCGCCATTGTTGCAACTGCGAAAATGGAGTTCGCTACTGGACCCATACCTGTTGTAAACATGTGGTGAGCCCATACCATAAATCCTAAAAATGCGATTAATACTGTTGCAAATACCATTGATGAATATCCGAACAAACGCTTTTTAGAGAAGACTGGTATGATTTCACTGAATATACCAAACGCAGGAAGTATTAAAATATATACTTCTGGGTGTCCGAAAATCCAGAATAAGTGTTCCCAAATGATTTCATTACCACCCATTGTTGCCTCGAAGAATTGAGCACCAAATAGGCGATCGAATGTTAGTAAGAAAATACCAACTGTTAAAGCTGGGAATGCAAATAAAATTAATACACTAGCTACAAAAGTAGTCCATGTAAATAGTGGCATACGCATATATGTCATACCTGGAGCACGCATTGTAACAATGGTAACTAAGAAGTTAATACCACCCATTAACGTACCGAAACCAGAAATTTGTAGACCAATTGCGTAAAAGTCCACACCATGACCTGGTGAGTAAATAGACAATGGAGCATAAGAAGTCCATCCAGCATCAGGTGCGCCACCTAAAAACCAAGATAGGTTTAGTAAAATACCACCAAATAAGAATAACCAAAAACCTAATGCGTTAATAAATGGAAATGCAACATCACGAGCACCTATTTGTAATGGCATGACCGCATTCATTAAAGCAAACAATAGCGGCATTGCTGCCAAGAAAATCATGGTCGTACCGTGCATTGTAAACACTTCATTGTAAAATTGAGCCCCGATTAAAGCATTTTCGGGATACATAAGCTGTAAACGAATTAGCAAGGCTTCAAGACCACCAAGTAAGAAAAAGAATCCACCACCAATTAAATAGAGGCTAGCTATTTTCTTATGGTCTACTGTAGTTAAATAATCCCACAGTACAGAACCAAAGCCACGCTTCTTTGCAGTTGCTGTACTCACACTTTTTACCTCCCTTAGAACATCATCCTAAATATGAGCAACAAAAATTCTTTTATTGTTCGTTTGTTTCTTCTTCAGCAGATTCCTCTGTTGATTCTTCTTCTGTTGTATTCTCTTCACCTTCGCCTTCTTCTTCCTTAGGCTCGGCTTGAATATATTCATTATCGCGAGCATCGTCTGGACCAATTTCACTTGGTTGTAATGTCAACAAGTACTCCGCAATCTTACCTGCATCTTCTTTGCTTGGTACAACATAGTTACCAGTCATCTCGTTTCCAGGCTTGAAGCTTTCTGGATCTAAAATCCATTTCACGATGTTTTCTTTCGTATTTTCTTCAATACCTGCTAATGTTTCTCGAGTGCCAAAGCTAGTTAAGTTAGGTCCTACCCCAACAGCTGGTGATGCACCGATTGCGTGACATGCCATACAGCTTTGTTGGAATAATGCTTGACCTTCTGCTGCAACAGTGTCTGCTGGAGTATCCTCTGCAGATGCTTCTTGCATGTCAGAAATCCATTGATCAAATTCTCCTGGACTAACTGCAATAACTCTAAATTCCATTAAAGAGTGAGATGGTCCACAGAATTCTGCACAGTGTCCCCAATAGACCCCTTCTTCTGTTGCATTGATAAACATTTCATTTTCATTTTTACCTGGGTTTGTATCCATTTTACCAGAAATTGTTGGTACCCAGAAGGAGTGAATGACATCTCCTGAGGATAGTTTTACATAAACACGTTTATCTGTAGGAATATATAAATCCTGACTTGTCGTTACATTCAAATCACGGTAGCTAAAATTCCACCAAAACTGTTTCGCAGTTACATCAATCCATAATACATCTTCCGCTTCTTCAGCATCCTCTGCTTGTGCTTCAGGCTCTGTTTCTGCTAGAGCAAATGTGTATTGAACTGTTGGTACTGCTAGGATTAATAGCAAGATAATTGGAATGACTGTCCATATTGTTTCTAAAACATGGTTCCCTTCTACTTGCTTTGGTATGTAGTCCTCTTGCCCTTTTTTCTGGCGGAATCGGACCATAACAATGACAAAAATTGCAACTACAACAATAACTACTAATACCATAATTGCAAGACTAATAAGCATTAAATCATAGCTCATTTGTGCGCCTTCACCTTTAGGCTGCAGTGCACTTACATATGGGTTCCCACATCCTGAAAGAAATAGCGCTAAGGCTCCTAACAGGAAAAGCGTGCGAAACCGCCCCATCCATCCTTTCATGAATTATTACCCCTCTTTCTCTTTTATATATTTTTATTTATAGAATCAGAAAGAAAAGAATGATACTTTTCTGATTACACTAGAAGAATGATGGCAATGTAGCAACTACCATCGCAATAGATAAAATGGTTAAATAATTAATGGAGTAAATAAACATCCATTTTGCCCATTTCATATCATCTTTCATAAAAAATCCTCTTACTGATAGTACTACCCACCCTACATTTAATAATGTTGCCAAAATCATAAAAATAGTTCCTAATGAACTTAAGTAAAATGGCAGTGGTAGTAAACAAAGGATATATATTAAAATTTGTCTTTTTGTAATAGAGAAACCATGAACTACAGGTAACATAGGAATTCCTACTGCCTTATACTCCTTCACTTTCATCATAGCTAATGCTAAAAAGTGTGGTGTTTGCCATATAAACATAATTAAGAAAAAGACAAATGCTACTGGGTGAAATGTCGGATCAACTGCTAACCATCCAATTAATGGTGGCACAGCTCCGGAAAAGCTTCCTACTATCGTATTTAATGTGTAACGTCTTTTAGACCACATTGTATATAAAACTACATAAACAAACCATCCAAATATTCCTGTTACGGCTGCTGGTACATTTGTTAATAGAAGAAACATAGCACCCAATATAGAAAAACCAATGCCGATTCGTAACACTTGTGCATTTGATAAGGTTCCTGTAACAGTCGGACGTTTCTTTGTTCTAGACATTTTTTGATCGATGTCTCTATCATAGTAATTATTTAGGACACATCCACCTGCAATGACAAATCCTGTACCTAACAATACGAAAATTAAAGATTGCCAATGATCAAAAAATGTTGTATTTGAATAAAACAATGCTAGCCAAAAGCCAGCAAAGGTAGTCATTAAATTAGAATTTATAATACCTATTTTTATTAGTGCTAAAAAATCAGCCCATAAAGTTGTCTTCGTCTCAGTAGGTTGTTCTTTAGCAGGATCTAGTATTGAAGTTGTCTCTATAGCCTTCGGGTTATTCATCATAACCTTCCTCTCTATCCTACTTTACATTTTATTTTCATCCAAAATCACGATTATTATGAAGAAAGTTCCTTTATTTCGTAATTATAAATAACACTTGTTATATTGTATCACGTAAAGGTATTCACATCTATTTAATCACACAATTATTATGATTGTGTGACAAATTTATGAACTTTAACTAGCTATTTACATCAAAGCTCTTCTTATATATTAAATAAAACCAATAAATTTTAGCAAAACGCTTCTATTCCTATTTATGCCCTATTTATTTCTATCAAACAAATATAGAAACATCAAGACTTTATTTTTGTGAAAAAATATGATGTACACTGTTTTCTATAAAATACCACGAAATGAATATAGTAAAAAGATGAAAAACAACATTAAACATGATAGCATTTCTTTAGACACATTTCATTAAAAAAACTACGAATAAAGTACAAAACTTTCAAAGTTCAACAATTTGACAAAAAATCTTTTGTCATTAACTTTGTTTTGTATTAGTATTGATATGATTGACTTCAAGTAGACAGGCGGTATCATAATGATCAAAATATTAAAATGGCTATCAGTATTATCTACTATTGGAATGCTATTTGTGTTAATTGGTGGTGCACTTGTTACAAAAACCGAATCCGGATTAGGTTGTGGACAAAGCTGGCCATTATGTGACGGTGAAGTAATTCCAACCAATATAACTCCAGAACTAATAATTGAACTTAGTCACCGTTTAGCTACAGGTACAGTAGGTATATTAGTTTTAGCGCTTTCCATCTTAAGTTGGAAGTTTATTGGTCATATACGAGAAACAAAGTTTTTAGCTTTCATTTCGGTTTTCTTTCTAATATTACAATCCCTAATTGGGGCATCTAATGTACTTTGGCCACAGTCTGATTTTGCATTAGCACTACACTTTGGTATTTCGCTCATATCCTTTTCATCAGTCTTCTTACTTATGGTACTTATTTTCGAGATCGATAAAAAGTTTGATGCAGAATCTTTGTATATTGATAAGAAGTTACGTAGACAGTTTTATGGAATAACGATTTATACATTACTAGTTGTTTATACTGGTGCATTAGTACGGCATGCAAATGCTAGTTTAGTATGTAAAGATTGGCCACTATGCGATTCATCATTGGGTCTTTCTGATTTTAACCTTCAGCAATGGATTCAGATGGGGCATAGAATGTCTGTTGGTATTCTTATTATTTGGGTAATCTATTTATATATTCGGATTATAAGACAATACAAACATAGTAAGATTATGTTTAATGGGTGGACGATTGCAACTTCCTTCATTGCATTCCAAGTATTTTTAGGTGCATTGATTATCTTTACGGTTCTGAACTTGTTTATTGCATTGCTTCACGCCTTAATTGTATGTTGTTTTTTTGCCATTCTAACATACTATTTACTATTATCTTACAGAAGTTCAAAAATGAAAAAGTAAGCGTTCAAAAAGCTAGAGGTAACGACTATACCCTAGCTTTTTTTATGTAATAAAGCCCCCTACTCATGTAGAGGGCCAATGCTTATTCCATTTCGATTAATAAATCTCCTGTTCCAATTGTATCACCATTTGATACATGTACTTGCTTAACAATGCCATCGAAAGGAGCTTGAACAGTTGTTTCCATCTTCATTGCTTCTGTAATAATTAAATGATCACCTTTTTTAACTCGTTCACCTTTATCAACAACAACTTGTAATACTGTACCAGGCATAGAAGCACCGATATGCTTTTCATTACTCTTATCCGCTTTTGGTCTTTCTGCAATAACATTTCGGATACTCTCGTCCTTTACGATTACTTCACGTGGTTGACCATTTAATTCAAAGTAAACCACACGTGTGCCATTGCTTTGAGGCTCTCCAATGGATACCAATTTTACGATTAACGTTTTACCTTGTTCAATAACGACCTCTATCTCTTCCCCAAGTCGCATACCATAGAAAAAGGTTGGTGTATCCAATACGGAGATATCACCATATTCGTTATAAAACTTGTTATAATCCATAAATACTTTAGGATATAACGCATTAGCCAATAAGTCAAAGCTTGTAATTTCCCGGTTTAACGTATGGTACAACGTATCCCGCATTTCATTAAAATCGATATTTTCCATTAATTCTCCAGGTCTAACTTTAATTGGTTCTTTTCCTTTCAAAATAATACGCTGTAATTCTTGTGGAAACCCTTGATATGGCTGACCTAAATATCCTTGGAAAAACTGAACAACACTATCAGGAAAATCAAGTTTTTCTCCATTTTCGTATATATCGTCCTCTGTGAGATTATTTTGGACCATATATAACGCCATATCTCCAACAATCTTAGAAGATGGTGTAACTTTTACGATATCTCCAAATAAATCATTAACCCTTCGATACATACGCTTAACTTCATCCCAACGATCACCTAAACCAACCGCCTTTGCTTGTTGCTTTAGATTGCTGTATTGACCACCTGGCATTTCATGTTCATACACTTCTGAATGGGGCGCATTCATACCACTTTCAAATTCATGATAGTACTTTCGAATGTCCTCCCAATAATAGCCAAGCTGCTCATAGGACTTGATGTCAACATCAGGCTGACGGTTGTTTTCTGATAGTGCATAATATAAACTATTTGCGCTAGGTTGTGAGGTTAAGCCTGACATAGGGCCGCAAGCTACATCCACTACATCTACACCAGCATCTATTGCTTTTGCATAAGTGAAAATACCATTTCCACTCGTGTCATGTGTGTGCAAATGAATTGGAATATCAATCGTTTCTTTTAAAGTAGAAATCAGACGATACGCAGCTTCTGGCTTTAATAAGCCTGCCATATCTTTAATACCTAAAATATGTGCACCAGATGCTTCCAGTTCTTTCGCTAACTCTTTATAGTAATGTAAATCATATTTGCTTCGATTCGGATCTAAAATATCCCCGGTGTAACACATCGCTGCTTCTGCCACCTTATTCTGTGACAAAACTGCATCAATTGCAAGTGTCATTCCCTCGACCCAGTTGAGGCTATCAAAAATCCGGAACACATCAATTCCAGCGTTTGCGCTTTTTTCAACAAATTCCTTTATGACATTATCCGGATAATTTTTATATCCAACTGCATTGCTAGCTCTAAGTAACATTTGGAACAACAAATTCGGCATTTTTTGTCTCATTGCTAGCAATCGATCCCAAGGGTCTTCCTTTAAGAAACGATAGGCTACATCAAAGGTTGCTCCTCCCCACATTTCCACGGAGAAAAGGTTAGGTAAAAGGTTAGCAGTGGGCTCAGCAATTTCTAAAAGGTCCTTCGTGCGAAAACGTGTTGCTAAAAGCGATTGATGGGCATCGCGGAAGGTTGTATCAGTCAGTAAAACCTTTGATTGATCCTTCACCCACTTCGCTAAGCCTTCTGGACCTCTTTCATCTAAGATTTGTTTTGTACCAGATAAATTCGAGTCATTTATTTTAATATTCGGAATTCTAGGGGTATCAAAAACTGGTTTTTTCTTTTTACCAATCCCTTCAAACCCATTTACGGTTATATTCCCAATATAGGATAACATTTTCGTACCCCTATCCTTACGTTTCGGGAATACAAATAGCTCTGGCGATTGGTCAATAAATGATGTATTGTAAGATCCGGATAAAAATTTAGGATGCTGTATGACGTTTTCTAAAAACGGTATGTTGGTTTTAATTCCACGAATCCGAAACTCTTTTAGGTTTCGAACCATTTTATGTGCGGCTTTATCAAATGTCAATGCCCAAGTCGATACTTTTACAAGTAGAGAATCATAGTAAGGGGAAATTACCGCTCCTTGGAAACCGTTTCCTGCATCAAGCCGAACTCCAAAGCCCCCACCAGAGCGATATGCCATAATTTTTCCTGTATCCGGCATAAAGTTATTTAATGGGTCTTCTGTAGTCACTCGTGATTGAATCGCATATCCATTTGTTTTAATTTCGTTTTGTTTTGGTATGCCAACCGTTTCGCTATTTAATTCATAACCAGCAGCAATTAAAATTTGGGTCTGTACGATATCAATACCAGTTATTAATTCAGTAATTGTATGTTCCACTTGTACACGAGGGTTCACTTCAATAAAGTAAAATTCATCATTTGATACTAAAAATTCAACAGTCCCCGCATTCACATATTGAACATTATTCATTAGCTTTACTGCTGCTTGGCAAATATCTTCACGCAATTGCTCTGATAGAGATACACTTGGCGCTACTTCTACTACTTTCTGGTGCCTTCTTTGAACAGAGCAATCCCTTTCATATAGATGAACAATATTACCAGCATGATCGCCAATAATTTGGACCTCAATATGTTTCGGATCTTCTACAAATTTCTCTATATATACTTCATCATTACCAAATGCAGCTTTAGCTTCTGACTTTGCTCTTTCAAAGGAATCTTTTAAGGAATCGCGACTACGTACGATTCGCATACCACGTCCCCCACCACCTAGTGCAGCTTTAATGATAATTGGGAACCCGTGCTTCTCCCCAAACGCATATGCTTCCTCTACACTTTCGATTGGCCCATCGGTACCTGGAATCACCGGGATATTCGCTTCAATCGCTTGATGACGTGCCTTTACTTTATCCCCAAACATATCTAAATGCTTTACATTCGGTCCGATAAAAAGAATCCCTTCTTCTTGACATCTTCTAGCAAAATGGATGTTTTCAGATAAGAATCCATAACCTGGATGAATAGCATCTACCCCAACATTTTTGGCAATTTCAATAATACCTTCTATATCTAGGTATGCATCAATAGGTTTTTTTCCTTTTCCAACTAAATAGGCTTCATCCGCTTTATATCTATGATAGGATCCAGTATCTTCCTGAGAATAAATAGCAACCGTAGAAATGTTTAGCTCTGTACAAGCACGAAATACCCGTATTGCTATTTCCCCCCGGTTTGCAACTAGTACTTTTTTGATTTCCCTTATTTGTTTCTCCATCTTATCCCCACTTTCCTATTGTCCAACTGAACGAAGTCTTGGTTCTGTAGGAATCGCCTCTTTCCTTTTACGAATAGGCGTCTCTTGACTCCGAACTTGCATAGCAATGTTATTTAAAACTCCCATTGATACCATTAATACTAAAAGGGAGCTTCCACCATAACTTAAAAATGGTAACGTGACACCTGTAATAGGCAAAAGTCCACTCACAGCACCAATATTAATAAATGCTTGTATCCCAATCATGGAAGATATTCCAATAGCAAGTAAAGAACCAAAGGCGTCTTCACATTTTTTTGCTATATATAAACCTCGTATGACAATCAATGCTAATAAACCAATAGACACTATGACTCCAACTAAACCTAATTCTTCCGCCACTATTGCTAGTATAAAATCTGTATGTGCGTGATCTAAATATCCTAATTTCTGAACGGAGTTTCCAAGTCCTACTCCGGTTAATCCACCAGTTCCAATTGCTACATAAGATTGAATTAATTGATAGCCACTGTCTAAATGATCTTCAAAAGGCTCGTATGCACCAGTAAAGCGTTCTGAACGCTCATCTGTCACTAAATGTGGTACTACTGCTATTAATAATAAAACACCAACACCTATCAGTGCAGCTAAATGTCGAAAACGTATTCCAGAAGATAAAATGACACTCAATGAAATTAAAAAGATAATCGATGCTGTTCCAATATCCGGTTGAAGAATAACTAAACCTAATACAATCGAAGTTATCACGAGTGGTGGCACAACTGCTTTCGAAAAATTATCAATGTAACTAATTTTTTTCGAAAAGACTGCTGCTAAATACATAATGAGCCCTAGTTTAGCAACCTCAGCTGGTTGGAAGCTTAGCACTTTTAAATCGTACCAGGACTTCGCATAGTTTACCTCTTTCCCAAAAATAAGTACGCCAATTAATAAAAGAATAATTCCAAAGGTTATCATTTTTATGATTCTTTTATACTTTTGATATGGAATAAACAGAGTAAAGAAAAATAAAAAACTTCCCATTAGTACCCATTGAATTTGTTTTACTAAAAAGTATGTACTAGACTCAAATTCCATGACTCCATATAACATACTCGCACTATATATCATGACAATTCCGAATCCTGCTAAGGCAAGAGGTGAGAACGTCAGAGCAAAATCTAAGTTTTTCCATCGTTTTTTCATATGTAGTCATCCTTATGCTGTTAATTTGATTAGAAAAACTTGGCATGTCGCTAACACATTACGCGATAGCCTTCGTTTTTCATATACTTTTACCTGTTAAATAATACGTGTTTTGGTAGAGTATAAACGTAAGCTTAGTCATGATCTATAAATGTTTTTTTACTAGCGTATATACGGGGTTTACCATTAGATGTAACTGACAAAGCCTTTGTTTTACTTTTATTCATTAAACTTGTCTATTCATTAATTTTACTACAAACAGGATGAAAACTCCTGCATATTTAGTAGGATAATTAAAAAAATCTATCGGATTTATCATTTTGCCAAAAATAAAAAGCTCAAATTACAACCAACGTTGTAATTTGAGCTTTATTTATTTTGAGCCGCTTCATGAAGACCACTTAGCTGTTTTTCTAAGTTTTCCATTATTTCCTTACCAGTTTCTTCACTAATTAACTGTAAACGGACTGCAAAGTTTATTTCCCTTGAAAGCCCAAACATTTGTGTATCTAAAACCTCTTCGTATAGAGGACATTGGGGCATTGTCAGGTTATCCATTTGCACTTTTATTAGCTGCAAGATTTTCTCCGCATCTTCTTTCAAAATGGCTAACGCTTGTTTTTGATCCGTAATAATTTCAGATGACACGGATAATTCCCCCTCTGCTCATTAACACCTACAATTTATCAAAAAGGTATAGTTTGAAAGCTAATAAACTATAAAATTCTGTAGATTAAAATATTGGTACTTCTAATACATTATATTACCGTTTCCACTTGAAAAATGCAAGATTTCGCTAATATACTTTTACAATTATGAAATTAAAAAATAGACCATTCGTAATGAGCAGACATTTTTTCTAATAGTTTTAATCCAATAACACTATTACCTTTTTCATCTAAGGAAGGACCAAAAACAGCAACTCCACCTAAGTTTTTTACAACTCCTAATATCACGCCAGATACTCCACTTTTGGCTGGAATCCCTACCTTTGTAGCAAATTCTCCAGAAGCATTATACATACCGCAAGTGACCATAAAGGTTTTACAGATTCTTGAATAAAAAGATGGAATAATCTCTTCACCAGTATCTAAGCTTTTTCCGTCATTAGCAAATAATGCCCCTATTTTAGCTAATTGTTCCACATTCATACTTATTGCACATTGCTTCGTGTATGTATCGAGTAATTCTTCCACACTTCCGGTAATTACCCCATTTTGCTTCATGAAGTAGCATAATGAGCGATTTAGAAACGCTGTCTCGAATTCAGATTTCGCCACTTCCTCGTCGTAGTAAATCGTATCATCACCAGTTATACGGTGGATGAGGGATAATATGGTACGTACCCTATCCTCCGAATTACCACCACAAAGCATATTCGTAATTGCTAATGCCCCCGCATTAATCATTGGGTTTAAGGGCTTAGAAGGCTTCCCAACCTCTAACGTTGAAATGGAGTAAAAAGGGTCGCTTGTAGGCTCTAAACCTACTCTTGAAAACACAGCCTCCACACCATGCTCCATTAAAGCGATTGCTAAGGATAAGACCTTTGAAACACTTTGGATTGTAAAATTGTAATCAACTTGTCCAGTACTTACACATTCCCCGTTAATATGTTGAAAAGCAACTGCATGCATTTCTGGGCGTTGTTTTTTTAGTGCAGGAATATAATCTGCTACTTTACCGTTATTCGCATATACACGTACATGCTCCATCATTTTTACTAAATCTTCTTGGTTAACATTTTGCATAAATATTGTCCTCCTTAATGCATATCTAACTAAAGTCCGTTATACTAAAAAGAGCAAGCTTATGTAATTTCTAATAGAGGTGAAAAAATGATAGTAATGTTAAATGGTAATGTTAACTTTCCTATTACACTAGACGTTGGTGTATGGATGTTTGATGATCGTAAAATGGAGTTTGAACAATTATTTACTACGAATAATGATGCGTTATTCACGAGCGACGAAGATGAAAACAAAAAGGCTTCCGAAAGATGGGACCGTGAATTACGTCAAGATGAACCTTTAAGTAAACCAGTAGATACGAATAACAATAAAATGTTAACACGCAAGGAACGAAATAAAATTTTAGAATCTACATATGCCATTTCCATTAAACCGTTCCTTAAGAATGCAGAGCCAAAAAAGAATGCATCGAAAGCTTTGCTTCTAACGAATAATGGTGAACATGAAATATCTTTAGACGATTTAGAAAATGGTTTTTTCCTTTTTGCAAAAGATGGTAAACCATTACAAGACGGTCCACTCTATTTCTATTTTGGCGATGGATCCAATAAAGATACGCCGATTAAAGAAATAAAAGAAATAAAAATTGCGTAGCTTTGATATTGTTAGAATAATTGCATACAATTTTGAAAGACCATAGCGTTTTCCATTATATAAAAATCCGCCGCTTCTAAGGACAATGATTAAAACCATTAGGTGGATCTAAATCAGCTATTTAACCAAAAAACTTCAAAAAAAAGAAAATCCAACCGTATACAGAATACATGCAAGCATTCTGTATGTTAAGTTGGATTTTCTTTTTGCAGTTACACACGCATTTCCCTGGCTTCATTTATATCATAAAAGGTCGGCCGCTAGCTGTGCTAATGACGATCTTTCTCCTTTTAATAATTTTACATGTCCACTAAGCGGATCCGTTTTAAATTTTTCCACAACATGTACTAAACCATTGTTATATTCATCTAAATACGGATGATCAATCTGTTGTGGGTCTCCGATTAATATAACTTTACTTCCCTCCCCTACTCTAGTTAAAATCGTTTTCACTTCATGCTTTGTTAAGTTTTGTGCCTCGTCAATTAGAATCAATTGCTCCGGAATACTTCTCCCTCTTATGTACGTTAATGCCTCCACTTGAATAGAGCCGATACCAGATAGTATCCGATCAAGGTCTTCTGACTTCTTTACATCAAATAAAAATTCTAAATTATCATATATCGGTTGCATCCAAGGTTTTAATTTTTCTTCCTTTTCACCTGGTAAATAACCAATATCTTTTCCTAAAGGCACAACTGGTCTTGCTACAAGCATTTTTTTATACAATCCTAAATCTTCTACCTGCATTAAACCTGTAGCAAGTGCTAATAATGTTTTTCCAGTACCCGCCTTTCCAATCATCGTAATAAGCTCAATATCTTTTCGGAATAACAATTCAAATGCCATTACTTGCTGGACATTACGAGGGGTTACTCCCCAAGCATTTTCTGTTTGAAACAAACATTTTTCAATCACTTGTTTACTTTGTCTTACAATCCCAACTGCGGATTGGGATCGATTTAATACATTTTTCATTACAATAAACTCATTAGAATATACATACTCTTGTTTCTCTTTCGGAATAGCGACCTTTCCATCTTGGTAAAAAGCATCTAGAACGTCAGCATCTACTAGCCATTCTTGGTAACCGTCATAAATTGTGTCTTCCTTTACAGCTCGTTCATTAAGAAAATCTTCCGCCTTGATTCCTAATGCATCTGCTTTAATCCGCATTAGAATGTCCTTCGAAACAAGAACTACTTCCCTATCTAAATGCTTCTCCTTCATTTCTAACTGTAAATTTAAGGCTACCGCTAGTATGCGATTATCATTCGTTCTTTCTAAAAAAATATCCTCCAATTTTGAAAATGATCGATGGTTTAGTTCAATTCGAAACAATCCACCTCTTGGTAAATCTACACCTTTATAAAGCTCGCCATTTTCGCGGAATCGCTCAATAATTCGTGACGTTTCACGAGCGTTACGACCCAATTCATCCATGTTCCGCTTTTTTGAATCCACTTCCTCTAAAACAATGGCTGGAATTACCACTTCATGCTCCTCAAAAGAAAAGATTGCTTGAGGATCCTGTAGTAACACATTGGTATCTAATACATATGTCCTCATCAAAAAAGCAGTCCTCCTAATATTTTGTTCTACGTAAGTAAAGTACTAAAAATAGCTAAAGCTAATTCAAAAATGCTACTTTCATCAAAAGGGCGCTTTCTAAACCATTAATTTCTAAAGAAAGGTTTGGTAAGTATTCCGTAATTTAATATATGATTTGAATCATAAAGTTAGACGAATCGGTGGAGAATATATTACAAAAGGAGTGACTTATGGATGCGAACGTCTTTTGTAAAAATGTTCTTTATGTTACTTATTTGTATAGGGTTAGCTGCGTGTAATGACGATAACAGCGCAAGGGAAAACAACAATCAGAATTTAATTAAGGTCAAAAACTCTGAAATAAGTGATGGCAATGAAAATAAAAATGCATCAAACACAGAAATGGCAAAACAAATTGCTCATTTAGCAGCAAGCATTCCTGGTGTGCAGGATGCAACGGCAATAGTGCTAGGACCGTATTCTATAGTAGGAATTGATGTAGATAAGGATTTAGATCGAACTCGAGTAGGTTCTATAAAATACTCTGTTGCAGAGGCGATAAAACAAGAAATGAATGGAAACAATACGATGGTTGTTGCGGATGGTGACGTAACCGAACGATTAAGAAGAATGTCCTATAAGCTACAGCAAGGACACCCAGAAGACGCAATTCTAGATGAATTAGGTGCTCTTATTGGCCGATATATGCCAGAAGTTCCCCCTAAACAAAATCAACCTTCTGAACCAGACACGAATAAACAAATGTTAGACAAACAAAAAGAACAACAATTAGAAAACACAAAAGATGATCAATCAAATAACAATTTATAAACACAATTGGGAGGTCTCGTTTTTATAACGGACCTCCCAATTGTTTCAAAAGTATGATAACTCATGTTATACTTTGTGTATTCGGTAATATAAGAGGTGACGAAATGAAAATAAAATGTATTTTATGTGATCGCATTGATTCCATTGACAGTGGAACATTATTAGCAAAAAATTTAAGAAAGAAACGCGTCATGTCTTATATGTGTGACGATTGTAATAAACGTATAAAAGAAAAAACAGAACAGCGTATTGCTACGGGAAACTTTAGAGTGTATCGCGAAAAGAAGAAAGATACGTATATTTAGATTTTAAACGAAAAACACAAAAACAGGGTTGGAAAATTCCAACCCTGTTTTCAAATAGGATAATTTTGATATCTCTCTGGATTTTGTTCCATCTGATCATAAATACAATCAATTAATTCGGTCGGGAAACGATAATTTCTTTCACCCTTTTCAAGCTTACACGTAACAAAGTACATCTCTTCTTTACGGTGCACGTGAATATCGATTACGTTATGTTCTTCCGTTAGCAATTCACGAAAAAAGGTTGTCGTATCTAAGGCTGCTTGATCTTCAGGTCGATTGTCTGCAACTAACTTTATGGTTAGCCAATTGTATACAGCATCCTGTAAAGATCTCACTAACTTACTCCACTCCTTTCGACGTGTCCTCCCTATTTTTTCGTTCTCTGTGTAAACGAAAACGGTAAATACCTAAAACAAGAATACTAATAACCAATACTTCTGCAATTGGATATTTAAATCCGAAGAACCATAATATAAAACAACCAATTACTAGTAATATATATACGACTAACGATTTTAATAACGGTAATTTTTTAGCAAAGCCCAATTTATATGTAATAATCGTTAATATGACGATTACAAGGTACAGTAAAAAGTAACCTGTTTTGTCTCCCATTTCAATTAGAAAATACTCAGATATTGGTCGAAAACCACTACTAGGTATCGTATCTGGTAAGTTGTTATCCATCAAACGTGTGCCTCCTTAAGCTTGTCTACTTAACAATCATACTAAATCTTCATTATTTTGACTACTAAAATATCAGAATAGAATAACTTGAGAAGCACAAACA
Organism: Salirhabdus sp. Marseille-P4669; assembly: GCF_900240405.1. Taxonomy (GTDB): domain Bacteria; phylum Bacillota; class Bacilli; order Bacillales; family Alkalibacillaceae; genus OEQK01. Next base: position 100,919 of record NZ_OEQK01000003.1, read on the forward strand.
TCTTCATGTACACTAATAGAGTGAGGTGAAAAAAATGAATCCGAAAATGATCATGATGATTATGACAATACTAGTTGTCCTTTCCTTCTGCTCTGTAGGTATTACTATTGGACTTCGTAATTACTGGTTATCTGGAATCTTATTCATATTAGGCTTTATATTAATGGGACTAGGCTTACGTATTAAAAAGAAAATTCTCTAAAAACAAAGGCTATCCTTGAAAATTGTAAAGGATAGCCTTCTAATTATTTAACCTGGACATATTTCGTAATGATTTCATTATGTATGGAACGATTACACGTTAATATTGTATTTGTTTCCAGCATATTTAAAGGACCGCCTTCTACATTTGTGGTTACTCCGCCTACTTCATTAACGATAATAACACCTGCAGCAATATCCCACGGTGATAAACGCATCGTAAAGTAACCATCAATAATACCTTCTGCTACAAAAGCAAATTCCAATGCTGCAGAGCCATAGGAACGTGTACCACGCACTCGACGTATTAAGTTTTGGATTCCTTCCTCTTCTACACGGCGATTCGGAATTCCCCAAAATGAATTGATTCCTAAAATGGAATCTTCTAGTGTTGTTTCCGTATGCATCGGTAGCTTTTCATCATTTTTAAAAGCACCTTCCCCTTTTATAGCATAATAAAGGACATCTTCCATTACATTATAAATGAAACCGATCATCCCAACGCCATCTTTATAAATACCTATCGAGATAGCGAAATTACGTTTTTGGTGGACAAAGTTCATCGTTCCATCTATCGGATCAATAATCCATACCCAACCATCCAAGGATGTTAGAGTATCCCCAAACCCTTCTTCCCCTAATACTTTATGGTCTGGATAAGCACTCTTGATTTTTTGAATAAAGTATTTCTCTGTTTCTTCATCTACTTCTGTAACAAGATCTTTATAATCCTTCTTTAAATTAATGGTATGTGGTTTATGTACACTTTCTCTAATTTCCTTGCCGACTTCTAGAATCCAGTCTTTTACTTGCTCGTACATACTATGGATATTGATTGATTTCATTAGAAGAAACCCCTTTTTTTAGAATAATCTTGTTTAATCGTACCAAATATTAAGAAAAAAATCACCTTTCAGACGACCTATTATCATTGGGTTTTTCTTGCAAGCTGTGATAAACTATAACAAGTTATAGCTATTCTTTTTTAATAATAATTAAAATGTGTGATAGAAAGGAATGTCTAAAAGAATGACTTCATTTACCGGTTTTACACAAGATGACTTTGATGTATTTACGATTCCAGGTTTAGAAAATCGCATGGAGGCATTACGTGGAAATGTTTCTCCAAAACTAGAAGCTATTGCAACAGAATTGGCACCTACTTTAACAGCTTTGACTGGTGATGAAATGTTTGTGCATGTAGCGAAGCATGCACGAAGAACCATAAATCCACCTAAAGATACTTGGGCTGCTCTAGCAAACAACAAAAGAGGCTATAAGCAGTACCCTCATTTTCAGATTGGCCTTTGGGAAAGTCATTTATTTATTTGGTTTGCTGTAATATATGAAAGTCCAATTAAGCAATCCTACGCAAAAATTTTGCAAAAACATAAAAATAAAATCGAAAAAGAAATACCTAAATCATTTGTGTGGTCAAAAGATCATATGCAACCAGACGTTATTCCACACGAAGAGGCTGACTTAGACTCTTTATTTACTCGATTAGAAAATGTAAAGAAGGCAGAAATACTATGTGGGTTAACCTTTGACCGAAACGATCCCTTATTAAAAGACGGACAGGCTTTTCTAGTGAAATGTGAGGAAACCTTCCAAAAGCTACACTATTTATATCAATTAACAAAGGAAGTATAAGGACAAAGCTATATCCCCTAAAAGCCAAGAAAAAAGTAACAAAACCTTCCCTTCTATTTTCTCGGGGAGGGTTTTGTTCGTTTCCTTACATACGCAGTTTACTGTCACGCTCTAATTCTCTCGCTTTTTTCACTGTGCGATAAGGTGAATAGCCAGAGCTTTTTTCAAATGTTCCACACAATTTTTTCTCTTCACTTTTAGATGGGACTATTTGTTTGAACTTTGTATACGTAATTAAAAGATCGTCTCGATTTACTCCAGATTCATAAGCTTTCTCAACCATTTGAAAAAAATTAATAACATCTACGATTTCTTCTGTTGACCAAGTTTCATCTAATGGATATTGATAGTTCATTAGTTCTTCTCCTATTCTTTTTTCAGCTATAAAGACCACTTTTTACGAATTGCATCTGCTTCTTTTCTAATCTTATTAAATAGTTCTTCCACACTAGGAATATCCTTTATTCGAGCTGCGACCTGACCAGCCCATCCATAGCCTTCTCTCTTATTCCCATCATGAATATAGCGTTTGTTCGCTTCTCCATCGATATACGGTTTTAATTTATCAAAACCAGGCTGTTCGGCTTCTAAATCCAAAATTTGCTTTGTCCACTCACTCTTTAACGCTCTAGCAGGGGCACCCAAAGAACGTTTAATCACAACTGTAGAGGTTTCATCCGCTTCAATAAGGGCATTTTTATATACCTCATGGGCATGAACACACTCTTTTGTTGCAATAAATCGTGTACCCATTTCGATCCCTTCTGCACCTAAAGCTAAGGCTGCCATTAATCCTTTCCCATCCCCTATTCCTCCTGATGCGATAACCGGAATGGATACGCTATCTACTACTTGAGGAGTTAACACAAACGTACCTACATCATCTCTACCTAGATGGCCTCCTCCCTCTTGACCAACGACCATTACTGCATCTGCTCCTAATTTCTCCGCTTTTATTGCTTGGCGTCTCGCAGCAACGAGAACTAAAGTTTTAATTTCATGCCCTTTTACCATATTCAGGACTGGTTCAGGATTCCCACCTGTAATGGAGATAACGGGTACCTTCTCGTCTATAGCAACCTGTACCATATGTTCGAATGCTCTCCCATGTTGACCAATAGCAAAGTTAACACCAAAAGGTTTATTCGTTAATTTTCTTACTTTCGTTATTTCCTCATGTAGAGCTTCCGGATTTGGAAGACTCATAGCTGTTATTTGTCCTAATCCACCCGCATTGGAAACTGCTGCTGCTAAATTCGCATAGGCAAGGTGTGCGAGCCCCCCTTGTATAATAGGAAATTCAATATGTAATATATCCGTTACTCTCGTATGGTATGACACCATTTCCAACCCCCTTCCTAATTATTTGTATTATTTTATATGTTAACACATGTGTATTCCTAGAAAATAGAGAAAAGCTAGTATTTGAGAATAGTTTTTGCTATAATCTTTTTTGTTTTATTTAAAATTAAATATCGGAAATGTTTACATAATGTTTTCAACATTTGAAAGGTGTGTTATATAGATGAATCAAGAAGAAACTCCCTTGTTTACAGGGTTGTTAGAGCACGTTAAGAAAAAGCCTGTTCAGTTCCATATTCCTGGTCATAAGAAGGGTTCAGGAATGAATGCGGATTTTAGACAATTTATTGGTGATAATGCGTTGTCCATTGATTTAATAAATATTGGACCATTAGATGACCTGCATCATCCTCATGGTATAATAAAAGAAGCTCAGACATTAGCAGCTGAAGCATTTGGAGCAGACTATACGTATTTTTCTGTACAAGGAACAAGTGGTGCGATTATGACAATGATTATGGCGGTTTGTAATCCTGGTGATAAAATTATCGTACCACGTAACGTACATAAGTCTGTTACTTCTGCTATTATTTTTTCAGGTGCAACTCCAGTTTTTATCCATCCTGAACTCGATAAAGACCTGGGAATTTCTCATGGTATTACTCCGGCATCTGTTCAAAAAGCGTTAACAGCGCATCCAGATGCAAAAGGCGTATTAGTGATTAATCCAACATACTTTGGTATAGCAGCAGATTTAAAGAAAATCGTTGATATTGCGCATTCTTATGACGTTCCAGTTCTAGTGGATGAAGCACATGGTGTTCATATACACTTTCACGACCGACTTCCTTTATCAGCGATGCAAGCAGGTGCAGATTTAGCTGCAACAAGTGTTCATAAATTAGGAGGGTCCTTAACACAAAGTTCTGTGTTAAATGTGAAAAGTAAATATGTTTCTCATGAACGAGTTCAATCGATCTTTTCGATGCTAACAACTACATCCACATCTTACCTATTATTAGCTTCTTTAGATGTGGCGAGAAAACAATTAGTGTTGAATGGACATCAGTTAATTGACAAGGCTTTACTGTTAGCAGATGAAACACGAAAGCAAATTAATGAAATTCCACATTTGTATTGTGTAGGTAAAGAAATTTTAGGCAGTGAGGCTACGTTTGATTACGACCCGACAAAACTGATCATCTCTGTCAAGGATTTAGGTATTACCGGCTATGATGCGGAGGTTTGGTTAAGAGAAAAGTATCAAATTGAAGTAGAGCTATCGGATCTATACAATATTTTATGTATTATCACACATGGCGATAGCGAACGAGAAACAGGTCTTCTAATAAAGGCTTTAACAGAGCTTTCGATGGTTTGTGAGAAAAATGAGAAAAGCAAGCATCATATCCAAGTCGATATTCCTGAAATTCCATTACTTGCTCTCTCCCCTAGGGATGCCTTTTACTCAGAAACAGAAGTCATTCCTTTAAAATATGCAGCTGGAAGAATAAGTGCAGAATTTGTCATGGTTTATCCTCCTGGAATACCTATTTTTATGCCTGGTGAAATCATTACAGAGGATAATATTGATTACATTCATATTAATATGGAGGCTGGCTTACCGGTTCAAGGTCCAGAAGATGAATCCATTCAAAATATTCGAGTAATTAAAGAATACAAGGCTTTTAAGTAAACCTGTATTCAACATATTTTCCAATCCAATTTAACACTTAAAAACGTTTGAAACAAATTCAAGCGTTTTTTTGTTGTTCTTCTCTCTTCTATTTTTTAAATGTGTTTGTATTCCCTTTTATTTAGTAAAAACGGTTAAATAGAAAATAAAAATAGCATACCAATGCCAGTCAAAATGTGCATTGGTATGCTTGTGCCTTTGGTTATTTTCGTTTTCTCAAATTAAGTTCCCTATTCCTCGGAGCAGCAGCTACATCCTTTACCATAAAGCGTCGTAACCTTTTCATCTTCAAAATGGGCGATAATTTGTTGGCAGTCTTGACATACAATAGTACCCATCTAGATTCATCTCCTTATTTAAAACGTCTACATTTCGTATCATCATTTTAATATGTCATATTTAAAATTTCAACCCTAAATAGTATAACATATTAAAATCTTTTCTTTATAATATGTTATCTTAAACAAGATGATATTCATTTTTATAATTTTCTGTAATCTATTTCATATACATGCTATCATATAAATAAATAGTTAATGGGGGTGAAAATGTGAGTCAAAGCAGTTTTATTACTGTTGCGTCTAAAACAGAAATCACACTTCAAGACATAAAGGAAGTTCTTATTTATTATAAAGAGATTACCTCCAAAACAGGAGAACAGCTTGATTGGAATTATGATTCTTATGCATTCCCATATGTTATAGAAGAAAAAGAAGAAGATTTCGGTGCATACATCGTATTAAGAGGAAATCTAGATCGATATAATACTATCTTAATTGGTGTTTTGGAAAAGGATGAACAAACCCATATTCAGATTACCCTTCCTAATAGTTCTACCCACGGAGATAAGAACAAGGCAAATGAATTCGCTAGATTTTTAACTAAAAAAGTAAAGGGTACGTTAACTTTATTTAACGGTCGTGTGTATCAATAAAATAACCCTCCCATTATATTGGGAGGGTTATTTATGGTGTTTTGATTAAATGTGGGTCCATTATTTCATATCCTTGGCCACGTAATCCTTTTACAATTTCCGCAAGCGCTTCTGCCGTCCATTCACGATCATGCATTAATAAGTTGGCCCCAGACTTTAACAAGGAATATGGGACATCTACTTCTGGACCTTCTCCAGTTATCATAGCAGTCGCTAATTTATCAGCGTCCATGTACGGTTTAAAATAGTCGTATCCGTAAGTCCAATTCATTAGTACCATACCTTCTTCTTCAACGATTCCATTAGCATAGTCGGTATTGGAACCATTAGGTGCTCTAAAAAATTTAGGACGTTCTCCTAAGATGTCCTCGATTTTATTATTTAAAGAAACGATTTCTTCCTTTTGTTTCGTTTGATCATTTTCAATCGATTGTAAATTCGTATGATTGTACGTATGATTACCAATGGCAAAACCCATATTATAGATTTCTTTTAAACGTTCTTGCTCTTCCTCGCTATCTATAAAATGTCCATTAACAAAGAAGATGGCAGGGGCATCTAATTCCTTTAGCGTTTTTGCCATTTCCACAGCGTGTTGATCCGGGGCATCATCAATGGTAAGTAACACTACCTTCTCATTAATCCCCTCTTGTAAAGGAACAACACTCCAATCTTCTGCGATTTCATAAAGTGGTTCTGTTGGTACTTTCATTTCCTCTTCCTCAACAGTAGTATCCTCTTCCTCATCTATATCGGATTCACCCGTCGATTGTCCACCATTATTTAAATCCGCTTCTTTCTTTTCACTCTCTTGTTGTTCCGCTGTTTTATTTTGTTCTGGATGTTGATTTTCCTGCTCGTTGTTTGACTCCTCGTTATTTTTACATCCAACCAAAAGTAGTCCCACAATCACGATCATTACGAAGCTTAATTTCTTCACATGTTGTCCCCCCAAAGTAAGTAATTTATCTACTATTACTAGTTCCATTATACAGGAATCGACAATATATTTGAGCCTATTCTAATGTTTGATTAAGAATTTTTTTCATAAATGAGGAAACATTAAAAACGGAACCATCTATCCTTCAACAGTTTTTACAAAGAGCGAAAAATTTATGATAGGTAAGGAGTTATCATTTATGTTGCAACATGTATCAAAAGTGTTTTATATTTCTTTGGTTTTCTCCTTGTTATTTATCATTTGGGGAATTATACCGAAGGATGTTTTACCAGACGGGAATTTAAATACCGTTACATCTAATGTACAGGGGTTTATTGTTCAAAAATTTGGTTGGTTTTATTTATTATCAGCCACCGCTTTTCTAATTTTTGCTATTTTCTTAATCGTATCGAAATACGGGAACATTGTTTTAGGTAAGGATAATGATAAGCCTGAATATTCCTATATTACTTGGTTTGGTATGCTTTTTAGTGCTGGCATGGGAATTGGATTAGTATTCTGGGGAGTTGCCGAACCCATTTCTCATTTTCATAATCCTCCTAACCCTGAATTACAAGGCGCGGACGCTGCCAAAATAGCCTTACGCTACAGTTTTTTTCATTGGGGACTACATCCTTGGGCGATTTATGCAGTATTAGGACTTGCTTTAGCCTATTTTCAGTTTCGAAAAGAGTCCCCTGGCTTAATCAGTTCTATATTAACACCGCTATTCGGAGATCGAATGAAAGGTGGATTCGGAACATTAGTTGATTTCATCGCCGTATTTGCAACGATATTTGGAGTAGCAACATCTCTCGGTTTAGGGGCACAACAAATTAGTGGAGGACTCGGCTTCTTATTTGACGGTCTAACGAAAGGATTCACATTACAGATCATCATCATCCTAATTGTTACTGTATTATTCTTACTCTCAGCCATGACCGGACTTAACAAAGGAATTAAATATCTCAGCAATACAAATATCGTGTTAGCTATTGTATTAATGTTCTTCGTCCTTTTTGTAGGTCCTACTAATTTTATAATGGATTTATTCACAACCACATTGGGCAGTTATTTACAAAACCTACCATCCATGAGTTTTCGTATGACTCCTTTTGATACAAATAGCACTTGGGTACAAGACTGGACCATTTTCTACTGGGCATGGTGGATTGCTTGGGCACCTTTTGTAGGTACATTTATTGCAAGGGTTTCTCGTGGTCGGACAGTACGTGAATTTACAATTGGCGTATTAGTAGTTCCAACCATTTTCGGAGCTCTATGGTTCTCCGTATTTGGAGGAGCAGGGATTTGGTTAGAATTTGTTCAAGGAATTGACATAATGACACTGATTAGCAACCAAGGAAATGAGGTGGCATTATTTACAATGCTAGACCAATATCCTTTAGGTCTCATCTCATCACTGCTCGCCATTTTGCTTATTAGTACGTTTTTTATTACCTCAGCAGACTCAGCAACTTTTGTTTTGGGAATGCAGACTACACATGGAAGTTTAAATCCAGCTAATCCTGTAAAATTTCTATGGGGAATTGTACAATCGGGTGCAGCCGCTGTACTATTATGGCAAGGTGGACTGAATGCACTCCAAACTGCGTCCATAATCGCGGCCTTCCCTTTTACATTTGTCATGATTCTAATTGTATTTTCCTTAATGAAGTCCTTTCAAGAGGAAGCAAAACATTACGTATTAACGAGGAGAAAGCCTAACCCTACACAAGGGAAAAACGAAGCCTAAATTTGTACAAGCCGAAAACGGGCGCGTATTTTCCGTTTTCGGCTTGTATTATTATAGTTTCAACTCGTAAAGCTTAGTCATAGACGAGTATTTTCCAGGTTGACGCGTATTTTCCGAAAATAGGCGAGTATTTTCCCCCGTTTAAAGCGTAAAAAGGGAAATAGACGAGTATGCAGGATTTGGACAAATAAAAACGTAAAACAGACGTGTAAAATTATAGAATAGAAGAATATTCTCCATGGAATGACGAATATTTATCCATTTTCGGTATTTTCCCCGGATTTCCGTTAGGATAAAGCTAAGAATTGGAAGACTCAACTAAGTGTTTGCTCCGGAAATACACTCCGCGAGCCTTAGGGCAGTCGCTAAAGTCTCTTAGAGCTTTTAAAAACATGAAGAACCTTTCATCTAATGTTATCGCTTTGTCCTCATCCTCTCCTTATCCGTTAAGAAAAAAATGAAATACTACTTGACCACCTTTTATAACGAGAAACATGGAAAATATATAAAGAATTCGTTTACGGTTTTGAATCGTGAAAAATGACCCAAGCTTGAAACAAAGTCCAAAAATACCGATAAAAAAGAAAACATGGAAAATAAAATGATCCCCTATTGATAAATGCAAGGTTAATAAATAAAAACTCCAACAAATGATTAACACGAGTATATACTCCCATTTATTCATGACCGATCATTCCTCTTAATCCTTATTTTAACTCTTATATTAAATCTATTTTTCAATTCCTTAACAAATTACTGCTTTTACAATTTAGAGAATACTATTTTGATACAATTAGATTATTAACGAAAGTATACTGTACAGGATGTAAAATCGAATAAAGCAGGTGATTCCGATTAACTTTTGGAAAGTAGCTTCCTTACTGACGATAGTTTTGTTTATTTGTGCTTGTTCTAAGGAAACAACGGAAAATATAAATATCGTTAAATATAAACCACTTGATTTTGAAATCTTTTTTGTTTCCAATGATTCTAATACAGAGGTTGAAAGGGTTTATATAGATGCCCTGCTTTCCTTACAACGAGAATTTGCTTCTAATCAAATGACGTGGGACCGAGAAATTATAAACAACAAAGAAACAATAGAAACTATTACAATTGATCAGTATCCATCTTTAATAATAGTCAAAAATGGACAAGTAATGAAAAAAATCTCGGATAACGTATCAAAGGAAGAAATCATGACAAATGTAAAGCATATTATCACGAATGACTAAAAAGACTCTTTGAGCAATTTTCAAAGAGTCTTTTTGATATAGTTGAAACTTATTATTTTGCGATATGGATTGGCATGCCAAGTGCTACTTCAGCTGCTTCCATTGTAATCTCACCTAATGTTGGGTGAGCGTGGATTGTTAGAGCTAGATCTTCTGCAGTCATGCCAGCTTCAATTGCGAGTCCAAGCTCAGCAATTACATCACTCGCGTTTGCACCAGCCACTTGAGCACCGATTACAAGACCATCTTCCTTACGCGTAACTAACTTAACAAAACCGTCTGTATCATTTAATGATAATGCACGACCGTTTGCAGCATAAGGGAATTTAGCAGCCTTCACATCGTAGCCAGCATCCTTTGCTTGTTGTTCACTGAATCCAACGCTAGCAAGCTCAGGATCTGTAAAGGCAACTGCAGGAATTCCAAGATAATCAATCTCAGACTTTTCTCCACTAATTGCTTCTGCAGCAATTTTACCTTCATAGGATGCTTTATGTGCAAGTGGAGGTCCTTCTACAATGTCACCAATTGCATAAATATTACTTACATTCGTGCGACATTGCTTATCAATTTTAATTAAACCACGATCTGTTAACTCAATACCAGCTTGCTCAAGACCTAATTCATCTGTATTTGGACGACGACCAACTGTTACAAGCACATAATCAGCTTCTACTGTTTCTTCTTTTCCTTTAACCTCATAAGTAACAGTAACGCCTGATTCTGTTTCTTTAACTCCTTGTGCCATCGCATTTGTTACGATGTTAACGCCTTTCTTTTTAAGACGCTTCTTAACGATGGACGTCATTTGTTTTTCAAATCCACCAAGAATATCATCCGTACCTTCAAGGATTGTTACTTCTGTTCCAAAATTAGCATATGCAGTACCTAATTCAGATCCAATATAGCCCCCACCGATTACAACAAGCTTGTTAGGAATTTCTTTTAAGCTTAATGCTCCAGTAGAATCTAAAACACGGTCTGAATAAGGGAATGTTTTTAGTTCAATTGGACGAGAACCTGTTGCAATAATACAGTTGTTAAATTTATATGTTTGAGATTTTTTCTCATCCATAATACGAACTGTATGTGTATCCACAAAGTATGCTTCTCCTTGAACTACATCTACTTTGTTGGACTTAAGAAGACCAGCAACTCCGCCTGTAAGTTTACCAACTACACCTTGTTTCCATTCTTGAACTTTTGTGAAATCAACTGTAACGTTCTCTGCAGTGATCCCTAGATCATCTGAATGTTTTGCATTTTCATAACGGTGTGCAGCATTGATTAAAGCTTTTGATGGAATACAACCAACGTTTAAGCAAACTCCACCTAGTTCTCCTTTTTCAACAACCGTTACTTTTTGACCCATTTGTGCTGCACGGATTGCAGCCACATATCCCCCAGGTCCAGCTCCAATTACTAAAGTATCTACTTCGATTGGAAAATCTCCTACTACCATTTTTTACGCCTCCATCATGATAAGTTGTGGATCATTCAACAAACGCTTAATATGGTTCATCGCGTTTTGAGCAGTTGCACCGTCAATCATACGGTGGTCAAAGCTTAATGATAATGCTAGCACTGGTGCAATAACAACTTCACCATCACGTACAACTGGTTTTTCAGCAATCCGACCTATACCTAAGATTGCAACTTCTGGATGGTTAATTACTGGAGTAAACCACTGTCCACCAGCAGAACCGATGTTGGAAATTGTGCAAGAAGCACCTCTCATTTCATCTGGAGCTAATTTACCATCTCGAGCTTTAACCGCTAATTCATTAATTTCTTGAGAAATTTCGAAGATTGATTTACGATCCGCATCTTTTACAACTGGTACAAGCAGTCCTTTATCAGTATCTGCAGCAATACCGATGTTGTAGTAATGCTTATGAACGATTTCTTCTGTATTGTCATCATAAGAAACATTAAGCATTGGGTATTTCTTAAGTGCTGATACAAGAGCACGAACAACATATGGTAAATAAGTAAGCTTAATACCTTGGTCAATCGCCACTTGCTTAAATTTCTTACGATGATTTACTAATTCTGTAACATCGATATCATCCATTAATGTAACGTGCGGTGCAGTCTGTTTTGATTTTACCATAGCTTTTGCAATTGCACGACGAATTCCACTTATTTTTTCACGAGTTTCTGGATATTGCCCTGTTGGTACTGCTTGTTTCGCAGGAGCTTGTTCTGCATCAGTTTTCGTTTGTTCTACTTTAGCTTCTGTTTGTGCTCCTCCGTTTAAGTAAGTATCAATATCTTCTTTTAATACACGATTATTTTTACCAGAACCAGCAACGAGTTGAATGTTAACACCTTTTTCACGTGCATATTTACGAACAGAAGGCATTGCAATAACACGTTCTCCAGTTACTACTTCCTCTTTTTGATCAGCAGTTTTATCTGCTGCAGCTGGCATAGTATCAGCTTCCGTAGCATTTCCAGCAGTCTCTTCTTTCGTTGCTTCCTGTGGCGTATCATCTGTAGATTCATAACCCTCTGCATCAAATGTGATTAATGTATCACCTACTACAGCTACTTCTCCTTCAGCAACATTAATTTCTAATACTGTTCCATCAACTGGAGATGGAATTTCTACAACTGCTTTATCGTTCTGTACTTCACAAATTACGTCATCTTCTTTAACTTCATCGCCAGCTTTTACGAACCACTTAACGATTTCACCTTCGTGAATACCTTCACCTATATCTGGAAGTTTAAATTCAAAGGCCACAACATTTCCCTCCTAATTAAAAGTTAATAGCTTGTTTTGCTTTGTCCATAATATCTTGATGATTTGGTAGCCAAACTTCTTCAGCTGCTGTAAACGGATAAACCGTATCAGGAGCAGTTACTCTTAGTACAGGAGCTTCTAAGTGTAAGATGGCCCGTTCTTGTATTTCTGATACAACATTTGCAGCCACACCAGCTTGACGCTGTGCTTCTTGAATAACAACCGCACGGTTCGTCTTTTTCACAGATGCTAAAATGGTTTCATAATCAATTGGGCTTACTGTACGTAAATCGATTACTTCTGCACTGATTCCTTCTTTTTCAAGTTCGTCGGCAGCTTTTAATGCTGAATGAACCATCGCGCCATAGGAAACAAATGTGATATCTTTTCCTTCTCGTTTTACTGCAGCTTTACCTAATTCCAATGTATATTCTTCCTCAGGAACTTCTTCACGGAAGGAACGATACAATTTCATATGCTCAAGGAAAACAACTGGATCGTTATCTCGAATAGAAGAAATTAATAATCCTTTTGCATCGTATGGAGACGAAGGTATTACAACTTTTAAACCAGGTTGTTGAGCAACTAAACCTTCTAAACTATCCGCATGTAATTCAGGTGTATGTACACCACCACCAAATGGAGAACGAATGGTAATTGGTGCATTTTTAGTTCCTCCACTACGGAAACGCATACGAGCAGCCTGACCGCTAATCGCATCCATTGCTTCATAAACAAATCCAAAGAATTGGATTTCCGGAACAGGACGGAAGCCTTGTGTAGATAAACCAACAGCAAGACCCATTATTCCAGATTCTGCAAGAGGAGTATCGAATACACGATCTTCACCAAATTCCTTTTGTAATCCTTCAGTTGCACGGAATACACCGCCGTTTTGACCAACGTCTTCACCAAAGACTAAAACATTTTCATCGTTTTTTAGTTCAATGCGTAAAGCGTCCGTAATCGCTTGAATCATTGTCATTTGTGCCATGGTTTACTTCGACTCCTTTGCTTGATATTCTTCCATTTGTTCTTGTAAATTAGCTGGAAGTTCTTCATACATAATGGAAATTAAATCTGTAACTTTTTGTTTATCAACACCATCAGCTTCTTTAATCGCTGCTTTAATTTCTTCTTTTGCTTGATCAATCACCTTGTTTTCTTCTTCCTCAGACCAAAGACCTTTATTTTCTAAGTATTTACGGAAACGAATTAGTGGATCTTTCTTTGCCCATTCGTTATCCAAGTCCTCAGAACGATAACGAGTAGGATCGTCACCAGCTAATGTATGTGGACCATATCGGTATGTTACTGTTTCAACTAGAGAAGGACCTTCCCCATTTACTGCGCGATCACGTGCATCACGAACAGCCTTATAAACTGCTAAAACATCCATTCCATCAACACGTACTCCAGGAATACCTGCAGCAACAGCTTTTTGTGCTACTGTTTTCGCAGCAGATTGCTTCTCTACAGGAACTGAAATGGCAAAATGGTTGTTTTGCACAACGAATACAGCTGGTGCTTTATATGCTCCAGCAAAGTTCATTCCTTCATAGAAGTCCCCTTGAGATGCACCACCATCACCAGTATATGTTAATGCAATCGTTTTTTGTCCACGCTTCTTCATTCCAAGCGCAACACCTGCTGCTTGAATGATTTGAGCACCAATAATGATTTGTGGGCTTAATGCATTTACTCCCTCAGGCATTTGATTTCCAACATAATGTCCTCTTGAAAATAAAAATGCCTTCGTAAGTGGTAAGCCATGCCAAATTAATTGAGGCACATCACGATAAGCTGGTAATAAGAAATCTTCTTTTTCCATTGCAAATTGGCTTCCTAATTGTGATGCTTCCTGTCCTGCAGTCGGCGCATAAAAACCAAGGCGTCCTTGACGATTTAGTGCAATGGAGCGTTGGTCAAGAACTCTTGTATATACCATTCGACGCATTAGTTCCTTTAATTGGTCATCCGATAAATCAGGCATTTCTGCTTCATTAACAATTTCGCCCTCTTCATTTAAAATCTGAACAACTTCAAATTCTTTTTCGATGTTTTCAAGTGCGTTTTTCAAATTGGTCACCTATCCTTTCTTTCCTATAAAATTAATCATTAGTTATGTTTCCCAAAAACACATGGAGAAGTACACGAAATAATATTTATGTATTCCACATATTCCTTGTACAACTAATGTAACTGTTACATTAAAATCCACAAAAAATAGTAATACAACTAAACTACATGTGTAGTTTATACCATTAATACAATGACGTCAATTATTAAACCTCCAATAAGTTTAATAACATTGTAAGCGTTTAAACTGTATTATAACAAAAAATGGTTATTTAAACCTGTACTATAAAATGAATGTCGCTTGTATTAATTACAGTATTGCATTCCTACTAATGAAAATAAAAAATGTTCTTAGACATATGCCTAAGAACATTTTTTATTTTGTTCGAACTCATGATTCATATTCAATTTGAATGCCTGCTAAATCATAAAATTCCTTCTTTATCTCATTATATTGATCTGTAGCATTGTTAAACTCTTCCGTTAACGTAAAGATTTCATCATAACTAGTGTTAATACTTTCAATTTGAGCTTCTAAGTCTTCCTTACTTAACTCCTCATCCTTTAGCATAGTATAAAGCTCTTCATCTAATTTTAAGGCATTGGAATAAGCTCCATATAATTTGTCATATACTTCATAACGATTTTTCATCGTTGAATTTAATTGTTCCGCTTTTTCTTTCGTTTCTTCCCCTTCTATTTCGTCTATTAAAGCTTCAACCTTAGCAAATTCTTCTTGGGCAGCTTGAATGCTTTCTTTTTCAGAATCTAATAATTCTCTCCGCTCATTTATCAATTCAATCGCATCGTCTGCTAAAGATTGAATTTGATCCATTTCACTCGTTCCCAATTCTATTATTTGATCATATATTTTCTTTTCTTGTTCTTCTAGTGATGTCATTGGTTCTTGCTGTGCTACAAATTCATCTTCTAGTTCAACGGTTTTTTCTAAATGATCATACATTTTTTCTTCTGGTGAGGGATCTTGTTGACATGCAGCTATTAAAAACGTAATTACTGTTAAGACAAGGATTACTTTCAGTTTCTTCAAGGGTTTTGCCTCCTTATGTATCCATAACTACTTGTTTAAAAGTATATCATATTTCCCTTTTTATCATATAGATGATTTTAGATAATTATGTGCAGTTTAATGTTAACTGGTGAAATCGAAATTATACTGCATTTTAATTATTTATGGTACACTATTTTTTATGAAAACATGATTTTAGGAGTGAAGATTATGATAACTATGGATGATATAGTACGTGAAGGTCATCCTGCTTTAAGAGAAAGAGCAGAAGAGGTTTCACTACCACCCGCTCAAGAGGAAATAGAACTATTAAAAGAAATGCTACAGTTTTTAAAAAATAGTCAAGACGAAGAAATTGCCCAAAAATATAAACTCCGTGCTGGTGTCGGACTTGCTGCACCTCAACTTGGGATTAAAAAACGAATGATTGCAGTACATTTTGTTGACTTCCATGACAACGAGTATAGCTATGGACTTATTAACCCTAAGGTTGTTAGTCATTCCGTCGAAAAAACCTATCTATCTTCTGGTGAAGGTTGTTTAAGCGTAGATCGAGAAGTGCCTGGGTATGTTCCTCGTCCTGCCCGAATAACGGTAACAGCAACAGATATTGATGGAAATGATATTAAATTGAGATTAAAAGGTTATGCTGCGATCGTTTTCCAACATGAAATTGACCATTTAAATGGTGTTATGTTCTATGATCATATAAACAGTAAGAACCCATTTGAAGCACCAGAAAATGCAAATCCTTGTGATGTGGAGTAATTTTAGCCTTATTAGGATTTCTAATATAGGGATGTATTATTAGTACTTCAACAACACACACATTCTAGAAAATGTGTGTGTTGTTTTTTTATTTAGGAGCTTATTTCTGTAAAAACTAGGCATAAGTCCAATAGATATTTGCTTTTCATAATATGATAAACCATAGGTAATACTATAGATAAAATCCACTGTAAACCATGTAATTTATGCTAAAATATCGGTTCGATTCACAATGAAACGAATAAATATTTTCATCTTTTTTAATGGTTTCTATTTCATTTATTGTTAATTTCATACTATACTATATGTTAAGAGGGAAAGGTCGGCATATAAAGTTACTCGTTTTTTCTAGCTTTTCTAGAATGTATAGAAGGGAGCTGTGGCATCGATGTTAAGACGATTAAAGGAAAAGCTAAAGAAGCGTTGGAAAGATATTTTGGGTCGAAAAAACTATGCATAATATTCCTCCGTTCTATTTTTTAGTCAATACAACAACATTTTAAAATCGAGATAAAATAGGGATATAAGATATTTACTAGTTAGGAGAGATTTAAATGATATATAAAGTTCTATATCAAAGCCAATCGGGGGAAGTTCCTGTACGCGAACGGACACAAGCATTGTATGTTGAAGGAGAAAGTGTACGTGATGTACGAAATAAATTAGCAACTCAAAAAATAAACATCGAGCATATCGTTGAGCTAGATGAAGAGCATCTTGAATACGAAAAACGTCAAGAAAATTTTAAAGTGGAGAAATTATAGTTATGAAACATGTAAAAAATGATCAAGCAGCAGTATTTGCTCTAGGTGGACTAGGCGAAATCGGTAAAAACACGTACGCGGTTCAATTTCAAGATGAAATTATACTAATTGATGCAGGAATTAAGTTTCCAGAAGATGAATTACTTGGTATTGATTATGTAATCCCGGACTATACGTACTTAATTCAAAACGAAGACAAAATTAAAGGTTTATTTATTACCCATGGTCACGAAGACCATATCGGTGGTATTCCCTATTTATTGCGAGAAATTAATGTACCCATTTACGGCGGCGTTTTAGCAATTGGACTCATAAAAAATAAACTTGAGGAACATGGTTTATTACGTAATGCAAAGCTTCATACCATTTCAGAAGATGATGTCATAAAGTTCCGTAAAACCTCTGTTTCCTTTTTTAGGACAACTCACAGTATTCCAGACTCTTATGGTATTGTCGTGAAAACACCTCCTGGTAATATTGTGCATACTGGGGACTTTAAATTTGATTTCACGCCAGTAGGTGAACCAGCTAACTTAGCAAAGATGGCTGAAATTGGAAAAGAAGGTGTACTATGTCTTCTTTCTGATAGCACCAATAGCGAGGTACCTGGTTTTACACTATCTGAAAGAGTTGTCGGTGAAAGCATTAATGAGATTTTCACTAACGTAGACGGTAGAATTATATTTGCTACCTTCGCATCAAATATTCACAGATTGCAACAAGCTGTTGAAGCAGCTGTTAGAACGAACCGTAAAATTGTTGTATTTGGACGTAGTATGGAACGGAACATCGAGGTAGGTAAGCAATTAGGTTATATCCAAGCACCAGATGATACATTTATTGAAGCATCTCAAATTAATCGTTTACCTAGCAATGAAGTATGTATATTATGTACTGGTTCACAAGGAGAACCAATGGCAGCCCTTTCCCGTATCGCCAATGGTACTCATAGACAAATATCGATCCAACCAGGAGATACTGTTGTATTATCGTCATCTCCTATCCCTGGTAACACAATAAGTGTCAGTCGCACAATCAATATGCTCTATAGAGCCGGTGCTGAAGTGATCCATGGTTCTCTTAATGACATCCATACTTCAGGTCATGGAAGTCAAGAAGAACAAAAGCTTATGTTACGATTAATTAAACCAAAGTATTTTATGCCGATACATGGTGAATATCGTATGCTAGTTGAACATACAAAGCTTGCCAATGATTGTGGCGTTGATTTACGAAATAGTTTCGTATTAGATAATGGCGATGTATTGGCCTTAGGCAAAGATACTGCAGCTATTTCAGGTAAAATTCCTTCTGGGTCTGTCTATGTAGATGGAAGTGGAATTGGTGACATCGGTAATATTGTGCTAAGAGATCGCCGCATTCTATCTGAAGAAGGTCTTGTTATCGTAGTGGTAAGTATTAATATGAAAGAATTTAAAATTGCTGCAGGACCAGACATTATCTCACGTGGATTTGTATATATGAGAGAATCTGAAGATCTAATTAACCAAGCACAAAAGCTCGTTTCCGAACACCTTCATAAGGTAATGGAAAGAAAAACTAGTCAATGGTCTGAAATTAAAAATGAAATTACTGACACCATTGCACCTTTCTTATATGAGAGAACGAAGCGTAAACCAATGATTCTTCCAATTATAATGGAAGTATAAACATAAAAAGGATGCTCACACTTCTTCGTGAGCATCCTTTTTAACTACTTTTCTCAATCTTCATCATCATCTATGACCAATTGCTTTTCAAAGCGAGAAATATCTATATCTGCTCCAATTACAATCAAAATATCTCCACGCTCAATTATTTCTGTAGCCATTGGAGATACATTGACTTCCTTCCCTTTTTTAATAGCTACCACGTTACATCCATATTTAGCTCGAATATCAAGGTCGATTAATGTTTTTCCTGCCATTCTTTCTCCAGCCTTCACTTCTACAACACTATGATCATCGGATAGTTCTAAGTAATCCAACACATTACTGGACATAATATTATGGGCAATTCTTCTACCCATATCTCTTTCCGGATGGACTACAAAATCAGCACCTATTTTTTTTAATATTTTTTCGTGGTGTTCATTTTGAGCTTTTACCGTTATTTTTCGAATTCCAAGCTCCTTCAACATCAATGTTGTTAAAATACTGCTTTGAATGTTGTCTCCAATCGCCACTATTACATGATCTACATTTCGTATTCCTAATTCTTTTAATACTCTTTCGTCGGTAGTATCTGCAATAACTGCATGCGAAGCTATGTCTTTAAACTCCTCTACTTTATCTTCATTTATATCAATAGCAAGGACGTCCATTCCTTCCCTACTAAGCTCTAAGCAAATACTTCCTCCAAAACGACCTAATCCAATGACCGCGAATTCTTTTTTCATGAAAATCCCCTATTCCTTGTAGTATCTTATAACAATATCATACTAAATCATGTACAATAATTCATCCCCTATTTGTATTTCCATTGCCTTTCTGTTGATTACACACAAGTCTATATGGGAAAACTACAATTACATACTATCCTTTTGAGGGGGAGCTAACCTTGTTTTTGTCATACCCGCTTCTCGCAGCTTTATCCGGTGTTTTTCTAGCGCAATTCATTAAAATTCCAATTCACTTTATTACTTCAAGAGAGTGGAAATTTAGTCTGTTTTTTTCTACAGGAGGGATGCCTAGTTCACATACAGCAACTGTTGTAGGTTTAGCATCAGCGATGGGTTTATCTCTTGGCTTTCGCTCGAATGAATTTGCAATTAGCTTCGTACTTGCTATTATTGTCATGCACGATGCAATGGGCATACGTAGACATGCTGGTTATCATGCTGCTTTGCTCAATCAATTGGCGACTGATTTTAGTAATTTATTGGAAATAATTAAGCATCCAAATCCAAACAATTATGCCACAAGAGAAAAACTAAAAGAATTATTAGGCCATCAACCCGCCGAGGTCTTTTTTGGTGCATTATTAGGTTTTATTATTGCACTTATTTTATATCCGATTTATCCATTCTAATGGAAAAAATCCTTAGAACTGTTGTCCTAAGGATTTTCTTATTATGCTTCTTGAGCCTGGAATTGCGCTTTAACTAGCTCGTAATAAATTCCTTTATGCTCCATTAATGCCCCATGATTTCCTTGTTCCATTATTCTGCCATGGTCTAAAACAATAATATTGTCTGCCTCTCGAATTGTTGATAATCGATGGGCAATAATAATTGATGTTCTTCCTTTTAGTAGCTTCTTTAATGCCCGTTGAATTTTTTGTTCTGTTTCCGTATCAATGCTTGCTGTAGCCTCATCTAAAATGATTATTTTCGGATCGGCAAGTAAAGCACGTGCGAACGATAATAATTGCCGTTCCCCAACGGATAAAATATTTCCTCTTTCTTCTACTTCTGTTAAATACCCGTTGGATAGTCGCTGGATAAAGTCATGCGCACCAACTACTTTTGCCGCTTCAATAACTTCTTCATCTGTTGCATTCGGTCGACCAAAGCGAATATTGTCCATAATAGTACCGGAGAAAATGAATGTATCTTGAAGTACAACACTTATATGATTCCGTAAACTATTTAAAGAAACTTCTCGTATATCCAAGCCATCTACCTTTACAACCCCTTTCGTAGGATCGTAAAAACGACTTATTAAATTTGCAATGGTAGATTTACCAGAGCCCGTATGCCCTACTAGTGCTACCGTTTCACCCGCTTTCATTTCTAAAGAAATTTCATGCAATGCGATTCGATTCGCATCATAAGAGAACTGAACTTTATCAAATTCAATGTGCCCTTTCATATCAGAAAGTTCGATTGGGTTTTCTGTTTCTTTTACGTTGGGCTCTTCATCTAAATATTCAAAAATTCGTTCAGATGAGGACATCGCCATTAATAATTGGTTGTAATTCTGACCTAATCTAGAAATGGGATCCCAGAACATACCTAAATAAAAGGCAAAGGAAACGAATACACCTGTTGTGACATTCGGATCATTTATAATTAAGTAGGATCCGAACCAGATTAATATCGCAGTCCCAATAGCATTACACATTTCTACTAACGGACGGAACATCGCACTCTTTTTCGATGCAATCCGCCAGTTTTCGTAGTTATCCTTATTTACACCACCGAAAAACTCTGTATTTTCTTGTTCCTGTGAAAAAGATTGTGTAATACGAATCCCTTGAAGGCTTTCATTTAAGTGTGAGTTCAACCGGGATTGTTGTATTCGTACATCTTGCCATGATCTACGAATATTTTTTCTTAATTTTGTAGAAATCAAGAACATTAACGGTAAAACAATCATAATAGCCAATGCTAGTTTCGGACTTAGCATAAACAATATAATTACGATTCCTACTAAAGTAACCATATCCATCAGCAAATTAATAATCCCGTTTGTAAATAGTTCTTGTAAGGAATTTACATCATTTAAAATTCTTACTAAAATAGATCCCGCTGAGCGAGAATCAAAAAAGCGATGGGATAATTTTTGTACATGTGCAAATAAGTGATCTCGCAAATCATATATAATATTTTGACCTAGGTGATTAACCCACCTTATCCGAAAGATGTTGGCAACATAGTTGATTAAGTACAAAACAGCAACACCAACAACTAATTTCCATAATAATTCAACGTCTTTATTTCCGATTGCATGGTCAATAAGCAATGTCCCTATTACTATCGGCACAAACAAACGAATTGCCGTCGAAATTAACATCGCAATCATCGCGGCTGGTAGTAGTGTTTTAGCGTATGGTTTCATATAAGTTAGCAAACGAAACATTTGCTTCCAATTGAAGGGTTTATCAATAGCTGTATCTATTGTATAGCGAAAACGATTTAAATGTTTACTCTCAACTTGTGCTTTACTCATACTCTCCCCCCTTATCCATGCTGACGTTGTAAAAATATATCTCGATCTTGATATTGAATTTCGTATATACGCTGGTATGGACCATTGTTATTTATTAATGCTTCATGAACTCCTCGTTCCACGATTTCTCCATCTTCTAACACAATAATTTCATCCGCATGTTTTATAGAAGAAATCCGATGTGCAATAATAAATGTTGTACGGCCATTCATAACTTCCTTCAATGCTTTTTGAATTTTTAACTCCGTTTCCATATCTACTGCACTTGTTGCATCATCAAGAATTAAAATACTTGGATTAACTAACAACGCACGTGCAATGGCAATCCGTTGTTTTTGCCCACCTGATAGACCCATTCCTCTTTCACCAAGATACGTATCATATCCATTCGGCATTTCCATAATAAAATCATGAGCCTGCGCACGTTTCGCTGCATTGATTACTTCTTCTTCACTAGCATCTGGATTTCCATATCGAATATTTTCTCTAATCGTAGTAGAAAAAAGAAAAGCCTCTTGTAAAACAAATCCAATATTTTTACGTAAACTTTTTAAAGAATAGGCTTGAACGGGTTTACCGTCCACTAAAATTTCCCCTTGTTCTGGTTCATAAAAGCGAGTAATTAATTGAGTTATACTTGTTTTCCCTGAACCTGTCGAACCGATTAAACCGATAACTTTACCTGGTGGTGCATCAAACGTAATATTTTTCAGTGCTGCATCATCGTCTTTCACATACGTTAGCGTAACATCATTAAAGCTTACATGACCTTTGATTCGACCAACAGCTACAGCTTTCTGTTGTTCTTTAATATCTTCTTCAGCCTCTAAAATTTCTAATAAACGTTCCCCAGATGCTTTTGCCTGTGAAAATTGGTTAATCACATATCCGAAGTCTGCTAATGGCCATACAATGTACCAAACAAGACTAAAGAAGGCAACTAACTCTCCCGGATTTAGATTTCCGTTAATGACTAAGTAACCACCAAAGGAAAGCAATGCCACAACACAAATGTTGCCGATGAATTCCATTAGTGGGAAAAATTTTGCCCAAATATTAGCTGTTTTTAAATAGTGGTCTTTATAATTACCGTTTGAATCATCAAATCGTTCAATTTCAAAATCTTCACGTGACAAAGATTTAACCGTATGAATTCCGCTTACGTTTTCTTGAATGCGAGTATTAAGTCTACCTAGTGATTTACGAATGCCGCGAAAGGCAGGATGCACTCGTTTATCAAATCGATATGTAAGTACTGCTAAGAAAGGCATAGCCGCCATTGTTACTAAAGTTAATGGAACAGAATAGTAAAACATCACTGCTAAACTGATGAGAATAAGCAATGTTACCCGTATTAGCATCGAGAATCCAAATGATAAGAAGAAGCGGAATCCTTCTACATCTGAGGTTAACCTCGACATGATATCCCCTGTTTTAGCATTATCGTAATAGCGAAAGGAAAGTTTCTGTAACTTTTTATATAATGCATCCCGCATTACATAAACAGAACGAATCCCGAATAACTCTCCTAAGTATTGATGAAAATACGTCGAGATCCCCTTTACTACCATAATCCCAATAAAACCAAAAGCTAACCATGGAACTAATTCGAACCTTGATTTTACAATTACTTCATCAATCGTAACTTGAAGGACCATTGGATAAACAACTGTAATTCCTGTAACGAACAACAAAAAGATTAATGATACAATCAAAAACCTTTTATAAGGCCAATAAAATTGTTTAAGCTTTCGAAATGTATCCAAAGCTCCCCCTCCCTCTCTATTGTAAATTTTTCACGTATATATAAATATAACGGTTTTCGAAATAAATATCTATACTTTTTCCATAATTTTTTAAAAATTATAAATGGGTGAAAAATTACCATTTTAGAAATAACTCATCCGTTTTATCGTGTCATTCTATAGAATCACATATAAAAAAACACCCCTAGAATGGGGTGTTTTCCATTACATTAACGGTTGTTGACCAGTAGTTGCTTTGGAAAAGCCTGTTCGAATTTGTTGCATATCCTGTGCTTGAAGCACAGGAACTTGGTAATACCCGTTTTTATTCTGATATAAAAATACTTCATATGCCATCTCTACAAAGTTCGGTATGCTATCTGCTAAAACTCTACGCATTACGGGGTTTGTAGCCTCTAAGGATGCTGTTGTTAAAGCAGTAGCATTGGTTTTTAATAAACCAAGCATGAAGCTTGAAATACAATCATCTGTAAGTTCATTTACACTTTGTTTTGGTTTCTTTGGTTGTGATGGTTTTAAACCGTAGATGACATTGTTATTTTGATTCATTTTATAGCTGCTCGTTGGTTTAGATGGATCCTGACCAGTAGATAGTGTTTCAACCATTATATTGTACTGGTCGGCCATAAATTGACTTTGATGATCGAGAATATGGAGCAATTCCTGGTCTTGAATGTGTGGTCGATATAGCATATATTGTTCTTGCGCACCAATTAACCCACCTAAAACCTCGTGTACGTCCATTACCTCATGTCCACCAACGTTAAATGTTTGACCATTATTATTTGGAATAGGACTTGCGCTTGGGTTTGTCATGTTCATTTGTTGATTCATGTTCATCCCCCTTTTGTAATGGATACGTACTTAGTTTGTTGCGAAAGTCTATTTTCAAACAAAGAAAAAAATACCGCTTCCGTTTTCCTCAGGAACAGTTATTGTAAAACACGTTCAATTCTTTTTTCCAAAAGTCGGATACTACCTTTTCCTGATTGAACATGGCGTAATAATCCATTGGCATCGAAGAGATAATAAGCAGGTACATACTTTACCTTCATTTTTTTTGACAAATAGAGATCATCATCAATATAAATCGGTTGTGTTATACCATATTGTTTTGCAATGTTTTTCACTTCGTTAAAATCCTTATCTTCGTTAGAACGTGGCATATGAACAGCAAGAATATTTAACTTCCCCTTCGTTTCTTTTCTTAGCTGATTCACATTTGGTAATGCATCTTTGCAAGAATTACAACTAATGGACCAAAAGTGGATAAGCGTTGGTAAACCATTTAATTCACTATTTGTAACTCTTCCATTTAACCATGACGTTGCACCCGTTAGGATAGGTATTTTCTCTCTAAGGCGCATTCGATCTCCTCCCCTATCTCATCAGTGTATTTTTATAAATCCTCATAAAAAAGGCTCTAACAGAGATGTTAGAGCCTCCTTTTAAGAAACTTTTAGTGTATCCTGGCCTGGTTTCCAGTTTGCAGGACAAAGTTCCCCTGTCTGAAGTGCTTGTAAAACGCGTAATACTTCATCCACATCTCGGCCAATATTATTGTGAAAAACAGTTTGGTATTGTAGTTCACCTTTTGGATTAATAATAAATAATCCACGTAAAGCAATACCTTCTTCTTCGATTAGTACACCATATTCACGAGAAACAATATGGTTCGTGTCCGATGCTAAAGGATATTCCAAATCACCAATTCCATTATCTTGTCTTGCAGTATTAATCCAAGCTAAATGTGTATGTACGGAATCTGTTGACACACCAATTACTTCAGCGTCAAACTTTTGAAAATCTGTATATCGATCAGAAATCGCCGTAATTTCAGTTGGACATACGAAAGTAAAGTCCATTGGATAGAAGAATAACACGGTCCATTTTCCATCCTTCATATTTTCTTCTAAGCTAACCTTTCCAAATGTTTTGTCTGGCATTACCGCATCCATTTCAAAACGTGGTGCATGCTTACCTACCATACGTTCTTTCATAATGCTATTCCCTCCATTAAAAATGATAATGTCTTACTTTAAGACTAATACTATTATCGACACGTACCTATTAAAATAAACGGTAAAAATGTACAGTTCCCTCCTACTATTTGTCGATTTTTATGATATAGGATTGAAGTTTGTCTATTTGTGGTATTAAATAGATGAAGAAAAGATTGGAAAGGATGTTTTTCGTGGAATTATGGGGAATCGATTTTGAGCCTTATATTAGAGGAAGCATATCCATAATATTGAAAATAATTGTTGTTATTATTGTCTACTCCATTGTTAAGCCAATTGGAAAAAGAATTATTAAAAGTATAATTGAAAAAGTCGGGAATAGACAGAAGCTTAGTGACGGTCGGAAGAAAACGTTAGAAAAACTAATTCATAATATATACACCTATATTTTAATCTTCGTTTTAGTTATCACGCTTCTTGATATTGTTGGGATTCCTATTGGGCCAATTCTGGCAGGTGCTGGTATTCTTGGGCTAGCAATTAGTTTTGGTGCACAAGGATTAGTAAGTGATATTGTAACAGGCTTTTTTATTTTAATGGAACGCCAAATTGATGTCGATGATTATGTTGTTGCTGGAGGATTAGATGGAATTGTGGAAGAAGTTGGGTTAAGAACAACAAAACTACGAGGTTTTGATGGAACGCTACATTTTATTCCGAATCGTAATATTTCTAATGTAACCAACCATTCACGTGGAAATATGCGAGCACTTGTTGATATTGGCATATCTTATAATGAAGACATGGATCATGTAATTTCCGTTATACAAAAGGCATGTGATGCGTTTGCCACTGGTGACGAGCGTATTAAAGAAGGTCCGAATGTAATTGGGGTGCAAAGCTTTGGTGCTTCAGAAGTCGTTTTACGTATTATTGCACAAACAGAAAATGGAGAACAATTCGGTGTAGAGCGTGAATTACGCAAAGCAATAAAAGAAACACTTGACCAAGCCGGAATTGAAATCCCATATCCACATCAAGTTATGATCCAAAAGACACAGGCTTAACACTAGTCATCTTCCCGGATTGTTTCGAATCCGTTACATCTCTAGCTTCTTATTGTATAATAAGTATGGAGAGAAATTTTTATTACAGGAGAGAAACGTCAATGATTAGCAGAAAGAGTGAACGTGAAATTCAAGCGATGCATGAAGCTGGCAAATTGCTAGCATCTTGTCATAAAGAAATAGCTAAAATGATCAAGCCTGGTATAACGACAATGGAAATTGAACGGTTTGTCGAAAAGTTTTTAGCAGAAAACGGTGCAACGCCTGAACAAAAGGGCTATCAGGGCTATAAGTATGCTACCTGCGCTTCCATCAATGATGAAATTTGCCATGGTTTCCCTCGAGAAACGCCTCTAAAAAATGGAGATATTGTGACCATTGATATGGTTGTAAACCTTCATGGTGCACTTGCAGATTCTGCTTGGACATATGCTGTAGGTGAAATAGATGATGAAAAGAAACGCTTGCTTGAGGTTACAGAAAAAGCTCTATACAAAGGCATTGAGCAAGCCGTAATCGGCAATCGAATTGGCGATATTGGGCATGCGATCCAGTCTTATGTGGAAGGGGAACACTTTTCGGTTGTACGAGATTTCACAGGTCATGGGATAGGCGACAAAATGCATGAGGATCCGAAAATTCTTCATTACGGTCAACCAGGAAAAGGAGTACGACTTAAAGAAGGAATGGTTATTACTATTGAGCCTATGGTGAATATTGGGGCATGGCAATCCAAGATGGACAATAATGGCTGGACTGCTAGAACAATCGATGGTTCTTTATCTGCACAATATGAGCATACTCTAGCCATCACCAAAAATGGTCCTTTGATTTTAACGAAACAGGATTAACATTTGACAAAAAGACTGTCCCAATAATCGGGACAGTCTTTTCCTTTACTCTATTTACGATGAATGTCCTAAGCGCTCTTCCACTTCTTGACAAACCTCATCTGCCGTTCTACCTTTTGCCTGGATAACAGAACCACCTGGAACGTCTGTCGTCATCCCCATCACATTTTGGTCTAATCCAGTTACGACACAGCAATCACAGTTTGCAGCATCTTCCATTGAAAATAAGTCTACAACATCATATCCCTTTTGTTGTAGAGCTTGTTTGACATCTGTTAAAGATTCTTCAACGCCAACACGACTCATATGTATTTCCTCCTGTTATTTAAAATTCTTTTGTAGTTTTTCCAGAAGAAATACTTTTATACAAGATTAAATCCGAAAGTTTCTCACCATTTGTTCAACAGCCTGGACGCCAACTTCAAGCGCCTCTTCTTTCGGGTTTAGTTTACTATGATGAAGTCCATACGGAGAATCTACGCCTAACCAAAACATAAAACCAGGAATTTCTTTTAACATGTATCCAAAATCTTCACCAGTCATAGCTTCCTCCGCTTCCATATAGGTTATCTTTTCCTTATCCATTACTTCAGCAAATTGCTTTACATATTTTCCATGATTCCAAACTTGATAATAGTTGGATCCAAAATCAATCGATGTTTTGCAATCAAATCGAAGCTCAATTGCTTTTGCGAGTCTTTCGATTTGATTTTTAATGACATCCATTGTTTCGGATTGAACCGTTCGAATAGTTCCTTCCAATCGTGCAGTTTCAGCTATGACATTTTGAACAGTTCCACCAGTAATTTTACCAATTGTCACAACTGCAGAATCGATCGGATTCACCATCCGGGATACAATCGTTTGCAGGTCCATTACGAGACTACTAGCTGCAACAACCATATCCTTCGTTCGATGAGGATATGCAGCGTGACCACCCTGACCTTTTAAATCAATAAACAATTCACTCGTATTGGCAAATAATAAGCCTTCCTTAGAAGATACCGTTCCTACTGGAAGTTCTGGAGCTATGTGCAATGCGAAAATAACATCTGGTTTCCATTTTTTCATTTGATCGGATTGTAGCATCGGTAATGCCCCACCAGGACCTTCCTCAGCAGGTTGGAAAATAACCAACACATTGTTTGTAGGTCTTTTTTTCGTTAACCTATCTAATAATCCTAGAGCAATGGTCATATGAAAATCATGACCACATGCATGCATATTCGATTTATGGTTGGATGGAAATGGAAGAAGAGTTTCTTCCACAATTGGTAATCCATCTATATCTGCACGATAGCCAATTGTCCTTTTGCCCTCTGTCCCTTGAATTCTTACAAAGATCCCTGTTTTCCACGTCTCAACTGTTAGAAATTCCTGAGGTAAGGATTGAATAAAATTGAGAAGATACGCTTGTGTTTTGACTTCCTCAAAACCTAATTCCGGAATTTGATGTAGTTCTCTTCTAATTTTGGTTAAGGAATCCAATTTCATAGTCTTTCACCTCATCTTCATATGGAAAAAGCAGGAGAGTGCACCTCCTGCTCAAAGTTAAACATTATTCACCGCTTGCGCTATTCATTTTACTCTTCATTTAATTTTCTTAGTTCTTGTTTGATTTCTGTTTTTGATTTCGTTTTTTCATCAATTTCCTTAATTACTCTTGCTGGAGTACCTGCTACAACTGTGTTTGGTGGTACATCTTCAGTTACGATTGCACCAGCAGCAACTACTGCTCCTTTTCCAACTGTAACACCTTCTAGGATCACTGCATTTGCTCCAACAACTACATCATCTTCCACAACTACTGGCTTAGCAGATGGTGGCTCAATAACGCCTGCTAAAACAGAACCAGCACCTATATGACAGTTCTTACCTACAGTTGCTCTTCCTCCGAGAACTACATTCATATCAATCATTGTACCTTCACCAATTACAGCACCAATGTTGATGCTAGCACCCATCATAATTACTGCACCATCACCAATTTCAACTTGATCACGGATAATTGCACCTGGCTCAATACGTGCATTAATCCCTTTTAAGTCAAGGAGAGGAATAGCCGAATTCCGACGGTCATTTTCAACTACATAATCGGTAATTTGATTCTTATGTACATCTAAAATACTTTGAAGCGTCTTCCATTCACCAAAAAGGACACCTGCATTTTCTTCAACAAAAGCTTGTACATCGCTTCCGAAATCTATCTGTGATAACCCTTCTCCTTTTACGTAAACTTTTACAGGAGTGGATTTTTTGCTATTTGAAATAAATTGAATAATTTCGTTTGCATCCATCATTTTCATATAAAACACCTCATTTAATAGTTTTCTACTTTAATGTACCAAAATGTTATTCCATATGACAAGTATTGAAACAAGAAAATTGTTGGTTAGAACCAACAATTTTCTCATTCATGTAGAAATCGATTTACTTTTTTTAAAATCGCTCTTCTCGTTAAAATCCCTTCAAATTCGCGCTCATCATTAATAACACAGACAAAGGAATGATTAATTACTAGTTTAAGACCTTTCAAGAAGGAATCCTCTTTTTTCAAAAATGGTACGTCTTTTTCCATTACATCTTCTACACGTTGCTCCGAGAGCTTTTCAACCTCAAATCGTTCTATACCTAGGATTTGATTAATGATCATCGTTTTACTCACAATTCCTTGCAGGTGACTATTCGCATCTAATACAGGTACAGCGGAATATCCAGTTTTCACTAATACTAGCAATGCATGCTCTAACGGATTTTTCATCTGTACATGTGCTACCTTTTCACTTGGGACGATTAAATCTCCAACAGTTAATTGCTTTATATCTGTGCTTTGAATGCTTACCAAATTAAGTCACTCCTTTTCTTAGCACAGGAGCTTTTTTTACACTTTCATTTTTAGTTTAACATAATTATTTGTAAGATTCACACCAATATCTACATCATCATTTTTTCATTACATTTTGATACTGCACATTAATTTCTATTTTTTTAATGTCTTTTCTCCCACATTGTGGGCACCATTTTACATTGTCGGTCATAATACAACAGTGTGAGCAATAATAATACACGAACTTCACCTACTCTTAATTCTTTTTCACTAGTTTATGTGAATAGGTTGAGATTGGTTCAAAATACAATAAAGAATATGTTACATGAATGTTGTTGTTAAAGTGAGGAATGAAGAAGTAAAATCGTATACGAACTTAAAAAATAGAGACATTTTGGAGATGTGTAAAGGGGCGAGAATTTCGCCCCTATGAAAAAAATCAATAAAGCTTTTAAAATGGATACTTATTTAACCATTGCCCTCCATCAAGTGTGACTACTTCGCCGTTCATATAAGCAGCCTTATCTGAAAGCATAAACGCCGCTAATTCCGCAATTTCCTCTGGCTCTCCTAGTCTTCCTAATGGAACAGAATGAATAGTTCTTCTTGCAGCCTCTTCTGATTCCCATAGCTTATCTGCTCCACCTGTACGGTCAATTGGTCCAGGTGCAATGGCGTTGGAACGAATTCCGTATTTTGCTCCCCATTCCACCGCAAGTGTTCTCGTTAAAGATAATACGCCCGCTTTAGCTGCGGCAGAATGTGCAACACCCGCTCCAGCTCCCCATGCATAGGTAGCAACCATATTTAATATAGAGCCTCTGATTCCATTTTCAATCCAATATTGACCGATTTCCCTACAGCAATAAAAGGTACCATTTAATACGATATTGATGACCGCATTCCAGCCATTAATCGATAATTTTTCAGTCGGAACAATAAAATTTCCAGCAGCATTATTTACTAGTGCATCAATGGTGCCAAATGTTTCTATCGTTTCGTCTTTCATTCTTTTAATGTCTTCTGGATTGCGCACATCCATAGGTATTGGATGAACGGCCAAATCACGACCTTCCAAAATCTCTTGTTTCGCCTGCAACAGTTTTTGTTCATCCCTACCTGTTATGACTACCCTTGCCCCATCCTCCGCTAGCTTCTTTGCCATATATTTTCCCATTCCACTGGATCCACCTGTTATGATAACTACTTTATTGAACATAAAACTTCTCCCTTCACATTTTCAAATCTTAAGAATCCCTATTCTATTCATTCGATAATTAGGTATAAATTCCCTTTAGAAAATAGATTATTGCTTGTACTAATAAATCAGTATAATTTCATAGGTTAGAAATGCTATAATGCAATTAAGTTTAATTAAAGGATGAATAATAGAATGGCCAAAAAAATTACTAGACGATCTTTTTTGAAGCGTTTCCTCTATTCCTCACTCGGCGTTTTTGGAATTGGTGGGGGGACTTATTATTACGCGAAGTTTCTGGAACCTAGTATGTTAAAAATAAAAGAAGAATCGATTTATTCTCCTAAATTGCCTGAATCATTCACTGGAATGAAAATCGTTCATTTCGGAGATACACATCTAGGTTTTCATTACAGCTTAAATCAGTTAGAAAAATTAGTAGATCAAATCAATCAGTTAAATCCAGACATTGTCTTCTTTACTGGGGATTTAATAGATGATCCTAAAATTTACCCTCCAAATCAATTTCAAACCTGTTCGGAAATACTCTCTGCTATAAAAGCTCCATTCGGTAAATTCTGGATTTATGGCAATCATGATCATGGGGGCTATGGTACAGATATTATAAAGGACGTTATGAAGCTAGGTGGTTTTCAGCTTTTGCAAAACGAAGCAATCGAAATGGAACAAAATAGTGAAAAAATAAATATTGGTGGATTAGATGATGTTATGCTTGGAAGACCTGATTTAGATCGAACATTTGAAACTACCAATTTTGATCATTTCACCATACTACTATGTCATGAACCAGACTTTGCTGATCAAACGATTCGGTATCCTGTGGATGTTCAGTTTTCTGGTCATAGTCATGGTGGTCAAATACAAATACCACTCATCGGTTATGTGATTACTCCTCCGTTTGCAGAAAAGTACGTAGAAGGTAAACATACGATTGGAGATTCATTACAACTATATATAACCCGTGGCATTGGAACAACTCGACTTCCATATCGTTTCCTTTGTAAGCCAGAAATCAATGTATATACATTGGAAAATAGTCAAATAGATTAAAAAGTACTAAATTTGTCAATATTTAAAAAGACTATATTTGGGTTTTTCCATGATAGAATAAAGGAAATCATCAAAGTGGAGGAGATATTTTCATGACATGCAAAAAATGGTACATAATCCCTTTTATTCTGCTAATCTTTTTAGCTGCATGCGGGGATGAGGATAAAGCTTCTTATGAAGGGGATTTTGAATATGAAGTAGCAGATTTTACCGCTATTAATCAAGATGGTGAGGATGTTTCAACAAAAGACTTTGAGGGTAAGTTTTGGATAGCGGACTTTATTTTTACATCTTGTACGGATACTTGTCCAATCCTCACTGCAAATATGGCTAGATTACAACAAATGGTAAAAGAAGAAGGTCTTGATGTACAATTTGTTTCTTTTACGGCTGACCCACAAGTAGATAAACCCGAAGTCTTAAAAAAGTATATCGAGGACCGTGGCGGGGACCTATCTAGTTGGGATGCGTTTACAGGCTATTCTGTTCAAGATATAGAGGAGTTTGCAGCAGGTTCCTTTAAAGTTATTGCATCGAAACAAAATGGAGCAGTAATACACCAAAACTATTTCCATCTTGTAACTCCAGATGGTAAGCATATTAAAAGATATAATACGATACCTAGCGAAACAAATCCGAATCCCGATCAATTGGAAGATATTGTAGAGGATTTAAAAACATATATTAAATAAGAGAGGGTTCTCCCCCCTCTCCACTTCTTAAGGAGGAAAAACATGCGTAACGAACCGGATCAGACACAGGATATTAAACAAATTGCGGAAGCATTGTCCGTCGTCAATCGCCACGCAAAAGCAGCACCTGACCCAAGACATTTATATTCCATAAAACAAAAGGCAATCCACAAGCTATTAAAGGACAAGCACGCCAAAAAGATAGGTCTACACTTCTCGAACCATCCGAAAAGAAGTCAACAGCATTCTACTCTTTTAATTCAAGTGGATGAATATTACTTCCATTTGCCTCCAAACAAGGAGGACTTAAAAGAATTGAAACATCTTGGTTCCCTCGACGATTCTTATCGTAATCCAAAGCCTCAACTAAACCTAAGACGTGCGAAACAAATACTATATCAATATTTAGGATATAAGCCTGAGGAAGAAAACCGGGGATATGCCTATAATAATCGTAAACCGTCCTATAATAAATCAATCTCCTCCTGGGTTTCTGGGAATAGCAAATATCGAGATCGTTTTTATAAGGAGTTTTCCTAGTATTAAACCTTAATACTTCCGAAACATATGACCTCAACTGTTGTATTTAATTGTTCTGTAAAGGCGATAGATTGACAGTGGTTCAAGATAAACAATAATAATATCATAGGAAAGCCTCTAGTAAAAACGCTAGAGGCTTTTTTGTATTAATGGTATATGAAAATCCTTTTTATATACTTTTGGGTGAATCAATTCAAAGTTAACTGTTTCATCAATCTCCACACTAGGTGAAATGTATAGTTCCACATATGTTTTATTATTTTCTTTATATACCCTATTCACATATAATGTCCCTATGTTTTCATTTTTTATTGTTATATTTTGCCCTAGGTAATTTTCTAAAACATCTATTTCTCCATCGTATTCTAGTTTAAATTCGTAGAAATAGTCATCCCTTTTAAATTCTACTAATTCCCATTTACTCGGTGCATTTCGTAATTTTCTATCGTTTACATCTAATACAAACGCTGTTTGAGATTCTGCCGTATAAATATTCGATATTTGGAGAAACAGTTCTTCTGGAATGTTTGTATGCTCACCTTTAAACGGAATTTCCATAAATACTGTCCCCTTACCAACATTTGTAACACGAGTTTCATAATCTTCCCAAAAGGCTGTATCCTCTCCTTTAATTGATAAATCCTCTATAGCAATAATTTGCTCCGTATTATGTTGATCCGGCTCAACCAGTATTTTTGTTTTTATTGGACTAAGTTGCACTTCCCTAATATGAAGTTTTTGTTTTCCCAGTTCCAATGTCTTATTTACTGCATAGCTCTTCTCCTCAAACCATTCCTTATTAATTGGAACCTCAAATTCAAAGGTTTGTGTATTTTTTTTATCTAGTATTACATCAAGCACAAAGGTCCAGTTAGCTTTTACATCCTCCTTTTCTAAGTCCGGTAATTGAAAAAATGCTTTTTTCGATTTTATATTATAGATGATGTTTTCAAGTGCAATTTGTTTGACATTGCTAATTTGTTCTCCATTTCCATTAAGGAGTCTTTCCTTCACTTCAAAGCTAGATACCTTTTCTCCATCAATGCTTACACGATAACCAATAATCGCTTCCTCTTGATCTGCAATGACACTTGTTAACGTGACCGTTGTATTCCCTTTTGTAATTGGTTTTTCTAGAATTTTTTCAAATCCTATATATCCTACTTCTTCTGCTTGTGTATGTTCTTCTCTATCTACATTTGCAGTATTATGGGCTGTATTTGGTAGATTATCTTTTGGATTTATAGCACTGAGACCTGCAAACAAAAGAATTATAGCTACCCCAACACTAGCAGCTGATATTCGAAAATATTGCAATCTTTTAGCTTGCTTTTCTTTTAACATCTTCCCTTGTAAAATTCCTTGTTTTATTCGATCATTTACTTTATCTGGTATAGCCATACGTTCTTCTCTCTTTTTGTAAGCTTTTAGCCAAGCTTCCTTCTCTTTATCCATATCTCTCATCTCCCTTCTCCCATTCCATTTTTAACATAATTAGGGAACGCTTGAGCCAAGTTTTTACCGTGCCCTCTGGTACTCTTTTCCAAGAAGCAATCTGTTTTATTGTCCAATCTTCAAAGTATTTTAATTGAATTACTTCCTGAAGATTAGGGTCTAGACTCGTTAATAAATCCTGCAAGATAATGTATTGATATGAATCATGTTTACCGTGATTATCAATAATTTGTTCTACAGGTATTGTTCGTTTTCGTTTATTCCAAATATCATTGCAATGGTTAATCATGATTTTAAATATCCAAGCCTTAAACCGATTAGCCTTACGGAGTTTCCCCATTTTTATATAAGCTTTATAGGTAACTTCCTGCAAAGCATCAAGTGCATCATTTTCATTACCAAAATATCGAAATGCGATACGATACAAAGGGTCCCGTACGTTGAGCATCAAATCATAGAAGGCCTGTTCATCGCCTTTTTTTGCCTTTTTGACCAACCGTTCAAAATCCATAGATACCCTCCCCATTCCTACTCTTCAACAATAATGACTTGTAACATAAGAAAAAAGTTTTAGGAAAAGAAAAAAGTATTGGATATAATACCCAATACTTTAAATATTTTCTATTTTATCATGGTTATAGTTGCTTTTGTTGCTGCTGCGCGTTTTTCTTACTTTTCATTTTCATTTGATGAATGACTGAGCTAATGAAATGTTTAAGGGAAATAAATACCCCAAATACAAGAATCGCAAGGGTTCCACTTGCTAAATCTGAAAATTGCATATTTCCAGTACCATTAATTCCTTGATAAAGTTCAATAAAGGTGCATATAAATAGGACAAATAAACTGCAAATGATATAATTAATTACTTTATTCCACTTTAATAGAGTTAACCAACGGACAATGGACGTTAATAAATAATAAAAAATAAGTATGGTTATCATGCCAAAAGCAAAATGGAGCTGATCATCTGTGAATCCTAAAGGATACAGCTTATCTTGTTCAATAAACCAATCTTTCAACCTAGAAAAATCCATTTCTTCACCTACCTTCACTAATTATTGTTAGCGATTTCTGTTCCTTTTAGACATAGTTTCAAAGAATAAATACTTAAGATTTCAACTTAATTAGGATATAATTCAATTATTCCTACATGAAAAAATACGACATTAAAAGGTGATTACATGAATGAGGTTTTAGTAGGTAGCTTTTTATCCGCCTTTGCTACAGGTTTAGGGGCGTTACCAATACTCTTCTTAAAAAAAGTTTCACACAGATGGAGAGATATATTACTTGCCTTCGCTGCAGGCATTATGATGACAGCAGCCATGATGAGTTTAGTACCAGAGGCTTTAAATACAGGTTCATTGATTCAGTTAACGGTAGGTATGATTTTGGGTATCGTGACCTTAACTGTGCTTGAAAAAAACATCCCACATATACACGTTGAAGATACCTCTGTACAAATAGAGATCGATCAAAAAGCAATGTTAATCATTGCTGCTATTACACTCCACAATATCCCTGAGGGTCTTTCCGTTGGGGTTTCGTATTCTGGAAGCGAAGAAGATATGGGGAATTTAGTGGCTTTGGCAATTGGATTACAAAATGCACCAGAAGGGTTTATTGTTGCGTTATTTTTAGCAACTCAAAATGTTCCTAGGGTTTTAGCTTTACTAATTGCTACACTAACGGGGGCAATCGAAATTGTTACTTCCATTATCGGTTATTCGTTAACAAGATATTTTACCGATCTCGTTCCGTACGGCTTGGCATTTGCAGCAGGAGCAATGTTATTTATCATATACAAAGAGTTAATACCAGAAAGTCATGGTGATGGTAATGAGCGTGTTGCCACCTACTCGTTTATTATTGGTATTCTCTCCATGATCTCATTAATACAATATTTCGGATAAAGAATGCGTGACGAATTCCTTCCTTTTGAAGAAATTCGTCTCTTTACTTTGTTGTACATCATCTTTTAGTATAGAATTAGAATCTTATGAAATGAAAGCGGAGGATTGTAATGGAACACTTAATAAATGAAAATGTGAAAAATATTGAAATTTCTGGTATAAGAAAATTTTTTAATATGGTTCAAGGAAGAGAAAATATCATTTCATTAACAATTGGACAACCAGATTTTCTTACACCTGACCATGTAAAAAAAGCTGGTATTCAAGCAATTAATGAAAATAAAACTACCTACACACACAATGCGGGAATGTTGGAATTACGACAAGCAATAGGTCGTTTTGTGCACGAAAAATACCACCTCCAATACAATCCAGAAGACGAAATAATCACAACAGTTGGTGCATCCCAAGCCATTGATAATGCTTTTCGCACGATATTATCAGAAGGAGATGAAGTGCTTCTCCCAGGACCAATATATCCCGGATACGAGCCATTAATCACATTAGCTGGAGCGAGGCCGGTTTATATGGATACTACAAAAACAGACTTTAAAGTAACTCCTGAGCTTATCGAAAGTCACATTACCAACAAAACAAAATGCATCGTCCTGCCCTATCCGTCTAATCCAACCGGGGTTAGCTTAACGGAAGAAGAGCTTAAAGGAATCGTTCGAGCACTAAAGGATAAGCCTATCTTTATCATTGCAGACGAAATATATAGCGAGTTAACGTTCGACTATCCTCATGTTTCCATTGGACAGTTTCAAGAAATACGAGACCAATTAATCATTGTTCAAGGCTTATCGAAGTCCCACTCCATGACTGGTTGGCGGATCGGATTTTTGCTTGCTCCAAAAGAAATAGCGAAACATATTCTAAAGGTCCACCAATATAATGTATCTTGCCCATCCAGTATCAGTCAGGTTGCAGCTATAGAAGCACTTACAAAAGGGAAACATGATGCTTATGCGATGAAGGAAGCTTATCACAAACGATTGGAATTTGTATATAATCGCTTAGTAGATATGGGTTTAGAAGTTGTTAAACCAAATGGTGCCTTTTACCTTTTCCCAAAGTTTCCTATTGAAAAAATGACTTCGTTTGAACTTGGGGTTGATCTTGTAGAAAAAGTTGGTCTTGCCCTCGTGCCTGGAGATGCCTTTTCTAATTTAGGTCAACGATACATGCGTTTATCTTATGCATATGATATGAGCACTCTAACAGAAGGCTTAAACCGATTAGAACACTACTTAAACCATTTCCAATTGGCATAAAAAAGTGGAAGTATCTTAATAGATACTTCCACTTTTTTAATAAATGAAGTTTGAAAGAGTTACTATTCCTTGTTGCTGTCCTGTAATTCCTGATAATAATTTAGTAGTTTGTCCAAATCTCGACTAATTTTTATTGCTTCTTTACTAGTGAAGCCCTCTTGATTTGCGACTTTTACCATTTTCAGGCGGGTCTTTTCGATTTCCGAGCTTATTCGATATTGTGAATTTGCTGATGCCAAACAGTTAACCTCCAAAACAGGATTCTCATCCCACAATCTTATTTCTTTTTCTCTATTATTTATTTTTTATTTTAGCATAGCATTTGCATTGTAAAATTACTGTGAATTTTTTTAGAACTTTACTCCTTGGATTTTTGTCCTTAAATA
Source organism: Salirhabdus sp. Marseille-P4669 (assembly GCF_900240405.1). Taxonomy (GTDB): domain Bacteria; phylum Bacillota; class Bacilli; order Bacillales; family Alkalibacillaceae; genus OEQK01. The sequence continues at coordinate 139,922 of NZ_OEQK01000003.1, forward strand.
GTTATTAATTAATTCATCCAGTTCCTGACTTATTGTTAACGTTTTAACACTATCTAACCCAAAATCATCCGCAATTTCATGCATTTTTTCTCTTTTTTGTTGAATTTTTGCATATAATGTTCTACTTTCTATTCTTTCCATTCCATTCTCTCTCATATCCCTCTACCTTTCTTTAACGTACTAAACGCTATTGATTATGTCAAAAGTAGCAGAAAAAGTAAATAGATTCGCAAAAATAGACAATATTTTCAGAAAATCATACTTTTTACCTAATGTTTTTTACATTTTCATACTTCTTTCGACACAAAAATTGTTGAACTTCCACTACTGTTAAGGACTATTTACCCTGATGGAGACTAAAAAGTTTTTTATTACTATAATATTAACCATATTTTAATAGATATAATGGAAGAATTCTGTCAAGTTCGTTAAAAAAGTTAAAGGTTTTTAAGTTAATAACATATAATAAATATAAATAATGCGTTTGAATCGAACGCGAAAAGGTAATCATTTGTATATAGATGTGATACGATATATTAGAGGCACTATTGAGAAGGGAAGAAAACATTTTGGGAAAAGAAATTTTAGAATGGGGAAAAGCAATATTAATCGCAATTGGACTTGCTTTTTTAATTAGATCCTTTGTTTTTGCTACTTCTGTAGTCGAAGGAGCTAGTATGTATCCAACCTTAGAAAATGGAGAAAGAGTAATCTTCAATAAGGCCATCTATTACTTTTCAGAGCCTGACCGAGGAGATATTGTTATCATCCAAAGACCAACGAAAAACTATGTAAAAAGGGTAATCGGTCTACCAAATGATAAGGTTGAAGTGAAAGATCACGTTTTATATATAAATGATAAAAAGCAAGATCAGGATTACTTAGATTCAGAAGCAATTGAAGGAACAGTCGATTTTGGGCCTGTTGTAGTTCCTAAAGGACAATATTTTGTTATGGGAGATAACCGTTCCATTAGTAAAGATAGCCGCAATGGCCTCGGTTTTATACTAGAAGATGAAATTATTGGTCGAAGTGAACTTATCATTTACCCATTTGATAATATTTCCTTAACTAGATAACGGTGAGGGTCTATTGGGATAGTGATATGAGGGTATAGTAAAACTTTAACGAATGTAATGCAATCGGAGTGTCATTGCATAATCTTAATAGTATTCATCCCTTTAAAAGTAGAAGTATAAATAAACTGTTTTTAAATAGTAACATACTTACAAGCCGAAAACAGAAGCATTTTTTATTTTCGGCTTGTATAGTCCTTTGGTTCGAATTGTACATCTGGGACAGTGAAGACAGCATTTTCCCAATCCATTATACGCTTATTGTTTATCCATTTTGTCTGGTAACGCTATAATGGATTCAATCAACACGTCTAGTTTCCCTTCAATACGGTGGAGCAAGTAAAAGGTCACCACTATCGGGAATCCTATCTCCGGGATCCAATTCACCCATTGTTCCAAACAAAACACCTCCTAATGCTATAAGTATGGAAAAAGGGAGCGGTAAAACGCTCCCTTTAACGATTAAAACTCAATATCTGTAACATTTCGCTCAACGATGCGCGCGCCTCTCTTTCCTACTAAATCTCCGCCTGATGATGTGAATACATTTTGCGCAAGGATTTCATCCATTGCTTGTTCTACTTGTAGCGGATCAACCGGTTCAATAGGAGCTTCAAGTGCAATTGTCACTACTTTGTCTTCACTATTCACGAATCGTAATTCTAATTTTTTAGCCATTATCGCCTTCCCCTCCTTTCTTCTCATTTTTACTACTTAACTTAGGCCATTACGATAGAGGTGTCATTTCGCTCTATTTCCTGTAATGTCCATTCTTGAAGAGGAACTACTGCGTTCGCTACAGCATAAAGCTGATCAGGTGTAGCAGTAATCTTAATGTTGTTAAAGTTTTTATTCTTTAGGACCGCCTTCCCCTCTTCATCCGTACCAGTTTGGAAAACTAACTGTAATTGTGTTCTCACAATTTGAGTTGAAGCCATGTTACCACCTCCTTTCATCTTTATAATCGAATAAAGTCAGCAGGAGGTGTCTAATAAAATTAAAAAATAATACATAGTTATCAATTCTACTATGGAAGTGTTTGTATTAGCGGCTTTACGGTTAGTGGCAGTAGATTTTATGGACAGAATGGAAAAGGAATAAATAAAAAGAGCAACACCTAAGCGGCGCTGCCCTATGTACCTTTTATTCGTGATCAAACATACAATACCCTATATTTAATAGAAGAATGCCTACACATACAATTCCTAAAACTGTTTCGATCATTTGAACACACCTCCTGGTAAGTAAACAATAAAGTATATCTTTATCTATTTTACCAAAAATTCGCTTATAATCCACATTGTTTTTTGTACATAAACGTACGGAGCTTTTCTACGGATAAATGAAACCACCTACTGTACGATGTGGAAATTACTTCATATAAAATTTTATCTTTTTCCCCGAAAATTATCTACCTCATATGTTAAAATCTATTAAGAAGCCTAATATAGTTAAGATGGTGATAAAGCATGGCATATTGTCCCTATTGTGGAACAGTAGTTAAAGAAGAAGAACAATATTGTATTCATTGTGGAAAAGCATTACCTAAAGATTATGCCGAGCGTACAGTACCTGTTAGGAAACGAAACAGATGGTGGTTTTTACCAATAGGAACTGCTACTGTATTTGTCTTATTATTTATCGGTTTGTATGTTTATTCCAATTACGAGAAGGATCGTGCATTAAGTGCATATAATGAAGGCGTTCAACTAGCTAAGGATGGAAAGTTTGAACAAGCGAAAGAAACGTTTGAAACAGCTTTGGACAAAGATAAAGCACTCCGTCCCGCTGCTCAAAATGCACAATTTATGGATATCGCATTGTCCATTCAAGAGAAACTATCTTCAGCCAAAGTATTACTGGAAGAGCAATCATTTCAATCCGCCCTTTCCTTGTTAGATGAAGCAGAACAGCAATTAAAGAACTATGATGGTTTTTTAGTAGATAACTTACTGAACCGTATTTTAACGCTTAATAGTCAAATTCAAACGGAAGAACTAAAGTATAAATTAAATCAGAAACCCACTATTCAAGAGTTGAAAATATTACTTTGGGAATCGGAAACAATTCAAACAGAAGAGGCTAAAGAATTAACCAACGATATTCGTGATCGTATTGTAGATTATACGTACACAACAGCCAATGAATCTATGAAAGCAAAACAATACTTGGATGCTATTGAAATCGTTGAAGAAGGACTTCGATATGCACCGAATAACGAAAAACTCGACAGCTTAAAAACAACGATTGAAAAGGAGAAGGTTGCCTTTGAGACGGAACAACAGCAACGAATTCAACAAGCTATGGATGCGGCAGAGCAAGAATATGAAAGGAATAAAAATAATGCAGTCGAGGTTATTTCAATTGAAACAGCTAAAGATGAGTATGGTGATTTAGTAGTAAATGGTGTCATAAAAAGTGTTGCTACTGTACCAATTTACTCCATATCAGTTGAATATAACTTAGTAGATTTAGATGGAGAAGTAGTGGAGTCCAACGTAGTATTCACTTATCCAGATACTCTATATCCTGATGAAGAAGGAAAATTTGAATTTACTCACTATGATATTGATAAGGAGCTATTAGCAGAAATTGTAAAAGTACAATGGTTCCTTGACTCACCTTAAAGGGAAGTGTGAAATAGGCATGAAAAAACATATTATTTGGCCCATTTTAATTACTATTGTTATTGCTATTGTATCGATAACAGTACTGATTATATCTTATAACAATTGGAGTAAAGAGGAAGTAAAGGTTCAAAACGAATTAGCAACTCTAGTAAAAGCAGAAAGTGAAGAATCAGAAAAAGATTTAAAAACGATTATTCACGAATCACAAAAGACCGTTGTCCAAATCGAAGCAGAAAGTGGAAATGGACAAAGTATTGGTTCAGGCTTTATATATAACGATCTAGGTGATATTATGACCAATGCGCACGTCGTTCAAAATGCGGATTCCATTTACGTGAAGACCTCTGATGCGAAAACGTATCCAGCTGCATTAATCGGGATAAGCGAAGAACAAGATATTGCGGTTATCCGGGTGCCGCAATTAACCAATCGAACTACATTAGAAGTAGATCCTGATCTTGAGGTGGATATTGGAGATGAAATTCTTGCTGTAGGTAGCCCTCTAGGCTTTCAAAACACAGTAACTACTGGAATTATATCTGGTAAAAATCGAACATTCACCGTGGAAGGTGGGTTTGAATATAAAGATGCATATCAAATATCCGCCCCTATTACAAATGGAAACAGTGGTGGGCCGCTAATTCATTTAAAAACAGGAAAAATTATAGCGGTGAATTCTGCTGGTACAAAAGAAGGATCCATGGGGTTCAGCATTCCCATCGGAAAAGTATTAGATATGGCAAAAATGTGGTCAGACAAAACGGACAATTCGAACCTAAATTTTGATGGCACTACAAATACAACGGATGATTTAACAGAAGAACAATTAATCGAAAATGCCAATTATATTGTTCGTTATTTTTACGAGAATCTAAACATCCGAGACTATTTTAATGCGTACACATTGCTAGGTAGCTCCTTACAGGGACAGACCTCTTATCAAGATTTTAGAAGTCAATACGTTCACGTCGTAAACTTTACATTAAATAATACAAAGAGTGAAATGCTAAATCAAGATCAAGTTAAAATTACATTACAAACAGATAACCATACGCGTAATAGTGAACAAGATCAAATCATTGAACATTATCAGGTTTCCTATATAATCGGCTACGAAAATGATCAAGTTAAAATTTTAGAGAAATCTCAAGAATTATTATCGACAACAAACATTGAGCCACCAACTAAGGAATAATCGAAATAGAAGCCTACTCCTTTCGTATTTATTAAGGAGAGCTTCTATTTTTCATTTTAAACGACAATCTCACATTCGAGTTGCAATACTTTCTCTCTATTTTCCCAACCAACAAATATTTGAAGAATAAATCTCCCCCTATTTACTTCAGCTATCTCCACTGTTTCCAATGTATTTTTATCTCTGAAATACTCCATGACTACATGAGCCCCTGGGGATATTTCAATGGATTTGAGCTTTTGCTGATATGGCAACTGTCCAAAGTTATCCCCATATGTAGCTCTTACACCAATTTCCTCTTTTTCTTTTGACAAATTAATGATTTGTAATAAAGAATGAGAAGGATGGATATAAGTTGGTACAGCCATTGGCATAATTGCATAACCTTTCATAGATTTATAAATGATAAAAAGAACATCTTGATTTAACTTAGAGGGAAATTGAACTTGATCTAACAAGCGTTCCTCATTGTCTATAACTATCGATTTGACTTCAAATGGTTCTAATTTATCTTTATGAGTAAGCTGTATTGTGTCGCTTGTTGCATTAAAAACTTTTGTCTCATTATTCCTAGTAGAAAAGGCTAGTTTATACAAGTTGCTACCTCCTTATCTAATTCGTTTTGAACAATTTGTGAAACTCTCTTGATTTCAATTTCAAATTGTACGTTATTTTGGTATGATTTGATTTATTAGAGAATATAGGAAAGGATTGGACTTTAAGGAATGCTCAAAATGAAATGGATTGTATTATTAATAAGTATGTTACCCATTATATTCATATCTGCTTGTAGTAATGAAAATTCGAATTCCGATAATCAACAAGATGAGCAATTGCCCGAAATGGTAGAGGTCAACATTCAATTACCAGATAAGATTATAGCAAATGAAAATGTCAAATTATCCACACTTGTAATGCAAGGAGAAGAAAAAGTGGATGATGCCAGTGATGTTACATTGGAAATATGGAAGGAAGGCGTAAGTGAAGAGGACCATGAAAAGATTTTAGCAGAACCCGTTGGAAATGGCCTCTATTCCATCTCCTATACATTTGAATCCCCGGGTACGTATCACGTAATAAGCCATGTCAATGCGCGGGACATGCATGTTATGCCGAAAGAAACATTTGAAGTTACGGAATAAGTCCAGCAAATTCATAAAAATTGGGTGTTCGTCTATACATTCGTCTGTATCCTCCATATGATATTAGTGTAAGTTATACGGAGGTGAAGCAATTATGCATATGTACGGACACGGACACGATCACTGTCATTATGGATATGGATATGGAGGATTTGGGTTTGGTAACGGCTTTGCATTAATAGTCGTACTGTTTATTTTGCTCATTATCGTAGGTGCAGCATTCTATAATTAATTTTATCAAGGGTAATGAATTCTCCCCTGCAAACAAAGAAGACACTCAAGAAAAGCGTTGAGTGTCTTCTTTATTATCGGACAAAAAAGGATTCTGCTTCCTTTGGCGCAACTGGCTTGCTAAAGTAAAATCCTTGTATTTCATCACAGCTTTCATTCCTTAAAAATTCGAGCTGCTCTTTAGTCTCCACACCTTCTGCTATAACCTTCATATTTAAAGCATGGGATAAATGAATAATAGATTTCACAATCGCTTGATTTTGTTCTCGATCGCCTCTAATAAATAATTGATCAATTTTCAACTTACTTAACGGAAATTGACTTAAGTATTTCATAGATGAATAGCCTGTACCGAAATCATCAATTGCTACCTGCACACCTAGGTTTTGAAGACCACGTAGTGTTGCCAAAATAAATTCTTCATTTGCCATTGCCATGCTCTCTGTTATTTCAAGCTCCAAATAATCAGGCTTTAATCCGGTATCATGTAGTGTTTGTTCTACTTTTTCTACTAAATTTTTCTGTAAAAACTGCTTAACAGATAAATTAACACTTATTTTAGTAGGTTTATAGCCTCTATTCTGCCATTCTTTGTTTTGACGACATGCTTCCTGTAAGACCCAATCTCCGATTTCAATAATTAATCCTGTTTTTTCAGCTAGCGGGATGAACACACCAGGTGAAATATACCCTTTGCTCGGATGCTTCCACCTTAAGAGTGCCTCAAAACCAATTACTTCATCAGTATGAATGTTTACTTGAGGTTGATAATGCAATTCAAATTGCTTGTCTTGAATAGCACGTCTTAATTCATTTTCGATTGTGAGCATTTCTTTAAAGTTCTCCGAAATGGATGACTCAAACAATTGAAAATGATTCCGTTGCTTTTCTTTTATTACATACATTGCTGAATCAGCATGTTTAATTAATTCATTTGAATTAGTCCCATTTTCTGGATATAAACTGATACCAATGCTTACAGAAGTATAAATTTCAAATTCATTAACCTTTATAGGAGTAGTAAAGGCTGCAATTACCTTCTTGGCAAACTGCTTTGCATCCTCCTCATCTTGAATTCCTCTTTGTAATATTAAAAATTCATCCCCACTCATTCTCGCGATGAAATTGAATTCATTTAATAGACTTTTCAACCGATTGGCACAGGCCTTCAATAAGTTATCGCCAAATTGATAACCTAATGAATCATTAATTTGTTTGAAATAATCAATATCAACAAAGTGAACAGCTAGCTTGGATTGATTTTCTTTACACTCTTCTATCGCGTCCACTAATGTTTTATTAAAGTAATTACGGTTTGGTAAATCGGTCAATTCATCATAATAGGCCATAAATTCAATTTTCTTTTTATTTAATACACCTTCTGTAATATCTCGAATGATGGCAATTTGCAATGATTGATTTTCATTAGGGTATGCTTGCGAAAATACTTCAACATAAATCGTATCCCCGTCCTGCTTCGTCCCTGTTAATTGAAAGAAAGAATTACTTTGCTCCTCTCCTTTATTCGATTCAAGTTGTACACAAGAAGCAATATCAAAAATAGAGTGGATCGGCTGGTTTAGCAATTCCGCTCTTGGAAATCCCAGCATTTTTGCAAATGATGGATCACAATCAATGATTCGATTTCCATCATGTAATAGCATTCCTTCGTGAGACGCATGCATCATGTTACTCATGGAATACAACATACTTTCTCTTTCATCGTTCAATCGAATTGGATGTAAAACAAAACAAAAGTTACCATCTTCCATTTTCCAACTTTTTATGTCTACTAATGGACGTTGATTGGTTGGGAGCTCGTGTAACGTTTGATATTCTGATTTGCTAGAAATGAATTCAAAATCAACAAAAGGTACTATAGACTGTTTTGTAGTTTGATTATGCTCTAGATTTAATAATTGATAAGCGGACTTATTCCCGTATGTAATATAGCCGTTTGATTCTGTAATAATAACTGCATCCCGTAAATGTGTTAAAAACGATTTAGGTATGGGAAAGTTCTCCTTGTTCGTAACGATGTCCATTTCTGCTCCCCCTATTACGATTTATCCCTTTGTATATTTCAATTCCTGTATGGATGAATGATACAAATTCACGATTATCCGATAATGATTCTTTCTTTTGGATAGCGGTAACTTCCACTTTTCTTCTCATTTCTAAACGTAAATAAGAATGTTAAGATTCCAATTCGACCAATAAACATTAAAGTCATTAATACAAATTGACTTCCAGTTGATAATCCTGGTGTTATTCCCATTGATAGCCCAACAGTACCGAATGCTGAGCTTACTTCAAATAAAATAGATACAAGCGAAAATGGCTCCATTATGGAAATGATGATGACAGACACAAAACATAATATGAGCGCCATTAAGGTTACAGCAACTGCTTTTGATAAATCCTCATCATGTACCTCTCTTCTAAAGATGGTTACATTTTTTCTACCTCTAGCAAAATGAATAATAAACAATACAACCAACACAAATGTTGTCGTACGTATTCCTCCACCAACACTACTTGGTGAAGCGCCTATAAACATAAGTGATGATAAAAACAGCTGGGATTGTTCCGTTAACAAGCTGACATCCATTGTGGATAAGCCACCACTTCTTGTTGTTGTCGACTGAAACAAACTGTAAAAAATGACTTCATGCCACGATTTATCTGCAAAGAAATGATTCCATTCCAATAAGATAAGAATGAAAAACCCGAAAACAATTAATGCAATATATGTTAATGAAGTGATTTTGGTAAATAAACTAAACTTTAAAAATTTCCGATCTTCCTTGGATGACATGAGATAGTCTTTCACTTCAATTAAAACTGGAAAACCAATGGAACCTAGAACAATTAAAATGATATGGATAAACTGCACAAAATAATCATCTTTAAAAGGTAATAACGATTGACCAGTTATATCAAAGCCTGTATTTGTCGTAGCACTTACAGAAGCGAAAAAGCCTTGAAAATACGCCTCTTGCCATGTCGGAAAGTAGCTTAAGTAATACGTACCTAGTACTAAAAAACCGATAAACTCAATTAATAAAATGAGCTTCAGGATCCCTTTCATCAATCGGACCATGCCTTGAAAGGTTGATTGGTTTTGGTCCGTCATAATTAATCGACGTTCCTTAAAGCCAATTTTCTTGCCAAGAATAATCCATATGAACGTCCCTAATGTCATTACACCAAGACCACCGAATTGGAAAACAAACGCTAGCGAAAATAATCCTAGATTATTAAAAGAATCTACAAGCGTTATAGTAGATAGCCCTGTCACACTTACGGCACTAACAGAAGTAAACAAAAGCTCCATAAAGGATAAAGATACACCATCCTTATGAGCAATTGGCATACTCAATAATAATACCGAAACGGTCACAGCAACCAAATAAAATAGGACAATAAGTTGTACTGGTGAACGTTTACTTATCCATTGTGAAACTCGATTTTGATCTTCCATAATACTTTCTCCTCTAAGTAGTCAAATTCCTTCCTTGAATGACAATTTTATCGAAAATTATACGTTTTTTCGACAATATTTTAAAATATCTTTCTATATTTTGTTATATTTTTTAAACTGTTCTAGTAATTCCGCCCCTTGGTATCCCTCTTCAATAAGCTCTTGCAGCATTTCCTCTACTTTCTCTCTTTTCCGATTGATGATTGTCCCCAAAAAGAGAACATTTATATTGCCACCAATTTTATTGACATTTTTCACCTTTACCATAAACGTAGCTGGCGTATTGGTAGGTTTCGTAATCTTAACTTGAAGTACTTTTTCCCGCTTTTCCTTTTTTAAGGTATCAAAAAAGTCTTTATAACGATTATGAGTATATGCTTCTATTAACCACTGGTTTTGCTCATCTTCTCGATTAATGATCAGACCATCAATAAGTTCAATATCCTTCGTTGTTAATACGTCCTCTACTTTTTCTAAAACACTTAGCGAAACTAATTTAAATGTCTTCATCCGTACCCCTCCACGAATCATAATACCCTTATTATAAGGGTTTACCAATACATTGCAAAAAAACTTTAATATTCTTTACATTATCATGAAAGGTTTGAGTAGAATAAGAGTTGGCTATATTATACATAATAGAAATTTACATGGCTTCTAAAGTAGGAATAATGAATGGGATAAGGAGTGTCCGACATGAAGGTTTATGATATTGCCATTATTGGTGCGGGTCCAGCTGGAACAAGCGCTGCCATTTTTGCTGCTAAAGCTGGTAAGAAAACATTACTTATTGATCATGGAAAAAGTATTACCAAAAAAGCTTGGATAAAAAATCATTACGGAATAAAGGAAATTGAAGGTCCAGATTTAATTGAAGCTGGTTTACAACAAGCGAAGGCATTGGGTGCAGAATTTAAAACGGATGAAGTTGAAAATATCGAGAAAAAAGGAGACCACTACCTCATACACATGGGGAAACATGAATTCGAAGCAAAGTATGTCCTTCTCGCAACTGGATTATCTGTTGATCTTGCAGAAAAACTGGGTCTAAAAATTATCGATGCAAAAGAACCAAGAATAGCACGCAATATAAAAGTAGACCATGATGGTCGAACAAATCTAAAAAATGTATGGGCCGCTGGAACTGTTGCTGGAGAAAGTGTACACACGATTATTACAGCGGGGCATGGAGCAAAAGTAGCAATAAACATAATAAGTGAAATAAACGGAGATCGCTATGTCGATCACGATATTTTACAAAATAAAGACTAACAAATAAACCTGTCCAAATAAGTTGGACAGGTTTATTCGCTATACGAAAGATAAAATAAGACCATTTAAATTTGAACAACACTGTGAATTGGCATTGTTTCTTTTTTTGGTAAGGATTCCACGTAATTTTGTAGTGGTCCTTCAAAAATTTTGTTCAAGTTCTTGGATTTACGACATTCATCTGGCGTAATGAGTCCTGTCGGTTTATTCCAAACATGAACCCCAGCCATTTTCAAAACTGTTGCTACAAACTGTGAACAGAAAAAAGCATTGCTTCGATCAAGTGGCTTTCCAAAAGGCACTGTCGCAATTCCTAAAAAGTTATATCGATAATGCTTGGCGTTGTTTCGAAAATGACGAATAACCCTATTGATCTTTTCTTTTTGTCTATCCGTCACTTTTAAAGAATACAATTCGCATGTTGTGTCTGGAAATCTTGCATATATACCCCCATGAACACATTCTTTAACAAAGCCTGCTCTCATTGGATTATATGGAGTTCTACGGCCAAAGCTATATAACTCAGTTAATTCTTTGTCTAGTGAAATCGAAACATGATTATATGGCGCTTTCGTATATAAACCAATTGTTTGAGAAAAAAAAGAGCCTGTTTTCGTTAGTAAAATGTATACCTCAGCCAATTTTTTGTCTCCTCTCCCCTATAAACAACTGCAACTTTACTATCTATATTTCTCTTATTCTTATTTTAAGCGTAACCGCAGTTAATTTTTGCTTTATAAAAATGAGTATAAATTTACGTATAAAGAAAATATACCTTATTTTAATGCCATATTCTACTAATAATTGAAATTTTTTTGACATTTAGGTAGCCTAGCCTACTTTTTTAGTCTTATTTGTAGCATAACTAAGGTCTTTTGCTTTGGATCTACGAATTTCAATCAACAACAGGATAAGGTACGTTAGTAGCGCTGAAATCACAAAAAAATCAGGATGAAAATCTCCATCTGTAAAAATACCGCCACCAAAACCAAAAAACAATCCAACAATAAGGCCAAAAAGTAATATTTTCACTTTTATATCCTCCAATTTTATATATCGGTTATATATTAAAAGATTAATAGTTAATTTTTGCTAGTATATCAGAAAAGCTGTAAAAATCATTGCATTTTTACATAAACTTTTTAAAATGTTTACAATCCAATCTTATCTCAATTATAACAGTACCTTTTATTCTAACATTTATTTACTATTATGAGAAACTCCTATTTTTATGATTAATGATAATAAATGGTAAATATAAAAGAAAAAAGACGAACAGTGCAACAAATTCCAATACAAGGATATACCATGGATAAGCTGGCAAGAAATCAAGTATACTTGCTTGTTCAGGTTTATGCGCGAGAAACATATAATTTGCTCCAAGCGCTTTATTTATCCAAAAAACAATAAACGCAATCACATTCAATACGAGCATCGACTTCCATACAGAATGGATTGTTACGCTCTTCCTTTCTAACAACACCATATAAAGGGATGAAAAAATAATTGCTATATGCGCGATGAAAAATTGAAAATATCGAAAGTGTGGAAAATCATAAAACAATTCTGGTGTAGCTATGGCCTGTATGGCACCACCAATACCAATAAAATACAATACTTCAAATAGCTGTTGAGAACGAAAAATGAGCATAATGACACTAAGCCATAAGGTAATTGTACATAATTGAAGAGGTAATGTTTCGGTTATCTCCCAATTTCCTGTCTGTATATACCAGAAATTTAAACTTATTTCACTTACAAGGAGTATGAGGATTAGAAGGATACGAATGACGTTTTTTCTTTTGTCTCTTTGAAGGTGTTTTCGAAAAAAGATGAAGAAAAGAAATAGGATAGTAAGAATAAATAAAATAACTAAATGAGAGATGGAAAATAGCATAAATGAATTTGCAACGTTCCATAAATTTATCATTTCATTCAAGATCATCACGCCTTTAATTACGACATTTATTTCATCATATCTGATTTTGTGCTATTCGTATACCCCTTATGAATTGGATTGGATTATTCCTTCTTCTATGCTTACTCCATACGATAATTGCTCTAAGTATTCGAAAACCTCTTGATCATCCTCCCCCTCTAACGGATGAATTTGATTTGTTCTGATGACAAAGGGATTGAATTGCATCGAAATGTCTCCATCTATTGTAAGGGTTAGTAAGCCAGTTTGAGCCGTTTTACCTTTCACATAATCGGGAAACAAAAAATTCCCTAAAGAATAGGCGATTGGCTTGCCATTATAATATTCAAAGCCTTGTAATACGTGCGGATGGGAACCGACAATGGCATCAGCACCTCTATCGATCATGTCGTATGCAAATTGACGCTGCCAGTTTTCTGGACGATTATTTTTTTCGACTCCCCAATGGATATAAATGATGACATAATCCGCATCCTTTCCTTCCCTATCAATCGCATCTAATACACGTTCCTGTTGGTAAGCACTAGCAATAACGGGACCTTCATTTTCATACCATCTTACAGCAGGCAAAAATCGAGAGAAACCTAAAATTGAGATTTTTTTACCGTTTATTTCTATCCTCTGTGCACGATAGGCTTCTTGTTTATTTCTACCTGCTCCAAAATATTTTATTTCATAGGAATTTAAGTGCTCGATTGTATCGAGTAATCCACCGACTTGATAATCTAGGGCATGATTATTTGCCAGAGACACCATATCGAAACCTGCGTTCTTTATTCCTTCCAGTGCTATTGGATCCGATTTAAAGTTATACAATTGCACAGGATCCTTTTCAGCTCGCTTTGTAACTGCAGTTTCTAAATTCAGGATAGCATAATCTGCTCTTGATACTTCGTCCTTTACATATTCGAATGGATAGTCTGGTCCAAACTGGTGAATCGCTTTTCTAACCGACCAATCAAATAACGTATCACCAGCAAATACGATGGAAATAGGCTCTTGTTCTTGTAAAGCTTGTTTAGTCTTTAACTGGATTCCTGCGTCTACATTTTGATGAGCCGCATACGTATGATAGGTTTCATGACCTTTTGTTATGGATAAGCATAGCCCTATTAAAGTACCACTAACAAAAAACATCATAATAACAATGAAAAGCTTCTTCATTCCATCTCCCTCTTTCTCGTTTAGTAGATTTATATGCGAGAAAGAGGGTAAAAAGACTTATGTATGCTAGCCTATCACATTTCCACTATATTTCTTTTAAAACAAAGAAAAAAAGGACCTTAAAAAGGCCCTCTAACGTTTGAATATTTACATTATTTATCTTTCACTTCTTTACGAATAGAGAAGAGTTGATAACTATGTTTAACAAACACTTTTCCAACAGCATATGTAGGAATAATTAAAATCATCCCTAATAATCCAGCTAAGTTCCCCCCTACTAGGATAAGCAAAATAATAGTAAGTGGATGAATATTTAAGGCACGCCCCATTACAGTTGGCGAAATTAAATTACTCTCTGCCTGCTGTGCAATGAGCATGATAATACTTACATAAATAATCATAATTGGATCTTGAAACAACGCTACGATAATAGCAGGGATAACTGCTAAAAATGGTCCAATAAAGGGAATAACATTTGTAACCATTCCAAATAGTGCTAGTAGTAATGAATAATCTAAACCTATAATTAAATATCCTATTAGTAGTACGACACCAATAAACGAGCTAACAATAAGCTGCCCCTGAATATAGCTACCAATTGCTTTATCCATATCACTAAGAACTGCTTTAATTTCGTTTGTTTTGGACTTAGGGAAAAACTTTGTTACGTTCGGCGCAAATTTATCGCGATCACTTAACATGTAAAATAATATAAAAGGAACAATGGCAAGTGATACGATAAAGCCTACTAAGCCTCCGATAAAGGATCCGATAAAGGAACCAATCATAGAGCTTGCGGAAAGGATATTATCCTGTAGCCATTTCCCAGCGTAGTCTACCCCTTCTTTTACGAAATCAGGTATAGCCTGTTGGTTTGACTCCCAATATGCAATTCCTTGTTTAATGACTTTAATCATTTCTGGAACATTTTCAACCAAATTAACAAACTGTCTTTGGATAATAGGTCCGATTAACATAATAAAGCCTATGAAAAGACCAATAAACATTAAATACAATAATAAAATACCTAATTTTCTCGGTACTTTCACTTTTTCTAGTAAACTAATGATTGGTCGAAACAAGTAAAATAGAACACCCGCCAGTAAAAAGGGAGTAAATAGCGTTTGAGCAAATATCACTAAGGGAGTAAAAATAAACTGTACTTCATTCATTAAATATATAATTAATAATACTAGAGCGATTCCGATTAAAGTACGAAACCATTTCGTCTTCGTTAAACTCATATCATCCCTACCAATCTTCTGTTAGAATTTCATACTATTATTTCCAATTTTCACAACTTTTATTTTTAATTACTATATTATCAATCATTTTACCAGAATCAAGCAATTTTATTAATTATAATAATCATTTATTAAAATAAAATTTCAAGACAAAAATAGCCTGTGGAATCACAGGCTATTTTCCTTCTGGCTTTTTAATTTATTTCGCTTAAAATTTTATCCATTTCATCCGACATTGCGAGACGGAACTTTAACTCGACCCTTCGTGATTTATTCATATCCTCTTGGCCTTCTACTAGGACTGGAGTGCTTTCCGATTTTCCGATTGCAGAAACTTTTTCACGTAAAATCTCTTTGTTTGGGAAGTCCCCAAATTCATCACTTAATATATAACTTACAATGCTAAAGGCTCTATCCTGGGATAGCTCTAAGTTGTACATATAAGAACCATCAGAATCTGTATGTCCTTCAATTAAAATCGATTCGATCGCCCCTCGATTTTCTTCACTTAAAAGAACAGAGCTGTATACCGGGATAATTTGCTTTAACTGTGCCTTAAATTCTTCTTTTAATTCTGCTTTATCGTAATCAAATAGTAGGTCACTGTCGAACTTGATAGCACCTGATTCTGGATCTACCTCTACTTGAACCCCTTGCTCTTGAAATGCACGAGATAAATCTTGAATCACACCTTGTTCATATCCTACTAAAGCATCGATCATTTCTTGTTGCTCCTGAATTTCTGCTTCCTTACCTTCCAGCTCTTGCTGCTTACTAAACATTAGAGTAATTAAGATGAGTAAGATGACTAATAAAATGGTAGTAAGAATATCAGTAAAGGCTGGCCAAAAATTCCCTTCCTTTGTATTTGTTTTATATATTCGATCGTATTTTGAATTCATCACTCACTATACTCCCTTTGTGGTCTAGTTCGTATCGATTGCATTTTTTGGTCCCATTGGTTGATTTGACCCCGCAAATTATCCACGGTGTTAATGACATCACGATTGAGAGAGTTGTTGGAGTTTACATTATTTTGTACAAATTGGTTGACGGCTTGAAATTGGCGCTCCAGAGCTTGATTTGTACTAGAAACATACTGCTCAAACTGATTAATACTATTGGATAAATTTTTACCTAATATCGAGTCTAAATTGCGAAATGCTTCATTCAAATGATTTGTAAATTCATATACCACTTGTTTTAACTGTTTTGCTTGTTCACCATTGGATTGTTTTATGGAATCCTGTACTTCTCTCGATAACTCATAGGACGCTTGCATTAGTTCCCGATTGGATCGTTCCGCCTGTTCAAACACATATTTTATTTCATCGAATTGTCTTCTAATTCCTTCGTTATGTGATGCGAATTTATTTATTTCATCACGTACACGAGATAATTCCTCTTTTTGACCCCGATAAAAATTAACAAACTCATTCCGTTCTTTATCAAGTCGATCATTTTGGTCTTGTAATCTTAAAAAGTGGCTCTCTAACAGCATCACATTATCTGTAAACTTCTGCGTAACTGTTAGCAATTGATCAAAAGTTCGATCTGTTAGAACTTCTCTTATGGCATCGGATGCTTTCGTAATATTTAGCATATATTCTTGGTTTTTACGCTCTATCTGTGATACAGATTCTACAATCCGCTCAAGCTGTCTATTATTATTGGAATAGAACGAGGACATATTCGAAAAGGATTCCTTTAGTTTCTCATTTGATTCTTTATTCTCTTTCGTTAGCTGCTCCACATGTTTACTTGTACCTTCTACAAAGCTGGAAACATCGCCAGTTAACTGACGAATTCCATTATCTATTGAAGAAAGTGCATGTTCTTGTTTTTGCACTTCCCCTACCAAATGATCAAAGTGGCCATTTAATTGATCCATACGATTATTAAAGTTCTCACCTACTGTTTCCATATTATCAAAGGTACGATGCAGTAGGGTTGCACTTTCTGCAAACTTTTCATTATATGCATTCATATTTTCACTGGCATGCTCCATTGTGTCTGAGAAATGGTCGAGTTCCTTTAAGCTACTATGCATGTCTTCAATAGCTGTTTGCACTCTTGTTAAGGAATCAACCATACGACTCTCCCACGTATGCTTTGCATAGGCCTGCAAAAGGTTTTCTGCACGTAAGGTTAGCTGAAGCATTAAATGCTTAGCATCCCAACTTCTATGAACATAATTAATAAGTAAGGAGGAAACGATACCGAATACACTCGTGAGAAAGGCTGTATATATACCATCCAATACATTTTGAATCGAATTTTGAAATGCATTTCCGTTTATATCTAAGCCGTACAATGCACTAATAAGACCGACAAAAGTACCTAATACCCCAATTAAAATTACGGTCGAACCAGTCGATTGTATACGATTAATGCTTGATAGCAGGCTTGTGGAATTGTGCTTTAAGGAATAATTGGTCATATAGGATTCTACAAATGCTTGCACATCAATATGGTTGTTTTCATTCTGGTTTTCCAAATCATATTTCTGTTTTAAATCCTTCCAAAACGGACTACTCTCTAACGATTGGTAAGATAAATCAAGATCCTTTTTTAACTGATTATGAATCGCTATATTTTGCATGATTACGCGAATCGTTACAATTAATAACAAGATAAACGTTGCAACAATAATGAAATTGGAAATACCATTACTTGCTGGTAAAAAGTCAAACATCGTCTCACCCTTTATTATTTGTCATAGCCATGTCCTGCTTTCTACAACAATATTAATGGTTGTCTAATTTTAGAACCTCTATCCTATAATTTCCTTACCTAAAAAAGGCAGCATAACTTCCTCTATTCTATTTCAACCTAAGGGTATGAAAAACATAATGATACTTCTCTTTTTCCTAGTTGCATGTATGTCATCTGTTATACATGCTGAAGAACCCGATGAAAAGATGATAACAGTCAAATTGAAGAATTATTTAAAGGACACGGATGAACTCCAACTACAAATAAAGGGTAGCTATCAAACGTTAAGTCCAACTTTTTCGTTGAAAGAAGGGGTGAACTATACTTTATTTGTAAAAAAGGGAAAGCTATATATATCGGATGCAAAGGAAGTTTTTAAACTACACGGAGACTTTATCTTAATTCCATCCGCTATTGATGAGGAGCATTTAATTTATATAAATGATCAGCCCTATATGGGAGCGATGACTTTTACAGTTGAAGACAAACACCATATTAGGCCCTATAATCAACTGCCATTAGAAGATTATTTAAAGGGAGTAGTTCCGAATGAAGTATTTCCGTCCTGGCATCTAAATGCATTGAAAGCCCAAACCTTGGCTGCCCGAACATATGCGTATATCCATTCAAATAGCAAAGCAGAAATGGATGATACGATACGGTTTCAAGTTTATGGTGGTTATACACCTTACGAAAATACAAACAAGGCAGTAGAGGAAACAGAGGGTGAAATTATAACGTATCGCAATAAGCCAATTAATGCTTTTTATTCAGCAAGTAATGGAGGAATTACAGAATCTAACACTAATGTATGGGGTGGACAAGATAAGCCTTACTTCCCCATCAAAGAAGATCCTTATGATCCAGAGCAGCCATGGAAAATCGAATTAAACAAAGTACAAATTTCCAAGAGTCAACTAATTTATGGTGCTCCTTTTCATTGGTTAACAGTCACGGAAAAAAACGATGACATTGCGAACTCCATTCGTCAGTATTTAACAAACCAAGGATACATTTCCGCCCAAATTGTATCAATTGATGAATTTGAAATTAATAAGGAGCAAACGGAAGGCAAGCGAAAAGTAACGGGCTCCATTGCTGTAACATTTATCCATCGTTCTTTTGGCGATATGATTTTTTTTGATCAGATTTCTTTAAAAGATGAACCATTAAAAAAAATACGTCCAATGATTGGTGGTACCCAATTTAAAAGTTACTTAATCGAATCGGTACAAGAAGAAAAAGATAGGTATATTATTAAAGGAAAAGGCTATGGTCATGGAGTTGGTATGAGTCAATGGGGAGCAAGTGAAATGGCGAATGCCGGGAAGGATTACAAAGAGATTATTGCGTTTTATTATCCATCTACAGAGATTACAAAGATTTATTAATAATAATCAATTTTCCACAAGTCGAAAACGGAAGCCTATTTTCCATTTTCGGCTTATTTTTCTAGTTTCTTTAGGTGAAAAACTAGTATAATATCCATTATTTTTTACTTCTCTCTCTTTGTTAGAGCACGTCCCCTTTCTAAAAATTAATAAACAAAACAGAAAAAGTATTTTATTAAAAAAATGTTGAAAATGTACCTAAATCCATTAAAGTAATAATAGGCAGTAATTTTTTATCGATTACGTATAAAAGTAAGGAGGTTACAATGACATATATTATCATAAGCCTCATCATTGGCTATTTACTCGGATGTATTCATCCATCCTATTTTATTAGTAAATGGAAGAAGATAAATATTAAAGAGCATGGTAGTAAAAATGCGGGTGCATCGAATATAACGGTTGTGCTCGGCTGGAAATATGGAATCATTGTAGCGCTTATCGATATTATAAAACCTGTATTATCCATATTGTTAATATGGTTATTGTTTCAACATTCCGTCGAAGCAAACGATTTACAGTTCCTTTATTATGTAAGTGGTGGGGCTGTCATAGTTGGACATATTTTTCCTTTTTTTATGAAGTTTAATGGTGGTAAAGGTACCGCCTCGTTAATTGGACTTTTCCTAGTAATAAATTGGAAAATTGCTTTAATTACGCTGATCTTATTTGTTGTTTTAACTATTGTTACAAACTACATCGTTATTGGTGCACTCGCATTGAATGCATCCTTTCTTATTTTTACGTGGTATCCACAATTTGATATCGCGAAGGTGAGTATTGCCGGACTTCTTGTTCTTATATTTTTACTAAAGCATAAAGAGAACTTCATCCGTATTGTTAAGGGAACAGAAACAGGATTACGCTCAACGATGAAGAAGAAAAATAGCGATTACAATTCAAAAGGGACTACGATATAGTCCCTTTTTTTAATGGTGATTTATTCGCATTTACTGCATCTGGCTTAATAAAGAAAAAGGATAACAAAACAGAAATCAAACACAAACCGGAAAGTACGAAAAACAAATAAGAAGCGTAGCCTTTCATCATCATCGCAGTGATTGGAGGGCCTGCTGCAACACCTACAAATCGCATGCTACTGTATAAGGATGTTATCGTTCCGCGAACATCCTTTTCAACTCCTTCTGTAATAAGAGAATCAAGACAAGGCAACGACACACCAATACCTAGCCCTGTTAAGGACAAAAGTAGAATTAATAGAAAGATGGTCATCTCTTCTTTCACAAAAAATAACGAAACCATAGCAATGCTATTTCCAATCAAAATCAGCCACTTCATTAATACTTTATGCTCCCCTACTTTCTTCCCTGTTAAATAAGATGCCGAACATAAAATAAGTAAAGGGATTGCCAGGACAAATCCTTTGTAAATACCTTTAATATCGTATTTATCCTCTAATACTTCAGACAAGAAAAATAAAAATCCAAATAGAATATACATAATTAATCCACCAATGATAAAAATGGCAATTAACCATTTTCCGTTCGTTTGAAACACTTTTTTAATCGTTTGTAAAAATTGCTTAAATGATGTTTCTTGTTTATCTTTTTTCTGTGGTGGTTTCACTAAAAAAACAATTAAAATCGTTGCAATAAGAGACAGAACTGGAACTGCAAAAAATGGAGCATACCATATGATGAAAGCAAAAACAGATCCTAATATAGGACTTAAAACCTTACCGAACGTATTGGACGTTTCAATAATCCCTAAACCGTGTGTCACTTCCTCTTCATCTTTAAACATATCTCCTACGGTAGGTATGACGACAGGAAAAGCTCCTGATGCTCCTACTCCCTGTAAAAAGCGCCCAAGTAAAATAATCATATATGGATTCTCCATTAGCCAGGCAGCAGCGGCAGCAACACCCCCACCTATTGCTGTAATAATTAAACTTGGAATGATTACTTTTTTTCTACCAAACTTGTCTGATAGATAACCTGCTAAGGGAATTAAGGGTATTGCCACTACAGAGTAAACTGTAATGATCATACTTGACTGAAAAGGACTTATATCAATTTTATCTTCAATAACGGGTAAAACAGGGATAAACATAGAATTCGCCAATGTCATTAAAAGAGGGATAGAAGCTAAAGCAAATAAAGCCCATTTCTGCTTTCCCATTTCTACACTCCTAACCTAAATTTACAATACCTACCCTATCAGTTTCCGTAAGTAAAGGAATTTTATGCGCATAAAAAAATACCATAGCCTGTGGTTAGCAAGCTATGGTAATAAGGGAAAAGTCATTTTAAGGAGAGGTTAATAACTTTACTTGTTATATACCCCAAATTGTCTTTCCAATAACATTATCCTAAAATTTATTTCTTTTTCACACTTTATTTGGACCGAATTCGTATCCGACTATAGATGGATTTTTAAAAACTATACTTTTAAATTGAAATTTTTTGAAAAATCTAGTAGGAAAAAATGGAAAAATGACGAAAACTATATATTGGGGGAGTTTTTAAAGAGAGGGGTTTCACTTTGGAAGTTGAGGTTCAGGGGATATTAGTAAATGTATTAATTATTTTTCTTGGTCAATTATCTATTCCGATTGTCCAAAATTTTTTAATCGATAATAAAAAAATACAATATAAGCTTTCCATTTTTGTCGCTTCATCTATATCCATTATTTTGTGTATGACGTTTGCCTTTCCAATTAACGATCATTACCTTTACGATTTACGTTATGTTCCGTTAATTTTAGGAACCTTATATGGCGGCTACCGTGTGGGTATTGGTTTATTTGTTGTGCTTGTAACCTATCGTCTCTTTTTTGGTGGAATTGGCATTATTATAACTTTTTTCACTACGATAATTCTTGTTGCATTCGCCAGTCTTTTATCACGTAAGTTTTTAAACTCGAGAACATCGATTAAGGTCGTGCTTACTATTGCATTACTACATATAACCCCTTTGCTAACCGGAATTATTTATTTAATTACCCATCTCCCTTACTTATCGCTTAATCAGTGGATTGTAAATGCAGCAACTTTTACAATAGGTTCTGTAATCCTAATCTACTTAACGGAATTAATACATAAGCATACTCTCCTAAAGGAACAAATTACGCATTTTGAAAAATCCGTGACTGTTTCACATTTGGCGGCAAGCATTGCACATGAAATCCGCAACCCGTTAACAACAATAAAAGGATTTCTTCAAATTTTATTTGTAAAAGAATTTGACGAGAAAAGAAGAAGCTATTACAAGACAATTTTTAGTGAGCTTGAGCGAGCAGAGCATATTATTCACGATTATTTAACTCTCGCGAAGCCCCAAAACGATGACATTATACTATTTGATACCAAAGCAGAGCTTGAGAAAACGATATCTATTCTTACACCATTAGCCAAAAAGAATAAAGTAAACATTTCTACTCAGTTGGAATCACTATATACGAAGGGTAATATTCAGCAATTTGTCCAAGCATTAATAAACATTATAAAAAATGGAATTGAAGCAATGCCAAATGGTGGCGAGATGATGATTCAATCTTCTATTGAAAATAACAAAATAAAGCTCTCCATCTGTGACACAGGGGTTGGCTTAACGAAAGATCAGGTTCAAAAACTAGGACAGCCTTATTTCTCAACAAAAGGGGATAAAGGAACTGGACTTGGGTTAATGGTTACTTTTAATATTATTCAATCCTTTGGAGGTAGAGTGAGTGTAGAAAGCGAGGTTAATAAAGGAACTTGCTTTGTTATAACACTTCCTTTAGAGGAGCATATTCAAGATTCTTTAAGTGAGGTTGCTAGTGAACTAAAACAGTAGAGGTGTCTCTATTAACTTTTCGTAAGTCTATTTATGTCTTAGTTTATATAAATCAGAGAGCTGTATTTGATCCAACATATTTATTGGTATCTTATACAGCTCTCGCTTCGTTAATTGATGATGAGTGCTAGTCACGCTTCGGCAAAATATATCGCTTGTCTTTAGGCTAAGAGCAACTGATAGATACTTACATCTAACCAACGGTTGTTTTTATTACCAACTTCCTTTAGCTTACCTACCTCTTTGAAATCAAACTTTTCATGAAAGCGAATGCTTTCCTCATTTTCTGAAGTAATGAAAGAAAGAATCGTATGATACTTTCTCCTCCTGCCTTCTTCTATCATTGCAAGCATTAATTCTTTCCCTATCCCTCTATTGTGGGAGTCTGGGGAAACATAGATAGAAAGCTCCACCGTCTGTTTATAGGCTATTTTAGGGCGATAAGCGGATAAATAAGCATATCCCAATAGCTGATTATCCTTCATTGCAACAATCAGCGGATAATCATGTATAAATTTTTCAAACCATCCGTCCATATCCGATAGTGTTTTTCGTTGTTTGTCAAAAATAATCGTAGTGTGTTCAATATAGTAATTCATAATTTCCAAGATTTGTGGTAAGTCTTCTTTTAATCCTTGTCTCAATATCATTACTGCTGTCCTCCATGAACGTGTAATAAGGCTCCCCAGTAGAGGAGAACCTTATTTATTATAAAGAATTTCTTTTCTTAAACTCTTTATATTGTATTTTATTTGCTCGATTCGTTCCATATTTTTCTTTTAATTCGTGTCGTCTTACTTCTCTACCAAATTTTCGATAATTTTGTAATCGCTCCAGATCTAGCTCACCATTTTCTATTGCTGCTTTAACAGCACAGTTCGGTTCTGTTTCATGCTTACAATCGGTAAATTGACAGGCTTTCGATAATGCATCAATTTCCTCAAAAGCATGATTAACTGTTTCTTCATTTCCCCATAGTTGGAGCTCACGCATTCCAGGTGTGTCAATGATGATGCCACCCTCTGGTAATACAAATAACTCACGATGTGTAGTTGTATGCTTCCCCTTATGATCTCCTACCCGTACATCATTCGTTTTTTGAAGCTCTTCTCCAAACAATTGATTAAGGACAGTAGATTTTCCAACTCCAGATGAACCAAGAAGGGAATACGTGTTACCACCCTTTATAAGCGGAATCAACTTGTCATAGCCTTCTCCACTAATAGAATCTACAGCAACGACAGGGACACCTGGAGCAATTCGCTCTACACTTAGAAATTTATTTTCCACGTCTTCACATAGATCTTTTTTCGTCAGAACAAAAACAGGGGTTGCGCCACTTTCATATACCACATATAAATAGCGCTCCATTCTTCTTAAGTTAAAATCATTATTTAGCGCATTTACAAGTAGGACAACATCAATATTCGTCCCTAATAATTGCTCTTTTTGCTGTTGTCCAGCAACTTTTCTTGATAATATACTTTTACGATCCAAAATTTTATGAATAACTGCTTGTTGGTCTCCCTCAAGTCGTTGATATAAAACCCAATCACCCACAGAAGGTAAATCCCGGCTGCTTTCAGCTAAATACCGTACTTTCCCTAAAATGGATGCCTGAAATTCTCCCTCTGGACAAAGAATTTTATATCGCTCGTTAGCTGAGAAAGATACACGTCCAACCTTTAACTCACTCTCCGAAGCTTGTTCTGAAAAAAACGCATGAAAACCTAATTGTTCTAATGAATACATTCGATTCATTCCTCCCTAGATTTAGGAGGACAAAGAATAGAGTCTTCTATACTAATGTGTCCCCCTTTAAATACTGACGATTAAATGATTTGAGGTTTCTATTCCTAACAACAATACTCATAAAACATCACGCTCCTTTATTAAAAGTATTTTTATTATAACAGAAATAAATGGAAATAGAATGAGGCAATTATTGTTTTTTCGAAAAACTTTTACATTTATCTTCTATCGAATCTCATTTGTACCTTGAATTAAATTTTTTAATTTAGACACATCTTGATGTTCCTTTCGATTTTCAAACGTAATCCAAGGACAGCCTTTCGTCAAAACACGATCCGCTACATTTTTTATCGTAAATAAAGTGGGGGTTAGATCATCCGTGACCTCCTCCCAAAATAAAGGAGTTGCAACAGTTCCTTCTTTCGTTGCCCGTGGAGAGTAAGGCGCAATAATTGTCTTACCCTCTGCGTGTTGGACAAAATCTACATACAAACGGTTTCCTCTTTTTTTCTTTAACCGTTCAATTGTGAAAAGTTCCGGATGATGGTTTACTAGCATTTTCGCAACAGCTTCTGTAAAAACACGGCTCTCCTCATAGGTTAAACTTCCTTCTCGAATGGGTATATGAATTTGCAATCCTTTATTACCTGAAGTTTTTACAAAGGAATGGATTTGTAAAAAGTCACACATCTCTTTTACTATTTTCGCTGCTTGTATAGCTAAATAAAATTCCTCTCTAGATGGCGGGTCTAAATCAAACACAATTTCATCAGGATAGGGTGAACTGGCTTTTTGGAAAGGGATATGGAATTCCAATGTGCCTTGATTCCCTATCCAAATTAGTCCTTCTAGCGTATTACAAAGAATGAACTCTTCCCCATTTTCTACAATACCATCAACAAAATCAGGCGTATGCTCTGCTCGATGCTTTTGATAAAAAGATTGATCCCCTACACCGTGCGGATACCGTATGAGAGTAAGCTTTTTATCACGAATTCTAGGTAGCATATAGGGAGCCAATTTCCGTAAATGTAAAATCAAATCCATTTTGGAGTAAGAAACATCTGGCCATAATGGCTTTTCAGGGTTCGTTATCTCGACTTGTTCTGGAAGCATTGCTAAATCGACTTCTACCTTCTCTTTCGTACATTCCTCAGGCTGAAGGTCAAAACGAAATTTGGAGAACATGGGCTCTCGAAATTGACCTTCATCTACTTGTAAACAGTATACCTCGATGCAAATACCTGGTGGAATAGCATAACTTCCATTCTGTAGCTTCGTACCTTTCTCGTAAATTAAGCTTTTAAGTGTTTCTAATTCATTATCTTGAAATCCGTTTTTCACTACCCCAATTTCCGTATACCGACCATCCGCAACAACGGAAACTGTAAAATATCCGTTACTAGGGTCGTAGCCTGTAATGACACCAGTAATCTTTTTCCAATTTTTTATTTTCAACCAATGGTCTACTCGTTTCCCCGCTTCATATTTATTATCCTTGCGTTTTGCTATAATCCCTTCACCAAATTCAACCTGAAGCTTATTCCAAAGCTCCTGAAAGCTTTTGGTAGCTGAAACCATACCAATTGGTTCCATAGGCTGTGGTGTGGTGGGCCAGCCCGCTCTTGTGAATACGTTTTTTATCATTTCCTTTCTTTCCATAAACGGTTTAGTTTCCACGTTTGTTCCCCGAATTTTCAATAGATCAAAACATAGAAATGTGGCATTGCGTTTGGATGCGAATTCCTTTATTTTTTCTTGTTGCTTAAATCGGCCTCGTTGTTGTAATAAACGAAAATTAGCTTGTAGAGGTGTGTTTAAAATCACTATTTCACCGTCTAATTTTAATGGTAAAAGATCTTGTAACTCCTTAGCATATTGTTCACAGAAGGAAATGATTTCCGGAAAGTTTCCTGTTAAATCATTACCATTCCTAGAGATTAATTGGATACTTGTTGTTGTCCACTTTAGAAAAGCACGAAAACCATCATACTTAACCTCGAACATCCATTCCGTACTATTCGGAACATTACTAGAAAGTTTTGGTAACATTGGCTTTTTCATTGCGTTTCCCCCTTTCGTTACTGTTATTGTGACAATTTATCAATGGTTCTATTAAATATTTAGAAGTAGAAACGGAGAAGATAAGGGACAAAAAGGAGTGATTGGTATGCATACAATGTGGAAAGGCACTATAAGTTTCGGTTTAGTCAACATTCCGATAAAATTACATGCTGCAACAGAAAATAAGGATATAAAACTAAGACAGCTTCATAAAGAATGTCAATCACCTATTCAATACGAAAAAGTTTGTCCTGTATGTGAGAAAGAAATTGATAATGAGGATATAGTGAAAGCATATGAATATGCAAAGAATAAATTTGTAGTGTTAGATGATGATGAGCTAGAGAAGCTGAAAAAGGAGCAGGAAGACAAGTCTGTTGAGATTATTGATTTTGTAAAACTAGAAGAAATTGACCCAATCTATTTTGAGAAGACCTATTATATGTCGCCTAATGATGGTGGCAGTAAAGCTTATGCATTACTACGCAAATCACTTCAAGATACTGGTAAAATAGGTGTTGCCAAAATTATCATTCGGTCCAAAGAACAATTGGCGATTGTACGTGTGTATAACAATACGTTAGTGATGGAAACCATTCATTTTCCTGATGAAGTACGAGCTGTTGAAAATGTACCGAATGTACCTGCGGAAGAAGCTTTAGGAGAAAAAGAACTGGAAACGGCAAAAATGTTAATTGATCAACTCACGACAGAATTTGATCCTGAAAAATATACAGATGAATATCGTACGGCATTGCTTGATTTAATAGAAGAAAAGAAAAATAATGAACAAGTTACAACTGCAAAGGATAAGCCAATGCCGGATAATGTTACCGATTTAATGGCTGCATTGCAAGCATCGTTGGACCGCTCCAAAAAAGGAACTACTAAAAAGACGACAAAGCGAAAAACAACTGCACCAAAAACAAAGAAAGCCGCTTCTCAATAAGAAGCGGCTTTCTCATCTATTACCGGGGCTTTACGTTAATCTTTTTCCTCTATACTCCTTCTTTAATTGATTCGACGGTTTTACAACTGCTCTTTCTTTTAATATAAGGAAATATACGGATATTGGTACAACGAATAAGGCAACAAGTGAATCATTAATGACATCAAGCGTATAGAGCGTTACAGCAGCAGAGAGAAATAGTAGCAACGTTAAATTAAGAATGAGAAGCTTATTCATGTTATCACCTGCCTTATTAATAAAATATGAATTTGGAAACATATAGGTGTCATCGATTATTTTTTTGTTCTTCCTCTCAATTATTCATTTTTATATATGAATTTTTAGTTTAAAATGGAATAAGAGTATTTTTTAAAAGTTATTTAAACGAGGTGGATAGTGTTGAAGCAGTTTTTAATCTTATGTAGCATCTTATTTCTGCTAGTTGGATGCTCAGATAAAGTAGCAGATGAAGTAGCAATACCAGTACTTAGCCCGGAAGAGGAGGAAGTTCGAATTGAGCTCCCTAATGAAGTTACGTTTCCAGTAGATGGTGAAAGTTATACAATCACCTTAAGTGAAATTCCATTTCTAGCACATTATTTATCAAGCTCCACCAATGTTAATCAAACGATTGAAGGCTTTCGTGGACAAACCATTCATAACTCGGAAGATTTCAAATTAATTATGATGGAATACGCTTGTCAAAATACTACCCAAAAGTGCTCCTATATTTTAATTAAGGAATACGGAGATAACACAGCTATGGTGCCACTTACAGACCTAGCTAAATATGAGGATTATACCTTGTCTCCAGAAGAAGAATACGTCATTGTTCAATTTAATCGCGAAACAAATAGTGGAACTAGGAGTCATTTACTCGCTGTTCATTTAAAAGATGAAGAAGTAGTTAAATTGTCCAATCCTGATCTATCATCGGATGTACTACATTATAATTACCCGATTGAGTCCATCACTTGGGTTGAGGAAAATATAATAGAGATTGAATTATCTGGTACATTGACGGAAGGGCTTTCCAATCCGATTCGGTTGGAAATGTAAAAACAGCTAGTAAGAAAGGAACTCCTTTCTTACTAGCTGTTTAATTAGACTTAGAATAGTACATTTGGTCTTCTTTCACATCAAGCACTCCGTATTTTCTTTTTAATCGCTCAATTTGGTCCTTATACGCTTCTCTAAAGTTTTCTTCTATAGCTTGATATGGATCATCTTCAGTCCTGTTATTATGGATTGCAAGGCTTTCATAAAGCTTTCTATGTAAAATTTGGGATTCGATTTGCTCATATCCCATGTTCATTATGTATTCCTCTACAGTTAAATTACTTTTTTGCAAATGGTCAGCAAAATAATCATCTTCATCTGCTAATTGGGTATACATCGTTACTTGTTCTTCGATAAAGTTTTGGACATCCTCCTTGTTAACCTTGATTCCTCGCTTTTCCGCTTCCACTTCCATAGCTCTCTGTGATATCTCCATATTAATTACATCATAAACAATCCATTCTTTTTGGGCATCGAAACTTTCATTCCTCGAACGAACGCTTTTCTTTACTTGTTCGATGGCAGCATTAATTTGGTCGGAATCAATAATGGGCTCCGTTAAGATTTCCTCTCTCGTTAGTACACGTACCGTTAAGAAAAAGGATAGGATGGTTATGATAATAGTAGTTATACGTAGAGCACGCATGGAAATTCCCCTTTGTATAATGTAGGTTTATCTCTACTTTACTATTTACAAATTGGAAATAAAAGTAGTTTTCCGCAAAAAAAATTAATTATTTCGACAAATTTAGTTTGGGGCTTTTCTTAATACGTCATAGGGGATGGCTTCCACCACCCTATCCTTACGTCCTTTTGTTGTTTCAGATTTGGTGAGTGAATTTAAGATTGCTTCTTCCGTGGCTTCTGCAACACCTTGGAATAACTCTCGCATGATTTTCGAATCATCTCTTATCGTTGCACGTGATTCTCGGTATTCTCCACTAGAAAAGTGATGAATTGTATAACCATTAGAAAAGGCAATGACAATATCACCACTACCATGGTGTATTCGGCTTCCTGTTTTCGCTAGACCAACAGTAGCACGCTTGGCTAATCTTTTGAGCTGCCGATCCGATAGCGGGGCATCTGTTGCAACGATTATCATAATGGAGCCATCAGGAAGCTTCTCTTTGTCCATATTGGTAGGCTGAAACCTTGCTAACTCCAATTCTTCCCGTGCTCCGAAATTACTTACTACTAATACGCCTATTACAAAGCTATTCTTTATTTTCCTGGAGGCTGTTCCTACCCCACCTTTATATTGAAAACAAACCATTCCACAACCAGCACCAACTCCCCCTTCGTCTACTTTCGTTCCAGCTTTCTCTATTGCTTGAAATACATCCTGCTGCCGAATAGTTGCAATCCTTGCACTATTTAAATACATATCATTGCATTCTCCCACAACAACATTTAAAGAGCCCGTTGAATCACCAATTTCCTTCGTTTCATTCAGCATGTAGGATAATGTGTGCTGCATAACATTTCCAACATTAAACGTATTTGTTAACATGATAGGAGATTCTATTTCACCTAATTCCTCTAGTTGAACCAATCCAGTACTTTTCCCATAACCGTTTAATACAAAGCATCCGGCAGGCACCTTTTCTTTAAAAAGATTCCCTTCATGTGGAAGTATTGCAGTAACCCCTGTTCTTATGCATTCTCCATTTTCCAAATCTTCTAGTAATGTCACATGTCCAACTTTTACTCCTGGTACATCTGTTATTTGATTTTGTTTTCCTGTTTCCATTGATCCTATTTTTATTCCAAGCTCACGAGCACGTTTTCTCATTTCATTTCTCCTTTTGTAGTTCTATGCTTACCTATTTTTCTCAAAACGATCACAATGTAGTTACATTCTGAAGTATTACATAAAAAAACCACAAACACACTCTGCATAGTCAATAGTGTTTGTGGTTCCTCTCTTTTATTCCTTCTCTATTAACTTCCCAATATCCTTCAAAATTTGCTCTGAATCTAGCGGTTCCTTCGTTGTAGACATGTCATATATTGCTCGAATGTTGTTCTTTTTATCGAGTAAGTACATGGTCGTATTATGTGCAACAAATCCATCCTTTGACTTTTCGTACATCATTTTAAAACGGTCTGCTACACTTTTTGTTTTCTCATTTGATCCTCGCAGCCATTTCCAACCTGTAAAATCTGCATCAAAGGATTCTGCATAATGCATGATTTTTTCCTTCGTATCTACATCCGGATCCAATGTAATAGAAACAAATTCAACTTTCTTCCCAAAAACGTTTTTCTTCATAAGCTCCTCTTGCATCGGTGTTGCATGCATCATCGTTAACGGACAAATATCTGGACAGCTTGTGTAGTAGAACATTACTAGCTTTACTTTCGAATTGCTTAAATCGTATTGTTCCTCTTCAACTGTTTCCATTGTAAAGGACTCCATTTCACCAAGCTTTGGTAATAAATTTTCACTTGGCCAAAACGAATAAATGAGAGCAAAACCAAACACCAGCAGGATTACAAACAAAAGCATCCATTTATTAAGCAACTTTATCACCCAATTTCATTTCATAATACCATTCTATAGGTAGATTATGCATCGTAACGGGCGTTGTTTGTAATGTTCACCTACTAAAATTGTAACGTATTTTATTATGTTCATTTACCGCCTATTTTTCAATCATTCGCTGAAAGCTATGACATTAATCTATACCAAAATAGTCAACCTACATAACTTGTTATTGTAACTCTTATAAAAATTAAAAAGGAGTGTATGTATCTATGGGTTGCGGTAGAAAATTTAATGATGACGATCGTGTAGGTGGAGTAGATATTTTTGATGGCGACAACTGCGTATGTGATGTTGTTCGTGCCATTGCAGATGCACAAGACGATGTTCAAGATGACCTATGTGATGTAAGCTGTGCTAAATCAATCAACAACTTGTTAGCGCCTGTTTCTAGAAATAATTTAGACACGGTTCCTTTTATTCTATATGGGAAAGATCTTAAGCCATTCAAAGCGTTTGGAGCAGACATCGAATTCAGTGGAGGACGCCCTCGCTTTGACTGTGTAGAAAGCTTTATTTTCCGTGTAAACGAAGTAAGTGACGACTGCTGTGCTGTATTAGAACTTCTTCATTTTGATGATGAACAACCAGATGAACCAGGAAATCAACGTGGAGCGCAAGGCGACAAAGATCCATGCGAACAAATCGATGGAGAACGAGTAAACGAATTAAATCGTACTGGTGTGTGTATCACAGTTGACTTGAAGTGCTTCTGCGCAATTACTTGCTTACCAGCAGTATCTGTACTTTAATAATTAACAGTGTGACTTCGGGCTGCATGTCTATGCAGCCCGTTTTTTTGATTGCAATTCTTAACCATTCCTTCGTCTCACCCACGCACCATTGCTATCTCTATGTCTATTTTCCCTTTCATAAGGTAAGCTGTCCACTCTTCTTATGATCTCTTTCATAAGCTATAGTAAATGAAGATAAAGGAGGGAGACGTATGAGCTGTCGTAAGTGCAACAAGAAACGGAAATGCTGTTCTCTTTGCCACCACAACCATTTTTTTCATTTTGAAAACATGTGTAAATGCCGTCGTTTTACCTTTCATTACCCATGTAAAAAGCATTTCTGTGGTTGCGACCACCACTTTTAATCTATCAACAGGATGAGTATGGTAAGTCGGATTTATCTTAACTTACTACTTTCCCACAAGAAAAAAATAGGCATCCAGTTTTTTGACAATGGATGACTCTGGTCCACTCTTTATTTGACCCGAATCATAAGCTAGTAATGTCTAGAATAGGAGGGAGATTTTTCGGTGGAATATTATGTAAAAGATAGAATGAAAGACCATTATTGTTCCTGTTACAAACGGCCACAATGTAGTATAGTTCCTCATTCTTCCTGTAATTGTTCTAGCTACCATTTCCACGACGTTTATGTAAAGGAGAGGAATCTAGCTCGTAATAAAACCTGCTTACCACCACTTCGTCCACAAATAAAAAAAGTAGTGCCCCATCCCCCCCATCAAACGTGTGGAAATGAAACGAAGAATATTTTCATTGTTTTATAGTTTTATGATAAAAGGAGGATCTAAATAATGAGCCAAAAGTATTGCTCCAGTTGTGGAAAACCAATTAGAGAACACTTCTACGATGACCACAAATTTGACCGACACCACCACGACCATCACAGTTTTGATGACCATCATGATCATTACCACCATGGATCACCACACTTCCATGATGACTGCATTTGCGAAAAATCCATTTGTGATGATCATTTCAAAGTAAGACTCGGTGGGTTAACACATGGTCTTAATTTTCGCTTAAGACAACTAATCGGATGTAAAGTTAAATTAAACGTGGACTGTGATGGCTGTGAGAAAATCCTAGCAGAAATATGCCATGTAGGTTCGAACTTTGTTGAGGTAAAGGTCTTAAAACATTTAGATGCTAGTGATAGTGAAGACCAGGCGGATGATGTAGCAGAATTAGAAGAAGAACTAGATGCGTTACTCGAAGAAATGGACGAATTAGAAGAGGAAATTGCCGAGTTACAGGAGGAACTGGAAGAATTAGAAGAGGAAGCAGAAGCAGAGGAAGACGAAGAGGAAGTAGAAGAAATGCTTGAGCGGATTCGAAAAAAGAGGAAACAGCTGCATAAACGAAAAAAGAAGAAAAAATTCCACAAGAGCAAGTTCGCTATCTTTCGACTTGACGCGATCAAGTGGTATGAATTAGATGACGACAGTGACTGTGATTGTCACTAATTCGTTCTTCCATTAGTTGAAAATACGCTTCTATTTTTAATCGATTGAAATAGTATTCGTCGTGAGAATCATACAAGCCGGAAACATAGGTTTCCGGCTTGTAGTAAATTTAAGGTCAGATACGGATTAAATAAAACATAAAACATTAATATACTCCTCTGATAGGGCTGATTACTCTCCAGTTCAAAGTTCATTTATAAAGATTGTATTATCGAAAACCGATAATTTTGGAAAACTAACGACAGTCGCCTGGAATTGTTATTATCTTCTCTTACCAATTTAAGACAAATAAAACAATAAAGGTATACAAGATTATAAACTTGTATACCTTCGTTTTTTATACATCTAGATCCTTAAAGATTACATACCAAATGTCTTCTGTAGAAAACGTTTTTTCTTTATCCTCTGTCAGAATCGTTAAGGAATCACGATCGATGCAGTGAATCTCACCGCTTATAACTTCATCATCTAATATAATTTTCACTTTCTTATTTACTAGACTTAGGAGTATTATTTGTAACGTCAATCCGTAGAAGATGTGAATCAAGTGCGGAGAGCTTGAAACAGTTGCTCCAAAGTTATACGTTAAACACCTTTTTAATCCATCATCCAAATCGGATAACGAGCTCTCCTCAAAAGGCTCAGCAAAGCGATTACTAAGCCTAATTTCACAAATACGACCAAAAGGGATTCCTAGTTTTTTCTTTCCTTGCTGAAGAATAACGACATTTCTCCCAGACAATAAAACCCTACCAGTTACAGAGGTGCGGCTTTCCTCATCGCGTATAAAAGCAGTAGTATCACCCTTTGTTTCGGTACCTAATTCTTCTTCCTCTTCATTTAGTGTCACATCAACCCTTTGCCCGATAAGCCCATTGAAAGCATTTCTTAATCCATTAAAAACATGAAGCTCTTGATTCTCATCCAATGCTAGACTTAATAAAAATTGGTTAGCAGCAGCTATTTTTAATTCCACTTCCTCAAGCACCTCTCTTGGTAAACAGCTATTCGGTGATGGAAATTGTTCTCGAGCTTTCTCATCAAAACAGCTACTATACCCCACACCATTTGCCAAATTCTTCACCTCGACTTTCCTAATACGGAGAAGGGAGCGAAACATTTAGTCCCTTTTTCCGTAATTTAGTGGTGGTAAATGCCTTTTCCTTTCAGAGTGAACTCGCATGATTCCCCACATTCCTTGTTCGATATCCCATCGAATATTTCCAGATCGGTATAAATAGTCACCAGGATATTCGTAAAATCCTCCTGCACCATAATGAAGTGGTAAATCTACAGCTTTACCTGCAACCATTTCTCCAACAAAGGATTTGACTTGTGACGTTATTTCGTTTTCATCGATGTTCCAATAATGATTGTGCAAATGGAATGTGTGTGATCTTCTCCGCTCGGATGGGTTGACTAAACGGATGATAATTGGATCCCCTGCGTAGGATTCAAAAACGGGTGTTGATGGGTCTCCATGTGTTTTCGAGCTAAATAGCTTTTCTAAATCAGCATTTTCGTATAGTCGATTGATGAGACGCTCCGTCCGATAATTGAATCCTCTTGAACCAAAGTCGTACGTATCAACTTCCGGATTTTCATCCCCTTCCTCATCTTCACCAGGTAACAAAAAGCCTGCAATTGGATCTACAATTAACTGCTCTTGTTTATCTACTAATCTGGCACCATCATACATAACGATGCCAAACTCTCGAATATCTGGTAGAAAAGGTTGTCGAATGATCACATGA
This sequence comes from Salirhabdus sp. Marseille-P4669, assembly GCF_900240405.1. Taxonomy (GTDB): domain Bacteria; phylum Bacillota; class Bacilli; order Bacillales; family Alkalibacillaceae; genus OEQK01. The sequence continues at coordinate 175,547 of NZ_OEQK01000003.1, forward strand.
TTGCCAGTGGTAACCGGCTTTAACGTATACGGATCTAAAAATGTTGCACCTCTTGGCTCTGCAATAAACATACCGAATGTTCCTAATGAACGATGGTTGCGAATATCCGTCATATCCCATAAACCACAAGCGCCTAAAGGCAAATCAACAAACCATTTGTAATGAACTGTTTCTCCAGGGCCTGCGGATTGGTCAAAATTAAACCCTACCGTTTCCCCTGCGGACGTTTTCACATCATAGGAAATTAGTTGAGAATGAAGAGAAATTCGAACAGATGGCGGATAAAATGCTTGCTCCTTTACAGGCGGATATGGCCAAATACCGTCCTGGAATGGAAATTTCTCAAATTCCAAATAACTAGTTAGGCTTACCTCGACAATATCGCCTCGATTGGCACGGATGATTAATGGTTCAGGATTTTTTCTTCCAGATAGAATATCATCCATATCTTTTCTTAAGGCGAATACGATACCAAAAGGATCATGTTCCCCCCATTTGCTATACGTAATCGGCGTATGAAACGCTACTATATCAAACTTTTTAACGGGTGCATTAGCAGGTGCGTTCAGTGGTGGATTTACGACTTTTGCTTTTTCCGGCGGTTCACCAGTACAATTTGGTAATGGTTTCGTTCTTTTCGGCGGAGCTTCTTTATCTGGTAGTGGAATGAGAAAATCAACCTCTTCATCATAGGCTCGAATTAACCCCCATAGTCCGTTCCATAAATCCTCTTCTGTTTCAAAGGTCCATAAATAATCTCCTGATTGTGGTAAATGCGTTTCCAGTGTAAAAGATTCCGAAATACCAATATGCGTTTGGGATATAAATCTCGATTCGATATCAGGTCTCTGTTCCTTCCATTTTAATCCATGGAGATTAAAACTATGGGATTCTTCATGAGCACCTTGTAGCAGTCTTATACGTAACGTGTCTTCTTCATAGGCATGTAATATTGGGGTAACAGGGTCTCCATTCACATATGAGCTAAATGAATAAGCCGGGTCACAGTCGTGTTCTAGACGAAATTGAAGAGGCTCATTCCGATAATTAACACCAAATAGTCCTGGGTCATCCTCAGAGCCTGGAAATTGTGGGGGATTTAACGGTCTTCCCTCTTTATCATATATAAGCGAAAAGTCTTGAACCATAAGTGTAAAGTCACGATAATCTGGGATAAATGGATGCTGTCCAGTTAACTGGGTACCATGCAATTTTTGCTCCCCTGTTTTGGAATCAAAGAACTTTGAAAACCTGGAATGAATAACTCCAGCTCCAAACACACCATGCTGCTGGTGATAATTGGCAAATAAATGATCATGGAAAAACCATGCTTTTAATTCCGTATCTGCAAAATATTCATAACGAATCGTTTCACCCGGAAGAACACTTGAATCATAATTCCACCCTACATTCGCACCATCATTAACGAGAACATCGAATTTCACATAATGAATGTGCATCCCTACTTCATACGTTCTCGTCACAAGCTGGAATGCATCACCATCAGCGATGCTCGGAAGTCTATTCGTAAAATTAACTCGTAAACAAGAGCCTGCTGGAGCATGAATAACGAGCGGCTCTGGTTCTTTTTTGCCTGAGCAAATATCATCCAAATCTTCATCTAAAACATATATTCGCCCTTTTGGATCATGCCAACCCTGTCGATTGTAAATAATCGGAAGCTCTATCAAGGAAATGTTGTATTCCACAACCGGTGGGTTTTCAACATTACCACAAGGATCCGCAAATACGGCTCCAGGTCTAGGATTCGGAACAGCAGCATTCCGTTCTAGCTCCGTCATATTTCTCCCCCCAATAATTCCAAGGGGAGGCCGAGGTGCTTTAAAGCCTACTTTTCCAGGTATGAAATTGGGATAGCCTGGTTTTTCTTTCGTTGGCTTTGGGGGTACAGGACGATCGCGGAGTGGCTGTAGAGCTTTGATTGGTACCCCATTTGGGTAACATTGACTTCCATCCTGAAAGGTATTAAACACGCGATTAATCCCCCACATTCCAACCGCAAAATGTGGATATAAGTGACAGTGAATAATGGCATCTCCAATAGCACCGTGCAAGCTTCCAAGCCCATATAAAGGCTCCACGTCATACCAGCTTTGTGGGCTAATGGATTGAGAATCGATTATTTCGGATTCGGGGTTCGTATTATCACGGAACCATTGATGAACATGGTAGTGAAAGACATGTGTTTCCTTTACACCACCATGAACAACGCGTATTACAGCTGGGTCCCCAACATAGCCTCGTAGTATTGGTGTTGCTGGGTCTCCAAATACCCAGGAATCGTGGTGAACCTCCTCCCCATCACAATCTGGACAAACAACACCCTCTTCGATAAGTCGGACTCTGTTTTCCACTGGTTCATATCGATAGTTAACGGCATGCGTAGATTCTCCTGGTTGATTCGTTATAGGATTTAAAGGTGGATTTCCTGTTAAATCTAATGTTGGCATTTCATCATGGAAAATCCATGCATATTCCCGTCTATCTGGTAAAAATGGATGGTGAATATCTGCGAAAACTCCACTATTCATAGGCTTACCAGTGACTGGATCGGTCCACCAGGAGCCTCTCGGTTGCACAAATAAACAACCAAAAAGGCCATTTACATTAGAGCCTTTTTCCGTGCTAGATGGGTTCCCTAAATCCCCAAAATGAAAGGCGCCTTGGTGATGTGCTTGAAAACGGTATACTATTTTTTCTCCATAATCTACGAGTGTACTATCATTGAACCCAACATTGGCACCGTCCGAGTCCATTACATCATAATCCACATCTTGAAAATGCATCCCCGTTGCAAATGGGAGTTTATTTTCAAAAAGGATTTCAACTGTATCTCCCTCATTAGCTCGGATTACGAGTGGTTGAACAAGATCTACTGGTGTAAACGGATTTTTTCGGACTAGCTCCTTAACCTTACTTTCATTTTCTTTTAGAACATACATCATTCCATCCGGATTGTAGTTACCAAAGTTATTTAATACAATCCGGATGGGTATGGCGACAACGTGATAGTAGCGCTTCAAGTTTCCTCCCTCCTTTAAAATATTTCATCATTCAGTTCTGGAATTTTCGGTCCCTCCTCTCTTTCAATAAAGAATAGCTCTATATTATGAACGTGGATATACCAGCGTCGGTTTTCTAATTCTTGGTTTGGAACTGTTTCTACATCTACAACGACATGATCCTCAACGACATCTCTTATCTTCCCAATAAAGAAAAATGGGAACGATGGGGTAATTGCTAATAATTTGTGTCCCATTCCCGCTCGAAAATGCTCAATAAGTGCTTCATCATGGATATCGTTTGTCGTTGGAAATAGCATGTTTGGGTAAATCCCTTCATTTTTCACTACAAATACCTCCTTATTAAGTTAATGGGAACCTCGTATTCGGGTCAAAGTTTGGGGTGAAATGGTTTATTTTCTCGAGTGGAATACTTAAAGGGACTGGAAATTTAAAAAATGGTGCATTCACCATTTTAATTGTTATTGGTGATAACGTAAGATGACCATGCTCAACCTCGACAATTTCTCCTGAAAATATTGGCCGAAATGTTTGACCAAATAAATTGAGCTGGTCGGAGTTTGTAACAATTAAAATATTTTCCCCTTTTAAATTCAAAAGTTCACGAAAGAGACGATCCTCCCTTTCTTGTAATTCCATACCTTTCATCCTTTCTACATAAAAGTATTGTGGATACTTCATACTTTTACTCTATTCCAATATTTTGATTATAACTAGATAATATATCTATTTTTTGAAAAATCGGGCGATTCCCTTAATCGTACTTTTCCAAATGGTGAACAGGCGAATGGTTCGCACATATTGTATCGAGCCCATAGGAATTTCCTCCTCCTTTTTGATAGGAGCAAGAATCATGGTTTTGTTTGTTACAGATTTCATCTTCCCTATCTTTTTCTCATTGTTATCTAAGAAAAGCTCTACCCAGGTTTCACACCATGACTGAAGATTTGTATGAAAGGTTTCTTCAAAAAATTGTTGTTTTAATATGTCTCTTTTCGATACGGTTTCCCCGAAATGATAGATCAGTTTGTTTCGATAATTATTATCGTAAATAAAATGCTGATGGGTATTAGAGTAATTTGGTATTCCGAAGGGTATATTTGCTGATTCAATGGCGCGATATGGTATCCAAATTCGTGTTTTTAAATTGGAGAGCATTACGAAGTCCCTTCCAATCGCACTTACTTTACCTTCAGTATAAATTGGTTCCCTTCCCCATTTTGAATACACTTCCACTTGATGATTTCGTTTAAGTCGAAAAAAACGCCGAAGCTTTAAATCTTTTCCAACACTTTCCTTTCTATTGGAAATATTATATAGATTCGATCGATCCATATAATCCATTAATAAGCGTGTATCCTCTGTACTTGTTGCACTCGTTGGGGATGTGAGACCTTCCCCCCTTAGCAGATTCATTTGATTAATGACATCCACTTTTATTTCTTCCTTTTTTCTCTCTTCTAATAGTTTGTCTACATACTGATTAAATCGTACCGTTCTTTTTTCCTTATTCATTCTAATCACCTCCATTTACAACCTTCATTATTTAATAGCTTATGAACATTTCACGCACACGACATATATTTAACTGGAAATAGTTATATACACTAGTTTGATAGGTTTTCGCCTTTTTTGGAGGTAGATAGTACCCATTTTTCCTTCTGCTCATAAAGTAAACTAGGAAATGTTTTAAAGGGAGAGGATTGGGAAAATGGAGTGCATCAGTATATTAGAAGAAGTTCATCACTTTCAAATAAAAGCACAACACCCTCAAGCAATACCTTCCTTGAAAAGAGATAACAATTATTTATTTGCTTTCATTCTTTATAATCGAGACCTCGAACCTATATATCCATTTCGACAATCTCACTTTGATAAACCTCTACCTCTATTAGAACTTGTACACTTTAACAAGGTTGATCATTTTGCTATTTTTAAGCCGTTTGAGTTGTTCATGAACACCAAAGATCATGACTTGGACTCTTGTTTTACACTACATTTAAATTGCGTAAGTGCTTATCAAATCTTTTGTATTGAAAGTAATGTGAAAACGAAACTCATTGAGAAAGAAGCGACATTCCTAGAGGCAAAAAAACGGATGAAAGAGAAAAATGAGGCATTAAAAGCTCAAATGAAAACGTATTTATCCAAAACCTCTTATGATTCGCCATATGATCTTATGTATGAGGAGGAGAGCATCAGTAGTTCCTTAACAGGCACCATTCATAATTCTAATGTAGTGCAAAATCAATCCAAAGAGATAAGCATAAAACCATCACAACACGTTGTAGAGGATGTAGAGGATGTAAATGCATTTAATCGGAGTGCAGAAAATAATACTTCCATTACATCTAACCCTGTTGATTTTGGCAACAACTCTATGTTAGATTCCGATATTAACGATTCGGATCTGTTGCTGGATTGTACCAGTAAGAGTGAAATAAAACCGTCACATGTTGTCGAGGAGGAAAGTTCATCCATCGAGAGTATCGAAGTTCGTTCTTCATTTGAACATAATCCTATGGAGGAGAGTAGTATCAGAAACGTTTCCGATTCGATAATCCAGAGTTCCGATATGTTAACTGACCGCTATGTAAGGAAAAACGAAAGGGTCCAAGATGATGACCTTTATGAAAGTTCCGGAAGTATCTCTAGCGTTGAATGTGTAGAATCAAGTAGTCTACAGGAAAAATTGTTCGAAAGCTCTTCTCAAGAAACGCTAGAAGAACCATCAGCAAATAACGTTTCTGTACCTAAAGAACAAAATTATTATCGACTCATTCCAATGGAACAAATCCTTTCAGTTGAGTGGGATGAAGAAGAAGATTGATGGATCGGTGGGGATTAGAATGATTTCACAACTTATCGGTTACCTTTTATACGGAAATATGCTGCTTATGTTTGTAACCTATTTATTTCTGTATCGGATTCGTAAATTAATCGGTTTTCAATTAGGAATGAATATGTCAATGATTGCTGGAGGGTTTTTGGCCATTGTAACTGGGGTTATTTTAATTTATCAATACCCTTTTCATTTTGCTATAGTTACCATCGTTACTACCGTTATCGGTTTCACAGTAGGTGCCCTATTTGGTGCGTTATTTGATTATCAAACGATGTTAACTGGGTATGCAACTGGATTAATGATGGGAATCATGTCTCCAATGGTTGGTGCAGCAGCAAAAAATAGCATGCTATTTTTGTATTTTATCGAAATCATCTTTATCCTTTCCATAATCATGATGCTCTCCTCTTCCAGAACCAGCTAAGGTGGGATGAAGATGATTGGACTACTATTTAGTCTTTTCCTAGTAAATGTGTGTACTGGTGCAATTGGATTTATGATTTTATTTAGAAGAAGGAAAAACATTCAAGACCGTTTCGCTACTATTTTGGCTCAAACGATGAGTGGTACGATAAGTTTTAACCTGGCCCTAATTGTGTTTTTAATGATGGGAACGAGTCTTGTAACAATCTCTATCATTACGACAATGATAGGCTGTGTAATTGGTATATGTTTTGGGATGCTTGTAAAGTTTCACTCCGTACTCTCCGGTTTAACCCACGGAATTACAGGGGGATTGATGGGAAGTATGCTTGGTGCGGTCATTTTGGATCCAAGCTTATGTAGTTTGCCAGCGGCCTATATAGACAAAATCGCCCATAATACGATACTCTTTTCTTCCTTTGGTACTCTTATTACGTTTATTACAACAGCAATGGTCATCTATGCTTTACGAGTATAAAGAATCGGGACTGCTATAATACAGTCCCGATTCTTTATAACAGAAGTATTGCAATTATAGTTGATAGAAATAAACCAGCCATTACAGGTAAAAAGGTTTTCCGGACAAGCTCCATTACGGATATTCCACAAAATCCTGCTATCGCTATAATGGACGACCAAGCAATAATTGTTCCCCCACCGGTCCAAATGGAGCCCATTTGCCCAATAGCAGCTAAAGTGGATGTATCTAATCCTTGATTAGCAAATGCACCTGCTAGTGAGCCAGTTAGAGGTAGTCCGGAGAATCCAGATCCATCTAATCCAGTGATAATTCCTATAATTAAAATACTAAATGCAATCATGATGGAGTTATCAGGCAAGAAGCTTTGTGTAGCCTCAACTAAGTCAAACAAAAAGGCTGGGGCGCCTTCTTCTATAGATAAAATACTACCCGCAAAGTCAGAACTACCTAGGAAGAAAAAGCCAGCAATTGGGATGACAGGACCCATTGCACGGAATGCAAAGACAAATCCATCTGTAATATGCTCACTTATATGATCCAATGCCTTATGTTTACCAAATGCTAAGGAAGCAAGTAAAAGCAAGATGACTGCAACACCTCCGATAAAGGCTGCACCATCTCCTCCTTCAAGTCCACCCATGCGACCAGAATTTAATTTTGAATAAATCATGTATATCATTACAGCTAGCATAGATAACGGAACCAAAACTGCAAATACTTTACTCCATGTGGAGAGATTCGAAGTCTTGGCCTCTCTTGAACTTTTGTTCAACCCTTGCATAGCGGCAATTTCCAGCTCTATTTCCGGGTCGTTCTTACTACGAAAATACTTCAGACTAAAAACGTACGCTAAGCCAATTGCAGTAAAACCTGTTATTAAAGAGAGAATCATGGCTTTATCAGCAACAGCTGATGCCTGGATACCTGCAGCTTTTGCAGATAATTCAGGGGCAACTTGGATAACATAATCGGAAGAAAGTGCCATCCCTTGACCCGCCAAAGCAATCGCAACAGCCGCTACCATTACTGGTAATCCTGATCGAATTGCTGCAGGAACGAGCAACGCACAAATTAGCGGAACTGCTGGAGTTGGCCAGAAAAATAAAGAAATAATATAGGTCACCACTACTAATAAAAAATAAGATATGTGGCCGTTTGTCATAAACCTTTGAATAGGTTCAATCATACGCCGGTCTGCACCAAGATCTTTTAACGCATGCAGTAATGCAACCATGAAGGTAATAATTAAAAATATATTAAAAAGTTCCTTTGCAGCTACTAGGTTTGCATTAAACACAGCTGTGAACCCACTAACAATGCTTCCCTTATATATCCACGCTACAAGAAAAGTACCAAATAAAGTAGGTAAAACAACTCCCTTACGAAAAACCATCGTAAGAATAATGATGATGGTAATTAAACCATATAAAATATGACTTACTTCTAAGTCTCCCATGTAAACACACCCTTCTAGTCTTATCATCACTTAGAAATTAAAAAGTGATGCGTGTGATGTAATGTACAATATGCAAGAAAGCCTAGATTGGTGATGCAAATTACTGGGAATTATAGGGATGTGAGATAGAAAAACAAGGATTAAAGAGCATAAACGGCTAACAATCTAGATCAAAGGTATCTACTTATTTGTTTGCAGTTTATGTATGCAAGGAGGATTGAAGTATGTTGCGCTCTTTATACTTAGAGGCATACTACAAAAGATATAAGTGGAGCATAAATAGAAAAAAGAGGAAATCTACTAATGCTAGATTTCCTCTTTTCTATTAATAATAGGATGCAGGATTTTGCAATGCACCATTTTTATAAAGTTCAAAGTGTAAATGTACACCTGTTGAATTACCAGTTGACCCCATAACACCAATAACCTGGCCTTGTTGAACCGTTTGTCCAACATGTACATCTATACTAGATAAATGACTATATGTTGTTTTATATCCATTATTGTGGTTGATTACGATGCGATTACCGTAGCCACCATCCCAGCCAGCATAGGTTACGGTACCATTATCTGCTGCATATATAGAGCGATTACCTACTCCAGCAATATCTATTCCTTTATGGTAGGAGCCCCACCTATATCCAACATGGCTTGTAATAAATCCACCAGCTGCTGGCCATCGGAAGCTACCAGTACCACGAGATGGAATAACTTTTGTACCTTCTAAAATAATTTTATTTACTGGTTCTTTTGTTACTTCCGAATCGAGTACTTCACGATCCACAACTTGTCCATTTTTCTTTGTAATTTTATAATGAACTCTCTTTTTCCCTTCTTGACCATTTTGTTTTACACTCGTTTGGCCTTTGAAAAGAGAATCTGTTTGTTCATAAACGATTTCATAATCAATGGTTTCTTCCGTTAATTCTTCTTCTGTTACAACAACATCAACGATTGGTTCAAGCCCTGTAACCGTTACTTCTTGACCAATTTGAATAACAGAATCCTCATTTAAATCTGGATTTAGTGTGAGTAAGTCATCCATCGATAAATCATACTGAGCAGCGACTGTGCTTAACGCTTCACCTTCTTGAATGGTGTGAACTTTATCGGTTAATGCACCTTTTTCTAGCATCTTCAAACCTTGTTCAACCGTAAAAAGCTCATTCATTTTTACTTTTTCTGTTTTAAATGAAACTTCTTCTGATAGTTTTGCGTCTAATATAGTAGATTCACCTACAGAAAGTGGTTGATTGTCTTTTGGTTCACCTGGTTCATCAGATGGATTGATAAACTTTTCCACTTCGTCTTCAGGAAGATATTTTGCCAAATACGTTTTCAACACTTCCTGTGCTGTTTCTTTATTGTTAAAATATCCAATAACAACACCGTCTACTTCTAGTTTAACGGCTTCAACACTATATTGAATCTGCTCTTCCAAATTTTTCAAAACTTGTTCATTATCAAAAACAGGTGCAAATGCAACTTCAGGAACGTACGTAATATCCTGGCTAACTGTTAATTGCACACCATCTAACTGTTCTTCATTCTTTTTTTCTTGTAAAGATGCTTTTTCATCAATAAAGGATTCAATTACATCTTTACTACCAACTGTACCTAAATGTTCACCGTCAATGTATACATGATAGACACGTGGTAAACTATCGTTATTTGTATCAGCAGTAACCGAACCTACTGTAATCCCTAATCCTAAAATAGTTGTAATGACAACCTTAGGCATAAAAGGTTTGTTTCGAACTATCTTAGAATTTGATAAGTTATTGTGTTCCCCCACGTTCTTTCCTCCTACAATCTCTTTCGTTACATTTTATATATCGACATACTTTACTACATTAATCTACCACAAATCTACTAGTTGAATAAACCGATATAGGCATAATGTAACAAACTTGTATAATTACTGTCATATTTTTGAAAATAATGTAGTATTTACTGACGTAAACTTCTACAACCTTTTACATTTTAGTAGATAACTAGAAAAAATTCAAATTATCTTGTTAAAGTTAATGAATAATGGGTAACGATTAAGCATGAGACATAAAAAAAAACAGCATGACATAAAGTCATACTGTTATCTTAAATCATTTTATAAAACCGTTTGCTTTGTTGCAACAGTGATTGCTTCATCTAAAGCTTCAATTAAATCTTTTGTGGATTCTAATCCAACAGATAAACGAATTAATTCTTCTGTTACACCAGTTTGCTTCAGTTCTTCCGCACTTAATTGCTGATGAGTTGTGGAGGCTGGATGGATAATTAGCGATTTCGCATCCCCGACATTTGCTACGTGGGACCAAAGTTTTATGTTATCTACCACTTTTCTTCCATCTTCACGGTCTCCTTTAATTCCAAACACGACGATCGATCCAGCCCCCTTATCAAAATACTTCTTCGCCAAATCATAGGATGGATGACTTTGTAATCCAGGATAAGATACCCAGTCCACTGCATTATGGTTTTCTAAGTAATTTGCAATTTCTACTGCATTTTCATTATGCTTTTTAACTCTTAGGTGTAATGTTTCTAAGCCTTGTAATAAATGAAATGCACTTTCTGGGCTTAAGCATGGACCGAAATCTCGAAGCAACTGTACTCTAAGCTTCGTTCCAAAAGCAGCATTAGGGACATCAATGCCAAAACGAATACCATGGTAACTATCGTCGGGCTCTACAAAGCCTTTAAACTTTTCGTTATTCCAATCAAAGGAGCCACTATCGACAACAATTCCCCCAATCGTTGTACCATGTCCTCCTATCCATTTCGTAGCTGAATGTACAACGATATCCGCTCCCCATTCGATTGGACGACAATTATAAGGTGTTGCAAACGTATTATCAACAATTAATGGGATATGATATTCATGAGCAATTGTTGCAACCGACTCAATATCTAAAACATGTAGGCTAGGATTACCAATAGTCTCAGCAAATATTGCTTTTGTTTTATCCGTAATGGCATTTCTAAAGTTTTCTGGATTTTTCGGATCAACGAAATTTACTTTGATTCCATATTTAGGTAATGTATTTGCAAATAAGTTATATGTTCCACCATAAAGGTCTGTAGCTGCTAATATTTCATCACCTGCTTCAGCCAGGTTTAAGATGGAAAAGGAAATGGCAGCCATTCCAGATGATAAACCAACAGCATTCGTTCCACCTTCAAGCGCTGCTACTCTCTTTTCAAATACATCAACTGTCGGATTCATAATTCGTGAATAAATATTACCTGGCTCTTGTAATGCAAATAAATTTTTAGCATGCTCGGTATCACGAAAAACATAGGATGTTGTTTGATAAATTGGCACCGCTCTTGCACCTGTTGTTGGATCAGGTTCTTGACCTCCATGTAATAATAATGTTTCCCTTTCAAATTTAGCTTGATTACTCATTTCTCCACACTCCTCATTAATTTTATTGGTTTTCCTACCACAAATTACTAAAAGTGTAAGAGGAGTTTTTCGAATAAAAAACCCACTTCATAAGAAGAGGGCTTTGTCTATATCGATTCCTCCCCTTATCTTTCAGACTAATGTCTGCAGGACTTGGCACCTTTTCAAGAAGATTCTTGAAGGTTGCCGGGCTTCATAGGGCCTTTCCCTCCGCCGCTCTGGATAAGAGTTCAACCTATTCAATTATTTTGCACATAACATAATGTATTCAAATTATAAACGAAACCTATATTTTCTGTCAATTCATTTTTTTGCAAATTTTTAGTCAAACCCAACTACTTCCATACCTGTTTTCTTTTCTCACAAATGAAATGATGTCGATTATCAAACAATACACATATAGGATGTTAAGGAAGGAGACAAGATTATGCTCACAGAACAACAACTTAACACCTTCCGTTATCGGCTTGAGAAGGCGAAAAGTGATATCGAAAGAAGATTGAAGAACAATGATCATTTCAATTTAGACAGAGGGCATTATCACGAAGCATCTGGAGAATTATCCAGTTATGATAATCATCCTGGTGATGAAGCAACAGAGTTATATGAACGGGAAAAGGATATTGCATTACATGAACATGTAGAAAAGGAATTAGAAGATATAGAACAAGCATTAAAAGCAATTGAAAATGGCACATACGGGAAATGCGAAACGTGTGGAAAAGAAATTTCGTTTGAGCGTCTCGAAGCTATTCCTACTACAACGCACTGTATGGAACACAGTCCTGACCAAGTCGCATCGATAAATCGTCCTCTAGAAGAAGAGGTTCTACATCCTCCATTTGGACAATTTGAATATGATGATCAGGAAGTAGTTGCGTTTGATGCAGAAGATGCTTGGCAGGAAGTAGCACAATGGGGAACATCCAATACGCCATCTGATTTTGTCGTAGCACCGGATAGCTACAATGAGACTTATATTGAGGCGGATGACAGAGAAGGTTATGTAGAGGATTATGAAAACTTTATTGCCACAGATATTGAAGGAAAAAATATTATGGTTTATCCAAGTCAGCGACATGAACAATATGAAGAAGATTTAGATTCAGAAGGTTTTATGACCGTATTTGGTGACTTGAAGCCATATGAAGAAGAACCATATGTGGAAGAAGATGAACAGAAGGATAAAAAATAAGGTGCATACGAAGCACCTTATTTTTATTTTGCTGGTTTTGCATAAATAATATATCGATCAGGGGCATTGCCTAAATAACTAAACGGATAACAGGTGGAAAGGGTTAACACTTCTTCCGGATAAGTTGATTTTATAACCGAAGTATCATCGGCAGGAACAATCTCTGTGGATTCAATTTCATATGTAAACGTACCATACGGCAGCTCTACAATTAGCTCATCGCCAATTTCCATATCCCCCACACGTCTAAATACGGTATCCCTGTGTCCTGATAACAAAATTTGGTCTTGTTGTCCCGGGTAGACCGTATCACTATAATGCCCCACCCCTTCTTCCAGCTCTTCTTCACTTGTTCCTTCTACAATCGGTAACTCTCCTTCAATGGATGGAAGGTGCAGGATCCCGACTACATCCCCTTTTTCTGGTTTGAAGTCATCTATATTCATTAGCTGTTTTTCCTCGTTATTTTCCTTAGACTTTTCAATAATCTCCTTTGCCTCCACTAAATTCTGCTTTTCGTTGTGGTTCATTTCCCAAATACTATAACCACCGTAAATAAGTAATGCTGCACCAAAAATCATTAAAAGTAAGGATACTTTTTTCATCATATCCTCCCTTCTCTAATTGAATTAGACTATTTTAATTAATGCGAAAACCTAAGAAAAGCCCTAGCTTTCTATACATTTTATGAAAAAGATCTACCGTTTGGGCAGATCTTTCATCGCTCATGCATATTGTCTGATCGTATTTCTCAAAATATCTGCAACATATTGGATACCTTGGTTACAATCATCATTAGATATAGACAACCTTACAAAGCTCTCATCCATGTCTAATGCTTCTGCAAATAAACCACCTAATCCTTTTGCACGACGGTCTACTTGTATTCTTATATCAGCACTAGATGTATTCATAAAAAAGATAACTTCCAATTCATCTAAATCCCTTCTAAATTCACCACCAGGGTAAAATTCAAATTCTTGTACGTATCGATATCTTCGGGAATATTCCATTTCAACTTTTCTCAGCTGAAATCCTAAAACTTTTGTTAAAGCCTCTAAAACCGTATCAGCAATAGGATGCGGATCTACGGTAATGTAATCACGATCTGTTGGATCTATAGCACTTGGAACATCAAGACCTGTTTGTATCCACACCTTCGTTTTCCCTAAGGTTGGTGGCGTATCAATGGGAAGTTCGAATTGAAAATCAATTTCCTTCTCTTCACCAGGCTGTATTATAAAAGAACTTGCAATTTGAAATGAACCTATTGTTACTTTTTCATAGTATTTTTTGTCGTCTCTTTCTCGAACTGCTTCCGTCATGACAAATAAATGGATTCGATCCACTTGTTGTTCAACCTTACCACCTCGAATAACAACTTTACCACTCGTATTTTCTCCAGGAACAAGTCTTGTTTTATCTAACTGTGTATCCACTTTTGCACTTCCAATGCCTACACCTGCTAAAAATTTCTTGAACACTGTATTACCTCCCCTTTTTTCACAAAACTTTATAAGTATGACAATTAGAAATTGTTGATAACTATGAAAAACAATACGTTTTTCTATCCAACTACTTCCTTATTTCTCATAAAATCAAGAACTTCCTTGTCAATTTTACCTCTCTCTAGTTCCCGCTCTTCAAAATTTTCCATATGTAAAAAAGAAGTTAATTGGGTATAAAATATATCGTCATCATTATTTTGATCACTTTTTAAAAAGTTTAATCGATACAGATAGTGTTCGATTTCCTTTCGAATTTCCCCTTCAATCGAAAGAATATTTTCTTCTTTCGTTGTACCAAAATACAATTGATGTAAACGATAAATCCGAATAAGTTCTTGAATCGGGTCTGGATGATCATCGACTCGGAGATCGATATACCGATCGTTAGCACCTAAGTATCCACCTTTTTCCTTTACAATGTAAATCGCCGCTGATTGTCTTCCTCGACTATCTCCACCTGCATTTTGACCAGCATCAAGTGCTTTTAATAATCGCTCTGCTAATGTTCCTTGAGTAGCTTCAAAGGTTTCCGCCATCGCTATTATCGTTTCTTCACTAACCAAAATATTTCCTTGAGCGGCATAATGTTTACCAGCACGACCACCAGCCCAATCCATGCAGTTTTCCCCAGTGAATGTAGCAGAATTACCTTTTGCATCTACAATTCCCACTTGGCGCTCTCTTCGCCCTTCATCATGGGAAGTTAAAAAATCAATCGTCTCTTGAGCACTCTTCCCTTCTTCCATCAATCGAAGTCCATCAGGCCCGTATGCAGGATTCGCAAACGCTTGTGTTGCAACAGCTCCTACTCCGGCTTTTGCCCATGGAACAACGGAACCTACACCAATAAATTTAGATTGAACCGCAACTCCGAGTTCCCCTGTAATCGGATCAAATCCTACTATTGAAAATGTGGCAATTATTTCTTTCGGTATTTTTTGTTTCATCGCATTCTTTTTCTCCCATCCATATAGCCCTATAAAATAATAATACCATTCTTTTACATACTAGTCTTCCTTTTTATCTGAATCTTCTGCGCAATTAAAGCACTTTAGTTTTCCATGTTCATTTACTCCATCCAAAAACCCATCCATACAATACACGGTTTTACCACAAACTTGACAACTACCTACTACTTCTTCCAATTGAATCTCCCTCCTATCCGAAATATTCCATCTGTATAAAAAGAATCCCTTCTACTTCCTACATAAAATAACACCTATTATAAGTCACATGTATGAAATCTGTTATTTATCACAAAATATTCCAAGTAGTTATGGATAGGAAGAGAGGTTTTTTATGAAAACATGGATTACACTGACATTGTGTACTTTTGTATCAATCGCTACACTTTCAACTACTATTGAGGCAAAGGTCATAATCCCAAATAACTATGGATCCAAAGGTGCTCTGAGCGATCCACATATTACGTTAACAGAAGCCTTAACGTATGCTTTACAAGATGAGTGTTTAGCTAATACGCGATACGGTCTTATTCTAGAAAGCTTAGGCTATGACCTGCGTCCCTTTGTGGAAATGAAATATGATAATCGAGAAAATATCCAAAGTCTATATCAACTTTGTAAGAAGAATGGAATCCCTATACTTAAACATAACCATGAAGGGCTCGTTTACCTACATCAGCCGAAAGACGTGAAAACGTCCTTAAAACAGGAAATTAGCTTTGAAAACGAAAACATTAGTATGTATGATAAGCTAATTAACCAAACAAACTTTTCAAATAATGTAAAAAACGTATTTCGTAAATTACAAAAAGATTCCAGAGTTCATTTAAGAAAGCTTCGAACCGAATTTAACCGATACTAAAGACGAATGAACGAGGATGGGACAAAAGTTTTTACTGAAAAGGTAAACTCGAGCTTTGATTAGCGGAGAATACCTCTCCGCTAATTTAGTTCATTATTCACCTTTTGATTCAAACTGTTTCGTTATGTCCCAGCCCTGTATATTATTTAGCCCTTGGTGTACTTTCAAAACCTATCTTTCGGTGTGTTCCATCACAAAAAGGCTTATTTGATGAATGTCCACATCGACACAGAGAAAAACTCGGCTTCGTTTCAAACACATTTCCTGCTGCATCCACTAACTCAACATCACCAGTTACTCTTAAAGAACCATTGTCATTCACTTTAATCGTTACCTTTTCACCCATTCTGTTTTCCTCCTTTTCCTAGTTCCTTAGTTTATGCTATTCCATTATTTATGAAACGATTACTATAGAATCGGTTGCCATAAGGTGGTAACACATTATTCGAAACATGATTTTCGATAAAATTACAATCCCCTTCATTGAAAATTTTTCTACTAGGAATTTGTGACAAAACTGTGTATAATCAATACTTGTGACAAACGGCCCTGATTTTTGTGAGAGTCAAAAATCAATAAACTTTGCAAAAGGCTTTGCATGGTAGCTTCCTCATATTGAGTATGTAAAGATTGCAAAATGTGTACATCCATTTCATACGAAAGTAAGGGATTCCTAGCTTTTGCTTAAGCCCGTAGCGTATTAACGGAAGTGTAAAAGCTTTACGAAATTACAACATGTAGAGGTGAACAAATGACAAATTCATGGTTTGGAAACATTCGAGGTGACATTCTAGCTGGAATTACAGTAGCTTTTGCACTTATTCCTGAAGCGATTGCCTTTGCAATTATTGCTGGTGTCGATCCGATGGTAGGGTTATATGCATCCTTCTGTATTGCTGTTGTGATTGCATTCGTAGGTGGACGACCTGGAATGATTTCTGCTGCAACAGGTGCCATGGCGCTATTAATGGTTACTCTAGTAGCGGATCACGGTGTGGAATACTTATTTGCAGCTACGATTTTAACAGGTATTATTCAATTTATTTTAGGAGTTTTTAAGGTTGGTAGATTTATCACCTTTGTTCCACATTCTGTAATGCTAGGTTTTGTTAATGCCTTAGCAATTCTCATTTTTCTAGCACAGCTCCCACATTTTAAAGGAGCTTCCTGGATTATGTATGCTTTTGTTGCGGGAACATTAGCCATCATTTATCTATTACCTCGCATTACAAAAGCTGTACCATCTGCGCTTGTTGCAATAATAGTAATGACCGCAATCGCAGTATTTGGTGGTTTTACTGGTTTAAAAACAGTTGGTGATATGGGAACCATTACAAGTGAATTACCATTATTCCATATTCCAGATGTATTGTTTACATTTGAAACTTTCATGATTATCTTGCCATATTCGTTTACATTAGCGATTATTGGTCTACTTGAATCATTGCTTACTGCAACAATCGTTGATGAAATGACGGAAACAAAAAGCGATAAAAACCGGGAAGTGAAAGGACAAGGTATTGCAAATGTTGTTACAGGATTTTTTGGCGGTATGGCTGGTTGTGCGATGATTGGTCAATCAGTTATTAACGTTAAATCTGGAGGTAGAGGCCGACTTTCTACTCTTACAGCAGGCGTATTTTTACTGTTCCTTATTCTTGTTGCAGGCGATATTGTAGCAATGATTCCTATGGCAGCACTAGTCGGTGTTATGATTATGGTTTCGATTGGTACATTTGATTGGCAGTCTGTCCGTGAGCTCACAAAGGTTCCACGTAGCGATGCGTTGATTATGATTATAACAGTAGCCATTGTAGTATACACACACGATTTATCAAAAGGTGTACTAGCTGGTGTAGCATTAAGTGCAATCGTATTCGGGTGGAAAATGGCCCGCATTAAAGTATCATCGGATGTCAAAGGTGACACAATTACGTATCACATTTCAGGACAGCTATTTTTTGCCTCCAGTGCATCTTTTATGGATAGTTTTGATTATACAAATACGACTGACCACATTGTTCTCGATTTTACACACTCTCATGTATGGGATCAATCAGGGGTTAACGCAATTGCAAAAGTAAAACAAAAATACGAAAAACAAAATATTGCGGTGTCACTAATAGGATTAAATAAAGAAAGTCATCGAGTTATTGAAAAGATAGGTCTTTCAAATATATCTGGGCATTAAAATGGAAACACCAGTTGATTGATACAATCAACTGGTGTTTCTTTCTTATTGTGTAAACCATCCTACAATAACCATTATAAAATACGTAACTGGGTTCTTCGTCCGATTTTTCTCCATTTTAACCTGTGTACTTAACGTTTCTTTTAATTGTTTGTTTTCTTCCTGTAAGCGATTCATTGCTTGTCTTCTGTATGTAGATTCAAATAACATATCTATCACTCCATTCAACAGCCAGAAAATGAAAACGCTTTCTTAATGCATATATTATATCACTTTAGTAAAGATGGGAAGAGAAGATTTTGTTACAAGTTATATTCCGCTAACCAATTCGCTACAGATAATAAATCCGGGAAATACATATCGGCATCCGCTTCCTCTTCTCGTTTTCCGACTAAAATGGTTCTTGTACCTGCTTCCTTACCTGCAATAATATCTGGCTCTCTATCTCCTACCATAAAACTTTGTTCTAAATCAATTCCATGTTTTTCTGCTAAATCGATAATCATCTTCGGTTTTGGTTTTCGACAAGCACAATTTGCTTTTGGTTTATGAGGACAATAAGCGATTCCATCTATTTTTGCTCCAAATTTCGCTAGCTCATCCAGCATTTTTTTATGTACCTTATCCAGCTGCGTCTCTTTCATATACCCTAATCCAATACCACCTTGATTCGTCACTACAAATACTTTGAATCCTTCCTCATTAAATAGCTTAATTGCCTCTCCTACCCCGTCTAATAAATAGAAATCACTCGGTTTATTCACAAACTTTACACGACTACTTAACACCTCGTTAATAACACCGTCACGGTCTAAAAACATTCCAATATTCACCTTGTTTATCCCTCCAAGCTTGATTCGTTTATCGTCGCCATTCACAACTTCGCCCCTATTCTTATTATTACTAAAAGCAAGACAGTTAAAAAGGAATGGCTAAATAAATTTAAAAGAATACATTGGTAAAAAAGGAAAGGAAGTGTACGATGTATTCAACTTATCAATGGAATCGTTCTATACCAGTCAATCCAATTCGAACGAGTGCAAACATTGTGAAGGTGAGTGGTAAAGGGACGATTTCTGTTCAACCAAATCAAGCCTCCGTAATAGTAGGAGTTGTAACGGAGGGTGTTAACTTATCATCTATACAAAGAGAAAATGCTGAAAAAATGAATAACGTAATAGAAGCATTATTGCAAAATGGTATCCAAAGAGGAAACATTCAAACAAATGATTATCGTATTGAGCTGAATTATGATTATAAAGATGGGCAGCAGCTATTCCGGGGGTACCGAATCACCAATTTGATTCGTGTCGTAATAGAAGATATAAGTCATTTAGGTGAATTCGTTGACCTTGCAGTTGAGAACGGTGCAAATATAATACGAAATATTGAAATGCAAGTGAAAGAGGAACAACAATTTTATAATCAAGCTTTAACAAAGGCAATCGAGGAGGCAACACAAAAAGCTGTAACAATGGGAAACACTATTGGAGTAAATTTGAACCCTATCCCTATCAAGATAAAGGAAATAATAGAACAACAAGAACGGCCACGACAAGTTGTACTCGGTTTATCAACTGATAGCACAGCTGTTCCAACACCGATAGAACCAGGCTTAGTTGACATCACTGCTATTGTGGAGATGCAGTTTTCCTATTAGCAAAAGCGAAAAAGCAAGTTATCCATCCCCGAAAGATGTAAGTTTCTTTTTTTGGAGGAGTCACGTTGGCGTTTCACTTATGTCCTAGGGGTTCCTTTTGAATGAAGTATGGACAATCCCTAATATACGTCTTAGGATGAAATACTAGGTTAACCTCGCGTATAATTCGTTTTTTCCTTACATATTAACAATATATTTACACAAAATACCATTAGGGTGGTGTTTTATGGTACATTTATTCTTTTCACTTTTATTAGTTTGTAGTACTGCTACTTCACCAGAAACAATAGCCATTACCAATGAGGGCAAAATCGTTACCATTATACCGAAAAGTGAATTCCATTCCTCTATATTTGATGAAATCATAGTAGAAGATCAAGCTTATAAAGCCTTCTTAAATAATCTAGAAAATATAATCACAAAACAGCCCAGGAATGCTTACCTGGACAACTATCAAATAAATCCGGGTAAAAATGGATATAAGCTAGATAAATTTGAATTTCAAAGGCAGTTTTTAGCCTATTATTATAAATCTGGTTCGTATCGATTAGAAGCTCCAAAACTTACCCTATATCCAAGAATCGATAGTGAACTACTAGATTCTATACGTCAAAAATCGATTGGCTTATACATAACATATTTCAATTCCCGTAATAATCAACGTTCCCATAATATCCGTTTAGCTGCTGAGGCAATTAACAATCATGTTGTGTTTCCAGGTGAAACATTCTCCTTTAATAACGTAGTTGGAATGCGTACAACGGAAAGAGGATACTTGCCTGCACCAGTAATTGTAAAAGGCGAGCTCACGGAAGGAATTGGTGGAGGGATTTGCCAAGTCTCCTCCACCCTTTTCAATGCTGCAGATCAAGCTGGAATGACGATTGTTCAACGTTATTCCCACAGTAAACAAGTTCCCTATGTACCACCGGGACGGGATGCAACCGTAAGCTGGTATGGACCAGACTTTACCTTTGTTAATCCGTATAATCAGCCTATCCTCATTCAAGCACGTGCCAGTAACGGGAGTATGGTTGTGTCGATTTACTCATCGCCTGAAGTACATGCTAAACCTCGTACAATTCCAGATGCTCCAGAAGAATTACCGAAAGAGATTACTATTGGTTCTAGGTAAATGAATACCTAGAACCATTTTAAGTTCCATTTTTAGTATACTTAAAAAAATACGTAAATTTTGAATCATAAAACAACTTACTTTCGTCTTACTTACTACTGAAACAACATATAAGGAGGTTGTGGCAAAATGGGACATTCTGGAGCAGTTCCCTCACCCTTTGATGAGGAAAGCTTTCGTGTTATTCAATTAGATCGATCAGATGCTTTAGAATATATTATGGATACATATGGAGAAGAAATAAAACGGTTCATCTATACCTATGTCCGTAATTATGCAGATACAGATGATATTACCCAAGAAGTGTTTGTTGCGATACATAATAAAATACATACCTTTCAAGGAAAAGCATCCTTAAGAAGTTGGATTTATTCGATTGCGATAAATAAAAGTAAAGACCATTTAAGACGTTGGCATTCTCGTAATAGTAGATTAAAAGAAAAACTCAAGCGTAATTCCTCTTCCTCTAGCGTTAATGAAATGTCTCCTGAACAGAAACTAATCGACCATAATCAATCGAAGGAATTGTTACAGAAGGTTATGAATTTAACGGTCAAGTATCGGGAAATTATTATTTTATATTATTTTAAAGAGCTTTCCACTATGGAAATAGCAAACGCATTAGAAGTGAATGAAGCAACTGTTCGAACCAGGCTGAAACGAGGTCGAGAAAAATTAAAAGAGCTAGTAGAAAGGAGTGATCGAAATGGATGAGCAACTCAAGGCATTAAAATCAGAATATGAAAAAAGCATCTCTACTACATTTACACAAAAGGAAAAGCAAGATATTTTACAACTTGTAAATAAGAGGAAAACGAATCATTTCTTTATAGCTAATATACCAAGAGTGTTCACTATTTTAGGAACCGTTGCTATTTTTATTATCGGAGTAATGACGATCACGAAACAAATCCCTTTTCTCAACGAGACCGATACTAGTTCATCTTCCGCAAACAAACCAGAAGCAATCGTCACCTATGAAGAAGAGAAATATCATTTTAAAGCAAAAAAAGAATTGGAAAATGAATATAATACTTTTGATCCATTACATGTTCAGGTTGGGGATGTCATCGGTGATATGAAAGTAATCGATGTGGGGCAGTATGACAATCAAACGGTAATAGAATTAGAAGGTAAGCTCACTCTAACTGGGGACATATATAAAGATGGAAGGCTGCAATTTTTACCAAATCAAAGTTCTTCTTTTCGTATACCTATTGCATATGGGGATATCGGAAGAAAAATACACATCCATTTTAATGATAATGAAAAAGCGGAAACCATATTAGGCATTGATGATGGACAGTATCTAAAGGCCGATGTAATTAAAGATACAACCATTGAGGTTCATTCTATCCAATATAAATATTCAAAAGAGGAAACATGGATTGATTTAAGTATTGCTGGGGATTCTGATTCCTCCTCTTTGGATCAATCTTTTCCATCAAAACAATTTGAAACAGACATAGAGTTATCAGAACCCTTACTTGATATTTATGAGCAATATACGATAACTCATGATGATAACCTCCTTACAGATTTACAGCCACTAGATGTATTTCGATTATACTACCATGCACAGCATGTAGACGACCAAGAAACACTGTATGCTCTGTATAAGAAAGGAGAAAATATTGGAATACCAGATAAAGAGACCTTTTTAAATGAACAAGATGAAGTGACGAAAGAAAACGAAAAACAGCTTTACGAGAAATTAAAGGAAGTCAAGCATTTTCGTGAATTATATATATCCAATCACGAAACGGTTATTAATTTTGCATTTTCCAATGAACCAACAAGTGATTTCGGTTTTCGGTTAGTAAAGGATCTTACCACAAATGCATGGAAAGTTGCATGGTTACCGATGCAATAAGACTAGAAAAATACAAGCCGAAAATGAAAGGGAACCCTTCATTTTCGGCTTGTAGTAAATCAATATCTGAAACAGATTCATAAAATTAAGATGAAAACTCTCCATTATTCACATTTGTTTACAACAGGACAGTATTAAGAAATACAACTGTTCGGATTTATCCGAACTCTCCTTCTTAAATAAATGTTAAAACAAGTGACGTTAACAATCCTAATGAAGTAATTAGTCCTACAATTGGACCTCCGTCTTCGTATGCTTCAGGCATCATTGTAGAACTTACCATTGCAACTATTCCACCTGCTGCGAAGGTATTAATAAATGCAAGGATTCTTTCCGATGCTCCGTCTAATAAAACATACCCCAATAAGGAGCACAATGCCGTTAAACCAGATACTATGGTCCAAAGAAATAATATTTTCTTTTTCGAATAATGATCCTGCATTAACCCAATTGTACTAGATAAACCTTCTGGCAAATTACTTATAAAAATTGCAATAACTAAGACGAAGCTTACATTTGCTTCAATCATACTAATCCCAATTACAACTGCTTCCGGTAATGAGTCAATAATGGTTCCGATAAAGATGGCCAATCCAGAATGTCCCTCAGGATTTTGCCTAGAGCGTTTACGTTGACTAGCACCTTTAACCGCTAGCCAAAAGTTAAATAAGGTAAACAGTAATGCTCCACATAAAAAACCAATAGAGGTAGCTTTTAGCCCACCATGTTTTGCAGATTCAAAAAGCATCTCAAAGGTAGCTGCCCCCATTAAAACTCCTGTCCCAAATGACATAACATAAGAAAGAATGTGCTTCTTAATGTTTACGTAGAGACCAAGTATCGCCCCAATAAATAGGGCAGACCCTGCAATTCCACCCCACATTAATGCTAGATGCAATTACTATTCTCCTTTATTTATTTTTTCTTCCTTTTAGGTTTCCTATATATGATTGGAAAAATACAAATTCTTTTTATTGCACTATTTTTAGCACGAATGGTATAATTTTTACACTTCAAAAGAAAGATTGGTGTATGATTGTGAGTTCATTTGAAAAAGCAACATTTGCTGGTGGCTGTTTCTGGTGTATGGTAAAACCATTTGACCAATATGATGGGATTGAAAAGGTAGTATCTGGATATTCTGGAGGTCATGTTGAAAATCCAACGTATGAGCAAGTGAAAACTGGTGAAACAGGTCACTATGAGGTCGTTCAAATCACATTTGATCCAAGCATATTTCCATATGAAAAGTTATTACATATTTTTTGGCAGCAAATTGATCCAACTGACGATGGCGGACAATTTCAGGATCGAGGTAGTCAATATCGTACGGCTGTTTTTTATCATACAGATCAGCAAAAAAGGTTAGCGGAAGAAGCAAGAAAGCATCTTGCAGATAGTGGTAAATTTAAAGATCCTATTGTTACGAAAATACTTCCTGCTGCACCTTTTTACGAAGCAGAAGATTATCATCAAGATTTTTACAAAAAGAGTCCAGAAGAATATCAAGAAGATCGTGCTAAATCTGGGCGAGATGAATTCCTATCCAGCCATTGGAAAACGAAATAACAAGACTCTTAAAAAAGGTAAGCTACAAAAAATAGCTCACCTTTTTTTATGATTAACCATGCAGCTTTATTGCAGTTTCTGCTACTAATTTTCCGTATTCACGTGCGATTTGTAATTCTGATTCCGTTGGTTTATTCATAGGTGCATCTTTCGAAGACTCCACAGGGATGACTGCAGTTGCACCATATGGGTTTCCATACTTTGCACGTTCCTCATTAACAGGTCCAGTATTGGATACAATAATCATTCCATGGTGCTGCATTGGTGTTTGAAGCGAACGAACGATGTTTTCAACACCCCCATGCTGTGTAGAAGTAGTTGCAAATACTCCGCCTACCTTTCCTTGCAGCCCCCCAGTTGCCCATAATTGACCTAACTGAAAAAAGAAATCTGCCATCTTCTTGTTTGGCACACCGAAGACACCAGAACACCCCCAAATGATACCCACTGCATCCTTTAAGTCATCTGGTGCTACATCATCCACTGCCTTATAGACAACCTCTGCATTCTCCACTTGCTTCGCGCCTTCCGCTATTGCACTACCTAGCACTTCGGTATGCCCAAAAATGCTCGCATGTAATACATATATCTTCATAATGGAATCCCTCACTTTTCATGATGTCGAATTTATTTTGTCATGAAAAGTAATGTCTATTCATTTTTAGTGCAGTAATTTACTCTCGTATTTATCAATTTCTAAAATGAAATTCTCAATAAATCCAGCAAATTTATGTACTCCATTTACGTAATAAAAGGTGCATGTATTCGTTATGTCATAAATATCGTGATCTTGCGTATACAGATAGACTCGTTTCCCTAATCCAAGGGCAATACCAAGCTCGACATGACTTCCAACTCCTCCTGGCATTAACATGACAACAAAATCCGCTTCTTTCACACCCTTTATTTCCGCTTCTCCAATCGCCTTTAAATCCTCATAATTTTCCACTCGCTCGTTTTTAGTCCAATCATATGTTAGAACATGACCTTTGTTTTCTAATCGTCGCGCTACGTATCGAACGAGCTCTCGATTTTTTAAACTTGACGCTATATAAAATTTCATCGTCCCATCCGCCTTTTACCAGATTATATTAAACCTTGAACTAATTATCCTTATTCACTGCTACTATTTTTTCTAATTTTATCATATTAGAAAGCTTGTTTAGTACAAATTCTTTAAGTAAAAAAAGGAGTTACCTTAATTAACAATGTTGCTACTTAACATAAATTATCAAGTTTACAATACAAGTTAGCCATATGAAAACCCAACAGTATGAAAACTGTTGGGTTTCTTTCTTACATTATTGTACCGGACCGTCGTTATTCATATTTTGCTTATAATGAGCGTCGTTCGTCCCTGGTGGTAATTGTCCCGGCATTGGTGTTCCATGTATATAGTTTGGTGATGGGTTCAAGCTAGGAATTTGACCCATTGCTTCAGGATTGGATATATACTCAAAGTTCCCTTGACCATCAAAGCTTTCTCCTTTTGCCCATCTTCCCTCCTTACTCTCTTCTCCTTTTGAGAAATTCATAAAGGAATAGGATACTTCTTGCTTCTCTAAATCTTGAGGGAAGGTGCTTGGAACAATTGGTTTCTGCATTTGCTCTAGCTCTTCAATTGCAGCCATCCATTGATTTTGATGCATCGTATCGCGTGCAATTAGGAATGATAACATGTCTTTAACACCTGGGTCATTCGTCTGCTCATACAAACGAACAACTTGAAGACGACCTTGAGACTCCGCGTTTAAATTTGCACGGAAATCTGCTAGTAAATTCCCACTTGAAATTATATACCGAGAATTCCATGGATAGCCCACGCTATCTGTCGGAGTTGCCCCAAGACCCGATACAATTAAATGCTGTGGATTTTGACCACCCAACACTGCTTCAACGAGTGGGTCTTTTGCCGCCTCCTCCTGTTCCTTCGCAGGTGCCCCATCTAATAGCTGTGCAATCATTTCTACATGAGCAATCTCTTCCGTACCAATATCTAATAACATGTCACGATATTTTTGCTCGGCACGACAGTTAAATCCTTGAAATAAGTATTGCATCATGACCGAAATCTCACCAAATTGTCCACCAAGAATTTCTTGCAGTTTTTTAGCATATACAGGATCTGGACGCTCTGGCTTTGCATTATACTGCAATTCTTTTATGTGATAAAACAAGTCATCTTCCTCCTTAATATTATGAATATATATATTTTGCACGAATGATTGATAATTATTCTCAAATAACAACTCGGATTACAATGAAAAAAGCCAATCCCAAAATGGAATTGGCTACGTTTATTTTATTACTTTATTAGTTCGATGCATTAACCATAAAAAGTATGGCGTACCGATTAATGCAACCAAAACACCGGATGGTATCTCTTTTGGAACGAGCAACGTTCTACTCAAAATATCAGCTATCGTTAAAAAGATCGCACCTAAAATCGCTGTTAAAGGTAACAACTGTTTGTTATTCGGACCAATTAACATCCTTGCTAAATGCGGTGCAATTAAACCAACAAATCCTATTGTACCGACTGTTGCAACGGCAGACGCAGCGAGAATTGTGGCCAAAGCAGCGAGTTGAAACCGAGTTCTTTTAATCGTTAAACCTAAACCAGCTGCAGCTTCATCACCTAAAGATAGAACATCTAGCTTTTTAATATGAATATATAATATTGGTAAAATGATAAGTATTGGTACTAGTAAATATTGAAAGAGTTCCGCCCAACCACGTGCATACGTTGAACCAGATAGCCAAGTTAAAGCAGAAGCAACACCTAATTGCGCTTCCACTACAATAATTTGAATAATAGCAGAACCAAAAGCGGATATCCCGATTCCGAGTAACGCTACAATCGAGGGCTGAAAGTTCGAACGTAGTGATAAAAACATAATTATTAAAAAGGAAAGCAAAGCTCCAATAAAGGCACCGATTGGAATAAACAACGCTGGTAAACTGAATAGATATAGGCTTAACATTGCACCTACACCTGCACCAGAAGTAATTCCAATGACAGATGGATCAGCTAATGGATTGCGTAATATTCCTTGTAATACGAGGCCGCTAATTGCTAAAGCTGCACCACTTATGGCTGCTACAAGAATTCTTGGAAGTCGTAGGTCTAAAATTAAATTCTGCATAAATTCGTTTGTATCACCAAGTAATGCAGAAATAGACAGAGATAATTCAATACCATAATTTCCAGTAGAAATACCAAGTAAAATAGTTAAAAGTAAGAGAAGAAAGAGCATTGGAAATAGTACTTTCATCGAAATCGGAAATGCTATTTTTCCTGCTGAAATACCAGAGCTTTTTTCAATACTCGATTTCGCCTGTTTTCTTAAAACTAGTATAATTAACCAAGGTGCACCAATTAGCGCTGTAATAGCACCTACCGGTAATTCCGAGAAAGAATCATCAATAAATCGTGCTAACACATCGGCCCCTACTAACACATTAGCTCCCCATATAAACGCAGCTGGCGTAAGAAGTATATGGGTTTGATAGCCAATTAGCTTCACTAAATGGGGAGCAATTAATCCAACAAATCCGATTGGACCAACGATACTAACTGTAACAGCGGTTAAGAATACTGAACTGAGAAGGGATACGATTTTAACCCGATTGACGTTTTGACCTAACGAGGTAGAAACCTCATCCCCAAGTCGTAAGATATCAAGTTTTTTCGACATAAACAGTAAAATAACCAGACCAACAACAATTAAAGGAAATGCAAATTGCACTCCAGACCAATTGTTTTGCACAAGGGAGCCTGCCCCCCATAAAAACAGCCCACTCGTCTCGTATTCATAAAAAATTTGCAGTACCGAGGTAAAAGAGGAAAACATGATACTCACAACCATACCAGCTAACACCATTTTAACTGGTGTAGAGGATTTTGTTCCCCCTGATATTCCTAACACTAGGAAAGCAGTTATCAAACCGCCAATAAAAGCTACAAATAGACCATTTGCACCTAATGCCTGCGGGAAGAAGACGGTTGCAAAAACCACCGCAAAAAAAGTACCCGAATGAATTCCTAATGTGCTTGCTGAAGCCAGTGGATTTTTCGTGATCGTCTGCAAGATAACCCCCGAAACTGCTAAAGCACCACCAGCTAAAATGCCCATCACCACCCTCGGTAACCTTAAATATCGAACGGTATGGTGTTCTAACGTGTCCTCTGGGGCAAATATGGCATCCACAATTGTCTCAAGCGGAATTGTCACATTCCCTTGGTTAATATGTAATAATATCAAAACAAACAAAAGTGCGGTTCCACCTCCAAAGGTAAGAACCGCTTTTATCCAATTATTAGCTAACAAAAGATCACTTCTCTTCTAATATCACGTCACGAATTTGATTTGCAAACGTTATTGCAGATAATGGACCACCAAAAGTCCAAGTATTACCTGGCAATTGATACAATCGATCGTTTTTAACAAAATCTAAGTTTTCCCATGCTGGATTTCCTTTTAACTGATTTTCAAATACATTATCCTCCTCCTGAACAATGTAAAAGAAATGAGCATCCTGGAAATTCTGCAATGCTTCTATATCTGTTTGTTTATAGCCATATAGCTCCCAATCTGTTTCTTTATAAGCATTAGAGAGCCCTAGCTTTTCCATAATGATGGTTGCCATTCCATTATCCGTAAATAAGCGGATTGTTGGCGTATTTTGACTGCTGTAGGCTTGTGTTAATACGAATGGAATATTTTCCAAACCAGCATCCGCAATCTCAGATGATGAATCTGCAAAAGCGGTTTCCATTTGCGCTAACACTTCCTCTGCTTTATCTTCTTTATCCATTACTTTTGCGATTTTGGTAAAGGTATCAATCATTTCTTCGTATTGATTCCCCTTCCCTTCCTCTGGATAAGGGTTAAATGCAAGTGTTGGAGCAATTGAATTTAAATCATCCATAATAGCATCGTGACGGAAGCTTGCCGTAATAATAAGATCCGGATTTAATCTAGAAATTGCCTCTAGATTGGGCTCTTGACGAGTACCCACATCTTCTACTTCCTCTGAAAGCTCAGCATCAATATTTACCCAAGCTTTGTACCCTTCGATATCCGCCATTCCAACCGGTTGTACACCTAGTGCCAATAGGTCTTCTGCATACACCCATTCTAACACAACTACACGCTTAGGCGTACCCTCAATCGTTTGTTCACCGTATACATCCTCTATTGTAATCGCGTTGTTATTTTCTGTTTCCGATTTTTCATTTTCAGCTGTTTGGGAATCATTTGTTGAATCATCCTTCGAATCCCCACACGCAGCTACAAACACAAGTAATAAAGTAAATGAAAGCAAAAGCCATTTTTTCATATCATTACCTCCTCGATATATATGTATAATTTAGATTTAGCATTTCCTAACGAACACACGCTATTCCAAGATTGTATGTGGTCCTTCGAATACCCACATATAAATGATAAAGATTCTCAATTATCTCCATATCCATCATAAAGTCATACAAACAAGCTGTCAACGATAAATTTACCTAATCCTACTTATTGTAATAGCCTCTCAGAATGAAAAGAAGATGGAGATTTTCATTAAAATAGATAATTTTATTAATGTAAAGGTGGATTCTAACATTTTCGAATTGAAACATTTTTAGAAGATTGATATTGTTAATAGGGTCTATTTATAAAAAAAGGAGAGTACAACATGAAAAAACGATTAAGCTTATTTTTCGTATTGGTTATTTTTTTAGTAGCTTGTAATGGAAAAGAGGATCAAGGGTCCAACACATTGTGGGATGAGATTGAAGAACAAGGTGAAATTGTTGTAGGAACTTCAGGTACGTTATTCCCTACTTCCTATTACCCAGAGGATTCGGATGAGTTAACTGGCTATGATGTTGAAGTTATGAAGGAAATTGGCAAGCGTTTAAATCTAGAAGTTACATTTCAACAAATCGGGTTTGAAGGATTATTTGCTGCCATTAATAGTGGACGAATTGACATTGCGATAAATGATTTGGGTATTACCGAAGAACGGAAAGAGTCTTTTGCTTTTTCGGATCCATATAAATATTCGTTTACAACGATGATTGTCCGAAAAGATGATCTATCTGATATTAAGACACTTAAGGATTTAGAAGGAAAAAAAGCTGGAGGCGCAGCAAATACGACATATAGTCAAATCGCTGAACATTTCGGTGCCGAAGTTGTTACATATGGAAATGCAACCAATGATGCTTATTTACGAGATGTAGACAATGGTCGAACGGATACGGTCATTAATGACTATTACTTACAATCGCTAGCATTAACAGCTTTCCCGGACTTAAATATTACAATCCATCCGGACTTAAAATTCAATCCTACTAAACAAGGAATAGCGATGCCACTTGAAGCAACTACACTTCAAGAGAAAATCAATTCGGTGCTACAAGAAATGCGAGAAGATGGTACACTTACTAAGCTTTCCAAGCAATTCTTTGGTGGCCAAGATGCTTCTGCTGAACCTGAAGGAATTCAAGAAATTGAAGGTTTAACCTTTTAAGGATAAACAATGAACATACAGTGGGAAAAATTATTCAATCCAGAATTAGCTCTTGAAAGCTTACCGTTTGTTTTAGAAGGGTTACCCATGACGATTGCCGTCTCCTTTGTAAGCATGGGACTAGGACTTATACTTGGACTATTTCTAGCATTAGGTAGAGGATCCGATTCCATTTTGCTAAGATGGCCGTCTCGAATCTATATCTCTTTCATGCGCGGAACACCTATTTTAGTATTTTTATTTATTTTATATTATGGGTTTCCACTTATTGGTTGGACGTTGAATGCCTATACAGCGGCCGTATTGGGATTTGGATTAAATAGTGCGGCATATATTGCGGAGGTAAATCGTTCTGCTTTAAACAGTGTGCCAAAAGGACAGTGGGAAGCCTCTCAGGCATTGGGATTCTCATATTGGAGAACACTAAGAATGATTATATTACCCCAGGCGGCCCGAATTGCAATGCCCCCTTTAACAAACGTCTTTTTAGACATTGTAAAGGCAACATCCTTAGCTGCTGTTATTACCGTTCCGGAAATGTTCCAAAAGGCGCAAATTGTAGCTGGTCGAACCTTTGATTCTATGACCTTATATATATTGGTTGCACTTATCTATTGGCCATTATGTATTCTTATAGCCGCTTTCCAAGAAAGATTAGAACGGAAATATGACTATTATCGAAAATGAGAGATCCCTATGGTCTCTCATTTTTATTTATCTGCCACGGTTAAAATGTTTGCCATTTCTTTAAACGCAAATTGATACCCTAATTCGATACATTGAGCAATCTTATCATATTCAAATAATCCTACATTCCCAACAACTGGGTAAAGATTAAGATCCGCTTCTTGCTTTTCCTCCTCCATTTGGTTTTCTAATGTTAGAGACATAGAACGATTTAAGATGACTGAGATATCATGATACGGATCGTCCTCTTTAAAGTAGGTTAATGGATCAATACGTATCACTTTATTTGCTCCTAATTCACGTACTAAATGAACCGGACAATTATCAACAAGCCCCCCATCCACTAATACATAATCCTTCCAGCGAACAGGCTTATACATAACCGGTATTGCACTGCTAGCTCGAATCGCCTTACAAATTGGAATCTCCTTCTCAATCAGAAGATTTGGACTAGAAGGGTCTACATTTGTAAAGACTACTGGTTTTCCCTTCCTTAAGTCCGTTGCCATTAATCCACAGGGAATCTGAAAAGATGAAACCGATTCTGTTCCAACTAAACGTTTAATTAACGATTCGAGTCGGTCCCCTTTCACACAACCATCAACGTTTTTGCGCAAGAAACAAAAACGACGTAACACTCCATACCAATTGACATCTATATGTTTTTGCCCAAATGAGAGCAGTGCATATTTTATGTCTTCAACGGAATAACCATAGGCATACAATCCAGCAATGATTGCTCCAGAGCTTGTTCCAGCAATATGAGAGATTTCAATATGATGTTCTTCTAAAGCTTGCAGCACTCCAATGGCGGCAAACTTTGGTACTGCACCTCCTGCAAGGGCGATTCCTATTGCCATTTTCACAGCTCCATTTATCTTTTTATTTTCATTTTAGACGAAGTTCTTCTAAAACATTCTTTTTCCGATGATTTATGAATCCATCAAAAGTTGGTTATTCTAATAGTAAATATAGTTAGGAGGTTCAAAAATGGATTCTTTTTTGGACAATATTAAAAACTGGACAAGAGATAAAACAGAACACGTAAAAGAAACGATACATAACCTAACGACAACAACGAGTATTTCCATAGATGATTTAGCTACCATCATCTTGCTTCATCCTCATACGCAATATGAGAAAAAGGAATACTTAGGATTAATCTTTAACGAATGTACACTTAGTATAGACACCTATGAATACTATTTGGAAACAAAAGGGGATAAGCATGAACATATTTTAGAGCTGACAGTTAAGGAAGGGAATGAAGTGCTTTCCTCTTATCATTCCTATAAAGACAAAAAACATAAAATGAAGGTTCCAGAAAGCATTATGAAAATTAATGACATACAGATTCATTAATAAAGAGGATTAGATAATTCGAAAACACTTACTTTTTTACGATAGCGATGTTTGGGATATATTAACTTTATTCACATTTTAAGTAAACGCTACGTAGTTCTACTAGCATAAAATGGGTGGGTTGAAAAGAGCTTTGCACATTTATGTTTTATTAAAAGAGAAATATAAGGAGAAATACCAAAAATCGGTAAAAACTCGTCATTCTATCAAGATTATTCGTCATCTCTAAAATTTTACACGTCTGTTTCACGTACTTATTCGCCTAAATCCTGAATACGCGTCTATTGGCTAATTTATTCTTCAATCAAGGCAATTTACTCGTCTATTATCTAAAATACGAGTCTGCCTGAAAAATACTCGTCCATAAGCAAGATTTACGAGTCCAAACTTTAATAATACAAGCCGAAACCAGAAAATACTCGTCTGTTTTCGGCTTGTAAAATTACCTATTTTAACAATCCAACCATTTTTAAACCGTGAAGGATACCATCTTCCTCAACGGATTTTGTAACATGCTTGGCAGCCCTTTTTGCTTCTTCTACACCGTTCCCCATTGCCACACTATGATAAATCTCCGATAGCATTTCAATGTCATTTAGCCCATCACCAAAGGCATAAACACGTTCGTTTGGAATTTCCAGCTTTGCAACTACTCTTTGGATTCCGTTCGCCTTGGAGCCACCACTAGGTAAAATATCTGTTGAATAAGGGTGCCAACGAACAAAATCGAAATCCTGGAATTGTTCCACATAATAGTCTTCTTCTTCTTTCAAACAAAACAACAGAGCCTGATAGAGTTCTCGGTCTTCATAATAGCTTGGGTCATGTGTAGGGAAACGACCAATTTTCAACGTCTCTATACTTTCAGTAATGTATTGATGCTCTGGTACATTCGCTTTCATATCTTCATGATCCATGTAAACGACTGGATGGTTTCTCTCTACAGCTGTTTCCGTTAATTTTATGATAGAATTACGGTTTAAAGGATTTTTATATACTACTTCCCCATTCACAACAACATATTGTCCATTATAGCTTACATATGTATCAATCCCTAATTCTTCTCGCAGCTCCTCAAACATAAAAGGGGCTCTACCTGTTGCAATCGCTACTTCATGTCCAAGTTCTTTCAATTGCAGTACGGCATTTTTGGTGGAGATGGGCAGTTCTTTTTTGTGATTATAAAGTGTTCCATCAATATCAAAAAATACAATGCTACGATTTGGTGTCATAATAATCTCCTTTGTCATGTATATTCTTTTTCTTTTACTATTTACATTCTGCATCTAATATAACATAAGTTTTAAAGATTATTGCAGATGGGAAGCACTTGATTGAACGAGAGACAAAATCCATTAATCCTATCAAATGCTTTTTATTTTTGTGCTTTTCGATATCCTGCTTCTTCTGCAGCAGTTTCTGTTTTAAAACACATTTCTGCCTTTGTTCTATTATAATAAGATCCTTCTGGCACATGATAAATAAAATCGCCACTTGATGAATCATTCCCCTTAATATAGCCATTACAGTCACCATTGGCATCTGGTTCAAATGCATCCTTTGTCGGAATAGGGTTATCTACACTTTGTTCTGTTTCTAATGCTTCCGTATGATATCCATCTTCTTGTGCATAGTTTTCAACACTCCAAATTCCCACTCCATTTGCTTGTGCTTCTTTTTGGATCTCATAGTAGTCGTCCACATATTTCGTATTCGGCTCATAAATATACGCCACTCTGGCTAAGCCATTTTTTAATAGTTCCTCTTGCACAGACTTTCCATCTGCTGTGTACACATACATTAATAATCGACCGTATTTATCTCGCTCACTTATATCCTTTTCAAGTAAAACCGTTTTTCCTGATAATAGTTTTTTCGTAAACGCTTTTGCATCTTCCCCAAATGGCTGTTTTCCTAATTGTGGATGAGATGTTTCTGGTGTATCCACGAGTAAAAAGCGTACAGATTCTTCTTGACCATTGAACTCCACTTTGATTGTGTCTCCATCAATGACATAAAGAAGAGGCACTTCCATTAATCCCGCTTTATTAAGCGTTTCTTGATAATCATTACTCGCTGTTGTTTCTTTTACACTTTGTTGCTTATGTTCAATAGATGGTACTGTTGTTCCCCCACAAGCTGATAAAAACAACACGACACCCAGTAGAAGTAGGGTTAGATGTTTCAATTCATAAACCTCCAAAAATTTATTTCCATTATTATTATAGTGGAAATGTATTGTTGAAACTACATTAAACGATTTGGACTAACCATACACCATGCATTACCAATACACTTACATATAGTCCAATTGCAGTGCCAGTAAGTACTCTCCAGCTCTTTAACGTAGGGTTAGTTAAGTAATGCGCACAATAAATCAAAAGTAAAGAAAGAGATATTTTAACTCCAATAAATACAAAAGGATGTAACTTCCACAAGCCACTCATAAATGGATTTACTTCTTCTATTATATGAAACTGTAATCCTATCGTGGTTAACACTAAATCCAATACATTCAATAAAGCAATTAAATAAAGGACAAACACATTTAACACCCCATTTTTATTTCAGTATGGCTAGGTTAAATATGAGTAAACCTATTCCCTTAAATATATGTAATCCTTTTCCAAATATATATCGTTTCAAATAACATTGGACACAAGATTAGGGCAATGTTCCTCTTTCGTGCGTAACTTTCCCAAAACAAAAAACAGACCTACATGAAGGTAAGTCTGTTCCATAGGATTAATGTTCCCTTCTATCCACATATCGTCCAAAATCTGGTACCGCTATTTCTTGAAAATGATTCACTAAGTTCGCCAAGCTATCGGTTAACACATCCCCTGCCATTGGAATACCATGCCCAGTTACCGCAACAGCTGGTTTTAACGCTGCTAATTTCTTTACCGATTCCCAAGCTTCCTTCCAATCCGTTGTTAAATACCTTGGTGGACCACTTATCTCTTGTTCTTGCACCAAGACTTTGTATAAGTATTCTTGTTTCACCGTAACAAAGGCATCCCCAACAATTAACGCACGGTCACGCTCACGGAAGAAGGAAACATGACCCGGAGAATGTCCAGGTGTATGGATCCATTTCCATTCAGGCAAATTCGGGACAGTCCCATCCGCAGGTAAAGGTTTAACATGGTCACCTAATTGTATTGCCTCATTCGGAAAATAGGGAGACATTTTGGCAACCATTCCGCCTTCTACCGTTGGATCTGGCTCTGGATAGCTTTTTTTACCTGTTAAGAAAGGGAGTTCCTTTTCATGAGCATAGACAGGAACGTCCCAATGCTCAATTAAATCAATAATCGCACCGACATGATCAAAATGACCATGGGTTAAAAGAATTTCATTTGGTCGAGCATTAGGACCAAATCGCTTTTCAACCTCCTTCAAAATATCATCTGCTGACCTCGGCATTCCTGCATCCACTAATGTCCATTGCTCCGAATTGTCCGGATCTCCGATAAAGCAAACATTTACGACTTGAATGGGATAGCAATAGATATCTGAAGTAACTGCTTGTCCAATACCACTCATAATCGAGGTAACCGGAATAAAATGATGATCTTCACTATATTGCATATCGTCAGCCATATGTACAAGCCTCCTTTTTGTTGTTATATTTTCCTATCGTAGTAAAATTATTAAAACAGTACTTCCCATGTTAAAGGACCTACAATTCCATCCACGGTTAGTCCGTGTCTTCTTTGATAATTCTTTACTGCACTTTCTGTAATTGGGCCAAAAATACCATCTACTGTTACGTTTACGGCACGCTGAATTCGCTCCACATCTTTGCCACGGCTTCCTAATTTAATCAACTGATCTGGATAGGGTACAATAGACTTCCTATTTTCAACAGCATTTTTTTCATCCCGAATCCATTTTATTGGATCGACTGCATTTGACTTCTTCACATTCCATAAACCTTTATGAATTTCAAAATGTAAGTGCTGGCCAGTCGAATTACCTGTGTTCCCCATGTATCCAATTACTTGACCCTGTTGCACAATTTGATTTTCTTCAACTATACGTTTTTTTAAATGTGCGTAAACCGTTTCATAAAGGGCACCATTTAATTGATGTGCAATGAATAGAACATTTCCATAACTAGAGGAATAATACGACTTATGAACAACACCTCTTTCGGATGCTACTACAGGAACGTTCCCTCCTTTCGCAATATCAATGCCATGATGATTTGGACGTGACGCAGTTCGAAATCCACTTGTAATCGTTCCATTAGCTGGTTTCATAAAACTCATTTTCACTTCCCCTTTCGATAAATTCCTTTCACCTTTATAATCGATCGAAAGAGGATAAAAGTGTCTATAAAAGTAAAAAACAGGGCATTCTTTACGGAATGCCCTGTTGCAGCTTATTCTTCTACTAATTCGGCTATTTTACTAACAATCCATCTTTTTGCTAGCTCTTCATCGATTTCATAAATTTTATCTTTGCGTAATAGCTTTCCATGATAGGTAGTTTGTACATTCATTTTAACTTTAACCATTTTCGTACCCCTTCTTCACTAATCTAGTCTAACCCCTATCATATCAAATTTTAGTCATTTATTATACTTTTTAACGCTTCTTCTATATCGGTCGTAGGCTGTTTGCAAGCAAAATTTTCACATACATATACAGTTGTTTTCTTATCAATTTGTTTATATTGGGAAGCATAAGGTGCAACTTTTTCTAAATCTTCAGGTTGATCAGCAACTAAAAGTGTTACATTTGGCAGATAAGAATCGTTTATCTGCTTTATTATTTCGCTAGAATCTCCTAATATGACGACCTCTTTAGTAGAAAACTCCGTCAACAGTATACTTTGAACAAAGAAGGAACTAGCCGATGCTTGGCGTTGAATGTCATCGAAGAACGTATAATACATTTCCTCTAGACGTTCTAAATAAATTGGCTCCCCTGTAAGAAAGCCTACCTTCGCCAACATAACCGCGGCTACACTATTCCCTGATGGTAGTGCCCCATCATATATTTCCTTATCCTGGGCTATTAATTGCTCGCTATCCCTTCCGTTAAAAAAGAACCCACCATTTTCGGAATCCCAAAATAGCTCGATCATATTTTGTAACAGGTCTCTTCCTTTTTCAATATACCGAATATTTAAAGTTGCTTCATATAGCTCCACGTACGCCCATACAAAATAGGCATAATCATCGAGGTAGGCTTTATATTTCGTCTCGCCTTCTCGATATCGAGCCATCAAACGCCCATCAACAACTAATGTCTTTTCGATAAAGTCCAGTGCCTGCTCAGCTATATCGATATAGGAATTTTCTTGAAAGGTCTTGCCTGCCTTTGCTAAAGCAGCGATAACCATTGCATTCCATGCGGCTAAAACTTTATCATCTACATGTGGGTAAACTCGTTTTTCCCTTTCCTCTAATAGTTTTTGCCTTGCCAATTCAAGCCTTCCTTCAAGCTCCGAAACTTCCATTCGATGAGCTTCAGCTATTGATGGAATGCTTCGACCAATTAAGTTTGGAATATTTTTTCCTTCAAAATTACCATAGGGCGTAATTCCATACGTTGTAGCATACCACTCCCCGGACTCTTCTCCAAGAATGTCATATATCTCTTCATTATCCCATACGTAATATTTCCCTTCTTTCCCTTCCGAATCTGCATCAATAGCAGAATAAAATGCCCCATCTTCACTTTTCATTTCTCGATTTAAAAAGATTATAATCTGCTCTGCAATTTGTTTATAATAAGGATTTTTTGTAATTTGGTAACATTCCGTATATACCATTAAGAGTAAGGCATTATCGTAAAGCATTTTCTCAAAATGCGGGATAAGCCATTTCTCATCCGTAGAATACCGCGCAAAACCAAACCCTATATGGTCATAAATACCGCCATCAGCCATATGTTTCAGGGTGCCCTCTACCATCTGTAAAGCAGCTGTTTTACCTGTGAAATGGTAATATTTTAATAAAAATAGTA
Organism: Salirhabdus sp. Marseille-P4669; assembly: GCF_900240405.1. Lineage (GTDB taxonomy): Bacteria > Bacillota > Bacilli > Bacillales > Alkalibacillaceae > OEQK01. The sequence continues at coordinate 214,721 of NZ_OEQK01000003.1, forward strand.
AGTTTTGTGGTTGCGGAAACTTTGGAGCATCTCCAAAGCCACCGTATGTATAATCATAATCCTTCCCCAGTTGATAAAAGGCTTGATCTGCTATTTCTTTTGTTAGACGATGGTTACTCTTTGATTGAATTGTCTTCTCTAATGCTTCTCTTACACTTTCCGTCACTTCTGCGATATGGTCTGGATCTTGTATGAATCTTTTATGTAGCTGAGTCAACACTTCAATCAACCCAGGACGTCCATATTTGCTTTCTTTCGGGAAATAGGTGCCCGCATAAAATGGAATCTTGTTCGGGGTCATAAAAATAGTTAATGGCCATCCCCCATGACCGGCCATCATTTGACAAATTTTCATGTAAATCGAATCTATATCTGGTCTTTCTTCACGGTCTACTTTGATCGCTATGTATTTTTCATTCAGAAGATTAGCAACCTCTTCGTCCTCAAAAGACTCATGAGCCATCACATGACACCAGTGGCAAGTAGAATACCCAATGGATAAAAAAATGGGTTTGTTTTCTTTTTCTACCTTTTGAAAGGCTTCTTCACCCCACGAATACCAATTCACTGGGTTGTACGCGTGCTGTAATAAATAAGGAGATTTTTCATCAACTAACTGATTTGGTTTCTTGTTATTGGACATCAAAAACCCTCTCTTCTAAATCAAGCCATTTCTTTTACATTACCACAATATGCATTAGAACATTCCAATAATAGGATAGTTCGAATACAAAAGTATGCGGAGGGGACATGCCTTTTATGAGAATTTCACTGGATTATCCCTGAATACCGAAACTAGAATAATACAAGCCGAAAAGGGAAGATACGTTTCCTTTTCGGCTTGTGACTAAATGTACTATTTGAAATAGTTTACCTATCACTTAATAGTGAGTAAATACTCTTTAAATATTAATAATCCGCTTCTCAAAATCGTAAATAAAACAGAAACATCATTACTTTACCTTTTTATACAGTTTATGTTGCTTACTAATAATCTCATAATGTTGATCATGATCTGTTTGCATAATCGTTTCTTTATCTCCGATCCCAAGTATTCCAAAAGCACCTAAACTTTCATAGAAGAGGTTGTGCACTTTCTTTTGTAAGTCCTTATTAAAGTAAATTAATACGTTGCGGCAAAGGATAACATGAAATTCATTAAAAGAGCTATCTGTTACAAGGTTATGCTGAGCAAACACCATATTTTTAGATAAATACGAATGGAATTTCACACCGTTATCCGTAACCGTATAATAGTCGGAAAATACCCCTTCTCCACCTGCTCTTAAATAATTGCTCGTATACTTTTTCATGCTCTCTAAAGGATAAATACCAGCCTTTGCGGTTTTAAGTGCACTGGAATTTATGTCTGTTGCATAAATCTTTGTTTTGTCATAAATTCCTTCTTCATGTAAGAGTATTGCCATGGAATACACTTCTTCTCCAGTTGCACAACCGGCATGCCATATTCGAATGGATGGATAGGTTTTTAGCATCGGAACTACTTGCTCCCGAAACGCTTTAAAGAATAAAGGATCTCGAAACATCTCCGTAACATTAATTGAAAAGCTCGCGATTAATCTTTGTAAACAATCAGGATTGTGTAAAGCTTTATTTAGCAAGGCAGAAATAGTCGTTAGCTTTTCCGCATCCACTCGGTGCCAGATTCTTCTTCGAATCGAGTTGTATGCGTAATTACGAAAATCATAGCCACACCACTCATAAATACCTTGTAGAAGTAGGTTTATTTCAATTTTTTCTAGTACTTCATCATACCCAGCGTGACGTATCTTCCTATCAAAAAATGTCTCATTGTCCATTCTGAACCATAACCCCTTCTATTGGTATAACCAAACCTTCATTAAGGAGATGAGCTGCTCTGGCTCCACTGGTTTTACAACATAATCAGATGCACCAACCTCCATGCATTTCTCCCTATCTTCTTTCATTGCTTTAGCAGTTAATGCAATAATAGGTAGGTTCGCAAATTCCGGCATCGACCTTATCCGCTTCATTGCTTCATAGCCATCCATTTCAGGCATCATAATATCCATTAACACTAAATCAATTGTGGAATCACTTGTTAATACATCAATGCTTTCATAACCATTTTCCGCAAAAACAATATCTAAACCTGTCTGTTCCAAAATACTCGTTAGCGCAAATACATTTCGCACATCATCATCGACTAGTAACACCCTCTTCCCTTCTAGTCCAGATGGAAGAGCCAAAGGTTCATTTCCATTATTGTCCTTCACTTCATGGTGACTTGTTGATTCTTTTAAATATAAATCCAATTCTGCCTTTAATCGCTCTGGTGAGTGTTCATTTTTAATAATGATTGTATGTGCATGTCGATTTAGTTGCATTTCTTCTTTAGAGGTAAGGTCACGACCAGTGTATACAATAACCTTTACATCACTGTTTTCATCATTTTCTTTTATTTTCTCAAGAAGTTCCATTCCATTTGTATCGGATAATCCTAAATCTAAAATGATACAATCCATTTTTTCTACTTTTAATTCTTCAATCGCCTCATGACCCGAAGATACAGCTTTAATGACAATATCCATATCCCCAATGAGCTCCATTAAGCTTGTTCGTTGATGGAGATCATCATCTACGATTAAGACTCGTTTTATTGGACTTATGTCTTGTTCTTTTGGAATTATTTCTGGCTCAGCACTCTTTCTTGGCTTCGGTCTTTCCATGGTTGGAGCAGCTTCTTCAACGATTGCTTGGGACTGATCCTTCGCCTTTATCGTTTCATTAGTTGATAGAGTCAAAGTAAATGTACTACCTTTACCTACTTCACTATCTACAGTTATCTCTCCATTTAATAGAGTAGCTAACTCTCTACTAATGGAAAGTCCTAGACCTGTACCACCAAATTTACGGCTCGTTGTTCCATCAGCCTGTTGGAACGCTTCAAAAATCTGCTTTTGTTTGTCTTTCGCAATCCCAACACCTGTATCCTTGACCACAAACATTATTTTTTTACCTTTTCCAGGGATTGTATGCTCACCAATTTCCAATGTTACATTACCTTTTTTAGTGAATTTAAAGGCATTGGATAATAAGTTATTTAAAATTTGCTGTAAGCGCGCCTCATCTGTATAAATGATTTTTGGTAGCTTTTCGCTTAAAGAAATATGAAAGTCTAGCTGCTTTTGGTCTGCAACTGGTGTAAATTTGCTTTTCACAATATCAATTAGTTCCGTAATGTTGACTTTGCCAATAGTTATTTCTGTTTTTCCAGACTCAATTTTAGCTAAATCTAAAATATCATTTATTAAGGTCAACAAATCCTTACCTGAAGAGTAAATGGTTTTCGCATATTCTACTTGTTTAGGAGATAAGTTATTGTTGCCATTGTCGGCTAAAAGCTTCGATAAGATTAATAAACTATTTAACGGTGTACGAAGCTCATGAGACATATTGGCAAGAAATTCGGATTTGTATTTTGAACTTAAAGCTAATTCTTCAGCCTTAACTTCTAATTCAGTTCTCGCAATCTCCAGTTCCATATTCGCACGTTCAAACTCTTGATTTTGTTCTTCTAATATATTGGTTTTCTCTTCTAGACTCCGATTGGTTTCTTCTAACTCTTCTTGCTGCATTTGTAGCTTTTCCTCAGATTCTCGTAAAGATTGGGTTTGTTCTTCAAGTTCTTCGTTTGCAGCTTTCAGTTCTTCTTGTTGATTTTGTAGTTCTTCAGCTTGTGCCTGTACTTCCTCCGTTAAGGCCTGAGATTCCTCTAACAGTCTTGCAAGTTTAATTCGGCTCATCACACTTTCTAAGATGATGCCCAAATCTTCAATAAGCTCCTCCAAAAATGCTTGATATGTCTCTGAATATGGTTTAAAGGACGCCATTTCAAATACAGCATTTACTTCACCCTCAAAACGGATCGGCAATACATATAACGTCATTGGGGTTGCTTCCCCAAGGCCTGAAGAGATGGTGACATAATCAGCAGGTACATCCGTTAAAATAATCGGCGACTTTTCCAGGATAGCTTGACCAATAATTCCCTCTCCTGCTTTAATTTGATTGGATATATGCTTGCGTTCCTTAAAAGCATAGGACGCAATTAATTTATAATGTTCCTCTTCTTCAACGGACGCATCGCTTTTCACGTAAAATACCCCATGACTCGATTCTACAAGCGGAACTACTTTGGATAGGAATATTCTCCCAAGGCTTTCTAAATCATTCGTCCCACTTAGGCTCGTAGAAATTTCAGCAATATTTGTTTTCATCCAGGCTTGTGTTTGATCCTTATCCATCTGCTCTTGTAACGTTTCCGTCATTTGATTAAACGATAAAGCCACTTGATCAATTTCATCATTATTGTTTAGTACTTCCGCTTTAGTAGTCAAGTCCTCTCTACCATACGCCACATCACCCATCACTTTGGAGATCGAATTTAAGCGAGTAGATAAGGACCAGATGTTTTTATAAAAGATGAAGATAATAAATAGAATACCAACAGCTAGTATTCCCACACTTAGTAAGACCTCTTGTTGGGAATTGTGAATCATTGACTCTAATGACGTTTGCATATTCGAACCAAAACGTTTCGAAATCTCTGTTATATTAGATAAGAATTGCTCATGGATAGTAGCAGATGATTCATCAATTAACGATAATGCCTCCCCTCTCTTATTATCCAACACGAGTGAGACAACTTCCTCTTTATACATGTTAAATTCATTATTCGTTTCCTTTAAGGAACGAATCAAATCAAGCTGCGCTTCCGTTTGCGCCTTCGTTTCTAATAAATTCATATTATACTGAACATTGTCACTATCGTTTTCAAGCCCAGCCACTTCTGTTTGAATGGCCGATTCATCGGAAAATATAACAATGTTTCGTAAGCGAATGGCTTCGTTTTTAAAATCCGTATGAATTTCTTCCGCCAATAAAGCTAGCTCGTAATTCACTTCTAAAGAATCTGCTGATTTATTTAGATGCGAGATTTGTAGAATACCTGTAATCGTTAAGATGATTAATAGAATAGGTAGCGTGCATAATGCTAATATGAGCTTTGTTTTTATTTTCATTAATATTTTCCCTTCTCTCCTATAAAAGTAGCGCTTACGAATAGAGAGACTTTCTTTCTTCTAACGACATCTCATAAACCATCGCTATAGCCTGAAGTCGGTCCGTAACATTCAGTTTCTGAAATATTTTCGTAATATGATTTTTCACCGTATGCTCACTTATATAAAGCATTTTAGAAATTTCCTTATTGGTTAAACCATCGATTAACAGACGAAACACTTCTGCTTCTCTCGCAGATATACTATACATTTCCTTTAATCGATAAAGGGAAACTTCAACGATTCCATTATTCACTTCTTCATTATCTACTTGAAAAACATTTGAGAATTCATCTTCCACCTTTGGTTTCTGTGGTTGGTCTAATATTAGCGCACGGTTATCTTCTTTATCGGCTACTAGTAAAGGCTCAAAGTCCGATACCGATAGCGGTGGACTAAAATAATAGCCTTGAACCTCTGTATATTGAAGCTCCTTCATAATCTTATACTGTTCTTCCGTCTCAACGCCTTCTGCAACAATAGATATACCTAATTGCTGTGCTAGTGTACTTATGGAACTCACAATTGCTAAGCTATTCTTTTTATTTGATGTAATATCTTGAATAAACGTTTTATCTACTTTAATTTTATCAATTGGAAAACGTCGTAAATAACCTAAGGAAGAATAGCCTGTACCAAAATCATCTAAACTAATCTTCATTCCCATATTTCGTAGTTTATTAAGTGATTCTACAATGATCTCTTCATTCCCTAGAAAAACCGATTCTGTTATTTCAATCTCTAAAAGTTCTGGGGCAATATTTAGAGCATTTATAATTTTGTTCATATGAAGAATCAAGTTTCGTTGTAAAAATTGCTGACTAGAAAAATTAACGGATATTGGAATCACAGAGTACCCTTTTTCTCTCCATTCATTTAGGTGCGAGCATACCTGCTTCAGTACCCACTCACCAATTGGAATAATTAACCCTGTTTCCTCTGCGATTGGAATAAAATCGTTAGGTAACAGCTTTCCCCACTTTGGATGATTCCATCTAATAAGTGCTTCTGCACAAGTAATTTTACCAGTTTCCACGTTTACTCTTGGTTGATAGACTAATTCGAATTCATTTGCTTCAATTGCTTTTCGTAAATCATTTTGGATCAGGAACGTTCGATAGGAATTAATGTTCATACCCGTATGAAAAACATTAAATCGGCCTTTCCCCTGTTCCTTTGCACGATGCAAGGCCGAGTCTGCACCTTTTATAAGTGTAAATGCGTCCTCTCCATCGAAAGGAAACACACTTAAGCCAATACAAGTGGTCATATGCAGCTCATATTGATCAATTAAATATGGCTTCGAGAATGCCTCTAAAATACGCTCTGCTACTTCTAAGGAACTTTCCCGGTTCGTATTTGGTAAAATGATTGTAAATTCGTCCCCATTTATTCTTGCAACAATGTCCTGTTCTCTAATCTGCTTAACAAGTCTTTTCGCTACTTCTTGGAGCAGTAAGTCCCCTATTGTATGTCCAAGTGCTTCATTTACATAATTAAAGCGATCCAAATCCAAATACATTAAACCTAAATGAGTATTGGACTTCCTTGCTTCGTTCACTTCAGATAAAAGCTTTTCATTAAAGAACCTTCTATTTGGCAGTTTTGTTAAACTATCATGATAGGCCATAAACTCAATTTTTTTATTTTGCTCGGCAAGTTCTTTTGCTTGCTCTGCTAGTCTTTTTTGCATTTTGTATAATTCCACAAAACGCTCCACTTTCGCTTTCAAAATAAGTGGATCTAAAGGCTTTAAAATATAGTCAACTGCACCTACAGAATAGCCCATAAAAATATGTTCATTTTCCATGTTGTTTGCCGTTATAAATAGAATGGGAATATGCTTCGTTTTTTCCCGGGCTCGAATAATTTTAGCGGTCGCAAATCCATCCATTCCAGGCATTTGTACGTCTAGTAGAATCGCCGCATAATGATCCTTTAATAAACACTTTAACGCTTCTTCCCCAGAATAAGCCTTTACTAATTCATACTGTTCACTTTCTATAATAGCTTCTAAGGATAGTACATTTTCTGGGCGATCATCAACTATTAGTATCTTTATTTTCTCATCAATATTCATATAAACGTTCTCCCGTCAGAGTAATAATTGATGTTGTATTGATAGATTATCATAAGTAATGACAAATTGTGACAAAAAAGAGAAATATTTATTACATTCTATATTGTATATCGTTTATTTTTTATGTTTATGAAGTTGAAAGCATAGGTAATTTATGGAGTATGTTGGATTATAACCCTCAAGCTAGATCAACAAATAATTCTCTATACTATGATAAAATGATAGTTGAATTTAAACGAGAAGGAGACCTCACGATGGAATCAACTACTCTATTTAAAAAGAACTATCACATCGATTTACGGGATGTTGATTTAAATAAATCATTAAAGCTAAGCTCTTTGTTTAGTTTTTTTCAAGATATCGCTAGTCTTGCTGCTGAAAATCTCGGATATGGAATAAATGAACTTGGAGAAAAGTTTGGGGTAGCTTGGATATTAATGCGACTACGGGTGGATATCCTTCGCCACCCAAGATTAGATGAAGAAATCACGATTGAAACGTGGCCACAAGTTCCAAAAAAACTCGAATTTGAGAGAGACTATATCGTTCGAGACCGAAACGGAAATATCATTATTCGTGCCGTATCCGCTTGGGTAATTATGGACATTCATGAGCGTAAGCTAAAACGAACAGATGTCATTAATATTCAATATCCTTCCATCATGGAAGAAAGGGCAATAGAATGCAAGCTGGGCAAAATAAAAGATTTTGGTTATTTGCAAAATGCCTATAAAAAAGTAATCGGCTATAGCGATATCGATTTTAATGGGCATTTAAACAATTCTAAATATGTTGACTATATTATGGATTGCTTTACAGTAGAGGAGCACCAAAAATATCATGTAACTTCAATAGAAGTAAATTTTAAAAATGAAGCATTACCAGGAGATATAATTCACCTTTTTAAAGACACGTCGAATATACAGTCCAATCAAATCTATATAGAAGGTAAAAAGGAAGAAACTGAAAAACTTGTCTTTAAAGCCCAGGTTACGATTAAGAAAATCTAACCCTATTTTGCCCTTACCCAAACCAATCTCGTATGTTTCAATCATATGTTTAATTGGTTTGGGTTTGTTTTGCTGTTTTAGCAGGGTGTTTTATCACCAATTAAAGTAGCGAGAGCAACACAATACGTTTTAGATATTTTTATCCAGTTTTCACTTAGAGTTTTATGAACCACTAATAATTAATATTCTTTACAATTGTATTTCAAATGCACAACCCGTGCATACGTATGTTGTCCAGCATTAAAATAAGAAAGATATTATCATCTAAGAAGAGTTGATCAAAAATGAGAAAGCAAAAATACTTTATTGGCGGAAGAATAGTAAAAACCGGTATTGCCGCCTTTATTACCGCTTTTATTTGTTATTTACTTAATTGGCCTGCAATGTTTGCTGTTATTACTGCTATTGTAACGATTGAGCCAACAGCAGCAGATTCGATTAGAAAAGCATTTGTCCGCTTTCCAGCATCCGCAATCGGAGCACTCTTTGCGGTTATTTTCACTTATTTTTTAGGGGACAGTCCATTATCTTATGGGTTTGTAACGTTATTTACCATTATTGTTTGTTCGAAACTAAAACTACATGACGGAATCTTAGTAGCAACATTGACAGGCGTAGCGATGATTTCAACCGTTCATGATGAATATTTAACATCTTTTTTTGTACGGCTTGGCACGACTAGTCTGGGATTGGTGGTTTCGACCATTGTTAATATTTTTCTAATGCCGCCGAAATATTCCCAAACAATAACAAACGGGATTCAAATTCTATATAAAAATGCTTTTACCATCTTAACTACACGAATAGAAGATTTTTTCAAGCAAAAGCATGTGGAAAAAGAATTGATCTTAGCCTTTCAAAACCTCAAAAAAGACTTAAATAAAATGGAAACGTTATGCAGATACCAATTCAAGGAATGGCACTTTCATCGTTATACTCGGGAGGAAATGCGAAGTGTACGTTACGAATTTAAGAAATTAAGTTTATTACGACAAATTGTTTTTCATATGGAAAATTTATTTCACCTTCACTCCAATGATTGCTTTTTGAGCACTAGTGAACAGAAGCTAGTCCAAGAAATTGTACAACTACAAAAAGATGCATTTTTAAAAGAACAATTTGAGTTTAACGAGTCCTATTATGATAAAATAAATGAACTGTCCAAATGGTTTATTAAGGAAAAATTAGACCAAACTGGAGAACACTTTCATCTCGGAAATGAAACATCTCTACTGTATGAAATTCTTTCTATTAATGATTTAATAGAAGAGCTGCACAAAATTCATAGCTTGGAATTACGACATGCACAGCTACTACACAACAATGTAGCAGAAAAAAATTCAAATTAATACTAGGAGGAATGGGAATGGACGCAACCTTTCACTTGGAGGAAGGGGTATTCAATTATCGTGTTGCCGGAATAATAATAAAAGATGACCACGTATTATTACATAAACAAACTACAGATGATTACTGGGCGTTACCAGGTGGTAGAGTTAAAATTCTCGAAGACTCGAATACTAGTTTAAGAAGAGAAATGGAAGAAGAATTAGGATACCACGTTGAGGTGGAAAGACTTCTATGGGTTACGGAAAACTTCTTTACTTATAAACAAAGACCTTTTCATGAATTAGGGTTTTACTATAAAATACAAGCCAGAAAGGATGCTCCTATCCTATCTTTAGAACCTTTTTTCGGGTTGGAAGGGGAGCGCTTAACTTATCAATGGTTCCCTATAAATAAATTGGAAACCATTTCTTTATACCCGACATTCTTAAAAACTGCCTTAACACAAATTCCACAACATACAGAACATCTTATTATTGAACAAAAGTAAAGTAACATCTCCAAGCACCTTTTATAGTAAAAGATACATACATCAATGTTGCTTCACAAGTTGTTAAACCATAAAAGAGCTCGTTATCTTAAACAAACGAGCTCTCTCCTTATTATCTTAGATAGATTGGATTATTCTCCCATTCCGTTCGTAGAAGACCCATTCGTATAGAATCATAATAGTAGCCATTATAATAACGAACCTGTCTTATTCTTGCTTCCATTTGCATTCCGAGCTTCTTTCCAACCTTTATCATACGTTTGTTACCAGACCAAGTGGTATAACCTACCCGTACTAACGGCATGGTATGAAATAGATGATTAATCCACAATCGAAAAGCTTTTGTTCCATAGCCACCGCTCCAGTAAATTGGTTTATAAATAATAATTCCCATTTCAAGCCATTTCGAAGGCTCATGCTCCCAATAGTAACCGACTGTTCCAATCACCTCTTCGTTAACAGTAATAATCCATCGATTATCTTGACTCACATAATTATCTTTATCCTTCATAAATGCTTCAAAAGGAATCTGTTTATGCTCATAATAGGGAGCATCCCATTTTTTCCATTCTGGCTGAGCCTCTTTATATATCAGTTCCCATAAAGCAGGAAGATCGTCTGCTGTAATGGGACGTATGGTAACCTCCTCATCTTGGTACACGTAATAGCCTCCCCTTCTTTTATCTATTACATTTTTCGATATTTCTTTCCTAATTCCTTCTTGTTTATTTTGTCGTTTTCTTATCACATGCTATAATCTACCAATATTGAACAAATAATAAGGAGGAAACGAAATGGCGATTGAAGTTTACATAAATTTTGATGGCAATTGTCGCGAGGCGGTTACCTATTATGCGGAAATATTTAAGACGGAAAAACCGAACATCATGACCTTTAGCGATGGTCCGCAAAATCCAGATTTCCCCATACCAGAAGAGGCAAAAAATCGTGTGATGCATACAGAATTAACGATTTTTGGAAGCAGGGTCATGTTTTCCGATACATTCCCTGGATGGAATTTTGTACAAGGGAACAATATTTCCATAACAATAATAAGTAACGATACAGAGGCCATAACAAATGCTTTTCACAAACTAAAGGAAGAAGGAAAAGTCGGAATGGACCTTCAAGAAACCTTTTGGAGTAAGTTATACGGAACTGTAACTGACAAATTCGGTATAAGTTGGCAATTTAGTCACGAATAAGAAAAAGAAGACACTAATACTTTTACTTAGTGTCTTCTTCCATTATTTCTTTTAGCTCTGTCCAATGTTCAATTCTAGGTAATGTTAGATGGCGATTATACGATTGATCTTTTATATATACATGAACCGATTCATTTAATAACGTTTCCAAAACAACTGGTTTATCATCAAAATAATAATCTAATTGAAGCTGTTGTATAATCTTAATTTTCTCTTCATCCTGCATACCATAAAAAAATCTCGCATCCTCTACAGGGAAGCCTCTTTCTTTCATCCACGCTTTTGTCCGCTCCCCGTATTGCTTTGGCCTTGATGTTATATAGTAAATCTCATGACCATCATTGTCCAGTTGTTGCAACGTATCAATAGCATCCGGAAAGGCAGGACATTCCGTAAAATATATTTCCTCAATTAATTGGTTCCACAATTGATTACCTTCTTCGTCGGATAGCCCAAATGGTTCATGAATTTCTAAACGTGGTAGCGAATTAAAAATATCGATAGATACTTGCTTTCCAAGCTTTTTATTATAGAGATGAAAGGCATGTTTTCGTAAGTTAATTAAGGTATCGTCAATGTCAAATCCAAGTTTCATCTCATGTTCCATTCCTTTTCCTTAATCATTTGGACATACACGCTCTTCTTCTTTAAGATGACCAGAACGATTTACTTTCGTTTCTAAATACTTTTTGTTGTATTCGGAAACATCTCCCCATAACGGTTTACGCTCGGAAACCTTCAAGCCCGCCTCCTTCAAAGCCGCCAATTTTTTCGGATTGTTTGTCATTACTGTAACCGGCTTCGTTCGTAATGCCTTTAGCACGAGCAGTGCATCACTGTAATCTCTTGCATCATCAACAAAGCCAAGCTGTTTATTGGCATCGACTGTATCGTAACCATTCTCTTGTAAAATATACGCCATAGCTTTACTGAATAATCCAATTCCTCTTCCCTCATGATTTGCTAAATAAAATAAAGCACCCGTTCCATGATCCGCGATAATTTTCATTGATTGTTTCAGCTGGTAGCCACAATCACAGCGCTTGCTTCCAAAAATATCTCCAGTATGGCAAATAGAGTGAAGACGAATGATAGCATCATCTCCATGAGCAAAGTCACCATAAACGAGGACACTAGACTGCTGCATTTCTGCCAAGTTAGCAGAGGAGAGCTTGTCAATTATTTGTACATAATCATCGATTACTTCTTTTCCATTTAACCAACAATACCATTGAAACACAACCGTTTCCCCATACAAATTAACAGGTAGGCGAATCGGCCCTACTAAATAAATCGCACCCTCGTCCGTCGTTATCCGTTGAATTTTATCCTCTAAAACAGCAAGACTGTTTCGATCTAATTTTGTTTTTGTCATCATGTAATCCCCTTTTATTTTTTTATAGTGTTTGTATAAACGACTCTTCTATGATATGAAAAATGAACCTAATTGTTCAAATGATACAATTTCATACCACATGAAAATACAAATAGTGGGAATATTAATTAGTAGTTACCTTGTTGGGAGGATCGTCATGGAAGATAAAAACAACATTCGACTTACTGCAGCAGAAAGTTCATTTCTTTGGACGCAATATATAAATGATTCCTTATCTGTCTGTGTAAATCGCTACTACTTAGAAACGGTAACCGATGAAGAAGTAAAGCCAATAGTAGAGAATGCCATAAAAGCTTCTCAACAGCATATTGAAATGATAAAAGAAATATTTAAGACTGAAAGGTTTCCGATTCCGGTTGGCTTTACGGAGAATGATGTAGACATAAAAGCGCCAAAACTATTTTCCGATACATTTATCTTGATTTACTTACAACAAATGTCCATGCTAGGCATGGCTGCTGGCACACTATCTTTAGGCTTATCAACACGCCCGGACGTTGTCGATTTATACAAAGTCGTTCTTGAGAATGCAATAAAACTTAAGGATCAAGCAAGAGACCTTTTATTAAAACAGGGAACCTATGTAAAACCCCCGTATGTAACGACTCCTAATCGAGTTGACTTTGTAAAGGATCAACAGTTTTTAACTGGTTTTATAGGTAAAAAGCGCCCATTAACCGTTCACGAGATTACTCACTTATTTATAAATGTTCAAACGAACGCGATTGGAAAAGCCCTAATAATGGGATTTGCACAAACAGCAAAAAATGAAGATGTTCGCCAATATTTATTACGTGGAAAGAAAATAGCTCAAAAGCACATAGATATCTTTAGTAAGATTTTAATAAAAGAGGATTTACCCTCGCCAATGAGCTGGGACTCGTCTGTTACAGATTCAACTGTTTCCGTGTTTTCTGACAAACTCATTATGTTTCACGTATCTGCCATGATTGCTGCTGGTATTGGGAATTATGGTGCGGCTATAGCAGCAAGTCCTAGAAGGGATTTAGGACTTAAATATGCTTCCTTAATTCCAGAAGTCACCCTTTATTCAGAGGACGGGGCAAATATTATGATTACATATGGATGGTTGGAAGAGCCTCCTACGGCAGATGACCGAGACTCCTTAACAAAATAAAAAAGCAAAACTAAGGGATCATCCTATACGGATCATCCCTTTATTTAATCATTCAATATGAAAATTACTTGTTTCTAATTGCTGTACAATGTGCGTTAACTGAATTTCTTCTTCATCAAACTCCACTTTTATTTCCCCATCATCCGTATCCACTAAAACACGTTCAATTCCAGGTAAATTCATGAGAAATGCTTCTAACATTTGAATGTTGTGGTGTCCATGTGCTTCTTTAATAAACAGCGTATTATGAGCCATTTTTTTCTTCCTTTCGTATGGTTCTATACCATCATGATTATCCAATATCCCAACTTTATGCAAGGATAATGTTCCCCTCTTCATAAGATTTGCATATTCTAATATCAAATACATAGAGATGCTTTTTTATATTTCTTGAATAAAAACCTATTTTTTCCACATACTAAGTAAAACTTTACTTGAGGTGAATGAAATATGGGTATATTTAACTCCATTAATGGCTGGAGGACTGGAAGAAGAGAAAAGAGGCGAGTACACATGGAATCACTTGGTTTCTGTCCGGATTGTGGAGGTAGAGGTTTTCAGCATATGCCATATACAGAGGCGTATTACATGGCACCTCTTGATTGTCCTGGATGTAATGGTACAGGTTCGTATGAGCACTGGGAAGAAAATAATTTAATGTAAACTAAGTCTACCGTTACGTGCGTAATAATCACTATATTTGGACGGCACCTAAAGTAAAACAGCTCTCTCCTTTTATAGAGAGAGCTGTTTTACGTGGTTAAAAATTAATACCAAGCTGCACCTACAATGATTAACAAGATGAATAGTACTACAATTAACGCGAAGCCTCCGCCGTAGCCATAGCCTCCGCCATATCCGTATCCATAGCCCATAATTAATAACCTCCTTTAAATCGACTTACAGTAATAACTTATGGAAATATGTTATTTTTGCATAGGTCAAAAATGGAGTTTTCATAAAAATAGCCAAATGTCTAGTAATGAACCGAATATCACTATGTAAAATGTAAAAGCTATATAAATAAAGTATTATTTCCAAGCAGCATTTCCAAAGAGATGTGATAATCAAGCTGAATAATTATCGAAAATAAACTAGTTAGTGTCACGACATAGGAGGCTTTCACGTGGAAAAAGAAAATCAACCCCCCGTTCAATTAACTGCACCGGAATTAGCGAGTATTTGGACTCAATATATGTTTGAAACCATGAACAAATGTTTCTTTGAATATGCTCTCAATCACTTAGAGGATCAAGAAATACAATCCACCTTAAAAACTGCTTTAGACACAACAAATAAGCATATCCTAGCGTTAAAACAATTTTTCCAAGATGAAAAACACCCCATACCACAAGGATTTACAGAAAAGGATGTCAATAAAGAAGCTCCACGTCTTTTTCAGGATGCTTTTTATTTAAACTATTTATATATCATGACCTTACACGGCTTAACAGCATATGGGCTAGCAGTGGGCAATTCCATTCGCCAAGATTTACGCACCTATTTTATTAATTGCAGCAAAGAAACAATGGAGATATTCGATGTTGTAACGAATTTGATGCTCGAAAAAGGCCTCTTTGTCCGCCCTCCTGTTTTAAGTCCTAAAGAATTCGTTACGTTGGCGGATAAGCAAAGTTTTTTATCAGGATGGTTTTGGGAGCGTCGACCAATGACTGCAATGGAGATTGGAGAAAGCTTTTTCAACATGAATAAAATGCATCTACATATTGCATTAAAAGTAGGATTTAGTCAGGTTACAGAATCAAAAGAGCTTAAAAAAATAATAAAACGAGGAGAACAAATATCTACGAAGCATGTAGAAATATTTGAATCTTTATTTCGAGAAGAAAAGTTACTCTCGCCAAAGAGCTGGCAATCATATATTACAGAATCAACTACCTCCCCTTTTTCCGATAAATTGATTATGTATATGATTCAATATTCCTCACAGGCAGCAATTGCATTTTATGGCACCGCTCTTAGTGTTACCGCTAGAAGGGATATTGGTTTACATTATACTCGTTTAATTACCGAACTAATGAAATATGCCGAGGACTGCTCGAATTATATGATCGAAAAAGGATGGTTAGAGGAGCCTCCTATGGCAACAGACCGGCAGGAATTATCTAAGAAAAAGAAAGAATAATTTTAAAAAGTGCCCCTTATAAAAAAGGGGCACCTGTAATTGGAGCAAATGAGCTTTAAAATCCCCAACTAGCACCTACAATGATTAACAAGACAAACAATACTACAATTAGCGCAAAGCTATCAAAGCCTCTACCTCCTGAATAGCTCATTCGATAACCTCCTTCCTATGTCAGAAAAGTACCTTACATTACTAATTTATGCTAGACTCTATTGAATGTATGGGATTCCTCTTAAAATGATGGTTAAGTTTAGCTTTTTACATAGAGTACACTTAATTAAGATTAATTCTATGTCTAACCATCACCAAACCTAAAAAACAAAAAATCCAAAGCGACGTAGACTCTTCTAGAAGAATCCACAATGTTTGGATTTTTTACTATGCTAGCGAAAGTATGCTGTTCTAAAATGGCTTTAAAATCATGAGTGCAATAATAATCAAGAACAACGTATTTTCAAATCGCTCTACTGCCACTAACTTTTTCTCCATAATATAGTATTCATCCGGTATTTCTTCTCCCTCATATTCGAGCACAAATTTCTTTATGGGTTTTGACTTTGGAGAAAGCAAAAGCGGCCCAAAAGATAAGGCAATGAGAAATAAAGTTAGGCTTACTATATACCATCCAGATTGAAATAATTTTGGGTTTAAAAAGCCCATAGCTAAGCCTGATAAAAGAAGCAATGTTCCACCGATCATCACAAAAATATGTAGGCTATTACGAAGGCGGTAGGCATGTTTTAATTCAGTCATATTTCTTGCCTTTTTTAATAGATGAATCATAAAAAAACCAGGTCCCATTCCTAGGATTGCAGAAAAAACATGTATCGTTACGAGAAACATATAGAATGTCATTGAAAGTTCCCCCACTTACTAATCTTGTTTATTTTATCTTAGTACATTTTGACAGGGAACATCTATACAAATAATGACAATTTCAAAAATCCTTTAAGGACTTTATTTATTCATGGTTTGTTCTAAATGCACGGAGCAATTTAATAATGTACATTCCCAATTATTATCCTGCTTCTCAAAAATAGATAAAGACGTATTGTGGAAACCTTTATCGAAGGTTTCATCCTTTAATAAAGTAATGAAGAGTTGTTTTAAAGTAGCCCCATGGCTTACAAATAAAATTCTTTTATTAGGGTATTGTAAACATGCTTCTTCTATAGCAGAAAGGCTTCTTTTACGTACATCTGTGGTGCTTTCCTCACCGAAGTCGATATCCTTCCATGAAGTTCCCCATTTTTCCACTCTTTCTGCTTCTGTTGTCCCTTCTAAAAGTCCAAACCCTCTTTCTTGTAATCGTTCGTCTTTATAAAGAGGAATATTAAGTTTATCTGCTATTGCTTTTGCAGTTGCATACGCTCTCGATAAGTGACTGGATATAATGAGATCCCAATTCTCACCAGTCAATCGGTTTGCAAGGGCAATTGCTTGGTCCTTTCCTACATGATTAAGAGGTATATCGGTCTGACCCTGTGCCCTTCTTTCTACATTCCAGTCCGTCATACCATGTCTAATCAAACCAATTTTCATTAAGTTTCTCTCCCCTATACCATTTTCTATTAGTTTATCATTTTTATGATTAGTAAACACCATAAGAAATTCAATAATTGCATAGTCTTTACTATATAAATCTTTCAAAAGCTCTTCTCCCCTGCTCTTATCTATGATAGAATTTACCAAATTGTTGAGCTAGGAGTGATGAAATGAGACTAGTATTACTATTTGGACCGCAAGCAGTTGGTAAAATGACCGTAGGACAGGAATTAGCAAAAATGACAGGATTAAAACTATTTCACAACCATATGACAATAGATTTAGTCTTGAATTTCTTTGAATACGGAACCCCACCTTTTAAGAGACTTGTGAATTCATTTCGCAATGAAATCCTAACGGAAGTAGCAAATAGTGATTTACCTGGTGTCATATTTACATATGTTTGGGCATTTGATATGAAGGAGGATTGGGAATCTGTAGACCGAATAACAAACATATTTGAAGCGAAAGGCAATGACGTATACTATGTTGAACTAGAAGCAGATGTGGAAGAACGTCTAAAGCGAAATGTAACTACAAACCGACTAGAAAATAAACCTACAAAGCGCAATATTGAAATGTCCGAAAAAGATTTACTTACGACTTACCAATCTCATCGATTAAATTCGAATGAAAACGAGATTAATCGAAAGAATTATCTAAAGATAAACAATACTAAACGGTCGGCAATTGATGTTGCTAAGGAAATAAAAGATCGTTTTCAATTACCGTAAAAAGATACAGATTTAGTTTTGTTATGATAACCACAGAGCTCCAACGACCTTCATAAGAGGCTAATATAGACGGGACGCGGACTGTTTTGATGGTTTATTGTAGCCATATCCTAAGAAAAAGCCCTATAAAACATAAATACTCGTCATTCGAAGTAGAATATTCTTCGACTTAATCCTTTTACAAGTCTATTTGAAGCATTTATTCGTCAAAATTCTTTGTACACGTCTAATGACCGTTTTTATTCGCCGATTTGATTGAAATACGCTTTCATTATGAAAAATACAAGTTAATTTAAAAAATTCGCGTTAATCTTCCTCATTTACGCGCCGAAACTAGTAATATACAAGCCGAAAACAAAAAATACGCGTCCCTCTTCAGGCTTGTAGTAAATCTAGCATTTGGTAATTATTCCACATCAGGTGCTAAATATCCCTTTCTTTATCCCTCATAGGTCGCAATTCCTAAAATCATACAAATCACCAAAAAAAGGATTAGATATTTTATAGAACGCCACCAAGCTATGACAAAGGATTGCTTTTCGATGACAATGTAATATACTACATTTCCTCCTATAATAGACGTAAATAATCCAACGCCAAAAGCAAGCCAGATGTGGTGCGTATAGAAGTAAATGAGTGGGATGCAAAAAAACAGTAAAGGTAAGAAGAATTTCCACCGATTTTGAAAATAATGCAACATTAGCCTTCAACCTCTTTTCCTTGTTTTCTTTCTTTTAAAAAAGAACAGGCCCCTCCTAACTATATTCGTTTTCACTATATCGTTTTATTATTTGTTTTGTATATGTTTTCTTATTTCCATTCTTTTCGTTTTTTAATGGAATGTATCATTACCATTTTGTACTTAAGAATCTTCATTGAAGAAAGAGCTAAATCCAAGAGAATAATCCCGATTTTTGTCTTGTCCAGAGTTTTTAGGATGATAGGCTCGTTATATTGCCTATAGCCCATATAAACTCCCCTTAAGGAACGATACAAGCATTAATTACAATATATTAAGTTTTTTGAATATTTCAATTTTATTCTACATTTGTGATAATTATTATGTACTAAATAATTTGTAGGGGGTCTCAAATAGAGATGAAAAGAAAATTATTATTATCTTTTGTACTAATAACGACACTAGCTTTAGTTGCAGCATGTGGTTCAAGTGAATCGAGTGGAGATGGAGATGGAGATGGTGGCAAAGTCTACTCTGTTGCAACAGATTCTAATTTCCAACCATTTGAATATATGAATCCAGAAACAAATGAATTAGAGGGATTCGATATTGATTTAATGAAAGCCATTGCGGAAGAAGCTGGATTCTCCGTTGATTTTGAAACAATGGAGTTTGATGGATTACTAGGCTCTATGAGAACAGGGAAGAACGACATCGGTATTGCTGGTATTTCCATTACAGAGGAGCGTAAAGAAGAAATCGATTTCTCAGATAAATACTATGACTCTGGTTTGATTTTGGCTGTACCCGTTGATTCTGACATAGAATCTGTAGAAGATCTAACAGCCGATCATAAAGTTGGTGCACGTCAAGGTTCTACAAGTGAAGATTACTTACTAAACAACACCGATGCAGAAGTATCGGCATTCCCAGAAATCGTAACAGCTTATATGGATCTTCAAGCAGGTAGACTAGATGCTGTATTATACGATTTACCAAATGTCCAGTACTACATTAAGGAAAACGCTCAAGACGAATTGAAAACGGTAGGAGAAGTATTGGAAGGGCAGCCTTATGGTATTGCTTTCCCGAAGGATTCCGATTTAGTAGAACCAGTAAATGAAGCATTGGCCACTTTAAAAGAGAATGGAACGTATGCCGAAATTTACGAGGAATGGTTTGGTACTCAACCACCACAATAAAAAACACATTATTTTCTAACTAGAATTCAAGCGTAACAAGTTATGTGCTTGTTACGCTCTTTTTAAAGGAGAGATTATTAGAATGATAGATGCATTAATGGATTCTGCCTATATAAAATCGATCCCCTTCTTATGGGAAGGTTTAAAAATAACAATTGGTATTACCGCAGTTGGACTTTTTTTTGGTATAATTATAGGAACTATTGTTGGGCTAGGAAAGCTTTCTAAGCTTAAAATAATTCGGGCTATTTGTACAGTATATATTGAGGTGATAAGAGGTACGCCTATTCTTGCGCAAGCCTTATTTCTGTACTTCGGTATTTCTGAGGATTTAATCGGGCTGAATCTTAATGCCTTTACAGCTGGGGTTATTGCCATTGCAGTAAATGCCGGTGCCTATATTGCCGAGATAGTTCGTGGCGCTGTATATTCGATTGAAAAAGGACAGCATGAAGCAGGACGTTCCTTAGGTTTAACGAAAGGACAAACGATGCGCTATATTATTTGGCCTCAAGCCTTTAAACGTATGATTCCTCCTCTTGGGAACCAATTCGTTATAAGCTTAAAAGATACCTCCGTATTCTCCGTTATAGCTGTTCAAGAATTAGTTTATAAGGCAAAACAATACTATAATGCGACATTTGATATTTTTGAAACGCTTGTAATGGTTTGTATTTTTTATTTAATTATTACCATTCCAATCGGGATCATTTTAAGAAGATTAGAAAGGAAGCTGGATGTATAATATGATTTCAGTAAAAGACTTACACAAAAGCTTTGGTGAATTAGAAGTATTAAAAGGAATAGATGCTGAAATAAAAGAAAGTGAAGTAGTATGTGTGATTGGACCATCTGGGTCTGGAAAGAGTACGTTTCTCCGTTGTTTAAATTTGCTTGAAGAAATTACTTCAGGCCAAGTCATTATTGATGGTGAAGAACTAACCGACCCAAAAACAAACATCAACAACCTACGTACAAAGGTTGGAATGGTGTTTCAGCATTTCAACTTATTTCCACATAAATCTGTGCTTGAAAACATAACTCTTGCACCGATGAAAGTGAAAAAAATGTCACAAGAAGAAGCAAAAGAAATTGCAGTACAGCTCCTAGATAAAGTTGGTCTTTCGGATAAAGCAGACGTTTACCCGGAAAGTTTGTCTGGGGGACAAAAACAGCGTGTTGCTATCGCTCGTGCACTCGCAATGAATCCAAAGGTTATGCTTTTTGACGAGCCAACCTCCGCATTAGACCCAGAGCTCGTCGGGGACGTGCTTCAAGTTATGAAGGATCTAGCTAAAGAAGGTATGACAATGGTTGTCGTAACGCATGAAATGGGATTTGCCCGCGAGGTTGGTGACCGTGTAATCTTTATGGATGAAGGGATTATTCAAGAGGAAGGCGATCCAGAACAAATTTTTACAAATCCTCAAAACCCAAGAACACAATCGTTCTTAAGTAAAATTTTATAAGCAAATAAAGAGGTTCATACATATGCTGGTAAATTCAGCATATGTATGGACCTCTTTTTCATATCCGGCTTTCGGTGTAACTGTTTTCGAACGATAGACCGATATGAAAGTCATCCTGCATACGGTTCATAAAATACCAATCCCTTACACTTACAGTGGTGAAACAAAAGAGGTGATTGGCATGCTGAACTTATACGAATTAGAAATGTTAAGAGAGACCGTCGTGTAAAATAAAACAATCATAGCCACACATACACACTTCAAACAAAAACAATCATAGGAGAAAAAATCAAGAAAAAACGAGGAAGTAAACCAAGACCCTTTCCATCATAATGAAAAGGGTCTTGGTTCGTTATAATTGTTTTTCTACAGTGTAGCCTCGTTCTTCCAATAGCTTTATTATGCCTTGTTCACCAAAGTAATGAGCCGCACCTACAATAACAAAGTATACCTCTCCTTCTCCTTCCGTTAAAAAGCCTTCGATTTTATCTGTCATCCCTACATTACGATCATCTAGCATGACTTTCATAAATTCTTCATCTTCAACTGTTTCCGCTTCTTCACTAAATAGATATTGTGACAAACCTTCTTCATCTCCACTCTTCCAAAGCTCTGTCATTTTTTTCATTTGCTCTTCATATTGATCCTGGTTTTCTACTGTGGACTGGAGTAAAGATTCCTGAATTTCTGGTGAAAAGCTATCCAACATATCCAACTGAAATTCTACACTTTCTAGCTCAATAATGTCCTTTTGTTCTTCTGTTGCAGCCTCTAAAAAGTGATAATCAATCCCAAGTGTAGAGTCATAGCCCAACAACATCACCTGCAAACTTTCCAAAACATTATATACATACCATGGTTCATAACCATTAACCGTGGCTAAAGGTATGCCAGTCTCTTCCAAATACTTTTTCACTTGTGCGTAAAGGTCTGCAGGGATATGGTCTTCTAATGTGGTGCCATCGGTGTATTGTGCGCGTTCATTTACTAACTGATTCATTTCAAAAACATTTACATTTACAATATCGGCCTCTACCGCTAAATAATCAGATTCATCAAAAGCTTTTTCAATCTTTTCATGTAATGGATAAAAGTCCGGAGTAGCCACATGAATGGAGCCCAACATATATACCGTGTTGTTATTATGCGTTGATTTCCAAAGAAAACCCCCACTTCCTTCTCCTGTTGCTTCTTCCTGATTCGCATTTTCTTCTGCGCCCTCTTCAACTACTTCCTCATCTTCATTCGGTTCTACAGTTTCTGTTTCCTTTTGATCAGAATCCTTTGCTTCGTTTTTGTCATCACTGTTACATGCCACCATAACAAGTAGCAGCATTGCTGTAAGTACGAACAGCAGCCATTTTTTTAGCATATTTTGCCTCATCTATTCTTCGTTCCTTTCCCTAGTACTTACCCAAATTTTCCAATTATTCATCATAATACCATACCATTCTTAGATTTGCTATCGTGATATTTTACTAAAACGAAATGGAGAATGAATATGTACAAACGTGAACAATGAGAAAGGTCGTAGATGCATATCCTCCTTAAGGCGGAAAAAAGTTCGTGCTTGCAACTGTTATGGAAAGTTTAGGATGTAGGTATACTGGAAATAAATAAGAAGGAGGTGATACAGATGATGAATATTTACGAAATGGAAAAGATTGCACAAGGATTACGCGTGAAATAAACCAAGAGCAAAATGACGAGAAAGGAGAGATAAAAAATGTTGATGCCAAATAGAGTCCAATTAAAAATCACTGCGGAGGGTGAGGTGATATAATATGTTCGAAAATTTATTTGTAATTGAATATGAAATAAAGAATAGGCGTGTGAAGTAATGATGAAAAAGATAAATAACATGCGCTCAATCAAAATATAAAGGACCCAATTTCAATTCGTATGGAAATGGGTCCTATTTTTAGGAAGCTTTACATTTTTTTCAGTAGCGAATGTTGTAATCGCTTATAATGATGCTGCCACGGATTTACCGCCTCAAGCTCCGCTGCAAGTTGTAACAGCTTTTTTTCATCTCCTAATCTACCTGTAAACATCGAGCCAATTGGCATTCCACTTTCCGTCCAATAAAGCGGCACACTCATTGAAGGTTGTCCGGAAACATTAGCAATAGCCGGAAAACTAACGTAATTCACCATATTATCCAGCATATCTCCAATTGGGTCCACTTGATTGTATATAGTCCCTAAAGGAATTTCACTTTTATTCAAAACTGGTGTAAGAAGTACATCAAATTGATCAAAGTAGGATAGAATTTTTTTAATCTCCCGTTGCAGTAGTATTCGTGCTTCCTCATATTGAAGAGCAGAAATTTCATATCCAGCCTTAAATAAGTTATACGATAACAGTTCCAAATTATCTCTACTTGGCTTTTCTCCTACCATTTCCGCAACATGTTTAATAATAACCGAACCACTTCCAGCCCAAACATTAATGAACTGCTCTGTATAGACATCAAAATTAAAAGTTGGTGATTCTATTACTACCTCATGCCCAAGCGCTTCTAATAAAGAAGCAGTATAGGTTACAGCTTGTCTCGTTTCTTCGTCAATCACGGTTTGGCCATTCCAATCATATGCTACGCCAATTCGTAGCTTCGTTGGTTTTTCTGATAATGCTTGAAGAAAGGAATCCGAAGACGTAATTTCTGGGAATGTGTCATATTTGCCCCCACCCTGCAAAACATCCAGGGCTAGGGCACTGTCACGAACGGATTTTGTTAAAACATGACTTGTACTTAATTGGTTAAAATAGTCCGAGTATGGAAGGCGTCCCCTAGATGGCTTTAATCCAAATACACCACAATAGGATGATGGGATTCGGATTGAGCCTCCTCCATCGCTACCTTGCGCAAGTGGTACCATACCAGTTGCTACTGCTGCAGCCGCTCCACCACTCGACCCTCCTGATGAAAGACTTGGATCCCACGGATTTTTTGTTGCACCGAAAAGCTCTGGCTCAGTGGTTGGTAAAAATCCAAACTCTGGAGAATTGGTTTTTCCTAGAAAAATAAGGCCGGATTGCTGTAGACGGTCAACCACAACATCATTTTTGGAAGCAATTTGATTTTTTAATAGTTTTGAGCCTTGTGTAGAAGGATGGCCCTTTATATCATTTAATTCTTTTATAAGGGTAGGTACACCGCTAAATGGCCCCGATGCATATTTCTCCTCCTTCGCGACTTTAAGTGCTTCTTCAAACATGGTATAAACAACGGCATTTAGTTCGTCGTTATATTGTTCTATTTTCGAAATCGAGTGCTGGACAACCTCTTCTGCTTTAATTTCTCGTCGATCTACTAATTCTTTTATTCCGATACCATCTAGCTCATTAAATTCCTTTATACCTGTCATCCACTACGTCCTCCAATTTTATTAATGTGTATTGTCCATTATAGGTACGTTTACTTTAAGTATTCCTGTTATGAAAATAATAGTCAACGTAAATACTCTCCCGGTTAAATTTATCAATAAAATGGTGAAACGAATCAAACAAAAAATCCAAATCAACGGGAGACACCTTCTAAAAGTGTGGTTGATTTGGATTTTTTCCATACGTATTATTCTACTACCGGCTCTGTACTTGTTGTTATTTTCTTATCCGGTTGGTTGTGCGCTACAAAACCTGGAGCATCTGTAGGTGGTGTTGCCCTCTTTATAAAGAATACTAGGATCAAAGAAACAACAAGCAATGCTACAGAAAAGATGAAGGAGAAGTTAATTCCATCTAGCATCGCTTTCGCACCTATTTGAGCTTCCATTTGCTCCAAAACTTCTGGTGTAGGTGGCGTTGTGAGCTGACTCATTGCATCAGCAGAAAGTTCCTCTCCCCTTTTTTCTGCGTGATTGGACATTACGGAAACTAAAATCGCAGAACCTATCGCACCTGATACTTGTTGTAATGTATTATTCATTGCAGTTCCATGTGGATAGTATCTTGCGGATAATTCGTTTAAACCATTCGTCATAACAGGCATCATAACCATTGACATTCCAAACATTCTTGCACTATACATAAGAATCAGCTGTGTGTAACTTGTTTCAAAGGTTAATTGGCTGAAGAAGTAAGTTGTTACAACCGTAATCGTAAGTCCAATAATTGCCAATACTCTAGCACCAAATTTATCAAATAGTTTCCCTGTAATGGGTGACATAATCCCCATGATAATCGCACCAGGTAGCATTAACAGTCCCGCATCCATTGGGGATATTCCACGTAAATCTTGCAAGTATACAGGTAAAAGAAGCATTGCCGAGAACATCGCCATCGTAATAATAATGGAGATAATCGATGATAAAGCGAACATTGGATATTTATAAATGGTGAAGTCTAGCATAGGGTCCTCCATCACCATTTGTCTCCAAATAAATAGAATTAGAGAAATAGCACCTACAATTAGAGTGCCATATACTTGAGGGTTATCCCAACCTTTATCTCCTGAGGTACTAAATCCATATAACAAGCCTCCAAATGCAAAGCTTGATAAGATTAAAGAAAGTTTATCAAGCTTCTCTGAAGACTTCTCTTTTACATCCTTCAATTTGAAAAAGCCGACTAAAAGAACAATAAACGCAATTGGAGATACAAGATTAAATAACAATCTCCAGGAATAATGCTCAACAATCCAACCAGATAAAGTTGGACCTACTGCAGGAGCAAAGATCATAACAAGACCAAATAATCCCATTGCTCCTCCCCGTTTTTCAACAGGAAAGCTTACTAAAATAACGTTCATTAATAGTGGCATCATAATTGCCGAACCTGCAGCCTGAATCATACGAGCGATTAACAGAACGGAAAAAGCATCTGCAAAGCCAGCAAGAACCGTACCTGCTGTAAATAATCCCATCGCTACTAAAAATAAATGACGTGCAGAGTATTTACGAATTAAAAATGCTGTCGTTGGAATTAAGATTCCATTCACTAACATATAACCATTTGTCATCCATTGTACGGTTGACATTTCAATATCTAGATCCTCCATAATAGAAGGCAAAGCAATGTTTAATAGCGTTTCATTTAACAATGCTATAAAAGCACCAATTAATAACACTGCTATAATTCCATATGGTGGTCGATTTTGATGTTCAATCGATGTATTCATCTTAATCCCCCTATCTATACCGCCGGTTCATTTTTTATACTGTTGTTTTAGAACTTTATTATGATATACCATTTCTTTTCATTGTGCAATAAAAAAATTCTCAGTAAAAATAGGACAGATTTTTGTAATACTTGGACGAAGAAAATTAGTTGCGTTACAATAAACATATAATATAAACAAAGAGTAAGGTGAAAATGATGTTGGATCGAAAAGAGCATGTCTTAAAACACGCCCATCAATTATTTATTAAAAAAGGATTTCGAGATACATCCATTCAAGATATTCTGGAGGAAAGTAATATTTCAAAGGGGACCTTTTATAATTACTTTTCATCAAAAAATGAATTGCTTATCTCTATTTTTGAGGCGTCTTACGAGAGATTAGAAAGAATGCGCAATGCCCTACTGGAGAAGAGTTCTCATGAAAATATGGAAACTTTTTTGGAGCAGCTTACTCTACAATTTGAATGGAATAAAGAAAACAAACTGTTCCTTTTATTTGAAGAAGTTTCGCTGTCAAAAAATCATGATTTAATGCAATGCGTGAAATCCATACAATTACGAGATATGGCGTGGTATAACCAACGTTTAATTCACTTATTTGGTGAGGAAAATCGACCCATTTTATTGGATTGTACTGTCATGTTCCGGGGGATTTTATATCAAAACATTAAATACCATTCCTTGGTACAAGACACAAACCTTAATATTCATAAGGTCGTTCAATATTGTTTAAATCGGCTCAAGAATATGGTGGAGCACCTTTCCAAAACACGGGAACAACTATTAGATCCAAACCTCCTCCTAAAATGGTTACAAGAGGATAATCAAGGTAGCACACAGACAAAATCCATAATCGTAAATACAGCTCATCAAATTGTGATGAATCTGTCTAAATATACAACTACGAATCAAAAAAACGAGGAATTGTCTGAGCTACTTCAATTTGTCATAGAAGAATTTTCCTCTGATAAAAAGATTCGAATGTATATGATTGCAAGTGCTATTACGTCATTAAAACAATATAATCAGCTCGATTGGAACCAGGAAATATTAAAATTAGAGGAAATGATCCAGCTTTATAGAGAAGAGGATGGGACAAAAGTTTTTTCTAAAAAGGAAAACCCGAACTTTGACTAGCGGGGAAATACCACGTCGGAAATACACTACGCGGACCTTAGGGCGCTGCTATTGCCTCCTCGTGCTGAAAGAACTTACGGGGTATTACCCAGGATTTCATCCCGCAGGAATCTCCGTGTATTACCTCTGCTAATTTATTTCTTCTTTAATTGCATTTTGATTCAAACATTGTCGTTATTGCCCCAGCCTCTTCTCTTTTTATTTCCGAATTCCTACTTCCATAATTTTCACATTGATTTTTGGTTTGATTTCTAAGTCTGGATACATCGCATCCCATTCTTTTTCGTTAAAGTTTCTTTCCTTACTCCGATAAAAACTACCTAATCCAATTGGATCGACGTTTAATTCCTGCAATTGTTTTATGATTTCTTCACATTGTTTTGTTAATGTTCTCTCAAATTTCTTTTCTAAGTCTGCAACTACTTTTGGTTTCGTGTCTTCACCTTTAAATTCTCGTAACGAGCTTTCTACATTTAGCTCAATTGTAATTTTCGGTTGTTGCTGGGTTCGATCCATTTTAATTTTTCGCTTTACCGTAACGTTTGCAATAGCGGCATAATAATCTTCTTCTTCTCGAAGGCTAAATTCGCCTCCATTAACCTCCCCTAATAATAGCTTAAAAGCAAAGACTAGATGTTCAGGGATTTTCCCTACATACCGATCTTCCTTAAATAGGGCAACCTTATTTGCTTTGACCATTTCCCCTACCGAAAGTAATGGTAAGTAAGGATCTTGGCCTCTGGAATATAAAGCATATGTAAATATATGAATATTGGCGTCTGGTAAATTACCGCGATCGACACCTTGTTCAATCATACTTGAAACATAAATTCCTGCATCCTGATCCCAATATTCCCGTGTTAACACATCATTTGAACTACCTTCTACAACTGCCATCTTAACCCTAGAACCTACACTTGGGTCACGTACAAATAAATCTTTAATATCTTTTATGCCTTTACTCGCTAATTCTTCATTAAATAGGATGACATCAATCTTTCCAATTGCCAAAGGTCGTTGTACCTGTGTTTCGATTTTCACAAAATTTCGTTGAATGGTGTGTGATTCCGCTTTAAACACATGGGTTTGTGTTTGCTGGTCCTTCGTAAAGCGTGGTACCGTTATCGTTCCCATAATAACCCCTTCTTCCCCAGCATCAAAACCAGTAGCTGATATAAGGGATATGTCATCAATGATTTGCTTTCTTAAGCCACATCCACTTATTCCAAATAGAAATATCAAAGCTGCAAGAAGCATAAAAATTCGTCTCATTTGGATTTCCTCACTTTTAAGACAATGGTGTAAATAATAAATAATAACGGAATATACCCATAGACAATACCGAATCCAATATAGGTGACAACTTGTGCATAAATGTCAATCATGTGGTACCCCTTTAAAAAAAGGACACCAATAATCGAGATAACTAATATAAGGACTAATGCAATTCTCTGTTTTAATCCAAATAGTCTTTTAATCGCTCGGGATGCTGCCCACGTTGATAAAGTCATGTTAGGAAGGATAACAAGAAGCCATGAACTAATCCCAATGTATTCAAAACGTTCAACAAAAGGCATCTCCATGATTTTCCATATGCCTAATGTAGGATAGATGACGGTTTTAATTTGCTCTTCATCATAGAAAACAAAGGTTACAAAAGCAACTGCTAAATAGAGAAACGTCGTAAAAGCTACACCAAAATGAGCATATTTATGGGACTTTTCTGGTTTCTTAATAAACGGATAATAAAACAACAGAGTGGAAAAGCCAATATAGCTGAATGTCATGGTTATGGATGCATTCATAATTTCTTTAATGGAATGAGTAAATATTGGCGTTAAATTTTCGTAATGGGCAAATTCCAATGGGAATAGTAATGTTAAGATTAGATACAATGGGATGACAAAACCTAAAAAGCATATACCTACAACTACTCGGAAACCACCATTTACAATATAAAATATTAAGATGGCAAGAATAGTCGTGATGACAAGCAGGTTTATTTCTGGGAACATCCACACTTGAATGACTTCAATATAAATACGTAAAACCGAAATCGTTAACAAAATAAAATAAAAGACAAAGAGAACACCAAACACCTTGCTAAGCCATTTCCCGAATATGGTTACATGAATGTCTAGAACATCTTTGTGTTCCTTCATTAGCATTTTGTATATTAACCAAATGATAATGTGCACGCTAATCCCCGCAATAATAATGGACATCCACGAATCATACCCGGCTTTTTCTACAATAGTCGTTTGAAAGGAAAGTATCCCAACTCCAACTTGAATGGAAGTGACAAGGAAAAACACTAAACCAGGAGAAACCTTTAACCGATCTGGAACTGAACTGCTCATCCTTTGCACCTCCACACTTTATTCATCTATATCCTTCTTTTTCCTAGCTTTTTTCTTGCTATATCGAACGGTATCTTGTGTTTGTAATTGAATTGGTCGTTTTGTATTCCAGGAAAAAGGAAAACGTATGATGGAGTCCTTTAAATCCTTGAGTCTCGGTGGATATAACGGCTCCAAAAATGGTCTTCCCAATGAGGTTAATCGTAATAAATGGGCTAACATAAAACAAAAACAAATGACAACACCAACCATTCCAAACATATAGGCCAAAATTAAAAACGGAAAGCGAATTAACCGAATGGTGTTACCCATTTGGTAAACTGGTGTTGTAAAGGAAGCAAGAGCAGCAAGTGCAATAATAATCAACAACACATTACTAGTTAGACCCGCTTCAACGGACGCTGTCCCAATTACGATACCTCCTACGATACCAATTGTTTGTCCGACCTTTGTTGGTAGTCTTGCCCCAGCCTCTCTCAATAGTTCAATCGTTAATTCCAAAATAATGGCCTCTAATATGGGTGGTAAGGGAACAACCTCTCTAGAGGAAATTAAGGTGCCAAATAAATCGCTAGGTATCAATTCGTAATGATACGTTAGTACTGCAACATAAATCGGCGTTACCAAAATTGAAAAAATAACGGCAAAAAAACGAATAATCCGAAATGCTGATGCTAAAATCGGATTCAAAAAATAATCTTCAAAAGCTCCAAAAAATTCAGTAAGATTTGTAGGTCCAATTAATACGTGTGGCGAGCCATTCACCATCACGACAACCTTCCCCTCCGCCAATACTGCCGCAGCACGGTCGGGACGTTCCGTGTCTAATAGCTGAGGGAATAAGGACTTCGGATTATCGGAAATAATTTGTGTTAAATAAGAGCTGTCGATGACTTGATCAATCTCTACTTCCTTCACACGTTGCTTAACAGTATTTACATTTTCCTCATTCGTTAGGCCTGCAATATAAATAATTGCTACTTTTGTTTTGGATAACTTGCCTATTGTAAATTCTTTAACCTTTAATTCTTTAATTGGTAATCGTACCCGTAGTAAATTTAAGTTTGTATCAATCGACTCTACAAATGCTTCTTTCGGACCAACTACTGAAAATTCTACTTCTGGGGGTGAAATACTCCTTTCCTTCTTCACAGGAGCATTTACGACTAAGCATTTCTTTTCCTGATCGTTCAACCGAATTATCATATGACCATTCAGTAAATTCTTCTCAATATCCTTCACATTACTTGTAATGATGGTTTTTTCTACAGGTATTAAGGATTGCACCTTTTCTAAGGAATTTAGGCTTTCCTTTTCCAAATAAGGAAAGACCGCTTTGTGTAAAACATCTGCATCCACAATGGATTTATAATAAGAGATCCATAGCGTATCGTTTTCAAATGTATGTTCATAATGGAAGAAATCATTTGATTCCTGACAAGCTTCTAACAATGCTTGTAAATCATCCATTTTTTTCGATTGTTTCATTAACTTTGAAACTTTTTTGTTCCATTTATCTTTTTTACTACGAAAAAGTTTCATGAAGCTGAAATCACATCTTTCTATAATTGGTAGGATTGGTTAAACAGTATTATTATGACAAATATCCTAAATCTTTATGTATTCACATTTCTTTCCTAATAAAGAAAAGACCTGGTATGTACCAGGTCCTTCATACTTAAAGAAACATGCTCATATTCATTGTTGTAATAACGGTTTGATCTGGGTATATAATACGTGAAGCAATTTTCCATTCACCATCTATGTTCCGAATAATATCATGACGTTCGCCAAATAATTCTTCTAATTCATGAGTAGATGCTCGACTTCTTTTAAATAAAAAATAGCTTTTCACCTTCCATTCATCAGGGCTTTCAGTAGGTTCCACGATAATATTACTTATAAAATGACGTTGTCGAGTTGTGGGGTTTTCAACCCAAGCTGACTTAGTGTATAGGCGGTTTACCCTCGTCTTAAGGGACACCTTCGTTTCTTCCAGATAGGAGGAATCAGTCGCTATTGTTTGCGCGGACAAACCGCCTTCCACCGTTTCTCGAAGGGGCATACGATAGTCCACATCATCGGTAAATAGCTCTAACCATTCTTTAAATTGTTTGTGATCCAAATAATAGCTTTCCTGATGCAAAAACGTTGTTATTTCAAAATAAATATCAGGTGTGACATGATTTCTTAGTGGAGTGCTCACTTACCTCTCCTCCCCTACTAAAAGATCTCTCGAAATATATTCAAGCCATTTTTCATGCATGCTTTTAGCTAATGCATCTAAATAAGTAGTAGGATATGCAGTGCCTGGACCTGGGAAGCTCGAATCTGGTTCTACTCGATTATGACCCATCAAATAATTACTTACATTATTGTAGCTCAGTTCTTTGTTTCGCATCATCGAGCCACCACTTACTTCTACGATACGAGCCCAAGTCTCCGTATCATCTTGCTCGAGTGTACCCGATGGACCAAAGGACCCCAAATAACCTTTGTACGCAGCTTTTTTATATTCTTCAGGAGCTAATTTATCAATAAAGAACCAGCACCATACTTCCACCTTTTCAGGTCCTACTGGTCGCCACAATCTAAAATTCAAGTAATTGTGTAAATGTCCTTCTGTTCCATGTATCGGGCTTACAAAGGATAAATTTGGATATACTCCACCTACAAAAACAGTAACCTTTGACATAATGTCATTTTGTTCAGGAGTTAGATTTTTCTCAAACATTGGCCACATTTCTTCCGGCATACTTTGATATTTTACCCGGGCTTTCCCTGTTTTCGAAGTGATTACATTTATGCCATGCCCGTTATCACAAACGACTTGGTGACCATATCCCGCATAAAAAGGATCCGATGGGCTAATCCCTAATTCAACTGTGGAGCGATGCGTAGTTTGTACGTGATAGGGATCCGCAGCAAAATTTTCAGTAGTAGATTTCCAATTTGCCTTTGCCACCCAGCGTTGAGGGAGTCCAATTACCTCCATCCCTCCGTCACTTCGACCTAGGAGCATGTCTAAATACCACTTCATATCCCCTAAATAATCGTCCAGACTTTCCGCATTTTCATCCAAACAACCGAAAATCATGCCTTGGTAGCTATCCACCTTCGGAATTGGACGAAGCCCCCAATCCGACTTATCCATTTCCCCACCAAATACTCGATTATCCGCTACTACACCGATCAAATCCCC
The DNA here is from genome assembly GCF_900240405.1 of Salirhabdus sp. Marseille-P4669. Taxonomy (GTDB): domain Bacteria; phylum Bacillota; class Bacilli; order Bacillales; family Alkalibacillaceae; genus OEQK01. The sequence goes on from NZ_OEQK01000003.1 coordinate 248,090, forward strand.
ATCATTATTATATGTCCACCCATGATATGGACAGGTAAATGCCTTTTTGTTTCCCCTGTCAGCTGTACAAAGTTGGGTTCCGCGATGAGAGCATGAGTTTAAAAAGGCTTTTATTTCCCCATTATTGTTCCGAACTAATAAGACCGGATCTCGTCCTAGCCACCTCGTTACGTAATCCCCATTATGTTTCAGTTCTGTTTCATGACCAAGAAACTGCCAGGTCCGCTCAAAAATATTTTCCATCTCTAATTGATAAATATCTGGGTCGGTAATAACCCATTGGGGTAATAGACCTTGAGACATTTTTTCCTTTAATTGTAGAAACAATTTTTCATCCAACGATCGTTTTAACAACACGTCATGATTCCTCCTTATATTAAATGATGTTTAAAAAGCCTACCTACCGGCTTACTATAAGGGAGGAAGGCCATTTATGCTAATCAATGAAACTAGGTAAAAATGTTGCAATGTCAGGGAAGACAATTAGTAGAATGGTAAAAATTACCATTGTAATAATCGCAGGTACGACCCCTTTGAAAATCTTTTCAATTGGTACATCCTTCACAACCCCACTGATGATATAAACACTTAAGCCTAATGGTGGTGTTAACACCCCAATGTTAAGAACCATTACCATTATGATTCCAAACCACAATCCATCAAAACCTAACTGCGTTATAAGCGGATAAACAATTGGAAGGGTGAGCACCATAATCGCAATCCCTTCTAAGAACATACCTAAAATGAAGTAAACAGCTAAAATTAACATTAGAATGATATATGGCGACACATTTAACGTTCCGACTACCTCTGTTAAGTATCGAGGAATTCCACTCAGCGCTAGAAATCTACCAAAAAGGTCAGCACCAATTAAAATTAAAAACAACATGACTGTTAGCCGAATCGATTCGTCTAACGATGCTAGCAAGCCTTTCCAAGTCAATCGACGCATAATTATGGTAATGACAAATGCGCCAAAAGCACCGATTGCACCCGCTTCTGTAGGTGTAAAATAGCCGAAATAGATTCCACCAATACTAATAAGAAAGATAACCATAAATGGCCAGACAACTTTCAAGGATTTAAATTTATCTAGTAATGATACTCGCTCTGTTTTTCTAGGAGCAATAGACGGATCCATTCGTACTTGTATGTTTATAAGAAGCATAAATAATAGTGTTAATATAACTCCCGGGATAATGCCGGCTATGAGTAAATGTCCTATTGGTTCATTCGTTAAAGCTCCATAAATTATTAATATGACACTAGGAGGTATGAGAATTCCTAATGTACCACCGGCGGCAACAGCTGCTGTTGAGAATGTTGTGCGATACTTATATTCATTCATTTCTGGAATCGCAATTTTTGCTAGAGTAGCAGTGGTGGCATTGGTAGAACCAGATATAGCAGCGAAAATGGAGCTTGCACCAATTGTTGCCATCGCCAACCCACCACGAAGATGCCCTATCCACTTATCAACTGCATTAAAGAGCTCTTTCCCTAATCCTGTATTGGACATAAACATTCCCATTAGGATAAAGAGTGGAATAACACTTAAACTAAAGTTATTGGCCGTTCCAAAAGAGGAAGAGCCTAATTGTGCTAGGCCTACTTGCCAATCTGTTAACATCGATACCCCGATGAAGCCGACTAGAAATAAAGATAGGCCAACAGAAACACCTAAAATAACAAAAACAAGCAACAAAATGATACCAATTACACCAATGAACTCCGGACTCACTTTTTTTGCACCACCTTTGCTAGAGATTTTATCGCATTTAGCAAATAGGTTAACATGAACAGGAATGCTCCAATCATTGCGAAAATAATAAAGATATAAAGTGGCCACCCTAAATAGCCTGTCGTTTCATTGTTTGTATGAACTCTCAAGGTATATTCATAAAGCTGCCAAGTGGTTAAGGCAAGAATCATGGTTAACACAAACGAAAATAGTGCATTAAGGAATGCAGAAAATCGAACTGGTAATTTTTTCGTTAAAAAGTCAATTTCGATGTGATCACCTTGTAAATGTGTCATACCTAAGCTAAAGAAGATAATGATAACGAGAAAAACCCCTGTCATTTCATACGCACCTGTAATTGGATTGTCAAAAAAATTCCTTCCAATTACATCAATTGTGGTTATACACATGAGGGCAAATAAGAAAAGGTATGAAATTTTATGAGCTACGTTATTTAAGGTATAAACGAACTTTTCAAACCTTTTTACAAAAGAAGACTCGTTGGGAGTCTCTGCTCCCAACGAAACATTTTTCTCTATTTCTTGTGACATTCTTCTCTCACCTCTTTACAAGAGTTTGCTTATTCGTTAATTAGCTCCAATGCTCTATCATAAATCTTTTGTCCGTCGATACCCATATCCTCCATTTTCTTAATCCAGTTTTCCGTAACTACCTCAGAAGCATCTTTAAACTTCTGAAGTTCTGCATCATCAAGCTCAATAAATTCTACACCAGCTTCTTTAGAGCCTTTTTCCGCTTCTTCTTTTTGAAAATCGAATGCAGCTCCGGATTTTGCAGCCCATGGCTCACCTAAAAATTCGTCTTCAATTAATTTTTGGTCCTCCTCTGAAATTTTGTTCCAGCTATCTTTATTCATCACGACATAGAATAAACTTGTATTAAAATTACCTAATGTCACGTAATCTACTGTATCTGTTAGGTTAAAATCATAGATTGCAGCTACCGGTAATACTCCACCATCAATAACTCCTTTTTGAAGTGCATCGTAAATTTCAGGAGCTGGAAGAGATACAGGTGTTGCCCCCCAGGATTCAATCATTTCCCCAGCTTCTACAGATGGCGTTCTAAGCTTTAGCCCTTTTACGTCTTCAAAGCTACGAACAGGCTTACCTTTCGTTATAATTGCATATGGATCGGCAGCATGAAACCATAGAGGTTTCACATCTTTGTATTCCTCTTGAATTTCAGGAAATTCCTCATATAGCTTTTGTGCCACAACACTTAATTCCTCACCTGTACCATTTGCTAGAAATGGTAATTGCAGAACCGAATGAACCTGAAACAAACCAGCATTATAGCCTTGTAGTCCCCATCCGCCGTCCATAACTCCAGTTACGATATTATCCCATGTTTCAGCAGGACCACCTAAAGCTCCACCTGGGAAAATTTCAAATTTTACTCTACCTTCCGTCAACTCTTCCGCCTGTTCTGCGAATGGACGCATAGACATGGAATCCTGTACGTGTTCCGTTGAATTCATATGACCTAATTTCAATTCAACGGAATCTCCACCTTCGCCACTCGATTCCTCTGAACAAGCAGCTAATAATAATGTGACGAAACTAAAAAATGCAATAAGAAAATACGTTTTTCTCTTCAATGCCATCCTGAATACCCCCATTTAATTAATTTGCTTAGATAATGTGAAAACCTCGATCCCTATAAAGCGCTTTCATTTTAAATTCCAACAATTAGACAGAGAACAGTTCGACACTTCTTATTTTCTTAATTTTCACAATTATAGAATAAATTCTCTTGCAGTATTGTACAACTTACTAGTTTCGCTATATGCAACGAAATAAAAAATTTTTAAATGTTTTTTAAGGCTAATGTACTATTATTTGGCTTTCATTCAACCATTCAATCGGCAATCCAGCATAATTTTCTGCCAAACTAGTAGATCCTGCTTTAGATGAAACAACATAGTCTAGTTCTGCTATTTGGATCCCATACTCAAAAGGGCTATGATTTTTGTTGCGATGTAGCATCATCGTCATCCAATTCGAAAAACGCAATGCTTTCCAAACACGCCTCAAGCAAATGTCACTGTAATGTGCTAGTATGTCTCCCTTTCCTTCGTTATAAAGTTCCTTTAAGCCCCGTGCTAATACTTGAATATCTCCTATTGCTAGATTCAGTCCCTTCGCACCAGTTGGTGGTACAATATGTGCTGCATCTCCAGCAAGAAACAACTGACCATAGCGCATTGTTTCGCATATAAAGCTCCGCATCGCAACAATATTCTTTTGAATAATGGGACCATCTACCAGCCTCCATCCATCCACGGTTTCCGTTCTTAAATGGAGTTCTGTCCATATTCGATCATCCGACCAATTTTTAATGTCATCATTTGGGTCTACTTGAATGTAGTGACGCTGAAGTTCTGGTGTTCTTGTGCTTAAAAGCGCAAAGCCACGTTCATGATTTGTGTAGATTAATTCTGGGTGAGCTAGAGGTGTTTCGGTCATAATACCGAGCCAACCAAAGGGATATTCGTGCTCCATTTCGACCCGCACATCCTCTGGGATTGCTTGGCGACTTGGACCATGATATCCATCACAGCCAGCAATGAAGTCACAGATTAATTCATTTTTCTCCCCTTTGTGCGTGTAGGTAATGCTTGGAGAGTTGGAAGTGACATTATGTAGTTCTACATCGCTTACACTAAAGAAAAGGTTTCCCGATGCTTCCATTCGTGCTTTTACTAGATCACGAATCACTTCATGTTGTGCATATAGCATGATTCGTTTTCCATTTGTCAATTCGTTGATATTAATCCGATGACGCTTGTTGTGAAACTGTAGCTCAATGCCATCGTGAATGATTCCTTCACGTTTCATTCTCTCACCTAAACCGGTAGCACTTAACAGATCAACTGTCCCCTGCTCCAATACACCAGCACGGATTGTATTTTCAATAGCATCCTTTGATTTTCTCTCCAGTACGACCGAATCGATACCATGTAAATAGAGTAAGTGGGAAAGCATCAAGCCCGCAGGACCAGCCCCGATAATTCCAACTTGTGTGCGCATTTATAAACTCCTTTCTAAAAAAGCTTGGGCTCTGAGCTGTAAGGATTTCCTTACAGCTCGAAACTATTTCACTAATTCACTAGTTTGTTGCCCCTCGCTTATGTGTACTTTTTTTGCTTCAAAGGAAATTAACGCATTCCAGCTACCTGAGGACTGACCATCTGCATAATAGGTAGGCTCCCAATCCGCCTCGATCATACTTAATAGCATGGCAATATGACGTCCTCCAGACTCCACTCTAGCAAACCTGGAATATTGCGGGAGCATCTCATATGCTGCTTTGTAATCCTTCTTCATAATAAACTCTACAAATTGCTTATCCATTGCATGTTCCGATACAGTAGGTTTGTTGTGTCTCCCGCGGACAAGATTATGAGAAAGTGCTCCACTTGATAAAAATACTGCTTTTTTATCACTTTTACGCAACACGTTAGCAATCACTTCTCCCCACTTATAGGTTTCCTCAAGGCTTGCTGCTAACGTTACCGATAAATTAATTACTGGAATATCTTCATTTGGAACCAAATAACGAAGTGGGACAACACTGCCATAATCCCATACATAATACGGGTCATTTACACCTTGGACGGCTAAGCCTGCCTCTTGCCCTGCTTTTACTAGCTCCTCTCCTAGTTCAGGGTCTCCAGGCCAATAATATGGAACATTTTTAATTAAATCTGGTGCCTCTGTTGACGTTAATTTCCCTTGATGTTCTGGAGTACAATCCACATAATGGAAAAAAGTTGACGGCCAATGACAGGAAACTAACACAATCACATCTGGATTGATATCTTTCACTTTTTCAGATAATTGCTCCATACAAACTGCCATATCTTGTTGAAATTCTGGCACCTGATCTCGATGGCATAAGCTCGGAACATGTGGAACTAACATACTTAATTCAATCGACATGTTATAACCTCCTAAAAATTTTTATTTTAGAAAAGACATAAATGCGAGGTAATATTCTTCAAAGCGGGAGATAACGCTTTCATTTTGCTATTGCTTTGACTTCGGTACTCCTCCTATCCCCCAATGGGTTTTTGGAATTTCCGTCACGAGTACTCTTACATTCTCTTTCGGTGCATGTAACGTTTCGCTAACGGTATTCGTAATATTTTGGATAACTTCTTCTATTTTTTCTACAGGTCTACCTTCCATCATCTGTACGTGAATAATAGGCAAGGAGAATCCCCCTATCAAGTTTTATTTGTTTATAAGATCCGTTCTACTTCGCTCTTTCCATTTAGTAGATTCTTATGACGGTTGCGACAAAGTCTATTAACCTACATGAAATGAAACCTCTCCAAATCCATCAAACTTACCCGAAACGACGTCCTCTTCTTCTAAACGAATAGCACTCGTAATACCACCAGATAAAATAACATCGCCTTTTCGGATTTTATCCCCTTTTTTTGCTAGCATATTTGCAAGCATCGCTAGGGAGTGAGCAGGATGACCTAATACAGCGGCACCAGCACCCAACTCTTTTAGTTCGCCATTAATCGAAAGGGTTACACCTATTAGATCTAAATCATATGCTTCTGGCCGGTACAGCTTTGAACCAAAAACAACTCTTGAAGTAGAAGCGTTATCGGCAATCACATCTGGTAAGGTAAAATGGAATTTTTCATAACGACTATCGATAATTTCTAGTGCGGGCACTACATAGTCGGTTTTCGCTAAAATTTGAACACCTGTTACCCCAGGGCCTTCCACATCCTCTGCCATTACAAAAGCAATCTCGGCCTCCACTTTCGGATGGATCACCTCATTTAAAGGTAGCTTCCCTCCATTCTCAATGACCATATAATCAAACACATAACCGTAAATAGGGTCTTCAATATTCATTTGCTTCATTTTTGCCTTGCTCGTTAAGCCCATTTTCGGCCCAATTATTCGATTGCCTTCCTTAATTTTCTTCTCTACAATTTCCTTTTGAACAAGATACGCTTCTTCAACAGTTAAATCTGCTTTATGTGTACTCGTCACTTTCTCTACTTCTCTTTTTTCCACCTCTGCTCTTACAAGATGCTCAGCGATTTCCTTAAGTAAATAGTTCGACATCATAATCCTCCTTTACACCTGTGCGTGAGCTTTTGACTTGGCAATATCAGCAGCAACATCTACGATCATGTCTTCTTGACCACCGACAACTTTTCTTTTACCTAACTCTAGTAAAATATCTCTTGAATCGATTCCAAACTTTTTCGCAGCCCGCTGCGCATGTAGTAGAAAGCTAGAGTAAACACCTGCATACCCCAACACTAGTCCATCCTTCGTGATCTCTTGAGGTTTTTCTAAAATGGGAGCTACTAAATCTTCTGCAATATCCATCATTTTGTATATATCAATCCCTGTTTTGATTCCTAGCTTATCTAACACCGCAACTAATACTTCGGTTTGTGTATTGCCTGCACCAGCTCCTAAGCAGCGAATACTACCATCTATTCTAGTAGCACCTTCTTCAATCGCAATCAGAGTGTTCGCCATCGCTAAGGATAAATTATTATGCCCGTGGAAACCTACATTTATTGTTAGTTCTTCTTTTAACGCACGAATCCGTTCTCGTACCTCTTCGGGTAATAATGCGCCTGCGGAATCTACTACGTATACGGTATCGGCCCCATAGCTCTCCATTAATTTAGCCTGCTCCACTAACTTATTCGGAGGAACCATATGCGACATCATAAGAAACCCTACCGTTTCCATTCCGAGCTCCTTTGCTAAAGCTATATGCTGTGGCGCAACATCCGCTTCTGTAACATGTGTTGCAACTCTTGCCATTTTTGCCCCAAGCTTTGCTGCCTGCTTTAATTCGTTCATTGTCCCAATGCCAGGTAGTAATAAGACCGCAATCTTTGCATTGGTTACAACAGATGCCGCCGCTTCAATCAATTCCATTTCATTGGTAAGTGACAGACCATATTGTAACGAGGACCCTCCTAGTCCATCCCCGTGAGAAACCTCTATATAAGGTACGTTTGCTTGATCAAGCGCCTTTGCTATATTTGTCACATGCTCGATTGTAAATTGGTGCGCAATGGCATGGCTTCCATCTCGCAATGCTACTTCTGTAATTCGGACATCTCTCTTATTTTCCAACTTTTTCACTCCTTTCTATGAAATAGATGTTTTCGCTAATTTATGTTTCGCCCACTCTTCCGCAACCTTTACCGAAGCAGCTGTCATAATATCAAGATTCCCAGAGTACTTCTGTAAATAATCGCCTGCGCCTTCTACTTCTAAGAATACAGTTACTTGATTCCCATCATAAATCGGATCCTGACGTAAACGATAGCCAGGTACATAAGATTGAACACGCTTTACCATTTCTTTAATGGATAACGTAATTTCCTCTTCTTCAACATTAGCTCCCTCAACAAATGCATAGACAGTGTCTCTCATAATAATTGGCGGCTCTGCCGGGTTTAAAATAATGATTGCTTTCCCTTTTTTGGCTCCACCAATTTTTTCAATTCCTTTCGCAGTTGTTTGAGTGAATTCATCAATATTAGCTCTTGTACCAGGTCCTGCACTACGACTGGAAATCGTAGCAACAATTTCAGCATATTCTACCTGTTGAACCCGTTGGATGGCATGCACAATTGGAATGGTTGCTTGCCCACCACATGTAATTAAATTAATATTGTCTGCATTTAAATGTTCTTCAATATTCACTGGTGGTACAACAAATGGACCTACTGCAGCAGGGGTTAAATCAAGTACTTGTTTACCAATAGCTTTTAATTTCTTGGCGTGCCGAATATGTGCCTTTGCACTCGTTGCATCAAATACAATATCCGCCAAGTCTGGGTGGTTGAGAAAATCTTCTATTCCATTTGTAAACGTCTGGTACCCTAACGCTTTCGCTCGTTTTAAGCCCTCTGATTCAGGGTCGATACCAATTACAGTGGTAAGCTCTAATGTTTCGGAACGCCCAAGCTTAATCATTAAGTCTGTCCCAATGTTCCCAGAGCCAAGAATCGCAACCTTCACTTTCTCCATTATTTCCCCTCCTTATTAAACGAATCTTACGGATACTTCACCTAAATGTGCAAATTTAACAGTAAATTGATCGCCTTTCTGTCCTTCAATGGCAGCAGATAGAGCACCAGATAAAATCACTTCTCCCGCGTGTAAGGCAATGTTAAATTCCGCCAATCGATTGGCAAGCCACGCAACACAGACAGCTGGGTTCCCTAATGCTGCGGCACCAACTCCTGTATTCGCTACCTCCCCGTTTTTCATTAAAACCATCCCGATAAGCTCCAGGTCGATATCACTTACTTTGGTAGGCTTTCCACCTAATACATACAATCCAGATGAGGCATTGTCTGCAATAGTATCTGGTAGCGTGATTTTCCAATCCTTTATTCGACTATCCACAATCTCTATAGCAGGAACAATATAATCCGTTGCCTTCAGAATATCCATCGCCGTCACATGCGGACCTTTCACATCCTCTTTTAATACAAACGCAATTTCCCCTTCTACTTTCGGTTGAAGCAATGTACTTACTTCTACATCTGCGCCATTTTCTAATGCCATGGAATCAAGTAAGTGTCCATAATCGGGTTCATTGACACCAAGCATACTTTGCATCGCTTTTGAAGTTAATCCAATCTTTTTTCCGACTATCCGGTGACCTAAGGAAAGCTTTCTCTTTACATTTTCTAACTGAATTTGATAGGCCTCTTTTACAGATAGGGATACAGATGCAGTAATTGGGGCAATACTAGATTTAGTAGTATCTGCCTCGAATAGCGCCTCTGCAATTGTCTTCGTTTCTCCGGTCATCTTCCTCTCCTCCTTATTACAGTTTGATTGTAATATTGGACTGCTCTGTATAGAAATCTAGACTATGCATTCCACCAGTTCGCCCAATCCCACTATGCTTCATTCCGCCAAATGGGGTACGTAGATCGCGAAGGAACCATGTATTTACCCAAATAATTCCTGCTTCCAATTGATGGGATACACGATGGGCACGTCTCAAATCATTTGTCCAAAGTGTGGCACTTAATCCGTAGTGGGTATCATTTGCTTGCATGATGACCTCTTCTTCCATATCAAATGGTGTAATGGTAACAACAGGCCCAAAAATCTCCTCTTTTATACAACGAGAATTCCGCTCTAATCCCGTAATAATAGTTGGTTCTAAATAGTAACCTTTTTCGATACCTTCTGGACGTTTTCCTCCTGTATGAATGGTTCCGCCATCTTCTTTCGCAATCTCCACATACCTGTTCACTCGGTCATAATGCTCTTTGCTTACTAAAGCACCGACATCGGTATTTGGGTTGTTAGGATCTCCCACCCTCAATTCCTTAGTGCGAGCTACAAATTTTTCGAGAAATTCTTGAAACGCATGGCGCTCCACGTAAATTCGAGAACCACATAAGCAAACTTCACCTTGATTAATAAAGCTCGATTTAATCGTTGTATCAATCACTTCATCTAAATCTGCATCACCAAAAATGATATTTGGATTTTTACCACCAAGCTCAAAGGAAAGCTTCTTTAAATTATCAGCTCCAGCTTTCATAATTGCAGCACCAGTACCAGGCTCACCTATAAAGGAAATAGCATCGACATCAGGGTGCTCGGAAATAGCAGACCCTGCAGAATTAGGTCCAAACCCGTGAACTAGATTGACAACCCCATCTGGAACACCTGCTTCTTTACAAATCTCCATTAATACAGTAGCCGTCATTGGCGTCCATTCAGCAGGTTTTATAACCGCCGTATTTCCCATTCCTAAACACGGAGCAAGCTTCCATGTTAATAGCAATAGTGGTAAATTCCATGGCTTAATAATACCAACTACCCCAACAGGGCGGCGATATGCATAATGGATTGCCTGATCATCCTGCTGATAAGCATCTGTTCCAACAGAAGTAATGTAATCTGCAAAGAAGTGGAAATTATAGGCTGCACGGGGGATATCAATTTTTTTTGCAAGTGCAACCGGTTTACCTGTATCCATTGATTCTAATTGTGCTAGCTCATCCACTCGCTCTACTATCAAATCCCCAATTCGACGCAATATTTTCGAACGTTCCTGTAGGGTTATCTTTTTCCACGGACCATCTAATGCTCTTCGTGCAGCTGCAACGGCATAATCAACTTCTGTTTTTCCTCCGAGTGCAACTTTACCTAATATCTCTTCTGTCGCAGGATTAACATTATCAAAGGTTTCCTTGTTTTGAGAATCAACATATTGTCCGTTAATAAAATGGGAACAATGAATTGCTTTTACTTTTGTATCAACTGTCATAATTAGTCCTCCTTCGTGAAATGAACTGTATTTAAAGGTTATGTTAACGACTATTTCCCGCAACAACAATGATGAAATTGCGCTATATGCAACACTTTCAAATTTTTATCTAAAATTCTGATTTTTCTAAAAAGTACTTTTCTTTCTTCAAGGATTCTGTTATATTTTCCCCTATAGAGCAACTATGTTTCTCATACAGAAACAATAGATTAAGGAGTGAGGTATAAGTTGGCAATAAAAAAAGAGGAGCATTATTTATCTTCGGTGAAAAACGCATTAAAAATTTTACGAAGCTTTACGATGGATGAGCCGGAGAAAAAAATTAGTGAGCTTTCCCAATCTTTGGGGGTAAACAAAAGCACCGTTAGTAGAACAATGGCTACGTTAGCTAGTGAAGGATTTGTTTATAAAGATCCGGAGACAAAAAAGTATCGTTTGGGCCTTTCCATCTTATCCTTAAGTGGTGTGGTCAATTATCAAATGGACATTTATCGAGAGTCCCAGCCTGTACTTACGAAACTAGTAGATTCCCTCGGCGAAACAGCTCACATTTCTGTATTAGACCACCTAGATGTTATTTATTTACAAAAGGTAGATTGCAATCATCCTGTCCGATATTTAACACACGTTGGAAAACGAAACCCAACCTATGCAACAAGCTCAGGAAAAGTACTACTTGCCCATGCGGATGAAAGTTTTGTAAACCAAGTCATTGACAATGGCCTTCAACAATTCACCAAAAACACCATAACAGACCCAGAACGTTTAAAAACAAAATTAGCAGAAGTACGAAAAAATGGCTATGCCTGTAGCATGGAAGAAATTTTGGAAGGGGTGAATTCCATCGGTGCTCCTATTTATGATTACCAAGGAAAAGTCATTGCAGCATTATCTGTTGTTGGACCGAAACAACGGATATTGCCTCACAAAATAGAAAGCATGTCTAAAAAAGTAGTAAGTGCAGCAATGGAGATTTCTAATCGGATGGGATACATTTAAGCATTTCAGAAAACGTTTACAAAAGGAGTGGAGGTTTTGTACGATTTTCATACACATTTTATTCCCTTTGAAGTGATGGATTGGTTAAAAGAAAACCAAAATCGAGTCAATGCCAGGTGGGAGATGCGAGATGCGAGCAAACATGAATTTTTAGTAGTGAATGGAAAATGGGGGTTTGAGTTAAAGACCGCATTTATCGACGAAAAACATTACTTAGAAGATCAACAATCCGCACTTGTTACCCATTCGGTTGTCTCTCCTATACCACAGCTGTTTATGTATGATTTTGAACCTAGTATTACAACAGAACTAGCACAAACATATAATCTAGCATTATCTCGATTTGCAAAGAAAAATTCAACAACCATTTCAGCTTTGGCAACCGTACCATTACACAGTCCAGAAAAAGCAGCCGAAACCTTAGCAAAAGCAATGAGCCTTGGCCTAAAAGGTGCGATTATTGGCCCTGGTGTTCAAGGGCATATGTTATCGGATGTATTTTTTGAACCATTTTTTGCAGAAGCGAACCGATTAGGAGCAATTGTTTTTATTCATCCTTTACTAAATGAAGATCCTAGATTAAAACGTCGTATGATGCCAAATTTAATTGGTGTCCCTTGGGAAACAACTATATGTGGAACCGATCTTTTGCTTAGTGGCTTTGTGGATCAATATCCGAATATTAAAGTCTTGTTCGCACACGGAGGCGGATTCATGCCCTATCAAATTGGTAGAATGGATAAAGGCTATGAACAATGGCAGATGGTATCAAAGCATTTGCAAGCGCCCCCATCTGAATACTTAAAGCGCTTTTGGTATGATTCGGTATTATGGAATGAGAATAGCTTATCCTTTTTAATCGAAGCTGTTGGCTCTGATCGTGTAGTCCCAGGCTCCGACTATCCATTTGATTTATCCGTATGGCCACCTGATGCGACACTAACAAAAGGTGCATCATCCTTATTAGAATAAAATTGAAGTTGTTGCTCATTATGCAACAAGTCTATATACGCATAAATAAGCACTTGATACAATTTTAGAAACGAATTATGAAAGCGCTATCAATAAAACCATTGGTATATAAGCTAGTGGACTTAAATAATAGAAAGGAGTTATCAAAATGAAGTCTGTTGTGGAAAAGTATGTCGACTTGAACAAAAGTTTTATTAATGGAGAATGGGTTGAAGGCGGTAGTAAGCGCACCTTTGAAATTGTAAATCCATACGATAAGTCTGTACTTACTACTGTAAAGCTAGCAACAAAAGAGCAAGTGGATGAAGCCTTCGAGGTTGCTAGAAGAGCTCAAGTAGATTGGGCCAAAACAACAGCAGATGAACGGAAAGCTATTTTAGAAAAAGCATGCCACTATTTAAAAGAACACCACAATGAGATTGTTGACATGCTTTCTCGTGAAACAGGTGGTTCCATATTAAAGTCTAATGTCGAACACCATTTAACAGTAGAGTTTTTAGAAGAAGCTATTAAATATGCGGATGAAATTTACAATGTTCGAGAGGTGCCTGGTGCCCCAGATAAAATCAACCATGTGTATCGCTTACCACTTGGGGTAGTATCGTCTATTTCTCCTTTTAATTTTCCTATGAATCTATCAATGCGTACCATTGCCCCTGCCATTGCACTAGGAAATAGTATTGTTCATAAACCAGATATTCAAGTTGGGTTGTCTGGTGGTTCTATTTTAGCAAAAGCATTTGAGCATGCTGGCCTACCAAAGGGCGTTTTCAATGTGGTATTAACCGATATTGCTGAAATAGAGGATGCCATGTTAACAAATCCAATCCCGAAGTTAATTAGTTTTACTGGTTCCTCAGCCGTTGGTCGTTATATCGGTGGTATTGCAGGACAGCATTTGAAGAAGGTTGCACTGGAACTCGGTGGAAATAGCCCATTTGTCGTGTTATCCGATGCAGACGTGGATCAAGCTGTAAATGCAGCAATCTTTGGAAAGTTTATTCATCAAGGACAAATTTGTATGATTACAAACCGCATCATTGTTCATCAAGATAAATACGAGGAATTTATTGAAAAATTTGTGGAGCGGGCTAAGTCCATTCCATATGGCGATCAAACAGACCCACAAACAATTATTGGCCCTATTATTAATGATCGTCAGTTAGACCGGGCAGAAAAGATTATACAAGAAGCAATCCAGTCTGGGGCAAAATTGGCTCTAGAAGGAAAACGTGTTGGCCAAGTGCTGACACCATATGTCTTTGTGGATGTTGATAATGCTAGTCCGTTAGCTCAAACAGAACTTTTTGCACCAATTGCTCCAATTATTAAAGCAGAAACAGATAATCATGCCATTGAGCTTGCAAATGATACAGAATATGGATTAAGCTCCGCTATATTCACAAGTGACCTGAAACGAGGCGAAGAATTTGCACTCCAAGTAGATGCCGGAATGACCCACATTAATGACCAAACGGTAAATGACGCACCTAATATTCCATTTGGCGGTACGAAAGCAAGTGGATTAGGTCGTTTTGGAAATCCATGGCTACTGGATGAATTTACGACAACGAAATGGGTATCTGTTCAAACAAAAGAGCGAAAATTCCCGTTTTAAATAACAAAGAAATCTAGACTATTGGGTACATAGTCTAGATTTCTTAATTAAGTATAGTCACTCATTTTAAGACAATACAAGAGCAGTACCCATGAAATCTCATATATTGCAAACGAAAAATTTATTATTTATTCGATTTCATCCCAAACCACCTTGCTGCTTCGTCCATATGAGCAAATGGTAAATCAGTATCTACTTCTCCTTCTATTCGGTTGAACTGAATATCCTCTCCAGTTAACCATTTTTTAAAGTCTATTTCTACCGGATTTTGATCTCCACCTAGGGCAAACCAGGTCGTTAATGTCTTCGGAAAATAGCCAGATGTGTGAATCGTACCAGCCCAGTTTCGATATTCCTTTGAAAATACTCCCTTTCCTGTATCATTCAACAGGCGATATGCTGCTTTTGCTCCTGTTACATGCTCTTCGCTTTGTTTTAATCGTTGCAAACGTTGCTCCGATTCGACTAAGTAATTTCGATTCTCTTCCTTTTTTATTTCAAAATGGTTTGTACACATGTTTGACTCACGTACAGCAACCCCACGCGATGAAGCTTCCACTACAAATGTTTTACCATTTGGATCGAATACAATATAACTGAAGGAGTGACGATGCGGGATTTCCTTTAGCATCGCAACCGCCTCCTCGACATTGGCACAATACTCTAATACCATTCTGCTAACGGTATGTGATACGAAACCATCTCCAGGTTTTTTTCGATGCATAAAATTGTATCCAAGCACTAATCCTTTTTCATTCATACCATCTGGTCTTCCAGTAATCCGTTGCGAAGGTCCAATCGTTGCATATCCACCATCTGTTGGTTGATATAAGGTAAATCTCCCCTCATATGTCTTCGGATGGAAATCATAATTTCGAATAAAATAATCATCCCCAGTTAGTACCGTACACCCAGACCGAACCTGTTCGATTCGATAGCCACCGAAGTTTTGTAAAACCTTCTCTAATGGCCACTCTAATCCATCTCTCAATCCTAAGAGCTCATCCCATAAATTAGGAGACCATTTTGTAATCATATCTTTCGCTTCCGCTTGATCAATAGAAAAACGTGGTTTTCTTACCTGCCATTGTTTTTCACGATTTTTAATAATAAGAGAATCCTTTAACTCTTTTCCTTGCTTATATCCATAATTATAATGAGTGCCTCGAAATTGAATGACATTGCTGTAGATAGACTTCATCGAATCCCTCTTTTTTTTAATATATATAACAATAGGGTACCGAATGAAAGGTTAAAAATAAAGTAAAAAAATTCGCACACCCTTTATGGTGTACGAATGTCCATCTAAAATTAATGTCCAGAGCTTGTCTCAAAATTACTACCAGTAACATCCGCCACATTTTCTATCGCAATTAAAGCATTTGGATCTATTTGATGAGCTTTTTCACGAACAATAGATAGCTCAATACGGGAGACAATCGTATAAATAATCTTTTTTGGTTCGTTGCTGTACACCCCTTCTCCTTTAATGAATGTTATTCCTCTTCCCAGGCTTTTACTTAACACATTTGCAAGCTCATCTGGTTTGCTAGAAATAATCGTTACAGATTTGTACTGCTCCAAACCTTCAGCTACAATATCAATCATTTTGAAAGCAATATAATAAGTAATAATGGAATACATCGCGGTTTCCCAGCTAAAAACTAATAATGCCGCCAAAATAAAAATGAACAAGTTCATAATCATAACGATTTGCCCAACTGATACCGGGCGCTTTTTACTCACAAATATAGCTAAAATCTCAGTTCCATCTAGTGCACCACCTGTACGAATAACAAGACCAACACCTGCACCTAAAATAACTGCACCGATTATTGTTGCTAAAAATAAGTCATCTGTAAAGGGTTCCACATGGTGGAATACAGAGGTGAATACAGATAGAATAATAACACCATACAGCGTATGTAACGTAAATTTCAAGCCCATTCTTCGATATCCAAATATTAAAAAAGGAATATTAAATAAGACAATAAATATACTCATTTGCATTCCCGTTATTTCACCTGCAATGATGGAAAGTCCTATCACTCCACCATCCATAATATCGTTCGGCACTAAAAACTGTTCCAAACCGATAGCTGCAATTACTGCCCCAATGGTAATTATGATGATTTGCTGTATCTCTCTTGCTACCTGCTTTTCCTTCGTAGTAATCAATTTCATCAAGCCTCTCTGTTAAATGTACGAATTTATTATATCAATATAATGACGTGTTGTCACAAAATTTAAATCCCATATTATTTTAATTATTTCCTCAAAATCATTTAACATTCTCTCTATTGACAATTGTTTCGCCTACCGATATAATCGGGTTATGATATATCGGTAGACGATATAAATAAAAAAGGTGTACAACAACTTTGAATTAAATGGTTAGTGCACTTGACTGAAGGAATGACGAACCTTATGCCATCAAATCAAGAACAGCTCCCCTTAACTGAATCTGTCTATTATATTCTTTTAGCATTACACACTCCTATGCACGGATATGGAATTATGCAATTCGTAAAGGAGATTAGTAAGGAGCGAGTTACATTAGGACCTGGCACTCTCTACGGGGCTATCAAAACATTACAAGAAAAAAAATGGATCACTCTAATAGATGAAAGTAGTCGTAAAAAAGAGTATGTTATTACCGATATAGGAAGGCAAGTTGTAAAAAGTGAACTCCAACGTCTCCAAGAGCTTATACAAAACGGAACAAACATAATAAATGGAGGTTGTCAGGATGAGAATAAAGAAGTATAAAATCTTTATGGATTTCGAAAAAGAAGAAGCATGGCTAAACAAGATGGCAGGATTAGGATTCCATTTTGTTGAATACAAGTTCGGTCGTTATTATTTTGAAAAAGGGGTACCCGGAGCTTATATATATCGTTTAGAAATGCTAGATGACTATCCTACTGATGAAAAAAGTGCGGAATATATCGCATTTTTGAAGGAGCAACATATTGAGATGGTAACGTCCTATCATACATGGGCTTATTTTCGAAAAAAGGCAGAGGATGGTTCTTTTGAAATTTATACAGACATCCCATCCAGAATGAAACATTACGAAAAAGTTGCTAGAATATTCGGGATCGTATTACTTATTAATTTCGCTATCGGTTGTATAAACGTAAATATCAATAATATCAATAATATCAATATATATTTATCTGTTGTTAACTTTCTTATCGCTATTATTCTATTTATCCCATATGTGAAAATTGGTTTAAAAGTGAAGCATTTAAAACAAGAAAAGGAACTGTTTGATCGATAAAAAGAAAGCAGTCTATGGGTTTATTCCACAGACTGCTTTACATCTTATACGGTAGCTTTTACAGGTTTTTTCACAATGACGGAGCACACCATTCTTTTCTCAATCAAAACATGTAACTCCTGGTGGATTGTTTTCTTCACTTTCCCGAAAAAAATCACAATAAAATGAATATATCCTTTCCAATAATCCATGCCCCTCTCAATGCCTAAAGATAAAACAATTACCTGTCCTTTTAGAGTACTTGGTACCGTTTTTTTGCTGTGACATCAAGTTCGTTTTATCATTTGGCAGGAAATGGACATGTTTTTATGGAATATTGTTGTAGAGTAAATTTTACAAATCCTCAGTTGAGCTATCATGTCACCGTAGCTAGTTTAATAAAATAGTTTAAGGAACTATTTTTTGCTTTATTTCTGATTCATTCATTTTAAATCTAAATAAATGTTAAGGAGAGTGATGTATATAATGCTAGAAAAATTGTTAAACGAGTTAGAAGAAGTTTGTCATCATTGTGAAGGGAATGGCTATACAGAAGTATATTCGGAGCAATTTTTAGATAAGGTAAGTGATCTGGAATTATTATATCCTTCTTATGAGCAGGCACTCATCATTGCTCGCGATAAATATGTAGATGAAATATCCCACAAAACTTGTCCATATTGTAATGGTTTAAAAGTGATTCCAAATCAAAACGGAAAAATTCTTATTTCCAACAAAGACAAAGTTGTACAATTTTTACGAAAACAAAACCTCCTATAATTTAACCTCTTCATTCTTCAATAAAAGATATCCAATATACTTTTTCTCCTAAATGACGGGAGATTTAATAAGAAAAAACATGGAGAAGACCTCCATGTTTTACTTATCTTTTCTTTATTTAGCCGCTTTCACAAAATCGATAAAGCGTTCCACAATACCATCGATATGCGCTAATGTATTTTCATCTACAAGGCGACCTGTAGCTTCATCAAATTTTTGACTTGCGAGATTGATTACAATTTCGTTTTGCGCTGGTGGCAGCAATCTTACTTGAAGTCCTGGACTTGTAAACACCTGACGCAATTGTAGCTGAGCACGAATGGTTCCCATTAGACCTGCAGATACACCTGCGGTCATAACTGGTTTATCTGTTAATACTTTATCAACACGAGACAGCCAATCTAACGCGTTCTTTAAAACTCCTGGAATCGACCAATTGTACTCTGGTGTTATAACGATTACACCGTCTGCTTCTTTTACAAGTTCTTTATAGTTTTTGACAACAGATGGAGGATCTAGCTCATCGTCTTGATTAAAATGAGGAAGTTCTCCTAGATTCGGAATGAGAAGCTCAAAATTCTCTTCATATCGTTCTTGTATCGTTTTAGCAAGCTGCATGTTATATGATTGTTCTCGTAAACTACCGACTAATGCTATAATTTTCATCTGCGAACACTCCTAGTTATTAAATATGTCATCAATTGCTTTTATATCTGAATCTTTTAATGTGATCTCAGCTGCCCGCTTGTTTATCTTCACTTGCTCCGGACGTTTTGCGCCTGGAATAATCGCATCAACGGACGACTGTGTTAAATACCAAGCTAAAACAATATTCGCTACTTCTTCCTCATACGGAATCGCAATATCCTTTAATTGCTGGACTTTCGCAATATTTTCTTTATATTTCTCCCCTTGAAAATTCGGACGTCTTGCACGAATATCCTGAAACGTACTATTTTCATCATACTTTCCCGCTAACAGTCCTGATTCTAACGGGAAATAGGGAATAAACGTAATATTATGCTCTGAAGTATAAGGGAAATAGGTATCCTCTGCCGAACGATTTAATAAGTTATACTCTGATTGAATAACATCTACATAGCCATCTTGATTGGCATCCTTTAGTTGCTCCAGTGAAAAATTGGATACACCAATTGCCCGAATCTTACCAGCATCCTTCAAGTCATTTAACACCCCAACTGCCTCCGCTTTTGGAGTATCTTCATCTGGAAAATGTATGTAAAACAAATCAATATAATCGGTTTGAAGACGTGTCAATGCTTCATCTACTGCCTGTCTCAAAAACGACGGGGAGTTATCCATTACTACCTTACCGTCAACGTTTTTTTGTGATGCTTTTGTTGCTAACACAATCTCATCTCGGCGAAATTCCTTCATCACTTCCCCAATTAATTCTTCGGAACGCTTGGGCCCATAACCATAGGCTGTGTCGATCATATGGATGCCATTATTTATGGCAGCACGAACAACCTCTTTCCCTACCTCTTCATCTAACATATTCGGGTAAATATTGTGTCCGCCAACCGCATTTGCTCCAAGACCAATTGGATATACAGATACATCCGATTTTCCTAGTTTTACATAACTTGTCAATATCTCAACTCCTTTACAATAAAACGTACTACTTAAATTATGCTGCCAAATACTATTTCCGTAAAGTAAATTGCACAATTATTCAAAAAACACTTTCATTTCATCTGGAACTTGTTTTACATTTACAAATTCATCATAAAACAAAATGACGCGAAACGTACGCGTCATTTCAACTACTTGCTCTTTATATTTTGTATTCGCCCAATTAATCGGAAATCCTCCCCTATTTATCGAGCTTAATATAACCGCTTTGCTCCTACATAATGCTTTGACCAATAAGAGTTGTCCATGGATACTGCTTTTATTCCACTTGAGCTTGTTGCGGAAATAAATTGATTGTCCCCCATATAAAAACCAACATGGGTGATGCCAGAACCACTCGTGGAAAAGAAGACAAGATCCCCTGGCATTAAATCCGAGTCCGCAATCGTCGTTCCTTGTTTATATAATCCACTTGAAGTGTTTCGTGACATCTCCACACCATGCTTTTGAAACATAAAGTATACAAAGCCTGAACAATCAAATCCAGTTGGAGTAGTTCCTCCCCATAAATAAGGGACTCCAGTATAATTTACGGAATCTTTTATAATCGCCTGTTTGACAACAGCATGATCAATTGCTGTCAAGGTTGCGGAATCGGCCTTGCCAGATGTTACTAATCCATAGTCACTTTGAAAATTTTTTAGCGCACTTGTGGTAGAAGTATCATAACTACCTGTCATGGTCGGTACATCATAATACCCTAACTTTTTAAGATTTTCCTGCACTTTTTCAATACTACTGTCCTCGTTTGTTGTTGCTTTAGCTGTTACTGGTTCTGTTTTGTTTACGGTTAACACTTGTCCGATTTGTAACGTATTATTCGTTAACTGGTTTTGTGTCTTTAATTGGTCGACTGTTACATTATACTTTCGCGCTATACTATAGAGCGTGTCGCCTGTCTTAACCGTATGTGTGGAATTAAAATTAGTTGCTGGAGTCAATGCTGGCGCAAGTACTGCTCCTTCTTCTTTCGGTATTACAAGTTTTTGACCTACTTGAAGAAGGTCGCTCTCTAAATTGTTGGAATTTCGTATATCGTTAACACTCACTTCAAATCGATTTGCAATTGCCCAGAGACTATCACCAGATACTACTGTATAGGAAACATTTTTTGTTGTGGGAATCGAGACAGTTGGTAAAGCATCCTCTTTTGTTGCTGGTATGCTTAAGGTTTGGCCAATTTGTAATAGATCAGATGTTAAATGATTTGCCTGCTTTATGGCACTCACCGATACACCAAAACGATTCGCAATTGTCCACAAGCTATCTCCAACATCAACTTTATAGGAACTCGTTTGTACTGGAGTAGTTACTTCCACCTCGGATGATGTTGAAACTGTTTCTGTTATGGAATTTGGAATTATTAACTGTTGTCCCATTGTAATGGTATTATTTGTTAATCCATTTACACGTTTCACCATGTCAACACTTGTCTTATAAGTAGAAGCAAGCGAATAGAGTGTATCTCCAGAAGCAACGGTATGAAAGGCTTTTGGTATCATTAAGGGTTGATTTACTTGTAAAGCATTCGAAGTCAGATTGTTTGCCTTTTTGATGCTATCAACAGACGTATTAAACTTCTTCGCAATACTATACAGCGTATCTCCAGAGGATACATAATACGAATAGCTGCTTTCCTGGGATACCTGTGATGTTGGTGCTTCTAGCTCTGCAGCTTCTGTCTTATGATCACCTGCACCCATTAACGGTATCGATGTGATCGCCATTCCACCAATCATTACTTTAATTACGGAAACCTTTAAATTTGGATAACGCTCCTTTACTATCTGTCGCACGGTTTGCACTAAATCCTTTCGTTTACTTGTTTCTCGACCTAACTCATCAGCGAACTCAGTAGAATAGTTGTTTAAATATACAACGAGCATATAATCATTATCGTTGGAACCTGTTCTTTTGAGTTCGTATCTTTGATAAGTCATGTGTTTCATACTCCTTTATAAAAATGGAATATAAATAGTATTTAACAAATGAGGAAGTTCATGCATTTCCTGTAAAAACGTAGAAAATAGTGCATGTAATCGAGGTTGGATTAATAGGTGAAATTACTTTTGAAGAAGTAAATCTGAGAGTTATTTTTCTAACTCAAAAAGGGGACAGATATAAAATGCGACATACTGTTCGGGCCTATTAACATGATGATGAGTGCTAAAAGCGCTGAGGCAAAATATTTTTTTTCTTGGGACAGGACCTCAGCCTCCTAGCTTCTGCTTTATTATCCATTGCTATCCCGTACAATAGTAGAGCTATCGCACCATACCTGGAACGTTACTTTATAAGCCTTCTCTCCATCTCTTATCCAATAAACTTATACCCCATCCCTCTTACGGTTAAAATTCGTTTCGGTGATGTAGGATCGTCTTCAATTTTTTCTCGTAACTTCTTTATATGCGCATCAATGGTCCGATCCATTATATATTTATCCTCATATGGATATAATTGATGCATTAAGTCTTTCCTAGACAGAACAACATTTGGATTTTCCATAAAATGATACAACAAATTAAATTCATGCTTTGTAAGCTTTACTTGCTCATTGAAGAGTAATACTTCTCCTTTACGTGGCTTGATACATAAACCACCGTATGCAATTTTTTGACAAAATTGTCCGGACCTACGTAGGACGGCAATAATATGGGCCTCTAATTCTTCAGGCTCCATATTTTTATCTATATAGGCATCTGCACTTGATTTTAAGCTTAGGATTTTCTCTTCTACGTTGTTTTCTTTTGATAAGAGAATAATAGATACTTCATTCCGTTCCTGTGACAACACCCATTTACAAAGCTCCATTGCCTTCATATCTGAAAGTACCGTATCCACCAGTAACAAACAAGGATGGTCTTCATAAAAACGTTTCTTTGCATCCTCCCCATTCTCGGATACAATGATGTGATAACCTTTTTCTTTTAGATACTGTATATAATTTGCTCTCGTATTTTCTTCATCTACTACTAGTAGGGTTTGCTTCATACATACCACCTCTTTCTTATTCTACAAAGAAAAGAGGACTATTGCATCTTTTCAAACTCTGCAACCATCAAATCATAATTTAAAGCTCCTAATGCTTCAAATTGTATAATCCCTTGAGAATCAACCATATAAGAGGTCGGGATTGGACGGATTCGATATTCTGTTGCTACTGTTAAGTCTTCGTCTAAAAGAATTGGAAAGGTTAAGCCGAACTCTTCCTTAAATGCTTCCACATCGCTCGTATTCGCTTCCGTTTGTGTTAAATTGACAGCTAATATTTCCACATCCTGCTTTTCATAGAATTCCTGCATGTCTGGCATTTCCGCGCGACAAGGTGGACACCACGTAGCCCAAAAGTTAATCATCACTTTCTTTCCACGATAGTCAGACAATCGAACCGTTTCTCCACTTAAGGTTGTTAGCTCAAAATCTGGGGCTAAATTGCCTACCTCTAAGCCAACTGGTACATTGGGGGTTTCCATCTCCTTTTCATCTGCTTCAGAACGATTTGTTTCCGTCTCTTCTTGACTGACAAAGGAATCGGATTTTGTTTCTTCCTCCGGCTTTTGAACAAGATCATATATTGCCCAACCAAACATTGCAACAAGAATAACAACAATAATACCTTTTTTCATTTTCGAACCTCCTATTATCCAAGATTCCCAAACCAACTATCTTGTACCATTCGTAATAGATAGTTTGATATTTTCGAAAGTTGACCTGTATATAATAGAACACCTACAAAAACCATAACGGTGCCCCCTGCTTTCATGATCTTCTCACTGTAACGCACCAAAACTTTTGCTCCTCCGATGAAGAACGTTAAAATAAGAAATGGAATAGCAAAACCTATGACATACATAATGGTATAAATAGCTCCTTGAGCAGGATTGCTGCCTGCAATGAGTAGAATGGAAGCGAATATTGGTCCAATACACGGTGTCCATCCTGCTGCAAAACCCATTCCCACTAAAAAAGTCCCTATATGTCCTACAGGCTTATTATTAACCCGGAATCGTTTCTCCTTCATGAATCCCTTAATATTCAACCACCCTGCCACAAAAAGTCCCATGATAATAATAAATATTCCGGATATACGTTGGAAAAAGAGTCCTAATTCACCGGTTAAAAGTTCTTGTACCCATTTTCCAATAAAGGAAACTCCAATACCAAGACTAATAAATACCATCGATACACCCAATAAGAAGAAAATAGAATGGATAATCAATCGACTTCTCATTTTTACATTTTGTTCGTTTTGTAACTCTTTTACACTCATTCCCGTTATGTAGGACAAATAAAGCGGAAAAATAGGTAACGTACATGGAGATAGAAAAGATAATACCCCCGCTCCTAATGCAAGCCAGATAGTGAGATCGACCGCTGCAGACATACAAGCACCTTCCTTCTATATAGTAGTAGCATAATTCCAATCAAGAGATTTAAACCATAAAAAATGGGACTTACATAAAACTGAAAAATGGATGTTTGGTCGAAAATACGGAACAGCAACTGCCCCAGACTCCATAACACCATCCCTAGTATTGCTAATAAACCAATAGCAACTTTTTCATACAGTAAGAGAAAGCCAATCAGAAGAACAAATGGAATAACCATTGAAATGCCATTTCCTGTTCCGTTGCCAAACACACTAATAACAAACTCATAAAGAAAGGAAGCAGCAAAAAAGACAAACATCCAACTAAAAAATAGTTCTTCAAAATGGTCATAGCTTCGGATCACTCTCCATTTCACGTATACAACCACGAATAGTAAACCAATATAGAAAGCTTTAGAATCACTTGGATAAGCTAAAATCGCGATTGGATCCGTTATGAATACCGATACGTTCAATAGAATTTTTCCAATTATGATGGACACAGCAATTCCAATGAAAATGGTTCCAATTTCATCCACATATTGTTTTCCCTTTCGCTCATTAAATGGATGCAGAAAACGAAATAAGAGCATCGACACAAGTATACTTATAACAAGCACAACGAACGATGATTTGATAACTACTGAACCAATAACCCATGCTGATGGCATATTTATACTCCTTTAAATGAGATTATGTACATCCAGTTTATCAACTAGTATAAACGGCAAATGTGAAAATTTGATGAATCGCTTTCGAATTGTTATTTCTTTTTGAGCAAATTTACTTGGGAATACTAGAAATATAAGAAATACATTTATTTACTTGGCGCATACTAACTCCATAAACATTCTATTTGAGCAACGACTCTACATCGTGATATCCTTTCTTGGTTAAAGGAGATGAATGAATTGGCAGACTTTAAAAATGCGATTGAATTAAAAAACGTAAATTTTTCCACGGATGATTTACATATTATTAAAAATGTTTCTGGTGCCTTTCCAGAGGGTAAGATTACCACTTTAGTTGGACCTTCTGGGGCTGGGAAATCAACGCTATTCAAATTACTTAACGGCTTAAGAACAGTAGATTCAGGGGAAATTATCATCCACGGTAAAAACATAAATACCTATCCACCTGTTGATTTACGACGACATGTCGGACTTGCGTTACAAAGTGCACCAATGATTAATGGTACTGTTTATAAAAACATAGCATTACCGTTAACTTTAAACGGCAAAGAATTAACAGAAGAAACAGCAAAAGAATTGCTTCATTTGGTCGGTCTCGAAGAAGAGCTCATCCAACGAAAAACGAAAGATTTGTCAGGCGGTCAACGCCAAAAGCTCTCGATTGCCAGGACCCTTGTGAATCGTCCTAAGATCCTTCTATTAGATGAAATTACATCGTCTTTGGATCGTATTTCTCAGCAGGATATTGAAGAGCTAATCGTTCGTATTAATGAGAAATATGAAACTACAATCATTTGGATTACCCACAATCTGGAGCAAGCCTTGAACCTTGGTCATTATACGTGGTTTTTAAAAGCGGGCGAACTGATAGAATCTGGTCCAATTGATGTTTTAAAAAATCCAACAAACGAAGAAATCATTCAATTTGTAAAGGGGGAAGCGCAATGAGTTACTTTACGTTAGCTCTCACCCTTATATTTGTCATCATACCAATTCTTTTATCTAGAACCTTACAGTTAGGGTTAGAAAAGGACACGATTATTGCTGCAATCCGGTCTATTATTCAATTACTAGCTGTTGGCTATGTTCTTCAGTTTGTGTTCGACTCTGAAAACTATATCTATATTATCTTAATGCTACTCTTGATGATTGGTGCCGCGACGCAAAATGCTCGAAAGAAAGGCGCCTCCATTGTCGGTATTACGTGGAAATTGATTGTAGCCTTTGTGTTTATTGAAGTATTAACGCAAAGTATTTTGCTTGGTTTGCAAATTATACCACCTACAGCACAATATATAATCCCGATTAGTGGTATGGTGATTGGAAATTCCATGGTCCTATCTATCCTGTTTTTAAACCGGTTCACAGCCGAGTTAAATAATAACCGGGAGCAAACAGAGTTGATTCTTTCTTTAGGTGGGACACCAAAACAAGCCATTCATCGGCAGCTTATTACATCAATCCGAGCGAGTACGATTCCGACAATTGAAAGTCAAAAAACCATTGGACTTGTTCAATTACCAGGAATGATGAGTGGTCAAATTATTGCAGGAGCCGATCCCGTAGAGGCCGTTTTATTCCAGTTGTTGGTTCTCTTTTTACTACTAACTACTGCTGTCGTAACGAGTATCATTCTTGGATTTTTATCCTACCCAACTTTATTTAACGACCGTATGCAGTTTTTAGAGGACCATTTAGAAAATGTGGATTGAAAGTAAAATAGCATGTAAATGTCAAAAAGGTGCTTCACAAGTTTAGTGGGGCACCTTGTTGGCTTTATTCGACACTTTTATCTATACATGCAATTAAACGCTTCTCGATATCTTCCGCAATTCCTTTGAGTGCTTCATCATCTACCATTTGAATTAAAGTAGTTGGTTTTGGTAAACCAATTTTCGTCCTATGATTGTCTTCATATACAACAATTTTACAAGGCAAAAAGTATCCAACCATTGGGTTTTGCGACAATACTCGTTGTGCTTCTTTCGGATTACATACCTCTAGCACTCGAAATGGATGATCTAACTCAAAACCCTTCTTCTCCAATGTTTCTTTAATATCAAATTGCCATAGGACACCGAATTTTTCTTCCTTTAATTGCTCTTCAAGGGTCTGAACCGCTTCTTCTAATGATTTATTCGTTTCAACCGTGTAATGAAACACGAAAATCAACTCCTTGTGTGATCGTCAAATTTCATTCCAACCAAAACGTACCAATTGCCATCAGTATTCCTACCAGGAACATTAATTTTTGAGAAAGTCATAACGACTTCCATAAATTTTTAACTGTTTTCATTTTTTCATCCCCAGATTTTTAGATTGGTCTTGAATACGCTATTCTATCGCTCCCTTCCACTCATTCATTCCACCAACTAGATTTTCTACTTCATATCCTAATGCTTCCAATATGCCACAGCCCGCTTTACTGCGATTACCCGATTGGCATACCACGACGTAGGAACGATCTTTATCTAGTTCATTCTTACGCATGGCAAGATGTCCAAGTGGAATATGCTTTGCCCCGGGAATGTTGCCCGCTGCTACTTCGTTGTTTTCCCGAACATCTAGGATATGAACGTCCTCCTTGTTGTTTAAGCGCTTCTGAAGCTCTTCTGAAGTAATGTTTTTCATGTCATTCACCCTCTCTTATGTAGTGTCCTGCAGATATAGCAAGACACGAATTCTTAATTCCAGGCATTCATACCGCCCTTTACATTTGTTACTTTTTCAAAGCCTTGTTTCTTCAACAATTTGGCTGCTTGCATACTTCTCATCCCACTCTGGCAAATCACGACTACTTCTTTTTCTTTGTCTAATTCACTAGTACGTCCTGCCAATTGCTGAAGAGGAATGTTTTTAAAGATTTTGCTACTTCTAGCCTTATATTCCCCAGGAGTGCGAACATCTACAAATTGAACATTTTTTTCTTTTGATTTCGCTTTTGCCTCTTGGGTTGTAATATGTGTAATCCCTTTTACTGGTTTAAAGCGAAATACTAGAAATACTAAGATCAAGCCGATAAAAATCCATTGCATCATATCCATTGTTTCCTCTCTCCAAATAAAATAATTAAAAGAAGTCCATCCAAATTTTAATTGCTGTACCTAGGATTAGAACAGCCAAAATACTTTGTAATACCTTTGTATTTACTTTTTGTCCAACCTTTGCACCTAGTGGCGATGCTATTAAACTAGCTACTATCATAATAACAGCAGGTAAATATAAAATTTGTCCTGTTAATACCTTTCCAGTAGTAGAACCAATGGACGAAATAAAGGTAATGGCAAGCGATGTTGCAATGGTCATTCTTGTTGGGATTTTTAAAACAACAAGCATGATTGGCACTAAGATAAAAGCACCAGCCGCCCCAACGATACCTGCACCAATTCCAACAACAAATGCAAATACGGCAGCAAGCCATTTATTAAATGTCACTTGATCCAAAGGAATATCGTCAATTCCTTTTTTCGGAATAAACATCATAATTGCAGCGATTGTAGCTAATATGCCATAAATAAAGTTGATTCCATTAGCTGTCATAAATTGGGAACCATATCCTCCGATAAAGCTTCCAATTAATATCGCGAAACCCATGTAAATAATTAAGGATTTGTTTAAATAACCGCCTTTGCGATAAGCCCAAACCCCACCGATCGTAGCAAATAGTACTTGGATCGCACTAATACCAGATACTTCATGAGCTGAAAAGGAAGCAAACCCTAATAATACTGGAATATATAGGAGCATCGGATATTTAATGATGGAACCACCAATACCAACCATTCCAGAAATAAACGAGCCAATAAAACCAATGAGAAAAATAACGATCATAAACCCTATTGTGTATTCCATTTGATAATCCCCCTAAAAATAAAGAGGGGACCCAGTTGGGCCTCTCCCTTTACCCTTTTTTAATCCAAAACTTTAATACGTCCCCTTCTTCCATGTCCAAAAGCTCGTGACCACCTGATTTAGCCCAAGCCGTTAAATCACTTTTCGCACCCTTATCCGTTGCATGAATTTCTAAAACATCACCAGTGCTTAATTCGTCCATTGCCTTTTTTGTTCTTACAATTGGCATCGGACATGCAAGTCCTTTTGCGTCTAATACTTTTGTTGCTTTCATTTTTTCTCCTCCTATTACCCTTCTACCGCACAACGGTTAGGGCCTGTTTCCATTTCTTTTTGCTTCTCTATTTCAGGGGTAATTTTTCCCATGTTTGTTTCACGAATCTCTTGATATGCATTTGGTTGTGGTGGTAGGTTTTCCGTTACCATTTTACGGAATACCGCTTCATCTTCTACTTGAAGACCAGAATTACGATTGTATAAGTCTCCTAAGCGAGCAGAAACAAGACCACCTTTACCAAGTTCTTCAGCAAAGGAATAGTGAGCTGGCAACACGATTAAATCATCAGATAACTCTTTATAACGGTTATAGAGGGTATTTCGTAAATCACCAACCCAATCCTCTGCTAATCCTGCTAAGTCAGGTCGTCCGATAGATTTTACAAATAGAATATCACCTGTTACTAAATAGTTGTCATCAATAATGAAGGAAGTACTACCAATTGTATGACCTGGTGAATAGATTGGCTGTACTTTAACAGCTGTATTCCCAACCATAATGTCATTTCCTTCTTCTAAAGGTGTATAATCAAATGTGACTTCCGTTGCATCTTTAGGAGGTAGGTAATACGTTCCTCCGACCTTTTGTGCTAAATGACGACCACCAGAAATATGGTCAGCATGCAAGTGGGTATCTATTAAATGCTTAATCTGTACTTCCTTTTGATTTGCAAATTCTTCATAGGTTTCAATCATTCTTGCTGTATCAATAATCGCAGCTTCTCCATTAGATTCAATAAAATAGGATAAGCATCCTTTTCCGAGACGTACGAATTGGTATAGCGCTCCACCATCAGCTAGATCGCCAACTTTAACCGGTTCCAAATGCTCACTCCAGGCTTTCATTCCGCCTTCTAGACTGTACACATTAGAGAATCCTGCTTCTTCAAGTAAATCCGCTACGAATTCAGATGAACCACCTTTTGCACAAACAACAATGATTTCTTTATCTTTTGCTAGCTTACTTTCTACAGGTTCAATACCATCTAGAAGGTTGAAGTAGGGTTCGTTTACAACCTCTACTTTTCCTCCTTCAATTTTCCAGTTATCAAATTCGTCTGTGTTACGAACATCTAATATCAATGTTTCCTCATGATTAATGACTTTCTGTGCTAATTGCTTTGGTGCAATGGTTTTAGCCAATTCCTTCTCCCCCTTAAAAACTTAGTGTAATATTTGCATCCTTTGCATAATCAATGAACGTTGCCGCTCCACCAACTTCTATACCTTCTACAAATTGATCCTTATCTAAGCTCATTACATCCATTGTCATTTGACATGCAATCATTTTTACGCCCATTTCTGTAGCTACCTCTACTAACTCCTCAATGGAAGGTACATTTGCTTTTTGGAAGCCCTCTTGGAAATGTTCTTTCCCTTCTGGTAGTGGAAGGTTTTTGTGTGCTTCCTTGTGAATAAGATTTAATCCTTCAAACGTAAAGAAAATACCTACTTCTGCGTCACTTGCCGCTGCTGCTGACGCAATGTTGAACACCTTATATGCGTCGAAAAGACCTCCATTTGCTGCAATAATCGCTACTTTTGTTTTGTTTGACATTTTACATTCCTCCAAATTTTAATTAATTGTCTTTTTCCGTTTTACCTTCCCAGCTTGACATGCCAGGAACGACATTTTTTACGTTTTTGAATCCGTTATTTGCTAACTTTTGTGCCGCAAAGTCACTACGGCTTCCAGTTCGACAAATAACATATAGTCCTTTGTCTTTGTTTAACTCTTCAAAGCGCTCCTCCAGTTCATTAAGAGGAATATTTACTGCCCCAGGTATGTGCCCGAAAGCATATTCTGCTGGTTCTCTTACATCAAGGATAGACACTTCCTCATCGCCTTCGATAACCTTACGCAATTCATCTAGGTCTACAATATCCTCGTGTTTTCGTTCCTCTTTTGTTTCTTCATCTGTTGCCTTTCTTAAGTAATGCTTTAATACGTCTCCATCTTCAATCGTACCTAGATAATGGTGACCAGTATTTTGAGCCCAGGCCTTAATATCTGCAGTGGAACCTTTATCGGTTGCTTGCACCTCGATTACTTGACCTGGTTCTAGATTTGTAATTGCCTTTTTCGTTTTAACAATAGGCATTGGGCAAGCTAATCCCTTTGCATCCAAAACCTCATTGGCTTTAATATCCATGAAGATCCTCCTTTACGATTTCTTACTCTGTTTCGTCTTCCCAAGCTAACATGCCGCCAGCCATGTTTGTTACATCATAGCCTTGTGATTCAAGAAATTGGCAAGCACTTCCGCTTCTACCACCAGAGCGGCAAACCATGTAATAATGCTCTTTCTTATCTAATTGATCTAAGCTTTCTGGAATATCGCCTAAGCGGATATGACGAGCACCTGGAATCATTCCTTGTGCTACTTCCTCATCTTCGCGGACGTCGATAATATTTACCTTATCTCCTGCTTTAATCTTTTCCGCTAACTCTTTTGGTGTAATTTCCTTCATGTTAAGAACCTCCTGTTTGTTTCTGTTTTTTATAATTCCCAAAGGACAGGTTGTTATAATCCCATATACCTATTGGGGTATTAAACAAAATAAAAAAATATACATATACATGTAGGGGTATTATTTTGTTTTTAAAAAATAGGGTCAACGTTTGAATACCGTCACCCGTATTTTCCATACTAAAGGGGTGAATCTTAAATGTCAAGGATAAATTTTAACGACTTTTAACCAATAAATTCACAGCCTCTTTTATTAAGTCTTCTGAGTTTTCCCCTTTATCTTCACGTATGCATTGTTCTAAATTCATACTTACAATTAACGCTGCAGTCCGGTCAATCGCACTTCGAACGGCTGACATTTGCGTAACAACGTCTCTACATTCTTTATCTTCTTCCATCATTTTGAGAATACCACGAATCTGACCTTCAATACGCTTCATTCTGTTTTTTACTTTTGCGTCGTAATTCAACTGGCACACCCCTTTCACATATCTTTCATTAAATAATACCCTATAACACGATGTCCATGCTTGCGTAAAATGCGAGCACTTAAATTTTTTTCTACATGATCTGCTGCAATGATGACAATATCTTTATGCGGTAGATCATGAAAATGTCTATTTAAATAAGGTAGTGGTAAACAATATGCTTTTTCCAAAGTATGTCGAGTAGATGTTTGATAATCTCTCGTATCCACTAGTATAATATCATCCTTTGGTTTGGATTCATAATGTAAATCACATTTATTTATCCCATACACCGGAAAATATCGTTTATATAAAAAAACGAAGCCAAGCAAAGATACCATTCCGATGATGATTATCATGGTTGCACTCATTGTTTGCTCCTTTTTTCAACAAGATGATTACATAATATACCCTACTAGGTATAAAGTCAATAGTGAAACACCTAAATTTCACGGTCCACTTTTTGGAAACAATATCTTTTTTATCTTTTTTGTTAAAATATTTTTAATTTTTCCCCTTTTTGTGATACTCTAGTCCTATAAAGTTTAAGAAAAATTCTAATAATTGAGGGATGCTATAATGATGTTGAAAAATTTCTTTATCGGATTATCTCAAAATCAACTATTAAACACACTAGCACAAAAATATGGCCTCAAATTAGGTGCCCAATCGGTTGTTGCAGGTACCAACATTGAAGAAATGATCCAAAGCGTTAAAGAACTAAATGTACACGGAATTGCTTGTACAATCGATAATTTAGGGGAATTCGTTTCAGAAAAAGAAGCTGCATTAGAAGCAAAGAATCAGATTTTGGAAGTGATTGAAGCGATCAACGGCAATAATGTGGACGCTCACATTTCACTTAAACCAACCCAGCTTGGTTTGGATATCGACTATGATTTTTGTTTAAATAATTTAAGGGAAATTGTAGACAAAGCGAGTAAATATGATATATTTATCAATTTTGATATGGAAGATTACGGTCACCTACAACCATCCTTTGAATTAATTGATCAGCTATCTGCGGACTATGACAATATTGGTACTGTAATTCAATCCTACTTCTATCGTGCAGTTGACGATATTAAAAAATATAAAGACTACCGTTTACGTATTGTAAAAGGGGCTTATAAAGAACCAGAAGATGTGGCCTATCAAGATAAAAAGGAAATTGACGATAATTTCATTAAATTAATTGAATATCATTTATTACATGGTAAATTCACATCCATAGCAACCCATGACCATAACATCATTAACCATGTCAAGAAATTTGTGAAGACCCATAATATCTCAAAAGATAAGTTTGAATTTCAAATGCTATACGGATTTCGAAAGGATATGCAATTCGAGCTTGCCAAAGAGGGCTATAACTTCTGTACGTATGTCCCTTTTGGAACCGATTGGTATGGGTACTTCATGCGTCGCTTAGCAGAACGACCTCAAAACGTAAATCTCATAACGCGACAAGTGTTTAATAAAAAAACAAATACAGTACTTGGCGTTGCTGCTGGTGCCTTTATATTAGGTAGATTAAGTAAGCGAAAAAAATAGATTACAAGACTCGTGCACACTTTCCTAGAGTGTGCACTTTTTACAACCTTTTGCCCGAAACCTCTTGAATGTATCTTTCGCACTCCCCCATTTGATTCATTTTAAATTTATGGAGCACGTTGTATAGGAATGCAATGTAACAGAGGCGAATATAGTAATATCTCAATACATGAGGAGGTAGGGTATGAATTTTTATGAGCTTATTGCTTCAATTATTGGTTCCTTGATCTGGCCCATTACCATTCTCGTCATACTGTTATTATTTCGTGATGTCGTTCGAGAAAGGTTAAAGCATGTAAAACGAATCCATTACAAAGGGTTTGAAATGGAATTTAAAGAACGATTAAGTGATATCGAAACGAAGATCAGCCTTGTTGATATACCTGTAGCAGTATTCAGTCAAGAGCAGAAAAGCCCCATCCACGAACCCCAACTATGGGAAGCAATTGATACTTCGCCGATATCCGGTATATTGCTTTCCTGGTCTAACGTGGAGAAAGAACTATATACCATGTGGACTACTATAGCAGCAAATTCTCAGTATACGATATCCAAAATGGTATTTCATTTAAAAGAAAAAGGAAATATAGATGCTCAACTAGCAGACATTGTCATGGAATTATACGAATTAAAACGGAACGCACAGAAATATTCAAGGAATATTTCTGAATGGAGTGCTTTGCGATATTACGAGATTGCAAAGAAAATAATCGCTATATTGCGAAATGCTTAGCTATAATGATCGCTTTTTCAGATGAAGCATTCAGCAAAGTTGAATAAAAGTATGGAAGAAAGGAGAGAGGCAAATGGAGTTTACTGACTTGGTTAAAGAAATTGGGTATACCATCTCTTTTGAGTCGATATCTGAGCCAAGAAGGGAAGGTGTAGCATTAAGAGTTATCGTAAATAGAAGCAAGGAGGCAACTGATTTACTTATTTATCCTCATCCTGATTGTAAAGTAACAACCTTTCAAATTGATTTTCCAAATTACATTACCTATTCAGTAGTCTATGATGATTACACTGTTTGGAATGATGAACAAATATTTGAAGGTGATTCATTTCGCATCTATAAAAAATCTAGTTATCTTGATTATGTCCAAAAGGAGTTTAGGTTGCCTGATAAGAATATTAAACATTATTCTTTAGCTTGTTTTGAACATCATATTGACATAATTTCTGAATATGAACCTGTTATTAATCGAATTTTTTTATGACATTTTAAGGACTATGTTTATTGTAGACGTAACATTTAATTAAAGTAATGGGGGCATTTATTTTATTTTATCTTTTTCGACTTTCCAAATAAACCAATGGCAACAGCTACTGCAATACCAATTGCAATCCAAGAACCTATACCCATCATTATCCCTCCTACTATTCCAAGATTTCTTATTAGTCTTTACGTTTTATAGGATTATAAAGTTTCCCTAAATTGCCCCTTTAATAAACGAAGTTCAAAAAAGAGCATGTACTTCCTGCAGATATGCCCCTGTACTTCATCGTAAAAAAGAGTAAATCTCCTTCCTAAAGTAAACGGCTTCGATTGCGGTTAGCCTTAAAGTTACTCATATAAAAATAGTAGTTCCATTAATGGTACAAATTGCAAGTCTGCACCCCAAAACGGAACTACTACTTATTCTCCTTCTTCCCTTTTACTTATCTTCTCGCAACTCTTTCACTTTCTCCATTAAGTCCTTCACAAATAGATCATCCCGAACCAGCCAAGCTTGATGATGACGTTTTAAAAATCTTTCTGCATCCTCAAAGTGTTCAAATTGTTCATCAATGTGCATTCCATTCCGTTCAATCACCCATTTATCCGCTTCTGTTGGATGAACAAAGAAAAGTTCATCTAATTGGGATTGATACATCGTGCCGAATGAGGAGCCTTTTACGTTAAACTTGTTATATTTCGCATCTTCCCGTAATGGTTCTAAATAGAATGTTTCTGCAACAAATAAATTATAAGCTTCTACAGTCATAGAGCATCCAGATGCCTTTGCATGACCTCCCCCACCATATTCTGATGCCACTTCTGAAACATCCACATCATCATGAATGGTGCGAAAGCTGATTTTTTTACTGCCCATGTTTAAGATAACAATATAGTCTAAATGGGAATATTCTTTACCAAGCTCATTCCCTAGTTCCGAATGATAAGATTCTGCATACACAATTCCCGCAAACTTCTTATCTACCTCTAATTGAACGAGTTCCCGCTTTTTGCGGCGTATGTAGCGTTCTATTTTATTATCTTCCATTGCTAATATTCTTTTCTCGAACTCATCAAAGTCAAAATGATCACTGGATTGCAAACGTTCTAGCATCTTTTCTTCAAATTCTTCAATGGACACTAAAAAGAATAGGGCATTTAATTGATGTGCTTGTTGGTTATCATTTTTCTCCCATTCCCAAGTATCGTATTGACGAACGAGCTCAACAAATTCAGCAATAGACTCTTTCTTTTCTAAATGGCCCGCTTCTACGAGATAATCGTATAGTAGAGAGGTTGCAGATGTTAATTTTCCATCCTCATTTTCTACTACAACGTGTCCCCAATGATAATTGTTGAAGTGAAGTGCTGTTTTATGATGGTCAATCAACTGCACTTTGCCAACCGCCTCGTAGTGCTCATTTAACTTTTTCTCATTTTCTTCATTTACAGACAAGTCCGTTATGATTAAAAAGGTATCCTTATCATCCTTCTCTAAAAACTTGCTCACTTCTCGATCCAAGCTGGAAATGGAATTATATCGTACATGTACATCATTACCAAAAGCCAGTTTTGCAAGTATGCCACAACCAACCCCATCTAAATCGTTATGGGATAACAATTTATACATAAATCAACCACCTCATTAACAATTTCAAACACTACGATTATACCTCATTCCCTAGTTCTTACGTAAAGTACTCGATTTTTGCTTCTGGAAAATAGTGATGGATATAGCTACCAAGCGTATCTTTTATATCTTCTTGCTCTTCGCTTGTATACACGTATTTTCCAATCCCATATTTGCCCCATTTCCATTTACGTTTGGATTCATCTAACTCAAGCTTTGTCATGGGGTAGTTTTCTTGAATGACCCGTTTCGCAGGCTTCGTAAAACGATGTTGTATCATTTCAAACGTCAAGTCTTTCCGAGCATGGGCGGGAAGAGTGGCTTCTAGCTTTTCAAACATTTCTTTATAGCCTTCC
Organism: Salirhabdus sp. Marseille-P4669; assembly: GCF_900240405.1. Lineage (GTDB taxonomy): Bacteria > Bacillota > Bacilli > Bacillales > Alkalibacillaceae > OEQK01. The sequence continues at coordinate 285,334 of NZ_OEQK01000003.1, forward strand.
TTCCATCCTTCATGTAAATAAATTGGAGCTACAATAAACCCTAATGGGTATTCAGATTCAGCTACCTTTTTCGCGGCTTCAATTCGGTCATCTAGACGAGAGGTCCCAGGCTCAAAATATTTAATCACATAGGAATCATTGATACTAAAGCGAAAACGAGTTCTTCCGTTGTGATTAGCATCCAATAAATGATCCACATGTGCAAATTTAGTAACAAAGCGAAGCTGTCCCAATTCAGACTGCCCAAAATATTCAATCGCCCGTTTTAATGTGTGTGTAAGATGGTCTACCCCCACAATATCAGAAGTACAAGATGCCTCAAAACGGGTCATCTCAGGCGCACGTTCCTTCATATATTCTTCAGCAGCATCAAAGATTTCATCAACATTTACATAGGTTCGTATGTATGGCTTACTCCCCATTGTTGTTTGTAAATAACAATAATGACAATGTCCCATACAGCCTGTAGCAAAAGGAATTGCATATTCTGCAGATGGCTTAGAGGTATCAAACTTTAACGTTTTTCGAATACCGACTACTAACGTAGATTTGGCAATCCGGTACTTTTGGAAATGGTTCTCTCCTGGCAAATTCCGGATTTGATTATGGGATGTCGTTTCTCTAATTTCAATACCCATATCTTCAAATTTTGCAACTAACTGTTTTCCCAAATCGTATTCCAACGCACGCGGCTCAACATATACGAGCTGAGGAACAAAAGGCTTAACCATAAAATTCATCCTCAACGTCTGGAGCACCAAAGGCTTCCATATAAGCTTCTTCCGCCTCTTCCTCCGATTTAAAAATCGCAAATTCCTCAGATAAAGGAAAATAATTTTCATGTGCAAATAGTGCTAATTCACCAGGGTGCTCTGGATTCTCTACTACAGCGGCCTGCTGAACTTGTGCAACATCTTGAGCATGTGGATTGCGAATAATAATATAGACGACTTCACCTGGATTTAACGAGTTTGACATAATTAATCACCTATCTTTGCTACGTTTTTCTCATTATTCCTCAGGCAGCTCTTTTTTATGATGCAAATACAAATACAATTGGATCACGGATTTTAAAATCAATTTTTTTGCATAATCACTTCCAAAAAAATACATATTAAAGGTAAATAAATGTAAGGAGGAAGGTTTCATGGGTGGTTTTCATCGATTTGCATTGTTAATCGTTATTATTGGAGCAATTAACTGGGGATTAATCGGTTTCTTTCTATATGATTTAGTTGCAGGTGTTTTTGGAGGCGGTGAACAGGACGAGCTCATCCCAAGAATTATTTATTCCATCGTTGGTTTGTGTGGATTAGCTTTACTTCCTCTGCTTTTCAAGTCGAATAGAGAAGATTAGATTGGATACTTTTTACTAAAAAAGGCTTGCATGTGAGAATGCAAGCCTTTTTCGTTTTTCCTATTCAAGTTAACTCCCACAGACATTTTAATGAACACAACATCACTTATGCATAAGAGAGAAATTCCTCTTTTTGCAAAACTTGTTCATATTGGTTGAGTAAATCATCAAACGCTTTATCCCAAGAACGTTTTAATGCATCATTTCGTCCTTCTAGCCCCATCCATTTAAGCTTACGATTGTCTTGGAGTAAATTGGTAATGGCATTTATAAACGATTGTACATCTTTGGCTTCGCATAATATTCCATTTTTTTGATCTTTTACAATCTCCTGCACTCCTCCAGATTTTGCACAAATAACAGGTGTCCCACACGCTAAGGATTCAAGTACCACATTTCCAAAGGTTTCTGTTGTAGAGGGAAAAACGAACACAGTGGTTCCTGCATATATGTCGGCAAGTTCCTTTCCTTTTATGTAACCAGTAAAAGTCATATTTTCTGGGGCTATTTGTTGAAGCTTTTCTTTCATTGGTCCATCTCCTACAACCAACCAATGAACATTCTTTTTTATTTGTGAAGGTACTTTATTGGCAATCTCCATTAAGACATCTAAATCTTTTTCTGGGGCTAATCTCCCAACATAAGTCAAAATATTTTTTTCCTTTATCTGAAATTTTGAACGCAATTCCTGTGCGCTATTAGAGGGTTGAAACAATTCACAATCCACACCTCTTGACCATATCCCTATGTTTTGCAATCCCTTATTTAGAAGTGTCTGTTTCGTGTCATTGGAAGGCACAAATGTACGTAACATTGGTTGATGAAACCAGCGTAAATATTTCCATAATGCCTTCGACATAAACTGTACATTATAATAGCCCAAATAACGATCAAAGTTAGTATGATAGGAGGCTACGGTTGGTATGTTAAGCTTATTCCCATAGTATAAACCACTTAAGCCCATATTTATTGGAGTTGCAATATGGATAAGATCTGGTTGAAATTTCTTCAATTCTTTTTTGATTTGATATACATTTGGAAACGTAAAGCGACACTCAGGATAGAGAAAAAACGGCATACTAGCAAATTTAAGAACTTGCTCATTATAAGAGCCTTCCCGTTTCGTCTCGGGTACAAACAGACGATATTCAATCCCCTTTTTATCCAAAAAATCTACAAATCGTTGGAAAGTCATAGACACACCATTCACCTGAGGGGTGAATGTATCCGTGAAGATTGCTAGTTTCATAAGATTGCCTCCCTTTGATATTAAAGTGCAAGTAATAGTACCGATAAATAACCCACAAGACTTCCTATACAAGCACCTGCAACAATATCACTAGGATAATGCAATCCTAAAATAACGCGTGATACCGCTACAGAACATGCAACGGTATACAAAAGAAAATCCATAAAACTATACATAACAAAAGGAGTGATAACGGCAAAGATAGCTGTCGTGTGTCCAGATGGAAAGGAATGATCTTCGAGTGGTGAATTTGTAACTTTTGTTTCCGATAAAACAATATAGGGACGTCTTCTAGGGTATATTTTTTTTAGAAGTTGAACGGGAATATGACTAATCAAGAGTGCAAGTAATGAAGCGAAGCCATAATCACGAAGAGGGACATCTGTAAAGAGTATAATACATAGTGTTACGGAAATGGTAAAGGTTGCCCCTCCTGCGTATGTTATCAAAGAGAAAAAGCTTTTCATAAGACGATAATCAAAAAACTTATTTACAGAAAGAAATAAGGAACACTCCAATTGATAGAAGCCTTTTGACCATCTAATCACAACCACCTCCACTCTATTTGCCTTCATTATAAAAATGAAATATTACTTCTGTATCAAGAGAGTGTAAAAATTTGTGTAGATATTTTTAATGATTCGTTAAATGTAAAAAGACAGATGTTTGCTTCATCTGTCTTTTGCTTGTGCACTTTATTCTGTTCCAAGGATGTAATGTAAGATGGTAAAAAAGTGGAGTCCACTTCCTAGTATTACAAACAAATGCCAAACCGCATGATTGTACGGTAAGGAGCGCCATAGGAAAAAGATGGTGCCAACGGAGTAGCATAATCCTCCTAATACAAGCAGCCGCAATCCTTGAGTGGCAAGAGTCGTTGCAATTGGTTGCCAGGCAATAACAACAAACCAACCTAGCAATAAATAAATAAGTGTTGTTAAAATCATAAATTTTTTCAAGAAGATGATTTTAAACAAAATACCGAATAGAGCACAACCCCAAACAGTAATTAATATAGTTTTACCTAAAGTGCCTTTAATAAGCAGCATTGATACTGGTGTATAGGAGCCAGCAATAAATAAAAAGATCGAGCTGTGGTCCAGCATATGAAAAAAATCTTTCCACTTTCCTTCTGGCAGGCTGTGCAACAAAGTGGAGGACATATACATCATAAACATCGTAATACCATAGACAAGTACAGAAATAAGTGCCCAAGGTTGCTCGTTTGCATTTGCTTCTCTTATTAATAGGACGATAGCAACTAGACTAAGAATTGCGCCTATACCGTGTGTAATCGCATTCCACTGTTCTTCTTTTTGGGTAGAACGATGAACGCTCAAAATACATACATCCCCTCTCGTTTTTTCTTATTTTGAACGAATTGGAAAGAATTATGATTATCTGTTTCAAGAGAAATACTTGTGAAGTTCATCCAATAGGCATTATAATGAAATGTAAAAAAATTTAGAGACAAAGGTGTTTTATCATGGATGTTTTATACTTACTTGTTGCTCTCGCCATACTTGTATTAGTTATTCTGTACGATCGAAATAACAAAAAAGAAATCCGTGAGCTCAAAAATATTATTCAATCCCAAGCAGCACTCATCGAAGTATTAGGAGAAAAAATAAAAGAATACGAAGAGGAAGAATAGTTGAGGGTGCCTGTCACTCCCCGATATATGTCGAATTAAGTCGAAATAAACGCTTCTAATAAGCGTAAGCCATTAGCATAGGTATCTATGCTAATGGCTTTTTTGCTGAACAAAATTTGATATTTCCTGATTTCCCTGCTCATACTACAAACAGAATCAACTTTGATAAAAGAAAGGAACATATGATGCAAAGGATAGAAGAATTTTTAACGAAAATCGTAGGACTTGGGAATACGATTTTTTGGGACTACATTTTAATATATCTATTAATCGGTGCAGGAATATACTTTACGCTCCGAAGCAATTTTGTTCAATTACGACTGTTTCCAGATATGTTTCGCGTGTTAAGAGATGAAGCAGATGAGATGAGCGGAAAACGCGGAACCAATTCCTTTCAAGCTTTTAGTATAAGTATTGCATCCCGAGTTGGAACCGGTAACTTAACGGGAGTTGCACTTGCGGTTGCGGTTGGTGGACCTGGTGCGGTTTTTTGGATGTGGGTTATTGCTTTTATTGGGATGGCAACTGCGTTTATTGAAAGCACCTTGGCTCAAGTGTACAAAATTCCAGATAAAGATGGCTTTCGTGGTGGCCCAGCTTATTATATTGAAAAAGCACTTGGACAGAAATGGATGGCAATTTTATTTTCCCTATTAATCATGATTTCATTTGGCCTTATATTTAATGCAGTTCAAGCAAATACCATCTCCATGGCTATGGAAGAAGCCTTCGATTTGGATCCAGTATGGACTGGCATTGTGTTAGTTATCCTTACCTCCCTCATTATTTTCGGTGGGATAAATCGAATCGCCGTCGTATCCGGGACATTAGTACCCATTATGGCGATCGTCTATATTCTTGTTGCCCTTTATGTTGTTGCTATAAACATTGGCGAAGTACCAGGAATATTTTTAACGATTTTAACCCATGCATTTGGCATTGAACAAGTGATCGGTGGTTCTGTTGGAGTAGCGATTATGCAAGGGATCAAGCGCGGTCTCTTCTCCAATGAAGCAGGTATGGGGAGCGCCCCAAATGCTGCAGCAACTGCTGGTGTAAATCATCCAGCTAAACAGGGACTTGTCCAATCGTTGGCGGTCTTTTTTGACACGATTGTCATATGTAGTTGTACTGCCTTTTCCATCTTATTGTTTGAAGAGTATCGAGAGGTAGCCGAAGACGGTATCCAATTGACCCAAGCTGCCTTTAGTGCTCACATTGGGGCATGGGCATCTATTTATATTGCTATAGTGATTTTCTTATTGGCCTTTAGCTCTGTAATTGGGAATTACTATTATGGTGAATCCAATGTGGACTATTTAAAAAGTCGAGGACCTTGGAAAACAATATATCGCCTTGCAGTATTAGGAATGGTCATGTTTGGGTCCCTTGCCTCCATTGACATTGTGTGGAGTATGGCTGACTTATTTATGGCATTAATGGCAGTTGTCAATTTAATCGCCATCCTTTTAATTGGAAATGTTGCCTTTGCCGTATTGAAGGACTACACACGTCAACGAAAACAAGGTGTCGACCCAACGTTTCATATTTCCAATGTACCTGGTTTGAAAAATGTGGAATGGTGGGGAGCTCAGGATAAGCGGAAGGAATGAGCTCTGTTGTTTGGGTTGAAATTGGACGGGTCTGGAACATAAAGCCACTTGTATGAATCACAAACTCAATTTTGTGGTTGATAAGCCGATCCAAAAATGAAACACTTCTCTTAAATCATGGAACATACATCTCAGAATATGAAACATAAAGTTTTAAAAAAATCAGGCTGTATCCATCATTTTCAGAATTCATAATAAAGCGCATGTTATCCGGTTGATGCACCTGATGACATGCGCTCTTTACAATACTATATGTTCCTTCCAGTAGCTCCTACACTTTTATCCGTATTTCCTTGATGATTCGTTTCCGGGTCAAGATTTCTCACTTTTTTAGCACCCTTTAAATACAGTCTTTGTTCGTGCTCCTGCACCATACGAAAACGACTAAAATCCCGATTTACCATATGCCTTCCCTCCTTGTATGTTATAGTTATAGATTGCGCAAACTCTGTTGATTTAATCTGAACTTATTGCACTGGCACGGCCAGTACGAGACACTTGTAATTCGACACATTTCGGGAAGTGACAGGCACCCCCACCTCGGGCTATAATTGGGAATTAGAGAGAGGAGTGTTTGGGATGCGTATTTTACTTGTGGAGGATGACCGGACGATTGCTTCTGGTTTGGAGTATTCTTTACAGCAGGACCAATATTCAACGATTTTGTGCTATGATTTTGAATCTGCTAGAAATGTGATAGAGCACCAGTTAGATTCCATATCCTTATGTATTTTTGATCTTTCTCTGCCTGATGGAAGTGGTTATGATCTGTGTAAGCTCGTCAAGGAACGTAGTGATATACCGGTTCTATTTTTAACTGCAATCGACGATGAAGTAAATGTTGTTATGGGACTTGATATGGGGGCGGACGATTATATAACGAAGCCTTTTCGTATTCGCGAGCTTTTATCTCGGATAAAATCTGTGTTACGTCGATACCACAAACAAGCGAATACAAACAGTGGAATGGAAATCAAAAATATCCGAATTCTACCTCAGGAAGGGAAAGTATATAAAAACGGAGCCGAAATTCCCCTTACAGCAATGGAATACCGTTTGTTCCTAATCTTTGCGAACCATCAAGGACACATATTATCCCGTAGTCAACTCCTAGAACAAATTTGGGATGTTGCAGGTGATTTCGTGAATGACAATACATTGACCGTATACATAAAACGACTTAGAGAAAAGCTTGAAGATGACCCTCAAAAGCCAACCCTTATTAAAACGGTGCGTGGCTTAGGCTATAAGGTTGGTGATTAAATGTTTCGCAATAAAGAAATTCGTCAATTCCTTTTCTTCTCGTCTCTGTTCAGCATTTTCGCAATCGGAATCGGATTTCTATCCTCAACCACAACAGGCATCTTTTTGTTGGTGACGTGTGCTGTCCTCACCACGATTTTCACCGCTTATACACTGTATCGATATCAACAGCTGGAAAAGCTCTCCGAATATTTGCGAAGCATAACAGCCGGAAACTACTCCTTAGATATTCGGGATAATAGCGAGGGAGAACTTAGTATTTTAAAGAATGATATTTATAAGGTGACGTTAATGCTCTCGGAAAGCAGCGACAGTCTAAAAGAAGACAAGCAATCTTTAACCGATGCTATTTCAGATATATCCCATCAGTTAAAAACACCACTTACCTCAATGATGGTAATGGCAGATCTCCTACGTGACAAATCGCTATCAGCAGAAAAAAGGAACGAATTTACTCATAATATTCAAGTCCAGTTAGAACGTATGGAGTGGCTTGTCTCTTCCTTACTAAAACTTTCAAAAATCGATGCTGGAACCGTTCAATTTAAAAAGGAAAAGGTAAACGTTCAAAAGTTAATTAACCAAACCATTCAGCCCCTTATCATACCGATGGAGCTAAAAGAGCAGACATTAGAAGTAATTGGCGAAGTGGATGTAGCGTTTATTGGGGATGAAAACTGGACGGCAGAAGCTATTTTAAACATATTGAAAAATTGTGTGGAGCACACAGACAAACATGGAAAGCTTACCATTTCATTTTCAGAAAATACATTGTTCACTGAAATAATTATTCAAGATAATGGGAAAGGCATTCGAAAAGAAGATCTCCCTTACATTTTCAAACGATTCTTTAAAGGAACAAATGCAAGTGAAGGCAGTGTAGGTATTGGGCTTGCCATGGCCCAACGCATTATAACGAGTCAAAACGGAGACATTGAAGTAAAGAGTGAACCTTCTATTGGTACAACCTTCTCCATTAAGTTTTATAAGCAGGTTATTTAGTAATGTGACGAAATTGTCATGTTACATGTCACTTCATCGTCATTTTAGACAGATATAATGACCTCAGGATGAAAAATTGGAGGGAATAGAATGGAAATATTAAGAATTGAAAATCTGTCTAAAGTTTATGGGAAAGGAGAAACAGCTGTAAAGGCCTTAGACAATGTCTCCTTTACCGTGAACAAAGGAGAATTCGTCGCAATTATTGGGCCATCAGGATCAGGTAAATCCACACTTCTACATTTGTTAGGTGGTGTAGATCGACCGTCAAGTGGAAAGGTATTAGTAGATAATACCGATATTTATAGCTTAAATGAAACACAGCTTGCGATTTTCAGAAGAAGACAAATCGGATTAATCTATCAATTTTATAATTTAATTCCGATTTTATCTGTGGAAGAAAATATTACCCTTCCCCTACTATTAGATGGGCATAAAGTAGATACGAAGCAGTTTCAGGAAATTGTTTCGATCTTAGGTTTAGAGGAGCGACTGCCTCATCTACCAAACCAGCTTTCTGGTGGACAGCAGCAGAGGGTATCAATTGGTCGTGCTTTAATTAGCAATCCTGCTATTATGCTAGCGGATGAACCAACTGGGAACCTAGATAGTAAAAATAGTAAAGAGATTATTGACCTATTAAAAATGTTTAACAAAACATATAACCAAACACTAATTGTCATTACCCATGACGAACAAATTGCCCTACAGGCAGATCGCATTATTTCTATTGAAGATGGAAAAATTGCGAAGGACGAGGTGATTCGTCCATGAACATTGTGAACAAACTAACATTGCGCCATTTAAAACGAAACAAAAAGCGCACACTTGTTACCATCATTGGAACGATTGTATCTGTTGCGATGATCACAGCAGTTGCAACGTTGTCTGTATCCTTTCTCGACTTAATGCAACGTCAGCTAATTGCGGATGAAGGAGAATGGCACGTTACGTATCATGACGTAGATAAGGAGCAGGCAGCAGCGATTGGTGAGGACGAAGAAACGAAAAAACTACTGCTCTCCAAGGATAAAGGATATGCCTATTTGGAAGGTAGTCAAAATGTAAACAAACCTTATTTGTTTATAAAAGCTTACAATGAGACGGCTATGGAGCAATATCCAATCCATTTAAAAGAAGGTCGTTTACCACAGGCTAAAAATGAAGTTCTCATTTCCGAGGAAATTGACTCCAATGCGGGAGTGACATATAAAATAGGAGATACATTAACTCTTGATGTCGGAGAAAGATATCAGACTGAATTCCCGAGTCAAGGTGAAGTCCGAAATCAAAACTCTGCTCTTCTTCGTAATAATAATGGGGATGTCATTGAATCTCTGTCAAATACAGAGGAAGTAACCTTTACCGTTGTTGGGGTGATGGAAAGACCTAATTGGGAGCCTACATGGGCACCAGGATATACAGTCATCACCTATATTGATGAAAATGACCTAGCAGTAGACGAAAAGATTAATGCAACGACCGTAGTAAAAGAAATTAATAACGACATATTTGATCACTCCTTAGGCTTGGCAGACGAGCTACAAATCAAGGCCGAAAATGTACAGTTTAACAATGAACTTTTGCGATATTCTGGGGTAACCGATAATGATGCCTTTAAGTCTACGATGTATTCCTTGTCTGGGATAATTATGGCGATTATTATGATAGGTTCTATTTCCCTCATTTACAACGCATTCGGAATTTCTGTTTCAGAACGTTCTCGTCATTTGGGAATGCTTGCTAGCGTTGGTGCAACAAAGCGACAAAAACGCAACTCTGTTTATTTTGAAGGTGCTGTAATTGGTGCAATTAGTATACCTTTAGGATTTTTAGCTGGACTAGCTGGGATTGGAATAACGTTTATTTTTATTAACAAAATCATTCAGGGAGCACTTGGAATCACTGAGAAATTACAGTTGGTTGTAACGCCTTGGACGATTGTTGTTGCATCTGTTGTTTCCATCGTGACAATCTTTATATCAACATATATCCCAGCAAGAAGAGCATCTAAAATCTCTGCCATTGATGCAATTCGACAATCCCAGGATATTAAATTGACAGGTAAGAGAGTAAAAACATCAAAGCTTGTTCGTAAGATTTTTGGTATTGAAGCAGAAATTGGATTAAAAAATTTAAAACGGAACAAAAAGCGTTATCGTGTAACGGTCTTCTCCCTTGTTATAAGTATCTTTCTTTTCTTAACAGTTAGTTACTTTACCAACAATCTAAATTCTCAACTAGATATGACGCAACAGGACATTAACTTTGATATCGAGCTTTCTAGTGATCATGGTGAAATGATGGATAATCAGTTCATGTCGGCCGTTTCCAATTTAAGTGAAGTAACATCCATGCACGAAGCCTATCAAACAAATGCAAGTATTACGAGTTGGATTGATAAGGATAAAATATCTGAACAAATCCAAGAAGACCTAGACGAAGGAACGTTAGACTCTAGTATATTGGAAAATGGTAAATTTCAATATAACGTTCGATTAATTAGCCTTGATGACGACTATTTAGAAACGTATGCAAAGCATGCTGGGATTGATATGAAGAAGCTGACCGATGTAGAAAACCCTGCAGGTATATTGATTAATAAAACCTCTTATTACAATCCAATGAAAAACAAATTTATAGAAACAGAGATTTACAACGGGAAAATTGGTGACTCTGTAGCTTTAAATGAAATGGATTGGGAGACGGAGACAGAATCTTATCTAGAGCACATCGAGATTGCTGCAAAAACAGATAAGTATCCAGTCGGTATGTTAAATACAAGTAGTGATCAAATGCAATTGATTGTTTCCAAATCTGTTTTAATGAACATTATGGACTCTGTAGAAGAAGGAACGATTGGCCATTCGATTTATATTAGTTCAAATGATTCATTAAAGACACAAGAGGATATTGAAAAAATCAAAGAAGCACATGTAAGTCTTTATAACGTTTATCAGCAACGTCAACAAGCGGAGCAATTATTGCTTATGATGAACGTGTTTACCTACGGGTTTATTAGCTTAATTACGATTATCTCGATTGCAAATATTTTCAACACCATTTCAACAAGTATTGCACTTCGCAAGCGCGAATTTGCCATGTTGAAATCAGTCGGTATGACACCAAAAGCATTTAATAAAATGATTAACTATGAAAGTATTTTTTATGGAGTGAAAGCATTACTATATGGTCTTCCATTAAGTCTTGCGTTTATCTTTTTAATGTATTTATCCGCTACAAATTCCTTTGATTATGGATTCGTATTACCATGGAATAGTATTATCGTAGCAATAATCGCTGTCTTCATCATTGTAGGAGCAGCCATGCTATACTCAACCGCAAAAGTCCGAAAAGAAAACATAATCGAAACATTGAAGCAGGAAAATATTTAGCTAGAGCTCGAGCTAAATTAAGTGCATGTGCGGGGTTTTTGGGTGCCTGTGGGGTTTTTGGGTGCCTGTCACTCCCCGAAATTTGTCGAACAGCCTTCATCTTAGGATGAGGGCTTTTCTCTTTATTCTACCCAACAAAAAATGCTTCATGCCCTTTAAGGTTCCGATAACATGGATTAAAATAAGATAAATAGTAAAGGAGGAATGGTCATGTCTTTTGTAATGAGTGTGGATGAATTAAAGGATAAATTAGCAGAAAATTCAAATGATACGGTCATTGTTGATGTACGCTTTGAACTAACCAATCCTGAAGCTGGACGCAAAGCTTATGAAGAAAATCATATTCCAGGGGCATTTTACTTAAGTTTGGATGAAGACTTATCAGGAGAAATTCAGGAGCATGGTGGAAATCATCCTTTACCAGATGTAGAGGAATTTGCAAAAAAACTTGGTAACATTGGGATAGATTCTAATACGACAGTGGTTGTGTATGACCAATCGAATGACATGTTTGCTGCTCGCCTGTGGTGGATGTTACATTATTTGGGACATGACCATGTGTATGTATTAGATGGTGGCTTCGAGCATTGGCTCGCAAACGGGAATGCAGCCACTGCTGATATCCCAACACCAACCAAAAAGGCATTCAAGCCCCAGCCTCGCTCCAATGAAGTAATCCATATACAAGAAGTAAAAGAAAAACTAAAAACAAAATCTGCTGTTTTAATCGATTCCAGAGCACGGGAGCGTTATTTAGGTCAAGTGGAGCCGCTTTACAAGAAAGCTGGTCACATTCCCGGTGCTAAAAATTATTTTTGGAAAAATGTTTTCGATCATAATGGACGTTGGAAAAGCAAAGAAACATTAGAAAAGCAGTTCTCCTCTCTATCAAAAGACGACGAAATCATTGTATCTTGTGGCTCTGGAGTTTCCGCGACCCCAAACATTATAGCTTTAAAAATGGCTGGTTACCAAAATATAAAGCTATATCCTGGAAGCTTCAGTGATTGGATTTCCTATGAAAAAAATGACGTGGCGACAGAGGAAGAGTAATAGGTGTATTCCATAAAAATGCCTGGGATTACTTGATTTTAAGTAACCCCAGGTCTTTTATTCCCTTTCTAACGGATCCGGCTTTGCGCCTTCTTCGTGTATATTCAGTCTTTCTTTGTCAGATTTGGATTCATCATCTACTTCCTTTGGCTTCCCTTTATCTGTTTTTGGTTGACCAGTCACATCTGGCTTTCCTCCATTAGTCTTTCCATTTGTTTCTGGAGATCGTTCATCTGATTCTTCGTTGGTGTTTGCTTCTGGTTGATTCCCTTGTTTTTCCGGCTCATTTTGCCTTTTTTCAGGGCTTGGTTCCTGTTTATTTTGGTTCTTTTTGTTCTTCTGCTCTTTGTTCGTAGCATTTTGGTTATTCGGCTTATTTTTTTGCTGGTTTTGATCCGGCTCTTCTCGATGTGAGGTAGCTGCATCTGGAAGCTCGGGTGTGGATGCATTAGAATTTTCACCTGATTTAGTTTCCACGTTTGTTTGATCCTGCTGCTTCTCCTCTTCATCCAAAATCGATTTTTCTTCCATCACTTGCTTCTCTTCCACGAACCCATTATCAGCCATATCCTGGAACTTTCGAAATTGATTTACAGACAAATTTTCCTTTTTAGCTATTTCATAATAGTCTTTTGATTCTTGGAAAATTTCTACAGTAGCCGCGATATCATGTTGTACTAATTCCTCGGAAATGACTTTTTGTAATTGTGTTTCTGAAGGCATTTGTTTCGTATTTTCGAGATCAATTATAGTCGTATTCACTGCTCCAGACTCATTGGAGGTTAAATACCCTTGATTAATAGACTCGGAAATAATGGATTTCGTAATCCGATATAGATCACCTTCTACATTTATCAAAGCTACAATTTTTTCGCCATCCTCATTTAATGGCACCACTTCCACTACCTCAAAATCTTCATCTAAATGAAGCTCGATGCTCGGATTAATATCAATTGCTACTACATAGGCATATTCGGCTCGGCTTTTCGTAACTCCACTTAAAAGAACAGCAATAAATAGGACAGCAGCCATCGCGAGTACCGATATTCCTTTAAGTGAAGTAGCAAAGACACCTGTCCTTTTTTGCTCCTTGTACGATAACGAGTTCCCCAACAAAGGCACTTCTCCCTTTTGTCTCGGAACATTCTTAAACGTCCCATCTTCGCATAATAGGACACAATAATCTTTTGTAACCTTTACAACGACACCTTCTATTATTTTCTCACTCATTTTTTCACACTCCTAGGCCCGAGTTGTACATAGGATGATAAATGTGTCCACTCTGGATGTAATTTAATCAAAATTAATGTAACCAAGTACTTACGGTGCCTTTCCACAGTTTTCAGTCGATAAGACGTTCGTTTTGTAAACTTCGTTGCAGGAAAATAATGCTTTTTCCGCAACTGCTCCACTAGGTCCTCCTGTTTCAAAAATGCATCAGCCATTTCGAAAACCAACAAGCGGCTATCATTATGTTTTGGACTATATTTTTCAAGCTCGTCAAAAGAAATTTTAAAATGACTCAGAATTCCGTCTAGCTCTAAAATTTCGCTTACAAGGTTCGATGTTGCATTGTTTTGCTCATACATTTCTATCGATTTTACGGCATCCATGCTCGTATGGGAATCTTTTTCTTTAGCCGTCACAGAATGAATGGAAAGGTGGTGCTCCTGCTTTTCTTTCCGAAAATAATCAATTAAATCACGTTTAATTAAAAGAAAAACATAATTCAAAAAGGTTCTTCCTCGACCAAATTGAAATGTATCGAGGGCACGATTAAAAGCAATTAATCCAATACTAGTCTCATCGCTACTCCAAGAAACATAACGTTTACATATATGACCAACTACGTTTATGATGTATGGTTTATAATGTCGAATTAAGCGCTCCCGGACAACTTCATTGCCTCGTTTTACTTCTAGTAGAGCCTCTTCTAGTTTTTCTTTATCCATGATGGCCCCCTTATATAGTACTCTTTCTATATTCATTAGAGTACTCTATCTTTTTTTGAGGGTAAATATATTTTTTGAAAAAGGATAGCAAGCGTTCATGTTTCGCATTGCTATCCTTCCTTTAGAAATTATTCAGCCTTTGGTCCTTTTCCAGGATGACTAGCTGGTTTTCCATTTTGCTTATTATCTTCATCAGCTTCTATTTCTGTTTCATCATCATCATCTACTTCTACTTCTTGCTCTTCTTCCTCTATTTCTACTTCTTCCTCTTCCTCTTCTTCTTTTACTTTATTCTTTTTCTTTTCTTTGTTTTTTTGCTTCGCTTCTTCAGATTTTTGTTTTCCAGGTGCTACTTTCTCTTCTTTAACTGTTTCTTCAGTCGTATTTTCTTCTACTTCAGTTTCCTCTTCTTCCACAGTTTCCTCATCTTCAGATTTATGTTTATTTTTGTTCTTTGCTGCTAGATAATTTTGTTCAGCTCTTGCTTGGTTTTCCAGTGCTTTTGCAATACCAGCTTTAGCTGTTTCTGGAAGATTTTCACGCTCTAACAAAGCAGTTAATTTTTCTGTGCGTTTTTTTGTATTTGCTACTAAAGTTTCTTCTACTTCTTCAGCATCTACCTCGCCCGCTTCTTTCGCCTCTTCTAAATCTTCCGTTGCTTGTTCCACATGATTATCATAGTCTTCTAATAGTTCTTCTGCAGCTTCCTCGTCTCCATTTTCTAGAACTACTTCAACCTCTTCCAGACGCTCTTCTGCATATTCATCCTGAAGTAATGCTTTTTCTGTAGCATCTTCGGTTAACTCATATTCTACTTCTTCAATTAAAAGAGAAGTATCATATAATTCGGAATCTGGTACAATAATTTCAAGTTCCTCTTCAGCAAAAACGGATGTTCCTGCAAATAAAATTCCCATTCCTAATGTAGATCCAACAATAAATTTCTTCATAAAAAGTCATCCTTCCCCTTTAAAAGTATTGTACATTTCCTTGAAATTCTTCCATAATGTCTTTCTTTTCTTCAAATTGCTGCGCTGGAGTCATGAAGATTAATATACCCGTATTCTGTTCACCGCGAGTTAAATAAATGTCAGCTCGGAGACTTTCTTTTCGGTTTGTTAGAAAGGATATGAACGTGTCTGTTTCTTCCATTATCTCAATTTGTCCATAGGATGCTTTAATTTCTTGCTTGATTTCATCTAAGGATTTGTCATTTGAAACAACAGAAACAATCGCATTCAGTTTTCCATTCTCAAATACCACATTTACTTTCTCCTCAGTGGTAGAGTCTGTTTTTAGATTCCATCCAGATGTTTCAGTGACCTTAACGGATTCTGAATCATATAAGTATTTTTCAATCGTGGGCGATTTTTTCGTTTCCTGTTCAGAAGTCTTTGGTTCTTCTCCGCAAGCACTTAAAACAAGAAGAACTGCCAGAACTAGAACTGGGAAAAGTTTTTTTCTCAAGCCTTCACCTCATTTGTCCATTTCATTACCTAAGCTTCCTCCTCATCCTTCGCAACAATCAATTAACCATACGGAAGCTTGTCCTATTTTGGAGGGGGGATTTTATTTTTTTTTTGGTGCCTGTCACTCCCCGAAATTTGCCGAATTTTGTACATCGATCTCACTTCCTGCTTTTATCCTAAACCATGAGATGCACAACTTAGTCTAGTATTCTAAATAAAATAAAATAACTTTTTCCATTCAGTTGAATAGGATAATTACAAAAAAAGAATGGAGCTAAATTACATGATTCATTTCGTAAAGCAAGGCGAGACATTATATCAAATATCTAAAGATTACCGGGTATCACTCTCATCTCTCATTCGTGCCAACCCGACAATTCAACCGAATCAATTATTCATTGGTCAGCAAATTATCATTCCAGGTTTTCCAGATCCAAGTACCATACCTTATGAAATAGAGGTCTCGATAAATAGCCGCTGGTTACGATTAAAGCATAATGGTATCATTCAGAAACAATATCCCATTGCTGTAGGAAGAATGCTTCACGGAACCCCTATCGGAAGCTTTATTATCGTAAATAAAGCACCCAATCCTGGTGGACCCTATGGCACTATGTGGATGAGCTTATCGAAGGAACATTACGGAATTCACGGAACGAACAATCCAAGTTCTATCGGGAAGGCAGTCTCGCTAGGCTGTATTCGGATGTATAATCAGGATGTGGAAGCACTAGCAAGCATCGTACCAGTAGGAACCCGTGTTTTCATACATGCCTAAGAACCTTTACTCCTTCTCCTTAAAAAAGACAATCTCTCCCTTAATGCAATCACCAATGGTCAGGATTCCATAAGAATAATACGGGAGCGCTCGCTTATCTGTTGGAGAACCTGGATTAAATAGTAACACTTTTTTTAAATATCGCATCATTGGAATATGAGAGTGTCCGAAAATAATTGCATCAACCTCTTTTCCTTCAAATGCCTCCAGTGCCCTTTTTTCCGTTGTTTTCTTATCCCCATGTCCATGGAAAAGTCCAAGCTTATAACCCTCTACCTCCACAATTTCTCGTGCTTGAAAAAGCTTTTGGACATCCTCTCCATCTACATTTCCATAAACTCCGATTACGTTCGCATAGGCAGCTAGTGTTTCGTACACATCTAGCGACTGCCAATCTCCGGTATGTAAAATCAAATCAGCTGTTTCACACTCTTTCAACAGTACACTTGGTAATGGTTTCGACTTTTTTGGTATGTGCGTATCTCCTGTAACTACGATTTTCATCGAATTACCCCTTCTCATCTTTGTCTACGTATACTATACCAACAATAAAAAAAGACCAAACCTCTATATGAAGCTTGACCATTGTGAAACATTTTGTGAAACAAGATTTTTCGGGGCGTGCCAGGCACCTCAGCACAGCAGGCACCTCAGCACACCAGCCACCCACCCTACCTCGCCAAGAGCTGGATGACTTTCTTCCGGTTTTCAATCCCTGCTACATTTGGCACGATCATAATTTCATCGGTTTCGTATGCTTCTGCTATTTTTTTAATTTCTGCTTTTACTTGAGGTGCTGTTCCTACAAGCATTCGCTTGCGATTCATTCTTACCTTTTGTGCTTCTACGGAACTAAACCCACGACTTTTGGCTGTTTCAATAGAAGGATAGTAAGGTGGTTGATTGTTCGATTCTACAAAATATAGCCACAAATCAAATGCCTTAGCTAGATCTTCAGCTTCCTCCTCCGTTTCCCCTACAACAGCAAATACAGCCACAATCGTTTTCGGCTCTTTTCGTAATACAGACGGCTGAAACTTGTCTCGGTACTCCTTAACGATTTGCACCCCTTTTGTCCCTGGTCTTGTGAAGTGGGCAAATACATAGCCAATACCAAGGCTTGCGGCAACCTCTGCTCCCTTTTCCCCTGTTCCAAGCATCCACATTTCAGGTTTTGATGCTATTTGTGGAGTGGCGATTAAGTTTTGAAAGCGATGTGCATCTTCCGTATTGTCTGTAAAATATTTGATTAAGTCCTTCACTTGTTGATCATAGGAGACCCGCTCGGTTTTCCCTTCATTTAATGCATGGTTGACCACACGATAACTTGGCGACCTTCCTATACCTAGATCTATTCGATTTGGATGGAGTGCTTCCATCATCCGAAAATTTTCCGCAACCTTATAACTGCTATAATGTGGAAGCATGACGCCACCTGAACCTATGCGAATGTTACTCGTTGATGTTGCCAAATGCATCATCAGCATTTCTGGGCTGCTGTTTGCAACTGAATGGACAAAATGATGTTCCGATACCCAGAATCGTTCATAACCGAGTTTATCTGCCTCTTTGGCTAACGCTGTCGTCTGCCACAATGCCTCGTTTGCATTGGATCCTTCATCAATTGGAGAATAATCTAGTATACTAAAACGAATCATGAGTTCACTCCTTTTCTATCTATCTTCATCAGAGATATGACTGCTATTCTATTACCCAATTCACTGTGAAACACCCTTGTAAATGCTCTCCGCTTACCACAAATAAAACTTCCTCTGTTTCTTCCGCTCTAAATTTATATTGATAATCTTCATGTTCAATTAAACCAATAAAATCACCATTTTCATCCGTTACCTTATATCCAAATCCACCATCATTCGATCTCACAAAATGAAATGTTACAGACACCGTCTGGCCTTTTTCTACTTTTAATGGAATCTCGTGTTCCCCATGGAAATAGTCAAAGGTAGCCTTATATGAGGTTTCCTCTCGAATCTCATTCCATCCTTCCTTTTCTGTAAAGTCTATAGGAATAACGATTAATAGCAGAATTGGCAACAAAAAGGCAAAAACATAAGCAAAACCTTTCGAGTGATTGGCTATTAATGAGGCCCCATAAAATAGGAGTGCACATATTGCCCCAACAGTTCCTGCAATGATTCCATATATGTTAAATTCGAATACAAGAAAAATAGGATACCCAGCAATCATGTAAAGCAAACAGATTTTGGAGTACTTCGAAATAGAAAACTTCAACACGATACTATCTATAATAATAGAACAAATAACACCATAGACAAACGCAATAATCCATAAGAAACCTGCTGAGATGGCTTTATGAGTCTCATACAAATCCATATGGGAAACAACAAATGTAAAGGTTGTAAAAAGAACCATCAAAAACCCAGCACCAGCTAATTTCGTTATAAAATAAAAAATAAATTGCTGTACGTATTCTTTACGATCCTGCAACTGCACCATAAAACGCCCCTTTAACTAGATTAGTACCAGATTACCATAAATGATGAATTTTAACAGAAGCAACCGTTTATATACCACACGTAATAAAAGTAAAACAAATAAAAAAGCAAGACTCTCACCAAATCAAGAGTCTTACTTTCCAAATTCCTAATTTATCCTTCATCGACAATTTCTTTAAAGATTTCATAAGAGCGTTTTTGCCTATCTGGATCAAAAATATACGACACAACCATAATTTCGTCTACATTATAGTTGTTTTGGAATTCCTGTAATTGCGCACGCACCGTATCCTTGCTCCCCATAAATGTAACGCTGCTCATATTGGATGCAGCCGCTTTTTCCTGCTCGGTCCAAACAGCATCCATATTTTCAATCGGTGGACTTAGCTTTCGTTGTGTTCCACGGACAATATTTAAGAAAAATTGCTGCATTGTAGAGGATTCTAATTTAGCTTGTTCATCTGTTTCCGCAGCAATCACGTTTAAACAAACCATCATATACGGTTTGTCTAAATATGTAGAGGGTTGAAACTCGTCGCGATAAATGCGTATCGCCTCTTCCATCCATCTTGGTGCAAAGTGCGAAGCGAAGACATAGGGCAATCCTAATTTGGCCGCAAGATGCGCGGAATCTGTTGATGAACCGAGAATGTAAATCGGGATATTCGTTCCAACGCCAGGATGAGCTTTAACAAAACCTTGCTTGTCCTCTGGTCCAAAATACGTTAATAATTCCTCTACATCCTTAGGAAAAGTATAGACGGATTCATTATTTTTGGAACGTCTTAATGCACTGGCTGTAAGCATATCCGTTCCTGGAGCTCGCCCTAATCCTAAATCAACACGGTTGGGATATATGGTAGCCATTGTGCCAAACTGCTCTGCTACAACAAGAGGTGCGTGATTTGGAAGCATGACACCCCCAGACCCTACACGAATCGTATCGGTATGCTCCAACGTATGCTTGATTAAAATGGAGGTTGCTGAACTAACAAGCGTTGGAGAGTTGTGATGTTCTGCAATCCAATATCGTGTATAACCCATTTTTTCTGTAGCTTGGGCTAAATCCACCATTGCATCAATCGCTTCTTTTGTTCCTTGCCCTTGTCGTATTGGTGCTAAATTCAATACAGAAACTGGAATTTGTATATTTGACATCTATTATTGTCCTTTCCTAATAAAAAATTAAAAGACAGAGGTTTCATTTTGGAATCCTCTTATCTCTCTAATAGTAACAAGGCTTCGTTCGAAAACAAACTTAAATGCTTACAATGCATCAAGTCATTATGTGTAATTTTCCAATAAAACGGAACGCCTATTCTCGAGTAAACAAGAAAAACTAGTCTTTCGCTCGTATATTATCCTTTCCATTACGACATATTAAGGGCAAATTAGTCAGAAAATGGGTTGATGAAAAAATGGATTTCCAGCAATATTGGGAGAATATTTACGATACGAGCGAAAAACTGAACTCGCTTTTATTGGATTATTGGAGAGAATATTCTTATTTTGATGATTGGCAATTTTGGGTAGCTGTAGGCTTTCTCGTTGTGCCTTTGATTCTTTTATTTTTTTTCGTAGATCGGAAACGAATTTTTGAGGTTTTGTTCTATGGATATTCCGTACATATATTATGGAACTATACCGACACGTTGCTTGGGTCGAGTAATTATTTTGTACACAAGTATTTTGCATTTCCACTTTTACCGTATGCTTTAAGCTTAACAAGTTCGTTTCTTCCTGTAGGATTCCTACTCGTTTATCAATTCAGTACAAATCACAATAAAAATGTTTATTTCTATACAATTCTTTTTGCAGCAATCTTTGCATTTATTTTAGCACCATTAGAAAGCGTATTCGGATTAATTGATTTACATTACGGGATGAATTATTTTTACATCTTTTTAATAGATATTGTTATTGCATTTCTAGCACTATGGTTAACGAAATTTATTTTATCTTTAAGACATAACTAAATAGGAGCTGAAGAAATCCTTCAACTCCTATATTTAACTGGATTCTTTTCCTTTTAGACAATCCAATAGAAGATACCCGAGGACAAGTCCAGAAATCGTGATTACGGATTCTGTAGAAACCATTGTCATGATTTCCTTCGCTAATGGTAGCTTCATTCCAAAAGAGGTTAGATAAGTAAGAATTGGGAGGATTGTTACATAAAATGCAGGCAAACCAATTGTTAATGCTTTTACCCAATCGTAATGCCATTTTCCCCCTGCTTTAAGTTCCCTTATCAATGATGGCAATTTTAGCAGTATCCCGACGAAGACTGGAAAAAAGCATGTAAAGAATAAGAATGGTCGCATATCAAAGGTTATAGTTGATTCTTGTTTCAGTAGATTTTGATAGCTCAGCCCAAAATAGAGGACAAGTCCAATAAATACAATCCAACCAGCGTAATAAACGAACCGTTGCATTCCAAACCTCCCTTCCCACAAAATAAAACGCTTAGAATGTGGAGCAAAATAATGTCTCAAGGTTGCTTATGCTTAACGTCAAGCTCAACATGACTGTAAAAACCTCTTTACATCCTTAGAACTTTTAAATATGATAACTTTTTTCTCCTTTGATAAACGCTCAAGCTTGCGTAGTAAATTAGGTCTTTTCGACTTCGGAAAATTCCATATCCATTTCAGAAAATGAAAATCTAGTTTTTCCCTACAACCTTCAGCCATATCTGGTCTAGTTTGGTTTCGATATTTGATCATTCGCTTTAACACACGATAGACACAAACTGTTCTCGGAAGGTCGAAAAAAAGAATCGTGTCTGCCGCTTCTAATCGGATATCCAAGGTACTATTGTAGTTACCATCAATGATCCATTCCTCTTCCTTCACAAGCTCCTTTTGAATTTGAATTTGTTCTTCTCTACTCGTTGGTGTCCAATTGGATTTCCATAATAATTGATCCAAATGCCACACTTTTATGTGAAACTTTGCCCCAAGTTGTTTAGAAAAAGTGGATTTGCCAGAACCACCTGAGCCAATTAACGCAATTTTTTTCATGTGACACCTCGATTTTTTTCAAATTTTCTTTTTGTAGTTGAATATTTGCCTAATCAAAAATTGCTTCCTTTTCGGGATTCCGTAAAAATTCAAATAGCATGCTAATTTGCTCCTTTGTATTTCTAGCTGTTGATAGATTTGGGAGCTCCTCTTCTTTAAAGAATTGGACATCGTTTGTTTCCACACCAGCTTCTGCCCGACCACCTATTAACTCACATTGAATGAAAATTTTATAGTAGTGATAAAGTTGCGGTGGATGATCATGTTTGTTCATATCTAGTAATGCTAGTAATTTTTTCGCACGGACTCTAAATCCAGACTCCTCTTTCATTTCTTTCACAATGTTTTCCGATGGCGATATTCCAATGTCACAAAAACCACCTGGAAGTGACCATTTATCGTCTATTATTTCTCGAACCAGTAGGATTTTGTTGTCCTTGAACACCACGCCACGTACGTCTACTTTGGGCGTTTGATAGCCTGTTTCGTTTGCAAAAAGCTCCGTGATTTTCTCCATTTCCAAATCGGTATAACCATTCATAATCTCGACACTTAACGCTCGTAATTCTTCATATCGTTCCAAATCGTATATATTTTTGGAAAAAGAAATTCCAGATTGAGCAATAGACTGAATTCTCTTTGCCCATTCCAACCATTGATAGCTCATTTGTCACAGCCCCTATATCTTATTACATTTCATTTTTTGTCTATTTTCTTGGATAAAGTCACATTCAGGATGGAAAAGTAAGAAAAAAGTGGAATTGAGGAATATTCATGTTGCACATTTCAAAATCAAGGTCCATCCTTATCGTTGGGATTCTTTTTGGTGGTCTTTTTTTTCTAATCGCAATGTTGCTTGGTACAAATAGGTTGGTTGCGTTCGATCAGCAGCTCATTCAATTGGTTCAAGGTTCAATTACTTCAAATCGAACCACCATTATGAAGGGCATTTCATTCTTTGGTAGCTTTCATTGGATCATTGCCCCGTTACTAATCCTCGCTAGTTTGTTAGTACTCATGAAAAGAACACGATTTGCGGTTTTTCTAGTTTTGTCATATTTTTCCGGGAGGTTGTTAAATCGATTGCTGAAGTCATGGTTTCAAGTAGATCGGCCACAACTTCATCAACTCGTATCTGCAAGTGGATTTAGTTTTCCGAGTGGGCATAGTATGAATTCGATGATTTTCTACGGTGTACTCTCTATCATAATAGCGAAATTAATCAAGCAACCACTCATGAGATGGAGTATGATCATTGTCTTAGGCTGTCTTGTACTTGCTGTTGGTATGAGCAGAGTATATTTAGGCGTCCATTATCCAAGTGACGTTCTAGCTGGTTTTGCTGCCGGTGTCTTTTGGGTATGTTTATGTAGTGCCTGCCTACAATATTATGAGAAAAAGAAAGAGTTAACGTAATCGTTTAAAAAATATTATCTCTCTCCTCTAGCACCTTATATTTTCCGAGTGATCCTTTTACTTTTATATGAAGGAAATACATTGCTCCCGGTTCACTAAAATAATGTTTTTCTATCTTTACAGAGGTTGATTTTGTTGAATGAGAACCACTATGGTTATACATAAGCACCCGCTGCTTTTGGCCATCTCTTTCTATTTCCACTTCAAAAGAAGTACATTCCATGTTAGAGCAATCAATGCCATATCGTTCTTCCATAAAGGTTACAAAGTCGTGCATCGTTGGTTTTTGTGATACGACCCACTGGTAAAATCCAACACCTATGATCACCAATAGCCCAAGAAGTAGAATTGCATATTTCCGTTTCTGTTTATCGATATGCATTTGTTCCCCCCTTGCCTTTATGTGTTTCCCCTTATATCTTAGCATAATATTCCAAATCATTTGATACTATTATATAAGATTGTACGTCTTGTTATAGATTGAGAGAATGATATGGAGGTGATTTCCTGCAAGAATGGAAAGTCCTATTCTATCGCATGCTCGAGTGGTTCGTAATAGTTACAATTGGGTTGTATAGTACCATTGAAATTGTAAAGCCAACATACGAGTATTTCGGCGTTCCTTTTCTTGGGAATGTATGGGTTAATTGGTTTGGAGTATCCTATTTAATTTTTGCCATTTATACACTTCTGTTTCGGATACTAATGAAAGAGCAGCTTCTCTACCAACGCCGTTTAGCATCTACACGTTTTTGGCTTTTCTCTGTCATTGCTACTTTGATCGTAGTTGGACCAATTATTAATGGAAAAAATCTGTTTTAATCAAGCGTTTTATTCATGGAGGAAAATAATCCCTTTTGTAGAAGTAGGAATATGGATTATATATTCCAATATTACATCATTGTTTTTCATTGTAAAAACAATTATGATTTAAGAAGGTGAAAACTTTTGAAAATTCCTTTTAAATCGTTATTTCTTCTATTTCTTGGGAGTTTGATTGGCTTTACGATTGTAGCGGTTATAGATGGCATTCCCAACAATGACTTTGATTGGATGAATTGGGTCCAGTGGATGATCGGTGCAACAATCGCATTTTTAGTATTCTGGCTCTTTCTTGTTTACCAGAATAGGAAAAACTAAAAACATACGATTAAGGTCTGTTAAATGTTCAAGCACTATGTTTTCACGAGAAGGAGCGAAACATCATGGCAAATACTCACACTTTTAATAAAGGAGAGGAAATTGCCAATTCCATAACCCATGGCATTGGATTTCTTCTTAGTATCGCAGCATTAGTTTATTTAATTGTATATTCTTCCCTTTACGGTAATGCTTGGCATATCGTAAGTTTTACTATTTTCGGCGTCACCATGCTTCTTATGTATACATCCTCAACCCTTTTACACGCTTTTCCTGAAGGTAGTCGAGTGAAAGATATCTTTGAAGTATTCGACCATTCCTCCATTTACTTTTTTATTGCTGGGACGTATACGCCTTTTATGTTTATCGCTGTGGAAGGTTGGTTAGGTTGGACCATTTTTGGCATCGTTTGGGGAATAGCTATTGGTGGAACGGTTTTCAAATCCTTTTTTGTGAAAAAGTATTTATTCACCTCAACCTTTCTTTACGTTCTGATGGGATGGTTCATCGTTTTTGCCTGGGGACCTTTAACAGATAATCTACCTTCCTCCGGCATAACTTATCTCATTGTAGGTGGATTGCTGTATACAGTAGGATCCGTATTTTATATTTGGAGAGGATTCCAATATCACCATGCAGTATGGCATCTGTTTGTCCTTGGGGGTAGTGTTTTTCACTTTTTCAGCGTATTGACGCTGGTTCATTAGATTGTTATGGCGGTGTAATTCGGAAACGAATTACACCTTTTTTGTACAAATTACTTCTGTGAAACATTTTGTGAAACAAGATTATTCGGGAAGTGACAGGCACCAAAAACCCAAATAATTTCTCACACTTTAGTACATGATATTAATACAGGCTTACGACAAGTTGGTGAGGAATGTGCAAAATATACATAGGTTGTTTAATAAGAATTCGATTCCTTTTTTTATTTTAACGCTTTTTCATTTTGGTATCGTGTTGCTTATGTTAAAAAAGCGGAAAAAGAAAGGCTTTTGGGGCTTGCTTTTTACGAATATTGGATTTGCTTATTTATTTGAATATCCAACGTTCAACTTATTTCACGGATATCGTTATATCCCGCATATTTTAAAAAAACGACCATTTGATAACGTCTTCGGTGCTATATTATCTCAAGGAATATATGTTCCTATCGTCGCAACCTTTTTAACGATTTTCCAAAAAAATTGGCGTTGGAAGATCAGCTTTAGTTTTTTTTATTTTCTAATTGAACATTTGTTTCTTCGTATTAAAATTTACAAAGTGTACTGGTGGAAGCCACGTTACACATTAATTTTCATCAGCCTTTATTTTTTTGTAAGTGACTTTATTTATAAAATGCTAGCAGCACCAAAAAAGTGGGCATATGTACTTGCAAACTTCCAAGCAACGCAAGTGACCTGGGTCAATATTATGTTTGTCTATGCTTTGTTCCGGCAAATTCGGTTTGGGCGAGGCCGCTATCACACTTGGACAGAACACTTTAATTTGATTCCATTATATAGCTTGGTTCTGTCTTTGATTGCAAGTATTACTTCTAAAAAAGCAATTATAAATAGGTTCCTTTTAATTGGAAGTCACTATATTCTAGATAAGTTCCTAATTAAAAAGGGCATTCTAAAATTGAAATTTAAGCATGTCTTCTACCATCTTGGTTGGTATACAATCATGCCATTTATGACACGATTGCTAAAGAGAGTTATTAATGGACAACCTAAAGAATCCACATTTTAAAAAAAGACAAGAAACTCCTTTAATAGAGCTTCTTGTCTTTTCGCGTTATCCTTATTTTTCTAAGAACGTCGCTTTCACCCGCTTCGACTTTAAGAAATATGGTATCCAAATCCCCATAAAAATGAATGTTCGAGCTATGCTCTGATAGATCTCATTATTTACTTCTTCTCCAACACCATAATCATTAAATACATATAACGCAGCGCCTGCATCAATCAGATTTAAGATAAGAGCTGTAACTAAGTAAATAATCATGAATTTTGGAAACTTCCTACTTTTCTTAAACATCATAAAGAGCAGTAATAATGGAACGATTATTAACAGAGAATTAATAATTAATTCAAAATATAGTAGTGGTTCTAAAAGGGCTGTTCGATCTGCAGCTTTTATAAGCGTCCAATTATAAGAGTCTAGAATCGGAATAATCGACTCCACTATGTATAAAAGCGATAATAACGGTGTAAGGATTAAACTAATAATGACAAGAATAAGCCAGCCACCAATGCCTTTGTATGTTTTCTCCTTTATAACTGGTTTAATAGGATTATTTTCCAACATTCTCATTCCCCCTTCTTTTTACCCAAGCTACTGTTACGAAGTGGACCACTAACACGATAAATGGTAGGGAAACAATGGCCATAAAGGTTAACGCATGATAAAAAAGAGCGCTAAACAACCATTCCATGAATCCAAAAAAGAATATACCATTTTCTAACGCTTCTTTCTGGTCCTCCATCTTTGCCGACAGCAGAAATCCCATAATTAAGATTGGTACTACGATCGTGATAAGCCATTGAACGAATGTCCAGCTTGTGAAATATTTTCCATCCATTTTCGCAAAAGCAAACTGAACACCTGCTGCCAATAAAATAATCACGAAAAAAATAATTTCAAGCCCCACTATCTCTCCTCCCCTTTAGAGTATCCACAGCTGTTCTTAACTTATTTCTCTAATCAAGAACAAATGACTCTTATTGGATGAATTTTTTAACATGTATGATTCTTCTATTATAAAAAGCAATGGTACATACTTATCTGCGTCTAACCATTAATTTATTGTTACGTGTTACTATACTATTAACTCTAACTCTATGTTAGGATATATTCAACAAAATTTTCCAGTAGGTGATTCTAATGCAAATACGTCAAACAAAAGATTACGAGATCATTACGAAGCTAAGTAAACATGTACATGATATACATACAGACCATTATCCCGAGTATTTTAAGGAATATGACTATGATGGAATACTAGCTTTTTTTAAAAGCGTCATAAACAAAGAGAATACGATTTTCCTCCTTGCAGAGCAAGAAAACCAACCAATTGGTTACGCATATATTGAAATTCGTAATTATGCTGAAAACGTATTTAAAAAAGCTTATCAATCGATTTATGTACATCAGTTTTGTATTACAAACACAAAGCGAAATCAAGGATATGGCACAAGGTTAATGAATGAAATCGGTAGAATTGCAAAAGAAAAAGGAATCCACAAGATTGAGTTAGATTATTGGGCGAACAATGAAAATGCGAAACACTTTTATAAGAAAAACGGGTTTACTCTTTATCGGGAGTTTGTGTATAAGGATATCCATAAAAAAAAGAATGATATTACTAGATTACAGATTAATTTATTATTTTAGGATTTACCACGTTAACAGGATGTTCAGAAGATTCACCAACTAAAAATCTAAGCTTGTCCAGGTAAAACTTGAACAAGCTTTTCTAATTCCTATGAGCCAAACCTTTCAATCAAGCTCCGAACAACATCGGTGTTGAATAGGTCCGGTAATACAGGAAAAAGGGACTGAATTTCCCATAAGCCCAAATACCTATTCACTGGAAACAAATGCAAAGAAACCTATATTAGGGAACAACAAACAAAACAAACGGAACCGAAGCAAAAAGAAACGATCCTTTCTCATTCAGATCTTAAAGCTCTTAACGAAGCAAAGGATATTCTCAAAGGGGATAACGTTACTTTTAGCTCCATCAATAAGAGATTAGAACAAATTGACCGTTGGGAAAAAAGTGTTCGAACTAAACAACAAGAGTATAACATTAAAGAGCCTGTTGTCAGAATGCTTTCAGGCGATTTAAAGAACTTACAACATGCTCAATCGGATTTAAAAGTAAAAGAAAAGGCCCTAGAAAACTTACCGGTTAACCCGTTTAAACGAAAAGAAATCAAAAAACAGATTACAGAGGAAATCAAAGAAATTAAAAGTAGGATTCAATACATTGAATCTCGTATAAAACCTCAATTTAAGCAGTTAAATATTCAAACAACTAGTGAATTGGAAGCTCTTCAAACGAAACTAAATGGATTCCATAAAGAAGTTATTCAAGGTAAGCCAATAAAAGCCATTAACTATCAACGTGATAAGCTAAATGAAGCTAAAGAAATACTAGGAAAGCCATACATAGATAAACTCAAACAGCAATATCCAAACGAAAAAGTGGTGGATTATTTGAAGCCTGAAATAGCTGAAGGTTTGGCTAAACTTAATGATAATGCTAAAAAGTATTGCTCCTATAAAAGCGTTTGATCAAGTGGTTAAACATTTTGAAAATCATGCTGAACAAACGCAAAAACCGATAGATCAACAAATGGCTGGGATTTTAGGAAACATATTAACAGGGCTTCAACAAGCTCAACAACAGATGAATAAAGACAATAAGCAAAAGGCACTTTCACCGAAGAAGAGAAAAACAAAAACAAAAGTATAAAGAAAGTGAGCTTGAATTATAGAACGAGGGTGTATTGACATGGAAGATAAAAAGTTTGAAGAAAGTT
This sequence comes from Salirhabdus sp. Marseille-P4669, assembly GCF_900240405.1. Taxonomy (GTDB): domain Bacteria; phylum Bacillota; class Bacilli; order Bacillales; family Alkalibacillaceae; genus OEQK01. Next base: position 314,707 of record NZ_OEQK01000003.1, read on the forward strand.
GGAACAAAACAAGATACCAGTTAGAGTTAGAGGGATTTACGGTTACTGAAGAAGATAAAAAAGACGTTCAACGAGTTATTCAAGGACAAATGAGTCGAGAACAACTTATTGAACGTCTCAAGAAGGAATTATCTTCAGAAAAATGAATTTGAAAATAAAGGAGGAATAAATGATGAACTGGATGGAGTGGGCTACGACAGGATTATCAGTTAGTGCAATAGTAATAAATTCTATCGCATTGGCACTTATCATACGTTTTAGGAGGGAAGTTCAGGAATGAACCTTTATGAGAGCCATGAAGTTTTAGGAACAGACTTACCCATCTTCCGAGAGAAAACAAATAATCATTACACCCTAGAAGATATACTCAACACTTTTCAAACCCCTGAAGATTTTCACTGTTGTGGTTTTGTACAGATAAAAAAATATAATCGCAAATTGTACAAATCAATTTATAGGACTCTCTAGCCTTACAATCCCAACAGAAATTCGAAAATCGAACTTCAAAAAAAGCCCTTGAGAAAATGTGAAGAGACCCAATAATATGAGACAGGAAAAAACACCCCTAAAGTCGTATATACAATTATCGACATTTTGGAGGTGTTTTTCTTATGGGGCATAAAAATCATTATCCTGAAGAAATCAAAAGAGAAGTGATCCGTTTAAAATTACTAGGAGAGTTATCGAATAAGGAAATTATGGACAGGTATGGAATTAAAAATGTCTCTCAAATCAAGACGTGGCTAAAATGGTTTCGTGAGGGGGAAGAACATCGGTTGGCCCAGCCAATCGGGAAACAGTATACTTTTGGAAAAGGTCCGGAAGATGATAGTGAATTAGGTCGGCTTAGAAAGAAAGTAAAGTACTATGAAATGAGAGACGAGATGTTGGGAAAGTACCGGGAGATCGAAAGGAAGTGGTTCCGGAAGTATTCGTCGAAGTAGTAGAGGCGTATAAAGAGAAATATTCAGTTATAACTATTTGTGAATGTTTGGGAATTCCAAAATCAACATACTATCGTTGGAAGAAAAAGAGTTCATTAGAGTTACCAGCCCTCCATCAGTTAATTATCAAGATTTGTAAAGAGCATTTTTACCGATTAGGACATCGAAACGTAAGGGGCATTCTTAAGAATGATCACAGTATTAAGGTTAATCGAAAAACCGTTCAAAAAATCATGCAGAAGTATCACCTTCAATGTCAGATTAAAGAAAAGAGAAAGGCATATATTGCTGGAGAGAGTAAGTTTATTGTGCCAAATCTTCTTAGCCAAAATTTCAAGGCGGAACGGCCTAATCAGAAGTGGGTCACCGATATTACCTACTTGCCTTAAGGGGAGAAAATGCTTTATTTATCAACCATTATGGACTTATTTAATAACGAGATTATCGCTTACAAAATAAGTGATACACAAGAAGTTAGTCTTGTATTAGACACTTTGGAAGCTGCCTGTAGAGGAAGAGAAACCAACGAAGTGATTTTACACAGCGATCAAGGGGCTCAGTACACATCTTATGCATTCCAGGAGTTAGCTAAAGAAAAAGGCATTACCACAAGCATGTCCCGAAAAGGAAACTGCTATGATAATGCCGTAATCGAATCCTTCCACTCCTCGCTAAAGTCGGAAGAATTCAACACCCGATATAGGGTGAACCTTACAAATTCAATTGTACTAGAAAAAGTAGAATCGTACATGTATTATTACAACTATATACGACCTTTTGCAAAATTAAATTACCACAGTCCTGTAGAATTCAGGACTGTGGTAGCATAGGTGTTTTTTCTAGTCTCATTTTTCTGGGCCAGTTCAAATGTTCTCTTGGGCTTTTTTGAAAAAGAAATCATATTGAAGATCAAACCTTATATTTAAGTTGTGTTAAAAGAATCTAGAAACATTATCTATAGACAAGATAAAATTCACCTTCTGCAGTTCCATTATATTTTTCTATAGGATATTCTACGGAAGAATACTCTCTAGGTGAACTTTCCCATTTTGAACCACCATCTTCAATATAATGATATAAGTAACCATAACTTCTTCTTAAATGTGGCCTAAAAGCTACATAGGCTGTTTCCCCACGCTTTATTTCCCAGTTATATCCATTCTTCAAACTATTTTCAGCTTCTTTAGTATATGAAAAGGAAACACCTGCTGAAACAGTATTACGTTCATAGGTAGAATTCAGATTCGTTGAAAATGCGGATCTTATAGTGCGTGACATTTCTACGTATACATTACATTTTACTGCATTACAAATCAAGTCATCACTAACCCGTACAGCACTACCATTCTTCTGGTAGTTACCCGATTCATCGTATTGGTCATAAATGTATGCCATAATTCCAATGTCACTTTGGGGTTGAGTAGTTTTTGGACTTTGATAGATTAAAGATTTTTTGAACATTTCTTCTTTGAATGTATTCGCCTGTTCTATTTTTTGTTCTTCTACCCATTGACTAAGAGGTACTTGATATAGTTTTCCATCTTCGTCTGTCCTATAAACAGCTCCAATGGTCCCACCTAGTTCTGGATCATAGTACCCGTTTGGATATTTTTCATCTGGTGTAACGGACATTGTTTTTATATCATTCGTATCGGAAGCACTTACAGTTGATGTAAAAGTTAAAACTAAAACAGCAGCAATTAAAATACTTTTAAACTTTAACAAATAATCACCTCGCCCTTAAAATATTCACAATTTTTTTACAATTACTATTATACTAGAATAAGTATTCGTTTCAACCATTTTAATCCATTTATTACTAATTACCGAGCAGATGATACCCAATGGGTAAGTAGCCAACTACCTGAAGGTATTTCCTTTAATGTACCAGCTCAAGCACAAAACGTTGAAATTGGCGACATCGGTTATCCCGTTGTCATGTATATGCTAGATGAAGTAGATCGCACTAATTTCAATGTCCTGGTAGAATCTTTACCAGAGGAAATGACTTTAGATGAATATATTTCACTAGCAACATCTAATACCGGCTTTGAATACTTGAGCAATGAGAATTATACCGTTGACGGCCAAGAATGGAACGAGGTTGTTAGCTTAAATCACCAAGAAGGAACGAAGCTAAACCAGCGTACTTTCATGATCGGTACGGATGTATATATTTTCTCCTATGCTAGTTTACCAGAAAACTATGACAAACATATTGAAGTTTTTGAATCCATTACAGACTCCGTAGCCATTCAATAAATGACTACAACAAAACGGCTATTTATAGTCGTTTTTGTTTTGCCTAAGGACTACTCTTTTGTCCCAAGTCTCTCCTCATCTGACTTATGTAATTGAATGGAATATATACTAATCATTCTTTTTAAACTGTCCAAATGAAGCTGTTTGTTCTTATATGTCATTTCGAATTGGGCTCCATTGTCTATTAGTTCTATTAGGGTTTGATAAAGTTTAATCAATTCCTTTTGACTATGTTCATAAGGACAGGTGATTACCGGTTCCTGATTTTCAATCTTATACTTAATAATATCAATCGACGTGTGCTTATATCTCCTAATAATCGGAATGTACTTGAACATGTTTTCATCATGCATAACCTTAACAGCTATTTCATCCAGACTCACTACCTGTCCCCCTTGTAAAAAACTTTTGATTTTCAGTTTATATATACTACGGAGTACATTTAACATTTATGGTGATAATATCCAATTCTTTTTCTAAAATTTTTTACCTTTATCTAAATTAGGAAAAATCTTGTTTCTATTATAATCTTTATCCATTCCAAAAATAAACTAGACCGAATGACTAATTTCCATTTGAAATAAAAATAAGTGTCAGTCACTATGTTTAGACTATTGTCCATCCGTAGTGACTGACACTTTTTAATGGCAGTATGATTTCTTTAAAACCTAAACAACTTTTACCCTTTTTTCTTCACTGGCATCCAAATCTCACTATATACATTTTCTGTGGAACCAGTGTGCTCTATAAATGAAATTCCAGGTAAATCCGTTACTTCATAATCAGCAGATGGCAACCATTCCGCGTAAATTTTTGCATGTGTATCTTGATATGTTTTCGGAAATGGACCTTGATTAGGGAAAATCGCCCACAAGCTTTCCTCAATGGAAAGCTGCTCTAGGTCATTGTATGGATTTTCCTTTGTTGTTCCGAATCCGATCATATGTGTTAAGAACCCTGTTTCTTCCAAGTATCCATCATCAACGTCATAGGAAACATTTAAGACTTTATGTGGATAAAGGTTTGCTAATTCGTGCATTTCCTTTCTTTGCTGCTTTGTAATGGACTGAGCTAATTCTTCAATTGCACTATTTACCCCTTCAAATTGAATGGGTACCCTTTTCGATACTCCTACAATATTGAACTTCGCTTTCTTTTCAATTTTGAATTCCATGGATACTCCTCCCTTAATATCGATAAAGAATGTTAATTTAGGAAATGATTTTTGTACTTTGTTTTGGATTACTTCCGAAGGCAAATAGCCAGACCATTCACGAAAAGCTCTTGAAAATCCATCGATTGACTGATAACCATATTCATAAGCAACATCTGTTACCCTCGCTCCATGAATTAGTTCCTCATTCGCACGAGCCAATCTTCTATTTTTTATATATTCACTCAAGGACATTCCAGCGATATACGAAAACATTCGTTTGAAATGATAATCAGACATTCCTACAATTTTGGATATTTCCTTATTCGGTATCTCTTCTGTTAGATGTTCTTCAATGTAATCCATTAACTTATTGAATTCCTGTAACATTCATTTCCCTCCTTTATGAGTACATCTTACCGTTCAAATTAATCCTCAACTCGATATTTTATATACGGGTTATATCGGACGTTCCAAGCATAAAAAAGAACTTGGTATTCCCAAGCTCTAATGTCATATTATCTTTCTTCCATTAGTGTATAAAATGCTATCTTTCTCCACTTCTCTCAGGTGACTGCCATCTGTTCTTCTTTACACGTTCAAATTATGTATTTCAAAAAGTCATTACTTTTTCAACGCTTTTTTTATGTCTCGATTTGCTCGAAAAATACCAAAAACCTTTACTGAAGAGATCGTCTTCCTTGCTAACTCTACATCAATATTCTTTTTAAGAACCAAAATCCCTACAACTTTAATGTCCAGCATTTTATTTTGATCTAGAAGTTGCTCCAGTGTTTTACGATTATAAGAATTTACACCTATTTCATAGGATTTTACCGGAATCACATTTTCCACTTCGTTATCAATCATTCGCAAATCTTCCAATCTATGTCATTTTGTATTCTATTCCATGAATCAAGCAATTCAGTTGCTAATTTTAGTTTCATAGAATAATTATACAGAACTACAAACACATTTGGAGCTTCTCGCTTTGCAACAATATGGATTTTATCGTTAGTTGGAGTAAGGTAAAAGATATTGTAGAAGCCTTCTTGATTATTGACCATTTCTATATTTATAGCTAATTGTTTATCTAGAAAAAGAGAAAAATATTTATCTCCCACTTCTTAATCTAATATATTCTTCTTCGATGAGTTCTTGTTCCAAAGGAGTGATCGATTATCTTATAAAATAAAATTGTCATAATTACTAAGAAGTGAAAGAGCCCTGGAATAACACTGTTTCTTTAAAATTATATAGAACTATTTCCCCAAAAATAAACGTCTAACTCTTTCCTCAGTATTCATATCAGGCTGGACATCTACTTTCCATTTGTTACATAATTCGGTAAAATTCTTTAAGTCCTCAGAGAAATTGTACAAAACTAAAAATGCACTTGGAGCTTCTCTATTTGAAACAAGATTGACCTTTTCTAAGTTTGGAGTTAGATAGAAAATATTGTAGAGGTCATTCTCCCCAGTTACCCTTGCTAGATTTATTACCTTCCTCTTGTTTTGGAAAATAGAAAAATATTGACTACCCACTTTTGAACTTATTAAATTACTTAATAAGCTTGTATCTTGTGGATCAATCTTTAAAATTTGTCTTTGCGTTTGCAAATCATATTTTTCGGAACCCAAAATCGCTTCCGCATATAAAGCAAGTGCAAATACGCCATCACTCTTCGTCATGAAACTACCCCTAGAAAATTCTTTATCTCTTTCCATTAGTAGCAGCTGATAGTTACTTTGCTCCTCGTTGTACTGTAGTTCCACATATACATCTTGAGAAATATCGTTTTTTGTTTTCCGATAAACTCGAATTTTATATTGTTCCTCTTCTATGTCTTCATGAACATAAAAATCTGAACCTAAATTTCTTTTCAATAAGTTAATCAACATCTACACCTACTTCATTAACTGATATTTTTATTATATAACCTTCTCTTTCTAGCTCTATTATTTTATAAACGCTACCATCCGGATGATATTTTATATACTGAATTCCACCACCTGGTCGATCAAACCAAGGAAGAACCTCGCCTCCCTTAACTTCCAATGTTTTTATTACTTCATATACATAATAGTCTGCAACGTCACTATGAAGTGCAAGTGCTCTTTTTTCATATGGAGTACCTTCTGGAGAGAAGAAGCCACCATCTGGTCCACCATACCTATCGATTCGTGTTCCGACGTCTAGAGTAATATCTCTTGGTTCACCAGCAAACCCATTATTTGGTGGCCAATTAACATGTCCGTTTTCTTGGTTGTAATAATCTGAGTTATCATATACTTCTTTATACTTTAAGTACATATCATCATTTGGTGCATAATCCCAGCCTTCTAGCTTTTGCCTATCTTCTTCACTAATCTTATTAATCTCCCTATCTGAATTATTTCGATCCCTCCGAGCTAGTTTCGTAACTTTCGCGTGCCCCACAACAGGGATCAAAGAACTCGCCGCTCCACCAACAACATACATAACCCCTTCCTCTTCCACCGCATCGGAAATGGATTGGGCTATGTTTTCCACTACACTCATCGGATCTTCAATAATATGCTCCAATGTTTCGGTAAACGCATCGAATCTGTTCTTTTAACCTTGGAGTTGTATAGATCCCACAATTGATCCATCTTGCTATCAAGACGACTTTTCGTACTTTGAATATCAGCACGTATATTTTCAATTCTACCTTCATTATATCTACTATTTGCTTTTTCTTCATCTGTTGGGTCATCAAACCATTCCCGCCCCGGACTTTTATACGTTTTGCTAATTGCTTTAGGTATATTATTTGAAATGCCATTTTCCAATTGTTTTAAATTATGATAGATGTCATTACGATCTACTCTCATTATGGCATTACGTGCAATTGGGGAGATAATAGAAGTGGTGTCGTTGACGTAGTCTTCAAAGAGGGTGAGTAGATCGTTGATTTGCGTTTCATATTCTTTAATATTTAATTCCGAGTTTTTAATCTTATCTCTCCATGCATCAATACTTTCGCCATGGTTCGTTTGTACGAAAGAATCGATATTCAGAAGGGCAGATCGCATATCCTCTAATGACCCTTGATACTTATGGAGCTGCGCTATAATATCATCCAAGATACCATAATTGATTTGTAAATCCCGTTTCAAGAAGAAGCCCCCTTGATCACGCTACTGATTTCTTCGTCGCTACGCCTCATTTCATCTAAAATGCTTTGTCCAGATTGATGGATCCAATTTAATTTATCCACTAAATCCGTATTCATGTCATTCTTCATGTTATCCAACAACGCATCTACTTTATCGATAAAGTCCGATTTAAAGCTACCTAATTGATCTCTCGTATTGTCTCTAAATGATGTCGTATAGCTTTTAAATTCATCGATACTATTCTTTAAAAGGTCCAAAGTAGATTGAAAGCTGTCCATATCTATTTTAATATCTGGCTTCGACAAATGTTTGCACGTCCTTTCTTTACTCTCTTATCGGAAAGAAACGGATTGAATTCTATTAATCAACCGATCTATTTCCGATACCATATCATCTACAATATCCCGCATTTCCTCTTGGACAGAGGCATTGTCCAAGTCCATTTGGTTAAAGTTTTGAAGGATTTCATGGCGAGCGTCTTCTAAATTATCAATAACTCCACTATCTAAGTTCGCATACAATATCCCTTGGCAAAAGCTATATGTGTATAATCCCATTACGAATCACCTACTTTTTGTTCTTCCAATTCTCGCTGAAGTTTTCTCATTTCGCTCCCAGAAAACTCAATTGATTTCATATCCTTTTCCACAATAAATTCTTCCTTAATTAACAGCTCAAACGCTTCTTCCATATCATCTTTATATCCTTGGTGAACAATCTTTTTAATTAAAGGGGCAGTAAAATAAATTTGCGTTCCAGGCTTCATTTCCCCAATTGGGTAAACCACTCCTGCATATGGGAAATAACTAGTATAGTTTTGAGGGGCTATGTATCTGCCGGTGATGACAATCTTGGAGGAACTGGATGTGTCTCGACCTGGTTTAAAATACGTCGGGTCTAATTCCACGACAGAGCCCAATGGTAATACTTCTCTCATAATTTCAATACAGCTCGTTAACAACCGAACATACGTCTCTTCGTCTAAGGAAAACTGTTTATCAAAAAAAGTAATGGTGTGTAATGTATCGTGCGTGTAGGAGATAGTGGTTTGATGACTATTCAAATTGACCTTGGAGACTTTTTTCTTATAGGCTTTATACAAATCTTCTAATAATACGTGGTCCGTTATAAACTGGGTAAAAAATTCCCTAATCCGATGTCCTACTTCTAACTGCTTTTGCTTTTCTAACGAGTGCACAATTTGCTCTACTTTATGGAGAGCTAATGTCTTTAGCTTTTCTTTATATTCGATATTCATCGTATATTCCTCCCCCATCTATTTTTCATACTCCGAACCTATGCTATAAGTAAATAGTAATTCCAAAAATATGCAATTACAATATTACTATATGGCTATTTTGGATGTGGTAGGAACGTACTAGGGAACATTCTGAACCAAATGTTATAGAATTAACCTCCGATTTTGCTGAATTTTTACCCTGAATTGCATAAATATTTTTTTAAATTGAAGGAATTTCACCATAAACCTTTGAAAAATGCTCACAACCAAGAGAAAAGCCGGTTATCTTATAAGAATTAAGATTTCACCAGAAAGCGAATACCTTTTCCGAATGACTTTTTACAGACCGGTTAAACTAGCAAAGATGTATTTGGTAAAGGAGGACATAATATGAGCAAGAAAATTTTAATGGTCGTTACCAATCACACAACAATTACGGACGATCATAAGACCGGACTATGGCTCGAGGAATTTGCCGTTCCTTATTTAGTCTTTAAAGAAAAAGGATACGATGTATTGGTGACAAGTATTGCTGGTGGAGAAGTGGCACTAGACCCGAATAGTATTGAGGAAAAAGCGGAATGGAAGCAGGCTGAAGAGGAGCTTAAAAATACAGTTCCATTATCGAAGGAACACGCACAAGGCTTTGACGCAATCTTCTTACCTGGTGGACATGGGACGATGTTTGATTTCCCAAACAGTGAAACCCTGCAATACGTCCTCCAGCAATTTGCCGAGGAAGGAAAAGTCATTTCTGCTGTTTGCCATGGTCCAGCTGGCTTGGTCAATGCTACATATAAGGATGGTACTCCAATTGTAAAAGGAAAGAACATAACTGCATTTACCGATTCTGAAGAAAAGGAAATGCAGCTTGATCAACATATGCCCTTTTTACTAGAAACGATCCTACGAGAAAAAGGCGGCGAATTTCATTCCAAAGAAAATTGGACAGTGCACGCTATCCGTGACGGAAACTTGGTAACAGGTCAAAATCCACAATCTAGTGAGGCGACAGCTCTTAAAGTAGTGGAAGCATTAGAGTCATAACATATGAGAAGGTCCTCCTTTTTTCAGGAGGACCTTCTCATTCATCTTCTAATAAATGCTCTCTTAAAACTCGAATATCTTCATCAGATAAGCCTAAGGCATGCTTAACAAATCGTTCCATGCTTTCGTAATGTGCTTCTACTTCATCTAAAAAGGTATTGATGTATTCAGCTCTTGCTTCAAACAACGCATCCAATACATCTTGTTCAATACCTGGCAAATGATTATAACCAATATCATCAAAGTGTTGATTCATTTGCTCCAGCGTATGGTTTGTGTATAAGTAATCTTCCACTATTTGCTCTCGAGGCACTCCGAGTATTCCTAAGAGGATTGCCGCAACTGCTCCTGTACGATCTTTTCCTGCCATACAATGAAACAATAATGGCTGCCGAGGCTCGGAAAGTACAACCTTCATTACATGTTGAAAAGCACTTTTAAATGTGACCATGTTTTTATTTAAATCAAGCAACATCTCTCCTGGTTTCGTCTCGCGCAACGCATCGATAAAACTCGTTTCATCTCCAACCTGACCCATCATTTTTTCATCCGATAGAACCGGTGTATGATACCAAGTAGCGCCTTCCAATTCTGGGTCTGGATAGCGAGTCACTTCACCATCTCCACGCAAATCACAAATCTTTCGAATCCCCAAGGAACGAAGCTTTTCAACATCATTTTCCGTTAATTGACTTAAGTTTCCAGAACGATAAAGCATGCCGACCTTCACTCTTTGACCACTTTCGGTACGATATCCACCTAAATCACGGAAATTAAAACAACCTTCTAAGGTAATCTCTCGCAACGTGTTTTTCATCTTTTCGCCACTCCTATGTATCCATTAACTAGATTATAATAGAAAAATGATAGAAAACGATAGTTCTATAACGTTTTACAGTCATAATACATGATCCATGCCATAACCAGCGTGACCCCGAAACCCCTACGAAGGAACCGATTTAACCAAATCATAAAGCGTTGGTAGTTGCTTCGCTAATATCTCTTTCTCCGAACGCCATTCAAACGCAGGACCAACTCCTCCATATTCTAATGCAACCACCCAAGGCTCTGGAATATCTCCATCCTTAATTTTATTCATAACCCATGCTGCAATCTCCCAATCTTCCCTTGTCATTGGCATACTATCCCGTAAACGTCCCTTTTCGTCAGGTTGAATCCCCGTAACATGCAGTTCCTTTAGATGCTCGAGAGGCAATTTGGTTATATAATCATAGACATCATAACCAAGGGACATCGATGTCATTCGAGCATGTGCAGTATCTAATAAAAATCCACACCCTGTCTGCGTTACAATTTCACTTAGAATATCCGGGTCAATAATAGGCTGCATCATGTTTTCGCCTTCTCCCCTGCATATTACATTTTCTACTATTATCTTTTCCGCACCTACTTTTTCCGAAGCAACCTCTATATCCTCAATGGCTGCCTTTACCATTTGCTTTCTATCAGCTGGATTTCTTGTTAGAACATCCATATTTGGATAGTCTTTAGCAAATGCTACCGCATGAATATTCACAAAAGGGGTTTCCGTACGCTCTCTTAAATCCTGAATAAGCTCCCAATCCACCTCTGCCATTTTTTTATTACCGGCGTTTAATGCAAAATGTATGTAACAAGGCTTTGTAGCTTCTGCTCGTTCTATTAATTCCTTACTAAAATCAGGACATTTAAAGATATCGATTGCAACAGAATCATCCTTCACCAATTGCTCCGCTTCTTTCGAAAAATTAACAGCGAATTTCATGTACTCACCTCATTTTTGCCTAACTTCCATTAATCCTCTACACCCTACTCAAGTTCTCTTTATTAATCCCTGCTTCAATATAGCTCCGAACTAGCTTCCATTCTCCATAAGCATTCTTTTTAAACGTATCAAAAAAGACATTGGCTGTTTCCAGGCTATTGCCATCGATTATCATTGATGCGGACAGTATGACGAGTATTTCATCATCTCGTAATGGTAAAATTGACAATTCCTCTAGTTCCCACTCCGCATTATTATCCATTGCAAAAGTAAATCCTTGCTCCCATCCTTGTATCGACTCTTCATAGCCAAAATCTGAAATTTCTCCACTTGAGACAACTTCTCTTGCTTGATAATCCTTTGAAATAATTTCCTTTAATTTATGAATAGCGGAATTTCTCCAAGTCGTAAAAAACGAATCTAGGAACGTGCGAAATGAAGTATCCATTGTGACCTCCTAAAAAATGTTTATCTAATACTTTCGTTAGTTCTTCGAAAATTCCTCTATTTCCATCTTGATCAAACAACATTCCAATCCCATAAAAAATGACTACAATCGTAGTCATTTTCATTCCATCCATTTATTCTGTTACAGTTATAAGTAGTGGGCCATCCTTCGTTACAACAACGGTATGTTCAATTTGTGCTACAAAGCTTTTTTCTTCTGTAGAAAAGGTCCATCCATCATCTTCTTGATAAACGAATTCGGCTTCTGTTGAAATAAATGGTTCAAATGCAAGAACCATTCCTTCCTCCAAAATTTCTTTATCCATCGCATCATAGAAGTTCAAAATATGTGCAGGGTCTTCATGCAACGCACGACCTACACCATGCCCTGTAAGATTTTTAATTACAGTAAGTCCGTTCGCACGTGCAGTTTGGAAGACCATCTTTCCTATTGCATTTTTACGTGTACCTGGCTTTATTTTTGTAAGCCCAGCATCAAACGCCTTTTTTGCCACATCGCAAATTTTAGTAAGAATGGGATCTCCTTCTCCAACAACAAAGGATAAGCCTGTATCCGCAAAGTAACCATTTTTCGACCCCGAAACATCAATATTTACTAGGTCACCCTCATGAATTACTCGGTCACTTGGGATTCCATGGGCAACCTCGTCGTTCACGCTGATACACGTAAATCCAGGGAAATCATATTCTCCCTTTGGTCCAGAGATAGCACCATGCCTTTCAAATAACTCCCCAGCATAATCATCCAATTCCTTCGTAGTGACACCTGGTTTTGTCATTTTAATTAATTCATCCCGAATCGTACCACATATGTTACCAATTTCTTTTAACGCTTGAAGTTCTTCATCTGTTTTGACAATCATTGTATTCCTCTTTTCTAAGGACAGTATATGTCGTCTCCTGTCCCAAAGTTAATTTTTCATAAACCTACTTTATACTTTATCGTATTCTGCTTGCTACTTAAACCATAGTATAGGATTTTTTTGCGTTTCATGTCCTAACCTATTGTACTATTTTTAAGGATAATTATGTAGGAATTTAATATTGATAAACTGTTTAAAAGAAAAAATTTTAAAGGAAACGGTTTTATGAAGCCAATAGTAACACATACTTTTTCTAGAAGGACCTTAAAAATTAGGAGGAACAAACCATGTCATCCGATTCCAATTATATATACGAGAAAACCCATTGCTTTACCGAATATGACACGTTAAAAAGGGTTATTTTATGCCAACCGCAATATATGACCATACGAGACGTGATCAATGATACACAAAAGAAATTTAAAGACGAGGGAATACATATTGAAAAAGCGTTGGAGCAGCACCGAGAATTTGTTCATCAGTTAAACGAGCACGGGGTTGAGACGATTTTACTTCCTTATCACAAAAAATACCCTGAACAGGTTTTCACACGGGATATTGGCTTTACACTTGGTCAAACGCTATTTGTTGCTCAAATGGCCCACGATGTACGACAAGGAGAAGAAAAAGTGTTGAAGGTTTGGTTGGAGGATGAAGAGATTTCATACTACGACCTAATTGGAGATAAAATAGAAGGCGGCGATGTCATTATCGATCGGGATACCATTTATATCGGCCTAAGTAATCGGACCAATGAGGATGCAGTGCGCCATGTCGAAAGCCTGCTAACGAATTTCGACGTGAAGGCGATACCGTTTAAAGAGACATACCTTCATTTAGACTGCGTATTTAACGTGCTTTCACCAGAGGTCGCCCTCATATACCCAGAAGCCTTAACGAAGGAAGATATCGAGTACTTCTCTTCCAAATATGAACTCATCGAGGTTTCCAAAGAGGAGCAATTTACATTAGGTACGAATGTATTAAGTATTGGGAACAACAAGGTTTTCAGTCTCCCGAACAACAAGAAGGTGAATGAGCAAATGCGTGCGAAGGACTTTGAAGTATTAGAAGTGGAGTATGACGAAATCATTAAATCCGGTGGCTCCTTCCGCTGTAGTACGTTACCGATTTTACGAGAAAGATGAATAATTGTCAGAGCTATCCTAAGCATAACAAAAGGAATCCTAAAAAATATAGAGTAGGACCAGGAGGCTTCTCCTGGTCCTACAAACCGTTTATTCATCGCGCTATTCAATCTCAATTGTTAATCCCTCAACATGTCTTTTTTCCATTATCCGACTTTTCTTTCGTTCCTCCTTTGATTTGAAAATTTGATCAAAATCATAACCGGCCGGATATAGTTCACTTGCTTTAATATGCAGCTTCAGAAATTTATGATTGATTGTCTTTTTCTCACCCTTCATTTGAATCACATAATTACCTCTACTGTCAGGTCCTGTGTAAACTATACCAGTTTCATCATTTGGGGAAACCTTCACATTATCACCCTGATCAAACTGAGGCACTACACCCTGTTTTTTCTCCTTTTTCACTGGTCTCGCATATCGATTCACTGCGATTTGTTTTTGATAGCTACGCTTGAAAGCTTCCTTACCTTCAAAATGAATGTGCTCTCGCTTCTCCTTGTAAATCAGCTCATATGCCCGTTCCACAAGCTCTGGATGCATTCCTAGCTTTATTGCAATTGGGAACGCTTGACTATTTCCTGCTTCCCCTACTAATAATTTGTATGTTGGCTGCAATGTATTTATATCGAACTCCATGGAACCATTGATAAATCCAGCCTTCTTCTGTGCTAAGGTTTTTAATTCACTATAATGGGTAGTAGCAAGTAAGGTTGCTCCTTTATCTACGAGCTGCTCCAATATTACCTGGGCAAGGGCCATCCCTTCATTTGGATCGGTTCCGGAGCCTAATTCATCTAATAACACAAGGGTATTATCATTGGTTTCCTCTAGAACCTGAATCATATTTTTCAACCTATAACTAAACGTACTTAAATTTTCATCAATGCTTTGACCATCTCCCATATCAACGAAAATGTTGGCAAATAGATGGATTGTACTACCCTCTTCAGCCGGAATGAGCAGGCCTGTCTGTGCCATCATACAAAGGAGGCCAACTGTTTTTAATGTTACTGTTTTCCCTCCTGTATTAGGACCAGTAATAACTAATGCTCGATCTATTCGGTCCAAATGGATGGAAAGTGGCACAACATTTCCTTTCAGCATTGGGTGTCGCGCCTTTATTAAGTGAATTTCATACTCTTCATTTAATTGAGGCAGGACACCATCTATGGACAATCCATGCTTCGCCTTCGCAAATAGCACATCATAATGAAGCATTGTATCCATGGCAATGTTTATTTCCTGCTCCTTTTCCAAAATCATATTGGTTAAGGTGTACAGAATTTGCTGTACTTCATGCTCTTCTGTCATTTTTAATAATTCCACTTCTCCCTGAATGTCTGCCACCGCCCTTGGGGTAATAAAGACCGTAGCACCTGAGGAGGACACATCCACAACCAAACCATCAACCTTATTTTTAAATTGCCTTTTCACTTGTAAGGCATAGCTACCATTTTTTCGCACGATATGCTTTTCCTGTAAATAGTCCGCGATGCGCTTCGAACGAGCTGCAGCCTCTGCCTTCTCTTTTCCTTCCTTTTCCCGTTGGTCAATTAGCCTTCTCACCTTGGCAAGTTCTGGTGTAGCATAATCATCGATTTGACCAAATTTCAGACAACGTGTTAATTCATCTTCCACCTCTTGAAGGTTTTCAATCGACCTTACATACGATGAAATCGTAGGAGCCACATTTTCCTTATCTCGCATAAATTGCTTCAGCTTTCGGCAATGGTCCAAAAAGGATTGAACCTTTGTTAGCTGTTCTGGTTTTAACGGTAGTCCCTTGTGTCCTTGCTCCAAATAAAGCTCTACATCGTCCAAGGAGTAAATCGGTACATTAGAGCTAATTTTTACAATTTCAATCGCTTCCTTTACCTCTTCCTGCATCCTTTCCAGCTGCGTTTTGTTTTGAATAAGCGGGCTAGATTTAATCTTCGCCTTTCCCTGTAGTGTTAATGCAAATTGTGAAACTTCCTTTAAAATGCGTTCGTATTCAAGCTTTTCTATTGTATTTCTATTCAATGTAATATCCTCCTTTTATATGTAAACATAAAAAAAAACGCCTCAAGCCTCTGCTTAAGACGGTAGTCATTGTCCCTTCACTTTTGGGTTTTGATAAAATGCTCTTAGGAATGAAATCCCAGCCCTAGAACAAATGCCTCTTATCAAAAAAAGCTATAGCAAACAACGCCATAGCTTTACGTATATACCTATACTTATCCGCTTCGTAGCTTGTTCTTAATTGTCCTGAAAAAGGCATTACAAATAAACTAGCTAAATCACTAGTTTTTCAACCTTTTACAAGCTATCCAATTATGGATTAATTAAGAACTGCCACACTCATAAAACAAACTCCTTTAAGTGAAGGGTTATAATTTAAGCTTAAGTATAATCATAACATCCAAATTTGTAAATATGTTGTACATATCATTCTTTACACTGCTTCAATCAATCCGCGCTCTAAACAAGCGGAAACAGATAGCTGCTTCGTTTCCTTCGAGAACTGTATTTCCATCTGATCCTCATCCAAATTCGTAATGATTCCTTGACCAAACGCCCGATGCTCGATTTTTAGTCCAACCTTGATGACTGCCTCATCTTTAATTGCATTGGGATTTACCGGAGCTTTTCGCTTTTTTACTTTGAATGTCTCCGGTTTATGAAGAACGTCTTCATTCGGATGTAAAATATTTTGCACATTCAAAACAAACATAGAGGGCTTCACTGCCTTCCCATATTTTTCACGGTATGCTAGCAGCTCCAAATGGTATCTCGCTCTTGTCATGCCAACGTAAAAAAGACGCACTTCTTCCTCTTGATCCTGTGCTTCCTTTGCTGGAATCACGCCTTGAACTAAGTCCACCATAAATACCGTATCAAACTCCAATCCCTTCGAACTGTGGAGAGTGGACAAGGTTACTGCATTCTCACCCTTGTTAAACCGAGAAGCTTTCATTAAGGCATCTAAGTGTTTGATTCGATTTGCAAACTCGATCAAGTTGTTCGTTGATTCCCCAATTTGTTCAAGGGAATACAGAGTCTCAAGAAACGTTTCCATCTTAAATCCGAGCTCTTTACACATCTTCTTTAATACCTTTTCATACCCAAAATCATCACGAATCGTTCGAATCACATGTCGCGGCGTGCGAAGTGTCATTTTACGATAAATGTCTTTAATCTTCTTGATTTTAGTAAGTTGCCAATCCTTCAATTCATCCATTTCCATCAAATGATCAAATACAGAAAGCTCTCGAGGTCCATTCCGTAGTTTCCCGACCTGGTGCTTCGTTAAATACAGATCAAACTTCGCGTACACCCGTTCAAAAATATCTACTCGTGTATTATCAAAGGCAAGGCGCATAAAGTTTAGGATGTCCTGCACTATCCAATGACTGAAAAAGCGGTTATTGGAATCCTTGATGTAAAAAGGTATTTTAGCCCGATCAAATGCATCCACTAATAGAATGGAAGAGGAATGATTCCGGAACAAAATGGCAACCTCTTTGTAACGCTCCAGCCTCTGTATCTTTTCTACCAAATAATTCGCCTGATATTGGTAGTCTGCGAGCATTTTTATTTCGATCGGCTTATGGGATACGTTTTTCGTAAACATATTTTTATCATAACGATTTTTATTTTGCTTTATAAATTGATTGGCTGCATTCACAATGTCTGATGACGAGCGATAATTTTGTTCCATTTTTAAAACTTGTGCTGTTGGATATGCGTTTTTAAAATCCATTAAATACTGGGGCTCAGCTGCTCGCCAACCATATATAGACTGATCATCATCCGCAACGACACATAGGTTTTGATGCTTTTCTACAAGCTTCTTTACAATATAATGCTGCACCAGCGATGTATCCTGACTCTCATCTGTTAAGACATAGTCATATCGGCTCTGATAGGATGCCAGAATATCTTCATCTCCTTGGAGAGCATGATATGCGATGGTGAGCATATCGTCATAGTCTACTAGAAGATTGCTTGTCCCATGCTTTTTATATTTTTCATATTCCTGTAGGATTTCCAACGCCTTTGGAACCTCACACTTTACCGTTCCCCATTTGTTATCTGGTATGAGCTTATTTTTCACAAAGCTAATATAGGTCGTTAACTCGTCCAATTGATCGTCAGTAATTGGCTCTTGATTCAAAGATTTATATAAATTTCGCAATAAAATCTTCTTGTTTATTCCGCTTGGATTGTCCCCTTCAATAATTTGATAAGAAACACCCTTACGTCTAAAATACTTCCGAACGACTTCAAATGCTAGACTATGAATCGTTGAAAAATCAACAGATGGAAGTTCTGGAAAAAAGCGCTGAAACCTTTCCTTCATATCATTTGCTGATGCATTACTAAAGGTAACAGCTTTGATTCGAGCAGGTTCTACACCCTTTACCTCGATCAAATAGCCAATTCTCATAATGATTGTAGTCGTCTTCCCTGATCCAGGTGAAGCTAATAGTAGCAATGGCCCTTCTGTATGTAGCACCGCTTTTTTCTGTATGGTATTAAGGGAAACCCCAATCTCTTGTTTTTTTCTCTTAAAGAAGCTTTTTCCTGTCTGCACAAAAACTAATCCTCTCTACCTTTAACTAATTTAATGGTAGCACGGATTTTAGAGGTTGTATATTACGTATGATGGATTACTAGAAAATGTTATATTTGGAGAATTCGGACTAGCCCGAGTTCCAAATAATTTCCCCAAAAGGAAACGGGACAAGAGACGCAATCGCACTCTTATCCCGTAATGATTATTGTCTTTGATATAAAATCGTTTGAGCAACTCCAATAAAGTATTCCGACTCTACAATAATATGATTCATGACAACCTTAGCTGTTGGATTAGTTTTTATTGGTTCACTCTTTTCCAAAAGAGACCTGCAAAAGTTAATAAACTGTTCACTCTGCTTCAAGCAAAAGGTTGTAAGCTGCAAAACATCCTGATACAGAGATGGGGATACTTGCCCATTTGTGCGGTTAACCGTTTCAATATAACGGATAACGCGCTGGTGTGCTTTGGCAAACTCCTTCTCCCATTCTTTTAAAGCTTTTACATATTCATCCTCAAGGTTTGTAACTAATTCCCGAATGACAACCGTATGCTCCTCCTCTTGGTGCTTCCAAAACTCTGCCTCATCCAAAACCCGGAGTGGCATCTGGTTTCCATAATAATATTGCACGCTTTAGCTCCTCCAATCTATGTAGTATTAGTACCAACATATTCGAAGGATGTAGCAGTAGAACCTTATCGAAAGGTTTGATTAAACAATTGTAGTTACATAGGTTTCAAACAAACGAATGACACCTTTATTAATGTCCACAACCGTGCTGCTCCTCTACTTATTCCTCAAAATAACAGATTGAAAGTTAAATTTCCCACCAACTATTTCTTTCGGTACTACTTCAAAATATTCGATATGGAAGAATTCTACCAATAATTCTTTTAGAGATTCATCTTCATAAAAGGAAAAGAATCTCTTTGGGCTATAATGATCCTCCTCCCATACCCCTTCCCAATTTTCTCCACCATACACGCCTAAATAAAATAACCCAGACGGTTTTAACACCCTTTTTATCTCTTGTAAAACATCCTTAATATCTTCCTTTGGAGTGTGAAGTAGACAATTAAGAGCCCAAATGGAATCAAAGTGGTGATTGGGAAAAACAAGATTGTAGAAGCTCATAACCTCTGCATCTAAGCCCTTTTCCTTGCACAGTTTAATCATATCAGGTGAAATATCGGTACTGAAGGTCCTTAAGCCTTGCTCTTTAAAATAAAGACTATCTTTCCCTGGTCCCGCTCCAATTTCTAGTAGACTGTTACAATTATATTGTCGAATGTAGCTCAAAAAGTTGTCTCTTTCTTTAACCTTCCAGTCCTGTACATTTGAAGTATTCCTTTCCAAGGCTTTTTTGTTATAGGATTCTATAATATTTTTATCGAATGTGCTTGTCATTTTTATTCTCCTTACTATAGCCAGTTTATTTCCCTTCCTTACATCACATCTTCATCACGAAACTATATATTAGCACAAAATTAAACAAATTCAGAATAATATATAAAATAAATTAGCTCCGACCCTAATTGGATTCGAAGCTAAGATTATTTTATCGGTTTTTAATTATGTAAACTCTTCACTCTTTCATCCACATACTGCAAATCAAATTGCATCCGATCATTTACTCTAAATGCAGATAAGTATTGATCAGAGCCACGGTAATAATACATAACATTTGTCTCATTATCTACCGCTGTTGGTTCTCCTAAGCCAAGATCTGACTTTTCACTCACAAGATGCAACGGAACACTTCCTACAATATGATTAATCTTTGAATCCATAACAAACGCAACTACATAAGAACCATCAACAAAACTCCAATTTGCTTGACCTGTCATATCATCGATACTGTCAGGTTTTCCAAATTCTAGTGATGCCTCTTCAATGGACATTCCTAGACGAATCAAATTAATTCGAAATTCGGTAGTGCCATAGTCTTCACTAACATTCAGGAATCCTGCAGAATACACCGAATGGAATTCTTTTTCACTTTCACTACTAATCTTACTTTCATTCTCTGAATCCACTTCCGTTTCATCATTAGTAGTGTTGTCTACTTTCTCTATTTCCCCATTTGGTGATATATCTTGAGCTGTTTTTACGGATTCATTAAACTCGCTATTAGCTGACTCACTTCCTTTATTATCATTTGTACAACCAACTAAAAATAGAATAATAAGTAAAATGATTGCTTTTTTCATAATGTACTCCTTTGTACGGACTAAATATTATAATAGAACTTTTTACCTATTATATTGGTGGCACGTGGAATACACAATAGTTTTTGGTAAAGTCATCATGAATCCTTTGTCAAGTTAAGGCATTTCGTAAATTTACAATATTGTTCGGATTACCAGTCCACTTACTCATCAGTTCCTGTTGTCTAATTTTTAAATCCCCATATGGTTCTTCCATTATGTCAACTTCATCGAACCTTTCATTTAATACATTTGCTGCTCGAATCTTTCGATAACCACCAAACCCTGTATCATCATTTAGCAACCAAACTACTCTTTTAATATTTGCAAATAAAATCCCACCTGTACACATAGGACAAGGCTCCAAAGAAGTATAGATAGTAAATTTCTGACGATTCACTTTCGCAGTCAATATGGCTTGTCCTGAATTTCGTATTGCATTGATTTCTGCGTGAGCCGTTGCATCTTGATGTGGATGTACTTGGTTTCGTCCTTTAGCTATTAAATTACCATCTTCATCTACAATTACAGCTCCTATTGGATATGTATTTTCATTAAGGGCTTTTTCAGCCTCTTTTAACGCTATTTCCGAAAAATATCTATCCTTATCAAAACTCATTATTCTTTCCTCTCTAATTATCGTTTTCAGCATTTATTCTTCTATTGTTCCTAAACCGCTGTCGTACTTCACCCTTAGAATATATCCTTCAATTTGATATACCTATTCGTTCAACAATCAGCTAATCCGCTCTTCCGTTTCCCTAACAATCATCCACTTCTCATTCATACGCATCCAATTTTCAATCGTAAATAACCTTGCTAAAATCTCCTCATTCTTAACAATCAATTGTTCATAAAACACAACAGCATTTTTACTATTTCGTAATCGAATCACTCTATTCTCAAATCTTTTTTGTGTACCCATATAATGCTTGACGGATTGTTCCATTCCACTTATCGCGTCTAGTTTGGAGAAGAAAATCGGTTTTTCCTGTGCGCTATTGAAAAAAGAAACATAATAATCACTAGTCATTCGATCCACTAAGGATGTATCTCCTGTAAGCATTGCATTGCTCCAGTCGTTAATAAACTGATTATGCATATTTGTAAATTCCTTTAAGGATTCCTGTACATCTAGCATTGCGAGCCCTCCCGTACGATATTATCTGTTTATAATTCAACAGGATGGATTGTATTCCCTTCTTTATCCAAAACGGAATAAAAAAAGAGTTGAAGGTAAAACCTTAACTCCCTTTAATAAGCTATTTAGCTTCTTGAACAAATCCTAGTTCATTGCCATCTAAATCACGGATTGTGAATTTTTTAGAACCCCAAGGTGTTGAAAAAAGTTCTTCCACTACTGATACTTTATCTTTTATTTCATCCCATAATTCTTCAACATTAGCAACGTTAAAATTAAATCTTCCATGTGATGGATAGTTTTCATCTTCCATAATAGCAAATGTAGCACCTCCGTCTGCTTCAAAGTGTGCATAGTTAGGCTTTTCAGGTGGCCAAGTTCCAGCGACTTGCAAACCCAAAATAGTCATATACCATTGCAACGCCTCATCAAAATTTTTAACATTTACTCTAACATGCGTTAATTTCGTATTCATTTTATCCTCCCATATACATTCCTGATATAAAAATAATTTCCCATGAAATGTTGATACTCTTCCCTAACTATACTCTGGCTCATTTCAGGTCTCCTTGTAAATCGAATCGATTCTCTAGAAAGTACTCATTTAAGAGTTTCCTTTTATCCTTAATGTTTCGTAATCTACAAAACTTTTTCCATTATATATTCATCATAAGGAAGGTAATCTAGTACTCTTTCACCTACAATCTGATAACCCTTATTCTCATACATTTTAGGTAAGTATGGATGGGTTTGAGCAACTGTTAATCTTATTCTCATTTCGTTCCTTTCCAAAAGAAAAGATTCTACGTAGTTCATTAATTTTGTCGCAATACCCTTACCCTTGTAAGCTGATTTAACAGCTAATCTACCTAACACATAACATTGCCAGTCCTCTCGATATTTTAATCTAACAGCGGCTATTATGGTATTAGTTATTTTTTCTCTCACTATCATTAAGATTGTGTTCTGGATCCAGTCCTGCACCTCTGTAACTTTCACCTTAGATGCACTTGTAGGAAACCCTAATTCTTCATTTTCTGAATAGCTATCATGATATAATCTCACTAATGACTCTGCATCATGACAATTTGCCTTCTCTATGATTACATCCATTTTCGCTCAATCCTCACTCGACCTATTTAATCCTTCTTTTGAAACTATCCAATTACTTACTTCCACTTAAAAAGCGATTCTCCTTCTTGAAGAAGTAATGTCTCAAATATTATTTTTACATATTTTAACTATTTATAATAGTCCGATTAATCATAAACATCTATAATATAGTTAAACAACTTTCTGCGAATACAATTCTTAAAACAAAGAAAAGACCTTGAAAAGATAATTTTGGAGGAAAAATAGATTGGAAATTCAAAGAACAATCAAAATTCGACCACCGATAAGGAATGCCATTATGCTCGTTTTCGTGCTGATGATTTTGATCTATGGATACAGTCATTACAAGAAAAGTGTTACATACCCTCCTATTCAAGTGGAATTGGAAGCCGATTTTTTATCTGATACATACTTTTTAGAACTATCGGAGCAATACGATATAATTCGGTCCGAGCATCGAAAGTGGTATATTTTAGACCATTCCAAAGCAATAGCTTCACATGCGATACTTACACGTATGATGGATGATTTGGTGGAAAATCAAGAGCTTTTGCATGGACATAAGCATTTTCACATCTTCTTCGCCACATTTGATCAACATGTTAAACAGCTTCCTTATATTACAAAGGAAATCCATTATTTTCGTAATGAATTAAATAAATATAGTGGTGCACCTGAAAAACTAGAAGATATGATAGAACTAGCAGCATGTGGGAAATGGCAACTATTTAGCGCCAAGTATCACAGGTATGAAGTAGACGAATACGACGCTGCCCATAATGTAAAATTCATATCATCCGATGGTCGCTTTGAGGTGGTCTACAATTATGAAACTGGTGAGATGATCACAGATCCAATAAACATGGGAACCTACAATTATGCCCCTGGAAGTATACTTATATGGAAGTATTATAAGCACCATAATTATGATAAGGTTCCTTGGAAGGAATGGGGCAATACGGATGAAGTTTCATATGAGGAGATTAAACAAAGAGTGACGAGACATGGATCAACAGAGCAAAAGAATAGCTCTGATGCACTTGAAGAGTTGATAGAAAACAAAAACTTGGAATCCCTGTCGTGTTCATAAAAAAAGATGCTATCCTTGTAGCATCTTTTTTTAAAACAATTTAATATGGCACTGGATAAACATCAACCGGGCAGTTTATTTGTAGCTTTTCATCTTTTCTTCCTACGGTTAAGGTAACCGCTTCATGATCGGCTTTACTGTTCAAAACTCGTTCAAAGGATTCATAGCCATTAATTTCCTCACTATCAATTTCCATAATAATATCTTCCGGCTTAATTCCTGCAGTTTCAGCTACAGAGCCTTCTTTAACCTTTATGACTTTTGTCCCTTTCACCCCATCGTTTGTCGTATGTACAATTCCAATAGAAGCCTTCCAAAACTTGGAGCGATTATCTGTATTTGTTTCATATACACTTTTTAGATTTTCTAAAAATTGACCTGTTCCAAAAAGCATATTTTCGATGGAAGCTTGATCCATTTGACTTATAAAGGAAGACTTGTATTCAATACTCACTCGAATTCCATCCTCTACATTCTCTAAAGTTGTAATTGTAGTAAAATCACCATTATTGCTTTGCAAAACAAAACGCTTCATTGGATCAATTTCGGAATAGATCCCCTCCGTTGTCGCTCCCCAACCATGATTCATAAAGCCTCTACCACCTACACGGAAATCAATCTCTGCATTTTTGGTATACCAACGATTTAAATGCTCAGGCTTTGTCAACGCATCCCACACCTTCTCCAACGATGCATTCACAACAATTTCTCTTTTTACCGAATCCTTAACCTTCATCTTGTTCATCCCGAAACTCTCCTTTTTCTACATAAGTTTTTAAATTTACGAGCTGCTCATCAAGTAATTCTCCGGTGTACTGAAGCATTTCCTGAAAAGCCATTTGGAGGTGGGTGAGGTTTAAGGAATAGAGACGATACTTCCCCTTCATGGTTACGGAAATAAATCCTTCCTCCAAAAGAACATGTAAATGCTTCTTAATAGCTGGTTGAGAGATGTCAAATGCATCAACGATTTCCTTTTGCGTTTTGTGACTAGATTTAAGCATTTGTAAAATACGCCGTCGCGTTAAATCACCCAATGCTCGATAAATATCTGGCATTATCAATCCCTCACTTTATACGTATAACCAATTGGTTATATATAATATAATTTTATTCCATAGCATTGTCAAGATTTTTCTGAAAATACATGAAATAATTTTTTCGTAATCCGTATCGTGACAGTTATTCCATAAAAAACAGACCATCAATACTTGAAGGTCTGTATCAACATTGCTATCGATTACTTCTCTTCGACGAGATAATCTCCTTACAATTGTTTCTCTATAAATTTACAAATAATATCTGTTTCGTAATATGACTGTACCACTTCAATCTTATATATATAGACAGTAAGTAGCCAAACGATTAAAACCATATATTCATTTATTTACTTTTAATTAAAAGAACTAATGAAATAACTGTTAATAAAGATGGTAAAATATAAAAATAGGAGATGGCAATAATTCCCGTCACACATGAAAGGAAAAGTAAGAATGAAGCATACTTTTTATTTCGTTTCATTAAATTAGCACCTATAATCGCTATTATGCCACTAATTACACCTAAAAAACCTATGTTTCCAAATGTATATGAATCATCGATAATAGCAAACAACTGACAAAATAACGATATTACAATACCTACAACCCCACCTACTATTGCTAATGTTTTCATAAAAACACTCCTTTTCAATTAATCTCACTAAAAGTACATTAATAGATTGTCAAAAAATAATAATATGAAAATATCGAATGAAATAACAAACCAGAATACTTTATTTTTAAAGAAAACATAATGAATGGCATTTGTTAAACATACAAAAGGAAAATAAAATAATATTAAACTGCTCGTAATTAAGGGCGCCTTCCCTAAATAGGATTGAGCAAAATAAATGATCATTCCTAATATTAAGAACCTTGCCATAATAATTAGTGCGAATAAGCTCCTCTTAAAAAGAATTAGTTTTTTAAATGGAGAAGGCTTGGCTGTTTCGATACTATGTACTTGTTCATTAATAGATTCTTCATGAGGGTCAAATGTATCTCGAACATTATTCAGTTGATCTTTACAAACATCACACTCTTTAGCATGTTCATTGATGATTTTTTGAATATTGTCATCTAAGTCCTGATATAAGGGCATTAATTCATAAACTAAGGCATGAATTATTTCGCTATTTCTCATTCTGACCCCTCCTCTTATTGTCTAAAAGCAATGTTTTCTTCAATCTGAATATCTTTGATTTAACCGTATTAACCGGAACATCTAAGAGCTGAGCTATTTCATCATACTTGTATCCGTAATACTCCTTTGCAAGGAAAATAGAGCGGTCTAGTTCGGAAAAATCTTTTAAAGCTTGTTTTATACTGTCCTTGACCACGAAGGTAATTTCTGGATTATCGGTATTACCTATTAGTTTGACCATGACATTTTCATCTTGGAAAAGTGAAGGATTTTTCTTCCGTTTATGATCAATAAATAGATTTCTTGCGCAAGTGATTAGCCAGCTACGAAAATATGTAACCGTTATAACTTGTTCCGGGTTTTTCAGAACTTTTAGAAATGTTTCCTGTATTAGATCTTCCGTTATTTGTTCATCATTTGTTAGTTTAAAAATAAAGTTCTTTAAATAGAGATAATGCTCTTTATACTCTCTCTCAATTAAAACAAACAAACTGTCGCGACTGTTGCTCATTGAACCTCTTTCCCCCCCACTTTCCATAAATGAAACGAATTGAAACATTAAAAAGTTGCATTAAACAAAAAATTTGAATCTGCACGCAAAAAGAAAAAGGAAACCTATAACAGAAAAGGTTTCCTTAAAATGTAAAATATAGGTGGTTTATTGTCGTTTGTCAATGGTAGTCTGTTTTATTTGCTATAAACACACCTCAACTATTTCTGAATCGAAGGAATAATATATTCTTCTAACAACGGATCCACATCCATCCCACTTGACGTTTGTACAACAACTAAATTTAAGTCTGGCACAATCACCATATACTGCCCGTATAAGCCCATTCCTCTGTAGGTGTTATAACCATTTATTTTCTTTAACCAAAAGAAATATCCATACTTATCTCCATCAAAATTACCGCCTGTATCTGAGTGTGGTTTAGTACTTTCTTCCACCCAACCTTCAGGGAAAAGTTGCTCACCATCCCATACACCGTCCTGTAAATACAGATAGCCAATTTTCGCAATGTCTCTTGGCTTCATCAACACCCCAGTACCACCGAATGATGTACCAGATCGATCGGACGGCCATTCAACATCATCCGCTTGTATTCCAAGTGGTTTAAAAAGGTGCTCTTGTGCATATTCTGACAAACTCCTATCTGATGCTTCCTGAATAATTCTTGAGATCACTCTTGCATCACCCGTACTATAATTCCAAGTACCCGGATTATCTCGTACAGGTAGATTTAAGAGAAAATAGGTTGGATCACTACCTTCCATGAATTCCTTCCACGTGCTAGATTCATAGAAATTTTCTTTAGTTTGCTCAGGAAAGTCAAGACCAGACTGCATGGTCAATAGTTGTTTTATCGATATGTCCTTTTTCCAATCATCCATATTGTCTATTTTGCTAGGATCTAAGTAATCAAATACATTATCCTCTACACTATTTATTATTCCTTTTTTAATGGAAATACCAACTAAAGCGGATGTTACACTTTTGGTTACAGAATAGATAGGATGCGGCGTTTCCACCGTATAATCACCACCATATTTTTCAGCTACAATATAACCATCCTTAACAACTACAAAGCCCTCCATGGGAATATTCTCTTCCTCAATATGTTGAAACATCTCGGATAATAACGTAGGATCCATACCGACGCTTTCGGGTATTGCTTCCTTCCATGATTCGGTTGGCCAGTAAGATCCAGAATCCGCATCTGCCTGGTCTGTTTCATCCCCTAACTCTTGATTTTTATATTCCTTGTTACTACATGCCACGCCCATCATAACGAAGAAGATTAATAGAATAATCAATAAATTATACCTACCCCTCATTTCCGTAATCCCCTTTCACCCGTATACATTTGATATTTGTTTATTATCATTTTTTTACTATTCTAAATATTGAACTTATATATGTAAAATATATATAATTAATAAACAATATAAATTTCGAGTATAAGGAGGGATTATTATTTTCGATTTATTGGAAACCTTCGTTGCTGTTGTCGAATGCGGCTCTTTATCTGATGCTGCAAAACGATTGCATGCTAATCAGCCTAATTTAACAGTCCGAATTCAAAAACTAGAAAGTCAGCTTGGAGTTGATCTTTTTGATCGGGAAGGGAAAAAATTAATTTTAAATCCGATTGGGAAGAGATTTTATGAGCAAACCAAGTCTCTACTACAAATGTACTCCGATATAAGAGGTGAGGTTGAATTATACAAACATCCGAATTTTGGTCATATCCGAATTGGTGGAGGCTTCCAAATTCTGTTGACTACTATGCCGCAGTTTTTAGTAAATTTCAGTCAATCTTATCCAAACATTACCTATGAAATAAACGAAATCGGCCCCTCCAAGGAAATTTATCAGCTCGTTGACCAATATGAACTTGACTTTGGATTGGTAGATACAAAGCATTTATTTGAAAAGATTGAAAGTATAAAATTAGGCATTCATACATCAATATGTTTAGTCGTCCCCATAAATAGTGTTTATGCAAAGCACACGGAAATAAATGCAGAGGATTTAAGTCAGCTAGATTTTATTGCCTTTAAAAAAGATACACCTATTCGAAAATATATCGAATCTGAGTTAGAAAATAATGATATATCCCTTTCTATTAAAATGGAAATAAATCATATTGAATTAATGATCAAAATGATTGAAATGGGAATTGGAGCAGCACTATTACCAATCTCAACAGGGACGAAAATTTTCGACAATAAAGAAGTGAAAGTATTACCTGTTAACGGCCTAGAATTTACCCCAAGACCTATCTACTTCATCTACAGAAAAAACAGGTTTTATCCGCCTTATCTATTACAATTTATGACGGAGATTCGAAGTTATTTCAATAATTTTTAACAATACGAAATACTATGGTGCAAGCAATTAGTTTTGTTTAACTCCTTAAAATATTTATTTAAGTTACCATCTCTAAATAATAAACTCATATTAAAGGTGAATTTATATCTTGTTTCCACCTTTTAAATGTCTTTGATACTCGATACTCTTTGTTACCCCTCCATACCAGAGGTTTCCATGATTCGCAAACACTCTTCTAAGCCTTGTTTAGCTGGTTGTTTATCACTCTCTTTGAACCAGCCAATTAGCTGCTTAAATATTTTAGACCAAAGTTTGGTGTTCAGTACATTTTATGTCTTATCTTTCAAGCCTTGATAAGACTGGGGGCACACCACATTTAGTATAGAGCCAGTTTATTAAATTTGAAGCAAAATAAAAAAGCGAACTTTGTAACAAACTGTAAGATAAAAAAATGTATCTTAAAAGCAGTTTGCTCCAAAGAGCACTTTGTTTGTAAAACACTGTAGAACGTATTAATAGGTCAGAAAATGTTATAAAGAAAATGATTTATAAGAATATTGTTCACATAAACAATTGCACGCGCAACATCTTTAAATTATACCTTATCTCTTTTCTTTGAAGTCATTCGGCCAATTTGGGATGTTTAATATGATTTCATTTTGCAAATGACCTACTATTGCTGAATAACGTCCATTTTTGGGACTTGGTTTCCCTTCACGAATTTCAATACCAGCTTTTTGAAGCTTTTCAATGATTTCTTTCTTATGACTGTTCTTATCTGTTCTTCCCATTAGAAATCACCTCATATTTCTTCTCCCCATATATAAGTATGTTTATGCAAAAAAGAGGACCATATTAACGGCCCCCCTTTAAATATTTATAATTAAATTTTTAATACTCTCTCTTCCTCTAAACTTCCAACTACAGCTGAATAACGTCCGTTTTTAGGTGTTTTCTTTCCATTGTGAATTGTTATGCCTGCCGCTTTAAGCCTATTAATTACTAAAGCTTTATTAGAATCCTGTTTTGTTATAACATTACTCTTTTTTGACATATCAATCACCCACCCTCTCTTTAGCTATATTATACACGTTTTCTAATTCATTTAAAAGTCCTTCCAAATTATCCTTTATGGCAGTTAAATTTTCATCCGCATCAGCATCTAGAACACTTGAATCTAACGCGATCAAGAAAATCCTTTTCTCATCACGAATTGTTACCATTTGTGTCATGTACTGGCGATCTAACTTTGCATTTTCCTTTGTATGTGTAAAAGTATAAGTAGTCCCTTTCAGAATTGCACCTCTAAAAATCCCTGTACGATAATGATCAAGTAATTTCCGCAACTCCTCTTCTTTATCACCTAATACCATATTTACACCAAATTCATTTTCTAGCATTTCAAGAGAAAGGTACATTAATGAACACAAAACAGCATCTTCTTGATCTAAATCATCAATTGTTCCCTTGCATAATTGATCATAAGCCGATAATATAAAATCCACTAATAATGTACCATCACCATCCTGTTCGAATAACTCCTTCGCTTGTCTAAACTGACGAACAATGGATGATTTACATTGATAATTATGTTGATGAATGGCGTTTATATTCTCACCCACAGTAACATCTCCGTCAATATATTTAGCGGTAAGTATCGTATTACCTCTCAAATTCTTCTCCGTAAATTGATACATCTGAATAGCAATTACATAAGGATTATTTTGTACAAACTTACTAAACACCATAGAAATGTTATCATCTAAACGATATTTACTTAACTGACTATTAGCTTGTATTAAAATTTCCATCTCTGATGCTAGTTTCGTCTCTAGGTTATCAATTTCTTCGTTTTTACCTTTGTTATAGTTTACTGAAAGATAGATAACAAAAGCAATTCCAGCAATCAACCAAAAAATTGAGATTCTACGATCATCTATTATAGGTTTTACCAAACTATTATATAATGCCTGGGCATTACTCGAGTTTTCAACCCATAGCTCATAATAAGCACAGAAATCGCAACAATACCGACCCAAATAAGTTTCCTCAACATCATCGTCCCCCCCGTTTATATCAATAAATATCTAATTATTTTCCATATCTCCCCAAAAAAAAAAGAAATATTATAGTCCTCCTTAGACTTATTTAAATCGAGGACTATAACAAATTATTCTTAAAGCAGCAAAGTTTATATCCGTTGATAAAGGTACTTATGCAACTAACACGGTACAAATTCAATCATTTACTAAACTTCTTTATCCATACCTTGGACCTTGGTAACAAATGATAATAATATAACCAAAATCATTTAAAGCATTGTGGATTGCTAAGGTCATATAAGAGTTTGTTGGGTCTGCTGGTAGTATAGTTAACTAGTTACTGTATGAATTAACTGGTTCAAAGGAATGGATGGGAGCATTATCCATAGTGCTCATATAGTCTGATAATTGACCTGTATGAACAGATTCATGATAAGCAATACGCAATAGCATATCTCCCTACAATCGAATCTTTCTATTTTGGAGTGTTAAATCAAAAAACAAATCTATATCTAATCAATAATCAACTCAATAAACGTTGCAAAATCTGAGGAATGACTCTCGGCTAGATATGTAGAAGTATAATCATTGAAAATAGCATGGATGATTTTAGATTCTCCACTGGACAATTCTACTCCGACTGCTTCTTTAAACACGTCCTCATTTTTAATTTTAAAGGAGATTGTCCCATTCTTAACATCTTCCATTGTGTGAGGTACGAAGGTAAAATGTTCATTGTTTACCGTAAAAACATATCCACCATGAGCCTCATCCAAGCTAACGGAACCAATTAATTCTAATTCGCCATTGAAAGCAATAATATACGATTGTATGTCCTCTCCCTGTTTCTCAATGTTAACGTTCTCCACTGTTAAACCGCTAACTTGGGTTCCTTCCATAACACTTCCCGGATTATATACACCTAATATTCTTGAGTCTTCTTGTTCTCCCATTTCTTCTATGGGCTTTTCCGCTTTATCCTGATATTTTTCCGTTGAAGATTGTTGTTGCACTTTTGGTTCACCTTCAAGTTCATTCCTAACTTTCTCTGATGAACTACTACTTTCCTTGCATCCTATTAATACAATGAGTATGCTTACACACAACAACATAAAAATGCGTTTCACATAAATAACCCCCAAAATTGAAAATGAAGTCAATAATTTATAATCAAAACACCAATAACCATGAGTAAATTAATCATCTTGACATGAAGCCGATTCCTAATAAAACGATTAATAAAATTAGATTTGGTGTGCTTATAAGCAAAAGCCGAATAACCCATTTGTTTTTGCTTTGTCGATCTACTTTAGTTTCTGTATGGTAATTTGCTCTATTACGATCTCCATCCACCATGGCTCCTGATAACAAGCCTGATAGTAGCAAAGGAATAAGTGCTGCAATCCCTATCAGTTTCAAAAATAAAACCCAGTCACCTGTCGTAGTACCAATAACGAGTGCAACAAGCGTAATAATCACACCAACACCAAGAGAATAAAGCAAAATATTTCCTCCTAATTTTGTAACATACATCATATACGAATTAGTGTGTATATTTGTTTCAATATTCAGCAAATTCCCTTACTCATTTACATCTTATATTTTGGTACAACAAAAGGTAACAATAAACAATGAATTTGAGTAATTTACCAAGTTTAAAAACAATCTCTATTTGCTTAAACTTAATGATAAAATCAATTTAAAAGGAGTCTAAGGAGGAAAAAAAATGAACTCAAAACCCAATCTCTTACCAAGAGGTCATCACACGGTTGCGCCATACATGATTATTAAGGATGCAAACAATGCTATTGCGTTTTACAAAAAAGCATTTGGAGCAGAGGAAATGTTACGCTTAACATCCCCAGACGGAAAGGTTCGACACGCCGAAATCAAGATTGGAGATTCCATCATCATGCTTGTGGATGAGTATCCGGAGCACTCGATTATGCGAAGCCCGGTAACCCTTGGGGGAGCATCAATGCATCTTTTTCTTTATGTGGAGGATGTAGACGCCCTTTTCGCACAAGCGATTGATGCTGGAGCAAAAGAACTAATGCCTGTAGAAAATCAATCTGATGGTGATCGCCGCGGAGGAGTTACCGATCCATACGGACACATTTGGTGGATTGCAACACATATAAAGGATGTGCCGCTGACTGAAATGTGAGCACGATGTATTTCACACCAATTTGCTAATCAAAAAAGTGAAAATCAAACAGTCGCACTAATAAAATCTATTTGAAGAGGACAAACAAAATTGTACTTTTTCATATAAACCGCACCATTTATCCATCCTCCATCTTTCTACTTGCTTATCTTACTTTCTCACTCTCGAAATAGTCAGCCCATCTCCAATTGGCATAAGAACCGATTCTAATTGGGGATGATTCGCAACTGTTTGATTAAACCTTTTCATGAATTCCGTATGTTTTGTGGGTTCTGCTGAATCATCTGCAACAGTACCTCGCGCTAGTACGTTATCACAAACGATGAGGGCCCCATTTTGCGCTAGTTTAACACAATAGTTCAAATAGCTTTCGTAATTTTCTTTGTCAGCATCAATGAAGAAAAAGTCGAATTGCTTCTCTTCACCTACAAGCTGTTCTAAACTTTCCAAAGCCGGTCCCACCATATAGGAAACTTGGTCACCAAAACCGGCTTTAGCTAAATTGTTATGGGCCAAGTCTGCGTATCTCTCCACTAATTCCAGAGAGGTTAATTTCCCATCTCTACCTAATCCTCTCGCAAGGCAAATTCCACTATAGCCCCCAAGCGCCCCTATTTCAAGCACATGTTTTGCTCCTGAAATAGATACAAGCATGGATAAAAGCTTCCCAGTTGATGGGGATACTGAAATGGAGCGCATTCCATTTTCTTTAATTGAACGAAGAACTTCCTCTAAAATTGGATCTTGGTTATAAAATACGGAATCAATATATTTGTTTATTTCCTTCATTCCGTTCACTCCTTTCAAGCTTAATTGACTTTATTCCAGACTGCTATTCACAATCTCCATTAGTTGCTCCGCATTATCAGAGGATACCTGTTCCGATAACCTTGCCGCTGCTATAATGGGAGCCCACTGCATTACATCCGACTCCAATACTCCACTCCTTTCACAATAGAGTCGTAAATATGTTTCGGCTAGTTCAGTTGAAAATTGGTAATATAGTAGATACGTTCGATAAATATCCCCACGAATATCTCCGCTACTTGCATCAACCCAATCCAAAATAACTACACGATTATCACATTTAATCAAATTAAATAAATGAAAGTCCCCATGGCAGAGCCTTTTCTCATAGGACATGGATGTTAATTTGTTCAACAGAGATGCTTTTTGCCTCGGATTGATGCACGTTAGCGACTCAATTTGTCGGGTTAGTTTATCTTGCATTGATTCGATGCTATCTGGAATAACGCTATGTATTTTACGTTGCATATCGATAGAAAGATTTAGGTAGAATTCTAACCTTTCCTTATCACGAAAAAACAAATCTCCTAAAGTCTCACCCTTAATATATTCCATCATAATCGCTTGTTTTCCATTTATTTTCGTAACTTCTAAAATCTTCGGTACAGGAAGTCCGCAAGAGTAGGCATATTCTTGCTTCGTTGCTTCTTTCATAGATTCCGTATTTGGTAAAGCATCGTGAAAAACTTTTACAATTTTGTTCTCCACCAAATAAATTTCCGCCGTATTCCCTGTAGCTATTGGATACCCTAAATGCACTGGATTCTCCCTCCCCACTATTACAAACGTCCACTCACTTCAATTAATCACGAAAAAATGGAGCTTTTCTCCATCTTGAAGAAAAGCTCCGTTTTGAAAAAGTTAGTAGGAAATCATTGCACCACGTTCATCAAATACTGATGATGGGTTCCAAGCAACCTCCCACAGGTTATTTTCTGGGTCAGCAAAATATGCTGTTCTTCCTCCCCAGAAAGCATCACTTGGTTCTCTTACAATTTTCCCACCTGCTTTTCGGATTTCTTCCATAGTGTCATCTACTTCTTGAGGCTCATTTACATTAATTGCAAACGTAACACCACGATAGGTATCGGTAGCAAGACTCATATCAATTCCTGCGTCCTTTGCTAGTTCTTCGATTGGGAAAATAGAAAGCATCACACCAGCTGTTTTAAAAGATGCATAGTCATCTGAACTAAATTCTGTTTCCTCCCAACCAAGGCCTTTATAAAAGGCACGAAGCGTAGGCACATGAACTGCTCCTATTGTAATTAAACTAACACGTTGCATGACCATATTGGATATCCTCCGATACGTGTATTTTATCCATTATGTATTTCGATATCATCTGTTCGTATTCCTGCTTTAACGAGGGCTTAACGTATCTCCTTCAATCTCTCCCAAAAATACGTAAACTCAGGTATATAGGTTTCCGTAATGTCATAAATCAATTCATCAAACAACATTTCATTTTTATGAAGAAATAAAGGCAACTTCTTACGGTTTTCTACTTTATACCATGTATGCGAATCGCGAATAATCCCTTCCCCTGCCAATTCCTTAACAGCTAGGTGATAATCCTCTGTAAATCTCTCTTTTGCTTCTAAGTAAGCAAACATCACCCGATTCGCGAGATTAAATGCAATCTCAAAATAATGAATATACCCTGCCTTCTCTAGGTTGTTTTCAAATATCCGATCCTTAACATGATTTAACTCTATGAATGCTTTATCGTAGTTATCAAAAATCTGTCTCCAGCGAATTTCGTTGTCATTCATCATTATTCTCCTTTACCGGCCAGTTCTATGATTTCTATTTTCCGCAGCATTTCTTATATTTCTTTCCACTCCCGCATGGACAAGGATCATTCCGTCCAATCTTCTTACGACTAGCAAAATCGATAACATTCGAGTCCTTAGATTCTTGTAGCTCCCGCTTCTTCCTTACCTCAATAGGTGTATATCCCTTTAACATCCACATACGTGTGTTATTATGGAGTACGGCTACTTTATCAACTAACTCTTGCAAAAATTCCATCGTTGGACTTTCAAATATAATTTGTAAAAATTCGATTCCCTCATTTAAATTTTCGCCATTCTTCACTATACAAATAAGCTCCGCTGTTATTCCATCCAGATCCTTTTGAGAAATCTCATAATAGTCATGAATGAATTCCATAAATGCTTTAACTTCAGGTGTTTTCTCGATAAAATTTGGTGCACTCGCTTTCCGTAACTGCTGCTTCGTAAAAGGATAATAATCGATTTCATCTCGTTGTAACTGTGCATCTAGTAAAGCTCTTCCATCGTCAACATCTAAATGAATATATCCCGCGGTTTGATTTTCAATCCATCCATAATAATCGATAGACGATGATAGAACCTGATGAAAATGGATATTATCTTCTACCTCTATCCCGTAGCGTCCAAGCAAGAGTTTTAGTTGCGTTCTAGCTAATATTCCGTAATAAAATAGCATCCCGTACGACAATTGAATCCATTCGGTATTGCGTTTTATTACTTTTTGAACATCTTGATTGTCTACCTTTAAAAAACGCTCCTGTAACTCCGTTGGCATAACAAGGACTTTACGTCCCGCGTGTATAGCAGGAAATAGTATTCCACGTTTCCAAAATGACTCCACTTTCTCTAAGGAAAACGTATCTTCTATTGGTACAACACCCTGATTATGTGCAGCCTTTTTTAGTAACCTATACCGT
Organism: Salirhabdus sp. Marseille-P4669; assembly: GCF_900240405.1. GTDB lineage: Bacteria > Bacillota > Bacilli > Bacillales > Alkalibacillaceae > OEQK01. The sequence continues at coordinate 351,599 of NZ_OEQK01000003.1, forward strand.
TCCTCGTCTAGGAGGAATAATGTATCGAATAGCTTTTCTGGTATTATCTCCGTAAGTTTCTTGATCAACTGTCCCTTGTTTAAACTGCTTAACCCTACAAGGTTTAGTTTCCTTCGAATATCATTCAAGTCATCCTTTGTTAGTCGTTCCAATCCATTCTGTAAACCAAAAGGCAAGGTTATCTCTTGCCAATATTTCTTTTCCTTATAAGCACGCATTCTTTCCTCTTCCGCTTCTAAACCTATGAAGATGTCTTCAATCGCTTCTCTTAATTCTCTATCCTGCTTATCATCCATTAGCTTTCACTTCCTTCTATTTGTATTCCGCAACAGCATTCAATCTTTATTTCTAGTATAAACAAAACCGTAATAGATAGAAACAGTAGCCAATAAAAAAGAACTAGCCGAAATCAACTAGTTCTAGCAACGTGAAAGTTTGAATAGAAAAATCTATTATTGATAATAAGCTTATCAAAGTAATCGGAAAGAAACATTTGCTTCGGCCATAGAGCATATCAGAAACGGCACCATATAACACAAATCACGCTTCCTCATCCATGACCTCCTCCCTATTTCGAAACGATCCAAGTTCCTCATCCATCCTAATCTTCTCTGCAATCATTGCGATAAAATCAGAGTTGTTCGGTTTTTCATTTTTCATATTGATCGCGTAACCATATAGCTTGGAGAACCCTTCCGCACTCCCCCTGCTCCATGCGACTTCGATAGAGTGCCGAATCGCACGCTCCACACGACTTGAGGTGGTATTGTATTTCTTTGCAATTGTAGGATATAACACCTTCGTGATTCCCCCAAGTAATTCCCGATCCTCATAAACCATATAAACGGCATCCTTTAGATAATTGAATCCTTTAATATGAGCTGGTACCCCAATCTCATGAATGATGCTCGTAATTCTTACTTTTACATCGTTCGGTTTAGGTGCATTTTGTGACGTTGTGTCTATTTGTAAAGTTTTCAACAAAAGCTCTTTTAATTCCTTTACTTCTCCGCGCAGCATCCTAAGCTCCGATTGATAGTTTAAATCAAGCCCACAAATGTGGCAGAAGTTCGCTTGCTCTATTACTTTCGTTAGGCATTTTGGACAATGCATTTTTTTCCCTCCCTAGTAAACGTATTCTATCTTTTTAAGAGATTAATCATTCATAACTTTCCCCTCAATTTGATCCGAGGTTATAAACCCTAATCCGTTACGGCTATCCTTACTAATCATTGCATTATCCCCAATGACAAAATAAGAGTCCTCGGGTATGATGACTTCTCCAAAATCACTTATTTCCTCACTTATATACTCAGCCTCGATCGGTTTCCCATCTATATAAATCTCGCCATTTTCAACGAGAATCGTCTCGTTAGGTAATCCAATTACCCTTTTCATATAAGTTGATTCCGCATTCTTAAAAACGATAATATCTCCCCGTTTTACCTCGTTTTTCTTATAGTAAGATTGGTCTACATGTAACACATCCCCGTTTTCAAATGTCGGATACATGGACTCCCCTTCCGCTTGATACCTAACTGTTTCACTTTTCCCATTGTCAGAAGCTTCCGCATTGCATCCGATTAAGAATAGAATTGTTATAAGACAAATTAACTTTTTCAAATCTAGTACCTCCAATAGTAGAATAGATAATGATTATTGCTAAATTTAGAGAATATTTTGCTAAAACTTTTTAAATAATACTAATATATCATAAGTTTTATATTTTTGAGATAACGGGAAGGATTAACTGTTCTTGGTAAACAGAAGAATGTAAAGAAAACAAAACTACTATTTTAATAAAAATAGTAGTTCAAAATGAAATCCTTTCTACATTCCAAATGGAAAAGAATTTTGGGAAAATTAACTTATATATGGTAAAATAAGTTAATTGTGTTTTTTGATCTAACAGAGATAAGGGAGAACGTTAGTTAATGTTTATATTGTTATCCGTGTTGAGTCCAATTATATACTTTATTTTAAAAAAGAAGAAGACAGGTTTTGTTAACCTATTAGCAGTTATTTTACTACTTTTTAACAGCGTAAATCTTCTAAAGTACATCGGATCAGGAATGGATGTTAGCCTTGAATACGCAATATGGATAGGCTCTATTTATTTTTCTGCTGGATTTACTCTAGTAAGTTTAACTTTACTTTACATAAAAATCACACGCTTAAAAACGTATTCTATTATACTATTTAACAATTTATTTAGTTTAGCAGCTAGCCTTTTCCTTGAATATTTAGATGCCAAATTTAAGGATTTTGATATAACGTTATTCGTTATAGACCGTTTCCTACCAACCTATTTCATTATCTTCATAATAGTTGGTCTTGTACATCTATTGTTCAGTTATAATAAGGTAAATAATAAAGAAAAGGAGCGTTGAATTGTTACTCAACGCTCCTTTTCTTTGTTCGCTTTTAAGGATTAATCATATATCACATTTTTCCCTTGTTCACTTAACTTTTTTAAAGAGGTACGCATTTGATTTATTTCTTCATCAGAATGTCGTTCCCATGAGCCTAATTCAGCTACTATTTTCAAAGGAGATTTAGATCGATAAGAACGAGTTGGGTTTCCAGGAAATCTCTTGTCCGTTACGTTCGGATCATTTTCAAACTCTCCTAATGGCTCCACAATATATATCCGTTCACTTGCATTAGACCTTGCTAATTCAGCCCCCCATTTAGCGGCATTTAATGTTGCAGTAAAATATATATAATTCGATTTTTTATCTTGATAATTGGATAAGTGTTGAGGTTCTAATAAATCTCCAATTTTCAGTTCGGCTTTCGTACCATGAAAAAAAGGTCCTTTATCGAGGACATCTGTTTTGTTATTCATACCCATACACTCCTTATATTTTAATTTGTGCATTACATTAACAGTATATTATGGAAATATAAAAAGAGTAGTCTATAAATAGCTTGTGAGACGTGGTAAAATGGAAGTAGAGAGAAGGATAACAAGAGAAAACAACAAAAATGCGCAGAAATTTTCTGCGCATTTTTTGTTTAATCGTTAATATTGATGTTTATTAAAAGATGGAAATTGCCTTTCATTTACAAACGAAACACAAGATTTTTATTACATTGTAAAAATGTCCTCTTAATATCTCTACTATTTCTCTCCAATCCGAATAATTCCCATCTAATATGTCTAAGATAAGTTAATAGACTTAATATCCTTCAAATCTACTATAACCACTGAATTCCTATAGGGAAATATGTTATAATTAATTAGCATTATTTGTATTTTCCTTCTATTTACATTGCAGACTAAATTATTAATATAAAAGTTTTAAAATTAAACGGAGGTCAGTTATGGGAAAGCAAGAATACGCATTTGCATTTGTTCAAGATGTAAATGACGAATGGGCAAAAATTGCTAGAGACTTTGAAAAATTGTTATTCACCGATATGGAAGCCGCTTTAATGAAAGCGAGAAAACTAACTGAGTACCTAATCAAGGAAGTCTTTCAAAAGGAAGATATGGACTATCCCGAGTTTGAAAAGCATGCTGTACGAGTGATGCTCCTAAAGGAATCAGGAGTTATTAATGAAGAATTGTTTAAGGCTTTTGATCGAATAAGAAGAATGGGAAATACAGCCGTGCATGATAAAAAAACAATCCCTTTCTCCGACGGATTGAAAGTCCATTTTAATTTATATACGTTATTTAAGTGGTATGCAGAATCTTATATAAGCTATGATTTTGTCGTACCTGAATATCAAGATCCAAAACCAGAAAATATGGAAGCGCAAGTAGATAAGCGAATTAAAGAAATTTTGAAACAATATCTACCAAACTACTTAGAACAAATTAATATCACTGCTGCCTCCAATGATGAAAGTAGCTCTCAAGAAGAAAATGTCTACGATGCTACACAGGACAGTGATATGCCAAAACTACATGGTTCTCGATTACTTTATCAATTAAATAAGCTTCGAGAATCTTCTCAGGATGCGGTTGAAGGATACAAGGGTCTAAGTGCCTTTAAAAAGTACCTTCATGTTAAGCGACCAATTGAAGAAAAGTTAGAAAACCATGTACACAATAGTGTAAACGAAAGTGGCAGTAAGTTAATATTCCTTTGTGGTAGTGTTGGTGATGGAAAATCCCATCTCCTAGCTCATTTATCCTCTACCATGCCGGATATAATGGACCAATTTAAAATACATAATGATGCAACGGAAAGCTTTGATCCCAAAAAGAATTCATTAGATACACTAGCCGAAGTACTATCTGCCTTCTCGGACGAAAATATTGACTCAAGTAATGAAAAGAGGATCTTAGCGATTAATTTAGGTGTATTACACAATTTTATTGAATCACCATACGCAGATGAACAATACCGTAAGCTTAAGGAATATGTTATGAACGCCAATGTCTTTGATGTAAATGCCATTACTACACCAGATGATAGTCAGCATTTTGCATTGGTGAACTTTGGAGATTATAAGTCCTTTGAGCTTACTCCTGAAGGCCCGAAATCGGATTATCTTTCTGAGCTATTCCAACGTATTACAGAGCAAACTGAAGAGAATCCTTTTTATAAAGCCTATCTAAAGGATAAGGAAGAGTTAAAAGTAAACCCATTACTCGTAAATTACGAGATGTTTTCTAGTAAATCCGTACAGGAGCAAATCATTCAACTTATTATAAAAATGGTTATTCAAGATAAAGTGATTGTTTCTTCTCGGGCACTATTAAACTTTATTTATGACATTCTCGTTCCTACATCTTTAGATGAGATTCGAACTTCCGACTTTGTAGACATGCTAGAAAGTCTTTTACCTAATCTCTTATTTGAAGGAAAGGAGAAATCTCATTTTCTACGTATGATTGCGAATCATGACCCTATACATACTCGGGTTAAAGAAATCGACGAAAAGCTGATTAGTCTGCACAATACAGGCAGCTATTATATTTTCTTTAGAGATGTCATTTATGATCAAGCTGCTCAAAACTGGATTAATTTACTAGAACCTATTGAAGAAGTAGGCTTGTTAGATAAAGATACGAAAAGAGAATTAAGTGAGCTATTCATCCGCTCTACTTTTCTTTATGAATCTCATTTGCAACAAGCATTTCGAGATAATGTGTATGAAAACTATGTGAAATATTTATTTGCCTATAATACAGACAAAAAACCAATGCTACAGGATTTGTATTATGAAATTGAAAGAGCCATTTATCTTTGGAAAGGAAGTCCAAAGGCGAATTACCTATACATTGATAAAGAAGGAAATGGCATTCGTATCGCAGAGCCATTACAGCTAAGAAAAGCACCGCTTACGATAAAGACAGAGAGTGATGAAATTGTAGAACGATTTACAACAACCCTATTCTTAGGATTTAGCTGTGTACCGATTACTGAGATTCATAAAGTGGAGATTGACTTGCCTCTCTACCAGTTAGTGGTTCGGGTTCTAAATGGCTATCGATTAAACAAGAAGGATAGAGAAAATTCTATCCAATTTATTGATTTCATTGATAAATTGCTTCCTTATGGTGGCCAACAAAATGAAGTACTAATAAAAGACTTAGAACATAAACTATCTTTCCATTTAAGATATGATCCTGACTTTGAAGCCTACTCATTTAGTAAGGAGGTTTAAACTTCATGAGTACTCTACAAGAATTACGAAACGCATTAAATATTAAAGAAAAAAATGGAAAACGAATCTTAAAGCATAACATCAATAAACGGGTACAGCTCTTACCCTTTCAAACAAGAAATCCAGAAAGGGCAAAATTTAAAAACGGCTTCCAACCTGTTCTAGGGCAATTTTTCCGCAATATTGAAAAGGTAAAATATGACCTAGAGATGGATAAGGAAGAAATTATTCGCAACATGGTTTCCGAAGTACAACTGGATAAACAAGACCAAAAGCATTTAGAGCGTATTTTGGAGGACTATTTATTTAAGGGCAATTCTATAAGACTCTTCCATCCTATCATGTTTAAATATATCCCTTTAACTAATACCAAGGAGTTACAAGGTGAAGAAGAGATTGCTCAATATATTTACGACGCCCTATTAAATCGGGATTCTAGTAAGTTTGAGGAAATTTTGAAGCTTCAAGACAATGATCATGTGTTAGCAAGGCTCATCCATGATCAAATGCCGAAGCTAGCAAAAAATGAGAATAATAAAAAATTTAATCCAACATTGCCGTTTATACAGGAGCTATTTCAGAAGGATTTAGAAACATTATTATCTAACCGAGATTTCTTTATGAATCATATTAATCTATTTCTAGCTTATTATTATTTTTATTCAATAACTCAATTAACATTGAAAATGAATAAGTTTGAGGAAATGGATGTCACCTCCACTACCCCAATTTATTACAATTTGGATTGGGAATCGACAAATCGAAATCGTCAAGCTGTTACTACTGGTTTCAAGATCATTACAGACAATGCGAGGAAGCTTTTGGATCATGCGAATACATTAGAGCACTTGAATTTTATTTTGGATACAGAAAATTTATCTTATCCAGAACTAGTGGAACGGTTTGAAAAATTAGATTCGGATGAACAAGCTAAAATTTTGAATGACCTGTATGACTGGACATTAGAATATACCGAAATCGTTTTAGGGAATCAAAATGAGATTGAGAAGAAGAATACACTACCAGAAGCATATCGACAGCTACATCAACAATTAACTCGTGGGTTATCAAAAGAAACCAAATACCGTTACGCTCTAGCAATCAATGAAATTGGAAGAGTGTACTTTTTGAAAACAAGAGGTTCTCTTGGAAATACGTTAAACGTAACCCAAGACTTCTTAATTCTTTTAACTGCGTTAGCCGTTAACAAGGAAGAGAAGATTTCTTTAAAACAACTATTTGTAGAATATGAAAAACGTGGTGTTTTCTTTGATCGATATTCGAAGGAAGAAATTATTGAATTATTTAACAAGTTGAATCTTATTGAGAAAAAAAGTGATAGTGGTGATGCACAGTATGTTAAACGAATTTTATAACTATATGGCCAAAAAATTAATCACGTTCCTTAAGGATCAGAACGTTCAACGCGGGGAACGATTCTATCTCCAATTTGATGAAGAAAAGCATGTACAGGATTTTTATGCAACGTTAATGGACATGCCAGAGGCGGAAATATTTGAATATCAGCACGAAAAAGGATCTCCATACAAAACGTTTGCCATCAAGGTTGGCAAGGTGAAGGTTGTAGTTGGAGCTACCATTAATGACATTACACCAGATTTTCTTGTTACCATTCGTAATCTTGTTAGTGAACAAGAGGGCAAATGGGAGCGTACTGCCTTAATCGTTATTTCCCATCTATCTCTTGATAGTATTCAAGGCGGTAGTAAAAACCTGCAGCAAAAGGGTATGCCTTTTAATATTCAAAGTATTACAGATTATATTAAAGAGGAACTTGATTATAATGAGGTCCTTTCTACCGCAGAAAAGGAAATCATAAAGTTTCACCTTGATCGAAAGCTTGAGGAATTCGTTATTCAAACCTCTATCTGGGATTATGCCGAGGTCATTTCTCTAATAAACAAAGGAACTATTGAAGAAAAGGACTTTAAAGAGCTTTACCTTTTCCCTGATAAAGAATTAGGTAAGGACTCCTATATTAAGCCGTCTGATATAAGAGCTCGATTGCAGGAGAATAATCGTTTATTCGAGCAAGTGAAACGGATACACGACTACGAGACCTTTGATACAGAATTCGAAGGAAAATTTGATGAAAAAATGATACCAAAACTAAAAAGAGATGACTGGTATCAGAATCAATTCGCTCCAGTTCGGGAAGCACACAACAATGTAAAAAAAGCACTAGGTTATATAAGCAGTGAAACCAAAAAGCTTAATAAACATGTAGCTTACTGGGAGCGCCCGCATGCGGACACAAAAGCAGGAAATAGAAAAAGACATATTATTGTCTTTAATGATAAGCAAGCAGATTCGATTGAAATGCAATTCGAGTTTGATGATTTCTTAAGAAAACAGTTTGTGAATCAATTAAGTGAGAAGTATACAGTAGCTAGTGGTAAAAAATTAAAGGTTACCCTTCCTACTACGGAAGAGATTGATTTTTATCAAATTAAATATAAGCATAACAAGGAAAATCAGTCTGCTTATGAATTTAACTTCTGTATTGTACCTTTTTCCATGGACATGCTGGAAGGCATTGAACCATTCTTTGAGGTGCGCGCAAGAGGCTCTGAAAAAGGATTATTCTTAAAATACCAGGGTGAAAAAATCTCTATTGGTTCTGGTGAGAATGTCGTTGAACATACAATCAATGAAGCATATGAAACCATTCATAAGGAAGAGAACCAGCAGCTATTACTTGATGTAGAGGCCGGTGCTTGGGATGATGATTCCTTATCCTTTACAATTGAAATCCATGATTTATACCTTCAGTTTCAATTAAAAGATACGGATACAAAGGCTTATCCTATTCAGCCAAAACGTGTTTGGAAATTAAAAAGAGAACGACAAGAGCATTTTTATTTAGAAAATGATCGCTTACGTGCAGGCACGAATACATATTATCTATATGAAGATTACAAAGCATTCCTTCTATTGGAACAGGATTGGGTAGAAAAGAACTACTATTATATGAATCATGACGAGATTGTGGAAGACTTCCAACTGCCGGATGCGGTTCGAGAGACGTACGATGCTTATTTGGATTATTTCCGTAAACAGAAACGAATTCCTAGCTTAAGCTATATGGATAAGGAGCTAATGCCACTAGCGCGAGATTATGTAGAAGCGGTAAAGAATGAAATTCAAGCAATTGAGGAACACTCCCTGCTTCGACAAGAACAAAAGAATTTATTTAAGCTCGGTACTATTGTATCAAACGGAAAGATTTGGTTATCTCCCCTTCACCCATTAAATGTTGCATATCAACTTAATTTGACAAGCACCATTCAGGATGAAGAATTAGATAACCCCATTCTCGATCGATTGCATCCACAGAATCTATTACCGTTTCTTTATTCACAGCAGGACGAGCTCTATCGTCCAAGTATGGATGCACAGTACGCAGAATGGTATAAATATGAGCCTGAAAAACTAATTACAGTTGGGACAGCAAATGAATTTTTAGCGAACGTTGTAGAAGAGAAAATAAAACAATATATCTCGCACTTTGATTATCTATTTTTAGAAAGTGCCAACTCCCCTCTTCTATTAAATATTATAGAAATTCATAATGATAAAGAAGTGGTCCGAGGCATTTTTAGCTTTTTAAAGAAACGTTTAGAAGCGAACGGCCGAAATGGGTTAATTCCTATCGAGGTTGCCTTATACCGAGATAATGTGGAATCCATCAGCTCGTTTGAACTATTATCTACCTTACAGACTCCAGCTGAAATCGAAGCAGAATTCAATATTAATTTAAGCTCGAAGGAATTCGATTCAGTCGATGTCTTAAGGATGATCAGAGAAAACATTCACTATTTTAAAAATGACCTGACACCAGATACAGAATTCCAATATGCACATATTTCGTTTTTCAAGCTGCCGAATCAGGACATCGACGCATCACACGAGGTTCATAAAATGGAAACAGGAATTGCATTAAATGGATTGCTCTCCTCTGTTGTTTCCATTTCAAGTGGCTCTGATTATCGGTCTGGTTTTGGTTTACTAAATGCACCAACAGATTCTACTAATTCATTAGTAGATATTGCTGCATGCTACAACGAATTGTCTTATAACATGCAAAACGAAGGAAAGAATTCCTATAGCAAAAACAAATCTATTGTAATGAGCACATCAACAGAGGCAAAAAGCTTGCTAGAAAGATTATATCAAGCTTCTTCCTGGGTTACCTTTATTGATCCTGGTGTAGATTTGGACTTTTTCCAAAAATCAAGTCAAAATTTATTGGTTATTCATTATAACGACCAGCACACTTCATCAGATCGCTATGATGCCATAACGGTGACAAACAAATCCAATCAATATAAGAAAGTCATTACCGATTATATTAAGGAAAAAGTTAGTGTAACACCGAAAAATATTGATTTGGCTATTAAGTCGTTTAACTCTATTAATGGGGAATGGCTACTAAGCATTATCGGAAGCAAAGGACATCTAGCAAGAGAAAAAATTAGTCTTGTAGCTGCTATGAAGTTTCTTGAGAATTACTTATACCATCCGAATATTACTTGGATTCCTGTATCACTAGAGGAAATTCTTCGTGTCGCTTCCGCTATTAAGCTAACCAAAAGCGAAGGTATCTTCTCTACGAAGAACTTGAGCTCTAGTGGAAAGCATAGTGATGATATATTAATGATGGGCGTGGAGAAAATAGAAGAGCAGCTATTTCTTCACTTCTATCCAGTAGAAGTGAAAATAGGCAGACTTCAAACGAAGAAAGCAAACATACAAATTAAGAAAACAACGAAGCTATTCAAGACATTTTTAGTAGATGAGCCTGGTGAGGCGAGCTTTAAGAAAAGCTTCTACCGAAATTTCTTTGCGCAAATTTTGTTATCGAATGCTAAGAAGCTTCATTCCAATGGTCTTTGGTCAGATGAAAAGTACGAGGGAATTCATGCACTAAAACCAAAGCTGTTAAACGATGACTTCTATATTGGCCAGCATTTAGAAGGCATTATCGGACAAAGCGCGGTATTAACATTCCGTAAAGATCATGGCTTCCGATCCGCCCATATTGAGGATAATACATTAAAGCTTACTTTCATTGAAGAAGATGCATATGTCGGTTTAGCAACAGATATGGAAGAAATTCTGGATAAAATGCAAAAAGGATACATGGACTTTGTACCAGAAAAAATGCTATTCACAATGTATGAACCCGCAAATTGGGAGGCTTTATCTGAGCAGATCGATCATAATGAGGAAATACTAGATCAGACATCTAATGAAGCTACGATTTTAGATGAAGAAAACGATGAGTTCATAGAGGAAGACAGTGTTAATGGGGTACAGTATCAAATAGAGGAAGAACATGAGATTGCAGCAGAGGATACTACTAATTATGTAACAGGAAGCACTACAGATACCGAAGAAACTCAAACCAATTCAGAGCCTAAAGTGATAGAGGCAATGGAAAACGATACGAATTACGAATCTGACTCTAGCACACAAGGAATAGAGCTTGAGAATATTCGTATTCCAATCGGTAAGCTTCATGGTTCCAACCATATGATTAATTGGGAATTTGGCAACCCTGGCTTACCAAATCGACACTTATTTATTACAGGACGTTCTGGTCAAGGGAAAACATATTTTATCCAATGCCTACTTGCTGAGCTTGCACAGCATGGTATATCGAGTATGATTATTGATTATACAGATGGTTTTAAAAGTTCTCAGCTTGAGGATGAGTTTAAAGAGAACCTAGGGGACAACTTAGAGCAATTTATCGTATTGGCGAAAAAGTTCCCAGTAAACCCATTTAAACGAAATCTAAAAGAGCTAGATGTTGGTGTTACTGTTAAGGAAGATGATTCAGATGTGGCGGAGCGGATAAAGAATGTCATAAGCTCCATATACACAACACTTGGACCACAGCAATTAAATTCTATTTATCAGGCTGTTATGAAAGGAATGTCCCTTCACGATGAACAAATGAACTTAAGACTACTTCGTGATTACTTAGAGGAAGATGGATCTGGTCCTGCCAAAACAGCATTATCTCAGATGAATTTATTGATTGATAAAAATCCATTTGAATATAAGGAAAACTTTGACTGGTCCTTCCTAGAAAAAGAAAAAGGAAAAGTGTTTATTGTTCAATTAACTGGATATACACCAGATGTTCAGAAGATGATTACAGAGTTCATTCTATGGGATTTATGGTATTACAAATTACAGCATGGTAATAAAAACTTACCATTCCCTGTCATCCTTGATGAATCTCAACGTCTTGATTTTAGCGGCGATTCTCCAAGCTCTAAAATACTTGTAGAAGGAAGAAAATTTGGTTGGTCCGGATGGTTTGCAACCCAATTCTTAAAAGGCGGATTTTCAACCGATCAAGTAAACCGTCTACAAAATGCAGCCATGAAAATATACTTCGCACCAATGGAGAATGAAGTATCTTCTATCGCATCCAACATTACTCAGGATGCATCTGAACGAAAAGAATGGGAAGCTCGGTTAAATAATCTGAAGAAAGGACAATGTATTGTATATGGTCCTGTCTTAGATAAAAATGGAGACCTCTTACCTTCTAAGCCGTATTTGGTAGATATTGTGCCTTTTGGGGATAGAGATTAATTTAAAAAAGACTCTGCTTTTAGAATAATACCCCAAGAGTGATAGTAATTCATACTCTTGGGGTTGAATTTACTCAACTTGCTGTTAGAGATAAATGACAAGATGGAGGTTAATATGAAAAAGACTGTAAAAGTAGTTGCAGCTATCATCGAAAATGAGGAAAAAGAAATACTTTGTGCACTTCGATCACCAAAAATGTCGATACCAAACTTGTGGGAGTTTCCTGGTGGGAAGGTAAAACAAGAAGAAGATATATTTACTGCTCTTATAAGAGAAATAGATGAAGAATTAGACTGTAAAATACAAACTATAGAATTACATAATAACATTACACATGAATATGAAAAGTTTATCATTAACTTAATTGCAATCAAAGCAAAAATTATTAGTGGACAACCCAAAGCAAATGAGCATTCTAAATTAATCTGGCTCAAGAGAGAGAATCTAAATTCTTTGAAATGGGCACCTGCGGATATTCCTGCTGTTGAATTATTAATTAAAGAAAAAGTATAAGCTATATTGATATGCTCCCCCTAAAGTAGACACTTAAAAAACAAAACTACTTTAGGGGGATATTTTTATGCGTTCTAATAGTAAACATACAGTTAACGAACTTGAAAGATTTATCCAAATGTATCTTAATGAGGGACTTAGTTTTAATGAATTAAGGGAAGAAAATGGTTTGTTATTAAGTGAATCGGCATTTAATAATAAAGTACTGAGATACCAGAAACATGGTCTTGCAGGCATTCAAACGAAGACGGTTAATAATCAATATAGTAAAGAGTTTAAGCTCTCTGTTGTTAAAGAGTACATGGGAAAAGAGACCTCTATCAGCCAATTAGCTCGTAAATATAATATTCCAGCTTATGAAACTGTGAGGAAATGGATAATCAAGTATACTGAGGGGGAGGAATTAAGAAATTATTCTCCAAAACCCGAGGTGTATACAATGAAAAGTAGAAAAACAACACGTGAAGAAAAAATGGAGATTGTCAAAGATTGTTTAGCTAATTATCTATCTTATAAAGAGACTGCTGAAAAATATCACGTCTCCTATAATAATGTTTATGCATGGACTAAAAAATACAAAAGATATGGTCCAGATGGACTTGTTGATGGACGTGGACAAGGAAAGCCAACCTCTATCCAAACAGAAGAAGAAAAGTTACGAACTGAAATCGCTGCCCTAAAAGCCCGTAATGAATACTTAGAAACAGAGAATATTGCATTAAAAAAGTTAGAAGAAACGGAAAGAGAGTTGATGTTACGCAGACAAGGTATGAAGCAGAATTCCAAACAATCAAAAAGCTCGAAAAAAAGGGGTTCAAAATAAGCTTACTGTGTGAAGCTTTGGATGTGAGTCGCTCGGGTTATTATAAGTGGTTAAATCGCAAACCAACGGAAACAGAGAAGCGTTTAAGACACTTGATCAACTTAATTCAAAGAGTTTATGAAGAACATAAAGGGATTTATGGTTATCGCCGAATCACGATTTATCTCAATCATTTCCTTAACGCTCAAGTGAACCATAAATGTGTTTATCGCTTGATGAAGTTATTAGAAATAAAAGCCGTTATCCGCCGGAAACGTTACAACTATAAGCCACATAAACCGCAACATGTAGCTGAAAATGTCCTAAATAGAGAATTTCAAGCAGACTATAACACAATGTAAGTCTTATTAACAGATGTCACTGAATTTAAGTACGGAGGTCATTCAAAAGCTTATTTAAGTGCAATCTTGGATTACGGTGAAAATAAAATTGTAGCCTATCAATTATCCAGACATAATAATAATGCCTTAGTTCATGATACTGTCAATCAGATTGAAGAGATCATCATACCAACGAAAACTTTATTACATAGTGATCGCGGCTTTCAGTACACTTCACATAGCTTTAAGAACTTTGTAGAAAAACACCAAATTACACAAAGTATGTCACGTGTTGGTAAATGTATTGATAACGGTCCAATGGAGAACTTTTGGGGAATTATCAAGGAAGAAATGTATCGGTTAAGCAGCTATGAAACATTTGAAGAATTAAAGAATGATATTAAACAATATATAGAATTCTTTAATACAAAGCGCGTGACGTTGAAAATGGGGCTAAAAATTCCAGCATAAAAATGCCATGCATGAGAATCATACATGGCATAATATTTTGTTTTTTTACCTGTCTACTTGACAGGGGGCAGTTCATATAGAAGCTTATACTTTTTTTGTAAACTCTGTATATAAGTTTGCAGGAACTTCATTTTCAAGCTCAATAATACAAGTAATCGGGCGTTCTCCTTCATATTTAATGGTGTTTCCTTTTCCAATATAAATATAAGGCTCTGTTTTCCCGTCTATTTCTTTATATTTTCTTACAAAAAGATGAAGGTTAATTCCTCTATCTCTGTTAAATATTATGTTTTTACCTCTTTCTGACTGTTGTGTTGTACTATTTTGGGATTCCCACTGAAAATAACGTTCATTTATAAACTTATCTTTATAATTTATACTCTCTTTAATATCCTCTTCTTTATGTAAATCGATGTACAAAAAGTAATCCTTTCCATTAGCTAAAACCCCAGACCCTCGAAAAGCACTATGAGTTTTTCTGAAGTTAGATAGTAATGCCGCATCTACCATCTGATATTGTTCATATAGTTTGAAGTGAGGGTATCCGTAATACTTTCTCTTAAACTCTTTCTCATAACGAAAAATCCCATATGTTAGGATATCATCTATATATGAACGGTAATCCTCATTTTTTAATAACATCTCAAAAGATTTAGTTTTTACTAACCTATCGCTTTCAAAATGAACTAATTTTTCTTTGTTTTTTATTTGTAAGCTATCGTAAAAATTCTGGTTTAAATATTCAAAAGAATGAAGAACACTATCATCATCCACATAATCAACCATTTTATTGATTTCTGATTTTGCTGTATTTAGAGTAATTACTTCTTCTACCATTAGATATTTCAATATAACAAATTCATTGATTCTTTTTAGTGGTAATTTACTTGAAAGCTCCTTTAAAGTACTATCAAAAACATCATTTACCAAAAGACTTTTCAATGTATCATCTTTCTCTACTTTAGCAACAAACTGCAGATATGTTTTTTCCTTATTAATAAACTTGACTGGATCAGGAGCTCCATCATATTTTATATAATCCATTAAATAAATCGGAATTCTACCCTGATTCAGCTTCTTAAACTCATAATATTCTTCCTTTAAGTATTTCATTGAGTTAAAATTCTCTTTATCAATTTGCTGAAGGATACGCTCCTGTGATATTTCATCCATCTGTATATGTGTTGCACCAGGAATATTAGCAAATCCAGTAGCAATTGCAACCTTCAAACTTTCTTTATCATAATATCGACTTCCATTTAGCGCAATTGCAATCAAAAATACTTTACTATGGTTTCCAATAAAGTCCAGTACTGTTAAGAAACTTTTATCTTCCCACTTTCTTAATCCTCTTCCTAACTGTTGAATAAATATGATTGGAGAATTAGTTGGTCGTAACATTAACACTAAATTTACAGAAGGAATATCCACTCCTTCATTAAAAATATCTACTGTAAAGATAAACTCTAAATCATCTTGATCATTTTCCAGTTTTCGAATGTATCGATCACGAGTTTCAACAGTATGATCACCATGTAAACTAACACTTTTGTATCCTCGTTTATTAAATTCATTTGCCATATATTCAGCATGTTCAATACTTGCACAGAAACCTAAGCATTTTCGCTTTTCCCCATCATGACTGTAAAATTCCATTTTTTCAATAATGAAATCAACTCGTTCATTTACCTTAAGTCTTTTGGTAACTTCAGCAATATCATCAATCGAAACATCACTTAAATCAATTCCCTCTATATCTGTAATTCCAAAATAATGAAAAGGGATAATCAAATCGTCAGCTAAAGCATCATGAAGACGCACTTCTATTGCTACATTATTATCAAACAAATCAAAAACATTATTGTGATCACTTCTTTCAGGAGTAGCTGTCATACCTAAAGTAAACTTTGGATCGAAATATTTCATCACTACTTGATAAGAAGGGCTTGTTGCATGGTGAGCTTCATCAAAAATGATATACTCAAACTCATCGGGTTTAAACTCTTTATAACATTTAGATAATGTTTGGATTGTAGTAAATACATAATCCGCATTTTTTTCTTTACTATTACCAGTTAATAAACCAAATGAAATATTCTGATTAACTATTAGAGTTTCGAAAGTTTCTTTTGCTTTCTTTAGGATTTCCTCTCTATGTACAATGAACAAAAGTCTTTTTGGTTTAAAACTTTTAACATCAAATGCAGACATATATGTTTTACCTGTACCAGTAGCGGATATTACTAATGCCTTTTTTTGGTCAAACATTCTTAATCGTTCTAAATTTTCCATAGCTTGTTTTTGCATCCTATTTGGAACAATATACTTGCTATTCTCATAAATAACGTTTTTATATGTTGGTATGTTTTGCTTAATGTTTTCTATAAATTCCTTATAATCATTGATAAACTCTTCATCTGCTATATCACTCTGTTTCCATAGGGTATCAAATTCTCTAAAAACATCATTAATAAAGATGCTATTATCTTTTTCTATTAATTGAACATTCCATTCAATATTACTCTTTAAGGCACTTTGAGTAATATTAGAAGATCCAATTATTACTTTATAATGATCCTCATTTTCAAAGATGTAAACTTTTGTATGAAACCCAATTTCTCTATCCGTTACAAATACTTTCAGATCTATATTGTTAAACTCTCTTATCTTTTCTAATGCCTTTACATCTGTAAAATTCAGATACGTTGAGGTTAAAATTTTCCCCATTTTCCCTTGATCTTCTGCCTCTTTAAATGTATCAAGTAATAATTGAAACCCACTAAAATTAATAAATGCAACACTAAAGTAAAACTTCTTACACTCCTTAATTGACCTTATTAATTCATTAAGTAAATTACCTTTATCCGAGTTAACGATTAACTTTTTCTTATTATCCATAAATATTTCTCCTATTTTATTAGCCAAGTACTTATTAACTAATTATATATCTCTCAGGTCCCTTAAACACTTCTTTAACATGCCAATGAATATACGATTCACTTGGTTGATAAAGATGTTCAATTGGTTCTCTAATAACTTCCCCATGATAACGCATTAACCACTCTTCAAATCCATGTGTTCCATGTGCATCTTGAGAAACAATCATTCTTCTATCATTATTGATTGTAAAGACACCTCTATCAAATAGCTTATGATGTAATGAGCAAAGAGCCAAACCATTTCCTTCAATATCCGGGCCGCCAGCTTGATGCCACTTTATATGTGCCGCTTCAATTCCAACCAGCTTATGAGCGAGTCTTACATTAAAACCACAAATAGCACAACTATAACCGTATGCTCTTAAAACCTTATCTCGAAATTTGGAGTCTCTCTTATTCTTTATCGAGTGATTAAAGTCAAGACCAACAGCTTCCAAGATATCATCATGAAAAGTACTTGGAAAATGTTGCTCTAAAATAATTTGAGCTATTTCAGGTATGTATTTTAAATTTTGTTTCAACAAATTAAATACTTCAATTGTAAATCCACCGCTAATTTCTTTATCTAATAAAAGCCTGTGTCTTGGATCCGAAAAATTTACTTCTGCATCAAGTTCCCAAATCCCATCACGTGTTAATCTAACAAATGGCTCTTCAGGGTGATATGATTTTCTTAATGGTCCGAATTCTATTAACAATTGCTTTAGGTCTTTTCCCACTTCTTTATAAGGTAATAATCTTACATCACTTTTTAGTTTTCCCAATGCATACAAAATAAGTAGTGGCTTATGAGGGGCTCTTTGGTTCCCCTTTTTCCATATGGTTAAATTTTTTATCGATTGTTTTAATTCTTCTATATCCATATAAAACACTCCAAAAACTCTTTATCCAGAAACTTTTTAAGACGAAACAAACCTACACTTCGGAAAATTACTACATCCCGCAAAACTCCCATACTTCCCTTTTCTCTGAACTAAGCCTCCACCACATCTAGGGCAAATGTTAGATTTCACTTTGTTTTTAATTTGTTTTTGAGTCTCTTTAATTTGCTTGACATGACGTTTAGCTGATTCTTTGTTATTACCTAAATTATTTAAATGATTTACAACATTTTGAACATCACTATTAGACAAGACTTTTTTCTGATAATTTTTAATTGTCTTTACCACTTGAATACTGTTAATTATATGGACATATGGAGAGCTTACTGAAATTTTCTTCAGCGTTGCCTTTCCACTAAATGTAACGATAGAATAAATTGAATTACTAAATTCACCTAAAATAGTTTCCAATGATTTTATATGCCCAAAATTTTGCCATACTGGATTATAGAATCGTTCTTTTCTTTGATATATTTGTTGAGTCCAATATTTGTTTTTCTCGTTACCAAAGATCCAACCTTTATAATTCTTGGTTTCTATTACAAATATACCATACACAGATATTACAACATGATCTATCTGTGTCGTTTTTCCATTTGCCTTAGGAACTAATAAATCATTAAATACAATGTATGTATTCTTATCCAATCTTTCTAACAAAAAAGCTACCTTTGCTTCTCCAATTTTGCCTTTCACAGAAGGCATTGTCAGGAAAACACTAATTATCACAATAATTACTATAAACACATTTAAAGCATTCAAATTGACACTCCTATTTAGTAAATTACTTTCTCTCTAATAAGCATTCAACAAAATTAGTGATTTTCCTCCATATTTTAACATTTGATGAATTCTATTTAAATAATCAAAAGCCATCTTTCATGTACGAGTACATAGAAAAATGGCTAAACAGTAATTTACATTTAGTTATCCACAATGGCTAGTTACACTATAATCCTCAAACTTTTGATTATGGCATTTTATAGCTGCATCCTTGCTCTTAAAGCTTACCCATCCCCCGTCTCTTTTTAATCTCTCAATACCTTTATACTCCGTTTCCTTCATATTTTTTGTATAAGTACATTCCGTATGAATTGTGAACTTCCTAGTTGGGATATCAATATTAACCCACACTTCTTTTTTTCTTCTACCGATCATACCAGTTCAACTCCTTTTAAAAAGGTGGTTTCCACACATGCATATTTATCCCACTATTTGTACTCCATACCTGCGCATGTTTAGGATACCAACTACATTTACTAACCTTTTCTACATAAAATAGATTCTTTCCTTCTAATAGTTTAGTAACATCCTTAATCCGTTTTTTGTATTTAGAAGTACATCCAAAGGTATTACTTCCCCAAGCAACAATAATGTCATCTACATGCTTTGATAGTTCCAACAATAAGGAATCGTTTTCACAGCCAATCGCCAAATGTTCTTGATTATTATGTATTAATTTTGCAATGCCTTTAGGATCTGTAGAATAGTAAGCATAGAGATTCATCACAAAAACCTTACTATATCCCTTTGTATAGCAGAACTTTAGAACACGATTAATTGTGTGATCGGATTTGTTTTTATTTGCAAGACTTGGATTTTTCATAATAACCAAAACCATTTGTTCTTTTCTAGTTTTAAGTGGGATTTCCAATAGATATCGTAAGTTATTTGCTTGATCACCTTGATATTTAATTTTCTCCGTTACTACATAATCCTTATATGTATGCCCCATTTCTTCACCTCCATATATACTTCTAATTACATATGTAGTAGTTTTGTCCGTTATTCGAGCAATAAAAAAGAAGCACTCGGCACTCGAGTACTTCTTGATCGTGATTATTAAGTTTATCCATTTTTCTAGACGAAATACTTTTATTTTTAAGATATTAAAGAATATCATCAAACGTAGAAACCAGCTTAGGCTTTCTCTCCACAACACCATCTAACAATAAGGAAGGCGTATCCTGATAGAATATCTTCACCTGCTGCTGTGCTCTTGTTAACAATACATATAGTAACCTAGCGTGTAAGTCATCATTAGGGAAAGAGTCTTCATTCACATTAACGAGTATAACTGCGTCAAATTCCATCCCTTTGCTGTTATACGAAGCAAGCACGGAAACAAATCCTTCCTGAATTGTTGAATCAGGTTGTACATAAACAATATCATTTTCATAGTTTTTCTTTAGATATTCGCTTAACTTCTTCGCTCTTCCCTCATCCTTGTGAATGATAGCAATCCGCTTATATTTACTTTTCCACTCATTAATTAGCGAATCAATGTTTTGTAGGAGATCCTGACCATTCCGAACCTCCTCAACCTCTAATGCTGGGCCGCTTCTATTAATCGGCGTAATCAGCTGATGATCTGAAAATTGATTGAGTAATACTTGATTCGCTACTTCAATTATTTCTTTAGTGGAGCGATAGCTTGTTGACATATTTAGTAGCATATCATCCTTATTTTTGAATAGGAGACGCTTCACTCGATTCCAGTCCGTTTGACCATAATTCATGAAGATAGCCTGATCTGTATCCCCTAGGATAGTCATTGTTTTCGTGAACATTTTCAATACGGCAAAATGTACATAACTAAAGTCCTGTGCTTCATCAATGACGATATGAGAGAACCTCTTTGGCTCATCATATAGCGTAAAATAAATATATAGAAGTGGTGGTAAATCGAAATAATTAAGGTTCTTATTTTTGTTATATTTGAAACTATTAATGACATCCGTACCAACCTCATGCTGGAATGATGTAAGAACTTCAGGTGTTAGGACTTGCTGGTACATCGTAACTGGATCAGGAACCTTCATCTTTCGCTTCCACTCGCTAAGTCCTTGCTTTATTTCATCATTATATTTTCGAATTTTATAGTCTCGAATCTCCTCCATCTTTTGCTTCATTTGGAGTAATTCGCCCTTTGTTAAGCCTCCATTTGATAGAAAGGTATCTGTAACAAATCGATACTGCTCCTCGACCACTTTTACCTTTTCCTTTAAATAATCGAGAAAACTAT
This sequence comes from Salirhabdus sp. Marseille-P4669, assembly GCF_900240405.1. Taxonomy (GTDB): domain Bacteria; phylum Bacillota; class Bacilli; order Bacillales; family Alkalibacillaceae; genus OEQK01. Next base: position 372,829 of record NZ_OEQK01000003.1, read on the forward strand.
TTTCTACATGCGACATAAATTTCTCTACACGCTGAGCAAATGGCAAATAGGCATAGCCCCCGTAAATTTTCATCAATTCATCTGCCGTTAACACATGATCCGAAATGGTAAGTGTGCGGAAATGGCTTGAGTAATTCGCTTTGTATTCTCTCAAATAAATGTCCATTACAACAATGAATTCTTCAGAGCCTTTGAATTCAATAATTTGCTCCTCTACCTTGTTCTTGGAATTAAAGACGGTCTTCTCGAAGAATTCTTGGTAACTATCAAACACTTTCGTTCCAATATATTTCTGTAAATGCTGTAGGGCAAAATCCTGAAAAGTAGACTGATTTATCCCAGTCACATTAAGATTAGGAAGAAGCTCCTTAAACGAACTAATAAACATTTTCGAAGGACCCAAGATTAAAATATCCCTAGGTTCTAATTTTTTATTGTTATACAACAAATAGGAGATGCGGTGTAGTGCAATGGATGATTTCCCTGAACCTGCAACCCCTTGAATAATGAGGTTTTGGTTTAATGGCTTACGTATTGCGATATTTTGTTCCTTCTGAATTGTTGCGATGATTTCTTTTAAATATCCAGTTGTCTCGTTTTTCTCAATAAGGTCCTTCAAGAAGTCATCCGTGACCGTTAGCTCTTCTCCCTTATCGGAATACGTTTTGTTTTCAGAACTGTTTTCATTTGCAACAAGCTGGTTGATTTTCTTAATTTTCTTGTTTTCTATCGTATATTCTCGCTTTTGTAATACATCGGCTTCGTATTTATAGAAGTTATTCGAGTTTTCATCTTCTACGATGTATTCCTGTCTAGGAAATCCCGGTGTAAAATTATAATAGAGCGATGCGAGAGGCTTACGCCAATCGACAACAATTACATCATCATTACTATCCTTTACCCCTTGCTTTCCAATGTAAAATACTTCTTTGCCAAAATCCTTTGAATCAATATCAATTCGACCAAAATACGGTTCCTTTATCGCTTTATCCAGTAGGCTTAATTCCTTTTTACCAGCTTCAAGGGCGACCTCATCACCAGTTACATTTGTATTTTGTTGGAATTGCTTTTTCTTTTTATTAATGAGTTCACCGACAAAATAGGTGCGATCCTCAATGCGTCTAATGGTTTCATCCAGTATCTCTTGTTCTATTTGAAATTCTCTCTTATCCATTATGTATCGTTCCCCCTGGTACATGAATCATCTAATTCTATTTATCTAGGTAAATTATATCAAATATTAGAAAAATTATTTGTTTTATATGCAAACAAAATTTTCCATTATGAAAAAGGAACATTCGGTTAGGAATGTTCCTGATTATTTATCATTATCTATTACAGAATTCCTCATTTAAATACCTTTTTGGTGCTCATAACAATAAACTTTCCCATCAAATCGCTTATTAGCCAGACAGTACGCCTTTACTTTATCAGATACGGATTTATTACATACCACACATTTATCTTTTGGAACTTCAACCGATTTCTTTTTAAGCTCTTTCACATGCAGTTCTCTTGTTTGGGCATCTTTAATATTTACATTGGAAAGTGCATCATAAATATTTGCGATATCTTCTTCTGTAAATAATGGAATGTTGTTGTATAACCTTTTCTGACTTCTAACCTTCCTATTAATAAATTCAGATAACTCTAAATCATAGATTATTAGTTCATTAGAAGTAATCTTTCTTAAATCTACTTCTACTTTAAAAGTACATCTCCTAGTAAAGGACACTAACGATATAAAATAGTCATGAAAACGTGCATCAACATACTTCTTAAGCGCTTGTATATGTCCGTAGTTTTGATGGAACGGATTCATCATGTTAAACTTTCCATTCACTGACCACGTTTTTCTATCCTTTCCACCATAAACTGTTCCTTGATAATTTTTTGTTTCGATAACAAAGATGCCATATGGGGACAATACAATATGATCTATCTGTGAATATCCTGTTTTAGCTTTCGGATTTTCTATCATAACATCACTAAGGTACTTATAATCTTTAGGAAGCTGATCAAGCTCTATATTAATCTTATATTCTCCTAATTCTCCTTTTCTCGAGGCGATTCTTTCATTGTTGATTTTCTTTCTGCTATTACTAGCATGATTAGATTTTTTGCTGTCTTTACTGCTTGGTTTGTCTTTTTTAAATAGTTTTTGAAGAAATGACATGAAATACCCCTTTTTTTCTGTTGGAAACTTTTGTATTTATAAATTTAGTATAAAGGAAAATATTTACTATGTCCAAGTGGCCTCGTCAAATAAGAATTTTGTTGATATCATTGATCGATTCCTAATATTCTAACTCTAGTTATGATTTTAAAAGGAGATCTCGCTTAGTTTAGAGATCTCCTTTTCTGAAATATGGATAACAATTATATGGTTAGTAGCAGCAGCTGTCCACTACACGACACCAACTATCACTCCTCAACCCCACTCTCAAACCGCTCCTCAATAGTCCGCTTCGCCTCTTCAATCGTTTGTTTACTAATCTCCTCAAGCGTCCTTTCCAATTCATCCACAGTATAATCAATCTCATCAAAGGTCTGTCGTCTAAGTTTGCGAATTTCATCAATTTGATTATAGGTTAAGATATCAAGTTCCTCTAAGACATACTCTAAACTGGCCATGTTATTGCTAGTACCTAATGTTGTAAAGGACCATTCGTTATGGACATGCATAATATCAAAGCTCTGATCCACTCTCATCGCATCTACATCCGATAATGCATCATCCTTCCATTCCTGCCAAGCTTCTAAAACCTCTTCAGCTCTAGCAAATTCCGCTTCAAGCTCATCCTTATTCTTAGCTGAAGCAAAGATTCCACCTGATACCTCTGCCATTTCCTCCAATTGGCGTTGTGCCTCGGCGTCGGTTTGAAATCCGATAATATTAATAATTGGTTTGGCATGAGAATCTGCTAGGGACTTGGCTACGGCAACAGGATCTCCGTCGCACGTTTCGATTCCATCACTTACTAGATAGATTAGGTTTGTATTGTTTTCCGCATCGAATGGCTTTAGTGCCTTCTCCGATTCCTTTAAAGCATCTGCAATTGGTGTCCATCCGCTTGGTTGGAATTGATTCAATGCTTTTTGAAACTCCTGATCGTTATAGGAGGAAAATCCATAAACCTGCTCAATCGCACCACATGATAATTCTTTGTCACTGTCAGCTCCAGTTCCCTTATGTCCATATACACGAAGGGATACATGTGCTTCTTCCGGTACATTAGCTAAAAACTCTTGGATTGCTTCCTTAGCCAGCTCCATTCTTGTTTTTCCGCCAGCATCCGCAGCCATACTTCCACTTGCATCGAGAATGATTTCGACATTGTAGTTTTCTTTAAAGTGAAACTTCGCATCTGGTAGATCTGGATTACCAAAGGACGCAAATTCCCACTTCTTGATGGTATCTTCCGGATTGATGTAATCTTCTGCTACTAACCAATACATATAGCGAAAATAAAGCTCGTATTCTTCTGGAGTTGGATTGTCACTCATTGGTCCTAACACCTTAAATTCTTCTGCTATCTCTGCCTCTAAATCATAGATATTTTTAGCTGCAGCAAATGGGCCAGGTGTTTGTCTAGCTAATCCTTCGACATCTGTCGGCACGGGTGGTACGTCATGAAGGGTTAATTTCTGGGTTGTTTGGTCTTCTTGGTCTTCTTCGTCTTCTTCAGGAATTTGTGATTCCTCATCAGGCTCTTCTTCTGGCTTAACCTCTACTTCTTCAGGAGCCGTTACTTCCTCCTCCTTCGTTTCCTCAGGCTTATTCGTCTCCTTGTCATCACAAGCTACTAACAAAATAAGTAATATCATTCCGAGATAGGCATATATCCATTTCGACTTCAACTTTATACTCTCCCTTTACTAAAGTTTTCATTATGGATATACGCAGTACCCAGGTTTCCGTTTCAATTTATCTATAAATAGGGTCTTTCGTTATATAGAATAATGGTGCACGCGACCTCTTGTAGGTATTTTAACCCATTTCATTATGCCTTATTTCTAGTATTAAAGAGGAGCATTCATAGGAGGGCACCTTAAATGATAGATTTTAATTTTTTCCGAGAATGCTCCCCACGTCTTATTTGCTGCAAAACGCTTCTTATCTCTTTTCCATTTTCAAACACACCTTTTAACAGCTTCAACGTTCCATAACACGCCTCAACATCAAGGTATTCCTTATCTGTATGTTCATTCTGATATCCTGCTGACAAATTAACACTCTGAATATGATGACTAGCCCAAACTCTTGTATCACTGCTACCACCAGCTGTCACCTTCCAATTATCCATTCCTTGTTCCGTTGCAATTCGTTCGAAAAAGCGGCCATATTCAGCATGACAAAATGGTAGATATTTTCCACAGGAAGTCACGATATCTCCCTTGCCACGGCGATCTACTACAATTGCAGCATCCACATCCCATAGAAAATACTCCCTCACCTCCATTGCCCCTACTAAACCACATTCCTCTTCTACGGTGAAAATAAATTTTACTTTCCCATTAAATGTAGAATGATGCTTAAGGTGCTCTGCAAGGTGAAGTAGGACTGCGACACCTGCCCGGTCATCCGCTCCAAGAATTCCTTTACTACTCGACCAAAGGCTACCGTCCTTGATAATGCTTCTATCCTTTTCTATTTCATAAACGGTATCAAGATGTGCATTTACTAGAATCGTTGGTCCTTGCCCGTTTCGATAGGTTTTCTCAGCTAGAATATTTCCAGCATGATCTACAGTTAGGTGGTCTACAAGGGGCTTCAGCCTGCTCATAACTGCCTCTCGAATTTTCTCTTCCTTCCCACTCTCACCAGGGATGGTAAGTAGGTCTTCTAATTGCTGCTGGAAGACTTTTTTAGAAATAAAATCGAATCCTTTTTCAATCCAGGCTTCCTCTATGAAACTTAGCTTCTCCGTCATTTGTAACAAGTCTTGTCGTTTTACATGAATGTGAACATTGTAGCCCCTGCTATTTTCCCTATGGCGCATTCGGAGCTTATGGAATCCCAAAGCTTTACATAGCATTTCGAGATCTTCCATGCTTCGATTTTTCGTTAGCATGACATGTGGACTTCTTCTGTCATGTCCATCACAGGAGCCCATTGTATGAAATCCCAACCGATTTAACTGCCTAACAAAACCTGCAATATACGTATCTAGCTCTTTTATCTTTGGCTCCTCTTTCTCAGGATGGAACCAAACATTTCCAGCTTGCCCTCGTTCTTCAAAATCTAAAGCCTGTAGCCATTTATCCTCTGGGTGAGCTATAGTTGGTAATGTCAATTCTCCTCGCACATATTCGAATTTCACCTGTGCCTTTTCCAGACATTCCAATAGAAAATGGAGATTTTCTTCTCTTTCCTTTGTGCAATCAAATACATTTTCCTGCTTTTTCGTTAACAACCATCCATAACGTACAAACAATTCATTCCAAGCTTTCATCGTATCCTCTCCCTTTTGTTTTGGTAAATCTAGTATCTCAAAAGGGGATGACACACCTGTCATTAGCTCAGAATAAAGGTTTCATCACTACGATGTATTAGACAAAATGGCAGTTGACCATTGTAGTAATAGCCAGAAGTATCCCCACGTTGTTCATTTTCGATAACCGGGGTGTCTATTCCAATAGAGGTTAATTTACGTTTCAGTCTAGAAATGTTTTGCACATATGTATTCGTAGGGATTTCATTCTGTTCATACCCAGGGAATAGATCGAGAACATCATACTTTGTCATAAGGTTCACGTTACTACTATTTAGGAACAAGTAGCGGAGCAACTCCACATGGTTTTGGGATAAAGTGGTTTCCTTACCATTGAACTGCAATCGATTTTCCCTGCTCGTTAAATCGACAAGGATGGTGTTCTTATCATCTAGGTGATTCTCGTACTCGTCGAAGCCACAATACTGCTGCTTGTCATTGGTTATCTTTATATAAGCATTTTGCTCCAAATACCATTCATTTTCATCGATTACATGATACAAAGGAGACAGGTCATAGTCCGGAATCCTCTGAACATCAACCGTTGCTTTCAATTGTTCCAGAGACTCATGCGCTGCTTTCGCGACAAACAATCCACAGTTGGCTAAATATAAATTACAATTGTACAGTTGCTGTGTGTTTAGCTGATATGTTTTGTTGCCATCCTCATTTTGAAAATGGATTGCGTTTTGAAAATAAGTGAGCGCTCTGGCATAATGTTTCTTTTTATAATGCAGAAAACCTAATCGATAATGTGCAATAGGTAAAGCCCGTTCATAGCGCAAGGCTTTCGTTAAGCTATGCTCAGCAGCACGATCATCTTTTTGATAAACGGTTTTTAAATACGTCCCATGCTGTATGAGGTGGAAAATCAGTGTCTCTTTAATTTTTGGTAAGCTTGGTGCATAGTCACTATCTCGATCAGTAGCAATCTTTTTATATAATGTTTCATAGATTGATAGGAGAACATGATAGTTTTCAAGCTCTCTCCCACTCCCCACTCGAAAGTCTGCTTCTAAATCTAGTAACTCTTCAATCGTTTTGTTCCGTAATGTCATGAGTAATCCTCTCTTTTAATAGGCGTTTTATATAATCATACATTAATTTTACTTTTATGGAGACAATTCATGTAGTGGTGGAGCATAATTCAACAATAGGTGCTTTGAATCATTCAAGATGTGGTAATAATCATTCAAGAACACCAAGAATTTCAATAAAAATGAAAAGAATTCCCATTCATGGCAGCATATTGGTTTTGTTATAATGAGGAAAATGGGAATGCATTCCGATATTTCTAGAAAATAGGTGTTTTTTATGAAGCTCACATTATATTGGTTGATTCAACTTACATGGGGCATTTGCCTAACAGTGGTTGGCGGGATCCTCACCCTTGTGTTCCTGCTTTTTGGTAATAAGCCGCAAAGGTTTGGCTATTCGATTTATGTGGAGATTGGAAAACATTGGGGTGGTTTGAATCTTGGTGGGTTCTTTTTTGTTCAAGAAGGAGCAACCACCGCGCTTAAAAGTCATGAATATGGACATAGCTTTCAAAATCTGTGGTTAGGACCTCTCATGCCTTTTCTTGTCACCATTCCCTCTGCCATTCGTTATCATTATCGGAACCTTCAACATGCCAAAGGTAAACCATTGAAGCCTTATGATGCGTTCTGGTGCGAGAAGTGGGCAACGAATCTAGGTAAGAAATATTACAAAGTATTATGATTTCATATAAAAAGGTGTCGTGCACGTGAGCACAGACACCCTTGTTTGAAACCTTTTACTTTTTCCTAGCTCTTCTAAATCCATCCACAGCATCCCACACTAAACCGATTAGTAGCAGAATGAGCATCCAGAAGGTTGTTTGCTCCCATATTTTCGCGACGACATCGTACGCTTCAGTTCCAGCTTCCACCACACCCGCATTCACTAACTCACTCATAAACGTCGGGTTCCAAAATTCCGGACCATTGATCATAAATAGAATGGCCACCATGGAAACAACATTAACAATTGTCGTATTGATCGCTAATTTATACGTCCATTTGCCAGAAACGAGCTTTAGGCATTCTTTTATAATTCCAAATCCAAATACAAGAAAAATAAGCAACAAATATTTTCCATACGTATCTTCATTCAAAAACGGTACAACCCCAGTAAATCCATTCTTGAATACCCATACTCCAATATACTCACTCGAGAACGCAAGGAATACGAGAACAATTGCATAAAAGGTAATCCCTACAATTGGTTCACTGCGCTTAATCCGTCTTTTTTCATCCGGAATTGGTGGTAGGTCAGATGGGTTCCATTCCTTTCCAAGTAAATCCTTTTGCTTGATTCCCCCAGCTAGTTCCCCCATTGCAAAACCAAATGTCGTCCAGCCAAAAGCCATCGGAAGTCCAATGACTAGTGATACGATAAAATCAATAAAATAGTCCAAAATGGCAAATGGCTCTAAAATCGATTGGACAATAAAGCTAATTCCCTCAGAAGCAGCAACTACGACAAGAACTATTTTCAAAATCAACATATACGAATCAAATAGTTCAGGTCCAATTAAATATCTTTTGCTGCCTCTATATTTCTCTGCTAGCTCCCGTGGATTACCAAGCTCCAATAAAACTGCTTCGACTTCGCTTTCTTTACGAGGATATCCACCTGTGCGCTCCTCCAGCATATCTTCTATTAACCCACGAAGCTCATCCGCAATATCCTTGCGCTGTGCTTGTGGTAGCTTCTGGGTAACGGCATAAATATACCGTTCAATCATCTCCATATCCTTCATCTCCTTCATTCCCAATGACATGATCCAAGCTTGCGACAATGTTCTTCCATTCCACAACGAGAAGATCAAAAACTTCTTTCCCTGTTTTACTCAACAAATAATATTTCCGTGGTCGGGTTTCGTTCGTGTCCCATTCACTATCCAAAAGCCCTTGTTTTTCTAGCCTTCTTAGCAATGGATATAATGTGCCAGGCTCCACATGTATTCCCTTTTCCCCTAGCAGAGTCACGAGCGAATAGCCATATTGTGGTTCTGAAAGCTGGCTAAGAACACCAATGGTAATGGTTCCCCTTCTTAATTCCTGCATTAATTTATCTAAATGTTCCCTTGCATCCGTCATATGATCAACTCCTGTTTATATAATACTGTATGACACACACTATTGTAAAGTGTATATTATTATATAAAATAAAATATTTGTATTAATATATCCAATTTCATAACGTTTCTTACAATTCAGGAAACGAGATCTTTATACTCTTCCAAAAACGGATAATTATGGTAAAGTATTTCTTGGCGGCTGATTCTATTTATTCATAGCAAACATTGAAGCAAGGGATTTTATAATAAGAGGAGGATTTATAATGGAAAAGAATAAAAAAATAATGCTCGCAATTGTTATGTTCGTATTCATGCTGGTCTTAGCAGCATGTGGAAGTTCATCGGATAAATCAAACGATGCAGTGGACGGCGAGTCTAAAAAGAACGTTTCATCAGAGGAGAACACGGACAATACTTCAAATACCGACCCAACAAATGGTGCCTCTAACACCACAGAAAACACTCAAACAGAAAACACTGAAGAGGATGCAGCCAACGATACTACACCAGAAGAAGATACACCGACCACTGATGCGGTAGAAAGTCTGAAGGATGAATTCTCACTAAAATTACAGGATGCAAAGAATCGAGCTGAAGCACTAGAAGCAACAGATTCATCTACATACGCATTAAAAAAGGTAGAAAACGATCGCTGGGAAATTTGGGATAACCTATTAAATGAAATCTACGGGGTGTTACAGGAGCAGCTCTCACCAGAAGAAATGGAACAACTAAGAGAAGAACAACGAAGCTGGCTAACCTATCGAGACGATACCGCATTAGAGGCATCAAACAAATACAAAGGTGGCACACAGGAGCACTTAGAATATGTAGCTGTGCTCGCTAACGTTACGGAGGAAAGATGTTATGAATTGGTTGAGGCGTATATGTAATCCTACTTTTCTAACAATAGCTGTCCACCGGTCTTGTATGATGTAAAAAATGGATAAGAAGTGACGTTGAATGATGAAAGGCATTGCTGGATAGCAATGCCTTTTCTAATTTACGGTTTTTTTATCTTAAAATGAGTAAGCCTCACCGTCATCCGGTACAAGAATATTAGACAAGAATCCTTTTTCATCCGCAAAGCTTTTTAATTCTTCCCTTGATAAAGTCCAATGGTTTACAGCTTCCATATGGACGGCAATAATTTTTGCATTTGGTGCCGCCTTGTACACTTCATAAACATCATCCTTGCCCATAACTAGAGAGCCACCTTGATTGAATTGATTATCTCCAGCATTTAAGACAATTACTTCTGGTTGATGTATGTCAATTACTCCCTGAACTGCGTCATACCAAACTGTATCACCAGCAATATATAATGTTTTCTCTGATTCATGTGTGAAGACTACTCCACATACTTGACCAGCCATTTTAAGGACTTCCCCTCTTCCATGCTCACCTTTTGTTTTCTTTAATTGAATTCCATCAAAAACTGTATCCTCTGTTAGAATATCGACATTTTGAAAACCAGCGTTTCTTATTTCTGTCGCATCTTCTTCATTTTGAGAGAAGATTTTTATTTCTTTTGGTAAAACTTCTTTAGCAGCTTCATCCCAATGATCATAATGCAGATGAGTAACAATTACTGCATCTATATTTTGAATAATTGAATCAATAGTTGTTGGCAGGCTTACTAAAGGATTGTTCTGATCCTCTCGAGGTGCATTTGGAAACGGCGGATACGACCCTTTTTCCGCTAACATTGGATCGACTAAAAATCGTTTCCCTGCATACTCCACAACTAATGTTGCATTTCGAATTTGTTGTATATACATTTTCACAAACTCCTTTTCTTTTAAATTACCAGCTAACAATGTATATTCTATAATATGAGCCTATGGACGATACATAGATGAAATAAAGTATTTTAGCGGTTTTACTTTATTTATGAAAGGAGTTTACAAAATGTTAGATAATACGGATTTTCTTATATTAGATGAACTGTCCAAAAATAGCCGGATTACCATGAAAGAATTAGGTGAGAAAGTCCATCTTACTGGACCAGCTGCATCAGCAAGAGTAGTTAAATTAGAGGAGAATCATGTTATTGAGGGGTACACTATTAAAATAAATCAAGAGGAAATAGGATTTTTGGTTCATGCAATGATTCACATTTATACGAAAAACACAAATCATCAACCCTATTTGTCTTTTATTGAAAAACAAAACCCATATGTTATGAACAATTACAAGGTTAGTGGCGAAAGCTGTTATCTCCTCGAATGCAAATTTCCATCCAATGAAGTCTTAGATGAATTCTTAACTAACTTAAGTAAATATGTTAGTTATAAATTATCTATTGTGATAAATAAATAGTGCTAAGAGCAAGAGAGCAGCATGGAGCTAATCTCTTGCTCTGCACCCGGATTGGTGGGGAAATCCCGCCCCATCACCTCTTAAAATATCCCCTAAACACTAACCTCCGTACTCTGCTTCACCTCAACCTTTCGTTCAATCAAAGCTAAAATTCCTTTAAACTTTTCAAACGTATATGCAAACACTGGGCTTTGAATGAAGGTAAAGATAAAGGTAAACCAAAAGACAGGGCCACCTAGTATTAAACCAAGCACTAACACAAGGCTTTCTACAATAATACGAATCCGACCAATTGGCGCTCCTAGCTTATCAGAAATGGATAGCATGAAACCATCCCTAGGACCAGCTCCGACTTCTGCGGAATTGTACAAGCCACCGCCAATTCCCATCGTAATGATTCCAACAATCATTACGACCATATCGGTCCATGTATGACTCGCTTCTGGTAGAAAATCAATCCATAAAAACAAATCCACAAACGCGCCAACACCAACTCCATTTATAAAAGTACCTAATTTAATATAACTTTTATCCAAAATCCATGAAACGATGATTAGCAAAACGGAGATGATTATTGCCCATGAGCCAATGGATAAACCTAGCTTTTCAAATAAAGCAACATTCAACACATCCCAAGGGTGTACCCCTAAATGCTGCATTTGCAGTGAAATACAAATACCATAACTAAAAACAATGAGTCCAGTCATATAAAATAACCAGCGAATTGTAAGAACCATATAATCCCTTCTTTCTGTATTACCCATATCATAATATGTCTTGCGAAAATAGAAAAGAATGTTGTCTTATTAGGACAAAACCTACTACCAGAAAATTTACAAATCTAGTCAATCGCCTTATCCTCCATAGATATTCAGCCATAGGATAGAGCATCTGGTATTGCAATTCCTAAAGGAGGTAATTATTTTGGGTAAAGGTGAACAGGATGTAACAAAGCTTTGTGAGGAATTTGGTAAGATATTAGATTCTACTTCCAGCTTTGAAAATGGAGTTTGTTTAGCCACACGGTCTAGGACCAATCTAAAGCCTACTGTGTTAGGTAGAAGAGCCGATTCATTTATGTATATTCCACAGGCGTTTTCGTTTGAAAACCTTGATAGTCAAGGGAGAGCACTATGCTTGGGGGAAACCGTAATTCTGGAGAGTGAAATTAATCCTTTCCTTACTAGACTTCGAAAGCACGGCATTATCGTTACTGCTATTCATAATCACTGGCTTTTTGATGAGCCTCGCCTAATGTATATGCACTTTGAGTCTATTGATCAGCCGTTGTCTTTTGCTAAAAAGGTGAGAGATGCTCTTCGGGTGTTAACAAGTAGAGAAATCGTCGTCCCACGTAAAACAAAGCATACGAATAAAAACCAATCCAAGCTATGTGATACCTTTAGCGAGATTTTGGATGGAGATATGCACACATTCGAAAATGGTCAATGTATCGTCATGCGGGCTCGTAACAACATTCGTCCCGTTGTGCTAGGAAGACGGGGGCAATCCTTCCTTTTGGTGCCTCAAATGTTTACCTTTGAATCCATGACGAAGGATGGAAAGGCTTTATGTGCTGGTGAGACTGTAATTCTTGAAGATGAGATTAATCCTTTTATATCAAAACTAAGAGAGCATAACATTATCGTAACTGCTGTGCACAATCATTGGCTATTTGACGATCCACGTCTGATGTATATGCATTTTGTAAAGATTGATGAGCCATTACATTTTGCGGAGGATGTTAGCGATGCCCTGAAGGTGTTAACAGATGCAATAGTTCAGGGATCTAAGTAACGACAAAAAGGTCAAGAGCGAACCTATTCCTCCTGACCTTTACATAATTGTGATTCCCGAGTTCGTTCCTGATATTATGTAGCCCTGCTTTATAACAAATCCCCATCCGTTATTTTACGTACAATATAACTTGCGTCCTCTCCAACACCTTGTAATAATGCAGAACCACGTCGATATTGCCAAGGTAAACCGATAAAATATAATCCTTTTATTTTCGTTTCTCCCCGATTATGTATTACTTTTCCTTCCTGATTTAAAACCCCATCGATTTTTAACCAAGGATAAGTACTTTTAAAGCCAGTAGCCCATATGATATTACGAACTTTTAATGAGGGGTCAGCTTCAAAAAATATCTCACTCATTTTTGCACCAATTACCCTTTGCTTCATAATTATTTCTTTATTCTTGATGGCCTGTTTTAATTCTAGACCAAAAATAGGGTCTCCCTTTTTTTGAATGATCTTTCCTAATAACGAATGTCTGTTCACTTTTAAAACACCTAACTTATCAAACCACCAAAAAATACTTTTATGATTTATTTCTAATGGTAAATACACGGGCTTCTTGCTAACGGCTAAATAGGTTTCTTTGACTTTAGAAAGTTCAACTGCAATTTGTGCACCACTATTACCTCCACCTACTACTAAAACATTGCCCTCTACTAATTGATTGGAATTCTTATACTGAGATGAATGAAGCTGTAGAACATTAGTAGACAGCTCTTTTGAGAAGTTCGGGATTTTCGGCGTTTGGAATGGACCCGTTGCAACGATTACATTCTTCGCTTTGTATTCCCTTTGATTCGTTTCAATAAGGAATTCATCATTTTCTTTAGCAACATTTATTACCTCTTCATTAAGGTGAATTGGAAATGTATATGTTTCTACATATTTCTTTAAATAATCTACAACTTCATCTTTCGTAGGACAGCCTTGTCCATCGCCCTCAATTGGTAATCCTGGTAACGAGCTATACATTCTTGGTGTAAATAAAAGTAAGGAGTCGTATCGATCCTTCCATGACTCTCCGATTTCCCGAGCTTTATCAATAAGTAAAAATTCCTGATTTTCCTGTTGTAGGTAGTAAGCAATAGCCAAACCAGCTTGACCCGCACCAATAATAATGGAATCGTACATATACTCACCCTTTACATATATGAATAGATAATCATATATTCATATTAGTGGATGTTTGGTGCTATTACAATATCGGGTAGATATAATTTACAAATAAATAATATTAAATTTCTTTCCCACTACTTTCCTTGCCACCTAAATGACATTCATCCTAAAAAAAATAGTGAAAAGAAGAACAGCAAATAGTATTACAATCACACTAAAAATTACCTTTATCTTTTTTTGCAAATTATCATTCCGCATTTTTTCACCTACTTAAATAAATAACTCTTTTGTTTTATGTATTCACGTTTAACTAAGTAAATAAGAGAGAAGCCGAATAAGGAAGCTAAAACGGAGCTACCACCATAACTAACCATCAGTAAAGGAATTCCTGTAATCGGCATTAGCCCTACAGTCATTCCGATATTCTGAAATGTATGGATGAAAATTAGGGCACCAAAACCAATACATAATAGTGCACCAAAGATATTTGATTTATGTATCTCAATAGCTAATAGAATAACTTTATATATTAATAAAAAATAAAGAACGATCACAAACGACGCTCCAACAAAACCAAATGATTCACCAATAACTGAAAAAATAAAGTCCGTTTGTGCTTCAGGAATATAAACCTCATTCTCCTTAAGTCCTTTTCCATATATCTGTCCAGACCCGATTGCTAATAATGATTTTGTAATATGATATTCTTCATCAGAAGAATCTTGCGAAGGTTCCATCCAAGTGGTTATACGATCCATTTGATAATCTTCAATATGGAAGATTGATTGTGCTTTATCAGGATAAAAAAAGAATAAAGAAAAAATACTTACAAGAATAATAATTGTTGAAAAAATAATTATAAATAGTAATCTCCAGTTTATACCAGAAATTAAAATAAATATTCCAGTTATAAACAGAAAAACCATAGAGGAGCCAAAATCGGGTTGCTGTAATATTAAGGCGATAGGTAATAAACCAATTAATAATAACTTTAACAAAAGAAAAATATCGCTTTTTACAGTTGGTATTTCATACTTATTATTGTGCTTAGAGACTACAGATGCACAATACAATATGGTTGTAACTTTCGTGAATTCTGATGGCTGAATGGTAACACTACCAAACTTAAACCAACTTTTTGCATTGTTTATGACTGGAGCGAATGATTCTGGGGTGATTATTAGTATAAGCAATGATAGTAATCCAATGATGTAGAACATCATGCTCATTGATTGAAGTTGTCTTAAATCAAAGAATTGAAAAACGATTAATATAAATATACCTAATAGAAACCAAATAGCTTGCTTAACAACAAAATTGCTTCCAGCATATTGCCCAAATTGTTGCGCATTATAAATAGCTATTAAGCTAATAAACATAAACAGTAGTAGTATCATTATTAAATCGAATTGTATGAAATTTTTATGTTTTTTCATATGAACATCTACCCAATCTTTATGTTTATTCTTGTAATAAGAAAATAAATAAAAAAGGATTTTCTTTTAACTCTTATATATACATTGAAAACGTTCCACGCCTGGATACTTTTCACCTAAACTCGTTATTTTGAATCCAATTTTTTTATAAAAGTTTACAGCATCTTTATCGGTTTCAGCAGTCATTATTGATAATGAATACTCTTCCATAATAAATCGAATCATTTTACTTCCTATACCTTTACCTCTAAGGTTAGGAGACACTGCTATATGTTTAATTTCACAATAACTTGGACTAATAAACTCTATTCCAATACATCCAACAACCTGATCTTCAAACTCATATCCATACAACTTCCTAGCTGACGATTGGATATATAGTTCGCATTCTTGCTCCACATACTTTTCTGAGGTAGCAAAGGATAAAAGTTTCTTTATATTAGCTGGAATAGAATTTAATTTAATTTCTAGCATAAGCAATCCACTCCTTGTATCAACCTCTAAGAGCCACACTTCAACAAAATTGCCAAATCCGTGTAAAAGGAAAAAAACACAATTATTAGCTCATACTAGTCACCGTTACTCCGTTACTTAAATAATGTTTCTACTTCAAAAAACTCCGTCAAAGATTTCTTTCTACCTTCGTTATGCCAAATATGATACTCCTTGAAAATATGTCCAATGTCATAAGCTTTTTCTTCAACTAAGTATTTTACGGTAAGAAAACTCCTCCAATAATCAAACATTATACTAGTTAAAGAACCTTGGTAACTTGCATTCCCAAAATCATCCAAAGAATGGCTCCCATATTTGTCTTTAAACAAATCTACCAATTCTATTTCTACATTTGCTATCTCATTAAACTCTCGTTCACTCAAAATGAATTTTCTTGATAAATAATCACACATACCCTCTTCAAACCAAATACTATCTTCCCTTTCATCATCAAATTCATCAACGAATAGTTCTGAATGGTGAGTAATTTCGTGTCCTACTATAGTAAATAATTGATTCTCGGACATATTTGCATAAAACTTCTCTATTTTATCGTTCTTTATTCCGTCTAACTGTTTGATAAACAAGCTCCTCCATTTTGATAAATCAGGAGAAAAGTAAATAATATCTTTATTTGTAAAAGCCGGAATAGGAATATTCGAAAAAACGGTTGTGGCTAACTCTTCTGATGTCCAAACAATTGCTTTAGGTAAATTTTTAAGTTCAAAATTTTTCTCCAATATAAGCTGATATTCCTTTATTCTCTCATTAAATCTTTCAATCAAGTTCTGATACTTTTCATATTCCTCCTTGGTTTCGAAGGCATATATCTGTTTCATTAGAAAACACCCTTTATCCTTTAGTAACTAAACTACTCTACTGTCTCTCTTCTCAACAAATAGCAAGATTAGAGTTGCCAGTGGACCTAGTACGAGGGAAAGCAAAAACCAGTTCAAACCCGTTCTGTTCTTCCCTTATGCAAGTGCAGCATTAATCAACGCCAGTGTACCCCAACCTACAAAATAATGGTTTTCCATCAACTTCCTCCATTTGTAAAAAACCTCACAAATAAATACTAACATAATATTCCAAATATAATGTAAAAAAGTTGGCAAAACAAAAAAAAACGATCTAACATGATCGCACAGTTTATTTAAAGCTAAAGTATTTTCTAAAACTTTTCCCAAAGCCGCCCTTAAATAACCAAAGACATAGTAGACTTTCGCAAGGACAATGGCGACTTCACACCTTTCACATACTAAATAGGTATTCAATATTCTTGCTCGATAACTGTATTTCAACACTTATATACTTAATTCTCTTTATAAACTGAATTCTCATAAATAGAATCACTATTTGCACTTAAAGGGCAGTTGCAATTAATTTGTTAATAGAAAAAAAGCATCGTACAAATACGATACCCGTCAATCAAATGCTAGAAAAATAATAACCTATACTTAACCCTCTCTTTCTACAAAAATAGCAAGGTCCATTTCCGTATGTTTCGAAACGATCTTAGAAACAACATATTTTATATCGAATTTATCTTTTTCAAAGTGTTCCCCATCCCCAATTATTTCAATTTCGATATGTGGAAAAGAACCAGAAGGATGCAAGCTAATGGAAGACAGTTTATATCCCTTATCTTCTACTGTTTCTTTTGTAACTTCTGATAGCTCCTTGCTAAGCTCTGTCCACTTGTTTTCCACTTCTGTATTTAAATGTGGCAAAACTTCAAAATTCACTTCTACTTTCCCAAAATTCTCTTCCACTGCAAGACTTGTGATTAGCTCTGTTATGCCATCACCGTGTTTGTTTATAACCTTCTCATCTTCTACCATAATTCGAAATACATTTTTCCGATGATCAAATGAAAAGTTCTGCTTATAACCTTGATGAAGGAGTTCCTTTTTCACATTAAGCAAAAAAGATTCAATCTTTTTCTGTTCCTCTACCGAAAAACGTGGCTTTTCTTGTGCTTTTTCGGTAGCTGCTTTTGCTGATGTTTCTTCCTCCTTATTCAAATGACCATTTAATAAAGTATAAGTGAAAATACCACAAATAAAGATAAGCCCCAGCATCATAACAATACGTTTATTCATACCAATCCCCCCAATTTATGGAATTAGTTATTGGTATGCTTGTTTAAATTTGATTAGAACGTTTGTCGTAAAATAAGAACTCAAGTTCCAAAGCGCAATCATGCCACCAAAAAAGACTTATCCTTTTTGAAGAATGGTAAAAACTATTTGTCATAGGCTTTTAACCAATGATATGGTTGTAATTCTTTCAGTGTTTTGTAATCTAGTTTACCATTTGGATTAGTTACAGCTGCTTTTACATTCTCTCCCCAGTAAAAAAGTCTTTCTTGACATACACCACAAGGCGTTAAAACAGGAAATTCAGCATTTCCGTCTTCCCTTTATAAGTAGTACATAAGAAAAGACCCCTTTTCGAAGGTAAAATAAGATTCAATAATTTTTGCTGTTTTTAAAGACATAAGTGAATATACTTCCCAGAACACTTAAAGAAAGTACAAACCATAATAAAATATTAGGCAGATACTCAACAGGGATTATTTCAAATAAGTCCACAAGAATATATAGTAAAATAACTCCTATATATAAAACCCCGTACAATAAATTATTTCTTTTATATTGAATCTCTTTACCCCTTTCATCTTTTCCTTCCTCACTATCATTGAATTTTAAGATATACATTTGACTAATAAAAATTGTAATTAGAATTAAACCAGACAACCACAACATTTATCATTCCTCCTCTCCATAATCGAAAACGTCGGTAATTGATTTCTCAAATGCATTTGCAATTTTGAAGGCAAGAATTAGTGAAGGATTATATTTATTTTTTTCAAGAGTTGCAATGGTTTGGCGACTAACACCAACCTTCTTTGCCAATTGTACTTGTGTCCAACCTTTTTCCGCCCGATATATTACTAATCTATTGCGTAACACTAACACCACCTCTAATTATCATTGTAAAGTATTTCTTACATATTGTAAAATATTTCTTACAATAAACGAAAGCTATGATTATTCATCAAAAGAAACAATCCTTTAGAAGACAGCTTAAAATGAAAAAGGTGCTTTTCCCACTTAACGGAAAGCACCAATTCATAACGAAACCTTTTTGAAAAGTCTATTATTCTACTCATTTATTATTGTCTATCTATTTTTATCCATTTGGTAGTTACCTAATTATTACTTTGCAATATAAACAGAGGATATAAATTCATCCCGCACATCTTTACGCTTGTCGAGCATAATCTGTTCTGGCTCAATGCCCTGCTCCCGTAAAATCTCCATGTTTTGTGTCAGGAATTCGTCGCTACCTACAATATAGAAGATTCCACTTTTATCTGTAGCAAGATTTTTCACTTTCTCATAGTAGTCCTTACGATTGTCTACAAACTGAGATATGAACTTTTTGTCAGGAACAGATTCAAAAATATTACTAAATAAGAAGTCTTGTGATGAATCAATGTTTAGGGAATGAATTTTCTCCACGTTATCCGCACGTTCGAAATAATCAAGCACAAGCGGTCTGAAGGTTGCTAGACCGACGCCTGATGAAAGCAGATAAATATTTTTGTTCTCTCTTTTAAGCGGTACATTTGTATGCGTTTTAAAAATTGCAACTTTACTGCCAACCTCAAGACTTCTTAAAATGGTTTTAAACTCCGAGCATTGCTCTCTAATACGTGTCGTAATACCGATTGCATTTTCGTGTGGTAATGTACAAATTGACATATGACGAATCAGACTACGATTTGGTTTATCGCCAGCATTGAAGCCTTCCAGTGCAAAGTGGGTATGCGATCCTTCTTCCCAAGTAAAGTCTTCCGGACGGTCAAGCAGAAACGTTTTAACCTCAGGTGTTTCATCAATAATCTTATTTATTTTAGTCCAGTATATTTGCATTATTATTTCTCCTTAATCGTTGTTATCTTTATAATCTAATATATACTAGTTGAAAACGATTCTCAATTAAAATGATTGTCCGTTTTATAAGAAATCTCGGATAGCTTCGTGCAATCAAAAAAGCAGTTCCTCTTTACGTACATTTTCATATTATGTACATCAAAAAGAACTACTTCCTCAATGTTAATCCTCATCCTTAATATCAATGTCTTCTGGAATAGGCTCCTTCGCCCATTCTTCAACCAATACTTTATATTTTTCTAGCTGTTCGAAATGTGTTTTGAATTGTTCCTTAAAAATTAGAACCTCACCATTTTCATCGTGAATAACCCTTATCTTTCCTTGAACGATTAAATTTTTCAATCGATTTATCGAGATATTTAAATACTCCGCAGCTTCATCTATTGTTAAATACACTTGTTTCACTCCTACTACTAGATCGTTTTAAACTTCTAGCTCGTTATCTACACCAAATAGTTTAAGCGTATTTTATCATACATACTTACTTTTAGGATTATTTTCTCAAGGGTGAACTCACTAATTATAAGAAAGGTTTGTACTACATCCCTTTTATTCTCCATAAATATATCCGTTACGATGAACAGGCACTTCTAATTCATTTGCTACCGCTTCTAGTAAATCTTGACAGAAATAGTAGGTGCGTTTATTAACGATAACACTGGCGTCAATTTCCAGCTCAATCAAGCTATATACTGCATCTTTTTTACCTAGCTTCGTCATAACCACAACGACCGGTTTACCCCAGAGTATTTGGTATGTTGCTGTCATAGGCATTGGATCTTGTGCCCACCCTTCTAGAGAATGCTTTCGGATTGTTTCTTTACCATATTCATAAGACGTATGGACAATGTCATTAACAGCATTTTCATCAAGTAGACTAGCAATTGCATCCGGATCTCGCCGATTAAATGCATCCAGATAAATTTCGATAACAGGATCTGGTATCGAATTATCCCCAGACTTTAATGAAGACTGAAGTTTCTTTTCTTGATTAATCTTTTTCAAGTTCGCTCGAGCCCGATGTAGTAATGCCTTCACACTCCCCTCCGTTAACCCCATCATTTCAGCAACTTCATTTCCACGAAATTGAAATATGTCAAAAAGCAAAAGAACAGCTCGTTGTTTAGGCGTTAAATGTTTAACCAATTTCTCCATGGCTTCCCGAATTTCAAATGGATCGAGATCCTCATATTCTTCTTCAGCATTCTCTTCTAACGTAATAGGTTTTTGTTTTCGCTGATGATTCAACCACGTATTTGTAGCGATTCGAAATAGATATCTTTTTGGTAGCAACGGTTGAAAGATCCTTGGCAAAGCACTGTATGCCTTTATTAACGTATCCTGGACCAAATCCTCTGCATCCCAAGGCGAACCAGTAATCATCTTACAATATTTCCATAAGGCAGGCCGATGAGGTTTAATCAATTGATCAAATTTCATTTTCAAATCACGCATTTCTTCCGATACATTATCTAGATTATTCAATGACATTTCCTCCTTTATTTCTAGTTCATTATATAAACACAGTTAGGAGTAAAAAAGATACGGGGTAAATTAAAATTTCTCTATTTCAATTTATTTGTTCACTGTAATAGCGAGAAGGATGAATTAGTATAAGTTAACTTTTCACTTAATACGTTACTTCCATAAAAAAGAGCTGATCTCCTTCTCGAGAACAGCTAGTTTAATATAGCACTGAGAGTTCATTATTCAACCATTACTAAATGTTACATTTAAACCAAATCACGTAAAAGCAGATGAACTCTTTTCATGATTTAAAACAACTGGTTAATCATTTAGTATTTATCCAATAACCAATTTCACACTTTAAAACGTCCCAGATACTCCCGTGAAGGCTTGAAGTTTCAAAAGTCATTACCACCTTCATCAAAGATAAGAAAACGAAAACTATCTCTTTTTAAAAAATTGATATACCCCGCTGTTGTTGTACTATTAAATCCATTTTTCTAAAGTCCATCCTTCAACTAATTTCTTTTTAAGTTTCGTGTCATTCCAAGTTCCCCAAGGTGAAAGTCGCTCTTGTTCATGCGTTAACACTTCCACTTTATCTCTTTTCCATGTCTCATAATCAACAATATGCCAACACATAAATTCACCGTTAACTATACACCTATCCCTATACTTTTGAGGTAAAACAAATTCATTAGGTATAGGATAGTTCCCAACCTTTCTAACAATTCCTCTACTTAATGCTCTAGCTAAAGGAAAATGAATAAAGTATAACTCTTTCTGTTTTACTATATGATTTAATAAATCATATTTAATTTCCCCATGAGAACTTGGGTAATATACGGATTAGTGATCCAATTATCTTATCATGATGAACATATTGAAAAAACGCTAACCCATTTGAAGTTTCAATCTCAAAGACATCCCCAATGTTCAAACGTACCATTTTTTTTACTCTCCTCTATCTAAAAACACCTTTGCAATTATTCTACCAAATTGTTTAATCAACTCTCCTACTCCTTTACCTCCAAAGAATGAGATTTATTACTTTTTGAAAATATTTTATGTCCTTGAACAATTTAGATTAATTTACGATAAGTGTAACTGTCTATGAAAGTATAAATAAAACTAATACCAATGAAAACAAAAACTGAGGTTAATTCATATAAATTGTAATCTTGAACGTGCTCACTATAAAAAATTATTCCGAAAAGAAGTTTTCCAAAAGAATACCCAACCGCTAAAAAAATAATCATTTTAATCAGCAACTTATTAAAAAACTTCTCAATGATTAGGGTAAGAGGAAACATTATAACTCCAAAAACAAAACTCCCAACAATAAAACCATAAAAAATCAACGCAACACCAAAATCAATGTGTTCGGTTGAAGAGATTTTACTTCCTTCTAATAATTCTACCAGCCACGTTCCGAAACCATATAGGAATGAAAAAGTACTAAATAGTATCCAATGGCGAATGTATTTTAACTGCAAAAAAAACACCCCAATATTTCATCATTAAATAAGGATAATCCGCTTCTGCATAACATACTAAATTACACTTCTATTAATCTATTGCTTCCCACGAACTAATTTACTCCTTAATTCAACAATGCTAACTTAAATATTCTTTAAATTTCCCTTATCCCACTCTCTTAAAAGCATTTCAACCGAGAAACCAAATAGCTGAGGTTTATTAACTAACTTTTTTAATACCTCTTTTGCTTTGTCTTCCTTTACTGACAACAAATGTGTTGCGGAGCTATATTTAACATAATCACTAGGATGTTCAAGTAATTTTTCTAACTCAACAATCCCTTTATTTCCAAACTGTTTTAGCATTTTATAATTTTTAAAATTTTTATCATACAGATGATTGGTTTTTCTTGAATCCTGTATAACCTCGTAAGCAGCTATTCCATATGCATTGGCTGATTCAATGCATTTCTCTACCACTTTGTTTACTTCCATATAGGCACACTCCATTTTATTTGTGCTTTGTTATTAATAAAGCCTTTTCTAATGATCATTTGAGCTATATATTACATCTGCTTTCTTTAAAGGATCATCCACTTCAATGTATTTGTCTTCCGCAATCCAATATCTCTTTTGATATTTAGTTAATCTATTTTGATAGTCACCAATATACAAGTCTCGTTTTAGTACCCTATCGGCTCTCTCTTTATGAGGACAGTCAATAAATATAACAAAATCAAAATACTCTCTCCATTCCCGTCTTTGAATAAATATTCCTTCTATAAGAATGATGGAGGTAGGTTTTATGTATCGTTTTTGGGTGGATATAGTGTCAGTTGTTTTATCATATAGGGGCAAGTTTATTAATTTGTCGCCATCGGATAGCGCTTGGAATAATTCTGTTTGTAACAATTGAATATCCCATTGAAGAGAATAGTACTCATACCACTCTTCATGTCCTGTGTTATACCTTTTGTTTAACTCAACGATATAATCATCAATATGTATGGTTATTACATGATATCCTTTCTCTTTTAACTCTTCTCCAAGTTTATTTGCAAATGTAGTCTTTCCAGCTCCACCTAACCCATCCACTCCTACAATGAAAGTATGGTGATTCTTGCGGTCTTTGTATTGAGTTAATAGGGTATCCAATATACTGTTTACAGACACCAAACATTAACCTCACTTTCATAAACTATTTCCTTCAACACTTCCCTTTGTTTTCTTCATGAGTTATCTTCTTTATCAAAAATACGCTCTACCACTGCAAGGAGCAACGCAATCATTACTTCTGTTTTCCAGGAAAGTGTGATTCCTTTCATCAATTCATCCACAGTAAACAGAACAAGCCAATTCGATAGGAATTCAAGGCTTAATCGGATCATAAGTACGTATGCTTTATCTCTTGTATTTCGAGTGGAAAGAACAAAGATCACTTTTGTAATCAATTCCACAAATATTCCTAGAATAAAGAAACCCATTACAAAAACAAACAAGGACCAAACCGAATTATACTGTACTCCAAGTAGCTCGAAGACACCTGCTAGTCCGAAAAAATAACCACCAAATACAATGCCCATTGCCATAATGATAAGGATCATTACTCCAATCATTATCAAAAGCTTTTCTTTTATTTTCATATCACGAATCTGTTAACCTCCATATTATTCATTTCTTTCAAACCAGAATCATGTGCACTCTTATTTCTTAGCTATGAGGAGAATCCTTTTCGAATTTGTTCGAATTCCTTTATCGTTTTGATTGTTTTGAATGAAATCCTTCAATATTTCAAAATCCTGTTTATCTTGACCAAAATCTGGAATAATTGGAGTATGCTTAAGTAAAAATATTAGATCCTCAGGCCTCTCAAAATATTCTGCTGCATCATATTCAAAGGATTGAATGTGTCTAAAACCAGCTTCCTTAAGTTCCCTAATATACTTTTCCTTCAATGTACCATCTTGTTGACCATACGACTGTCCCCTGCCAAATGCTTCTTTTATATTTAATTTATCTGCTTCACTAACTTGTTGTGTCAGAAAGACTCCGCCACTTTTCAACACTTTTTCTACTTCCGCTGCTGAAAACGGTGCTTGACAACAAGAAACTACATCAAAGAAGCCTTTTGGAAATTGCAGATCATAAGAAGACATTTGGAAGAACTTCACGTTCGAAGCTTTTGATTGTTCCAAATTGACCTTAGCGGTTTCCACCATACCCTCGGATAAATCAATACCAATCAAGAAAAATAGTTCCTGCGCAATTCTTAATATATGCTCTCCACCGCCAGTGCCAACATCTAAAAGCACATCTGTTTTTTTACATCGCTTCCGTACCTCTTCATAAAAATCCCAAGTAACCCCTTCCAAAAAGGAACGGATACTACTAAAATCCCAGCCATTTTGTGTTCCTACCTCATCGTAGAAACTATCATAATCAAATTTTTTCATATGTATCACCTATAAAATTTATTAATACAACAACGGCCGATTCCTAATTTGAGAAACGCCCCAATTGGTGAATAGAAAATGATCGTTATCCTTATGTAAGATACATAAAACTAATAATATGCAACAACCTTCTTAATGGAACAAAAAAGTTTTTCCTCTAATTTATTCATGCAATGGTTTATATTTTCGCTAGATGGATTTAGTATTTCTATTGAAAAACGAGCAAAACCGGCGCACCAATCATATTGTAGATCGTTCAAAGAAGTTTCACCATCACAGCAAGGAACCTTTACATGAAGTTCAGTAAATTGATGCTCTGATGCTTTATCCATCTTTTCGCTCCACCAATCCATATTGATTTCACCGGAACAAAGAGGGCAAATAAATAATGCGTTGAAAATTAACACCTTGGTCAATAAAACGTATCTCATCAGTGAGAGTTATTGATATATCATCACTTGAAATATTAGTCTTCATCCAATTTCCCACTTCCTTAACGGCTTCTTTTTTAGGGACAAAAGATGGGGTAGTAGGGATAAATTTGATAACAGTATCCGACATTTATTTGTTCCTCCGATTTATACATACAAAAGATATCTATTTTCTGTTCCTACTTAATTTAACTGCTTCGTCAGTTGGATAAGCATATTTATTCTCAAGTTAATCATCATATTAACACAAAATTACAAATTTTTCTTTAATTACAATTCTAACCCTAAATACCAAAATATTAATTATGTAATTGAGTAAACCTGTTCCTAATAAATAAAGTAGTCCATATTGAAGCACATTTTAATAATGTACTCCAAAACTGAACTACTTAGT
Organism: Salirhabdus sp. Marseille-P4669; assembly: GCF_900240405.1. Classification (GTDB taxonomy): domain Bacteria; phylum Bacillota; class Bacilli; order Bacillales; family Alkalibacillaceae; genus OEQK01. The sequence goes on from NZ_OEQK01000003.1 coordinate 398,786, forward strand.
AGATTACATTTGCTTATTAATAGTACATTTCTGCTCCTGACATCCACGGAGAAATACCAAAGCATAACTCAATCTATAGGCTTTAAGTTTTTTTCAATTTCAACTCTACGACCTTCTAAAAATGGAGGTAAATCTAATCTTTCACCTAATGTTTCCATATCTCCATCGATGGTGAATCCTGGTCCATCGGTTGCAATTTCAAATAAAATACCATTTGACTCACGGAAATATAGACTCTTAAAGTAGAATCGATCTACTATTCCTGACGATTGGAATCCACGTGCTTGCACTTGCTCTTCCCAATGAATAAGCTCTTTTTCATTTTTTACTCGAATTGCTAAATGATGAATACTGCCACGACCGGGTCTTTCTGTCACGCCTTCTAAATACTTCACCACGATTTCCCCAAATACCTCACCTTTAATGGATTGAAAAATCGCTTCTTCATCTGTTCGACGTATCTCTGTATAGCCGAAGATATCAACAAGCGTGCTTGCTAGATTATCCATTCTTCGTACCGTCATTTCCACAGAGCCCATACCTTGAATTTGATGTGCTGCAGGAACTTCTGATTTCTCCCATACTTCCCAGTGCTTCACTTTTTCTCCATTTGATACAAGTAGCACTAAACGAAGCCCTTCTGGATCCTCAAATTTCAAGGCAGGTCGATTGGCGTAGGTTGTAATATCGCCATGAAAAACCCCAAACTCTTTCAATCGCGCTTTCCAATATTGTAGACTTTCCTCTGAAGGAACCAACAAACCAATTCTAGTAATTGCATTTGTACCACGATACGTTCTTCCTACTGCTGGAATTTCAAAAAAGGATAATTCGGTACCAGGGCTACCTGTTTTATCACCATAAAACAAGTGATACATCGAAGGATCATCTTGATTCACTGTTACTTTTACCCGACGTAACCCAAGTACATGTCGATAAAAGTGATTATTTTGACTTGCGTTTTTAGTAATCATAGAAATGTGATGATGTCCTGCAATATTCCCCATACCTTTTCCCTCCATCTTTAATTAAAGTGCAACTAAATAATTGTAACAAATTCACTAACTGGTTTACGATAGCCCCTTGGTTTTCTACTTTCTATTTTTTCTTTACCAAGCGTAATCATTAACGCAATCTCATATTGATCATTAATATTTAATATTTCTTTAACCCGATCCGAATCAAATCCAATCATGGGACAAGTATCCCAACCTTGTTGTTTTGCAGCTAGCATAAACAGCATTGCGGACAAGGATGCATTTCTTATCGCTTCATCTCTTTGGAAGGTTGGTCCTCTCGTTTCATAAAGATCCACCGTGTCCTTCACTGTAAAATCATACTCTTGTTTATTTAATATTCCCAGCATAAGCAATCCCTCATTAATTTCAGGTGCTTTTTTATAGGCTTCTTTATCACCTAATACTAGGATAACTGCAGAGGCAGTATGAACCTTATATTGTCCATATGCAGCGTTTCTAATTTCTTCTTTTATTTCTGGATCTGTAACTACAAGATACTTTGTGTGTTGAAGGTTAAACGCAGATGGTCCAAGCTTCACCAATTCAAAAATATCATTTAGCTCATCTTCTAATATGGGATGGTCAGGTAAAAAGTTACTTGCTGACCGCCTATCTTTTAGTAATTGAACAAAATCGGACATAATTTAAATCGCCTCAAATCCAAGAATCTTTATTTCGAGATATATTTCATAAAAAAGAACAAACTTATTGGTTTCCACATATTTGCAACACGGTTTATCCTTTGGTAAAAAAATATTACGCTTCTGGATTCAATTCTAATTCTACTTTTATTTTAATATCTTTACCTACTAGAACACCGCCTGTTTCAAGTGCTGCGTTCCAAGTTAATCCAAATTCTTCACGGTTGATCTTTGCTTCAGCTTCAAAGCCGTACACTTCAACTCCCCATGGGTTTGTAGCCTTACCACCAAATTCAACATCAAACGTTATGTCCTTCGTAACATTTTTTATGGTTAAGTCACCAGCTACTTTATAATCATCGCCATCTTTTGTTATTGAAGTGGATTTAAAATCGATTGTTGGGTATTTTTCAACCTCAAAGAAATCCCCTGATTTTAAGTGATTGTCACGATCTTCGTTACGTGTGTTTATACTTGAAACATCAAATTTAAATGCGATGTTCGCATTTGTTAAATCTGTTAAATCCTCCGCTTCAACTTCTGCAGTGTACGAATCGAACTGCCCTTTGACTTTAGATACCATCATATGTTTAATTTCAAATCCAATTGCTGAGTGTGATTGATCAACTATCCATTTTGACATTGTACATTCCTCCAATTTGTTTTTATCTCTAATTCGAGATATTAGTTTAAAAAAATAAGAATCAGGGACATAAAATGATTCGGAATCATATATCTCTAATTTGAGATAAATTTATCACGTTCCTTTCTAATTGTCAACATTATATTAAAAATTTATTTCAACTCTTATATCTTAATTTCCAAAAATGTAGAAATATAGCGAATTGAGCATCATACTGCTACTATTTTGTAGGATTATAGTACTTCTGTTCACCTTAAGCATCATAATTGAATATGTTAGGCAAAATTGTTTGTAGCTCCATCAAATCATCAATCACCATATCTGCCTGTGAAAGCTCATCTTCACTAGCAAAGTCAAAATGACATCCAATTGAAACCAACCCATTATCCTTAGCAGCATTAATATCCGATAGACGATCGCCAACTACCGCTCCAGCTGTGACACCGTATTTTTTCATAATATGCTTTACCAAATCTGATTTATGTAACGATGTAATTTGTTGAATACTAAATGTTTCCGTAACCCATTTATCCAACTGATAGTAATGAACAATTGCTTGTAAATATTCCGTCAGGCCATTTCTCGCGATGAAGATGGAATAATCATTCTCCTTCAAATAATGAAAGATTTCTTTTACATTAGGATATAAGGCGCCTTTTCCACTTTCTATATTTTCTATTAATCGCTTTAAAAAATAAGAATCAGTCAGATCTCGTTCCTCAGCAGAATGATTAGGCATCAACGTCTCCCATACTTTCGGTAAGGGCACACCCATAATTTCGCGGTATTTATCAATAGGTGTATCCGTATTCCATTTATGTAAGGTTCGTAAATAGTTAAACGTATCTTCTAGTGATATTTCTAAAATTTTATTATTTTGAAATAAAGTACCGTCCATATCGAATATTAGTGACTTAGACATTTTTTCTGCCTTATAATAGTGTTCTCCATTAAAGTTTAACAAAGTTTATCTATAATGGTAATTAGTTATTTCCTTCCGAAACCTAAAAACTTGACAAAAAAATTTATTTATGCTATAATTTACATTTGCTATTTTGTTGTTTATAATAAGGTTCTCCTGGCCAGGGGAACCTTATTTTTTTATATGGGAGGAAAATGGTATGAAGCAAAATGAGTCCAGTTTAACTTCCTTGGTGTCTGCATTCGGTCGCGCGTATCACAGTAAGTATGATACGCCTAAAATTTTTGATGACTTTGTAGCAAACAAGCTGCTTACAGAAGAAGAATTTTCCACAATCAGCAAGAACATGGTAAACGGTATTTCCTTTTTCAATCAAGATATTGGGAGAAAGTTCCAAGATGATCCACAAGAAATACTAAAATGGATAACACAGGTCCAGCTTTCTCCAACACCACTAGCACGTTCCGCCTACTGTGAGAAAGTACTGCTTCACGAGATTACGTTAGGACTACAACAATACGTTATACTAGGAGCCGGACTAGACACGTTTTCTTTCCGCTATCCTGAGTTAACTAATCTAGAAGTATTTGAACTCGATCACCCAGCCACACAACAGTTAAAGAAGAAAAAGCTAGAGAATGCGAATCTAGACATACCAGATCATCTTCATTTTGTTCCAATGGACTTTACGAAAACATTTTCTTATCAGGATCTAGCAAATGAAGGATTTAATGATAAAAAAACCTTCTTTAGTCTCTTAGGTGTTTCCTACTATTTGACGAAATATGAAATTACAGCATTACTTCATAATTTATTTGCTAACGTCCCACCTGGTAGCTCTATTGTTTTTGATTATGCGGATGAACATCTCTTTACAGAAAAAGGAATGTCGAACAGAGTTCAGCATATGGTCCAAATGGCTGCAGCAAGTGGTGAACCGATGAAATCCAATTTCTCGTATAATGAGATGGAGAAACTTTTAGAAAAGTCAGGTTTACTCATTTATGAACACTTATCCCCAGCTAGCATCAATGAGTTGTTCTTTAAAAATAGAACGGATTATTTGTCTGCATTTGAGACCATTCATTTTATACACGCTGTAAAGAAATGACCTATTAATGTCTATTGATTTTACACTGATCTTAAATGATTCATTTTTCTCAAGTCGAAGATGGAGTCCTATTTTCGGCTTGAGGTGTCTTTTTCCTCTAAATGAAAAAATTTTCAACCTAAACACGCTTCAAGTTCCTCCTTATAGAAAATCGTTCTTTACTTTCGAGAAGCTGTAACAAAATCCCCCCTTCATACGTCTATTTAAAAAACAGAAACAAATGGGGTGACATTTCGTGAAAAAGTTCGTTTTGTGGATGGCTTTGATTAGCGTGATGGTAGGTGGTGTTTACCTATATAGCATTTCTACACAAGATGCTTCATCGAATACTCGTTCAACTACTCCCCCTTTAGATAGGACTCCAACAGAAGAATTGCCAAACATAAAGAACGAGGATCACTTAAAGCGTTTGATAAAGGAAAGAATGAAAGAACAAGAGAATTTTATTGTTTATGACGCAACCGAGGAAGCAGCATCTGCTGATACATCAAACAAAGATAGCGCCATGAGTGATACCTCCACATCCGAAACAAACGTACAAGTACAAGGAATCGATGAAGGAGATATAGTGAAAACCGACGGGGAATGTGTTTATTTTGCAAGGGATGATAATATTGTAATCGCGTCAACCTCAGGGTCAGACAGTAAAGTTGTGAGCACCATTAAAGAAAAGGCCTTTTATCCCCAAGAGCTTTATTTACACCAAAACTACTTAATCAGTATTGGATATTCAGAATCTACTATACGTGAACAACATACAACCAAAGAATCGGATGCGACTGATCGATTGTATCCGACCATGTATGCAATGCAAACGACCGTCTACATCTATGACATCTCCAACACAACAAATCCAAAGCAAATTAGAGAATTTACGATGGAAGGTTCCCTCACCGCTTCTCGAAAAAGCGATGGCTATCTATATTTGGTCGCAAATCATTATCCTCCTATTTCATTGCTACCAGAAAAGGAAGATGTTGAAATTCGGCCATTTGTGAAAGATACGGCTGTCAGCACAGCAGGTGAGCCAATAGATTATGAAGAAATGTTTTATTTCCCTGAAAGCAATGACAACAACTTTATGCTACTAAGCTCAATTGACTTAAATAACATAGACAAAGAAGCATCCGTTGAAACGTATTTAGGTGCTTCGAATCAGCTCTATATGTCTAAAAATAATGTTTATACTGCGGTAAACCGATACCATACAGAAGATCCGAAAAAGGGCATGGCGGATACGATGATAGCGAATTCGGCTGATACGGAAATTATTCAGTTCAAAATCGATAAGGAAAAAATCACATTCCATGCTTCCACAATCGTCAATGGAACGTTAATTAACCAGTTTGCCATGGATGAACGAGGAGATACATTCCGCGTAGCAACCACGAAAAATAGTGGATGGCAAAATGATGTACCTTCTACAAATAATGTATATACCTTTGATTTACAATTACATCCGCTAGGTAAAATAGAAGGTCTTGCGGAGGGTGAGCGTATTTACAGTGTGCGATTTATGGAAGACGTCGCGTATATGGTTACCTTTAGACAAATGGACCCGTTATTTGTCATTGATTTAAAAGATGCAAAAAATCCGAAAGTTCTAGGCGAATTAAAGATACCTGGGTTCAGTAATTATTTGCACCCTCTTGATGATAATCATGTCATCGGATTTGGGCAACATACAGAATTACGAAATGTGGAATGGAGTACAGAGCCTATTGTAAGTCCAGCAGGCTTTAAATTATCTCTATTCGATGTTAGCGATCCAGCTAACCCGAAAGAGAAATTCACAGAAATACTAGGCGAGGGTAGCTCTTATTCGGAGATCAACTATAATCATAAAGCATTATACAAACATCCAGATGAAAATCTATTTGGATTCCCTGCTTATTTATTTGAGACGAAGCCTGTGCAGCATGGAGATGATTTTTATGAGGAAGAAATATTAGTCTTTGAAGGTGCTTTTTTATATGACATTTCTCCAGAAACAGGATTTACATTAAAAGATTCCATTACGCACCAAAAGCAAAGCACGATCGATTATGGCTGGGATACACATATTCATCGGATGGTTTCTGTTGGTGACATGCTTTACACACTGTCATATGATGAGATGAAGGTTTACGATTTAGCAAAAGAACAAGTATTGGAAACAGTAGACTTGAATGATTAGTTGCATGTCCTAATTAAAAGATCCAAAGTACGAAGCCATAGAAAAACTGCACCTTCGATTGTTAGATGTGTCTAACAATTGTGGTGCAGTTCATTCAGTGCTTGGGATTTTTTCAAGAAATCACTTGTTGCAAGTCGCGATAAACATGGAGGCATCCTGATTCATGAAAATTTGCTTTCCATGATAAAAGGTTCTTATTTCCGTTGATTGAAATCCAACTTCCGCTAATTTTTCTTTCAGTTCGTCATGGGAAAAACCGTTATGAACCTTTGGATGACTTATGTTATCGTTTTTATCAAAGTCCACGATAAGGAGCTTTCCACCATCATTTAAGATATGAAATAGCTCCTGTATAATTTTTGTAGTATCTGGGATATGAAGAAGGACCAGTGACATAAACACGATATCTGCCTTCAACTCAGGAGTCTCTTTGGTAAAATCTGCGTAACGCACGTTTGCGTTCGTAATCCCTTTTTGGGCAATTTTCGCCTCCGCAACCTCCAACATTTGTTTGGATGAATCCACCAACAAAATAGACTCAACCAATTCGGCTAATTCTAAGCTTACGAGACCGGTCCCGCTCCCGTAATCAATTAAAGATTTTGATTTACTATTTTGTAATTCTAATTTTACTTCCTTCTCAATTACCTTAGCTAATGCCATTCTCTCTTCTGTATCATATCTTTTAGCCATTTGCTCAAAAACATTATTGTTCATTATGTATGCTCCTAATTCTCTTTTTTTGTTACGAAATCAATTGCAGCCTTTAATTCATCTGGATTCCGAGTACCAATCACTAGTGTTTCATACTGCATATTTACTTGTATCCCCTTGTTACCACTCATAATATACGCTTTTTCTCCATTTACATTGATCCGTATCCCCCATCCACCAAATCGTGTTAAAGCACTATAAGTAATCACCTTATAGTCACTTATATCCTTAATCAATAACGGTTTAGAACGAAAGTGAAATGGCAAATATTGAATAGAAATACCTTCATCATGAACTTCGATTATAAGTTTTGTGAAAAATAGGAGAATGAAAGGAAATGCAATACCGAATAGGAACCACATCACGATTAAAACTACATCTGGAGCAGGTTTATCTCCAACTGGATTTCCAAAAATAACTTGCTGGAAAAATGCATACCACAAAAAAATCATAAGGATAGAAGCTACTATCCAGATTAGAAAAGAGCGCGGCTTTTGAACTTCACGGTACAACACATTATTTTGCTTCTTAATTTCGCTTCACTCCTTGGACTAATTCTTATATTGGTTTATTTTAATCATACTCTTTTTTTCATTGCTTCGGCTACTGCCTTTGACTGCCCATCGTTTTCCTCATAAAGTTTATTTATGATGTTATTATAGTCCTCATCATTTCGATTCTGACTTAATTTATCTGCAGCTTGAACCTCTTCCACCTTTATTTTAAATCCAACGATACCTTTCATTTGTTTTTTCGTTTTGGAGGAAAGATTCTCCCATAAAACTGGATTTTCACGATGCTTTTCATATTTTTGTAATAGTAGTTTTAAATCTTCTTCTAATTCTTGTTCATTCATTATAGAAGCTCTCCCATATACATGGACCGATTGATAATTCCATGTTGGAACATTTTCAGATTGATACCAGGATGACGAGATGTAAGCATGTGGGCCTTGATAGATTACCAGAACATCCTCATCTTCCTCGAAGGTCTTCCATTGCGGGTTCGCAAAAGCCAAATGCCCAGTAATCACATAGTCATCGCCCACTCTATGTAGCTCCAAAGGCAAATGCGTTGCGATTGGTTTTCCTTGTTGTGTCGTTATTAAGGTTCCAAAAGAGTTCCCCTCGATAAATTCTCGAACTTCCTTAAAGTCCGTAACCTGAAAATGCTTCGGTACATACATGTTAATCCACCCTTCCCAAAATCAATTGATTGGTTTGATCATGATAAAGTCTACCTGTCCTTCATCCACCATATAAAAGGAATGCGATTTTTTCTCATTAAGAGCGCATGTCTTTTCATTCTTTTCCCTTTTACGCTCAGCTAAGGCGCCTTCTTATTTCCTTCACAAGCACTTGTTTCTCTTCCTCACCAATTCCGTCAGATGATAGCTTACGCGCTGCTATTGGGGCAATCCAGGAATCGATTTCATCATATGTGGTTCCAGTGATTTGGGTATATTCCTTCATAAAATCTTGAATTATGTTCTCCCGATACGTATCAAATAGATTCATCGCTTCCTTAGGGGTATGTGGAGGTAGCACAGAAAACCGAATCATAAGGATAAACTCTGCTACATCCGCTTCTGGATTTCCATTCGTTCCATTCATCCAATCTATTAAAATAGGCTCTCCACTATTTCGGAATATAATATTGTTCGGATTGGCATCTCCATGGCAGATGTTACTTTTCTTCGGGAGATGGTCCAACAGTTCAAGGACAGCAATTTGTTCTTCTTCCAGTAAATAATCTACACTACGAATCTGTTTCTTCAAAAATTCTCTTTGGGTTGAAGGAAATTTTTTATGAAATACGGTGTTATGGACTTTCCCGAGTAATCGGGCAGATAATCGGGCATCATTCCAGTCTATGGTTGTTGGCTCTAAATCTATTGCTGGAGTTAAATTTTCAAAAAAGCGTTCTCTTAACGTTTTTCCGTATATACGCTCATATACGATTCCGGGACGATTTTCATACTCTATCATTTCATATGGACGCGGTACAGGTAGACCTAATTCCCATACAATGTTATGATTATGAAACTCTTTTTCTAAATCTGTATTATCGATAATCGGCTTTGCTAGTTTTAGAACCTGATTGTCCCCCCACTCTAATACTTCTGCGTTGGAACCTTCCCCTATTTTTCGTCTCATTTCCATTAAAAAAGCTCCTTTTATTCAAAATTTCTTTGTACCCATCGTCTGCTCTATCTTAAATTGGGATATTCATTTTAAATAATGACAATAGAAAAGACCATCAACCGATGATCTTGTTCTCTTGATGCATCTGAGTGGATTACAAGAGCTTAGACATATAATATTCATCCACGAATTCTTCCTGGATCCACACGGAATTTCTTTTTGTTCCTTCTATTTCAAATCCTGCTTTTTTATATAATGATATGCCAGCTTCGTTCTTAGTGACGACTGTTAGCTCTAACCTACTTACATGGTGCTTCTGTGCCCACTCATCTAAATTAAGAAATAGCTTCGTTCCAATTCCTTTTCCTCGAAATGCTTCTGGTATTCCAATCACAATGTAGGCAGAATGTTTATTTCTACGGGCCTTCCCACCTATCGCTAATAAGTATCCGACAAGTCTGTCCTCTATTTCTGCTACTAATATAGTAGAATTTTCCTCCGCTTGAATGCTTTCAATCATTTGTCGTTGTGCATCCTTATTAATATTTCGTTCCCCAGCTTCCCAAAGCATATACTCGGATTGTTTATCCACATCCATCATAAGATTTGCTAGATTTTCTGCATCTGTTAGTTGTATTTCTCTTATAATCATTGCTGCATCTCCTTTTTCTAATCATCCTGTTGTTCTGGTAATAGCAGTCCACTAGTTAATCGGAAATCTTCTCTATTTATCTTTATGCTTGTCGAGCATTTCTTGTAAATATTCCTCTGATTTCCCTCGTGGAATACTAAGACTCTTCCAGCTATCACCTTTTACTAGTTTTCCTATGTAAACCATTTGCCCAACATGAGAAGCGTAGTGTGCCATTTGCCTTTCTATCGCGTCTAAAACCAAATGACCTTCTCCTCGAATCGTAACCTTCTTCAACAAGTCCTGCTCCTGCAAATCAGCAAGTGTCTTAAAAAGAACTTTCCAGCCATTATCCCAAATCCGAATCAGCTCTGCTTTCGAGGATATATCATCAACAAATTCATCCTCACGATCTCGGTAGGATTTTTCCCCATCAGTGGTTAAAAAGTCGGTCCACCTAGAGATCATATTTCCGCTTAAATGCTTTACGATTATTGCTATGCTATTTGACTCGTTATTATAGGTCCAATGCATTTCCTCATCTGTTAATTGATTTATCGTCTTATCTCCAAGACTTTTAACACTTTGAAACCGCTCCAAGACAATGCTTAAATATTCTTTTCCAATGCTCATCCTTTCCCCTCCTCTTTGCAATTTATGTAACAATTGGATTACTTACCGTTTATTGAATCTGCTCCTTAATTAGATATTACCATAATATTCTAAAAATTCTTTCTGGAAATATAAAAATTTCTCTAAACTCCTTAAATTTCGATTTGTTATAATCTACGAGAAAAATACCTCTGTTAATCGTTTTTGAATGAATAAAAACATCCCCCATCCCATTATTCCAAGCATGATTGCGAATGGTAGTCGAATGGAATGTTTAAATGCGAGGTAAATTACGACTAGCATAACTATTGTTGCTGGCAGACCAATGATTACGCCTAGAGTGAAGTGAGAAATATTATGATTGGATTCCCCTTGAACACGTAGCCAAATAATGCTTAAAATACTAACTAATGGTAAGGCAGCGATAATGCCACCATACACAGGAAATCGCCTAGCTAATTCCGTAATAATACCAATAATAGCCGCTGATGTAATAATCTTGATCAATAAATACATTTATTTCGATACCTCACTTAGTAATTGAAATGCTTCAAGAACTTTATTTCTTTCCTCTTCTGATAATTTGAATAGTGCCACACGTAATTTATCCTCATCCAATTCAGTATTCTTTTTTAGCATCGTTAATCCAGAATCGGTTAATTGTAAATAAACCTTACGTTGATCCTGCTCATCTCTATCTTTCTTTAACCAGCCTTTACGCACTAACTTTTTCACATGTTCTGATGCTGTATTATGAGAAATGGATAAATGCTCTGCAATATCTCTGATCATGACAAATTGCTTTTTTTGCACCAATTGTAATATCCTCACATTTTGGTGTGAAATAGGTTCTTCATGAGCAGCATGAAGATAAAAGTAAATATCAGTAAAGGATTCATTTATTTCACGAATCACAAAACCACCCCATGTATCGTTTTAATAGATTATATCGTAATAAACGATATAATTTCAATGAAAAGTTTCTTTTAAGTGTAAGGTAGGACCTTCTTATATTCATACAAATTAAAAAGTCGAGTCTTTTTAGGGAACAAAGAATCTCTTATCCCCCTATAAAGACCCAACTATAGTAAGTTCCTATTTCAAATAGATTTCGCACTTAAGCAAACAAATGTAAGGTAAAACCTCCATCACTTCCGTCTCTCACCTAAATTAATCCCAATCCCCATATACATCACTGCTAATAACAGCATGAATGCAATTGGTAATAGAATATCTCCCCATCCCGCATTATACAAGGCAACATCAAGCATTGCTTCAACAGCATAGCCTAATGGGAAAATATCGGCTAAAACAGTAAAGACAGGATTATCCATTACACCAGGTGCCATATAAAGACCACTAATACCTGGAATTATTGGAAGTAAGGAAGGATAGATCATATAAAACTTTTCTGGTGTTTGTGCAATTCCCGTAATAAGCATGGCTAAGCTCACCGCACTTAATGTAAATACTGCAGCAATTGTTAGAATCATCGCAAAGTTACCAATTTCAAAGTCAAATACATACTTAAAAAGAACCAAGACGACAACCATTTGGAAAAATCCTATAATAAAACTATACACTAAATGTCCAGAGTACATTCCAACCTTACTGACAGGTGACAAAATGAGGCGATTCCAAACACCACTTACCTTATCTGCATTGATGCCATTTACTTTAAATCCAATCGTAAACATGGCGATAAACAATGTAAATACAAATAACAGCTGCTTCCCCATATCATGTTTGGTGAGCTCTCCACCTTGTATTGCTTCTGTTTCTACTAGTAAAGGGGCATTTTCTAAATAGCTTTTCACTTCTTTTCGAATATCAGCTGTATTTTCCGTACCAGTTAATGCCTGCAATTCCGCTTCTTCGGTAAATATTTTGTGCACCTCTTGCTCTACCAACTGAACATTTGGCATATCGGATGACGTAATTAACCGATAATCATGTTCCATTACATGAACAGCTACATCCCTTTTTCCTTCTGCAACTTGTTCTCTAGCATCTTCCTCACTGGTAACTGTAAATTCAATGTCGCTATTTTCATTTAATATCGTTACCCACTTTTCTTCAATCTCTTCTCTTTCTGGACCAGAAGCAAAAATGTCCACTTTACTCTCTGTATTCTCTCCTATATTTCCAAATAGAAGCGTTGCTAAAATACTAAGACCAATAAATAAGAGAATTAAAAATGGTTTTCGTTTGTCTTTAACCCACTGAGCATAGATCACTGGATACATTAGAGTCGCCCCCTTTTTGGAAACATAGACGTAGCGATAACAACACAAGCAGCAAAGAAAGATAAAAGATAGATCAATGGAAGACCTAACGCACTCCAATTACGGAACTGAACCCAGTCAATCACAGCTGTCTGTGTTAGACCATTTGGTGTATATTCTCCCACCATTTGCATAAATTCAGGTAGTCCATCTAAAGGGAAGAAGCTTCCACCTAACACCCCAAACGTCATCACAATCAGCATAAATAGGCCACTTGCTGCGTTACTATCCTGTAAATATAATGTTATCGTTGTAAATAGTGCAGAAAGACCTGCAATGGCAATCGTATATGCTGTGAACATTGCAATTAGTCCAATCCAAAACTCTAGTGATTTTCCGGGAAATACATTTAAAATAAGTTGAATTATTGTAAAGGTAATCGCCACTTGTAACCATATAATGATTAAGGTAGATACAATTTTACCGATTAAATAATGGAATGGATTACTATTTGTTAATAAAATTCGATTAAAGACCCGTTCTCGTTTTTCTGTTACAGTCTTAACGGAAACCGTGTGAGCAATAAAAAGTGGGAAAAGCGTCCCCATTGCAATCGTAAAATATAGTGCGATTGTATAGGATTCGGACTCTTCTACAAATTCCATTCCTCCTTGGGGCAAAATTGGCTCTGCTTGTTTCTCACTACTTTCAAGAGCGAATTGCATATTAAGCGAATTCGTGAAGCTTTGTACCAATTCTTCCAGTGTCGTTACTTCTGTTGACTGCTCATCCGCCAAAATTTTCAAGCTAGATTGAGACTGTTCCCCTAGTAGTGCGTTTGAAAGCATATGATACGTATATCCATTTGGCACCTTCAATATTGCGTCTAGCTCTCCGTTTTCTACTTGCTTGATCGCTTCCTTTTCTGTTAATTCGGTTGCCGTCACCCATTCCTTCATATCGGGGTTATTCAGAAATTCTTCCACCATTTGAACAGGTTGAAGGGTTGTCGATTGGGCAATCAACGCTTCTTTTTCGGAAACAGACATTTCCATATCTTCAAGTGTCGTTTTAAACTGTTGGACACCTGCTGCTACGTCATCCTCTTGCACAAAGCCAATAGTTAACTGAATTTCCTTATCGTCCGAGAATAGACCAGAAAAGGCAAAGTTTAAGATAACGATTAGGATGATTGGAAGTATCAGACTGATCAATATCTCTTTACGGTCTCGCCAAAAGACGAGCAGATCCTTTTTTATAAATGCTCCCATCTGATTACCTCCTTTAATCCCGCAATGTTTTTCCAGTCAGATGTAAAAATACATCTTCTAAACTTGGAATTTCCACTTGATAGTTTAAGATTTGAATTCCTTCTTTATCAGCAGCATGGACAAGATCGTTAAGTAAGCTTTTGCCCTTTCTCGCAATAATGCGAAACCCTTCTGATGTTTCCTCCACCTGCAGGACTTTTGGTAAAGCTTTAATTGTTTCCATCAATGTATCACTTCGATTGCTAAGCTCTACTAGAATCGTATCCTCACTGGACAAAATGCTTAACAGTTCGTCTTTCGTACCAGATGCAATTATGTTCCCATGGTCCATAATGTACACACGGTTACAAAGCTGCTCTACTTCCTCCATGTAGTGGCTCGTATAAAGCACCGTCATTCCACGTGTCTCATTTAATTGCTGAACCGTCTCTAAAATGTGGTTTCTAGATTGAGGGTCAATCCCAACAGTTGGTTCGTCTAATATCAAAATTTGCGGATGATGAAGCAAGGCGGCAGCGATATTAATTCTCCTTTTCATCCCACCGGAAAATGTTTTAATCAGTTCTTTTTGTCGGTCTTTTAAGCCCACAATTTCAAGAACCTCTTGGATTCGTTTTTCGAGTATGGCTTTTTTCACCCGATAGGCTCTACCGAAAAATTTTAGATTTTCATAGGCGGAAAGCTCCTCATATAAGGCAATTTCCTGTGGCACAACACCAAGTACATTACGAATTTCTGAGGAATTCTTGATGGTGCTTTTTCCATCTAGCTTTACATCCCCAGATGTCGGACGTAACAACGACGAAATCATAGAAATGGTTGTAGACTTCCCCGCACCGTTTGGTCCTAGCAATCCAACAGACTCTCCTTTATTTAAATAGAGATTTACCTCATCGACTACTTTCTTATCTTTAAAACGTTTACTAAGCTTTATCGTTTCTAGCATTGCATACAGCTCCTTTAGACTTTGTTACTGTTAGAATATAAAAAAAGAAACAGTATCACTACTGTCTCTAGTCACGAATTATCTTTTTCATCATTACTTTCATCATTTTCATTTTCAGTTAAACCAAATTGTGCCGAATTGCATAGATAGCAAGCTGTGTGCGGTCTCGCAAATCTAATTTTGTTAGGATTTGACTCGTATTGTTTTTAACAGTACCAATTGATATAGCGAGACGTTGTGCAATTTCGTTATTACTCAAACCTTCGCCAATACATTTCAAAATCGCCCGTTCTCTTGGGGTTAACGTTGGATCTGGCTCTTTTGTGTCTTGTTTTTTCATCAATTGGGGTACGACTTTGGCCGCTACTTGGTCTTCAAGCGATAGACCACCTTTTAATGCACTTCGAATTGAACGAAGCAAAGATTCCGTATCACCGTTTTTTAAAATATAGCCACTAACCCCAATTCGCAGCGCCTCCATGACATAATGATCATCATCAAAAGTCGTGAGCATTAAAATTTTCGTGTTTGGCCATCGGGATTGTATGACTTTGGCTGTTTCTAAACCATCCATTACTGGCATACGTATATCTAAAATAGCTATATCGAATTGCTTCTGTTCACATAGTGCTATTGCTTCTTTACCATTATCGGTCTCCCCAGTAACGGTGAATTCTTCCTCTGTCTCAATCATCATCTTTAAGCCTTGGCGCACCATCACTTGGTCTTCCGCTAGCAGTATTCGAATCAACCTCATCACCTACATTTGTTATTTTCAAATAGCCACTAATTAAAAATTTACCCTCAGATTGATATACTTTTAATCCCCCATTATGCTGCTCTAATCGTTCGCGCATGGAGCTTAACCCAAACCCTTCTTTATAAGTTTGATCACTAGCTACGGAATTGCTAATTTCGAAGCGAAAAATACTACCACCAGGTGCTTCAAACATAATTTCGGCTTCCTTAGAGTCACTGTGCTTCATAATATTTGTTAAGGCCTCTTGTACACTACGATAAATAACAAAGGATTGCTCCCCGGTTAGTAGGGTAGTAAATGCACCATGTTTAACGGTAAAATGGATTCGTATCAAGTTTTCTAACTCTAATCTACGTATAAGCCGAATAATTCCAGGAACCCCACCAGGATCATTGGATTTTAACGATTTAACCGCTCTTCGGGTCTCCTGCAGACTTTCCTGTGCCAGATTTTTTAGAGATTGTACGCGCTCCTTATAATCATCCGTTGCTTGTAACCGAAACATTTCCAGCTGCATAATCAGTGCCGTTAGTCGATGCCCCACAGAATCATGAATTTCATGAGCGATTAGTACCCGCTCCTCCTGCCTTGCCAATTCTTCCTCCGATACTGCCCTGCGTTTCAATTCACGGTATTCCATATACATCGCCTGATAGCGTGCATCTAAATCGGTTAGCTGATCCTTTGTCTTTTTATAAAAGTGCATCGCTATTAGTAGGAAACACATATAGAGTATGCAACAAATTATAAGTAAAGGTTTAAGATTACTAGATAAAATCGATCCTGTTAACCCGAATATACTCACACCTGCAATTAGAAAACTATATGGAAGAGTTAAGCGATAAAATCCTTCTGCAATCAGCAAGGATAAAATTAGAATTAGGAATGGATTAAACGCTCCATTATATGGAAATAAAACTGCAACTGCAACAACTACATTCACACAAGCGAGCAGTGCCAATAAACGCTCCCATTTCTCAATTAAAGGAACGATAAAAAATGATAGAAAGTAAAAGGTAACACCTAATATCGGTGCCGGTAACACCGTTTTATTTAAATCTATGTATACAATCGCAAATGGCCAGACAATCACATGTAATACTAGCCATAACCAATAAGACTTCATTCGGTAAACCCCTTTTCTATAAGAGGATATGGACTTCTTTATCGTACCATTATCTATTGTGTGGGACCAAGGTGGATGTTGTTTTTCTTTCTTAATAAATAGTTGTGGGATTCGAACTTTAGGATTACTTAATTCAACAGTTATTAGGTAGAATCCTTTTATTTTAAGGTAAAACATTTGGAGGGGTATATTTATTCTACTTTGAGGAGTACTTTTAACAGGTTAAGGTATGGATTGCAAAATGGAAATTCACAGAACAAATCACAGTTATATTTGCGAGTATATTCACAGCCTGTTCACATGAAAAAGTAGTTTGGTTATCCAAGCTACTTTTAATGTGAACAAAGGAATCTTATGCCGATAAAGCCCCGTTACCTTTTGTGTATTTTTACACGCTTAATGAATAATCTTCAATATTTTCATTTACTGCTTATCAAATTCTCCCATTCATCAAATGATAATTTTTCCGTAATATGTTTTAGTTCATTAGGAACAGCAACGAAACACATTAACTCTAAACTTTTCCCATCAGGATCATCAAAGTATACCGAGGCATTTCCTTGATTAGGTCTTACGAAGGGCTCAACCGATATTCTTCCTCCAAAAGGAACTGTTTTAACTTGTAATGATTCAAGCCATTTTAAAGACTCTTTTAAATCCTGATATGTGACACGGAAAGCGATATGTCTTAAAGAAGGATGATATTGCGTTTGGTACTCATCGCCTTGCCATAGCCCTAACCAGCTGATACCTTCTTCTATCCAAAAGAATGCTGTATCTTCATCGCGCCAAGCTAACGTCAAACCTAATTGATTGTAAAACCTAATAGATTTCTCTAAATTTTTCACAGGTAAGTGTGCTTCATACAACCCCATAATCATAAACAAAACCTCCTTGAACAAATAATACCAACATCTATTAAATTATGGATACGTATAATAGGTGTACTTTTTCTACTACTTTAGTTGTACAACTTGATTATTTTTCGTATTTAACTAAACTGCTTTTTATGACAGTAGGAGTTTTGGCTCCACAACTCTCTCTTACAGCAAAGCCCCTGTAAGTATTTTGATAATAGTCACAAGTAGTTCCGTAATTAACACACAAATTCCGAATGCACCATAATTATTGGATATATATTGAGTAACTAGCTTTTAAATTTTGCTACTTGACCTTTTTCGTTATTTGCATTATTATTTTGTACAATATAAATCACAAATCTTATAAAGCTGGGAAAAGGACAAAAATCATTCATCATTTTCTTATCAGAGAACAGGGCCATTGGCTGAAAGCCCTGAAGAAAAATGAGCGATTTACCACCTTCGAGCTATTATGGGGAAATGACCAAAAATCAAAGTATCTATAATCGGGAAATCCGTTATCGTTTTGAGCATAAAGTATCTTTTGGTGTTTTATGGAATCAGGGTGGAACCACGACCGCACTCGTCCCTATTGTTGGGAGGAGTGCGGTCTTTTTTTATAAAATAAAATAGTTTGGCGATGAAAAGGACATGAATCATTCATTCATTTCTTTACAGAGAGCAGGGTCATTGGCTGAAAGCCCTGAAGAAAAATGAGCGATTTACCACCTTCGAGCTATTATGGGGAAATGACTTAAAATCAAAGTATCTATAATCGGGAAATCCGTTATCTTTTTGAGCATAATCAGCTTTTTGGTGTTTTATGGAATCAGGGTGGAACCACGACCGCACTCGTCCCTATTGTTGGGAGGAGTGTGGTCTTTTTTATTAAATTCATATTAAATTAGGAGGAGTTAGAATGTTTAATCAATTAGAGGCAGAAAAAAGAAATCATCGAAAGTTAGGTCAAGAGTTAGAACTATTTACTTCAATGGAAGAGGCTCCAGGAATGCCTTTTTTCTTACCGAATGGTATGGTGATTAGGAATGAACTTGAAAATCTGTGGAGAAAAAAACACCAAAAGGCAGGCTATCAGGAAATTAAAACTCCTATCATGATGAAACAGGAACTTTGGGAAAAATCAGGTCATTGGAATCACTATCAAGAGAACATGTACTTCTCCAGTGTAGACAATCAAAATTACGCAATTAAACCAATGAACTGTCCTGGTGCACTATTAATTTTTAATAGCAAACGAAGAAGCTATCGAGAATTACCCATCCGTTTTGCAGAGCTTGGATTAGTTCACAGACACGAACTATCAGGTTCTTTAAATGGACTTTTAAGAGTTCGTTCCTTTACTCAAGATGATGCACATTTATTTGTTCGTGTTGACCAGATTGAATCCGAAATTGATAAGGTACTTTCACTTATAGATGAGATCTACTCCCACTTTGGTTTTGACTATAAGGTAGAACTCTCAACAAGACCTGAGGAATATATGGGGTCTGAAAAAATCTGGGATAAAGCAGAATTGGCTTTGGAATCAGTATTGCAGGAAAAGGGAGTTAAATATCAAATTAATCCTGGTGATGGAGCTTTCTATGGTCCAAAAATTGATTTCCACATATTAGATTCCCTTGGTAGAAGCTGGCAATGCGGGACTGTTCAACTAGATTTTCAAATGCCCCAAAAATTTAATTGTGGATATATAGGCAATGATAATAATCTTCATCGACCAGTTATGATTCATAGAGCTATTTTTGGTTCTGTGGAGCGTTTTATGGCCATTTTAGTTGAACATTTTGCTGGGGAGTTTCCTCTTTGGCTGGCGCCTGTACAAGTAAAAATAATCCCTATTTCTGATACACACGCAAATTTTGCAAGTGATGTAAAGTTCCAACTAGAATCAGTAGGATTACGTGTGGAAGTCGATTACAGGGCTGAGAAAATGGGATTAAAAATTAGAGAAGCTGAAAAACAAAAAATTCCTTATATGATTGTCATTGGTGATCAAGAGATGGAGAACCAGTCATTATCATTAAGAAAGAGAAAAGAAGGAAACCTTGGTGTGATGAGCATAAAAGAGACAACACATCGGTTAATTGAAGAAATCAACCAAATGATATAAATTAAACGAGAAAGCCCAAGAAGGTTAATATCTTTTTGGGCTATTCCTTAAAATGATGATCTCGATTATCCATAATTATAATTCAAATGTGGCGTACATTCATTCCATATAATAAATTAATTCCACAAGTTAGGCGCATAATCCTTTAACATAATACGTTAATTCACCAAGAAAACTAATAAATCCTTTAACATAATGTATGAATTCCACATAATCCGCTACATTTTCATTATCGGTTATCCACTCTTTCTGGATACATATCATGCTGGAACAGTCTTTGCTTGGCCATTTCCTCATAAACCGTTCCAGGTTTGCCGTAATTACAATATGGATCGATGGAAATTCCACCTCTTGGGGTGAATTTACCCCATACTTCAATATATTTTGGATCCATTAATTCTATTAAATCCTTCATGATGAGATTTACGCAGTCCTCATGAAAGCCACCATGATTTCGGAAGCTGAACAAATATAATTTCAGTGACTTGCTTTCGACCATTCTTACATCTGGCATATACGATATGTAAATCGTTGCAAAGTCGGGCTGCCCTGTAATCGGACATAAGGATGTAAACTCAGGTACATTAAATTTCACAAAATAATCATTGTCTTTATGCTGATTTTCGAACGTCTCCAATATAGATGGGTCATAATCATACACATATTTATTATT
Organism: Salirhabdus sp. Marseille-P4669; assembly: GCF_900240405.1. Classification (GTDB taxonomy): domain Bacteria; phylum Bacillota; class Bacilli; order Bacillales; family Alkalibacillaceae; genus OEQK01. The sequence goes on from NZ_OEQK01000003.1 coordinate 419,391, forward strand.
TTGATTCCCTAATAGGGTTAAATCTTTTGTATCACTTTTCATCATTCACTCCACCTTTTCTCATTTAGGATGTATGGGCATTTTCCAATTCTTTATTGCTTACATTCATCCATGCTTTTAGGACTGCAACACCTGCAAATTGCATTAAGATTTTAAAGACAATTTGCCCTAAAATAGCATATCCGACTAGGTTCCATGGTAGGAATCCAGCACCAATTGGACTTAGACCGATTACAACAAACACGATACTATCTAGAATTCCACCTACGATTCCGGAATAAAGAACTCGCATCGTAATTGGTAGGTTCAATCTCGTATAGATTTCCGTATCCGTTGTCTCCGAAATTAGAAAACTTAGTGCACTAGCAAATACAATCCATAATGTATCCCCTAATAGATTACTAGAAATACCGGATAGCACTAATGCCAACAATATAATCCCATATGTCTTCGCTCTTCCATACTTGTTTTGGACCAAATCTCGTAAAATAAAGGTTACTCCAATAAACAATGTCCCATATGGAATAATGAACATTCCCCATTCAAAAGGTGGAAATTTTGCAGTTATAATATTCGCAAACACGATAACTGCAAGATACAGTAAAACACGCACAAACATCATCTCCCTAGTTTTTATTATAGAGGGGATGGTTTCGAACCCTCTCTTAAACACAATACCTGAAATGGGTAGGAAGCACAATAAATTTCATCATTGTTTAAATATTGTGAAAGTACATGCTTGATTCCATTAAAAAAGTTAACCTTCACCCTCCGTGCTTAATCGGGATCCGGTTAACTTGAATAGGAAGAATTTACGGTTTTACTTCCGTTGCAATGCCACTCCACCTGGTCGGTAATCATTCAGAAACTCCTTTTTCTTAGAAAATGCTCTTCTTACTTTTTCTACAAAAGATAAAGTTACCATTGTTACAAACACTGTTGCTGACACAATAATAAGAGAAGTCATCATACTCAACATCTCCCTTCCTCAATTATCAAATATTGCGTTTTTCAGCTACATTTTATCAAATACTACGTTAATTGCAACATATTTTTATATATTCTTTAAAATTCTTTATATTTTATTGGTTTCCTTTAATTTTATGAAAATTTAAATGTGAATTTGGTCTATTGTTACTACAAAAAAGGTTGTTTGTTTCACCCCATTCACTACCATATGAAGAGCTCTTGCACATGTGAACCTAATTTTTCACGCATGAAAATAGCGCCCAAAATCTATTCGGGCGCTTCTCGTTTATTTTTGTGCAATGCACTTTTTAATATCTAATATTATTTATCTATTTATTATATTTTGAGATGGATTCAAGACTATATCTTCATAATCATACAGAATCTGTTCAGAATCCTCCAAGTGCCAGTAATTATTCCACAGTTAAGCCTGATAATTTAACTGTACACATCTAGGGACAGGTTAAAGCCTCTCCTCTTGCCCCATTTTTTTGTTAATACTCATTATCGAAAAATGCTATTTCCCTTTTCATTAACTCTTCCTCTAATAGCCTTATAAACTCTTTATCTAACTCTAGCTCTAATGCCTTCTTGTAACTATCAAACAACTGCTCGTCTGATAAAGAATGCAAATGAAATCCTCCTTTATAAGTTAGAAACAAGTAGCGCTACTATAATACTTATACCACTAATGAAAAAAATACAAACCTATTACATGAGACTAACGTCCTGTTTACAGCTTGAACTCTGTAGCCATACACTAATCGTTTACGAAATTTTATATCGTTAGGTCGAGCTATTATTTCTTGGTCGCACAAAGGTTGACTTTTCTTTCACTGGAGTTAAATCCATCTGTGGATATTCTTTTTGAACTAATTCATATGTTTCTTGTACAATATTTTCTAACTCTCTTACACTATGTTTAGGATGCTCCACTAAAACAGATTGCAAACGCTGGACTAAATTATTTGGTAATAGTGTCATCTTTTCAGTCGATTGCTTTTGCCATTTAAATGCTGGGTGGTGCACATACATACGATTTAGGCCAAACAGTATCCCCATAATGTTCGTTTGTGTGGAAACGATTACGTTATAAAGCATTAACCAGTCTTCTCTACTTAAGAGTGCTTCTCGATTACTCCATCTACTACCCATGTCTAAGTAATTATTAATCATCGCTTGACTCAAAGCTTGCGGATATTTTACAACCTTTTTCTTAAGTTGGCGTATTACTATTTCCCCACCGAACACTCGCCCATCATGTATAGTAGCTACCAGGCATTGTTTCTCCAAATCGGTTTCAAATCGGCTTACAACATCATCGATCCATTTTTCAATCGTTGTTGTTAAAAAGTTACTAATCTCAAGATTCACCCCTTCCGTAATATACGTTTCAGACCATTCGTCATCTTCAAAATCATAGAAATCAATTACTTCTCCGTTCACCCGATTTATAACGTACTTTCGGTCATGGTCAGTTGGGTCTATTTTCCAAAAAACAAATAACTCAATATCTGAAAATTCATCATGCCAATTACGCGCAACAGATCCACCGAGTAAAACCGCTTCCACTTTTGAATTCTCCATATAAACGTTGGCAATGTCATGTGCTAGTTTCTTTAAATCCATTTTTATACCTACTTTTTTTAAATATAGTGATTCCGCTACTCTTCTTACGGATATCTTATGATGAAAGTTTCAAAACACCCTTATCGTAACGAGAGAAAATTATCACATTCTACGACATTCGCCCATATTCGATTGGACATTGACCCATTCTCCCACCTTCTGAATATAGTATAGAAGCGATTGGGAGGTGAATGTGATGACAGAGGGATTATATAAAGATACTCCCGATAACCGAAACACTCTCGATCATTGGAAAAGAAAGAACTTAGATGAATTCGAGGCGAAAATGACAGATAAGGAGCGCCCCTTTCCTTGCATTCCGGCTACCATTGGTTTTTCCTTAAATCATTTACGATACGCTTTTGTTGGAAATCCCTTGGAACAGTCGACCATAGCTAATTTTGCTGCTCTATTAAAAAAATACACCGAGGATTCCAGAAAATACGGGAAGTATACTTCGCTTATCGTGTTTTATCACTTACCTGAAGAAATGAAGACAACATATACCGTCGAGGAATATGAACAGTTGTTTTGGGAACAGTTACGTGCACTATCAGCAGTTGATGAAAAGGATTGGCCAGACGACATTCCGACCAATCCTCATGATCCTATTTGGGAATTTTGCTTTCATGGAGAACGATACTTTATGTATTGCGCAACACCCGCTCACGGGAACCGCCAAAGTCGTCACTTCTTCACGATGCTATTAGCAATTACGCCAAGGTGGGTACTGCAAGCATTTACGAAAACCTCTCACATGGATAAAATGAAAGCTCGAGTAAGAGAACGATTATCCAAATACGATAAAATCTCCATTCATCCGGATCTGAACAGCTACGGAGCTGAAGATAATTTTGAATGGAGACAATATTTTTTGCGAGATGATCATTCGAGACTATCCAAATGCCCATATCATCGGGTATTGGAATGGCTGAAAAAAGATCCGTAATTGCGGATGGAGCAATTGCGGATCTAGAATTGATTAAATGATTAACCTCACTTGTTGGATAAATTAGGGTTGTTGAATGATTATGGGTAGATTTTGCCGAAAAGTGATTGAGTGTTGCATGAAAGTCATAACATCTTGTTGAATTAATTGTAATGATAAAGGAATGTATGCTTATTCTCGTTGATTTAATTTCAAATTACGAATAAATCGTCCATCTCTAGCACGATTTGAATAATTCAACAGTGCGTAGTGATAATTATTTAACTTACGAATTTAATTCAACAAAATAGCGCATTAATCATTCAACATCTCTCATTAATTCAACAAAATAGCGCATTTTTCAATCAACAACCAAGTTTAATTCAGCAATTGGCGTTTATCTTTCAGTGTGATTCATTAATTCAATAAAATGGAACGTTAATCATCCAACATCCCCAATTAATTCAACAAAATAGCGTAATAAACATACAAAACCCCAAATTAATTTAACAAATTAGCACCACATTTATTTCGTTCCAATTTCTTCTTTTTCCTCAGCCACGACAGATTCCGCTCCATCCTCTTCCGTTTCATAGTCTGGAGAAACAGCTTTTTTAATAAACAAAGCAATAACAAATGCAAAACAACATAACGCAAGAGCGAACCAGTATGCATGATGCACACCTTGGGTCATGGCCGCATCTGTTACTTCTTCGGTAATAGGTCCCGCTGCATTTTCCAAATACTGATTTTGTCCATTCGTCATGATACTGACAAAAACCGATACCCCTAATGCGCCGGAAATTGGTTGTAAGGTGTTCGAGATTGCCGTTCCATGCGGATATAAATTTTTCGGTAGTTCATTTAATGCATTTGTTTGGGATGGCATCATGATTGCGGAAATAGACACCATCAACACGATGTAAACCAAAACAAATGACCAAATTGGCATTGCTGGTGATACATTGCTGAAGAAAATCATGACACCAACTAAAACAAGCGTTCCGGGAATAATTAGCTTCCTCGGACCAAATTTATCAAACAATGTTCCCATTACTGGAGACAATAAACCGTTGAGTATCGCCCCAGGCAGCAGCAGTAATCCAGCTACTTTTGCGGAATACTCCATTGGTCCTTGAAGGTACATTGGCATTACAATTTCTGATGCAAACATTGCCATAATTACGATGATGAAAAGGATAATACCGCGAGCATAGCTTTTGTATTTAAACACACGCACATCCAAAAGTGGCTCCTCTAATCGCAATTGGCGAATGACAAATAAAGTAATACTGATGACACTAATAGCGAGAACCCATATAAAAGTTGGGGAAGAAAATCCTGCCTCTGTTTCCCCAGCACTACTGAAGGCGTAAACCATGCCACCGATGCCGATGGATGATAAGAAAATGGAGAGAATATCAACTTTTGGTCGTGTTACCTCCCCTACATTTTGCAAGAACTTCCATCCGAAAATAATAGAAAATAGTGCGAAAGGAATAACAATGATAAACAACCAGCGCCAGCCTAACAAATCAACGATAACCCCAGATAACGTCGGGCCTAGAGCTGGAGCGAACATCAATACTAAACCAAAGATCCCCATGATTCTTCCACGAACCTCAGGTCGATAAAGCAACAGCAGCGCATTCATGATGACCGGAATGAGCAATCCTGTTCCAGCCGCCTGAATCATCCGCCCTGTTAACAACATCGGGAAGCTGAAAGCACATGCTGAAATCGTCGTTCCAATAAGAAAAATACTCATGACCCCTAAAAACATTTGTCTTGTGGTAAACCACTGTATTAATAAAGCAGATATTGGCATTAACACACCCATCACTAACATAAATCCAGTTGCCATCCACTGCACCGTAGTAGGCTTTACCTGAAACACATCCATTAATTCCGTTAGAGCAATGTTTAGTAACGTTTCATTTAAAATGGCAAAAAACGCACCAAACATAAAAGTAACTAAGACAATTTTTGAATTGATCTTATTTTCCATATGTACCTCCTCGAATAGAGGGAATTTTTCAATCCTAAGTAGAAATTTTAACCATTTATCCTGAAACTGTCTATGGATAACATTTTAAAAAATTATTAAATTTTGAATCCTTGATGGTTATGACTTTGAGGATTTTTCCAGATTAGAAATTAATTCATTGATTTTTGGTGATAATCATTCAGCTTGAATTCGTTTTTTAACAATGTATTTGTGAATTTAATTAGTTCTGTTTAATTTTTCAACAACTTAATGCGTTATTCATTCAATTCAGCTCATTTTTTCATCAACTTTGCGCGTTATTCATTCAATTCCCCCTCAGAATTCCACAACATCCAGAGATAATCATTCAACACAGCCATTTTATTCAACAATAACCCACGGAATTCATTCCATTCTCCCCAAATATCCAATCCATCCAATTTAATATCCATTCCCTAATCAACAACCAACCTTAAAATAAACTCCTTCATATCGACAAAACGGGGATAGGTTGGTTTTTCATCTGATCCTGTGATGATAAGTGGTACGAAAGATTCTTGTTTATGCAACGACCCGTGCGCGGCACCACTTAGGTGGAATGGGGTTAATTGGGCTTTGAAGTCACAGCCAGGTTTGGCATTTACAATAATAAATCGTCCTTCATGTGAGTGTAGTGCGCTATGTAGCCTCGCTAAAGCATCGGGATAGTCTCCAAAACTAACTTTATTGTCATCTGTTACATCTAAATTTAAAAGTTTTCCCTCACCATCCAACTCCCACGTTTGGTTATAGACATCCATATACTGGCCGTTAGGGCGAAAGCGGAGCGATCCTTCACGGAGACCGGAAGTCACATGTACCGCATCCTCCTCTTTCCAAGCAATAATATCGATGCGCGTGTCCGTTTTCAGGTCGTCCACTATCGTCTTCAGTGATAGATTTTTATCTAATACATAAATATAAGTCATTCGCTGATTAACGCAGAGAACGAGTTGGTCTTTATTCTTAACTTGCCGTTCAATTCGAGCGATACGGTAATTTTTCAATATCTTTCTTAGGTCTATAATAAATTCCTTGTATCTCGTCCCTGTTGGGGAATGTCCGTTATCCCCAATCACCATCCAAACATTTTGTTCAACAGCTTCCTCCCAGCTGGAATACATGTTTAAAATTTTCTGAATTTCTTTATCTATTTTTGATATACCCTTTAAATCCATGCGTCCACGGAAATGAATACGCGCATCCATATCTTGAAATATGCAAAAAGTGAAAGCTGGAAGATTATTTTTTCGAATTAAAAAACGGAGCTCTCTTGCGGTAAATTTATAATTTCCGGCTGCAATTTGGGGTGTGAATCCCCATTTTCTAAGCTTGGAAAAATGACCTAAAGACAGAATGGAGGGGCCTTGTGTTGTCCATTCTCCATTTTCAAAATAGGTTAGAGCACTGAAAAGCCTTGGGACATGTAACTTTTGTGGTGTATTACCTCTATAGACGAACGAATTAATAGATGCTGATACAATTCCCCGCTTTGCTAAATCCTCATAAATGGTACTTACCTCAGTGCTCATGTGTTCATTATTTAGACGATAAAGCATGTTGTGTGTGGTTCTTCTTACCCCTTGTCGTGTGGTTTCTCGAAATCCAGTTCCATAGTTCACAATCTCTTTCTTACGATAATCAAACCAGTTTAGACCAGGTATATGATGTTTATCAGCATAAGCCCCAGTCAACAAGGTGCTATCGATGGTGACTGACATTGTTGGGAAAGAGCTAACCATGTTTGGTATGTAATTTCCGTTTTCTTTAAGGAATTGTAAGGCAGGTGCACGCCCAGTTTGTGTTGCAATCTCTAATGGCTCTGGCATTAATGAATCGATATTGAGTAAAATAATTGGTTTAGTAGTCTGATTCATCGCTTGTCATCCTCACTTCATATTGGTTCTATTTGGTAAAATTAGTTTGGCTTTTCAACATTACTCTTACTCATATTTTGAGGTGTTCCATTTCAAGATATGGTCTTTTGTACAAAAATACCGTTGGTGACTAATCACCAACGGCTTGTACAATAGCCCTAAATTGAGGTAACTCGCTTCATTATCATCCAACTTGCTTGTCCGGCTTAGAGGATGGTTATTTTTTGATGCTTGTCATCATAGCAACAACTAAGGTTCCGAAAGAGATCATCAATACTAGTGTCTCGAAAACCGTCAATCTACCACCACCTTTCTCTTCTGAGGTGTTTGGGGCATCTTGTACAACATGATTGTAACAGATTGTTAACGTAAATAACAGAACACTTGTTCTATTTATTACCTGTATGATGAAATGTAAAACCTTAGTTTATAAATTGTTTTAATACGTAATAGGAAAATTCATAGAAAAAGGAGCTTGGATGTCCAAGCTCCTTTTTCTCCATATTTTTATTTATTACTTCATAAATACTACAAAACTTCGGTCATTATCCTTACATCGCTTTTATCACACTCAAGTTCCTTCTAAACAACTCACCGGCATCGTTATTTAAAGTTATCCAACCTTTATATTCATCAGGAACGTTGACTTCTTCCATGTTCTCGTTATCTTTTGCTAACTTTATTAACACATTAATGTAGTTCTTTAATTTAACCATATCTTCTTTTGCTCCGATTGGTCCGTGGCCAGGGACTGCTTTTTGAATCGGGAAGTTAGTTATTTCATCTAGCATCGTTACCCAATGTGATGGGTTCGAGTAGGCGAAAAATGAAGGATGCATACCTACAAATAGAAGGTCAGCCATAAAAATGATTTCCTCTTCCGGTATATAAAGGACAGCATCACAAGAAGTATGGCCGCCTCCAAGTGTCATAATTCTAGCTGAGCGTTTTGTTCCATAAATGGTAAATTCGTTGGTGAATGTGAGTTGTGGTAACACCAATTCTAGATGAGGGAGTGAGATTTCTAGTTCTTTTAAAACGTTTATTTCCTTTTCAATCTGTTCATCATTGGAGGTTTTATTTTGTTCAACAAGGGAATGTATGTATTTTTTCAAGCCCTCTATATCTGCTTTCTGTGCAGCAATTCTTTCTGGATGATCCTTTTTCATTTGTTGAAGGGTTTTTTGACTAGATAGTATATTACAATCTTTAAATACTTGGTTTCCTCTAATATGGTCGCCATGGAAATGACTATTGATTACCCATGAAACTGGTCGATTCGTTATGGTCTCCGCAACCATCCTCAAATCTTCCGCTGCCTGTTGTGTGTTAAACGTATCAAAAATGATGCTTTTGTCTCCTAAATCTATGAAACCAGCATTTCCAACCGCTCCACCACCATCTTTCGCAATAGCTGCATAAATACCATCACTTACTTTTTCAAGGTTAAAATGCTTTGAATGAAATTCAGTCAATAACTGTCCCCTCCTAATTGTATTGATTCAACCTTACAACCATTAACATAATATTTCTATATTTTTTTGGAAAAATCCATCTTTCTATCGTACTAGCACAATGGTTATTTCCATTACATAGCTACCTATTTAGGAAAAACACTATATTTCCGATCTATTATGGATATCAATATTGACAGGTGAAAGTATACATTAGCCGCTACAAATCCAAAAATGGAAAATGTAATCACTTCCAATCGGTAGACGTTTTCACTAAATAGTATAAGAAAAATGATACCTACCATAGTACCAGCATACGAATATAATACTAGTCCAGCAAAATATCTTACCCAACTCTTTTCTATTAATTTGAGTAAACTATCAATATAGATCGATAGTGGTAATCCTGCAAGAAAATACATCGGTCCAGAGTAGATAATAACAAACACAAACAACTCAAAAAAACCAAAATAATAAGTATTAGGATTCTGCTGGTAGCTGGGTACATAGGAAAAGCAAGAATATAGTGTAGCAAATAAAATAGCAGATAATGCAACTGTTAATAATCTTTTCATTCGATCACTCTTTCCGTGCTGCAATAAATAAAAAGTAATCTCCTTTGACTTTTATTTCAATTAAACGTTTCCTAATTTAATATATCTATTAATTTACTTAGCTTAATCGTTAATCGTCTTTTGGATATGTACGGATGTGTAACCACTAATCCTCCCAACACTAATGCATCTTCACTCCATTCTTATGAAGCTAAGAACATATTCAGGTTTTATATTAATAGTACGCCTTGTGCAAAAGGTTTAGATTGGCGTGCGAGTAATTTTCATTTTCGGCTTGTATTTTTCAAAGTTCGGCGCGTAAATCAGAAATATGGACGAGTATTTTGCAGAATAACTCGTATTTTCAATTATAGAAGAGTATTTCCATCTATTCGGCGAATAAAAATGGACAATAGACGCGTATATAAGATTCCAACGAATAAATTGTTGATACAGACAAGTAAAGTTTTCTTCTATACGAATAAAGCTTCTGTATAAACGAGTATTTATCTAATTTCTAGATTTCCCTCAAAAATTAATGCAAAATGGTTAAGAGTTCTGCTCCATGGCCCCATTCAAGAATTAACTAAAGCTTTTTCTTATAATCGTGCCAATTACGATCCCAAGAAAACCAGCTATAATAGTACCAATAACCAATCCCCAGTTTATTTGTTCACCCTGCACCAAATTCCAAATGAACTCAACTGTTCATATTCCTGCGATAAATGCGATCCAAATCTTCATTATATTTTTTCCCAAATAAAAACCTGCCCTTTTTTTCTAACGAAAGCAGTCACAATGTGGGATTCTTACTAACAATGCTACCAACGTAGTGAAAATTTCGTTAAAATGTTAATAAATACGATTACTCCACTTAGTTGAAGCCTCATATCCTTTTAGTAAATCTACCCAATAATTATCGGTAATCCCTTCTTCTGCATAGTAGTCAAAAAATTGATTAGATTGCCCTCTTGTTCCAACCTCTGCTGTAAAATGTAATGTGTCTTCTATAACCTCTATGTATTCCTTCATTTGATTTTTCATTTTAGTCATATCTTCTATTTGCTCTGTTGACAAACGAATCCTATCTCTATCAAACGGAATTTCTAAATTCATGAAATAGTGATAATAGTCACTATTAACAATTGTAATTTTGTTATAATTAAAATCTTTTAATTCTCCAATATACTGAGCAAAATTTGCAACATCTTGAATATCAAAAACAATTTCACTAAAATTCAATGCCAATTCATCTTTCTGTGCAATAGTTAACATACCACTCTTTAAAACATCCTCTAATATCCCCAAGCTATAGGATGTTGAGGAAGTAATCCCAACTATTTGATTCACTATTTCAGAAGAGAGATATTTTTCATAAGCATTATTTTTGTATTCTGAAAGTATCCATAAGGTAAGACAAACAACTAAACACACACTTAATAGTAAAGACACTAAATTAAACTGCTTCATTTGCAAAAACATCCCACCTTACAATGGTACTTTTTTGGAGTGCATGGTTCCCTTAAAAAATAAAGTAAATTTTATGAAATTGTCTCTATCATGTTTCGTTTCATAAAAATGATTGTTATAAGAGTCGGAATAATGCTTTTACAATACATCTATACTCGAATCTAATTTTTAATCACACCAGAGTCAATAACTAATCTAGGAGGGAATGTAGTGAGTTTTGCGTTTACTCCAAGTGGCACACCATAATTAGGCTGGCAATGTCCAATATAAAAATTCTCCACAACTGGGAATGACACACATTTGAAGAAATCTTTTACCACTTTTTTTATTTTCGCATTTTCATTTGGTTCCACTTGAAAATTACCAACAACCACGCCTTTGACTTTACCAAACACGCCAGCTTGTTCAAGATGGGTTAGCATCAAATTTATCTTAAATGCTGGTTCTTCGACATCCTCAATTAATAGGATAGCTCCATCCGAATTCACTTGATAAGGTGTACCTAGTCCATTGGTAAGCAAAGTTAAATTTCCACCTACTAATCGACCTTCTACCGTACCATTAACTAGAGTGTTGAGTGGCGAATTACTAGAATCATAGGTAAACGAATCTCCCAAGAATAAAGGTAAAAATGAGGATACGGTTTCTGCAGTTCTTTGTTCATCATTTAAATCCGATCCTATCATCGGTCCGTGGAAAGTAACCAAATCACTAAACTTTTGAATTGCATTTAGAAGATACGTAATATCACTATATCCCCAGAATATCTTAGGATTTCTATTTATCATTTTGTAGTCAATCATCGGAGCAATTCTTGCAGTACCATAACCTCCGTTAGCACAAAAAACCCCATGAATAGTAGGGTCTAGGAAGGACTCGTGCAAATCAGCTAGTCGCTTTTTATCTATAGCGACAAGATCATCGTCCTCATCAAACACGTGTCGTCCAAAGACGACATCAAGTCCCATATCTTCAAGTACACGTTTCCCTTCTATCAGCTTATCTTCCTCTGGCCGACCGGCTGGAGCAATAATGGCAACACGGTCACCTTTTTGTAAAGCAGGTGGCTTGATCATATCCTTATCCCCTTTGCCAATATATTGGCTCTCTTTCACTAACAAAGCTTAAACGTGTCACTAATTAGAAAACAATCCGATAACCCCAATAACCATCAAACCTAAAACAATTACCATCACTGCAGCTACGGTATATAGTACAAACTTTTTCACAACCTTATCCACTTTGCTTTCGTCACTCATATAGCTCTCCCCCTTTACACTAACGGTTCAAGAATTAGAACTCTTTATCACCTTAAATGTTAAACTAGACAAAATAAACGAAAAAACGATAAGTAATGGTATTACGATAACAAGCGCTAGTAATTCTGTTTTGTAATGATAAGGTACAAATGCTTCCCATATTTCTCCTGTTATTTTCCATAACACAATAAAGAATAGTATGGTAAACACATAATAAATAAGTTTTTCAAAAATGTTATTCATTCAAAAAGTCCCTCCCTATACAGCGTTAAACTTGTAAAATATCCGGTTCATTCATCAAAAGTTTCTAAATCCTAACTATTCCCCATTTCAATAAGCTTCAGCAGCACCTAACTGTTCCAATACTTCAATCGCAAATTCTTCAAATAGCTCAATACCAATGATCTGGTTTCTTTAAATAGCTCGGAATTTTTGTATGATTGTCTCCAATTGCGGAATTTATTTGTGATTGAGTAAGAAATAGTGCATCGGATAAATCTGCTCCTCTTATATCTGCATCACGAAGATCAGCGCCAATGAAGTCAGCCTTTCTTAAATCACTGTTTCGTAGGTTGGAAGCAATTAATAATGTTCCACGAAAGTCTTCACCTTGTAGGTTTAAACCGCTTAAGTCTGCTCCTATGTAGTCTACATCTTTCCTTATCCTCTTCTTTTTACTAGTGTTACCTCTATACAGTTTACTAGTCTCTACTAAAAGAGCATTAACAGAACTTCTTTGCTCTACAATATCTGTCCCTAATATTTCCTTAGGTTTCATTTCAGTTAGCTGATTGGTTTCAATGTAAATCTTTTGCAGACGAGAATGAATAGATTGTGTTTCTTTTAATGCCAAGGCTTGTTTCAGGTACCAGAGCATTTCGTGAAGCTGTTGCACAAGAGGAAATACAGCAAACATTTCTTCCGCATGTTCAGCATCTTCTCGCCAATCCTTTCCAGTATAAATAGATTGTGAAACATGCTGGCCAGCACCAAAACACTCATAGGATACACAACCACGGAAGCCCTTCTCCCTTAGTTGATCATGGATATGACACAAGTTATTGGAACATAAATTTTGACAAGGTTTACCTCCATCCTTGTTAAAGGGAAAATCAGCTGACTTCCCAAAAGGTAAGGCAACACAACATAATCCAAAGCAATTTTTACAATCTGACGCTAATTCTTTACTCATTTTATAGCACTTCCTAAAGTACTCGAATATTTTTGGGTTTCACTTGACGTATTTCTAATTTTTATACCGCATCCACAACCTAGCGAAGGCAACAAAGGGCTACCTATTCTAGTTCCTTTTATCAAACTTTATCCAACCATAAAATATTATATAAGCAATTATAGGCAGAAAAGAAGAAATCCACTGGTATTCTATTGGAAAAAGTATGATAAGAATTACGGATAGAATGATAATAGGTAGTACCCAAATAAAAAACATTCTCACATATTTATTTTTGAAGCTAAGCTCAAACTCCTCCATTATTCATCACTCCAGTTATATCAACTTACACTCTTTTTACTAAAGAAACCGAATTGTGCATTACGGAAAATCCATTTTTTTGATAGAAAGGATAAGCTGGGACATCCTTTTCCGTAGCTAAGGTAATATGTTTAACATCTTTAGCTTTCAACACTTCTTCAATTAAAGTTAGAAAAGTGCTACCTGCCCCTTTGCTTTGTCTTTTTCTGGAAATAAAAAATTCTTTAATAAAATATTCTCGACCTTCCCACCAGTTAAAAATATATCCTAATGAGCAACCTATAAGCTCATCTTTTTCATCATATAAAGCCAATGAGAGCGAATTATTATTCTCCGTCAAATCCTTCATATAATGGTCTAATTGGTCATTATTCCACTTATCAAACCAAGGTTCATTTGAAAATACATCTAAAAATAATTCTTTCATTTCCTCATATTCGCTGTTTTTTAAAATTTCTACCTTCATCAATAGAGCCTCCTACTTTTATCATAGACTAATAGTATTTATTGGTAAGTAAATCTGAACTTCTTCTCCTTCTTCTACCGGATTCGACAATATATGAATCGAGATCTCTACGGTAACCTTTCCCCTCAGCCCAATCCACTAGATTCAAATGAAGTTCTTCAAGTTTTGATATATTTCCTCTTGTAGTGATGTAACGCTGATTTAGTTCCATATATTCCATTCCTGCTGGTACTACGTTGGGTTTGGCCTTCACAATTAGCCCAACATAATAATGACCACGCTGGTGCTCCTAACCTCTTTTCGGTTCAAATAATGCAATTTCTGTATTCGTTGCCGATAAAATTTCATTTGCGCGACTTAAAAGTTCCTGCGCAAGCATTGGTACTTCCTTGCTAAAATTTACATACTCTCCATTACTTTTTAATCCAACTATTTTAAAATTTTTACTTTCCATTCTGAACGGCATATTAATATCTCCTGTTTCAGCATACACCCTTAACTAATAAAAGATTCTTCTTAATTACTCACTACGTCTCTCAAACATCAAATACAAAACAACAATTAACATTATCATATTAGAAATTTGAAACATTGCTGTAGTATCCGTATTATTAAATAAAACACCAATAAATGGAACTTGATATAATATAAACCCTAGGATAAGTGAAATTAGAACAACTAGAAATGTATTAAGCATATCCCCTCTCCTTAATGATTCATTTTAGTTTTTGAAGCATAATACTGTTGTAACTCGACTTCTTCTGTCCATTTTAACAAATTATACCACTTATAAATACCACTAAATGTAATACCTTTAATAAATTTCCATAGGATAGCCTCTTTTATCTAACGCCCCTATTAACGTCGAAATAAAAATTATGATCAAAAAAACTATTGACACCCTCAAATTCTACGTGTATTGTATTATCTATAATTTAATATTTAGAAAATTCTTATCCAGAGAGGTGGAGGGACTGGCCCTTTGAAGCCTCGGCAACGGACTTATGTTAAGTACCGTGCCAATTCCAGTAGCGTAATGCTAGAAGATAAGAAGAGAGACAATTGCAACGGCAATTTGCCCCTTTTCTTATGGAAAAGGGGTTTTTTATTTATAAAGAATTAAAGGAGTGGCTAGGATGACTACAACATTTAAGAATGAATTATGGGATGCATTACAAACGTTAAAAGGCAAACAGTGGGTGGATTTAACCCATTCATTTGGTCCTGAATCGCCGCACTTCTTTGCTTTACCTGATGCAGAGATTGCACCATTATTTACGCATGAAGATGGATTTTTTGTACAGAACTTTTCATTCCCTGGGCAATATGGAACGCACATTGATGCACCTATCCATTTTGTTCCTGATCAACGTTGGCTTGAGGAATTGGAATTGAAAGAGCTAGTATTACCACTTGTTGTAATTGATAAGTCAAAAGAAGCTGCAGAGGACAATGATTTTACGTTATCTGTTCAAGATATACTAGATTTCGAGAAAGAGTATGGTGCAATTGAACCTGGTACCTTTGTAGCTCTTAGGACAGATTGGAGCAAGCGTTGGCCAGACATAGAAGCCTTTGAAAACAAAGACAAAGACGGCAATCAGCACGCACCTGGTTGGGGAATGGAAGCATTAAAGTTCTTATTTGAAGAAAGAAAAATTAAAGCTGTTGGTCATGAAACATTTGATACAGATTCTTCTGTCGATGCGAGAAAAAATGGCTCCCTTATCGGAGAGTATTACGTGTTAGAGCAGGATACATACCAAATCGAGCTATTAACAAACTTAGATTTATTACCAACGAAAGGGGCAGTTATTTTCAATATTGTCGCTAAGCCCGAAAAAGCAACAGGCTTCCCGGTTCGTTCCTTTGCTATTTTACCTTAATAAATAATTTGAGAGGATGATTAAATATGACAAAAACATTAGTAAAAGCACCATTCAAAGCAGATCACGTTGGGAGTTTACTACGCCCAGAAAGCCTACAGCAAGCAAGAGAGGAGTTTAAGGCAGGAAAAATATCTCTAGAGGAGTTACGTAGAGTCCAAACGAGAGAAATTAAACGTATTGTTGAGAAGCAGGTAGAAATCGGTCTTGAAGCCGTAACAGATGGAGAATTCCGTCGTTCGTGGTGGCATATTGACTTTATTGAGAACTTAAATGGATTCGAAGGGTTTGTACCTGAGCGAGGTATTCAATTTGCAGGCTTGGAAACAGAGCCTTACGATGTTCGAAATGTAGGGAAAATCTCGTTCAACCAAGACCATCCATTTGTCCAGGATTTTATTGAATTTAAAGAAATTGTTGGAGATCGTGCCGTTCCAAAGCAAACCATTCCGAGCCCGAACCAATTATTCCATGCAGGTATTCGCAATCCAGAGGTGTATCCAAATTTAAAGGATTATGTGAATGATGTGATTCAAGCTTACCGTGATGCATTGAAGGCGTTTTATGATGCTGGCTGCCGTTACCTACAATTTGATGATGTATATATTGCTGGTTTGAACGCTGAGGATTTGTTTGCATATGAAAAGCTTTCTCGAGAAGAACTTATTGATTTAGCGTTACACGTCGTAAATAGTGTATTAGAGGATAAGCCTGAGGATCTCGTTATCACAACACATCTATGCCGTGGAAACTATCGCTCTACTTGGGCATTTGAAGGAAGCTATGCGCATATTGCACCAACTTTATTTGCAAAAGAAAAAGTGGATGGATTCTTCCTTGAGTATGATGATGATCGTTCTGGAGACTTTAAACCTTTACGTTTCATCCCAAATGATGATGGACCACAGGTTGTACTAGGCCTATTCACATCGAAATTCGGCGAACTAGAAGACAAAGCGTTAATAAAAGCACGTGTGGAGGAAGCAACACAATTCGTACCGAAAGAGAAAATATGCTTAAGCCCACAATGTGGATTCGCCTCCACGCACCATGGCAATAAACTAACAGAGGAACAACAATGGGATAAGCTGAAGTATATCGTAGATTTATCTAAAGAATTATTAAGCGAATAAATATATGGGGATAAGCCGAATTCGGCTTATCCCCATTTGTTTTTTTAGCTTCCCATTTTTCTTCTAGTATTTGTCGTTTTCTTTACATGCTGACTTTTCATCATATGATTTCCATTATCTCTTCCATGCTTATTGCCATTTTGTTGAGCTTGTTTTTTTCTTTCTAATTGCTGTTTTACGATTTCTTGCATACTAAGCTTTTGTTTTCCACTCGAATCGTTTTGGTTTTGAGACATATTGGACGCTCCTCATTCTTTCCATTTTTTTCAACATATCTTTATTATAATAACATGGATACAAATTTATAACTATACAAGACTAATCAACAGAAATAGGCACTATATTCTGCTTTAATCGATCCTTTATTTCTGTGAGCAATTTCTTTATGCTTTCATTCCGCTTCTCCTCAGGAACCTTTTTATTAAAAACGGTATACAATGAAAGATCCCGAAGCTGTAAAAATAACGGAAGCTGTTCCTTCCAATTCGGCGGTGGCATGTGTACCGTTTCGTAACCTGCCATAAAGGCCTTTAAAAACGCTTTAGCAAATGCATTTCGAACTTCACTGCTCTCATTCGGATATTTCCACAAAGTAGAATAGTATAGTGGAATCGCAATATCTGAGCAATAATAGTGATAACTGCTATCATCAAAGTCAAAGGTATGTATGTCTTCCCCATCGTAAAAGAAGTTTCCGGAATGTAAGTCAGTATGGATTAGTCCATAAGTAGTTTTCGTTTTAGGAAGGTTTTTAATTTGGTCTAGCAGTTTCTTTGCGTTTTCATAGATTTGTATCTCTTCACTTGGGATATACTTTTCCAAATTAAAAACAACATCTTCATCCCAATCGAGTCGTCTTTGAACTCCTTCCTTCACCTCATACTTCATAGTTGCTCGATGCATCTTCCCCACCGTTTTTCCGTAAGAATAAAAAAGCTTCTCATTAAAATTTACGTCCTGAATTTGCACTGGGTCCCCGGGGGCTTTCGAAAATAAACAAACGTGAAAAAAAGTACCATCTACTGCGGGTAATGTTTCTACAAGGCTTCCATTGTTAGAGTGAAACACTTCGGGTACATTGACATTCTCATAATGTAAAAATCGAACCCAATCCAACTCAGAAAGTATCTCCTCACTGGACCTGTGTGAGCTATGGGTGATGCGTAAAATGAATGGAGTATAACCACGGTATACCTCAAACACATAGTTTTCAAAGCTTCCTAGTTTTTTAGTAACCTTTTCCAAAGAAAACAATTCTAATGCTTGTGTCACGATCTCTTTTTTAAATACTTTTTCAACTGCCTGTTCCATTTGGCTCCCCCTTTTTTTGAAGCATTCTCTAAGCAGAATCCTATAAAGCTATATAATATTAGATTATTGGGATTGATTGATTTTGTTCAATTCTCATTCGATAAAGATTTAAAATCCTTACTTGATCTTCTGTTACATTTTCTTTATCAAAATACATGTGCATTAAATTGTAATCAAATATTTCCTTTAGTTTTATAAACAAGGGAATTTCTTTTAACATATCTGTACTTAATTCATTTCTCTCTTTGTATCCATCCATAATTGCTTTTGTAATCCTCTGACCGTAATCAACGATGTTTCCACTACCTACAAAAGAATACTCTAGGGCACTATATATTGGTACGATTAGATCATAAAGATAAAAATGTTTTTCAAAATCTTGAAAATCAATCATGGTCAATTTCATATCCTTATCCATTAATATGTTCTCTAACCACAAGTCACCGTGAATTAGCCCATAATTAGCATCATTTTTTGGTATTCTTTTTACAGCATGTAAAACCTCTTTAGCAATCTCTCGAATCGTACCTTCTTGCTTTGGAATGAATTTAAGAAAATCATATTCCTCATTATCATACCAATCGTTAGTATATTTAACTGGATGTATGTCTTCATATTTTTTGGATAAACGATGTAATGTACCAATTTGCCGACCTAACTCCTTAAATATTTGGGTATTCCATTGGTTTCTAGGTAAATGAATGCCCGGAGCTGATTTATAAAGAACGGTTAAGATTTCTCTATTATCAAGTTTAATCAACTCTACTTTCTTCCCGTTTACTGAAGATATGGTTGGCGAAACACCAAACCCTTCATTAAATAAAAAATCGGTAAAACAAACTTCTTCTAACTGTTCTTCCATACTTTTATAGTTTGTAATTCTAGCAAAGTAAAGACTATTATCTAACGTAGTGCACCGAAACATCTCATCTGTTACCGATTCCACTTTTAATAAGTTCACTGAATATAATTTATTAAGTTGTTCCAGTATTTTCTGATCCAAGTACCCTCTCCCCTTTCTTTTCTATAATTCTTCAATGTTTAATTATTTTCCCTATTTTGTTAAGAGCGCTACTTTGTTTAATCAATGAAATATTAGATACTATTTATGAAGTAAAGTGGAAAGGTAGTCCATTCTGTTCAGTACAACGGATGTGGAATCAGCATATAAAGAAATGATAAAAGAATGGAGTGAAAATCTTAAGTATGCCGGTAGTCCCTCGTTCACTTTTTACGATTAAGATGGGAACGAATATATTAAGAGAAGATAAATAAGTTAAACTTTACATATATGGAGCATTACCATAAGCGTTCAAATATAATTATGCATATGGACAACAGGTATGAAGACTGCTTTGTGCTTCTTATTTTTTCAAATGAATCTATGTATTTCTCTACCAACGATTGACTTCAGCTATCTTAATACTTTTCCTTTATTTCTTTTAGCAATTCGATTATTTCTTCCTTTTGTTTACTACCTCTTCTAAGATGACCTTCAATTGCGAAAAGAGTAATGAATAGTGCAGCATAAACGAAGATAAACAATTGAAATCCTCATTGAAATGTTATCCTATTAATCTCCTTAGTTGGAATTTACTCTCACAAACATCCCTCTCGTCGCTTTCTCATAAGCCTCATTTCCCATTGTCCTTACACTTTCGGATACAGTAGACGCTGAAATGAACTCGCCATCCCTATAAATAGTAGGATCAATTAAACGTAGCTTGTTTTTTCGATGTAGGTCGTAATGTTCTCGGTCTTCCATTACATTTACATTCGGATGAATCTCATCTAGTAATCTGAGCAATTCCATATCCCTTGACGCCTTTATTTTACTAATTAATTCATTATCAGAACCTAAAAAATCATTTGGACTAATTACCCTTTTTTCTATGGACCGCCTCAATGTTTTCGCCAACCGATCATTGGCATATATATTTAATGGGTCCATAAAAAAGTCAATCACTTCTTTATAGTACGTTTGGACAAACCATTCTGCAGTTTTAATGTTTTGTAAGAACATCTTCCCATCGACAACAATCAAATCTTGTAAAAAAGCATTTATTTCTTTTAATGTTATATTTCCATAGCTATACATATCACGAAGCGTATAATCCACCCTATCCGCACACAATTCTGGTGCAGGTTGCTCCAGCAATGTCCACTGTTTATCATCTAACAATATATCCTGATAATTGTATTTATAAGTAGCTAATAGAACAGGAATTTCGGAATCCTCAATAACAGATTGGTAGATTTTCTCATGATAGTCCTCCTCCTCATTCTCCAAAACAAAATCAACAACATGAGAGAAAGCGGTATGCGAAACATCATGCAGAAGCCCTGCTATTTGCTCTTCAACCGAACCACCAAGCCTCTTTATTAGTAACAGGACACCAATAGAATGCTCGTAGCGAGTTACATTCCATTCTTTATTCACTAAGTAGCTAGCTCCTCCTTGATGGATTCCCTTTAACCTTTGAACAGGTTCACTCAAAATTAAGGCTTCGATTACCTGGTCCACTTCAAATTCACCATAAAGGTCATCATAAATAACCATTTTATCCCACCTAACGCCGATGATTGTTTCAACTATTAATCATGTAATCCTTTTCCACTAAAAATGTGTTCTATATACTTTTCAATTCTCGCTGCTCGTGTTTTGGATTGTTTGGCTTTTGAAGAATAAAGTATGTATGCTCGTTGTCGCCCTGGAGTTAATGCTTCCAATGCATTTTTCAAGGAAGGACTTTCCTTGAATTCTTCTTGTAATTCCTCAGGATAGCTTAATTCCGTTTTCTCCTTTACCTCCACCTGTAAACGGAATTTTTTTACCTCCACCGCTTCGTTAATATAGTTTTTTAAGAGATCTTCCAATTCTTCTATTTCCCCTACATTGGTGAACCGTACTTGCCGTTCCAACAAAACGCACCTCTTTATTTCATTAGCCGAAATTATTATTTTGTTATAAGTGATACACCATTCGGATCTGTTTCATTCAAAAATGACATCCTGCTTAGCATTGCCTTATGAATAGTAACGTTTTTTCCCAACTTGAAGGTAAGGTCTATTGCCATTTCCTTTAACAATTGCCTAATATCATGCTCTACATGTGCATCTTTAACCGTAATTTCTAATGCTTCAATTCTAGCAGCGTCCTCGGAATCCTCATCGATTGCATCCCGATTCGTTTGAAGTTCGATTCGAAAGTTATATGGTGTGCCGATAAACGTTCGTCTATCGTTTGAATGGACGTTCCATTTTAATGACTTAGCACTCTTGCATATGTCATCATGTTCCTTTCGGGTTACAAGAAATCCAATATGATCAAACATCACTTTTTTCCCATATCCAAACGTAATATTGATGGCCCCCTTTCGAACTTCAATAATTCGGAAGGTAATGTCCAAACCTCGAAAGTCTTCCCAGTTCAATGGGGGATCAAAAGACTGAAATTCCCCATCCTTTTTTCCGACTCGTTGGGTAACCCGAAATCCATTTTCTATATAAAACTTTTCTGTTTCTTCGACATTCGGGGTCCAAAAATGATAATGAAAAAGCATATTCTCCCTCCCAAATTATTTCAACCGCACTAAAGTTTAAATTTTTCTTTTATCAGGAGTGCTACTTCGACGGCTTCCATATTAGTGTTGTTGATTCTTATATAATTTTCTTCCTGAATTTCCCCATCCAAGGAGTTCATCCTTCGAGTATCCAATGTTTCCAACAAATGTTGTTCGGATTGCTCGAGATTTCGTTTTGTCGGTTTATGTGCTAATCTATTCGGAGTCTTGTTTCGCTCGATTCTTTCGTTCACATTCGCTTCCAACTCAACGAAGTAAATCTCTACACCATGGGAACGGAAGAGTTCGCACATTTTCTCCACATGCTCCCAGTCTTCTTTCTGATCAAAATACCAAATTTTTGTGAAAATCATTCCGTATTGATCACTACTAGCAAATGACTTGAAAATCTCCTGTCGGAAAAGTAATGCTAACCTCCACATCTCTTTTGTAAATCCATACAATGGCTCTAGTAAATCAATTGTCATATGATTATGGAAGAGTTTTAAGTTTGTCAGCTTTGCTAACTCTTGTCCAACTGTCATTTTCCCAACAGCTTGTGGTCCAAAAATAAAAACGAATTTTTCCATGATGTATCCTCCGTAAAATAACATTTAGACTATCAACGCCCAATTTGAGCCCATATTTGAAAATGCCTCTTTACACTAGTGACCTTGTTCTGACCTTATGTATGTACCAAACACTCATCTATTTCTATTTTATTCATATTATAAGCTGCTTTCATCCGTACGAGGTTTTAAGAACTCTACGACTTTAGATGGAGATGGTTTATAAAATGATGCCTGTGGAATAAAGATGGACATGAGCGGAACATAAAGGAGCATAAAATGATTTCAGATAAAAATAAAGAGAGTTTCGAAATAAAAATAAGCCCTTACGATATCTTTTTTAAAAGGCCGTATCAAATTTGATTAATGTAAATGATTTTTTAATCGCTAATTTAAAAACACACAACGGCTAAAACGAAAATTGCTCCATCTCCTTCATGACTTCCTTAAGCACTGTAATAGAATCGAAGATATGAAAATCCCTTTCCAAAGAATGATTCACATTAGGAATTAATTTAGATGTCATATTAGGGTTACTCAAAACTTCTTTATATCTTCCATCATCATAAAAACGATCTTTATCCCCAATGATACATAGACTCTGATTTTTAGTATGAATCATTCCATTATATACTTCCTCCTCAGTTAACAACGGGGTGAGCCAAATCACCTTTGCACGCTCGAAAGAATTCATATTCGTAATCGAGGTGAGTGGAATCGTTCCAATCGATTTCCCAAGTAGGATGTACTGGTCATAGGATTTCTCCGCAACATACTTCTCTACTACCGCCTTGGAATCAAAATGAATGGCCTCATTTAATTCTTCATTACTGAAGGAATCATAAAATGGATCTTTGTAGCTGTAGTTCACCTGTAAAACATCATAGGAATGGCTCAAAAATAAACCTGTTCCATAATGAAAAATGGGTGATTGAACCGTATATCCAGCACCTGGAAAAAAGATTACCAAACCATCCGCTTCATCTGAATTGCTTAATACGGAAAAAGAAATATCTCTATCTTTATATCCTTTTACACTGCCTGTTTGAACACTTAACATAACATTCTCCCCCCTAATTACAGTCATAGATTTCTAGATTTTTCTACCAATGTAAAGTAAATGTGTTGAAATCCCAAGAAGAGATGAATCGGTTGCTTTTTCAATAATAAATTTAGTGACTCTTTCTTCTTCTCCTTTGTTCTTCCAATAATCCCAACTCTCTTGATTTAAAACAGCTCCAACATTAGAGCCTAATAATTCAAGGCTTTCAAAACCTTGGGACTCCATAAAGGGCTTGATGTCTTCCATATTAAAATAGTAAGCCCCTGTAAAACGACCGTCATCCGCATGGTTGAAGCAGCCCGTTTCCAAAAAGGTTTGGATCGTATCCATATTGTCGTTTGGTTTCCAATGTTCCGGATTCAGAAGTGATGTAAAAATATGTCTGATTCGAGACATAAAAGCGACAAAGACTACTCCATCTTTCTTCGTCACTCGATTTAATTCCTGAACTGCTTGCAATCGAGACTTTTGATCCTGCAAGTGATACATGGGACCAAGCATGAGGGTAGCATCAAATTGTCCATCCTCTAAACTGCTAAGGTTTCTGGCGTCCAGCTCGTAAAAGCCATCAAATTGTTTGTCTAACTTAAGCTCTAGGGCTTTTTCTTTCGCAACATTGACTAGCTTTGGCGTTACATCTGCAAGTGTTATGTAATATCCCTCTTGAGCAAGCCTCATAGCATATTTACCTGGGCCTGCACCATTATCTAAAATGAATCCAGATTCGGGTAAGTATTTCTTAATATACTCCCAATTTACTAGAAATTCTATTGGCTCCCGATCAAGCCTTCCCCACTCATCAAATTGACTATAATAGTTCACAATATGACTCATGCCTACCCTCCCCATCATCTAGCTCGAAAGTTATTTTTCCCATATTAACATAATATTCCAAAAAGTGGAATCAGAAAATATATTAATACATGGTCGTTTTATTGGTTTGGTGGTGTGATGAGGTGGTGCGGTGTCGAGGTTGGTTATGGAACATTAAAGGCTGATTATGCAACATAAATGACTTTATCTGAGACATAAAGGGCAACTTGTGGAACATAAAAACTGGAATGGAACATAAATTGTGAACCATGCAACAGAAAAGGGAAAAGTTGGAACAAACAGTTTACCTTTTGGGTGATAAGTTAAATAAAATAAAACATAAACAGCAATATTTGAAACATAAAGAGCGTCTTCATAAAAATTCTCCCCCTATGTATCATTGGATGAATCATAAAATGAAAAGTCTGGTTTATAAACCAAGTGAAGTGAACGATAACAATGAAATAAGGAGTTTAATTCGACAAAAAAGCACAAAAATCGGGTGGTGCCAGGCACCACGAACATACTAGACTGGTGTACATTTCCAAGCTTTATGGAATAGGATAAAGTGATATTTCACGGAAAGGATTGAAAAGCATGCACTTTAAACAGTATATTGATCCACAGCATTATTATTGGCATCGGCATGTTCCAATGCAGCCTTATGTTAATCAGCCCGTTTATTGGGCTTATCCGCCGGGGTATGGTGATTATCGGTTCTCTAGTCAAAACCCAAGCCCTATGAACACTCAAGACTTTGGAGGACAGCCGTATGTAGTGAATATTGATCAAGCGACGAAACAAAACAATACGTTTCGAACAGCTATTTGGACAGGAGAACATTTACAAGTTACGCTCATGAGCATTGGGGTTGGAGAGGACATTGGGTTAGAGATGCATCCGGATGTAGACCAGTTTCTACGGATTGAAGACGGCCAAGGATTGGTTCAGATGGGGGATTCTCGAGACAATTTAACATTCCAGCAAAATGTCTTTGATGATTTTGCCGTCATGGTACCAGCAGGAAAATGGCACAACATAACCAATACAGGGAATACACCACTCAAACTGTATTCCATTTATGCTCCACCTGAACATCCATTTGGAACCGTTCATCAAACAAAAGCTGAGGCAGAAGCACATCATTAAACACAATCGGAAGTGCCACTCCAAAAACTTTGGAGCAGCACTTCCTACATTAAGCATTAATCTTCTTCTTTTGCTTTTGTAAATAAAGCCTCTGGAATCATCTTAAAGCCTTCAATAATCGTATCCTCTTCCACTTCTATTAACAAACATAGCTTACCATCAATTTGAGTTTGCTTCACATATTTTAAATCCTGTGGGCTAACGGAAATATCCGCAATTTTTGTTTTTATTTTAATGGATTTTTTGTTGTATTTCGGTACGATACTGGTTGCTTTTAGTTCGTACTTTTCATCGTCGATTACCTTTTTAAACGCTGTTTCTACTTTTTCTGTATTGACGTCCTCGATTCCACTATTTCGCAATACATTTTCCACATCTTTATAATCTAATTTCGGTGGTTCTGGCTCCTCGTGCTCCTCCATAACTCGGTGAATCTCTTCATACACATT
This sequence comes from Salirhabdus sp. Marseille-P4669, assembly GCF_900240405.1. GTDB lineage: Bacteria > Bacillota > Bacilli > Bacillales > Alkalibacillaceae > OEQK01. The sequence continues at coordinate 445,451 of NZ_OEQK01000003.1, forward strand.
GGAAAGTGTCGAGGTATTAATTTGGTCACCTACAACATCTTTCACTATTTCTTCAAACACAATTTTATCCTCTTTGGCAGTCATAACTTCCTCTGCATTTAAAACCTCTTCAATAAAATGATAATCTGGCTCATGGGCTTTTCCAGTAGCATAAAGAACATGATTTACATCTGCTGCGTTATCGGTAAAGCAGGGAAACAAAAAACCTCCGACTGGCGCGGTTAGGTTGATGATTGGGTCTACGACAATATTGTATTTAAATTCCTTCTCGATATAATCAAACAGCAGTTCTTTTTTTGGATCTTGCGTTTTATTCATGCTACAAAGAATAAAGGAATGAGCATAAACCGCATCTCGATCACTTTCTTCTGCCTCTTCATTGCTGCGCTTCATGGGCTTTAAATATTCCCCACGAATAAATGTTATCACTATATCCATTTCATACTGCTTGTCCTTCAGCATTTTGCCAACAATCTGAAGCATTTCTGCTTTCCATTCCTCAACATCTTGACTTAATAATCCACGGTGTAAAATAAACTGACTGGAATTTTCTGCATCCCGGCGAAACTTTAATTCAAATAACTTCTCGTCCAGCTGACCACCAAGCACTTTTTTAAAGTTGTTTAAAAATAATTCTTGTTGATCCTGGTCTAGCATTTCGAATGGTGTACTTTGGTAATGGTAAATATCACTCGACTCTTTCATTACATACACATTAAAAATTTCCTTAATATTCATTAAATCATTGTCTACTTTGAATTGTTTACGAATGTTTGCAATGTCTTTTTTGTTCAACTCTTCCAACTCCTAGATCGTTATCTAAACAAGAAATTGGAGAGTAAATCATAGATTTGATTTACTCTCCGTATTTTCAATTATGCCTTATTTTAACACATGCATTTCGGAAAAGCCTGTATGTTTCTACCCATTTATTTTTTGGATAACTCCTGAATCTGCTTCGTCAATTCGAGAAATTTTTGATCAAGTTCCGCATATTGATCATCATTCGGTGTCATAAAACTTAATTTACCTAGCACTTCTTGACGATCTGTTTCCAAGGCAAGCTTCAATTCTTCCATTTCATCCGGATTTCTGTTTTCTTTAACTGGCCTCAAAATCTGCTTATCGGCTATCACAAGCTTTTGATTCGTTATTTTTTCAAGAAAATATCGATCATGAGATACGACAAGTAACGTTCCATTGTACTGAGCTAAAGTATCTTCTAATTGCTCACGGGATGGTAGATCAAGATGATTGGTCGGCTCATCTAGTATAAGAACATCTTTATCTTCTAAAATGTAATACATGAGCTTGCACTTCACCCGCTCTCCCATACTCATATTCCGAATTGGTTCTTTCCATTGGGAGGGGGTAAATCCTAAGTGCTTCATCAAATTTTGTACCTTTCCTCGTTCTGCATAGGTCTCTTTATAAAAAAAATCTTCAGGTGTTTGGTCTAATGGTAAATCAAACACCTCTTGGGTTAAATAACCAAAATTGGCAGCAGGGGATATCCAGACGTCACCCGTTGCTTGTTCCTCCCCAAGAATTATTTTCAGAAATGTGGTTTTCCCACTTCCGTTCGGTCCGACAAGTGCTATCTTTTCTCCATGCTTTATCGTAATATGAACCTTTTCAAAAAGGGTTCGCCCTGAAAACGCCTTTGTTACATCCTTTACCTCTAAAAACCGCTTGCCTACTTTTTCATTCGCCTCCATCGAAAAACGTACCGTATATTCTGGTTCTACTCGTTCTACTTTAGCTTTCTCCAATTCCTTCTCCAACCGTTTTTGCTTTGACTTCACTTGCGAGTCCATTCGTTTTGCTTTTTTTCGGTAATATTCTTTATATCCTTCCTGCTTAGTGGATTGGGCATGGGCTTTTTGGGAAAAGGAGTTTAACTCGCTAATTTGACCTTCTATTCGTGCAATACTTTTTTGTTGCTTCTCATATTCCCGCTCTTGTGTTAACCGCTTCTTCCGCCTTTCTTCCATATAGCTTGAATAGTTCCCTCGATGTTCGATCACCTTCTTCTGTTCGATTGACCAAATTTTTGTGGCCACTTCATCAATAAAATGCCGATCATGAGATACAAATAAGATAGTACCTGTATAACGCTCGAGTTCCTCTATTAACAACTGTATACTATCCTCATCCAAATGGTTTGTTGGTTCATCAAGCAGCAATACATCTGCCCTTTGCGATAAACCCCTTGCTAGTCGAGCTTTTAATTTTTCTCCACCACTTAATTGAACATAGTCATTTGCTGGCACATGCCATTGGTTTAACAATTTCATCTCCTGTGGATTAGCCTTTTCAAAGGAATGGTGTTCGGTTTCCTGCTCTACCATGACCGTTTTCGCATATCCACCAACCCGCTGAATGCTACCCCCTGCCGGTTGGAGATTACCGTTTATGAGCTGAAGCAAAGTGGATTTCCCGGCACCATTTTTGCCAATTATCCCTACGATATCACCTTCCTGTACCGTTGCATTAACGGTATCCAAAAGCACAGAATCCAATATTTCATAATGAACATTTATTAGTTTTATCAATTCCTTCATTAAATCGCCCTCTCGTACAAGGGAGGATAGACATTTTACATATGAAAAAATCCTCCCATTTTTTTGGAAGGATTAGTCGTATACAATACATTATCAAATAAGCTATTATCATGATAGCTTGATCCGTTATTTGAAAAATGGGCAGACTAATCCTATTTTGCAACAGTTGAAATATACAATTTCAAACTTTATAAAATAAGATTAGTTAATCATCGGCCACCCATCATCCTTTCTAACTTTTATAAAATAAGTATAGCACACCTTAAATTTTCTAAGCAATATCACTTTCCTTGTATGACAACGAACGCCAACAAACCATACCCAATTCCAAGGCATAAAAGTAGTAATTCGATTTCCCTTCCTAATGCCCCATAGCTCATAAAAAAGCCAATCAGCAACATAGCGCCGACAATCAAACAATAAATCAAATAGAGGTTTTTCCTATTTTTCTTTGGTAAATTCCTAGCACCAATTATCGTTATAATTCCTGATAAAATAAGAAACACAAATATAATAAAAAACGGACCTCCTGAAAAGGAATGAAATAGAAAGGAAAACCCCATTCCAATCAACGATATAACACCAAAAACCAAGGCTCCTAGTAATGTTAACATTCCCACCAAGATACCTAACCATTTCGAAGCATTGTATTCTTTCATCGTCCACCTCTTTTAAACAATTTAATTTAGGAAATCTAAAAGCGTTCTTATATTCTATTTGATTTTGATCAATTGGATACTGGCATCTTTTCAAATCTTGTATTTGTGAAGTTGAATTTAGGATGTTGGTTATGAACTACTGTATTTTTTGGGGATTAAAGTAAAATCGTACAGGGATTCCTCGCCAATGTTCACCCACATATCCTCTCTCCTTTGTTTTACGATAATATTCTATTTGAAAAAAGTGTCATTTTTCCCATTTTGTACATTTTTTATTAAATGGTGCTCGAGAGTGGATGATTGATGTAGCATATCTTCTCTATTTTCTGTTCCCATGAATCTTGCTTAACAACCTTTACTCCATCCAAACAATAATACATCCATAAAAAAGCCTCCTGAGACAATAAAATCTCAGGAGGGCTTTGAATATGTTTCAATTAATCATTTATTAAGCATTTTGCTCGTCTTTTAGTTGCATTGTCGTTATACAAGTATTATCTCCCTCAAATGTGGTTATTACTCGTTCTGCCACTTTTCCTTCGTGCGTTATTGTTGCATGGTAGGTTTTGTCACTAGGTAACCATAGGTCAAGAAAACCATTTGATAGGGATGTCATCTTTTCATCTACAATGACATTGCCATCCTCATCTTCAATATAAACATCAAACTCCTGTTCCACCATTTCACCTTGACACCCGGTTAAACTATGCATTTCGCAAGGGTGGGTAGTAGTTAAAAAAGGTGCAATGGAGACAAAAAATTCATCTTCAGGTAAATCATATGCTGTTTGACGATCGCCTTCTGTCACAACTAACTGAGTAGAAGTTATGGAAGCATTATCACTTGTAATGTTTCGCAAACTATAATCTTCTACTAATTCTTTAATATTAACCTCTTTGGCCTCGTCTTTCGTTGAATTATTTATAGTCCAAATTGCAACAACTGCAACTATGACGACACTAGCAAGTATAAGTATTTTATTTTTCATGACTTCATCTCCCATCAGTCGTAAACTATTTCTAACACAATCGTATCATATAATACTATAAACCTTCTCTATCTTTTGCCAGAATTAGATTATGAATCATAAAATTTTACTAGTTTTGTCAATTTTTCTTTTTATTTCGTCTTCCTCTCACATAAGTATAGACGATTGGTAATAGGAAAATTAAAAAAGTAATAATTCCGAGAATCCAGAAAACAATTGCATAAATAATGAGATGTTCTCCAGGTACATCATTGTTTATCGTGAATTTCAAGAAAGTAACATCGACTGTTGAATCCGCCACAAATTCTTTTATTTTCCATAGTTGATATCCTTTATCCAAAAGTGCTAGAGTGAATACAATTAGAGCTACACTTACTACACCCCGATTAAAGCCGCGCATCCGTGCTCTCCCTTCCGTATTGGCTTAATGAATTAAAGACCCTCTTAATGTATGAACACCATTTTCTAAATACGCCTTCAAGCAAGTGATCATGTAAACCCAGCCTTCCTTTTGATCTAATAATTTTTGGATCAATTGTGGGTCATCGTCTCGAAACCCTGATTCTACCACTTCCAGCACCGTGATCCCTTCCTCTTCTTGTATTAATGAGAGGGATACTTCCGTTTGATTCTCGCCTTCTCCCCATGTGTAAACAATTTTCTGATTCTCGATGATGCTTATAATAGGTATTGGGATATCCATGGTACTATACTCCTTGTATTGTAAGGTTATGGTTTTCCCTTGCTCCCAGCGATCCGAGCTACTTGAAAACCAAAAATGTAAAATTTTACTTGGATCTACGATAGCTTCAATTACGTTCTTGACCGGTGTGTGGATTTTCATTTTCGTTTTAATATCCATGTCATATTTGTTCCCTCTTTATTTATATTATTTTAAATATGTTTCCCTTTAAAGACTTGGATTAAACACTTGGGTAAATGAAAAACAAAAAGCAATCCCTTCCCCTTTTTCACGAGAAAAAATTGCTTTATCAATACTAAATTAATTTCTATTAAGATTGAATTATGCCACATTTATCATATGACGCCAAATATCAATTGGGTGTTTTTTCGACGAAGTCACTCGCCTTAAGGTTGCTTTGTGAAAGATAAAGTCCACACGTCCGAAAATACGGACAGCTTCATTTATAATTTTTTGCAGTTCGGTATTATTATCAATAGTAGCCTTTATAAACTTTACCTCACCATTCTGTCTACTTAGCTCTTGTTGAAAAGCTAGCCCTTTTCCTTCATTTATATCGACGAGTAAAACCTTTGACCCTTTGTTTCTAAACAGCTGTGCAGTTGCAGCACCAATTCCGGATGCCCCGCCAATAATAACCGCAACTTTTTCACTTAAATTATCCATATGCTTCAAACCTTTCTTTTTAAAAAGTTTTCTATGGAAATAAATCTCATGTAGACGCTTACAGTATTAGTATACATCGTTGGTACTTGTCACTAACGTCCAAATTTCAACAGTTTTGTGAAGAAATGAACTTAATAACAAAAAGAACAAACTGTGCAAAGCTTTGAAATACTATACCTCTACCTTACACAGTTAAAATTTATTACATTTTCCTTTTATTTATCATTTTTTGGATCCGTGAGATCCATGTTACTTTTTTCCGCGAGATTTATCTCCTTTGGATCCGTGAGATTTATCTCCCTTGGAACCGTGAGATTTATCTCCTTTGGACCCGTGAGATTTATCTCCTTTGGAACCGTGAGATTTATCCCCTTTGGAACCGTGAGACTTATCTCCTTTGGACCCGTGAGATTTATCTCCTTTGGAACCGTGAGATTTATCCCCTTTGGAGCCGTGAGATTTATCCCCTTTGGAGCCGTGAGATTTATCCCCTTTGGAGCCGTGAGATTTATCCCCTTTGGAACCGTGAGATTTATCCCCTTTGGAGCCGTGAGATTTATCCCCTTTGGAGCCGTGAGATTTATCCCCTTTGGAGCCGTGAGATTTATCCCCTTTGGAACCGTGAGATTTATCTCCTTTGGACCCGTGAGATTTATCTCCTTTGGAGCCGTGAGATTTATCCCCTTTGGAACCGTGAGATTTATCCCCCTTTGAGCCATGGGACTTCTTACCCTTAGATTTTGGTCCTGGTCCTTTCTTTTTCTTCTTTCCTTCTACTACTAATGATTGTTCTTTTTCTACTGGATTATGAAACATAAAAGAGGTGTCTAATTCGTTTTCTATACCAATCTCTTTTGCTCTACTAACTGTTAGTATTTTTGTCATACGTTCTCACTCCTTAGAAAAATATGAATTTCTATATTTAAAATACGCATCTGTGAAGGAATGGTTTGTATAAATGACATGGTTTTTATAAATCACTCACAAATGTTGCAATATTTTACATACAGTACATTAGTTAATTTACGAGAGGAGTAAAATGATGGAGTCGATTCAAGAAGTTATACAATATGAAATAATCGCAAACCCTAAAAAGTTAAAAAAATTACGTAATGATCCTTGGTCAGATACCCCTGTTCCAGGAAAGCTTCAATTGTTAAATCAAATCTATGACATGGATCTATTGTATAGGGGACATCATATTCGAAAATTACCGAAAAAGTCTTATGATATAACGTTCCCAAATTTCCAATTATTTCAAAATCAAAGAAGAATACATTTAAATGCAGAATATAAAGACCCTTCGCGAATTCGAAATAAATTATCTTTTGACTTTTTTAATGACATAGGGGTTATCGCCCCAAAATCTAAACATGTACAACTACGATTAAACAAGAGGTTAGAGGGTGTCTATTTACAAATCGAATCTTTTGATGGTCTATTTTTGAAGAATCGTGGACTTGCGGATGGTGACATCTATTATGCAACCAATGATGATGCTAACTTTTCCCTTATCACCCCTGAAGGAAATACGAAAAAAAACCTTCTTGATGGATATACCAAGCATTATAGCAAAAGTCATAGTCCTACTAATGAACCTTTGGAAAACCTTATCTTCCTTATTAACACTTTGCCAAAAGCCGAATTTAAAAAAGAAATAGCTCTTGTGCTTAATATCCCTAAATATATGCTTTGGTTGGCAGGGGTTGTTTGCACACAAAACTTTGATGGATTTATTCATAATTACGCTTTATATCGAAATGACGATACTGGTCTTTTTGATATAACACCTTGGGATTATGATGGGACCTGGGGAAGAAATTTGAATGGAAAAGAATTAGATCATGATTATGTACCAATCACAGGATATAATACCTTATCTGCACGACTTTTATCTGTCCCTCAATTTCGTAAACAATATCATTCAACGCTATCTGATCTGTTAGAACATTATTTTACTGTTACGTATTTAGAAGGATATATTAGGGAGCTGTTGCAAACAATTAGACCATATGTGTTACAGGACCCCTACCAAAAGTCTATAGATGCTTTTGATAGGGAGTTTGATTATATTCTGGAATTTATAAAAAAGAGAAATGACTATTTAAAAGCAAACATGAATTTACTGTTATAAACCCTCCGTCTAATGAGGGTTTTTTTTTGGTCACCTTTCATATGGCTAAGAGTCTACTAGACATTTGTGTAAAATTAAGGAAAGAGGCGATGTAACTAGTACCCTATTAGTATATGACACATATACATACAGTGAATTTACACAAAAAATAATAGTGGAGGTTATGGTAAATGAGTGAGCAAATGAGAACTTATTTAGAATCTCTTCGGGATAAAGTAGTTCGTTTTGATAGAGGAGGTCCCGAATCAAGAGTTGGTAGGCTACTAGATGTGTATACAGATTATTTAGTGTTGTTAACAGAAGAAGATGGGGTAGTGTATTACAAAACCCATCATATTAAAAGTATTACAGAAGAAGTAAAAAATGGGATTGAGTTTGATTTGGAAGCATCTGAGGATTTCAAATATGAGACAGGTGAAAATTTCATTGATTTACTAAGAAAAATGAAGCATAAGTGGATCACAATTAATAGAGGTGGTCCTGAAAAGCTGGAGGGTGTCATCGATGAGATTACAGAGGATTATGTAACGGTTGTATTGTATACCGAAGTCATTCGACTATCTACTTTCCATATTAGAAACTTCAGTTATGGATTAAAACCAGAGCCACCTGTTCCTTTAGAGGAAATGGAGGTACAAAGAGGCAATTTAAGAACTGAAAATTAATATAAAAGTCGCTTCGTTATAGGAGCGGCTTTCTTCAAAACAGGAAGGAGGAGATCAGATGACATCTCACAATAACTTAAATGACCTTGTCGGTTATACCGTGCGGGTTCAATTAAGTGGAGATGAATACGTCTATGGAAAACTACTAGACTTAAAATGGGACCATCTCATTGTGCTAGGAGAAAATGAAGAAATTGACTATTTCAGCTTGCGACACTTAGTAGAGATCAAGAAAAACTCCAAAGAAATTGCTATGGATATGCCAACTTATAACTATTTAAATAGAGACACTTTTAGTAATTTACTACAAGATTTAGAAAACACATGGGTTTGTATAAAACATACTGAAGGTGGATTTATTGAGGGGGTAGTTAGTGAGGCGAATATGAATTATCTAATTTTCATAGATGAAGAGGAAATCAAATATGTACCAATCGAAAAAATTGTCAAAATTCAATTAAGACCATTGGAAAATGAGGAGGAAGAGATTCAAGAAGAGATAGAAGAAGAAAACGAGGAAAACGAGGAAAACGAAAATGAAACAGCTCAAGAATCTAATAATGAGGCAATCCCCTATACAGTTGAAGAAAATCAATCAGAAGTGAACTCCAACAGCAAAGATACTGAATCAAAGCCAATAGAATCGAGTGAAGAGGTAAAAAAGACTGAAGCGGAAAATTCAGAGAAAAAAGCTGTTGAACAGGTTGAAGATAAAACCATTTCCAACCACCTTATAGAACAAGAAGAAAAGAATAGAGATAAGCCAGTCCAAGAGAAAACCACTGACAAACATCAAAATAATGAAACAAATAAAGAAAAGGAGCAAATACCAAAATCCCCAAAAACAAAAGTAAAGGTAAGTGAAATCAAGCCAATGAAGAAAACGAATTCACCTATAAAAAGAAAGGAAGTCCCAAACCCAGAAAAAAGATACAAAAAGAATAACATTACGGAAGATTTCTATTTACGAAATTGGAAAAAAGTGAAATCAAAAAAAAAAAAGAAATGAGATTCGATTACCCAAAAAATAAAAATTCAATTAAGAACCACTTTGCCCTTGATCTATCAATTAATTCACCCTATGTTGCATCTACTAAAAACAAAAAGGTCAAGGGCAAACATTACTTTGGTGTTTACTCATATTCAAACTTAGCATTTAAAAATAGAAAACGGAGCCGTTCCTTCCATAACAAGGTCCCTTCACAGTTTATTCAATCTATTAATAGCTGTAAAATTCACGAAACTCTCCACCAGCATATGAAAGAAAAATAAATTTCAAGATATTTTAGGAAGGAGGACTAAAAATGGCTATGGCGTTCATTTTAGTAGCATTCGGGATTTTTTATTATCAATTGATTAAACCTGGCTATGCTACAATACACGAGAAAAAAGTCATCCCAATCAAAATAAAAGATTCTACTATTAAGGGAGAGGCGAACATTAATGGATGAAATAAGAACCGGACTCACCATATCGATTTTTTCCTTAACCATTTTATTTATGATTTGGAAACCAAAGGGGCTAAATGAAACAATTCCAACATTCATTGGCGCATCATTATTTCTAATTTTTGGAATCGTTCCTCTATCTGAGGTAATTGATATTTTTAATATGGTAAGTGGCCCATCAATCACGATTATATCTACCATTGTTATGACGGTTGTGTTAGAAAGTGTCGGTTTCTTTAAATGGGTTGCCCAAAATATAGTTTTGAAAACCAATGGTTCCGGTTTACGACTCTTTATCTATGTTAACATCCTTTGTTTCTTTACAACGATTTTTTTTAATAATGATGGAAGCATTCTAATCACAACTCCAATTATTATTCATATCGTTACCTTTTTAAAATTAAAGGACAAACAAAAGATACCTTTTCTAATTTCTGGAGCACTTATTGCTACAGCTTCTAGCGCTCCAATTGCAGTAAGTAATATCGCAAATCTAATTTCATTACAGATTGTAGGGTTAGATTTAAATCGTTATATTTATATGATGTTTGTACCATCTATGGTTGGGATCATCATAATTGGTTTGCTCCTCTATCTATACTTTAGAAGTGAAATTCCAAAAAGGATTCCAATAATAAACCAAGCTTTTGACATGAGCGGCAAAAAACATCCCTTGGAAAGTTCAAAGCCATTAACAGATGTAGATTGGTCTACATTAAAACTCTTTTTCATCATTGTAGTGTTCGTACGCGCTGGCTATTTTGTCTTGTCCCCTTTTGGTATTTCAATTGAAATTATCTCGATTGTCGGAGCAGTCATTATTATCTTGCTTAGATGGATCAAACAAAGAAAAGGAATTAAAGATGTTATCAAACGAACCCCCTGGCATATCCTTTTATTTGCCTTTAGCATGTATATTCTAGTTTTTGGTCTTCACAACGTCGGAATTACCAATAGTATCATTGACTTTTTAAAACCTTTCATACAAGACAGTGTTTTTAACGCAATTATGATAATGGGAACATTTCTATCTTTCTTATCTAATATTGTAAATAACTTACCGTCCGTAATGATAGGAACGCTTATGCTAACGGAAATGAATTTGGATATAGAAACAATTCAACTATCCTATCTAGCAAATGTCATTGGTGCAGATATTGGCTCCCTACTCACCCCTGTTGGAACTTTAGCAACATTAATCTGGATGTATCTATTAAAACAAAATGGTATTAAAATTACTTGGGGAAAATATATTAAAGTCACATTAATGGTAATCCCAATCGGCTTGATTATGAGTCTACTAAGCTTATATTTATGGAACCTTTGGCTTTTAAACTAAGAAAGGAAGATCTGATTTGAATATGTTAAATAACTATGTAAATGAGAAAATCAACGTAGAACTATCTGGAAAAATAAACTATGATGGTATTTTAATTGAGATAGGTGCAGATATCATCGTTTTATTTGATGGAGATGACTATCTTTACATTCCGATATTACACATTCAAAAATTAAAAAAAGGCTGGAGTGAAAATTTTATTAGAGAAATAAACGATCCAGGTGAGTCACCTTTTTATATCGAGAAAAATAACAGTACCTCCCTTCGGAAAATCTTAAATGTTGCCAAAGGAACATTCGTCGAAATTTTTGTAACTGGTCATCAATCGATTCATGGGTATATTACAAATATTTTAAGTGATTACTTTGTTTTTTACTCACCTGTATATAAAACAATGTTCATTCCAATCAAACATCTCAAATGGCTCATTCCTTATATTGAATTTAAAACTCCCTACTCATTAAATAAGCAAGACTTTCCAGTTAACCCCTCCGAAATAGGTCTTTCCAGAACATTTGAAATACAATTGGAAAAATTAAAAGAGAAAATAGTCGTTTTTGACTTAGGTCTAGATAAAAATAAAATCGGTCAATTAACAACAATTAAACATAACATGGTAGAAATGATTACTGCCCGAGAAGAGTCCATCTTCTTAAATTTACACCATATAAAAACGGTACATTTCCCATAGGAGAGGTACCGTTTTCCTTTTTTTTAGCATCCTCCCGATTAGGCTTTCCTCTCATCTGACTTCTCTCCACCATATACCCCGACTAATAGATCTACTAACCATTTATTCTTATCCAGTATGATATGACTTACAAATACGGAAAGAAAAAAGGAAATGGTCGGCAAACCTGTTGTCAGTATGCTTGTCACTATCAAAAATAAAAAAACCGAAATTAAGAAAAGTAGAATTGTATAAATAATACCTCTAGCCATATAAATCCTCCATAAATAGTTTTAAGAAAATGTTAGCATAATGCCCCATATATGTATGTAATTACCGATAATACACTACTTCTCTATTTTTATAAATTGTAGAATAATAAAGTTAACCCAGGTTAAGACAGGAATAAAAAATAATAAAATAGAAAAACGAGTTTGCGCTAAACCAAATAATGCTGCTTCCTCATCCAAATAATACACAAGCCATGATGCGCTAATTAAAATGACCGTATTTAACCCAAACGCAACCCACATGCTAATTGCCTTTGATTTACTAATCTTTTTTATGTATATAGAAACAAGTGTCGATAGGAGGAATGTGATAGAAATAATAACAAAATTCAATTCCTCTCCCTCTCTTTCCTTGGGATATTAGGTAAGTATATGTGATAGATTTCTTACTTTTCTTCAATTTTAATTTTTAATAATAACACTAAGCTATCCTCCTTTATCATTTTTTCCACTTCCGATTTATTCGTGTAATCATATAGCTTAACCGAATTAGTAGAAGGCTGCCTGAACACAGCTAAGGTATAACTTTCTCCTAAGCTCAACTCTACCTTATCTTCTCCTATCGTATACTCAGAGCCGCTAGGTAATAGCTCCTTATACCCTAAATCTATATTTCTAGGCTGTAAGGTAGTAGAGGGAGAATATAAAAATACTTGTGTATCTTCTGTTCGGGGATTAATGATTCCCCACCCCAAGCTTCCCTCCTCGAGTTCATTTGGGCTATGACCGTAAGATAACTGTGCTAGAGGATTCGGATCTTTTTCTCCATTAACATACTTCTCAACCCATAAGGTTACCCATCGTTTATTTGCATTTGGTAACGTAAACGAAAAATCATAAAGGGTTCCTATGCCTAGCTCTTTAAACGTTTCCATATAAGGAGAGTCCGGATTTTTAACTATGGTTGCATTTTCCTTGTTATCGTCAGCACATCCACTCAAAAATAGTATGCCAAAAATAAAACTTAAGATTAACAATAGCCCAACCCTCTTCATCAATAATATCCCCCTATCCTTCGCCAAATTTATGGATTTCTTATAATCCATTTTATCACAAACCCCATTGCATTAATAGGAATATTCTGTAAATTACTATTGTCATATGCTAAAATAATCTATAAAAGGACACCAGATTATATCCTAATAACTGACTACCCGTTTTGTTACGGGAATCTTACGGACTAGGAGCATGCACATGAATGTTGATGTTTTGGAAATGGCTTTATTCTTTTTTATTGCTTTTGCATTTACAAAACTTGTTAGCTACCTGTTAAGAAAAACCCTACAAATTCAGAAGGTTAAAAAAGAGTTTTTCTCCAATAATCACATCACGAGCAGTCATAAAAAAATAGACTGGGGGTTAAGAACAATCTTCTTTATCGCTCCGTTTCTTGTCCTTTTTTTAACGAAACTACAAAACATGGAGCTTTATCTTACGCTTACTTTCTTTATATTTCTCCTTACAGTTATACTCGACTATGCTGTACGTGCTTATTTTGAATGGAAGCATACCGATCAACCAAAACAAGCAATCCTAACACTTAGTGAGATGACGTTATTTTCAGTAGCAATAGTTATTATGTTTACATAATAGAGTAAGTTAAATTAATAAATATTATGATGCTCTTTTCGCGTTCCTCTCCAAAAAGTAATTGTTTAGTTAAATCGCTAACTTTTCGATCAATTCGTTGTTATCTGTGATTCCATAATTAGCTATTAAAATGGGTCTACGTTTTTCACCTTCGATATATCAGAAAATTCTTTCTATGATTCTGTAATCATGATACGATATGGAAGAAAAATAATGCAAAAGGGGATGAAGCCTTGAAAACATCGACTAATACAAAAGCGATAACAAGTGACGTAACCATTCAATCTGAGTTGGAACTCGTATGGTATGCATGGACATTGTCTGAGCGTGTTTCCCAATGGTTCGCACCGGAAGCGGTAGTTGATCCCAAAGTTGGTGGTTCATTTGAACTTTATTTCATACCTGGCAATAAAGAAGAAATGAACACAAGAGGGTGTAAAATTTTAAAGCTTATCGAAAAAGAGACATTAGTATTTACATGGAAAGGCCCTGATCCCTTTCAAAATCTAATGAATAAAGAAGACGAGCTTACCGTTGTCAACGTGAAGTTCGAGAAAGTCGATGACAGCAATACAAAGGTTGTTGTAACACATGATGGATTTAAAGAGGAAGAAATCTGGTCAGAAGCATTTAACTGGCATCAAGCTGCTTGGAAGCAAGTTTTAGCTAGCTTAAAATCAGCTCTAGAAAAAGGCGAAGGAGCCTTATGCTGTCAACCATAAGCTATTAGACAATGAAAGTACTATTCTAGTTAAGAGCCTAAAAAATGAAATTTGTATGAATCCTATCATGATATCACTTCATACTGTAGTATTAGGACTTAAAGATGAAAATTCTTTATGTCCTTATATTAATTAGTTGGAAGATTTCGCAAGCGTAATTATGTATTACATTCTCCTATTACGTCTCTTGTGGCACAATTAGAATATGTGTTGTGTTTATTTTTTACTTTCCAACTATAGATAAAGCGTATATAATAAATAACACTCCATTTAAGGGCGGTGAAAGATTGTGCAAAAAAACGTTGCCCTGTTGCTTCTACTTTTAGTAGTATGCTATTCGCACACATTTGAATCTACCTTAACACTAGATCACAACCCAATCGATATACAAGAATATGATCCCTTACTTAATTATTCATTCGATTCAGTAGACAATGGTGGAGACAAAAGAATAGCAATTGTACACTTTATCGTAATAGGTTTCATTCACTTATCTTTAGCAGTTCCCTTCGGCCAACTTATTCAATTAACAAAATATCGCAAATTACTAACTCCGGTTTTTTACCAATCAAATTATGTGGTTTTTCCTCTTCTTTTGAAAGAACGGAATCTTTTTTAAAAGGAGGAAAACAATATGATGCTATGGTTTCGTATTATTATGATAGGCTTCTTCTCTATGACTGCGATTTCTTTACTTTCTTACCAAGGAATTGAGATTTATCAAGCCTTTTTGGATTTTTTTCAAAACCAAGAAAAGTAATAAAGCCTTCTAAAACCACCTTTTTTAAGGTGGTCAGCTTGTAGAGAAAGTAGGTGTTTTTTCTCTACAAGCTTTTTTGTTGTATGGAGGAAATTAAAATTAAACCGGTATTTGGGGTGGAAAATAGACTCCCACACACCTAGCCAAGCTTGGCTAGGTG
>NZ_OEQK01000002.1 GCF_900240405.1 Salirhabdus sp. Marseille-P4669
GAGGTAGATAGGTCCGAGGTGGAAGCATGGTGACATGTGCAGCTGACGGATACTAATCAATCGAGGACTTAACTAAAAAAATAATCATGCGTGATTCCGATTCTTATCTAGTTTTGAAGGTGTTAAAAACTTTCAAAAAGGATGTTCTGTTAACAACGCTCACGTCTTGTGAGCAACACAGAACGACTTACATCCTGTAAGTCTAGTGGTGATGGCGAAGAGGTCACACCTGTTCCCATTCCGAACACAGAAGTTAAGCTCTTCAGCGCCGATGGTAGTTGGGGTGTTTCCCCTGCGAGAGTAGGACATCGCTAGGCAAAGATAAAGTCTCAGGTCTTTTTAGATCTGAGACTTTTTTTGTTATTTGGATATTTCCCCTAAAATTAGAAGGTTTACTTATACTACATATGACTTCTTCAAAATATACATCTGTATATATGAATAATTATATTCTGCAAGTACCGCATTCTCTCTGGTAAAAACATAAAATAATGATGAAAATAACTGAAATATGAAAATTAACGAATAAATTCTAATTATATGTTAACTATATAAGTAACTTTTAAAAGGAGGTATGTAAATGGAAGTTAAAATGAGCTCCAAAGAAGTACTTCAACAAATTAAAGAATTACGTGCAAGGGGGGAAAGTTTAAGTAAGAAACGAATTAAGAAGGAAAATCCACAATTGATGCGAAGTGCACTGCATTATTTCCCAGATTGGGATCATGCCATTGAAGAAAGTATAGCTGAATAACATAAATTGAAAATACATAATTTCGACTGCTATTCTATAGCAGTCTTTTTTAATACGTGCTATCCTGGTTATAAAATCAATTTTAAAGTTGGGAATACGATGATCAATGATTATTAGACCAGAATATAATTCCGAAGCTTATCCAATGGATATACTACTATTAGCGGATCCATCTCAAAAATTAATCGAAAAATATTTATTAAATGGACAATGTTATGTGGCTGAGCAAAATTCTATTTTTATTGGAGCATATGTGTTATTGGCAAAAACATGTAACACTATCGAAATAATGAATATTGCAATTTCTGAAAAATATCAAGGAAAGGGTATTGGGAAGAAGTTAATCAAGCATGCAGTAACTGTTTCCAAAGAGAAAGGCTTTACTAGAATTGAAATAGGTACGGGTAATTCTAGTATTGGTCAATTAGCATTATATCAAAAGTGTGGATTTCGATTCGTAGAAATAGAGAAGGACTTCTTTTTGAAAAATTATGAAGAACCTATATTCGAAAATGGTATTCCATGCTTGGATATGATTCGCCTTCGAATGCAATTATAGTATACGAATGCTTGAATGAATTGAATCGATACAAGCATTCGTTGTTTACTAAACCGTTGTACTATACTCCGCAGCACTTTTTCCAGCTACATGACCTGTAGAAAATGCAGCAGTAATATTAAAGCCTCCAGTATATCCGTGAATATCTAATACCTCGCCACAAAAGTAGAGACCTGGCATAATTTTCGAACCCATTGTATTCGGAACAATTTCTTTTAACGATACTCCTCCACCTGTGATAAATGCTTTCTCAATTGATAGTGTTCCATTGACTTGAATTGGAAAAGCTTTTAATAGCTTGGCAACGTTTCGGACATCTTGATTTGGTAAATGAGCATATGTTTGATCAAGTGGTATTCCAGCCTTCTCGAGTAAAAAGTGCAGGTAACGTTCTGGTACTATCCCTTTCCAGACAGTTTTTATTGCTCTCTTTGGGGAGTCTTTAGCAAGTTTCATAAGCTTTTGGAAAACCTGCTCTTCATTTTCATTTGGAAAGCTATCAATCGTAACAGTGACTTCCTTTGTCTTGAACTTTTTCAATGCTTTTACAACGAATTGACTTAACCGAAGTGCCGCAGGTCCGGATATTCCTTGATGCGTAAATATGATATCCCAACGGTGGGACTTAATTGTTTTTCCTTTAGGATTAAGCACGGAAATAACGATATCCCGCAGAGATAAACCTTGTAAAACACGTTCTTTAATAAAAGGCTCTTTAGAAGTAAGAGGTACTTCGGTTGGATATAAATCTGTAACGGTATGGCCAGCTTTTTTAGCCCAAGCATAGCCATCTCCAGTACTACCAGTTTGAGGAACAGATTTACCTCCGACTGCAATAATAACAGTCCTAGCGATAATATTTTCCCCGGTATTTAGGGTAACAGTATGAGTAGAATCTCCGTAGTGAATCGTTTTAACTGGGCTATCCTTCTTCGTCGTAACATTAAGCTTGTCCAATTGATTTAAAAGGACTTGAACAACTTCTTTGGCCGAATTGCTTACAGGAAACATCCTTCCTTTATCCTCTTCCTTTAATGCAACACCTAATGATTCAAAAAATTGTATAATGCTTTGGTTGTTAAAAATAGAAAATGCACTATATAAAAAACGTCCATTACCGGGAATATGATCTATTAGTTCCTCATCAGGAAGAACATTTGTTACATTGCAACGACCTCCACCTGATATTGCAAGCTTACGTCCTAGTTTATTACCTTTATCAATTAGTATACAATTTGCACCGTTTTGACTTGCTGTAATGGCTGCCATTAAGCCAGATGGTCCTCCGCCAATGATCGCTACATCATAAATCAAAATATCAAATCCTCTCACTATGTAATAATATTAATGTTGTTATAGATAAATAATGTTAAAATAGAAACATTAAAATGAAAATTAAAAGCAAGGTGAACTCTTACAATGTCAAATATTATCCGTGGTACTATGCTTTTAACTGGTGCTAATTATTTATCAAAACTGCTAGGAATTATCTATTTAATTCCGTTTGAAGCTTTAGTTGGTTATAATGCAATAGCTTTATATACTTTCGCATATACACCTTACTCTATTTTAATTAGTATTTCCACAATGGGGATACCACTTGCAATGAGTAAGTTTGTTTCAAAACATAATACCATGGGAGATTATCGTGCTGGTCGTGTCATGCTGAAATCAGCAATGAAGGTAATGGTACTAACTGGTTTCATCGCTTTTTTAATACTCTTTTTTGGGGCGGAATCCATCGCAAAATTAAGTATAGCAGATTATGATTTAAATAATTCGGTTGAAGATGCAGCCTTTGTAATAAAAATGGTGAGTTTTGCCTTACTTATACTTCCTACCATGAGTATTTTAAGAGGATTTTTCCAAGGTTATGGCTCCATGGGGCCAACCGCTATATCCGTTGTAATGGAACAAATTGTTCGAATAGTTTTCTTGCTTGGAAGTGTATTTATTATTATTAAAATAATGGATGGATCCACACTTAGTGCGGTAGGAATTGCAACCTTTGCAGCCTTTGTTGGCGCAGTTGGATCTTTACTAGTATTAGCTTTTTATTGGAAATCACGCAAGGCATACTTAGATGTAGAATTACAAAAACAAACGGTAAAAAAGAGACATACAAAAAAACAGATGTATCGGGAATTGTTAAGCTATGCTGGACCATTTGTATTAGTTGGAATTGCAACTCCCTTATATCAGTTAATTGATCAATTTACGATTATCAGAGCAATGGGTAATATCGGGCTAAAAGACATTAGTGAACTTGTATATGCTGTAATCGTATCCTTAGGACATAAACTGGTTATCATTCCAGTAACAATTGCAACAGGACTATCTCTCGCACTATTACCAGTAATTACGAAATCTTTTACGGAAAATAAAAGAGAGGTTTATATACACCAAATTAATTTATCTTTACAAACGGTGATGTTAATCATTATCCCAGCAGCAGTTGGGTTATCGATACTAGGGACGGAAGCATATGCTAGTTTTTATGGTGTAGATGAAGACTTAGCCATTGCTGGACCACTGCTAAGCTGGTATGCACCTGTTGCCCTATTCTTTGGATTGTTCACGGTATCAGCATCCATTTTACAGGGTTTAAATCGACAAAACTTTGCATTAATTAGTTTAGGAATCGGCATATTGATTAAAGTTATTTGTAATATTCCATTTATCTATCTCTTTGAAGGAAAAGGTGCTATTTTCGCAACAGGCTTAGCTGTTTTAACAGCATCTATCCTAAATATTTGGCAAATCCAAAAAACAACAAATATGTCGTTAAAACCGCTATATAAACGAACTTTACTTGTTTTAATTTTTACAGTCATTATGACAATTGTTGTATTTATAGTAAAAGGCATTCTGAATGGTCTCATTTTTGATGAACCATCACGATTGCAATCCATTGTGGTTGTGATAGTGTCTGCAGGAATTGGCGGATATTTATATTTATGGCTAAGCTATAAGTCTACATTAATGGAACATGTATTAGGGAATAAAGCTCGAGTATTAAGTAAGTTCTTCCCATAGGAGTGATATTCATTGCGTCTTGATAAATTATTAGCAAATAGCGGATATGGCAGCCGAACGGATGTAAAGAAAATGTTAAAAACTGGTGCGGTTGAAGTGAACGGCCAAGTAAAGAAAGATGGTAAATTACAGATAGATCCAGTAAACGATCAAATATATGTTCTTGGAGAATATGTAGAATATAGAGAAAATATATATATTATGATGAATAAGCCAAAAGGTGTCATCTCTGCTACAGAGGATTTACGGGAAAAATGTGTTGTAGACTTGTTGGATGATTCGTTAAGGCGTTTTGAGCCTTTTCCAGTTGGTAGACTAGATAAAGATACAGTTGGCCTACTTATTTTGACAAACGATGGAAAGCTTGCCCATGAGCTCCTTGCACCAAAGAAAAAGGTAGCAAAGCGGTATTGGGCAAAGATTGAAGGTCTGGTTAATGAGGAAGATGTTCGTGCCTTTGAGAAAGGTGTCGTCTTGGATGATGGATACGTAACAAAGCCAGCACAGTTATCCATTATAAGTGGAGATTCTGTTTCTGAAATTGAGGTAACCATAGTTGAAGGGAAATTTCATCAAGTGAAGCGAATGTTTCAAGCTGTCGGCAAAAGGGTTTTGGAATTGAAGCGAATTCAAATGGGAGCTCTGTCGTTGGATGAACAGTTAAAGTTAGGGGAATATCGTGAGTTAACGAATGAAGAATTAACATTACTTCAATCTCAGAAGTAGGGACGCGGTGCAAAAAAAGAACCTCGGAAAAAAGGTGACCGGGGTTTTTCTATACCATTTAATACTATTTCTCTATGAAATTTTTACTTTTTTACCTGTTGTCGTCCAATGTCCACGACTCGGACTAGAAACAAGTCCATTATACTCCAAAACATGTAAATCCCTTTGAACTGTTCGGTCTGTGATCCCAAACTCCTCTGCTATGTCTGTAGTCGTTACTGTCCCTTTTTCTTTAATGTACAAATAGACAGCCTTCACCCTATCTAGCATTCTGGAGGTTGAACGATTCAAAAAACCACTCCTTAAGGAAATTTTGGTTTTCAATGGTGTTATGAAACTTTGAAGATAGTATCCTTTGTTATATTATTATACCAAAAAATATTTTTTTTTCGTATTTTTTGAAAAAATTTTTTAATCATTTTTATGTAAGGGGGTAGACAATGTTATTTTTTCGGCAGATTATCGTGAAAATAATAAAAGTAAACACCATATTTTTAATAGCTATTAGTTGGTTTGTCATTCTTTTATGCACCATCCTCATTGTACATTTAGATCCCACATCATTTTCCAACTACTTTGAAGGATTTTGGTGGGTAATGACTACAGTTACAACAGTAGGATATGGTGATTTTTCGCCAGTTACAACAGCTGGGAGAATTTTAGCCATTTTTCTTTATATCGTAGGGATTGGTTTAATTGGTGTTGTAATTGGAAAAGTAGTGGATGCGTTCTCATTATTCCGAAAGAAACAAGAGGAGGGGAAAATTGTGTATAAAGGAAGCAAGCATTATATACTTATTGGATGGTCTAAAAAGGCACAATATGCATTAAAGGAAATGATGGCAAGTGATGGGGAAGTTGACATTATTATTATTGATCAATTAGAAAAAGCTCCGATGTTAACGGATCATGTATTTTATATTAGTGGCGAACCGACTACAGAAGATACATTAAATCGTGCAAATATTCGTGAAGCGAAGGCGGTACTCATTTTTGCTGATGATTCAATCGGAGACAATCAATTAGTAGATGGTAAAACATTTTTAATTGCGTCTACGGTTGAAGCTTTAGCACCACATGTACATACAGTTGTGGAAATTATGGAAGAGAATCATATTAAAAACTTTAAACATATAAACGTAGATGAGTTTATTTTCTCCCATGAAACCATCTCTTCTCTAGCTGTTCGGACTGCATTTACGGAAGGGGTTTCTAGTCTATTCAGTCAACTTCTAAATCGGGACTTTGGGGATGATTTGTATCAAATACCAAGGAAGAAGGAATGGAATACATATAGTGATGCTTTTCATGCCTTATTAAAAGAAGGGGCGACATTGATAGCAGATGGGCGCAATTTAGGTATTAATCGTATGCTTTCTGACAAAATTAAAGATGATGCAAGACTTTTTGTAATTTGTGATGAAGCTACCTATGAAAGACTAATAAAATAGGATGAATTTTCCTAGGAACAGTCATAGAGAAAGGATGAAACAGATGAGCTCATTACCACACTACTTTTTTGGCATTTCTGTTGCAGAACATATACAGTCTTGGTTGTCTAATTGGCAAGATGAGCTACGAGGACAAGTAGCATATAAGACGTGGACAAACCCTAAGGACTTACATATAACGTTAAAGTTTTTAGGAGCTACCCCTAGTGAAAAAATCGAAGCTCTTTCCTCGCATCTCTATGTAAAAGAATATGTACCTTTTCAGCTAGAAATTGGTGATTTGGGCTTTTTTGGAAAACGGACTCAGCCCCGTGTAATGTGGGCAGAAGTGAAAAAAACAGACACATTACAGATGTTATATAATATAATTGAGGAAACGGCTTTTCAGCATTCCTTTTCAAAAGAGAATCGGCCGTATACACCACATATAACATTGGCAAAAAAATGGTCAGATGATCAATTGCATATTGATCCCAACAACATGAAGGCTTTTATTCCGGAGATGAATAAACAACGAATGCAAGTGGAACAGTTTCATTTGTATCGGATTTTTCCTTCTAGACAAGTGAAATATGAACCTGTCCATACTTTTAAATTGAAATAAAAAGAGGTGTCAGCTGTATATGGCACAGCTAATAAAACTGGAAGATTACATATCAAGATATGAACAAGATTTCTTTCATTACCCTGGTCAATTTCTTCGCATGAAAAAAGAAAGTTGGATTTCCTTAAAGAATAAATGGGAAAAACAGCAATACCAATTACTTGAAAATGAATTACAAAACGAAGATAAAGCAGAAAGTCAAGAAGCGAAAAAAAAGTCATGGAAGCTTTTTAGTCGAAAAAAAGAGGAGACTAATGACTTTTTTCCTGATGTAGACGATGTACCGCTTTTACCAAAAAATAAAGAGGACTTGAAGCAGTACTTTTTAGATTATTTATACCCGTTTCAAATAAAATGGGCTTCTAGTACAATATCTCAATCGTCCTTTGTAGATAAAGGATATCAATTTGATCCTCTATTAAAATATTTATTGCAGCGGTTTCCTGATACGTTTTTTGTTTTATATTTTCCTGTTTTCCAATTGAAAAATGCTGTAGTGGAAGGGAATATTATAATTATTACACCAGTAGAAATCCTTTGTCTATCCATTTTAGAGGAAAGTAAGAATACTACATTTATTGCAAATGAGGGTAGAACATGGTATTTGGAGAAGGATGATATTCAGAAAAAAACAATAAGCCCGATGATTAGTTTACGAAGAACAGAAAATATTGTGAAAAGTATCTTAAAAAAATATGACATCTCGATACCTACTTATAAAGTAGTATTGGCGAAAAATAATAAGATAGAGTTTCATTCTGAGCCATTTCATACAAACTATATAGATGAAACGCAGTATGAAGGTTGGTTTCAAAGGTTACGGAAGCTTTCCTCTCCATTAAAACATGACCAATTAAAAGCTGGGGAAGCCTTGTTGAAACATTGTCAAACAACAGCTGTAAGAAGACCTGAATGGGAGATGGAAGAGGATGAGGATTGGGGTAAATTCTCACAATAAGAGATATTTATCACTAGCAGAAAAGAGTATAACTTAAAAAAACAAGTATACACGTTGTGCTAAACGTTATATGCCCCGTTAACTTGCCGTAATCCTCTTTCATTAAAGGAGAATACATATGTATATTTTAATCGTTAACCCTGAAGCCGGTGGTGGTAAGGGTAGAAAAGTCTATGAATCTTTGAAAAAGGAAATCCTTTTTAAGGAGAAAAAATGTCGAACGTTTTTTACGGAATATGAAGGCCATGCTACAAAAATTGCAGCACAAGTGACACATATATATGAAGACAAAGTAGAGGCGATTATAGTAGTAGGTGGAGACGGTACAGTACATGAGGTAATGAACGGCTTAATTTCTCAACCTAATGTAAGAGTTGCAGTAATTCCAGCAGGTTCAGGAAATGACTTTGTACGAGCATGTAATGTAAAAAAGAAGAGTGTTGACTTATTTAGACAAATTTTACGAGGTCCTTCTTGGAATTCCTATTGGATGGGAAAGGTGCATAAAAAGCAGGAGGGAAAGAACGTAGATTTTCTTTTTGCCAATAGCATTGGGTTTGGTTTTGACGGAGAGGTTGCGAAAAAAGCTAGCACCTCAAAAGGTAGGAAATGGATTCAGATTCTTCATTTAAGCTCTATTCGTTATGTTATTGCTTTAATTCAAGTTCTTTTTACCTTTCGACCAAAAAGAATGGAGCTAATACTAGATGGGGAGCGGATAGAATTTTCGAACGCATGGATGGCAACCATTACAAATCATCCATATTTTGGCGGTGGCATGAAGATCGTTCCTCAGGCTAAAATGAGTAAAGAATACTTATATATTTTTATTGTGGATGATATTTCGAAATGGAAACTATTGTTTTTGTTTTTTACTGTGTTTTTCGGGAAGCATGTAAAATTTAAAGAGGTATCCATTTACAAGGCGAAAAGAATTGAGATTCAAGTGAAAAAAGGTGTCGATTATCAAGCAGATGGTCAAACTGGTCATGGTTATCAATGGATAATCGAGAAGGACCATCGAGAGCGAACTGTACAACGGTATTAAAATATCTGTGTTATTCTTATAAAAAATTTGTTAGAACGTGTAAAAAAACCTATCTTTTTGTACCATAATTGCGTTATAATATAAAATACGTCAATCAGGGGATAAAGTGAAGGTGAAGACTTTTGATACAAGGTTTAGGTAATGAGTGGACAATAACACCAGCTGGAGGTTCAACTGGTGACGCATATTCCGCACAACATAATGAAAAGAGATTATTCTTAAAGCGCAACTCTTCTCCTTTTATAGCTGTATTATCTGCAGAAGGTATTGTTCCCAAGCTAGTTTGGACAAAGCGACTAGAAAATGGAGATGTCATTACAGCACAAAAATGGTTGGAAGGTAGAGCGCTAACAGCTAGAGAAATGAAACTGGAGCGTGTAGCACACTTATTAAGTAAAATTCACCATTCAACAGAATTATTAGATTTATTTATGCGTATGGGAAAAAAGCCCCTAGAACCGGAAACTATTTTCATACAGTTAAAAAATAAATATCAAAATAATAGTGAGTTTGCGAATATTGATTATCATAAAGCTTTAAAGTTTTTAAATAAATATATGCATGCCGTTCTCGGTCAACGAAAAGTAGTTTGCCACTGTGACGTAAACCATAATAACTGGATGCTAGGTACAGACGATCATCTTTATTTAATAGATTGGGATAATGCAGTGATTTCAGATCCAGCTGCAGACATTGGAATGATATTACATTTATATATTCCGATATCAGAATGGGACAACTGGTTAGAAACATACGGTATAAAGAAAGACGAACAGTTAATGACTAGAATTTATTGGTATGTGTTGGCTCAAGCTTTACATTTTATTTATTGGCATACCGAAAGAAAAGAAGAAAAACAACTATTATTCTGGCAAAAAATACTTCATGAAACATTAAATCATACTGCAATTATTTATTAATTATTATTACTTTCTCGTATTTCCCTTTTGTCAATCAAAAGGGAAATTTTTATGTAAAACAGAAAAAATGTTAGGATAAAAAAGAATGAGGTACTAGGAGGTATATAATATGCGAATGCGTAACAAGCCTTGGGCTGATGATTATATTAGGGATAATAGTGATATAGTTCCCAAAAATGCAAGCTCCTATAAAGGAGAATGGAAGAAATTATTTGCAAATGCACAACCACTTCATGTGGAAATAGGTACTGGTAAAGGACAATTCATTGCTGGAATGGGTAAGCAGCATCCAGAATATAACTTTGTCGGATTAGAACTCGCCAAAAGTGTCATTGTGACTGCAATTGAAAAAGTAAAAACTGCAGAAGTTGAAAATATAAGGCTAGTAAATGCAGATGCTCAAAATATAACTGAGCTTTTTGCTGAAAATGAGGTAGACAAATTATATTTGAATTTCTCAGATCCTTGGCCAAAAAATCGACATGAAAAAAGAAGATTGACGTATAAAACATTTTTAGAACAATATAAACAAATTTTAGTCCCAAACGGTGAAATCGTATTAAAAACAGATAATCAGCACTTATTTGAGTATTCCGTTGTAAGCTTTTCCAAATTTGGAATGGAACTACAAGAAGTTACATTAGATTTGCATGCTATGGAAGACCCATTGAATGTAATGACAGAATATGAAGAGAAGTTTTCTGGGAAAGGGCAACCTATTTACAGATGTCGGGCGCAATTTAAATAATTCATGTGGACAGGTAGTTACGAGCTGTAGCTACTTGTCTTTTTTTAATCCTGAAAATCTTCAGTTAAATATCCTTGTAAGCGTTTTAATTATGTTAAAATATAAAATGGAAGGGAGGAATGAATTATGGAAACGTTACAAATAGGTCGTGCAAAATTAACTTGGCTAAATGGTGGTGTGACGCATCTCGATGGTGGAGCAATGTTTGGTGTCGTTCCAAAGCCGCTATGGAGTCGAAAGTATCCAGTAAATGAAAAAAACCAAATAGAACTAAGAACGGACCCCATATTAGTACAAGTGGATGGAAAAAACTTTTTAGTAGATTCTGGAATTGGCCTTCAAAAATTATCCGATAAACAAAAACGAAATTTTGGTGTCTTAGAAGAATCTAAAATCCTTCAATCCTTAACCACACTACAATTAGACTTCAACGATATTGATGGACTGTTAATGACACATTTGCATTTTGACCATGCATGTGGTTTAACAAAGCTAGAAAATGATGGATTCCAACCTACTTTTCCAAACGCAACCATTTACACAACCAAAGTAGAATGGGAGGAAATGCGAAAGCCTAATTCCCGTTCGAAAAATACATATTGGGAAGAAAATTGGAAACCAATTCAGGATAAAGTCAGAACGTTTGATGTGGAATATGAAATCGTCCCTGGCTTGAAGATGATCCATACCGGTGGTCATAGTGATGGCCATGCTATTGTATTATTTGAGGACGGTGAAGATTCCTTTCTTCATATGGGGGATATCATGCCAACGAATGCTCATCAAAATCCATTATGGGTATTAGCATATGATGATTTTCCTGTTACTTCGGTAAAAAAGAAAGAAAAATGGATTGCATATGGGATGAAAAGGAAAGCATGGTTTACTTTTTACCATG
Source organism: Salirhabdus sp. Marseille-P4669 (assembly GCF_900240405.1). Lineage (GTDB taxonomy): Bacteria > Bacillota > Bacilli > Bacillales > Alkalibacillaceae > OEQK01. The sequence goes on from NZ_OEQK01000002.1 coordinate 11,703, forward strand.
ATGCTTATTATCGTGCGATACAATTTAATGAACAAGGGGAACGTATCAATCAATTGGACCGGGTGAGATACGAATATAAATAGGAGGGTACTGATTAATCAGTACCCTTTCCTACTAAATTCTAGAAACATCCACAATCGTCCCTGTTTTGGCATCAACATAAAACTCATATTGTACCGGTTTTTCTTCAATTTGCCGTGTTATCCCACCATAATAGACCTTATAATCGATGTTTTCTTTTGAAAGTGTTTGTGGCTTCATATATATCCAAGAGCCACTAATTGGTCCTTTTGCTCTAAATTTTTCCTTAGCAATTTTAAGTGCTTTTTCTGGGGTGATCCATTCTTTTTTTACGGCTCTTCCAACAAAAAATCCGGCAACAGCACCAACTGCTGTCCCAACTGCAACTTTACTCCAGCGCATTTTTTATCACTCCAATAACTATTCCTAATAACCCTTTTCTATCTTTAGTATAACGAATCTGCAAAATTTTAGAAATTAAAAAATGGAAATACATGCTTTATTCCGATAAAATAATAGTATATCTAATAAAATGGAGCTGATACATAATGCAAAAAGAAACATTAGAATTGTTTCGTACGTTAACGGAGCTACCAGGTGCTCCTGGGAACGAACATGCTGTACGAGCTTTTATGAAACAAGAATTAGAGAAATATTCTGATGAAATAATCCAAGATCGACTTGGAGGAGTGTTCGGTGTTCGCCATGGTGAAGGTCCGAAAGTGATGGTAGCAGGTCACATGGATGAAGTAGGATTTATGGTTACACAAATAACGAAAAACGGTATGATACGTTTTCAAACATTAGGTGGTTGGTGGAGTCAAGTATTATTAGCTCAACGTGTGCAAATCATTACTGACAATGGTCCAATAGTAGGGGTTATTGGTTCGATTCCTCCACATAATTTAACTCAAGAGCAACGCCAAAAACCGATGGATATTAAAAATATGTTAATTGATATTGGAGCGGATGACAAAGAAGATGCAGAAAGAATTGGAATAAAACCGGGACAAACTATTTTACCAATCACACCGTTTACTCCAATGGCAAACGATAAAAAGATTTTAGCGAAAGCATGGGATAATCGGTATGGCTGTGGACTTTCAATTGAGTTATTAAAGGAAGTAAAAGATGAAAAACTGCCAAACCAATTATTCTCTGGTGCTACGGTACAAGAAGAAGTAGGTTTAAGAGGTGCCAAAACAGCTGCTAATATGATTCAGCCAGATATTTTCTATGCTCTAGACGCCTCCCCTGCAAATGACATGGCTGGAGACGATAAAGAATTTGGGCAACTTGGAAAAGGGGCGTTGCTTCGTATTTATGACCGTTCCATGATAACCCATCGCGGAATAAGAGAATTTATCCTAGATACTGCAGAGTCAAATAATATTCCTTACCAATACTTTATTTCCCAAGGTGGAACGGATGCAGGAAGTGTTCATTTGTCTAACAATGGTGTTCCATCAGCTGTAATCGGAATTTGCTCTCGCTACATCCATACACATGCAGCTATGATACATGTGGATGATTACGCAGCGGCAAAAGAATTGCTAGTAAAATTAGTGAAAACGACGGATCAAAATGCTGTTGATCAAATAAGAAAAAATGGATAAAAGCGAACCTCCACCTAACGTGGAGGTTTTCCTATACTTAGTGAATGAGGTGTTGGAATGAAAATCATCGTGGGTTCCAAAAATCCAGCTAAAGTAAATGCAGTTAAAGATGTTTTTTCGGATGTAGAAGTGAAAGGTCTTGCTGTACCATCTAATGTATCTGCTCAACCTTATTCGGATGAAGAAACGTTGACTGGAGCTATCAACCGAGCGAAAGCATGTGCCAATAGCGAGGCACATACAATCGGTATTGGTCTAGAAGGGGGAGTTATGATAATAGACAATACCCTCTATGTTTGTAATTGGGGAGCATTAGTGGATGAAAAAGGTAATATTTATAAAGCGAGTGGGGCACGAATTCCATTGCCAGATAAATTTCGAGATGAACTTTCTCAAGGTAAAGAGCTTGGGGATATAATGGATGATTATACAAAATCAAAGGGGATTCGTAAAAAAGAAGGTGCTGTAGGAGTCTTTACAAATCAGCATGTCGATCGTATGTCGATGTTTTCGCATGTTGTCCTTTTACTAAAGGGACAGTATGAATTTAATAGAGCTTCTATGTAAAGATTAAAAATGGTCACTAACACATAGTGACCATTTTTCTATTATTCAAATATGTAAGCTAGTACTTCCATCGCTTGATCAACGGATTCTACGGTAACGTTTGCGCGATTGGATAGCTCTTTTAGTGGATGGATTAAGCTTTCTGGTCGAATTAAAATTAACGGTTTGTTATAAGCATAAGCCATGCTTGCATCCATTGCTGTATTCCATTGCTTATACTGCTCTCCGAATAAGGCAATGACTAAATCAGCTTTTTGCATCAAGACTTGAGTTCTCAAGTTATTTATGTTTGATGCGGTATGGTCTTTATACAATTTGTTCGGTTGCTCGCCTGAAATGAATTCGCCAATATTGTCGGAACGTTCATGGTTTTCCTGTGGCCCAACAAAAGTTAAAGGAAGTCCTTTTTCTTTTGCTTTAACTTTAATTTGCTCCCTCCAGTCCGTATGAATTTCCCCGGCTAAGTAAATTGTTAAATTCATTACAATCCCTCCTTCATTACTTATATACTATCATCTATTCTCATTTTCCTCTTGTCAAATTATAAATCAATAGTATTATAAAATAAGGAGTATGCGAAAAAATACCTATAATGGTGAAATTTGCAATATAGTATAAAAATATATAAAGTAAATGTATTAGAAAAGATCGGGTGGTGTCTAAATTGAAGATAAAAAGTGGACAGCGATACGTGTATGGATTCCTTTGCTTATCCTTTATCCTACTATTAAGTGGTTGTTTCCAATCGGAAGAAAAAGCGTTAGAGGATGCGAAAGAATCTGCAGAGGAAGCATTTACAGCAGAGGCTAAGGAAGTAAATCAAACGATTGATCAAATTTCATTGTATTTAGAAGAAGAGATGGAAATCAACGGAAGTTCCAATAATAATGTCTTTTTAGAGAAAAACGGTCAAGATTACTTATTATTTTATAATCAGTTTGAGGATGAAAGCAGTAAACACTTGTATGAAAGCATTAAACAACGACCAGACCCATTGTTATTAGAATCCTTTCAACAAGATAATAAGTTCGGTTATATTGCAATTTTCCCACATGCTGAAGAAGAGTACGAGCTACAAGTAGGTGTTGGTGCGGTAAAAAAGGTTACCACGATTGTAGGGCTTGATGAATTAGAAACAGAAGCACATGATCTAATGGAAATGCTGCAATCGATTGTCGTGAATAAATAACGTTATTATTGAATTTTATGACGGGTATATGTTCGTGTTTGATAATAATTCCTAGCACTTCCTTTTCGGTTGTTGAAAAATTTTTACCACTTAATAAAAACGCAAAAAGAAAATCCAAATCAACACATATGATGTGTCATGATTTGGATTTTTCTTTGACTACGTTTTATTCTTTTTCTTTGATCTCGTTCATTTCCTCTTCCTCTTCATCATTCTCTTCGTTCCATTCCTTATCACTTACATCTACATCAGATTCTGATTGATTATTAATTTCCATATCATGCTCTATGGATTCAGGTTCATTAGCTACTGCTTCTTCTGATTCCTCTTCCGCAAATACTATATTCTCATCAATCTTAAACTCGCTTACTTCCGTTTCTAATTCTTGAGAGATGGCATGTAAACTTTGAGCAGCACTGTTAAGTTGAACAATCGATTCTGTTTGGTGTTCACTTGATGCAGCTACTTCTTCTGCAGTTGCAACAGACTCCTCTGAAATTACACTTATTTCATGAATCTTTTGTTTCAGAGTCTCATTAGCAGATGTAATGTTAACTACAGAAGCATTTACTCCCTCCATCATATCATTCATGTCATAGACTTGTTTTGAAATACTCGAAAAAGTATGTTTTGTCTCTTCAACAGAGTTTGCTTGCTCTTTTTCATATACATCAAATTTCTCTGCCTCAATAGATAAGGAATTCATTTGTTTCGTCATACTCGAAATTAATTTATAAATTTCTTCTGCTTCTTGTTTTGAACGTTCTGCTAGCTTACGAACTTCATCCGCTACTACTGCAAAGCCTCTTCCATTTTCACCAGCTCTTGCAGATTCAATTGCTGCATTTAATGCGAGCAAGTTTGTATTATCGGCAATTTCCTGAATAGTAGATACAATCTTATTGATTTTTTTGGATTGCTGAGATGCTTCCTTCACCTCAGATGATAAATGATTGGCTAATTTTATAAAGGATTCTGATGTATTCTCTAGTACTTTTATCTTTTCAATCCCTTGCTGACTGTCTGTTTCGGCCTTTTTCAAAGCAGTTAAGATTTCAAGACCAGCAGATTTTGTCTTCTCAATCGCAGCGTCAACTTGACTAATTAGGTTGGTGCTTTCTTCAATTTGGCTCGCTTGTTCCTGTGCACCGACTGCTACTTGATTAATAGCTATACTGATTTCATTCGTTTGTAATGATGTGTTTTGGGAAATTTCTGTTAAATTACCAGAGGATTCTCCAAGAACCTTAGAAGCGTTGAGCACCTTTACTAAAGAATTATGCATTTTTTCAGCCATTCGATTAAAGGAAGATGCCAATTCAGCCATTTCATCCTTTCCTTTAATTTCTACACGGTAAGCTAAATCTCCATTACCCATAATTTCTGCTCCATTTTTTAAGGTTTGAATGGACTTTAAGATAGAGCGATTTAATAACAAGCCAGTAACAACTAAAACGATAAGTGCTAATACGCCGATTACAATAAGCAAGCTGGAAATCATTCCTTGTGTTTCTTCTTGTTCATTTAACAATTCCTGCTTTAATGATTGAACGGTCGCATTTACATCTTTGATTTGGGTTTGTACATTTTGAGAGATTGTTGAAAACTGATTAATATTTTTCGTAGTTTGATCTAAGTTACTTCTAATATCTAATAACGTCATTTTATAGTTTAATAGGTTTTCATTTATGGTGTTTGCTTGCTCCGGATCTATGGAAGGATCCTCTAAAACCTCTTTAAAGCTCCAAAATGTCTCATCAAAGGATTCGAAATAAGAAGGAACACCATTTTCTACGTATTGACTTTCATTCACTCGCATTTCTAATAACATGGTCATCAATTGTGCATGATTAGTTGCCTGCACTAATGTGTACGTTTCACTATAAATATCATTCAATTCTTTTCGTTTACCTTCGTTTGCATTGTATCCAACTTTGTTATGCATGTTGGTAACAATCTCTACTTCTCCTTTATACGTTAAGGCGTTATTTGCGATAGATTGGAAGGTTTCTGCAATATCACTGTATTCATCATGCTCGGCTGCATAGGTTTTTGCATTGGTTTGAACAGATTGAATGGAATTCATTAATACATCCGCCTGTTCAGGAGATGGATTATGTAGAAATTTTTCTTCTTCGTACCTGGTTGTTAGCATTTGTTCATTAATGGTTTCACTATCGGTTATAATAACATCAATCTCTTGCATTTCTGAGGTCATCTTAACTTGTTGGTGAAAGAAATAAATAGAAAATAAAATAACAACAATTAAACTGATAATGGATAAGGATAATATAAAGCCTATTTTTCCTTTTATTGTTTTCACTAGTTTGCCTCCTGTATAGTAATACTTTTACGAATTTTGTAGAAAATTGTTACAATTAATTATAAGGAAAATTTACACACTTTACAATTACATTACAAAAATTGTTTTCTATAATTGCAAAATATTGGCTCTCCTGAAGTCGATTTGATACTATAGAAGAGTGTTAGACAAGGAGGATGATCGCATGCATACATTACAATCAGAAGAACAATTACAAACTGAATATAATAAAGGGAATGTAATCTTACTATTTTCAGCTAATTGGTGTGGGGATTGTCGATTTATTGATCCGTTCATGCCAGAAGTAGAAGAAAAATATAAGGATAGCTTCACCTTTGTAAAAGTAGACCGAGATCAATTTATTGATGTCTGTATATCGTATGACGTATTTGGTATTCCGAGTTTTATTGCTATACAAGATGGGGAAGTAGTCGATCGTTTTGTTAGTAAAGATCGTAAAACACAAGAAGAAATAGAAAGCTTCTTAGATGGAGTACAAACGAAAGTTTCGGCTTAAAAAGGTATACCAGGTATCTAAGTACCTGGTATTTTTTTGCACGCAATACGACATATTTTGACAGAATTCGGGTGGTGCCAGGCACCCCAAACCAGCGCTCCTTTTTCTCTTGGTGAATATTATGCTAAAATATAGGTTGGTTTATCCTTCCATACATAAGGAGGAAAAGAATATGAAAATGACAAGCCTGAAGATGAAGAAGATTTTAGAAGAAAAGCTAGCAAATTCTGAATGGACTACCTCTTTTAACAGAGATAAAGATACATTTCGTGTAGAGTGGAAAGATACAAAAGTAGGAATTGATATTTCCCTACCTGGTATTATTGCTAAGTGGGAGCGTCGGAAAGATGTTGCTATTGACGAGTTAGTGGAGCATCTAACAGAATCATTAACAATTATGAACGAAAAGCAGGATCTAGTAGGGAAAGAGAAGGATATTTACCCAGTCATTCGGTCCACATCCTTTCCAACGGAGGCTAAAAGTGGGAAAAAGCTAATCTATAGTGACCATACAGCAGAAACAAGAATTTATTATGCTTTAGACTTGGGTAAATCGTATCGTTTAATTGATGAAGAGATGCTTGAGGTTGAGGATTGGTCCTTGGAACGGGTAAAGGAAGTTGCACAATTTAATTTACGATCATTACCTGTTACATATAAGGAAGACCAAGTAGCAGGGAATACATTTTACTTTATTGCAACAAATGATGGTTATGATGCAAGTAGAATTTTAAATGAAGCCTTCCTGGAAGAAATGGCTGGTAAGGCAGTTGGAGAGCTAGCGGTCGCAGTACCTCATCAAGATGTGTTTATACTAGTAGATGTTGTCAATCCAACAGGGTATGACGTACTAGCTCAAATCACAATGCAATTTTTTACAGAAGGCAGGATTCCAATAACGTCTCTCTCCTTCTTATATGAAAATAAAAAATTAGAGCCAGTTTTTATCCTTGCAAAGAATCGAAAAAAAGAGGAATAAGGGAAAGGGGTTTGTTGTATGAATGTTTTTTATAATCGTGAAGGTATCGGTGATGTGTTAATTATTCCTATTAAAGAAGGAAAAACATATTCTATCGAATCTGAGAGGCATGGAGATGTAGTTGAGATTCATCATGCTCAATCAAAAGAGCTTTATGGCTTCAATATATTTAATGCTTCTAACTATTTTGATTTGGATGAAGCCAATCAAATGGAGCTAACAGCGGAACTATTAAGCAAAATCAATAACGTTTTAAAAGATAATGGTGTGGAGACACCGCTGGAAGTAGACCTAACACCAAAATTTGTAGTTGGTTATGTAAAAGAGAAAGAAGCACATGAAAATGCGGATAAACTAAGCGTTTGTAAGGTTGACGTTGGGGATGAAGAATTACAAATCGTATGTGGAGCACCTAATGTAGAGAAAGGACAAAAAGTAGTTGTCGCTAAAGTAGGTGCTACAATGCCTAGTGGTATGGTCATAAAAGAGGCTGAACTACGTGGTGTACCTTCGTATGGGATGATATGTTCTGCTAAAGAATTAGATTTACCAGACGCGCCGAAAGAGAAGGGTATTCTAGTACTATCAGATGATTATAAGGTAGGTTCCGTTTTTGAATTTTAATTCATCATATGATGAAAAGGGAATCGATTAATCAAAAGAAAATCGAAAAAGTTAATGGAAGGTTTCCTTTTTTATAGGATGCTAGTACTCATTCCTTATAGGATATGTATTGGCATCCTATTGATTTTTATTGATTTTCAAATCATAATGAAAATAATAGATTGTCGAATATTAGTTTTTTGAAAAGAGTGAATGGAATGATCGAGTGGTTTAAAAAATGGTATAAAAAAACGTTTCTTGAAGAAGAAGAATACTCGGAGAAAGCAAGGATGCAATTTCGTGAGCAGGATACAACGAAAAGTCGTCCTATTCAAGCGCGTATTTCTTATCAATATCCGCAAAAAGATAATGTGCCGTTATTCTATAACCGACCAGAAATGAAAACAAGAAGGGTTGAAAGGAAGACCTCTCAACCTACTAGAAATGTAACTACAAATGTCATAAAGGAAGAAATGCCTAAACGTGAAGATAAGGGACAACAAGTATCTAAACGTGCTTTTCAGCGGACAGATGTCCCTTCGCCTATATATGGTTTTGGTGCACGAAATGATGCTCATAAAGAGGAAGTATCGAATACACCTGCATACATAAGAAAACGAAATAGTGATTTAAACAGTCCGAGGGAGCAAACGGGTGAAGACCCCATATCAACAGACTATAATATTCCAAATGTAATACCATTTGATGCGAATATAAAAAGGGAAAGAAGTAGAAAAAGACGAACCATGGAGGATGCTTATTTTCAAGGGCTGACAAGCGATGAAGTACAAAAAGAAGAGATCAACTTTACCGATGTGAAAACGCGAATGGATCGCCATGAAGAGAAGCAATATACCCCTTTAGAGAAAACGAAGGAAGAAGAAGATAAAGGCTTCATTAATCAAGAGGAAGATACAGAAGCTATAAATAGAGTCGAACAAGAAGAAAAACATGAACATATAGAAGTATTTGAAGATATTGTTCTGCACGAAGAATCAATGAAAATGGATACAGACGAAAAGGTCGAAATAACGGACACTGTAAATGCCATGGAACAAGAGGAAAAAGTAGGGCATGAAAATATGGTTGAACAAGAACGGTCTTTAGAAGAAGCCGAGGAAAAGTCAGAACTAAAACAGCAAGTAACAAGTTCAGCACAGACTACGCTTAACCAGAATCATAGTAGTAAAGCTTCTGTTCCATTTAATGTCATGATGACAACAGAGGATAAAGAGCGGTTACAAGAAAAAAAGGGTTCAGCCATACGAACCATCAATACAATACCTCCATTACATTTATTAGATGATATACCAGTAAAAGATGATGGAAATGAGCATTGGATACAAGAGCAAATGCGCAGATTAGCTACAACATTAAAGGAATTTAATGTCCGAGCTAAAGTGTTAAAAGCAGTTAAAGGACCTGCTGTGACTAGGTTTGAAGTACAGCCAGATGTAGGTGTGAAGGTAAGTAAAATTGTAAATTTAGCTGATGATATTAAACTAAACCTAGCGGCAAAGGATATTCGAATTGAAGCACCTATACCAGGTAAAAATGCCATTGGTATTGAAGTGCCGAACCAGTCAAGACAAACAGTGAGTATGCTTGAATTGCTTAAAAGTCAGGCTTTTAAGGAGCATCGCTCGAATTTATCGGTTGCCCTTGGATTAGATATTGAGGGAACGCCTATCGTAGTTGATTTGAAAAAGATGCCACATGGCCTTATTGCTGGAGCAACTGGCTCTGGAAAAAGTGTAAGCATCAACACCATTTTAGTAAGTTTACTGTATAAAGCTTCACCGGATGATGTGAAATTTTTATTAATAGACCCTAAAATGGTAGAACTTACACCATATAATCATTTGCCACATCTTGTTGCTCCTGTTATTACAGATGTAAAAGCTGCAACAAATGCCTTAAAGTGGGCGGTTGAGGAGATGGAGCATCGTTACGAAGCCTTTGCACGTGAAGGCGTGCGTGATATCGACCGATATAATGAAAAAGTAAAGGCTAATGTGATAAATGGTGAAAAAATGCCTTACATCGTTATTATTATAGATGAATTAGCAGATTTGATGATGGTATCCCCACATGATGTAGAGGATGCAATTTGTAGAATTGCACAAAAAGCACGCGCTTGTGGTATTCACTTACTATTAGCGACACAACGCCCATCTGTAGACGTTATTACCGGATTAATAAAAGCAAACATACCTACTAGAATGGCATTTAGTGTTTCTTCACAAGTGGATTCTCGTACCATTATTGATACGAATGGTGCTGATAAGCTTTTAGGACAAGGAGATATGCTTCTATTAGAAAATGGGGTACGTAAAGTAAAACGTATCCAAGGTGCCTATGTTTCGGATCAAGAAATAGAAAGAATTACGGGCTATGTGAAAAAACAAGCGGAACCGAATTATTTATTTGAGCAAGAGGATTTAATTCAAAATGTAAGCTTTGATGAAGAAGAAGACGATTTATTGCAGGAAGCAGTTCATCTAATCATAGAGGAAAAAAAAGCTAGTACGTCATTACTACAAAGAAGATTTAGTATTGGCTACAATCGTGCCGCACGACTGATTGACCGAATGGAAGCAAAGGGATTCATTTCAGAGCAAAATGGCAGTAAGCCTCGTGAGGTTTTATTAGATAAAGAACAAGTTAAAAATGTATTCGAATAAGCAGATTTCTAAGTATTGCTTATAACATTAAAATCCTTGTAAAAACTAAAAAAAATAACATATTGAGTACTTTGTTTAGATACTAAAGAGTAGCAAATAACTTTATATCTCATGTAAACGTGTTAAAATAATGTAAAGCTGTGAAAACGTTTATGCATAAACGAAAAAATTTATAAGAGGTATTCAAAATGAAAGAATTAGAATTAAAGCTTTCAGGAGAAATTAAACGACTTACAAATAAAACATTCAAGTTTGATGAGCGTATCCGAGAAGGTTGGTTTTCGGCAGTATATTTTTTGAAAACTCGAGAAATTGTCGAAAAGGAGAAGCCAGATAACATTGTTACCATGCAGTTTTTCCAAAAGAAGAATGCTGTATTATGTGGTACGGATGAAGTAATTGCACTTATTCATACCTTTGCAAAGCATCCAGAAAAACTTGAAATTCATTCTTTAAAGGATGGAGACAAAATTACACCATTTGAAACGGTACTAACGATTAAAGGTCCATATCAATACTTTGGATATTTAGAAGGAATCATTGATGGAATATTAGCTAGAAGAACATCTGTTGCTACAAATGTCTACCATGTAGTAAAAGCGGCACGTGCTTCAGGAAAGCAAAAGCCAGTCATTTTCATGGGAGACCGGGATGACCATTATACCCAACAAGCAGGGGATGGTTATGCTGCATACATCGGTGGGTCCACTGCGCAAGCAACACATGCTATGAATGAATGGTGGGGCAAAGAAGGTATGGGAACAATGCCTCATGCATTAATTCAAATTTTTAATGGCGATGTTGTGGAAGCAACAAAGGCGTATTATAAAACCTTTCCGAATGATGACCTTATGGCATTAGTTGATTATAATAATGATGTCATTACAGATTCATTAAAGGTAGCAAGAGCCTTTGGAGATAAACTAAGTGCCGTTCGTCTTGATACATCCAGAACACTCGTAGATCAGTATTTTTTCCGCAATCCACATTTAATGGGAAGCTTTGACCCTAGGGGAGTGAATCCAGAGCTTCTATTTGCTTTAAGGAGAGCGCTGGATGAAGAAGGATTTGAACATGTCAAAATATGTGCAACAGGAGGATTTACAGAAGATCGCATACGTAAATTTGAAGAATTAAAGGTTCCTGTTGATATGTATGGGGTAGGAAGTAGTTTATTAAAGGTAAACATCGGATTTACTGGAGACAATGTTATGTTAAACGGCGAACCGCAAGCTAAAGAAGGACGTAGGTTACGACCAAATCCGAGATTAGAAAAAGTGGAATTTGAATAAAGAAATACCCTTGCTATCCTAGCAAGGGTATTATTATGATGTTTAGCCATAAAATGATAAATGTAAATAAAACTTTTATTAAAAAATGGTACGCACGATCAAGGTATAGAAGAGATTTCAATAGAAAATTTCCAATGTATAACATTCACTCTTACTTGGGAATTTGTTATAATAACTTGGAAACAAAAAAATTAACATGTTTTAGGCGAATACATATAATAAACCGGAGATAAAGATTTGTGGAGGTCCAACATATGACTATTTACCATTTTATTGGTATAAAAGGTACGGGAATGAGTGCTTTAGCACAAATTCTTCATGATACAGGAGAAAATGTCCAAGGATCAGATATTGATAAACATTTTTTTACACAAGATGCTTTAGAAAAAAGAAATATAAAAATGATGGCCTTTTCAGAAAATAACATAACAGAAGGTCTAACGATTATTGCTGGAAATGCCTTTTCAGATGACCATGAAGAGGTTGTAAAAGCAAAAGAGTTGGGTCTTCCTTTCTATCGTTATCATGAGTTTTTAGGTGAATGGTTACAAAACTATATTAGCATTGGCGTAACTGGATCTCATGGAAAAACATCGACTACAGGTTTACTTGCGCATGTGTTATCACAGGTAGAACCTACATCGTATTTAATTGGTGATGGCACAGGTGTAGGAGAAGAAAATAGTAAATATTTTGTTTTTGAAGCTTGTGAGTATCGCAGACACTTCCTTGCTTACGAACCAGATTATGCCATCATGACAAACATAGATTTTGATCATCCAGATTATTTTACAAGTGTGGAAGATGTATTTGATGCATTTCAAGAGATGGCAATGAAAGTGAAAAAAGGAATTATTGCTTGCGGTGATGATGAGCAGCTTCAGCAAATTCAAACAAAGGTTCCTGTCGTTTATTACGGTCTTTCAGAGGGAAATGATTTTCAAGCAAAAAATATTCAAGAGACAGAACACGGAACGTCATTTGATGTTTTTGTACGGAATACCTATTATGATACATTTGAAATTCCATTCTTTGGTACCCATAATGTGTTAAATGCTCTATCCGTTATTGCGTTATGCCAGTATGAAGGAATCGAAGCGGAAAACATAAAGGAAATAAAAAACTTTAAAGGTGTTAAACGTAGATTTACAGAGAAGCAGTGGGAAAATAGTCAAATTTTGATTGATGATTATGCACACCACCCAACAGAAATACAGGCAACCATTGACGCAGCCCGAAAAAAATATCCAACGAAGGATATTGTAGCAATCTTCCAGCCGCATACGTTTACACGAACAAAAACATTTATGCAGCAATTTGCTGATAGCTTAAACCTAGCAGATCATGTATATTTGTGTGAAATTTTTGGCTCAGCTAGAGAAAAGGCTGCTACTTTAACAATAAAAGACTTACAAGAAAAAGTAGAAAACTCAAGCGTCTTAGAATTAGGAAACACAGAAGTGTTAAAACTTCATGAAAATAGTGTGCTCATTTTTATGGGAGCTGGAGATATTCAAAAATATCAAGAAGAATACGAAAAATTATTTTAATGAGAAAGCCTCTTTAACGCATGTGTTGAAGAGGCTTTTGTGCCCCTAAAGGTAGGTTAAGGTCGTTTTATTCTTGCTTTTCTATTTTGTTCATTTACAATGCGAAGCTAGTCCACACAGTTTTCTATCCGTAATTTTTCTTATTTGGGGATGGATAAAGTATGCATGTTTTACATAAACTTAATAGGGTATAAAATGATTGTATTAGTAAATGTTTCATGATTTGACGAATATTGCTAACAAGGTTACATTATATATATACCTTAATAGTTCGTGTTACAGCTTGCAATAAATATATATATACATGGTTAGGAGTTGAAGATGGAATATGGAAATTCTGCTCTACATCGCAGCTATAATCGCTGCAGTTGCTTTTGCAGTTCTAGTAGGTTATTTAGCGGGTACCTTAAAAGCAACACAACGTACGTTAAATAATGTAGCCAGTACTTTAGAAGGTTTTGAGAAGCAAATGGAAGGAATCACCATGGAGACTACCGCTTTATTAAACAAAACCAATCGCTTAACCGAAGACATTATGGAGAAATCCCAAAAGTTAAATAATTTAGTCGAAGGTATTCAAGGAATTGGTGACTCTGTTAAACAGTTTAATGGGTCTCTACAAAAAGTTTCGAATGAAATCGTTGTGGAGTCTGAAAAAAATAAAGAAAGTGCGGCCCAAGCTGTTAAATGGGGACAAGCTATCATGGAGCTATGGAAAAAATACAAACGATAACATATAAGGAGGAATGGTCATGGCAGAAAACAACCATAATCAAGATCAAAATATAAATAGTAAAGACTTTTTGTTAGGTACTATTATTGGTGGTATTGTAGGTGCTTCCGTAGCCTTGCTTTTTGCACCGAAATCAGGAAGAGAATTACGCCAAGATATAAATCAAGGTGCACATTATGTTCGGGAACGTGCTGAGGAATGGAAAGATGTTGCTGCTGAAAAAAGTGCAGAATGGAAAACAGTTGCTTTAGAAAAAACAGAAGGCTTAGGAGAACGAGTGAAAAACACCAAAAACCAAATTCAAGATAAAGTTTATGAATTTCGTTCCAAAAGCGACGATGTTGAGGATGCAGTTGAAGACATTGCAGATGCAATTGAAGAGGCTGCTGAGGAACTCGAAAAAAACAAGTAGATTTTTTAGGGGAGATATGTATGGATCTACAATTAATTGAAACAGTTGAGGAATTCGAAAAAATTACAGAAAAAGATGATACGTTCTTTCTGTTAAAACATAGTATAGCCTGCCCAATCAGTGCAGAGGCGAAAGTACAGTTTGAAAACTATGCTAGTGAAAGTAAAACCCCAACATACATACTACATGTTCAGGAAGCAAGACCGTTATCGAACGAGATTGCAGAGAAATATGGGGTTAAGCATGAATCCCCGCAAGCATTATTATTTCAAAAGAATAAGATTGTTTGGAACGCTTCTCATTGGGATGTAACGAAAAAAGCCTTATTGGATGTAGACAAACAATATATGTAAAAAAAGAGCCAATTAACTTGGCTCTTTTTTACTTTGACGTATTCTATTCGTGAAATGCGGATTCCACCCATATTAATTTCAGTTGATCGTGAGGTGCTAATGGTGTCATAAAGTTTGCTTCCTTCTCGTTCACGTATAGTTTAAATTGTTTACCTTTTAAATTCGATAAATCAATATCAATATAGCGGAATATATCTTGGAAAATAAATGGTTCAGACTCTTTACTATGTGTAACTAATTGTTCTCCATTGTGAATATATTCTTCTTCATTTAACGGCTCTTCATTTCGATAAAAGGTTTTAATCGGCTTTTGTATTACATATTTCTTCCCATTGAACGTTACAGGTAATTCCTCGTTTACATTCATATCTAGTAACTGAACTACCTCTTTTACAGTTATTTTTTCTAAGGTCGTGGTCCGGATATGATCCCCATTTTTAACTGTTGTATTTGGTGTAGCAGGTTTGTGATTTCGTAAAATAGACATGTATGGTTTAGGAAGTTCTACCTTTTTATTATTTAATACAAAGGTAAATGGTTTAATATTTGCTAACAAACTTTCTTCTTTAATTCTATAAAGAAAATCCTGTATCGTTTGGATAGGTTGCATAATAATGATGTCTCGATCCTGCAAAAAAGTATTAGGCTGTGCTTTGATTCCATTTATGATAATTTGCTCTGAAATCTGATAGGA
The DNA here is from genome assembly GCF_900240405.1 of Salirhabdus sp. Marseille-P4669. Taxonomy (GTDB): domain Bacteria; phylum Bacillota; class Bacilli; order Bacillales; family Alkalibacillaceae; genus OEQK01. The sequence goes on from NZ_OEQK01000002.1 coordinate 27,236, forward strand.
ATTTCCATTATACAAAACTTCTAACTGTGGGACTTCTCCTACTAATTCCTCCACTGTTAGAACAGGGTCCTTACCATCATCACCTGGTATGACGGTTATTCTATCTCCCTCAGCTATGGTGTCCTTTAATGTGGCATTTTCTCCATTTCGTAATAAAGTAGGAGCGTTACCGAGTGTTCCTGGAATCGTAATATCCTTCCCATTTAGGTTCACCATAATCGCCATACCTGGTTTACCATATAGCTTTTTCATTTGAATACCAGCAGCTAGTAAGACATCCCCGACTGTCAACTGCTTTAAATCAAATAATCGAACAGGCCGTTCATTCACATAGGTGGTAATATAATGAATGGGATTTTGTTTAGCAGCTATCGCAATACCGATTGGCGTTACAAATGCTGGTCCTTCAGGTAAGATGCCAGTAGATTGTCGTAGATCTTGTATAGCTTCTGTACCCCGAATGGCAACCCGGTTCTCTGGTAGTTTTAACAGCTCTGCTATTTTCTTTGTTAAATTTGGTGTTAAGCTACCACCACCCACTAGCATAACAGCCTGAGGTGCTTTGTGATTTAGTTGTAAGATCTCTTCACAGATTCCATTTGCTAGCTGCTCAATGGTTTCATTAATATGGTTAGAAAGCTCGTCTAAGGTAATCTCGGATTCAAATCCTAATATATCTTGTACAATTGCTTTTCCATTTGTCGTAATTTCTCGTTTTACTTTCTCGGCAAGGGGAAAGTCAAGCAAATAATGCTGACTTATTGCATCTGTAATTTCATCTCCTGCAATAGGCACCATTCCATAACCGATCACAGTCCCATAATTTGTTATCGCAATGTCGCTAGTCCCAGCCCCAATATCTACTAATGCAACATTCAATCTTCTCATCGATGGTGGTATTAAAACATTAATTGCTGCAATGGGCTCTAAGGTTAGGGCGTCCATTTCCAGCTGAGCACGGTGTAAGGCAGAAATTAAGGATTCTACAACTACTTTAGGAAGAAAGGTAGCTATAATTTCTACTTCTGCCTTTTTACCTGTTTGGTCGATTAAGGATCCTATTTCACTTCCGTCTAACTTATAGTGCAATACGGAATAACCTGCACAGTAGTAATTGGTGCTTTCGTCTTGCATTTCGTTGGCCAAATCGAATTGGGCTTGTTGAACAGCACTTAATTCTAAATGTAAAATATCATCTGTTGTTATTAACGGTTGATTTGTAATATCTTTTTCTACGGTTGTCTGTAAAGTTTTTAACGCTCTACCAGCTGCAGCAACACATACTTTTTGAATAGGACCATGCTTCTCCTCAAGCAATTTTTTCACTTCGATAATTGTATTTGATACAGACAAAATATCGTGAATTTGCCCATCTAACATAGACCGTTCCTTATGTTCTACTGATACGAAATCCGTAACTTCATAGCGTCCCTCTTGTTTATCTAACATAATACCTACTACTGACCGTGTTCCTATATCAAATGCTACAATTTTTTCCATTCTATATTCGATCCCCTTCTAAAAATATGAAAATTCTAAAAAAATCTACTGGTAGATGGTGACATTTTGTTTGTAATTAGCTATAATAATTTTTAAACTTTAGAAATTTAAAGTTATATAGCTTTAAAGTATAAAAATCTTACCATATGATTTTATGTTTAGCGTAAGAAACTAGTATAATTACTCTTACGCTTTTCTATTTAAAATGTATCATAAACTTTTCATTTAATAAACGTAGATGGGGGAGATGTAACGTGAGTAATGAGCAATTGGATCAGTTAAGAGAAGATTTAGATCATCTAAATCTAGAAATTTTATCGCTAATTAATAAGCGCGGTGAGCTTGTTCAACAAATTGGTGAAGTGAAAGAAAAGCAAGGTATGAATCGATTTGACCCAGTACGTGAACGAGATATGCTAAATAAAATTTTAGAACACCATAATGGGCCATTTGAATATTCTACAATCCAACATCTTTTTAAAGAAATTTTTAAAATGAGTCTTGAGCTTCAAGAGGATGATCATAGCAAGGCTTTATTAGTTTCACGTAAAAAGAAACCAGAAGATACTGTTGTTTCCATTAAAGGTGAAACAATAGGGGATGGTAAAGTACATTATGTAATGGGTCCTTGTGCAGTGGAAAGCTATGAGCAAGTAGCCGAAGTTGCAAAAGCAGTCAAAAGCCAAGGCTTGAAGTTACTTCGAGGAGGGGCTTTTAAACCTCGTACATCTCCTTATGATTTCCAGGGTCTTGGTTTAGAAGGTCTGCAAATTTTAAAGCAAGTAGCAGATGAATATGATTTAGCAGTGATTAGTGAAATCGTAAATCCAGCAGATGTGGAAACTGCCTTGGATTATATTGATGTCATCCAAATTGGCGCACGTAACATGCAAAACTTTGAATTGTTAAAAGCGGCGGGCTCTGTAAATAAACCAGTGCTATTAAAACGAGGCTTAGCAGCGCAGATTTCTGAATTTATTAACGCTGCTGAATACATTATGTCTCGTGGCAATGAAAATATCATTCTCTGTGAGCGAGGTATTCGTACGTATGAAAAAGCAACTCGAAATACGTTAGATATCTCAGCTGTTCCTATATTAAAACAAGAAACACATTTACCGGTATTCGTAGATGTAACCCACTCTACTGGTAGAAGGGATTTACTACTACCAACTGCTAAGGCAGCAATTGCTATCGGTGCAGATGGGGTTATGGCGGAAGTACATCCAGATCCTGCAGTAGCATTATCTGATTCCCAACAACAAATGGATATACCAACTTTTGAAAATTTTATGAATGAATTATTTAAGTTTGAAAGAAGATAATAAAAGATGGAAATATTTTATTAAAGATCCAAACTCATATATTGTTATATGGGTTTGGAATTTTTTTTAGTGCTTTAAGTTGATATAGCTACTACAGACTACAAAACAGAGAGAGGTAGAAAAAACGGTCACATATGGGCTTACATTAAGCACCTGCCTTCTTAATCTGGTAAGATGATGTAGTACATAGGATAACAAAATGTGGGTAATTCTATAATAATTAATAATTCGTTAAATTTTTCATAGTAATTGCTTGTTTATTCATAGTATCGTATCATTATAATATTAATGGAACAGTAATGGTTCGCTCGGTGCTAATAAAGCACTAGAATGAAGGAGGAAAACAAGGAAATGAACGTAACAATATATGATGTGGCAAGGGAAGCAAATGTATCAATGGCGACAGTTTCTCGTGTAGTGAACGGAAATCCAAATGTAAAGCCTGCTACTAGGAAGAAAGTTTTAGAGGCAATTGACAGATTAGGATATCGACCAAATGCAGTAGCAAGGGGATTAGCTAGTAAAAAGACAACAACAGTAGGAGTTATTATTCCAGATATTTCGAGTGTTTTTTTCGCAGAGCTTGCTCGCGGAATTGAAGATATAGCTACAATGTATAAGTATAATATAATTTTAAGTAATTCGGATCAAAACAAAAATAAAGAAATTCACTTAATAAATACGATGTTAGGTAAACAAGTAGATGGAATTGTATTCATGGGTGGTGAAATTACAGAGGAGCATATTAAAGAATTTCAATCCTCTCCTGTACCGGTTGTATTAGCTGCTACCGTAGATAAGACGATGACAATTCCGTCGGTAAATATAAATTATGAAGAAGCTTCATATGAAATTGTAAAACAACTAATCGATAGCGGTAATAAACGAATTGCACTTTTATCAGGGGCTCTTGATACGGATGTGGATGTTCAAAAACTCAATGGCTATAAAAAGGCACTTACGGAAGCTGGCTTGGATATGAAGGATGAGCTGATTATAAATGGCGATTATTCTTATCAAGCGGGTATGGATGCAGTTGCGGAATTTTTGAAGTTAGAAGAAAAGCCTACTGCGATCTTTGTTGCTTCTGATGAAATGGCTCTTGGTGCAATACATGGTGTACAGGATAACGGTTTATTTGTACCGCAAGATATTGAGGTAGTTGGTTTTGATAATACTCGATTAGCATCCATGGTACGACCAACATTAACAACGGTAGTACAACCTATGTATGATATTGGAGCTGTTGCAATGCGGTTATTAACGAAGTATATGAATAAGGAAACAGTAGACGAGCAAAATGTAATTCTTCCACATAGAATTATTGAAAGAGACTCAACAAAGTAATTAATTGTCCGATATAAAGAGAAAGACATGTTTTTGATTGGGGAGAAACTGCAATGAAACGTAAAGATATACTTACTGCTATCGGGATATTTGTTGGGATCACCGTTGTCTTCCTAGGTATATACTCAAATGGTGGTTTAGGTGGAATGACCACTTTTCTTGATGTAGCATCTATATTAATTGTACTAGGTGGATTATTAGGGGCATTGCTTGTAAACTTTGGTTTTCGTGATTTGAGACTAACGTTTAAAATATTTAAAGAGACTTTTAATCAGAATGACCATGACTTACGAACTCTAATTGATACGTTTGTAACACTTTCAGAAAAAGCGAGAAGAGAAGGATTGCTCGCTTTAGAATCGGAAATTGAAAATGTAGATGATCCGTTTATTAAAAAAGGTATACTGCTTGCAATTGATGGTATCGAACCGGAAGTAATCCAAGATATCATGAATGCAGAAATAGCAGCTATGGAAGAACGTCATGACAAGGGTAGAACAATTCTTGTTAAAGCCGGTGATTATGCACCAGCTTGGGGAATGATTGGTACTTTAATTGGACTTGTTTTAATGTTAAATAATTTACAAAATCCAGAAACAATCGGCCCAAGTATGGCTGTTGCACTTTTAACTACCTTTTATGGAACCTTGCTGGCAAATTTAATATTTATTCCGATGTCAGGTAAATTGGAAAATAAGACAGACGAAGAAGTATTTCTAAAGCAAATTATTATTGAAGGTATCATTGGTGTACAATCTGGGCAAAATCCGAATATTTTAAAGGAAAAGCTTAGTGCATTCCTTTCCGATGAGCAGAAGCGGAAAGTGGAAGAAGAGGCGATGGAACAGGAAGTTGCAGGAGAGACCGTCAATGAAGTATAGACGTAAAAGTAATAAAAAAAAGCAAAGTACTTCCAGCTGGATAAATACTTATGCAGATATGATTACACTTGTTCTCGTATTTTTTATTTTACTATTTTCCATTTCTCAAATTGATGCGGAAAAATTTCAAACGGTAGCTCAATCTTATCGAGATAGAGTAATATTTGACTTTCAACCTTCCATCGTTCCAGCCGAAACACCTTCTGAACTTGGAGATACGATTGATAACCCTGATGAAGATGAGCTTGCCTCTGTCGATGATGAATCTGAAGAACAGGATGTTGGCGAGGAACAAGGCTTACGAGACCAAGAAGATGAGTTGGCTAAAGTAATGGAAGAGGTAAATAAGTTCTTACTGAATGAGGGACTTCAGGATGTTATTACAGCAAATCGTACCGATCGTGGAGTTGTGTTAATTTTATCAGAAAAGATTTTGTTTGAATCTGGGGAAGCCAATATTATTGATGAGGGGAAACCTTTTTTAGATAAAGTTGGTAAGCTATTGAGCCAAATTCCAAATGATGTGAAGGTAGAGGGTCATACAGATAGTAGACCTATCGCAACCTATCGTTATCCGTCCAATTGGGAGCTTTCATCAGCTCGCGCAAGTAGTGTGATTCGCTATTTGACTGAAAATAATACAACCTTAGACAGTGAACGATTCCAATCAAGTGGCTTTGCAGATACAAGGCCTGTTGCAGAGAATAATTCGGATAAGAATATGCAAAAAAACCGTAGAGTAGAAATTGTAATATTAGAACCAGAGCAAGAAAAAAGTGCTTGATTCGTATGAATCAAGCACTTTTTTACGTTAAGGCTTATTGTAACGATTCCAAATAAATTGTAATGCCTTGTTTAGGGTCTGTTCATTTTTCTCCGTAATTTCCTTTTTGCGAGGTATTGGTTTATAAAAATTCGGTTGATCGTGCCAAGTGTCTGGTAATGGAACAAGAGACTTCGACTGGTATTTATCAATCCATTCTTTCGGTAATGAACCAGAAAAAGGCTTTTGGTCATTCATCACATTCCATATTTGAGCCCAAGCGCGTGGAACGACCCGCCAAATATCGTATCCACCACCACCAAGTGCAATCCATTTCCCGTCACAGTATGTATGAGCTAATTCATGTGCTAGCATGGGAATATATTCGTAGATTTTCATCGTGCCACATAAATGACTTAATGGATCGTAAGCATGAGCATCTGCTCCATTTTGCGTCACAATAATGTCCGGTTGAAAGTAATCCATAATCTCTCGAAACGCTTTTTCATAGATTTGTAGAAAGGATTCATCTTCTGTGAATGCATCTATTGGGATGTTAAAGGAATACCCGTAGCCTTCTTTAATTCCTCGCTCATTTACGTTTCCGGTACCAGGGAATAGATATCGTCCAGTCTCATGAATGGATAATGTACAAACATTTGGATCATCATAAAAGGACCACTGTACACCATCTCCATGATGGGCATCCGTATCAACATATAGAACCTTTACATTATAATGTTTTCTTATATAAGCAATCGCAATAGCAGCATCATTGTAAATACAAAACCCAGATGCTTTCCGTTTAAACCCGTGATGTAACCCACCACCTAAGTTTAGGGCGTGTTGTCCTTTACCTTCTAAAACATAATCAACTGCTTGTAAAGTTCCTCCGACGAGAAGAGAAGCTGCCTCATGCATTCCGGAAAAAATGGGGGTATCCTCCGTACCTAATCCAAATTCGGCAGCATCTTGTTCCTTTAGTTGACCATTACTACTAGCAATAACAGCTTCAATAAACCGTTCATCATGCACAAGTTTTAGCTCCTCTATTGTTGCTGTACGTGGAGAGAGGACTTGAGTATCTGATAGTGCACCACTAGATTTTAATAAATCATAAGTAGATTGAACCCTTAGTTGATTAAAAGGGTGATCTGTCCGAAAATGATAGCTCTTATAATCCTCTGCGTAAATAAATGCTGATTTACAGTTCATCGTGAGATCCCAGGTATGTTTGGCCATAATACCTCAAAGCCTTTTGTTTTCAATGCCTCAATGATAGGTAAAGGGTTCATGGTTTGAATTCGGTATGTTAAAATCTTTTTGTTCGGATTATCTTTATACGGATAAACTAAGACAGAGGATATATTTACTTTAAATTCGCCAATCGTATTCGTAACTTCCGGCAACATTCCGATTTTATTATCTACCTTCACTTCAATCTTAGAGCTTTGTTCATGAATACCTGTTAATTGAATAAGAGTATATAACACATCCTTTTCTGTAACAATACCAACTAATTTATTATTTTCTGTAACTGGAACACAGGCAATCTCATGCTCGTAAAAAATACTAGCAACATCTTCAATAAAGTCTAATGGATGTACCGTTATTACAGGTTTAGACATAATTGTTTGAATTTCATGGTGGAGAACTTCTGATTTCTCTGGAGGATCAAAAATGGAAGGACTGGCATCACGAACATCACGATCGGATACAATCCCAATTACTTCCTGTTCTTCATTTACAATTGGGATATGCCGAATACGATGCTGGTTTAATTTTTTTAAAGCGGTTTCAATTTTTTCATGAGGCGGGAGTGTAATACAATCCCTTGTCATAATTTCTTCAACTAGCATGGAAATCCCCCTCTAATACCAATCTTGATTTGTTCTACCTAAGAATCGTAACTCTTCGAACTGTTTAATAGATTCTTCTGGAACATTTTTCCCGATATAAGCTAATAAGCAATTTGCAGGGTGAGATGCGATTTCTGGATCATCTGTAGGCATAGGCTTTAATCCCCCTGCGCCCATCATTTTCTCCATTACGTGTCGATATTCCCACACATTCAATCCAGTTCCTTTTAAGTCCCAATGCCAATAATATTCGGTAGTAATTATAATATAGTTTTCCATAAATGGATCCAACATGGATACTTTTAATAATGTCGAGCCAATTTTATAAGAGCGATAAGGACTAGCTACTTCAATAGCACCTAGCTCTAATAAATCTTCCATTTGAAACTTTGACCATCTCTCCAATGGATCTGGATAAAGGAACGTAACATAGCCAATAATCGTATCATCTGTTCTTGCAACTAATATTCTTCCCTCATCAAAGTCAGCAATTTGGACGAGTGCTTCCAATTGCTTTTTTGGAGGTCGAAACGCTTTTAAGCCTTCGTGAAAATGATAGGTTTCCAATTGATCTGATGAAAGTGGCCCTTCAATTGTTATGGTACCTTGATCTGTTTCTATCTTTGTGGAATGATATGTCTTTTGATGATCCATTCCGAACACCACCTAAATGAGTAGTCACTTTTCTAGATAGTAACATTATACACGAATTTCAAAAAGAATTTGTTTCCCGATTATGAAAATATCGTAGCAATTGATAAAAAATAATTATAAAAAGAAGGATGAGTACTTATCTCATCCTTCTTTGATTACAAAAATAATTCTGATATTACTTTATTATTTATGATTCTTTCGTTGTAAACTCAACTGTTACATCTTTACTTTCCAATCCGGCTTGATTTACTGCCCGTAATACAATTATATATTCTATGTTTGGGTCTAAATCTTTAATAGTAATTTTACCCGAACGAGGCTTAGCAGTACTTATCTTAACTCCATCTCTGTAGGCATTAACTTCTACCACATCTTTATCGCTGATTGGAGAAAAGTTTATAACAGCACTTTTATCAGTTATCGAATCTACTGAAATCACTGAAACTGGTTCAGGTTTTTCATCAACTGGTGGTGCATCCGTTTCTTCAGCATCACCAATTGTCACTTTAACACTTCTTCCATCACTTTCCTGTCCATCTTTATTCACGACAACAACTGTATAGGTGTATGAGCCTGGTTTTACGTCGCTGTCCTCGTAGCTTTGTCCTTTAACATTGTTGGCAATGACAGAAGAACCACGAAATATTTTTACATGGCTAAAGTCGTCCATCGAAGGATTTGACCACGTAATTGTTACATCTCGTTCCTTTACTTTGGCTGAAATGTTTGTTACAGGATCAACCTCAGTTTTTATTTCACCGTGAATAGCGCCATCAGAGAAGCTTGATTCTTCTCCAAAGAAGTCTACTGCTTTCACGAAGTATGCTTGATTATTGGATGGCAATTGGAATTCCGTTTCCTTCGTACTGCCAACTAATTTTCCTTCTTGTCCTGGCTCATTAGCTTGATAAATCCGGTAACCAATTACATCTTTCTCTGGTGGTGCACTCCAGCGTAATGTGTTCCCAGAAATCGTTACATTTCTTGGTGATGATGGAGCTTTCCCGTCATTTGGTAAATCTTCAGTTTCCGGTAGTAGGATCTTTTGCCAGTTTTCACCGCTTGGTATAAGTGCTTTTAAATCATGTACTTTATCCCAACCACGGTCTTTTAAGAACTCTGGATTCAAAATAAATCCTTCTTCCGTGAATTCTTCCGGTGTTTGATCTTCAATTGCGACATATTTTTTATCATCAATTGTTACATAGCTACCTTCTAATAGACTGTAATCTTTTTCTGTAGGTACAAATTTTGCATTAAAGATGTCCGTTTTTACAAGTCCTGCTTTTTGACAAGCTTCACTAGGTAACAGTCCAGAAACGGCACATACACTTCTGGATACAATTCCACCTGGATTTTGGAACCCTTGGTCAGGTATCATCAAATCAGGTCTTAAATCAGACGCTGCGTTTACTAACTCTGCCCAAAGTTGAATATTTCTTGCACTATATCCGAGGTTTGTATCCCGATTATAGTTTAGGTGAATATGACTATCTGCCTTACCATCTAAATCTGCATCGTATTCATCATATCCTATCCAACTTCCTATCGTAACATTAGGGTTTGTTGCAACAAACCATGCATCTTGAATGTTTTGGGTTGAACCTGTCTTACCAGCCCAATCTACACTGTTGTATTTAAGAGCAGATTTGGCATACGTTCCAGTACCTCGTGTTAATACATCACGCATCATATCAATTGTTAAATAAGCTGTTTGAGGTGAAAATACTTCAACCATTTCAGATTCATGATCGTAAATAACTTCACCATCTTTTGTTTTGATTTCTTCTATCATATAGGCATCTACAAACTTACCCATATTACCGAAAGTAACATACGCGTTCGTGTTTTCTTCTACAGAAACCCCTTTAGATAAACTTCCAATTGCCATAGATGGGTTTTCGTAGTCACTTGTGTACTCATCCTCATAAAGGGAAGTGAATCCCATTTTCTCTAAATATGTTGCAGGTGTTGTTGATAGAATTTCTTTATATATTCGAGTCGATGTAATGTTGTAAGAATTATAGAGCGCTGTTCTTGCATCTACAATCCCGTACTCTCTATTTGTATAGTTATTTGGTAACCAATTATCACCGACATTAGCGCCAGCATTTTTAACATCTGGGAATGGAGTAGCAGGTTGAACAATACCCATTTCCATAGCTGGGGCAAAATCTAATAGCGGCTTCATAGTACTACCGTTTGGACGAATTGTATCAGTCGCATGGTTGTTTTGGCTCAATTCAAAGTCACGACCAGCAACAAATGCAATAATTTTTCCTGTTCTGTTTTCCATTAACATAGCTCCAGGTTGTACTGGATTATCAACCGTAATTTTTTCTCCTGTTTCCTCATCTATTTTTAAAATGGTATGAGTTGGAGTGAAGTGCTCGTAATTCTTTGCTATATCTTGGAAAACGTCATAAACTTCTTTATCAATTGTTGTATGAATTTCATAGCCTTTTTGACGTATATCCCGTCTCGCCAAGATATGAAATTCTTCCTGTAATGTGTCATTATTCTCATAGTCCTCAATCGTGTAACCAGCTTCAACAGCTAATTTTTCGGCAATGACTTCTACTGCTCGTTGCTCAATTTCTACGGTTAACCATGGATATTCTTGTGTTGGAAGTGGTTCTCGTTCTTTAAAATCGGCTGTAATATCATAGGCTAATGCATCTTCATATTGTGTTTCGTTTATTTTTCCTGTTTCATACATCCGGTCTAAAACGATTTTCATCCTGTTTAAACCGCCTTCTAGACCTTCTGCTGATTTTATTTGACCGCCGTTTTTAAATGGTGTATATCCAAATGGGCTTTGAGGTAGTCCAGCTAAATAAGCTGCTTGAGGTAAGTTAAGATCTTTCGCATCTACACCAAATACACCTTGGGCTGCTGTTTGAATACCTGCTATATTTCGTCCTGATGAATCACGACCAAATGGAACGACATTTAAATATGCCTCTAGAATTTCATCTTTTTCGAAGAACTGTTCTAGGCGCATTGCTAGTAATATTTCCTTTGCTTTCCGTTCAAAGGAAACTTCGTTCGTCAAAATTTGGTTTTTAATAAGCTGTTGGGTTAATGTACTACCACCAGATTTCATTTCAGCATTTGTGAACTCTTGAAATAATGCTCGGAAAATCGCTTTTGGTACTACCCCTTTATGCTCATTAAAGTACTCATCCTCGGTTGCAATAATCGCATCTTTTACAAATGGGGATACTTCTTCAATACTAACTTCTTCCCTATGTAGATCTGCAGATAGTTTCCCTAAATATTTATTATCTGCAAAATAAATATCTGTTGTTTCCTCATAGTTGTAAATGTTTTGGGCCATTACTTCTTTAGCACGGATAGGCTCGTCTTTAACAAGAGAAGCAAAATAACCTAATCCAATGCCACCTATAAAGAAGGCCCCAATAAATCCAAGAATAATAAAGATTAAAATAATATTCCAGGATACATCTGTTGCCATCCGAAAGAATTTGGCTACTTTCCCTTTCGACCACCATTTTTTAAATTTATGGAAAAAGTGTAAAAATTTCTCATTCATATTCCTTACCCCCTAAAAATCCAACATAATTATACCATAGTAGTTGGTTAAGACTAAAGACTTTTAGGTTTTTAGTATTTGCTAAAAATCAATTTTTGTGATATAAATTTAAGACAACAATCAAAAAGTTCATGCAAGGAAGAAATGAAGTAGTATACTGTTCCATGTTTTAGAGAGCTGACGGTGGGTGAAAGTCAGTACAAAACAGTAGTACGAATTACGTTTTGGAGCATCTTCTATACAGTTGTTTTGTGTAGGAGACGGTTCATGCCGTTATAGAATGAAGTGACAGCTATACATGCTGTAACAAGGGTGGTACCGCGGGTAAACCTCGTCCCTATTCGAAGGAATAGAGACGAGGTTTTTTAATTTGCTTGAAACAAAAGGAGGATAAATGGAAATGGAAATTTTACAAGATTTAAAAGAACGAGGACTCATTAATCAAATTACGGACGAAGAAGGGCTAAAGAAACATTTAGAGGCAGGTACGGTTACCTTATATTGTGGTTTCGACCCAACTGCCGATAGTCTGCATATTGGCCATTTAGTACCCCTTCTTATGTTGAAGCGATTCCAGCGGGCTGGTCATAAACCTATCGCACTTGTTGGTGGAGGAACTGGATTAATAGGGGACCCTAGTGGTAGAAGCACAGAAAGGCAATTAAATGATCAAAGTATAGTACAAGAGTGGAGTCAAAAACTAAAGGATCAAATTACGAGTATCTTAAATACCAATGATGAAGAAGAAAAAGTTGTTCCAGCAGATAACTTTGATTGGCTTTCTAATATGAGTGTTATTGAATTTTTACGTGATATCGGTAAACACTTTGGTGTGAACTACATGCTTGCGAAAGACTCCGTTGAATCTCGCATCGAAAATGGTATTTCTTTTACAGAGTTTAGTTATATGATTTTGCAGTCCTTGGACTTTTTAAACTTATATCAAAACCAAGGCTGTACATTACAAATTGGTGGAAGTGACCAGTGGGGGAATATTACAGCTGGACTCGAACTAATCCGTCGTACTTCAAAGGAAGGTGAAGAACGTCAAGCATTTGGATTAACAGTTCCACTTATTACGAAAGCAGACGGAACTAAGTTTGGGAAAACAGCTGGTGGAGCGGTTTGGTTGGATCCAGAAAAAACAACGCCATACGAGTTTTACCAGTTCTGGATTAATACAGATGACCGGGATGTAATTAAATTCATTAAGTATTTTACTTTCCTTGGAAAAGAGGAAATTCTAAAGCTAGAAAAATCTGTGGAAACAGAGCCGGAAAAGCGGGTTGCACATACACGACTTGCTGAGGAAATGACAAAGCTTATTCATGGAGAAAAAGCGCTACAACAAGCGCAAAATATTTCCGAAGCATTATTTAGTGGGGATATTAAATCCTTAACTGGTGAAGAAATTGAGCAAGGATTTAAAGACGTGCCATCCTTTACTCTAGAAGAAGTAGAAAAAGGATTAGTAGACTTATTAGTGGAAGCGAACATATCATCTTCCAAACGCCAAGCTCGTGAAGATATTGGTAATGGGGCTGTATACATTAATGGAGAGCGTCAGCAAGATGTACAATATGTACTTTCAAATCAAGATAAGATTGACGGTAAATTTACGATAATAAGAAGAGGGAAAAAGAAATATTTCTTAATCCGACATCGTTAGCATAAAAAAACAGATGAAATCAATTGATTTCATCTGTTTTTACATATATGTTTCTCTCGAAAGCGCATTATTCCACAAGCTCTTTTAATTGCTCATATAATGCTTCTGTTTTATTCGAATCCTTTCGGTTTAGTAAAACGTAGTCATTCTGTGTAGCTACATATAAATAAGGACTATTCTTTTTATGGATAAACAATCGTCCATGCCCAAATGGTTCTTCTAAGCGGAATTTTCCTTTTAGTAAATTGGCTGTAGCCATACCATTATTCCGAACGATTATTTCTGGCAGCTCTTCAAGCAGCTTTACGGTTTCAATCTCATCGGTAGACCAATTTACCCCGTACATTCCTGTCACTTCAAAAGCTTCGTTACTTATGTTTACATCATTGTCCATATAACCTAGTCCTACTAAAATACCGATAAATAATATAGTACCAACAGCAACCGTTCCGGTAATCCAATAATACTTTTTTCGTTTGTGGGGTACCTCATACTTTTGGATATAAACAATGCCTCCCAATAAAACAATCATAAATAATCCGAATCCTATTTCTGTCCCAAAAGGAACGTTAAATAATGTTAGTAGGAAGGCAAGGATTAATAAGTAAAAGGTATAAATAAATACCTTTCCCATTTTTTCTATATATCCATTGTGTATTAGATACTCTTTTTCTTCATCTGGCCTATTATAAAAGCCAGAAATCAAGCTGTACTCTTTTTTCTTTACGATTAAATAAATGAGCCCACCATGAATAAGAATAGCCCATCCCATTATAATGACAAAGATAATCATACTTTTCGACAAAGTATCCACCTCTTGAAATCAATCTGTTGATGATAATAGTATAGCGTAATGAATATAAAAAGGAGAACAGATAACAAGTTCTCCTTAAATTGTTTATATATTGTTAAAAATTCGTTTCCACGTTTCAGATGGTACCATTCCGTTGGCTTCTATTTTTCCATCGCTTTTAACGTAAATTTCTAGTCGATCTGGAATCGTCTCTAATTCTTGTTTAATAGATTCGTATCGTTCCGTTAGAAAATGAATACGCTGATTCGTTGATCCTATCCATGGCCTTGTTTTTTCGGGTTTGTCTTGTTCGTATGGGCCATCGATAAAAATATCCGTAACATTTAATAAGTCCTTCCATCCAGGTTTATGTAACGCTTCTAACTGCTCTTTGTAATATCCGCTAAATGCCATCACGGTTAAACCATGCTCTTGTGCGCGTTTACCTAGAATGGCTAATGCTTCTGCTTGTTCAAAAGGCTCTCCACCTAAAAAGGTAATGCCTTCAATGTCATGTTCTTCTTTACTCTTCAAGATTTGTTCCCATAGAGAATCTACGGAAGTAGGTGTACCTTTTTTAGGATTCCATGTCCAAGGAACACCACAGCCTTTACAATGAATAGGGCATCCTTGAACCCATACGCATGCTCGTTTCCCTGGACCTTCCGCAGTTGTGAATGGTAAATAACGATGTAGATTTACTTCCATTAGTAATCGACAATCCTTCCTGTACTGTACTCCTTCTTTTTGACCTCTTCTTGCTTTTCAGGTGGATGTTCCTTCGTTTGAGCCTTTTCATCAAAAATGAGATAAGGCTTTGCTTTTGCAATGACATGTGGCTTCATATTGGTCTCTTGAACTAGGTGTGCAAAAGACTCAAATGTTTTCACTCTTTTCCGTGCATCGACAATTTGTCTAGCAACTACATTGCTAATATAAGGATGAGATGCAATATCTTTTAAACTAGCTTTGTTTATTGGCAGCATGAATGGCTTCTCTTTATCTGCAACCGGGATGGATACATTTTTCTTCTTCTTTTTAATTTTCTTTATAGTATTAACTTCCATAGGTCCCTTCGTATTAAAATACCTTGTTTTCACAAGATAAGGAGGGGTAGTAATGTACGGGTCTTTAATAATTTTAGTAGCTAATAGTCGTAAATACTCTCTTCTAGCATTAAATCCATGTATGATGGATATCACCCAAGCGGCAAGAGCGATAACTAAAGAAATTTCGAATATAATATGATCAATATCATAGTCCCCACCATAAAAAAAGTATTGTGCCATACAAATAAAATAGATAAGGGCTGCAATATTCCACTTTACCTTTTTCATTCGACTTCCAATATATAAAAAACTAATAAATGAAGTTAAGCCAGCTATTCCGAATAACCATATCATCCAGATAGAATGCCGTATTTCCCAACGTTTTCCAAAAGGAGTTATTGGATCTATCATCGTAATCTACTCCCTCTTAAGATGAGTGCGCTTTTGGATTTTTTGTTCTTCTGTTATAGAAGTTTCAAAGTATTCCTCTGTAAATTCCGAATCCACTGCTTGTGCATCTACTAATTTCTCTATTACATCCACATAGTTTAAACATTCCTCGCCCTTCATTCCAATTGTTTTTGCTCTAATCTCACCAGAAGGAGTAATTTCAAATCGAATTTGTTTACTCATCGTATCACTTCTCCTTTACTTGGAATGTTAAGACAATTGTATTATCATCTTGTTTGTTCTCTGTCTCTAATAGCAGACCTTCTTGCTTTGCTCGAACGAGTAATTTTTCATAGGTTTGCTGTTGAACTATTCTCGTATATTCTTTTTGTATATCTTGTAAAAATTCTTCAGCTTCTTCTTTTGATACACTTTCATTGAAATAGCCACTTATGGTACCATTTTCTTGTTGTTGAAACGCAATTTCGATTTGACCTAAAGTAGAATGAAAGGTTTCATTGTTTAAGTCTACATTACAACCAAAGTTTTTTAATGCTTCTTCTAGAATGTTTTCATCCTTTATGTTCGTATCAATTCGATACAAAACGCCTTCCTCTACTTTTTCTTCCAAAGCAAAGGATACGGCAGAACTAACGGCACCGATAGCTAATGGGACTAAAAATACAGATAAACTCAATGCATACACTTCCTTTCACATACTTAAAAATCTAATGTTCTACCACCGCGAGAACGATAAATATCTTCATCAAGCGGATCTTGACTTGGTTCAAGCACTATGTTTTGACTATAGTCTGCACGGTCATCTTGTAAGGTTGCGGCAACAGCACGGACATTTGCCCAATCCCGAATAGAACGAATTTGTTCTGCTTGTGTTACAGATAATGGAACAGTTTGTTGTATGGCCTTCAATATATCACAGACATGTAATGCGCGTTGTTCGGAATACGCTTCAAATAAGCCTGAGATTACCGCCTGTTCAATTTCTGCCCCAATAAATCCTTCAGATGCATCTGCTAATTTTTCATATGTTTCTGCATCTAATTGGAAATCTCCTTTTACTTTCTCCGATATTAGTCGTTTTTCTATATGTATTTTAAATATTTCCTTTCTTTCCTTTCTCGTTGGCAAATCTACAAAGAAAATTTCATCAAATCGGCCTTTTCTAAGTAGTTCAGGAGGTAGCGCACGAATATTATTCGCTGTGGCTACTAAGAATACAGGCTTTGTTTTCTCTTGCATCCATGTTAGCAGCGTTCCAAAAATACGTGTAGATGTACCACTATCTCCGTTTGAATTAGTGCCCCCAAGTCCTTTCTCAATTTCATCAATCCAAAGAATAGAAGGGGAAATAGCCTCTGCAGTTTGTATAGCTTTACGCATATTTTCCTCACTACTCCCCACTAGTCCACTAAATATTTTTCCCATATCTAATTTTAGTAGAGGGAGCTTCCAAAGAGAGCTGACTGCTTTTGCAATTAAACTTTTTCCACATCCAGGTACTCCAGTAATGAGAAGACCTTTCGGGGAAGGAAGTCCGTATTCGCTTGCAGAACCTAGCCACGAATTTTCTCTCTTCTTTAACCACCGTTTTAAATTCTCCAGCCCGCCAATATCATCCATACTAGGTTCATGTGGAACATATTCTAATAGACCATTTTTCTGAATGATTTGTTGCTTTTCTTGTAGCACATGTTCTACTGTATTGATATCAAGCTTTCCATCAAAAACCATAGACAAAGCAAAGGCATTTTCAGCTTCTTGAATTGTTAATCCGAGGGCCGCCTTAATTAATTTTTCTTCCTCTTCCTCATTTAAATTAATTTCTATTCTTGAATTATTTTTATTTAAGTCAATCATTTGATGTAGTACTTTTTTTATTTCGTCATAGGTTGGTAGACCGTAATCAACAATAATGATATCTTTTTGTAATTCTAATGGTATGGAAAAGGTAGGAGAGATAAAAATCACATTTTTAGGAACTGGACTTTTCACTAAAACAGTAACTAAATCACGAATACGTCGAATAAGTTGAAAGTCAGGATTTCGATTTTCTCCACCTAGATAAATATGAAAATCTTTTAATATAATTACGGATGGCTCTTCGATTTTTTCAATATAATCTAGAGCGGTAAGAGGCTGTTTCGTATTGTGTTTTGTTTTCCCTTCGTCATCCATTAAGCCTTCTGTTAAACTCCATGTGTACACTTTTCTTGTTGTCTTTATTAATTCCGGGTTATAACAAACGTTTTTTATATCTCGTATTAGTCGATCTTCTTCCCAAGTTGTAATAGATAAAAAGGAGAAACGAGCACGTAAATAATGTGCCAATCTGGTAGAAAATAAGTCTTTATTCACCAAAAAACACCTCACTAAACATTGATAAAATAGGTAATAAGTTCAAACCTATTTTATCACAGCAAGGGATGAAGGAAGCTTTGGGTATTGATAATTTACTAAAATAGGAAAAAGGTAGTAAGTTGAAAGGTCTATTATATAAAAAAAGGAGCCGAAGTAACTGGCTCCTTTAGGGATTTTTTATTATTTGTTAGTAAAGATTAACTACCGTAACCTTTTCGCGGGTCATGGATTCAATACTTTTCCGAACACCTTGTACACCCATTCCAGAGCCTTTCACACCTAAGAATGGGAAGTGGTCTGGACCACGCTCTGTTCTACCATTAATCTGTACGCTTCCTGTTTCTAAATGATTCGCAATAGAAAATGCTTTGTTTATGTCGTTGGTAAAGATACTAGCTTGAAGACCGAATTCAGATTCATTGGCAATATGGATTGCTTCGTCATCAGAAGAAATACGAATGATAGGTAATACTGGCCCGAATGGTTCTTCCCAAGCTAGTTTCATATCTTCTGTAACATGGTCGACTAAAGTTGGATAAATTAAGTTATGTTCACGTTTATTACCTGTTATTATTGTTGCTCCTTGATCGACTGCATCATCGATTAGACCTTGTACAAAATCTGCAGAATCCTCATCGATTAACGGTACAATGACACTGTCTTGCTCAGGAGAACCAACCGATAGCTTCTCTATTTCGGTTTTTAAGCGGGAAACGAATGCATCTGCAATATCGTCCATTACCAATACTCTCTTAATTGCAGTACACCTTTGTCCGGAATAGGAGAATGCTCCACTAATAATGTGTTTCATTGCCTCTTCTAAATTAGCATCTGACCGTATGATTGCTGGGTCCTTTCCTCCTAGTTCCAGAACTAGTGGAACCATAGATGCTTTTTTGGCCAAACGTAAACCTGTCTTTGTACCACCTGTAAAGGAAATCATATTAATACCATTATGTTCTACTAAATAATCACCAATAACAGAGCCTCGGCCTGTAATTAGGTTTATTAGCCCGGCCGGCAAACCTGTTTTGGCAAGTGCTTCAATCATTTTTGTTCCGCTTATTGCACCTTGAGTAGCAGGTTTAAAGATCACTGCATTACCAGATATTAGTGCTGGAGCAATTTTTGCTGCAGCGAGATTTACCGGATAGTTAAAAGGGGAAATAGCTAAAACAACACCAAGGGGTACTCGATTCACAATAGCAAGCTTAGATTTTGCACCCCCAGGGAAACTGTCACCAGTTAGACTATCATTGGTCATATGTAGCGCTTCTTCTATTGTATAGCGGATTAAATCAGCAGTACGAGCTACTTCTTTAATTGCATCCTTATACCCTTTACCAACTTCCTTCATCATGATTTCTGCAATCTCCTCTTGCATGAGGATAAGCTCATCCGCCCATTTATATAAGTACTTTGCCCGTTCTTGCAAAGATACGCGTTTCCATTCCTGTTGACTTTTGTGCGCAAAACGAATTGCTTCGTCCGCTTCTGTTTGTGTAATGGCTTGTACACTACCAATAGGTTTATTTAGATATGGGGAGTTTACTACAATTTTTTCACCAGAACTACTTTCTCTCCACTCACCATTTATATAAAACTTGTATATTGGTTCGGTTCCATTCTTAGATGTCATGTTAAATTCCTCCTAAAATGTTTTGACTCCATTCTTCATGTCCTATGCAGATTTTAGAACAAGATGATGACTAGTTTTACCCAGTACAAACGTTGAAAAATAATTTGTTATCTGGTACTAATACTAGATGCTATACATAATAACATATTTGTAGTTGGTGGACTAGAATTATGCTTTGCCCAAGATGGGAGGTTTAGAATTAGTAATATAATAGATTTAAAATGAAATGTCATGTAAAAAAACTCGGTAGTCTAATTTAATAATTGGATGACGCATTTTTTGGAATTTTATTAGGGAATGTAAGGGTTAGGAGGGGGCATGTTCTATGTACAAAATAAAAAACCCAACTCCTTATATAAGGAGTCAGGTTTTGAAAAGCTGATTCTATTCTTATTAACGAGAGTAGAATTCAACGATAAGCGCTTCGTTGATTTCAGAAGGTAATTCAGAACGCTCAGGATAGCGGTTAAAAGTACCTTCTAGAGCATCTTCATTGAAAGTTAGGTATTCAGGAACGAATACATTCACTTCAAGTGCTTCTTTAATAATGTTTAGGTTACGAGATTTTTCACGTACACCAATTACTTGACCTGGCTTTAGACGGTATGATGGAATATCAACGCGACTACCATCAACAGTAATATGACCATGGTTAACTAGCTGACGAGCTTGACGACGAGTGCGAGCAAGACCTAAACGGTAAACTAGGTTATCAAGGCGAGATTCAAGAAGGATCATGAAGTTTTCACCATGTACACCTTTCATTTTACCAGCTTGATCAAATAAACGACGGAATTGACGCTCGTTTAAGCCATACATAAAACGAAGCTTTTGCTTTTCGTTTTGTTGTAAACCATATTCTGAAACTTTTTTACGTTGGTTAGGACCGTGTTGACCTGGAGCGTAAGGGCGTTTTTCAAGCTCTTTACCAGTACCAGTCAACGAGATACCATAACGACGAGATTTTTTCCAAGATGGACCTGTATATCTAGACATTAGACATTCTCCTTTATATATGTTTTTGCATAAAATAAAGAATTGTGTTCCTAATATTTGCTCATTTTGTTTTCATGTACCATCGCTCCAGCAGCCGAGAGTTACTCGATACACCTCATGAAAGAGGAACAAAATGAAATCAAACACCGGTTCACCTAAGCTACCTTTTATTTTACACAAACGTCATTATAAGTTGTTTTGTTACATAAGTCAAGGAAGTTCTTACGTTATCCATGTCTTTATTAGTAATGTAAAAACAAAAATTTCCTTTTCATAAGTATAGAGAAAATTTTAAATTTTAATACGCAAAACTCATTATTTTCTAATATTTTATGATAAAATATAAGTAGGTAATATTTACTAACTCATTACAATAGATGAAAAGTCCTATTTTTTCTTAACTTTAATAAAAAAACAAGGTGATGCAAAGTGACTGGTGACATCATAAACATGGAGAAAGTTATTTTGAATTTAAAAGAAAAATATTTTCACTTGTTCACACAGCATGGATTTCTCTCATTTTCCGAGCTTTTAGATGAAGTATCCACTTCGATTCAGACGGTTTTGAAGGTAGAGAAAGTCGATATCTTTTTATTCAATGCATTTACAAATAGATTCGAAAATAGACAAAAACAAGCAAGTGTCTATAACTTAGTAGATAGTATGTCCATGGAAGAGTTTCAATCATTATTAACAGAGGAAAATGGTCAAGCGGGTTTTTCATTAGCAAATCAGATACTTCGAAAATCAGATGACGACGTTGATGCTCTTATATTCCAAATGAAATCTAAAACCGATTATTTTGGTTTTATTCTTGTAAAAATAACGAAATTCAAAACAAAAAAATATATACCTATTTTTCGTGAAATTGTTTCCGAAACACAGCAATTCTTGGTGAATATGAAATCCATCTATAAAGAAGCGGATCGAGCAAAAAAGAATCAAATATTATTGGACTTATCCTCCTCGTTTCGAATTACGATGAATGTGGAGTCGATCTTAGAAGGGGTATTTCAATGCTTGAAGGAGAGCTATCCGGACCTTCGATATTATTTTATTCTGGAAGAGGCTAGTAACTCAGGGAAACTACCTATAAAGCCGATTGATTATTATAAAGAATGTGAGGCTAGTACACAGGCATATCTAAATGGAGAAATACAATTTAGCAATCTGGATGACAATAGACTTTTGTATGTACCTTTACAAGGGAAACAAGGAGTGTATGGCGTATTAGAAGTAATTATCTCTACTTTTAACCAGGGGATTTATTCGGAGGATATTGAATTCATTACGAATATAGCTCAATCTGCAGGTCGAGGACTTGAGAACGTAAAGCTTTACACCCAATCGACAAGGTTAATTGAAGATTTAAAGCTTGTGGACCAATCTTCCCAACAGCTAAATACGAATATGAGCTTGTCCGACACTCATGCCTACATGTCGAACTTAATTCAGTCTTCCTTTCATGCACAAGAGGTAGGATTTATTTATTATCAAAATGAAAACAATACATTTCGTATTCAAGAAGAAAGTACAAGCTTCTTTTCGACAGATAAAGGAAAATGGTTTATTGAACATTTAAATCATCGAAGTGAAAAGTTAGATGAAGGTCTGTTTATAGGGGATTTTGGTTCGAAAACTAATTCTATTGATTTTCCGTATCAATCTGTAATGATGGTGCCGATGTTACATGAAAAAGAAATTATTGGTAGTGTCATTGTGTTACATCAGCAAGAATATTTCTTTTCCCTAGAAACATTTAAGCTCTTGAAGTCATTAGTACAACATTCTACCTTAACGATTGTAAATGCGTTATTAAAAGAAGAGTTAGAACAGCTCGTACGAACAGATTATTTAACAAAGCTTTATTCCAGGAAGTTTTTAGACGAGACGATGAACTCTCACCTTATGAATGGTAGTAAAGGCTCCTTTATTTTAATTGATATTGATAACTTTAAACGAATCAATGATCAATATGGTCATAATGTTGGAGACCAAATTATTTTACAGGTTGCGAATATTATTAAAGACAATATTCGTAGTCACGATATTGCTGCTCGATGGGGTGGAGAAGAATTAGCTATTTATTTACCTAATACACCGATACATTTATGTTTGCAGGTTGCAGAACGCCTTGTTGAAAAAGTATCGGAACAAACACAACCGAAAGTGACAATATCCTGTGGAATTTCCCACTGGGATGATACATTGCCAGAACAAACATCTGACATATTTTTACGAGCAGATAGAGCGCTTTACATTGCAAAAGAAAAAGGAAAAAATCAAGTTGTGCGCCATGATGAAGTCTTTAATTAATAAATGTTGATTTGGAATGTTTTTTAACAAAGAAGTCCACACCATCGAATATTTTTGATGGTGTGGACTTCTTACTTTTTGTGGAGGTTGTTACCAACGATAAATCGGTTAGGAATTTATATATATTTCGTTAATATTTGAACAAACTGCTCTAAATATTGTTGATCTAGTTCATCAAAACGATTTTTTGATGGACTATCAATGTCCAAAACACCAATTTTTCGATTATCCTTTACAATAGGTACCACTATTTCTGACTGACTTGCTGCATCACAAGCAATGTGACCTGGGAATTGATTAACATCCTCTACGCGAAGGGTTTTATTTTCTTCGAATGCAGTTCCACATACACCGCGGCCCACTTTTATGCGCACACAAGCTGGTAAACCTTGAAATGGCCCTAATACAAGCTCGCCATTTTTAAATAAGTAAAAACCAACCCAGTTGATGTCCTCTAAAAACTGATTCAGTAACGCAGATGCATTTGATAAATTTGCGATTGTATCGTCTTCATCCATTAGTAATGCTTCTAATTGTTTAAGAACTAGCTGATAATTATCTTCCCGTGTTCCTTTATATAAAGTAGTTTGAAACAATTTGTATTCCCCCTGTGGATAGCTAATTTCTTATCATTATCCTATCATCTGAACAAGAAATCAATAAATAAAGCTGCTCTATGAATAGGAAAAAGGTCACAAAAAATGTCTTATTAAGGATAATCTTAAAGAAATTTGAAAAATCTTAGCAAAAACTAGCGAATACATGGTATTATTATACCAACACAATATTCTGTTATGTTCGGAATTTATGTCAAAATTAAACGGATTAAAAATTATATAATTAAAGTAAATAGGGGTACTAATGCTTTACGCTTGTAAAGCGAGTTTTCCTAAGTAGATGTATGAACAGGGGGCTTTTTAATGGAGTACATCATCGGAGTTATTCTTATACTTATTGCGCTCATTATATTAGGTCTCATCTTAAGAAAAAAAGTATATGATAAAGTAGATAAATTAGAAGAGTGGAAGTTAAAGGTTATGCATCGCGATGTAACAGAACAACTATCCAAAATAAAAGACTTAAATTTATCCGGTGAAACTCAAACAAGATTCGAAACATGGCGTGCTGATTGGGATCATATACTCACTCGGAAAATGCCTGATATTGAAGAGGAATTGTTTGATGCGGAAGAAGCAGCAGATAAGTTTCGCTTTCGTACAGCGAATAAAATCATGAAGAATATTTCAAATACATTAACTAAAATTGAAACATCCATTGATAAAATGTACGAGGAAGTGGATCAACTTATTAACGCAAAAGAAGAAAGTGTTCATGAGATTGAACATATTCGTCCTAAAATTAAAGAAACTAGAAAGTACCTTTTACAAAATCGATATCAATTTGGAAAAGCAGAAGTTGTTTTTGATGTAGAGCTAGATGAAATTGAAGAACAAATCAATTATTTTGAGGACTTAACAAACGAAGGAAATTATACAGAAGCACAAGGACTAGTTCAAGAAGCGAATGAGCGACTGGAGACCCTCAATAATAAGATTGAAGTTTTACCTATCCTTTATAAAGCTTGTAAAACAGAATTGCCTGAGCAATTAGATGAGCTTGCAAGTGGACTTAAGGAAATGAAAGAGCTTGGACACCGCATTCATCATTTTGGTTTTGAAAAAGAAATACATAAATATCATGAACAATTAATATTGTTGATAGAACTATTAGAGCAAGGTGAAATCGAAGGTGTAGAAGATTCCATTAACGAAATGGAAAATCGTATTGCGGAAATCTATCAGAAATTAGAGCAAGAAGCACTAGCTAAAAACTATACGGAAAAACAAATACCTTTCATGCATCGAAATTTGGAAGAGATTCAGAAAGAGTTAATGAAAACAAAGGAAGAAGTCAAAGTGCTTCAAGAAAGCTATCACTTTGATGAAGAAGATCAAGAGACACAATTAACGTTAGATAATCTTTTAAAACAGCTAAAAGCACATGCTGAAAAAATATCAGAGGAGCTTGAAGAGGACAAGAAAAATTACACCTACATCCGAATTGAGTTAGAAGGATGGTTAAATGAGTGGAATGTCCTTAATGAAACCCATGAAGCCTTTAAAGAAAAAATTAATTCTTTAAGACAAGATGAATTGGAAGCAAAGGAAAAAATAAAAGGATTAAGTAATGAACTAGTTCATTTAAGAAGGAAATTACAAAAGAGCAATCTTCCGGGTATCCCCCAATATATCTTTGATGCAGTCCAGGAAGTTGCAAATTATATACAAAAGGCTAACAGCAAGCTTCATCAGCATCCGCTTAATATGGAAGAGATTTATGAGCTATTGTATAAAGCGGAAAGAAATACTTCTACTGCAAAGGAACAAATGGACTATTTATTTGAGCAAGCTCAATTAGCTGAATATGTCATTCAATATGGAAATCGATATCGTAGTCAATACCCAATGTTAGCGGCAAAATTACTAGAAGCAGAAGCCGCATTTCGTAATTGGGAGTACGAGGTTGCAATCGAAATTGCTGCTTCAGCCTTGGATGCAATTGAGCCAGGTGCAGTACAAAGATTAGAAGAAATGTTAAAGCAAGAAATTTCCTATGTGTAAGTTGTAGTAAAAAACATATTGTAAATACCTTTTATTAAGTAAGTACTAAAAAGCTGTCTCAACTTTGGGACGGCTTTTCCTTTGCTTCCAATGCATGTTTGTTCAATTAGAATTCCATTCATGCTAGTATAGTAGGGCTGGGAAACGAAAAAATGACATAGGATGTAAATAAATTGGTTCAAGGAACAAGGGGAAAATATATGTACTTCCACTAATGTTTTAGGAAATGGAATATATATAATGGATGATTTATGTTAAGATAATGAATTGCATAGAAAAAAGGAGTTTAGGAACCAATGATTTATTTAGATAATAGTGCCACAACAAGGCCTTATAAAGAAGTTATCGATAGTTTTAATAAAGTATCTCAAGCCTTTTTTGCGAATCCTTCTTCAATTCATTATTTAGGTGGGGAAGTCGAGCAGTTGCTTCAAAAGGCAAAAATGCAGGCTGCAGAATTATTACATGTAGGACATAATGAGTTGATTTTTACTTCTGGCGGTACAGAAAGTAATAATTTAGCTATCAAAGGAATTGCACTTCAACATCAAAACAGAGGAAAACACATTATTACATCTCAAGTTGAGCATCCTTCTGTTTTGGAAGCATGTGCTGCTTTAGAAACAATTGGATTTGAAGTGACATATCTTCCCGTTACTAAATATGGTAGAGTAAATCCTTCCGATCTAGAATCGGCTATACGACCGGATACCATTTTAATTTCCATTATGCATGTCAATAATGAAATAGGAGTCATTCAGCCTATTGAAGAAATAGCGAACATAGCGCAAAAGTATCCGAAAGTATTCTTTCATGTAGATTACGTGCAAGGGCTAGGAAAAATACCACTTTCCCTAAATCATCCTGGTATTGATTTGTGTTCTATGTCGAGTCATAAAATTCATGGCTTAAAAGGAACAGGGATATTATATATAAAAAGTGGTACTGTCCTTTTTCCTATTTTACATGGTGGTGGTCAGCAATCATCTATTCGTCCAGGAACTGAAAATGTGGCAGGACAAGTAGCCATGGTCAAGGCTTTACGAATTACGTTAGAGCAACAACATGAATACAAGCGTTTAGTTCAGCTAAATAAGCTATTGCGCTCCTTCTTGCTACAAGAAGAAAAAGTAGTAATCAATTCACCTGAAGATGGAGCAGCGCATATTTTAAATTTTTCCGTTCCAGGTTATAAGCCAGAGGTTATCATTCATGCACTTGGTAAGAGGGATATCTTCATATCAACGAAATCAGCATGCTCCTCTAAGCATAGTGATGAAAGTGCCGTATTAGCAGCGTGTGGATTAAATACAGCTAGAACCCATTCCGGTTTACGCATTAGTTTATCTTATGAAAACACAGAAGAAGAAATAAGACAATTTTATCAAGCTTTTAAAGACGTTTTAGCAGAATTACAAAATGTTATGGGGTAGATATACATGGAATACGATCATATATTAGTTCGCTACGGTGAAATTTCCTTAAAGGGAAAAAACAGAAAACACTTTATTAATCAATTAAAGTCCAATTTAAAACAAAAATTAGCCGAGTTTCCCAATGTGCATATTATCCGTGGTCGAGACCGAATGTTAATTAAATTAAACGGGGAAGATTACGAAAAAGTGATTGAAAGAAGTAAAGAAGTCTTTGGAATCCAGTCTTTAAATGTAGCACTACGAGTGGAAAACGACCTTGAGAAAATTAAAGAAGGAGCTTTATTTGCATTAAAAGAAGCTCTAAATGCGAGAACCTTTAAAGTAACTGCAAAACGGCCAAATAAAGACTTTCCGATTTCTTCTCAAGATATGAACCAAATATTAGGTGGGCATTTGCTGTCGAATACAGAAGGATTAAAAGTGGATGTTCATCATCCTGATGTTGAAGTACGAGTAGAGCTTCGTCATGAAGGCACCTACATTATGGCCGATAAAATTCCAGGTGCAGGAGGATTACCTGTAGGGGCAACTGGTAAGACTTTGTTGCTATTATCCGGGGGGATTGATAGTCCAGTCGCGGGCTATATGGCTATGAAAAGAGGGGTTAAAGTAGAAGCAATCCATTTTCATTCCCCACCTTTTACAAGTGATCGTGCAAAACAAAAGGTGCTGGATTTAGCCCAAGCATTGACGAAATATGGACATGAAGTAAAGGTTCATATTATTCCTTTTACTAAGCTACAACAAAAAATATTTAGAGAAATTCCAGAAGGCTATGGAATGACGGTTATGCGAAGAATGATGTTTCGAATTAGCGAGAAACTGGCAGAAAGAGAAAATATTCTTTCTTTAACAACTGGAGAAAACTTAGGTCAAGTAGCAAGTCAAACAATGGAGAGCATGCATACCATTAACGAAGTGACCAATTATCCAATAATTCGACCGCTAATCGCTATGGATAAAAATGAAATTATTGATATATCGAAGAAAATAGATACGTACGATATTTCAATTCGACCTTACGAAGATTGCTGTACGGTTTTTGTACCAAAACAACCGAAGACGAAGCCACGTCGTGAGAAAATTCACCAATTTGAAGATGTCGTAGATTTTAAGCCTGATATTGATGAGATTATGAGCAATATTGAAACGGTAACCTTCAAGGGAAATAACAAGAAACAAGAAGATAAATTTGAAGGCTTATTGTAAAAACTCCAATATAATGTAAGTCAAACTAAGTATTACCAACGCTTCTCTTGCATGATAACTCCCTTTTTGCACAACATAATTAGTGACAAGGAGGTGATAAGTCATGGCAGATAATCAAAGAAGCCGTAACACAAACCAACTTGTTGTCCCAGGTGCCGAGCAGGCAGTAAACCAAATGAAAGCAGAAATTGCGAGTGAATTTGGTGTACAATTAGGGGCTGATTCTACTTCTAGATCTAATGGATCTGTAGGTGGAGAAATTACAAAGCGCCTAGTTTCTATGGCACAACAACAAATGAATGGTGGAAAATAATAATTAAATACCTTTGGATAAAGAAACGGGCGGTATCCACCGCCCGTTTTACTTTATGTTTAAAAAACGGTCTAATAGGAATAACCACGCCTAGCCCCTCGAGATACAAGCTAATCCCATTTATAGCAAAGAAAGCTAAAGCAATTCCAACTAATGTTCTGCTATTCGAGAAAAGTACGTTTCACCCGATCCCAAAACGTGTTGTTTTTTAACTTTATCGTTTTTATTTTTTTGCTACTTAGTTGGATTTCTACTGATTGTATATTTTGTATGGGAAACGCTTCGTTATCTAGTCCAATAATTGGATAATCATTTCCATCTTGTATCACTTCTATTGTTAATTTTCTTTCTCCACTTAATATAAATGGTGAACCCAAAGTGCGATAACGATTATTATTTAAAGAAGCAATTTCAGTAACTTGAAAGCATGGTAATAAAGGATCCACTATTGCGCCATTTGCGGATTTGTTATATCCAGTACTACCAGTCGGAGTGGAAATAATTAGGCCATCCCCACGGAACTTTTCAAAATAGACATCATCAATTCGAAGATCCAATACAAAAGATTTAATGATGGACGATCGAATACTTACTTCATTTAAACAATGGAAAGTCGTTTCGTTTTGATTAATTGTTACATCAATAATTGGAAACCTTCGAACTTCTATTTCATCATTCATTAAGAGACGTACCATCTCATCATAATGATGTAATTCAAAATCACAATAAAGGCCAGCTTCTTCGAAGGTTTTAATCCCCATATAAAGGCAATCTTGTCGAAAGCCCGTTTGTCGAACAGCTTGTAAAAATGTACCATCACCACCAACACTGACAATAATATTTGCTTTATGTATATCTTCAACGAGTTGGAAGCCATTCTCTTTAGCTAATTGCATTAATGGCTGTAATTGGCTCTCTAATTCTTTGTTTGTTGAATAAAAGAAAAATAAATTTTTTCGACTCACCTATTTCATCTCCTTACATAATGGATTAGGATTAGCTACTTATATTGTACCAATGCGTCTAAATTTGATTGTTACAGTTCGTTTAAATTTTTGTTTTATGAAAATAATGGTAGCAAGGAGGTGAAGACTTTGACTTGGCTGATTATATTAGGAATTATTACCTTAATCCTTGTCTTTATAGTCTTTGCCATACTATTCACAAGACTGCATATAGATGTTTTATATGTAATGGAAGAGAGTACGAATGAAATAACAATTAAAGTTCGATTTTGGCATTTCTTTACTATTACGAGAAGTTTTACTTTGGAAGATATGGTGGAGTTGGAAAATTTGGAAATGACCGTAGCGGATGAAGAAGACGCTGAAGATAATAAAATAAAAACAATTATAAAAAAGTGGAAGGTGTTATTTAAACGTATACAAAAGTCATTCCCACCAATAAAAAACTTTTTACATAAGGTTTTTGTATATAAGCTCGAATGGGATACAGAAATTGGCCTAAAGGATGCAAGTAGTACCGGAATAACTACCGGGGTTATATGGGGATTAAAAGGGGCGGTAATTGGATGGATGGATCAAGTCTTAAATGTCAAGGGTGCCCCTGAGCTATCTGTTACTCCACATTTTCACCAAATTGTTTTCAAAACGAAGATACATTGCATGTTTTCTTTTAAAGTTGGACAAGCTATGTACGCATTTATGCATATTGCTCGGAATTGGGAGGATACTAGTGAAAAACAATCAAGTGCAATTTAGAAATCGAAAAAAGCGTAAATACTTCGTATAAGGAAGGAGATTCATAATGGCAGAGCATCCAATTCAAGGATTAATGTCTACAGCTTTAGAGAATTTAAAGGAAATGGTAGATGTAAACACGATAATTGGCGATCCAATTGAAACACCTGATGGTTCGACTGTGATTTTACCCGTTTCCAAAGTAGGTTTTGGTTTTGCTGCAGGAGGTAGTGAATTTAAAGGGCAAAAGCAAAAATCACAAGAAGATAGTAGTGACAATAGTGATGATGAACAAAGTAGTAAAGGGAGTGATAAGCTACCATTTGGTGGAGGTAGTGGTGGTGGAGTGTCCATTTCACCTGTCGCTTTTTTAATTGTAAATCAAAACGGAGTGAAAATGGTACATTTAAATGAACAGGCCCATTTGTATGAACGACTATTAGATTTAGCACCACAGGCTGTCGAGAAAATCCAAGAGTTATTTAAGTCGCAAAAGAAGAGTGGAGAGAAAGACGACAAAAAGAAAAAGGAGTCATCAAAGGAATCAAAGAAGGATGATGAAAATGACGAAGAGAAACCCCCTCCAATGAAATTATAATAGGAAAGATTGGACAATATTGGTATATATATTCATAATAGAAATAAGAAAATAAATATGGAGGAGGAATTGTGATGGCTAGTATTACGTTTAAAGGTGAACCGAAAACGCTAGTTGGAGAAGAGATTAAAGTTGGGGACAAAGCTCCTAACTTTACTGTTCTAGCGAATGATTTATCTCCTAAAACATTAGATGATTTTAAAGGACCGAAACTAATTAGTGTGGTTCCTTCCCTAGATACTGGGGTTTGTGATGCGCAAACTAGAAAATTTAATGAAGAAGCAAGTAATTTAGGTAATGTTCAAATTTTAACGATTAGTATGGATTTACCGTTTGCGCAAGGACGTTGGTGTGGAGCAAATGGAGTTGAAAATGTTACAACTTTATCTGACCATCGTGACGCATCCTTTGGAAAAGCATTCGGTGTACTAATAGAAGATATGCGCTTGCTTGCAAGAGCAGTATTTGTTTTAAATAGTGAGAATGAAGTTACATACGTAGAATATGTAAGTGAAGCAACAAACCACCCAGATTATGAGGCTGCTTTAAACGCAGCGAAGGATGTAAAATAAAAAAGATAAAGTCTAGCCTCAACTTAAGAGGCTAGACTTTTTTATTGCTTTATTTAGGTTCTATTTTTTAGCAATCCATATTATTTCAAGTTCGGCTATACACACGTAGAACGTATTTTCAAACAGATAAGTTTAAAATTATTCCATTCGTCATTATAATAGAGAAGGGATTCATTTAATTGTACTGTTATGTTGTATGGAATGGAGGATTTTCATGGATCAACAAAATGTTGAAAATTTATTTACTTGGTTTGACCAAATGGTAGAAATAATTCAAAGACATGAAGACATGCCTTATTTAGATAGTCTAGTGGAAGCGGGCGAATTGTTATTTGTAAAACAAGTATCTGAAGAGGTAGAAGCGAAGTTTAAGAGTGAGCTGGAGGCAAAATTAGCTGAAATAAATATGGATCATTATGAGCGAGAAGAAGTTCGTAAAGGGTTACAGCTTGCCATTTTAAAGGGAATGAAAGGTGTAACTCAGCAACACCATTACATAACACCAGACACGGTTGCCATATTTATGGGATATTTATTATCTAAGTTTATGAAAAACGAACAGCAATTTACTATATTTGATCCTGCATGTGGAACTGGAAACTTACTAACTGCTGTACTAAACCAGCTAAAGCAAAAGGTCCAAGCAACAGGTAGTGAAGTGGATTCTACGTTAATTCACTTAGCTTATGTAAATGCAAATCTACAAGAAAGAGAAATCGAATTTCACCATCAAGATAGCTTAGGTTCGTTCCTTGTTGAACCACAAGATGTTATTGTTTCCGATGTACCAGTTGGATATTATCCTGATGACCAACAAGCTCGCAAGTTTGAATTGCGTAATGAATCGGAGCACTCTTTTGCCCATCACTTATTTATTGAACAGAGCCTACGCTATACGAAACCAGGTGGTTATGTTTTGCTGCTAGTACCTGCATTTATCTTTAATGAGGACAATTCGGACAAGCTACATGGTTACATTCAGGAACACGCCCATATTCAAGGTGTGCTACAATTACCAGATTCGATGTTCCAAAATGAGCAGAATGCAAAATGTATCTTTGTTTTACAAAAGAAAGGGGACCAAACAAAGCCGCCGAAAAAAGTACTCATGGCACAACTCCCCTCCTTTAAAGATGTTAAGGCAATGGATAAAACGTTAAATCATATTAATGTTTGGTTTGATAAGGACAGATAAACAGGTATGTGAATGCCTGTTTTTTTCTTAATAAAGGATAAATGGGATGCCTAATTCCCTAAATACAAGTTGAGAAGAATACCCGAAATAATGTTTATCTTTCTAATTTGCAGAATTCACCTAAAATAAAGACTTTTGTAGTTAAGCGTATCCATATTTGCTTTCTTTGTTAACTGGTGATTGAATGGGGAAAGGTAATATAGAATTTCATGATTTCTAAGGGGATGTTTATTATGGGTAAATATTTAGCGATAAACGCGGGCAGTTCATCTTTGAAATTTCAAATGATTTTAATGCCAGAAGAAGAAGTCTTAACAAAAGGTGTAGTAGAACGAATAGGATTAAAAGATTCTATTTTTACAATAGAGTATAACGGTAATAAAGATAAAGAAGTTAAAGATATAGATGATCACGGAGTAGCAGTTAAAACGCTATTAGAGAAGTTAATTTCTACTGGAGTTATTCAATCCTATGAGGAAATTGAAGCTATTGGTCATCGTGTTGTACACGGAGGAGAGCGTTTCACGGATTCCGTATTAGTTACAGATGAAGTTATCCATGAAATAGAAGAAATATCGGAGCTTGCCCCGTTGCACAACCCTGCAAACTTAGTTGGTATTCGTGCTTTTAAGGAAATATTACCGAACACACCAGCAGTAGTCGTATTTGACACAGCATTTCATCAGTCCATGCCAGAAAAATCATACTTATATAGTTTACCTTATGAATACTATGAAAAGTACGGAATTAGAAAGTATGGCTTCCATGGTACATCACATAAATATGTAGCAAACCGTGCGGCAGAGCTGTTAGGCTTACCACTTGAACAGTTACGTTTGATTTCTTGTCATCTTGGTAATGGTGCAAGTATTGCAGCTATTGAAGGTGGTAAATCTATTGATACTTCTATGGGATTCACTCCCCTTGCTGGAGTTACAATGGGCACTCGATCTGGAAACATAGACCCTGCCTTAATTCCATACATCATGGAGAAAACGGGTAAAACAGCAAATGAAGTAATTGATATTTTAAACAAAAAAAGTGGGATGTTGGCGTTATCTGGCTTTTCTAGTGACTTGAGAGATATTGAAGAAGCAGCTGGACAAGGGGAGAAGCGTGCGCAATTAGCACTAGATGTATTTGCTGGAAGAATCCACAAATATCTAGGATCTTATGCTGCGCGAATGAGCGGAGTTGATGCGATTATCTTCACAGCTGGTGTCGGTGAGAATAGTACGACGATACGCGAACGGGTTTTACGTGGCTTAGAATTTATGGGTGTATATTGGGACCCTTCCTTGAATAATGTGAGAGGGAAGGAAGTGTTTATTAACTATCCACATTCCCCTGTTAAAGTTATTGTAATACCAACTAACGAAGAAGTAATGATTGCACGTGATACGATGCGTATTATTAGTCAGTAGTGAAGGATCCTTAATAAGCATTTCCTAAATTCCGCTGGAGGGATTAGGATGTGTTTATCATTTTTTGAAAAGCAAATTGATTCATTTGAAAAAAAGTTGGAAATGTATCGGCTAAAACAAAAAGATCGAGTTGGTTTTTGGGATTCCTTTACGTTAGAGGAAGCGTATATGGAGAAAATGGATGATGTCATTCTTTATACGTATCACTTTATTCAAGGATTACCTAAACAAGAGCAATTAAGGGATCGTATCATCCAGTCAGGTAAAATCTTTAAGGAAGACGTTGAAACGATTGCATCGATGAAAAGTCTGAATCTTTCTCAACTTACTTGGATTGTTGAAAAGGAATGCAAAAGCAAATTGAAAAGCTCCGTTCTACGAGGTAGCTTAATGGGAGTCATCCATCCTTTATATGGGACGATAAACCTTCCGATAGAGATTGTATTATATGTGCAAACCATACAAACAATTGGATTAACATTTGGCCACGAAATGAATAACCCTTATGAGATGATGCTTGCATTAAATATTTTAAATGCAGCAATGATGCCAAAATCATATCAGTTTGAAGAATGGACCGTGTTAAAGAAGAAACTAACAGATCGTGATTTATTGAACCTGGCACAGGAAAAGGTAATAACGGGGAAGGGACCAATAATTCAAATTTTGTATCAAGTACTATCTTTGTTTTGCAGTCGTGTCGTACGAAGGAAGGGTAGGAAACACACTCCGTTGTTGGGTATAGGAATAAGTGGAATAACCACTTATTATCATATGAAAAAGGTTATTGAATTTTCATTGAAATTTTACCAATATCGTTTTATATGTGAAAAGAGATTACGTAAAGGTATGCTTTAAGTAATCTCTTTTCGAATGTTTTTTAGCTATTACAAAACGCCTTCTTGACGAAATAAGATCCAAAAATCATTAATCATAGATGCTAACTCACTTATTTCACTATTAAGTAAACAGCTCTTTTCAAAATCTTCTTCCTCGTTTAGTTTCGATTGCTTCCGCTGTATTTCTTGCTCAATATTCTTTATATAATCAGGGATTGAACCTCTTATTTGTTCCCATTCCATTAATATAGATTCTTTTTCCGCTATAGAGTAAGAATTCCAGTCCTTTTCTAGTCTTGGAATAGGGATATTTAATTTCGGGTGGAGAACGAAATTTGACATCTTTATCACCTGAGTTTTATTTATTTGCTCGAACAACAAGAACATCGACATCTGCATGCCGAGTAATATGCTCGGATACACTTCCAATCAAAAACCTTTCCACACGGTTATGCCCTGTTGCACCACATATAATCAAATCAATATGATACTTTTTTGCAATGTCTTTAGAGATCTTCATTTTAGGGGAACCATAAGCTAAGTGTACCACAACATCATGTATTCCCATACTTTGTGCTTGTTTTTGGAATGAATGGAGGAGCTCTTTTGCATACACTTCTAATTCTTCATTGTAATTCACTTGTAAGACGCTATGCGTATATACAGTTGTGTCAATGACATGAGTGATTACTAAGGTTGCGTTGTTTGCTTTTGCAATCTCTACTGCTTTAAAAAAGGCTGCACTAGATGCATCTGAACCATCAACAGCTACTAAAATATCTTTGTAATTATGTGGCATCTTTCTCTCCCCTTTCTATACGGTTATTGTATCAAATGAGAAAGGCTGTGACCGGAGATGGTCTGATTATTTTGTGAATCTTTTAGACAAGCTAATGGTAAGGAGGTGTATTTGTGGATAAAAAGGAAAACAAGGAATTGGAACAAAACAATGAAGAAGAATTCATAACACAACAAATACAAGAAAGTTATCAAAGCGGTTTAATCGAACCTAGACAAGATGAGGGACAATATAGAAATAAGAAATAAGTGGTGTTAAGTAGATGTCTATGACATCTACTTTGTTGTTTAGAAATAAAATCCGACGTGCTTCAGGATTGGGCGACGATATAGATTTGAACGAAGAGAAAGTATTAAAGCAAGCCTCAATGGAATTCCTCGCAATATTCATTGACTCTTATGGTACAAATCTTAAAAACTAGGGTTTTATATTTACTACAGTATGTTTATTTTTGGGTATTTTTTCGTGTCATGATAATATTTAATTATAAAAGCGTTTTTTGCCTATATTGGGGGGGAATGGTTGTGAGACACGCTTTAGTAACAGCTGGAACAAAAGGTCTTGGACGAAAGGTAACCGAAGCCTTTCTAGAAAAAGGATATTCTGTAACAACAACGTATCATCTTGACCAACAAAAGGCGGAACAAATGGGGCAAGAACTTGCAAAATTTAATGACAGACTACAAATTGTGCAAGTAGATATAACAGATCCAAACGACATTGAAAAGTTATTTAATCATGCAATGGCCAAATTTGGATCCATCGATATTTTAGTAAATAATGCAGGACCCTATATTTTTGAACGGAAGAAACTCGTTGACTATACAACAGATGAGTGGAATAAAATGGTGAATGGAAATTTAAATTGTGTATTTCATTTATTGAAATTAGTCATTCCGAGTATGCGTAAAAATAAGTTTGGAAGAATCGTAAACTATGGTTTCCAAGGTGCAAGTGATGCACCTGGCTGGATATACCGTTCCGCATTTGCTGCGGCAAAGTCGGGCCTAGTATCCTTAACCAAAACAATAGCATATGAAGAAGCAGAATTCGGAATAACCTCGAATATGGTTTGCCCAGGAAATATTATCGGTGATATGAAAGAAGCAACCATTGAGCATAGCCGTAAATTTAAGGATGAACATACACCAATTGGCCGTTCAGGTACAGGGGAAGATATTGCACGAGCCGTCTTATTTTTATGTGAGGAGTCTTCTGATATGATTACAGGCTCCATTGTGGACATAACAGGAGGATTAGACGTTATACATCGGCATTTATAACTCGTATCGAAGAAAATATAAAAAAAGTGTTAACATTTAAATAAAATTTGATAGAATGAATTGTAAGTGCTTACATTATGTGTGATGTGTAGGAAAACTTTTTCTTGCACATAATGAAATCATTTTATTATGTACTATTTTTATTGTAACAACATACATCCTATTTAACGTAGTATTGGAGGTAATGAAAATGAGGATTGGGATACCTAAGGAAATTAAAAACAATGAAAACCGTGTGGCATTAACACCAGCTGGAGTAATTTCTTTAACAAATGCAGGTCATGATGTATATGTAGAAACAGGGGCAGGCTTAGGTTCTAGTTTTACAGATGAACAATACCAGGAAGCTGGGGCTCATATAGTTGGTAGTGCTGATGAAGCATGGAAGACAGATATGGTGATGAAGGTAAAGGAGCCATTACCTGAGGAATACGGATATTTTTATGAAGGTTTAATCTTATTTACTTATTTACATTTAGCTGCTGAACCATCCTTAACAAAAGCATTAATTGAGAAGAAAGTAGTAGGGATAGCCTATGAAACAGTCCAATTAGGAAACGGCTCACTACCTTTACTAACACCAATGAGTGAAGTGGCAGGTAGAATGGCAGCTCAAATTGGAGCACAATTTTTAGAGCAACCAAAAGGTGGTAAAGGCATATTACTTAGTGGTATTCCAGGTGTAAAACGTGGAAAAGTAACGATTATTGGGGGAGGAGTCGTTGGGACAAATGCCGCAAAGATAGCTACAGGTCTTGGAGCAGATGTTACAATAGTAGATTTAAACCCAGATCGATTGCGTGAACTAGATGATATCTTTGGTTCTACCATTAATACATTAATGTCCAATCCGCTAAACATAGCTGAGGCTGTTAAAGAGTCTGATTTAGTAATTGGGGCTGTGTTAATTCCAGGCGCAAAAGCACCTAGACTTGTTACAGAAGATATGGTGAAATCCATGCGGGATGGGTCTGTAATCGTAGATGTTGCGATTGACCAAGGTGGTATTTTTGAAACGACAGATCGCATAACAACTCATGATAATCCAACCTACACGAAACATGGAGTTGTCCATTATGCTGTAGCAAACATGCCAGGCGCAGTACCAAGAACCTCCACAATCGGCTTAACAAATGTAACGGTCCCTTATGCACTGCAATTGGCAAATAAAGGATATAAGCAAGCGTGCTTAGATAATGAAGCATTGAAAAAGGGTATTAATACGTTAAACGGCTATGTAACGTATCAAGCAGTAGCGGAAGCACATCAGTTGGAATTTTCAAATGTTGAAAATCTATTAAAATAATATAGTAGGTGCAAAATAGTATTGATGTTTTGCACCTTTCTTTATAAAACCGTACTCATAAATTCTTAATCTTAAAATAGAACGTATCTACAGTAGGAGATAAACAGCAACTGTAGATACGTTTATAGTTTATTATCCTATTATTTGTAACTCTTTTGGATATTCCGTTAATACTTCTGCACCTTTTTTTGTCATAAAGATATCATCTTCTATACGTACTCCACCAATATTAGGAATGTAAATGCCGGGTTCAATGGTATAACACATGCCTTCTGCTAATGCTAGCTTATTGCTTGCATTCATAGATGGATACTCATGGATATCAATTCCTAGGCCATGGCCGATACGGTGCGTAAAGTATTCACCATAGCCGTGCTCTGTAATAATGGAACGAGCAGCTTTATCTATTTTACCTACTTCTGTGCCAATAGTTGATGCTTCGATTGCAGCCAGTTGTGCTTTTAGGACGGTGTTGTAAACCTCTTTTTGTTGCTCAGATATTTGTTTGTAGGCAACAGTCCGAGTAATATCGGAGCAATAACCTTCATAGACAACGCCTAAATCAAATAATACAAGGTCGCCAGCTTTAACCTTATCCTTGCCAGGGTTTCCGTGTGGGGAAGCTGTTTTAGCACCGGTTAAAACGACTGTAGAGAAAGACATTTCTCTTACACCTTCTCGTTTTAATGCAAATTCCAAATCAGCTAAAATTTCTAACTCGGATTTTCCTTCTTCAATTGCCTGAATACCCTTTTGTACACCAAAGTCTGCTAATAATGCAGCTTGCTTTAACAACGTATATTCTTTTTTATCTTTTATTACTCGAAGCTCGTTTAACAAATCACTTCCATCTAGAATGGCACTATTCGGAAATAGCTTTCTAAGCTGTTCATATCGATCTACTGTAAGATGACTTTTTTCTACTGCTAATTGTTGTGGTAATCTTTCTGCATCTGTTATAAACGACAAAAACTTATCCCAAGGGTTTGTGTCATCATCATAAGAAAGAATATCCCCTTTCCAACCAGCGCGTAACGCATCTTCCTCTTCCATTTTAGGTAATATAAGAAGAGGATTATCTTTACGATCAGCATAAATACCAACTAATCGTTCATGTGGGTCCGTATAATAATTCGAATAATAATATACATTCGCTTTGGAGGTTATGAAGATACTATCCATCTTTTGTTTCTTTAGATTATTTATTAAATTGCTGAATCGACTTTCCATCGGATTCACTCCTTTAATGTAAATGCTATGTAAAGTTTTCCTTATAAGGAGATGATATCACTTCTTTGTTCTAGTAGACAAACATACTTTTCGGTTACACTAAGATGAGAGACGTAAAAACAGAGGGAATGAGTAAAAATCGGAGAATGTCATAAAAATACACAGAATTACGTTTCCAGAGTGACTCTACATACTTTTGCTCCAGATTATTTATAAAAAATGATAAAAAAAGTGAAACCATTTCCTAATACATTCGTAAAAATAACGTAATGATTTTTGAAAGAATCTATAAAGAGGTGAAGTATTTGGGCATTTTTTCAAAATTATTTCATAAGAAACCGGATAAAAGTACTAGTCCCATCAAAGAAAGAACAGTATTATCCATCAAGGTTGGAGATATTGTTTCTTATGATTTAACAGATTATGAGGTTGTTGGAAAAATTTCATACCGAGATCATGGTTATGAATGGTTTGCCTATCAACTACTAGAAGGTCGTAATACCATTTGGTTATCGGCGGAAATGGATGATGAACTAGAGTTAGGTATATACAAAACAATTTCTCTGTCTGTAAGTGAACCATATCCTAAAAAAATAGAATTTGATGGGAAAACTTATTATCTAGAAGAAGATGGTCATGCACAGGTTTTTGGTCAGGGTAGGAGTCAGCAGTTAAATGGTAGAACGGTACATTATGCAGATTACTCCGATGATCAGGAAGAAAATTATTTAAGTGTAGAAGCTTGGGGAACCGAAGTTGAAGTAAGCCTAGGCTACCCAATTGAAGAATATGAAATAAAAATAATCGCAGGTTCAGTGTAAATTAAAAGGAGGAGTAAAAATGTTTAAATTTTTTAAACGTGTTAAAACAGTGGTAAGTTCAGAGCTTAATGCCATGCTTGATAAGGCGGAAGATCCAGTAAAGATGCTTGATCAATTTATGCGGGAAATGGATGAAGATATTCGAGAAGCGGAAAGTGCTGTTGCAAAGCAGATAGCAAATGAGAAGATGTTAAAAAGAAAGTATGATGATGCTCAAGCAATTGTTGATAAACGACAAGCACAAGCAGAAAAAGCGATTGAGGCTGGGAATGATGATCTGGCTAGAAGAGCGCTTGAGGATAAGAACAACTATGAACAACAGGCAACTGTTTTAAAAGAATCTTGGGAAAGAGCGAAACAAGATTCCGATGCGCTTCGTACGAAGTTAGATGAAATGAAAAATGAATATCGTGAAATGAAACTAAAGAAAGATACATTAAAAGCACGTGCGGAATCGGCTAAGACAAGAACAAAGATGAATCGAACGATGTCTTCTATTGGTAGTGATTCATCAAAACAAGGATTCGAGCGAATGGAAGAAAAGGTACTTCGTTATGAAGCAGAAGCGGAGACAAGTGAGGATTTATCCCAATCTAGTCGTTCATTAGATGATGAATTTAAAGAATTAGATCGCTCTAGTGGCGTTGACGATGAGCTTGCGGCATTGAAAAAGAAATTAGGTAAAGAATAACAAAACTTACACATATAATGGGATGAAGGTTAAAATTAGGCCATGAACATATTTTGTTCTTGGTCTAATATTTCGATGTAGGGAGGAGGGGTACTTTGAAATTTAGAATGGCTATTTTAATTGTGAGTTTTGTATTTCTTACAGGTTGTGGATTATTAACGGAAGAAGTAGATAAAGGAATAAATGCATCCTCCCTTGATTCAATTGATAAAGAGACAGTGGAAGGAAATGTGAAAACGGAATCGTATTCTAGTATTAAACAATTG
The DNA here is from genome assembly GCF_900240405.1 of Salirhabdus sp. Marseille-P4669. Taxonomy (GTDB): domain Bacteria; phylum Bacillota; class Bacilli; order Bacillales; family Alkalibacillaceae; genus OEQK01. Next base: position 68,655 of record NZ_OEQK01000002.1, read on the forward strand.
CTAGATCAAAATTTCACTTTAGTTGATGTCATCTCAGAAGGCTCAAATGAAACAACAAGGATTTATGCTACTTCACAATTTTCGATACAAGAGCTATCCTCCATGTTTGAGGACTATACGAATCCAGACCAAGTAAGTGATATAAAAAATGAGAAGCAAGCTTTTGTATATTCTAATGATTTCCTAACTGTTCAATTAGATCAAGAGGATAAAAGTATTGTTTTGATGGAATTGGCTACGAAAGAATTTGTACGAAACCATTACGCACCGAACTATTTTGATGGATTATTTGCATTATGGGTTTTAGATGAAGTGTTAGATGTAGATGATTGGGGCAAAAAAAGATCTCAGTCTTGTTATAATACTGGTAATTGTTATGGTGGCTATGTGAAAACCGACAAATATCGTTCTGGTGGAATTGGAAATTTAAGAGGTTCGACTAATCGTGGTGGAGGACCAAGTGCAGGTAAATAAAGGAGGAGAAAAGAATGGAACCATTTCTTTATACGTTTTTATATTTTCTAATTGCAATTGTTGTAGTATTTATTGGAGTCGTTATCTTTGAAATTATTACTACAAAATATAAGGATTGGGAAGAAATTAAGAACGGTAATAGTGCTGTTTCCCTTTCCATTGCAGGTAAGGTAATAGGGATTTGTATTATCTTATCATTTGCGATTTATCATAGTGATAAACTACTAGATACGTTAATTTGGGGCGCATATGGTGTTATACTTCAAGTTATCGCCTACTTTATTTTTGAAGTATTAACAAGATCTTTTTCGGTTGAACAACAATTAAAAGACGGAAATATGGCTGTTGGTATTATGTCCTTAGCAGTTTCTGTTGGCCTTGCTTTTGTAATTGGTGCGTCTATTACATAAGTAGATGAAAGGGTTGCCCAACAAATAATTAGATATCATCGTTTTGCTTGCGGGATTTGAAGTGGAGTGATTGTACTTGCAATTAAACGCAGAAAGAAAAAGTCATTTAATCTATTGGGCATCAGGAATCGTATCCATTTGTGGAATTGTTTTTGAAGTATTATTTGGGGCATTAGGCTCTTATATACTTGGAGATGGTGTTAAGCAATATACACTTACAATTTCGTTGTTTTTAACAGGGATGGGGATTGGTGCTAGTATAAGTGAGAAAATCACGAAGAATTTAATTCTTTCCTTTGTTTGGATTGAATTTATGGTCGCGTTAGTTGGCGGATTTTCGAGCTTTACAATGTTTGGAGTAACAGCCCTTCTTCCCGAAGGATCGGAGTCGTTATTTTTATATCTTGTCACTTTTATTGTCGGTGCTTTAACAGGGGTAGAATTACCAGTACTTATTCGAAAAGCAAATGATTTAGGTGTTGCTTTAAATAAAAGTACAGCACGTGTGCTTTTTTCTGATTATGCAGGTGGTTTAATTGGTGGATTATTATTTGTATTTCTTTTACGCCCCGAATTAGGCATGGTAAAAAGTGCATTTTTTGTTGGATGTATTAATTTAGCGGTAGCATTGTTTATTCTATGGATGTTTCGGGATGAAATTAAAGGCTATCGAAAACATGGATTTGTCGGAATTATCATTGCTATTTTAATGGTTGGTGGGCTTTTTTTTGGAGAGGAATTAGCCTTTACGTTTGAACAAAAGTTATATAAAGACCCTATTATCTATATGGATGAGTCCCAGTATCAGACGATTGTTCTTACGAAAGAGCAAGGAGATACACGACTTTATTTAAATGGTGGCCTTCAGTTTAGCTCAACAGACGAACATCGTTATCATGAAGTGCTAGTACATCCTGTTATGTCACAAGTACCAAAGCACGATGAAATATTGATACTTGGCGGCGGTGATGGATTAGCTATTCGCGAATTATTAAAGTATGATGATGTGAAAAATATTACGCTTGTAGACTTAGATCCAGCTGTGGTCGAACTTGCAAATCAAAACTTTCATCTACTAAATTTAAATGAAGGCGCTTTGAAGAATGATAAAGTTAAGGTTTTAAATAAAGATGCTTTTGAGTATTTGGAAAATGAAAAAAAGACATTTGATGTCGTATTAATTGATTTACCAGACCCGAACAATGAAAGCCTAAACAAATTGTATACAAAAGAATTTTATTCATTAGTACGGAATCATTTGAATCCAAAAGGTGCAATGATGGTCCAAGCAACAAGTCCAGTCTTTGCACCTAAAGTATACTGGACCATAAACAAAACTTTAGAAGCGACAGGATTAAACACAGAAAACTTTCATGTTGATATTCCCAGTTTTGGAAATTGGGGATTTGTGATGGCGAGCAGGATGCCGATACGAACGGATGAATTACAAGTCTCCGTAGAAACAAAATTTTTAACTTCGGAAATGATTATAGGACTTACCTATTTTGGTAAAGATGAAGATAATGACATCATGGAGAAGGGAAAAGCCCTTGTACTAGAGCCTAATACGTTAATCAATCCCCATTTAATCGAAAAATACGAAGAGGCTTGGACTTATTATTAGAAGGAGTTCCCGAGAGTTTATCGAAAGAAATACATATAAGAAAAGGGAAGGAGCGAAATGCATGAAAGTTACTTACCACGGACACGCAGTTGTCAAAATTGAGGTTAAAGGAAAAAGGATATTGATAGATCCTTTTATTACGGGAAATGAGCTTTGTGACTTAGATGCGAGTACGGTTGAAGCAGATGCCATTCTCTTAAGCCATGGTCACAACGACCATGTTGGGGATACGGTTACCATTGCGAAAAGGACGGATTGCTTAGTGGTTGCACCAGTGGAACTTAGTGATTTTCTTTCAACAAAAGGTGTTAAAACACACCCTCTTAATCTAGGAGGAAGTTTTGACTTTGATTTTGGTACGGTAAAATTAACGAAAGCATTTCATAGCTCTAGTTACACAGATGAAGATGGAAGTGTCCTTTATACTGGTATGCCTGCTGGAATTCTTTTTTATGCAGAGGGTAAGACGATATATCATGCTGGAGATACCGGTTTGTTTTCAGATCTGAAGTTAATTGGAGAACGAAATAATATTGATGTTGCCTTTTTACCAATCGGTGATAATTTTACGATGGGTCCTGATGATGCAGTAGTTGCAGCAGAATGGGTTCAGGCAAAACAAGTAGTGCCTATACATTACAATACATTTCCTGTAATCAAACAAGACCCTCACGCTTTTGTAGAACGTCTAGAAAAAGGAATAGGAAAAGTTTTAAGACCAGGTGAAGGCTTGGTTTTAGAATAGTACTAATTGATAAGCATGTGATTTCCATTTATCACATGCTTATCTTATGGCTATAGCAAGTTTATCTACTTGCTTATTTTTTATCTACTTCCCCTCCCGCTGTTTCAAGAGAATCATTCGCTCTTCTGTTCTTACATTCGGATTTCCAGCATAATATGTAGAAGAAAACAATGGGAGGACAAGATAATGAAACGAGATGCTTTTTTGAAAGTTCTTTTGGCAGCTTTTTTAATGTATTTGGCAATGCCTTATATTCGAGAAATGTCTTCATCTTTAAGTGCATTGTTTTGGGCGTGTTGGATTGGCTTTTTTTTACTAGTTGTAGGAGCAAATCTAGGTATTTTAATCAATGTCCGTGAAAGAAGTCCTGTAAAAAAGGAAGAAGTTTCAAAAGTTTTTATGAAACAAAATTGATGCATTACCAACTTTCACGATATAATAGGAGATACAGTAAATAGATTGAAAGTTTGGTGATTTATTTGGCCACTAAACATGAACAAATATTAGATTATATAGAAACATTGTCCATTGGTAGTAAAATATCTGTCCGCGGGATTGCGAAGGACCTAAACGTCAGCGAAGGTACCGCATACCGTGCGATTAAAGAGGCAGAAAATATTGGACTAGTTAGTACCATTGAAAGAGTTGGAACGATACGAATCGAGAAGAAGAAGAAGGAAAACATCGAACAGCTTACCTTTGCAGAGATTATTAATATAGTAGATGGACAAGTTCTTGGTGGGCGCGAAGGATTGTACAAAACATTAAATAAGTTTGTTATTGGTGCTATGAAGCTTGAGGCAATGATGCGTTATACAGAAGCGGATTCCTTACTTATTGTCGGCAACCGAATTAAAGCACAGGAATATGCGCTAAAGGCTGGAGCAGCAGTATTGATTACAGGTGGATTTGATACAGATGATTATGTAAAACAAATAGCGAACGAAAAGCAATTACCAATCATATCAACATCCTATGATACATTTACCGTTGCTACAATGATTAACCGTGCTATATACGATCAGCTCATTAAGAAAGAAATCATTAATGTAGATGATATATACACACCACTTGATAGAACCCATTATTTAAGTACGGAGGATCATGTGGATAAATGGTACGAACTTAATAATGAGACCAATCATTCTCGTTATCCAGTAGTAGACCATGATCAAAAAGTAGTAGGTATGGTGACGTCAAAGGATGTAATTGGGAAAGAGCTAGATATGAGTATTACAAAGGTAATGACGAAAAACCCAATGTTGGTTCAAACAAACACATCCTTAGCGAACGCTGCCCACACAATGGTATGGGAAGGAATTGAACTATTACCAGTTGTTGATGCTCAATCTCGTTTTCAGGGTGTGATTACAAGACAGGACGTCATTAAAGGATTACAACAATTACAACGTCAGCCACAAGTAGGGGAAACAATTGATGATTTAATCACGAACCCTCTAGAGCTGCAAGAAGAAGAAAAAGATATACAGACGTATTATGTTGATGTAACCCCACAAATGACGAATCATTTAGGGACGCTATCCTATGGTGTATTTACTTCCTTAATTACAGAAGCAAGTTCTAGAGCGCTAAAGCAATATAAAAAAGCAGACTTAGTTTTTGAAAATATCTCCATTTACTTTATGAAGCCTGTTCAGCTTGGTAGTTTATTAAATATCAAACCAAATCCGATTGAAATCGGTAGAAAGTTCACGAAAATCGATGTAGAAGTCTTTTCAGATTCGGTTTTGGTAGGGAAAGCTCTATTAATGGCACAATTTATTGATCGATAAAAAAAGAGGCTTACTGTGCCTCTTTTTTTGCTTTTTCATCTTAAATTTTGATGTTTCCTATTCCGCTACTACTTCGTGTTTTAACAGTTCATTTCGATAATGACGATATAATTTAAAACCATATTGTAATTGAGCAATTCCGATGACAACAAATACAATTCCAATAATTAAAGAAAGTGTCGTTTCATAGAAAAGGTATTGATTAATGCCAAAAACAGCGATTAAAAAGCCTAGTGCTAGTCTTGCCTTTGCGTTCGTAAAATGCATTAAAAGTGGGTCTTTTAGACTCAATATTTTAACCTTGAAAAAGATATACATAACTAATGTTAAAATAATTAAAATCGGTAAGATAATCATGACGGTTGCACTCCTTTATGTAGTTTAAAACGGAAATCGTTTTTATTCGTATCTGAATTTGATATGATTTAATTGAAACGATCACTTCTTCTTTAGACACGAGACAAAATGTCTTCTTCATTTTAACTTTTTTATTCTTTTTTTGCTACTATGGTGTTAGTGATACCATAGAGAAGTCCAACTTCAACCAGTAGATGTCCTATTTTAAAAATAGTGTCCTCGTCTTTGTATTGCTACTATCGGTATAAAATTGAGCAAAATAATGATAACACCTGGTTAACTAATAGAAGAAAAGGAAGGAACAATTTCATGTTTAAAAAAGAGATATTAGAAAGCATTAAAGAATTTGATACGATTATTATTCATCGACATGTTCGACCCGATCCCGATGCATACGGCTCACAAAGTGGGCTTGCAGAGATCATTCGTAGTACATATCCTAAAAAAAGCGTTTATGTTGTTGGAGAAGCGGATCCATCCCTTCGTTTTTTAGCAGAACTAGATCAAATTGAGGATGAAACATTTGAAGGTGCTCTTGTCATTGTTTGTGATACTGCAAACCAAGAACGAATTTGTGACCAACGTTATACAAAAGGGAAAAAAGTGATCAAAATCGATCATCATCCAAATCATGATCCATATGGAGATATTACATGGGTGAATACAGATGCTTCTTCAACTAGTGAAATGATTTATGAGTTGTTTAGGTATGGGAAGAAAGAGTATGGCCTCGTATTAAGTAATGAAGGAGCAAGGTTGCTTTTTGCTGGGATTGTTGGGGATACAGGAAGATTTCTATTTCCAAGTGCCAGTGCAACAACATTTCAGTACGCCTCTGAACTTGTGAAATACAACTTTGATCGAACTGCTTTATATGACAATTTGTATAATACAAAGCATTCTATTGCGAAGTTAAAAGGTTATATACTGCAGAATTTTACGGTTTCTTCAAATGGGTTAAGTACGATAAAAATCACGAAAGAAACATTGCAAGAATTTGGTTTAACAAGTAGAGAAACCTCTCAACTAGTAGGTGTTCTAGGTGACATCGAAGGGATTATCGCTTGGGTATTTTTCATAGAAGAAGAGGACGCAATCCGAGTGCGTTTACGTTCAAGAGGACCAATTATTAATATTGTTGCCCAAAAGTATAATGGTGGTGGGCATCCGTTAGCATCTGGAGCAACCGTTTACTCTTGGGAGGAAACAGATGAGGTTGTGAAGGACTTAGAAGATGTATGTTTTCAGTATCAGCAAAAATAAAAGTCTGGTTTCTACCAGACTTGAATTCCTATTTAATTAATGGCTATTCTTATTTATTTGGTATGAACCAGCAACCGATATCTGTTTGATCCTTAATGACGTCTAAATCTAATTCAGCTACATTGCGTTGAATGAGTCGGATGAGTTCGTCAGTATCTGCATAAGCAGAATAGCCATTTACTAAATCCTTCGTTTTTTCTTCCACTAGCAATTTTCGATTTATTTCTAACATGTGACTCACCCTTTCTAAATTATCTTTATTTTCTACTATTATTGTATCCCTATACGTCATTTTTTTACATTTATTCTAAATTATTTCAAAAAACATTCCATTTTTTACGCCTTAATTTGTCATGGAAAGTTTGATTTTTATTTCCATTTTTGTTGCGATAATCAGTTCTGTTATAGATGGTTGATAAGAAAAGTTATTCATTTGAAAGGATTTGTTTTCCAATGTGGAATAAATAAGAGACCGGTTTTCGCTTAAGCTTTCAATGCTATTCCCTATTAAAGGGGATAATTCTTTCTGTATACGTGCTGTTAGTTCGACCGCTTCGATACTGTCTAATTTCAATTGTTCCTTGTTGCTAATTTCTATATTTATTTCTTGAACCGTTAACATTTCTTTATTTTCTTTACTGAGGTTTTCCTTATCTTTCGTAAGCCCGTTTATTCGATCCTCTAACTGCACAATCTCGCTTCTTAGTTCAACCGTTTGTTCAATCCAACGTTCTGTTAGTTTTCCGTTAATATAAAGAAAGAATAAATAGGCTAGAATTGCTCCAACTAACATTCCAACGAAAAAGTATTGGGTACCTCTTCTTTTGTAATACGGTGGAATGTGCATTACGTTATTTCCTCCTGACTAAACCATTCAATAAATAATATGGCGGATTGAACACCGGCCATTGCAGAAATAATAAAGGAGATTTGCTTAATGGCATCTATTGTACCACCTTCAAATAATCCTCGTTCGATGGTGGAGATTGCATCAAAAGTACCACCTATTGCGGCCACAATTGCCCATATGCGTAAGCTTTTTGCTAGTCTAGTGACAGTAGTAATGGGAGGCTCTCCGACTAAAAATGCCCCAATACTACCAATAAAGGAACCACCAGCAAGTACACCAAATGCAATAAAATAACACTTTATTAGAGTCGGAATGAAGTTTTCTTCCATATTGATCATCCTTTTATAAGAGTGCATAGCCTATATAATATGTTTATGGACGACCCCATCTTTATATGTTATCAATTTAATGCATATGGTAGTTGTTATATAATAGAATATATACCATTTATAATTGGATACATCTACTATACGGGCGTAGCTGTAGAAATATTTTACATTTTTAATTCTTTTATTTATATGAAAAGGCGTGAGTGAAATGGGATTTGTACATTTGCAAGCAAATAGTGGATATAGTTTTATGCAAAGTACGCTATCCGTGGAGAAGTTCGTTCAAGGAGCAAAATCAAAAGGATTTCATTCCATTGCATTGACAGATGATTTTGTTTTACACGGTATTATACAATTCTATAAACATTGTATAGCAGAAGGAATAAAGCCCTTAATTGGTATGAAAGCATCATTCGTACTTCCGGATACAGAAGAGGAATATACGTTTATCTTAATAGCAAAGTCAAATAAAGGATATGAATCATTAGTTAAGCTCTCGTCATATGCAGCGGAACAGGAGTTTCACGCTATTTCTTTAAAAAATATTCCGTTTTTACTACAGGATCTAGTAGTAATTTTACCTGCATTTCAAGGTGGTTTGAAAAAATATCTTTTAGAGAATGCATTAGAAAAAGCAATTATTGTAATTGATAATTGGAGAAATGCATTTAACTCGGACAATTTTTATTTAGGTGTACAGGATCATGGTCTAATAGAAGAACGGACAATTAATAACCAAATGAAGAAACTTTGTATAGCGGAAGGGTATCAGGCAACGGCAATCCAGGATGTAAGATATTTAAATGAAGAAGATTATGTTGCGTATGATTGCTATCGATATATGGGGGAGGGGAAGCATTGGTCTCACCAAAAAGACATGACCACAAGCATGCATCGTCATTTAGCTCGTGAGGAGGAGATGGAATTAAAGTTTTCAGCCTGGCCTGAAGTTGTTCAGGAAACAGAAAAAATTGCGGAACAATGTAATGTAACATTTGATTTTGAAAAGCTCTATTTACCGGCCTTTCCTACTCCGAGCAAGATAACCTCGGTGGAGTATTTGCGAAACCTATGTGAAGAAATGCTAGCCGAAAGATACGAGGATAAGGATCTCGCACGCGCACAAAAAAGGCTACAGTATGAATTAACAGTCATAGAGAAAATGGGCTTTAGTGATTATTTCCTTATTGTTTGGGATTTTATGAAATTTGCTAAAGAGAATCATATTTTAACAGGACCTGGTCGTGGCTCTGCTGCAGGTTCTATTGTTGCATATCTATTACATATAACAGAAATTGATCCGCTAAAATATCATTTGTTATTTGAACGTTTCCTTAATCCAGAGCGTCTAAATATGCCTGATATTGATATTGATTTCTCAGATTATCGAAGAGATGAAGTTATTAAATATGTTCAAGAAAAGTACGGAGCCGACCATGTTGCACAAATTATAACGTTTGGAACTTTTGCACAACGCTCACTATTGCGCGAATTAATGAAAACAATGTCCATTGATGAACAAGATATGAAATTTCTATTAAATGAGATTTCTCAAAATACGTCTTCCTTATCGACGGCACTGCAAGAATCTGAAGAATTGCTACAGTATGTAAAGCAATCGAAGAAGCTTCAACTTTTATTTAAGATAGCAGTCAAATTGGAAGGATTACCCAGGCACCATTCTACCCACGCTGCTGGGGTCATCATTAGTAAAGAACCTTTGTCGAAAATTGTCCCTGTCATTAAAGGACATCAAGACATTTCCTTAACCCAATATCCGATGAATGACCTCGAACAAATTGGACTATTAAAAATGGACTTTTTAGGCTTAAGGAATTTAACTTTAATGGAGCAAATTATAAAGAGGGTCCGAAAGAATATCGCACCAACATTTACTCTGGAAGATTTAAACTTAAATGATTCGAAAACGTTTCGGTTACTACAGGAAGGTAAAACCACAGGCGTATTTCAATTAGAATCACAAGGGATGAGAAGGGTACTTAAGGAGTTAAAGCCAACAGCATTTGAAGATATTGTTGCTGTTAATGCGTTGTATCGTCCTGGTCCGATGGAGTTTATTCCAACCTATATAAAACGTAAGCATGGAAGAGAAAAGGTACAGTATCCTCATCCAAATTTGCAGCCAATTTTAGAATCAACTTTTGGGGTGCTTGTCTACCAGGAACAGATTATGCAGATTGCAAACCAATTTGCTGGGTTGTCATTAGGAGAAGCAGATTTATTACGAAGAGCTGTTAGTAAAAAGAAAAAAGAAATTATCGACCGGGAGAAGGAAGTGTTTATTTCCGGTTGTTTAAAAAAAGGATACAAGCTTGAAATAGCAGAAGAGATTTACAATTGGATTGTTCGTTTTGCTGATTATGGGTTTAATAAAAGCCATGCTGTTGCTTACAGTTTAATATCATACCAATTAGCATATTTAAAAGCCCATTATCCAGCCCATTTCTTTTCGGCATTGTTAAGCTCTGTCACGTATGACCAAGATAAAGTTAGTCAATATGTACAAGAAGCAAAAGATTTTGGTATATCTATTTTGCCACCATCTATTAACAAAAGCTCTTCCATGTTTACGGTAGAAAACAACCATGAAATTCGTATGGCTTTACCAATTATTAAAGGCGTTGGGAAAAATGCTGTAGATGCCATTTTAGAAGCGAGGAAAGGAAAGCCTTTCTCTTCCTTATTTAACTTTTGTCAAAGGGTACCACTAAAGACGGTTAACAGAGGTATTATAGAAAATTTAATATTAGCAGGATGCTTTGATGAAACCCATTCTAATCGAGCTACACTTTTAGCTTCTATAGATCAAGCAATTGAGCAAGGGGAGTTATTTGGTGGATTACAAGGTCAAAGTACATTATTTGATGAAGACTTTATGCTTGAACCATCTTATACAGAAGTAGATGAATTTCCGGCATTGAAGAGATTGGCATATGAAAAGGAAATTGTTGGAATGTATGTATCCAGCCATCCTTTAGCAACATATCGAAATCATTTAAGAAATAATGGATTTTTACCTATTCATACTTTAAAAGAGAAACATTTGGGAAATAATGCTAAAGTGGTTATCTCCATACAGCAAATAAAAGTTATTCGTACAAAGCGGGGAGATCAAATGGCTTTTGTTACATTAGGTGATGAGACAGATACATTAGAAGGCGTTCTTTTTCCAAATGTATACCGGGAAGCGAAGCAGTGGTTGATGGAGGAAATGCTGTTAACTGTACAAGGAAAGCTAGAATGGCGAAGGGATAAAGCGCAAATGTTAATAAACCAATTATCGCCGTTTAATCCGGAACAACTAACGGAGGAAAAAACCAATACATTGCTCTATATTAAATTGCTTCAACGTGATGAGCGGGAGCAGTTAGAGTTTTTGAAAGATGTGTCTGAAAAATTTCCAGGAAATGTTCCTGTTGTAGTCCATTCTCAAGTAAGGAAGGAAACCTACCAATTAGCAAGTCAATATAATCTCAAACCGAACAGTTCCTGTATAAAAACACTTAAAAACTACTTTGGACAAGATTATGTTGTGTTACAGAAAAAATGAGGTTGAACCAATTGAATTACCGTTTATTCCAGAAGTTTTTTTGAGGGTTTCAAAAATTTAGTCTTTACACATATATCCCTTTTGTTATAATGAAGGAGTCTAGTGGTCAGACCAATATTGGTGATGATTTTATTTTGTTAATGGAATTAAAGGAGCGATCATTTGTGACTAATATTAAGGAAGAAGCATTACATATGCATCGAGTAAATCAAGGGAAGCTTGCAACGCATTCTAAAGTTCCAGTGAAAAATTCCCGCGATTTAAGTTTGGCTTATTCACCAGGAGTAGCAGAACCTTGTAAAGCAATTTATGATAAAAAGGATTCCGTCTATGAATATACAATGAAAGGCAATATGGTAGCCGTTGTTACAGATGGATCTGCTGTATTAGGGCTGGGTAATATTGGCCCAGAGGCTGCTCTTCCAGTAATGGAGGGGAAGGCTGCATTATTTAAAAGTTTTGCTGGTGTAGATGCTTTTCCTATTTGCTTAGACACACGTGATATCGACAAAATTGTGGAAACAGTAAAATTAATGGAGCCTACATTTGGGGGCGTTAATCTAGAAGATATTGCAGCTCCAAATTGCTTTGTAATTGAAGAGAGATTAAAGAAGGAAACAAATATACCTATTTTTCATGATGACCAACACGGAACAGCTATCGTGACTGTTGCTGGACTTATTAATGCATTAAAGCTAGTAAATAAATCGTTTTCGAATATTAGAGTTGTAGCAAATGGTGCAGGTGCTGCCGGTATTGCAATTATTAAACTTTTATATCATTTTGGTGTTCGAGATATGATTATGTGTGACTCGAAAGGAGCTATCTTTGAAGGTCGTACATATGGTATGAACAGTGTCAAAGAATCTGTCGCGCAATTTACAAATAAAGATAAGATAGAAGGCTCCTTAGAAGAAGTAATTAAGGGTGCGGATGTCTTTATTGGTGTTTCTGTTGGCGGTGCTCTAACGAAAGAAATGGTAAAAACAATGAATAAGGATTCTATTATTTTTGCGATGGCAAATCCAGATCCTGAAATTATGCCTGAGGATGCAAAGGAAGCAGGGGCTAAGGTTATTGGTACTGGCCGCTCGGATTTCCCTAATCAGGTTAATAATGTATTAGCATTTCCTGGGATATTCCGAGGAGCTTTAGATATTAGAGCTACAAGGATTAATGAGAAAATGAAAGTAGCAGCAGCCGAGGCGATTGCCTCTTTAGTAGATGAATCTGAATTACATCCGGATTACGTCATTCCAGCACCCTTCGACGCTAGAGTAGCCCCTATTGTTGCTGCAAGTGTTGCAAAGGCAGCGATGGAGTCTGGGGTAGCAAGACACGAAAAGGATCCAGAGGAAGTTGCGGAGAAAACGAGAAGATTAGCTCTAATTGGGGATAATTAAAGGATCTAAGTTAGATGCCTTTCTATGTTTGAGGAGGATTTAAACAAGTGTTAAAAGATAATTTAAAAGTATATCAAGAAGTGTTGGGTCAAATCCGTTTATTTATTGACCAACATAACTTATCACCTGGTGATCGTCTTCCTTCTGAAAGGTATTTAGCCGAGACATTAAAAGCTGGTCGTTCATCTGTAAGAGAAGCTCTTCGTGCCATTGAATTGTTAGGAATCATTGAAACGAGGCGGGGAGAGGGTACATTTTTAAAATCCTATCAGCCTTACCATTCGGTGGAGCTACTGTCGTCGTTTATTTTAAGAGAATCAAAGGCAAAAAATGAACTGATTGAAGTGAAAATGCTCCTTGAACAACAAGGAGCTAAATATATTCTAGCCTCTTTAAATAGTCAATATTTAAAGGAGTTAAGTCAAATCGTTGAGAAAAAGGATAATAACGATCGACATTATTACTTTTTCTTGAAGCTATTTCAAGCTACTGGTAATCATTTGTTATTAAAAATTTGGGAATTAATAGAAGCTTTTACAAGCTCCAATCATGAAATTGAATACGGAAAAGAAACATATCAATTACTATTGAAAGCAATGAAAAACAAAGATAAACATTTAATAGAGGATTTAGTAGAAAGTTTATATAAAAATTGTGAAAAAGAAGACAAGCTTTGACAATCTCTTTACGATAAATTCGGTATGATGAATAAAAGTTTTTTAAATTTATATTTTTATGTGTTTTATCCAACATATCTCGACGATTGTTGTGCCAGTTTAAAGGAGGAATTGACTTGCTTAAGGATATTTTTAGCAAGAAAACAAAATATGCCACCATTCCACGTGATGAAGCAAAACAGGATGTTCCAGAAGGATTAATGCAAAAATGTCCCCATTGTAAAAAAATCTTTTACCGAAAAGAACTGAATAATAATTTAAAGGTTTGTCCGAATTGTGATTATCACCTTCCACTAACAGCATGGGAAAGAATCGAGTCCCTATTTGACGAGGATACATTTGTAGAATGGGATAATGATTTACTGTCTGAAAACCCATTACAATTCCCTGGGTATTTGGAAAGGCTAGAGAAGGACCGAGAAAAGTCTGGCTTAAATGAAGCCGTAGTGACAGGGAAGGGAACTATTGAAGGTTGCGAAACGGCTTTTGCAGTAATGGATTCTAGATTCCGTATGGGAAGTATGGGTTCCGTTGTGGGTGAAAAAATTGCTAGAGCAATAGAAAATGCAAGAGTCGCGGGCATTCCGTTTATTATTTTTACAGCTTCGGGTGGGGCTAGAATGCAAGAAGGTGTTATCAGCTTAATGCAAATGACCAAAACATCTGTTGCAATTGAACGTTTTCATACATCTGGTGGTTTGATGATTTCCGTCATGACTCACCCTACCACAGGTGGTGTATCGGCAAGCTTTGCATCGCTAGGAGATTATAATTTTGCTGAACCACGTGCATTAATAGGCTTTGCAGGTCGAAGAATAATTGAACAAACCATTCGGGAGAAATTACCAGAAGACTTCCAAACAGCAGAATTTTTATTAAAACATGGACAACTTGATAAAGTAATACATCGTCAGGATATGAAAGAGGTACTTGGTAAGATTTTAGACATGCATAAGGTCGGAGGTGATTCCGAATGAAAGAACATGTATTGCCATTTGAAAAACCTGTTGTAGAATTAAAAGAGAAAATAAATGAATTGAAAAAATTCACTGCTGATAGTGATCTAGATTTATCCAATGAAATCAAAAAGCTAGAAGATCGTCTAGCAAAACTAGAAGTAGAAGTCTATGGGAACCTAGAACCGTGGAATCGTGTCCAAATGGCAAGACATCCAGGTCGCCCGACTACAATCGATTACATCAATGAAATTTTTACAGATTTTATCGAGCTACACGGAGATCGTCTGTATGGTGATGATGAAGCTATCGTTGGTGGTATTGGAAAATATCATGGACGTCCAGTAACGATTATCGGACATCAACGGGGAAAAGACACGAAAGAAAATATTCGACGTAATTTTGGTATGCCTCATCCTGAGGGCTACCGTAAGGCATTACGTTTAATGAAACAGGCGGATAAGTTCAATCGACCAATTATATGCTTTATCGATACGAAAGGAGCTTATCCAGGTAAGGCAGCAGAAGAAAGAGGACAAAGTGAAGCGATTGCCCGTAACCTCAAAGAAATGGCTGGACTAACTGTTCCTATTATTTGTATTGTAATAGGAGAAGGTGGTAGTGGTGGTGCATTAGCTTTAGGAGTTGGAGATCGAATATATATGCTGGAGAACTCAACATACTCTGTTATTTCTCCTGAAGGGGCAGCTGCTCTATTATGGAAGGACTCTAACCTTGCACAAAAGGCTGCCGAAACCATGAAAATTACGTCCTTTGACTTAAAAGAATTAGAAATTATAGATGATGTTATTCCAGAAATAATAGGTGGGGCTCACCGTGACATTCAAGCACAAGCGCAAGAAATAAATAAAACATTACAAAAAGCACTAAAAGAATTAACAAGTTTAACTACTGAGGAATTATTAGAATCCAGATGGGAAAAATATAAAAATATTGGTAGTTATACATCGCTTTAGAAAGAATCCATTACGTGCAATCCAATAGATTGCACGCTTTCTTTTTTTTAGTGATTGTGAAAAGATGGAAAAGAGCAATTACGATGGCGTTTATGTTGAAAAATAGGAAATTCATTGAATTGTAAAAAAAGTGCATTTCCCTTCAAAAGTTATAAATATTTGGTTATAGTAACAGTTAGAGTAGTGAAATATTAAGATTTGTTTCTGATGATAGTGTTCATATCATCATTCAAATAAAGACCAAAATGTATAGTTGCGCAAACATCAATTAATCGAGGTGAACAAAATAATATGAAAAGAATCGGCGTATTAACTAGTGGTGGTGATGCTCCAGGAATGAATGCAGCTATTCGTGCAGTTGTTCGGAAGGGTATTTATCATGATCTTGAAGTTTATGGGATTTATTACGGATATCAAGGCTTAATTAATGGAAACATTGAAAAAATGGAACTTGGTTCTGTTGGTGATATCATACATCGTGGGGGAACAAAGCTTTTTACTTCAAGAAGCCTAGAATTCAAAACAGAAGAAGGGCAATTAAAAGGAATTGAGCAGCTAAAGAAGCATGGTATTGAAGGCTTAGTAATTATTGGTGGCGACGGCTCATTCAGAGGTGCCATGAAGCTAACGGAAAAAGGCTTTCCGTGTGTTGGAGTTCCAGGCACCATTGATAACGATATTCCAGGTACTGATTTTACAATAGGCTTTGATACAGCGTTAAATACGATTATTCAGTCTGTTGACAAAATTAGAGACACAGCTACTTCACATGAACGTACGTATGTAATTGAGGTTATGGGAAGAGATGCAGGTGACCTAGCACTATGGGCAGGTGTTGCAGCCGGAGCAGAAAGTGTGTTAATCCCTGAAAAGAAAGAGGATTTTGATGACATTATTGGACGAATCGAGAGTGGAAACCAACGTGGAAAACGTCACAGTATTATTTTAATTGCTGAAGGTGTTGGAAGTGGTGTTGAGTTCGCCAATAAAATTAAAGAAAAAATGGGCTTAGAAACGAGAGTTACCGTATTAGGTCATATTCAAAGAGGTGGATCGCCAACGGCAGCGGATCGGGCATTAGCTAGTAGACTAGGTGCTAAAGCTGTTGATCTTCTAATGGAAGGAAAAGGCGGCCGTATGGTTGGTATTCAAAACAACCAAATTGTAGATCACAATATATTGGATATATTAAAGATGGAGCGTCAACCAGAGGTTTCGATGTATCACTTATCAAAAGAGCTCTCAATTTAATCCATTATTATGTTATGATATGTAAGTTGCGTCGATTGAGGCGCTTCTGTTTTTCTTATTGATTGGAGGATAATATGAAGATGAAAAGAACAAAAATTGTATGTACAATTGGACCTGCATCTGAATCTGTAGAGACGTTAACCGAATTAATCAATGCTGGGATGAACGTGGCACGATTGAATTTTTCTCATGGTGACCATGACGAGCATTTAAATCGAATTCAAAATATCCGTAAAGCATCGGAAATGACGAATAAAACAGTAGCTATTCTTTTAGATACAAAAGGACCGGAAATTCGTACAGGAAACATGAAAAATGGTGAGGTTCACTTACAAAAAGGGAACGAGATTATTGTTTCTATGAATGAAGTGGAAGGTGATGAGGAGCGTTTCTCTATCACATATCCTAATTTAATACATGATGTGCATGTTGGTTCCAAAATTTTATTAGATGATGGTTTAATTGAGTTAGAAGTTGTGGACTTACATAAGGATCGTGGAGAAATAAAAACGACTATTTTAAATTCTGGTGTGTTAAAAAACAAAAAAGGTGTCAACGTGCCAAATGTAAGTGTGAACTTACCTGGTATTACTGAAAAAGATGCAAATGACATTCTTTTTGGTATTGAGCAGGGAGTTGACTTTATTGCAGCTTCCTTTGTACGCCGTAGATCAGACGTGCTTGAAATTAGAGAGTTACTGGAAAAACATAATGCAGAACATATTCACATCATACCGAAAATTGAAAACCGTGAAGGTGTGGACAACATTGACGATATTCTAGAAATTAGTGATGGACTAATGGTTGCCCGCGGAGACTTAGGCGTGGAAATTCCTGCAGAAGAGGTTCCACTTGTTCAAAAGCAGCTTATTAAAAAGTGTAATACTGTTGCGAAACCGGTTATTACGGCAACACAAATGTTGGATTCTATGCAACGAAATCCACGTCCAACTAGAGCGGAAGCAAGTGACGTTGCAAACGCAATTTTTGATGGAACGGACGCAGTTATGCTTTCTGGTGAAACAGCAGCTGGGAGTTATCCTGTAGAGTCCGTTCAAACAATGCATAACATTGCACTACAAGCGGAAAAAGTACTTGATCATAAAAGTATTTTTGAAAACCGTACAAGTGAGATGGATTTAACAATTACAAATGTAATTAGTCAATCGGTTGCTTATGCAGCATTAAACTTACGTGTAAATGCAATCTTAACACCAACAGAAAGTGGACATACGGCAAGAATGATCTCCAAATATCGTCCTGAAGCACCAATCATTGCTGTAACAGCACATAAAAGAGTTCAGCGCCAGTTATCCCTCGTATGGGGTGTATATGCTGTAATTGGACAAACAGTTAGCTCTACAGATGAAATGCTGGATAAGGCGATTGATTATGGTCTAACTACGGGACATTATAAACGTGGCGATAAAGTAATTATAACTGCAGGAGTACCTGTAGGAGAAAGTGGTACTACAAACTTAATGAAGGTCCACATCGTTGGCGATGTTTTAGCAAAGGGTCAAGGAGTAGGTCAAAAGAATGCCTTTGGTAAAGCGGTAGTTGCTACAAGTGGTACGGATGCTATTAATAAAGTAACAGCTGGAGACATCCTTGTTTGCCAAGCTACAGATCGAGATATGATGCCTGCTATTGAAAAAGCAGGAGGAATCGTTACAGAAGAGGGTGGGTTAACCTCTCATGCTGCTGTAGTTGGTTTAAGCTTAGGAATTCCAGTTATTGTAGGAGTAGAAAATGCAACCTCGATCATTGAAGATGGGTTAGAAATTACCATTGATGCGGTTCGTGGCGATATCTTTAATGGACATGCCAAAGTACTATAATGCATAAATGAAATGTGGTTAAAGGAGGGGAGACCCTCCTCTTTCCATATATTGAAATAGGTGAGATTATGTTTCGTTTTTTATTTATTATTCTTGTTATCTTGTCTGCCTTAGAAATTGGAGTTTTTATATGGTTAGGCAACGAATTCGGTGGCTGGTTTGTTATATTAGGAATTATTGGAACAGGGATTATTGGTGCCTTGTTGGCTAAAAATCAAGGAATAGAAGCGCTAAATCGTGCGAAAAGCCAAATGAGCTTGGGCGGCTTTCCTCATGATGAAATTCTGGATGGAATTGCAATTTTAATTGGTGCTATCTTGCTTTTTACTCCAGGGTTCATAACAGATACATTAGGCTTTCTTTTGCTCATTCCGATAACTCGCCAACCAGTTAAACGCAAATTAAAAAATCTTTTCATAAATATGATGAATAAAGGGAATATAGTGTTTTTTAGAGGAGGACGTCGATAAATTTTCTAATTTACTTTTTTACCTCCCCTTTGATAAAGGACCAAATTTCATGTAGAACACCTGTTTTAATTAATGTATTAATAAAAACCAGTACAACTGGACCTATAATTAAGCCTAGAAACCCAAACATCTTATAACCAGCGAATAGGGCTATTAAAGTTGCAAGCGGGTCTAAACCGATATTGGTAGATAAAATTTTAGGCTCCATTAATTGCCGCTGTATAATGACAACAATATAAAGAATCGCTAAACCGATTGTTAAAAAGTAATTACCTGTAAAAAACATATAGAAAATCCAAGGGATAAATACGAGACCTGTACCTAAATAAGGCATTAAGTCAACAGCACCTATTAAAAGTGCAAGTGTAATCGCATAATCTACTTGTAATATTAGTAAACCAATTAATACAATTATCGAAGTAATGGAAATAAGAGTCAGCTGTGCTTTGATAAAACCTACTAATGCGCCTTTTAAACCATCAAAAACATTACTGCTCGAATGCACTACTTTTTGTGGTATTATATGTTGTACTCTTTCTTGAATTTTGTACCAATCTTTACTAATAAAGAAAGTACCAAGTAAAGAAAAAATCAAAACGGTAGCAAAGTTCGGAATCCCCGCAATTTGTTCTGGAATCCATGTAAGAATATTACTAAGCAAGTCTTGTCCAGCTTCTGCAATCCCTGTACCAATATTTTCAATAGCATCTAATATTTGTGTGCGTGCTGATGGATCTAAACTATTGACCATAGAGCTAAAGTTTTCATACAAAGGTATAATATTTTGGACAATAAACAGTTCGATATATTCTACCAGCTCTGTAAAATATTGAGGTACTTCCTTTGCCAATGATGTCATTCCATTGATAATTTCCAATATTAATAGGGTGATAAACCCGATTATGATTAATAAAATAAATAAAATAACGAAGAAGACAGCAAATGGCCGTGGTATTTTTGCTTTATCAGATAAGTAGTTAACAAGGGGATTCATTAAAAAAGCGAATCCAAGAGCAAAGAGAAACGGATAGGTATATTTTGATAAGAAAAAAAACAGATAAAGAGCAAGAAAAACGATACCAATCACAAATATGGTGCGAAAAATTCGTTGTATTATGATGTGCTGCAAGAAAGTGCCTCCTTCCATTCTTCTGCCTTATGTTAAGGCTTGTCTATAATTATTCTATTAACTATTAATCCACTTCATGCTAACAATTCCTATTTTCAAATACTGTATTTTAAGCTTAGGAATCATTAAAAATCATACATTTCTACACTTTTTAATTCTGAACATTTCCATCTTTTAAATAAAATGATTTCACTTTCTTTAACATTTTGTTTATAATTAGTATGGAAGAGGTTGCTTTAATCTTTTTTTAAAGCGTTTACTTTCTAAATAATTTTAATTGGTTTATCAATAGACCAAATGATTTTTAAAAGTTTTATGTGAATTAAGGGGATATCATAGAGAAAAAGGAGAGAGAGTCAATGGCAGGAACTAAAGGTCTAGAAGGAATTGTGGCAGCGGAATCATCAATCAGTTCAATCATTGATGATCAACTTACATACGTTGGTTATTCCATTGATGAATTAGCTGAAAACTCTAGCTTTGAAGAAGTAGTATTCCTTTTATGGAATAAGAGATTACCAAAGTTAGATGAATTAAACTCTTTGAAAAAAGAATTAGCTGAAAACATGGAATTACCTAAAGGAATCATTGAGCACTTAAAATCTTATGATTTGAAAACAGTTCATCCAATGGCAGCACTACGTACAGCTGTATCCATGTTAGGTCTTTACGATAGTGAAGCAGATGAAATGGAGCCAGAAGCAAATCGTCGCAAGGCTGTGCGTTTACAGGCAAAAATGCCAACAATCGTTACTGCTTTTGCTCGTATTCGCGAAGGTCTAGAGCCAGTAGCACCGCGTAGCGATTTAAGCTTTGCGGCAAACTTTTTGTATATGCTAAATGATAAAGTGCCTGAACCAATCGAAGAGGAAGCAATAAACAAGGCATTGATTCTACATGCAGACCATGAATTAAATGCATCTACATTTACAGCAAGAGTTTGTGTTGCAACATTATCTGATGTTTATTCTGGTATTACATCTGCAATTGGTGCTTTAAAAGGCCCACTTCACGGTGGTGCTAATGAACGAGTAATGAAAATGCTATCTGAAATTGGCGAGCCTGAAAACGCTCTACCTTATATTGAAGAAAAATTAGCAAACAAAGAAAAAATTATGGGTATGGGTCACCGAGTATATCGAAATGGAGATCCAAGAGCGAAGCATTTGAAGAAAATGTCTGAGCATTTAACAGAGCTAACAGGTCAATCTAAATTTTATGATATGTCTGTAACAATCGAAGAATTTATGAAACGTGAAAAGGGTCTGCCAGCAAATGTAGATTTTTACTCTGCATCTGTTTACCACAGTTTAGGAATTGATCACGACTTATTTACGCCAATTTTTGCAATTAGTCGTGTTTCTGGTTGGCTAGCACACATTCTAGAACAATATGATAACAACCGCCTTATTCGCCCTCGTGCGGAATACGTTGGTCCAACACTTCAAAGCTATGAGCCTGTTGAAAATCGTTAAGAAAGTTTAATACTAGTTTCTTAATAGTAGAGTGGAAACGACCTATAAATATTGTTATGATAAAGAGGCCGGTCTTACCGGCTCTCTTCATGTAATCTAACTTAATAGAACTCTTTGTAAGGTGAATAATAGAAAAACTAGGAGGTTTTCCCATGAGTGAAAAAGTAACTGTAGAAAATGGCAAATTAAACGTACCTAATAATCCAGTAATTCCATTTATTGAAGGAGATGGAATTGGTCCTGATATTTGGGCTGCAGCTTCACGTGTACTTGAAGCAGCGGTAGAAAAAGCATATAATGGCGAGAAAAAAATCGAGTGGAAAGAAGTTTTAGCTGGTCAAAAAGCATTTGATCAAACTGGTGAGTGGTTGCCAGAAGAAACACTTGAAACGATTCGTGAATACAAGATTGCTATTAAAGGTCCTTTAACTACACCAATCGGCGGTGGTATTCGTTCTTTGAATGTGGCATTACGTCAAGAACTTGACTTATTCACTTGTCTACGTCCAGTTCGTTACTTTAATGGTGTACCTTCTCCTGTTAAGCGTCCTGAGGATACAGACATGGTAATCTTCCGTGAAAATACAGAAGATATTTATGCTGGTATTGAATGGCAAAAAGGTTCACCTGAAGTACAAAAGGTAATTGAATTTTTACAAAATGAAATGGGAGTACATAAGATTCGTTTCCCTGAAACTTCTGGTATTGGTATTAAGCCTGTTTCTAAAGAAGGTACAAAGCGTCTTGTACGAGCAGCGATTGAGTATGCATTAAGAGAAGGACGTAAGAGTGTTACACTTGTTCATAAAGGAAATATTATGAAGTTTACAGAAGGTGCATTTAAAAACTGGGGTTACGAAGTTGCAGAGCAAGAATTTGGTGACAAAGTATTCACTTGGGCTCAATATGATCGTATCGTAGAAGAAAAAGGAAAAGATGCTGCAAATGAAGCGCAGGCAGCTGCTGAAGCAGCAGGCAAGATAATCATTAAAGATGCTATTGCTGATATTTTCCTACAACAAATTCTTACACGTCCAAAAGAATTTGATGTTGTAGCTACGATGAACTTAAATGGAGACTATATTTCTGATGCACTTGCTGCTCAAGTAGGTGGAATCGGTATTGCTCCTGGTGCTAATATTAACTTTGAATCAGGTCATGCTATTTTTGAAGCTACTCACGGTACAGCTCCTAAATATGCTGGTCTAGATAAAGTAAACCCATCTTCTGTAATCCTTTCAGGTGTTTTAATGCTTGAACACCTTGGCTGGAGAGAAGCTGCGGATTTAGTAATCAATGCAGTTGAAAAAACCATTGCTAGCAAAGTGGTTACTTATGACTTTGCTCGTTTAATGGATGGTGCAACAGAAGTAAAATGTTCTGAATTTGGAGATGCATTAATTAATAATATGTAATTAAATAATGGTGAGACGATTTCGAACCAAAGTAGGTTGGCCACCAATTTATTTGTAAATAATCCTTCAGTGGGAAATTCTCACTGAAGGGTTTTGCATATGAAATTAATAAGAATCAAAAGGAGGATCATCATGGGAATAAAACGAAAAAAAATATCTGTAGTTGGTGCTGGTTTTACAGGGGCAACAACAGCCTTAATGGTAGCACAAAAAGAGTTAGGTGATGTTGTCCTTGTAGACATTCCAAATATGGAAAACCCTACAAAAGGGAAAGCACTAGATATGTTCGAAGCTAGTCCAGTCCAAGGATTTGATGCTAATATAACTGGTACTTCTAATTATGAAGATACGAAAGATTCAGATGTTGTTATTATTACAGCTGGTATT
The DNA here is from genome assembly GCF_900240405.1 of Salirhabdus sp. Marseille-P4669. Lineage (GTDB taxonomy): Bacteria > Bacillota > Bacilli > Bacillales > Alkalibacillaceae > OEQK01. The sequence goes on from NZ_OEQK01000002.1 coordinate 92,052, forward strand.
GCTCGAAAGCCTGGAATGAGCCGTGATGATTTAGTGAATACAAATGCAAAAATAATGAAGAGTGTTACGAATGAGATCGTAAAATACTCTCCAGATTGTTACATTGTTGTATTAACAAATCCAGTAGATGCTATGACATATACCGTTTATAAAGAATCTGGATTCCCTAAAAACCGCGTAATTGGTCAATCTGGTGTTCTAGATACAGCACGTTTCCGCTCTTTTATAGCAGAGGAACTGAACTTATCGGTCAAAGATATTACAGGTTTTGTTTTAGGTGGACATGGAGATGACATGGTGCCTCTTATTCGATATTCTTATGCTGGTGGTATTCCTTTAACCTCATTGCTTTCCAAAGACCGCATTGATGCAATTGTGGAGCGCACGCGAAAAGGTGGAGGAGAAATTGTAAACCTTCTTGGGAATGGAAGTGCCTATTATGCACCAGCTGCCGCACTTACAGAAATGACGGAGGCTATTGTGAAAGACCAACGTCGTGTTCTTCCAGCCATTGCATATCTCGAAGGAGAATATGGTTATGAAGACATTTACTTAGGTGTTCCTACTGTACTTGGTGGAAATGGTATTGAAAAAGTCATTGAATTAGAGCTAACAGCAGATGAAAAAACAAAGCTTGATCAATCGGCTGATTCTGTTAAAAACGTGTTAAACGTATTATCAAAGTAGAACAAATATAGAAATCGAGGTTGTATACAATCTCGATTTCTATTCTCAAATAAAAGAAAACGCTTACATTAGAGGTGAGGCAATGTTAGGTAAAAAACGAAAACTCGGAAGGCAAATGAATGACATTAAAATTGGAGATTTTCATGAAGTTCAAACAAATATAGAAGATAAAGATTTATTACTATATCTCGGGCTTACGTCAGATTCCAATCCTTTATATATTCAACATGATTATGCATCACAAACTCCCTTTAAACGTCCTCTAGTACCAACTGTTATGTTGTATGGCATTGTATCTTCAATGGTTTCGATGTCTTTACCTGGACCAGGCAGTCATATAACAAAGCATTCCATTACATATAAACAACCAGTGTATCATTATGAAAATATTACGATACAGATGAAAATAGTTGGAAAGGATGTAAAGACAAATAGCGTCACAGCTGAAGTAACAGGGTATAATGATAAAAATGATCTTATTCTAGAAGGAAAATTAGAGATTTCTCCACCGTATGAATTGCAATCGTTAACAGCACAATCTTTAGAGAACTTTTATTAGTATATATAATTAGTAAGAGGCTCTGTTTTAATGGATATTAAAATAGAGCCTTTTACATTTGGTTAATCTATAATAAATAGTATTACTTTTGTAAAAGCCTTGTAAATTTTTATAGAGGATTCTTTTTATTCTAAAGTATTCGTTGTATGATGAGATTATAGGCATAATAGGGGGGACTCTTAAATGAACAAAAGAATTCTTATTGTGGATGACGAAGAATCAATTGTTACGCTTTTAAAATATAATATCGAACAAGCGGGTTTTGATACGGACGTTCGATATGATGGTTTATCTGCTTTAGAGATAGCCAAGCAAGAGAATTTTGACCTTATTGTACTTGATATTATGTTACCAGGTTTAGATGGTGTAGAGGTTTGTAAGCAATTGAGGCAAAGTCAAATTGAAGTTCCCATCTTAATGTTAACAGCGAGAGATGATGAATACGATCGTATATTAGGTTTAGAGCTAGGGGCTGACGATTATTTAACGAAGCCTTTTAGTCCGAGAGAAGTTGTTGCGCGTATTAAGGCAATTTTAAGAAGGGCGAAGCAAAAGGATGAGACCAAGCAAGAGGAAAATAAAGTGGAAATCGGTGACCTAGTTATCTATAAGGATAAATATGAAGTTTACTTAAAAGATGACTTACTTGAATTCACGCCGAAAGAGTTTGAGCTATTGCTATATTTAACAAATCATAAAGGTAAAGTATTATCCAGAGATCAATTATTAAATGAAGTTTGGAACTATGACTTTGTTGGGGATACAAGAATTGTGGATGTACATGTTAGTCATTTACGAGAAAAAATTGAACCAAATACAAAAAAACCAATATATATTAAAACAATTCGTGGCTTAGGATATAAATTTGAGGAGCCGAAAGTACATGCGTAAAGTACCAAAGCGTGCATTCATTTTTTATTCTTTTTTTACTATTGTTATCATGATTTTGCTTGGTTCGATTATGAATCAACTTATAGTCAATAATGTTGAACTTGCAGCAACGGTTGATCAATTAACGGAAACAACGTGGATTCTTATTTTTTTTGCTACGTTTTTATTACTTATTCTTATCTTTTTTCTGAACTATAACACCTATGAAAAGTATATTAAGCCAATTCGTAACGTATCTGTAGTAGCTAAGAAACTAGCTGATGGGAAATATAATGCTAGAACATATGAAGCTTATTATGACGATGCGCGTATGTTGGCTTCCTCCATCAATTTACTTGCTCGTAACCTACAGGAAATGAGCATTAAAACGGAAATACAAAATAGTCATATTGCAGCAGTTATTGATAATATGAACAGTGGACTTATGCTTATAAATGAAAAAGGATATATTCAACTCATTAATCGCGCTTTTTTACATGACTTTGAAGGGGATTCTTCTGATTACATAGGCTATTTATATTATGATGCACTCTCTTATGAGGAAATTCAAAGCGTCGTAAAAGACGTTTTTATGCTAGAAGAAACGGTTCAAAAAACATTGATTATTAGTAGTGGTATAGAACAAAAATATTTAGCTATCTCTGGTGCCCCTATTTTTAATAATCAAAAGTGGAAAGGTGTCGTACTCGTTTTCCACAATATAACCGAACATAAAAAGCTTGAGGAAATGCGAAAAGATTTCGTGGCGAATGTATCCCATGAACTTAAAACACCAATTACATCGATTAAAGGATTTGCTGAGACATTGCTTGGAGGCGCAAAGGACGATCCTGAAGCACTAACACAGTTTTTGCAAATCATTAATAAAGAAAGCGAGAGAATGCAAAATCTAATCCAGGATCTACTAGAGCTATCGAAGCTTGAGAAAGAGGACTATCAGTTAAAGCTGGAAGATATTAATTTAAAGAATCTAGTTGAGGATGTAAAGTGCTTTGTACAATATACAGCTGAGGAAAAAAACATTCATTTAGAAATGGAGTTAGATCAATCGTATCCAATACGAGTAGAACCATCTAAAATCACACAACTTCTATTAAATTTAGTGATGAACGCGATTCATTATACAAAAGAAGGCGGTCGTGTAAAACTTACTGCAAAAGATACGGATGAATATGTGAAAATAAGTATTGAGGATACAGGGATTGGTATACCAAAAGAAGAGCTGCCGAGAATTTTTGAAAGATTTTATCGGGTTGATAAAGCAAGAAGTAGAAATTCCGGTGGGACTGGATTAGGGTTAGCTATTGTAAAACATATTGTGGAAGCCCATGGAGGAAAGATTGAGGTAGAAAGTCAATTGGGGAAGGGTACTACATTCCACATTTATCTACAAAATAAAATATCGTAAACCTTTGGAGTAGGAGTCTTACCTTATAGGTATTCCGATAAGCTTCAAAAGATAAAGATGACACTTTTTCCTTCTGATGGTAATTCTGCTAAAATAGAAGGATGAGAAGTCATCCTTTTTTATGTATTAGGAAGAGAGCTATTTTTATACCTGTAGATAAGCTTGTTATAATAACAAGCCACTAAGTAGTAGGGTGAATTACGTTTTTGTTCCTTATTGGAAAAGGATTACTAGCCTTTTTATAGAAACATGTTAAGAGGATAATAATGAAGGAAATCAAATTTGCTTAAGGAAAGATTCTCTTACTATGAACATTATCCCTAAATATATATTTCCTAGGAAATAAGGAGTGGTACAAATGTCGAAAAAACTAGTATTAATTGACGGAAACAGCATACTATATAGAGCGTTTTTTGCTTTACCTCTATTAAACAACGATAAAGGTGTCTATACGAATGCGGTTTATGGCTTTACAACGATGCTATTAAGAATCCTAGAAGAAGAAAAACCTACTCATGTTTTAGTTGCATTTGATGCAGGTAAAACGACTTTCCGACATAAAACATTTACCGAGTATAAAGGTGGAAGACAAAAAACACCACCAGAGCTGTCGGAGCAGTTCCCGTTAGTGAAAGAGCTTTTGGATGCATTTAACATTAAACATTACGAGCTCTCCAACTATGAAGCCGACGATATTATTGGTACGCTATCAAAAGTAAGTCAAGAGGACGAAATAGGTGTAAAAGTCATTTCTGGTGACCGAGATTTACTCCAGTTAGTAGATCCGAAAGTAGAAGTAACGTTAACGAAAAAAGGTATTACAACAGTTGAAAACTATAGTCCAGAAACACTTGAAGAAAAGTTAGGGATTCGTCCGGACCAAGTTATTGATATGAAGGCGTTAATGGGGGATAAGTCGGATAATATCCCAGGTGTCCCTGGCATTGGTGAAAAAACAGCTGTTAAGTTGTTGAATCAATTTGATACATTAGAGAGTTTATATGAAAACTTAGATCAAGTAACGGGGAAGAAATTAAAAGAAAAGCTAGAAACGCATAAAGAAGATGCGTTTATGAGTAAAGAGTTAGCGACAATATATCGAGACACCCCAGTTGAAATTAACTTGAGCGATCTAAATTATGAAGGCTACGAATCACGAAAAGTATTTGATTTATTTAAAGAACTAGGGTTTAATTCTTTATTAACAAGAATTGGGGAATCTGATGGTGAAGAAGTAGAGTCTAGAGAGATGGAAGAAATAAAGTTTGAAATCGTAGATGAAATAAAAGCTGAAATGTTTACTGGGACAGATGCTATTCATATTGAGATGTTAGAGGAACATTATTATTATGGAAATATTATCGGAATTGGTATTGCAAATGATCAAGGCAACTATTTCTTTACAATTGATCAAGCGATAAATTCCTCCGTATTTAAGGAGTGGGCGGAAAAGCAAGAAAATACAAAATATGTATTTGATGCGAAAAAGACGATTGTTGCACTTCGAAAGCAAGGTATTGACTTACGTGGTATCACGTTCGACTTATTGCTAGCTTCTTATATCATTAATCCTGGTGAGAGTCATGATGATATACCATCCATTAGCCATAGCTTAAATGAAATAAGTGTCTCCTATGATGAAGAAATATACGGAAAAGGAGCTAAACAAAAAGTTCCGGAACAAGAATTGTTAGCGGAGCATGTCGTTCGTAAAACAAATATGGTATTTCGTTTAAAGGAACGTATTGTAGAAAAATTAACTGAAAATGAGCAGTATGATCTATTTGAAATCCTTGAATTACCATTAGCAAAAATATTAGCAGATATAGAATATTATGGTGTTCGGGTTGATACAGAGCGACTTCAAAATATGGGTGAGGAACTAAAGGAACGTTTGGATACAGTTGAAGGAGAAATTTACGAATTAGCTGGAACGACGTTTAATATTAATTCACCGAAGCAATTAGGGGAAGTATTGTTTGAAAAACTGAATTTACCTGTTATAAAGAAGACGAAGACTGGTTATTCCACTTCTGCGGATGTATTAGAGCAATTACAAGATAAACATGAAATCATGCCTAAAATCTTGCTATATCGCCAACTAGGAAAACTACATTCTACATATATTGAAGGACTGCTTAAGGTCGTTGACAAGGATGAAAGCCGCATTCATACAAGATTTAACCAAGCGCTAACCCAAACAGGACGTCTAAGCTCGACAGATCCTAACCTACAAAATATTCCGATTCGTTTGGAGGAAGGGCGTAAAATTAGACAAGCCTTTATTCCGACAAAGGATGATTGGGTTATTTTAGCAGGAGATTATTCACAAATTGAGCTTCGGGTACTCGCACATATTGCGAATGATGAAAAACTAATTGAAGCTTTTAACGAGGGTATGGATATCCATACAAAAACAGCAATGGATGTATTTCATGTAGAGGCTGATCAAGTTACATCCAATATGAGAAGACAGGCGAAAGCAGTTAACTTTGGAATTGTTTACGGAATCAGTGACTATGGATTAAGTCAAAGTCTAGGGATTACGAGAAAAGAAGCGAAAGTATTTATTGATACATACTTAGAAAGTTTTCCGGGTGTAAAATCCTACATGGACGATATCATACAAGAGGCGAAACAAAACGGTTATGTTACAACGATAATGAATCGGAGACGTTATTTACCTGAAATCACAAGCAGAAATTTTAACCGACGTAGCTTTGCGGAACGTACTGCAATGAATACACCAATTCAAGGAAGTGCAGCAGATATCATTAAAAAAGCAATGATTGATTTGGCCGATAGATTAGAAAAGGATAAATTTGAGGCAAAACTATTGTTACAAGTACACGATGAATTAATATTGGAAGCACCAAAACATGAAGTTGAGCAATTGCAAAAGGTTCTATGTGAGGTTATGGAAAATGCAGTTTCACTAAGTGTACCACTTAAAGTAGATGTATCTCATGGGCCTACTTGGTATGAAGCAAAATAAATCACACTGCCTTTATATTGTTCACTTTTGGTTCTAGTGTGAAAGGAAGTCGACAAAGGATGCCAGAGTTACCAGAGGTAGAAACAGTTAGGAAAACATTAAATAGAATTGTTCAAGGAAACGTTATTAAAGATGTCACTATACGATATGAAAATATCATTCAATATCCAAAAGAGGTAGAAGCATTTCGGATGAATATTATCGGTCAAAGAATTGAGCATCTTGACCGCAAAGGGAAATTTTTAATCTTTTATTTAACAGATTATAGTTTAATCTCCCATTTAAGAATGGAAGGGAAATATGCTATTTTTGAATCCGGAGAGCCATACGATAAACATACGCATGTTATTTTTCATTTTGAGGATGGTACGGACTTAAGATATAAAGATGTAAGAAAGTTTGGTACGATGCATCTTTATCAAAAAGGGGAGGAATTTCAATTGCCTCCTCTCAATAAGCTAGGTCCTGAGCCGATGGATGAGGAGTTTACAGCATCGTATTTGTATGAGCGTTGTCAAAAAACAACAAGAGTAATTAAAAATGTACTATTAGATCAGACCATTGTCGCTGGTTTAGGGAACATTTATGTGGATGAAGCGTTGTTTCGAAGTGGGATTTATCCAACAACACCTGCTCAAGCATTAAGCTTGACCGATTGTACTAAGTTAAGAGAGCAAATCATTGCTACGTTAACGGATGCAATTAAGGCGGGTGGAACCACAATTCGTTCCTACTTAAATAGTCTTGGTGAAATAGGATTGTTTCAGTTACAGCTTTATGTTTATGGCCAAACTGGTAAGCCATGTAAACATTGCGGTACGTTTATTGAAAAAACAAAAGTTGGTGGACGTGGGACCCATTATTGTCCAACCTGTCAAAAGGTTAGAAAATAAACCGTTCAAGCATGAGTTGTTCACCCTCGCCCTCATTTACGTGTTAGGCACGCAACATGTATTTTCTCATATAATACCCTAGATTGTTGCGTGAGGGGGCAACTAAATGTGGGAGAATTAGTAACATTAATACTATTTAGCTTTGCGCTTAGTTTAGATAGCTTTACAGCAGGATTTACTTTTGGTCTAAGGAAAATAACCATATCGATTAAAGCAGTAATAGCAATTGGAATAGTTACAGGATTTGTATTTCTAATTGCGCTATTAATTGGTAAGCAGCTAGCACATCTCTTTACGGAGCGAACAGGAGATATCATTGGGGGCTCTCTTTTTATTGTTATTGGTATTTGGGTGATTTATCAATTTTTCCGGGAGCGTGATAAGGGAAATAATGAGTCTAAATCGAAAAGCGCAGTTGTCCTCAAATGGGAGATTAAATCACTAGGTATTGTAATTCAAATTTTAAAGGATCCCGATAGTGCAGACTTTGATCATTCTGGTGATATCCGAGGTTTGGAAGCAATTTTGCTTGGTGCAGCTTTATCAATTGATGCTTTTGGGGCAGGTATTGCTGCTGCAATGCTAGGCTTTACCCCTTTTCTAACGGCATTGATTATGGGTACCATGTCAAGTTTGTTTTTGTGGATTGGGACGAAAAGTGGCTCGTTTTTAGCTAAATGGAGTTGGGTTCAAAACATTGCGTTTATACCAGGCATTATTTTAATAGTGTTAGGATGTTGGAAGTTGTATTAAAGGGGATGGATTATTGTATGACACTTGTAATCGGCTTAACTGGTAGCATTGCAACGGGGAAAAGTACCGTTTCGAATATGCTTCGAGAATTAGGAATACCAATTGTTGATGCAGATCAAATAGCGAGAGAAGTTGTTAAACCAGGGGAAGTAGCTTATGAAAAAATTGTAAAAACCTTTGGAGATGCAATCGTTCAATCAGATGGTTTGATTGATCGCAAAAAGCTTGGAGCGATTGTGTTTTCCAATGACGAGCAGAGGAAAAAACTGAATGCTATTGTACATCCAGAAGTACGGAAAAAAATGATCATGCAGAGAGAGTATTATAAAGAGCAAGGTTATAAGGCCGTCATTTTAGATATACCTCTTTTGTTTGAGAGTGGTTTAACCGACTATGTAGAAAAAACGCTAGTCGTTTATGTAGAGGAAAGCACACAACTCAAACGTCTGATGAAAAGGGATAATAGCACAAAGGAAGAGGCCCTACAGCGTATGCAATCCCAATATCCAATTAAGGATAAAATAAAGCTAGCCGATGCGGTTATTAATAACAACGGTTCACTAGATGAAACAAGGGAGCAATTGTTAGCATTACTAAAAAAATGGAACGTTATATAAACGACAAGCACACTTTATAAAAAGTGTGCTTTTTATTGTGCACATTATAAAATGATAAAACATTCATAAGGCTTTACTTTTTTAAAAAAAGATTAATTTTTAAATATTTTGCTAACGTTTTCACTTTATTATGTTATACTATAACAAAAAGAGTATAACATATTTAGCTTAGGAGGAGTCATATATGAGCAAGTTGCGAATTGCCATTAATGGTTTTGGCAGAATAGGTAGAATGGTATTTCGAAAAGCAATTTTAGATGAAGATTTTGATGTTGTTGCAATTAATGCAAGTTATCCTTCTGAAACGTTAGCACATTTAATTCAATACGATAGTGTTCATGGACGTTTTAACGGAACTGTAGAAGCCGTTCAAAATGGACTTGTCATAAATGGTCACTTTGTTCACATCGTATCCAACCGAAATCCAGAACTTTTACCATGGAATGATTTGAATATAGATCTTGTTATTGAAGCAACGGGTAAGTTTAAGACCAACAATACTGCTTCTGCCCATATTCGAGCTGGTGCAAGGAAGGTTATTATAACAGCCCCCGGAAAAGAAATCGACGGAACCTTTGTAATGGGCGTGAACGAAGAGAAATACAATCCCGAAGAGCACCATATTATTTCCAATGCTTCTTGTACGACCAATTGTTTAGCGCCTGTAGTAAAGGTATTAGATCACTATTTTGGTATTGAAAATGGTATGATGACTACGGTTCATGCGTTTACGAATGACCAAAATAATATTGACAATCCACATAAAGACTTAAGGAGAGCAAGAGGCTGCACCCAATCCATTATCCCTACGTCGACTGGTGCAGCAAAAGCGATAGGGGAAGTATTGCCACAAATGAAAGGAAAGCTACACGGCCTTGCGTTAAGGGTTCCTACTCCAAATGTATCCTTAGTGGATTTAGTCGTTGATGTAAAGAAGAAGGTTACGATTGATGAAGTAAATCAAGCTTTTCAACAAGAAGCATCTACTAACTTAAAAGATATATTGCAGTACAGTACAGAACCTTTAGTATCCATAGACTATACAACTTCCTCTTATTCTTCTATCGTTGATGGATTATCGACAATGGTGATTGAAGATCGCAAGGTAAAAGTATTAGCTTGGTATGATAATGAGTGGGGCTATTCGTGTCGAGTGGTTGATTTAGCAAAATATGTTGGGAAGAAGCTAGTGACAAATGCTTATTCTTAAGTAATCGTTCAAGGATTTAAGAGTGCTCGTTTCCTCTTAAATCCTTTTTCAATGTGTCTATTTTGTGTGGTGCATGTAAATCGTTATCCCTGTATGTTATGCATGACCATCCTTTTCATATAGATAAAATAAATATATGTTGCAAAATTCGTTTTAACCATTTATACTTTCACTTGAACTTCTCTAAACTGAAAGCTTGATGTAGGTAAACTGCTGAAAGGGTTAGGACCTCTTTGGACTAACTTTCCCCCGTGCAGAGTTCTATTGATTTCAGTAAGGAGTGCAATTTTGATGTAAAGGGGGACATTGCAATGGAAACAATGGGTAGGCATGTTATTGCTGAATTATGGAATTGCAATGCTGATAAATTAAACGATATGAATTTGATTGAAAAAGTGTTTGTTCATGCTGCACTAAAATCTGGTGCTGAAGTCAGGGAAGTTGCATTTCATAAATTTGCACCCCATGGCGTAAGTGGAGTTGTGATTATTTCAGAGTCGCATTTGACTATTCACAGTTTTCCAGAACACGGTTATGCGAGTATTGATGTTTATACTTGTGGTGACAGAATAGATCCAAATGTTGCAGCAGAATATATTTCGGAATCCTTGGAAGCGAAAGTGGTAGAGAAAGTTGAGGTACCACGTGGAAAAGGACCAGTAGATGTGAAGCAATTTAAAGTAATGTAACGGAATAGGCTGAAATTAGAAACGCTTGGTGTAACCATCACCAGGCGTTTTCCTACTTTCCCTACCTATTAAAGGTAAATAATTCTATTGTTATTTGTGTTATAATATAAAGAGATTTAACAAATAAAACTAGAATAGTAAATCGTATAAAACGATTGCGATAAACATTCCGGAGTTGATTGATATATGAGATGTCCCCAATGCGCTTCTAAAAGTACAAAAGTTCTAGATTCGAGACCTATTGAGGAAGGTAGGTCCATTCGTCGTAGGAGAGAATGTGAAGATTGTACATTTCGCTTCACAACATTTGAGAGAGTCGAACAAACTCCTCTAATAGTAGTGAAAAAAGAAGGGACAAGAGAAGAATTTAGTCGTGAAAAGCTACTTCGTGGTATTATAAAGGCTTGTGAAAAACGTCCTGTACCTCTAGAACAAATTGAGCAAATTGTATCTGAGGTTGAAAAGGAACTTCGTAATATTGGCAATTCAGAGGTCAATAGTGAATTTATAGGTGAGATGGTGATGGAACGATTAGCAAATATCGATGAAGTGGCATATGTGCGATTCGCATCCGTCTATCGACAATTTAAAGATATCAATGTATTTCTAAAAGAACTAGAAGATATTATTAAGAAAACAGATAAGTGATTTTAAGATGATAAAGGAGTCTTTAGCTATGAATGAAAGAATGAAAAACCTATTACCAAAAGATAGCTATGTCATTCAAATGCATGGTACTTGTTGTGAAGACTATGTTTTAGCTTTGACTCATTTATATCAACCTCTTATTGGCTTAGAATCTATTACGCTTTACTTAACCTTATTAAATGATAGAAATGTTCAAAAAGGTCCTACAACACATCATACGATTATGAACATGACCAATATGGATTTGGATCAGTTTTACCAAACAAGACTTAAGCTAGAGGCAATTGGTTTAATGAAAACCTATGTTGACGATGGGGAATTACGATCTTATTACTACGTGTTAAACCCACCGTTTTCTGTAACAGAATTCTTTAATGACTCCATGCTTTCGATATTGTTGGAGCATCAGGTTGGGAAAACACATTTTGAACGATTAAAGCAGAATCTTCTTTCGAGTCAAAAGCTACCAACTAGCAATTTAGTAGAAAAGACTAAATCTTTTAATGATGTATTTTCTACAATTCAATTTGAATCCCAGGCATCTAATAGGCACTCTACTATTGATGTATCTCCTAAATCCTTGGATACAGAAGCGGAAAAGATAGTAGACTTTGATTGGATTGAACAAGCTCTAAGACGTAACGCACTTCACCCAGAAAACATATTAACAAGAGAAAACAAATCCTTTATTACCAACTTGGTGAAAATATACCATGTGGACAATCTAACTCTGGAAAAAGCGATGTTATGGTCAATTAACGAAAATCAAGAATTGATGCATGAGGAATTACATGAGGCATGTAAAGACTTTTATGCAAAACATTTTGAAATAAAGGCACCAAAGCTTGTCAACAAGCTCGAACATACTAAACAAGTCAAAGCAAAGGATACTCAACCTAAATCGAAAGAAGATAAGCTTATTGAGCATTTTGAAAACATTACACACCGCGAAATTTTAGAAGACTTTTCTCAAACGGGATACGCATCGGAAAATGAAATAAAAATGTTAACAAGTATCATGTTAAAGCATGGATTATCACAAAGTGTTATGAATGTATTAGTTCATTATGTGATGCAAAAGTCCGATATGAAATTAACGAAAAACTATGTGGAAAAAATTGCAACACATTGGGCTAGAAAAAATGTCCATAATGCAAAACAGGCGATGGCGTTAGCGAAAGCAGAATCGAAACTTTATCAAACGTGGGGAACAAGAAGAGCAGGATCTCGTAAAAAAGAAGTGTTACCGGATTGGTTTAAGAAGGAACAGGAAAAAGAGAAAAATGAAGTAGAACAAGTAGGGAAACAGGTGGATAGAGATTTCCTTAAAGAAAAAGAAGAATTAGAAAGAGCTTTGAGAAATGTGTAAAAATTTTTAAATTAAGGGTGAGCGCGCGTGGAATCGATACAAGCTTCATTAAAAAAATGGTTAAACGAAAGCAATAGTTTTCAAGAGTCCTATACAAAAATGAAAAAACAAATTTTGGAATCAAAAGATGTTCAAGCATTTTTAGCTGAAAACCCAGAACTCACCCCTGAAATCATAGAAAAACAATTAATTAAATTGTACGAATATGACTCTCAATCGAAGCGCTGTGAGAAATGCCAATCCTTAGAATCTTGCTGTAATATGGTACGAGGATATGCACCAAAAATTTCAGCTGAAAATAATCAAATTCGAATCGCTTACGAAAGATGTCCGCGGAAAGTGATACAAGATGAGCAAAATCGAAAGAAATCGTTTGTTCAAAGTCTTTACATGCCTAAGGACTTATTAGAAGCGCGATTTGATAAAATTGAGCTAGACGACCCAGAGCGTTTCGATGCTATTCGAAAAGTAGAGCGATTTATTCATAGCACGGAAGAGAAACAGTCAAAAGGATTGTATTTGTATGGTCCATTTGGGGTTGGAAAGACATATTTATTAGGGGCGTTGGCTAACGCGCTAGCAGAGAGGGAAATACAATCGCTTTTCATCTATATGCCAGAATTTGTCCGTGAGATGAAATCATCGATTGGGGACTCTACGATAAATGAGAAAATAGATAAATTTAAAAAGGTACCTATATTAATTTTGGATGATATCGGATCGGAATATCAATCTGCTTGGTTCCGTGATGAAGTGTTAGGGGCTATCCTTCAATATAGGATGATGGAGCGCCTTCCAGTATTCTTCACATCCAATTATAGCTTAAAAGAATTGGAAATTGTATTCGCCTCTGCTAACCACAATGGGGAATCGGAAAGATTAAAAGCAAGAAGAATAGTGGAACGCATTAAGCAAGTTAGTGAATCTGTTTCGGTGATGGCTGAAAACAGAAGAGTTTAATTGACAGAAGGAAAAAGGAAGTGAAAAAATTCACTTTCTTTTTTTATTTTGTAAGTCCTTGTTAGACAAAGGAATCGACGCGCTCTTAACCAATTAATATGGCTGTGCTAAAAATTTTTTGTTCATTTTATCACGATTTTTCCCATATAATGTAGCAGTTTGTTATGGGAGAGAGGGATGAGTTTGATACGTTTGAAGTATGTTTTTCAGGAACAGGATGAGGCAGAGGAATTTTACAACAAGATTTATAATAAGGCGAAGGTAAAGAAAATACATGTCCAGCTTACTAGTGAAAACTCCTATGTAATTCAATTTGAAATGAGTCAAAATCAACTTCATCGTTTTTGGAAGGATATTGTCCAAGCTCTTATTCATGTTTTTATTTTTTATCGCCTTCCAGAAATAGCGAAGTCCATTTTGGCGAAGCATTATTATTATGCAGACAAACATGAAATGGATCATATAATTCCAATTTTACAATCCATTATGAAAAATCCAAAGCACTATGGAAATCAGTTCGAGGTTCAAACCACGTATACGTTTTATCAAATGTTTGAAAGGGATGTGAAAAAAGAATCGGTTTTAAATTTCAATGAATATATGAGTCAACACCAAGAGGAGTATATGTCGAATTTAATTGATGTTACGGGATATGCTATTGATGAATGGAAGAGAGAAGAGGATTATCAAGAATTTATACATAGCTTACGAAATTTCATCAAGAATAAAGAGCCAAAAATGGATACATTATTGCTTATGTATGATAAAGAGCTACTTTTTTTTAAACCGAACGGGAGACGTGTGACTTATTCTGAAATTAAAACCATTCAACATGACGAACGAGTTCACTTTATCGATGTTCTATCTCATGATTTTCCAATGTCTCTTATTGCTGCAATTGCGCCGAGAGAAGTGGTGATTTATACGAATCACATTTCAGACCCGAAGATCATTACGTTACAAAATTTGTTTCAGGAAAAGGCAATTATACGACCTATTGATACATTCCCATTTGTAGGGAAGAAAGCATAGTGTTCATGTCTTCTATGCACCTTAATTGAAATTATAATTTTATCATAGACAAGAAATGTGCAATTAAGTATAATAAAATCATATTTAATTGGAAACAATAATATAAAAACTGAATACGTCTAAGCTTATGCATATTGCTTGCTTAGTAAACGGTTATGATAAGGACAAGAACAGTATTATCGCTTTATAGAGAGGGAAGTCTAGGCTGTAAGCTTCCTAAGTAAGAGATATTGTTTACCACCTTTGAACTCTGATTATGAACAAAAAGTAGTGATTAGCGTTTCATCTACGTTACAGATGCCAAAGTGCCGTTGTAGGTTATGCTACATATACGGAACTAGGGTGGAACCACGGGTAAATCAAGCCTCGTCCCTATTTTAGGAACGAGGCTTTTTTGTATTTATAAAAATGGATGAAAAGGAGTGTTCACTGTGTCAGAAGTAGTAAACATTACATTTCCAGATGGAGCAGTAAAGGAATTCCCAAAGGGAGTTACAAGTGAAGAGATTGCAAGCTCTATTAGTTCCGGTTTGAAGAAGCAAGCAATCGTAGGTAGAGTGAACGGTGCGTTATACGATCTCACTCGACCGATTCTAAAGGACAGTAAAGTTGAAATTGTAACATTACGCGAACAAGATGGGATTGAAGTTCTTCGCCATTCTACCGCTCACCTAATGGCGCAAGCGATCAAACGTTTGTATAAAGATGTGAAATTTGGGGTTGGTCCGGTCATCGAAGAAGGTTTCTATTATGATTTTGATATGGAACATAAGATTACACCAGAAGATCTCCCTAAAATTGAAAAAGAAATGAAACGAATTGCAGATGAAAACCTAAAAGTGGAACGAGTAGAAGTAACAAGAGAAGAAGCAAAAGAAATGTTCCGTGAGATTGGCGATGATTTAAAATTAGAGCTAATCGATGCTATTCCGGAAGCAGAACAGGTAACTATTTATAAGCAAGGCGAGTTTTTCGACCTGTGCCGTGGAGTACATGTACCTGCAACTAGTAAAATTAAAGCTTTTAAGCTGTTAACGATTTCTGGTGCTTATTGGCGTGGAGATAGTAATAATCAACAGCTACAACGTATTTACGGGACTGCATTTGAAAAACAATCCCAAGTAGAAGAGTATTTGCAAATTCTTGAGGATCGTAAAGAACGAGACCATCGTAAATTAGGTAAAGAGCTAGATATCTTTACAATTAACCAAAAGGTTGGACAAGGATTACCTTTATGGTTACCGAAGGGTGCAACAATCCGTCGTCAAATCGAACGTTATATCGTGGATGTAGAAGAACGACTAGG
Source organism: Salirhabdus sp. Marseille-P4669 (assembly GCF_900240405.1). Lineage (GTDB taxonomy): Bacteria > Bacillota > Bacilli > Bacillales > Alkalibacillaceae > OEQK01. Next base: position 108,069 of record NZ_OEQK01000002.1, read on the forward strand.
CTATGACCATGTTTATACGCCTGTATTAGCAAATGTAGATCTTTATAAAACAAGTGGTCACTGGGATCACTATCACGAAGACATGTTCCCAGTAATGGAAATGGATAACGAAGAGCTTGTTTTACGCCCGATGAATTGTCCGCATCATATGATGGTTTTCAAAAACCAATTGTGGAGCTATCGTAATTTACCAGTGCGTATTGCCGAACTTGGAACAATGCATCGATATGAAATGTCAGGTGCTCTTGCAGGACTTCAACGTGTCCGTGCAATGACTTTAAATGATGCTCATATTTTTGCTCGACCAGATCAATTAAAAGATGAATTTATTCGCGTAGTGGAACTTATCCAACGTGTTTACGAGGACTTTGGCATTAACGATTATTATTTCCGACTCTCCTATCGCGACCCAGAGGATAAAGAGAAATATATTGATAATGATGAAATGTGGGAAAAAACGCAAGGTATTCTTAAGGAAACAATGGAAGATATGAATTTAGAGTATGTAGAAGCAGAAGGTGAGGCTGCGTTCTATGGTCCTAAGCTAGACGTTCAGGTTAAAACAGCTTTAGGTAAAGATGAGACGTTATCTACAGTGCAAATTGATGTTTTACTTCCGGAACGCTTTGAATTATCTTATATTGGAGAAGACGGTAAGGAACATCGCCCAGTCGTTATCCACCGCGGTGTTGTATCAACAATGGAACGTTTCGTAGCATTTTTAACAGAGGAATATAAAGGCGCATTCCCAACTTGGTTAGCTCCGGTTCAAGCTCGAATTATTCCAGTATCCAATGAAGCACACCTAGAATATGCGAAAAAAGTAGAAGAACAATTAAGACTTGAAGGCATACGTGTAGAGCTTGATGAGCGAGATGAAAAAATCGGCTATAAAATCAGAGAAGCTCAAACCCAAAAAATTCCTTATGCTTTAGTCGTCGGAGATCAAGAAATCGAACAAAATGCAGTAAATGTTCGCAAGTATGGGGAAAAAGACTCCGTTACGAAGGTATTTGATGAATTTGTAAATCAAATAAAAACAGATATTAACAATAAGAGTAGAAAAAATTAACATTGTATTACTTCCAATGGTGTGATTTAATAAACACCGTTGGAAGTTTTTTTATTTGGTAATGTAGCTCGAGTGTTTTTCACTTTTCTTTAGTTGACAAACTTAGTTGTCCATCATATAATGTTAAGAGTGAATTAAATAAGGTCTTTTAGAGCAAGTAGAAGCACCCGCTTCTCACCTGATCGACGCTTAAGGCAGTTGGCAGGTTATATCTAAATTGTTCTCATGGATAAAAGAACAGTAGATGTGTGGGTGCATTATGTGTACCGACACTTTTTTTATTATTTGACAGTGTGTTGTGAATGCTTTAAGGCTAACTTGTCTGAAACGACCTGAATAAATTGTGGAGGTGGCTAACTATTAGCAAAGGTGAAACTTTGATAAATGAGAAAATTCGTGCCCGTGAAGTTCGTCTAATTGGTAAAGATGGAGAACAAATTGGTGTTAAATCTCGTCAAGAAGCTTTAGAAATTGCAGAACGTGCGGAACTTGATTTGGTTATGGTTGCACCAAATGCGAAACCGCCAGTTTGTAGAATTATGGACTACGGTAAATATCGCTTTGAGCAACAAAAGAAAGAAAAAGAAAACCGTAAGAAGCAAAAGGTAATCAATGTGAAAGAAGTTCGCTTAAGTCCTGCTATTGAAGAGCACGATTTTAATACAAAATTGCGTAATGCTCGTAAGTTCCTTGAAAAAGGAGATAAAGTGAAAGCATCTGTTCGCTTCCGTGGACGTGCGATTACTCATAAAGAGCTCGGACAAAAAGTTCTTGATCGTTTCGCAGAAGAGTGTAAAGATATTGCTACGGTTGAAACAAGACCTAAAATGGAAGGTCGTAGTATGTTCATGATGCTTGCTCCTACGGCTGAAAAATAAGTAGCAGCAAGATGAGGACAAATCAAAGGAGGAGACATTTACTATGCCTAAAATGAAAACTCATAGAGGTTCAGCAAAACGTTTTAAAAAGACTGGTTCAGGAAGAGTGAAACGTTCTCACGCTTATACTAGCCACTTGTTTGCAAATAAATCTCAAAAGCAAAAACGTAAACTTCGTAAAGCAACACTAGTTTCTAAAGGCGATTTGAAACGTATTAGTGCAATGCTTCCTAAAAAATAAGAACGACAAGACAAATTTGGAAAGACAATTATAGGAGGGAATTCTTATGCCACGTGTAAAAGGCGGAACAGTAACACGTAAACGTCGTAAACGTGTTTTAAAGTTAGCTAAAGGTTATTATGGTTCAAAACATACTTTATTCAAAACAGCAAAACAACAAGTAATCAAATCAGGTCAATATGCTTATCGTGACCGTAAACAAACAAAGCGTAATTTCCGTAAATTATGGATTGCTCGTATTAATGCAGCAGCTCGTTTAAATGATATTTCTTATAGCCGTTTAATGCACGGTTTAAAACTTGCTGGTATTCAAGTTAACCGTAAAATGCTAGCTGACATCGCTGTAAATGATGAAAAAGGTTTTGCTAATTTAGTAAACCAAGCTAAAGAAGCTTTAAAATAATGATCTGTAAGCCATCTTCTATCTAGAAGATGGCTTATTTTCTTAAGAAAGGAGAAGAGTACCTTGACCATGGATTGGCTATATTTTTATATTTTGGGAATAAACAGTGTTGGATTTTTTCTTATGGGAATCGATAAGCACAAGGCAAGAAAAAGGAAATGGCGTATTCAAGAGTCCACGCTCTTTTTAGTTGCGATTCTTGGTGGGGTAATTGGATGTATTATCGGAATGTACTTCTTTCATCATAAAACCAATAAAGGTAAGTTTAAGTTTGGTATGCCTGTGTTATTTAGTTTAGAACTAACTGTCATCATAATTTTAAAATTAACCTTGTCATAAAGGCTCGTCTTATGTCATATAAATAAAACAACCTAAACTAGTCAAGGGGGCTCTTGTCATGGAACAGATCAGCGCAGTGGTCCTCACTATTGTAGAATCCAGTGGCATGTTTGCACCTTTTCTTTTTATTGCGTTTCATTTATTAAGACCTATACTATTTATGCCAGTTGCATTTATTTGTGTATCAGGTGGGATTTTATTTGGAATGGTATCTGGTACTATATATTCAGTTGTTGGAATAACGCTATCGAGCTTGATGTTTTATCGGATGATTACATTTATGCCTAAAACCTTTAATCGTCTCGTCAAGATGAAAGGAAAGATAATCGGACAAAATAGACAAATGTCAAAAGGGCAGATTGTATTGTTACGATTGATGCCATTTATTCATTTTCACTTACTAAGCATTTGTATTATAGAAATGTCTCGAAACTACAAGGAATATTTCAAGCTATCCATCCTATCAAACATTCCATTAGCATTTGTATATACGTCATTCGGAAAATGGATTTCCACTTTTTCTCCACTAATTGTAATGATTGTCGTACTAGCCTTTATACCTGTTCTATACTTATTAAGACAAAAAGAAATAGTAATTAAATGGGAAGTGTTTTTTAATAAGGATGAGAAAAATGTTCCGGAGCTTCCTACGCATAGAAGAGCATATTGATAAAGGCAAAGCAGGACAAAAAAAGGTTACTAAGCGGTTGCTTAGTAACCTTTTTTGGCGGATTTCGAACTCTTATACTATTGCTTTATGCCAGGCTTTTAATGTAATAGATGTTTAATTGGATGTTTCCATTCTATTTTTGCATTCGGATATCGTATTAAAATCTCTTTTTCTAAAAAGAAAAGATCTTCTTTTGAAATTCCCCTTAAGCTACTAGGTTCCGTAGTCCAAACGGTTATTGTAACGACATCAAAAGACTGCTCTGTTGCCCCTAGATATTTTTCACCTTCAAACAAAACACCCTTATAAGTCATGACAAAATTCTTTTTTACATTATCCTCTTCATCAATAACATAAAAATCTTTGTTTTTACGTGCTATATCAAGCTTTCTTTTCGGGTTTGTAAAAAAGGTATAGGCGCTGTATAAGATAAATAGAATAGCGGCAAAAAGTAAAATCCGAAATAAGATAACAATCATGGCGACCGTCTCCAATCATAAATTACACTTCTAGTAGAAGGTACGTAACAGCTAGCCTTTTTGTTTCATTTTATTTATGAAAGTTTTTTGATGGCTTGTTTTTCGTGCTTTTGTTTGAAATGCTATAATAAAAAGAAAAAGGGTTGTTTATAATGAATTGGGATACCTTATTTTCGATGCAACGAAAATTAGACAAGCGTATTAAAGAAGAACACCAGCTGCAAGCAAGGAACCTCGTACCTGAAAAGCTGCTCGCGTTATTTGTTGAGCTTGGGGAATTAGCGAATGAAACACGTTGCTTTAAGTTTTGGAGTAATAAAGGTCCGAATGAACAAAAAGTCATTTTAGAGGAATATGTAGATGGGTTACATTTTATCTTATCAATAGGGATTGAGCTAGGATTTACTTTTGAGCATCGGGAGACAATAGAGCGGGATAGGGCGCTATCCTTAACAGAGCACTTTCTCCGAATTTATGAACAAATAACGATGCTGCAAAAGGATAAGAAGGAGACATCTTTTATACAATTGGTAGACCTCTACCTCCTATTAGGTTCTGCTTTAGGATTCAGTGAAGAGATGATTGAAAAAGCGTACTTTCAAAAAAATGAAGTCAATCACGTAAGACAAGACGAGGGCTATTAAACTTTTTCATTGTAAATAAAAAGGTGTATAATATGGTGGTACATATATTTTAAAAATATAGGAGGAATACATATGGCTAAGCTTGATGAAACATTGACGATGCTTAAAGATCTAACAGATGCAAAAGCAATTTCTGGCGATGAGAAAGAAGCACGTGACGTTATGGAAAAATACATCGCTCCATATGCCGATGAAGTATTTACAGACAATCTTGGCAGCTTAATTGCGAAAAAGACTGGTAATGCGAATGGTCCTAAAATTATGGTGGCAGGTCATTTAGATGAGATTGGTTTCATGGTTACTCGTATTGATGATAAAGGATTTGTCTACTTCCAAACAATTGGTGGTTGGTGGAATCAAGTTATGCTTGCTCAACGGGTTACAATCATGACTAAAAATGGTGATGTTACGGGTGTAATTGGATCTAAACCACCACACGTATTAACACCAGAAGCTCGTAAAAAACCGTATGAAATTAAAGACATGTTTATTGATATCGGTGCTTCTAGCAAAGAAGAAGCAGAAAAATTTGGTGTACGCCCAGGAGACTCTGTCGTTCCTTACTTTGATTTTACTGTAATGAAAAACGAAAAAATGTTACTCGCAAAAGCATGGGATAACCGAATTGGTTGTGCGATTGCAATTGAAGTTTTAAAACAATTAAAAGATGAAGATCATCCAAATGTTGTGTATGGTGTTGGAACTGTTCAAGAAGAGGTTGGTCTACGTGGTGCAAAAACTTCTACACATACCATCACTCCGGACATTGGATTTGGTGTAGATGTTGGTATTGCTGGAGATACCCCAGGAATTTCTGACAAAGAAGCTGTTGGTAACTTAGGAGATGGTCCACAAATCATTCTTTACGACGCATCGATGATTTCACATAAAGGTGTACGTGACTTTGTTGTGGAAACAGCGGATAAAAATAATATTCCATACCAATACAGCTCTATGGCTGGTGGCGGTACAGATTCCGGTTCTATTCATTTAACTGCAAATGGTGTACCGGCGTTATCCATCACCATTGCAACTCGCTATATACACTCTCATGCGGCTATTTTACACCGTGATGACTTTGAAAATACAGTTAAGTTATTAGTAGAAGTGATTAAAGGGTTAGATGCAGAGAAAGTAAAAGAAATTACTTTTGGTTAATACACACAATAAAAGAGAGGCGATATGCCTCTCTTTTAGCTTTTTTTCAGTGCGTCTTCTAATGTTTCCAACATTTCTTCTTTTTCAGATTCATCCGCATTATTCCAATATACCTCAAACAGAACCCCAAGGCCTGGTAATGTTTTTTCTTCACCAGTTTGGATGGCATCTACAATAGTTGCTTCTAATTCATCTACACTATTACCAGAAATATTATGAAGAACGGCTTTTCTTAAGTCTAAATTCATACATGTACACCTCATTGATTAAAGTATTGTTGGATATAGTTTGACCCCAGAGACGATAAATATGTATGATAAGGTATAAAGTTTAGGGAATGTAGGTGATGTCATGATCGAATCACTTCAAAACACAAAAGTGAAAAATTGGATCAAATTAAAAAGAAAAAAAGATCGCATAAAATCCCAATCCTTTTTAATTGAAGGGGAACATTTAATAGAGGAAGCAATACATAGTGATTGGATCGTAAAGGAAATTATTGTGGACGAATCCTATGAGTCGGAGCTGTTACATCCTATAAAGGAGCCGATTACAAAGGTTGCCTCTAAAGTATTTTCGGCGATTAGTAATACAGAATCGCCCCAAGGTATTATGGCTGAAATGCAGATGAAACAGTTTACATATCCATCTAATATGAAGAGAATACTTATTTTAGACGCTATCCAAGATCCAGGAAATGTTGGAACAATGATTCGTACTGCAGATGCTTTTTCCTTTGATGCGATTATCATAGGTACTGGTACAGTAGATGTGTACAATGAAAAAGTGATTCGTGCATCGCAAGGCTCTCTTTTCCATCTACCTATTTTATCTGGAGAGTTAGCTGAATGGATTCCAAGACTAAAGCAAGATAATTTTTCGATTTGGGCCACGGCATTAAAAGATGCAACGAGCTTACCAGAACTTTCTCCGCCTGAAAAAGTTGCTGTCATATTCGGGAATGAAGGAAGTGGAGTGGATAAGGAATTGTTGGCTTTATCCGATGAACGTGTATTTATACCAATTACCGGAAAAGCAGAATCCTTAAATGTTAGTATTGCATCTAGCATTGTTATGTATAATTTACGGCAATAGGCTTGCATTTAAGGTTTTTGTTTTCTATAATAAGTTCATATTATATTTAATAATAAAAAAAGCGTTGAAATGAGCCCAGTAGATTGTAACATGATCGATATAGGGAGGAAGTGTCATAGACTGAAAGCACTTCTATCGTGGTTATAATTGAACCTTCACTCTTAGAGCTGTCACCGGGACCTTGTGTTTTTCACAAGTAATGGTGAACCGGTTAATACCGTTATGGAAATGAAGTGGACATATATGAACGTATATGTCAATTAGGGTGGTAACACGGAATACAAGTCTCGTCCCTTGTTATAAAGGGATAGAGGCTTTTTTATGTTGTTTAGAGGAAAAAGGTATACGCTTTTACATTAAAGGAGGATATGACATGAAAGAACGTCTTGAAGAACTAAAACAAGAAGCGCTTCAACGTGTTCGTGAAGCAGAAGATGTGAAACAGCTACAAGAAGTAAGAGTAGCATATTTAGGTAAAAAAGGTCCTATTACCGAAGTGTTACGAGGAATGGGCAAATTATCTGCTGAGGAAAGACCAGTAATTGGCCAATTAGCTAACGATGTCCGTGGGGAAATTGCAACCGCAATCGATACAAAACAAGAGCAACTCGAAAAGGTTGCACTAGAAGCAAAACTTGCAGAAGAGTCTATTGATGTGACCTTACCAGGAAGACCAGTACAGCAAGGTGGTCCACATCTTTTAACAAAGCTAATTGAAGAAATTGAAGATCTTTTTATTGGAATGGGTTTTGAAATCGCAGAAGGTCCTGAGGTAGAGCAAGATTATTACAATTTTGAAGCATTAAACCTACCGAAGGGACACCCTGCTCGAGATATGCAGGATTCCTTTTATATTACAGAAGATTTATTAATGCGTACCCATACATCACCAGTACAAGCAAGAACAATGAAAAACCATGAGGGTAGGGGACCTGTAAAAATTATTTGCCCTGGTAAAGTGTATCGCCGTGATACAGATGATGCAACACACTCTCACCAATTTACACAAATTGAAGGATTATATGTTGATAAGAATGTTCGTATGAGTGATTTAAAAGGGGTACTGGATACTTTTGCGAAAAAGATTTTTGGTCAAAATCGAGAAATTCGCCTACGTCCTAGCTTCTTTCCGTTTACCGAGCCATCTGTAGAAATGGATATTTCCTGTAAAATCTGTCTTGGCAGCGGCTGCTCTGTGTGTAAACAAACAGGATGGATTGAAATTTTAGGTGCTGGAATGGTACATCCGAATGTATTAAAAATGGCAGGCTTTGATCCAAAGGTTTATACAGGTTTTGCTTTTGGAATGGGACCAGAACGTATTGCGATGCTAAAATATGGCGTTGATGATATTCGTCATTTCTATACGAATGACAATCGCTTCTTAAAACAATTCCATAACGCATAAAAGGAGGAGAAGACATGTTAGTATCATTAAATTGGTTGAAGCAATATGTAAATATAGATGGTATTACGCCAGAAGAATTGGCAGAGAAAGTGACAAAAAGTGGTATTGAGGTAGAAGGCATTCAGACGATGAAGGATCAAATGAACAACGTGGTGGTTGGATTTGTGAAATCATGTGAGCAGCATCCGAATGCAGATAAACTGAATGTTTGTCAAGTTGATGTTGGGGATGAGGTATTACAAATCATTTGTGGTGCACCAAACGTTGCTGCTGGACAAAAAGTTGCCGTAGCCAAACCAGGTGCAAGACTACCGGGTGGACTTAAAATCAAGCGCGCCAAATTACGTGGTGAACAATCTAATGGTATGATTTGTTCCCTTCAAGAATTAGGGGTTGACCCTAAATTTGTTCAAAAAGAATTTGAGGATGGTATTTTCGTCTTTTCTGAAGATGTTGAAATTGGAGCAGATGCCATTGAATTATTAAATCTAAATGATACGATTTTAGAATTCGAGCTTACTCCAAATCGTTCAGATTGTTTAAGTATGTTAGGTGTTGCCTATGAAGTAGCGGCATTGTTAGATGAAGAAATACGTTTACCAGAGGTTTCTATCCATCCAACAAAGGAACAAGCGGAAGATTATGTTCACGTAAAAGTAGAGGATGCAAAATTAAATCCATACTACGGCGCTTATATTGTAAAAAATGTGAAAGTGGGACCATCTCCACTATGGATGCGAAACCGCTTGATCGCTGCAGGTATTCGTCCAATTAATAACGTCGTTGATATTACCAACTATATTTTATTAGAGTATGGCCAACCGCTTCACGCGTTTGATTATGATCGTTTTGGCTCCAAAGAGGTATTGGTTCGTTTAGCTAAAGAAGGAGAAAAAATTACAACATTAGATGACGAAGAGCGTACTCTAAAGGCAGACCACATCGTCATTACGAACGGAAAGGTTCCAACTGCAATTGCAGGAGTAATGGGTGGTGCTGATTCAGAGGTTCAAGCTGATACAACTACCGTTTTGTTAGAGGCTGCTTACTTTAATCCACTTTCCGTTCGGGTAGCATCTAAGGATCATGGTCTGCGAAGTGAAGCGAGTGTTCGTTTTGAAAAAGGAGTAGACCCGAAACGTGTGAAGGAAGCTGGTCTTCGTGCTTGTCAATTACTTGAACAATACGCAAATGGAGAAGTAGTATCTGGTGTATCTGAATTTGATGAATTGCATTTAGAGGAGCAGGTTATTCGGTTTACTTCTGACAAAATAAATGAGGTACTAGGAACTTCCATTTCATCTGATGAAATTGGAGCGATTTTAGAGCGATTACGTTTTCCGTTTACACAAGACCAAAATCAATTTATTGTAACTGCTCCAACTCGACGTGGTGATATTACAATCGTTGAAGATATGGTAGAAGAAATTGCCCGTATTTACGGCTATGATAATCTTCCATATACATTACCAGTAGGCGCAAGTGCAGGGGGACTATCTTTAGTTCAGCATGTGAAACGTCAAATCCGTAGATATTTACAAGGTGTTGGGCTAAATGAAGCGATGACCTATTCGTTAACATCAGAAGATAAAACAGCTCAATTCGTGGATCCGAAAGTAATGGAACAAAAACCATTTCCTGTAAAGCTTGCAATGCCTATGAGTGAAGCGCATAGCCATTTACGTCTAAGCTTATTGCCAGAAATGCTTTCAAGCGTCCAGTATAATTTAGCTCGTCAGCAACCTACTGTGTCACTATTTGAAATGGGATCGATTTACATTAGTCAAGAAGAAAAAGTTACGAAGCAACCAGAAGAAAAATTACGTCTTGCTGCTGCAATGACAGGTCTTTGGGTTGAGCATCCATGGCAAAAAGAAGAGAAGAAAGTTGATTTTTATGTAATAAAAGGAATTGTTGAAGGTCTCTTCCGCCTTTTAAATATTACAAATGTTAGCTATGAGGCCGTTCAATTGCCAGATATGCATCCAGGTAGAACTGCGACGATAAAAGTAGATGATCAACATGTCGGATTTATCGGACAATTACATCCTGCCTTGCAAGAGCGTCTCGATTTAACAGATACGTATGTGTTTGATTTAGATTTAGAATGGATTATCGAAAAGCTTGATGGGGATCATTTATTCGTTCCAATTCCGAAGCATCCATCTGTAACGCAAGATTTAGCATTCGTGGTGGATGAAAAGCTTCCTGCCCAAGCAATGGAACAAGTTATTAAACAATCAGCAGGTAACTATTTAACCGATGTTTCCGTATTTGATATTTATCAAGGCGAACATATGGAACCAGGTAAGAAATCAATCGCCTTTACGTTGCGTTTCCAAAATCCAGAAGCGACGCTAACAGATAAAGAAATTGAAGAAGCGAGAGCGGCTATTGTTGCAAATGTAAAAGAATCCTTCCAAGCAGAATTAAGAGGATAGCATAGAAGCACCCAACTCTATTATTCGGAGTTGGGTGCTTTTCTTATTGGTTTCTTTTCTTTATTAGATCCCATGCCTTTGTTGTATTGGCAAAGTGCACTTTAGAAATACTTGTTAACGTATCCCTTCCTTTTGATAAAATAATCTTTGCCGCTTGTTCATCTACTAGTTTACTTGCTCCTTTTTGTAAGGAGAAACCTACTTCTTTGGACAAACGATCCATTTCTTGTACAAATTTTGCTCTTGATAAAATAGATGCAGCAGCAACAGCGATGGAATAGCTTTCAGCCTTCGTAATAAAGTGCATTTTCTCTGGCATGTTTCGTTTTTCAGATGCTAAGTGTCGTTTAAATACAGAAGCTTCTGCGAATTGATCTACAACAATTCCATGTAGCTCTGATTCATTTATTTTATCAAGTACATTTTGGATCGCGTGATAATGTAACATGACCTTCATTTTCCCTTGGGTCCAACCTTTACGTTGCAAAGCGTTATATTTATTATTACGTAACACAAGGATACTGTAAGGAATATCGACTTGCTGAATATGCTTTGCAACTTCTAAAATGGTTTCATCTTTCATCAATTTGGAATCTTTTACACCAAGCTCCTTTAGTAGAGGGATATTTTTTTCCTCTACATAAGCAGCAGCTGCAGTCATGGGACCGAAAAAGTCTCCTGAACCAGCTTCATCCGATCCAATATGATTTTTCGTAACACTGTTAGGTATTGCTTTCGTTTGCTTTCCTTTTTCCTTGCTCGGGATTCCTTTTCCCCACTTCGATGCTTCATCATTATGTGCTTTTCCTTGAAAAAGAACTTTCCCTGAGCGATAGGCAGTTATGGAACAATCCTCCACTTTGGCAGCAAATATTGCTCCACTTGGCGGGTTTGGTTTTAAACTTGATTTATAGTATTCTTTCATTTTATGTAGTTCAGTTTCGGACGTTTTGATAACAGTTTGAGACATATATAGATGGCTCCTTTCTATTTTTTTAGTATAACACGATAGAAAATCTTTATATAGATTTCCAAAATGTTCATATATCTGTTAATATAGAAAAAGGATGTATGTATAGTAAGGGGGCCATTATGTGTCACAAGAAAATAAAATCAAAACTACAGTTGAAATTTATAATAGAAAATATACAGTGGTAGGAGAGGAGCCGCCTCACCATATTCAAATGATTGCTAGTCTAGTGGATCAAACAATGAAAGAAATACAAGAATCAAATCCTAGACTAGATACGGCGAAATTAGCGGTTTTAACTGCAATAAATACGATGAATGATTATATTAAATTAAAAGAGGAATTTAATCATTTACTAACGCAAGTGCATACGGGGAGAGAGGAACGCAGGAAAAATGGTTAACTTCATTTTGATAATCCTATTATTATTAGGAACGCTTATCGGCCTTAAAAGAGGCTTTATTATGCAAGTCTTTCATTTAACAGGTTTTATTTTATCCTTTATTTTAGCAGTTATTTTTTATAAATCCTTAACACCGCTTTTAACGATGTGGATTCCTTATCCTGAGTTCGGTGAAGAAGGATTTGGAGCGTTATTCGGTTCCTTACCTTTAGAAACCGCTTTTTATAATGGTATTTCGTTTGTAATCATTTTCTTTGTAGCAAAGGTTGTATTGCAGATTATTGCGAACATGCTTGATTTTGTTGCTGACTTACCAATTTTACATAGCTTTAATGGTTTGCTAGGTGCAATATTAGGGTTTATTGAAACCTATTTTATTGTTTTTATTCTTTTGTATTTCATGGCTCTTGTTCCAATCGAGTCGATCCAAGGTTATATAGAAGGTTCTTCCATTGCTCAGTTCATGATCGAGCACACACCGTTATTGTCTAATCAAGTAAAAGAATTATGGTTTGAACATATTGCAGAAACGATTAAAAACTTCTCCTAGTTCGTAGTGAGAAGTTTTTTCACGTTAACATGATATTGTTATATTAAAATGGAATTCATTAAGGAAAAACTATAGTAGGTGATTAAAATGACAGTAGATAAAAAGCAAGTAATAAAATTATTAGAAAAAATAGCGATTTACCTAGAGCTGAAAGCTGAAAATCCTTTTAAAATTTCTGCATATCGAAAGGCAGCGCAAGCGTTAGAAAGTGATGACCGATCCCTTTCTGAAATAGAAGACTTTACAAAAATGAAAGGAATTGGGAAAGGGACAGCTGCTGTTATCCAAGAATACATGGAGGATGGCTTCTCGGATACACTAAACCAATTAATTGAGGAAGTACCAGCAGGACTCATTCCATTATTAGACCTACAAGGACTAGGTGGTAAAAAGTTAGCAAAGCTTTATCAAGAGTTAGGTGTAATCGATGCAGCTAGTTTAAAAGAAGCTTGTGAAAGTGGAAAGGTAGAAGGATTAAGTGGGTTTGGTAAAAAGACGGCAGAAAAAATATTGAAATCATTAGAATCCTTTGGTAAAAGACCAGAACGATTGCCTATTGCTTTTATGCTTCCTATTGCTAATAAAATTGAGGAGCAAGTAAAGAAAATAAAAGAAATTGAAAAATACTCTAAAGCAGGAAGTATACGGAGATTAAGTGAAACCGTTAAGGATTTGGATTTTATTATTTCTACTACAAAACCAGAAGTAGTGAGAGAAGCGTTACTAGCATTAGAAGGTATTGAGAATGTAGTAGCTGCAGGGGAAACAAAAATTACCGTTATTTTTAATGAAGGCTATGAAGTATCTGTTGATTTTCGCATCGTTTCTCCAGCGGAATTCGCCACTACATTGCATCATTTTACAGGCTCGAAAGACCATAACGTAGCCATGCGACAATTAGCAAAGGAGAGAAATGAAAAAATAAGTGAATACGGGGTAGAACGATTAGATACCGGAGAAATTCTAACGTTTAATACAGAGCAAGCATTTTTTCACCATTTTGGTTTACCATTTATCCCTCCAGAGGTTCGGGAAAATGTAGGGGAGATACAGGCGACAGAGGAAAATTTGAATTTACTTACATTGTCAGACATCAAAGGTGATCTACATATGCACACTACCTGGAGTGATGGCGCTCAATCTCTAGAAGAAATGGTTCATAAGGCTCGTGAAAAAGGCTATGAATTTATTGCGATAACAGACCATTCTAAATATTTGCGGGTTGCGAATGGCTTAGATGAAACAAGACTCCGAAAGCAACGAGAAGAAATTGACCGTATGAATGAAAAATATGAGGACATTCATATATTCGCTGGTGTTGAAATGGATATTTTACCGGATGGTACCCTCGATTTTTCAAATGACTTTTTAAAAGAAATGGACTTTGTTATTGCCTCCATTCACTCAAGCTTTAATCAACCGAAAGAAAAAATCATGTCCAGATTAAGAACGGCAATGGAATCTCCGTTTGTTAATTTAATCGCACATCCTACAGGTAGATTGATTGGCAAAAGAAGTGGATATGAAGTAGACTATGAACAACTAATAAGCTGGGCAAAAGAGACAAATACGGCCTTGGAATTAAATGCGAACCCAAATCGTTTGGATCTCTCATGGAAATGGTTAATGGAAGCAAAGAAAAACGGTGTACCTATTGCTATAAATACCGATGCACATAACTATATGATGCTCCATGATATGGAGATTGGGGTGCAATTTGGTAGAAAAGGTTGGCTTAAAAAAGAGGATGTTATTAATACATGGAACTTAGAGGATTTGAAGGAGTTTCTGAAAAAATAAAGGAGTTACAGCATGAACGATAGAGTAATGAAAGTGTTAGAATTTAAAAAAATTAAGGAACAATTAGTCCATCATGCTAGTTCTTCGTTAGGTAAAGAATTGGCAGAGAAACTATATCCTTCTTCTGAACTCCAAGAGGTTACTACTTGGCAGGAAGAAACAGACGAAGCGCATCAGGTAATTCGTGTTAAGGGGAGCATTCCGCTTGGTGGGGTTTACGATATTAGACCCTATGTAAAAAGGGCAAGCATCGGTGGGGTGTTAAATGCAAGTGAATGTCTAGATATCGCTAGTACCATTTATGGGGGAAGGATATTAAAAAAATATATTGATGATATAGATGCAGACGAATTACCCATTCCTATAATTCGGGAGCTTACGAACAATATTGTCATGTTAAGTGAATTAGAGAGAAGCATTAAGCAATGCATTGACGATCATGGCCATGTTATGGATGGAGCTTCTGATGCGCTTCGTTCCATTCGAAGTAAAATTCGCACAATGGAAAGTAGTGTGCGAGACCGCTTAGAATCTTATACAAGATCTAAAAGTAAAATGCTTTCGGATGCAATTGTTACTATTCGAAATGATCGTTATGTTTTGCCAGTTAAGCAAGAATATCGAGCCTCTTTCGGTGGTATTGTTCATGATCAGTCTGCTTCAGGTGCAACATTGTTTATTGAACCACAAGCGGTAGTGGAATTAAACAATAAACTTCATTCTGCTAAAGTTCAAGAAGCACAAGAAATAGAACGCATTTTAAAGGAACTTTCGATTAAAGTGGCAAATGATGAAGGCTTTTTACGACAAAATGTCGCCATATTGTCAAAAATAGATTTCATGACGGCGAAAGCAAAATTGGCACATCAGCTGAAAGCGGCCAAACCAAAGATGAACAGCCAAGGCATCATTCGGATGAAGGAGGCTAGACATCCGCTCATTCCTGCTGATGAAGTTGTTCCAAATGATATTGAAATTGGAGCAGACTATACGTCCATTGTCATAACTGGTCCAAACACTGGTGGAAAAACCGTTACGTTGAAATTAGTTGGACTTTGTACATTAATGGCACAATCTGGATTACAAGTTCCAGCATTGGATGGTTGTGAAATGGCCGTGTTTAATCAAGTATTTGCGGACATTGGGGATGAGCAGTCGATTGAACAATCCTTAAGTACATTTTCTTCACATATGACCAATATTGTCGAGATTTTAAAAGAGGTAAATGATAAGACCCTCGTATTATTTGATGAACTTGGAGCAGGCACTGACCCTCAAGAAGGTGCAGGATTAGCAATGGCGATATTAGATGAAGTAGTAAAGCGAAATGCACGAGTAATTGCAACTACACATTATCCTGAGCTGAAAGCATATGGGTATAATCGCGAAGGTGTTATCAATGCCTCCGTAGAATTTGATATTAAAACATTACGTCCAACCTATCGATTGTTAATCGGTGTACCAGGACGAAGTAATGCATTTGATATCTCCAAACGCCTTGGTTTGAGTGAATCGATTATAGAACAAGCAAAATCATTAACAGGTCGAGAATCACAAAGTGTAGAAAATATGATTGCCTCCTTAGAGGAATCGCGTAGAAAAGCAGATGAAGATTACCAAACAGCAGAGGTAATATTAGAAAAAGCGAACGAATTAAAAGAGGAATTAGAGAAGAAATGGTCAGCGTTTGAAAAGCAAAAGGAAAAGCTGTTGAAAAAAGCAGAAGAGAAAGCAGCAAAAGAAGTAGAGAAGGCAAAAAGACAGGCTGAAGAAATAATTGAAAAGCTTCGTCAAATGGAAAAGCATGCCTCTATAAAAGAACATGAAATTATCGATGCTCGAAAACAGCTGGAAGAGGCAGGGTTTCATGCGAATGCAGATCAGATGCAAAAAACTTCCAAACCGAGTATGGATGGGGAAAAGCTTGAACCCGGTGATGAAGTAAAGGTATTAACCTTAAATCAAACAGGACATATTGTGGAAAAAATTAGTGAAAAAGAGTACCAAGTTCAGCTTGGAATCATGAAAATGAAAGTAAAACGAAACAATTTGCAATTTGTAAAACGGAAGGAACCTATTCAAGAAAAGCCTGTAGCATCGGTAAAAGGCTCTGGATACCACATTAAACCAGAATTAGATCTTCGTGGTGAGCGTTATGAGGATGCATTGCTTCAATTAGAGAAATATATTGATGATGCTTTATTAGCGGGATATCCCCATGTATCGATTATTCATGGGAAAGGTACAGGTGCACTTCGAAAAGGTGTTCAAAAATTTGCCGATAAGCATCCATCCATTTCATCGCATCGTAGTGGTACAATGAATGAAGGCGGAACTGGCGTTACAATAATTGAATTTAAGTAGCATTCTAAGAGAGGAGAATTGGAATGTGGGCGGACTTTTGGGAAAACGCATTAATCGAAACAGCTGCTAGTTACAGTGTGGTCATTTTATGTGTTATTGTGTTTTTAGCAATTTTTGAATTAGTAACAAAGTATAACAACTGGGAACAAATCAAAAAAGGGAATTTATCTGTTGCCATGGCTACAGGTGGGAAGATATTTGGTATTTCAAACATTTTTCGCTATTCCATCGAGCATAACGATTCATTACTTGTTAGTATGAGTTGGGGTGCATTTGGATTTGTACTGCTTTTAATCGGTTATTTTATTTTTGAATTTTTAACACCGACCTTCCGTATTGATGAGGAAATAGAAAAGGATAATCGTGCAGTTGGATTAATAGCTATGATTATTTCTGTTGGTTTGTCCTATGTTATCGGGGCGAATATTGTGTAAGGGGAAAAGAAAATGAAAACATTAGCCATTGTATTAATGATTGTCGCAGTCATCTTCATCATCGCAGGCGTTATTTTCGTTTTGTGACGCGAACGTAAACGAAAAGACGGATTGACGTTCATGATAGACAGTAGAATAATGAAAAAAGGTATTTTACACTTAGACTTGTACAAAACATTCATTACTAATAGGCCGAAAACAGATGCGTAATTTGTTTTCGGCTTGTATTATATTAATTTGCAAAAGCTCTACTCAGCACTAATCGACAAAAAGATTAGCTGATAAGTATGGTTCTGACTACAGCTATGTTGCGTTTTTTTTCAGATGTGAGAAGAATTCATGTAGAGTGGTAAACTCTTCCTCTTGTAAGGATTTTTCATTCTAAAATAAAAATTTTTTGACTATTGTAAATAATGATATAAAATAGAAGTAGTATTTATATCATTCCATATTATACAAGGAGGCGAACGAATGAGTGGGGAAGTAAAAGTTTGGTATAAGCATTATCCTTCAGAGATTCCTACTTCACTAGATTTTGAGGAAAAAGCCCTTCATTTATTTCTACAAGATTCAGCAGAAAATCACCCAAATTTGAAAGCGCTTCACTTTATGGGTAAAGAAATGTCATTTCAAGAGGTTTATTACCAGTCGAAAAAAGTCGCAAGTTATTTACAATCACTAGGGATTCAAAAAGGCGATCGTGTAGCAATTATGCTACCAAATAGCCCGCAATCTGTAATTGCTTACTATGGTGCCTTAATGGCAGGTGCTATTGTTGTTCAAACAAATCCTTTATACACAGAGAGAGAATTAGAGTACCAAATGAAAGACTCTGGTTCTAAAGTCATCGTATGTCTAGACATTTTATATAAACGTGTTATGGGTGTGAAGAAAGACACAGATCTACAGCATATTATTGTTACAGGAATTAAAGACTATTTGCCATTTCCTAAGAACATCCTTTATCCAATTGTTCAAAAACGAGAGTATGGAAAGTTCGAAAAAGCAAAGCATGGTGGAAATGTACATGTTTGGGTAAATATGATGAATGAAGCAAGCGGGAATGTAAAGGGAGTAGAAATTGATCCAAAAGAAGACTTAGCATTGCTTCAATATACTGGTGGAACAACTGGATATCCGAAAGGTGTTATGTTGACTCATTATAACTTAGTAGCGAATACAAAAATGAGCGAAGCATGGATGTATAAAGCCAAGAAAGGAAAAGAGGTTACATTAGGTATCTTACCATTCTTTCATGTATATGGTATGACTGCAGTCATGAATCTAAGTATTAGTACTGCTAACAAAATGGTTCTCATTCCTAAGTTTGATGTCGAAGAGGTATTAAAAGCAATTGATAAACAGAAACCAACCTTATTCCCTGGTGCACCTACAATTTATGTTGGTCTACTAAATCACCCTAAAATTAAAGAATATGACTTATCTTCTGTAGAGGCATGCATTAGTGGCTCAGCTCCACTTCCAGTTGAGGTGCAAGAGCAATTTGAAAAAGTAACAGGTGGAAAACTAGTAGAAGGCTATGGTTTATCTGAATCATCTCCTGTTACACATGCAAACTTCTTATGGGATAAGCGAGTGAGTGGAAGTATTGGGGTACCGTGGCCCAATACAGATGCGAAAATTTTCAAAGAAGGGTTGAAGGAAGAAGCGGAGCAAGGAGAAATCGGAGAATTAGCTGTTAAAGGTCCTCAAGTAATGAAAGGCTATTGGAATAAGCCAGAAGAAACAGAAAAAGTCTTAAAAGATGGCTGGCTCTTTACAGGCGATATGGGATACATGGATGAAGAGGGCTTCTTTTATGTGGTGGATCGTAAAAAGGATATGATTATTGCAGGTGGATATAATATATATCCAAGGGAAGTCGAGGAAATTCTTTATGAACATGAAGATGTACAGGAAGCAGTTGTTGCAGGTATTCCCGATGCCTATCGTGGAGAAACGGTTAAAGCCTATATCGTATTAAAAGAAGGAAAATCGTTGTCAGAAAAAGAACTGGATGCATTCTGTAGAAAAAATTTAGCTGCTTACAAGGTACCTCGTATTTATGAATTTAGAAAGGAATTACCGAAAACAGCTGTAGGAAAAATATTACGTAGAAAGCTTGTGGATGAAGAAAAAGAAAAGCTACAAAAAGAACAAACAATATAATAACGTGTTAAAAACGAATACGTACCGAACAAACATGTCTTGTCTGATTCGCTTACTATGGTTTTATTCTTTGTATTCAAATGGTAAGGTTAGTAAAATAGAGATAACATTTCCTTTGGATTTGCTTGACAGATTAATTTGTTCCTTTTAAAATAAGATGTAATGAATGACTATTCATTCATTATTATGAATAATAGAAGCCGCCTTAATTAAATCAACTAGAGATAGCAACGATCAATACAACTTCTTAAGGCGGTTATGCTTATCTCGTAAGGAGCAAAAGATGAAAAAGAATAGACCAAAGTATAAACAAATTATTGATGCAGCTGTAGAAGTGATTGCAGAAAACGGGTATCATGCTTCCCAGGTATCAAAAATTGCAAAAAAAGCGGGAGTAGCAGATGGTACCATCTATCTTTACTTTAAAAACAAAGAAGACATTCTTGTTTCCATGTTTGAAGAAAAAATGGGACAGTTTATTGAGATTATTAAAGAGGAAATAGCTACGAAAAGCAATGCGAATGAAAAGCTTTATACCTTAATTGAAATGCATTTTACACAATTAGCACAAGACCACCATTTAGCCATTGTGACACAGCTGGAACTAAGACAGTCCAACAAAGAATTACGTCTAAAAATCAACCGTGTATTAAGAGGGTATATGGAGATTGTAGACTCTATATTACAGGAAGGTATGGAAGAAGGCGTATTTTATAAAGAAATGAATAGTAAACTTATTAGACAAATGATTTTTGGTACACTTGATGAAGTAGTAACAAACTGGGTAATGAAGGAACAGAAATACGATTTAGTATCACAAGTCAGCGATGTACATCACTTTATTATCCATGGTTTAAAAAATAAATAAATACTTATTTTCAAAGGGGAGTGGGGATTTGGAAAAGGTTCAACTACAGGTTCAAGAACATATTGCAGTCGTTACTTTTAATAGTCCGCCAGCCAATGCTTTATCTACTAATCTTCTAAAAGAACTTTCGACAACGCTAGATACTATTGAAAAGGATAAAAAGATAAAAGCCGTAGTATTTCAAGGGGAAGGGAAGTTCTTTTCTGCTGGTGCAGATATAAAGGAATTTACATCATTGCAAAACGGTGATGATTATGCAGCGCTGGCTCAAGGTGGCCAAAAATTGTTTGATCGAATCGAAAAATTCCACATTCCAGTAATTGCATCGATTCATGGAGCTGCATTAGGTGGTGGCCTTGAGCTTGCCATGTCCTGTCATATTCGCATCGTTACAAAAACAGCAAAGCTCGGTCTTCCTGAATTAACACTTGGTATTATTCCTGGTTTTGCTGGAACACAACGTTTACCAAGATATGTTGGGCAAGCAAAAGCATATGAAATGATTTTAACAGGAACACCAATTAGTGGGGAAGAAGCAGTTCGCTATCGCTTGGCAAATTATGCTGTTGAGGAAGAGGAATTGTCCTCATTTACTATGAAACTAGCAAGCAATATCGTGGACAAAAGTGGTCCGTCCATCCAAGCGGTTATGGAACTCATACCATTTACTCATACTACTCAGTTCCAAGTAGGAGTAGAGGAAGAAGCTAAGAAATTTGGTTCCATCTTCGGTACAGAAGATGCAAAAGAGGGAATTACCGCTTTTGTTGAAAAAAGAAAGCCAAATTTTAAAGATAAATAGACTTTTAGGGAGGCATACACAATGAACATTTTTGTATTAATGAAGAGAACGTTTGATACAGAAGAAAAGATTGTCATTGAAGATGGACGTATAGAGGATGAAGGGGCAGAATTTATCATTAATCCATATGATGAATATGCAATTGAAGAGGCAATCCAGGTTCGTGATGAGCATGGAGGCGAGGTAACAGTTGTTACAATTGGCGGAGAAGAAGGAGAAAAGCAGCTACGTACTGCGTTAGCAATGGGTGCAGATAAGGCTGTTCTTATTAATACAGAGGATGATTTGGAAGAAAGTGATCAATATTCAACAGCGAAAATTTTAGAGGCTTATTTTGAGGATAAAGATTATGACTTGATATTAGCTGGGAATGTAGCGATAGATCAAGCAAGTGGTCAAGTAGGTCCTAGACTAGCGGAATTATTAAATATCCCTTATGTTACGACAATTACAGATTTGAAAATTGATGGGGAGACAGTAAAAATCGAGCGTGATGTTGAAGGGGATGTGGAAAAAGTAGAAACGACTCTACCTCTACTTGTAACATGTCAACAAGGTTTAAACGAACCTCGTTATCCATCTTTACCTGGGATTATGAAAGCGAAGAAAAAGCCTCTAGAAGAATTAGAGCTAGATGATTTAGATATTGATGAAGATGATGTGGAACCAAAAACAAAAACGATTGAAGTTTATCTTCCACCTGAGAAGTCAGCTGGAAAAGTATTAGAGGGTGAATTAGATGAACAAGTAAGTGAACTAGTTTCCTTACTTCGCAACGAGGCAAAGGTATTGTAGGAAAAATGGAAACGAAGATAAATGATACAGCTATGGAAAGGGGAAAAGACAATGAGCAGAAAAGTGCTTGTGTTCGGAGAAGTTCGTGACGGTGAACTACGTAATGTCTCATTTGAGGCTATTGCAGCTGGAAAATGTATAAGTGAAGGTGGAGAAGTTGTCGCAGCCATTTTTAGTGATGGTAATTTAGAAAGCGCTGCCCAACAGTTAATTCATTATGGAGCAGATCGTGTCCTTATAGTCGAAAATGCCCAACTAAAAAACTATACATCAGAGGGCTATGCGCAAGCAGCATTGGCAGTTATAGAAGATGAAGAGCCAGAAGGAATTGTAATGGGTCATACAGCAGCGGGTAAAGACTTGACTCCAAAACTTGCAAGTAAATTAGAAAGCGGTTTAATTTCCGATGTAACGGACATTGAAGTTACTGGTGGAAATGTTGTTTTCACGAGACCAATATACTCTGGTAAAGCATTCGAAAAGAAAATTGTTACAGATGGCTTACTATTTGTGACAATTCGTCCAAATAACATTGCGGCACTTGAAGCTGATACTTCAAGAAGTGGTGATGTAACAAAGAAAGAAGTAGAAATTAAAGATTTACGTACGGTGATTAAAGATATTTTACGTAAAACAACAGATGGGGTAGATCTTTCAGAAGCGAAAGTAGTTGTAGCAGGCGGTCGTGGTGTGAAAAGTGCGGATGGATTTAAGCCTCTACAAGAACTTGCGGATGTATTAGGTGGAGCAGTTGGTGCTTCACGCGGGGCGTGTGATGCGGATTATTGTGATTACTCTTTACAAATTGGTCAAACTGGTAAAGTTGTAACACCTGACCTTTATATAGCATGTGGAATTTCTGGAGCTATTCAGCACTTAGCGGGAATGTCCAATTCTAAAGTAATTGTTGCCATTAACAAAGATCCTGAAGCAAACATCTTCAACGTAGCGGATTATGGGATTGTCGGAGATTTGTTTGATGTTGTTCCGAAACTGACAGAGGAAATTAAAAAATTAAAGGTAAATGCATAACATGGATAAGGCAATCTTTAGAGAGATTGCCTTATTTGATGCTGCAAATACGAAGTATAGCACAACGTAAGTAAGTAACTTGAGGAACAAAACGAGTTGAAAGTATGTTTCCCTTTTGAACGGGGAAACTAGTTACCAAACAAACTATTGGAATAAACTTCTTTCATGATGTTATACTTATCAAGAAATAAATATTGATTGTTTAGGAGGAATATATAATGGCAATTGTAAATGCGACAGATCAAAGCTTTAACGAAGAAACTTCAAATGGACTAGTACTAGCAGATTTTTGGGCTACTTGGTGTGGACCTTGTAAAATGATTGCTCCTGTACTTGAGGAATTAGACAGTGAAATGGCTGATAAAGTAAAAATCGTAAAACTTGATGTAGATGAAAATCAAGAAACAGCTCAAAAGTTTGGTGTTATGAGTATCCCTACATTACTTCTTTTCAAAGATGGCGAAGTAGTGGATCAAGTAATTGGTTACCAACCAAAAGAAGCTTTAACAGAATTAGTTAATAAACATGCTTAATACGTTCATTTAAGTAAAATATATAATATAATTTCTACTGTTCCCTTGTCTATTCAACATGACAAGGGATTTTATTTTTATTATGATGGTGATAGGGAGGTGAATTCCTTGAATAAAAGAATACAAGAAAAGCTTGCAGTATTGCCTGATCAACCCGGATGTTATTTAATGAAGAATAAACAAGGTGAAGTTATTTATGTCGGGAAATCAAAAGCTTTAAAAAATAGAGTTCGGTCGTATTTTACTGGGGCACATGATGCGAAAACAACCCGGTTAGTACAAGAAATTGATTTTTTTGACTACATTGTCACCTCTTCCGAAATGGAAGCATTAATACTCGAAATGAATTTAATCAAAAAATACGATCCAAAATATAATATTTTACTTCGAGATGATAAGAGCTATCCCTATATTAAAATTACTGCAGAAAAGCACCCACGCTTAATTATTACAAGGAAAGTGAAGAGGGATAAGGGGAAGTATTTTGGTCCTTATCCGAACGTTTATGCTGCTAGGGAAACGAAGAAATTATTGGATCGCCTTTATCCGTTGCGTAAATGTAATACGATGCCGGACCGAGTCTGTCTGTATTATCATATTCATCAATGCTTAGGTCCCTGTGAACACCATGTAACACAAGAAACGAATGATGAAATCGTGCAAAATATTACAAAGTTTCTAAGTGGTGGACATAAAGAAATTAAAAAGGATCTTCAAAGTAAAATGGAGCAGGCTGCGGAAACGTTAGATTTCGAACGGGCAAAGGAATATCGTGATTTAATTCAACATATTGAATCCATTATGGAAAAACAGAAAATGACCTTAAATGATGAAATCGATAGAGATATATTTGGTTATGCCTATGATAAAGGTTGGATGTGTGTTCAAGTCTTCTTTATTAGACAAGGGAAGCTAATTGAGCGGGATGTTTCTATATTTCCGTTTTTTGATGATCCGGATGAAACGTTTTTAACTTTTATCGGTCGTTTTTACATTCACCAAAATCACCCAAAGCCTAAAGAAATTTTAGTCCCATTAGCTACAAATAAAGACTTGTTAAATGAGCTTTTAAATACACCTGTTAAGATCCCGATGCGAGGAAGAAAAAAAGAATTAGTGGAGTTAGCTAAGAAAAATGCAAAAATTGCCTTAAAAGAAAAGTTTTCTATAATCGAGCAGGATGAAGAACGAACGATTAAAGCGGTTGAAGGATTAGGAGAGGCACTTCATATTGAAACACCTCACCGTATTGAAGCATTTGATAATTCAAATATTCAAGGTACTGACCCTGTATCTGCAATGGTCGTTTTTATTGATGGGAGACCAAATAAAAAGGAATATCGCAAATATAAAATTAGAGATGTAGTTGGTCCTGACGATTATGAAACGATGAGAGAGGTAATTCGGAGAAGATACAAAAGAGTACTTAAAGAAGGGTTGCCTCTCCCTGATTTAATTTTAGTTGATGGAGGAAAAGGTCAGATGAGTGCAGCTCTTGAAGTACTGGAGGATGAGCTCGGCTTAGATATTCCTTTATGTGGTTTAGCTAAAGATGATAAGCATCGAACGAGCGAGCTTTTATACGGAGTTCCTCCACAAATGGTCCCTCTTGATCGTAAGTCTCAACCCTTTTATTTAATTCAACGTATACAGGATGAGGTCCATCGCTTTGCCATTTCATTTCATCGTCAAGTAAGAGGGAAAAACACCTTTAAATCTATTCTAGATGATATTGAGGGTGTAGGTACGAAGCGGAAGCGACTTTTACTAAGGCACTTTAAGTCATTAGACGATATAAAAAAAGCTAGTATCAATGATTTTCAACAGCTTGGGATTCCACAACCAGTCGCGGAAAATATATTATCTGTATTAAATGGAGTGGATGATGAAACAGGTAATCCAAATCAAACAGACGAATAGGAAATAAAACAGAAGCAGCCATGAGTAAATTTCTCTGATGGCTGCTTCTGTTTATATGGAAGGAATACAATAAAAAAGAATACAATCTTGCCGTTTTTTTGCTTCATCAAGACATTCGTATGTTTCTTTATGAATTTGAGATAATTGTTCAGCTAAAAATCCTGCTTCTAATCGATACGTCACATTTTCTTTGTACGTAAAGCGCTCTGTAATTAAGGCGCTTGAAAGTTGAAAGGTATATTCCCCTTTTTTCACTTTTATACATTCTAAATTCCCAAAGCCAGCATTTTCAAAAAACGCTAAAATCTCATCAATAGTAGAGAGAGGGAACCTTCTAGCTAAGCTTTTCCCCATATAATATTGAATAAAGGACGAATCTTCACCAAGTAGATCAGGTAGTGATATATGTCTAAGTATTTCATATCCTAATGAAGGTAATTGAAGACTTTTTAGCTTATCATTATCGTTAATTGAATATTCTTTTGCCATGTAGAATCATCCTTTCCCCTCTCTTATTATCGTTTTGTTTTATTACCATTGCAATACATTCTTTAATTTGGAAAATACGATTCAATAGCTTTAGTGGAAGAAATTAGTTGTCCATACATTAACTGGATACTTCCATATTTTCTATAGGTACAATAAGTAGAATAGGAATATTTTATTGTCTAGATTTCTTGACGCTTATTCAGGGGAGGGGTACAATATTACATGTTATGAAATATTTTGATTTATTAGGCGAGAAGGGGGATTTTTCCAAATTGCTGTCTGTACATAGCTAGAAGGGGTATGTACAAAGGAACATAATTTAGTCCGAATTGGAACTAAGTTTGTTTTGTTTTTTTGGAAAATAAAGCGCTTTTATGAAGAAACTATTCACATCAATTGAGGGGGGTCAAAATGGCGAATAACCGTGAATTTTTTAATCGCAGATTACATTCATTACTTGGAGTAATCCCAGTTGGAATCTTTTTAATTCAGCATTTAGTAGTTAACCAATTTGCTCGCGGGGGTGCTGAATCTTTTAACAAAGCAGCAGCATTCATGGAGCATTTACCTTTTAGGTATTTTCTTGAAATATTTGTAATATTCCTTCCGCTATTATTCCATGCCATTTACGGTGTTTATATTGCATTTACTGCTAAAAACAACGTAGCAAGATATGGATATTTTCGTAACTGGATGTTTTTCATCCAACGTGTAACAGGAATTATTACATTAATTTTCGTAGTATGGCATGTATGGGAAACTCGACTCGCTAACCTATTTTATGGTACAGAAGTTAATTTTGATATGATGAATACCATTCTTTCGGAACCATTTATGTTCTGGTTCTATGTTGTTGGTGTAGTATCTGCTATTTTCCACTTTGCGAATGGTTTATGGTCATTCTGTGTGAGCTGGGGACTAACCGTTACTCCTCGTTCACAGAAGGTAGTTACATATGTAACGATTTTAATTTTCTTAGGTTTATCTTATGTAGGTGTTTCAACTCTATTCGCATTTGTTAGTTAATTAAATTTATATTTACTAGATTTGAGGGAGTGAAATTGATGAGTAATCGAAAGATTGTTGTTGTTGGTGGTGGATTGGCCGGCCTAATGGCAACTATTAAAGCAGCAGAAGCAGGCGTTCATGTTGATCTACTTTCACTAGTCCCTGTTAAACGCTCCCACTCTGTATGTGCTCAAGGTGGTATTAATGGTGCGGTAAATACAAAAGGAGAAGGCGATTCTCCAATGATTCACTTTGATGATACAATTTATGGTGGGGATTTCTTAGCGAACCAGGCACCTGTTAAAGCAATGTGTGAGGCAGCTCCTGGTATTATTAACATGTTCGACCGTATGGGTGTTATGTTTAACCGTACTCCAGAAGGTCTTTTAGATTTCCGACGTTTTGGTGGAACACAGCATCATAGAACAGCCTTTGCTGGTGCAACTACTGGTCAACAGCTGTTATATGCATGTGATGAACAAGTTCGACGTCACGAAGTGAACGGTCTTGTAACCAAATATGAAGGCTGGGAATTTTTATCTGCTATTGTTGATGATGAGGGAGTAGGTCGTGGTGTTATCGCCCAAAACTTAAACTCTCATGAAATTAGAGCTTTTACTGCTGATGCGGTTATTTTAGCAACAGGTGGTCCTGGTATCATCTTTGGTAAATCTACTAACTCTGTTATTAATACTGGTTCTGCAGCATCTGCTTTATATCAACAAGGGGCAAAATATGCAAATGGTGAGTTTATTCAAATCCATCCAACTGCGATTCCTGGTGATGATAAGCTTCGTTTAATGAGTGAATCCGCACGTGGTGAAGGTGGACGTGTTTGGACATATAAAGATGGTAAGCCATGGTACTTCTTAGAGGAAAAATATCCGGCTTATGGAAATCTCGTGCCTCGTGATATTGCAACACGTGAAATTTTTGATGTGTGCGTAAATCAAAAGCTTGGTATTAATGGAGAAAACATGGTATATCTTGACCTTTCACACAAAGATGCGAAAGAACTAGATATTAAACTTGGTGGTATTATCGAAATCTATGAAAAATTCGTAGGTGAAGATCCACGTAAAGTACCAATGAAGATTTTCCCTGCAGTTCACTATTCAATGGGTGGATTATGGGTTGATATTAATCAAATGACAAATATTCCTGGTATTTTTGCTGCTGGTGAATGTGATTATTCACAACATGGTGCGAACCGACTTGGAGCAAACTCTTTACTATCATCTATTTATGGCGGTATGGTTGCTGGACCAAATGCAGTTAACTATATCGATGGATTAGAAAAGACTACAGAAGATTTATCATCTTCTTTTGTTGATGCTTTAGTAAAAGAGGAAGAAGCGAAGTTCGATAAAATTATGGGGATGGATGGTACAGAAAACGCCTACCAAATCCATAAAGAGCTTGGCGAATGGATGACAGATAACGTAACGGTAGTTCGTGAGAATAAGAAGTTGTTGCAAACAGATGAAAAAATTCAAGAGCTTATGGAGCGCTTTGAAAATATCAACATTAATGATACATCTCGTTGGAGTAACCAATCTGCTATGTTTACGCGTCAATTGCAAAACATGCTTCAACTTGCGCGAGTTATTACAATTGGTGCATACAATCGTAACGAGAGCCGTGGTGCTCATTATAAGCCAGAATTTCCGGAACGTAACGATGAGGAATGGCTAAAAACGACTATTGCAGAATATGATGCGGAAAATAATGCACCAAAATTCTCTTATGAAGAAGTAGATACTTCCTTTATCGAACCACGTAAGAGGGACTATACAACAAAACATTAATTAAGGGGGATTAGGAACCATGAGTGAATCTAAAACGATAACGTTCATTATTACTCGACAAGATAGCCCCGATTCTAAACCTTATGATGAGGAATTTAAGATTCCATATCGCCCAAATATGAATGTTATTTCTGCGTTAATGGAAATTAGAAGAAACCCGGTGAATGCAAAAGGTGAAAACACAACACCTGTATTCTGGGAAATGGGTTGTCTAGAAGAAGTTTGTGGAGCGTGCTCCATGGTTATTAATGGAAAACCAAGACAGGCTTGTTCTTCTATTGTAGATCAATTAGAACAACCAGTACGATTAGCACCAATGACTACGTTCCCTGTTATGCGTGACTTGGCTGTAGATCGTAGTCGTATGTTTGATTCATTGAAGAAAGTTAAAGCTTGGGTACCAATCGATGGAACGTATGATTTAGGTCCTGGACCACGTATGGCTGAAAGTAAGCGTCAATGGGCATATGAGCTTTCTAAATGTATGACGTGTGGTGTTTGTTTAGAAGCTTGTCCTAACGTAAACAGTAATTCGAACTTTATTGGTCCTGCACCGTTATCTCAAGTTCGTTTGTTCAACTCTCATCCAACTGGTGCGTTCCATAAAGCAGAACGAATGGAAACCATTATGGGAGACGGAGGACTTGCAAATTGTGGTAATTCCCAAAACTGTGTACAGTCTTGCCCGAAAGGAATTCCATTGACTACATCCATTGCAGCTCTTAATAGAGAAGCAACAGTGCAGTCCTTTAAGAGTTTTTTTGGTAGCGATTATAACAACTAAGCTAAAATTACTTAAAGAGCCTCTTCTAAGGAGAGGCTCTTTTTTCATAGTAAAGTATGAATAAACGTAAAGTTTAATCCATGAACTAATAGAATTCATGGCGATAGGAGGAATCGTATGAAGCAAGTATCTTATATAGAAGATTTTGAGTCATGGAAACAAGGTTTTTCATTTCATATACCAATACGAATTCGATTTTCAGAAACAGATATGTTTGGCCATGTAAATAATGTCTCCCCATTTATTTACTTTGAGGAGGGACGGATTGCATTTTTTGCAGCTAAAGGGCTCTTTCAAAATATGAGTGAAGATGTAGATCGAATACCAGTAGTTGCGGATCTTCAATGTGATTACCATAAGCAAATGTTCTTCGGCCAAACGCTGAAATTATTTGTAAAGGTTCATCATATTGGGAAAACATCGTTAGATATTCACTATTTAATGGTGAATGAGAAGGAGGAGGTTTGTATAACTGGTAGGGGCAGAATCGTTCAAATTAATCCACAAACAGGCATTCCTGTTCCTTTTCATAAGGAGCAAATCGAAAAACTTCATGATGAAAATTAGTCTTACACATGATTTTTGAAAATGCGGGAACAGTCTCTCTCCATTACACATAATATACTATGACTAAATAATCCCCCTTGGTCCTTGTGGCTCAAGAAATAGCAAGGAGGGGTTCCCGATTGAATGACAAAGACTACAAACCAAAGCAGCTACTGACCAAACGGGAAAAAGAAGTTTTTGAATTGCTTGTGCAAGACAGAACAACAAAAGAAATTGCTGAAGAACTGTTCATTTCTGAAAAAACAGTGCGGAATCATATCTCAAACGCGATGCAGAAACTTGGTGTAAAGGGGCGTTCACAAGCGGTAGTAGAGCTCCTTCGTATGGGGGAGCTTAAGCTTTAAGGGAAAGGTTGATCCAGGGGGTTTAATTACTGGGTCAACCTTCTATCTTTTTGATACATAAAAAAGAATCTCTCTATTATATACTTGAATTTTTGAGGGAAAAGATTGAAAATAAGTAGAGGAGATTTTATACTAGGAGGTATTCCGTTTGCAAAAGGTAGTAGATTCTATCCTAATTTCTGAACTCGAAAAAGATTTGCGAATAATTGCTCACCTTATTAAACAAAAGGGAAGAGAAATTTTAAATAATTATCCAATCACAACCCCTCAATTTCTTGCATTACAATGGTTATTAGATGAGGGTGATTTAACGATCGGGGAATTATCCAAAAAGTTATATTCCGCTTTTAGCACGACAACAGATTTAGTGGACCGAATGGAAAAGAGCGGTTTAGTTAAACGTGTGCGAGATGTATCCGATGGTCGTGTAGTACGTATTCACTTGTTACAAAAAGGAAAAGAAATAATTGATGAAGTAATTGAAAAAAGACAACAATATTTACTAGAAGTCATGCAAGAATTTAATAACGATGAAATTATCTCTATTAAAACAGGGTTAAACCAATTGTTGACTAAGATGACCAACCATAGAGAAAACAGCTTGAGTAAATAAAGAGAGAGGCGTAAATAGGGTGAGAAATCCAATAGGAGTTATCGATTCAGGTGTTGGTGGATTAACGGTTGCAAAAGAATTAATGCGCCAAATGCCGAAAGAAGAAATTATATATATTGGGGATACCTTAAGATGTCCATATGGTCCTAGACCAAAAGAGGAAGTAAAAGAATTTACATGGTCCATGGTAAATCACTTATTACAATACAATATAAAAATGCTCGTTGTAGCTTGTAATACTGCTACTGCGTTTGTATTAGAGGATTTGAGGGCTAACTTAAATGTACCCGTTATTGGTGTAATACAACCAGGTGCAAGAGCAGCAATTAAATCCACAAAAAACTTAAATATCGGGATTATTGGCACAAAAGGCACTGTGGAAAGTGGCGCATATCCAACTGTGTTAAAACAAATAAATGCTTCTATTCAAATTTATAGTTTAGCATGTCCTGCGTTAGTTCCTTTAGTTGAAAAAGGAATTGTAAATGGCGAACAAGCAGAGCAAGTTGTGTATGAATCGTTAAAACCAATGCTTCATACGGACATAGATACATTAATACTGGGCTGTACCCATTATCCTTTACTAAAACCAGTTATTCAAAAGATGGTAGGAGAACATGTAACGGTGATTTCTTCGGGGACAGAAACAGCTAGAGATGTTAGTGCTATATTAGCCTATCATGATTTATTATATAAAGGCCAACGTATGCCAGAGCATAAATTTTTAGCAACAGGTAATATTCGATTATTCCATCAAATCGCAAGTTTTTGGTTTGGCTATCCTTTAAGTCATGTAAAGAATATCATTTTATAAGTAAGGTCTTGCTAGTTTTCCTGGCAAGACTTTTTATATTTGGAGATGGAGGATTTGCTTGTACATTTTTTTCGTGATAGTTGGTCTATTTTTAAAATAGGCTCGTATAAATAGTAGTACAAACCATCACAGGAGGGAATGTGCATGCAAAAACGTTTCATATTCACTACAATAACTTTTTTATTTAGTATATTGATTCTTTCAGGGTGCTTGTTTAAAGGAGAACAGTCCTTAGAGGAAGAAATGGATCCACCGCCAAATGTTCAAATGACTGAGGACCTTGCGAAAGTCGGGAAAGAAGTGACAGAGGAAGAGAGTGTTGCAACAGAACCTGACGAGTCAGAAGATACAGGTTCATCGGAGACAGTGCTTCGCGAGCTATATTTATTAGACGAAAATGGAATGGTTGTCCCACAAATGGTTTCACTACCAAAGTCGGATACAAATGCTGTTGCGAAACAAGCCTTAGAATATTTAATTAAGGATGGCCCAGTAACAAATGTTCTACCGAATGGGTTCCAAGCGGTATTGCCAGCAGGTACAGGTATTAATGGATTAGAAATTAAGGATGACGGTACCTTAATTGTAGATTTAACAGAAGGGTTTAAAGAATATCAACCTGAGGAAGAGCTTCAGATCATTCAAGCAATGACGTTTACACTTACCCAATTTGATTCTGTAGAACGTATTAAGCTGCAAATTAATGGTGTCGACCAAGATGTGATGCCAGTAAATGGTACACCACTATCGAATGGTTATTCTCGCGCGGATGGAATTAACATTCATGTAGGGGATGTACAAGATGTAACCGAAGCAGATTTAACCACTGTGTACTTCCCAGCAGAGCATGACTCTCATTATTATTATGTACCTGTTACAGTGCCTATTGAATCCGAAGATGAAAAACGACTTACGGCTGTTGTAAATAGTATATTAGAGGGTCCTAGTTATGAGCTTCCGGGATTGCTAAGTCCATTCCAAAGTGAGGTTGAATTAGTTTCCGAACCAACTGTGGAGGAAGGTATATTAACTTTAACCTTTAATGATGCGATTTTAAACAATTTAGAAAATCATTCTATCTCTGATGAAGTGTTGAGCTCCCTTGTTTTATCTTTAACAGAACAAGAAGGTGTAGAGTCTGTTCAAGTGAAAGTAGAGGGTGTAGAACAAGTCTTCAATGAAGAAGGCGAAGCTTTTTCAGAGCCAGTAACTCGTTCAGATGTAAAAAAAGCTAGTAGTATATAAGAAATTTAGAGGCTGCCTAAAGCAGTCTCTTTTCTATTTGTGTGGAACCTAGTTATCGATTCAATTATATGGTATGATGGCTTACATAGTAAGAGTTAAGGAGGACCTTGTAGTTATGCGTGTAGACGGTAGAGTAGAAAATGAACTACGAAAAGTACATATCGAAACAAACTTTGTTAAACATCCGGAAGGCTCTGTCCTTATAAGTGTAGGAGATACAAAAGTAATTTGTAATGCTAGTATTGAAGATCGGGTACCACCTTTTTTGCGTGGGCAAGGTAAGGGCTGGATTACTGCGGAGTATTCCATGTTACCTCGAGCTACGGAACAACGTAATATTCGTGAATCATCCAAAGGAAAAGTAACGGGTCGAACAATGGAAATTCAGCGCTTAATAGGGCGAGCGCTCCGAGCAGTTGTAGATTTAGATAAAATAGGCGAGCGAACGGTTTGGATAGATTGTGATGTGATTCAAGCGGATGGTGGAACGAGAACTGCATCTATAACTGGAGCTTATGTAGCGATGGTGCTAGCTTTTGGGAAACTTATCGAAAGAAAAGCGATAAAGGAATTCCCGATAAACAATTATTTAGCCGCTACATCAGTTGGGATATTACCAAATGGTACGCCAATTTTGGATTTATGCTATAAAGAAGATTCAGAAGCAAAGGTAGATCTTAATATCGTAATGAATGGTAGTAATGAATATGTTGAGATTCAAGGAACTGGAGAAGAAGATACATTTACGTTCGATGAATTAAATGAAATGCTACGTTTAGCAAATGATGGATTACAGCAATTGATTGAAATACAACGTGAAGCTGTTGGAGATTGGCATGAAACAATTATGAAAAAAAGTAAGAACTCAAAGTGATATTGGAGGTAGCAACTCTTGGATAAAGTAATATTAGCTACAAAAAATGCAGGTAAGGCCAAAGAATTTAAGGAGATTTTTGGGAAGATGGGAATCGAAGTTGTTACCCTACTTGATTTTGATGAAGAAATCCCAGAAATTGAAGAAACAGGTACAACATTTGAAGAAAATGCGGCCATCAAAGCGGAAACAATTGCTAACCAATTTCAATTACCTACTATTGGTGATGATTCAGGTCTTGTTATTGATGCATTAGGGGGAAAACCTGGTGTATATTCTGCACGTTATGCAGGCTTAGAGAAGAATGACCAAAAGAACTTGGAAAAGGTGTTAAAAGAGCTACAAGGTGTAGAAGAAAAAGATCGTACAGCACGCTTTGTATGTGTTCTAGCTTTCGCTGTGCCAGGTGAAGATACGATCACGAAAAGAGGTACCTGTGAGGGAACGATAGGGTTTGAACCTGTTGGAACAAATGGATTTGGTTATGATCCCATCTTTTATCCGTCTGAATATGAAAAAACACTAGCTCAACTACAACCAGACGAAAAGAATAACATTAGTCATCGTCGGGATGCCATTAATAAATTAGTAGAATGGATAAAGGAACAAAACTAAATGGGGTGATGCATTTGCCTACTATCGTTATTGTGAGTGACAGTCATGGGATGGAAAAGGAATTAATAGATATCAAACGACGTCATAAACAGGATACAGAATTATTTATCCATTGTGGGGATTCAGAACTTGCATATCAATCAGAAGAGATGGATACGTATTATAAAGTAAGAGGCAATTGTGACTTCGATACTAATTATCCGAAAGAAGTAAATATTACTGTTGATAACATGCATTTTTTTATAACGCATGGTCATTTATATAATGTCAAAATGAATTTAATGCCCATTTCTTATCGTAGTGACGAGGTGGGGGCAAATATCGTATGCTTTGGGCATTCCCATGTAGCTGGTGTTGAGCTACAGGGTGGTAAGGTATTTATTAATCCTGGAAGTATCCAGCAGCCACGTGGTGGAATAGTGGGTCGGACCCCTACGTATGTAAAACTATCATGGACGTCAGGGAAGAAGGATATAACAATTGCCTTTTTAAACCTGAACGGAAAGATGGAAAAAGAAGTTGTTGTAACATTATAATGTTTTTTTGAAAAAATATTTTAGAACTCCTTGACATTATAAAAAATGGATTATATAATAACATTTGTCCGTTAGGAGTTGCGGGTGTAGTTTAATGGTAAAACCTCAGCCTTCCAAGCTGATGTCGTGGGTTCGATTCCCATCACCCGCTCCATTATTTTCTAATAATAATGTCCCAGTGGCTCAGCAGGATAGAGCACGAACGAATCTGCATCACTGAAGTTACATCAGCGTACTAACCGAGACACATCTTGAAATACTCACTGAGGTTAGGACGACGGAGTTCACTCTATTATGGTGATTCTACTAAATATACTATTTTATAAATGTCCCAGTAGCTCAGCAGGATAGAGCAACGGCCTTCTAAGCCGTCGGTCGGGAGTTCGAATCTCTCCTGGGACGCCATACATATAATCGTAAACCTTCTGTATTTCAGAAGGTTTTTTTGATTTTGAAACAAAAAAATGGTTAGAAAAGAAAAATTCTATATACGTAAAGATGCTTAGCGCAAGGACCAGTCCCAAGTAGCAGCGCTATTATTAAGCTTTCTTTCACTACTGCATAAACCCTTCATTTGTTATGAAAAATAAGACGTAGTATGTGAAGAGGAGAATACACGATGACAAAACCGCGATATTATTCTAATATTTATTGGCATTTTACCGGTGGCCCCGTTTCCAAAGAAGGAGAAGTTGTCTGGCACGGTTTTCGCTGTCTACAAGAGGTAAAAGAAAATACCGTTTTAAAAACCCCTGATACCGCCATGGAAAACTTAAAAAATATTTTAAACACAAGAACCTTAAAAGCAACTTGTACGGAAATAATTGCGGATGATATGGAAACAGAAAAATTTTGTTGTGTATGTGATATTCCTTTAGAGGATATTACGCTTCATAAAGTATATTATGGGGATTATGCCATTGGATTTAATGCCAAAAGGATTCATGAAAACTTTCACCCTGTTTTATATTTTGAACCACATTTAGCGAAAATCGTTAAACCGGAATTTCTTGAAACAAGTACAGCCACATCGGAAGAGAAATTTTTAAGTGCACTTGGGATTCATAAAGGAAATCCTTTAGTAAATTTTTTGAAATTAACGCATTTTGATCCGGACTATGAGGATTCTTTTTATGGGGAAAGGGAATGGCGGTGCTTAAAGGATTTCGTATTTTCTTATGAAGATGTGGAAGCGATTATTGTTCCTAAGGAAGAGGTTAATGACATTAACCATTATTTAGCACACCTAGGATATAAAAATATTAGTGTACTTAGCTGGGATTTTGTTGAAAATATTTAGGCTTGATTTTGAGGATAGGGAAGAGAAATGGGCTATTTTAAATATTCCAGCGAGCTAAGCAGCAAATTTTCTTGCGAAAATTTGCTGCTGTCGTTTAGAAAAATGAGCAAAGCTTTTAAAACCTGTTCCCGGAATTTTCAACCCAATTACTAAATTGTTCTCCATAAAAATGTGTATTTAGATCTTTTAGGAAATCCATCATTCCAATAACTTTTTCCTTATTTGCCTCGCTTTTAGACACGTATTCCTCGACGAATTTTTGAAGCTGAAAAGTACTAAGTGAAGACTCTTTTCTTATTGTTTTGCCTTTTTCGGTTAGTTTTACATAGGAAATACGACGATCATTAGAATCCTTCTGAACTTCAACCAGAAGCTTTTCTTTTAATCGTTTCACAACTTGCATAACAGTACTTATGTCCCATAAACCTAGTTGTGCTATTTTTGACATGGTAGCTTCATTTTCAAAGTGAAGAATCCAAAGAATGTGTTGCTCAGCACTTGTAATGCCGATTTTTTGAGCGTTTTTCTGCCAATCCTCCTCTAAAACTTTATTGAATCCCCTATAATAGTTCATCATTTTGTGTAAAACATGATATTCCATAACAGTTTCTCCTTTTTAATTTTAAAAATATTGAATTTAGGTTGTGTAGTTAAATGTAGAACTTTTCTATTATAATTAATCATACCAAAATCTACCTATTTTTAAATGCTTTTTTAATATAATATCATGCTTTATGTTATAGTATATAAAATAATTAATAAATGTTTTGGGCTTAAGGATTATGATTTTGAAAATAAGGGTATGAATATACAATATAAAACTAAACCTTTCGTTACCTTATACAGACAGGAAGGGTGTTTATGAAAAAAAGCGAACAGGATATTATTATTTTTCCTGGGTGGAAAAAGCAATTAGAGCGGGACGGATTAGATGCTTTAAAAGAAAAACGATACGAGGATGCATTGGAACACTTCGAGAAATTAGAACTATATGAGGCTTCTACATTTGAAATGTTAACTGGAAAGGTAATCTGTTTAATTGAATTAGGTAGATATGATGATGCAATCAGTGTTTGTCGGAAACTTATGAAGGAAGATGTAGATAATTATTATAAATATTTACATATATATGTAACGATTTTGTTTCAAACCAGTCAATATGGAGAAATCGTGAGTTTATTAGATGAGATATTTGAAAATGAAGAAATCCCACATACATATCGCCAACAATTTTGGCAAATTTACGACTTAAGTAAAAAATTTCATGATGATCAAGCAGAAAGTGAATATGATGATGCCATCGTAACCTTTATACAACGATTGGATAATGGAAGTTTTCAAGAACAATGGAGGCTATTATCAAGCATTAGGAAAAATACAATTCATCCTTATGTTAATGATTTAGTACCATATTTAATTGATTCGAAGCTAAATCCAGTAATAAAAACCGGTATATTACAATGCTTTATCGAGCAACAAGTTGATCAAAACATGCAAGTGCATAAGTTTGATCAATCGGCAATTTTTAATCCAAAAGAGTTAAAAGATGTTATGGACACCCAATTTGCAAAACAAATTTTATTGAAATTGTCTTATGTGGAAGATCAAGATCCTACGTTATTTGAGTTCATCAGACAAATATTGTTTCGTTTCCTATATATATATTTTCCTTTCATTCCAGACGAAGAGCAAATCACCGATATTTCTGAAGCGGTATTATCCTTGGCTCTAGATTACTTACAAATAGACGGCGAGTATCAGCAAATGTTAGAGGAGCCAAATGAGCAAAGGGACAATTGGAAGAAAAAAATTCAATCTTTGGAAATGAAGTACTTCTCCCAAATAGAATCATAGGAAAGAATTGTAGGGTATTTCAGACAGAATTTGCTAAATTACATATGAGATTCTTGAACAGTTATAATTCTATGTTATAATATAATGGTTTCATTATGCGTTTAACTTACTATAAGGAATACCTCATAATGACCGAATTAAACATGTAATAATTGAATAATAGATGTTGGAGGGAAATTTATGTCAGCAAAATGGGAAAAGTTAGAAGGAAATGAAGGTGTCTTAACTTTTGAAATTGAAGCAGATGAGTTTAATACTGCTTTAGATAAAGCCTTCAAAAAGGTTGTAAAAGATGTACAATTACCTGGATTCCGTAAAGGTCGTGTACCTCGTCAAATTTTTGAAAAGCGTTTCGGTGTTGAAGCACTTTATCAAGATGCGCTTGATATTGCTTTACCTGATGCATATGTCAAAGCAATTGACGAAGCTGGTATTGAACCAGTGGATCGTCCTGAAATTGACGTAGAACAAATTGAAAAAGGCAAAAATGTTGTACTTACTGCTAAAGTAACTGTGAAGCCAGAAGTGAAACTTGGCGAATATAAAGGTCTTGAAGTAGAAGAAGAAAATACCGAAGTAACTGAAGAAGACGTAGAAAACGAATTAAAATCAATGCAAGAGCGTCATGCTGAACTTGTTGTAAAAGAAGATGGACAAGTTGAAGAAGGCGATACAGTTGTAATGGACTTTGAAGGTTTCAAAGATGGAGAAGCTTTTGAAGGTGGTAAAGGTGAAAACCATTCATTAGAAATTGGTTCTGGTCAATTCATTCCTGGATTTGAAGAACAGTTAATAGGTAAAAAAGCTGGTGAAGAAACAGAAATTCAAGTAACTTTCCCAGAAGAATACCATGCTGAAGATTTAGCTGGACAAGAAGCAACTTTCAAAGTGAAAATTCATGATATTAAAACAAAAGAGCTTCCTGAGCTAGATGATGAATTTGCTAAAGACGCTGATGATGAAGTAGAAACTTTAGATGCACTAAAAGACAAAATTAGAACCCGTCTTGAGAAGCAAAGAACGGAAGATGCAGAAAATAACAAGCGTCAAACATTAGTGGAAAAAGCATCAGAAAATGCAGAAGTAGATATCCCACAAGCTATGGTGGATAGTGAGTTAGATCGTATGCTTCAAGAATTTGAACAAAATCTCCAAATGCAAGGTCTAAACCTAGAAATGTACCAACAATTATCAGGTCAAGATGAGAATGCATTAAAGGATCAAATGAAAGAAGATGCGAAAAAACGTGTTCAAACTAGCCTAACTCTAGAAGCAATTGCAGATGCAGAAAATCTAGAAGTTACCGAAGATGACATTGAAAATGAACTTAAGTCAATGTCAGAAATGTACAACATGGAAGTGGAGCAAATTAAACAATTGCTTGGAGCAAATCAAGATGCATTAAAAGGTGATTTGAAAGTTCGTAAAGCAATTGACTTTTTAGCTGAAAATAGTAAAACAGTTAAATAAGTACCATTAAGGATAAGAACAGAACATAAACAAGGTGCGAATTTTCGTGCCTTGTTTTATACTACATAGTAATTTAATTTTTTTAATAGGTATACATAGTTACGAAATTAAGAAAGAATAGTTTAAGGAGAACATCTTGCTACCTACTAGCATACATATATAAATAAGTGTGTTCTTAATTAATTAGCTTCTATGGTTTGTACATAATGATGAACGATCCCGCATGTGCAAATATTCCCAAAGAATATTCAAGTTGAATTACTTTCTTCTCCATGCACATATTTGTTATGATGTGCTAAAGAATAAAGAACTAAAGTAAGATTTTCTTGTTAAATTAGAGACAGATATAATTGGTGAGGTGATTGAATGCTTAAGTTTAATGATGAAAAAGGGCGTCTGAAATGCTCTTTTTGTGGGAAGACACAAGAGCAAGTACGTAAACTAGTAGCTGGCCCTGGAGTTTATATATGTGATGAATGTATTGAATTGTGTACTGAAATTGTGGAAGAGGAACTAGGTAACGAGGAAGAAGTTGAATTTAAAGACGTACCGAAGCCAAAAGAAATTTTAGAGATCTTAAGTCAATACGTTATCGGTCAGGAAAAAGCGAAAAAGTCATTATCGGTTGCAGTATATAACCACTATAAGCGTATTAATACGAATCAAAAAGAAGATGATGTAGAACTTTCCAAAAGTAATATCGTTCTCATCGGACCAACTGGTAGTGGTAAAACATTGCTAGCTCAAACGTTAGCTCGAATTTTAAATGTGCCATTTGCAATTGCTGATGCAACATCCTTAACAGAAGCGGGTTATGTTGGGGAAGATGTAGAGAACATATTATTGAAATTAATTCAAGCAGCAGATTATGATGTGGAAAAAGCAGAAAAAGGTATTATATACATTGATGAAATTGATAAAATTGCACGTAAATCTGAAAATCCATCTATTACTAGAGATGTTTCAGGTGAAGGTGTTCAGCAGGCATTATTAAAAATCCTTGAAGGTACTGTAGCAAGTGTTCCGCCTCAAGGTGGACGCAAGCATCCGCATCAAGAATTCATTCAAATTGATACGACGAATGTACTGTTCATTGTTGGCGGTGCCTTCGATGGTATTGAACAAATTATTAAACGTCGTTTAGGAAAACGTGTTATTGGATTTGGAACGGATAATCAAAGTGAAGATTTAGATAAGGAAGAATTATTATCTAAAGTACTTCCAGAGGACTTATTGCGTTTTGGTTTAATTCCTGAATTTATCGGGCGTCTACCTGTTATTGGTAGCCTTGAGCCCCTTGATGAAGATGCACTGGTTGAAATCCTAACGAAACCAAAAAATGCACTAGTAAAACAATATGAGAAATTATTTGAAATTGATGATGTGCAATTAGAAATTGAAGAAGAGGCTTTGAGAGAGATTGCGAAAAAGGCAATCGAGCGTAAAACTGGTGCACGTGGATTACGATCTATTATTGAAAGTATTATGATGGATGTAATGTTCGAGCTTCCATCACGTGACGATGTAGAGAAGTGTGTGATTACGAAAGAAACGGTTATAAATCCAGAAGGAAAACCGAAGCTTGTTATGACAGATGGAACCGTATTAGATCAAAATGATGAATCACCTAAGGAAAGTGCATAAAACACGACAAAAAGAGCCAGAAAATCAATATGATTTTCTGGCTTTTCTATTTTCCGTAGGCGTTTAATTGAATATTGATTCGGAAATACTAGTGAAATAATGCTCAAAATCAAACACATCAAAAACAAAGTATAGATGTTGTTGTTTTATGACAGATTACATATGGGAGGATGAACAAATGAGCGGTTTTACTAGTATTGTTATTTTTATTCAATTACTTGTTGGGGTTATCGTTGGTCTCTATTTTTGGAACATGCTAAAAAACAATCGAACCAATAAAGTAGCAATTGAAAAGGAGTCCAAGAAAGAATTAGATGAGCTTCGAAAAATGCGATCCATTTCGCTTTCTGAACCACTATCTGAACGGGTAAGGCCAAAACGTCTGGAAGATATCGTAGGTCAGGAAGATGGTATTGAGTCACTAAGGGCAGCATTATGTAGTGCGAATCCACAGCATGTTATTATTTATGGACCACCAGGGATCGGGAAAACAGCTGCTGCTCGTCTTGTTTTAGAGGAAGCAAAGCGTATGAAGGAAACGCCTTTTAAATCGGATGCAAAATTTATTGAGCTGGATGCAACTACTGCTCGATTTGATGAAAGAAGTATTGCTGACCCATTAATAGGCTCCGTTCATGACCCAATATATCAAGGGGCTGGTGCAATGGGGCAAGCTGGAATTCCCCAACCTAAGAAAGGTGCTGTTTCGAATGCACATGGGGGTGTGTTGTTTCTCGATGAAATAGGGGAGCTACATCCGTTTCAAATGAACAAATTACTAAAAGTATTAGAAGACAGGAAAGTTTATTTTGAAAGTGCTTATTATAGTGAAGAAAATGAAAAAATTCCGCTACATATACATGAAATATTTCAACAAGGCTTACCTGCTGATTTTCGTTTAATTGGTGCAACGACAAGAAGACCAGAAGAACTACCACCAGCTATTCGTTCTAGATGCTTGGAGATTTTCTTTAAGGATTTAGAAACAGACCATTTAAAAGAGGTAGCAAAGCGAGCAGCCGATAAGGTTCATGTTGAAATAGAAGAAAACGCGTTAGAGAGAATTGCGGCTTATGCCCGAAATGGACGGGAAGCAGTAAACATTGTGCAAATATGTGTTGGAATCATGAAAAAAGAACAACGTACGACGATAGCAACAAAAGATATTGAATGGGTTGCGGAATCAAGTCAATTAACACCAAAGTTAACTCCAAAGGTTCCTAGCAAACCAAGAATCGGGGCGGTTAATGGCTTGGCTGTGTATGGACCGAATAGTGGTGCTCTTTTAGAAATAGAAGTATTAGCTCTTCCGGTTACAAATTCAAATGGAGAAGGTACGGTAAAAATATCAGGAATTGTGGATGAGGAAGAGTTGAATCAAGGTGGTAAAACCATTCGAAGAAAAAGTATGGCAAATCATTCCGTTCAAAATGTTCTTACGATGCTTAAGTCTATTGGTGTACCAGTTCATCAATATGACCTACACATTAATTTTCCAGGTGGGATGCCAGTAGATGGTCCATCAGCAGGGATTGCAATTGCATCCGGAATCTTTTCAGCAATTCATAAAATACCAATAAAAAATGATATTGCTTTAACTGGTGAAGTGAGTATTCATGGGAAAGTAAAGCCAGTTGGTGGCATCGTGCCAAAAATAAAAGCTGCATACAAAGCAGGAGCGAAACAAGCAATCATTCCAAAAGAAAATCTTCAAGTTGTAGGGAACCAAATCGAAAATATGGAAGTAATTCCAGTGGGGCATTTTAAAGAAGTGTTAGAGCATGTTGTGGTAAAGGAAGAAAATCATTCATTGGTAGAGGATATCTTAACCATCCAACAACGAAAAACGATATAACGTATCTAGAAATGCAAGCACTTAGTCTGTAAGTCAAATACTAAATTGTTTACAAACGATTTCCTTTTCTTTATGATGGTAATACGATATGGATGTCTCGGAGGTGTATTAAGAATATGGCGGAACGAAAAGAATTACAGCTTCCCCTCCTACCTTTGCGAGGACTTATCGTTTATCCTTCAATGGTATTGCATTTAGATGTGGGACGCGATAAGTCTGTAAAAGCTTTGGAAAAGTCAATGATGGAAGATAACAAAATCTTTTTGGCTTCACAAAAAGAAGTGGGAATAGATGAACCGAACGAAGAAGATATTTATCGAGTAGGAACCGTTGCAACAGTTAAGCAAATGCTCAAACTCCCAAACGGTACAATACGTGTATTAGTAGAAGGCTTGTATCGAGCAGAATTAATTCGATTTATAGATGCAGATGAGGAATATTATTTTGTCGAAATTGAAGAAGTGGAAGAAACTCGTGGGGATAAGGTAGAAGAAGAAGCATTAATGCGTACACTACTTCAATATTTTGAACAATACATAAAGGCTTCTAAAAAAATTAGTCAAGAAACCTTTAATACGGTAAAAGATATCGATGAGCCAAGTCGCGTTGCGGATTTAATTGCTTCTCATCTATCCTTAAAGATGAAGGAAAAACAATCTATTTTAGAAACCTTTCATGTAACCGACCGACTTCAACAGCTAATTGAATTAATTAATAACGAAAAAGAAGTACTTCATCTAGAAAAGAAAATTGGACAACGAGTTAAGAAATCAATGGAGCGCACGCAAAAGGAATATTATTTACGGGAACAAATGAAGGCAATTCAACAAGAGCTTGGCGATAAAGATGGCAAAACGGGTGAGGTTGCTCAATTAAAAGAGAAGATTGAACAAGCCAATATGCCTGAAAGAATTGAAAAGGTAGCATTAAAGGAATTAAATCGCTACGAACGAATTCCAAACAATTCAGCAGAGAGCTCTGTTATTCGTAATTATATTGAATGGTTAATTGCTCTACCTTGGACAAAGGAAACAGAAGATGTTCTCGATATTAACCACGCAGAGGACATTTTAAATGAAGATCATTATGGTCTTGATAAAGTGAAAGAAAGAATACTTGAATATTTAGCAGTGCAAAAACTTACAAAGTCTATTAAAGGACCAATTCTGTGCTTGGTTGGACCTCCTGGTGTAGGGAAAACCTCCCTAGCGAAATCGATTGCGAAGTCGATTAATCGTAACTTTATCCGAATCTCATTAGGTGGAGTGAGAGATGAAGCGGAGATAAGAGGTCATAGAAGAACATATGTAGGTGCAATGCCTGGTCGAATTATTCAAGGAATGAAAAAAGCTGGGACAATT
The DNA here is from genome assembly GCF_900240405.1 of Salirhabdus sp. Marseille-P4669. GTDB lineage: Bacteria > Bacillota > Bacilli > Bacillales > Alkalibacillaceae > OEQK01. Next base: position 152,718 of record NZ_OEQK01000002.1, read on the forward strand.
AATCCTGTCTTTTTATTAGATGAAATTGATAAAATGTCGAATGATTTTCGTGGTGATCCATCCAGTGCAATGCTAGAAGTATTAGATCCTGAGCAAAATAGCAATTTTAGTGATCATTTCATTGAAGAAACCTATGATCTATCAAAAGTGTTATTTATTGCAACGGCTAACTCACTAGACACCATTCCAGGTCCGTTGTTAGACCGGATGGAAGTCATCTCCATAGCTGGTTATACAGAAGTAGAGAAGCTTCATATTGCAAAGGAGCATTTACTTCCAAAGCAAATAAAAGAAAATGGCTTAACGAAAAGTAAATTGCAAGTTCGTGATGATGCGATTATGAAATTAATTCGCATGTATACAAGGGAAGCAGGTGTAAGGAATTTAGAGCGCCAGATTGCTTCAGTTTGTCGTAAGGCAGCCAAAATTATCGTATCAGATGAGAAAAAACGAGTTGTTGTGACAGAAAAGATGTTAGATGAATTATTAGGGAAGCCTCGTTTCCGTTATGGTCAAGCGGAGGAGGAAGACCAAATTGGCGCAGCAACTGGATTGGCTTATACAACTGCAGGTGGGGATACACTCTCTATTGAAGTTTCCTTATATCCTGGTAAGGGTAATTTAACGTTAACAGGTAAACTAGGGGATGTAATGAAGGAATCCGCGCAAGCAGCATTTAGCTACATTCGATCCAGATCTAAGGAATTAAACATCGATCCAGATTTTCATGAGAAAAACGATATTCATATACACGTTCCAGAAGGTGCCGTACCGAAAGATGGCCCATCCGCTGGAATAACGATTGCAACTGCCCTTGTTTCTGCTCTAACAGGTAGAGCAGTCCGTAAAGAAGTAGGGATGACTGGGGAAATCACCTTAAGAGGTAGAGTATTACCAATTGGTGGTTTAAAAGAGAAATCTCTAAGTGCACACCGGGCTGGATTAACGAAAATCATTATTCCAGAAGAGAATGAAAAAGATTTAGATGATATTCCGGAAAGTGTTCGGGAGGGCTTAACGTTCGTTCCTGTACGTCACTTAGATCAAGTGCTGGAACATGCACTGTTGGGAGAGTAAGAAATGAAAGTTAATCAAGTAGAACTAGTTATAAGTGCTGTAAAGCCTGAGCAATATCCAGCTGGTTTTTTACCTGAGATTGCTCTTGCTGGTCGATCTAATGTAGGGAAATCTTCTTTTATCAATCGTATGATTCAAAGGAAGAACATGGCTCGTACCTCTAGTAAGCCAGGAAAAACCCAAACCTTAAATTTCTATCTTATTAATGAAATGCTCTATTTTGTGGACGTACCTGGTTACGGTTATGCTAAAGTGTCAAAAAAAGAGAGACAGGCATGGGGGAAAATGATGGAGAGATATTTCTCCGAAAGAAAACAATTAAAGCTAGCTGTTTTAATTGTGGACCTACGTCATGATCCTACAGAAGATGATTTATTAATGTATGACTTTTTTAAGCATTATGACATTCCAGTTCTCGTTATTGCGACAAAAATGGATAAAGTACCGAAAACGAAAAGACCTGGTCACTTAAAGCGAATTAAAACGGCGTTAGATATAGAACCAGGTGATAAAATCGTGACGTTTTCCTCTGAAACTGGGGAAGGGAAAGATGAGGCCTGGGGAGCAATAAAAGGATTTATTAATAAGTAAAAAAGTAAGAGTTTGCGACGTGCGACCGCAGTTGATCTACACGCTGTTGAAGAGAATTGTAACGTACGGATAGTGCATTTCATAAAAGCCGAAAATGGGGATTGTAGTTACCATTTTCGGCTTTTATTATTCTGCTAGTTTGGTCATCAAGTTGAAAAATGTCATAGGGAGTATTTTAGGTGAGCTTGTAAAAGAGGAAAATACGGTCAATGACCTCATCCTGACTCAAGAGTCTAAGCAGTGAATCTTTCCCAAAATTATCTAATTTAGAAAGAATGGTTAAGGAAACACATGCTTATACTAAGCTTGAAGGAGTATCAGACTTGAGTAATATTCTTGCTTGTACATTGGAGGTATGTTAATGTACAGAAGGGTTAGATATTTTCATAATATGTTCACTTTTGTGTCCATTAGGAACATGGAATTACATGCTATAATAGAAAGAAATGAGATTAGTACAAAGTAACTATTATTATATAGAGATTGGTATTGTTAGACGGAGGATGGATATTATGCATACACTAGTGGTAAGTGTTAGTTATAAGACTGCACCGGTAGCCATTCGTGAAAAACTGGCCTTTCCTGATGAGCAATTAGCAGGTGCTATGCAATTATTAAACGAACAAAAAAGCGTATTAGAGAATGTGATTGTTTCTACATGTAATCGTACGGAAATTTATGCAGTAGTGGATCAGCTGCATACGGGACGTTATTATATTAAACGTTTTATGGCGGATTGGTTTCAAATGGATATGGAAGAACTTTCTTCTTATATCTCTATTCATGAAGAAGAGGAAGCTGTAGAACATTTATTCCGTTTAACATGTGGGCTCGAATCGATGGTATTAGGGGAAACTCAAATTCTTGGACAAGTTAAACATGCGTTTTTAGTTGCACAGGATTATCATATTTCTGGAACTATATTTAATCAGTTGTTTAAGCAAGCTATCACTGTTGCAAAGCGATCTCATAAAGAAACAGAAATAGGTGAGAATGCTGTTTCGATTAGCTATGCAGCTGTTGAATTAGCGAAAAAAATATTTGGTAATTTACAACAAAAGAGTGTTGCAATATTAGGGGCCGGTAAGATGGGAGAACTGGCTGTTAAAAACCTTCATGGCTCAGGGGTTCACCATATTTCTGTAATCAATCGAACTAAAAGCAAAGCGGAAGAGGTTGCTCAAAAGTTTAAGGGAGACGCTTATTCCCTTGACCAATTAAATCATGTTCTCTTAAATACAGATATATTAATTGCTTCTACAGGTGCAGCGGGCTATGTTCTTCAAGAATCAGAAGTACAAAACATTATGAAACAACGTAATGGGAAGCCACTATTCTTAATGGATATAGCAGTTCCAAGAGATATTGATCCTTCCATTAATAATATAGAAGGTGCATTTCTTTATGATATTGATGATTTACAAGGTGTTGTAGATGCTAACTTAGAGGCTAGAAAAGAAATTGCTACAGAAATTGAGGCATTCATTGCTGCAGAAATGAATGAATATCAAGAATGGGTTCAAACGTTAGGAGTGGTGCCGATTTTATCAGCACTTCGCAAAAAAGCACTATCCATTCAAGAAGTAACCATGCAATCTATTGAAAGAAAAATGCCAGATTTAACCGATCGTGAGCGAAAGGTTTTAAATAAACATACGAAGAGCATCATTAACCAATTATTAAAAGAACCGATTCTTTATGCAAAGGAAATGGCCGGCTCTAAAACTCGAGAAGCAGGATTGGAGCAGTTTATTCAGACGTTTGGGATAGAAGAAGAGGTAGCAGAAGAGGTCGCAAAACAAGACGCAAAAGCATATAAAGCAAAAATTGGTGAAACAAAAAGAAATTTAAGTTCTTTATCCCTTAATCGATCTACCTTTACTTTTCATGAGAAGGGATAGCTAATGAATGTTAGATGTTGACTTTAAATGGATTTATGAACTTATTATCCTAATTTACGCTGTTGCAATAATCGGATACTTTATTGATTTTATACAACAGAATCGGAAGGTCAATCGTTTGGCCTTCTGGTCCCTATCAATGGTTTGGATACTACAAACCGTTTTTTTGTTTCGTAATCTACTAGGTGAGGAAGACTTTCCAATCCAAACCATCTATGATGGTCTTTATTTTTATGCTTGGATTTTAATTACGTTTTCGCTTATCATAAATCGAATATTTCGAGTCGACTTTTTTGTTTTTTTTACAAATGTTGTAGGTTTCTTCATTATGGTGTTACATATTTTCACGAAGATTCAACAATCCCCTACCGTGAATGAAATTGATTTTGCTAGTGAAATGTTGATTACTCATATAACACTTGCGCTATTATCATATGGGATATTTACACTTTCCTTTATATTTTCGATCATGTATATACTTCAATATCGCTTATTAAAGCAAAAAAAGTGGAATAGTCGATTAAAAAGGTTAGGGGATTTAAATCAATTGGAGCGATTCTCTTTTTTCGCTATTTTGATGGGATTACCAATTTTGCTCATTGCCATATTATTAGGTGTTATTTGGGGCTATACTTCTAATGAAGTGTTTTTCTGGTATGACATTAAAACCATTGGCTCCTTTGCGGTGTTGATTGTATATGCAGTTTTCTTATTTATTCGAGTTGGGAGAGGCATTCAAGGGAAGAAAATTGCAACATTAAACATATATGCATTTTTATTTTTACTCGTAAATTATTTTTTATTTAGTACATTATCAAATTTTCATTTTTGAGATAAGGAGATAAGATGGATGCGTAAAATTATAGTTGGTTCAAGAAAAAGTAACTTAGCACTAACGCAAACGGAATGGGTAATTGAAAGGCTAAAGGGCTTAGGTTTACCTTATACATTTGAAACGAAAAAGATTATGACAAAAGGTGATAAAATCCTAGATGTCACGTTATCAAAAGTAGGTGGTAAAGGTCTATTTGTTAAAGAACTAGAACAAGCAATGTACGATAAAGAGATTGACCTTGCTGTACACAGTATGAAAGACATGCCAGCTGAATTACCAGAAGGGTTGATTATAGCATCTATACCGGAGCGTGAGGATCATCGTGATGCATTTATTTCCAAAGATGGGAAAACAAGGTTAAAGGATTTACCTGAAGGTGCGATTGTTGGAACAAGCAGCTTAAGAAGAGCTGCGCAAATATTAGTACAAAGACCAGATGTTAAAATTAAATCGGTTCGTGGAAATATTGAAACAAGATTACGCAAACTAAAAGAAGAGGATTACGATGCTATTGTTTTAGCAGTGGCTGGGTTACAACGAATGGGTTGGTCATCCGATATTGTAACAGAATACTTGGACGTTGATGTTTGTGTTCCGGCTGTAGGACAAGGAGCGCTTGCAATCGAGTGTCGGGAAGACGATACAGAACTTAGAGAGCTTCTAGAAAAGATTAGCGATGAGACAACAAGTCGCACCGTAGCAGCGGAGCGAACGTTCTTAAATCTTATGGAAGGCGGCTGCCAAGTTCCTATTGCAGGCTATGCTCATTTAGAAGGGGATGACATAATCCTTAGTGCGCTAGTTGCCAAGCCGAATGGATCGAAAGTGATTCATGAGATTGTTCGTGGTAAAGATCCGAAACAAGTTGGTAAGGAAGCAGCAGAGCGGGTAATGGCTCAAGGTGGAAAGGCATTAATAGATCAGGCAAAAGAGGAGCTTGAGCAGTCATGAACCTCCCGTTAGAGGGAAAAAAGGTTCTTGTTACGAGAGGTGCCAATCAAGCGAAGGAATTAACAAAACTGATTTCGAAGTTTGGTGGGATACCTCTTCAAGTCCCTCTATTAACGTATAAAAAAGCAAGACGAGTCGATAACAAAAAAATTATCTCTCATTTACAGCAGTTTGATTGGATCTTTTTTACGAGTACGAATGGTGTCCATTTTTTTATGGAGCTATTACAGGAGGAAGATGTATCCATTCCGAAACATATTCGGATTGGTTCTGTCGGGAAAAAGACTGCTGAGGGACTTGAGCAATATGGAGTACCGGTTCACTTTATTCCAACGATCTATAACGCAGATAGTATGGTTGAGGAACTACCAATACATAAAGATGAAGATAAGGTCTTATTAGTTCAAGGGAATCGGTCCAGAGATGTTTTACCAGCATATTTTGAAGCGGAACACATAGCTTATCAACCAATTGTTGTGTATGAGACAGCATCAAATGAATTGGTAAAGAAGGATTTAGAAAAGGTTTTAGGAGCACATGATTTAGATATAATTACCTTTACAAGCCCTTCATGTGTTGAAGCGTTTTTTGAACTTGGAGGACTGCAAGCAGAGTATTTTGTAAATACCCTTTGCTTATGTATAGGGACTACAACGGAAAAAGCTGCCCGAGCTGCAGGATTTGAAAATACACTGACACCGAATCAATTTACGGTTGTAGATATGATGGATGCATTAATACAATTTCTACAAAAGGAGCATGAGAAAAATGAATGACTTACATTTTAAACGACATCGTAGATTACGTTCATCTGAAAGCATGAGAGCTTTAGTACGAGAAACACATTTACATAAAGAGGATTTAATTTACCCTTTATTTGTTGTAGAAGGGGAAAATATTAAACGAGAGATTCCTTCTATGCCAGGTATTTTTCAATTATCATTAGACAATCTTACAGAAGAAATGAAAGAAGTAGAGTCGTTAGGAATCCGTTCTGTATTGCTTTTTGGTGTTCCAAAACAAAAAGATGAGGTTGGCTCACAAGCATATTGTGAACATGGTATTGTTCAATTAGCGACGAAACAAATAAAACGAGATCATCCTTCTATCATTGTTATTGCAGATACTTGTCTGTGTGAATATACGTCTCATGGACATTGTGGTGTAATCCGGGATGGAAAAGTAGATAATGATGAATCTCTAAAATTAATTACGGAAACAGCAATCAGCCAAGCAAAAGCTGGCGCTGATATTATTGCACCTTCTAATATGATGGATGGCTTCGTTGCTGCCATTCGTAAAGGATTAGATGAAGCCGGATTCACAAATATACCTATCATGTCCTATGCGGTTAAATACGCTTCCGCCTTTTATGGTCCTTTCCGTGATGCTGCAGATAGCACGCCACAATTTGGAAACCGTAAAGAATATCAAATGGACCCTGCCAATCGCTATGAAGCTTTTAGAGAAGCAGATTCGGATATCGAAGAAGGTGCAGATTTTATTATTGTGAAGCCATCTATGTCCTACTTAGATATTATGCGGGATGTAAAAGAGCGCTCCACTCTACCGCTAGTTGCTTACAATGTTAGTGGAGAATACTCCATGGTTAAAGCTGCAGCTCAAAACGGCTGGATAGATGAAAAACAAATCGTATTAGAAAAATTAATCTCAATGAAAAGAGCTGGCGCTGATTTAATTATTACATATGCTTCTAAAGATGTAGCGAAGTGGCTAAGTGAATAATGCATAAATAAGGGATGGTGTAAAATAATGAACACGTATTCGAAATCAGTTGAGGCGTTTAAAGAAGCTGTGCAATTACTTCCTGGGGGAGTGAACTCTCCAGTACGTGCCTTTAAATCTGTTCATATGGATCCTATTTTTATGGAAAAAGGAAAAGGGTCAAGGATATACGATATTGATGGAAATGAATATATTGACTATGTATTAAGCTGGGGACCACTAATCGTTGGGCATGCTCATGAAAAGGTTGTGGAAGCACTTCAGAAGGTTGTCGCCAATGGGACAAGCTTTGGAGCCCCAACCGAAATGGAAAACAAATTAGCGAAATTAGTAATCGATCGTGTCCCATCTATCGAAGTAGTGCGAATGGTGAATTCCGGTACTGAGGCAACAATGAGTGCATTACGTTTAGCACGTGGGTATACGAAGCGAGATAAAATCTTGAAATTTGTTGGTAGCTATCATGGTCACGGTGATTCCTTGTTAATTAAAGCTGGTTCAGGTGTGGCAACCTTAGGGCTACCGGATAGCCCTGGCGTACCAGAATCCATAGCGAAAAATACTATTACCGTTCCGTACAATGATATGGATAGTGTTCAATACGCATTTGAACAATACGGTAATGATATTGCTGCCGTAATTGTAGAACCTGTTTGTGGCAATATGGGAGTTGTTCCGCCAAGAGACAATTTCCTGCAACATTTACGTGATATTACCGAACAATATGGTACTCTCTTAATCTTTGATGAAGTGATGACTGGTTTTCGAGTAGGCTTTCATTCCGCACAAGGCTATTACGGTGTCACTCCAGATTTAACTTGTTTAGGAAAAGTTATTGGTGGTGGCCTTCCTGTAGGTGCTTACGGTGGCAAACGCGAAATTATGGAACAAATTGCACCAAGTGGACCAATTTATCAAGCAGGTACATTATCTGGGAATCCACTAGCAATGACAGCAGGGTATGAGACACTAAATCTTTTAACAGAATCATCCTATGAAGAAATGAACAAAAAAATAGATCGCTTAGTACAAGGAATTGAGAATTTGGCAGACCAATATCATATTCCTCATACCATTAATCGTGCTGGTTCAATGGTAGGTTTATTCCTTACTAATGAAGATGTAATCAATTTCGATACAGCCAAGACGTCTGATCTTGATTTGTTTGCTTCTTATTACCGTGCCATGGCGAATGAAGGGATTTTTCTGCCGCCGTCACAGTTTGAAGGTTTGTTCTTATCAACAGAACATTCAGAAGAAGATATTGATAAAACATTAAATGCATTTGAAAACGCATTTCGTAAAATAAGTAAGTAACGAAAAAATGTTAGATGCCAATTGGTATCTAACATTTTTTTTTTATTAGATGCATTCTTTGGGTTATATACTGGCTGTTATGTCTTTCTTACCTTGACCTTTTAGTGCAATCATATTCATTATCTAAGTAATCGAAAAAAATCCCTCTAATATTTCAACTATTATAAAAATATCAATAGAATCTATAAGTTACGTTATAAATTTACTACTTCTTTCATATACGTATAAAGATAAGTATATTGGAATATTACAGTTCATGCTTCATAGGTGGAAAAATGTTCACTTGTGTTGAAGTTTGACTTGGAAGGAGGAAAATTTTTTGTCTGATCAATCAAACGTATTTAAATTTGATTTGAACGAGCTTTTGTCCTTTCAAAAGGGACAGGAAGTAATGGAGCTTATTGGGATTGCATTAGAGCCAGATATTAGCATTTTTGAGTCGGATGAGTATGTTACTATTCGAGGGGTAATCGAACTTACAGGGGAATATATGCCGTTAGACAGTGCACAGAATGACAGGGATTCCGGTTTTGACTCACAAGTATTATCCTTCCAGGAGAGACAACTAAAAAACTATGTAAAGGATATTCGTAGTTTTGAAGATGGATTAAATGAATTTCACTATCACATACCAGTTGAAGTAACAATACCTAAATACCGTGTCCCATCCTTAGATGATGTTATGGTCGAGATCGATTATTTTGATTATCAAATCCCTGATCCATCACAAATAAAACTACAAGCTGAGGTTGTAATTTCTGGAATTAAGCAAGAAAGCACAGGAAGTCCAGTACGCAAGGAAGAAGAGCAAAAGAATGAATGGGAAGATGTGAATCAACCTTTTTCTTTTGATTTGAAGTTTGAACAAGAGGAATCTTCTTCATCCATTCAAGCAGAAAGTAGTACGGAATCAGAGGTGTTTTCATCAAATGAGGAGCACGATGAATCAATCGAGTCGAAAGAAGAGAAGGATAGAGAACTTTGGTTCAAGAAGAAATCTCAGTCTTTTGATGAGTTTTTTGGTAAAAATAAAGAAGTAGTGGAAGATTCACCGGAGGATGTATTGGAAAGTCCTTCCCCATCTCCGTCTCCATCATATGAATTACAAGTAGAGAATAACCAGGAATATGAAGAAGAGACATTTGAAATAGAGCGACCAGAATTTGAAGCAACGAAAGAACCCGTTGATACAGAAGAAGTAGTAGGTCAAATGGTAGAGGAAGCAAATGAAGGCATAGAGCATGAAAGTGTGGCACACGAAGAAGCTCGTGCTGAAGAAGAAACACAACAGATAGTAGATGTTGTTCCTAAAGTTGGCTATGCATCAATGAAGAAACAGGATGAGGTTAACGAGGAAAGTGAGCGAAACGGTGAGGATGTCTTCTATTTAGTAAATATGTTTAATCGTGAGGAAGAATCCTATTCTAGCATTCGGATGTGTATTGTCCAGGAGGCGGATACACTGGATTCCATCGCAGATCGTTACGAAATGAATAAATCCCAAATAGCTCGATATAACAACTTAAATGAAGACGAAGTCAAAGCGGGAGATATTTTATACATCCCAAAGTCAAAGAATAAAAGTCCATCCTAATGAAAAGTAAGGATGAGAGATATTGAGTAAATTAGTGCGGATACTTCAGCAATACGGCCTCCAACCATATCAAGGGGAGAAGCTGAGTTCAAAAACAATCAAAATAAGCACTGGGGACCAATATGTCGTCCTCAAACGATCAAAAAATAAGCACGTGGAAGAGAAGTTTCAAAATGTATATAAGATTGCCAGGGAGCATCAATTGACGAATATTGTTCCTTTATACTTAACACGGCAGAATAGGATGATTGTGAATGGTAAAAGTCACGTATATTATTTAACGCCTTGGCTTAAGGAAAATGTAGATCCAATTCCAACCTATCAAATGGTATTACGTGAGATAGCAATCGTTCATGAAAAAACGAAATTTGAGAAAAAAATAGACTTGTCTCTTGTAGATGAATGGTATAAAAAACAAAAAGAGAAAGTTCGAAAATCCTTTAATCGCTTTGAACGATGGATTGCATCGTTTGAAGCGAAACATTTTATGTCACCAGCAGAGCTACTTATTTGTCACTTATACCCAACATTTCGAAGTGTATGTCAAAATTTAGAGTATTGGTATGATGAATGGGCGACCTATATTGTAGACGATAAATCGGTTAATCTAGCCCTATGTCATGGACAATTAACACCTTCTCATTTACTTCATACTACAAAGGGAGCAGTTCTAATCAATTGGGAAAAATCTTTTTATGGCGAACCAGTACAAGATTTAGCGATCTTTTTTTCAACCACTTGTCAATCTAGTAATGTAAATAGAGATGATCTTTTAGCTGCCTTTGAAGCGTATATACGCCATTACAAACTAAAGAAGAGTGAAATTGCTTCCTTAAGTCTACAAATGCTACACTTGGAACAAATGATGAAGAAGCTAAAGCAATTTGTCTCGAACAAAGAGCTGTTAACAGAAATAGAATGGGTCCGTCTTTTTCAAAGGTATCTATATTACCTTGAACATATGTTATATTTTCAGGAACAATTCAAAACGCAATTAGTAGACGAAGAATCAGATGTTTAAATGACATCGAAATAAAAGCAACAAAACAGCCCTGTTACAATTGCTGTTAGTAGTACATCTAACGTTGTTGGAATAAAGAAGGTACGGATATTTTGATAAATCATAATGGGTAAAGAACACTTTTCTAGCACAAAGATACATTTTCTTAACCATGGTGGTAATCGATAACGATAAAACTTTGCCATGTTTTCTCCTCCTTATGAAAAAAAGATTTTTAGAAGAAGCGCAATCTAAATAAACGGGTTGCGCTTTTTTTTTGTTGTTTGGAGTTTTATTGAAATAAAAGTCTCCGTATTATAACTAGTTAGATACCCAATTAACTTTTTTATTGTATATTATGAAAAGAAAATGGTAAAAGTGTGTAATAACCATTGACTTTTGTATGTAAAAATGCTTAAAATAACAAGTACAATTACATGAAATAATAAATGCAATGAATGGGAAGAGTACAAGGAGAAATCCTTCAGAGAGGGAAACATTAGCTGAAAGTTTCCTAGGTTATTGAATCCTTGGAAGGTCGCCCAGAAGCAGCTTCTTTGAACCGAAGTAGGAGAAGCCGGATAAAGTCCGTTAACCTAATGAAGTGCATAGTATGTTTTTTTTGCTATGAATAAAGGTGGTACCGCGAAATATACCCTTTTCGTCCTTTTTATAGGATGAAAAGGGTTTTTTATTTTTCTTAATAGTAGGAAGAATTTAAAAAATGAGGAGGAAAAGTCATGGAGGAAAAGCAAATTTCCATGCCGCCCAAATACGATCCAACAGAGGTTGAAAAGGGTCGTTATGATTTTTGGCTAAAAGGTAAGTTTTTTGAAGCAAAACAAGATAAATCGAAGGAGCCATTTACAGTTGTTATTCCGCCACCTAACGTTACTGGTAAATTACATTTAGGTCATGCTTGGGATACAACGCTACAAGATATCATTACTCGTTATAAACGAATGCAAGGGTATGATGTGCTATGGCTTCCAGGAATGGACCACGCAGGTATTGCAACACAAGCGAAGGTGGAAGCAAAACTTCGAGAAGATGGGAAAAATCGTTACGATCTAGGTCGTGAGAAGTTTGTGGAAGAAGTTTGGAGATGGAAAGAAGAATATGCGTCATTTATTCGAAAACAATGGGAAAAGGTTGGCTTAGGGCTCGACTATTCTAGGGAGCGTTTTACCCTTGATGAAGGATTATCGGAGGCTGTAAAAAAGGTATTCGTAAGTCTTTACGAAAAAGGTTTAATCTATCGTGGAGAGTATATCATTAATTGGGACCCAGCCACTAAAACTGCTTTATCAGATATTGAGGTTATTTATAAAGAGGTTAAAGGTGCTTTTTATCATATGAAGTATCCTTTAAAAGACGGGTCTGGATCAATAGAAATCGCAACTACTCGACCTGAAACGATGCTAGGAGATACAGCAGTTGCTGTTCACCCTAAAGACGAGCGCTATCAACATCTAATTGGTAAGAAAGTAATATTGCCAATTACAGGACGAGAAATTGAGATTATTGCGGATGATTACGTTGATATGGAATTTGGTTCAGGAGCAGTTAAAATCACCCCTGCCCATGATCCAAATGATTTTGAAATCGGAAATCGCCATAACCTGAAGCGTATTCTTGTAATGAATGAAGACGGTACGATGAATGAAAACACTGGAAAGTATGAAGGATTAGACCGTTTTGAATGCCGTAAGCAAATCGTAAAAGACCTACAAGAGGAAGGCATAATATTTAAAATTGAAGAGCATATTCATTCGGTAGGGCATTCAGAGCGTAGTGATGCAGTTGTCGAGCCATATTTGTCAACACAATGGTTTGTAAAAATGGAACCACTAGCGGAGGCTGCATTAGCAATTCAAAATAAGGATGACAAGGTTAACTTTGTTCCAGAACGCTTTGAAAAAACCTATTTTAATTGGATGGAAAACATTCGAGATTGGTGTATCTCTCGACAATTATGGTGGGGACATCGAATTCCGGCTTGGTATCATAAAGAAACTGGTGAAGTTTATGTAGGAATGGGAGAACCTAATGATGCTGAAAATTGGGAGCAAGATAATGATGTATTAGATACGTGGTTTTCTTCCGCTTTATGGCCATTCTCCACAATGGGTTGGCCAGATGAAGAAAGTGAAGACTTTAAACGTTATTTCCCTACAGATGTATTAGTTACGGGCTATGACATTATTTTCTTCTGGGTAGCGCGAATGGTATTCCAATCTGTAGAATTTACAAATCAACGTCCATTCAAAGATGTATTGATTCATGGCTTGGTAAGAGATGCAGAAGGACGTAAAATGAGTAAATCGTTAGGCAATGGTGTGGACCCTATGGATGTTGTAGATAAATATGGCGCAGATTCCTTACGCTACTTCCTATCTACTGGTTCAGCTCCAGGTCAAGATTTGCGTTTCCAATGGGAAAAAATTGAGTCGACATGGAATTTTGCCAACAAAATTTGGAACGCATCCCGCTTTGTATTAATGAATTTAGACGGTATGACTTACAAGGATGTAGACCTTTCTGGTACCAAGTCTGTTGCAGATCAATGGATACTTACGCAATTAAACGAAACGATTGATCATGTAACACGTAATATTGAAAAATATGAATTTGGTGAAGCCGGAAGATATTTATATAATTTTATTTGGGATGACTTCTGTGATTGGTATATTGAAATGGCGAAAATCCCACTTTATGGGGAAAATGAAGATGCGAAAAAAACAACGAGATCCATTCTTGTGTATGTTCTAGATCAAACCATGCGAATGCTTCATCCATTTATGCCTTTTATTACCGAGGAAATATGGCAGCATATTCCACATGAAGGAGAGTCGATTACGGTTGCTGAATGGCCAACTGTTCAAGCTGCCTATACGAACGAAAAAGCAGCTCATGATATGAAACGATTAGTAGAAATCATTAGAGCTGTTCGTAATATTCGCGCAGAAGTGAACACGCCAATGTCGAAAGCAATTCCAATGATTGTGAAGGCTAGGGATCTAGAAGTGAAATCAGCACTAACAGAGAATCGACATTATTTAGAAAGATTCTGTAATCCAAGTGAGCTAACTATTGATACAGACATTACTACACCTGAAAAAGCGATGAGTGCAGTAATAACTGGTGTTGAACTTTATCTTCCATTAGAAGGCCTAATTAACAAAGAAGAAGAGCTTCAACGCCTACAAAAAGAATGGGATAAATGGAATGCAGAAGTTCAGCTCGTTCAAAAGAAGCTAGCAAACGAGAAATTTGTAAACAACGCACCAGAAGCAATTGTTCAAAAGGAACGAGAAAAAGAACAAGATTATTTAGAGAAACGGTCGAAAGTAGAAGCAAGAATAAAAGAAATGCAAGACTAATGAAACAGAAGCCCTATTTCTTAATAGGGCTTCTGTTCTGTTTATTCGCTTTCCTAAAAATGAAAAAATCCTTTATAATATATAGTAGAATATAACCATAAGTGTTATGGATTATAGAAAAGTAGTGGTGAATAATGTGATTTCTTATCGTCAACTTTTACAAATAGAAAAATCGTTTACAGAGGAATCCTTTCCAGATGAAAGCGGTTTTTTGATTAAAGAAGGGCGAATTCCGTTTTTGGTTTCAGCTCCTCATAGTGTTTCTCAAATTAGAGATGGAAAATGGAAAATCGGCGAACACCGAAGTGGTATCGTTGTAGAAGAGCTTCAAAGATTAACAGGCTGTTATAGTATTTATAAAACGAAAAATAACCAAGAGGATGCTAATTTTGACAAGAAAAGTAGCTATAGAGATGCCATTATTAACTTAGTAAAAAAAGAAAAAATTAACTATTTACTAGATATCCATATCATGTCACCGAATAGACCGTAAATGATTGATATCGGAACAAATAGAGGCAAAAATATAAAAAGTCAATATCGAATAATAGAAAATTTAACACATTCTTTTCAGCAAAACGATATTCAAGATGTCAAGGTTGACTATATTTTTACCGCTGGATATCCATATACCGTATCCTCTTATGTTGCAAAAAAGACAGGAATTATAGCGATACAAATTGAGATAAATTGGAATTTGTTACATACTCCAAATGGAAATATGACTGATTTTTATAAGGTGTGCAATAGTTTAAGACAATTTATTGTGGAACGAATAAAGGAGACTGATTGATTGAAATCTTGTTGGATTATTTATAATGGAAATTTAGTTGGGGAAAAGTTTTTAGATTATGCCAATCTAATGGCAGAGGCAGCCCAAAAGCAACACATTCAGCCGGAAATTATTCCGAATCATGAGCTCATCATGGTTATTGAAAACGGGAAAGCAAAGATTAGAGGAAGCTTTCAAGATAAGCTACCTGATTTTGTCCTTTTTGGTGATAAAGATATTCCTTTAGCAAAGCATTTAGAGAAAATTGGACTCCAAGTATATAACAGCAGTGATTCTATCGAAGTTTGTGATAACAAGATTCGAATGTACCAAAAATTATCTGATGCTGGAATGAAAGTACCTAAGACCATCTTAGGTGCTATGTTATTTGATGGAACAACATATCAAGACTTTCGTGTGTTTGATCAGATTATAGAGGAATTGGGCTTTCCCATGGTGATAAAAGAAGCATTTGGCTCTTTTGGACAACAAGTGTATTTGGTCCACACGAAAGAAGAGATGTTCAAAAAAATTACAGAACTAGGAAGTAAACCTTTCCTTTTTCAAGAATTTATTACTACAAGCTATGGAAAAGATGTACGATTGAATGTTGTTGGGGGAGAAGTTGTTGCATCGATGCTGCGCACTTCGAAACATGATTTCCGAGCCAATGTAACGGCAGGTGGAGAAACATCACCTTACCAACCATCCGAGCAAGAAAAAGCATTGGCTATCCAAGCAGCAAAATTGGTTGGAACGGATTTTGCTGGCGTAGATTTGTTATTTGGTGAAGATGGACCTATCGTATGTGAAGTCAACTCTAATGCCCATATTCGAAGTATTCAAGCATGTACTGGAATTGACATATCACGACATATTATTTCGTATATTTTACAAGACTTGGAAAGGTGTCGCTAAAATGAACGTAAGAGGCTGGGTCGTATACAATAAGCAGGACTATGATAGAAATGAGGCCTTTGTAAATTGGCTGTTACGTGAAGCGGAGCACTTTCCTTTTGATTTACAAGTCGTCATAAAAGACGACGTACAATTCGGAATCAAACACCATCAACTTTCCATCCTGTATCGAAATGCAAATGTACAATTCCCAGATTTTGTAATTATGCGTAATATTGATCCTCTTTTTAGTACACAAATGGAGCAACTAGGTGCTCGAGTATTTAACCGATCCGAGATAGCCGAAATGTGTAACCATAAAGGGAAAACACATCAAGCTATCGCTGCCTTGCAAATACCGATGCTAGATACTATATTCGTAAAACGAAATGAAATTAGCGAAGAAAATATACGGTTTGACTATCCAATCGTTGTAAAAGAAGGGAACGGTAGGGGAGGAAAACAGGTATATTTAATTCAAAATAAGAAGGAGCTTGAAGTCGTCATACAAAAAGTACATACAGAAGACCTTGTTATTCAACCTTTAGCAAAAAATTATGGGAAAGATATTCGTGTATATGTAATCGGAAATGAGATTGTAGCAGCTGTTAAAAGAGAGTCTAAAGACAGCTTTAAATCCAATTATACGTTGGGTGGACAAGCCACCCTCTATTCACTAACGGAGGAAGAAGAGCTGCTCGTTCAAAAAATCATTAACTCCTTTTCCTTTGATTTCGTAGGTATTGATTTCTTACTGGATGAACAGAATCAACTATTATTTAACGAAATAGAAGATGTTGTTGGTAGTCGTATGTTGAGTAATCATTCTAATATTAATATTGTTCAACGTTTTTTCACTCATATTGAAGCCGAAATGGCTTTTCTAATAGAACAGAAATAAGATCATCGAGTTAAGGACTGATGAAATGCTAAAAACATATAATGATCTCGTGACATGGATGAACACACATTTATCTAAGCAAGTAAAGCCTGGATTGGAACGAGTTGAATATTTATTGTCTAAATGGAATAATCCAGAGAAGCAAATAAAAGTGGTTCATATTGCTGGGACGAATGGAAAAGGATCCACCTTACAATTTCTAAAAAACTTACTTATTCATCACGGCAAATCAGTTGGTTCCTTTACATCACCTTTTTTTTACAAATGGAATGAGCAAATCGAATATAATCATACAATAATTTCGGATAATGAAATTTTGCAGCGAATCAATTATTTAGCTCCTATCATAGAGGAAATGGATACATTGCCAATGGGAAGGCCGTCGGAGTTTGAGGTGTTTACGGTTGTTGGCCTACATTATTTTGCTAGTAAAAAAGCCGATTATGTTCTAATGGAAGCGGGTCTTGGGGGGAGATTTGATTCAACCAATGTAGTCGATCCAATCCAGACAATTATTACATCGATCGGCTTGGATCATACGAATATATTAGGAAATACATATGAAGAAATAGCATTTGAGAAAGCTGGCATTATAAAAAAAGGCATTCCACTTGTAACAGCGGTTGACCAACAGGAAGCGCTTTCTGTTATTTACAACATTGCTCAACAATACCATGCACCTATATTTCGTTTAGGAGAAGATTTTTATATTAAAGTTATGGACTATGCGTTTTCCTTTTGGAATGAAACGTTCCACTTCGAAAATATAAAACTACAATTGCTAGGTGAGCATCAAAGAAAGAACGCGGCGCTCGCATTGCAGTGCTTCCTTCTAATAAGTGAACGTGACTATATTCAAGTGATGGAACAAACTGTGATAGATTCCCTATGGGCTACATTATGGAAAGGGCGATTTGAGGTCGTGAAATCGAACCCACTTATCATTATGGATGGAGCGCACAATGAAGAGGGTATCCTGGCAATGATTGCTACGTTAAAGGAATGGTATCCAAATAAGAGAAAACATATCATCTTTTCTGTTATGAAGGATAAAGCGGTTCAACAAATGATACGTCAAATTGATAAGGTATTTGACTCTGTGTGGTTTACGAGCTTTTCAAATCCGCGAGCAGATAGTGAAGAAGTGTTGTATTCACTAAGTAGCCATCCTCATAAAGAAATGGCGGACAATTGGCAAAGTGCATATTCTCATTTACTCAAACAAATAGATGATCAAAATGACATAATCATATTTGCTGGCTCCTTATACTTTATCTCTCAAGTTCGTGAAACGTTATTAAAAAAATAAGATAAATATTTAGCAATCTCCTATTGGTGAAAAATTACAGATATGATAGAATTAATGTAATTATTTGAAAATAGTTAAAATTAACTACTTCATTTTACCCATTCATGTACAAAATACTTTATAATTATTTAATAAGAATTTATGGAAATTGGTTGTTTTGATATAAGTGTTTGAGGACGGACTTAGTAGTCTTCTATAGGAGATGCAATGACATGACGAAACGTAAACAATGGATTGTTTGGCTTGTATGGTTACTAATATGGCCAACAATTATAATCTATCTATTTAATGTATTAGATCCAAGTACAAGCATAGACGGCAAGTGGTTTGATGTTATTTCCTTCGCACTATTAATGTGTATTGTAGCGATATTTCCAATTATCGTAGGGGAGACTCCTATTTTCTTTATACATGGTATTAGTTTTGCTGTATTCTTACATTTTGGATTATTCGTCGAGATTATCCTAACGGAATTAGCTGTTATAACATTATTAATTAAGCTGCGTTTAAGTAAGAGTCAGCTTTATCGAATACCTGTAAATTTAACCTTATTTTTATTAACATCTATTATTGGTGCAGCCATTTTTTATTTAGTTGGCGGAGAAAATGGAGAATTGACTTCCTTTAGTTTAGAGAATTTTGTACCAATTATTTGCTATGCGTTAGGAATTATTATTTCCAACCAAGTATTACTGCATTTATTACAGATGTTTACAACAGGTACTAGAGAAAAGTTCTTTTCTTCTAGTCTATTATGGGATTTAATGACCTCTATTATCACTTTGCCTGTAGGATTCATCTTATATCTTTTATATAGTGATTTAGGTGCAATTGCGATTTATTTTGTTGGTATTCCTTTTATTATGATTTCTGGTATAATTACTAGTTTTTATACAACCAACCAAATCAATCGTTATATGCAGAAAACAAGTAATATTGGTCAAAAATTAACAGGTCATTTAAATGTTAAAGAAGTATTAGACGTTTTTGTAACGGAAATTAGTGATTTATTAAAAGTAGATTATACGTATATATACGATGTTACGAATAGCAACGAAATGTTATCATTAATTCGTTATGTAGATGCGAGCTGTGAAACGAAGATTTCGAATATATTGTTAACGAAAAATGAAGGAATTAGTGGAACTGTGTATGGTAAGGAAGAGGGGATGTTTTTCACAAACCGTCTTAGCTGGTATCGGAAAATAAAAGACCAAACCATACCACAGGATGCAGAGAGTTTAATGTCTGTACCAATTCGTAGAAATGATAAAGTTGTTGGTATTATTACAATTGTTTCAAAAAGGAAACGAGCATATGAAAAATATCATTTCATGTTACTAGATATTTTATCTAACTATTTAGCAGTTGCTATTGAAAATGCACGCCATTATGAAAATACGAAGAAAAAGAGTGAGCGAGATCCATTAACAAAGTTATACAATTTTAGATACTTTGAAGGCTATCTACAAGGATTATTTGAAGACATGAAAGCGAAAGGTGTCTACGAAAATCACTCCTTAATTTTGCTAGATTTGGATCACTTTAAACAGGTTAATGATTTATATGGCCATGAAAGTGGTAATGAAGTATTAAGAGAACTTGCTACAAGACTGAACTCATTAAGTAATGAAAATACGATAGTAGCAAGATATGGCGGAGAAGAGTTTGTGCTCCTGTTAAAAAATCGAACGAAGGATGAAGCGATATTTGAAGCGGAAAGAATTCGTAAAATGATAAGCGATGAGCCATTCTTTTTGCAAAAACATATAATGGAAAGTGAAAATTCCATCGAAATCCAAATTACAGCTAGTATTGGACTTGCAACATTTCCTGACGATTGTGATGAATCTACGGAATTAATTCGACATGCAGATCGAGCTATGTATGTTGGAGCTAAGAGAAAAGGTAGAAACCGAGTAGCTACCTATGAAAAAGCAATTGAAGTATGAGCTTATTGAAAATGAATAGTTATATCTATAGGGAAATCCAAATCAGGCTATATGATTTGGATTTTTTGTTGTTATTATTGGGAGTTAGCCTGCTAGGGGTATCGATAATTGATAGGTGACTAAGAACTCGAAACGGAGCTACGCCACAGATTATATCGAAATAACCGGAAATATTTCGAACAAAAGATTTTTCCCTACGACAAAACTCGTCTACTTTTTTAGTTTATACATGATAAGGTCATATTAAAACTAGCAAAAAAGTGGGGGACATTTCGTGGATAATAAACCAAAACCTATTACTGTTCGTGTAAATCAACAAGTTAAAGAATTTCCTATTAAACATGGCCATAAGGCAGAAGAGGAAATAGCTGCCTCGATAGACAAAAATAATAGGGATTCAAGTGATAAAAGTAAGTTTACTACTACGACTTCTTCTTTTGATGAGAATCCACCGAAAATAAAAGTGTTAGAGAGACCCTACCAATCCAAAAAATCTTTTTTCGCTAGTATTCCAAAGTTTAAGCATCTATTTATTTCAGGTTTTTCTGCAATCCTTGTAGGAATTGTGCTTGGAATAATTATGTTAAATTTATTATCCGGCGTTGATGCCGATGATGAAGCCGAACAAGCTAGTGGAACAGCTAACGTTAAAGAAACGAACACAGAAGGAGATACGAATCCGGTTGGTGGGACAGATGGCGAAAAGGAGAATCCAACAAATTTAATTCCAGTTGAATTTGATGGTATTACAGCACAAGTTGTTCAAGTAGGTCTTTATTCATCTTTAGAAAGTGCGGAAAATGGAAACGCTCCTTTTGTGGAGGCAAATATAGATCCCGTTATTTGGGAAAAAGATAATCAATTTTTTGTATTTATAGGTCTAGGCTTTACAAAAGAACAAGCAGACCAAATTGAAACTTCCATAAAAGATACAATAGCAGAGGCAGATGGAGCATTTGATAAAACGTGGATTGTCAAGCCAGCTAAGAAAGAAACGACAGAAGCAGAAGGGAAATGGATTAAAGAGGGAATGACGCTTTGGCAAGAAGCAGTTACTGGTTATCGTGAACAATCGACAATCTCTAGTGATACAAATGAGAAATTGACGAGCTGGTTAAGTGAGGGACCTAAAGAGTTAACAGAATCTGGGGAGGCGTTTAAAAGCCAATATAAAGCCTTTATAGATACCATATCAAATTCCGAAGCATCTGTTTGGGATAGGGAAGCACAATTTATAACAGTGTTAAAAGCATATGAAACTTATCTATTAAATTAAAGAACAGTTAAGAGCTGTTCTTTTTTATTGCTTTTAATAGGCTAAATAAGCTTAATTATAAAATAGATATTACATTATTTAGAAACCCAAATGGGATAAAAAGAATTTTTTATCATTTGATTATGAAAGCAGCTTTCCTTATTATAAATGTACGGTTAAGAAACAGGAGGAGTTTTTATGAAAAAGCAACTTATTTTAGCTTCATCTTCACCACGTAGACAAGAATTATTAAAACAAGCTCAAATTCCTTTTCAGTTACGAAAGCAAGAAGTGGATGAATCGATTGTTCCTTTAGCTGAGCCGGTGGAAACGGTAACTAAGCTCGCGAAATTAAAAGGAGAAAGTATGAGCATACGAGCCAATAATGAGGTTATTTTAACAGCCGATACGGTTGTGGCATTTCAAAACAACATTTTTGGGAAACCAAGAGATGAAGAAGAAGCATATCGAATGATTTCTGCTCTTAGTGGAAATAGACATGATGTTTATACAGGTGTTATGATTCGCTCTTTGGAAAATGCCATCCTTTTTACTGTTAAGACAGAAGTAGAATTTTGGAACCTATCAGAAAACGAAATACGAACCTATGTTCACACAAGGGAACCTTATGATAAGGCAGGTGCATATGGCATTCAAGGAATAGGTGCATTATTAGTAAAATCTATTAATGGAGACTATTTCAATGTAGTAGGTTTACCTCTCTCGAAAACCGTTAGAGAACTTCGAAACTTCGGAATTTATCCAGTTTGATGTATGGAAAAGGAATCCTGTTTCTTAAACAAGACAACAGAAGGAGGTAGTTTGTGGAAAGGCTAAATGTCAAAATTAAAGATGTTCCTAAAAATGAAAGGCCAAGAGAAAGGTTGCTTCAACATGGTGCTAGCTCTATTTCCAATCAGGAGCTATTAGCGATTATTTTAGGTAGTGGTTCGAAAAATGAATCTGTCATGTCTCTTTCTCAACGACTACTAATACATTTTGAAGGATTACCTTTATTAAAAGATGCAACGGTGGAGGAACTCACCGCAATAAAAGGAATTGGACAAGCAAAAGCCGTGCATCTTATTGCGTGTTTGGAATTAGGAAAAAGAATTCATGCGTATAAGCCTACTGAGCGATACGTGATTAGAAGTCCTGAAGATGGTGCTGACTTTGTTATGGAAGAGTTAAGACATCTAAAGCAAGAACACTTTGTTGCACTCTTTTTAAACACAAAAAATCAAGTAATCCATCAGCAAACCATTTTTATTGGAAGTCTAAATGCTTCTATTGTCCACCCTCGTGAAATATTCCGTGAAGCTGTAAAAAGATCTGCAGCATCCCTCATTTGTGTCCATAATCATCCATCTGGTGTGCGCCTGCAATGTGCATAGTATTTAGCGATTGAATAATCTAGAACTCCTTACAATGTTCTATGGTCAGCATCTTACCTGAAGAGGAAACTCAGATAGGGACAAAAGCATGATGTGAAAAGGAGAAAGACGACAAAGCTATCTAGTCGATTCTGTTCTTCAGACCAAGTGATGTATGGTAAAGGCTATACTGCTTGAATCCAAGACGAATGAACGAGAGGAAACGTCGTTGTCTACGATAGTTAAACGGCAACGTGAACAAAATAGGGAGCATTTCACCAGAACGCACTCTATCGTAAGGTTTGTTCATCAATCCTTTGATAAAGGAAAACGTCGAAATGGATACCTAACCATCACGTATCTAATTTATGTACTAGCAGGGATTGCCTAATTGGTTATTCCATAAGGTAACGGAGTCTCCATAGTACTCTACGTTTGCTTGTAATGAGTTTAGCAAGGGAAAGGGAGACAGGTTGATCGTGCGTTCGTTTTGAAAGGAGTCATGAATATGGCAAATAATCCATTTCAACAATTAAACGTAATTCGAAATGCTTCTAAAAAGGGAAAAAGGATTGTTGATTGTTATCGTCTATTATATAAATCGCAATTATGGCTAAGTTTGAATAAAAAAGAGGAATTAAATGTTTTGGGGCATCACACGGATTACGTAATAGAACAGTTAAAACAAGGGACTTTTCGCTTCCAAGATAATGCTATTAGTATTGAAATGAAGCGAAAACTTCTTGAATTACTTTATACAATATTGCTCCATATATATGAACCAGTGTTGGAAAGGCATCATTGCTTTGACAATCACTGTTTACCCAATCATCAAAACGTTTGTCGTTATATGAAAAAAAATTGGGCAAAATCCAACTGGTACATACGAGGTGACGTACAGGTAGACATTCGTAACCTTTCCCACTCTATATTGCTTAAAACAATTGCTTCCAAAATAAAAGATACTCGATTTAGAAGCCTTATTCATAATGCCATAACAAATTTTTCAATGCTAAGTGAAACAAAAGCTTTAAAAAAAGTGGTTAACAAATTATCTCGACTCCTTGTAAATATATATTTCATTCCTTTAGATAATGCAATCCTATATGACAAAAATATACGACAGTATGTCCGTTATCATCAAACCCTCTTAATTGGCGTGAACACCTCTAGACGTATTTCAGAAGAGGTGAAAGCTTCAATTCACTATGAATTCCAAAAAAATTTATGTATCCCGAAACAAAATATCAATGTGCAGCATATTCATGGCAGAAAACCAATTACGTTGGGGGACTATGAACTGAAATTCTCCCCACATACAAAAGCTGGGTGCAGGAAGTTAACAATAACTATTTCTAAAAGTAAAGTTTTTGAGTTTGCCAGGAACAGAGGCTATGGTTCTTTACAAAACTTTCAAGCAACCCATCGACCATATCTAGTTAATAAAAAGGATGTGGAAATAGTATCGGTCTATAATAACGAGCTAAAGGATTTTGCTCGATTATTCACGAATAGTGATTCTATTCATCTGCTGCACAAATTATTTAAATTAGCAGAGAAAAGCTTTATCCAAACCATTGCATTAAAAAGAAAAAGCACTGCTTCCAAAGTAGCTAAACAATTACGAAAACCAAGACAAGGAAGATTAACGATTGTTCATAAAGATGACGATAACAACAAGAAGCATCATGTATTTATTATGGTTAAGGATCTTCATTTTTCGAAGTAACGATCAACTGGCGAGCCGTATACGCTGAAAGGTGTACGTACGGTTCTGAGGGAGGAATAGATTTCCATTGGTTTGGCGTCTATCTTCTACCCTACGATCCAACTCCTTCTCAGGAGGATATCCATGTGACAAGAAGAATATCTGAGTGTGGAAAAATGATTGGAATAGAACTTTTAGACCATTTAGTTATAGGAGATCGTAAATACGTATCGTTAAAAGAAAAAGGATATTTATAGACCTATCTATTTTGATTTTTTTTTCGTATAATATTATAGACACGAAAAATAAAGCGCCATTTTATAATGGCGCTTATTATCATTAATTTTAGGAAGAAAATAAGGATGTATTTTTCATTTACCATAATTCCAAGCAATACATATGATGACAATCCATTTACACGTGTTATATATGGAGACGAAATCGATAAAATATCGGATTCCCTAACAACTTATATTGGGAAAGGAAGATTCATTTGGCAAAATTCGGTTTATCACAAGACCTAGGGATTGATTTAGGCACAGCTAATACGCTCGTTTTTGTAAAAGGAAAAGGCATTGTGATGCGGGAGCCTTCAGTTGTCGCAAGAAGAGTAGATAGTGGTAAAGTGGAAGCAGTCGGAAATAACGCGAAAATGATGATTGGCCGTACTCCTGGAAGTATAACGGTTATTCGACCAATGAAGGATGGGGTTATAGCTGATTATGAAACAACTGCTATGATGATGAAATATTATATGAATAAGGCATCTCGAAAACGTTCCTTTTTTGGGAGGAAACCAAATGTTATGGTATGTGTTCCTTCAGGCATCACCATGGTTGAAGAGCGCGCTGTATTAGATGCAACAAAACAAGCAGGAGCAAAAGATGCCTTTACCATTGCCGAACCCTTTGCAGCGGCGATTGGGGCAGGATTGCCTGTATGGGAGCCAACTGGTAGTATGATAGTGGATATTGGTGGTGGAACAACAGAAGTTGCTATTATTTCACTAGGTGGTATTGTAACAAGTCAATCGATACGTATTGCCGGAGATAAGATGGATGATTCCATTGTTCAATATATTAGAAAAAAATATAATCTTTTAATTGGTGAGCATACTGCAGAAGTAGTGAAAATGGAGCTTGGCACTGCTCTAATATCTGATGACATTGATGATATGGAGATTAGAGGTAGAGATTTAGTTACAGGCTTACCAAAGACGATTACTATTACAAATGAAGAAATTGCTTCGGCCTTAAGTGATACGGTTTTAGCTATTGTAGAAACCGTAAAAAATACATTAGAGAGAACCCCTCCAGAACTAGCCGCGGATATAATGGAGAAAGGCATTGTTCTTGCTGGTGGTGGAGCATTGTTAAAAAACTTAGATCAAAAAATCAGTGCTGAAACAAAAATGCCTGTATTTGTTGCAGAGGACCCTCTAGATTGTGTTGCAATAGGTACTGGTAAAGCATTAGATTTTATCCATCATTTTCGATCTAATCCAAATGTTGCGAATCAAACGAGACATTGATTATTATTAAGAGAGCAAACAAAAGTAGGTGTAAGGCATGTGGTCCTTTTTTCGCAAAAAAGTTTTAATTATCATATTAGTAAGTATTATTTTGCTTGTGACATTAATCGGTTTTACAATGAGAAATCGAGAAGAAGTTTCTCTTCCTGAGGAACTGTTAAAGGATACGATTGGTTGGGTACAAAGTGTGTTTCGAGTTCCGACCAACTTTGTAATTGATTTCTTTACAGATGTAAACGATTTGAAGTCAACATATGAACAAAACGAAGTATTAAACGAACATTTATCCGAATATAAAGATTTATTATATGAAGTTCAAGTTTTAAAAGAAGAAAATGAAGAATTACGTGGTATATTAGAAATAGAAGAAACTTTACGAGATTTTCATCCAATTTATGCTACAGTTAATAGTAGAAGCCCAGAGCTTTGGGTAGAGCAGGTAACGATTAATAAAGGAAAACAGCATGGTGTAGAGCCAAATATGGCTGTTCGAACAGCGGACGGCATGATTGGTAAAGTGAAGACAGCTTATCAATTTACCTCCACCATTCAATTACTAAGTGGTTTTGATATAAATAATAGAGTTTCGGTTATGATCCAAGGTAATGAAGAAAAAGATAATACGTATGGACTTATTGAGGGCTACGACCAAGAAAAAGAGGCTTTAATATTGACTGTAAAATCCGCTGAATTGCAGGAAGGTGAGTTAGTTGTAACCTCTGGTCTTGGGGGTGTATTCCCAGCTGGTATTCCAATTGGGGAAATTCAGTCCATTGAGACAGATCCATACGGTTTAACAAACATTGGCTATATAAAACCTGCTGCAGATTTATATGACTTAAATCAAGTTATTGTGATAGACCGTGATGTTGCTGCCCCTGAGGAAAATGCAGAGCTTGAGGAGGAGGAATAATGAAGCGATTATTTATTCCTCTATTCCTACTCATATTATTAGTGTTAGAAAGTACGGCAATTAATGTATTACCAACAGAATGGATATACTCGAAGAATTTTATTATTCCTCATTGGACATTGGTATTTGCTATTTTAGTAGCTATTTTCTATGATCGCGACCATACATACTTCTGTGTATTGTATGCAATCATCTTTGGTTTTTTAATTGATTTAACGTATACAAATATTCTTGGTGTTTATATGTTTTCTTATGGATTAGTCGTTTATCTTATTCATGAATTAAAGCAACTATTTCACCCGAATATTATTGTAACGTTTCTATTAACTATTTTAGGGATATTCTTGGCGGAGCATTTTATTTATGGTTTATACTTTATGATTGGTGTTACAAACTTGAGTTGGACAAGTTATTTATCAACACGATTTATTCCTACCCTTTTAGGGAATGTATTGTTTTTAATTATTCTGTATCCAATTATCAAAGGTAAGTTATTAAAATGGTCTGAAGAACAGTTACCAGAGAAATAAAAAATTCAATTTGTTCAACACGCAATATAAAGGAATTTCTACCTTATTTATCGAAAAATAGTATTATTGAGGTGAACCTCTGTGAAAAACAAAAATCAGGCTGTTACAATAAAAGGCACAAAAAATGGATTAACTTTTAATATAAATGAAAAAAGTTCCTACTCGGATATAATAAAAGAACTAAAAGAGAAGCTTTCTACAACAGTTGTAGAAAGTGATCATCCAATGGTGAAAGTGAATATTCATGTTGGAAATAGATATTTGACACCGGAAATGCGGGAAGAGATTTCTGAAATAATACGTAACAAACAAAATTTTATTATTCAAGAAATCGTTTCGAATGTTATTCAAAAGAAGGAAGCAGAAGAATTTTACAAGTCTTTAGAAGTAACAACATTAACTTCCATTATCCGATCTGGTCAAGTCATGCATGTTAATGGTGATGTATTGCTTATTGGAGATGTAAACCCAGGGGGAAAAATATCTGCTACTGGTAACATCTATATCTTAGGAAGATTAAATGGAATTGCACATGCTGGATATGATGGGAATCGCGATGCAATTGTAGCTGCTTCTTATATGAATCCTACGCAGCTAAGGATATCAGACCTTTTCAGTAGATCACCAGATTATGAAACAGAAGGTATATCGATGGAATATGCATATATTGATGAAGAAAGCGAAACGATTTTAATCGATCGACTACATAAAATCTCAAAAATTCGACCAAATATAGGTACTTTTGAAAGGAGAATAATGAATGGGTGAAGCAATTGTTATTACTTCTGGAAAAGGCGGGGTTGGTAAAACGACAACAACGGCTAATGTAGGAACATCCTTAGCATTATTAGGGAAAAAGGTTTGTTTAATTGATACGGATATTGGATTAAGAAATCTAGATGTTGTTTTAGGTTTAGAAAATAGAATTGTCTATGATATTGTAGATGTTGTTCAAAAAAGATGTAAAATAAACCAAGCTCTTGTTCGGGATAAGCGATTTGATTGCTTGCATTTATTACCAGCATCACAAACTAGTGATAAGAGTGCGATTACGCCTAAGAGTATGGTAGAGATTATTAAAGAATTAAAAGGGGATTACGATTACATTTTAGTAGATTGTCCAGCTGGTATAGAGCAAGGATATAAAAATGCCATTGCGGGTGCTGATAAGGCAGTCGTTGTCACAACCCCAGAAAAGTCGAGTGTACGAGATGCCGATCGCATCATTGGATTATTAGAGAAGGAAGAACATATTGAAGCACCACGCTTGATCATCAATCGTATTCGTACACATATGGTGAAGACGGGTGATATGCTAGATGTGAATGAGATTGTTTCCATTTTAGCAATTGATCTATTAGGAATTGTTGCAGATGATGATGAGGTTATAAAGGCTTCCCATCATGGAGAACCAGTAGCATTCCAGCCAAATACGAAGGCTTCTATATCTTATCGAAATATTGCTAGAAGGATATTAGGAGAGTCTGTACCGTTGATGTCATTAGAAGATGAAAAAGGGATGTTTACAAAAGTAAAGAAATTTTTTGGTATACGTTCGTAATATATGAAATTATGAAAAAACAGTCACTTTATGTAAAGTAGCTCCGTTTCGGTGGAGTAACATACGAAATAGCATATTAATTAGCAGACCAAATCACATATGATTTGGTCTTGTTTTATTCTTTTGTATTTCAGCGGTTATTGGTTTTTAACGCTTGAATTAGCGATTTAAAATCATACCCCAAATAGCATAGTGTCAATAACAGTTGTCAATGTACTTTTTCCTATGCGAATTTGTATGTTATTTCAATGCTGTTTTTTTTAAATAAAGAGGACAATTGGTATTTTATGTTATTATTAAGTTATAGAGTTATTGAAATAACGGGGCAGGTTAGTGTGAGAAGGAGTTAACAGTATAGAATTAAAGTTTTATATATCAGTTCCTAAATGCCTTATTATAATAAATCCTAGTAAATTAGTATTAAATTAAAGCTTATGAGAAGTTCAAAAATCACCTTTAAATAGGGGGAGCAAACCTTTAATAAGAGAGTTATTTTTGAATAATTTCAATTGAACTAACGGGGGCGATTGTTAATAAGACAATCGCTTCTTGTGCTAACGCCGCAGGTTACTGCATGATAGTTCAACCGCTAAAATAAATAAAGAATGGAGGAATCGATTTGTATGGAAAGACGTACAAAAGCAACCTTAATTTTTGTCACATCTATTGTTTCCATATATGTCATATTTGCAATGATAGAAACAGCAAATTTAAGCTCCAAAACAGTCGATGAAGCATTCGGAAAATTTATAAACGGTGAATTTAAAACCGAAGTTGCTCAGAATGAAATTGATAAAGAGTTTTACAGAAAGGGTAATTATACATTTGTACCATTTGAGTTTGAAGATAGTGTTTCCTTAGTTCAGTTTGAGAAAGGGATTTTTGGTTGGAAAAAAAGCTATCATTCTCACTATAAAAATAGAGATTATTCACATTCAGGTTTTTATGGTGATGGAGAGAGTCTTTTTCACGGTATCATACCAAAAGATATAGTTTCTGAAACGAAGACCATAAAAGTAAATGGAAAAAATGCAGATATTGTTATGCTTAATAATGAAATTGCGATTTGGATTATAATGGATATTCAAAATAATTTCGACAACTTAAATATAGATGCCTTAGATAAATTTGGAAATGTGATTGCTGAGTTATAAATAGAGTAAGTATTCCTAAAGGGATTGTTGTAATGTATTGAACTTAAACGAAAGGGGTGGGTTCGTTTAACAAGAAAATATAAGATTGAACGCTTGGGTAATTAAAATACCCAAGCGTTTTTGTTTGCTAATTGTACTGTTATTTACAGTGCTAAAAATAGTGCAATCAGCATATCGATTTAGCCTGTTTTTTTAGATCTTCTCCACAATATCGGAACTACTTAATTTTATGTTGGCTGTTTGATTTATGGAACAGCTTTTTCTTTTTCTCGATTAAATGTGTTCATATTTTTCCTTTCAGAGAATAGACTTGTACAAACTATCTTTTTAAGGAATGAGGAGCTTTGGCAAATAAAAATCTTAATGAAATTAGAAAAAACATTACAAAAAGAAAACAACAGAGAAGGCAGCATATTCATATTGGTGATGCGAAAGCAAAGGTAAAAAGTTTTCAGCACTTTGATGTTCCACAGGAGGAAGAAAAGCATGGATATTTTCCTTTCTCCAATCATAATCCATCCAGTAATAGTGATAGTTTAGTAATTCCAGCCTTCCTATTTAAAGCTCTTTTAGCGGGTATTCTATTTGTTGCCACTGCATTAATACTACGAATGGATGTGGAAGCACTGGACAAGCCCAGAAATTTTATGTTAAGTGCTCTTACGGAGGATTTTAATTTTGCAAAGATGCAAGGATGGTACCGTGATAACTTAGGGACTCCATTCGCCTTCTTAAATGAAAGCAACTCGAAAGTGGAGCATGTTAGTAATGAGGGACTCGTTTTACCGGTAAACGGGAGTATTTCCGAATCCTTTCAAGAAACCGGTGAAGGCGTCATGATTGAGGTTGCAACTCAGGATGATATGAGTGTAACGGCAATGGAAGCTGGTACAATCGTATTTGCGGGCAATGATAAAGAGACAGGGAAAACGATTATTATACAGCACGAGGATGGAAGCAATTCTATTTATGGTAATCTAGATGAAATGGATGTATTTCAATATCAATTTGTTTCAAAAAATGAAATTATAGGTACACTTAAACCCCAAGAAGGAAGTGCGACAGCAAGTCTTTATTTTGCAATTAAGAATAAACGAACATTTGTAGACCCGATAAAGGTGATTCAAGTTGATGACCAAAATTAAAAGCCACCTAGCTTCTTGGCACATCCATCCTTTATTGTGGATTGTTCTTTCAATCGGGGTTTTAACAGGTTCTTTTACAGAAATGATTGTTATTTTTATTTTAATTTTTATACATGAGATGGGCCATTTCTTTATGGCTCTTTTTTTTCGCTGGCGCATTAAACAAGTCATGTTTTGGCCATTTGGTGGAGTAATGGAGACGGAGGAATACTTTACGAGATCCTATAAAGAAGAGTTTCTTGTTGTATTGATGGGACCATTGCAGCATATTTGGATGCATTTTGTACTGCTGTATCTTCTGCATAACGATGTCTTCTCCCCAGGGCTTATGGAGTATGCTATCTCTTATAATACCGCTTTGTTTCTGTTTAATTTATTACCAATCTATCCCCTTGATGGAGGGAAGATATTGTTACTACTTATGTCTTACCAATTTCCTTTTCAAAAAGTAATCCATTATACTATTATTATCTCTGTTTTCTTTATTTTTGTAGGGTTATGTATTACGTATTTATTTGAATGGATGACCTTTCATACATTATGCTTAGCCAGTTTCCTGTTAGTAGAAAATCGCTTAGAATGGAAGCAAAGGCAATTTATCTTTTTACGTCATTTGTTGGCAAGATATCAAAATCCGATCGATCAGAAAAGCATCATAAAAAATTTAAAAGCAGATTCAACGATTAGTGTTTATGATGTGATGAAAGGTTTTCACAAGGGATACTATCACACTGTCCATTTTACGAGTCCAACAAAGGGATACATTGCCCTTGATGAGCAACAATGCTTGACTGCGTTTTTTGAATGGAAAAAGCCCTATGAGTCTATAGAATCAGTAGCAAAATTAGTAAAAACTTAGCGGAGCGATAAAAGTGAAATCAATTTATATTCAAACGATTCCAAGTGAAAAATTTGCCTTGTTAACAGAAGGCCAAAACATCCAACAATTTTCCGTGGATCGGTCCATTAATCAAACCCTAGTTGGTAACATTTATTTAGGTAGGGTTGCTAGAATCGATCATGGATTACAATCTGCTTTTATCGATATTGGCCATAAAAAATTAGGGTTTCTATCGAAAAAAGAATTGCCAGCTTCAAGAAGAGACAGTTCAAAAGGAATTGAGCATATCATTCATGAAGGCATGAGTATTATCGTTCAAGTAATGAAAGACCCTTATGGAAATAAGGGTCCTACTGTTACAGCAAATATTACTCTTCCTGGTCATTATCTTATTTACTTGCCAAATAGTGACTACCTAGCCTTTTCCAAAAAAATCCTAGGTGCAAAGAAGGAACAAATTCAACAATACTGGAAGAACTGGGAAATGGACAAGGAAGGGGCCATTATTCGCACATCTGCTCTTTTTGCCTCGGAGGAACAATTAAAGAAAGAGTGGCACTATTTAAAGGAAAAATGGTTGTTGCTACGAAACAATAGTGCAGCTAAAAAGGCACCAACGTTGTTATTTGAAGACCCGGTTATCCCAAATCGTTTTTTGCGGAAGTTTGCTTCATTACAAATTGAGGAAATCGTTTTTGATGAAGTAGAGGTTGCGCAAGAGATGAAGGAGGAATATCCCCATCTAGCAAATCGTATTCGTTGGAGTAGGCGATTGGAACAGGAACTACCTATGTCCATTGATACATTGATTAATCAAGTAACATCCAATCGTGTCAAATTACAGTCTGGTGTAGAGATAATTATTGAAAAAACAGAGGCTCTCACTGTAATTGATGTAAACACGGCTTCTTACATTGGAAAACAATCAAAAGAGGAAACGATTGTTAAAACGAATATATTAGCAGCAAAAGAAATTGCTAGGGAGTTACGATTACGTAATTTATCAGGGATTATTTTAATCGATTTTATTGACATGAAGCAAAAGCAAAATCAAGCATTATTGCTGGAGGAAATGAGCAAATTATTACAAGAGGATCCAACCTTTACACAAATTCACGGCTTTACTAGTTTAGGAATTTTAGAAATGACACGTAAGCGAGAGGGATTAGATAGTTTTTCACTTTTTAGTAATAAAGATACGAGACAATCGGATTTAGAAGTAGCCTATCAATTAGAGCGAGAATTGTTACGTTATCGTCACAAAGATACCGATGCGTTTTTAGTGGAGCTTGACCCTACTGTCTATGAAATGTTTGTCCAATATATTCAACTGGATAAGCTTAAAAATCAGTTAAAAACTCCTGTATTTATAGAAAAAAAGACTTTAGAAAATCGCAAGTATGTGATAAAGTTTATAGGTGACGTAAATTGGCTTAAGCGTCTCGAGACCAACGGTAATACTCTTGACAAACTTTTTTAGTTTGTGGTAGTATTCAAATGTTGTAATAAACGGTAGCACCGGATGCTACAACCGCACAGAACAGGTTTTGAAACTAGTGTTTATCAAGCTACAGTGCTTGCTTTTCGTTAGTACCTGTATGGCGAGTCTTAGTCTAAAGAGGAGGTGCAGGAATGTACGCAATTATCGAAACAGGTGGAAAACAACTAAAAGTAGAAGAAGGACAAGAAATCTTCGTTGAAAAATTAGGTGTTGAAGCTGGTGAAACAGTAACTTTTGATAAAGTTTTAGCTGTAGGTGGAGAAGAACTTAAAGTTGGTGCTCCTTATGTTGACGGCGCTTCTGTTACAGCAACAGTTGTTAAAGAAGACCGTGCTAAAAAGGTAACAGTTATCAAATTTAAGGCTAAAAAGAACTACAAGCGTAAGCAAGGTCATCGTCAGCCATATACAAAATTGACGATCAATAAAATCCAAGCGTAAGGATTAATGATATGATTCATGTTCGAATTATACGAAATGAACATAAACATATTGCTTCATTTGAAGTATCGGGGCATGCAGAAAGTGGTCCTTATGGCCATGATTTAGTATGTGCTGCTGTATCCGCTGTAACATTTGGAACAGTTAATGCAATAATGAAGCTATTGTGTATAGAGCCAACTATTCAACAAGGTGGAGAAGGTGGCTATTTAAAAATGGACCTTCCTACGATTACGATTCCGGAAGTGCTCGAAAAAGCACAAACTCTACTAGAAGGAATGGTTGTTTCACTCGAAACGATTGAACGTGATTATCATCAATATATTACAATTTCCTAAATAAGAGGGGGTGCAACAGTATGCTACGTTTAGATTTACAGTTTTTCGCATCGAAAAAAGGTGTAGGTAGCACAAAGAACGGACGTGATTCTGAATCAAAACGTCTTGGTGCAAAACGTGCTGATGGCCAATTCGTAACAGGTGGTTCTATTCTATATCGTCAACGTGGAACAAAGATCTATCCTGGAACAAACGTTGGTATCGGTGGAGATGACACACTATTTGCTAAAGTTGATGGTGTTGTTCGTTTTGAGCGTTACGGTCGTGACCGTAAAAAGGTTAGTGTTTATCCTGTAGCTCAAGAAGCTTAATGTAGATAAAGGAACTTTGACCTGTCAGGTTAAAGTTCTTTTTTTATTGCTTGATCATTATATGGGCAATAATTTAAGAACAGAATAAGATGAAACCGCTCCCCAAAAGAATAGGGAAATATGTTATAATTTTTCTTACTATTATTTAAAGGGAGCGGGTCTATATGAAAGCAGATGAGGTAGTGGATATGTTTCGCCATTATCGACATGATTTATTGAACGATATCCAATTAATTCATGGTTATGCTTCAATGGGCAATCTAGATAAAATAAAAGATAAGCTTCAGGATTTGTTACAAAAGACAAATGAGGAACGTCGATTAACGAATTTGAAATGTCCTCATTTTACGTTATGGTTAATGAATTTCAATGCACAGTATGAAAATATACGTCTTTCCTATAAAGTATTGATACAAGAAGACTTATCCACTTTTGATTTAACTTTATATGCTACTTGTCAGGAAATCATACAAATATTACATAACTATAGTTCAAAAGAAAAATTATATAATGGAGAGCTAATACTCTTTAATGAAGGTGAACCAAAAGTGAAACTTACGTTTGATGGTGCATTTCGTAACTTGGAAGAATGTAGACAAAAGCTAAAGAAACAGGAGTATGTAGAAACAATAGAAGTTAAGGAAGAAAAGTTATCCGTGCTATTCGCATTTTAAGAGCTTTTCTAATGAGGTGAAGATATGTTTGTAGATCAGGTCAAAGTTTATTTAAAAGCTGGAGATGGAGGAAACGGCGCGGTTGCCTTCCGTCGGGAAATATATGAACCAAACGGCGGTCCTGCTGGTGGCGATGGCGGAAACGGTGGAGACATTATTTTTGAAGTGGATGAAGGTTTGCACACCTTAATGGATTTCCGTTATAAAAAGCATTTTAAAGCAAAAAGAGGAGAGCATGGCATGGGGAAAGGGATGCATGGTAAAAATGCCGATTCCCTTATTGTCAAAGTTCCACCTGGTACAACGGTTAAAAATCTAGAAACTGGAGAACTCATAGCAGATTTAACGGAAAATGAGGAACAAGCGATTATCGCAAAGGGTGGTCGTGGTGGAAGAGGCAATATCCGTTTTGCTTCTGCTAGAAATCGTGCACCAGAAATTGCAGAGAACGGGGAGCCGGGTGAGGAGCTAGAAGTTCAAGTTGAATTAAAGGTACTTGCAGATGTTGGTCTAGTCGGTTTCCCTAGTGTTGGGAAATCTACTTTACTATCTGCTGTAACTGCTGCGAAGCCGAAAATTGCGGATTATCACTTTACGACATTAGCCCCTAATTTAGGTGTTGTGGAAACAAGTGACCAAAGAAGCTTTGTTATGGCTGATTTACCTGGATTAATTGAAGGTGCTCATTTAGGGGTAGGGCTAGGACATCAATTTTTGCGACATATTGAGCGAACAAGAGTTATTGTGCATGTCATTGATATGTCTGCAATGGAGGGTCGTGACCCGTATGAAGATTACGTTACAATCAACGATGAGCTGAAGCAATATGATATTCGGTTAGAGGAACGACCACAAATTGTCGTAGCAAATAAAATGGATATGCCTAACGCAGAAGAAGAGTTGGAAAAATTTAAAGAGCAGCTAGATGAAGATGTTCCAGTCTATCCAATTTCCGCCTTTACACGAGATGGTTTAAATCATCTGTTGTTAGCAATCGCTGATCAGCTTGAGCGAATTCCGAAAAATCAATTTGTGGAAGAAGAAAAAGAGGAACGAGTTATTTTCCGTCATCGTAAAGAAGAAACGCCATTTGAAATTACAAGAGATCCAGACGGTGCTTTTGTATTATCAGGTGCGAAAATAGAGAAAATGTTTAAAATGACCAATTTAAATACGGATGATTCTATTCGTCGTTTTTCAAGACAGATGCGCCATTTAGGAGTAGATGAAGCTTTAAGAAAACGGGGAGCAAAAGACGGAGATACGGTACGCTTGTTAGACTTTGAATTTGAATTTGTAGAGTAATCATATTTGTGTAGAGGAGAAGGAAGATTGGGTGAAAAGAAGGAGAAGTTTTATTTAGTTCGAAGTGATGTTTTACCTGAATCTATGAGGAAAACACTAGAGGTTAAGGAACTTCTAGAAATGGGGAAAGCCTCTTCGATTAACGATGCTGTTCAAAAGGTGGACTTAAGCAGAAGTGCATTCTATAAATACAAGGATGCCGTATTTCCTTTTCAAGCCATGGTGAAAGAACGAATGATCACATTGTTTTTTCATTTGGAGGACAGGGCAGGAACGTTATCCAAATTATTAGCAACAGTAGCAAATGCAGGCTGTAACGTTTTAACGATTCATCAAACCATCCCATTACAAGGGAAAGCAAATGTTACACTTTCGATTAATACAAATTCGATTCAAATTGAAATGGATGAGTTAATCCAACAATTAAAAAGGTTAGACTTCGTTTTACGAGTGGAAATTTTAAGTACAAACGCTTAAGGGGAGGGGAGAATAATGAAAGTAGGGTATTTAGGTCCGAAGGGTACGTTTACAAAAATGGCAGTGGACGCAATCTTTCCAAATGATGAACATGTTGGATACGATACGATTCCAGCAAGTATTGATGCTGTGGATAAAAGGGAAGTAGATTTCGGTGTTGTGCCAATTGAGAATGCCATTGAAGGTTCTGTGAATTTAACATTAGATTATTTAATCCACCAAGTCCAATTACCAATTGTCTCGGAAGTAGCTGTTCCAATCAAACAGCATTTGTTTGTTCATCCTACATTTAATGGTAAGCTAACAGATATTGAAGTCGTCTATTCGCATAGACAAGCAATCGCTCAATGTCATCAATTTCTTTATCAAAATATGCCAAATGCAAAAATCACCTACACAGATTCAACCTCTTATGCTGCAGAATTTGTTCGTGAGGTTGGTGGAAATGTAGCGGCAATTGGCAATGAACTTGCAGCTAGAGAATTTGGCTTAAAAACAATGGAAAAGGCCATACATGATTATGAAAATAATTACACACGATTTGTTGTTCTACATAAAGAAAATGAGCCAAAAACGTTATCCCATTTGGAGGATAGCGGTTATAAAACAACCGTATTGATTACCCTACCTAGAGATTATGCAGGAGCTCTTCATCAAGTTTTATCTGCTTTTTCTTGGAGAAGAATGAACCTATCTAAAATAGAGTCTCGTCCTATGAAAACGGGCTTAGGTAACTACTTTTTTATTATTGATGTTAATCAAGCCTATGATGATGTTCTTTTCCCTGGAGTACAAGCTGAATTAGGAGCTTTAGGCTGTAAGATGAAAATCCTTGGCACCTACCCTACCTATGTTCTTTCAGAAGCGGAATTAGAACATGTTGTCACTCCTGAATATAAATAACTTTAAAACAACCCAATCAAATATGGGTTGTTTTTTTATTAATAAATTTAGCTTATCCAAATAGAAAAAATTAGACGAATGGCTCAACATTTTCAAAATCGCGCATATGTTGATATTGATATGGGTCCGAACTAAATAACACCATGAGAAGGAAAGGGGCAATGTCTGTGAAGATTCATGTAGTACAATCAGGAGATACATTAGCTAAGATTGCTGAAAAATATGACGTTGATGTGGATAAAATAAAAGAATTTAATAAACAACTTGCTAACCCAGACAACATTGTAGTTGGAATGAAAATTAAGATTCCAACTGTATCAAAGCCAGTTAAAATGGAGAGAAAAGAAGGACAAATGCCAATCCAGAAAGAAGCGAAGAAGCAGGTGCAGCATCCATACAAAGATCTCTCTCCACAAGCAAAACCAGTAGTCGAGGAGGATGAAATAACACCTATGGAAAAGCAGCTTAAGCCCTATACGAAAGAAGCACCAAAGGTTCAAGCACCAATGGTAGAGCAACCAAAAGCGGTTGCGCCTGCAGTTGATCAACAACCATCTATCCCTAGTATGCCTCATATTGAATACGATGAATCCAGTGACCATTACTACTTTAATCAATTCCAAGTTTCGATGCCAACCTATTATCAAAAGCCGACCGTCCCATATTATCCAATGATGGGGCATCATCATTTCTATCATCACAAACCGAAAAGTCCGTGTGGATGTGGTTGTGGTTCACCAGCACACAATGTAGCTACGTATTATATGCCGGTTTACCCAATGCAACAACAACCATACATGACGGAAATGAATCAGTATCAAATGTTTGCACAACCAACTACAATGGGAGCTCACGAAGGATATAATCAAGGTCAATATCCTGAAATGAATCATGATGAGGACTCATCCTCTCTTGAGATGCCAGAAATGCCGACAGAAATGAACACAGCGACACAAGCTCCACCACAACCTAATTACCCGGCACAAAACTGGCAAGGTGCAAATCCGATGCAAAATTATTGGGGGGCACCACAGCATGGGATGATGCCAAATTCCTATCCAGGAATGCAAGGATATCCAATGCAAATGGGAGGAGCTCAGCCTTATGCTAATTTCCCATATGCGGGTTATGGATATGGGGCTAATCAACCCAACATGCAATCCCCACAAAGTCATACGAATCCAATGGATAATTGGGATTGGGATGAAGATTGAGCAATCAAAATTGGAGGGACGATTCGTTTCTGAATCGTCTCCGTATTTTTTTAAAGCAAAAAGGAGACCTCGAGGTCCAAAGCATCATCCCAATCAAGAAAAATGTTTATAAAGTATTTGGTAATCAAAAGTGGTGGATTGTAAAATGCCTTTATGATCACAATATGCAAAAATTATGGTCTTTATTTGAAAAATTACCATCCAAAAATACGTTTGTTACCTTTGTTCCATTTCCAAATGATAAATTGTGGCTAGAGGATGTAAGGGGGCACAAATGGTGTTTGATGCCTTTTATTGAAGGGAGTAAATTGTCTTTTCGTAATGAACAGGACCGCTTACACGCAATCGACTTACTGGTCGATTTTCACAAGGAAGCGAAAGGACTTAAAATAAAAAGTTATAATAAAAGATCTTTTGTTGAAAAATTAGAACATAGATATAAACGATTTACGGAGACAAAGCATATCTTTACAAGGTTAGGCTTCTCCTTTTTTTATAAAAAAATGGATAAAGAATTACGACAAAGATTAGAAACCATACGTCAGCTTAAGTGGGATAAGCTGGAACAAAAAGCCAAACGAAGAAAGACAATAATCCATGGAGATTCTGCTTCACATAATTTTCTTCAAAGTGCAGAGGAGGTCTATTTAATTGACTTCGACCTTGTACAATACGCTCCATATGAATATGAATGGATTCAACTAGCTCAACGGTTTATGTTTGATGGGGTCGATTCCTATGAAGCGCTTCTTTCCTATCCTATTTTTAATAGCTATAAAGATAATATGTATTTTCAGTATGGTGTTAAGTTTCCTGGTGATTTAGTAAGGGAATGGCTACATTTCCTGCAGCGAATCGATTCAGAACATGAGCTAAGAGGCTATTTGCAACAATTTGAGCAGAAATGGAATCAACGTTCTCGTAATTTCAAAAGAAACCAAAATAGTGCTATAATTGATTATTATGGAAAAAAAGAGGGGACTAGTATAATGAAAAACCATATCGAAAACGTAATAAACTGGTTGAGACAACAAGTACAAGATGCTGGTGTAAATGGACTTGTAGTTGGTATTAGTGGTGGAATTGATTCCGCTGTAGTCGCACATTTGATTCAGCGTGCTTTCCCTGAGGATTCCTTAGGAGTCATAATGCCGTGTAAAAGTAATCCAGAAGATGCAAAATATGCTCAGATGGTAGTAGATTCATCGGGTATTAACAGTATGACAGTTGATTTAACAGAAACACATGACGTGATGTTTCATACCATAAAGAGCGCAACGTCCGAATGGAATGAGGAGCAAGAAAAGCTTGCGGATGCAAACCTTCGTGCAAGATTAAGAATGAGTACCTTATATACAGTAGCTACCAATTATAAATTTCTTGTAGTAGGCACGGATAATGCAGCCGAATGGCATACGGGATATTTTACTAAGTTTGGCGATGGTGGTGTAGACTTAGTACCCCTTATTCACTTTACGAAAGGGGAAGTACGTGAGTTAGCGAAGGAATTAGGTGTGCCAGATGAAATCATCAATAAAGCTCCAAGTGCTGGCTTATGGGAAGGTCAGACGGACGAAAATGAAATGGGTACGACATACGATATGATTGATCGTTATTTAAAGGGAGAAGATGTGCCTGAGAAAGACAAACAAATCATTGAACGCATGCATCATAACACTGCGCATAAACGGGCGTTGCCCAAAGCTCCCCCAAAATTTTAAGTAAAAAAAGAACTGCGTTTAAAATATCCCCATCTTCACAAAATAAGTGTAAGAGGGGGTGTTTTATTTGCGAAAAGGTTTAGTTGTTCTGTTAACGACATTAAGTATTATTACGGTTGGTTGCGGGGATGAAGCAGAAAGTCAACGAACAGACCCTATGACACAGCCAGTTCAATACAAAAACAATTCCAATAATAGTGGCAGAGAGACAGATAATAATTGGAATAGGACGCAAATGCCATTGAGTGCTCCTCAGAACGATGATGCGAAACAAAATGCAGCCTCATATGGCGATAGTGGTGAAATTAAATTAGCAAATAAAATAAGAAATGAAATTAAAGATATACCTGGTATCCATGATGTCCAAACAACGGTTACGGACAAAACCGTTCATGTTGCCTTGGATACTGAAGACGAATTTAGGGGAAATCCAAATTTGTTAAACAAGGTAAGAAGTCGAGTGCAACAACTAGTTGGTGAGCGAGATCTACGAATTTATACGGATGGTGCTTATTTTGATCGCATGCGAAATATGAGCACTAATCCAGAAATGAGATTTGAACCATAAATAAATGAGGCCAATGTATATTGGCCTCGTTTTATAGATGAAGCTTGCAATTTCAGGTTTAAGATTAAAAGTTGTAATTATGGACAAAATAGAACTAGCAGGTAATTTGTACATAAATTTCTATAAAGAAGGGTGTAGGAAATGAAAAAAATTACTTTTCTTTTCCCTATTGCTGCTATTTTCATAAGTATTGTTTCCATACATACCTTTGCAGGCGAGGATGTAGAGAATGATAAGCCTTCATGGCAACGAGATCCTTTAGTTTTAGAAGTGGTTCTTCAAAAACAATACATAGACGGCAGTATGGAACAAGAAACAAAAGAACAAACCGTTTGGTCATTAGAAGATTTCTGGGCAGGTTATGCAGATTGGACTGTTATGGAACAAGAAGAAGGTAGAGTGGTTTTTCAAAAAAAGATTAACGACCTATCCCCAACAGTGAAACAAAATGGCTATTTTGGTTTAGATGAAAACAATGTTTTATCCATTTTTGACGGTAAACCAGAGAACGATAATGTTATTAAAGCATTTTATCAAATTAATGTAGAAAAACTGGAAAGTTATCGAATGGATCAGCTCGAAAAAGGAATTAAAATCAATAAGAAGGATACCTTTGATAATGTCATGGAAACATTTAAGGAATTTGCGAGTAGCGAACCGGTCAATGATTGACGGAAAAAATCAAGGCTGTAATTTTGTAAGTTTGTTAATTAATAAGACGCTCGTGAAATTTGAAGTGATATAAAATGTTAGTAAAGTGCCTGTTACGAGAATGTGAGTGATGTAACAGGTGCTTTTTTTGTGCTACAATAGACAGTAGAGAAA
The DNA here is from genome assembly GCF_900240405.1 of Salirhabdus sp. Marseille-P4669. Lineage (GTDB taxonomy): Bacteria > Bacillota > Bacilli > Bacillales > Alkalibacillaceae > OEQK01. Next base: position 195,232 of record NZ_OEQK01000002.1, read on the forward strand.
GTTTGTTCTCCTTTTAGAAAAATTGGTAGTGAAAATGAGGGATCACAAATGTATGCATTTATAGAAGGTATGGTAGACTCTATTGAGGATTCCAATGTTGTCATTGTAGCGAATGGAGTTGGCTACGAAATAACGTGTGCCAATCCTTTTCAATTTCAAAGCGCAATTAATGATACAGTGAAAATATATACGTACCATTATGTAAGAGAAGATCAGCAATTGCTATTTGGCTTCAAGCAAAAAGAAGACAAGACGTTATTTGCCAAGCTTCTTAATGTATCCGGTATCGGCCCTAAAAGTGCACTTAGTATTTTAGCAACTACTAGTGCAGGACATGTAGCAGCAGCCATTGAACAGGAGGATGAAAAGTTTTTAACCAGTTTTCCTGGTGTAGGAAAAAAGACAGCAAGGCAAATGATTTTGGATTTAAAAGGTAAAGTTACAGAGTGGTTAGGGGATGAGAGACAGTCTGTACCGAATGATCCGAATGGCGAATCTGTAGGGAACAATCAAACTTCACAAATGTTAGAGGAAGCAATGGGAGCATTAAGCTCATTAGGATATTCGGATCGTGAAATCAAGCGAATCTTACCAGCATTAAAGAAAGCTTCATGTAGTACAGTTGATGATTTTATTAAAAAGGGTCTTTCCTTAATGATGGAGCAGTAAACAAAATGACATTATAGTTGCTATAGCGTAAAATCACTCTGAACCCAAAGATTACTGTCAAACTTACAAAAATTTCGATTGGGTTACAAGAGTTACTTACGCTTTTCTTCATAAAGGGGTGATTACATGGACGAGCGAATGATTTCAGGTGAACTGCAGGAAGAGGATGCAGCGGTTGAATATAGTTTACGTCCAGAAACGTTAGCGCAATATATTGGACAATCCAAAACAAAAGAAAACCTATCCATATTTATTGAAGCGGCAAAAATGCGAAACGAGCCACTGGATCATGTTTTATTATATGGGCCGCCTGGTTTGGGAAAAACAACATTAGCTTCCATTATTGCAAATGAAATGGGAGTTCAATTTCGTGCTACATCTGGACCGGCCGTTGAGAGAGCAGGGGATTTAGCAGCGATTTTATCTTCATTAAACCCGGGAGACGTACTGTTTATTGATGAAATCCATCGTTTACCCCGTTCTGTGGAAGAGGTTTTATATTCTGCTATGGAGGACTTCTTTATTGATATTGTCATTGGTTCTGGCTCTAGTGCGCGGTCTGTTCGACTAGACCTACCTCCATTCACACTTGTTGGTGCGACAACAAGAGCAGGCTTACTTACGGCACCACTGCGGGATCGGTTTGGCGTACTATGTCGTCTGGAATATTATGAAACAAAGGATTTATGTGCTATTGTAACAAGAACAGCCGATATATTTCATGTAGGTATTCAGGAAGATGCCGCAATAGAAATAGCTAGACGATCAAGAGGAACGCCACGTATTGCAAATCGTCTGTTAAAACGTGTTCGAGATATAGCGCAAGTAGATGGAGAAGATTTAATCTCTTTAGAAACTACAAGAAAAGCGTTAAAAATGCTACAGGTGGATGCAATGGGGCTAGACCATATTGATCATAAGTTTTTGCTAGCTATTATCGATAAATTTCGGGGTGGACCTGTTGGACTAGATACAATTGCAGCAACAATTGGTGAAGAATCACAAACGATAGAAGATGTGTATGAACCCTTTTTATTACAAATTGGGTTTATCCAGCGTACTCCAAGGGGGAGAATCGTTACACCTCTAGCATACGAGCATTTTAATCGGGAGGTTCCTAAGATTGAATGATTTCGGGAAAATTTTCGTTATCATCGGTATTGTTTTTGTGGTAATTGGACTGATTTGGAGTTTGATTGGGAAGTTGCCAGGTGATTTTACGTTTAAAAAAGGTAATGTCACCTTCTTTTTCCCGATTATGACCTCGATAGTAGTGAGTATTATCTTATCTGTTATTTTTTATATAATAGGGAAATTTAAGTAATAAACTTAGACGTTAGGGAGATACATAATGAAAGTAGAAGACTTTGACTTTAATTTACCAGAGAAACTAATTGCTCAAACACCTTTGAAGGATCGTAGCTCATCCAGATTGATGGTTTTAAATCGTGAAGAAGGAACAATTCAACACGAAACCTTTCGCTCTGTTAAGGAGTTTTTAAAGCCTGGTGATTGTTTAGTATTAAACAACACAAAAGTCCTTCCTGCACGAGTTTTTGGTATCAAAAAGGATACTGGCGCTAAAGTGGAAGTGCTATTACTTCACCAACAGGAGGAAGACGAATGGGAAGTATTAGTTAAACCTGCTAGAAAAGTAAAGATTGGTACAGAAATAGACTTTGGGGAAGGGTTATTAACTGCTACTTGTACAGGTGAAAAGGATCATGGTGGCAGGATTTTAAAGTTTCGCTATGATGGTATTTTTTACGAAATCTTAAGTCAATTAGGAGAAATGCCACTACCACCATATATTAAAGAACAATTAGAAGATAAAGACCGTTATCAAACGGTTTATGCAAAAGAGGAAGGATCCGCTGCAGCCCCAACGGCAGGGTTACATTTTACTACGGATTTATTACAAGAAATAGAAGAGATGGGTGTACATATCGCTTATATTACCTTACATGTTGGATTAGGTACCTTTCGTCCGGTTTCCGTAGAATCAATCGAAAATCATGAAATGCATGCGGAATTTTACCATGTGGATGAGGATACGGCAGCCCTTCTTAATCAGGTTCGAAGTAATGGGGGGCGAATTATTACAGTTGGGACAACCTCTACTAGAACATTAGAGACGATTGCAAGAGATTATAATGGCAAGTTTATGCAAGCTAGTGGCTGGACGGACATTTTTATTTATCCACCATATGAGTTTAAAGCGATTGATGGATTAATTACAAACTTCCATCTACCAAAGTCTACCTTAATCATGCTAATAAGCGCTTTCGCAGGACGAGCGATTGTTTTGAGAGCATATAACGAAGCAGTAGAAAAAGAATATCGCTTTTTTAGTTTTGGAGATGCAATGCTAATTCTTTAGCATATAGGAGAGTGACATACATGGCAGCAATTACTTATGAATTCATAAAAGAATGCAAACAAACAGGAGCTAGACTGGGGAAGGTTCATACCCCTCATGGCTCGTTTGATACACCTGTGTTTATGCCGGTAGGTACGTTAGCTACGGTAAAAACGATGAGCCCTGAAGAAATTAAAGAGATGGGCGCAAATATATTACTATCTAATACGTATCATCTATGGCTCCGACCAGGGGAAGACATCATTGAAGAGGCTGGCGGCTTACATAAATTTATGAATTGGGATGGAGCAATCTTAACGGATTCCGGTGGCTTTCAAGTGTTTAGCCTTAGTGATATGCGAGAAATTACAGAAGAAGGTGTGCATTTCCGCAACCATTTAAATGGAGAGAAGCTCTTTTTATCACCGGAAAAAGCAACCCATATTCAAAATGCACTTGGCTCAGATATTATGATGGCATTTGATGAATGTCCGCCATATCCAGCGGAATACGAATATATGAAAAATTCAGTAGAACGTACGAGTAGATGGGCAGAGCGTTGCTTAAAGGCTCATAAAAATCCAGAGAAGCAAGGATTGTTTGGAATTGTTCAAGGTGGGGAATATGAGGAATTAAGAAAACAAAGTGCTAGAGATTTAGTTTCGCTTGATTTACCAGGCTATGCAGTAGGTGGTCTTTCTGTTGGAGAGCCAAAACCAGTTATGAATCGAGTATTGGAATTTACTACTCCATTACTTCCGAAAGACAAACCTAGGTATTTAATGGGTGTGGGATCGCCCGATTCTTTAATTGACGGAGCAATAAGAGGCATAGATATGTTTGATTGCGTACTTCCTACTAGAATTGCCCGTAATGGCACTTGTATGACTTCACAAGGTAGATTAGTTGTCCGTAATGCGAAATATGCCCGAGATTTTCGACCAATTGATGAGAAATGCGATTGCTATACATGCCGTAATTATTCCAGAGCTTATATACGACATTTAATTAAAGCAAACGAAACATTCGGATTTAGACTAACTACTTATCATAATCTGCATTTTCTGGTAAAATTGATGGGACAAGTTCGTCAGGCGATACGAGACGATCGTTTAGGTGACTTTCGCGAAGAATTCTTTGAAGAGTATGGGTTTAATAAACCGAATGCGAAAAACTTCTAAGAATGGAAAGGGGTGAAATCATAGATGGAAACATTAGTTAGTTTACTACCAATTATTTTATTCTTCGTCATTTTTTACTTTATTTTAATCCGACCTCAACAAAAACGTCAAAAGCAAGTAAGAGAGATGCAAACGAGTTTGCAGAAGGATGATAAGGTTGTAACAATTGGCGGCCTACACGGAGTTGTTCATGCGCTAGATGAAGGTGTTGTTGTTATTCGCGTTGAAGATGGCACAAAACTTACATACGACCGCACAGCAATTCGTGATGTTGTTAGAGATTAATCATTGTATTAAAAAGCGCTTACCTATTCATTGTGGAGGGAAGCGCTTTTTTTGATTACGAGTATTCCTACCCTTTTATGGTTCTGTATAGGGAGGTGACGTTAATAAGTGATCCCTATCTTAGACTAGGAAAATCCAAGCCGAACGTGTCTGACAATTTTTCCGTTTTCGGCTTGGAATGAAATGATAGGATGAAGCAGCTCGAATATTCTTTCTTAAGGTTAGGAAAGCTTGATACTCCTACTCCTTCTGTGCATTCACTCCAAATATTCCACCTAGAACGGCAGTAAGTAAAAATAGTCCGTGGAATATCCACTGTTCCCCGCTAAAAATCTCGTTATAAGCCAGGAATTGATAAAGGAAAATAAATAAGCTATACCCAATACCAGTGAGTGCACCAAGCATCCATCCTTTATCCTTGCCCTTCAATCCAGCTAAAAATCCACCAACAAATAAATATAAGAGTCCCAGTCCTAGTGTAATCCACTCTAACGAACTATTGCTTAATTCTGTGTAACGAATAAATAATGCTAATACAAAACTACTTAACAACATTAGTAAGAAAATGGAGATCCATCCGTACAATAATGCAGTTAATCGAGTCAATGCCATATTCGTTCCCCCTTGTTTGTCCAATTTATCACCATTGTATTCAGAAAAAATAAAAATAGAAGCAAATATTTTTCGGTTGGACAAAATATACATGAATAAAAAAGGTAAAAGGGGAACGATTATGGAGGCGGTACTATCGATTGCCATTTTCATTCTGGCGTATTTCTTTATTATCCTTGAAAAAGTAAATAGAGCTCTTGTCGCATTAACTGGTGGCGTATTCATGTTAATTTTGGGGCTATTTGATTGGAATGATGCTTTTACTTCTTTTATTGATTGGAGTACGATCACATTACTATTTTCTATGATGGTACTAGTGTCCATTACGCAAAGGACAGGCTTTTTTGAATATATCGCCCTTGTTTTAGCGCAAAAGGTAAGAGGGGAACCAATACGATTACTCATTGTTATTGCTTGTCTTACGGCATTTGGTTCTGCATTATTAGATAATGTTACAACCGTACTATTGTTTGTACCTGTTTTATTAAAGCTAACCTCCATCTTAAATTTGCCAACTTTTCCGTACCTACTGACAATTATACTAAGCTCCAATATTGGTGGGGCCGCCACTTTAATTGGGGACCCGCCAAACATTATGATAGGTCAAGCGGTAGAACATTTTACATTTGGTTCTTTTTTAATGCATATGACACCAGTGATTGTCATTATTTTTGTCGTAACGATGTTTTTCATCGTATTATTATTTCAAAAATCACTGAAGGAGAATATCATTGATAAGCAAAAATTGGACGAACTTAACCCTGAGGAATATTTAGAAAAATCCCCGTTATTATATAAATCTTTATTTGTTTTGTTTTTAACAATTACAGGCTTCCTATTGCATCCTTTTTTACATATTGAATTAACAACAATAGCGATTAGTGGTGCATTATTATTATTGTTGTTAACCGATAACGAGTTGAATGCAGAAATAGTTTTTAAAGAGGTAGAATGGCTAACATTATTTTTCTTTATGGGATTATTTGTTTTAGTTGGTGGTCTCCAAGCAACAGGAGTTATTGAAGAAATTTCAAAGGGAATAATTTTTGTAACAGAAGGGGATTTACCAACAACAGCAATTATCATTTTGTGGGTATCTGGTTTAGCGTCCGGAATCGTCGATAATATTCCGTTTGTAGCAGCAACGATTCCGATTATCCAAGAGTTTCAAGAATACGGAATGATGAACTTAGATCCACTATGGTGGTCTTTAGCTTTAGGAGCGTGTTTAGGAGGGAATGCAACATTATTAGGTGCATCGGCAAATGTTGTCGTTGCTGGTATTGCAGCAAGTGCAGGTAAAGGCATTTCATTCTTAAAATTCATGTTGTATGGTTTTCCATTTGTTCTTTTATCTTTAGTAATATCCACGGTCTATATATTCTTCCGTTATTTACTCCCTTTTTTACAAAATACGATACAGTAATTACATACATAAGAATGAGCAAAGGTATTCATCCTAACGATGAGTACCTTTTTTATTTTGTACAAAAGAAATGAGGGCATAGAACGATGGAATGGATGGATCCAATTCTGACTATTATTACTCGAACTTTAGGTGCTTATATTGTCATCTTCTTTATTTTAAGGATTATGGGGAAAAGGGAGATTGGAGAAGTTGGTGTTTTTGATTTAGTCATCTTTTTAATGCTGGCGGAAATGGCGGTCATCTCCATTGAAAATTTAGATAAAGGATTTTTCTTTTCTATTATCCCGATGCTTCTATTGCTACTTATTCAGCGCTTTACAGCACACCTCTCCTTAAAAAGTCAGAAAGCAAGAGAAATACTAGATGGGACTTCTTCCATTCTTATTGAAAAAGGAAAGATAAATGAGAGGGAAATGAGAAGACAGCGGTACAATATTGATGATTTATTGGAGCAATTGCATGAAAACGGTATACAATTGGTTCAAGATGTAGAAATCGCAATACTGGAACCAACTGGTAAACTTTCGATTTTTGAAAAAAAGAATAAACCACTCGACATTTTTGATCCAATTATTGCTGATGGTGTAATTCAACAGAAAACATTGCAGAAAATGGGGAAGGATGAGAATTGGTTAGTGGAGGAGTTAGCCAAGCAAGGATATCATGACATAAAAAGTATATTTTATTGCTCCTTAAATAAAGATGGGAGTCTTTATGTTGATTTAAATAATACTATACAAACTTAACAAAGGGACTAAAATATCCAAACTAGAGAACTTTTTATGAGAAGTTCAGGCTAGTTTGGATTTTCTTTCGTTATTTCAATTTTTTCGAGCTTCTGTTTTTCCAAAGGTACGTAAAAGCTACTAGTACTAGTAGAAATAATGCTGCATATACGACGTTTGAATACACATCCATATAATGTACAATTGTATCCCATGATTCCCCTAAGGATGCACCTAGTAACACGAGGATGATATTCCAGATTAAAGTACCTAATGTGCTTAATAACAAGAATAACGTAAAATTCATTTTTGCGAGCCCTGCTGGTATAGAGATTAAGCTTCTAATCAAAGGGATGAAGCGACAGAAAAAGACGGCCAAGGGACCATATTTTTGAAACCAGCCTTCTGCTTTATGAATGTCCTCTTTTTTTAGACGTAGGTATTTACCCCACTTTTCAATTATTCTTTCAAGCCGCTCCAATCCAAGAAGGGCACCAAATAAATATAAAAGAATAGCCCCTACCACAGAGCCTAATGTTGCCACACATATGACGCCAACTACACTTAAATTGGAGGTAGTAGTTAGAAAACCTCCAAAGGTTAAAATGATTTCGGAAGGGATTGGTGGGAAAAGATTTTCCAAAGCAATCAACACAAAAATACCACCATACCCGTTCTCAGCCATGATATCTAATAACCAGTTTTCCATATTGTGCTCCTTTATAGCGAATTATGTTACTTTTTCTTAAAGAAAGGCAGCTGCTTTAATTCCTCTTTTGTTATAAAACGGAACAAAAATAACAAGAGGACATAAATGATTCCAATAATAAGGAATACGAATAGAAGCGTGATCCCACTCTTTTCTGCTTGCGGAAATAGGAAATATATATATTTACCAACCATATAGGTGGTTCCTAGTAATCCTAGCATTTTGATTATATCAACAAAAGGTAGTTTGAAGGAAATCGCTTTTACTAATACTGCATAATGTAAAAAGGTCACCAAAACCACCCCAACTACTATAGCGATGACAACCCCTCGTATTCCAAATTCAGGACGCGATGCTAAAATAAATAATGTGGTTAGTTTTACAATCGAACCAATTATGCTGTTATACATAGCTTGTTTTGCTAGATCAAGCGCTTGCAATGCAGCCTGTAGAGGTGCTTGAAAATAGAGTAAAATAAAAAATGGAGCCATCAATTGTACATATTTGATTGCATCCGCATCGTTATACATAAAGGTTAGAATAGGGCCAGCAAAGATAAACAATACGACTGTTGCAATACCTCCTGAAGCAAAGGACAGTCGAATCGATTGATGAATTCGAAAATGGATGAGTTTTACTTGGTTTTTTGCTCCAGCCTCACTTATGGATGGAACAAGGGCAGTGCTTAAGGAATTGGTAATAAAAGTAGGTAGAAATAACAAAGGCAACACATAACCTGTTAATTCTCCGTAAAGTGATGTTGTTTGCGAAACTGTAAAACCAGCTATAGCTAAAGCTTGTGCAACAAGTATAGGTTCTAGAAAGTGAGATAGGTTACCGACAAGTCTGCTTCCAGTAGTTGGGAGAGCAATAGACATAAGTTCCCCTAATGTCTCTCTCCCTTTTTTAAACGACTTCCAGAAGTTCTTTCTCACTCTAATTCTCTTTTTATTTTTAAATTGATAGACAATGTATGCTAAAGAACAGGCTTCCCCGATGACAACGGATATCATAGCACCACTAGCGGCAAATTCCACACCATAGGGGAGTAACGCTTTCGTTAACAATGCTACTAAGGCAATTCGAACTATTTGTTCTATTACTTGCGAGATTGCCTGTGGTTTCATATTTTGAAGCCCCAAAAAATAACCCCTTAACACTGCTGAAATTGCAACAATCGGTATTATGGGACTTATTGCAATAAGAGGATATAATGTGCGTTCATCTGTTAAAAATTGAGTTGCAACAATGGGAGCAATTAAAATATAGGCAACAGTAAAAATAGCACTCAATACTAATGTAATAGAAAATGCAATAATTAGGATGCGTTTAATTTTCAGCCGATCCCCTTGAGCATCGGCTTCTGCAACTCTTTTGGATATTGCAACAGGCAATCCAAAATGAGTCAGTGTGATAACGAGAAATAAGGTTGGCAAAGCCATCATATATAAACCTACGCCTTCTTCACCCATTATTCGTGCAACTACGATTCGGTTGATAAATCCAAGGAAACGTGTAATTAAACCCGCGATAATCAAAATTAGCGTACCTTGGATAAAGGTTTGTTTCGCCATAATAATGCCCTGCCTTCTCAAAATATTAAAAATCATATACAATGAATGTATATGCAAGGGTGTTGGTCAAGCATGACAAGCCTAGATGAAAATCATAAAATTTGTAAATATTATTTTTGCTTTCTAGCACAATCGTTTAAAATAAAAGGTACGAAGTTGGATAGAACGATAGACAATATCCGTGCTTTTTGACAAAGAGGGGGGCAATTCATGATAGAGACAAGAGCAGTTTCGAAGTGGAAACCTTTTGTTTTGCCTGTATTAAAGAGTAAAGTGGAAGAATTACATGTTTTAGGTTATGACCAAGCTGATGAAGAAAATGTGTGGGATTGCTGTCTAAAAAAAGTATGGAAAAAAGATGTGGAGTTACGATTACATCAAGTAGTTCAAGACATATTTCATCTAAGTGCAGGTACATATATGGCATATTTAACTCGTGAATTTTATCGTAATGATGATTTACTTGCACAAATCGAGGCAATTTCAGGGTTGAATAACGAATAATCATTTATGAACAACGTTTAGCTAAATGAAATTAGCTATTCTAAATCCTCTGTTAAGGCACGCACTACCTTAACAGAGGGTTCTTACGCCTTATTGGGCTGTTTGTATGATACGTTATCAATGTTATCGAACTAAAGGAGGCACTTATTCATCATGGTGAAAAGAGGTAGAATTGTTGCCTTTTTCTTGCTAACGCTTATATTTGCAGGAATTATAGGTACAACAACAACAGATATATCAAAAGGGATATCACTAGGTTTGGATTTGCAGGGTGGTTTTGAAATTTTATATGAAGTGGAACCACTAGAAGAAGGACAAGAAATTAATAGTACAGTTATGGATGCTACCGTACAAAGCCTACGGGAGCGTGTCGATGTACTAGGCGTAAATGAAACAACAATAGATATCGAGGAAGGAAATCGAATTCGCGTTCAATTAGCTGGAATTCAAAATCAAACAGAAGCACGAGAGCTTTTATCAACAGAAGCACAGCTTTCCTTTCGAGATGTAAACGATAAGGAATACTTAAACGGCACAGACATAGTCGAAGGAAGTGCAGCACAAAACTTCGACCAATATAATAAACCAAATGTAACGTTAGAATTAAAGGATAGCTCTAAATTTTTCGATGTAACGACGGAAATTTCTCAAATGACACCTAATAACAAATTGGTTATATGGATGGATTTTGATGAGGGAGATTCTTATTTAGAAGAGGTAACAAAAGAAAATCCTAAATTTATTTCCGATCCGAACGTGAACTTCCCAATTAATGACACGAGAGTTGAAATTACTGGTGACTTTACAATTGAAGAAGCAAAGCGTTTAGCAGATGTTTTAAATGCTGGTTCGCTCCCAGTAGATTTAAATGAAATCTATTCGGTTTCTGTTGGTGCTCAATTTGGAGAACAAGCGTTAGATAAGACAGTATTTGCCAGTGCAATCGGTATCGGTATTATTTTCTTGTTTATGATTTTCTATTACCGTTTACCAGGAGTTGTAGCGGTAGTAACATTGAGTGTGTACATATATTTAATTCTGCTCGTATTTAATTTAATGCATGCAGTATTAACTCTTCCTGGCTTAGCGGCATTAGTGCTGGGGGTTGGTATGGCAGTTGATGCGAACATTATTACTTATGAGCGTATAAAAGAGGAATTAAAATCAGGTAAAACGGTTGCCTCTGCGTTTAAAGCAGGGACAAGCCAATCCTTACGAGCAATTATTGACGCAAATATCACAACCTTAATTGCTGCCGTTGTTCTCTTTATGTTTGGGACTAGCACGGTTAAAGGTTTCGCTACGATGCTAATTATTAGTATTCTCGTAAGCTTCCTAACTGCGGTTTATGGAACACGATTAATGCTAGGGTTATGGGTGAAGAGTAAATACTTAAACAAGAAGAAAAGCTGGTTTGGTGTAAAAGCTTCTGAAATCAAGGATATTAACAAAGGCGAGGAAGTGGAGCCGAAGGTATTTGGTAGAAGCTTCGATGTTGTAAAACATCGCAAAAAGTTTTTTACCGCATCCATTGTTTTGGTTGCTATTGGTATTATTTCTGTAGCCCTATTCCGATTAAATTTAGGTATTGATTTTACTGCTGGATCACGGATACAAGTTTTATCGGAAAATACGATTACAGTAGAAGAAGTAAATGAACACATAGATCAATTAGGTTTTGAAGCTAAAGAGATTACACATGCTGGTGATGAAAACGAAATTGCGATGATTCGATTCGATAGTATTTTATCAGATGACGAAATTGCAAAATTAAAGGCTCACTTTACAGAAGCATATGGGAACGAGCCGAGTGTAAGTACGGTTACACCGGATGTAGCGTTAGATTTAGTGAAAAATGCCTTTTTGGCTGTTTTATATGCATCTATTGGAATAATCATTTACACGACAATCCGATTTGAATTCTATTTCGCTTTAACAGCGATTATTGCGTTATTGCATGATGCCTTCTTTATTATTGCGTTGTTTAGTATATTTAGATTGGAATTCGATATTACGATTATTGCAGCCATCTTGACTATCGTAGGGTACTCGATAAATGATACGATTGTCACCTTTGACCGAATACGCGAAAATCTAAAAATGAAAAAGCGTGTGAAAACATTTAAGGAATTGGCTGGCATCGTCAATAAGAGTATTATGCAAACTTTAACCAGAAGTATAAATACTTCGATAACGACAATATTCGCGGCATTAATGCTGCTTATTTTCGGAGCAAGCTCCATTACGTTATTTGCTTTAGCAATAGTTGTAGGCTTAATGGCAGGTACGTATTCCTCTTTATTCATTGCTGCCCAGTTATGGCTAGTATGGAGAGGGAAGAATATTGAAAGTAATCCTATCCAAACGGTTAAGAAAAAGCCGTCTGGCGGACCACAAGTATAATAGTGAAAAGATCAAATCCCTTGCCTAAGTTTTATGGTCAAGGGATTTTTCTTATATTGAAAGAATGAATAGGGGAAACTGAATTAAAGAATATAAAAGGAGGAAGCGATATGAAAGCTCAATCATCAATTATATTAGCTATTATCTTTGCTGTACTTATCGCAATCTTTGCGGTTATTAATGTAGATGCAGTTCCAGTTAATTATCTATTCGGAACAAGTGAAATTCCTCTCATATTAGTCATTCTATTCTCTGTATTAATGGGGAGTTTGCTTACAGGTGCTTTTGGGTTTGTAAAAGTATTTAAATTGCAAAAGGAAATAAAGGCATTGCGAACGAAGCAAAACAACTCTGCTACCATTATAGAGGAGGATCCTAAGTTAAGTGAGCTAGAAAAGGAACAAAATAACGTGTCTAGGGGTGAATCTAGCAATAAAGGTACATAAGACCCGTTCGAATCTGGTTTGCCACAGTTATCCACCTCTAGTATAATAACTAGGTTAGGGGTGAATTTTGTGATTGAAAGTAGTTCTAGATGGATTGTAGAAAATCCAACGAATAGCGATGCAAAAATAGAATTAAATATATCTACGATTGTAAAAGAACTCTTAATAAAAAGAGGTATTTATAATACGGAAGAAGCTAGAAAATTTTTAGAACCCAAATTAGAGGATTTACATGATCCTTTTTTATTTCCAGATATGGAAAAAGCAATAGAGCGGATAGAACAGGCTATACAAAATAGGGAAAGAATTTTAGTATTTGGAGATTATGATGCAGATGGAGTAACATCAACTTCCCTACTAGTAGAAGCTCTACGTGAAAAGGATGCATACGTGGACTATTATATTCCAAATCGATTTACAGAAGGATACGGACCGAATGAAGCGGCTTTTAGACAAGCTAAATTAGCCGAGGTCTCTTTGATTATTACAGTAGATACAGGTATTGCTGCTGTTCATGAAGCGAACGTAGCAAAAGAGCTTGGGATTGATTTAATTATTACAGATCACCATGAGGCACAAGAGGAACTCCCAAATGCATATGCCATTATTCATCCGAAATTAGCAAATACGTATCCTTTTGATGAGCTTGCCGGTGTTGGGGTTGCCTTCAAGCTTGCTCACGCACTTTTAGGTGAATTACCGTTACATTTAATTGAATTGGCGTCCATAGGTACTGTTGCGGATTTAGTTCCTTTAAAAGATGAAAACCGGATTATTGTCTATTATGGATTAAAGGCTCTTACTTCTACCCAAAGACCAGGCTTAAAAGTATTAAAAGAGTTATCTGGTATATCTGGAACCGTTACAGAGGAGCATATTGGCTTTGGTATTGGACCAAGGCTAAATGCTGTTGGAAGACTACAAGATGCCACCGTTGCAGTAGAGCTAATTTTAGAAGATGATATGGAAATCGCGACAGAAATGGCAGAAGAAGTAGATCGTTTAAACGAGGAGAGACAAAAGCTTGTTGGTGATATTGCGAATGAAGCGAAAAAAATAATAACCGATAATCACTTTGATCAACAGTCTGTCCTAATCGTTGCGCAAGAAGGATGGAACCCGGGGGTAGTAGGGATTGTTGCTTCAAGGCTTGTGAATACGTACAATAAACCAGCAATTGTTTTAGGAATAGATGCAGAAAAAGGAATAGCAAAAGGATCTGCTCGAAGTATTCCAGCATTTAACTTGTTTGAGAACTGTTTAGAGGTGAAGGATTTATTTGTAAGCTTTGGTGGACATTCTCAAGCAGCTGGTATGACGCTAACAATTGAAAATGTAGACAAGCTTAGAGATGCTTTAAATCAAATTGCTAGCGAAAAACTAACAGCAGAGGATTTCATTCCAATCACACCAATTGATATGAAAGTCGATATGGGTACCGTTTCAATGGAAACGATCGAAGAGGTGGAAAAATTAGCACCATTTGGAATGGGAAATCCAAAACCAATTTTTCAATTTGAACAAGAGATTCCAAATGAAATTCGTCAAATTGGTTCTAAATTAAATCATCTAAAAATGAACTTTCAAAAAGATGGCACATTGATTGATGTGATTGGTTTTGGGAAAGGCGGTATTTTTCATGAATTATCGTCAAAATCAAAAGTTGCTCTTGTTGGTGAGCTAGGCATTAATGAGTGGAACGGTCGAAAGAAAATGCAAATTATGTTAAAGGATTTAATGGTGAAGGAATGGCAGCTGTTCGATTACAGAGGCTCTAAACATTCCGTGAAGCAATTAGCTGAAAATCTGGATGATAGATCGATCGTAGCCTTACATTTTAAACCACTGGACAGTGAAGATCTCTGGATGAATGAGACGTTTCAATGTTGCCAAATAGAAGATTTCCTAACACGTAATATGGAAGTTGAAGAGCTGTTTATTGTTGATTTGCCAACCGAAATCGAAGAATTAGAAAAGGCGCTTAGCCGTATCTCACCTAAAAAGATTTATGTCTATTTTAAGACAAGTAAGCAAAGCTTTTTAAGTCAGCTACCGACTCGTGAGCATTTTAAACAATTTTATGCATTTATGATGAAACAAAAAGAGCTTAAAGTCCAAGATCGCCTAAGGTTTGCTCATTCACGTGGATGGTCAAAAGATTTTGTAGACTTTATAATAAAAGTGTTTTTAGAGCTTCAATTTGTTAAAATAGACAATGGAAATTTAATCTACAATCCAAATCCGATAAAGCAAGATTTAACCGAAGCATCAACGTATCAAGTGAAGCAAAAGGAAATCATAGCTGAAAAAGTTCTATATTATTCTACTTATGATGAATTAAAGACTTGGTTTTCGGAGCATATGAAGGCAAGCAATTTAGAGGAGGCTGTTTTAAATGGATTATAAGCAATATATTACTGTAGTAGAAGATTGGCCTAAAGAAGGCATTAAATTTAAAGATATTACAACATTAATGGATAATGGGAAAGCATTTAAATCTGCAGTAGATGAAATTGTAGAATATGCGAAAAAATTAGACATTGACCTTGTTGTTGGTCCAGAAGCGAGAGGCTTTATTATTGGTTGTCCAGTATCCTATGCACTTGAAGTGGGATTTGCACCTGTACGTAAGGATGGAAAGTTACCTCGAGAAGTAATAAAAGTAGACTATGGTCTAGAGTATGGTAAGGATGTTCTTACTATGCATAAAGATGCTATTAAACCTGGTCAACGTGTTTTAATTACGGATGATCTATTAGCGACTGGTGGAACTATTGAGGCAACTATAAAGCTAGTAGAGGAACTAGGTGGAGTAGTGGCAGGCTGTGCCTTTTTAATCGAGCTTGGTTATTTGCATGGTAGAGACAAATTAAACGGTTATGATGTATTAACATTAATGCAATACTAGTATAAACACTTTTGGTACATTTTTCTTCCCTTGTCATTTATTTTAGTGGCAAGGGTACTTTCATATTCAGCATGAAGAGAAAATCGACAAATTTTTTTAATTTTTGCTAGAAAATAAGTATTTTTACTTTACATTTACGTAACAAATCCATAATAATGAATAAATAATATAAAAAAATATTTATTATAATTTACGTAACAAGACAGCTCGCAAAAAAGAAAAACAGATTATTAATGTATATAAGGTGATTTCATGGCTAAGGACCAAATATTAACGAACGAAGATGTCATAAAAAAGGCTGCTCAATATCTTTCTGGAAAAGATATTGAGTTACTTGAGCGTGCCTATCTATTTGCGGAAAATGCCCATAAGGATCAATTTCGAAAATCCGGTGAGCCTTATATCATTCATCCGATTCAAGTTGCAGGTATTTTAGTGGATTTAGAGATGGATCCAGAAACCATTGCTTGTGGCTTTTTACATGATGTCGTCGAGGATACAGATTACACGTTAGAGGATATAAAAGAAAATTTTAATGAAGAAATAGCAATGTTAGTAGATGGCGTAACAAAACTGGGCAAAATTCGTTATAAATCAAAAGAGGCACAACAAGCCGAGAATCATAGAAAAATGTTTGTGGCCATGGCTAAAGATATTCGGGTTATTTTAATTAAGTTAGCAGACCGCTTGCATAACATGCGCACTTTAAAGCATTTACCACCTGAAAAGCAACGAAGAATTGCTAATGAAACCATTGAAATCTTTGCACCATTAGCACATCGACTTGGAATTTCTGCAATAAAGTGGGAGCTAGAAGATACTGCTCTTCGCTATTTAAATCCCCAACAATATTATCGTATCGTAAACTTAATGAAACAGAAGCGTGCGGAGCGCGAGAGTTATATTGAAGAAGTAATTGATGAAATCAATAAACAATTAGAAGATGTTCATATTTCAGCAGACATTAATGGTCGTCCTAAGCATTTATACAGTATTTATCAAAAGATGGTTATGCAAAACAAACAATTTAATGAAATATATGATTTGTTAGCCGTAAGAATAATCGTGAAAAGTATTAAAGACTGCTATGCAGTATTAGGTATTATCCATACTTGTTGGAAACCGATGCCTGGAAGATTTAAAGATTATATTGCAATGCCAAAAGCAAATCTTTATCAATCCTTGCATACAACAGTTATTGGTCCAAAAGGAGATCCACTTGAAGTACAAATACGTACTCAAGATATGCATGAAATTGCCGAATATGGAATTGCGGCTCACTGGGCATATAAGGAAGGCAAACCTGTAAATCGAGCAAAATCCTTTGAAAAGAAATTATCATGGTTCCGAGAAATTTTAGAATGGCAAAATGATGCAAACGATGCAGAAGAATTCATGGAATCCCTTAAGATGGATTTGTTTTCGGATATGGTGTATGTGTTTACCCCAAAGGGAGACGTTATTGAATTACCGTCGGGTTCTGTACCGATTGATTTTGCGTATCGTGTTCATACAGAAATTGGGAATAAAACAATTGGCGCAAAAGTTAATGGGAAAATGGAGCCTCTTGATTATAAGTTAAAAACGGGCGATATTTTAGAAATAATGACTTCAAAGCATTCCTATGGTCCTTCACAGGATTGGTTAAAAATTACGAAAACATCACAAGCGAAAAACAAAATCAAGCAGTTCTTCAAGAAACAAAAACGGGATGAACATATTGCCAAAGGTAAAGAATTGGTTGAAAAAGAACTGCATCAGCTAGGTGTTTCCTTAAAAGAAGTATTAACTACTGACAACTTACGTAAGGTTGGAGAGAAGTTTAACTTTAATCATGAGGATGATATGTTTGCTGCAGTTGGGTACCAAGGGATTACTGCTATGCAAATTGCAAATCGCTTAGCAGATAAAGTACGAAACAAACCAAAACAGCAAGACTTGGAAAAGGCACTGAGTGAATTAAAAACAGATAATGAAACAACGAAACGAAGAAAAACAGACTCTGGGGTAAGAGTAAAAGGAACAGATAATTTACTGATTCGGTTATCAAAATGTTGTAATCCCGTACCTGGTGATGAAATTATCGGATATATCACGAAGGGTCGTGGTGTTTCTGTTCATCGTGAAGATTGTTCCAATGTAAATCTTAATGATGAGGAGATGCAAGGTCGATTGTTAGAGGTTGAATGGGAAAGTGACGGCAATGACAAGAAGCAGTTTAGTGTAGACATTGAGGTTTCTGGTTATGACCGACATGGTGTATTAAATGAAGTATTGCAAGCAATCAATGAAACGAAAACAAGCATTACAGCCGTAACTGGTAAGTCCGATCAAAACCATATTGCGACAATTAACATTACAATTATGATTCATAATATTGATCATTTACGTAAAATTGTGGAACGTATTAAACAGATCCCTGAAGTATATACAGTAAGACGTAAGATTCAATAAGGAGTCGTTAAAAGACATGCGAGCAGTAATTCAAAAAGTAACTCAAGCGAAAGTAGAAGTGGAAGACAAGCAAGTGGGGGAAATTCAGGATGGACTTGTTGTATTGTTAGGTGTTACCCACGATGATAATGAAACGGATGCAGAATACTTAGCTGAAAAAATTGTCCATTTACGAATTTTTGAAGATGATCAGGAAAAAATGAATCTCTCCTTAAAGGATGTTGGAGGAAAGATTCTTTCTATTTCACAATTTACACTTTATGGGAACACCCGTAAAGGAAGACGGCCTAATTTTATGAATGCAGCGAAACCGGACGTGGCAAATCCGTTATACGAGAAATTCAATGACTTCATTAGGGAAAAAGGTATAGTAGTGGAGACTGGCGTTTTTGGTGCCATGATGAATGTTAGCTTAACCAATAATGGTCCTGTTACACTACTATTAGATAGTAAAGATCGTTAAGAAAAGGGTGCTTCTTTGATGAGAAGCACCCTTTTTTGTTTAGGGAATTATCATTTTAAAAACAGTGTATACGTTTACGAATAGGAATGGCCGCATCAAGCGATAGCGCCCTAGTGCTTCCACTTTTGTTCTTACTCGATATAATCAAAATATTGAATTAAACCTCTAATAATCCCGTTAGTAGCCTGTTGTTGAAATTGATCCCCTTTTACTATGTTTTCCTCTGTTTGATTGGATAAAAAGCCTAGTTCAAGTAATACAGAGGGTCGGATATTTTCTCGGACTACAAAATAATCCCCAAATCTTGCCTCTCTATTTTTTAACCCAGTTGCTTTTATGACCTCTTTTTGTATTTCATTTGCCAATGGATAATATTGATCATGGTAATAGAAAGTACCAATTCCGTGAACCTCAGGAAATTCTGGGGCACTATTATAGTGAATACTAATAAATGCATCTGCTTGATACGCATGAGAAAAAGCAACACGATTCTCAAGCGTTAAAAAGTAATCTGTTGTACGCGTTTGTATTGGTATTGCACCTAAACGTTCTAATTTTTCTGCTAAAAGATCACTCGTTCGGAAAGTAAGATACTTCTCATAGTCCCCTGTTACACTTATTGTTCCAGTATCATCTCCGCCATGTCCAGCATCAATAATAATGACTTTATTTTTCAGTAGGTCTTTTTCTTCTTGTGGTTGGTCTTTGTTATTGCTTACCGTATCTATTTTTTCAACTAGCCATTTTGCAACCCAACCCGTATTACCAGATGGAAGCTGAATTTTATACCAAGAATTTTTCTCTTCTAAAAACGGATAGGATTGTTGACCCTTTAGTTGATCCATAACCTTACCGTTCATATGGGGTTCTTCTCTTACTTGGACGGTCACATCTTTTGCATCTATTATGACATAGGCATCTAATTTATTACCAGATTGAGCTACAGTAACAAACTCCTGCGATACCCATCCTTCTGTTTGTCCCAATTTAATTTTATACCAAGTACCTGTTTGATCTAAAATGGTTACACTTGTGTTTTTATGAGCTTGTCCAACAACATCATACTCTGTACCAGGACCGCTTCTTATATTTAAATTATCTACTGTTATCGTTCCATCTACAGCAAATACGGGAGAGTTAAATAAAAGAAGTAGAAGAAAACTTAAAGAAGGAATATAAAGAATCTTCTTTTTCAAAAACGATACCTCCTACAAGCAATACGCTTAATCGAATAATGTATTTAATAGTACATTCATCTCTTTATTTTACCTAAGAATTGCTAAGTTGTACAATTCTTACTGTTTTTATGATGGATATAACAATCACAATAATATCATTATCTTGCAAAATGGGACGTGTTATTCCTCATAATCAATCTTAGGTATTGCCTTATAACCTAACTCACAATCCTTTCTAATCGAAACAAAAATTACTTTCCTATGTAAGATTTTCGCTCTTTATGTACAAAATAATATGGATTAAACAAAATCCTGTTATATTGGCATTCTATTCTTACTAGGAAAGGGAGGAACAAACATGAGAGTAAGTGGCAAAAGATTTGAATTAACACCGACAAGCCAAGACATATTCCATGTTGATTTTCATCGGTTTATGAATGCATCAACGGATCAATCTGCTATTGAGCTTGCTCAGGAATTTGGACTTTCATTAAAAGATGTTAAATATTTAAAAGAAAAGCTAAATCGTTCTTGACATTTTTCGCATAGAACATTATGATAATTATCAATTCAAAACTTTATAGCAGAACCTATGATAGAAAGAGTAATTAAGTAAATTGGTGAAAAGAGAGGATATGCCTTAGGCTGAAAGCATTTCCACATCGAAGCTTAATGAAGGACATTCTTGAGGTTCCACATTGAACGGTCGGTATTTCTTAGTAAATGTTGGACGCTCTTTACAGCGTTAAAATGAATGAGTGAAAGTGTTTTTTTTTATACACTTTAACTTAGGGTGGCAACGCGGGTTATAAACTCGTCCCTTTTTTATAAAGGGACGGGTTTTTTCTGTTTTTACAAGAATACGATTGATTAGATTATAGGAAGGGGATACATAATGATTAAAGCGCCAAGAGGTACAGAAGACATATTACCAAGCCAGGCAAAAAAGTGGCAATATGTGGAGGCGAAACTGAAAGATATTGCTAATGCATTTAACTACAATGAAATTCGCACTCCTTTATTTGAGAATACAGAACTCTTTCAACGTGGGGTGGGAGATACAACCGATATTGTTCAAAAGGAAATGTATACTTTTACAGATAGAGGTAACCGTAGCTTAACATTACGCCCAGAAGGAACAGCATCTGTTGTCCGTTCTTATGTTGAGCACAAATTATATGGTGATCCAACCCAACCTACTAAGCTGTATTATATCGGTCAAATGTTCCGTTATGAACGCCCGCAGAAAGGACGCAATCGACAGTTTGTACAGTTTGGGATTGAGGCACTAGGAAGTAGTGATCCGGCTGTAGATGCAGAAGTAATGGCTTTAGCAATGGAAAGCTATAAGACCTTCGGATTAAAATCACTGAAACTTGTGATAAATAGCCTAGGTGATAAAGAAAGTAGAACGAATCATAGACAGGCATTAATCAATCATTTCACACCTCACAAGGATGAATTGTGTAATGACTGTCAAGCTCGACTAGATAAAAATCCATTACGTGTACTCGATTGCAAAAAGGATCGAGACCATCCTGCAATGAAATCGGCACCTTCTATAATCGAGTATTTAAATGAAGATTCAAAGAAGTATTTCGATCAAGTGAAAAGCTACCTAGAAAAGATGGGAATCCCATATGTGGAAGATCCAACTCTAGTACGTGGATTAGATTACTATAATCATACGGCTTTTGAAATTATGAGTGATGCTGAGGGATTTGGAGCAATTACAACACTTTCTGGTGGTGGAAGATATAACGGGTTAGTACAGGACTTAGGTGGACCAGAGACACCTGGAATCGGATTTGCACTAAGTATTGAACGATTGTTGTTGGCATTAGAAGCGGAAAACATTACGTTGCCAATAGACGAGGCATTAGACTGCTATATCGTTTCAATGGGTGAGGAAGCAAGGCAAGAAGCGGTTGGACTATGTCATAATTTACGACTATCCGGTTTAAAAGTAGATATCGATTATCTAGATCGAAAAATGAAAGCACAGTTTAAGCAAGCAGACCGCTTCCATGCGAAATACGTTTTAGTATTAGGTGAAAATGAACTAAAAGAAAATAAAATTGCTGTGAAAGATATGGGAACTGGGGAGCAATCGGAAAAATCATTTGAAGAGATTATCTCCTTCCTAAAAAAATCCATTAAGGGGGAAGTAAAATGAGTGAGCGTATGCAATGTGGCAGGTTAACAGAGGAGCATATCGGCCAAGAAGTTCTTTTAAAAGGCTGGGTTCAAAAACGTCGGGACTTAGGTGGACTCATTTTTATTGATTTACGTGATCGCTCTGGTTTGGTACAAATCGTCTTTAATCCTTCTTTTAATGAAGAAGCATTAAAGGTAGCAGAATCAATCCGTAGTGAATATGTGTTAGAAGTAAAAGGTAAAGTTGTAGCTCGTGATGCAAGTACTGTCAATAAAAATATGGAAACAGGAACAATTGAAATAGAAGTTTCAGCAGTATCTATTTTAAACAAATCAGAAAACCCACCGTTTTTAATACAAAATGAACTAGATACTGCAGAAGATTTACGTTTAAGATACCGATATTTAGATTTGCGACGTAAACCATTACAAGAAACATTTAAAATTAGACATCAAACATCTCAGGTTATCCGGAATTTCCTAAATGAAGAGGAATTTTATGAGATGGAAACACCGATGTTAACTAAAAGTACCCCAGAGGGCGCTCGAGATTACTTAGTACCGAGTCGAGTTCATCCTGGAGAATTTTATGCATTACCTCAGTCCCCACAATTATTTAAACAAATGTTAATGGTAGCGGGATTTGAAAAATATTATCAATTTGCACGTTGCTTCCGTGATGAAGACCTCCGTGCAGACAGACAGCCGGAATTTACACAAATCGATATTGAAACATCGTTTATGTCAAAAGCAGATATTATGGCGATGACAGAACGAATGATGACAAGAGTGATGAAGGAAATCAAAGGATTAGATATTCAGACACCATTCCCAACGATTTCTTATCAGGAAGCGATGGAAAGATTCGGTTCTGATAAACCGGATACACGATTTGACATGGAGCTTGTATCGGTATCTGAAATTGTGGAAAATTCAAGTTTCCAAGTATTTCGTGGAGCAGTACAAGCTGGTGGGAAAGTTAGTGCACTTAATGTGAAAGGGAAAGCAAAGGACTTTTCGAGAAAAGACATTGATCATTTAACAGAATTTGTAAAAATTTACGGAGCAAAAGGTTTAGCCTGGTTAAAGGCTGACGCGGGTCAGTTAACTGGACCAATTGCAAAGTTTTTATCTGAGGAAGAGGTAGCTGGTATTTCATCTGCGCTAGGAGTGGAAGATGGCGATTTACTACTATTTGTAGCGGATAAAACAAATGTTGTATATGAGAGCTTAGGTGCCTTACGATTAAAGCTTGGTAAGGAATTAGGTCTAGTCGATGAATCTAAGTTCCATTTCTTATGGGTAACAGACTGGCCTCTATTAGAGTATGACGAAGAGTTAGGTAGATATTTTGCGGCACATCATCCATTTACAATGCCTGAAAATGGAGATGTGGAAAAACTAAGAACCAATCCTGCAGAAGTGAAGGCTGAAGCCTATGACCTCGTGTTAAATGGGTATGAGCTAGGTGGTGGGTCTTTACGTATTTATAATAAAGAGATGCAAGAGCAAATGTTTGAAGTATTAGGATTTTCGAAGGAAGAAGCGAATAGTCAATTTGGCTTTCTAATGGAAGCATTAGAGTTCGGTGCACCACCACATGGAGGAATCGCACTCGGCTTTGATCGATTTATTATGCTGCTTGCAGGTAGAACCAATTTACGGGATACGATCCTTTTCCCAAAAACAGCATCAGCTTCCGATCTCTTAACAGCGGCGCCATCAGAAGTTAGTCATGCACAACTGGATGAGCTACAACTGAAGTTAAATCGCAAGGAGTAACAGTGTCGTTTCTTACTCATGTCAATACGTTAAAATCTTGTAATATAGGCGAATATATGTAAAGCATTTGTAAAAATTGTTAGCTGTTCTCTACTTGATATGAGCAAGTTATATATGCTATCATTCAAGTATAGTAATTGAGGTAATCAATCCTGATGTGTTCGTCTTAACCAATTAGTTTTGACCGAACAACAACGTAAACGGGAGCCTGGAGTTTCTATTGTGGCGTGCAAGCCTCCTAAGAGAGGAAGTATAAAACAAAGAACAGGGCACCCACCTGCCGAGAGCGGGTTCAAAACGTTTAAGGGTGACGGCACGATTGGGATTGATGATACATAACGTATAAAGTAAACCTTCGACAAGGGATGTCGAAGGTTTTTTACTGTGTTTATTCCAATTCTCCCATAATAGCTGTTAGTAAAGCTTTTTGGGCATGAAGGCGGTTTTCTGACTGCTGAAAGATTACAGACTGTTCTCCATCTATTACATCTGTACTTACTTCTTCGCCTCGATGTGCCGGTAAGCAGTGCATAAAAATCGCATCCTTTTTTGCTTCATTCATAATATTTTCATTTACTTGAAAAGGACGGAATGCAAGTTCTCTTTCGATTTGTTCCTCTTCTTGCCCCATACTTGCCCATACATCGGTGTAAATAACATCTGCCTCCATCGCTGCATGAAGAGGAGAATTTGTAATTTCAACGGAACTATTTTCTTGTTTTGCAATCGTTTGAGCGAACTCCGTAATCGAATTTAATGGTTCGTAGCCATTAGGGGATGCAACTGTGATATTGGCACCTACTTTTGCACATCCAATCATTAGGGAGTGGGCCATATTATTGCCATCTCCAATATAAGCAATGTTCATTCCATTTAAAGTACCTTTCCTTTCTTTAATGGTGAG
The DNA here is from genome assembly GCF_900240405.1 of Salirhabdus sp. Marseille-P4669. Lineage (GTDB taxonomy): Bacteria > Bacillota > Bacilli > Bacillales > Alkalibacillaceae > OEQK01. The sequence continues at coordinate 219,974 of NZ_OEQK01000002.1, forward strand.
TAGGTCTGCTAATACTTGGCAAGGGTGATATAGGTCCGTTAAACCATTAATTACTGGGATAGAGGCATGTGTTGCAAGTGCGTCAATCGTTCCTTGGTCAAATGTTCGAATCATTATTCCATCTACATAGCTAGATAAAACGTTAGCGGTATCGGAGATGGATTCCCCTCTACTAAGTTGAATATCATTTTTGCTTAAGAATAAAGCAGAGCCCCCTAACTGATACATGCCAACCTCAAAGGAAACCCTCGTTCTCGTGGATGCTTTCTCAAAAATCATGGCTAACGTTTTTCCTTTTAGCGGATGATTGATCAAGCCTTGTTTATAACGCTTCTTTAAATAGATTGCTAAATCCAGTAAAGTATGGATCTCCTCTTTAGAAAAATCCTTTAATGATAAAAAGTTTTTTCCTTTTAGCTCGTTTGTAACGTCCTCTCTATATAACGTGTTCATTTAGTGACACGCTCCTTTTGCCTATTCAAATTTTCCGTCATTAATACATAATCTTGGATTGATTTTGGAACCTCCATGTCGTGATGCATGACGCTTAAATATGCAAGTAAACTCTGTAAGGAAGAAAAACATGCTGTATGCATTTTTAACGCCGTTTCTCTAAGGTTCTGCCACTTTTCAACCCCTTTTGTTTCTACACTTGTATACAGAATTTGCAGTATGTTATCTGTACATAACTGGATTGCCTCATCAATGGTGATGATGTGATCAATGATTATTCCCGTTTCCGCAAGTAAGGTTGCTCCGGGCTTTGTTGAAAATGTTGTAATATCGTTTAATACATCTTTCAGTTGATGAATGTGTGTTAAATCGGCACGAGAAGGGGAAAGGAATACATTTGGCTTCTGTTCCAATTGTTCTGTTTGTTCTTTCCAATGAAACGCTTTTTTCATTGCAGATTGTAGAGACATTCCTAGTCCTATTACTTCACCTGTCGATTTCATTTCTGGACCTAATAAAGGGTCAACGTCTTTTAGCTTATTCGTAGAAAAAACCGGAGCTTTTACTGCATAATAGGGCATTTCTTGATGTAAACCAAGCTCATATCCTAATGTTTTTAAACTTTTACCCATTTGCACTTTTGTGGCCAAATTCACTAATGGAACTCCAGTTATTTTACTTACGATTGGAACAGTCCTAGATGCTCGAGGATTTACCTCAAGGACATAAAGAGATTGATCCTCTTCTTTTATGACAAACTGAATATTTAAAGCACCTTTTGCATTCATTTTTTTTGAAATCTTTTTCGTATATTCTGTAATAAGTTGTTTTTGTTTTAATGTGAGGTTTGGTGCAGGGAAGATAGCCATACTATCACCAGAATGGATGCCAGCATGCTCCACATGTTGAAAAACACCAGGAATTATAATATCTTCCCCATCGCACACAGCATCCACTTCAACCTCCATTCCTTGAATAAAGGAATCTACTAATATAGGAAACATCTTATCTTGTTCATCCAAATCTACTATTTCCCCTACATAATCGTTTAGCTCCTGATCATTTCGAATGACAACCATCCCACTACCACCTATAACGTAGGAAGGTCGTAGAAGAATTGGGAATCCTAAAGTATTCACTGCTGCCTTTAGTTGTTGTACGTTTGTAATGGTTTCCCCAGGAATGTGAGGGATGTTTAATTTTTGCAATAAGTTGTAAAAGCGTTCTCGGTTTTCGGTCATTTCAATAGCATCAGTAGTGGTTCCTAAGACGGGTATTCCTTTTTCCGCTAACCCATCAGCCAAATGGATAGCCGTTTGACCACCAAACTGTACGATTACACCAGTTGCTTCCTCTGTTTCAATTACATTCACTACGTCTTCTAATGTGAGAGGTTCAAAAAATAAATGATCAGCTATGTGAATGTCCGTACTTACGGTTTCTGGATTATTGTTTATCACAATCGTTTCATAGTTTTGTTCTTTTAAAGAGAGAGCGGCTTGAACAGAGCAATAGTCAAATTCGATGCCTTGCCCAATACGAATTGGTCCAGAGCCTAAAACAACAATTTTATGCTCTTTCGTAAGTGGGGGAACTTCATTATATTCCTTCCATGTGCTGTAAAAGTATGGAGTTTTTGCTTCGAATTCTCCAGCACACGTATCAACCATTTTGTAGGCTGGTTTTAGCTGCAACTCTTTTAATTTGTTCTCAATGGTTTCTTCTTGCTGATGAAATAATTTCGCTAACGTTTGATTGGAGTAACCATATACTTTGGCGTTCAGAAGCATCTCTTTCGTTACAGCTCCCCAATCTGTATGCTTTAATTCCTGTTCTACTTGGATAAGCTGCTTCATTTCAATAAGAAAGTATTTTGTAATATTCGTTAATTCATAAAGCGTTTCAATCGAATATCCACGACGTAAAGCTTCGGCTATAGCAAAGAGTCTATCATCAGTTGGGTATATTAGCTTATTCTCAAGTTCTTTATTCGTAACGTTAGCTAGGGAAGGGAGGTCGAGATCGCCTACACCGGCTTCTAATGAACGAATTGCCTTTTGAAGAGCAGCAGGAAAGTTACGTGCTAGTGCCATCACTTCTCCTGTAGCCATCATTTGAGTACCTAATAATGTATTCGCATGTTTAAATTTATCAAATGGCCATCTCGGTATTTTAACAGCAAGATAATCCATTGTTGGCTCAAAGCTTGCAAATTGCTCTTTTGTAATTGGATTGTAAATTTCATCTAAGTGATAACCTAATGCTAGTTTGGCAGCAATTCTAGCAATGGGATATCCAGTTGCTTTTGAAGCAAGGGCACTGGAACGGCTTACCCTAGGATTTACTTCAATAATCACATATTCATTTGTTTCGGGATGAAGGGCAAATTGAATGTTGCAGCCACCGATTACCCCAAGCGCACGAATTACTTTGCAAGATACATTACGAAGCATTTGATATTGGTAATCATTTAACGTTTGAGAGGGAGCGACTACAATACTATCCCCTGTATGAACGCCAACAGGATCGATATTTTCCATATTGCAAATAATAATACAAGTATCATTGGCATCGCGCATCACTTCATATTCAATTTCTTTCCAACCCTTTACACTTTGTTCTACTAGAATTTGATTAATTGGACTAGCATGAATACCAGTCTTTGCAATCCGGATTAGCTCTTCTGTATTATTTGCAATTCCACCACCAGCGCCTCCAAGTGTATATGCAGGTCGAACAATAATTGGATAGTTCATTTTTGTGGCAAACTGAGCGGCTTCCTCTATTGAAGTGGTGGAGATGCTTTCAGCAACTGGCTCCTGTATCTCTTTCATCATTGCTTTAAAAAGCTCTCGATCTTCTCCTTTTTGAATGGTGTCTAAAGGAGTCCCTAATAGCTGCACATTATACCTCTCCAATATATTAGACTCACTTAGGGAAACAGCAAGATTTAAGCCTGTTTGCCCACCGAGTGTTGGCAACAGGCCGTCTGGTCGTTCGAATTCAATTATTTTTTCAATAGATTCACAGGTTAATGGTTCTAAATAAACCCGATCTGCAATTTTTTCATCGGTCATAATGGTTGCTGGGTTATTGTTTACTAACACAACTTCCATTTCCTCTTCTTTAAGAGCCAAACACGCCTGTGTTCCAGCATAGTCGAATTCTGCAGCTTGCCCAATTACTACTGGTCCAGAACCAATTACTAATACTTTGTTGATTTGCTCATACTTTGGCATGCTCTCTCGCTCCTTTTTCCTGTAATAACTGATAGAAATGCTCAAAAATATGATGTGAATCTAGTGGACCTGGATGTGCTTCTGGATGAAATTGGACTGCAATTATTGGTTTAGAACGGTGGACCATCCCCTCAACGGAATTGTCATTGACATTAATATGGGATATGTTCCAAACGGTTTTGTTAAGGGATTGTTCATCCACTACATAACCATGATTTTGTGATGTAATGTAGACCTTTCCTGTTTTTAAATCTTTTACAGGATGATTACTACCCCGATGTCCGAATGGTAATCGTTTGGTTTTCCCTCCATAGGCTAGTGCCAACAGCTGATGACCTAAACAAATCCCTAGCGTTGGATATTGATCTGCCATCTCTTTCAACTTTGGTAGGAGACTTTGTAAATCTTCAGGATTTCCTGGTCCATTTGAAAATAAGATTCCATCTGGGTGTAATGCTTGAATTTCCTGTAATGTCGAATGATAAGGAACAACTGTTACATGACAACTTAAATTTAACAAAGCGTTGACAATGGAGTGCTTATAGCCAAAGTCCACCACAACAACGTGTTTCGTTCTTTCTCTATTTGTTTTTTGGTAAAAGGTATGTGTCGTCGAGACAGATACTGTTTTGACAATATTCGGGTCCACCTTTTCGATAATAGGTTTTTCATCTTTGTTACTGGTCATTTTTCCGAATACATTTCCGTTATTTCGTACAATTGTTGTAAGTCTTCTTGTGTCCATATCATAAAGGATAGGAATGTCAAATTTCTGAACCATTTCCATAATCGAATATTGAGATTCTGCGTGCTCTGGTGTAACGCATGGAAAATTTATAATAAGGCCGGCCACTTGCGGTCGTACACTCTCAAAAGCCGTATCATTGAAGCCGTAATTTCCAATCAATGGGTAAGTCATGATCACAATTTGACCTGCGTAGGAAGGGTCTGTCATAACTTCTTGATAACCGGTCATTGCAGTGTTAAATACGAGTTCCCCTTCCATTTCCTTCTTTGGGGATAACCATTTTCCCTCCAAAATATCTCCAGTACTTAAAACGAGATAGCCTGTTTCCCCTGCCATTTCCTTCATCTCCTTCTCTTTAGGTTAACAGCATATCTTTTAATGGCTCGTAATTTGTGACCCATTTCATATTAGAATCTATTAGTTCTTCCGCTATTTGCAATTGCTCCATTACCCGTTCTTTCGCGGTGCCACCAAATACGTTACGAGCATCTACAACAGATGCTGGGGCAAGGACGTCATAAATATCTTCTTTGATTACATGCGAAAACTGTTGAAACGTATCAAAGGGTAAGTTCAATAAATAATTATTTGTTTGAATACAGTGCAAAACAATTTGACCAACAATGGCGTGTGCTTCGCGGAAGGGTATATTTTTGCTAACCAAATAGTCAGCAAGGTCGGTGGCATTTGAAAAATCATGTTGCACCGCCTTATGCATTGTATCTTTGTTTACGGTCATGGTCTCAATCATTGGAGCAAAGAGCGCGAGTGCCCCTTCTAGCGTCTCAACAGAATCAAACATACCCTCCTTGTCTTCTTGCATATCCTTGTTATAAGCAAGTGGTAATCCTTTTAACGTCGTTAGCATTCCAATTAGATGTCCATAGATTCTTCCTGTCTTTCCCCGTATTAGCTCTGCTACATCTGGATTTTTCTTTTGGGGCATCATACTGCTACCCGTACAAAAAGCATCATCCAGCTCGATAAAATGAAATTCAGTACTAGACCACTGGATAAGTTCTTCACACAGTCTAGACAAGTGCATAGAAATAAGAGATGCATTTGAAAGAAATTCCACAACGAAGTCACGATCACTTACGGCATCTAAACTATTAAACGAAACTCCGTCAAAATGTAGTTTTTGAGCGACATACTCCCGGTCTATTGGAAAAGTGGTACCTGCTAATGCTCCTGCACCTAATGGAGATTGATTGACGCGTTTATAACTATCTACTAAACGTTCTACATCTCGTTGAAACATAAATACATAGGCCAACATATGATGAGCAAAACGGACAGGCTGGGCCCGTTGGAGATGTGTGTATCCTGGTAAAATGGTATCTATATTTTGCTTTGCTTGGGCCATTAAAGCCTTCTGGACTTTTGAGAGAAGGTCTACAATATGAACAATAGATTCGCGTAAATATAAGCGCATATCAAGAGCAACTTGGTCGTTTCTACTTCTTCCAGTGTGCAATTTCCCACCTGTAGGACCAATTTCCTCCATTAATAGCTTTTCCACATTCATATGAATGTCTTCCTGTTCAACCGACAGGGTAGCCTCGCCATTATTAATTTTTTGAGCTACATTCTTTAAGCCCTGTATGATTACCTCAGCATCGTTACTTGAGATAATCTTGCATTTAGCCAACATTTCGACATGAGCTAAACTGCCTAAAATATCAAATTTCGCAAGCTTTTGATCAAAGGAAATTGATGCTGTATATTCATCCACTAATTCGTTTGTTGGTTTCGTAAATCGTCCACCCCAAAGTTTCATTGCTTTACCGCTTCCTTCATATCGATAATAATTTGGTCTATTTTCACATCTTTCTTAGCATACTCCTGAGTCACAGTTGAGTGTACTTTTGTTGGGAGCCCCCATAATTTTATAAATCCTAGTGCTGCATTATGATCGAAGCTATCCTCTGGCTTGTAGGTTGCTAGATCGAAATCATACAAGGAATGTGCAGACATTCTTCCAACAACATGGTGATGTCCTTTGTATAGTTTCACTTTTACTGTTCCAGAAACATATTTCTGTGTTTCCTCAATAAAGGATAGTAATGCATTTGTTAGCGGTGAATACCACAGACCATCATAAATGGTTTGCGCTAGTTTCTGTTCAATAGTTGGTTTAAACTGTGCAACTTCTCTTGGTAGTGTCAATGCTTCCAGCTCTTGATGGGCAGCAATTAAAGTTAATGCTGCAGGTGCTTCATATACCTCTCTTGATTTAATACCAACTAATCTATTTTCAACGTGGTCAATCCGTCCGACACCATGCTTTCCAGCAATTTTGTTAAGCGTTACGATTAATTCTTCTAACGGTAATGTTTCTCCGTTTAAAGAAATTGGTTTTCCTTGGTCAAAAGTTACTTGGACAATTTCTGCTTCATTAGGTGCGTCAATGGGATCAACCGTTAACTCAAAGGCGTCTTTTGGTGGCTCAGCCCATGGATCTTCCAAAATTCCGCATTCATTACTACGCCCCCATAAATTTTGATCGATACTATAAGGATTATCTAAATCTATTGGAATAGGGATCTGATGTTGTTTTGCATATGCAATTTCTTCGTCTCGGGACATTGCCCATTCACGAACAGGAGCTACAATTTTTAGGTTTGGATTTAATGCCGTAAACGCAACATCAAATCTAACTTGATCGTTTCCTTTCCCTGTACAGCCATGTGCAACAGCAACAGCTCCTTCTTTAGCAGCGATTTCTGTAAGTACTTTCGCAATAAGTGGACGAGACAAAGCGGAAATTAACGGATATTTACTTTCATATAGTAAATTTGCCTTTAATGCCGGCAATACATAATCGTTAGCGAATAATGCCTTTGCATCCACTACGTAAGATTTAATTGCTCCTACATGGAGTGCCTTTTCCTTTACGAAATCAAGATCCTTTCCTTCTCCAACATCTAACGCCACTGCAATAACGTCATAATGGTATTGGTCCTGTAACCACTTAATGGCGACGGATGTATCAAGACCTCCAGAATAAGCTAAAACGATTTTTTCTCTTGTCAATTAAATCTCCTCCCTTTTCACAATGTATTTTTATTTACTGTTTTGTATTATTATGCATAAATGAATGAAGAGTTTCAATAGAAAATCAGAAAAAAACTTAAAAAATAAGCATTTTGTTTTACTTGAGAGAGGAGTTGTTTGTATTTTAATACATGGGGTTGTATAAATGAGGGTGGGGGTATTAACGCTATGTAGGATAAACCTCCTTCTATTCTGCTCTGTTACCTTTAGCAAGCCCTATAAATAAAAAAATGGGACAAAAGCATTTCGTCCCATTTATGAAATCGTGTTCTTTGTATTTTTTTATTTAAAGAAAAAGCGAAGTATTTTGCGGCAGCATTTTTAGCACGCATTATCCAATAGATGAGTGAGAGCATTACTGCGAATTATAGATAAATACATATAATATAGCTCTATTAATTACAGCTCGTCCATCTATTTCTATTGAAGGAGGTTTATCTCGCAACACGCTCTAGGTTGCCGTTTTTCTCCATACGAAATTGTTTTGGTTCACTATTATCATCGTCATCAAAAACGACCATTTTTCTTGCTTTATCCATAATGGACATAAGCACCTGATAGTCTTCTTCCATGGATTCGTATTTCTTTTCTAATTTCGCTAGTTTTTGCTGTAATTTTTCATTCTCATCTCGTAATAAATTATTATCTTGCTCTAATTTTGTCATTAGCGTTTGAGATTTATAGCTAGTTTCATATTCATTCTTAAATTCTTTCAAATAGGAGATAACCTCGTCAATAGAACGAAAGGAACCATTAGCTTGTGTTCGCGAAATTTGTCCAACACTTTCCATTACATTTGATTGGATTGTTGTAGATGATGTTGGAATTGGTGTTTGTTCATATGTTGGTGTAGGTCTTGGCGTATAACGTTGTTGATTCGCCATGGCACGTTTTTTTTCTTTTCTTTGACGTTTCGCAATCTCTATTGCTTTTTCATAACGTCTTCTAACCTCTGCATTCCAACGAAAGCCGCAAGCTGCAGCTGTTCTATTTAATTTGTCTCCAACTTCTTCAAAAGCTGTTAACTGCGTACTACCTTCACGAATATGTCTTAAAACTGTTTCGGCGAGTAGTAGATCGTCTTCGTGTGACCATGCATCTTGTCTTACTTTGGCCATAATTTCCACTCCTTTTTAATTGTGTTTAAAGTTTGTTATCGTAACAAAAAATGATATAAACATAGGAAAACAAAAGTATTATTAAGGTAAAAGGTTATAAATATACCATTTGTTTCTTTCGTTTCCTTCGTTTTAGCGGAAGCAAATCGTATGTACTTACGCTTTTTTAATAGTTTGTTAATGTTTATATCTATTATGGACAATTAAAAAGGAGCTTATACTCTATTTATTCTTTTTTTGTTGTTCTAAAATATTGGAATAGATTTTCTTTAAGGACGCCTCAAATTTACCAGTCTCTTTTGGTTGAAAGTATTCTTTATTTTTAATAGAGTTTGGCAAATATTGCTGTACTACAAAACCTTGTTCATAATTGTGGGGATACTTATATTCCACTCCTCGCCCTAATGCTTTTGCTCCTTTATAATGAGCATCCTTTAAGTGCATTGGAATATCTCCTGATTTACCATCCCGTATATCCTGTAAGGCTTCATCTAACGCTTTATAGGCAGAATTGGATTTAGGTGATAAACATAGTTCAATAACCGCAACAGACAATGGAATCCTTGCTTCTGGAAACCCAATACGTTCTGCAGCTTGGACGGCGAATAATGCTCTTGGCCCTGCTTGTGGGTTAGCTAGACCAATATCTTCATAAGCACAAACAACCATTCTTCTAGCAATGCTATCTAAATCACCAGCCTCTATTAAACGACCTAAATAATGCAAAGCGGCATTTACGTCACTTCCACGAATCGATTTTTGAAAGGCAGATAAAACGTCATAGTGTGCATCTCCATCTTTATCATGGGAGAAGCTTTTTTTCTGCATACATTCTTCTGCAATCGTTAAATCAATGTTAATATCATCATTCGAATCTGGTTTCGTGCTCATTACTGCGAGCTCCAGTCCATTTAAAGAAGAGCGCAAATCACCATTGGAGGAATTCGCAAAATGGTCCAGTGCATCGTCTGTAATGTTTACCTTGTATTTTCCTAAGCCTAACGTTTCATCTTGTAAAGCATTAACAAGCCCGACTTTTACATCCTCCGGTTCTAATTTATGTAACTCAAATAAATGACATCTGCTTCGAATGGCAGGATTGATAGAGTGATAAGGGTTGCTTGTAGTACAACCGATAAGTGTTAGTAAATTGCTTTCCAAATGTGGTAGTAGGAAATCCTGTTTTGCTTTATCCAATCGGTGAACCTCATCTAGTATTAATACTAATTGCCCTGAAAACTTTGCTTCTTCAACAGCGATTTCCATGTCTTTTTTCTTATCTACTACTGCATTCAAAAGCTTATAAGGAAGCTTTAAACTTTTGGCTATGGCCATTGCCATACTTGTTTTCCCTGTACCTGGAGGGCCGAATAAAATCATAGAAGAAAGCATATTCGCTTCTACCATTCTCCGAATCATTTTTCCTTCTCCAACTAAATGTTGCTGACCAATAATACCCTCCATATTTTGTGGGCGCATTCGATAAGCTAATGGTTTCCGACTCAATATTATGTCTCCTTTTTCTTAACAATTGCTTTTTTATAATGAAACAGGATGCTTTTCTAGTTCCGAAATATCTATATTCTTTTCATACTTAAAGGGTAATCTTCGTGCCTTTAAAATGCAAGGGAGGAGTGTTCATGCTATAATATCAGTTGTTGCTTATAGCGGATGTTAGAAAGAATGCGTATAATGGAAGTTTTTCATATAATGAACAAAATGTTTTTAATGATTAAAGGGAGGCTAAGTAGTGAAAATTTCTACTAAAGGAAGATATGGTTTAACAATAATGATTGATCTTGCGAAATCATATGATGCCAAAAAACCAATATCCTTAAAAAGTATTGCTACGGACCATAATTTATCAGAGCATTATTTAGAACAACTAATAGCTCCCCTACGTAATAATAGTCTCGTTAAAAGTGTGCGCGGTGCCCATGGTGGATATTTACTAACAAAGGACCCTACGAACATTACAGCAGGTGATGTTATACGGGTTTTGGAAGGACCAATCACACCTGTTGAAGGAATAGAAGACGAAGAAGAACCAGCAAAACGTGATTTATGGTTGCGAATTAGGGATGCCGTAAAAGATGTGTTAGATACAACGACATTAGAGGATTTGGCAAACTACAAGGACGATGAAGACCGATTAGAGGGTTATATGTTTTATATTTAATGGTCAATGTTATAAGAAAGAAGGGAACGTACATGAACCCAATTTATTTAGATCATGCTGCAACAACTCCAGTACACCCAGAGGTTGTTCAAGCGATGTTACCTATTTTAGAAAATGTATATGGGAATCCTTCAAGTATTCACTATTTCGGACGACAAGCTCGGAAAATTCTAGATGAAGCTAGGAGAACGATTGCCAGTAGCATAAATGCTCAAGATAAAGAAATAATTTTTACCGCTGGTGGTACGGAGGCAGATAACTTAGCAATACTTGGTGTTGCCAAAAAATACAAGCATAAGGGTAAGCATATTATTACTACTTCCATTGAACATCATGCTACTCTTCATACAGCCGAGTATTTAGAAAAGGAAGGATTTGAAGTAACCTATTTACCAGTGAATGAAAATGGTCAAATTTCGATAGACGACCTAGAAGCAAATTTGCGAGATGATACGATACTTGTATCCATTATGTATGTAAATAACGAAACTGGGGTTATACAACCAATTCAAGAAATTGGATTTATACTTGAAAACCACCAGGCTTTATTCCATACCGATGCGGTTCAAGCGTATGGGGTATTACCTATTGATGTTCAGCTTTTAGGGGTGGATTTACTCAGTGCATCTGCTCATAAAATATATGGCCCAAAGGGAATTGGCTTTTTATATGCTAAGGAAGGCATTATGTTAGAGGCAATGCAGCATGGTGGTGAACAAGAACGAAAACGACGTGCAGGTACGGAAAACACTTCTGCAATTGCCGGCTTTCAAAAAGCGGTTGAGCTCGTTATGGAAGAGCGGAAAAAAAGAATGGAAACATATGTAGTCTATCGTAAATTGTTTTTAGATACGTTATCGGACCAAGGAATACAGTATGAAATTAATGGGAATCCAGCGATTTCGATTCCTTCGACGATTAATCTGAGTTTTCCAGGTACAAATGTGGAAAGCTTACTAACGAATTTTGATTTAGCTGGTGTTGCAGCCTCAAGTGGCTCGGCATGTACGGCGGGTTCAGTGGATCCATCCCATGTTTTGTCAGCGATGTATGGGTCAGATAACGAAAGAACGAAAAATTCGATTCGCTTTAGCTTCGGTATTGCGAATAACGAAGAAAACATAAAAGAAGCTGCATTAAAGGTAGCTTCTATTGTAAAGAGATTAACAAATTGAGGTGGTGAAATCATGGAGAAAAGGCCAGAGGATACAAGAGTAGTAATTGGTATGTCAGGTGGTGTAGATTCATCTGTTGCTGCCTTACTTCTTAAAGAACAAGGCTACGATGTTGTTGGTATTTTCATGAAAAACTGGGATGATACGGATGAATTCGGCGTATGTACCGCTACAGAGGATTTTGAAGATGTCGTGAAAGTATGTAATCAGTTAGACATTCCATATTACTCGGTAAACTTTGAAAAACAATATTGGGATAAAGTTTTTACGTACTTTCTAGATGAATATAAGGCAGGAAGAACTCCAAATCCTGACGTTATGTGTAATAAAGAGATTAAATTTAAAGCCTTTTTGGATCATGCGATGTCACTTGGAGCAGATTACTTGGCTACTGGCCACTATGCACGAATTCGTAAAACTGGTGATCAATATGAAATGTTACGTGGAATGGATGAAAATAAAGATCAAACTTACTTTTTAAACCAATTACCACAAGATATTCTAGCAAAGGTTATGTTTCCACTAGGGGAGTACAACAAGCCTGAAATTCGTGAAATCGCCAAAAAACATAACTTAGCTACTGCTACGAAAAAGGATAGTACTGGAATTTGTTTCATTGGTGAACGTAATTTTAAAGAATTTCTAAGCGAGTATTTACCAGCACAACCAGGGAAAATGAAAACCATCACAGGTGAAGTAAAAGGAAATCATGATGGGCTAATGTACTACACGATTGGTCAAAGACATGGTTTAGGAATTGGCGGAGCTGGTGACCCTTGGTTTGTAATTGGCAAAAACCTAAAAGAAAACGTATTGTATGTTGGGCAAGGCTATGAAAATGATTATTTATATTCTCATGCTTTAGAAGCTTCCCAATTGAATTGGATTCGCCCAGTAAATCTAGAAGTGCCATTAAAATGTACTGCTAAATTCCGCTATCGTCAAAAAGATAGTGGTGTAACAGTATATCCATTAAAAAATGGTGATGTACGAGTAGAATTCGATAACCCAGAGCGTGCCATAACTCCAGGTCAAGCGGTAGTTTTTTACCTAGGTGATGTGTGCTTAGGTGGGGGAACCATTGACAAAGTAATAAAAAATGAAGAATATGTTAAACATTTAGCATAAACAACAGGTCAGATGTGTACAACTTTGTACATTCTGGCCTTCCCTTTTGTTCAAACGATTAAACATAGTAAAGGATGAAAATAATGAATAAAGTCGAGCAGGGAATAGAATTCATGCGTAATCAAAAGTATGAAGAAGCGGCAAAGCTATTCACAGAAGCCATTGATGAAAATCCGAAAGATCCACTAGGGTTTATTAACTTTGGAAATTTATTATTACATGTACAGGACTTCGAGAGAGCAACTATTTTTTTTCAGCGAGCATTAGAAATTGACCCTGAAATACCAGCAGCTCATTATGGGTTAGGGAATACATACTTTGAGCAAGAAAACTTCCAGCTTGCACAAACACATTTTGAAAAAGCAATGAAGCTTGGATTGTCAACTAGTGATGTGTATTTTATGCTTGGAATGTGTATGGTGAATCAAGGAAATCCGAAATTGTCTTTACCATATTTACAACGAGCAGTAGAATTAAATAAAGAAGATGTAGATGCCGCATTTCAATACGGATTAGCATTAGCACAATCGGAACAAATCGATTTAGCAATGAATATCTTTAACGAAGTATTAGAGTTAGAAGAAAGTCATAGTGATGCTCATTATAATTTAGCCATTTGTTACTTATTTAAAGATGAAGCAAAAAAGGCAATCGAGCATTTTGATAAAGCGATTGAAATACAACCAGATCATGTATTAGCCCTAAATGGAAAAGAAAAAGTGGAACAAATGATAAACGAGCGTTCTTAATTAAAGCAAACGATTATTACGGACATTACTACCGATTATCCTTACGTCTCGAATCGCATTAGGAATGGAAATAAATCTATATTAAGCTTAACTATACATATGAAATAAAGGAGTACAAGGCAATGGAGCAAAAGCATGAGGAAAAGAAAGGATATATAAAAGGAAAGCTAAATCGTACTATTTTTTATAATGCTGATGAAAAATTTTCTATTGCTAATGTACATATTTTGGATACAAACGAAGAAGTGGAAGAAAAAGAAATCGTTGTAAAAGGTTATTTCCTTCCACTAGAGCAAGATATAGAATATGTGTTTTTTGGGACGATTCAATACCACGCAAAATTCGGTAAACAGTACAATGTCCACACCTATACAAAAGATTTACCCAAAACGAAAGACAGTCTTATTCGATACTTATCAAGCGATCTTTTTCATGGTGTTGGGAAAAAGACAGCGGAAAAACTAGTGCACCAATTAGGTGAGAATGCAATTGATAAAATATTAAAAGATGAAACCATATTGGAGACGGTACCAAATTTCCCGAAAAATAAAATTGGGGAGTTTGTACAAATGCTTCGGGAGAATCAAGGTTTTGAACACGTGGTAATGGCACTAGCGGTGTATGGAATTGGTTTGCAATTAGCGCAAAAAATATACGATACGTTTCAAGAACAAACATTAAAACTACTAGAAGAAAATCCTTACTTATTTGTCTTTGAAATTGAAGGATTTGGGTTTAGGCGTGCTGATGAGATTGCCAAGAAAGTTGGTTTAGCGTTAGACCATCCTGCTAGAATCCAAGCTGCATGTTTACATATTTTGAATAAATATTCCCAACTTGGTCATGTCTTTGGATATTTGACAACGGTATCCGAAGAAGTACAACAGTTATTAAATGAATTTGAAAAAACGATTACACTTGACGAAGTAGTAGAGAAAATTTCCGATTTAGCAGAGGAAAAATATATTATTAAAGAGGATGATCGGGTGTATTTGCCTTCCCTATACTTTTCAGAGGAAGGATTATCCTCGCAATTAAAACGAATCTCGGATATTCAGTTAACCAATGAGTTTTCTCAAGCAGAAATTATGAAGGTTCTTGGCGAAATAGAAGAGGATGAGGAACTTAGCTATGGAACAGAGCAATACGAGGCGATTGCAAAAGCGTTAAATTCTAAAATTATGATTCTAACTGGCGGTCCAGGAACTGGGAAAACGACCGTTATTAAAGGGATAATTGGCGCTTACAATCGACTTCATAGTGGTAGAAAAAAGGATACAGAGGAAGGGGAAAAATCCCTTTTTGTATTAGCTGCCCCAACTGGAAGAGCAGCCAAACGGATGGCGGAAGCGACAGGAATAAAAGCACAAACTATTCATCGACTTTTGGGATGGACAGGAGACGACGAATTTGAATATAATCACAGTCGCCAATTAAAGGGTGAGGTATTTATTATTGATGAGTTTTCTATGGTAGATATATGGCTTGCTAATAAGTTGTTTCGGGCAATACCAAGTCACGCTCAAGTGATTATTGTAGGAGATGAAGATCAATTACCATCAGTAGGACCAGGGCAAGTATTGTCTGATTTATTAGCTGCAAATATGTTGCCAATTAGTAGATTATCTGAAATATACCGGCAAAAGGAAGGCTCACGGATTATTGAGCTAGCCCATGAAATTAAGAATAATAGTTGTGCAAAGGATTCCCTTCAGAAGGGAGAGGACTTCAGCTTTATCCCTTCTTCAGAAAAACAACTTCTCCAATTAATTCAAAACGTTGTAAAAATGGCAGTTGATAAGGGATATTTGCTAAAGGATATACAAGTCTTGGCTCCGATGTATCGATCAGATGTTGGCATTAATCGTTTGAATATGGAACTACAGCAGCTCTTAAATCCACCTTCCAATCAAAAGAGGTCTATAAAGTTTAATGAGATCATTTTCAGGTCTGGCGATAAGGTAATTCAACTTGTCAATCAACCTGAAAAAGGGGTTTATAATGGGGATATTGGAGAAATTGTTTCCATTCTACGCGCGGATGAGACAGAGGAGAATGTCGAGCAAGTAGTAGTAAATTTTGATGGTAGAGAAGTATACTTTGTCCGAAATGAGTTAAATCAATTAATGCATGCCTATTGTATTTCCATCCATAAATCACAAGGTAGTGAGTTTGATATAGTGATTATGCCGGTTATGCCTGCCTATCGTAGAATGTTAAAAAAGAATCTATTATACACCGCTATTACAAGAAGCAAAAGCTCTCTTATTATTTGTGGGCATGCCCAATCCTTTCTACATGGTGTCCAAACTGAGGATTACAATGTACGGAATACAACGTTAACAAAAAGGTTGCAAATGATGTTCGATATAACCGAGAACTCAACTAATGTTTTACCTTTGGAAGAAGAGGAAGAGGATACAGAAATATCCCCATACGATTTTATGTAATAGTTTGTTCCTGCTATGTATAGATTGGGAATCTATTGGACATTAATAGAATTAGTATAAACAGCTAGAAGGAGTTGCTAATTCATGAATTGTCCAAATTGCCATAGTCATAATCTTGGGAAAATCGGTCACCAGCAGTTCTATTGTTGGAACTGCTTAATTGAATTAAGCGTTCAAAATGGAAAAATTAATGTACATGAAGTAGAAGAGGATGGCTCGTTATCCTCTTTGGATGATTTGTTTAGTGACGAGGAATTATCAGTTGGGGAGTTAAACTAACTAAATTTTTGTAAAAGGAGAGTAGCGTGAATAAGACGCTACTCTCTTTATATGGAGAGCTTCGAATAAGAATCGAGTTCCCTCCAGAAACTAACCTTACGCAAATCATAACGTAGGGGACTCGGATATGAATGAATCGCAAAGAAAATTACTATATTGGTTACTTATAGCCTTAATTTCGTTAATTTTATGTTATTTGTTATGGATAAGTTTTCCATTTTACAATTTTATTTTCTCCTTTCTATTAGCAGTATTAACACCAGTATTGATATCCGCATTAATCGCGTATATTTTATATCCTATTATTGAAATGTTGGAACAAATTATCCCACGATGGTTCGCTATATTCATTATCTATCTCCTCATTTTTGGAGGGATTATATTTGGGATTTCGAAAGCTTATCCTGTATTTGTGCACCAATTACAAGAATTAATTCATAATTTACCTACACTTATACAGACGTATCAAGAATGGATATATAATTTATACATTCAAACGTCTCGTTTTCCAGAAACGGTTCATGATCAAATGGATAGTGCTTTTGCAACCATTGAAAACAAGCTTATGCAAATTTTAACGAATACGATTTATTCTTTAACCGGAATAACCGATGTACTTGTTATTGCTGCTGTAATTCCGATATTAGTGTTTTACTTTTTAAAGGACTTCCCTAAAATTAAGGCCGCCTGTACTGCGATTGTACCGGAGAAGCGAAAATTCCAGGAGTATTTACGTCAATTGGATAAAAGCTTAGGTGGATATTTAAGAGGACAATTACTCGTTTGTTTATTTGTAGCAGTTATTTCTACCATGCTACTATGGCTCATATCCATGAAATATCCCCTCATTCTCGGCCTGTTTATGGGGGTAACAAATATTATTCCGTACTTTGGCCCAATATTAGGTGCCATACCTGCTGTCATTATTGCCTTTACGATTTCTTCTCAAAGGGTCATTTTTGTAGTTGGTGTCGTCATTGTAGTACAATTAATCGAAAGCAATTTATTATCTCCCTATATTGTAGGACGCTCCCTACATGTTCACCCAGTATTAATAATTCTTGCTTTACTGATTGGAGCGGAAGCGTTCGGTATCGTCGGGATGATATTAGCGGTTCCTATGCTAACCATTGCAAAGGTTTTTATTGAACCAACACACATAATCAAGAAAATGAAAAAGGCATGGTATAAAACCAATTAAGTTGTATTACATTGACATTTCGTAAATAGTTTTCTATAATATCGGCATATATGAACTGTTAATACGTTGAAAGACCTTAAGTACATGATGACGCTCTTTTATAGAGAGGGGTTCCTCGGCTGAAAGAACCCTAGAAAACGAATCATGGAAAGCTAGTCTGGAGTGCGGCTAATCCCCGCCGGTAATTGCACCGTTATATGCAACCCAAGGTGATGGATATCTATGTCCATAATCAGGGTGGTACCGCGGATACAACTCCCGTCCCTGCATGAATTGCAGAGATGGGAGTTTTTTATTTTTTGGTAAGTCCGATCATTCGCAAGCCAATTTGTTTGGTTAGAACGAAAAAGGAGGAAATAGAATGAAGAAGTTAACATCAAGTGAAGTAAGACAAATGTTCTTAGATTTTTTTAAGGAGAAAGGGCATGGTGTAGAACCTAGTGCGTCTTTAGTGCCAAAGGATGATCCAACCTTACTATGGATTAATAGTGGGGTTGCTACGTTAAAAAAATATTTCGATGGTAGTGTAGTGCCAGCCAACCCTAGAATTTGCAATGCACAAAAGTCCATTCGTACGAACGATATTGAAAATGTAGGGAAAACAGCACGCCACCATACATTTTTTGAAATGTTAGGTAATTTTTCAATTGGAGATTACTTTAAAGAGGAA
This sequence comes from Salirhabdus sp. Marseille-P4669, assembly GCF_900240405.1. Taxonomy (GTDB): domain Bacteria; phylum Bacillota; class Bacilli; order Bacillales; family Alkalibacillaceae; genus OEQK01. The sequence continues at coordinate 238,420 of NZ_OEQK01000002.1, forward strand.
GCTATTACATGGGCTTGGGAATTCTTAACTAGTCCGGATTGGCTTGGTTTTGAACCTGAGAAATTATCGGTTACGGTTCACCCGGAAGACGAAGAGGCTTATGATTTTTGGTTGAATAACATTGGAATTCCGAAAGAAAGAATTATACGAACAGAAGAAAATTACTGGGATATTGGTGAGGGACCAAGTGGACCAAATACGGAAATTTTTTATGACCGAGGAGAATCCTACGGCAATGATGTCAATGATCCAGAATTGTATCCCGGGGGAGAAAATGAACGTTATCTAGAAATTTGGAACTTAGTATTCTCCCAATTTAACCATAATCCGGATGGTACCTATACGCCACTACCACAAAAAAATATTGATACAGGTATGGGATTAGAACGTGTTGTATCCGTTATTCAAGATGCAAAAACAAACTACGACACAGATTTGTTTATCCCGATTATGGAGCATACTGCGAAAATAGCTGGAGTTTCTTATGGACAGAACGAGGAATTGGATGTTGCATTTAAAGTAATTGCCGATCATATACGTACCGTTTCCTTTGCTGTTGGGGATGGAGCATTACCGTCTAATGAAGGTAGAGGATATGTGTTACGTAGACTGTTAAGAAGAGCGGTCCGTTATGCTAAGCAGCTTGGAATTGAAGAGCCGTTTATGTATAAACTCGTTCCGGATGTAGCCTCCATTATGGAAGCATTCTATCCAAATGTGAAAAAGAAACAAGACTTTATTGCAAACGTAGTGAAGGCAGAAGAAGAACGATTCCATGAAACGCTACATGATGGACTAGCTATTTTAAAAGAAGTAATGGAAAAAGTAAAAGAACAAGGAAGTAATGTTTTTCCTGGAGAAGCAGTCTTCCGTTTATATGATACGTATGGTTTCCCGAAGGAATTGACAGAAGAGTACGTAGAAGAAGCAGGATTAGAAATTGATGAAGAAGCATTTCAACAAGAAATGAATGCCCAAAGAGAAAGAGCTCGTCAAGCAAGACAGAAAGTGGAATCGATGAAGGTTCAAGGTGGGGTATTACGAGATGTTACGGTCGAAAGCACATTCGTAGGTTATGAAACCTTGGAAACAGCAGCACAGGTAGTAGAAATCGTAAAAGAGGATGCGTTTGTAGAAACGGCATCAGAAGGGGACGAAGTTTACGTATTTCTAAATCAGACACCATTTTATGCAGAAAGTGGTGGGCAAATTGCAGATAAAGGGGTTATCCAGTCAACTTCGATGACATTAGAAGTACAAGATGTGCAAAAAGCTCCAAATGGTCAAAACATGCACCGTGCAATTGTGAAAGCAGGCACTCTCCAAAAAGGAGACAAGGTCGAGGCAAAGGTGGACTTAGCAAAACGCTCCCATACGATTAAAAATCATACTGCTACGCATTTATTACATCAGGCGTTAAAGGATGTTTTAGGGGATCATGTTAATCAAGCGGGATCTTTAGTGGCACCAGATCGTCTCCGTTTTGACTTTTCCCACTACGGACAAGTAACAGACGAGGAGTTAAAGAAAATAGAAGCGATTGTAAACGAAAAGATATGGAGCATGATTCCTGTAACAATCGAGAGTAAATCCTTTGATGATGCAAAAAAAATGGGCGCTATGGCTTTATTCGGAGAAAAATATGGTGATGTAGTAAGAGTTGTATCGGTTGGGGACTATAGTATTGAACTATGTGGTGGATGTCACGTTCGAAATACATCGGAAATCGGTATATTTAAAATTGTACAAGAGTCTGGAATTGGAGCTGGAACGAGAAGAATTGAAGCACAAACTGGTAAAGGTGCTTATGAATGGCTCCTAGAAAGAGAAGAGCTATTGCAAAAATCAAGTGATTTATTAAAAACGAGAAAAGAACAAGTACCAGAGCGAATTGAAGCATTGTTTGGTGAAATTAAGGAATTAGAGCGTGAAAGCCAATCCTTAAAAGCGAAACTATCGAATATGGAAGCAAGCGGTATTATAGATCAAGCAGAGACAATTAACGGTGTAAACGTATTAGCTGCAGTGGTCGACGTATCGGATATGGAAGGTCTTCGACAAATGGTCGATGAAATGAAACAAAAATTGAACTCCTGTGTTATTTTACTAGGTGCTTCAAATGATGGGAAGGTTCAATTGGCATCTGGTGTAACGAAGGATTTAATTGAAAAAGGCTACCATGCAGGAAAATTAATTAAGGAAGCTGCAGCTCGTTGTGGAGGCGGTGGTGGTGGCCGCCCGGATATGGCACAAGCAGGAGGCAAACAACCAGAGAAATTGGAAGAAGCTATTAATTATGCTCGCGAATATGTACAAAGCATTTAAAACGTATATAATGGGAATAGATGTAATTCTTTCCAAAGGGGTGTTTCGACGATGAATTCGAATGATCATACAATGAAGTTTAACTTTTCAGAAGAGCAAGTTGAACATAATGTAGGTGAGATATTGTTGACGGTTCATTTGGCCTTACAAGAAAAGGGGTATAACCCAATTAATCAAATTGTTGGCTATTTGTTATCAGGAGATCCAGCTTACATTCCTCGTCATAAGGATGCAAGAAATTTAATCCGAAAAATTGAAAGGGACGAATTAATAGAAGAATTGGTTAAATACTATATTAATGAACATAATGGAGCAAAATAATGAAACTAATGGGTTTAGACGTAGGAGAAAAAACGATAGGTGTTGCTGTGAGTGATGATTTGGGCTGGACTGCCCAAGGCGTCAAGACGCTTTTATGGAAAGAGAACTTTGCGGACGTCACGGAAGATTTAAAACAGCTCATTACAGAATATAAAATCGAAAAGGTTATTGTTGGTCTTCCGAAGAACATGAATGGTACAATTGGTGAACGAGGTCAGGCTTGTGAACGTTTTGCTGAAAAACTGAAAGAAACGTTCCAACTGCCTGTTGAATTATGGGATGAACGGTTGACAACAATGGCTGCTGAACGCGTATTATTGTCGGCTGATATGAGTCGAAAAAAAAGAAAAAAAGTAATAGACAAAATGGCAGCCAGCATTATTTTACAAAGCTACATGGATGCTAAAAATTAAGGAGGAAAACCATGCCACTTGAAGAAAAAGAACGAATTATTATACCCGATGAGTCTGGTGAGGAACATTTATTTGAAGTATTATTCACCTTTGACGTAGACGAAACGGAGCAATCCTATATGGTTGTTGTTCCAGTGGAGCAAGCCGAAGCAGAAGAACAAGAGGTATATGCTTTTCGCTTTGAAGAGCCGAACGGTAACGAAGATGATCTGACCCTTTTCCAAATCGAAAGTGAAGAAGAATGGGACATGGTAGAGGAAATGCTAGCAACATTTGCTGGTGACGACGAAGAAGAATCCTAAAAAAAATAGCCGACAGCTGTCGGCTATTTTTTTGTGGAGGTATGATATTCATCGCTATCTGTCAACTCTCTTATATTCGACATCTAAAATCAAAATCGAACCCTTTCTTACTAATAAAAAATAGAAAAATATAGCACATTATAGTATAATATACCGGATGAAAGGGGGAGACGTAGATATGTCTACTTCAAATCAAGACGAGGAACGCTATAAAGAGGCAAAAACCGTTCGTAAAATTGTTTTGATTGTGTTTGCTGTGATCATGGTCTTCATCATTGCCATCGGAGTTTCTGGCTATCTATACGTTAAGTCTGCTTTGGAGCCAATGGATCCAAAAGATGATACGATAAAAAGTGTGGAAATACCTTTAGGCTCTTCAATTTCTACGATTGGGGAAATTTTAGAAGAACATAGCATCATAAAAAGCGGTACTATTTTTCGTTATTATACGAAATTTAAAAATGAAACGGAATTTCAAGCGGGAAACTATGACTTTTCAGCTTCTATGACTCTAGATGAAATTATTGACACGTTAAAAACAGGGAAGTTAATGGAGGAAGCAGTGCTTACGGTTACGATACCAGAAGGGAAAAAGTTAGAGGATATTGCGAAAATATTTGCTCAACACACCTCCATTACCGAAGAGGAATTTATGAAAACGGTAAACGATCCTGAGTTCATTGAGAACGTAATGAATATGTATCCAACTATACTATCGGAGGAAATCCTCAACAGTGATATCATTCATCCATTAGAAGGATACTTATTTGCAGCAACCTATGACTTTAACACAGAAACCCCAACGGTGGAATCTATCATTATCGCTATGTTGGATAAGACAGAAGAAGTGGTTTTAAAATACATGAATCAAATAGAAGAGTTTGAGGACGAGGATTTAACCATTCATGAGGCATTAACTATGGCATCCTTAGTAGAGAATGAAGCTCGCGAGGTAAACGATCGTAAGTTAATTGCTGATGTTTTTTATAATCGATTAGATGAGGGAATGCCACTACAAACAGATCCTACTGTACTTTATGCTTTAGGCGAGCATAAGGACCGAGTGTTAACAGAATATACAGAGATTGATTCACCGTACAACACGTATATGTATACTGGCTTACCTGTTGGTCCTATTTCCAATTTTGCTGAAAATGCGTTGGAAGCAGTACTAAATCCAGAACCAACATCTGCACTATATTTCTTAGCAGCAACAGATACTGGTAAAGTATACTATTCGGATACTTTAGAAGAGCATAACCAGAAAAAAGCTCAATATATTCACAATTAAGAGGTATAGTAAGGAATGTGTTATATGACTCGCATTCCTTACTTTTTTTATGCTAAAATAGGGAAGTTGTAAAATCTAGTAGACTGGGGGAACAATGAGTGAATGATTCATTGCATTCCTATTTAATAAGCACGATCAAAGAAAAAGAAGAACACATTGTAAATATGGAAAAATATGCACAGGAACATCATGTACCAATCATGGAGCCACTAGGAATTGAGTTTTTACTCCAATTAATTCGGATCTCAAAACCGAAGCGTATACTTGAAATTGGTACGGCGATTGGCTATTCTGCTATACGTATGGCGGAAGCATATGAAGAGGCTCACATCGTTACTATTGAGCGAGACGATGTAAGATATGAACAAGCCATATTGAACATAGAAAACAGTAATTTAGCAAACCGGATTGAAGTTATTAAAGATGATGCCTTTGATGCAATCGATACTCTAGGAGAAAAAGGTCCATATGATTTCCTGTTTATCGATGCTGCAAAAGGTCAATATAAAAAGTTTTTCGAGACGTTCACTCCTTTTTTAAATGAAGAGGGTATCATTATTAGTGATAATGTTCTATTCAGAGGATATGTTGCGGAAGAAGTCCAAGCAGAGACAAGCAGGCTACAAAAGATAGCAAACAAAGTACGAAATTACAATGATTGGTTGTTCGATCAAGCCAATTTTGTAACAACAATTGTTCCGATTGGGGACGGAATTGCCATTACAGTAAAAAAATAAACCAACGAGACAGGACGAATCCGGAAAGGGGCTTGAAGATGTTTGAAAAACCAGTAGTAATTGGGGTTGCTGGAGGTACGGGTTCCGGAAAAACATCGGTTACTCGATCTATAATCGACCAATTTGAGGATAAAACGATACTAATGATAGAGCAGGATTTTTACTATAAAGATCAGAGCGATCTACCTTTCGAAGAACGACTGAAAACAAATTATGATCACCCATTGGCATTTGATAATGATTTGTTAATTGACCATCTACAAAAATTACTAAATCGAGAGTCCATTCAAAAGCCGGTTTACGATTATGCATTACATACTCGATCGGATGAAAAGATACGAGTGGAGCCAAAAGACGTAATCATATTGGAAGGAATATTAGTATTAGAGGATGAGCGTTTACGAGAGTTAATGGATATTAAAGTATTTGTAGATACAGATGCGGATCTTCGTATTATTAGAAGGATAACTAGAGATATCAATGAGAGAGGTAGAACGATTGATTCGGTAATTGATCAATATGTGAATGTTGTCCGTCCCATGCACTTACAATTTGTGGAGCCAACGAAAAGGTATGCAAATATAATCGTTCCCGAGGGTGGAGAAAATCTCGTTGCTATTGATTTACTGACAACTAAAATTAGAAGTATTTTGGCAGAAAGAGCAAAATCACAATAATTCAGCTGCATACAGGAAAAAGGTATTGAAAAAAATGATAAAATCTGCCATAGTAATTAATAGTAATTTATAATATTTAGAATCCCAATATTCTTTTAGGGTTTGAGCGCACTTTTTTAGTGCTGCTCTTTTTATTATACTATTTGCAGGAATGTTTACATACATCGTAGTATAATATTGGGAATGACTCACAAGGAAATGGCATAAGATATGTATATTGATTTTGATGGTAACGGAGGAGTGTTTTGATGGCTTTGGAAAAAAATTATTACATGACAGAAGAAGGAAAACAAAAATTAGAAAAAGAGTTACATTTCTTGAAAACGGAACGTAGACAAGAAGTAGTAGAACGTATTAAAGTAGCAAGAAGCTTTGGAGATTTGTCCGAGAACTCAGAATATGATGCTGCGAAAGATGAACAAGCTTTTGTTGAATCTCGAATTGCACAGCTTGAAAAAATGATTCGCAATGCTGTTATTATAGAGAGTGATAATCAAAATTCAAATGTAGTACAACTAGGGAAATCGGTAACATTTCAAGAGCTTCCTGATGGTGATGAAGAAACATACACTATTGTAGGTAGTGCTGAAGCGGATCCATTTGAAGGAAAAATTTCCAACGATTCCCCTATGGCAAAAAGCCTTCTTGGCCATGAAATAGGTGAAGAGGTTGCTGTAATGACACCAGGTGGAGAAATTAATGTGAAAATTATTAAAGTGGATTAATTTTACTAATTATTCATTTAATAAAGATATAAAAAGACATTACCTTTGAGGAAAAGGTAATGTCTTTTGTTTTAAAGCCTACTTTCTTGACTAAAATGGTAGTAGGTGATGAAGATGAAGGCAAAACGAATTTATATTTTATTAGCAATAATAGCGATTCTTTTTTTATTACTTTTATTTCGACTAAGTCAAATACAATTATTCTCTACTGAAAGCTTTGGTCAAAGTAATGTTAATCTATTAGAGAGAAGTGTGGCACAACGATCCCATCAAATCGTTTTATCCAATGGAAGAGGGACAATTGTGGACCGCAATGGGATAGAATTAACAAACAAAAAGGTGAATGATGCGATTATTTTTCCAGGCTTTCAATCAAATACCGATCTAGTCAATCGGATAGCGGAAGTACTAGCTGTATCAACGAATCAAATTCGGAGTAAAACAAACGAAGTAGAAAATCCACTATATTTAACAGATATTTTAGATGTGGAAATTTCAGAAGCTCAATTTGAGGACCTGAAGGAAATAAGTGTACAGGGCTTTTTGCCTGTAGAACGTTCCATTAGTGAGGACCCATCTGTAGCCTCGCATTTTGTGGGCTTAGTTCGAGAAAACAAACAAGCTTATGAAAAACGATACGAAGCGAAGGGAGACCAAATAAAGCCTGTTGGTATTTCAGGTATAGAACAAGCATTTGACCCATTTTTACTAGCAAAAGAGGAAGAGAAGCTCCTATATCATGTAGATGCTGTTGGACAACCAATGTTTGGTTACGAATTACTATATTCGGGCTTTGAAAATAGTTTTTATCCTTTAACAGTCGAAACTACAATAGATGTGTCCTTGCAAAAGAAGGCTGAAGAACTATTAGCAAAATATAAAATTAAAGACGGAGGAATTGTATTACTTGATGTGGAGTCTCGGGACGTATTAGTGATGGCATCAAGACCATTAATTAACTCTGATAATCCATATGAGCAAGACAGCATCGCGAATCGAATGCTAATATCCAATCCTCCTGGTTCCGTTTTTAAAACGGTTGTTGCATTAGCAGCAATAGAACAATTACATGTAGACCCTAATCGCACCTTTAATTGTTCGAAAGATTATTTAAATGATAATGAAAAAGCTAATCGGGATTTAGGGATGCTAAATTTTGAGCAAAGTTTTGCTAAAAGCTGTAATCGAACGTTTGCTGAATTAGCTGTGGAGCTTATGGAAAAAGATCCCGACCTCTTAAACCAATATGTAGATAGGCTTGGGCTATTAGGTCCTGTTGGCTGGACAGGAAACAGGTATCAGTATGAAAACCTACGCCATTTTCCACAAGAGCAAAAGGGGAGCATATGGGGATTTGAAGGAGCTGAGAAAGATGCTGGTGTGGTAAAGGTTACTGCAATTGGACAGAGAGATGTACGGCTTACTCCGTTAGCGGTTGCTAATATGATGGCTACGATAGCGAGTAATGGGGAGAACAAATCGGTTAGAGGAGTTAAAAGAATCGTATATAAAAACGGAAGCACGATGACGGAGTTTGAAGAACAAAAAAAGGAACAGACTTTAAATCCATATTCGTTAAATCAGTTAAAAAAGTTAATGATTCAAGTGACATCAGAAAATGGTACAGCAAGCTCCCTGCAAGGATTAGACATCGCAGGGAAGTCTGGTACTGCTCAAATGGGAGATAGTAAAAAAACACATCACTGGTTTGGTGGTTTTTTCCCTTATGAAAAACCGAAATATGCAATGGTTGGTGTTGAATTTAACAACACGGAAGAATCTTCAAAAATTTATTCTGTATATAAAGAGTTGGTTGAATTCATTTATGAAACGAATAAATGAATTCAAAGAATAGAAAGGTTATCGACAATCTTATATGGAAATGTAGTTTTAAATGTCTGATTTATTAGTTCCTCTTTGTCTGTAGAAATGATTAATTCAAAAACATCTTTTTCTTTAACGTTCTGAAACTCTAGGACCTCTCCACTGTAGTAATAAATGGTTAATAATTGATGTTCCTTATCATAGCCGATTTCATTAAAGGAGGAGAGACCCCAAAGATTATCATTAAAAATTGTTTTTTTCATAATCCTTCTCCTTTCATTTGTGTAATTATTAAATATGTATGTTCAAATACCTTCCTATATGCCAAAACTAGATGATTTTTGACAATAAAAGTTTGAAATCGACGTTCAGGATTTGGAGTCCCTGTTAGTATACTATATAAACAAGTGTTGTTTTCATTTAAGGCAAGGGGATTTTTTAGGTAATGTAAGATGTAGCATACATTTTTTATCCATTGTATAATAGCTAGGAAGGGAGAGGAATATTGTGCCAGAATCTTTTTTCGATGATCAATCAAGAGTGGACAAGTATAATAAAAAAAGGAAAAACACAAAGCTTATTAATACATTTATCGTGTTAGGTGGATTTTTATTTTTACTTTTCCTATTTTTTGTAGTATTTGGTGACGATGAGGAAAAAAATAGTCCAGAAAAAGAAGCGGTTGCAGAAAACGATACAAGCGAGTTAAGTGAAGAAGTAGATTCGGAAGACGAGGCAGCAGGGGAAGAAGATGCTTCAACAGAACCGGAAACAGAGGAAGAAAAGGAAGACTCTGTAACAGACGAGGATTCAGAGGCTGAAGAGGAAGAAGATAGCACAAATTCTGAAGCGATAGAGGAAAGCGATGATCCGAATGTAATTGAAACGATTGTACTGGATTGGCAGCCGATTGGTACGGTTCAAGAGGAACCCCATGTTGCAACTTATGATACATCTTCACAAGATTGGAAAGAAATGTGGGCTGCAGCAAGGTATGCTACTGGTTTAAGTGAAGATGATACGGTTGAGTGGTGGGCAACAAATAATGGGGATGAACATAGTGCAAAATTAACCATTTCCAATAAAGCGCAAACGGAAACATATCGTGTCTATATGGAGTGGGTAACAAATGAAGGATGGAAGCCAGTCAAAGTAGAGTTATTAAAAGAAAATGATATAAAGGAAAAACACTTCTCTAGTAACGAAGAAACAAAAGCGAATCAAGATGCACAAGCACAACAAGAGGAAAGTGAGGAACAATAATGATAGTTGGTATCATTGGAGCAATGGATGAAGAAATAGAGTTATTAAAATCTTCCATGGAGATAGAAAAGGAAGAAACGATTGCAGGGTCTATATTTATAAAAGGAACACTAAAGGGCCAACCAGTAGTTTTATTAAAGTCAGGGATTGGAAAAGTAAATGCAGCTATGTCTACGACGATCTTACATGAACGTTTTTCACCTGACTATGTAATTAATACTGGTTCTGCTGGTGGTTTTGCTGCAGAACTAAATGTTGGAGATCTCGTAATATCGGAAAAAATTGTTCATCATGACGTGGACGTAACAGCTTTTGATTATGACTATGGCCAAGTACCCAAATTACCTACCTATTATGAAGGGGATACAAAACTAATTTCCCTGGCAATAAATGTAGCAAAACAAATGGATGTTAACACGGTTACAGGTCTAATAGCCACAGGTGATTCCTTTATGAGTGACCAGGATCGAGTTAATTTTGTGAGAGAAAAATTTCCAGATTTAAAAGCGGCGGAAATGGAAGCTGCTGCAATCGCTCAAGTTTGCTATCAATATAAAACGCCATTTGTTATTATAAGAGCTTTATCCGATATCGCAGGAAAGGATTCCTCAGTATCTTTTGATCAATTTTTAGATACAGCAGCTAAAAATGCAGCAACATTAATTATAGATATGGTGAAGGATTTAGCATAAAGAAAAAAGCAAAGCGTGAATTAAAGCGCTTTGCTTTTTTCTTAGTCATTATAGTAATAGATACCACCAAATAAAAAGAGGAGAATGAGTAGGACTACCGCTAAACCTAACCAAAAGCCGTTATATCCTTTATGCTGATTATATCCATACGGTCCATAATAGTATGGTTCATATGGATAAAAATCATAAGGAGAATAACCATAATACATGTGAACTCACCTCACTGGATAACGTCTTAATTATAAAATATGATAAAAGTCCTTTTGTCGTATAGGCTATTGTATGGCATTGTTTTTCCTATCCAAGAAGTGAGATATAAAAGGTATATTAATTACTTTTTCGACTTTCTCGATGAAAGGCATGATAAATTTTCATCAGCGCTCGTTTTTCAATACGAGAAACATAGCTTCTTGAAATACCAAGATTTTTTGCTATCTCCCGTTGTGTCATTTCTTTATAACTGCCGACTCCATATCTTTTCATAATGACTTCTTTTTCTCGTTCATCTAAAATATTTAAAAATTCATTCATTTTCTCAATTTCCATGTTGGTTTGTATTTTTTCAACAATATCTGGATTGTCTGTTTTTAATATGTCAATTAAAGAAATCTCGTTTCCTTCCTTGTCTTGACCGATTGGATCATGAAGAGATACATCTTTTCTCGTCTTTTTCAAAGAGCGTAAAAACATTAATATTTCATTTTCTATACATCTAGCCGCATAAGTCGCAAGCTTAGTACCTTTATCAGGTGAATAGCTCTCAATTCCTTTTATTAATCCAACTGTCCCAATCGATATTAGATCCTCTTGATCCTCTCTAGTGTTTTCATATTTTTTGACAATATGTGCTACTAATCGCAAATTGTGTTCAATTAAAATATTACGAGCGTCTTCGTCTCCCTCTTGCATCAACTGTAAGTATTTAGCTTCCTCCTCTTTGGATAACGGTTGAGGGAAAGCATTGTTTTTTATATAGGAGGCAAAAAAGAACATATCCTTAATAAATAAAGCTACTGTTTTTAAGACACTAAACAAGTGCATACACCTCCAAAATATTTTAGGCAAATGCCTATATTTAAAGGTATGTAATCGTGTGCTTTTTTGTGTCTGTCCATTTAAACAAAGGTTGTTACAAATTGATTAAGAGGAGGGTACTTGAACATTCTTATTGTAAAAATCCAACATAAAAAACAACCCAAATCATTGGGTTGTTTCGTAAATTAATTCTCTATTTTCTTTTTCACTTCTTCTAAATCATCCTGGATACTTCCATCCCATAATTTCACACCGCTTTTGTATGCAGCCCTTGAGATCATATGACCAGAAACGGGTGCAGTAAGTAGAAGGAAAAAGATTCCCAGCAAAAGCTTCCCACTTACAATATCATGTTCATATAGCATAAATAGAAAAGCACCAATTAATATTAAAGATACTCCCAATGTCGATGCCTTAGATGCAGCGTGTAGCCGTGTATAGACATCTGGAAACCGTATGATACCTATGGATGATGAGATGATGAAAAAGGTGCCCAGAATAAGAATAATGCTAATTATGATTTCGATCAATGATAACACCCTTTTCTAAAAATTTTGCAATTGCAATCGTTCCAATAAACAATAGGATACCAATTAACAAAATGACGTCATTTAATTTAGTAGTAACCATATAGATTGCAATTAGTGCCCCTAAAGCCATTAAATTTACGCCAATACCATCTAATGCTACAGCTCTATCTGGGTTTGTCGGTCCTTTTAGTACACGATAAAGGAGAATAAAGATGGAAATGGAGACACCTGCAATACAAATAACGGTTACGACCTTAAGCAATTCTTCCCAATCCATTTTATCTGGTCACCTCCATAATCGCTTTTTCAAATGTATCTTTTATTCCTTTAATTTCAGCTTCTACATCAGGTATATCCATAGCGTGAATATATATGCGGGATTGATCATCTGAAACAGCTACAGATAATGTGCCTGGAGTTAGTGTAATAAGATTGGCAAGTAAAGTGACCTCCCAATTACTTCTTAACTCAGTAGGAAGCATAAAGATGCCTGGTTTAATATCTAACTTTGGTTTGTAGACAAGCTTTACAATACTAAAATTTGATTTCACTAATTCTTTCAGAAAGAGAAGAATCAATCGAACAATGTAGTAAATCCTTTTCAAATAAAAGGCGTCTGGAATAAACCTTTGTAATAAAAAGAGTAGGAATAAACCAATTAAGTAACCAAACAAAAACGTGCCTACCCCATATGTTTCGGATAGAAACATATACATAAATGCGATTATTAAATTTAACACAACTTGAAATGCCATTTTAGGTTACTCCTTTAATACAGAATCAATGTATATACTTGGGTCTAATAAACTATTTGCGATTGTTTCAATGTGCGGATAAATCCATTCAGCTCCAACTCCTAAAAATACAGAGAAAAACAGTAAAAATGCACTAGGTATTAAAAACTTACCGATTTTTCGCTTCTGTTGTATTTCTTGTTTTTCGCCCCACATTCCTACAACAAAGATTCGAACCATCGAAAGTAAAATTAATAGGCTTACAAGAAGTCCAATAACAACTAATACATATTCTCCTTCTTCGGCTGCCCCTTTTAAAATAAGAAGCTTACCTATAAATCCACTAAAAGGAGGGATACCAGCTAAAACGAAAGTTCCTAATAGGAATAACCATGCTAAAACTGGATATTGGTGTATGACTCCTCTCATTTTCTTTAAATCCGATGTGCCCGTAACATATACTAATGCACCTATTAGTAAGAATAGTGCGGTTTTGATAATCATGTCGTGTACTAAGTAGTATACGGAACCAGATAATCCAGAAGGGGATAGTAACCCGATTCCAAGAAGCATATATCCAACAGCAGGAATAATATTGTAGACGATAATTAGCTTTACATTATTCGTTGATAATGCACCAATAACACCAAATATCATCGTAAGTGCAGCTAACCATAGAAAGATTTGATGGGTAAGTTCCGTATCCTGAACAAACATAATCGAAAAAGTTCTTAGGATCGAATAAATTCCTACTTTCGTAAGTAATGCACTAAACAAGGCAGATACCACAACATTTGGAACGATATAGGATTTTGGCATCCAATAGTAAAGTGGGAAAATAGCACCCTTCGTCGCAAACACGAAAAACAATAGGATGGCAATTGTCGTGATAATTCCCTGATCTTCCGCTGGTACTTCTTGAATTCTTTCTGCAATTTGTGCCATGTTTACTGTTCCCACAACGGAATACAAAAAGGCAACAGCTGTCACAAATAGCATGGAAGAGAATAAGTTTAGTAGTACATATTTCACCGATTCCCTTAATTGAACCTTCTCCCCACCTAATACAATTAATCCATATGAAGCCATTAACAATACTTCATAGAATACGAATAAGTTAAATAAGTCCCCGGTTAAAAAGGCCCCGGACACCCCCGTAATTAGTAAGAAAAAGAGGGTATAGAAATAATATTCTTCTTGCTTAGCACTCAATGAGCTAGGCGCGTAAAATACGCAAGCTAATGCTATTAAATTTGTTGTGATGACAAGAATCATTGCTAGAGGGTCAGCGACTAAAACAATTCCAAACGGAGCTTGCCAGTCACCGGTTTCCAACACAATGGTTCCATTCTTTAAGACATACCAACCAATCCAGCTAACGACAGCTACATTTAGTAGCATCATGATTTGGGCATAAATTCGTACAGCCTTGATTTTTTTATGGAAAAAGATAGCTAAGACTCCTGCTAGCATTGGTATGATAATGGGTAGTACAGCTAAATTACTCATTTTCAGTTCCCCTTAATTCATCCATATTATCAGAATTGTTTAGTTTAGAAGCTCGATATGCTAATACAAGTAACAAACTTGTTACCCCGAAGCTAATAACAATAGAAGTTAAGATTAATGCTTGGGGTAATGGGTCGGTATATTGGGTAACACCATCCACTAAAATAGGTGGCTTTCCAGTTTTCAATCTTCCCATCGTTAGTATAAGTAGGTGGGCTCCATGTGAAATGAGAGCTGTTCCAATAATAATCCGCAGTAATTGTTTCTGTAACAAGTTGTAAATACCTGTTGCAAACAAAATACCACCAAGGACGGAAGTAATAATTTCCATTGTTATTTCGCCTCCTTATCTCGGCGAATTTTGAGCATGCCGTAGATTGCTAGTGCTGCTATTCCGAGGACTGTAATTTCAAATAATGTATCAAGACCACGCATGTCTACTAAAATAACATTTACGATGTTTGCTCCTCCACCTAGCGATTTCGACGTTTCAACAAAATAGCTCGAAATTGGCTCAAATAGTTTATTACTATGAGAACTAATTGCTATTAACGTGATGAGCACACCGAATCCAACAGAAATAATGGTATTTGAGCTTTTCACAGCAAGTGTGTCATCCCGTTTTCGAAGTTCTGGTAAGTGGTAAAAGCAAAGTAAAAATAAGGCAACGGTAACGGTCTCGATGATCAGTTGAGTTAACGCTAAGTCTGGTGCTTGGTAAATAACAAATAAAATGGACAACCCATAACCGACCACACCTAAGATAATAATTGCTGCTAGACGGCTGTTCGTAAAAATAGTAGCAATTGCAGCTACAGCCATCATAATGGCAACTAATACTTCAGGAATGGTAATCGTTGCTAAATAGGATGTATTGATATCAAAACCATTTGTTACAACGAGTACAATGGATGTAATGGCAATAATCGCCACTAATATATAGCTCATGTAATGTCTCAACGAACCAGTCATATACGTTTTTGTAATTCGTGATGATACGGTCTCTGTTTTATCCATAATAAAGTCATATACTGTATTAAAGCTTAAATGACGAGGAAACACATTATAAATAGAAGACCATTTTTTCCTTGTAACAGTCAACAATACTCCTAATGCAATTACGACTAGAGTCATTAGGAAAGGTTTATAATCCCACCCATGCCAGAAATAAATCTCATGAGGCTCGTAAAATTCACCTGAAACAGCAGTAGCGGTATGACCTAATAAACCATTGACAAATACGTTAGGGAACAATCCAATAACAAGTACCCCTAATACAAGTATAATTGGTGAAATAAGCATTCCAATTGGTGCTTCGTGTGGTTTTTTCGGTAATTCCTCCAATTTTGCTTGTCCGCGGAATGTACCAAAGAAAAAGTACATGGAATACACAAATGTAAAAATACTTCCGAAAACAGCTAAGTAAGGTAGCGCTTCTTGTAGAAAGCCTAAGAAACCACCTGTATATGCATTTAATGCATTAGCCGAGTCAAAGAATAATTCTTTACTATAAAAGCCATTCAAAAATGGAAGTGGAAATCCTGACATTGATAGTATGCCAAATAATGCAAGGGTTGCAGACATCGGCATGAATGTCATGAGACCACCAAGTTTACGTATATCTCTTGTACCTGTTTCATGATCGATTATTCCTGCTATCATAAACAAACTACCTTTAAAGGTTGCATGATTTAAAATATGGAAAACAGCTGCAAATATTGCAGCTTGGGTACCGAAACCAAGCATGGCCATAATCATACCTAGTTGACTGATAGTAGAAAAGGCAAGTATTCCTTTTAAATCGGTTTGTCTAACAGCCATGTATGAGCCCCAACAAAGTGTAATGATACCCACTATACTTACTAGAACAAAAAAGCTTGGTTCTCCAGCTAAAATTGGCGAAAAACGAGCGATCAAATAGATTCCTGCTTTAACCATTGTAGCGGAGTGTAAGTAAGCACTAACAGGTGTTGGCGCCTCCATAGCATCAGGTAACCAAATGTGGAATGGAAATTGAGCAGATTTCGTAAATGCCCCAAGCGCTAGAAAGACGAGCACTAACGGTAATAGAGGGCTTTCGATTATTAAGTGCGAGTTTTCAATCATGCCACGAATACTGGTTGTATTTGTGATAATCGATAACAAAATAAATCCACCCAGTAAGCTTAAACCACCGAATACGGTAATCATCATAGATTTTAATGCACCATACCTAGATCTTTCACGATGGTTCCAAAAACCAATAAGTAAAAAGGAAGAGATAGAAGTGAACTCCCAAAATGTATAAAGAACAAAGACGTTATCTGACAAAACGACTCCTAGCATGGAGACCATAAACATCATCAAGTAAATATAAAAATGTCCAATTTGTTCTGACTTATGTAAATAGAAAATGGAGTACAAAACAACAAGCGTACCAATACCACTAATTAATAGTACAAAAAGTAGGCTTAATCCATCTAAATAAAAATCAAGTGAAATACCGAGGGAAGGAATCCACGAATAGCTTTCCGTCTTCGTTGTAAAATCACTACCAACGAATGGAATAAAATAAAGAAAAACGAGTAGTGGAACAGGTAACACAAACCATCCAGTATGTATTTTATCTTTCCACTTATTAAAGATCGGAATCAATAAAAGTATGATTAACGGTGCAAAAACTGCATAAATCATCTAAAAAATTTCCTCCCTACACGTTGTGTTATATTTTTGTGTGAATAAATAGTATGAGTACTAAATTTTCATAAGATAGGACAATATCCCTTTAATTGTATGTGATATGAAGGCTTTTTATCAACTTATAACCTTTATAAAAAAGAAAAAACCTCCCTGCATTTTATTATGTGCAAAAAGGTTTTAAAAAAAAGATAAGTTTCTACCTATTTAACTAGAATGTTTAATTTTATGTAGTAGAGATCGTTTAATTATTTCATCTTTTATGAGTTGAATAAAATCCGCACTAAGATTTAGCTCACATGCCTTATGATACGATTCAATCAAAAGTTCATCAGACAAATGTTTCATAATGTGTATGTCATCTTAGGCTCAGATGACATCTCACCTCCCGTTATAGTCTTCCAACCAGTCATCCTAATCTATTTAAATGAGATTCTGTACAATATCGATTTTTGAGAGAATTGCTATTTTTATGTCGTTTCGAATTGTCTGAACTAACTTGCATTTCTTATGTAAAATAACTCTATCATGATTATTCTGATTGTACAACTAAGGAACTATCCACATGTCTATGTGTATAAGTTGTGGGCTTTTGTAAGAAATAGTTATAAAATCAAGTGAATTCTATGTTGATAATGTTAATAAAGTTATCCACAATCGAAAAATGATACTATTTGTCGAACGGTTTTTATCGTAAATTCGTATATTCAATCATAAAAATAACAAGTTAACCATTAAAAACCAACTTTCCTTTGATACAATGAATAAAATTGTATATGATGTTAAGAGGATAAAAATAGAAAAAGGCATAAGCGCACGAGGTGACGAATTTGTTAAAACGATTTTTGCCAAATGAACATGTAAAAACAGTTTTTGAAATTACTCCTGAAAAGTTAAAGCAAAAAGGAATAAAAGGAATTATTACCGATCTTGATAATACGTTAGTTGCTTGGAATCAAAGCGATGCAACTCCTGAAATTATCGAATGGTTTAAAGTTATGAAAGATGCAGGTATTCGAGTGACCATCATATCGAATAATAATGAAGAGCGTGTAAGTCACTTTTCTAAGCCTTTACATATACCTTTTATATCAAAAGCTAGAAAGCCATTATCAAAAGCATTTAAAAAAGCTCAACATGCTATGGAGCTAGATAAAAGTGAAATTGTAGTAGTTGGAGATCAACTATTAACCGATGTATTAGGTGGCAATTCATCAAAATTTTATACGATTTTAGTCGTTCCTGTTGTTAAAACAGATGGGTTTATTACAAAGTTTAATCGAAGAATCGAACGGGCTATTTTAAACTGGTTCCGAAAACGAGGAAAGATTACCTGGGAGGATTAAAGCATGGAAGAGGAACAAATCATTTGCCAAGGTTGCGGTGTCCAAATACAAACAACTGACCCGAAAGCATTAGGGTATGCACCAGCTTCCTCCTTAAATAGAGAGGATATTATTTGCAAAAGGTGCTTTCGGTTAAAGCATTATAATGAAGTCCAAGATGTATCGTTAACAGATGATGACTTTTTGAAAATGTTAAACTCAATAGGACAAAGTCAAGGATTAGTAGTTAAAATTATCGATATTTTTGATTTTAATGGGAGCTTTATTCCTGGCTTACCCCGTTTTACTGGTAACAACCCAATTGTTTTGGTAGGTAATAAAGTTGACTTAT
This sequence comes from Salirhabdus sp. Marseille-P4669, assembly GCF_900240405.1. Classification (GTDB taxonomy): domain Bacteria; phylum Bacillota; class Bacilli; order Bacillales; family Alkalibacillaceae; genus OEQK01. The sequence continues at coordinate 257,151 of NZ_OEQK01000002.1, forward strand.
TACCGAAATCTGTTAATCCGAATAAAGTAAAGCAATGGATGCGTAAAACAGCAAAGGATATGGGCTTAAAAGTGGAAGAGGTCTTTTTAGTATCGGCTAAAAGTGGAACCGGTATGGAAGAAGCATCAGCTGGGATTGAGCAATTGAGAAATGGAAGAGATGTATACGTTGTTGGCTGTACAAATGTTGGAAAATCAACATTTATTAATTATTTAATTCATGAGACGACTGGAGAAAAGGAAGCAATTACAACATCCTATTTTCCTGGCACAACACTAGGCTTTATTGATATACCATTAGATGAAAATGCATCGATGTATGATACACCAGGTGTAATCAATCGTCATCAAATGGCTCATTACATTTCGGAGAAGGATTTAAAATATATTACGCCTAAAAAGGAAATAAAAGCAAAGATATATCAATTAAATCCGGAACAAACCTTATTTTTTGGTGGGTTAGCAAGGCTCGATTTTATGAATGGTGAACGGACATCCTTTGTTTGTTACTTTTCCAATGAGCTCAACATTCATCGCACGAAATTAGAAAATGCAGATCAACTGTATGAGAATCATTTAGGAGAGCTATTAAATCCACCGAGTACGGAGACAATGGAAAATTTACCACCATTAAAGGCACACACCTTTCATATTAAAGAGAAAACCGATATTGTGTTTTCTGGCTTAGGTTGGGTAACTGTTACGGAGGGGAACCTTACTGTTCGAGCTCATATTCCGGAAGGCGTCCGTGTAAGCATTCGGGATTCATTGATTTAACTGGGGAGGAGAAGACTTATGGGGTACTTATTAGGTGTTATCGGATATCCGGCAAAGCATTCGTTATCACCATGGATACATGAGAAGTTTCTCGCGATGTCAGAGTTAGATGGAGTCTATCGTGCCTATGAAATAGAAGAGGATTTTTTATCTTCTTTTTTACGGTCCTTAAAAGCGATGAATGTAGATGGTTTTAATGTAACAGTTCCATATAAAGAAAAAATAATTCCTTTTTTAGATAAAGTAGACGACAGTGTAAAATATGTAGGTGCAGTAAATACTGTTGTGAATCAGAATGGACAATGGATAGGCTATAACACTGATGGAATAGGCTATATAAAATCGCTACAACATGAGTACCCAAGTTTTTTCGAGACAATTGATAATAAGAAAATATTAATCATTGGTGCTGGTGGGGCGGCAAGAGGAATCTATTATGCCTTAGCCTCTTATGGATTTACATATATTGATATAGCAAACCGTACTGTTTCTCGTGCACATACGTTAATCGAAAACAAAACGGACAAAGTGGTAACAAGCCTTTTTACTCTAGAACAAGGAGAAGAATTGGCGAATCAATATGATTTAATTATTCAAACTACTAATATGGGAATGACTCCAAATGTGAATAGCAGACCAATATCATTGAACAAACTAAAAGATGCCGTGATTATAAGTGATATTGTATATAATCCTATGGAAACGAAATTTTTATCAAGTGGAAGAAAACTTGAGGCTCATATTCATTATGGTCATGGCATGTTGTTGTTTCAGGCGGCTTATGCCTTCCAATTATGGACAGGACTTCATATCAACCCTTCCAATATGCTACAAGAATTAATGGAAAAATTACAAGAAAGATAAAAGGTGATATATTATGCTAACAGGAAAACAGAAACGTTACCTTCGTTCGCTAGCTCATCATTTAAAACCTATATTCCAAGTAGGTAAAGCAGGAGTTAATGAAAATTTAATGACACAGGTAAGTGAAGCGTTAGAAAAGCGTGAATTAATTAAGGTTAGTATTTTGCAAAATTGTTTTGAGGATAAGGATGAGGTTGCGAGTGAGCTTGCCGCTGGAACAAATAGTGAACTCGTACAATTAATTGGACATACAATTGTATTATATAAAGAATCCGAAGAAAATAAACAGATAACTTTACCGTAAGAGAAGGGTCAATGTGATGAAAAAAATTGGTTTATTTGGTGGGACATTTGATCCGATTCATGTGGGTCATCTGTTAATGGCAGAAGAGGTTTACGAGCGACTAAATTTAGATGAAATCTGGTTTATCCCATCTTACGTACCCCCGCATAAAACGGGGACAACAACGAGTCCAGATGACAGAATGCGGATGCTACAGCTAGCCACTGAAGATAACGATCACTTTCGAATTGAAGATATGGAACTAAAACGAAAAGGTACATCCTTTACCTTTGATACGATTGAGCAGCTTAAACAATCGCACCCTGATAAGCAATTTTTATTTATTATAGGTGCGGATATGGTAGAGTATTTACCAAAATGGTACAAAATTGAGGAGCTTATCCACAATATTACGTTTGTTGGGGTAAAGCGCGTTGGATATGAGGTAAAGTCGAAGTATCCCATTATAGAAGTGGAAGTGCCGATGATAGAGATATCCTCTACCATATTACGTAATCGTTTAAAACATGGTGGCACAACCCGATATTGGCTGCCCAAAAAGGTTAGAGAATATATAAGGGAGAACGGATTATATGAATCTTGAAGAGGCTTATGAACGGGTAAAGCCGAAATTAAAACCAGCCCGATTTGAGCATACAAAGCGTGTTGTAGAAACAGCTGTAGAGCTTGCGGAAGCTTACGGAGAAGATATAGAAAAGACGAAAATAGCAGCTGCTTTCCATGACTATGCTAAATATCGAGATGTAGAAGAAATGAAGCGGTGGATCATAAAAGAAACGGCTTTGCCAAAAGATTTATTACTTTATCATCATGAGCTATGGCACGGACCAGTAGGAGCTTACTTAGTAAGAGTGGAGCATGATGTAATGGATATCGACATTCTAAGTGCCATTACTTATCATACGACAGGTCACGCAAACATGACTTTATTAGAAAAAATTGTGTTTTTAGCAGATTATATAGAGCCTGGTCGAAGTTTTCCAGGTGTTGATGAAGTAAGAAAAGTAGCAAAAGAGGACTTAAATCAAGGGTGTTACTTAGCCCTTAGAAATACAATTCAGTTTTTAATGAGTAAAGGTCAAACCATATATCCAGATACATTTCACGCGTATAATGATTTTGCACGGTTATTGAATAAGTAATGGAGGGATTTCAAGTAGATGAATAGTAAAGAACTTTTAGAGCTTGCTGTAAAAGCATGTGATTCCAAACGAGCAGAAAATATCATAGCACTTGATATGAAAGAGGTTTCCTTAATTGCTGATTATTTTTTAATTTGTCATGGTAATAATGAACGACAAGTACAAGCGATTGCTAGAGAAGTAAAAGATCAAGCTGAAGAATTGGGTCTGGAAGTAAAAAAAATCGAAGGCTTTGATCACGCAAGGTGGGTGCTTGTAGATTTAGATTTTGTCGTATGTCATATCTTTCATAAAGATGAACGTAGCTATTACAATTTGGAAAGACTTTGGGGCGATGCAGATAGCGTCTTAGATGAAAATCTAAAGCTAAAAGGGTAAGCATTATGGAATCATATCGTACCTTTGCCCATATTTATGACACATTGATGGAAGATGCACCATATGAAGATTGGATACATTTTACGGAACACTTTGTTAAAAAGTATAATGCTGGAAAATCAATTATTGATTTAGGATGTGGTACAGGGGAAATATCCATCCGATTTGCCCAGCTTGGATATGATGTGACCGGGGTTGACCTGTCTACGAATATGCTTGCTATTGCGAATCAAAAGGCACAAGAGCAAAATGTCCCAATCATGTGGATTCACCAAAATATGATTGAACTAGAGACTCCAAATCAGTATGACATTGCAGTAAGTTATTGTGATGTAATCAATTATCTCACAGATATAGAGGATGTTAGACGAAGCTTTTTAAACGTTCATCAAACGCTGAAAGAGGATGGATTATTTTTGTTCGATGTCCACTCCGAGCATTATGTGAATGAATTTTTGGCTAATCAAACATTTGCTGAGGTTCGTGATGAGGTATCGTATGTCTGGTTTTGTGATCAAGGTGAAGAGGAATCCTCTGTTGAACATAATCTTACCTTTTTTATTAAAAAGAAAGAGGAATTTTATGAACGATATGATGAGTATCATTATCAGCGTACGTTTCCAATCTCGGTTTATAAGAAACTAGTAGAGGAATCTGGATTTGAATTAATCGGATTGCATTCTGATTTTTCAACAGACTCTTTCCATGAATCAGGCGACCGGATTTTTTTTGTTTGTAAGAAACGATAGAGCAATAACATTTTAATTGGGAACATAGGCATCGCCTATGTTTCCGTTTTTAGTTAATAGAGCGATTTTCGGGAACATAGCGAGCCTCTATGTTCCCGTTTTTTATACCAGCTTTAAATTCCTAAAATCTCACCAGTAATAACTCAAAAAAAGCAGGTAAAATCATTTGTCATGATCTTACCCACTTTTTCTAGATAAATAATTTTTATAAAAAGCAGGAGATAACAAAATTTTGTCGAATTAAGTTGGTAGTTGTTGGCTAACGCCAGATTTATCTTCGCCGTACTTTTCATGTGTTGCTTCTAGAACATGAAGAAAAAGATCTCCTAGCTCCTCATCCAATACCTTTAAGCCTGCTCCTGTAACGCCACCTTTAACCGTCACCTTTTCTTGAAGGGTTTCCAAAGTGTAATAACCTTCCTCCAGTAACTTTCCAAATCCAATTATCATCTGTTCTGCGAGTTTGTATCCCTTTTCTACTTCTAAATTTGCATATTCCTTTGCGGCTTTAATAAAGGATTGCAATAAATAGCTAATAAATGCTGGTCCGCATGAAACGATATCGGATGATACACGGGTAATCGATTCATCTATATCTACAGGATTAGAAAATAATTTTAAACTTTGGATAAGATAGGCTTTAAGTGTTTCGTCCATTTTGTCACTAAATGTAGTTAACGTAACCCCAAATCCTGCTCTATTTGTAATGCTTGGAATTACTCTTCCCGTCTGACATGGAACTACAGTTTCAAGTTCCTCAATTGACACTGGACTCGTAATGGAAATGATACAGTGGTTTTCATGTATATAAGGCTTTAATTGCTTGAGTAATGGTAATACTTGCAACGGTTTAACGCAAATAAAAATAATATCTGTATTTTTTACAACTTTATCAGCAGTTGTACAAACGTTCAGCTTGGAATAACGATCTTTTATATCAAAAGCCTTTGCTAAAGTTCGATTGTGAATCCAAATGTTTTCTTCATCGACGACATTTTTTGAAACCCAGGCATCAATAAGAATACTACCCATATTCCCGGTACCAATGACTCCCCATCTCACTTTACGATCCCTCCTTTATGCGTCCTAGTGTTTCTCCTATATGTGTATGTTACGGAAATAAAAATATGAAAGAAGGAATGATGATATGAAGGGAAAACGTCATTTATATGTTAAGTTAAGTATCTCCATACTAGGTCTTGCTATCTTTATCTTTATTATCTATTCCTCAACAGGTTCAAAGGGGGAAATCGTACATGACTCTTTTCATACCAATGATTTGAATAAGCAGGCCATATCTGAAGCTACCGATTCCGCAAGCAGTGGGGAATTACAGGAGAATGTTGTGGTAGACGTAAAAGGTGCAGTTTCAAAGCCTGGAGTATATGAAATAGACAGTAATGCTCGAGTTCATGAAGTGATTGATATGGCTGGGGGGATGACACAGAGTGCTGATCCCTTATCGATTAATTTAGCTGAGCGAGTATACGATGAAATGACAATTGTTGTTTTAGAAGAAGGTGCAGAGATAAAGCAGGATGGGGGTGGGAATGTTAGCAATCCTAGAATAAAATTAAATACAGCAACAAAAGAAGAAATAGTGAACTTACCTGGAATCGGACCCGTAAAGGCGGATGCAATCCTTCAATATCGTGATGAATTTGGACCGTTTCAGCAAGAGGAGGATTTATTGAATGTCAGTGGGATAGGTGAAAAAACGTTAGAACAATTAAAGGAATACATTCGAGTTCCTTAAGAAAGAGAATGTTCTGAATGTGTCATTTACGGACAATTCATGCCGTGCTAAACTAGTATTATGTCAAAAAAGGGGTGTGTTTGTAGAATGGAGAGAATACCTTGGAATCAGTATTTTATGGCACAAAGCCATTTGCTTGCATTAAGAAGTACGTGTGAACGATTAATGGTTGGAGCGACAATTGTTCGTGATAAACGGATTATTGCTGGTGGATATAATGGTAGTGTATCTGGTGGTGTCCATTGTATTGATGAAGGCTGTTATGTAATTGATGGTCATTGTGTGCGTACGGTTCATGCAGAAGTAAATGCACTACTTCAATGTGCTAAATTTGGTGCACCAACAGATGGGGCAGAAATTTATGTTACCCATTTTCCATGTCTTCAATGTTGTAAAGCGATTATACAAAGTGGAATTAAACGCGTCGTTTATGCAGAAGATTACAAAAATCATCCATATGCTGTAGAGCTCTTTAAGGAAGCTTCCGTTCAAGTCGAGAAGGTAGAGTTAGACCATGTGCATATTGATACGAATCCGGTTGAGAAAGTGGAATTCTTCTCCAAGATGCTACATTTCCTTGAGGATAAGGGAGTATCAAATGAGGACCTTCAGGGCTTACGCTTGCAAGCAGATAAGCTTTTTGCCAACCTTGATTAATAGGGTACGTATATGAAAGGAAAATGGCACATAATTGTTGTGTGCGCCTTATTTTCAATCTGGAATAAGGCGCATTGGTTATGGTTTGGCTTTGTTTTATTTAGTTGCTTATTTTTATGGTTCATAAAGCGAAAAGCTCCCTTATCTTTTCTACTCCTTTTCGCTTTTACCTTTCTTTGGTTCAGCTTTTTGCCCTCCCAACCTTCCTCATTTTTAAGCGATTCAACATTTATCGGCCGTTCGCAAACGGTACAAGGTAAAATTGTGCAACATCCGGAAGTAAGTGAAACGAAAATGGAGTTTGTTTTAAAGGAAAAGGTAACGAAAGAGAAGATTTATGTAACGATCAATACAGAAGATGTTGCTTTGTATGTGCAACAGTTCCAACATGGTGCGTTTTGCGAAATAAAAGGAACACCACGACTTCCGCAAGTTGCAGGGAATCCCGGGAATTTTGACTATCGAGCGTATTTAAATTCAAAAGGGATTTATCTCCAGTTGAACACAGACCTCTCGAAAACCTTTTGTAAGGGGGAGAGTATTTTAGCAACACCATACGCCATAAAAGATACATTTTTATCTTACCTTTCCTCTACATATAGCAAGGACACCATTCAATGGATACAGGCTCTTTTGTTTGGAAATAAAGATTACTTGTCCAAAGACGTAATAGAGCAGTTTCAATATTGGAACCTGTCCCATATCCTCGCAATTTCTGGTTTACACGTAGGATTAATCATTGGTTTATTGTATTTCTTTTTAACGAAAATTTTAGGGCTAACGAAAGAAAAAGGTAAAATAATCTTAATCATTATTTTGCCGATTTATGCTTTATTTGCTGGAAGTCAACCTCCAGTATTAAGGGCAGTTGTAATGGCGGAAATATTATTTTTAACTTCTTTTTTTCAAAAGAAATGGCCAATAACAGATGTTATCAGTATCACAGCATTATGTTTTATTTTCTTAGATCCTAAGCTAATAGAACAAATGAGCTTTCAATTTTCTTTTCTCGTCACATATGCTTTAGTACTTTCTAAAAATATTCTAATCCAACAACGATCTTACTTTTGGAATAGTGTTTATATAAGCTTCATAAGCCAGCTTGTATTACTTCCTCTACAACTGAGCGCCTTTTATTATGTAAGTCCACTTTCGCTATTTAGTAACCTCTTATTTGTTCCGTATTTTTCGGTTGTTGTTATTCCTATTTGTTTAATCGCAACGATTCTGTCTTGGCTCCCTTCTTTTCCGATAATTATTAATCCTATCTTTTCATTCCATCAAGATTTGATTTCTTTTTCTATCCGGTTACTTGATTCGCTACAGTTTATTTGGGTAATTGGTAAAATTTCTTTTCCTATATTCGTACTCTACTTTGTTATGTATTTCCTTTTTATGAAAAAGCTTGAACAGAAGCAACTAGTGAAAGCCTTTCTTTATGGAATTATTTTGATAGTGTTATTAATTGCAGAACAATTAAAACCATACTTAAATCCCTACGGAACGATTACAATGCTTGATGTTGGACAAGGAGATACCATCGTAGTGGAATTACCGTATCGTAAAGCAGTTCTACTGATTGATGCAGCAAAAGAGAACCATTTTAGTGAGGGAGAACTTAGTAACGAAAATAATACAGCCAAATATCAAATTCAACCGTTTCTTTGGTCGAAAGGAATTAAAACAATTGATCATATCGTTATTACCCACGAGGATGTAGACCATATGGGGAGTTTAGATTATGTGATGGAGCATTTTCAAGTTGGTTCTGTTTATGTTAGTCCATATGTGGATATGAAATTAGATAAGGAAAAGAAACAGACCCTAACTGCTGGAGATATGTTACAAATAGACGAATATAAACTTTATGTGTTACATCCTGACAACCAAGCAGACAATAAAAATGATAACTCCATCGTATTGTTAGGCACTTTTGGAGGAGCAACATTTTTATTTACTGGGGACATTAGCTCGAAAATAGAAGAGGAGATTGTGCGAAAATACAAACCTCCAGTTGATGTATTAAAAGTAGCTCATCACGGAAGTAAACATTCAACCTCACAGGCATTTTTAAAAGAGATAAGTCCAGAGGTTGCGCTCATTTCAGCTGGGAAATTTAATCTTTACGGTCACCCATCGACGGAGACAATCGAAAGACTTAAGGAGGAGAAAGTGCACGTTTTTAGAACGGATCTCAACGGAGCAATCACATATAAATTTAATCATAATCATGGAACCTTTTATCCGTGGATTCCATATGATACCGTAGGAAAGTAAAAAAGAGAGACAACCGAATTGTCTCTCTTTATTCAGCATTTATCACAAGACAAATGCCCAATCTGTTCATCATTGGTGATGAAAAATGAAACCTTATGTAATTTCCGTAACCATACTTAATTAGATTAACGTCCTACAACTTCAAAAACTGTTCCAATAAAGAAAATGACTAAAAAGAAAATTGTAGAGAAGGCAAACCCTTTAATGGAGTCTACAACATCGTTATTTTTTGAGCTAATATTTTTTTCGAATTCGTTCACGAAAAACCCCTCCTATATCATTTCCTAGTATAAGCGATTTTTTTGGAAAAATCTATATGAATAATAAAAGTTCACAATTCATTACCATATCTTGCTTTGTCAAGACTTAACACCTATATTTCACCTTAATTTATCACAATCTATACTCGAAAGCAAATATCGTTCGAAAGACAGTTTCCCGGGACTGGTGTTTCGGACGTTCATATAGATTTTGGGGGAAATGTCATGACATTTCCCTCTTTATTTACGTTTAATTCCTCTTCATATGACCCACAAAGGACTTTCGTTTTTTTCTTGTTTTCAACAAAAATAAACCATATAGTTAATATAGAATGACGAATTATGATGGAGTGGAAAAAATGTCCTATTTTGATGTGGTAGAAGAAATAAAAAAGAAAAAGTTTTATCCGATATATTTATTATTTGGAAGCGAATCCTATTTAATACAAGATCTTGAACAGAAATTAATTAAAAGCATTATTGATGAGCCAGAGCATGGTCTAAATTTCTCTACACTTGATTTAGAGGAAACCCCTATACAGGAAGCAATTCTCGATGCAGAAACCTTTCCCTTTTTTGGAGAAAAGAAAATTTTGCTTTTAAAAAATGCATCGATTTTTAAAGCGAATCCAGATAAAACGAAAGTAGAGCACAATTTAAAGGTTTTAGAAGATTATCTTGTGGATCCCGTTGACCACACCGTTGTTATTTTTGTTGCTCCTTATGAAAAAGTGGATGAACGGAAGAAGATTGTAAAACGAATGAAGGAGACTGGAAAGGTGGTAAAATGTGATCCACCCAAGGAATGGGAAGTGCAAAAGTGGATCAATATGTTGGCTAGTCAGCTAGGTGTACATATCGATGAGCAAGGGTCCAATGTGTTATTGGAGGAAGTTGGTACAGACCTTATGGCGATAAGTAAGGAAATTGAAAAATTTGCAAGTTACGTTGGGGAAAACAAGCAAATTACAAAAGAGGTTGTAGAAAACCTGGTATCTAGACATGTGGAATCATCTGCTTTTAAAATGGTGGATGCGGTTATGAACAAGAATTTAGGGGAAGCGATTGGTATTTTTAAGGAATTAACGAAGCGAAAAGAAGAACCGATTGCACTACTAGCGTTATTTGCAAGCCAGTTACGGTTGATTTTACAATGTAAATTATTAAAAAATAAAGGGTATACAAGCCAGCAGATGAGTAAGCAAGTGAAGGCTCATCGCTATGCGGTGAAAATGGCTCTAGAACGAGAGAAACATTTTAGTTTGAATCAATTATATGAAATGATTACGGTATTAGCTAAAACCGACGAACAAATGAAACGTGGAGAAGTGGAAAAAGAGCTAGCTTTTGAATTATTGCTTCATAACTTAACAACAGTAGCTAAAGTAAAGTAAAAAAACGATCCTATCAATTAGGATCGTTTTTTGTATTAAAGCGCGTTAACTTTTTTAGTTAGACTAGCTTTTTTACGGTCACCATTGTTTTTATGAATGATTCCCTTTTGAACGGCTTTATCAATATTGCTGATTGCAACTTTTAGAGAAGCTTTAGCTTCATCAGCATTGTTTTCGTTAACAAGAGCTTCTACACGTTTAATAGAAGAACGCATTTCGGATTTAAACGATTGGTTATTCGTACGGCTGTCTTCGTTAACTCTTACACGTTTAATAGCAGATTTAATGTTTGGCATTATTTTCACCTCCTGAAGAAGCTTACGGTATTTCAATTTACCAAAAGTCATTTTACCAAAGCTAGTACAAGTTTTCAATAGGAAGTGTCAAGAAATTCTGCTTGCCATGCATCGAAAGTATAAAGTTTTTTGCCATTGGAAACCCTTTTATACTAAATAGGGAAAATTTTGGAGGGTCTTTCGAAATGGCAAATAAAGAGAAAAAGAACGAAATGGAAGAAATGTATCAGGTACGAACAGATTTAGCAATTGAAGCAAGAGATATGTTTGTAGAAAAGCAAGAGGTACGAACAGAGGATATTAAAGGTGTTGTCGTTAAGGAACGTAAAGAAGGAGATATAAAAGTAACCTATGTTGAGATTGATGAGGAAGGTTCCAAGGCAGTCGGAAAAAAGCCTGGAACGTATTTAACTATTGAAACTCAAAGTATTCGTCAACATGATACAGATGCACAAACAGAAACGGCAAATGTTCTTGCACATGAATTAGAAAAATTTCTAGAGATTTGTAACATAAAAAAAGATGCATCTTGTTTAGTTGTAGGACTTGGTAATCGAAATGTTACACCTGATGCGCTTGGGCCAGAAACAACAGAGCGCTTACTTGTAACCAATCATTTGTTTGAACTACATCCAGAATATGTGAGCGAAGGTTATCGACCTGTTTCTGCGATTTCCCCTGGTGTTATGGGAGTAACAGGAATTGAAACGAGTGAAACGATTTTTGGGATTATAAACCAAGTAAAACCAGATTTTGTTATCGCTATTGATGCACTAGCTTCACGGTCCATAAACCGGGTGAATGCAACCATTCAGGTATCGGATACAGGTATCCATCCAGGATCTGGTGTTGGGAATAAAAGAAAGGAATTAAGTGAGGAAGCTTTAGGAATACCGGTAATTTCCATAGGAGTCCCTACAGTAGTAGATGCTGTAACAATTACGAGCGATACAATTGATTATATTTTAAAGCATTTTGGCAGAGAGATTAAGGATCAAGATAAGCCAGCGAGGTCCTTAACACCAGCTGGATTAACATTTGGTGAAAAAAGAGAATTAACAGATGAAGACCTGCCAGAAATAGAGCAACGGAAAACCTTTTTAGGAGTAATTGGGGGATTACCTGAGGATGAAAAGCGCCAATTAATAAAAGAGGTACTGGCACCATTAGGTCATAATTTAATGGTTACCCCGAAGGAAGTAGATGGTTTTATTGAAGATATGGCAAACCTATTAGCAAATAGTATAAATGCCGCATTGCATGATGCTGTCCGTAAAGAGAATAAAGAAAATTATACAAAATAACAAAGAGGTTGTTCTATTTTCTCTAAGTACTCCATATAGATTTAATAGAGTTACTAGAATGGAGTCTTAGGAGATGGGGCAATGAAATATAAGAAACACACGCATGCAAACAAGGATAAGTGGAAGGCTTTCTATCAAGGGACAATGGTGTTAGTTGTCGCAACGATTTGTCTCTATGTATTGATTGGCTTTTTAACATCTATTAAGCCGAGTCTTCGCTTGTCTTCCTCCACGTTAAATGAATGGACAGAGGAAATTGACGGGTCTATGTTTTTATACTTATTCAGTCAAGAAAATCGGCTTTTTGAGCAAGCATATCCAGAAGGAATGGATCATATTAATTGGTCCTCGTTACTTTTTGAAACGGCTACTAATATAAGACCTGATGATGTTCGCTCCTTGTTAGGCAGAGAACTACCTGGCTTTTCATTCTTTGATAGCAAAATTTTAGTTGCGGGAGAAGGAACGGATTATACGACCTTACCGATAGAATCATCTCCACCTATAGAAGCGATAGCAAAAGATAAAGAAACAGTAGTAGATAACATTGAGGAAGAAAAACCAGAAGAGCCAAAGGAGGAAGAACCACCTTTAACTACAGAGGACCGAGATGTTGTATTTGTATATTCCACTCATAATAGAGAATCCTTCTTACCTCATATAGAAGGTGGGAAAGTGGCAGATGATGCTTTCCACTCTGAAGTAAATATAACGATGGTAAATGACCGTTTTGTAGAGGCTCTAGAGAAAAATGGTATCGGAGCGGTTGCAGATGAAACGGACATCTACAATAACCTAGTTAAGAACGGGATGGAATACTGGCAATCCTATGATGCTGCTAGACCTGTTGTGCAAAATGCACTGAAGACTAATAAAGATATACAATATTTGTTTGATTTCCATCGTGATGCGGTTGGTGGAGACGTTACAACCAAAGAAATTAATGGAAAGTCCTATGCGAGGTTAATGTTTGTAATAGGTGGAGAAGTCGAGAACTTTGAGCAAAACTATCAGCTAGCTGATAAGCTTCATAAACTTCTTAATGAAAAATACCCAGGAATAAGCCGCGGGGTAATTAAAAAAGAAGGCGCTACTACTAACGGTAAGTTTAACCAGGACTTATCAGAACAAGCTATACTAGTTGAATTTGGTGGAGTTGACAACGATTTTAATGAGCTTTATCGGACAGCGGATGCCTTTGCTGAAGTGTTTAGTGAGTTTTATTGGGATGCGGAAAAAGTAGATGGGGAACCTTCAGGGAGCTGATTTAAATGATACGTTATACAATCACTTTCTTCATAATGATTATCCTTTTTCTTGGTGGAGTCATTTTAGGCTTTAACCAAGCTGGTGAAGGAATGGATGAGGTAAGAGGTACAAATGAACCAACGTATGATGCACTTCAAGTATCTCAAAATGAGAATGGTCAAAATGAAGTAGAAGTATTAGGACAACGTTTCCAGCAGCAAGAAACGCTAGAGCAAAAAAAGGAAGAATATACAAATATTCAAGAAGACTTTATTACAGAAAAAATAGCAGCTGTTGTGGAAACAAGTGTTCAGTGGTTGTTTAACGTTATCATTGATGTTTTTTATCAAATAACACAATTATTTTATAAAAGCTAACAGTCATCATGGATTGTTAGCTTTTTGTTCTACTATTTAGAGGTTTAGGATAATCAGGTCCAATATATTTTCAATTGAATCTTACAATTCCAATTGCTATAATCTAAGCTAGCATTGTGTGTTTAATTACAGGAGTTGAGCATTTTGTCAAAACGGAAACAAGAAAACATTAGAAATTTTTCAATCATTGCCCATATTGATCACGGAAAATCTACTTTAGCCGATCGCATACTAGAAAAAACAAAAGCCTTAACACAAAGAGAGATGAAAGAGCAGTTTTTAGATGCGATGGATTTAGAGCGTGAACGTGGAATTACCATTAAGTTAAATGCTGTTCAACTAAAATATAAAGCAAAAGATGAGGAAGAATATACTTTTCATTTAATCGATACTCCAGGACATGTGGATTTTACATATGAGGTATCTCGAAGCTTAGCTGCTTGTGAAGGAGCGATTTTAGTTGTTGATGCAGCACAAGGGATTGAAGCACAAACATTAGCAAACGTATATTTAGCGATGGATAACGATTTAGAAATTGTTCCGGTTATTAATAAAATTGATTTACCAAGTGCCGACCCAGATCGTGTCAAACAAGAAATCGAGGATGTTATTGGAATTGATGCCGAAGATGCAATCCTAGCTTCTGCGAAAGCAGGTATAGGGATTGAGGAAATTCTAGAACAAATTGTAAAACAGATTCCTCCTCCAGATGGAGACCCTGAAGCACCATTAAAAGCATTGATTTTTGATTCCTTGTACGATCCTTATCGTGGAGTTGTTGCTTATATCCGCGTTAAAGAAGGTAGTGTAAAAGTCGGGGATCAGATTAAAATGATGGCTACTGGTAAAACCTTTGAAGTAAATGAGGTTGGGGTATTTAATCCAAAGCCTGTTCAATTAAAAGAACTTTCTGTAGGCGATGTAGGGTATTTAACGGCATCGATTAAAAATGTAAGTGATTCCCGAGTTGGTGATACCATTACGCTAGCTAATAATCCAGCAGCAGCGCCATTACCAGGGTATAAACGCTTAAACCCGATGGTGTATTGTGGTTTATTCCCTGTTGATGCCAGCCAATACAATGATTTACGTGAGGCATTGGAGCGATTAGAGCTAAATGATTCTGCATTACAATATGAAGCGGAAACATCTCAAGCACTAGGGTTTGGATTCCGTTGTGGATTTTTAGGTTTGCTTCACATGGAAATTATCCAAGAGCGTATTGAGCGCGAGTTTAATATTGACCTCATTACAACTGCACCTAGTGTTATTTACGAAGTAGAGCAAACAGACGGTGAGATCGTAAAAATTGACAACCCATCCTTAATGCCTGACCCACAAACGATTCACGAAATTCGAGAACCATATGTGGATGCAAAAATAATGGTGCCTAACGATTATGTAGGAGCCGTAATGGAAATTTGTCAGCGTAAACGTGGCGATTTTATTGATATGCAATATTTAGATGAAAACCGGGTAAATGTCATGTATGATTTACCGTTATCTGAAATTGTATATGATTTCTTTGATCAGTTAAAATCTCATACTAAAGGATATGCATCCTTCGACTACGAGCTTAAAGGGTATAAACCATCCAGACTATCCAAAATGGATATTATGCTAAATGGTGAGAAAATCGATGCCTTGTCCTTTATCGTTCATAAAGATTTTGCCTATGAACGTGGAAAAGTAATTGTAGAAAAACTAAAGAAAATCATCCCAAGACAGCAATTTGAAGTACCTGTCCAAGCTGCAATTGGAAATAAAATCATTGCACGCTCCAACATCAAAGCAATGCGTAAAAACGTATTATCCAAATGCTATGGTGGAGATATTTCACGTAAACGTAAATTGTTGGAGAAACAAAAAGAAGGTAAAAAGCGGATGAAGATGATTGGTAAAGTAGAAGTACCGCAGGAAGCATTTATGTCCGTGCTTCAAATGGATGAGGATTAAAAATAGCATGAAGTAGAAGCCGCAGGAAACTCTCTTGCGGTTTCGTTTTTTAACCCAATTAGAATACGTCAGAATGATACTTACACAAAAACAATAGATTTATAGCGCCTGCGCTTTAATTGGAAAGAGTGATATCCGTGATTCAAGCAGTATATATTCACATACCATTTTGTCATGAAATATGTCATTACTGTGATTTTACAAAAAACTATTATAACGAAACGGTTGCAGATCAATATTTAGATGCCCTTCATAAAGAAATGCATATGTATATTGGAAACGAGAAGAAAAAGGTTCGTACGATTTATATTGGTGGAGGTACACCAACAAGTCTCTCGGATAAACAGTTCCGTCGATTATTATCTATAGTGAACCAATATTTTGAAGTAAGCGCGAATCTCGAGTTTACAGTAGAAGCAAACCCAGGTGAATTTTCGCAGGAAAAAATGAAAATGCTACAGCAATTTGGGGTAAATCGTATTTCTCTTGGAGTTCAAGTTCTAGATGACGAGTTTTTAAAAATGTTAAACCGTAATCATAAAGTAATCGATGTAGAAAGAACTGTTGAGGGTTTGCATCAAAATGATATGCACAACATAAGCATGGATTTTATATATGCATTACCAAATCAAACACTAGAACATTTTCATCATACTTTGAAGCAAGCTATTGGATATAATCTTCCTCACTATTCTGCTTATGCTTTACAAATTGAACCGAAAACAGTTTTTTATATGCGATATAAAAAAGGGAAGCTCTCGAAGCCACCTGAAGAAATAGAGGCTTTGATGTATGAAACGCTTGTAGAAGAAATGGAAATAGCGGGCCTACACCACTATGAAATAAGTAACTTTGGTAAGCCAGGATTTGAAAGTCAGCATAATCTAACCTATTGGGATAATCAGCATTACTATGGCTTTGGAGCAGGGGCACATGGGTATTTAGCGAATAAGCGAATTGTAAATCTACGTCCCCTAAACCATTATATGAAACGGATTGCCGAAGGAGAGAAGCCGGTCTTACATGAGGAATTAATTACAAAAAAAGAGAAAATTGAAGAAGAAATGTTTCTTGGCCTTCGTAAATCAGAAGGAGTTTCGATTCAAAGATTTTATGATAAATATGATTTAAACATTGAGGATTTATACAAATACGAAGTGGAGATGCTAAAGACAAAAGGATGGTTAGAAGAAGTAAATGGTTACTTAAGGATGACCAAAGATGGAAAGCTATTTGGTAACGATGTTTTTAGTTCCTTTTTATTAGAAGAAGGGGTCAAAATTTAGCTCAATTCATTGACAAGGAGTACCCCTTTTGATAAATTATTATTAGATTTAGCACTCGGAGATATAGAGTGCTAACAGGGGTGATTCATCTTGCTTACTGAAAGGCAATTACTCATTTTACAAGTTATTATTGATGACTTTATTCGTACCGCTCAACCAGTAGGTTCTCGGGCAATTTCCAAAAAAGATGATGTGCAATTTAGCTCAGCTACGATTCGTAATGAGATGGCAGATTTAGAGGAGATGGGTTTTCTAGAGAAAACCCATTCCTCATCAGGGCGAGTTCCTTCTGAAAAAGGATACCGTTTTTATGTGGATCATTTAATGTCACCATTTTACTTATCGATGAATGAACTACATTCAATACGAAGTATGTTTAGTGAAAAGTTGATGGAGTATGAGCGTGTTGTTAGTAATTCGGTTAAGGTCTTATCCGATTTAACAAATTATACTTCCATTATTTTAGGTCCTGAGGTGTTTGAGACAGAATTAAAGCAGCTGCAAATTATTCCGCTCAACAAAAATTCTGCAGTAGCCATTTTAATCACGAACACAGGGCATGTGGAACATCGAACTTTTTCGATCCCAGAAGGCTTAGATCCAACCGATTTAGAAAAAACCGTCAATATTCTAAACGAAAAGTTAAAGGGTGTTCCAATTATTGACCTGAATCGAAAAATTGTAACAGAAGTAGCAACGTTGTTACGAAAGCATACGAGGAATTTCGAGAGTGTTTATCAGTTTGTAAAGGCAACTGTCATGAACCAACAGCCTCAAAATCTCTATATAGGTGGAAAAACGAATATACTACTTCAGCCAGAATTTAAAGATATTGAAAAAGTTCGGTCTTTGATTTCGATGTTTGATGAAGAGGCTGAAATTGCTCCGATTATACGGGCAAATCAAGCAGGTATTAATGTGGTGATTGGACATGAAAATGAACACGAGGCAATGAATGAATGTAGTTTGATTACAGCCTCCTATTCTTTAGGGCAGGAGCATTTAGGAACAATTGCCTTATTAGGCCCTACTCGTATGGATTACTCGAAAGTGATTTCCTTAATAGATGAGCTGTCACAACAAATGTCAAAAGCATTTAAGTCATGGTATCAAAACTCTTAAACTAGGTTATAGCTATATTATGATGAGCTGCATGGCTATAGGTGATAGTTGAGGTATGAGGGTTTGCAAGAGATTAATATGCGCCCCTCATTCCTTTTGTGTTTGCATCTATACGCACAATACTTTTCAAGAGTAACTTTTAATGTTATATTTTAAACCGTTTGGATATGTAGAAAGAGAGGTGACTGGAATGTCAGAAAAAGAAAAGCAAGAGATAGTAGAGGAAGAAACACTATCAGATGAAATAATAGATAAGGAAACAATAAACAATGAGGCTTCTGAAAATGAAGAAACTCAAAACAATGAAGATGAGAAAGTAAAAGCTCTTCAAGTAGAGCTTGATAATGTTTCGAAAGAGAAAGAAGATTTGTATCAGAAAGTATTAAGAGTACAAGCTGATTTTGATAACTTTCGTAGAAGAACGAAAAAAGAAAAAGAAAATGATTTGAAATATAAATCCCAAGAATTAGCAATGGAGTTACTCCCTGTAGTAGATAACTTTGAACGTGCTTTACAAGTTGAAATAGGGGACGATGTCATGAAAAATTTTGTGGAAGGAATGAACATGATTTATCGTCAGCTAACTACTGCGTTAGATAAAGCAGGTATTGAAGAAATTCCGGCAGAAGGGGAACCTTTTGATCCGAATTTACATCAGGCAGTTATGCAAGTAAACGAAGAAGATAAAGAGTCGAACACGGTAGTGGAAGTTTTACAAAAAGGCTATAAGCTGAAAGATCGTGTTATTCGACCGGCAATGGTTAAAGTAAATCAATAATCAATTACATAGGAAACATAAGGAGGATATTACCATGGGCAAAATTATTGGTATTGACTTAGGAACAACAAACTCATGTGTCGCAGTTATGGAAGGCGGCGAAGCAAAAGTAATTCCAAATCCAGAAGGAAACCGCACAACTCCTTCTGTTGTAGCATTTAAAAATGGAGAAAGACAAGTAGGGGAAGTTGCGAAGCGTCAAGCAATCACGAACCCAAATACAATCCAGTCTATTAAAAGACATATGGGTACAGATTATAAAGAAGAAATTGAAGGTAAAAATTATACACCTCAAGAGGTTTCTGCTATTATTTTACAACACTTAAAATCTTATGCAGAAGATTATTTAGGTGAATCCGTGGATAAAGCGGTTATTACAGTTCCGGCATACTTCAATGATGCAGAGCGTCAAGCTACGAAAGATGCTGGTAAAATCGCTGGCTTGGAAGTAGAAAGAATTATCAACGAGCCTACAGCCGCGGCATTGGCCTATGGAATTAACAAAGAAGAAGATCAAACAGTACTTGTTTACGACCTTGGTGGTGGTACATTTGACGTATCGATTCTAGATATCGGTGATGGTACTTTTGAAGTAGTTGCTACTGCTGGTGATAATCGTCTTGGTGGGGATGACTTTGACCAAGTAATTATCAATCATATGGTAGAAGAATTTAAAAAAGAAAATGGCATTGATTTGTCTAAAGATAAAATGGCGGCACAACGTCTAAAAGATGCTGCTGAAAAAGCGAAAAAAGATTTATCTGGAGTAACACAAACACAAATCTCCCTACCATTTATCACTGCTGGAGAAGCTGGACCATTGCATCTTGAAATGAACCTAACAAGAGCGAAATTTGAAGAGTTATCAAGTGATCTTGTGGAACGTACAATGGGACCTACTCGTCAAGCAATGCAAGATGCTGGATTGTCTACTAACGATATTGACCAAATTATCCTAGTTGGTGGTTCCACTCGTATTCCTGCCGTTCAAGAAGCAATTCGGAAGGTTATTGGTAAAGAACCTTCTAAAGGTGTAAACCCGGATGAAGTAGTTGCACTTGGAGCAGCAATTCAAGGTGGTGTGTTACAAGGGGATGTAAAAGACGTAGTATTACTAGACGTAACACCTCTATCTCTTGGTATTGAAACAATGGGTGGCGTATTTACAAAGCTAATTGAACGTAATACGACAATCCCAACAAGTCATTCTCAAGTGTTCTCCACTGCGGCAGATAACCAAACTGCAGTAGACATTCATGTATTACAAGGGGAACGCGAAATGGCTGCACACAATAAAACGCTTGGCCGTTTCCAATTAACAGATATTCCTCCAGCTCCTAGAGGAGTACCTCAAATTGAAGTGTCATTTGATATTGATGCAAATGGTATTGTAAATGTTCGTGCAAAAGATTTAGGAACCAACAAAGAGCAATCTATAACAATCAAGTCTTCTTCAGGCCTATCTGATGAAGAAGTAGAACGAATGGTAAAAGAAGCTGAGGAAAATGCAGAGGAAGATAAGAAACGTCGTGAAGAAGTGGAACTACGTAACACAGCAGATCAATTAGTTTTCACTACTGAAAAAACGTTAAAAGACCTTGCAGATAAAGTAACAGAAGATGAGAAAAAACAAGCAGAAGATGCAAAAGAAGAATTGAAAAAGGCATTAGAAGCTAACGATTTAGAGGATATTAAAGCGAAGAAGGAAGCTTTAGAAGAAATTGTTCAAAATCTTACTGTAAAATTATATCAAGAGGCACAACAACAAGCACAAGCGGCTCAAGGCGGAGCACAACAAGGTGCAGATGATCATGTTGTCGATGCAGATTACGAAGAAGTAAAGGATGACGACCAAAAGTAATAAATGGTGAATAGACTTACTTCTATGTATATGTGAAAAAGTCAAAGTCAGGGGTTCTTGACTTTGACTTTTTTTAAGGAAAGGATTTACCCTCTATAATACGAACGCGTTGCACTTTATCCTAAAGGAATGTTAATATTAAATCTATGTGAGAAGATTCGGGAGAGTGATTAGGCTTGAGCAAACGAGATTATTATGAAGTACTTGGTGTATCTAAGGATGCCCCAAAAGAGGAAATAAAAAAAGCTTACCGTAAGCTTGCACGGAAGTACCACCCGGATGTAAACAAAGAGCCGGATGCTGCCGATAAGTTTAAAGAAGTGAAAGAAGCTTATGAAGTTTTGAATAATGAACAGAAGCGTGCACAATATGACCAATTCGGACATGATGGGCCGAATGCACAAGGCTTTGGTGGATTTGATACAGAAGGCTTTGGTGGCTTTGGTGATATTTTTGATATGTTTTTCGGTGGTGGCGGAAGACGTCGTGACCCGAATGCACCAAGACAAGGTGCGGACCTACAATACACGATGGAACTAGATTTTGAAGAAGCCGTTTTTGGTAAGGAAACAGACATTCATATTCCAAAAGAAGAGACATGTGATACATGTAAAGGATCTGGTGCCAAACCTGGTACCTCCCCTGATACATGCTCTCATTGTCATGGTACAGGTCAATTAAATCAAGAGCAAAATACACCGTTTGGTAGAATCGTAAATAAAAGAGCTTGTCATTACTGCCAAGGAACAGGCAAAATCATTAAAAGCAAATGCTCCACTTGTGGTGGTTCTGGAACGGTTAAAAAGCGTAAAAAAATTCATATTACTATTCCAGCGGGTATTGATAATGGACAGCAAATACGTGTTGGTGGACAAGGGGAGCCAGGTGTAAATGGCGGTCCAGCAGGTGATTTGTATGTTGTGATACGTGTACGTCCACATGAATTTTTCGATCGCGAAGGCGATGACATTCATTGTGAGGTACCATTAACTTTTGCACAAGTTGCGTTAGGTGATGAAATTGAAGTTCCAACCGTCCATGGAAAAGTAAAACTGAAAATCCCTCAAGGGACGCAAACAGGCACACATTTCCGTTTAAGAGAAAAAGGAGTGCCAAATGTTCATGGTCGTGGGCAAGGTGATCAACACATTCGAATTAAGGTGATTACACCGAAAAACCTGTCCGATCGTCAAAAAGAGTTATTACGTGAATTTAATGAATTAAGTGGAAATGATACTACGAATGAACAAGGTGACAATCTTTTTCAACGAATGAAAAGAGCTTTTAAAGGCGAGTAATGATTCGCAATGATGCTATTAAGAATTAAAAATATAAAATAAAGTGAGTTGGTCCCTTTGAAATGGTCTGAAATTCGTATTCATACTACGCATGAGGCAATTGAACCCATTTCGAACATTTTACATGAAATTGGTGCTGGTGGAGTTGTCATCCAAGACCCTATGGATTTGATCAAGGAATTTGATTCAAAGTATGGTGAAATTTTTGAATTAGATCCGAATGACTATCCAGAGGAAGGTGTTTATGTAGTAGCATATCTTCCAGTCAATAGTTTTCTAGGGGAAACAGTAGAGGAAATCAAACAGGCTATTAATGGATTAATAGCGTATGATATTGACATTGGGAAAAATAATATAACAATAAGTGAAGTGAATGAAGAAGAATGGGCTACAGCATGGAAAAAGTATTATAAGCCAGTTAAAGTATCCGAGAAAATTACGATTATTCCAACGTGGGAAGAATATGAACCAGTTGAAAGTGACGAAGTAATTATCGAACTAGACCCGGGAATGGCTTTTGGTACAGGTACCCATCCTACTACCGTTTTGAGTTTGCAGGCTTTAGAACAATATATTGAACAAAATGATCGTATTATCGATGTTGGTACAGGTTCTGGTGTATTAAGTATTGCAGCTGCCTTATTAGGAGCTAAAGAGGTTCAAGCATTTGATCTAGATGAACTAGCGGTAAAAATATCCAAAATTAACGCAAAGCTAAACAAAGTGGATAACCGGATTACCTCCAAACAAAATGATCTACTAAAAGGGGTTCGAGACCAGGTAGACTTAATTGTTTCGAACATTTTAGCGGAAATAATTGTTCAATTTACGAATGAGGCATTTGATAACCTTAAAGACGGTGGAATATTTATTACATCTGGCATCATTTTAGGAAAAAAAGATGAAGTGAAAACGAATTTAATCGAAGCAGGTTTTGAAATCCTGGAAACCAACCAAATGGAAGATTGGATTTCCTTTGTTGCTAAAAAACCTTCTCCGCGTTCCTAATTTTACTGTTTTAGTAGAAAGCAGGTAAGATAAATGCAGCGTTATTTCATACCAACAGATGGATGGTTACAAAATGAAAAAGTAGAAATCCTAGACGGTGATCATCACCATATAGCAACTGTTATGCGGATGAAGCCAGGTGATGAAATCATTTGCTGCCATCCAAATGGCCGCTCATGTTTATGTGAAATAGAAGAAATTAACAATCAGTTAGTATCGTGTCGTATTGTGAAATGGTTAGAGGAACATAAAGAATTACCAGTTTCCGTTACCATAGCGCAAGCACTTCCTAAAGGGGATAAGCTTGATTTAATTGTGCAAAAGGGAACAGAATTAGGGGCTTCTGCCTTTATTCCTTTTGAAGCGAGTAGGTCTGTGGTGAAATGGGATCCGAAAAAGGCAGATAAAAAGGTTTCTAGATTAGTTAAAATTGCGAAAGAAGCTAGTGAGCAATCCCATCGGACGAAAATACCTGAGATTCACTCCTTAGTAAGTTTTAAGCAGCTATTACAAAAAGTGCACAGCTATAAACATATAATCGTTGCGAGTGAAGTGGAAGCAAAAAAGGACGAGCCTGTCCGATTAAGTACTAGTATTCAGCAAATGTCTTTAGGTGATGAAGTTCTTGTTGTCATTGGTCCAGAAGGTGGCTTTTCCGAACAAGAATTGGATTTATTAGCTAAAGAGGATTCTCAATTTACACGCTTTGGACCAAGGATACTTCGAACGGAAACAGCGGCCCTTTATTTTCTATCCGTTATGTCATATCAATTTGAAGAACAGAGGTGACCGAAATGCCAACAGTGGCTTTTCACACATTAGGTTGTAAAGTAAACCATTATGAGACAGAAGCAATTTGGAACTATTTTAAAGAAAATGGTTATGAAAGAGTAGATTTTGAACATCAGTCAGACGTATACGTTATTAATACGTGTACCGTAACGAATACAGGCGATAAAAAGAGCCGACAAACAATCCGTCGTGCAGTACGTAAAAACCCGGATGCCGTCATTTGCGTAACAGGTTGTTATGCCCAAACTTCACCAGGAGAAATTATGGAAATTCCTGGTGTTGATGTGGTTGTTGGTACACAAAACCGTACAAAAATGCTGGAATATATAGAAGAACATAAGCAAAAAAGGGAGCCTATTAATGCGGTATCCAATATTATGAAAAACCGTGTCTTTGAGGAAATGGATGTACCAGCATTTACCGATCGTACTCGTGCTTCTTTAAAAATACAAGAAGGCTGTAATAACTTTTGTACGTTCTGTATTATTCCTTGGGCACGTGGACTATTACGCTCTAGAAAGCCAGAAGATGTTTTAAACCAAGCACAACAGCTAGTAGATGCGGGTTATAAAGAAATTGTACTGACAGGTATCCATACAGCGGGATATGGAGAAGACATGAAGGATTATAACTTTGCTCAATTACTACGTGACTTGGAAACAAAAGTGGAAGGATTAGTGCGAATACGTATTTCATCTATTGAAGCAAGTCAAATTACGGATGAAGTCATTGAAGTACTTGATCAATCGGAAAAGATTGTACGCCACTTACATATGCCACTACAAGCTGGCTCTGACTCTGTATTGAAAAGAATGCGTAGAAAGTATAGTACTGAATATTACAAGCAAAAGGTCGAAAAAATTCGTAAAGCACTTCCAGGATTAGCAATAACTTCTGATGTTATTGTTGGATTCCCTGGAGAAACAGAAGAAGAGTTTATGGAGACATATAACTTCATTCGAGATCTCGGATATTCAGAATTGCACGTATTCCCGTATTCACAACGTACTGGAACTCCTGCAGCACGTATGGAGAACCAAGTAGATGATGAAACGAAAAACGATCGTGTCCATCGTCTAATTGAATTATCAAACCAGTTAGCAAAAGAATACGCTTCGAATTACGAGGGTGAAGTACTAGAAGTAATTCCGGAAGAACATTCTAAGGAAGAACCGAATAGTAATATCATTGTCGGCTATACAGACAATTACCTACGTGTAAAATTTGAAGGTACAGATGACTTAATTGGAAAAGTAGTAAGAGTTAAAGTAACGAAAGCAGGATATCCATATTGTGAAGGACAATTTGTAAGAGTTATGGATGAAAAAGAAGAAATAGTTTCTGCTTAAGGATACATTTGCTCCCCTTTGAAAAGAAAAACAGATTGTGAACTTTAAATCTAGTTTTACTTTAGGGGGGGCTTTTTCTATTTGATAAGTAGGAAGGGTAATTTGGTACATAATAGCTTTAGGAACCGTAATTTAATGGTGTTTATTCAAATTGATGGGAGGATAACGATGAGAAACGTATTTTTACGCTGGAATAAAATTAGCCTTGTTCAACAAATATTTATTGGTTTATTACTTGGAATTGTTCTTGCATTTATACTCCCAGAATCAGCAACTTTTATCTCGATATTTGGTACTTTATTTGTCAGTTCGTTGAAGGCTGTTGCCCCAATTCTTGTTTTCCTATTAGTGTTGTCCGTTATTGCACAAAATCAAAATGGTCAGCAAACAAATATGAAACTCATTGTACCACTCTATTTTATAGGAACCTTTTTAGCAGGGCTCGTAGCTGTTATCATTAGTTTTGTTTTTCCGGTACAACTAACGTTAAATGGTGCTCCTGAAGGGTTTACAGCACCAGCGGGGGTTGGTGAGGTTTTAGAGTCGGTCTTACTAAACATTGTTGATAATCCTGTAAATGCTATTAGCAATGGAAACTATTTAGGGATTCTGGCCTGGGCCATACTCTTTGGTCTGTCCTTAAAAAATGCACCATCTACTACGAAAACCATGCTTTCTAGCCTTTCTGAAGCTATATCAACTATTGTTTCTTGGATAATCCGGTTGGCACCAATAGGGATAATGGGTTTAGTTTTTGAGACGCTTTCCACAAGGGGCTTAGATTCTCTATTAGGGTACGGACATTTATTGTTGGTGTTAATCGGTACCATGGTATTTGTGGCATTTTTTGTTAATCCTTTGATTGTCTATCTTTTAATAAGAAAAAACCCATATCCACTTGTTTTCACATGTATAAAGGAAAGTGGTATTACCGCATTCTTTACTCGTAGTTCTGCAGCAAATATTCCTGTAAATATGCGCTTGTGTGAGAAACTTGGATTAGATAAAGACCGTTATTCGGTGTCTATTCCATTAGGAGCAACCATAAATATGGCTGGAGCTGCGATAACGATTTCTGTTTTGACTTTAGCAGCCGTCCATACACTTAATATTGATGTTGATCTACCAACAGCCCTTATTCTATGTTTTCTAGCAGCGTTATGTGCGAGTGGGGCGTCTGGAATTGCCGGAGGGTCTCTATTACTGATCCCACTAGCTTGTAGTTTATTTGGTATACCAAATGATATTGCGATGGAAATTGTTGGTGTTGGTTTTGTAATTGGGGTTTTACAAGATTCTTTTGAAACAGCACTTAACTCTTCAACCGATGCCCTTTTTACGGCAGCAGCTGAATTTCGAGACTGGAGAAAAGAGGGGAAATCCATTTCTTTATAAGAATATAAAAAAAGCGTGTTTGGTACGAAATGCCTAAGTTTTTGTTGAGATGGAACAGTTTTATAGACATTTCCCAGAATCATGTTAAAATTTAACTAGGTCATAATTTAGGGGAATTTATATGAAGATGTATATTAGAAAAACATTTGTAATTTTAATAACAATCTTAACATTAGGAATGTATGTTCCACCTCCCATCTTAAATACGGATGCCGCAGAGGTCGATTCTTCGAAAGAGAAAGTAAATGATGATACCTTTAAACGTCATGAAATGGAATGGAGTTTTGAGGCTGTTCATTCTTCCACCTACAAGGACCGTTTTTGGTCTTTACATGACATAACAAATCTTGCGAAAATGCAAACCATCACGAAATTAGGACCTAAAATTATAGACTCCGTTGATGAAACAAGTTTAGATACAATAATGTGGAATATCGAAGAGGTTATCACATCTCTTTTACAAGATAAAGAAGATGCTATCTATTATTATGGCATTTCCGAAGAACTAGCCCCAGGATATGGGGAGAAAATATTTAATATATACGATATTCGTACCAACGAGGATATTGCTAGATTCCACGTTAGTAGGATCAATAAACCTATGGAAGGGTATTACTTTAATTTTCATTATCACTTAAGTCAGGATAATTTTGAAGAGCATTACCCTATTGGGGAAATCTATTATCATAAAAATACACCACCTAAGTGGATGGCTCATTAAAAAAGGATTTTCTAAGGAGAAAATCCTTTTTACTTTTTGGTACATAGTATTTCTTTTTAGGAAATGATAAAATTAAGATAGAATGATGAAAAAAGATAGAGTAGGTGGAATAACAATGAACAAAGAACTTGCAAAAATGATTGATCACACTCAACTAAAACCAGACACACAAAAAGAGAAGATGGACCAACTATGTGAAGAAGCGAAGACATATGAGTTTGCTTCTGTTTGTGTGAATCCATATTGGGTTTCATACTGTTATGATAAATTAAAAGATACTTCCGTAGTGGTTTGTACGGTTATTGGTTTTCCTCTTGGAGCAACGACATCAGAAGTAAAAGCGTTTGAAACGAAAAATGCAATAGAAAATGGCGCGAAAGAAATTGATATGGTAATTAATATCGGTGCACTTAAAGACCAACAGTATGATGTTGTAAAGAGCGATATTGAAGCGGTTGTAAAAGAGGCAGAAGGCAAGGCGATTGTGAAGGTTATTATTGAAACTTCCCTTCTAACTGATGAGGAAAAGGTGAAAGCATGCGAGCTTTCAAAAGAAGCGGGTGCTGATTTCGTTAAAACATCGACAGGTTTCTCTGGTGGTGGAGCAACAGTAGAAGATATCAAGCTTATGCGAAAGACAGTTGGCCCTGAAATGGGAGTGAAGGCTTCTGGTGGTGTTCGGGATGGAAAAGCTACCGAAGCTTTAATGGAAGCAGGAGCAACTCGTATTGGAGCAAGCTCCGGTGTTCTTATCGTAACAGGTGGAACTAGCGATCAGGATTATTAAAATAAAAGTAACGAGCCTTGTACTCTATGTGTACAAGGCTTTTCTTATGTTTTTTGAAATAATCCCTTTCTTTAAATAGATAATTCGTTAACAAACCATAACAATTCCATAAAAGTTAAGATTTATTTATCAATAAATAAAATTAATCATTTCAAAACCGGGAACAATTGATCACTGGACAGATAGAATGTACGAGGATAAATAGCATGTCCTATACCCTTCGACTCGTCCACCGAACAAAGACTGCAAAAGGCTTTATAAATGGTAGGAATAACAAACTAACAAGTAAGTTAAAAATAACGGATGCATGAGCTAACTGTCGACCTGGGATTGGGGTTAGTTGAATTACAAAGTCACTAAACCAGCTGATGATAGGTAGAAATAGGACAACACCAATAACGTTAATCCAAACATGCGCATATGCTGTCCATTTAGCTTCCTTCGTACTACCAAATGAAGCTAAAATAGCCGTAAAGCATGTCCCGATATTTGCACCAAGAATCATAATAATGGCAGCGGGAAGTGTTATTAAATATTCATTCATAAAACTCATAATAAGTCCTGTAAAAGCACTAGAGGATTGGATAATCCCTGTAACAATTGTGCCAAATAATAGACTATAGCCACTGCTTTCGCTAATATTTGTAATAGCTTCCTCTAAATAAGGTGTTTTTTGGATTGGATCAACGAGGCTTTCAAACCCGTATAAGGCTGTAAAAATAGTACCAAGGCCAAACAAAATACATCCTAACGAAAAAATGGCTTGTTTATGTATGAATAGTAAAATGAAACCAGAAAATAAACAGCCCCACATTAACCATTCACTCGAAAAGGACATGATTTCTGCTGTTACCGTTGTACCAACATTTGCCCCTAATATAATCGCAATTGTATTTTGAAAGGATAATAGCCCAGCAGCTGTTAAACTAACCGTTAACACAATAGTAGTAGAACTGCTTTGTAGAATGGCTGTAATCACAATGCCGATTAAAAATCCCTCTAGTGGATTTTTTGTATGCTGCATTAGCCAATTTTTCATTTTGTTTATGGAGAGCTGCTGGATTCCCGTCTTGAGTAAAATTAAACCAAATAAAAAGATAGCAATGTATACAATAAAAGCAGTAATAATACTTTCCATAGAAATATTCACCTCTATACATTGTATGGACAAGGTATAGAATCCATGAATAATATTTTTTTCGGTTGAAGAATGAAGTTGACCATAATAGAATGTTTATATATAATATGTTAAGATGTGTACTTAAGTAGTATATATCTTTTTATATTTTTATGTTGTGCATTTGGAGGGAGGGAAAGAAACATGTCATCAACTCGTGTACGAAAAAATGAGTCACTTGAAGATGCTCTTCGTCGCTTTAAGCGTTCAGTTTCTAAAAGCGGAACTTTATCAGAGTACCGTAAACGTGAATACTATGAAAAGCCAAGCGTAAAGAGAAAGAAGAAATCAGAGGCTGCTAGAAAGCGTAAAAAGTAAGAAGTGGGTGTAATTAATAGTGACTTTGCTTGAGAAATTAAATCAAGACATGAAAGAAGCAATGAAAAGTAAAGACAAAATGACACTTAGTGTTATTCGTATGGTGAAAGCTTCTATTCAAAACGAAGCGATAAAACTGGGAAAGCCTCAGTTAACAGAAGATGAAGAACTATCTATTTTATCGCGCGAGTTTAAGCAAAGAAATGAATCCCTCCAAGAATTTAAGGATGCCGGCCGTGAAGACCTTGTTGAGAAAATTGAACAAGAAATAATTGTGTTACAAAAATATATGCCTGAGCAGTTATCTGATGATGAATTAGAAAAATTGGTCAAGGAAGTCATTCAAAAGACCGGTGCTGAATCGAAAAGTGACATGGGTAAAGTAATGGGTGCTCTTATGCCGAAAGTGAAAGGTAAAGCTGACGGTGGTAAAGTAAATAAACTCGTTATGGAAAACTTGTCAAAATAAAAGAAGATAAAAGTTACGAGAAGTCCTAAACGGCTCTAAACTTTTGTTTTATAAAAAAGGTTGCCTAATCTGGCAGCCTTTTTTATATTTCTACCCATAAAGCCTCTCATATAGAAGGGATTCTCATTCATTGGAGTTCAGCCAACAAGCCAGTAGAAAATGACAGACCTCTTATTAGGTGAAATAATGAAACGAATTTTGTAAAATTAATTTGAAACCTGTATGATACGATAAACGTATACATAGAAAGCCACTTAGAGAAAGGAGGTAGGGGGTACGTGTTACGAGAAATTCGATGGCTTCGATTTTTTACTATATCAGCACTATTTCTATTCCTATTCCCAATGTTTACATCTCATGCTGAAAACGGAGAAGGAGATTTGGTTTATGTAGTACCCATCGAAGACAATATTGAACAAGGATTGCATGCATTTTTAGAACGTAGTATAGAACAAGCCTATGAAAATGGTGTTGACCATATCATTTTTGAAATTGATACACCAGGCGGTACGGTTGCTGCAGCAGATGACATAGCACAGCTATTAATAAATTTAGAAATACCGAACACAGCCTTTGTATTAAGTGAAGCCTATTCAGCCGGTTCTTATATCGCTTTAAGTGCCGATCAAATTTATATGACACCAACCTCACGCATGGGCGCTTCAGGAGTAATTAACTCAGATGGTACCGCAGCAGATAAGAAAGCACAATCTGCCTGGATTTCATCCATGACTGCGGCTGCGGAGGCGAATGGTAGAGATCCCATCTATGCAGAGGCAATGGCCAATGCGGAGATAGATTTACCAGAATATCGTGCTCCAAAAGGAGAGTTCCTGACTCTTCGTGCTACAGAAGCGTTAGAAGTAGGCTATGCAGAAGGCTTAGCAGAAGATCGCACGGAGTTACTTAGTAAATTACGTTTAAGTGAAGCAAAAGTAGAAGAGATCGAATTAACTTTTGCAGAAAGAATAGCACGGTTTATTACGGACCCCGTAGTTGTACCCATCTTACTTTCGGTAGCTAGCTTAGGCTTTATTGTAGAATTGTATTCGCCCGGATTTGGAATACCAGGTATCATGGGATTACTTTCTCTAATACTGTTTTTCTATGGTCACTTAATAGCAGGACTCGCTGGAATGGAATCTATTATCTTACTTATTATCGGAATTGTTTGTATTGTTTTAGAGTTTTTTGTACCAGGAGGCATTTTGGGAATTGTAGGTGCATTATCTGTTATTGTTTCCCTTATCCTTGCTGGTGGCGATATTAGCAATATGATGATGAGTGTGGCTATTGCAATTATAGTTTCCATTGTTGCATCCGTTATCTTATTTAGAAGGATAGGCCTGGATAAAGGCGTCTTTCGAAATATTATCCTTAAGGATGCCACGACAACCGAGATGGGCTATGTATCCACAGTAAACCGACTAGAGTTAATTGGTCTTACAGGTAGAACCTTAACCCCCTTACGACCTGCAGGCTCCGCATTGTTTGAACAAGAAAGATTAGATGTTGTTTCTGAAGGTGGTTATATAAATCAAGGGAAAAATGTTAAGATTATTAAGGTAGAAGGTTCTCGAATTGTTGTTCGAGAAGAGGAGTAGTTAATAATATTTAGGAGGAAAAAGAGATGGAAATGGAATTAGCTGAGTTATTACCTTTTATAATTATAGGTATCATTATTCTTTTAGTTGTTGTATTGTTTACATTTATTCCAGTAGCACTATGGATTAGCGCTATCGCAGCTGGGGTAAAAATTAGCATTTTCTCACTAATTGGGATGCGTTTACGTCGCGTTGTACCGCGTATGGTAATTAATCCATTGATTAAAGCACATAAAGCAGGTGTGGATGTTAATACAAACCAATTGGAGAGTCACTATTTAGCAGGTGGTAATGTTGACCGAGTAGTAAATGCTTTAGTTGCTGCTCAAAGAGCAAACATTGAGTTAAGTTTTGAGCGCTGTGCTGCAATTGACTTAGCTGGTCGTGATGTACTTGAAGCCGTTCAAATGAGTGTTAATCCTAAGGTTATTGAAACACCATTTATTTCTGGTGTTGCAATTGACGGTATTGAGGTAAAAGCGAAAGCACGTATTACAGTTCGTGCTAATATCGATCGACTCGTTGGGGGTGCTGGTGAAGAGACAATTATCGCCCGTGTTGGGGAAGGGATTGTTTCCACAATTGGTAGCTCTCAAGACCATAAAAAAGTTTTAGAAAATCCAGACTTAATTTCACAAACAGTGTTATCTAAAGGCTTAGATGCTGGTACTGCATTTGAAATTCTATCTATTGATATTGCTGATATTGATATTGGTAAGAACATTGGTGCAGAACTTCAAACGGACCAAGCAGAGGCAGACAAAAATATTGCCCAAGCAAAAGCAGAAGAGCGCCGCGCGATGGCTGTTGCGCAAGAACAAGAAATGGTTGCCCGAGTACAAGAAATGCGTGCACGAGTAGTGGAAGCGGAAGCAGAAGTACCGCTTGCAATGGCAGAAGCGTTACGCTCTGGAAATATGGGAGTAATGGATTATCAAAATTTAAAGAACATTATGGCTGACACAGACATGCGTAATATGATTGGTCGCTTAAGTAAAACAGAAGATGACGAGTCTAATCAATAAACGTTAAGTATGAGCACTAAATGAGGGGGTGCTGAATTGGATTTACTTGCCATTATTGCGGCGATATTTTTCGGTATTGTAAGTATGTTCTCTCGTAACAAAGAAGAGGAACACCCGAAAGGAAAGCCGATACAACGTCCCAAAAAAATGATGACTCCCAAACCAACTCCAACACCTTCTGGCCGCACGTATCATGAGCCTAAGCCTACACAGAAAGAGCCGAAGGTGGAGCCAGTGGTTAGAGTAGAGGAGAAGCATGTGGATCGTTCGTCTATTGAGGATTCCATCCAACTGGATACTTTAGCTTCTTTCGATATTACGAAAGGAAGGGATGTAAAAACTCCCAGTTCGCTTCTTCAAAGAAAGAGCAAAACCCATACATTAGGTGGACAGTCCATTTCCGTAAAGGAACAATTGACACAAAAAAGAATTGTAGAAAGCTTAATTATGAGCGAAGTTTTAGGTACTCCAAGAGCCCACAAGCCATATGCTTATCATTATAAGGAAAAAATAAAATAAATTTTAGGAAGCACGGAATGTAGTGATACATTTCGTGCTTTTTTCATACATATAATTCGAGAAGGGGGCCGTTTAGAATGATCAACAAGTGGCGTAGACAAATGAAACAATGGGTAGGAAAACAATTTAATCTCCCAGAAGATGTCATACTCGAACTACCTCGAATCACGATGATTGGACAAATACATGCATATATAGAAAATCACCAAGGCCTCATAACATTTACTGAGAAAGAAATAGTGTTAAAAATGCATAATGGTTTCATCAAAATAAAGGGAGAAAATTTTGTGCTAAAGACGATGCTGAAGGAAGAAATCATTGTAGAAGGGAAAATTTTCGATGTTCAATATATAGATTAAAAGGGGGAGGCGTTAAGGATGAAATTTAAACAGGGGCTCTTTTGGAAGGGCTACATAACGGTTTATGTGGAAGGCGATCGACCAGAAAACTTTTTAAATAGATGCATAGAGGCTGATATTCCAATATGGGATGTTAAAAGGATAAATGAAAAAAAAATGGAGCTAAAACTACATTTGAAACATGTATCAAAAGTGAAAAAGATTAGGCGGCGTTTGGGTTATAAGCTGACCTTCAAAGCCAAGCATGGATTACCATTTCTTTTGGCTCACTTGAAGTTTAGAAAACCATTAGTAATTGGTGTAGCGTTGTGTCTATTTTTTATCTTCTTATTATCTAATATCGTTATGCAAGTTAAAATTGTTGGGGTAACTCCTGAAACAGAATACAAAATTCAACAAAGGTTAGATCATTATGGATTGAAGGAAGGAATCTTTAAATTTTCACTCCGTAATATAGATGATATGGAGCGTAATATAACAAACGAATTAAAGGATGTTATGTGGATTGGTATAGAAGAAAAAGGGACAACTTATATTGTTCATGGGGTCGAAAAATCGTTGGTGCACTTAGACGACAATCAAAAGCCACAACATTTAATAGCTAGTAAAGAAGGGGAAATTACTCAAATGTATGTTGAATCTGGACAACCAATGGTGAAAGTGAACCAACATGTAAACAAGGGCGACATACTTGTTTCTGGTATCATTGGACAGACAGAGAATGAGGAAGAAGATAAAGATAATAATAAGAACGAGAATGTTAATCAGCAGCAAGTACATGCTAAAGGAAAAGTATTCGCAGAAACGTGGTATACAACGGAAACCATTGTCCCATTAAAGTACAAGCATGATACGTTAACAGGGGATAAAGATCAACAATATAAAATGAAGTTTGGAAAGGTAAAGGTACCTATTTGGGATATCTTTGAGCCTGATTATGAAAATAAGTATGAAGAGGTGGAGGAAAAACCACTCTATTTCTTGAATTTTAAATTACCGTTTACGATTGAAAAGAAAACGATACACGAAAGTGAAAGGATCAAAGGAGAAAGAACAGAAAAAGAAGCTGTTCAAGAAGGAATTGAACAAGCGAAAAGAGAACTAAAGAAACATATTGGTTTTGACTCAGAAATAATAGACGTGAAAATTTTGCAACAATCAAAAGAGAATGATAAAGTAAAATTGAATTTGTATTTTATTGTTAAAGAGAACATAGCAGTAGCTCAACCTATAAATCAAGGAGATTAAAATATGCAAGAAATAGACATTCAGCTTGATAATGCAAATGAAGCTTTAGCACTATTTGGAACAGAAGATCGGAATTTAAAGCAAATAGAAGAATTTTTACCGGTTACCATTGTCACTAGAGGACAATCGGTTCAAGTATCTGGTAGCGATTCTTACGTAAAAATTGTAGAAGAGGTTTTGCATGCTTTGTTAAAAGTTATCCGAAAAGGTATGACCATTTCGGAAAGAGATGTTATATACGGCATTGAATTAGCCAAATCTGGTAAAATGGAACAATTTGAAGCATTATTTGAAGATGAGCTAACAAAAAACGCGAAAGGTAAATCGATTCGTGTTAAAACGTTAGGACAAAGAGCGTATATTACAGCAATTAAAACAAATGATTTAGTGTTTGGTGTGGGGCCTGCAGGAACAGGTAAAACCTATCTAGCTGTTGTTATGGCAGTACAAGCTTTACGAGCAGGAAGCATTAAACGGATTATATTAACAAGACCTGCAGTAGAAGCAGGTGAGAGTCTAGGCTTTTTACCGGGTGATTTAAAGGAAAAAGTAGATCCTTATCTTAGACCATTATATGATGCATTACATGATGTAATGGGCACAGAGCATACTGCGCGCTTAATGGAGAGAGGTACAATTGAAGTTGCACCTTTAGCATATATGCGTGGGAGAACACTGGATGATGCTTTTGTTATTTTAGATGAAGCACAAAACACGACACCAGAACAAATGAAGATGTTTTTAACTAGATTGGGATTTGGGTCTAAAATGGTGATTAATGGCGATATCACCCAAATTGATTTACCAAAAGGTGTAAAATCAGGTCTTTATGTTGCAGAAGGTCGATTACGTAAAATAAAAGGCATTGAGTTTGTTTATTTAAAGCAATCGGATGTAGTACGACATCCTTTAGTACAAAAGATAATAGATGCATACGAAGAGGATGCAAAGTAAGACCCATATCACCCGGGTCTTATTTCTATATAAAAAGGTAAAATTAGGGGATTAGGAGAAATGGTGAAAAAATTGAAAATGCCAAAGAACGATTTATTTAAGAGAAAATCTAGCTTTTGGATGATGCTTATTAGTGTTGGCATAATTGGTATGTTCTTTTTCGTAATGGGAAGTTCAAATGTACAACCAGACACGTATGAAATTGAAAAATTTACAGAGGCGAAGGAAACAATATATTCTCCTATTACAGTTACAGATCAAAAATCCACAGACGCCAAAATACAGCAAGCTATTCAAGCTGTCGAGGAACAGTATACGGTTTCTAGTAATATTACAGAAGAGAGAATTGAATACATCAATGAAATTTTTGATGCAGCAACAAAGATTTTAAGTGATGAAGCATCAGCAAAGGATACAAAAAGTACCATTACGGAAACAGAACGGTTACAAAATTACGAACAATTATTATCGGAAGAGATTATTAATAATGTTAGCACAGAAGTACTCCGAACCATATTAAATACACCAGATAACGAACGACAGAGTGCAAAGGAATTTCTTGTAGAACAAGTAAAAGGCGTATTAAATGAAGGGGTACGTAGTGATAACTTAGAGCAAAAGCGAATGCAACTAAATCGTGAAATCTTGTATTCAAAGTTTACTGGAGATCTGCAAAACGCTTTAAGAGGTCTAGCTAGCTTTGCTGTTGTAGATAATGCATTTCCAGATGCCAAAAAGACAACTGAAGCACAAAAGGAAGCAGCAAATAACGTCGATCCAGTTGTTATAAAGGCAGGAGATATACTAGTAGAGGAAGGAGAAATCATCACAAGTGAAATTTATGATGATTTGGCCTTAGCTGGCGTTTTAAAAAACCAAGGTAGCTATGTCCCTTTAATTGGATTGCTCATACTTTCATCCATCTTGTCCTTTTTTATGTTTTATGAATGGCTAAAACAAAACAAATTAGATAGAAATACGTACATTACCTTATTGATTTTAAGTATCGGTATTATTTCAATAATGAAGGTTTTTAGCTACTTTGATACCCATGAATTTCAGCTGTATTTAGCTGTTCCAACTGCAGCTGGAGTTATGCTTATCAAACTTTTGATCAATGAACGATTTGCTATTGTAATGGCTGTTATGTATGCCATTATGGGAACAATCCTATTTAATTTCGAAATGTCAGGCTTCCTGAATATTGAAGCGGGTCTATACTTATTGTTTTCCCAACTAGCAGGAATTTATTTTCTTAAAAATGTAAAGGATAGAGTTGAAATCATACGGGTTGGTTTAGGGATATTCATCACCAACATTTTTACAATATTGATATTTGTCCTGCTTTCCTTTGAACAACTTGATGTCACACAATTGCTCAAATGGTCTGGACTTGGCCTCTGTTCTGCTTTCCTTTCAATCGTGTTGACAATCGGTTTATTGCCATTCTTTGAGGCAGGATTAAATATTTTAACTGAATCTAAATTGTTAGCATTGGCCAATCCGAATCATCCGTTGTTACGTAAAATTTTAGTAGAAACACCGGGTACCTATCACCATAGTGTTATGGTTGCTAACTTAAGTGAAGCTGCATGTGAGGCGGTTGGAGCAAATGGGTTATTAGCAAGAGTCGCAGCCTATTATCATGATATTGGGAAATCGGTTAATCCTCAATATTTTATTGAAAATCAAATGGGAAAGAAAAACCCACATGACCTGCTACCACCGGAAAAAAGCGCAGAAATTATTATCAATCATCCTTATGATGGTGCCTATTTATTAAAACAGGAAAAAATGCCAAAGGAAATCATTGATATAGCCGAACAACATCATGGAACGACCTTATTAAAATATTTTTATTTTAAAGCGAAAGAGAAAAATCCGGATATACAAGAAGCGGCATATCGATATCCAGGGCCGAAGCCACAAACGAAGGAAGCTGCAATCGTTTGTGTATGTGATTCGGTTGAAGCAGCTGTTCGTTCCATGCATCAACCGTCAATGGAAAAAATTGAGGAAACAGTGAAATCAATTGTTAATGATAAACTAACCGATGGACAATTTGATGAATCACCTTTAACCTTTCAAGATGTTCATGATATGCAAACAGCTATTTGTGAGATGTTAAAAGGCATCTTCCATTCCCGTATAGAATATCCAAATACAACGAATGATAGCTCAAATGAGGAGTGAGAATAATGGAAATAGATTTCCGAGACGACACCAATAAAATTACAAACGAACAGATGCAATTAGTTGAGAAATTACTTCAGTATGCAGCTGAAACAGAAGAGATAGATGAAACTGCGGAAATGTCCGTGACATTTGTCAATAATGAACAAATACAAATTATGAATCGGGATTACCGTCAAAAGGATGCTCCTACTGATGTTATATCTTTTGCTATGCAAGAAGAAGGAGAAGAGGAGCTAGCTATTGTAGGAGAACAATTACCAATTGTCTTAGGAGATGTTATTATATCGGTTGATAAAATAAAGGAGCAAGCAGAGGAATATGGTCATTCCTTTGAGAGAGAGCTAGGTTTCCTTTCTGTCCATGGCCTTTTGCATTTATTAGGTTATGATCATATGACTCCGGAAGATGAAAAAGTGATGTTTACGAAACAAGAGGAAATTTTAAATGAGTTCGGACTTCAAAGATAGTAAAAAAGGGATCGGACTTAGATATGCGTTAAATGGAATTTTTCTCACTTTCCGAACAGAACGTAATTTTAGAATTCATGTCGCATTTAAAATTCTCGTTATTATTGTTGGTTTTTTTCTTGAGTTGAGTAAATTGGAATGGGGCATTATTATTCTTTGTATTGCTCTTGTATTAATGGCTGAAATGTTAAACTCTGCCTTAGAATTGCTAATCGATCACTTATTTCCTAATGTTCATCCTGTAGCTGGAAAGGTGAAGGATATAGCTGCCGGCAGTGTACTAATAGCAGCAATCTGCTCTGCTATTATTGGATTCATTATCTTTGTACCTAAAATAATAATTGTATTGAAAACACACTTTTGATTCTTATATCATTCGTGTGTTTTTTTGCTTTAAGCTTTCGGTAATGAGGCGTTTATTTTTAAATTTTGTCGAATGGTATAAAAAATAGGACGAATGCTACTAATATATAGAGTTTTTGTCGATTGTATGAAATTCAAATAAGAATAGTGTAAAATAAGGATATTCAAGCAAAAGATACCTCTGGAGGAAACAACGAATGAATAATCAGCAACAATACAAATCAGGCTTTATATCAATTGTAGGTAGACCCAATGTAGGGAAATCTACTTTCATGAATAAAGTGCTAGGACAAAAGATTGCCATCATGAGTGACAAACCACAAACGACAAGAAATAAAATTCAAGGTGTTATGACAAAAAAAGATGCCCAAATCATTTTTATTGATACACCAGGAATACACAAGCCAAAGCATAGGCTTGGAGATTTCATGGTAAAAACAGCAGAACATACATTAAATGAAGTAGATGCAATTCTATTTATGGTAAATGCTGAAGAAGGTTATGGCGCTGGAGACCAATATATTATCGACAAATTACAATCGATACGAAATCCTGTTTTTTTGGTGATTAATAAAATTGATAAGGTACATCCAGATAAGCTATTGACTCTTATTGATCAATATCGTGAAAAAATGGACTTTCAAGAAATTGTTCCGATTTCTGCATTAGAAGGGAATAATGTGGAGCATTTAATAGATGTCTTAACAAATTATTTACCGGAGGGACCACAATATTATCCCGAAGACCAAATTACCGATCATCCAGAACGGTTTATTATAAGTGAGTTAATTCGTGAAAAGGTGCTTCATTTAACACGTGAGGAAATTCCACATTCGGTTGCAGTAGTAATCGATGTGATTGAGGAAAGAGAGCAAAGAAAAGCGGTTTATGTACAAGCAACAATCATAACGGAAAGACCAACACAAAAAGGAATTATTATCGGAAAGCAAGGAAAAATGCTAAAAGAAATCGGTAGCCTTGCCCGTAAAGATATTGAGGCACTTTTAGGATCAAAAATTTTCCTTGAACTTTGGGTGAAAGTGCAAAAAGACTGGCGAAACCGTATGTCTCAATTACAAGAATATGGTTTTAACGAAGAGGATTATTAAGAATAAACTATATCAAGGATCATTGTTAAGTTATACAAAGAGCGACATGGAAAAATTTTAAACTCATGAACTATCTTGTCTTGGTGAACCTATAAATAACCTTGTAAACAAAAAAAGCGTTTATTAAGCAGAAAGGTGGGTTTCTTCATGATTGATCTTACATGGAAAGTATTCAGTCAAACTGGTAATATTGAAACCTATTTACTAATGAAGGAGTTAGAAGAAGAGCATTACAATTCTAATGAATCTAACGTAGAAAATGATAAAATGGAAATAGATACAAATCTATAAAAAGTGCTTAAAAACGTTAGGAACAAGGTGACCGTAGTGATTGAAAAAGTAGAAGGAATTATTTTACGAACAAATGATTATAGTGAGACA
Source organism: Salirhabdus sp. Marseille-P4669 (assembly GCF_900240405.1). Lineage (GTDB taxonomy): Bacteria > Bacillota > Bacilli > Bacillales > Alkalibacillaceae > OEQK01. Next base: position 297,475 of record NZ_OEQK01000002.1, read on the forward strand.
CACAAAATTATATCTTTGTTTACGAAAGAAAGAGGTAAAATTGGTTTAGTTGCAAGAGGAGCCAAAAAGCCTAGAAGTAGAATGGCTGCCATTACGCAGCCATTCGTTTATGGTTCCTTTTTAATACAGCCGAGTAAAAATCTTGGGAGTTTACAACAAGGTGAAATAATCGATTCTATGCGAAGCATTCGTGAGGATATTGTAAAGACAGCATATGCTGCATACATAGCGGAACTTACTGATAAAGTTCTGGAACAAAATGAGCCCGATGTTTATTTGTGGGAGCAGTTTTTACATACGATGGAGAGATTAAGTGTAGACGATGAATCGGAGATTATAACGATGATTTATGAGTTGAAAATTTTTCATAAAGGAGGTTTTGCACCCGAACTTAGAGGATGCGTCCATTGTGGGAAGGAACAACATATAACCCACTTTTCCGTAGGTGAGGGAGGTTTTCTTTGTTCGGATTGTCATCACATGGATCCGAGTGCAACCCCTTTAAATGAAAAACTATTTCAAGTGTTGCGAGTGATTCGGTACGCGGATATTGATCGTATCGGCAACATTTCCATCAAAGAAGAAAATCGTAAAAAGCTTAGATTGATGTTAAATGAATATTACGATCAGTATGGTGGATTTTACTTGAAATCACGAAAGTTCTTACAGCAATTAGATTTATTAAGATAAGCTATAGTTTATATAGTGCCAGGCGAAGTGTTTCCTCTTTCGGAATTCACAATTGCCTGGCATTACGTCTATTCAAACTCCTCACTGTACGTTCTTGTCTAAATAGGCTATAATATTTGTAAATTGTATATCATAATTGAGATTTAGAGGTTGGTGATCATGTGGAGCTTACGCCTCGACAAGAACAAATTATCGAAATTGTAAAAAACAATGGCCCCATAACAGGGGAGAACATAGCAGATAAATTAAACTTAACACGTGCAACATTAAGACCGGATTTAGCTATTTTGACGATGTCTGGTTTTTTAGATGCTCGTCCACGTGTTGGGTATTTTTATACGGGAAAGTCCGGAAATGAATTATTATCGGAGACAATCAAAAATATTAAAGTAAAAGATTATCAATCGGTACCAGTAGTTGTAAAAGACAATGTTTCCGTTTATGATGCAATTACAACGATGTTTTTGGAAGATGTAGGGACTCTGTTTGTAGTTAACAATAAATCGATATTAAGTGGGGTTTTATCTAGAAAGGATTTATTAAGAGCAAGTCTTGGAAAGCAAGATTTATCCGAGTTGCCAGTACATATCATTATGACGAGAATGCCCAACATAACGGTTTGTGAAAAGGAAGATTCCTTAATTGAAGCGGCTCAATTATTAATCGACAAACAAATTGATGCCCTTCCGGTTGTGAATAAAACAGCCAATGGTTGGGAGGTCACGGGTAGAATAACGAAAACAAATATGACGAGAGTTTTAGTTGAATTAGTGAGTGAGGACCATTTTTAGTAATTTTTAGCAATACTTGAATGGGGGAACTAGCATGCAAAAACCAAATGTTTATGTAGTGTCAGATTCGATAGGGGAAACAGCTGAGTTAGTTGTCAAAGCTGCACTCATCCAATTTAATAATGGAGGCTATAAGTTACAGCGCATCCCTTACGTAGATGATGAAGGAACCATAATGGAAGTAATAGAGTTAGCAAAAGAAAACAATGCCATGATTGCTTACACGATAGTTAAAGAGCATTTAAGACAATACATAAAAGCAAAGACAGAAGAGGCTAATATTATAGCCATTGATATAATGGGCCCTTTAATTGATGGTATGACAGAACATTTCGGCAAAGTCCCAATACTTGAACCGGGCATCGTCCATAAATTAGACGAGAATTATTTTAAACGAATTGAAGCGATTGAGTTTGCTGTAAAGTATGATGACGGAAGAGACCCCAGAGGAATTATTCGTGCGGACATTGTTTTAATAGGTGTGTCCAGAACATCGAAAACACCACTATCTCAATTTTTAGCAAATAAAAAATATAAGGTGGCGAATGTTCCGATTGTTCCGGAAGTGGAACCACCGGAAGAGCTTTTTAAAGTAGACCGGAAAAAATGTGTAGCATTAACGATTGATCCAGAAACATTAAACCATATTCGGAAAGAGAGACTGATTGCACTAGGGTTAAATGAACAAGCCTCCTATGCAAAGCTGGATCGTATTAAGACGGAATTAGATTATTTCAATAAACTAGTGGAACGATTAGGCTGTACCGTTATAGATGTTTCCAATAAGGCTGTGGAGGAAACAGCAAACGTCATCCAAAGTTTATTTAAATAATAATAGGAAGAACTTGGAGTAATAAAATACTTCAAGTTTTTTGTTTTTTCCCAAATATGTAGTTCAAAATAATAGCATTTTCCCATAAACTGTATTATAATAATTTCTTGTGAAAAAAAGTAAATATGTTTAGAAATCCTTTTACTCGAATAAAATAATTAATAATTAAAAAGAGAATATGGCAGGAATCATTTTTTCTATGTCGAAATACAATATGGTGTAATGATGTAAAATGAATAAACTTTTATACATATTACTAGGTTTCACATAGTCCATAAAAAACTCTTCGACATCCAGAAAAAACTTGTCGATTTTTGAAGGGATTTAAATTGTTTTCTAGAATTAAAAGACATGGTGATGAAAAATGCCCGAACACGCTTCAGAAAAATTCATCGATGAATTAAGAGCTGATAGTAATATTGTTGAAGTAATAAGTGATTATGTTCAACTTAAGAAGCAAGGGCGAAACTATTTAGGTTTATGTCCTTTTCATAATGAAAAATCTCCATCTTTTTCAGTTTCGCCTGACAAACAGATTTTTAGATGTTTTGGTTGTGGAAAAGGTGGAAATGTTATTACGTTCATTATGGAAGTAGAAGGTGTCCCTTTTTATGAAGCCATCCGTATATTAGCGGATAAGTCAGGTATAGCTTTACCCCAAGGGATGGCTACGAGTAAGCAGCAATCTCTAAGTGAAGAAGCTCAAGCAATATTAGATGCTAATGAATGGTTAGCAAAATTATATCATCATTTAATAAAGCATACAAAAGAAGGAAGCGTTGGTTATCAATACTTGAAAGATAGGGGTATAACCGATGAGATTATGGATGCATTCCAATTAGGCTATGCTCCTGATGTTGAAAATTTTACAGCTTCTTTTTTAGAGAAAAAAGGGTTTCATCCACAAACTATGGTGAAAGCAGGTTTATTATCTCACCAGAAAGACCACATTTATAAGGATAGGTTTCGTGGTCGTGTCATTTTTCCAATTCGAAATCACCAAGGAAAGACGGTGGCTTTTGGAGGAAGAATACTTAATCAAGGAGAACCAAAATATTTAAATAGCCCAGAAACTGAAATTTTTCATAAAGGTAAAATATTTTTTAACTTTGATTTAGCACGAAATCATATTCGCAAACAAGGTGAAGCTATTCTTTTTGAAGGATATTTAGATGTTATCTCTGCATATCAAGCAGGTATAAAGAATGGGGTTGCTACCCTCGGTACATCATTAACGGAGTCACAAGCAAGATTAATGAGAAGATATGTAGATACGGTGATCATCTGTTATGATGCAGACCGAGCTGGGATTGAGGCAACCAATAAGGCTGCTAAGATATTACAAAATGTGGGTTGTTATGTGAAGATTGCAAAACTAAAACAAGGTATGGACCCAGACGATTACATTAAAGAATATGGAAATGAGAGCTTTAAAAACCATGTTATTGATGCAAGTGTAACGTATATGAGTTTTTATCTGGATTATTTAAAAAAGGATTACAATCTTCAAGTTGAAAGTGATCAAATGCAGTATGTGGAAAAGGCGCTAGATGAAATAGCTAAATTACCTAAACCATTTGAGCGAGATCATTATTTAAAAGAGTTGGAAATGAATTTTCACATTTCGATGGACACTCTACATCAGGAAATTGATATTAGACGACGGAAGTTCGATAAACAGAAGGATAATCAAGAAACACCAAGACATACTAACATTAGACATAATCCTATGGTTGAGAAAGTGTATCCTGCATTCCAAAATGCGGAACGTCGATTGATAGCGTTAATGATAAAAAATAGAAATATCGCAGAACGAGTTCAGGATGAAATAGGTGGCTCCTTTTTGATTACAGAGCATCAAGTAATCGTAACCTATTTATATGCTTATTACGAAGAGGGACATGAGCCTGATATTAGCCGATTTATCGAATATTTACCTGAATCAGATTTGAAGAATATTATAGCAAATATAGCTATGATTGCAATTCCTGATGATGTATCCGATCAAGAAATCATTGATTACATCAACGCAGTAAAACAGGAGCATACGAAAAAAAATGAACTTCAAGTTTTAGAAAAAGAGCAGAAAGAGGCAGAAAAACAAAATAATCCAATCTTAGCTGCTCAAATCGCAATGAAAATTCTTAACATTAAGAAGGAATGGAAGCTCAACTGAATGGAAGTTTGGAAGGAGGGGTACCCTATGGCAGAAAAACCATCACGTTCAAAAGCAGAAGAAACAGAACTAACAGTAGAACAAGTTAAAGAACAATTGGTTGAAATAGGGAAAAAGGCAGGCACGCTTGCCGATGAAGAAATCGCAGACAAATTATCACCTTTTGAATTAGACTCTGATCAAATGGATGAGTTTTATGAATATTTGAGTGAAAAAGGAATAGACGTAATTGGTGATAATGATTCAGATCCAAAAATGAATGAAATTTCAAAAGAAGAAGAGTTCGACTTAAATGACTTAAGTGTACCTCCAGGAGTAAAAATAAACGATCCTGTACGTATGTATTTAAAAGAAATTGGTCGAGTCGATTTATTATCTGCTGAAGAAGAAATTGAACTTGCTGAAAGAATTGAGCAAGGTGACGAAATGGCAAAGCGTCGACTAGCAGAAGCAAACTTACGCTTAGTAGTAAGTATAGCAAAACGTTACGTTGGCCGCGGTATGCTGTTCCTTGATTTAATCCAGGAAGGTAATATGGGATTAATCAAAGCGGTAGAAAAGTTTGATTATCGTAAAGGATTTAAATTTAGTACTTATGCGACATGGTGGATTCGCCAAGCGATTACCCGTGCGATAGCAGATCAGGCTCGTACAATACGGATACCAGTTCATATGGTAGAAACCATTAATAAATTGATTCGTGTGCAGCGTCAATTATTACAAGACTTCGGTAGAGAACCAACACCTGAAGAAATTGGTCAAGAAATGGATTTATCTCCAGATAAAGTGCGAGAAATTTTAAAAATTGCACAGGAGCCAGTTTCTTTAGAAACACCTATTGGTGAGGAAGATGATTCTCATTTAGGAGACTTTATTGAAGACCAAGAGGCAACCTCACCTTCTGATCATGCTGCATATGAACTTTTAAAAGAGCAGTTAGAGGATGTTTTAGATACACTTACAGATCGTGAGGAAAATGTTTTACGACTTCGTTTCGGATTGGATGATGGCCGTACACGGACATTAGAAGAAGTGGGTAAAGTCTTCGGTGTAACTCGTGAACGTATACGACAAATTGAAGCGAAAGCGTTGCGTAAATTAAGACATCCAAGTCGTAGCAAACGTTTAAAAGACTTTTTAGAATAAAATAAGTTATGGTGCCCAGTCGTTATTCCTTTGGTTTAACGGCTGTGGCATTTCCTTACATAATGAGCTAATATTCATGACAACGGTTTCATTTGCTTATTGATATTTTACTTAATTTCATTGTTATTTGCAAATAGGTTTTTATAAATTTTTACTTCCCTAGTGTTAATACGGAACTACACTACTATAAATGAATAAGAGAAGGACATTTCAAGTAGAAATTGTGTCTATTTCGTTAATTCATCATTTTTTATCGTGTTTTCCCTTTTCTATAAGTGAATTTTCAAGTAAAATATGAATAGTTTGTGTATACTTAAAAGGAACAAGCGTGACTAGGGGATTACATAAGGAGGAAAACAAAATGAAAAGAAATCCAGTTGTGCCTTATGCTATTATTGGTGTTTTAGGTATTCTAGCAATGATTATTTTAGCCTCTGTGGGCGTGAACCAAATGGATGAAGTAAAAGGTGGAAATGAAGAAGGAGCTGCTGAAGAAGGTAGCGGTGAAACAGTTTCTACAGATCCAGAAGAAATTTTCCAAAATAACTGTTCCATGTGTCACGGTGCTGACCTAGCCGGAACAGGTTCTGCACCTGCTTTGAATGATGTTGGCTCTAGATTATCTCAAGCTGATATCGAAGGGGTTATTAATAACGGTCAAGGAATTATGCCTCCAGGAATTGTTCAAGGCGAGCAAGTAACAATCCTTGCTGAATGGCTAGCAGAGAAAAAATAAAACAAATTTATCTTGAAGAAAAGCTTTCATCATTTGAAAGCTTTTCTTTTTCGTTATAAGATAGTTTTAATAGAACAAGAAAAGGTGAGGAACTTCACGAATGACTGAATTAACCATATCAAAACGTTTAAAAAAGATAGCGAATTATTTACCAAGTGATGCGTATTTTGCAGATATTGGTTCCGATCATGCGTATTTGCCTGTTTATGTTTGCAAGCAAAATGAAACGGCTCGAGCGATTGCTGGTGAGCTTAATGTAGGTCCCTATCAATCTGCAGTAGAACAAGTCAGAAAATGGAATCTGGCAGACCGAATAGAAGTCCGATTAGGTGATGGTCTATCTATATTAAGTCCTGCAGAAGTAGAGCAAATCGTGATTGCTGGAATGGGTGGTTCCTTGATTACGACCATTTTAGATAATGGAAAAGATAAATTACAACGTGTAAGTCGGATTATTGCTCAACCTAATATTAATGCGCGGAACGTTCGGAAATGGTTTTATCAAAATGGGTACTATTTAGTAGATGAATGTATTATGGAGGAAGACGGTTATCATTATGAAATAGTAATAGCAGAAAAAACAGAACGAGAATTACATTTGTCGGAAAAAGAATATTATTTAGGTCCCCTTATTTTAAAAAATAAAAATCAGCCATTTTACACCAAATGGTCACAAGTTCTACATAAGAAGCAAAACATCTTAGAACAGATGAAGCAAGCAAATGAGCCGAATGGAAAAAAAATTATGCAGTTTGAAAAGGAAATACATTGGTTAAAGGAGGAATTAGGTTAATGTCTAAAACCGTAACTGGTCAGCAGGTTATTCGGGTTTTTGAGGAATGGGCACCGAAAACGTTAGCGATGGAAGGGGATAATGTTGGACTTCAGGTAGGAACCCTTAATCGACCTGTTCGAAAAATTATGGTCACACTAGATGTGTTAGAAAATGTAATTGATGAAGCGATAGAGAAACAAGTAAATTTAATCATTGCCCATCATCCATTTTTATATAAGTCGCTTAGCCAAATAGATACCAATCAGGAAAAAGGGAGAATAATTAAAAAGCTGATTCAACACGATATTACGGTTTACGCTGCCCATACAAATTTAGACCTTGCTAATGGCGGGGTAAATGACATGCTCATTGAAGCGCTAGGGTTAGAGAGTGATGGCGCTGTAATGGAGCTTGGCAATGAGCCATTATTTAAGCTAGTTGTATTTGTTCCAGAATCCCATGAAGAGCAAGTACGTAATGCGCTAGGGGAAAATGGAGCAGGACATATCGGGAACTACAGTCATTGCACCTTTCAAACTCCTGGGATTGGAACATTTAAACCAATGGAAGGAACCAATCCGTATATCGGGAGTCAAGGAGAGTTGGAAAAAGTAAAGGAAGTCCGAATGGAAACCATCGTACCAAAAAGTAAGCTGTCCATAGTTTTAAAAGCGATGGAGAAGGCCCATCCCTACGAAGAAGTAGCGTATGACCTTTATCCTGTTGAATTAAAAGGGCAATCATATGGGCTGGGAAGAGTAGCTACTTTGAAAAATCCTGCTACGTTGAAACAATTTGCAGAACATGTAAAAAAAGCGTTAGATGTACCATCCTTACGTGTAGTAGGGGATTTGAATAAAGAGATTAAAAAAGTGGGGGTCATAGGAGGAAACGGTAATAAATACATTCATAAAGTAAAAAGAAGTGGCTGTGATGTACTTATTACTGGAGATCTATATTTCCATACTGCACATGATGCACTTGGCATTGGTTTAAATGTTATTGATCCTGGACATCATGTAGAAAAGGTAATGAAGCGAGGAGTAAAAGACTATTTAGATAAAAAATGTTTAGAACAGGGATTAGAGGTTGAAATTATCATTTCTGAAGCCAATACAGAGCCATTTACTTTTATTTAAAAAGGTCTACTGAACAGCTGATTCCACCTGGAGAGCATTTACATTAGGTATAAAATAGTAATTTAATAAAGCCGAAAACGGAAGCGTAATTTCCGTTTTCGGCTTTACTAGTATTGCTTTGAATTTGACAGGCTTTCGTTTAGATGCCATTATTTTTATTCTATGCTCTTTTTTCTTTCACTTTCGGTAATATTTTACTTCGCATTACTTTTGAGGATGTATTCCAAGTATCTGCATTTTCATGATCATAGTTTTCTAAAAACGTTATTACTTCTTTTGTAATTGGTGTTGGAGTAGAGGCTCCTGCTGTTACAGCTACACGTTGTACACCCTCTAACCACTCTAACTTCAATTCCGAAATATCTGCAATTCGAAATGCTTTTGTACCTGCAATTTCTTCCGATACTTGTGCTAATCGATTGGAGTTATTGGAACGAGGATCCCCAACAACGACTGTTAAATCACAATCTTTTGCTTGTTCAGCGACAGCTTCTTGTCGAACTTGTGTAGCCATACAAATTTCTTGAACCATTTCTGTTTGTGGATATTTTTCTTTAACCTTTAGCATAACATCATATACATCCCATTGGCTCATAGTAGTTTGATTTGTAACGATAATCTTTTCGGCTTTTAAGTTTAAGTTATCTACATCTTCTTCGGTTTGTACTAAATGCACATGACCAGGAGCGACTCCAACTGCACCTTCTGGCTCCGGATGGCCTTTTTTACCGATATAAACGATTTCGAATCCTTCTTTTACTTTTTCACGAATGAGATCATGGGTTTTCGTTACATCTGGACATGTTGCATCTAATACAGTAAGTCCTTTATCTTTTGCTCTTTGTTTTACTTCTGGTGATACTCCATGTGCTGTAAAGATAACAGTACCCTCATGTATATCCTCTAATAAATCTAAGCGATTTTTACCATCGAGGGTAATGACGCCTTCTTCTTTAAAAGCCTCTGTAACGTGATTGTTATGAACAATCATACCTAATATATATATTGGACGTGGAAGGTTTTTATCTTTAACTGCGTTTTGTGCAATCACCATTGCATCAACTACACCGTAACAATATCCCCTTGGTGCAATTTTTACAACTTCCATTCGTAATTCCTCCTCTTATCACCTAAGTCTGTATTGATAGACCTTAAACACGATCACGATCATATTATATCAACTTTCTCGATACTTACAGGTTTCTCTATTTGTAAGACTTATATGGTAATGTTGTATAAAAAACAATTCTATAATCATTATAAAGGTTAAAAGCATATAACACAAAAATTTTCATGATGAAAACTATACCAATTAGAGCTTTGATACGACATAAATGTTCCTCAAGTTGCTTGCACTACATTCCAATACTCTACTATAATGTAAGTTGATGCAGAAAAAAGGAGATTGAAATATGAAAAAAAGCGATTTTAAAGCTTTTAATTTTCAACCGTTTTTATACAACGTTTTAGATAAGTTGAAATTTATAGAAGCTACCCCGATTCAACAAGAGGTTATTCCCGTTGCTTTAAAGAAGGAAAGTTTAATTGGACAATCTCATACTGGTTCCGGTAAAACGCATGCGTATTTATTACCATTATTTAATCGTATTCAAGAAGATAAGAATGAAGTACAAGTGATCATTACTGTACCTACACGAGAGTTGGCTATGCAAATTTTTGATGAGGTGCGTAAAATAATTGAATTTGGAGAAATGGTAGATCAAATTCGATCTAAACTCATTATTGGTGGAACCGATAAACAAAAAATGATCGAAAAACTAAAAGAGCCCCCACATATTATTGTCGGAACGCCTGGACGAATTTCGGATTTAATTAAGGAAGGTGCCTTAAATGTTTATCAAGCGGAGTCTATTGTAGTAGATGAAGCGGATTTATTAATCGATCTTGGTTTAATCCAAGAGGTGGATGAAATATTAGTTCGGATGCAAAGAGATGTCCAGCTCCTAGTATTCTCTGCTACTATACCTGTTAAGCTACAACACTTTTTAAATAAATATATGGAAAGTCCGAAGCATATTCGTATTCAAGACCAAGGGCCAGCCCCTGAAAAAATGGAACATCGTTTAATCCCACTTCGTCATCGTAGTGTTTCCGAATTGCTAATGGAAGCTACGAAGCTGATCAATCCTTATTTAGCCTTGATTTTTGTAAATAAAAAGGAAAATGCCGATGAACTGGCAGGTGAGCTTACTGCACAAGGATTAGATGTTGGTATTATCCACGGTGGATTAACTCCAAGAGAACGTAAAAGAACCTTAAAGAATTTAAAGGACTTGAAATATCAATACATTGTGGCAACGGACCTTGCCGCAAGAGGTATTGATATCCCTGGGGTGAGTCATATTTTCAATGCTGAATTGCCAAGGGACGCAGAAACATACTTACACCGAGTAGGTAGAACGGCAAGAGCAGGTTTAGAAGGTACAGCGGTAAGCTTCTATAAGGAGAAGGATATAACCCTAATAGAAAAACTAGAGAAATCTGGTATTACGTTCCATAACTTTGATATAAAAAATGAATCATGGGTTGAAATTACCGATTGGAATCAACGTAAAAAGAGAGAAAAGAAAGAGAACGAGTTATTGGAAGACGCTTATAAACAAGTACGTAAGCCTAACAAAGTAAAACCTGGCTATAAAAAGAAAATGAAACGGCAAGCAGAGCAAATTAAAAGTAGAATGAAGCGAAATGATTTTAAGAGAAAAAAATAAGGAATTCAAAAGGGAGAGGTATACATGTTAAAAATAGGTTCTCACGTTTCCATGTCTGGAAAGAAAATGTTGTTAGCATCAAGTGAAGAAGCTACATCGTATGGAGCAAATGCAATGATGATTTATACTGGTGCTCCACAAAATACACGTAGAAAGCCAATTGAAGAGTTAAATATTGCAGCAGGCCAAGAACATATGAAAGAAAACGGGATTTTAGATGTTGTGGTGCATGCGCCATATATAATTAATATTGGAAATACGACAAAGCCAGAAACTTTTGAATTAGGTGTTACCTTTTTAAGATCCGAAATTGAACGAACAGAAGCTATAGGTGCAAAGCAAATTGTCTTACATCCAGGTGCCCATGTTGGGGAAGGCCCTGAAAAAGGCATTGCGAAAATAATTGAAGGGTTAAACGAAGTTTTAGAGAAGGATCAACATGTGCAAATAGCATTAGAAACAATGGCTGGTAAAGGTTCAGAATGTGGTAGAACTTTTGATGAGTTAGCTAAAATTATCGATGGTGTAACGCATAATGAAAAGCTATCTGTTTGTATGGATACGTGTCACATTCATGATGCAGGCTATGATGTTGTTCATGATTTTGATGGTGTATTAGAAGAATTCGATAAAATTATTGGATTGGATCGCATTCAGGTACTACACATCAACGACAGTAAAAATGAACGCGGGTCACATAAGGACCGACACGAAAATATTGGTTTTGGTAAAATCGGTTTTGATGCATTAAACTATGTAGTACATCATCCATCTTTAATGCATTTACCAAAAATTCTCGAAACACCTTATGTGGGAGAGGACAAGAAAAATAAAAAGGCACCATATGCATTTGAAATTGCAATGCTTAAAGAAAAAAGCTTTGATACAGAATTAAAAGAAAAAATCATGGCATAAATGGACAGGAACTGGGGATGGTCTCCAGTTCCTTTCTTTTACTCATTTAAAACATATCTTCCATTCCGTATTGTTTAATCATATCTTTAAATAGCTTATGTGCTTTTTTGGCTGTTTGATCGTCGGTTATTTGTGCTATTTTTTTCAGTAATTTTAAGCGATCCTCTTCTTTAAAAGGATCTAACGATTTACTTCGTATATACTTTAGAATTTTTTCTGCTTCTGCTTTTGTTAATGTAAAACCATATTGTTTTCCGTATTGGATAAGTTCCGTAGTTGTTAGTTGATTTACTTTTTGTTTTACCATTTGCTGAATTATTCTTTTCACCATATCATCCCCAGATTTTTTAAATTATCCAACCTTAGTATATGTACAAAGTTGCTTGTTGTTGCTTAATTGTCCAGAACCTTCTAATGTAGACAAAAGTTCCTATGTAAGAGTTAAGGTAAGGTAACACACAATAGAAATGTACCTCTTCATGAAAGTGAGGGAATGTAGAATGACTTCACAAAACAATGGCAAAATGAATACGGAAAAAGAATTAGACCGTAATCGTGGTGGTAACCTAAGCTATACCGATGACACAGAAAATTACTTTGCCCAAATTCAAACACCACCAGGAGATGAAACAACGATTCATTCTCCAGATGATTTTGATTTAAATAATCAAAAGCGGGAAGAAGAATTTGGTGCCGAAGCAATTAGTGCCAATGAAGTAACCAACATGCATCAAAGAGAAAAGGAAACCAACATGGAAGAAAATGTGGAGGCTGGATGGGGATGGGCTGCGATTGTCTTGTCGCTAATTGCCTTATTTAACATTTGGCCACTCCTTATGGGTATTGCTGGTACAGTGGTTGGTGTCATGGCGAAAAGAAGAGGTGCAGACACTCTAGGTAACATTGCGATTGTTGCAGGTATCGCAGCAATTGTAATCCACTTAATAATCGACGCATTTGTCTAACGAAAAAAAGCCCCATTACTGGGGCTTTTTTTCGTTAGACGTTCATTTCTTCTTCTTCTTCTTTTTGCTTTTTAGCGTATTCTTCTGCTAATTTATCAATTTCTTTTTTTAGTTCCTCAACCATTGTTTCTTCTGGCACTTTACGGATGATCTCTCCGTGTCTAAACAATAGACCTTCTCCTCTAGCTCCAGCAATACCAATATCCGCTTCACGAGCTTCACCAGGGCCGTTTACGGCACATCCTAGAACGGATACTTTAATTGGTGCTTTGATTTGAGAAATATATTCTTCTACTTCATTTGCGATGGATATTAAGTCAATTTCAATACGACCACAAGTAGGACATGATATCAATGTTGCTGCATTTGATGCAAGACCAAATGTTTTAAGCAGCTCTCTTGCAACTTTAACCTCTTCAACAGGATCAGCACTTAAAGAAATACGCATTGTACTTCCAATACCTTTACTTAAGATAGCACCTAAGCCTGCAGCACTTTTTACAGTTCCAGAGAATAGTGTTCCAGACTCTGTAATTCCTAAGTGCAGTGGATATGGTATTACTGCTGCTGCTTTTTCATAAGCTTCAATTGCTAATCTTACATCAGAAGCTTTTAATGAAACAATAATGTCATGGAAATCAAGGTCTTCTAAGATTTTAATGTGGTGTAGAGCACTTTCTACCATACCATCGGCAGTTGGATATCCATATTTCTTTAAAATATGTTTTTCTAATGATCCGGCATTTACACCAATACGAATCGGAATACCTTTTGCTTTACATGCATTAACTACTTTTTCAACATTCTCCTGTTTACCAATATTACCAGGATTAATACGGATTTTATCAATTCCGCCTTCGATTGCTTTTAAAGCTAAACGGTAATCAAAATGTATATCTGCAACTAAAGGTACATTAATTCGTTTTTTTATTTCTGGAATTGCATTTGCAGCTGCCTCATTTGGAACAGCTACTCTGACTATTTGAACGCCTGCTTGTACAAGGCGACCAATCTCGTTCACAGTTGCATCAACATCATGTGTTTTGGTTGTTGTCATTGATTGAATAACGACTTCATCTTTCCCACCAATTGTTATATTACCGACACGTACTGGTCGTGTATCTTTACGGTGAATAAGTTGAGACATTTAAAACGCTCCTTTACGTTATCCCTTAAAAATGTAATGTATATCCTTATTTATTATAAGACGAAAGGTGGTAAATGAGAAGTAAAAATACTTATTTGTCATTATTCTTTATTGTAAATTGGAAAGAAATACGTTTCCCCAATGTGTATTTCATGGGGATTAGCACCAGGATTTAGCTTTTCAAAATCGAGTAATAATTGCTGGATTGGAACATGTCCTTCATTGATTTGTTCCGTTATTGATAATACGGTATCCCCAGCCTGAACTGTATACGAAATCTTTTGATAAGGGTCTACTGGCATCGTGTTTGGCGCGTTCGCTTTTGTGGAATCGATTGGAGGACTTTCGACCACTGATTTTTCGCCACTTGACTCTTCCGTTACCTTATTGGAAGGGACTTGTTCGGAAAAAGTTCCAACAGACAAGTCATGTATAACGCTCCGTACAAAAAGCAGTAAAATAATAAATAAAATAACCTTTTTATAAAATCGCATCGTTTTCCCCCTTCATAAAACATTCGACTATAATGGGTGGTCGTGTAAAATAAATATTATTGAAACATTTATATGTAGCAATTCGTATAAGTTAGTAAAAGTGAGGTGTTCAAAGTTGGATTTAGAATCTAGTTTAGCAGCATTTATTCTTACATTTTTAGGTATGATGTTTTTACTTGGTGAATTTATGGTTAAATTGAAAGGTATTTCCGGAATCTTAGGATTTGGATTCATTTTACTGTTTTTTAGCGCACACCTTTCCTCCTTTAATTTATTGATTGTCGTAAGCATATTTGTGTTTGCCATCATTCTAATAATAATAGATGGAAAATTACTAAACGACGGTACTCTTTCGGTTATCGCCATTATTTTAATGCTCCTCGTTGTCGGTTTAACAACATCTAATTGGGTTACGGGAATGTACGCTGTTATAGGAGTAATTCTAGGGACGTTCGCAAGTTTCCTTTTTTTAAAAATATTTCCGAAAAGAAATATGTGGGATCGCATGGCTTTAATGGATCGTTTAACGAATGAGGGTGGCTATAGTTCTTTAAATAAAGAATATAAAGAGCTTATAAATAAAGTAGGAGTTGCTTTGACAGATTTAAGACCAGTTGGAACGATTCGAATTAATGGAAAAGATTATAGTGCTATTTCCAATGGTATATGGATTAAGAAAAATGAATCCATAAAAGTTGTCCAAGTTGATGGAACGAAGATTTTAGTAGAAATTGTCGAAAATTAACCAAACCTTCATGAAGCTTTTACTCCCCGTTAACAATTAACTGTCATACTTATATTTAGTATTTGTTGGTAAAAAAGGGGAGAGCTTTCATTGATCAAACATTTTCGACACCGCTTTAAGAGAAATAAAAAATTCGAGTTTTCTTTTCAATCCCGATTGCTTGTAGCTATTATTAGTATGTTCCTTATTTCAATCGGAACCGTTAGTATCTTATCTTATTCAAAAGCAAATGATAGCCAGTTAACATTAGTGAATCAAAGGTTAGAGCGAGAAATTTTTTTAATGAAAGAAAGTGCGCGCAATTTAAAATATGCATTCCTTCATGATGAAGAGCAGTTTAAAAGGCAATTGTATTCATCCATAGAAGAGCAACGTATTCAATTAATGGAGGATGATTTTAATCCTATTTTAATGTTGAATCTTAAAGATGGATTAGTGGGAGTCGAAAATCGCAAGGCCTCCACAATGGAATTAGAATCAAGTATTGTAAAAAAGGTAATTGAGGGAAAGACAAACTCTTTTATTGGTAATTGGAATGGAGAAGATTATTTATTTTCTTTTGATGAAATACAAGAATTGCAAGGTACTTATATTATTGCTATTCCGAAATCGGATTTGATGCATTCGGCAAATGAGCTGGCAACATATAGTTTAACAATCGGAGTTGTAAGTATTGTAATTATTATAGTAATCACTTCCATTGTAATTCGAAAGATGACCAAATCTTTAGCTACGCTAAGAATGGAAATGAAAAAAGCTCGGAATCGGGAATTTGATCATGCCCACTCGGTTAAAACGAATGTGCCAGAGATTCGGTCATTAAGTAAAAGCTATCAAACGTTAATCAACACAATTTCAACCATGCTTTCTAATATTGAGAATGCGGTCCAACAAATTACGATGACTAGCGATGAGCTTTCTGCTTCATCTGATAAACTAACTTCAAGTCAAACAATGATGAAAAGGGATTTGAAGAATGTTGTTAAGGAATCCGAAAAGATTACGGCAACATTTTCTAGCTATGAAGTAACATATGAAGAGCTTAAAAACACGTTTGAGGTACTAAAAAGCCAATTTTACAAAATGAATAAAAAACAGGTTGAAATGAATGATTCTTTGGCAAAGGGCTCCTCAGATGTAATATTAATCGTCTCAGCTTTGGAAAAGTTTTATGAAGGTGTACAACTCATGTCGGAAAAAATTGATGAGTTTCAAAACCATACCACGAACATCAAAAAAGCTGGTACGATGATTCAGGAATTAGCAGAACGAACTAAACTACTTTCTTTAAATGCTACAATTGAGGCAGCAAGAGCTGGAGAAAATGGAAATGGTTTCGCGGTTGTTGCAAATGAAATTCGAAACCTAGCCGAAAACTCTAGAAATGCAGCAATAGAAATCGATACGAAAATGAATGCTACCGTTCAAATTGGTACGTTTTTTTCGGAACAATTTTTACAATTGTTGAACGAATTATCGCATCACGTACATATTGCTCAAAACTCTAGTGAGACATTTACAGGTCTTGCTGGAGAAATACAAGACGTAACCAATCAAATTGATCAGTCGATGAAAGAAGTAGAGCAAACAGAATCTCTATTACCTGATTTAGAGAAAGCCTTCCAGTCATTTCAAAATCATATTGAAGATAATGTAGGCCTAGTGAATAAATTGTTTACAAGTTTTGAATTACAGCAGTCAACTTTAGAGGAAACAGAAGAAATTCGTACACAATTGGCAGCTTTAGGACAGTCGTTAACATCTGTTGTTAAAAATCAATGAGACGAAAACCCTTGGTACATGTAGTACCAAGGTTTTTTTGTGTAAAACTTTTGTATAAAGTAGTCGACTTATAGCAAAGGATAAAAACAAATAAAGCATAATGCCAATTGTAAAGACATTGTAAATTTGTTAAAAAACCCTTTACAAAAGAATTGCAGTAGCATCATAATGGTATGGGTTATCTTAGTAAGATATATAGAATTGATTGGGGTTGAAGAGTTTGAGTGGATCAGAAATTCAAGAACTTATATTTCAATTTGTTGGAGGTCTCGGTATATTCCTGTTTGGGATAAAATATATGGGAGATGGCCTTCAAAAATCTGCGGGTGACCGCTTACGAGATATTTTAGATAAATTTACGACAAATCCGTTTATGGGTGTACTGGCGGGACTTTTAGTAACGATATTAATTCAAAGTAGTTCCGGAACAACTGTATTAACTGTTGGACTTGTAAATGCTGGTTTTATGACGTTGCGTCAAGCAATCGGTGTTATTATGGGGGCAAACATCGGGACAACGGTAACAGCATTTATTATTGGTATCGATGTTGATGAATACGCGCTTCCAATGATTGCGCTTGGCTCTTTCTTGATTTTCTTCTTTAAGAAAAAGAACATTACATACCTCGGACAAACGTTATTTGGTTTAGGGGCACTATTTTACGGTCTATCCCTTATGTCTGATGGTATGAAGCCGTTAAGAACATTAAAGGCTTTCACTGATTTAACTGTAAACATGAGTGAAATACCAATACTAGGTGTAGTCGTTGGTACGATTTTTACCGTAATCGTTCAAAGCTCCAGTGCGACAATTGGTATTTTACAAGAGCTTTTCGATCAAGGTGCAATACTGCTTGATGCAGCCTTGCCAGTATTATTTGGGGACAATATCGGTACAACCATTACAGCTGTCTTAGCATCTATTGGTGCAAGTGTTGCTGCAAAACGTGCGGCTTTATCCCATGTAATCTTTAATTTAATTGGAGCTACCATTTTCCTGCTCCTACTAGTACCATTTACAATGTTAATTGAGTATTTCCAACAAATATTTGACTTGGGACCAAAGATGACAATTGCGTTTGCTCATGGAACATTTAATGTTACGAATACGCTTCTACAAGTTTGGTTTATTGGACTATTAGCAACGGTTGTTACAAAAATTGTACCTGGAGAAAATGAAATTGATTATAAACCAAGACATTTAGACCCGCTTATTATTCAGCAATCTCCAGCGATTGCATTAGGACAAGCAAAGGATGAGTCCTTAAGAATGGGTGAGCTTGCTGTTAAAGGTTTAGAGGAAACCTTTAACTATTTAAATAACAATCAACAAAAGCATGCCGAACTTGCCTTAGGTTTGGAAGATGCTATAAACAATCTAGATCGAAAAATTACCGATTATTTAGCTCAAATATCTCGAAATTCCTTAACAGATACGGAAACTGCTTTACATTCTTCCGTTGTGGACAATATACGAGACATTGAAAGAATTGGTGACCATTTCGAAAATATCGTAGAATTAGTGGATTATAAAATATCTAATAAAGTTAATTTGACAGAACAAGCACTAGAAGATTTAAATGATATGTTTAACTTAACATTAATTACTGTTAAACAATCCCTAGACGCGTTTGGGAAGATGGATCGAAAGGCAGCATTAGAAGTTATTGAAAAAGAAGAACAAATTGACCAAATGGAAAGAAAGTACCGTAAGAAGCATATTTTGCGTTTAAATGAAGGTGTATGTACTGGTTCAGCAGGTATTGTATTTGTTGACATTATTAGTAACCTAGAAAGAATAGGGGATCATGCAGTTAACATCGCTCAAGAAGTAATCGGCAAAGAAACAGAAGAAGATAAGTAAAATTGCTTTACGTTTTAAGGCCATTGGTTTTACTAATGGCCTTAAAATATATTTAAATTTTACAAATACTAAAAAACTACTTGAATCTTATACAAGGACATGCTATATTCATTTTGTTGTCATTTTTACTATTTCTTTTTTGAAAAGTGTTGACAGATGTAAAATTACATGGTAAATTATATTTCGTCGCTTCATAAAAGAAAAAATATTATTCCACAGTAGCTCAGTGGTAGAGCAATCGGCTGTTAACCGATCGGTCGTAGGTTCGAATCCTACCTGTGGAGCCAAAATGGCGGTGTAGCTCAGCTGGCGAGAGCGTACGGTTCATACCCGTAAGGTCGGGGGTTCGATCCCCTCCGCCGCTACCATATAATTTAATAAAATGGCGGCTATGGCGAAGTGGTTAACGCACCGGATTGTGGCTCCGGCATTCGTGGGTTCGATTCCCACTAGTCGCCCCATTACATTATTCTAATGGACCCTTAGCTCAGCTGGTTAGAGCTATCGGCTCATAACCGATCGGTCGCAGGTTCGAGTCCTGCAGGGTCCACCATTAGATTACGGAGGAATACCCAAGTCTGGCTGAAGGGATCGGTCTTGAAAACCGACAGGGGTGTCAAAGCCCGCGGGGGTTCGAATCCCTCTTCCTCCGCCATATTATTTTAGACAAGCATAAAGTTAGTATGAGTATACATACTAAACAGAAATGGCTCGGTAGCTCAGTCGGTAGAGCACGATCGATTAAGCTTCAGAGTATTATCTTCAGCGCACCACACGAAACGCTTCTAGAATAATCATTCTGAGTGTGGAGTGACGGACTGAAAAAGAATTTGAAAGTGTAGATTATCAATTAAACTCATTATGGCTCGGTAGCTCAGTCGGTAGAGCAACGGACTGAAAATCCGTGTGTCGGCGGTTCGATTCCGTCCCGAGCCACCATTTCATTAAAAACTTAATCTCCTTTCTATAGAGTAAGAGCAAGCAGGATAAACTGCTTGCTCTTTTTTCATTTAGCTACAGCAATGGCTACTATCTTGTCAAATTGGTATTTCGTTTAAAATAGAAATCAAGCAAGGAAAAAGAGATAAAAGGGAGATAAGGCCAAATGGTGATTGAAAATACTTTTTATGGTTATAAATAAAAAGTAGGGAATCCATTGCAAATTTCTTGCAGAAAAAAGATTCCCTTGTTAATCTTGAATGGAAGGTATTTTCACATATTTGTCAAAATATATATGTGACGATATCGATACATAATTTTAAGGAGGAGATTTTAATGGGTAAATTTGAACTTCCAGAATTACCTTATGCATATGATGCACTTGAACCACATATTGACAAAGAGACAATGAACATTCACCACACAAAACACCATAATACGTATGTAACAAACTTAAATGGTGCAATCGAAGGTAATGCTGATCTTGAAGGTAAATCTTTAGAAGAGTTAATTCGTAATCTTGATGCGGTTCCTGAATCAGCTCGTACTGCTGTACGTAATAACGGTGGTGGACATGCTAACCACAGCTTGTTCTGGACAATTCTTTCTCCAAATGGTGGAGGAGAGCCAACTGGCGAAGTCGCTACAAAAATCAACGAAGCATTCGGTAGCTTTGATAAATTTAAAGAAGAATTTGCTAATGCAGCAAAAGGACGCTTTGGCTCTGGTTGGGCATGGTTAGTAGTAAATAACGGAAGTGTAGAAGTAACAAGCACTCCAAACCAAGACTCTCCATTAATGGAAGGTAAAACACCAATTCTTGGTTTAGATGTTTGGGAACATGCTTATTACTTAAATTATCAAAACCGTCGTCCTGATTACATTTCAGCATTTTGGAATGTAGTAAATTGGGATGAAGTAGAAAAACGTTACCAAGCTGCAAAATAATAGGATAAATAATAAGAAAAAAGAAGAGCATACATAGCTCTTCTTTTTCTGTTTTGGATAAGTGACATGTGAACATGTAGTTCGTCATGTAAGTAGAATTCCCAACAAGGGCTATTGTTTTTTAACCTTTTCTCTCTTACTGAATAGTTAACGTTATATTGAAGAAAATAGTAGTAGAGAGAAATGGGGTTGACATAATGAATAAAGGCATAAAATCTGTTGTAGGCAATGTAGAATTAAACCGAGATCTGTTATTGCTTTTAACCATTGGTGGATTGTATTCGATAAGTATTTTTTTATCCAATACGTTTGTAAACATATTTCTTTGGAAGCAGGCAGGGGAATATTCTACAATTGCTTTTTATAATTTAGCGGTATATATTTTACAGCCGATTACATTTATTATTGCAGGTCGATGGGCTAAAAAAGTAGATCGAGTAATTGTACTTCGACTAGGAGTCACTTTTTTATCCCTTTTTTTTATGACTGTTCTGCTAGTAGGTGATCAAGCAGCGAAATATAATATTGTTTTAGGTTCTATTTTAGGGATAGGCTATGGTTTTTATTGGCTTGCATTTAATGTATTAACATTTGAAATTACAGAACCAGAAACACGAGACTTTTTTAATGGCTTTTTTGGTTTACTACAATCCTTTGGAGGAATGATTGGTCCATTTAGTGCAGGGTATATCATTTCTAGAATGGAATCAACAACAGGCTATACAACCATATTCTCTATATCCTTAACCTTATTTGTAATTGCTGTCGTTGCTAGTTTATTTATAAATCGAAGAAGTGTAGAAGGAAGCTTTGGTTTTGGGGAGGTTTTAAAACAGCGAAAAAAGAACAAAAATTGGCGAAGAGTACTTCATGCGAACTTTTCCCAAGGATTACGAGAAGGCACATTTCATTTTGTGATCTCTATATGGGTATTTTTAATAACCGACAGTGAATTATCACTAGGTACGTTTAATCTAATATACTCTGGCTTTTCTTTCATTTGTTATTATTTAGTAACGAGGTTAGTAAAGCCTAATATGCGAAAAAGAGCCATTTTTATCGGTGGCTTAATTTTGTATGTCTCTGTTTCGTTAATTTTCTTCTTTGATAGCTACACTGTTTTGCTTATTTATGCTGGAATCATTGGTACAGCTTATCCAATCATTTATGTGCCATATTTATCTCTTTCCTATGATGTAATTGGTTCTTCCTGGAAAGCAAAGGAAATGCGAATTGAGTACATTGTTGTAAAAGAAGTATTTTTAAATGGTGGACGGGTTTTTTCCATTTTATTGTTTCTATTCGCCACGTTTCTTTTCGATGCGGAAGAAGCCATTCCATATATACTCGCAATAGTAGGAATAGGGCATTTGCTTATTTACTTCTTCGTAAAGAATATTGAAATTCCTACAAATAAGAAAGAGCGTAAAAAGAGTGAACCGATTATTAGTAAAGAGGTTTCGGAAGAGGAAAATCGTTAAAATATCCCGCGAAATATGTGGAAACGTGATATAATAAAAGATAATTACATCCATTTAGTAAGGGAGGGGAGCCATTGGGTAAAAAGAAAAAAACGCATCTTCCATTTCGTATCAATGTTCTGTTTTTTATCATTTTTCTTTTGTTTGCATTCCTAATCTTACAACTTGGTGTAGTTCAAATTTTACACGGGGAACAAGCACAAAAAGAAATAGATCGAACAGAAAATACAATTACAAATGTACCTGTGCCAAGAGGATTAATGTACGACCGATTTGGCAGGGCGTTAATTACAAATCAACCCATTTATTCCATAACATACACACCACCGAAAAACGTGCAATCCAAAGATAAAATTGAACTGGCCGAAAAACTAGCCAAGTATATCGATAAACCAGATGACAAGATTACGGAATGGGATTTAAAAGACTATTGGATTGTGAAAAATCAAGAAGAAGCCTATGGTAGGTTATCGGAAAAAGAGCAAGAACTTGATAATACAGACCAATACCATGCTGTTATTGATAAAGTAACAGATGAAGATCTGGAAGAGTTAACCGAGCGTGATAGAGAAGTTGTTGCGATTCTAAGAGAACTTAATCAAGCACCTGCTTTAACACCACATATTGTTAAAAATGAAGGTGTAACAGAAAAAGAATATGCAGTTGTAGCAGAGCATCTTAGTGAATTAGATGGAATTAATGTTGCTATTGATTGGAACAGAAATAACGAATTTGGTTCGACCTTTTCTAATTTTATCGGGAGTATAACTTCTTATGATGAAGGTTTACCAGCAGAAAATATTGATTATTATTTAACTAGAAATTACAGTCGAAACGACCGAGTTGGAGAAAGTGGTCTAGAGCAACAATATGAGTCCATCCTGAAAGGTCAGAAAAAGCAAATACAAAATATTACCGATAAAGATGGTGATTTAGTAGGAACAGAGGTAATACATGAAGGGCAGCAAGGTAAAAGTTTAGTTCTATCTATTGATATTGATTTACAACAAAAGGTAGACAAAATAGTGGAAGAAGAGCTTGAAAAGGTTATTAAAGCTCATCCAAGCAAAAACCAATACTTAACAGATGCATTAGTTGTTATGATGAATCCGAATACAGGTGAAATCTTATCGATGTCCGGTAAGCGGTATTACCGAGAAAACGAAGATGAAAACAACCCCGAAGCTCATTTTAAAGATGAATCGTTTCGGACAGTTTATGATGCACACCGTCCAGGATCTGCTGTGAAGGGAGCAACTGTTCTTGCGGGCTATGAATCTGGAGTTATTGATATTGGACAAACGTTTTATGACACTCCAATAAAAATAGCAGGTACACCAGAAAAAAGCTCGTACACAAATCTAGGATATGTAAATGATTTAGAAGCATTAGCAAAATCTTCGAACGTCTATATGTTCTATATCGCTATGAGAATGGGTGGCGAGTATAATTATGTTCGGGAAGCGAACGTGAAATTCGACCCAGATGCATTTCGACAAATGCGAAATTACTTTAAACAATTTGGTTTAGGGGTGGAAACTGGAGTAGACTTACCATTTGAATCTACTGGATACCAAGGTAGTGTAGCGAAGGCTGGTTTACTTATGGACTATGCAATTGGACAGTATGATACGTATACAGCGTTACAATTGGCACAATATGTATCTACAATTGCAAATGATGGATATCGATTAAGACCACATCTTGTGAAAGAGATTCGAAATCCAAGTACTACAGATGGACCAGGATCGGTTGCAGAAGTAATACAACCGGAAGTACTAAATAAAATAGATATGGAAGAAAATGAACTCGAGCGTGTCCAAGAAGGCTTCAGAAGAGTTTTTCAACATTCCGATGGCACTGCTGATCATATCTTCCGTAATAAAGATTATAAACCTGCTGGAAAAACAGGGACTGCGCAGAACGAAGTCTATAGACAAAATGAAGCAGGTGAAGTTGTAAAGGTAGCAGATGTTGAGAATTTAACATTAGTTGGGTATGCGCCATATGACAATCCAGAGGTCGCGTTCGCAGTGATCGTTCCAAATGTAGGGTTAAAAGCTGGTGATTCCATTAACTATTACATTGGAGAACGCATACTAGATGCTTATTTTGAGCTTAAAGAACAAAGAAGTAAAAATGGTATAGAAATAGAAGATAACGAGAATGACGAAGCAACTAACGAAGAAGAAGAAGAAACAGAAGCGGAAAGTGATGAAGTTAATAACGAAGATACAGAGTGAGATGGTCAATCCATCTTGCTCTTTTTTTATGCTTGGAAAGATAGAGATTTTTGTCAAAACGAAACGAATTTACGTAACCTTTACATTACGTTTATATGTGGTTAATAAACAGGCTGTATTATAAAAACTGTAAGAAATAACAAATCAATTTTGTAGGGGGAAGTAGACAAATGCAAAACCTTAAGAAGTTCGCATTATTATTCTCATTCATTCTTATCATCGGCGTTTTAGCAGCATGTGGTGGATCCGATGAGGAAGAAGCTTCAAACGAAGAAACCAACAAAGAGGAAACGAATGCAAATAACGGAGAGTCGAATAAAGACGCTGATCTTTCTGGAGAAATTAAACTTGCAGGTTCTTCTACTGTATTCCCAATTATGGAATATGTTACTTATGAATTTGTTCAAGAAAATCCTGGTGTAAACACTCCTTTAGAAAGTGTTGGTTCCGGTGGAGGATTTGAACGTTCTACGAAAGGCGAAATTGATTTTAGTAATGCATCACGACCTATTAAAGAAGAAGAAAAAGCATTAGCAGAGGAAAATGGAATTGAATTAATTGAAACGGTTCTTGCATATGACGGTCTTTCTGTTGTAGTAAGTAAAGAAAACGACTTTTTAGAAGAATTAACAATGGAACAGCTTCGTGACATTTTCTTAAGCGAAAGAGGTAACACGAAATGGTCTGACATTGATCCTTCTTGGCCTGATGAAGAAATCGTAATTTACTCACCAGGACATGATTCAGGAACATTCGATTACTTTAATGAAGTAGTACTAGAGGAAAAGCCAATGCGCGAAGGTGAAGGTGTAACTCTTTCTGAGGATGATAACTTATTAGTTCGTGGTATCCAAGAGGATCCATATGCAATCGGGTTCTTCGGATATGCATATTATGTAGCAAATGAAGATTCCTTAAAAGTACTTGCAATTGATGGAGGAAATGGACCAGTAAAACCGAGTGGCGAGACAATTCAAGACGGTACGTATTCACCTCTATCTCGACCATTGTTCACTTACATCAATGCAGAATCCTTGAAGAAGCCTGAAGTTCAAGCTTTCACAGATTTTCTTTTAAGTGGAGCTGCAGCTGAAGGAGCGGAACTAGTTGGTTATGTTCCCCTTCCAGAAGAGGAATATAAGAGTCAACTAGAAGCATTGCAAGCGAAATATAAGTAATCTTTGTAAAAATTAATAATGCGAGAAAAGTGAGGGCAGTTTTGGAATATGTCCTCATTTTTCCTCGTTTTATAAGATAAATTACCAATTAATGGGTAAGATTGATAAGATAAATGATTAGGAAAAAGGAGTCTCACTATGAATATCAACGAAAACAGACTACAGGATATCGATATTCAGAAATTAATTCAAGAGAAAAAGGAAAAGAGGAAGGTACTTAAAAAATTAGAAAAGTTAGTTCCTGTTTTCCTTTTTCTTGCAGCTGTTGTTTCTGTATTAACGACATTTGGTATTGTATTTACATTATTAAGTGAAGCTTTCACCTTTTTTAGTGATGTACCGATTAAAGATTTCTTATTTAATACAGATTGGAAGCCATGGTCAGGATCATTCGGTGTCCTACCACTGATTACAGGTACACTTTTAATCACATTAATCGCTATTATTGTTGCACTTCCAATCGGACTTTCTGCTGCCATTTTTTTAAGTGAGTATGCAAGCGATAAAACGAGAAGAATCATTAAACCTATTTTAGAAGTGTTGGCTGGTATTCCAACAGTTGTATATGGATTCTTTGCATTAACATTTGTGACTCCAATTCTTCAAAGCCTTCTCCCTGATGTGAAAATATTTAATGCCCTAAGTGCAGGTATCGTGGTTGGTATTATGATTGTGCCAATGATCGCATCACTATCAGAGGATGCTATGAGTGCAGTTCCTGCTAGTTTGCGAGAAGGAGCATTAGGTTTAGGCTCCACACGTTTTGAAGTTGCCATGAAAGTGGTATTACCAGCTGCTTTCTCTGGAATTGTTGCATCTGTAGTACTCGCTATTTCTCGTGCAATAGGAGAAACGATGATAGTTACAATCGCAGCTGGCCAATCACCGAACTTTACCTTTGACCCTACAAGCTCTATTCAAACCTTAACATCCTTTATCGTGCAAGGAACTTCTGGGGATACAGCTTATGGTTCAACGATTTACTATAGTGTTTATGCAGTTGGTATCACGTTATTTGTCTTTACACTATTGATGAATTTATTTGCGCAATATATTGCCCGAAAGTTTAGGGAGGAATACTAATGGCTTTACAAACAGGAGAAAAATCAACGAAGCGGATGAAAAATAGAATCCGGAAAAACAAATTATTCCACACACTTTTCTTTGGTGCTACGGCTCTAAGCTTAGTCATTCTTGCAATGTTATTTTACCGCATTATTTCACAGGGTGCTGGAAATCTTTCTTGGGACTTTATTAAGAACTTTCCAGCTCCATATCCTGACCGTGCAGGAATCTATGCTGGTCTGGTAGGTTCCCTGTTATTAATTGCAATCGTCGCTGTTGTATCTATTACAATAGGGGTTGCTACAGCAATATATTTAGAAGAATACGCAAAGAAAAACAAACTCACATCCTTTATTCAAAGCAACATTCAAAACCTAGCTGGTGTCCCGTCTATTGTGTTTGGTCTGTTAGGTTTAACATTCTTTGTCTATATATTAAACTTTGATTTCTCCCTGTTGTCTGGTGGATTAACAATGAGTTTATTAGTTTTACCTATTATCGTAGTTGCAGCTCAAGAAGCGATACGCTCCGTTCCGAATGACTTAAAGGAAGCCTCTTATGGTATGGGGGCAACAAAATGGCAAACCGTGTTGCGGGTAGTGATACCTGCTGCATTACCTGGAATGATTACTGGATCTATTTTGGCATTGTCTCGTGCTATCGGAGAAACAGCGCCATTATTAGTTGTTGGTGCAGCAACTGCAATTTACGCATTACCTGACTCTATTTTTGGTTCTTATACAGCAATGCCAATTCAAATATATAGCTGGATAAGTAAACCAGGTGATGAATGGCCAGTCGTTGCAGCTACAGGTATCATCATTCTATTGATTGTCTTACTAATTATGAATACAATAGCTGCCTTAATCCGAAATAAATTTCAACGCAGAAATTAAAAATTACGTTTTTAGGAGGATTTTTCATGGTTAATCTTACACAATTGCGAGAAAACAATTCGAATATAGAAGTAGCAACAAAGGAAAATGTTTTTGAAGTGTCTAATTTAAACTTATGGTACGGTGAGGACCAAGCACTTTATGACATTAATATGAACATGGGAAAAAATGAAATTACTGCAATCATCGGACCATCTGGATGTGGAAAATCTACTTTTATTAAGACATTAAATCGTATGGTTGAATTAGTTCCTTCTGTTAAAACTTCTGGAACAATCAAGTATAAAGATAGTAATATTTTTGATCCTAAATTTGCTGTAGAGGATTTACGTACACAGGTAGGGATGGTTTTCCAAAAACCAAATCCATTTCCTAAATCTATCTATGACAATGTTGCATATGGCGCTAAAATTCATGGCATTAAGAAAAAGAAAGATTTGGATATTATTGTTGAAAAAAGTTTGCGTGATGCTGCAATTTGGGATGAAGTAAAGGACCGACTAAAAGAAAATGCCTATTCTTTATCAGGTGGTCAACAACAACGCCTTTGTATTGCTAGATGTTTAGCTATTGAACCTGATGTCATTTTAATGGATGAGCCAACATCTGCCTTAGACCCAATTTCAACATTAAAACTAGAAGAATTGGTACAAAACTTAAAAGAAAAATATAGCATCGTTATCGTGACACACAATATGCAACAAGCTGCTCGTGTATCAGATAAGACTGCCTTTTTCTTAAATGGAGAAATTGTAGAATTCTCCAATACAGATGTATTATTCTCAAACCCAGAAGACAAACGCACAGAGGATTATATTACTGGTAGATTCGGATAAATATTGGGAGGAGATTTGTTTATGACGATTAGAGCGAATTTTAGTGGTGAGTTGAATGAGTTAAAGGTACAAATTAAAGAGTTTGCTAGCGTGGTAGACGATGCCCTAAAGAAAGCTGTAGAATGCTTATATCAAAAGGATGTCGAGAGAGCACAAACGATCATCGATAATGATGTGAAGCTTGATGAAAAAGAGCTAGAAATTAACGAAAAAGCAATACTACTCATTGCCAAGCAGCAACCGTTAGCGAAGGATTTAAGAAGGCTTATTATCGCACTTCGAATCTCATCAGACTTGGAAAGAATGGCTGATCATGCTGTAAATATTGCAAAAGCTACGATTCGATTAGGGCAGGATCATCCGCTTACGATTCATACAGAAATCAGTGCTATGGCGGAACAAGCAAGAGATATGGTTTCGTTAGCGATCAAAGCATTTGAACATGAAGATATCTCCCTGGCAAGAAAATTAGCGGAGATGGATGATAAAGTGGATAAAATGTACAATCAATTTACACAAAAATTACTAACTGAAACAGCTTCCAATCCACAATATATTCAGCATATTATGCAAATGTCCTTCAGTGCAAGATTTATTGAAAGGTATGCAGACCACTGTACGAATATTGGGGAAAATATCTTCTATTTAGTAAAAGGGGAAGCTTACGACTTAAATGTCTAAATGAATCTAATCGTCCTCGTTTAATCTCTTTGACACAAAAGAAAACAGCTGATCCTGAAGGATCAGCTGTTTTATCATTAGTTTGTTAAAACCTCAGCAATCTCGTATAAGCTCATGCCACTTTTTAATTGGAACGTCCCAATTTGAATGTATTTAGCATAATCATTGTCTTCTAAATAGGTGATAAACTCCATTTTATCTTTTATTACCTTTTCATCAATTAACAAATCTGCCACATCATATGTTGTCATTCCGGAAGCAATCTCAATTTCAACTGGTTGGGCTTCTTTCTTTTCTTCTTGTTGCTTTTCTTCAGTCTGTTGTTGCTCTGGTTTTTCTTCTGTTTGTTCCTGATCTTCTGTAGCTTGTTTTTCCTCATTTGATTCGGTTTGTTTTTCTTGTTGTTGTGTATTGTTCTCTTCTTGTTGATTACTGTTGAGCTGTTCGTTTAAATCTGTCCATTCCGTTTTTGTCACTACATGAAATCCTTCATTTTCTAAAAATGTGGATGCATCCTCAATTGTTAAATCCGTTTTTTCCGTACTTCCACTTGATTGTGTATAAATAATTCCAAGCACAATGGCTGTTGTCAAAAGACCTAAAGAAAAGGAGCGTAATGTTGTTCTCATATTAAGCATCCCCTTCAGTAGCATCTACATAATCAGGATTTACTTGGTGAAGTATTGCACGAACATCGTAAGGCTTTAATGTTGTGTTATTTGCTATTTGATCAATTGTAAATCCAACCTCATGCATTTTTTTTATTTGTTTGTACACTGGAGGTAACTTTTCCTCTGGAGGTAACGTTGGTAACTCGACATTTTCCGTAATAAAGTCAGTTAAAAGCTCTTCCTCTAAAATCTTGATTTTTCTTTTCAACTGATAGGATTCCTTCAAAGTAGTGACAGATAAATCATCTATTTGGTCTTCCAAATCCTTAATTTTATCATTTGTAAAAAAGGATAGAACAAATAAAACAATACCAACAACGATTAATGTTATTAACGCATAACTCATTATAGACACTCCCTTGTACTAGTTATAACATAATCTGTACATAGAAAAAATAGAATGTTATTACCATTTCTTTTATAGAATAAATTATGTCGAAAGAGCTATTAGACTATACGACACAATATTTCTTTTTATGACCTCTTGAATAAGATTATCAGGTTTGGTATGATATATAAGTCCAATTATGCTTTTAAATATTACTAGTGACAGACAAGAAGGAATGGAGGGAAACTATAATGCGTGTAAATGTAACTTTAGCGTGCACTGAATCCGGTGATCGTAACTATATTACGACTAAAAATAAACGTAAAAATACAGAACGTCTTGAATTAAACAAATTCTGCCCTCGTTGTAATAAAAAAACACTTCATCGTGAAACGAAGTAATTTTTTTGTGTGGTAGATTTTGCAATGTAAAGAAAGAGTGGTTTGAAATACCTATTAAGGGTTTCAAATCACTCTTTTTTTAATGGATATAGATTGCTTCAGCTTCATCTTAGGCTTTTTACTTCTATTCTAATAATTTATAATGATAGCTGTATGCTATTTCTCTGGGGAGGTACAGAATGAAAAAGGTTTGGAGAGAAAGAGGGAAAGAGATATTAAGGTCTCTACCAATGGAAGAAAAAGATCGTATTTCAAAAGGTATATCGAATCACATTCTCCGAACAAGTTGGTGGCAAGATGCCAATACAATTGGGGTTACGATGTCCACTCCACTTGAATTAAACACGAAGTACCTAATCGAGCAGGCATGGAAAGAAGGAAAGACTGTAGCAGTACCGAAGTGCTATCCAACAGAAGATCATAAAATGATTTTCTATGAAATGAAAGAATATGATCAATTAGAAATGGTGTATGCCAAAATACGAGAACCGAAGCCAGAGGTATCTCAACAAGTATCTAAGCGTAACATAGACTTACTATTTGTACCTGGTCTACTCTTTGATGTGAATGGTTATCGTATAGGTTTTGGTGGAGGTTATTACGACCGCTATTTAGTAGACTATACTAACGAGACAATTGCTATTGCGGTTTCCAATCAGATTGTTCCAGACATTCCCCATGAAGAATTTGATCTCCCGGTACATCATATTATTACTGAAAAGGGTGTACTATTTTAAAGCTAAACAATGTATAAACTCCTTATTTGGACAAATGATATAGGTATCATAGTCTAAGGAGTGTTCATGATGCGTACAATGATGGGAATCGTATTAACAATGGTAAGTGTATTCCTAATTTATCAAAATCGGTTTCGAATTATAAGCTACTTTATTTCCATTCGATTCATGAGGAGAATGATTACAACGGTTGCCATGAACATACCACTAATAAAAGATAAATTTTTTAAAATGGCGTTTTCACGTTCGGCTTAATGATTAGCTGAACGTATTTTATTTTTGTGAAGTAAATCTCTAGAGGAAAAGTGGCTGTTACGTTTTCTTTACCATGCTACTTTTGTAATGGTATGATTGGATAAGGGAGGGGAATGAATGGATGCCTTGTTAAATGAATATTATACATGGAAAGTTGCCAATCATCTCATTTCAAATCGCCAGTTTGAATTAATCCAGGCTGACAGAAACAATAAAGAAATATGGCTAAAAGGAATTTTGAATAAAAAAACAACTATCATTCGTTTATATAGTAAAGGATTTGATTGGTCCAATCATTTAAAAAGGGACATTGCATTTGTGATAGAGCGTGTTCGGAAAATACAAAAAATGTTAAAGGGTAAGGAGATACAAATTTATAATCTGTATTTTGCCCAATATCAACCAGTTGATGATTGGTCATCCTTAAAGAAAAACATTTTATTAAAGGATCGGAAATCGATTCTAACGAAGACGTTTTATTTATATGAGGAAAATCGAAATTCCGATGTAACTGCCCTTTTCAATGAATTCGAAATGGAACCACCACTTCTTCAAGATTTTCAAAATGAAGAAGAATTGGAGAGGGAGCTTGCGTATTTTAAGCAAGAAATTATAGGTAGACATCAACAGCAGAAAAGAGAAGTTACTTCTATTTTTAACTATGGAAAACCATTTTTCACTTATATATTAATGGCTATTAATATATTGATTTATTTTTGGATGGAGTCCAAAGGGGACACTACCAATATGCTCCACCTAATTGAATGGGGAGCTAAGTTTAATCCATACATTATGGATGGAGAATGGTGGAGAATTGTCACCTCTATGTTTTTACATATTGGCACGTTACATATAATGATGAATATGTTTGCACTTTATTATCTCGGTGTTTTAGTTGAGAAAATGTATGGCAATGTGAAATTTCTATTTATTTACTTTTTAAGTGGAATTGCTGGTGGGTTAACGAGCTTTGCTTTTAATCAGACTGTTGCTGCTGGTGCATCAGGTGCTATATTTGGTATGTTTGGTGCGCTACTCTTTTTTGGTATCCAAAATCGAAAAATTTTCCTTCAAACGATGGGTGGAAATTTGCTCTTTGTGATCCTATTAAATATCGTCCTTGGATTTAGCATTCCAAATATAGATATGGGAGCACACCTCGGTGGACTGTTAGGTGGCTTTATTGCCTCATCGATTGTACAGATGCCTAAGAAAAAAGCGATTTCAACTAGGATAATAGGAACTCTTGTTTATCTTTTTCTTATCGCTGGTCTTGTAGCATATGGTATCGAGCGAAATACAGAACATTTAGACCCAGAGGCACAACATTTACTAGCTTTTATACATTTAGAAAATGATCAGTATAATGAGGCGGTTACTGCTCTTACGAATGCTATCAATAATTCAGAACAGAAAAAGGAGCAGTATTATTTCGACCGCTCTGTTGCCTTCTATTTTTTAAAGCAATGGGAAAATGCTAGAGACGATCTAATTGAGGTAGTTACATTAAATAATCGAAACGCAGATGCTCATTATAACTTGGCACTTATTTATATGGAATTGTCCGAATTTGAAAAGGCAAGGGAGCATGCACAGAAAGCAGCAGAGCTTATCCCAAATAATCAACAATTTCAAAATTTAGTGAATCATCCATCCTTAAATCGTTAAAATGTAGGTATTTCTTGTATGAGTCTTTGTTTATTTCCTTGTGTATCTTCATAGAGCACATATATGTGTTCTCCTTTTTTATCAACTAGGATAAGAGGCATATACGTATTTAATGGATTGCCATCCTCTGTCTTTTCGTAACTTATACCTACTATGTAGTGTCTATAAAGGCCTTCCCATAATTGACCAAGAACCTGTTGTGTTTGTTCTAAAGTTAATGTTGGGAAGGGTTCATTTTCATAATAATGTAATTGAGTTAAAGGGATTTGTACATAATCTTCGCTGTTTAGTTGATAGTGATCCATAAGTCTTTTCCAATAATACGTTAGCTGTTGAAATTTAGCATGATCTAATGTTCTCTTCCATTCTATTTCATTATTTGTTACCGGCTCTTTGAAGGATTCTAATGGAGTATGAGGTGAGTCCATTATGTACAATTCATCATGAGTCATCGATTGTATACTTTTTATTACCTCTTCCGGATAATGCACCTCTCCATGATGAAAGGAAATGGCTTCAAGGTTACTGCTTCCTTCTCCGTTAAATATCGTAATTTGTTCTAATGCACTAACATTTTCTTTCCATTGATTTAAAATACCTTTCAACTTACCATCAATAAACAATAGGGACAAATCTTGTCTTAAATCAATCGGCTCGTTTGTCTTGGACTTAATAGACCAGCTTAATTGATAGGAATCATCATCTGTAGGCTTAAGCAAGGTAAGCATTGTTTCTTGGTCAATAAAATTTTTCGTTTCATCCAACGGAAAATATTTAATAACCTTTTCATCCTCATGCGTAAGATTCACTATCAGAATCGATAAAAAAAAAGTTAGGATAAAAATAAAAAATAATTTTTTCATAATAGGACCACCTTTAACTTTGTGATGTATGTATTAAGAGTACTTGTATTTTATTAGCTAGCTTGTCTTATACATAAATGTATGTCCATACATGAGCATATATGAAATGTATGTAATGAAAAAAATAGCTCAAACTAATCAGAGATAATCGGAATGAATAGGTGAGTATATGACAGAAAAACGACCAATCTCGAAAAGCTTTGATGACAACGTAGCCTACATGAAGGAAAGATTAGGAGTAGATAAGAGCTTTGATGTAGTTTATATCGATTTAGAATACGCGGAACGAAGAATGGCTTTATTTTTAATAGATGGTTTTGCTAAAGATGATATTTTGCATTACATAATGAAATTACTATCTAGGTTAGAGCCTGAGCAATTAGAACCAGATCCCTTTGAAAAGCTATTTAAAACCCATCTTCCTTATATTGAATTAGATTATGTGGAAGATTTGAATGCTGCAGGGGATCAAGTACTAGCAGGACCAACAGCATTATTAGTAGAAGGGCTATCGAAAGTCATTATGATTGATGCTCGAACATATCCTGTTCGAGGACCACAGGAGCCAGACTTAGAAAGAGTTGTTCGAGGTTCAAGAGATGGCTATGTTGAGACAATTGTTTTCAATACGGCACTAACAAGAAGAAGAATACGAGATCGTTCTCTACGAATGGAGTATTTACAAATAGGGAGAAGATCAAAGACAGATGTCTGTCTTTGTTATATAGAAGATATAGCGGATGATCACAATGTCAAGCACTTAAAGAAAACCTTAGAAGCAATTGATACAGATGGATTACCGATGGCAGAAAAAACGGTTGAAGAATTTTTAGGCGGGAGACATTGGAATCCTTACCCTATTATTCGGTACACAGAAAGACCTGATACTGCTGCAGCTCACTTATATGAGGGGCATGTATTAATATTTATCGATGGCTCCCCTAGTGTTATGATTACACCAGCAACCTTTTGGCATCATATGCAACACGCTGAGGAATATCGCCAAAAGCCATTTGTAGGTGCATATTTACGTCTAGTACGTTTTCTCGCTGTTTTGGCATCTTTATTTATTTTACCGTTATACTATTTGTTTTCAGTGGACCCATCTCTTTTACCACAAGGTTTAGAATTTATTGGACCTACGGAGTTAGGAGTGATCCCGTTACTCCTTCAGTTTGTTATTGCCGAAATTGGAATAGATGCATTACGTATGGCCGCTATCCATACTCCATCCGCCTTAGCGACAGCGCTAGGATTAGTAGCAGCCATCATGATTGGACAAGTAGCTGTTGAAGTAGGGTTATTTTCGAATGAAGTTGTTTTGTATTTGTCTGTTGCAGCCATCGGGACATTTGCAACCCCTAGTTATGAAATGAGTTTGGCGAATCGAATTATCCGATTGATTTTTTTAATTGTTGCAAGTATTTTTGGACCTGCAGGTTATATGGTGGCGATTACGATATGGCTATTAAAGCTTGTAAGTATAAAAACATTTGAAATTCCATACTTATGGCCATTTATTCCTTTCGACCCACACGCACTACGTGATGTATTAATTCGCTCGCCAATGCCGCTTAAAAATTTACGACCAGCATTTTTACATCCGAAAGACCCAGACCGCTAATAATCAAGCGGTCTTTTCTATTTCAAATATGCTTCTAGCTTGCTATAATAAAATTTAGGTGATGAAAATGAATAGTATTTACGATGTGCAACAATTACTAAAAAAATTTGGCACAATTATATATGTAGGAGATCGATTAGCAGATTTAGAACTAATGGAACAAGAACTAAAGGATTTACAACATTCGAATCTTATTAGTACGAAGGAGTTTTCGATGGCGCTTTTCCTATTACGACAAGAACAGGCATCCGTAAAAGATAAAAAGAAATGAAAGTGGGAACAAGAAATGGCTTATTATGTAGGTGCTGATATTGGTGGTACGACGGTAAAATTAGCCTTTATAACGGAGAAAGGACAAATTGTTCATAAATGGGAAATCTCAACGAATATACATAATAATGGGGAAGAAATACCAAAAGAGATTGTTTATTCGATCGAAACGAAAATGCAGGAACTACGAATTCCAAAAGAGGAACTTCTTGGCCTTGGGGCTGGCGCTCCCGGTTACGTAAATACCAATACAGGACTCGTATATGAAGCTGTGAACGTTGGTTGGAAAAACTTTAATTTAAAGGACAAGCTCTCCCAACGATTACAGATCCCTGTTTACGTAACGAATGATGCGAACCTAGCAGCTTTAGGCGAATACTGGGTAGGAGCAGGCAGGAATATTGATCATTTAATTACAGTTACACTTGGAACGGGTGTAGGTGGCGGTATTGTTGTGAATGGTCAAGTTGTAAATGGCATTGATGGATCTGGTGGGGAGATTGGGCACGTTGTTGTTACACCTAATGATGGACCAACTTGTAATTGCGGGAGAAGAGGCTGTATTGAAACATATGCGTCAGCTACAGGAATTGCTAGACAAGGATTAGAAGAAGTAGTAAAACCAGTCGACACCTCCTTAAAAAATATATTTGCTACAACTGGGACACTTACGGCAAAAGATATTTTTGAACAGGCTAAAGATGGGGACCTGGTGTCCAAACAAATCGTAGAAAACACTACCAATTTATTAGGGATTATGCTTGCGAATTTAGCGACTATTATTAATCCTGGTGTCATTATCATCGGTGGAGGTGTATCAAAAGCCAAGGATACCCTCTTAAATCCACTTAAGAGAGCATTTGAAAAATATTGTTTAGATCACGCTTTTCATAATTGCGAAATTACAATAGCACAATTAGGTAATGACGCAGGTGTTGTTGGTGCTGCATATTATGTAAAACAGCATATGAACAAGAAGTAAATAAGGATGTAGCCAACTTGGTTGCATTCTTTTTTATGAACAGTGAATATGGATCAGGATATATGTGTTTATCTAAACAAGCTGCCAATTCATGTATTTACATGAACCAACCTATCCAAATTTAGTACTTGTCGAATTATTTTAGAAAATATCGAATAAATGTCTAACCCATTGGTATATACTTATTTTGGAAATAAAAAACAATATATTCCATCCGAACTATGTAAAAAGCCCCTTGACTTAAGTGTAGAAAACGTTAGAATATAGTAGTTAGTTTCAAAGAGAATAAATTATTTCATGAACGTTGTAGTACTTTAACAATGATGTAACGTTTATTACTTTTGATAACATCTTTGAGGAATTTTTAAATTTAATGAAACGTTTTTTGCTTGTATTTCGTCATATAATATAAGCAAGGAGAAACTAGTAAGTTATGAAACTATTACAAATGATAATCCACTACTGAGATTTAACATTTATAAGGAGGAATGAGCAGTAATGCTACAGCGAATTAAATGGCCATTGTTTCTAATTGCTTCTTTACTATTTGGCCTTAAAACATATATCGTATATCGCTTTATATTCGATCTATCGATTGAAAATACAATGCAAGAATTTATTTTATTCTTAAATCCTTTTGCATCAGCTTTAATTGTCTTTTCTTTAGCTGTATTTATGAAACCAAAAACACAAAAAACATTTATTAAATATGCTGCACTTATTGGTTCTTTAATCATTTATGTAAATTTAGCATATTATCGTAATTTCACGGATTTTATTACATTACCAAGTCTCTTTCAGTTTAAAAACTTTGGAGATTTAGGTAGCAGTGCGTCCGCTTTAGTTAAGTTTTGGGATATTTTCCTATTTTTAGATGTTATCATCATCTTCCTACTGGCTTGGAAAACAAAGGACAGACTAGTAAAACAATATAAAAGAACTGGAAAACTACAAGTAATGGCTTTAGCTTGTTCTGTTTTGATTGCAAATATTGTTTTAGCAGAAATTGAACGTCCTAACTTATTTCTACGTGGTTTTGACCGTGAATATTTAGTTAAAAACGTTGGTTTATTTAACTACCATATTTACGATGTTGTCATTAACTCCAAAACAAAGGTACAACGGGTATTAGCAGATGAAAGTGAATTAGAAGGTATAGAAGAGCATGTGAAAGCAAATATTTCCAGCAAAGAAGCATCTTCCGAAATGTTTGGAATTGCGAAAGATAAAAACGTTATTTATATTTCAGCGGAGTCTTTACAATCGTTTGTCATTAACAACACGATTAATGGTGAAGAAATAACACCATTTTTAAACGACTTAATTGGGGATAGCTACTATTTTGAAAACTTCTATCAACAAACAAACTTAGGAAAAACGTCAGACTCTGAGTTTATTGTAGAAAATTCATTATATCCATTGCCAAATAGTTCCGTATTCTTTACTCATGGTCAAAATGAGTATCATGCTGTTCCAGAAATAATAAAAGATCATGGCTATTACTCAGCTGTTTTCCATTCGAATAACAAGAGTTTCTGGAATCGTGACGTAATGTATGAGTCGTTAGGATATGACCAATTTTATTCAGAGTCTTTCTATAATGTAACAGAAGAAAATACGATTGGATGGGGTCTTAACGATAAAGAATTCTTTGACCAGTCCATTAAGTATTTGGAATCTATTCCAAAACCATTTTATGCGAAGTTTATAACATTAACGAACCACCATCCGTTTGAAATTGACCAAAGCTTAGCGAATGTGGATAAGTATGATTCGAACTCTAATACGTTGAACAACTATTTTCAAACCGTAAGATATATGGATGAAGCAATTGAAGGATTTTTTGAAGAACTAAAATCAAGTGGTTTGTACGAAGATTCCATTATCATTATTTACGGTGACCACTACGGTATTAGTGAATATCATAATAAAGCAATGGAGAAATATTTAGACCAAGAGATTACACCGTATGATAATATTCAATTACAAAGAGTGCCTTTGATTGTGCATATTCCAGGTTCTGATGATGACCGAACAATTGATAAAATTGGAGGTCAAATTGATTTAAAACCTACTGTATTAAACATGATGGGCATTGAGAATGATGAAGATTTAGTGTTTGGTACAGATTTATTCTCTGACGATCGCAAGCCATTTGTTGCATTCCGTAATGGTGACTATGTATCAGACGATTATGTATATACAGAAGGAATTTGTTATGAGCGGGAAACAGGAAATGAAGTTGAGATTCCTGATGGTGAAGAATCCCCTTGTGAACCATTAAAAGATGATGTATTGTCGGAATTAACACTTTCAGATGATTTAATTTACGGTGATTTATTCAGATTTCATGACTTCGGAGAAAATAAAACAACAGGAACTAAAGAAGAGTAATCATAAAACCCGTATCATTATATGATACGGGTTTTTCTATAAAGATATTGTACTATGGGGTGTTGTTTGTGAAAGCTTTAAAAGTAATGCTACTCTTAATATTGTTCGTTTTCCTCCCCTCTTGTTCAAACGATAAGCGTATCATTCATGAATTACACCAATATCAAACGAACTTAGAATATAAAACATATGAGAAGGAATCAGAGCGTTTTTCTTTTCGTTCAAGAATAGTTCCTTTACATGAACCAAACTTAAATCGAATTACAAGTTGGTACGGCAATCATGAAGTGCTAATCCTTGTCAATGATGGGATTTCAAGCCGTTTAGAAAAATATAATTTTTATACAGGAAAACGTGATGTGTTTTATAAGTCAAGTGATTTTATCATGCAAGTGCAGCCCAATTCAAACAATACCTATGTAGCAATAGAAAGTAAAGATATAAGTAATAATTCCATTTTGGCAATATTAAATGCTGAAGGAGATATGGTTCTTCAAAAGAAGATTGCAGTGGATTTTTTAGAACTAGCCTGGAGTCCATATGCCCCCTCCAGTCTAATGGTAACCTCCTATTATCCTTCGTTACAGACAACAATTGAAGTTATGGACCTAGAACAGCAAGAAAAGCAGGAACTTCATATTGAACCTTACGTTCAGTGGTTCAGTAAGGATCAGGTAGCATACTTCGACTGGAATAATGGGGCTTCTTTGCAGGCACCTATAAAAATATATAATATACATTCAACAACAACGCAACATCTTAGCCAAAACGCTATATTGTTCGATTCAATCCCAAACTACTTTATGTATATGGAATTTAAAGAGGACGTGTTAAACGTAAAGTTTGTGGATAGTACTACGCAAAATGAAGTGAATTCCTTTGATACACCAGTTTTAGATTCACATGCTGGATACATTTGGAGTCCGATTTTTGATTGGTCCTCTACAAGTAATCTCTTTTTTATATTTGAGGCCAAACAAGCAGGGTCCTTAATTGACTATAACCATGGATATCAATTAATCGTTTATGATGTTCAAGCAGGTAAAAAGCAGGATGTAGTTTCCGTTGACGAAATTACGAACCTAGACTGTTCCCCAAATGGAGAATGGTGTTTAATGGGCGCGCAATTAGAAAATTTAGTGGATATAAATACGGGAGAGATAATGAAGCTGGTAAATGAAAAGAGCTAGGAATTTCCTAGCTCTTTTGCTTGAATTCATTTATTCTCTTCTTTTATTTTGGGAATAATTCGTGTATGATACTCATAACAGAAAACCAACCAAATACTAGTGTTGATATTCCTGCGAACCCTACTGCAAAGAAATTACGTTGTTTGGCTTCACGGAAAATAGCAAGAATACATAGGATTGTAGCTATAAATAGCAATATTGCAACTACCACTGAGATACCCCCTTCAATATGTATATATCCATTGCAATAATTAAAAATGACTTGCTTTCATAACAAGTTACTTATACTAGTAGATATAGTATAAATTTAGGCATTTATATTATGTACTATACGATTGCTCTCATACATTTTATAAAAAATTTATGGCTTTGTCGAGAACTAATAGGAAATTTCTTTGTTTTGTCATAAATAAAGCTACTTTAGGAGGAATATACATGGAAATTAAACAACTTTCTTTAGGTGCATTAGGAACAAACTGTTACGTTATTCATAATAACAATAATAATGCACTAATTGTAGATCCAGGAGATTCTTTTGAGGAAATCGCGAAATACGTAAATGAAAGGAATCTTAAGCCTATTGCAATTTTATTAACACATGCTCACTTTGATCATATTGGCGCGGTAGATGATGTTAGAAACGCCTATAATATAAAGGTTTACTTACATGCTGTAGAGCATCCATGGTTAAGGGACCCTCAGTTAAATGGTTCCAGTTACTTTGGTATTTCGAAACCGATTATATTGAAAGAAGCTGATGGGGCACTAACGGAAGGGTTGTTAAATATAGGAGACTTTCAAATGGAAGTTTTGCATACTCCAGGTCATTCACCAGGAAGTGTTTCATTCTATTTCCGTAAAGATCATTTTGTCGTTGCTGGAGATACATTATTTCAAGGGAGTATTGGTCGTACGGATCTTCCTGGGGGTCATCATCAACAGTTATTAAGTCATATTAAAAATAAGCTTTTGGCACTGCCGTTGAAAACGATAGTATATCCTGGACATGGCTCAAAAACATCAATCGAACAAGAAAAAACAACAAATCCATTTTTGATAGGTTTATGAATGTAGAGCAAAGTAAAACCCCTTCTTTTAATAAGAAGGGGTTTTGGGGGGATGTGCTCTGCTCTTTTGTTGGTTAGGGATTAATTAAGCTACTAAAATTACTATATAACTTTATTAACACTATGTCAATAGTGAAAACCTGAAATGAGGGATAAAATCTTGATTAATAGTGTAAAAACTGCAATTGCTCGATCACACTTAAAATCTATTCCTTATAATGAGTTTATATCTTTGGCTTTATATGATTCGCTGGAAGGGTATTACAACCAAAAAAGAGATGTGTTTGGCAAAAAGGGAGACTTTTTTACAGCTAGCCATGTCCACTCCGTTTTTTGTGAGCTGTTGGGAGAGTGGTTCTTAAAACTATTTAACGAGCTTCATTTACCACATGTAATTCTGGAATTAGGTGGGGGAGATGGGCGTTTTGCGAAACAATTATGTGAATTCTTTTCAAACAAAGGAATGAAAATCACTTATTATTTTGTAGAGGGAAATGAAATACATCGGAAAAACATAAAAGAGCAAATTACAAATCACACACTGGAGACATTTTCGTCCCTACACGATTTTGAAGAAAACATTGGCCATTTTAACGGAATTATATACTCTAATGAATTTTTTGATGCGCAGCCAGTAAAAGTGGTCGAAAAAAACAATGGAGAGCTGTTTGAAGTTTATGTGAGCATGGATGATGATGGAAGACTAATAGAAAGATTTTATCCCTGTTCCAGAGAAATGGTAGATTGGATAAGGAAGTATGGTATTGTACTATCGGAAGGACATCGGATGGAGGTACCTAATTACCTAAATTCGATATTGGAACAAATAGCAACAGTGTTACATAAAGGAATTATATTAACAATAGATTATGGCTATACGAATGAAGAATTAGTAGATCCAAGAAGAAAAAAGGGAAGTTTAAGAGGATACCTTGATCATCAAATGGTAGACCGGGTGACCGACCATGTTGGAAAGATGGATATTACCCACCATATTCATTGGGATTCTTTTATTAAAATTGGTTTAGAGCATGACCTTGATTTGTACATGTTCGAAAAACAACAGCAGTTTTTATTGCAAATCGGGATATTAGATTATGTTCGTGAAAATAAATCGGGTACTTACTTTTCAACGGCTTCCAAGCAAAACCGAGCCATTCAACAATTGATTTCTGGCGATTTCATGGGGAACATGTTCGAAGTGTGTATCCAAGCGAAAGGTATTCGTAAATCCCAGTTAGAAATTTTTATGAAGAAATAAAAAAACAGGAATCTGTTATATAGATTCCTGTTTTTTCCTATTAATGACCAAACGATGGTACTAATAGGAATGTAGTATAGTACGTAAATCCAATAAAGAAAATTGTACAATACGCACCAAATATGTACATATACATACGCTCGGAAAGGTTTAAATAGCCTAATCCAATAAAGAACACCGTCTGTACTAAAAATAGTATGGATGCACTAATCATATCACCAATATAAAACATAACAGTAAAAATACCAGTCCAAAAACCTAAAACTCGGTACATACGATCCATAATATACTCCTCCTTCTACCGGTGACTCATCAACGATTATTATAAACTACCCTTTTTAGAATGTAAATGAACTTTTTATGACTTTATGTTTATAAGATACCCACAAGTTTTGCACTCATTCAACATATTCGTTTTTTCTTCCAATGTAATAACGTTAGAAAATAATTCTTCAAACATTCCTTTAATGAAATATCGGTGCATTTCACATATGGTTTGATGATCATCCTTTGCTGCAATTTCTTTAAAAGGACAATTATAAATTTTATATGTGTACGTATCATTACTTGGATTGTAATCAAATTCTGGTTCTAATCCAAGCATAACGGAGGCATCTTTTAATAGCTTTATTTTTTCCTCGGCAGTGAGGGTTTGTACATCAAGATCTGGATATGTTTTTGCCATAATTTGATGTCCAAATTTTCTGCCGGTTTCTACAAGTGCGTTTTTTCCTTGCTCGCCAAGAGATAGTAGCGTTTCCAAAGCAATTTTAGCTAACATTTCATAATCACGAAATGGAAATTGTAATTTGATTACTTCCTCTGATAACTCGTAAATACGGAATGGTCTACCACCTTTAGGGTTCTTTTGTAATCTTCCGATGATCATCCCAATATCTTCAAGTTTTGTTAAATGTAGTCTTGCAACATTCGGATGGATATGGAATGTATCAGCAATTTCTTGTACGTTCACACTATTATGCTTTTTTGCGATATAATCATAAATATTTAAACGGGTTTCATCACTTAAAACGTTCGTTATTCTTAAAGTCTCTTCCATTTGTTTTTCCTCCCGAATTTAAAACTACTACTTTCCTACTATATTGCCTTCATTTTACCATAAATTATGGACGGGAGTAATGGTAGTTCTAAATGTCTTCGGTATAGTAATGGACAACTTTTTAAAAATTATGCATGAATAGCTTGAAACTATAATGTTACGTATCAATTTAGAAATTAGGTTTGGTTAGGTAGTTGGAAAGAG
This sequence comes from Salirhabdus sp. Marseille-P4669, assembly GCF_900240405.1. Classification (GTDB taxonomy): domain Bacteria; phylum Bacillota; class Bacilli; order Bacillales; family Alkalibacillaceae; genus OEQK01. The sequence continues at coordinate 341,646 of NZ_OEQK01000002.1, forward strand.
ACTTTAGTTCTTGTCTTAATTGTTCTTCTTGTAATTCCACTAATTCTATTTCTGTCTTTAAGGAGTGAATATTCCAAATTAATAGTGAAATAAACAATAGAGATAGGAAATAGACAGAGGGAAAAATAAAGCCACGCTCATTCTTGAAATGTAGCACCTTTAAAGAGCCTCCTTTCATACGTTTCTCCTCCCTGGATTTTGATTGTAACGTACAAAGTATGTTTTTCATCCTCCCATTTTATACTTTGTACATTAAATAACATTACTTCATGGCCTGCATAATTAACCCTTCTTCTAATTTGATTGGTATAACGTTCAATTGTAATCATTTGGTCGTTTTGATGTAGTAATAACCCTGAGGTTGTGAGTTGTACTCCGTTCGATTGGTTTAGCTCGTATTGTAATAGGTAGAAAAAATTAGCTATAGAATAGTCCTCCGTCTTTGAATCATTCATGCTGATGAAAAGCTGTATGAGTGAGGATAAAAATGGTGTGATCATTATAAAAATGGATAATGAAAATAGTATCGTAATAAATGTGTATCCGTTTTTTCCTTCATTTAGCGACATATAAACACTTTCTTTCTTGCTTATTTTTATAATTTGACCACGAAATACAGCCTTCTAATTCGTTATCTGTAAGTGCGATTTCAATCTTTGCTTTGGTTTGATTTATCTCTAATTGCTTGGTAAGAGGGGATATAGGTTTTGAATTCATTGCATACAATAGTTCGTTATGAAGTTCTGTTAACATGTCCGAACGAAGCTCAATATTTTCTCTTTCTAAATGAGTTTGAATCATCATTGGTACAATGGCGGTTAGGATTATTATGAAAATGGAAAATGCGGCAGTAGTTTCTAAAAGGGTAAAACCTTTATTGCTTCGTAACATAAAATCTTCCTTTGCCAAAAGGGAATGTTATTTTATATTTGCTGTAGTCGGTTGTAAAAGTAAAGCTACCGGGTTGATTAGGAGTGCCGGATGGATAGAAGGAAAACGGCAATGTAAAGGTGCCTAGATCAATCTTTATTCGAGAGGAGTAGCTCCTTCTTTTAATTAAGTGATTAAAGCCACCCTCCCGAATTTCATAATAATGGTTTTGTGGAAAAAAAGTTAGTTTCATAAGTGATCCATTTGTAATGGCGGCACTTTGCATCAGTAAGATATCTTCTTCAAAGGCTTGAAGAAATTTTTCATCCTCAAGCTTTTGAAGGGAATTGGATTGTAATGGTACGGAAACGCCTATTAGAATTAAAAAGATAGAAAGAACAATTAAAATCTCAAGAATCGTGAAGCCATTATCCTTCCAATGTGGGTTCATTTTTTAAGACACTTCCATCTCCACCTATAGTGATTGCGGTGCCGTCAGGACAGGTAGTTCGATCTAAATAGCCTGCACTTTCGAGAGTATTTATACTATCAGGATAGGTACCATTATCAACTTTATATAATTGAATTTGAGCTTCTACTAATTCGATAAACGCATCACATCCCTTGCTATCTACTACCTCGTTACTTTTTGCAACATTTGGAATTGTAATTAATAATAATACGGAAATGATAAGTAATACGACCATCATTTCTATTAATGTAAATCCTCTATCATTTTTCATTTAAACACCTCATTTTATAATTGTTGCATTAAATTAAACATCGGGATCAATATCGAAAAATAAACGGTCAAAATAATAACACCAAAGAACAGATAACACATTGGTTGAATATAGGTTATCATTTTTGATATTTTGCTCGTTATGGATTCAACTAACATCTCTGCATAGCTTCTTAAGTCCTTCACTAGAGTACCATCATACATACTTCTTTCCGTTATAATGGGAAGCTCTCTTTCCACGAGGGGAATTTGCCTTATGACTTCATGTAGCTTTTCACCTGCATAAATTCCTTCATAGCATATAGAGGTACAATGCTGTAAAAATGGTAATTGGCTTTGATTTTTCATAATTTGAAGCGCGTTTTTAATGGATAGACCACTTTCAAGCAAAGTACTAAAATGATAACTAAATAAATAGGTTGTCTCTAAACTTTTATATGTTCGAAGTAACGGTAGTGCGCTATAAAACATTATTTTCTGTTGTACAGGTAGCTTGGATTTTATTCTTCTCCAAAGGAACCAAGCAAATATTGCAAAGATAATAAAGAAGAGAAGTATATTTATGACATGATTCATAATAGTTAATACAGCTGGTGTGTACTCTGCCCCCATAAAGCCTTGATACATATCCGTTAAAGAAGGAAGTAAAAAAGCCTTTAAAAAGAAGAAGAGTAACAGGATGAAACAAAAGAGTATTAGGGGATATTGAAGGGTTTTATTAAATTTGTTTTGGAATGCCTTTTGTTGCTTTAATAGCCTTGTACCGTTCTGTAGGGCTTCTTGAAGGCGACCGGTTTCTTGGGAAAAGTATAGGAAGGAAGTAACTATTGGAGTGAAAGAAAGGCTTTGAAAAATAAGATGTAGACTTTTTCCATTCTTCAATTGGATGTCGATTTGCTTCGCTATTTTACCAAGCTTCGGATCATAAGAAAGCAATGTGAGAGCACGACTAATAGAGTAACCGTTTTTCATTAAATTCGCCAGCCGATCAAGTACTATAATTTGGTCAGCTAACGGTGTGTTTTTCTTTAGAGATAGAGAGAGCATTCGCTTTCCTCCTTAAATATTCGAAGGATTGGAAGGACGGATTTGTATAAGGGGATTTTCCGTTAATTGCTTCCTGCAAAATAGTATGTTCGAGTATTTCTAGGATAGCTGTTCTCTTTTGCATCGGTACATCACTTGGGCAATTTATCAACTGTTGTGATGCGACTCCAATTAGGGTTTGGGATAGCTCAGATGCAGAGATTCCCATCTCATATAAACGGAAAATAGTTCCGTATGCATTTTTCGCATGAATAGTTGAAAGTACAAGGTGTCCGGTAAAGGCTGCGTGGAAAGCAAAACGGGCTGTTTGTCGATCTCTAATTTCCCCGATCATTAAAATATCAGGGTCGTGACGGAGAGCGGCTTTCAGTCCGGCATCATAACTAATCCCTGCTTTTTCGTTTACTTGAACTTGCAAAATGTGATCAAGCTCTTGTTCAATTGGATCTTCTAACGTAATTGCTTGAAATGGTTTGTTTTTTACAATTGTTTGGAGAAGGGAATACATGGTTGTAGACTTTCCGCTGCCAGTTGGTCCAGTAAATAAAATAATTCCAAATTTATTCCGTATCCATTGTAATAGTGTATTTGCTTGAGTGGGAAATAAAAAAAGTTCTTCTAATTTATATACAACATTTCGCGGTAGAAGACGGATTGCTAGACTCTCCGAATGTTCTACAGGGAGGGTAGACAAGCGCAGGTCAATTAACTTACTTTCTTGTGTGAATGTTAGCGTACCATCCTGTGGCTTTCTTGATTCACCAATATCCATGCCAGAGGTAAATTTTAAATAGGATAAAAGCTTCTCATATTCCACTTTGGATATAGAGGAGTAGCTTATTCGATCGCCATTAATACGAAAAAAAATAGTCGTATGGTCTTTATTTGGCAAAAAGTGAATATCGCTTGCTGCTTGATTCATCGCCTCGATTAATATCATGTCGGTAAAATCCTTTACTTTATTAGACAATGTGTTCACCACCTTTGAAAAAAGATGTAAAATAGGTTAAGTGTATTTTATCCACTTTTCGGGAACGTGTCATTTTCGTAAATCCGTAAAATGTGGAATGAAACATGTGAAAAATGAAAAGAAGTATTGTAAGAATTATAAAATTCTAGCGAAAAAGTAGTTAAAAAAATGGAGATGGGCATAAATGAAAAGTATTTGTTTAATTGGATTTATGGGAAGTGGAAAAACGACAATTGGGAAGGAATTAGCCAAAGCATTACAAGTCCGTTATTTTGATACAGACCTTGAAATTGAAAGGTGGAAAGAGCGAAAAATCCCACTCATTTTTGAAATCGAAGGGGAGAATGCTTTTCGAACATACGAAAAGGAAATGTTGCAAAGAATGCCAAATGAAAATGCGGTGATTGCAACAGGTGGAGGTATTGTAGAAAATAGTGACAACCGAGCTACATTAAGAAATTGTTTTTTTGTTATTCATTTAAATCCAACTTTTGAGGATATAGAAGACCGTTTAAGAAACGACGAAACAAGACCACTATGGAATCAAGATAGAGATGCAAAATTGAAATTATTTCATTATAGAAAGAATTTATATGTAGAATGTGCAGATATAGTTATAGATATACATAAACAAACAGTTGCTCAAACCGTAGAAAACATATTACATAGCATAAAGTCATTACGATTTGGAGATAATAATTAAAAACGTTCTTGGAGTGAATTTTTATGAATGACATTGTGAAATATATGACACAAGAAGTATTAAAGTATATGCACCTGCCAAAGGATGAAAAGCAAAAACGGAAAATGGATAAAAAACAATACAAATCCAATCGCTCCACACGTTATTTTGGTGTTGTACCTGCTGCAGTAAAAATGATGGTAAAAAGTAAGAAGAAGGGGTCATAGCCCCTTCTTTTCTATATTATGGTGAAGTACGAAATGAACGCGATTGATCTTAATGTACAATTTTGCTGCTGGAAGAATCGCTAATATAAAACAGTCCCCCATTGATAACAGATATATCTACTTCTGGTAATAGACGTTTCTCTAGGTCTTTACGTTCGCTTTCAAAACGGTTTGTTAACTCTTCTTTTTCTTCAGCTGTTGCATTTTCTAAATAGGTTTTATAAAAGTGCTCTAAAATGTCCTTTTCTTTTTCGAAGTGACGATTTGCATCTTCTGCCCACGAATGGTCCTGTTCTTGAATATATTCTTTTACGTAATTTTCGATTCTTTTATATGCACTCGGGATACGTATTATTGGAGAAATAGTGAAACAATAATCAGAAATCATATTAGAAAATTGTAAGGGTTTCAGTTTCTCCATAAAATCGAGAACCATCGTACCGTTAATCAATTGAAGGCCAATTGATAGTAATTCTTCTTTCTTCTGCCTTCCTTTATAACTAATGGAGATGTTTACTACTAACCAAGGTTTTAATGGTGCTTCTCTTGCTTGTTCATAAACAAGTGTATATTTACCTTGTTCTAATTGAGAACGGAAGATTTGGTGTAACCTTGGAGAGCCAAAATGAATCCACTCCCCATCTGTATCTTTATATTTTGGGTTTGAAACGAAGGTTAAGGTGGCTGGTGTACCTTCTTGCCCCATTTTTTTAATATATTCCCAATAAAATGGCCGATTCATTAATAATCGATCTAATTCCTCCGTTAATTGAACGGTTAATTTTCCATTTACGTTTTCTTCAATTTTGCATTTGTTCAAGGTGAAAAATGAGTGTAGATAATTATGAATAGCTAGCTGTTCCATCCTCTGTCACCTCTTGACTTTCCAACTGATTTTGAAAAACGGCAGTTAAATTTTCCATTTTGATTCTAGCTTCACCTGGTGTAGCTGATTCTGCAAATATTTCTTTAATTTCCGTTTCTAAATTATCGATATTTAGCGATTGTAATATCGTATCCAGCTCCCCAATAACTCTTTCAAATAAATTAATTTTTTCATATAACATGGAGACTAAATGTTCATCTATTGTGTTTCGAATGGCTAAATAGTAAATGTTCACATCTTCTTTTTGACCAAAACGATGTATTCTACCAATGCGTTGCTCTAAACGCATTGGATTCCATGGTAAGTCGTAATGAATCATGTTGTTGCAAAACTGTAAATTGATTCCTTCTCCACCGGCCTCTGTTGCAATTAACACTTGTGCGTGATTTTTAAACAATTGGGTCATCCAATCCTTTTTGCTTCTTTTAAATCCACCTCTGAATGGTACCGATGATATTCCATTTTGTTGTAGCATCCATTGTAGGTAAAATTGAGTAGCACGATACTCTGTAAAAATAATGAATTTCTCATTAGGTTTTTGTTTTAATATTTCTATTACTTTTAAAGCCTTGGAATGATGAGGGAGCTGACCGATTTGTTCAATCATTTGTTCACCCCAAGCTTTATTCGTGTATTTTTCCTCGTTTTCTTCAAACATTTTTTTCAATGACATATAGCAGGCTTCTCTACTTGAACATAGTTCTCTTTTTAAGGTTATCGCTGTGAAGGTATCCTTAGATAATAGGTCGTTGTCCAATTTATCATAAAATGCTTGCTCTTCCTTCGTAAAATCAATCCAGACTGTTTCTATTTTTCGTTTCGTCCAATGTACACCTGTATCTTGTCTGCGATTTCGGACCATCACATTTTGCACAAGCTGCTTTAGTTTTTCATCCTGCTTAAGAGCAGTACGTTTATTTCCAAAAGTATTGGAGAATTCTTCATAGCTACCTAAATATCCAGGTTTTAAAATAGTAACTAAATTAAATATATCGGATAGTTGATTTTGTACCGGTGTCGCAGTTAGTAATAGACAATAGGTTTTTTTAAGGCTGTTTACGAAATGATAGTTTTTCGTTTTATGATTTTTTAACTTGTGTGCCTCATCTATAATTACAAAATCATACTCTTGATTTAAAACAATATCACGATGAGGTGGTCGTTTGGCTGTATCTAAAGAAGAAACCACAACATCATATTGTTCCCACATATATGCTTTCTTTTGCGCAATGGCTGGAATATAGAATTTTTCGTGAAGTTCTTTTACCCACTGATTCACAAGAGAAGCCGGTACTAGAATTAAAACTTTCTTTGCTAGGCCACGAATCATATATTCCTTTAAGATTAAGCCTGCTTCAATCGTTTTTCCTAGCCCAACCTCATCAGCCAAAATTGCCCTACCGTTCATATCCTGAACTACCTGCTCGGCGCATTCTATCTGATGTTGTAAAAATTCCATATGAGGTAAGTGTTTAGGGGATTGCAATCCTTCAAATTGAGGAACAGCCAATGTTTTTGCTGTTTCATAGGCTAATTGAAACATTTCATAGGAGCGAAATGGTCCATTGTCATGCAATCTCTCATTAAATTCCTCAATAAAAGGTTGATCAAAATTTATTTTAAGTTCCATTACACTCTCTCCAATTCACTAAACTTTTAACTCAAATATGTTCGGAAATACTAAGGTGAAAGTAATAAACGATTGAAACGTTTTTTTTATTTCGTATCCTTTTTTCGTATGCTATAATTGGCTTGAAGTAAAATGATAAACGTATACATATCCAGTTCAAGTAGTTTAACCAAATTCAAATAAAATATGTAAAGCGAATGATTACATGGGGAGAGACTGTAGCGTTACAGCGCCGAAGGAGCAAGCAATGAAATTGTGAATCTCTCAGGCAAAAAGACTCGTGTAGGACGCAACTCTGGAGAGAGCTTATCATAAGCCACCTAAGAAGCAAGTGATGGTGAAAAGTCACGAAACTTTCTGGTACAGGGACAGAGAATTCTTTAAATAGAAGAGTTCTCTGTCTTTTTTGTTTTATCGATTCCATGCTTTTACACCATCATTTATCAGAAAATTAAGAATGGTATTAAAAAACGGTTGTTAAAGAGGAGGGGCTTTTACATGACAGAATTAAAGCGAACACCATTATATTCTTTATATAAAGAGTATAATGCGAAGACTGTTGATTTTGGTGGCTGGGAGCTACCAGTCCAATTTTCGGGGATCAAAAAGGAACATGAAGTTACAAGAACTACTGCCGGGCTCTTCGATGTGTCCCACATGGGTGAAATTTTGGTTGAGGGCGAGGATAGCGAGTCGTTTCTTCAAAAGATGCTAACAAACGATCTAACAAAATTAACCATTGGCAAAGCGCAATATACGATAATGTGCTACGAGAATGGTGGGACTGTGGATGATCTTATCGTATATAAATTACAGGATGAGAAGTTTTTGTTAGTAGTGAATGCAGCGAATACAGAAAAAGATTATGAATGGTTACTAATGCATCAAGCCGGAAATGTACGACTGCGTAATGTTTCTGCAGAATATGTGCAACTCGCTATTCAAGGGCCGAAAGCAGAGACCATCTTGCAAAAATTAACTTCCACTAATTTATCAGAGATTACATTTTTCCGTTTCCGAGATGATATAAAGTTTGAAAATACGAAGCACGAGGCCTTAGTTTCGAGAACAGGTTATACAGGAGAAGATGGTTTTGAAATCTATATAAACCCAGAGGATGGCACTTCTCTTTGGCGTACTATTTTGGAGCAGGGCAAAGAGGAAGGAATAGAACCAATTGGGTTAGGTGCCCGTGACACCCTACGATTTGAAGCAGCACTTCCACTATATGGTCAAGAACTATCGACTACTATTACACCGATCGAAGCAGGTCTTTCCTTTGCTGTAAAAACGGAAAAGGATGCAGATTTTATCGGGAAAGAAGTACTAAAACAACAAAAGGAAAATGGAGCTTCAAAGCGACTCGTTGGAATCGAAATGATCGATAAAGGAATTCCAAGACATGGTTATGAGATATATGTTGGAGAAGAAAAAGTTGGTGAAGTAACATCAGGTACCCAATCTCCAACATTACAAAAAAACATTGGTTTAGCTCTTGTCGATGCAAACTATGCGGAACCTGGAACAGAGCTTGAGGTTCAAGTCCGTAAGCGTAAATTAAAAGCAGTTGTAATACGGAAACCGTTTTATAAACGATAAAAGGAGATGATTTGGATGACTTATCGTTATTTACCAATGACTGATTCAGATAAGCAAGAAATGTTAACTACAATTGGCATACAATCTACGGAAGAACTTTTTCATGATATTCCTGAAAAGGTCCGGTTTAAAGGTAAACTGAATATAAAAAAAGCAGCTAGTGAGCCAGAATTAAAGAAGGAATTACAGCAATTAGCAAGCCAGAACGTAAGCTTAGCAACTCATTCCTCCTTCTTAGGTGCAGGAGTGTATGACCATTATATTCCTTCCATTGTGGATCATGTAATCTCTCGTTCTGAATTTTATACGGCCTACACACCATACCAACCTGAGATATCTCAAGGGGAACTTCAAGCAATCTTTGAATTCCAAACTATGATTTGTGAACTAACAGGAATGGATGTTGCGAACTCTTCTATGTATGATGGTGGTACAGCCTTAGCAGAAGCGGTTAACTTAAGTGCTGGGCAAACGAAACGTAACAAAGTACTGTTGTCCAAAACGGTCCATCCTGAATCTCGAGATGTAATAAAAACATATGGGAAAGGTTTAAACCTAGAAATCGTTGAAATTGATCATAAAAATGGTGTGACAGATATAGAAGCTTTAGCAGAGGCCTTAGATGAAAATACAGCAAGTGTTGTCATCCAATATCAAAACTTCTTTGGTCAAATCGAACCATTAAAAAAAGTGCAGGAGCTACTAAAAGATGTTAAGAAAACGATGTTTATCGTGGCTACAAATCCATTGGCCTTAGGTTACTTGACACCACCAGGAAAATTTGGAGCGGATATCGTTACAGGAGATGCCCAAGTATTCGGTATTCCAGCCCAGTTTGGTGGACCGCACTGTGGATTTTTTGCCACAACGAGCAAATTAATGCGTAAAGTGCCAGGTAGACTAGTAGGACAAACTGTTGATGAAGAAGGTAGAAGGGGATTTGTTTTAACACTACAGGCTAGAGAACAGCATATTCGAAGAGAAAAGGCTACATCAAATATTTGTTCCAATCAAGCTTTAAATGCCTTAGCAGCTAGTGTTGCGATGACTGCGTTAGGTAAAAAGGGTGTACATGAGGTTGCAGTTCAAAATATGCAAAAGTCCCGTTATGCGAAGAAGCAATTTGAAGCAGCAGGATTTCCTGTTGTATTCCAAGGACCATTTTTTAATGAGTTCGTTATTCAGGTAGAAACAAACATCTCTATCGTTAATGAAAAGCTTTTGGAAAAAGGAATTATTGGTGGATATGACTTAGGTCGAGTGGATGACCGTTATCAAAATCATATGCTAATTGCAGTTACCGAGCTCCGTACGAAAGAAGAGATTGATCAATTTGTAAAAGAATTGGGTGATATTGATGGCAAGTAACAAAGACTTTCCAGTTATTTTTGAATTAAGTAAAGAGGGCAGAGTTGGCTATAGTTTACCAGAGCTAGATGTTCCAGAGATGGATTTAACGGAAGGATTAGATGGAGAGTATATACGGACAGAGCTAGCAGATTTACCGGAGGTTAGCGAATTACAAATTATGCGTCATTATACGGCTCTATCGAAAAGAAATCATGGTGTAGATTCCGGATTTTATCCATTGGGATCCTGCACAATGAAATACAATCCAAAAATTAATGAAGATGTAGCACGTTTTACAGGCTTCAGTCATATTCATCCACTCCAAGAGGGGAAAACAGTACAAGGTGCCCTGTATTTGATGCATGACCTACAAACCTCGTTACAAGAAATTACTGGTATGCATCAAGTGACGATACAACCTGCTGCCGGTGCTCATGGAGAGTGGACTGGACTTATGATGATTCGTGCTTATCATGAGCATAATGGAGATATAAATCGAACAAAGGTAATTGTTCCTGATTCAGCTCATGGAACCAATCCTGCATCTGCCACAGTTGCTGGCTTTGAAGCAATCACGGTTAAGTCTGATGAACGTGGTTTAGTAGATTTAGAAGATTTAAAGCGAGTAGTAGGAGATGATACAGCAGCTTTAATGTTAACGAATCCGAATACGTTAGGGTTATTTGAAGAGCATATCATAGAGATGGCACAAATTGTTCATAATGCTGGTGGAAAGCTTTACTATGACGGTGCTAATTTAAATGCTATTTTAGGCTATGCACGACCTGGAGATATGGGATTCGATGTCGTACATTTAAACTTGCATAAAACATTCACAGGACCACATGGTGGCGGTGGACCTGGTTCAGGACCTGTTGGTGTAACAGAGGAGCTAGCAGCATTTTTGCCCAAACCAATTCTTACGAAAAAAGAAGACATGTATGTGTTTGATTATAATCGCCCCCTTTCTATTGGACGTGTTAAACCATATTATGGAAACTTCGGTATTAATGTTAGGGCCTACACCTACATTCGTACGATGGGACCAAAAGGATTAAAACAAGTTAGTGAAAATGCAGTCTTAAATGCAAATTATATGATGAGGAGATTGGAAAAGGAATTTGATCTTCCGTTTACCCAACACTGTAAACATGAATTTGTGTTATCTGGAAAGAGACAGAAAAAACTAGGAGTCCGCACACTAGATATAGCGAAACGATTACTAGATTTTGGGTATCATCCGCCTACTATTTATTTCCCATTAAATGTGGAAGAAGCGATGATGATTGAACCAACAGAAACAGAATCGAAAGAAACATTGGATGAATTCATTGATGTTATGATCCAAATTGCCAAGGAGGCAGAGGAAAATCCGGAAATCGTTCAGGAAGCTCCACATACTACCGTAATAAGTAGATTAGATGAAACGTTAGCAGCAAGGAAGCCAGTTTTAAGGTATCAAAGATAAATATTAAAAACCCTCTTAAGTTAACTTAAGAGGGTTTTGTTATGAAGAGGCTTAGTATCTTTTCTCTTTCTTTTTAATTTTTCCAGTCCATTTTTTGAAGCCGCCTTTTAGCTGATATAAATCTTTACGACCATGTTTATTTAATACGAGTGCAGCTCTTGCACTTCTCGATCCACTTTGACAGTATAAATAAACAGGTTTATCGGCACGCACTTCTACTAAACGGTGTTTTAGCTGTGTTAGGGGAATATTACGAGCCCCTAAAATGTGCCCTGCTTCAAATTCATTTGGTTCTCTAACATCAATTAATTGAGCTTTCCGATAACCAGCTCTAAATTCTTCTTCGGTTAGTGTCTTTAAAACTTTACGTTGTCTTAAGAAACGAACAAGTCCAAAAACAATAATTGCTACTAAAACAATTAGTACGATTTGCATCACGAATCCCCTTTCATCTCCAACACCTACTTATCTATTATAAGAACATTCGCTTTAAGTTTCAAAGAATTTAACAAAAAATTTTATGGTAAATAATGAGTTTTGGCTTATTTTTTTGTTAAAAATTGCCTTAAGGGGCTAATTAACCTATGTTTTCAAGTATTTCTTTATCTCGTTTTTATGCAAACGACAAAATAAGTCAAAATTTGCTGTTATCTATTTCATAGCCTATAAATTCTTTTATTTTCTCTGTTTATTATACTTTTTTGTTTTTGACAAATTCATATCCATTTGTTCCATGACACAATATATAGTATTCAGGAACAAAAAATAATACCATATCTTGATATTTTTTTGTTGTATTCTACTATGGTTATATGATACCTTATTAATAATGACTATCAACATATAGATAGATAACTAGATATTCCTTGAACGGGGCTAGTTTTGGAAAGGGGAGTTTTCATTGACTCAATTAAAGGATGAGCAAAATTTAAAAATTAATGTGGAACGATTAAATCAAGATATTAAATTGTTTCCACAAGTACACCCGATACAATCGGATATGAAAATTTTACATAACGGTGTTTCTCGACTGGTTATGTTAGACAGATATGCATTTAAAGACACAGAAAAGACTACGTTAACAGAAGGGGATTTTGTCGTTCTAACCGTTAAGGATGATCCTAAATTTCCAGCTAGAGGTCTCGGCTTTATAAAATCGATTGATTGGGAAAATAAACAAGCTGAAGTTTTTGTAGAACAAGACTATATTTCAGCCTTAGATAAAGAAGAGGAAATCGAAACTGGAGTTGTAAAACGCTCCTTAGACGTAATCGAAAAGCCACTTGAAATCTATTATGAACAAATTGCAAAGCGTAACGCATCAGGGTTAGCAGCTGTTGAAGAAACGGTGGAAAAGAGAAATGAATGGTTCCAAAAGTTTTACGAACAATTAGCTAGTCTTCATTTTGTGCCAGCAGGAAGAGTATTATATGGAGCTGGAGCAGGAACGGATGTAACCTATTTTAACTGTTATGTTATGCCGTATATTCAAGATTCCAGAGAGGGTATATCGGATCACCGTAAACAGGTTATGGAAATTATGAGTCGTGGTGGAGGAGTAGGAACAAATGGCTCTACTTTACGACCAAGAAATACGCTAGCAAAGGGTGTAAATGGAAAATCGTCTGGCTCGGTATCTTGGTTAGATGATATTGCGAAATTAACCCATTTAGTTGAACAAGGTGGATCACGTAGGGGTGCCCAAATGATTATGCTCGCGGATTGGCACCCAGACATTATCGAATTCATTATCTCTAAAATGCAGAACCCAAGAATTTTGCGTTTCTTAATTGAAAACACAAATGATGAAACGATTAAAAAGCTTGCTCAAGGAAAGCTTAAGTTTACACCACTTACTCAACAAGAAGAAATGATGTATCAAGGAATTGTGAACTATAAAAACATCCCAGGTCTTGGTGGTTTTAACGAGAAAATCATTAAAGAGGCAGAACAAAAGCTACGTGATGGTGGTAATTTTAGTGTTCATAACCCTGAGTTTTTGACTGGAGCAAATATTTCTGTATGTTTAACAAAAGAATTTATGCAGGCTGTTGAAAACGACGATTATTATGAGCTTCGATTCCCTGATGTAGAGAGTTATGATCAAGAAGAGATGAAAGTATATAACGAAGAGTGGCACAATGTTGGCGACGTTCGTGAGTGGGAGCGCCTTGGTCACAACGTACGTGTCTATCGTAAAGTGAAAGCGAAGGAACTATGGAACTTAATAAATGTATGTGCAACGTATTCTGCAGAGCCTGGTATTTTCTTTATTGATAATGCCAATGATATGACGAATGCTAAAGCATACTCACAGCAAGTAGTTGCAACAAACCCTTGTGGAGAACAGCCTTTAGCACCTTACTCTGTTTGTAATTTAGCTGCGATCAACTTAGCCGAAATGGCAGATAAAAAGAGCAAAACCGTTAATCTTGAAAAATTAAAAGAAACTGTACGTGTTGGGGTAAGAATGCAAGATAACGTAATCAATGCTACTCCATATTTCTTAGAAGAGAATAAAAAGCAAGCCTTAGGTGAGCGCCGTGTTGGCTTAGGTGTTATGGGTCTTCATGACTTACTAATTTATTGTGAAACGGTGTATGGATCCGAAGAAGGAAATAAGTTAGTAGATGAAGTATTTGAAACGATTGCAGTGACTGCTTATGAAACTTCTGTTGAATTAGCAAAAGAAAAGGGAAGTTTCCCATTCTTAGTAGGAGATACAGAAGAAGAAACAAATCGATTAAGAGAAGCATTTACGAAAACAGGCTATATGCAAAAAATGCCTCAAAATCTGAAGGAAGCCATTAAAGAATATGGTATTCGCAACTCTCATTTATTAACCGTTGCTCCTACTGGAAGTACTGGTACGATGGTAGGTGTAGCTACTGGATTAGAGCCTTACTTCTCCTTTTCATACTTTAGAAGTGGACGACTAGGCAAATTTATTGAAGTAAAAGCAGATATCGTTCAAGAATATCTAGATAATCATCCAGAAGCAGATCCAAATAACTTACCAGAGTGGTTTGTCTCTGCAATGGAATTAGCTCCAGAAGCTCATGCAGATGTACAGTGTGTCATTCAAAAATGGATTGATAGCTCTATTAGTAAAACAGTTAATGCACCAAAAGGATATACAGTGGAGCAAGTAGAAAAGGTTTATGAACGCTTGTACAAAGGTGGAGCAAAAGGCGGAACCGTTTATGTAGACGGTAGCCGTGACGCTCAAGTTTTAACCTTAAAAGCGGAAGAAAATACGTTCGATGAAGAAAATGATATATCCGAAACGAAAGAGAACAAAGTTGTTTTAGTGGATACGATTCAAGATCTACGTTCTACAGATGTTACAATCGGCTCTGAACTAGGCAATACGTGCCCAGTATGTCGTGAAGGAACAGTAGAAGATTTAGGTGGATGTAATACATGTACAAGCTGTGGTGCACAGTTGAAGTGTGGACTTTAAGTTAAAAAAGTGCGAAATGTGACTTAATAAAGGAAAATTCAAATCATACGATGCTTTTAACAAGTATTGATATTGGTTTGGGTTTTCTTTTTTGTTTAGAGGTCTTGATAATAAATTTGATTTCTTGTTTTCGAGTAATGTAGCATCCCTTTAAGGAACACATTGGAAGTAGAAATCTTATTATTTCTCAACATAAAATAGAAAGGTCTTTTTTATCGAAGTATTCCACCGCAGCGCATCATCAATTAAATGAGCGAGAACAGTGCGTTTTCGTTTATTTCCACTGTTCATACAAAAGGACAAGCAATGCGGCGGGTTCTTTTGTTCAAGAATCAAAAGTTCGAATAAAAGCCCAACATATGTCTAATCTTAAACTTGAGGTGACTTTTATGTTAAATCGAGCGTTATCAACAGCCTTAATAGGAATTGGTGCTGCACAATTTTTAAAAGTACCCGTTTCCTATTTGGAGACCGGTGTTTGGGATTGGAAAAAGCTATTAGGATCTGGTGATATGCCAAGCTCCCACTCATCAGCTGTAACATCACTCACTACGTATGTTGCATTAAAAAACGGTATGGCATCGATTGATTTTGGTGTTAGTAGTATATTTAGTTTAATTGTTATGTATGATGCAATGGGGGTAAGGTGGCATGCAGGTGAAACTGCTATAGCAGTGAACGATATGTATGAGCAATTAGAAAAATTAGCTCATGAACATCCAAATTTCCCTTATAAAAAGCGAAAGAAAGAGCTTAAAGAAGTGATGGGGCATATGCCCATTGAAGTAGCAGGTGGGATAGCGTTAGGGCTTGCCGTTGGGGCTATCAGCTATTTTATTGAAAAAGATAAATAAACCTATAGTGTCAGAGTACTTTCTGGCACTTTTCACTTTTGGCAGATGAGTATAATTCATCTGCTTTTCCCTTTGCGCTTCACAAAGAATTTGTCTGCTGCTCCTTGTCTTGTCACATATTGAAATCTGGTGTATGCTTTTGATAGGTGAAAAAAATTTTCAATGATAAGTGAAGTTTGGAGTGTTACATATGCCGACGCCAAGTATGGAGGATCATATTGAGCAAATCTATCTATTAATAGAGCAAAAAGGCTATGCAAGAGTATCTGATATTGCTGAAGCTCTACAAGTACATCCATCATCCGTAACCAAAATGGTGCAAAAGCTCGATCGTGATGGATATTTAAATTACGAGAAGTATCGAGGCTTAATTCTAACGGCCAAAGGAAAGAAAATCGGAAAGCGTCTTGTTTATCGCCATGAGCTATTGGAGCAGTTTCTAGAGATTATTGGTGTCGAGCAAGAGAATATATATAATGATGTAGAAGGTATTGAACATCATTTAAGCTGGAATGCAATTGATCGTATTGGTGATTTGGTTCAATATTTTGAGGAAAAGCCAGAACGAGTTCAGGAATTAAAAATAGTTCAAGAACAAAATGATAATGATATCAATAAATAAAATTTTTTCATAACCTCCCAACTTAAAGTTCTAAATATAGGATTCTTGCTTATATATTTAGAAACTTATGAAGTGGGAGGTTTTCTATGAAAGTGGATGGGGTATTCTCAGGTGGTGGAGTAAAAGCCCTAGCTTTTATAGGTGCCCTAGAAGCAGTAGAAGAAAAGGGTTTAGGATTTGAGCGGTTAGCAGGCACATCTGCGGGCTCTATCTTTGCAAGTCTAGTTGCTGCAGGTTACACAGCTGATGAACTAAAAGAAATTTTTCTCAAGCTAGATATGTCTTCTTTTATCCAGGAGCCAAAGATTGGCAAAGCTTTTCCTTTTTTAAAGTGGGTTTTATTGTATTTTCGATTAGGCTTATATAAAAGTGAGCCAGTTGAAGAATGGCTAAGAGAGATGCTAGCTGCAAAAGGTATTGAAACATTCGGGGATTTCCCTAAAGGGTACTTGAAAATGATTGGCACGGACGTATCTTTGAATAAGCTCATTGTTTTTCCAGATGATATTGAGAAAATGTATAACATAGAATCGACCTCTTTTTCCGTTGCCAAAGCGGCTACAATTAGTTCTACAATTCCCTTCTTTTTTATTCCTTCCAAAATAACGAATTACATGCATACCAAGTCGGTTTTAGTAGATGGTGGCTTCCTGAGCAATTTTCCGATTTGGTTATTTACGGAACCAGATAAAAAGAAACTTCGGCCAATTTTAGGGATGAAATTAAGTTCTACCTATGAAGATATTAAAGAAAAAGAAGTGGATGGGGCAATTGATTTATATGCATCCATATTTACTACTATGATGAAAGCACATGATGCAAGACATATTTCAAAGACTTTAGATAAAGAGGTTATGTTTATACCAACAGAAGGTATTGAAGCTACTGATTTTGAAATCGACAAGAAATCAAAGCTTCTTCTTATCGATATGGGATATGAGCGCGCAACAAAATTTTTAAAAAAATGGAGTTATTAAAGAAAGATCGAACGTTTAATACAACGCTCGATCTTTCTTTTTATCTTTTTTTCCTTCGATAACTCTTAAATGACTTGCGTTACGCCTTGTTTTTTTACGTACATCTGGTTTCTGCTTATGTGGAGACCTTGCTGCCCGAGCATATTGACTCGTATGATTTACATTACTACCATATTTCTTTTTAGACTGTTTCACTGCCTTTTTATATTTACTTGAAAATCCACTAGCACCAGATTTATTACGTATTATGTAAAAGACAACGAAAAATATAGCTACTATTCCAGCTGTCATTAATAGCCTTGTTAGTAATTCGCCTGGCTTTGTAATAATAATAGTTACAAGACCAAATATCGCGAGTGCAATTAGTACGTAAAATAAAGGATTTACTTTCCTGGACATAGCGGACCTCCTTTCCTATCTAAACCCTTGATTTCGTATTTAAAAGATTACTTAGCAAATATATTATCCATTAAAATGATATTTCCCTTTTTACTAGAAATATATTCATAAAATTTATACTAACGGTATTTTTTACTATTTAGTATATGATGAAACGTGGCTTTTTATCCGTATAAATCATGTATTTCCTTGTATCTAAGCTATATTCTACTAGAAAAATGAACAGAAGTACAACGCCTGCATTTATTAACGATTTTTAGGAAACAGTAAAAAACGGAGGTGTGAATATGGAAAGTAATAGCCAAGATCCAAAATTGGAACAGAATCAAAAAGAAAAACCAATGTCTATACGAAGTAAGTCCTTATTAACAGGTTTTATTGGAGGATTGTTCTGGGCTACGATTGGTTCAATAGCATACTACTTTAATTTTTCAGAAGTTTCCCATGGTTCCTTTATTCTACGTTCCTTTTTTGAAGGGAATTGGACGAATGGACTTCTTGGGGAAATCATCAGTATTGTGATTGTTGGTTTGATTTCTATTCTTATAGCACTTTTATATTATTTGACCTTAAGAAAGAGGCCCGGGATGATTCCAGGTTTCTTATATGGTATAGCTTTATGGGTTATTATAATGTATTTTTTAAATCCTGTATTTAGTGCGGTTCCTACCTTATCGGAGATGGAAAGCACTACCATTGTTTCTACATTATGCTTGTACATTTTATATGGTACCTTTATTGGCTACTCCATTTCATATGAATATGAGGCCGTAAAGAAAGCCGAAGCCAATAAAAAGAAAAGCTCACAAAATGCTAGTTGAATATGATAAACTAGCATTGTATACATAATGTTTTCGCTTTTCTAGAATTTTGGGAGAGGGGAAGAAAAATGAACCGGCTGTTGCTCCTTAATGGCCCTAATTTGAATTTATTGGGGAAAAGAGAACCAGATATTTATGGTCATGAAAGTCTAGAAACGATTGAAGAAGAGATTCGTGAATTGTTGTTAGCTCATAATTGGGGAATGGATGCAATGCAAACCAATCATGAAGGTGAATTAGTAGATGCAATCCAGCAAAGTGATGGGAAATATGATGGAATTATTTTTAATCCGGCTGCATATACCCATACGAGCATTGCGTTACGAGATGCTATTAGTGCAATAGAGGTCCCTGTAATCGAAGTGCATATATCAAACGTACATAGTCGGGAGTCGTTTCGAAGGGAGTCCCTTTTAGCTCCAGTCTGCTGGGGGCAAGTTGTTGGTCTCGGTATGCTTGGATATAAATTGGCAGCCCTAGCATTTCTAGAAAGGGAGAAGAGAGAGGATGGTATCAATGGAAAAGGTAACTAAACTAAGAAAAGCCCTTGAAGAACAAAATGTAGATGGTATTTTAATCACTAGTGAAAAAAATCGTAGATACATAACTGGTTTCACAGGTACAGCAGGTGTTGCGTTGATTACACAAGAGCATGCTGTTTTCATTACAGATTTTCGTTATACAGAGCAAGCGAGTGAGCAAGTAAAAGGCTTTGAAATTGTGGAGCATAAGGTGTTAATTACGAAAGAAGTAGCTAATCAGGTGGAACGTTTGGGAATTAAACGTTTAGGATTTGAAAAAGCGCATGTTACTTATAGTACTTATGAGGCTTATCGTGAACAAGTATCGGCTGAGCTTGTTCCATTAGCGGGAATCATCGAAAAATTAAGGTTGATTAAAACAGATGAAGAAATTAATATATTAAAAGAGGCTTGTCAAATTGCCGATAATGCGTTTGAACATATTCTTGGATTTATCAAGCCTGGAGTAAAAGAAATTGATGTTTCCAATGAACTGGAGTTCTTTATGCGTAAGCAAGGTGCAACGTCATCCTCTTTTGATATTATTGTAGCATCTGGTTTCCGATCAGCGCTTCCACATGGTGTTGCTTCTGATAAAGTAATTGAATCTGGAGAGCTTGTTACGTTAGATTTTGGTGCTTATTATAAAGGGTATTGTTCCGATATTACGAGAACAGTTGCTGTTGGCGAAATAAATGATAAGTTGAAGGATATATACAATACGGTACTAGAAGCACAGTTGCGTGGAGTGGAAGGTTTAAAACCTGGAATTACAGGAATACAAGGAGACGCTTTGACTCGTGATTATATTAAAGAAAAAGGGTATGGGGATTATTTCGGTCATTCTACTGGTCATGGCATTGGGTTAGATGTGCATGAAGGTCCAACCCTTTCCTATCGAGGTGAAGCAAAGCTTGAGCCTGGTATGGTTGTAACAGTTGAACCAGGAATTTATATTCCAAATGTTGGTGGATGCCGTATTGAAGATGATGTTCTAATAACAGAGAATGGATATGAGAAACTAACACATTCATCAAAAGAATTAATAACATTGTGATTGGAAGAAAGGGGCAAGAATTTTGATTTCAGTAAACGATTTTCGTACAGGATTAACAGTTGAACTAGATGGTGATATATGGCAGGTTATTGAATTCCAACATGTAAAGCCAGGTAAAGGTGCAGCGTTTGTTCGAAGTAAATTACGCAACCTACGTAATGGAAATATTTCAGAAAGAACGTTCCGGGCTGGAGAAAAAGTTAGCAAGGCTCACTTAGAAAGAAGGCATATGCAATATTTATATGCTTCTGGTACGATGCACAATTTCATGGATCAAGAAACATTTGAGCAAATTGAATTGCCAGCAGAGCAAATTGAATATGAACTTAAATTTTTGAAAGAGAACATGGAAGTTACTATTCTTGTTTACAATGGAGAAACACTAGGCGTAGAGTTGCCAAACACAGTGGAGCTTGAAGTTGTAGAAACAGAACCAGGAATTAAAGGAGATACAGCTAGTGGTGGTACTAAACCTGCAACAGTTGAAACAGGTTTAGTAGTACAAGTACCTTTCTTCGTTAACGTTGGAGATAAACTAGTAGTAAATACAAGCGATGGGAAATACGTTTCCCGAGCATAATATGAACCCTTAAAAAGACTTTGCCTTACAATAGGTAAAGTCTTTTTTTGTGTTTTCCCTGTTCTTTTAAAAATCCCTCTCTTTCATACGATGCATACGTATAAAAAAATATTACCTCTCTAGTAAACATCTCACTTCATTTGTCATAAATTAGCTTGTACGGCATAGATTTAAAGTAACTATTGTTAATAGAAAAAGGAGGATTACGATTGGAAGAGATAATGAGAATTTTTCCTCCTGTAATGGCAGACAAGCTCCACTCTGAAATTCATAATTGGAACCAAATTGAAGAGATTCGCGTTCGGGTATTACGTCCAATTGAACTTGTGTTTCCTACCTATTCCCGAATGGTAAAAAACATTATTCCTACACCGGAGGATGCACATTTTATTTTAAATCAATTAAGCCAACATTCGATCTACCGATTTGAAGATGAACTTCGGCAAGGATATATCACAATTGAAGGTGGGCATCGGGTTGGGATTTCAGGAAAAGTGAATACAGAAAAAGGTTATGTGAAAGCGATTCGTCATTTAGCTTTTTTTAACGTTCGCATTGCACGACAGGTAAAGCATATTAGCGATCCATATTTACCATTACTATTTCAAAATGGATTTTTAAATACATTATTAATTGGTCCACCCAAATGTGGAAAAACGACTTTTTTACGCGATGCCATACGAAACATTAGTAATGGTTTTCATAACTATCCTCCCTATAAAGTAGGAGTGATAGATGAAAGAAGTGAAATAGCCGCTTGTAAGCATGGTATTCCTCAGCACGATGTAGGTTTAAGAACCGATGTAATGGATGCTTGTCCAAAAGCGGAAGGAATGATGATGATGATTCGCTCTATGTCCCCGGATATCTTGGTTGTTGATGAAATTGGCAGTGATCGAGATGTATCGGCATTAATGGAAGCACTGCATGCCGGAGTGACCGTTATTTGCAGCGTGCATGGAGCAACCATTGAGGAAATTAAGAATCGGCCTTCCTTAAGACCGTTATTTGAACAAAAAGCCTTTAAGCGGTTTATTACTTTTGGCAACAAACCAAAGCCAGGAACCATCCTGTCGGTGTTAGATGAAGATGGACAACCACATAAATATCGGAAAGGGAGTAATGAGCATGAAGTGGATCGGAGCCCTTCTGTTGCTGTCAGCTACAACATACGCGGGATTTGAGTTTTCCAGAAGGTATACAAATCGGCCACGACAAATTAGACAGCTTAAAAATGCACTACAAGTGTTAGAGGCTGAAATTGTGTATGGACAAAGTCCTATACAGGAGGTCTTTTCTCGATTAGCCAAGCAATTACCAAACCCGTTGTCAGACTTCTTCCGTTTACTCAACGAGCGATTAGAGCGTAATCAACAAATTTCTTTATATTACGTCTGGCGTGAGTCGTTAGATGAATTTTGGAATCAAACAGCCATGAAAAAAAGCGAAAAGGAAATATTGGATCAATTTGGACAAACATTAGGTCAACATGATTTTACGCAGCAACAAAAACACATTCATCTTGCTTTATCTCATTTAGATCGAGAATTGGAAAATGCAGAGGAAGAGAAAAGAAAATATAGCCAATTAGCAAGGAATTTAGGAGTCTTAGCAGGATTGTTTTTAGTACTTTTATTTATTTAAGCGGTGACATTACTTTTGTCTATATAGAAGGGAGTCGGCAATCACCATGTTAGGCGACACAAATTTGTTATTTCAAATAGCGGGGATCGGCATTGTTGTAGCAATGATTCATACAGTTTTAAAGCAAATGGGCAAAGAGGATTACGCGCATTGGGTTACTTTAATAGGGTTTATCATTGTCCTGTTAATTGTCGTAAATAACCTTGCTGATTTATTTACTCAGATTCGTTCAGTATTTCTTTTTCAAAGCATAATAGGGGGCTATTAAATATATGGAGATTTTGCATCTTGTCTCCTTTGGTATTCTTGCTGGAATACTAACCATTGTTATTCGTCAACAAAGTGATTCCATCGCATTTTTTATCGTGCTATTCTCGGGCATCATTATCTTCCTTTTTGTCATCCCTTATATAGGTGAAATATTTCGTTTGCTTACAGATTTAACGACGAAAGCCAATATTAACTTTATGTATGTTGGTACGATTTTAAAAATCATCGGGATTGCATATATAGCTGAATTTGGAGCGCAAATCACACGTGATGCCGGGCTTGGCTCCATTGCTTCCAAGATTGAACTAGCAGGAAAAATATTCATACTTGTACTTGCTGTTCCAATTCTAACTGCTGTCGTAGAAACCATTCTAAACTTTATACCGCTATAACAGATAAAATATGAAACTGGTAACTTGGAAGGGAGCATTTTAAGTTGAAAGGTTTAAAGAAAGTAGGATGTATCATTGCTCTTTTCAGTTTTGTCCTGATGGGAAGTTTGCATCTCCATGCAGAGACCGATTCAACAGCAGAAACAACTCCAGAGGATTGGGCAAACGAGCAAATGCAAGGAGAATCATTTGATACGATTGGACAATATTGGGGAAGCGTCACAAATACATATGGTGAGTATTTGCCAGAGCTTACTTCGAAAAGTTTAACAGACTTTGTAAAAGAGGATGCTCCACTGTCCATTTCCAATTGGATGCAAGGACTTGGAAAGTATTTACTTCATGAGCTGTTATTAAATGGAAAGCTATTAGGCTCCTTAATTTTGTTGACCCTTTTTGCGGTCGTTCTACAAACGGTGCAAAATGCCTTTGAATCAAAAACCGTAAATAAAGTTGCTTACGCAGTAATCTATTTAGTGCTTATTACGTTAGCATTATCCAGTTTTAGTTTAGCTGTTTCCTATACGAATAACGCAATAGATGCAATGTCTAACTTTATGATTGCCTTGTTACCTTTAGTATTAAGTATTTTAGCTTCGGTAGGGAGTATTACGTCTGTTGCCTTTTTTCACCCAATTATCCTTTTTCTCATTAATACAAGCGGAGTACTTATCTCTACAATCGTGTTACCATTGTTTTTCTTATCTGCTTTATTACATATTGTTAGCTCATTAAACGATCATTATAAAGCAACACAGTTAGCCAATTTGTTAAAAAATGCAGGACTTGCTATTTTGGGTGTATTTTTAACTATTTTTATCGGAGTCATTGGAATCCAAGGTGCAGCAGCAGCTGTTACCGATGGTGTTGCAGTACGTACAGCAAAATTTGTAACCGGGAACTTTATTCCTGTGATTGGAAGGATGTTTACCGATGCCGCCGATACCGTAATATCCGCATCTATGTTATTGAAAAATACAGTGGGGATTGTTGGAGTAATTATTGTTTTGTCTATTGCTTTATTTCCAGCTATTAAAGTATTTGTAATAGCTGTTATTTATAAAATAGCCGCTGCAATTATCCAACCAATTGGTGGGGGGCCAGTTATTAAAACATTGGATCTAATTAGTAAACATATATTGTATGTTTTTGCAGCTCTTCTCGTTGTTACGATTATGTTTTTTCTTAGTATCGTTATTTTGGTTGCAGCTAGTAATCTAACTGTGATGATGCGTTAGGGGGGAGACAATGGATTTTATTCAGGATTGGGTAGCACAAATTATCATTTTTTTATTAATCGCAATGTTTATTGATTTGTTATTACCTCAATCGGCAATGCAAAAATATGTTAAATTTGCGATTGGTTTAATTCTAGTACTCATTTTCCTTCAGCCATTGTTCCAATTATTTAATACAGACGCTAGTCGATTGGTCGAAAACTCCTTATCTATTAGTGAAAATGAACTAGATGAAATAAAAAATCAAATAGAAAATGAGAAAAGTGAAATACAAGCCTCCCAACGTGCATATATATTAAACCAGACAGTTGTCCAATTAAAAGAACAAGCTGAAGGGGAGTTGATAGATAAGTATGGAGTAGCGATAAAAGATATAACATTCACCTTTTTAGAAGAAAATGAAGAACTGAACTGGGAAAATGTTGAATCACTATCCGTTGAGCTAATGAAAGAAGAACTGTCAAATGGTGGTAGTGAAGTAGAGAACGTGGTCATCGACTTCAATCAAGAATCAACTGATGAAGATCTACCATTAGAACAAATCCAAGATGATTTAGCCTCCTTCTGGGAGATATCAAAAAACAAAATAAACCTCATTTGGGAAGGAGGGGAAACTACATGAAAAAGTTTTGGTCTCTATTAAAACTAAAAAAAGATGAAAATGGTAAACCAACATTTCTTTCCTATGTAATTATTCTAGGATTAGTAGGACTTCTCATTATTTTAGTAAGCGACATTTTTCAAAAGGATAGTCCTGAATTGGAAATTAATCCAAACATCACGCAACATACACAAGAGGTTAAAAAGGAATCAAACAGTAGTACTACTGTTACCCAGGATGATAAGTTAGCTGTCATCAACCAGATGGAATCGGATTACGAACAACAACTGAAAGCAATGTTAGAAAAACTAAATGGAGTTTCTGATGTAGACATTATGGTGAACTTAGATGCAACGAGCTTGAAAGTTTATGAGAAGAACATCATTGAAAGTCAGCAAACAACGAATGAGACAGATCAAAATGGAGGAGAGAGGGAGATCCAAGAGGTTTCCGAGGAGAGACAAACTGTTGTCATTCGTAACAATAATCAAGAATCGCCACTGTTAATTCAGATAAAGAAACCAGAAGTGAGTGGCGTTATGGTAGTGGCATCTGGTCTGGAAAATGTAGAAGCCAAGCAAATGGTGATAGAAGCAGTTTCCAGAGTACTAGATGTACCTACTCATAGAGTTACAGCAAATCCTAAATAAATTTTGAGGAGGAATATGATTATGATGTTAAAAAAACAAACGGTATGGTTATTAACAATGCTAAGCTTACTTATTGTACTTAGTGTATACTACATGACTTCCCCAGGTGGAGATCAAGTAGCGCTAGTGGATGTAGAGGATAAGGAGCAATCAGAAGTAACGAATACAGAAGGCTCCATTGAAACCAATATTACAGAAGGAATGGAAAGTATTGAGACAGATGCAGAGGGTAACCCTATTTCT
The DNA here is from genome assembly GCF_900240405.1 of Salirhabdus sp. Marseille-P4669. Classification (GTDB taxonomy): domain Bacteria; phylum Bacillota; class Bacilli; order Bacillales; family Alkalibacillaceae; genus OEQK01. Next base: position 367,449 of record NZ_OEQK01000002.1, read on the forward strand.
TCCACTTCTACAGATGAACTGTTTACACAATTACGCTTAGATCTTCAAGACACGAGAAGCAAGATGAAAGAGCAGTATGAAAATATTGTTGCTTCAAGCGACGCCTCTGTACAAGAAAAGCAAGAAGCAATGGACGCAATGACGAAATTAGACGAATTAGATTATAAAGAAGGTTTGCTAGAAAAAGTAATACAATCAGAAAATAATTATTCCGATGTTTTTGTACGAGCTGAGGAGGATATTGTACATGTAACTGTTAAAGCAGAAAAAGAGTCTAAAGAAGAAGCATTAAATATTATGCAAATGGTGCGAGATGAGTTTGGGGATGTGCCTGCAGATGTTAAGTTCCAGATTGAGGGGTCTTCTGAAACTACAGACGAAGAGCAAGCAGAAGAATAATGGAAAGCGAAAAAACCTTGTCGTAAATCACGACAAGGTTTTTTCGTATTCTGTTAAGGTATTATGGGATATTAAAGGAGGAAACGATTGGAGTTAAGGGCGACAACAGAAAAAATTCCATTTTCTATTTGTGATATAGCAGGAGATACACAATGGATTATGGAATATTTCTATGTAGTACGATTTAAAGTTGAAGTTTACTAGTAACTTGTAATAAAATAATTAATAGGTGTTATTAGCACCTGTTATTAAATTAGAGATTTCTATAAGTTTATTATGAACACAGAGGGTTATACGAGTATGAAATGCTAGACCGAGTATTAGTTTAAAAGATAAAGGGGTGCCTAAAATGTTAAAAATTCAAGAAATTCGAGAACTAATTAAGCTTATTGATGAATCATCTATTGACGAATTCAAATATGAAGTCGATGGTGCAAAAGTAAAAATGAAGAAAAATAATGATAAAAGTGGACCTACCACTACTATTGTAGAGCAACCAGTGGCAGCTGTTCAGCAACCAGTTGTACAGGCTACACCACAAGTAGAAGTGCCTAAAGAAGAAAGTAATGTAGTAGAACAAAAGGAAGAGAAAAAAGATACAAAGTCTAAAGAATTTGACTACGAAATTACATCACCAATGGTTGGTACATTCTATCGCTCACCTTCCCCAGATAGTGATCCTTTTATAGAAGTTGGTGACAAGGTTAAAGCCGATACTACGGTATGTATTGTAGAAGCAATGAAATTATTTAATGAAATAGAAGCAGAAGTTACAGGCGAGATCGTTGAAATCCTAGTAAACAATGGTGAACTGGTAGAGTATGGTCAACCATTATTCCGAGTGAAAAAATAAGGGGTTGAGGTTTGTGATAAAAAGATTATTAGTAGCGAATCGAGGAGAAATCGCCGTTCGTATCATTCGTGCTTGTAAAGAGCTAGGGATCGAAACAGTAGCGGTTTACTCAGAAGCGGACAAAGAATCTTTACATGTAAAGCTGGCAGATGAAGCATACTGTATTGGGCCAGCATTTAGTAAAGAAAGCTATTTAAATATAACGAATATTATGAGCGTGGCCACATTAACAGAGGTAGACGCAATTCATCCAGGATACGGCTTCTTAGCTGAAAATCCAGACTTTGCAGAAATATGTAAGGAATGTAATATTATTTTTGTTGGCCCAAGTAGTTACTCGATTCAAAAAATGGGCACGAAAGACGTAGCAAGAGAAACAATGCGTGAAGCTGGTGTTCCGATTGTACCAGGTTCAAGAGGGATTATTGAAAACGTCGAAGAAGGAATTCAAATTGCAGAAGAAATAGGGTATCCTGTTATTATTAAAGCAACAGCAGGTGGTGGAGGAAAAGGTATTCGTATTGCTCGTAATGAAGAAGATTTAGTAAAAGGAATACGAGTTACCCAAAACGAAGCAGAAACTGCATTTGGAAATCCTGGTGTATATATTGAAAAATTTATTGAAGATTTCCGCCATGTTGAGATTCAAGTAATAGCTGATCAATATGGAAATACTGTCCATCTTGGAGAGCGCGATTGCACGATTCAACGCAGATTACAGAAATTAATTGAAGAAACACCATCACCAGCCATTACTCCAGAAATTCGTGAGGCTATGGGGGATGCTGCAGTGAAGGCAGCACAAGCTGTAGAATACACTGGTGCTGGTACGATTGAATTTATATTCGATAAACAAAGTAATCAATATTACTTTATGGAGATGAATACTCGTATACAAGTAGAGCATCCTGTAACTGAGATGGTTACTGGAATCGATTTAATTAAAGAACAAATTAAAGTTGCTTCCGGAGAAAAACTTTCCTTTACCCAACAAGAGGTGGAATTCCAAGGTTGGTCAATGGAATGTAGGATTAATGCAGAGAACCCGTTTAAAAACTTTATGCCTTCTCCAGGTGAGGTCCAAATGTATTTGCCACCAGGCGGATATGGTGTCCGAGTAGATTCTGCTGCTTATTCTGGGTGGAAGATCCCACCACATTATGATTCCATGATTGCAAAGCTAATTACACATGGTAAAACGAGAGAAGAAGCAATAGATAAAATGAGAAGGGCTTTAGATGAGTTTATTGTTGATGGCATACATACGACAATCCCTTTCCACCAAAGAATGATGAATCATGAAATTTTTATAAAAGGTGACTTTAATACGAAGTTTTTGGAAAAATATAATATAATGGATAATGAGTAAGGAAAGGAGTTGCTGACTCATGCCAGAAAATGAACTATTGAATGTGAGTGAAGATACATCATTAGGTAAAGTGGAGATTGCTCCAGAGGTTATTGAGGTTATTGCGGGAATAGCGGCAAGTGAGATATCTGGAGTTGCCCAAATGCGAGGCAGCTTTGCTACAAATGTAACAGAAAGATTTGGGAAAAAGAATCACGGAAAAGGTGTAAAAGTAGAACTATCCAGTGATGGTATTAAAATTGACGTTTATGTGGTTTTAAATTACGGACTTTCTATTCCTACCGTAGCACAAGCTATTCAGGATAACATTCGTCAAGCTTTACTTAATATGACTGCTTTAAAAATCAATGAAGTAAACGTCCATGTTGTAGGTGTACAAATGGAGCAAAAAGAGGAAGCAGAGATAGAAGAATAGAAACATACAAGTGACCATGGGGAAAATCTTCATGGTCATTTTTGTTGCATTACGTAGGACATAAGCTTAAGCTTGGCATAAAAAACGGACACAATAAGTAATGTTGAATAAATCGAAATGCAAAAAGTGAAGATATAAAAAGCCGAAGTGCTACCTGACTAGCTTTGATGTGGCAATTCTTTCTTTTAAATGTTATCATTCAAAAGGGCATAGTAAATATAAGTTTCTTTAAATGTAAAACTGTATATTTATACATCGGATTGAACAACAAAGGAGAAATTCATATGAAAAGAAGAAAAGCAAGAGAAAAGGCTTTTCAAATTTTATTTCAAATTGATATAAATGACATAAATGCAGAAGAAGCGATTTCCTTTGCAACAGAGGAAGAGCCAATGGATGACTTCACCAAAGAGCTTATTTATGGCGTTATGGAGCATAAAAACCAAATTGATGAAATGATTAGTGAACAACTAGTCAATTGGTCATTAAAGCGAATTGCTTCAGTAGAAAGAACATTACTCCGTATGGCAACTTTCGAAATGAAATATATAGAAAACATACCAGTAAAAGTTTCAATCAATGAGGCTGTTGATATTGCAAAGGATTACGGAGATGAAAGTTCCGGCAAATTTATAAATGGGGTTCTTTCCAAAATTGTGAAATCTGAGGAATCGGATCAATAATGGTCTATAAAGGGGAGCGTGACTGTGGAAAATCGATATTTGACCGTAACAGCGCTAACGAGGTATATAAAACATAAAATAGAAACAGATCGTAATTTAAAAGAAGTATACCTAAGAGGGGAAATTTCAAATTTCAAATTACATTCTCGTGGACATATGTATTTAACGTTGAAGGATGATCAAGCGCGTATACAAGCAGTAATGTTTTCGAGCTACAATCGTTTTATTAAATTTCGACCTGAGAACGGGATGAATGTGCTAATTAAAGGAGAAATAAGCGTTTATGAGCCACACGGTCAGTACCAATTATACATACATGACATGCAACCTGATGGAATTGGCGCCTTATATTTAGCATATGAACAATTAAAAGAGAAATTAGAAAAAGAAGGTCTTTTTAATCAAGAGCGGAAAAAAGTCATCCCTAAATATCCAGAACATATAGGTGTTATCACCTCTCCCACTGGTGCAGCTGTACGGGATATCTTTTCTACGTTAAATCGAAGATATCCGATAGCTAAAAAAACGTTACTCCCAGTCCTAGTTCAAGGAGAATATGCACCACAATCCATAGTACAAGCTATCAATCGAGCAAATGAATTACAGTTATTTGATTGCTTAATCGTTGGGCGTGGGGGTGGCTCTATTGAGGAATTATGGTCTTTTAATGAAGAGTCAGTAGCCCGTGCAATTGCGAATTCCAGCATACCCATTATTTCTGCGGTCGGCCATGAAACGGACTTTACCATTAGTGATTTTGTAGCTGATTTAAGAGCTCCAACCCCAACAGGTGCTGCGGAATTAGCAGTTCCCTCAGTACAAGATGTTGCAGATAGAATATCTATTATGAAAGCACGTATCCAAAGGGCAACCACAATGAAGCTTACCTCTTTAAGAGAGAAATTGACAAGCTTAGAGGAATCGTATGCGTTTCGGTATCCAGTTCAAATGTTACGGCAAAAGGAGCTTGATTTAGACCGTTTGCTCGATCAGCTTCAAAGGACCATAAAGAGCTATCAGCGTCAACAAATGGATAATGTTACGAATATTACGAAGCGACTTATGCAGCATCACCCGAGCCGGAAAATAGAAACGGTAACCATCCAAGCTACTAATGTAAGGGAAAGGCTACAAAGAGCGATGAAGCTTCAATTACAGAACAAACACTCCATCTTTAGTCATCGCCTAGATAAATTATCGTTGCTAAATCCGTTAGATATCATAAAGCGTGGATACACCGTTACATATGATGAGAATAAGAACGTTGTAAAATCAGTAAGGGATGTGCAAATAGGTGAAAACGTGGATGTTACATTATTAGACGGTACGTTAATGTGTGAAGTAAGGGCAATTAAGGAGGAGGAAAAGTAATGGAAGGGCAAGAGAAAAAGCTGAGTTTTGAAGAAGCGATTGAAAAGCTAGAAGTCATTGTAGCAAAGCTAGAAGAAGGCGATGTTCCATTAGAAAAAGCGATAGACTATTATCAAGAAGGAATGAAGCTTTCCAAATACTGTAACGATAAATTAACAAAAGTTGAAAAGCAAATGGAACAAATAATGAATGAACAAGGTGAATTTGAGCCTTTTTCACCGCAGGAGGATTAATGTGAAGTTTACTACATACATGGAGGAAAGACGGGACTTATTTAATAGTCGATTAACTGCATTGGTTAATGGATTAAAAAGTCCTGAACAATTAAAGTCATCAATTGTGTATTCCATTGAAGCAGGTGGAAAACGATTTCGTCCGATATTAATGATGGCTGCATTTGAAACATTCCATCATGAACTTGATAAAGTATTCGTTCCAGCTGCTTCATTAGAAATGATTCATACCTATTCCTTGATTCACGATGATTTGCCAGCTATGGATGACGATGATTATAGAAGAGGGAAACCGACTAATCACAAGCAATACGATGAAGCAACCGCTATATTAGCTGGTGATGGGCTCTTAACCGAGGCTTTTCATTTAATTGCAGCAACACCATTACTCAAAGCAGAAGAAAAAGTATTTGTTATGAAAGAGCTCGCCAAAGCAGCAGGTCCAGAAGGTATGGTTGCTGGTCAAATGCTTGATTTAGATGGAGAACACAAATCCTTAACCATTGAGGAAATGAATCATATTCATCTGCTTAAAACGGGACAATTAATTCGATTTGCGGTTCGTGTAGGTGCTTATTTAGGTGGAGCTACACCTCCACAAATTGAAGCGCTAGATGATTATGCTACTTCTCTTGGACTAATATTTCAAATTCAAGATGATATATTAGATGTGGTTGGAAATCAAGATACATTAGGCAAACCAATCGGAAGCGACGAACTTGCAGATAAAAGCACATATCCGAAAATACTTGGTTTAGATGGTGCCATTCGCCATAAACTAGAAGTAATGGAAAAAGCAAAAGAAGCATTAAGACAAGCAAATATAAATAACGGCATTTTATTTGAAATTATTGATTATCTAGGAAATCGTGATCATTAATGAGAATAATTGTATTTGAGAAGAACTTTTAAAATGTGATATATTAGTATTACATAAGGAATGGTGCAGTATTCTAGTCGGTCCTCCGTTCCTGAAGGCAGGCCTAAAAATCTGCCAAAGGGCACATCGATGAAGTTCCTTGTGTCGGCTTGAGGAGCCCAGCCTTGGGTCGATGCTGGGAGTTAAGGTTGTGGGGCGATCCACAAAGGCATGTGGGCGTTGACCCTACTTCCGCGGAGGCCCATTACTGTGGCATATTGATAACACTCAATTTGTTACGGAATGGGGTATGAACCTGCTTGATGGGGCGAATGGGGAGCTCTATCAGCAGCGTAGCCTGCCTTGAGTGGTATTTGAGGGGATAATGGTTTAATGCAAAACAAATAGGTGGCCACTATTTTTTTGCCTTGTATACCATTTGAAATCAGTACTGCAAAAGAGGCTAGGGAGCGGTTAAAGACTGTCGAGGAAAACTCCTAGACTGACTCTTCGGACATTTAAAGGGGATTATGGTGCAGACTAAGTGGTAATCCAGTCTAGCGCTCGGTGACGACGCTAAGTTGAATTTAAAGGGGAACCGCCGTTTGAGGCAACTCGCGGTATTCAACTGGGAAAACCTACTGGACCTAAGCTGCAATTTTTACCCTTTAAATGACCATTCCTTGCATTATTAATATATCCAAAAAAGTTTAAATACATTATACATATTGAGGGAAAAATATAAATGAGTCAGATGAAACGATCATTACGTTTTAGCTTAAGTATCGCCGTTATCACCTTTGTGTTAGCGGCTATTTTTACAATTATATCCTCCGTGCTTCTTAGTGGCGTTGGATGGGTTTTTGGTATGCTTATTGTTTTATGTATTGTATTAATTGGTGTTATATTTGATATGTTTGGTATTGCTGCAACATCTGCAGATGAAGTACCTTTTCATGCTATGGCTGCAGAAAAGGTTTCGGGTTCCAAACAATCGATCATTATTGTTCGAAATGCAGATCGTTTTGCAAGTTTCTGTAACGATGTAATTGGAGATATATCTGGGATTGTTAGTGGTACTGCGTCGGCAGCAGTAGTAGTACAATTAGCATTAGGAATGGGCTTCCAAGAGGATTCCACTAATCAAATAACCATATCAATTATCTTTACGAGTATCGTTGCAGCGTTTACTGTAGGAGGAAAGGCTTTAGGTAAATATTTTGCCATTCACTCTTCAACGAAAATTATTTTATTTGCAGGTAAAACGATTGCGTTTATTGAAAAATACTTACACATTAAATTATTACCTGCATTAAAAAAAGAAAAAAGGAAGTAGTTCCTAATGAAGGTGAGTGATCCCATATGGATCTCCGTACAATCCAAGATCCGACTTTTTTAAAAAACTATACAACTCAACAATTAGAAGCTTTGGCACAAGAAATTCGCGAGTTTTTAATTTATACATTATCGAAAACTGGCGGACATCTAGCTCCTAATCTAGGAGTAGTTGAACTAACGTTGGCTCTGCATAAAGCTTTTAATAGCCCAAAAGATAAATTTATTTGGGATGTTGGACATCAATCTTATGTTCATAAAATTTTAACTGGAAGAACGAAGGATTTTGATACGTTAAAACAATATAAAGGTCTAAGTGGTTTTCCGAAACGAAATGAGAGTGAGCATGATCATTGGGAAACAGGTCATAGCTCTACATCGTTGTCTGCAGCTATGGGTATGGCTGTAGCACGAGATTTAAAAGGGGAAGACCATTTTGTTGTTCCCATTATTGGTGACGGTGCCTTAACTGGTGGGATGGCACTAGAAGCATTAAATCATATTGGCAATGAGAACAAAAATCTTATCGTTATCCTAAATGACAATGAAATGTCGATAGCTCCAAACGTAGGGGCATTACATCATATTTTAGGTCGACTAAGAAGTGCAAATAAATACCAATGGGTTAAAGATGAAATGGAATATTTGTTAAAGAAAATTCCTGCTGTTGGTGGAAAGCTAGCACAAACAGCAGAAAGAATAAAAGATGGAATGAAATCCTTTGTTGTTCCTGGAATTTTCTTTGAAGAGTTAGGCTTTACTTATTATGGACCAGTGGATGGTCATAACTTTGATAAATTAGCAGAAAACATTCAATATGCGAAAAAAACAGAGGGACCAGTTATCATTCATGTCATTACGAAAAAAGGAAAAGGGTATCATCCCGCAGAAGCAGATAAAGTTGGTACCTGGCATGGAGTGGGACCTTATAAAATAGAATCTGGTGAAACGGTTAAAAAGAAAGCAAAAGCACCTGGTTGGAGTAAAGTAATTAGCGATGCCTTAAGTAAAATAGCTCGTGAAAACGAGAAAGTAGTCGCTATTACACCTGCAATGACAGTAGGCTCGAAATTAGAGGACTTCAAAAAAGCATTTCCAGAACGGCTTTTTGATGTAGGAATTGCAGAGCAGCATGCAACCACCTTTGCAGCAGGCCTAGCAACCCAAAATATGAAACCATTTTTATCGATTTATTCCACGTTTTTACAAAGAGCGTATGATCAAATCGTTCATGATGTTGCACGCCAAAATTTAAATGTTGTATTTGGTATTGACCGGGCTGGTCTTGTAGGTGCAGACGGTGAAACACATCAAGGTGTTTTTGATATTGCATTTTTACGACATATACCAAATATGGTATTGATGATGCCTAAGGATGAAAACGAAGGACAGCATATGGTTTACACAGCTATTGAATATGACCAAGGCCCGATTGCATTGCGATACCCTAGAGGAAATGCCTTAGGTGTCGAAATGGATGATTCCTTTAAAAAAATTCCGATTGGTTCGTGGGAAGTTTTAAAGGAAGGAAAAGATGGGGTTATTTTAACATTTGGTACAACCATTGATTTAGCATTAGAGGCAAGTAAAAAATTAGAAAATCAAGGCTTGTCCATTCGCGTCGTTAACGCACGTTTTATTAAACCATTAGATGAAAAAATGCTAAAGGACATTTTTGCTGAAAATATACCAGTTCTTACAATTGAAGAACATGTGCTGCAAGGTGGTTTTGGGAGTGCGGTTCTTGAATTTAAAGAAGAGCTTGGAAAACATCTAGATGTAATAGTGGAAAGAATGGGTATTCCGGACCGCTTTATTGAACACGGTAGTATAAGTGAGCTTTGGAGTGAAATTGGGTTGACAGAGGCTAGGGTTATCGAAAAATTAAAAGCAATGATGTCAAAAAAATTAAGGGCATGAGGCAGCATGAGTAAAGTTCGATTAGATGTATTATTAGTTGAAAGAGGCTTAGTGGAAACACGGGAGAAAGCAAAACGAACCATCATGGCTGGTCTCGTTTACTCAGAAAGTGAAAGGTTAGACAAGCCAGGTGTAAAAGTAGAGAGTGACATACCGCTTACAGTAAAAGGTAAAGCAATACCTTATGTAAGTCGAGGTGGGTTAAAGCTTGAAAAAGCACTTCAAGTTTTTGATGTATCTGTAAATCAAAAAATTATGATTGACATTGGATCATCGACGGGTGGGTTTACAGATTGTGGATTGCAAAATGGTGTAATGAAAAGCTACGCAATTGATGTAGGCTATAATCAGTTAGATTGGAAGCTACGGAATGATGATCGAGTCATTGTAATGGAAAAAACAAATTTTCGATATGTAACTTTAGATGACTTAACCTATGGAGCACCAAATTTTGCAACCATTGATGTGTCGTTTATTTCACTAAAGCTCATTTTACCTGTATTAAAAAATTTACTCGACGTAAATAGCGATGTGGTTGCTTTAATTAAACCACAATTCGAAGCAGGGCGAGATCAAGTGGGTAAAAAGGGCATTGTGCGTGATTCAAAAGTTCATAAGCAAGTAGTTCGAAATATGCTTGATTTTTGTGAGAGGGAAGGCTATAACGTTAAAAACTTAACCTATTCTCCAATCACTGGAGGAGAAGGAAATATTGAATTTCTAGTCCATCTTTCATGGGAGGGCACTGGTTCTGGTCATATCTCTTCACATATAAATGTGGAACAAGTTGTGAAAGAAGCTCATGAAAACCTAAGTAAAACACATTAAGAAACAACGAAGAGGGACTACAGCTTCTTTTATGTAGTCTCTTTTTTTATATGTTAAACGTTAAAATAGGAAAATGGAGTGAAGCAAATGGTGAGTAAAGGCCAAAGACATATTAAAATTCGTGAAATTATTGCCGAAAATGATATAGAAACACAGGATGAGCTTGTAGATAAATTGAAAAGTCTTGGTTACAATGTTACACAAGCAACTGTTTCAAGAGATATTAAAGAACTGCATTTGGTAAAGGTACCAATGTCTGATGGCCGATACAAATATAGTCTTCCTGCAGATCAACGATTTAACCCTTTAAACAAGTTAAAACGTTTGCTTATGGACTCCTTCGTAAAGTTGGATATGGCTAGTCACTTTATTGTCTTGAAAACGTTGCCAGGGAATGCACAAGCAGTAGGAGTTTTAATTGATAATTTAGATTGGGCCGAAATACTAGGTACAATTTGTGGTGATGATACGTGTTTAATTATTTGTAGAACAGAAGAAAATGCAAAGGACTTAAAAGAACGGTTTTTAGAAATGCTTTAATTTCAGGTGAATTCTTTAGGGAGTGGAGGTGGACGAATTGTTAGTGGAATTGTCCATTAAAGACTTTGCAATTATCGATAACATTCAAATTCAATTCAAAGAAGGACTTACCGTTCTAACAGGGGAAACTGGTGCAGGGAAGTCCATCATTATTGATGCAATCCAACTTTTAGCTGGTGGAAGAGGCTCTTCGGAATATGTTCGTCACGGTTGTCAAAAAGCAGAAATAGAAGGGTTATATTTTATCGAAGACAACATGCACTTAGCCTTTCAAAAAGCAAAAGAATTGGGTATTGAATTAGATGATGAAGGTACTCTTATTTTACAGCGTACCATTACTTCCTCAGGGAAAAGTATTTGCAGAGTAAACGGCAAATTAGTTACATTAGCCATATTACGTGAGTTTGGTCAAACTTTAATTGATATACATAGTCAGCATGAAACACAAAGCTTAATGAATGCCGATAAGCATTTAGTATTATTGGATTTATACAACATTGATAAAATTGGACCTGCAAAAGAAGAGTATCAAAGGTTGTATCGTGAATATAAGCAGCTTGAAAAAAGGTATCGAGAACTAAGTGAAAATGAACAAAAAATAGTACAAAGACTCGATTTATTAAAATTTCAACAATCTGAAATTGAAGAAGCAGATTTAAGTGTAGACGAAGACCTAAAATTAGAAGAAGAACGAAATACATTAGCAAATTACGAAAAGATTTATCAAGGGGTTCATGATGCCTATTATGCGTTATATGGAGAACAAAAAGGATTGGATTGGCTATCCCATGCGATGACCTCACTTGAAAGCATCAAGGAGTATGATACAGAGCTAAAAGAAAGATCAGACGACATTTCCAATCAATATTATTTGCTTGAGGAGCTATCTTTTCGTTTGCGATCGAAATTAGATGAAATGGAATTTAATCCAGAACGGCTAAACGAAATCGAAGCACGATTAAATGAAATAAATCGACTGAAACGGAAATATGGGCAAACGGTAGCTGAAATTTTAGATTACGCCGCAACGATTGATGAAGAAATTGAACAATTAGAAAACAAAGATGCACATCTATCTAAAATTGAAGAGCAGTTAAAAGAAAAAAGCAAAGATGCCATATTAGCTGCAGAACAATTACACCATTTAAGAACACAAGCTGCTGAAAAATTAAAAACTGCAATTTTAATCGAGCTTAAGGATCTATATTTAGAAAAAGCAAATTTTGATGTTGATTTTTCAGTATTGGGTGGAAATGAAACCGATCCGACATGGCAGGGGAAATCCATTAAATTACATGAAAATGGATTTGATCATATCAAATTTATGATAAGCACCAATTTAGGGGAACCTTTAAAAGAAGTTCATAAAATTGCATCTGGTGGAGAATTATCTAGAATCATGCTTGCTATTAAGAAAAATTTTGCTCGTCATCAAGGAGTAACAAGCGTAATCTTTGATGAGGTGGATACAGGTGTTAGTGGAAGAGTAGCACAGGCGATTGCAGAAAAGATCTATTCCATTTCCAATAGCTCACAAGTGCTATGTATTAGTCATCTACCACAAGTAGCTTCTATGGCTGATTCCCATCTTTTAATTGAAAAAATTGAAAAACAAAATCGGACCATAACAAAAGTTAAAGAGCTAACTGACACGGAAAAAACAGAAGAAATTGGCCGAATGATGACCGGTACAGAATTAACAAAAACTACAAAAGACCATGCTAAGGAACTGTTGAACTTAGCAATGAAATTTAAAGAAACTGTGGCGCGATCATAATCTGCCGGAATAGTGTTACGTAGTAAACGCGAAGGAAATAGAGTTCCTATATATTCCTTCGCGCTTTTTACACGGATTTTTTAATTTCTGCACCAAAATCAGAAAATTATAAGCACTCCATTTTTAAATTTCCAATCAAATCCAGCGAGGACAGCAAACGATATGTACGCTACAGATAAAGCAAGCATCTATAAAAATGTTGATTTGCCACCCACACGAGTACAAAAACCTCTACACTACCCAAGTTATCGTTATGATTAACCTTTTATGCTTAACTAACTTCACCCCTTCATCAGATTTGCATTTCCTAATGAATTTGAAATTGTGGAAAAGATATCTTGTATTTCTGTTCTTTACACTGTTTAAAACATTGATGAGAAGGTCAAATTATTAATACAGCATTTCATTTTGGTATGGGTTAGAAGCGAGGAGAGTGAAAAAGTGAAAAAGAGAGAAATCATGCGAATCATGATAGGCTTGATCCTCCTTGTTTCATTCCTGTCAATTCCATTTATACCTCCTATGTCACAATACTTTTCTATCCCAGATGAGATAACGTTGTTTGATGAGCAAGATGGTTATGCTTTGCCTGCAATAGCAAATAGTACAACATCAATGGACCAAGAAAACGAGTCTGTTGAGGCATTTTCAAACAACATTATTCCGAAGCAACCTGGTAAAAGCACCCTTTTCTATGAATGGGCAGGCATGCCAATCAAAAAGGTAAATGTAGAAGTATTGAATGATTTGAAAGTAATTCCAGGGGGACAATCAATAGGTGTACGACTTCATACATTAGGAGTCCTTGTAGTAGGTCATCACTTAGTTGATTCAGGTGAAGCGAAAGTGTCACCTGGTGAAGAGGCAGGGATTAAAGTTGGGGATGTTATTCTAGAAATAAACGGCAAAAAGGTTAAAAAGGTTGATGATGTTGCTGCGATTGTAAATAGGGCAGAAGGTAAGGCGTTAAAAGTAAAAGTAAAACGAAATGACAAAGAATTTACGACGACCCTAGAACCAAAATATGATAATAAAGATGGCAAACAACGTATTGGCTTATATATTCGTGACTCTGCAGCCGGAATTGGAACGATGACATTTTACCATCCGGAATCAAAAAAATATGGAGCGTTAGGACATGTTATATCTGATATGGATACACGAAAGCCAATTCAAATTCATGATGGACAATTAGTACCTTCTAATGTGACATCCATTGAAAAAGGATCGAATGGTGTACCAGGAGAGAAAAATGCAGAATTCTCTATCGAAGATGAATCCATCGGTAGTATTACAAAAAATAGTCCATTTGGGATTTTTGGTGAACTAAAATCAGACATTAAAAATAATGTAATGGACAAACCGATGCCAATCGCGCTATCTCACCAAGTAGAACAAGGACCTGCACAAATTTTAACCGTTCTAGAGGGACAAAAAGTAGAAGCATTTGATATTGAAATTGTGAGTTCTGTACCACAAAAACATCCTGAAACAAAGGGAATGATTATCAAGATTACAGACCCTAGGCTCTTAGAGAAAACTGGCGGAATCGTTCAAGGGATGAGTGGAAGCCCAATTATTCAAAATGGCAAAATTATTGGTGCTGTAACACACGTTTTCGTTAACGATTCAACAAGTGGGTATGGAGTGCATATTGAATGGATGTTACAGGAAGCAGGTATCGATATTTATAAAGGTCAAAAAGAAGCGAGCTAATTGCTCGCTTCTTTCCTTTTTATCGAAAGAAGCATACAGATGCTGTATAAAAAATAATGATTTTTGGTTGTTTTGAAGAAGGATGTTTAAATAGCTAAAAGTTTGGGTATTAAACAAGTGGTAGTTATTGTCAGTAAATTCTGTAATTCGCATTGAAATAGAAATGGGGTGACTTTCGTTAAAGATTTTTCGACATTTTTTATCGAAAAATGTTGATTTGGAGCAAAAATAAAGGAAATAGTTAGAAAAACTAAAAAAAATACATATTTTTTAATCTTTTTAACTGAAAAAAAGGAATTTTAGAACTTGTGTCGAATATGTTAGTGGAGTAAATAGGAGTACTTATAGAGGAGGAAAAGGCTTGTGGAGAAAGTAAAAGTATGTTTGGCAGATGATAATAGAGAACTTGTTCAATTATTAGAAAATTATTTTAGTGAACAATCCGAAATTGAAGTGATTGGTAAAGCATTCAATGGGAAAGAATGCTTAGAGGTTATCGAAGAAAAACAACCGGATGTTTTAATTTTAGATATTATTATGCCGCATATAGACGGTATTGCAGTTTTAAGAAAAATGAAGGAGTTAAATTTAAATAAAGTTCCAAAAGTCATTATGTTAACTGCATTCGGACAAGAAGAGGTTACAAAAAAGGCTGTAGATTTAGGTGCAGCTTATTTTATGCTCAAACCATTTGATTTGGATCAGTTAAAAGAGCAGATTTTGCAGTTAAGTGAAAACCCTGCAATCGTGAAATCAAATCAAGTTTCGTCTATTCCATCAAGACAACCATCAAGACAAATTGATTTAGATGCAAGTATTACAAATATTATCCATGAGATTGGAGTTCCTGCTCATATTAAAGGATATATGTATTTGCGAACGGCCATTTCCATGGTATACAACGATATTGAATTGTTAGGATCGATTACGAAGGTGCTTTATCCAGATATTGCTAAGAAATTTAATACTACAGCATCACGAGTTGAGCGTGCAATACGTCATGCCATCGAAGTTGCTTGGAACCGTGGGAATGTTGATTCCATTTCCAATCTGTTTGGATATACAGTCAATATGTCCAAAGCGAAGCCTACAAATTCCGAGTTTATTGCTATGGTTGCAGACCGTTTGCGTTTAGAACATAAAGTTTCTTAATAATTCGATTGGTATTCATAAAAAGGACATCGTTACTTAATGAAAATTCGTTAAGTAATGATGTCTTTTTGTATTTTCCGTTATAATAGAATAATGTTCATCACTTTAATTGTAGGGATAGATAGTTATATTCGTTTATGATTTAGTAATGGTAATTACATAAATGAGGTGCTTATTATTGAACATCGTTACTTACGAAGAAGTGCAAGGAATAAAATTTCCAGTTAACCCCATTGTTAAGTATATGTCAGTATATATATATTATATCGACGGGCTCCTTATTGACACAGGACCTAGATTAGGAAAACGCAAATTAGCAAAAATTTATAAGGATTGGGATATTAACCAGGTTGCAATTACTCATTATCATAGTGATCATACGGGAATGGTTAAGTGGCTTGAGCGCCATAAAAAGTTAGACATCTTTTGTAGTGAAGAAACAATCCATATCGTGAATCACCGATGGGAACTATCTACTTTTGAAAAACTATTTTCAACCCGTTTTAATGGGAGAGTTTACGAGGATATGCTCCGAACACCAAACTTCAGCTTTATTCCAATAAAAACACCGGGGCATACAGACGACCATACCGCATTATATGAGCCAAATAAAGGTTGGTTGTTCACTGGAGATTTATATGTATCTCCCTTTCCAAAGGTATGTTTAAAAGAAGAATCCATTTCAGATTATATTTCGTCGTTAGATCAATTAACGAAATTGGATGTTTCCACTATCTTTTGTGCGCATGAAGGCATTATTTCGAATGGTAAAAAAATGCTGAAGAAAAAACATATGTACTTAGAAAAGATGCGTAATGAAGTGGTACGACTACATGGGCTAGGGTTTGACGATCGAGCCATTGTGAAAAAACTCTTACCAGATAAAGTGAAGTTAGAAGTCCTTACATTTGGGTCTTTTTCAAGGCTTCATTTTGTGCGTTCTTGTTATCGAGATTTAGAAAAATAAATGAAACATGAAACCGACTATTTTTAATAGTTGGTTTTTTTGTGGACATACAAAGGTAGGAGCGCCTTCGATTCTTATACGACAACACCCTACATTTTACGGAATAGGTTTTTAACGAAACGCCATTTATGATGAAGTTATAACAATCCATTAGGGAGGAAGAAATACATGACAGAAGTAAAAGAAATATTTCAAGAAATTGATTCTGCATTGAGTACAGATCCGAGTCGTGCGAATGGAGTAAAGGCTGTGTATCAATTTGATATTTCAGGAGTTGGAACCTATCAGCTTGTTTTACGAGAAGAAAATAGCTTTGCCCAAGAAGGTAGTTCGGAGAAACCGGATTGCACGCTGGCAATGTCACCTGAGGATTTTCTGAAAATGGCAGATGGGACATTAAATGGTACTCAGGCGTTTATGAGTGGTCGTTTAAAAATTAAAGGAAACATGGGCTTAGCTCTTAAATTACAAGGGTTATTGGCCTCCTATAAAGCTTCTTAATGAAATCGGTGTCATACCGATTTCTTTCCTATTTTAATCTGATTTCCCTTAAAGGGATGGTCTTTGTATTTGAAGGGAGGAAATACGATTGATTTCATTTCAGCCAACTAAAGAAGAATTATCCTTTATAGAGGTAGCAAAGGAACTTGCAATTGAAAAAATTCGACCAGAAGCACGAGCTTGTGAGGATAATAAACAAGTTCATAATCCACTAGCAAAACAAATTCAGCAGCTTGGCTTTCTCTCACTAGAATTAACGGAGGATTGGGAGGGGTTAGAGCTCCCATTAATTTCGCAGGCTCAAATTGTAAAAGCACTTTCATACGGAGATTTAGGCGTTGTTCAAGGGATACCTGGGTATGGTGATGCCGCACCGTTCTTACGCCTGTTTGGGAATCATCCAATACTGGCCTCTATTAAACAACAGCTACGAACAAATTTTCAACAGACGATTGCTCTATTGGACGTGGAGGACCAATGGGGGGCGAATGTAATTCTAACGCCTGAGGTAGATCATTATATTCTAAAAGGCACTTCACAACCAGTTCGGTTAGCGAAATATGCAGACTATATTCTTTTATTTGCAAGAGATGTGAACGGTCAACCCCTTATTGCATTTCTGAACAAGGAAGAACATCAATGGACGGTTATGGATGGAGAGGTACGGCTCGGCTTACTCGCATCTGGTATCAGCTCCTTATCTTTTGAACGCATTCGAATACGTAAAGAAAATATTGTTGCATTAGGAGAAGAAGCATTACATTGTATGCAAGCTGTTAGAACAAGAAACTATATTTTACACGCGGCTAAAGAAGTAGGATTAATGGAGGCTGCGTTAGACTATGCAACAGAGTATACAGCAAATAGAAAAGCGTTTGGTCAGCACATTGCAAAATTTCAAGGAGTTTCCTTTCGAATAGCTTCCATGGCAATCGAAACGCAAGTAGCCAATCACTTAGTATGGGAAGCGGCGTTACAGGTAGATGCCAATGATGAAAAGGGATATGGTGCAGCTTTACGAGCACTCTATCGAGCACATCGCTCCTTACGTTACGTAACGGATTCAGCTGTTCAGCTGTTAGGTGGCCATGGTTTCGTACAAGAATATCCAGTCGAAAAGTGGATGCGTGATGGAGAAGCGCAAGTCATGTTATATGGTCGTGAGCATCTACTTTTACAGGAACGAGGAGAACAGATTGTCTTAGGAGTAAAGGAGGTAGTCGAGAAGTGATATCTTTTGAGCTTTCCGAGCAACAACAACAAATTAAAGAAATGACTCATTGGTTTGCTGAATATGAAATGCGACCAATAGCGATGGAGGCAGATAAACTAGGGAAGGTTCCCGATGATTGGTTAGACAAAGTGAATCAAATGGGTATCCATTTAAATACTTCCTCCTTTAGTAGTGATGACGGAAGCGACAAAGGCCAAAACAGGAAGCGCGAGCGAGAAGGCAATCGCTTAGGTGTTTTGGCTACGGAAGAAATTGCTTGGGGTGATCCTGCAATAGCACTATCACTTCCTGGGGCAGGTCTTGGTGGACCACCAATTCAAAGTAGTGGTACACCAGAGCAAAAGCAACGATTTCTATCTATTTTTACGAAAGATAAGCCACGTTGGGGAGCTTATGCGTTAACAGAACCGGAAGCAGGGTCTGATGCATCTGGGATTCAAACAACTGCCAAAAAAGTGGATGGTGGTTATATTCTGAACGGCCAAAAAATATTTATTACCAATGGAGGTCGTGCATCCTGGGTTGTGGCGTTTGCCACCGTGGACCGTTCCCTTGGCAGAATGGGACAACGAGCATTTGTGGTTGAAAAAGGAACAAGCGGATTTTCATGTACAAAGCTTGCTAAGAAAATGGGGCTGCGGGCAAATGAAACGGCGGAATTATTATTTGAGGATTGCTTTGTACCTGATGAAAATTTGCTTGGTGGTGAAGCATTATATGAAATTACCAACAATAAAGCATCTGGATTTCAAGTTGCGATGAAAACATTTGATAGCACTCGTCCAATTGTAGCTTCCATGGCTATTGGTATCGCGCGTGCAGCTTATGAATACACACTAGATATTGTAAAAAGGGAATACCCGAGACACGGTAAATACTTTCAATTAGCAACGGAATATTTAGCTGAAGCGGATCAAGATATAACTGCGGCACGACTTTTAACGTGGGAAGCAGCATGGCGTGCTGATATAGGATTGGAAAATGCAAAAGAGGCTGCAATGTGTAAAGCTTTTGCAGGTCAAATTGCTTTAGATGTTTGTGCGAAATGTTTAGAATTACTTGGCCCAGTAGGTTTAGAAAATCATCTTGTTGAAAAGCTTTATCGAGATGTTAAAGTCTTTGATATTTTCGAGGGAACCAATGAAATCCAACATCTAGTAATAGCTAGGCGTCAATATGCTCCATTTGAGATTAAAGTTTAAGCAAAGGAGAGAGAAGGGTGTCCTATCAAACAATTGAAATCGAAAAACGCGCAAAGGGTGTAGCCTGGATTTTTATCCATAATCCCCCAGTAAATGCAATTAATGAGCCACTAATGAAAGATTTAGAAAAAGCAGCTATGGAATTAACGATGGATCAAACTGTACGGGTAGTTGTGGTGACATCTAAGCATCCAAAAATCTTTTTAGCAGGTGCTGATTTAAAGGGAATGCTTCAAAACAATAGTGATGAAGAGGAAGCGGATAATGTGATTGCGAAACAATGTGAGCGAATGCAATATTGTTTTCATAAATTTGCTACAATGCCAAAACCGGTCCTTGCAGCGATTAATGGTCATGCCTTAGGTGGTGGTTGTGAATTTGCCCTTGCCTGTGATTTTCGCTTTATGTCCAAGGGGCGTATTGGGTTAACGGAGGTTTCGTTAGGCATTATCCCAGGAGCGGGTGGAACACAACGAATGACGAGGGTTTTGGGAAGAGCGAAAGCATTAGAATATATTTTCACTGCAAAACAGCTGGAAAAAGAAGAAGCCGAGAAGGTAGGGTTGATACATCAATCTATTGAGGAAGAAATGTTTGAACAAGAAGTTACTAAATTTGCAGAGCAATTAGCAGATGGTGCAATCCATGCAATGGGCCTTGCAAAGCAAGCAATAAATGCAGCAGAGGATTCAACAATGGAAGAGGGACTACGTGTGGAAGCGCATGCCTTCCAAGATACGTTTTTATCTGATGAGCCTGCCATTGGTCTTGCAGCATTTTTTCAAAAGGAAAAACCGAAATTCAATTTGAACGAATAGGTATTGTTTGGAAAGGGAGGTAGATGGAGTGTCTTCTTGGAACGACTTATTAAAGGGGAAAGTAGCGATTGTGACCGGTGCATCTAGAGGATTAGGGAGAATGGATGCCCTAGCCTTGGCTGAGGCTGGTGCTGATGTGGTAATTACGGACATTCTAATTGAAACAGATGAATATAGTGAAATAGAAGCAGAAAAGTATGGTCCCATGCAGCAGGTAATGCAAAGTACGAATGTCGTATATGCAAATAAAACAGCACAAGAAATACAAAAAATGGGCAGACGTTCCACTGCAGTGAAAATGGATGTGACGAATAGGGAACAAGTAAAGGAAGTGTTTGCAAAAGTAAAAGAACAATATGGCAAAATAGATATTTTAATCAACAATGCAGGTACATTAGATCATGTATCTCAAATTGAGGATCAAAACGATGATTTTTGGGAACGAGACTTAAAAGTCAATTTAACAGGTGCATACAATTGCACAAAAGCCGTTTGGCCATATATGAAGGAACAAGGTGGAGGAAAAATCATCAATATGGCTTCGGTTGCAGGGACTTTAGGTGGCTTCGGTCAAGCTAGTTATTCTACTACAAAAGGTGGCCTGTTAAGCTTTACGAAAAGTATGGCATTAGAAGGTGCACGTCACGGTATTAATGTGAATGCAATTGTACCAGGTATTATTGCAACAGAAGCTTTTAAAATGGGGAATGCAAAAATGAATGAACGTATGATTCAACGAACCGCTTTTAAAAAGCCGGGAGAACCAGAGGATATTGCGAATGCCATCACATTTCTCGTTTCTGACAAAGCAAAGTATATTACTGGAGTTGGGTTACAAGTTTCTGGAGGAATTGAGCTATTTACCTTTTAAATGGAGAAAGGAGGTTATATGTTGAGAGAGGTTGTCATTATTGATGCTATACGAACGCCAACAGGCAAAAAGAGAGGAATACTCTCTCATACCCACCCTGTTGATTTGTTAACACCTGTTCTAAGGCAATTAGTAGACCGAAATCATTTGAACCCAGCTGATGTAGAAGACGTAGTGACAGGGTGTGTAACGATGACAGAAGAACAAGGTGGGAACATCGGTCGAATGGCTGTGTTAGCTGCAGGTTTTCCAGTAGAAGTACCGTCCTTTTCACTTAATCGTATGTGTGGCTCTAGTCAGCAAGCTATTCATTCAGCATCCCAAATCATATTAGCTGGTGATGCTGATATTGCCATCGCATGTGGAGTTGAAAACATGTCGCGAGTGCCAATGGGAAGTGACATGGGTGCATTTAGCAATGATCTATTAAATCAATACAATATTGTCCCCCAAGGTTTTTCCGCTGAGCTCATTGCACAAAATTGGGATCTTTCCAGGGAAGAATTAGATGAATTTGCATTATCCAGTCATGAAAAGGCAGCATATGCAACGGACAATGGTTTATTTGAAAGAGAGACCATGGCGCTTGATGTGAAAACGGAAGAAGGAATGGTGCACTTTACTGTAGATGAAGGAATCCGGCGAGATACCTCCATGGAAAAACTAGCAGGATTAATGCCGTCTTTTCAACCAGATAATGGTGTTGTTACTGCAGGAAACTCGAGCCAAATAAGTGATGGCGCTGCAGGATTGTTGTTAATGTCTAAAACAAAAGCGGAAGAATTAGGCCTCCAACCGAGAGCAAAGGTGATTGCTCGTGTGGTTGTCGGGGTAGATCCTGTTATGATGTTGACTGGCGTCATTCCTGCGACAACGAAAGTTCTTCGAAAAGCAGGCTTAACGATTGATCAAATGGATGTTATCGAAATAAATGAGGCTTTTGCTTCTGTCGTAAAAGCATGGGAAAAGGAATTAAACCCGAATATGGCAAAGGTCAATCCTCGTGGTGGGGCTATTGCGTTAGGTCATCCTCTTGGGGCGAGCGGGGCAAGAATTGCTACTACATTGCTACATACTTTAGAGGATACGGAAGGGAAATACGGCCTGCAAGTCATGTGTATCGGGTTTGGGATGGCTACAGCAACCATAATAGAAAGAGTATAAAGTGGGAACAAGGGAGGAAATGCAAATGGGTGAATTTGTAAAACCAACGATTGGGGAAGTATTTCAAATGATTGATGCTGCCATTAAGCATGAACCTGAAAAAACGACAGGAAAAGAAGGGGTATATCAATTTAATTTACAAGGAGATACAGAAGTAACGTATCAGCTTATTATTGATGAAGAAGGCCCTAGAGCCGTGGAAGGTAAAAAAAAGGATGCAGATGTAACGTTAATTATGAAAGAAGACAACTTTCGAAAATTGGTAGAAGGTACTCTTAACCCAACGGCAGCATTCATGAGTGGCAAATTAAAGGTGAAAGGAAATATGGGGCTTGCGTTGAAATTACAAACGGTTTTAAATGCATTTGAATTTTAATACATCTTTTATTAAGTAGAGGGAAGGGGGGATAGAGTGAATTGACACATCAACATTTCCAAACAGTAGAAGGGGTATTAAATTGGAATGCACCTTTATATCGATTATATGAAAAGGCAAAACAGAATGGTAAGTGGAATCCAAGAGATATCGATTTTACCCAGGATAAAATTGACTATGAAAATATGACAGAAGATGAAAAAATTACAATCGCCCCCTTAATTGCTTCTTTTTCAGCAGGGGAAGAAGCAGTGACTTTGGATATTTTGCCAATGGTTCAAGTTATGGCTAGGCAAGGTAGATTAGAGGATACGATGTTTTTAACTACGTTTATGTTTGATCAGGCGAAGCATACAGAATTGTTTTCTAGGTGGCAAGAGGAAATGGGTTTAGGAGACCTAGATTTATCGGCTTTTCATAGTGATAGCTACAAACGAATATTCTATGAAAAACTTCCTGAGGCGATGGAACGTTTGAATCGAGATGATTCCCCTAATGCGGTCATTAAGGCAGCGACAGTATATAACATGGTTGTAGAAGGAATATTGGCGGAAACGGGTTATTATTCCTTTCGAGAAATTTTGAAGAAAGCGAATTTGTTGCCTGGTATTTTACAAGGTATTGACTATTTAAATCAGGATGAAGGTAGACATTTACAATTTGGAATTTATACGATTCAACGGCTCAGTATTGAGCACGATCCGAGTTTTAACATATTTAATGATTTTATCGATGAATTATGGCCAGATGCACTAGGGGTTATTGAATATCTAACATCGCTTTATGACCTACAGATGGCACAAGATTGGACAGAATCGAAATTACAACTAGATTCAGAGAAAATGAAACAATATGCAATTAGACAATACGAGATTCGTAAAAAACAAGTAAATCGTGGTAGTAGTTATCAACGTGTTTCGGAATTAAATGAAAGTATGATACGGAACAATTCTTTACGTTCTTCATAATGCGTTTTTTAGGTAAAATATAGAAATCCCAGGAGGGTTCATTATTTGAAGGCAAATAACTTAGTGGAAATGTTGCGGAACACAGTTAGGCGTTATGGGAAGAAAGACGCTTTAATGTGGAAAGTTGATGGGACTTATCAACGGATGACGTATCAACAATTTTGGGATCGAATCCACTATACAGCTTCTGGATTATCAAAATTAGGTGTTAAAGATGATGACAAGGTGGCAATTTTATCGAATAGTAATCCGATGTGGGGTATTACAGATTTCGCGGTTGCTAGCTTAGGAGCGGTAAGTGTTCCTATTTATCCCACATTACCAAAAGATCAAGTCCAGTTTATATTAAACAATGCAGATGTATCCGTTGTTGTGGTGGAAAACCAAGAACAGCTCGAAAAAGTTATCGCATATGAGCATTTAGCATATGTTATTGTTATGCATCCAGAACCTTCCTTTCAATCAACAGATAAGCAGATGACCTTTGCGGAGCTTGAAGCGAAAGGAAAGGAGTTTATTTTGTTAGATTGGGAGGATAGGTGGTCCATAATAGATCGAGAAAAGCTCGTAACCATTATTCATACATCTGGAACAACCGGCAATCCAAAGGGTGTCATGTTAACCCATGGAAACTTTTTAGCTAATATAGAAGCCATACAATTTTGGCTGATCGAGTTATTACCAGATGACCTAGCATTATCCTATCTCCCCTTGTCCCACGTTTTTGAGCGTTTAGCAGGTCATTATATGCAATTTTCAGTTGGAACTACCGTTGCATATGCACAAAGTATTGACACAATCCAAGAAAACTTGCAGGAAGTTCGCCCTACTATTATGACAAGTGTTCCTCGCTTATTTGAAAAAGTGTATACGAAAGTCCGTGATGAGATTGATAACGGATCATCTATGAAACAAAAAATATTTAATTGGGCAGTAGAGGTTGGAATGGAACGCTACGACATGTATCATCAATCCCCTGTTCATAAATTAGTTTTACAAGATGCGATGCCTAAGGATTTTATGAAAAAGTGGAAGCGTGCAGACCGCCTCGTCTACCAAAAAGTAAAGCAAAAGCTAGGGGGCAGGCTAAGAGGTTTAGTATCTGGAGGAGGAACACTAAATCAGGAATTAGCTAAGTTTTTTTGGGCACTGGATATTCCCATTTTAGAAGGCTATGGACTAACCGAAACATCTCCTGTTGTAACAACCAATCCTATGGTACGAGCGAAGGTTGGAACAGTAGGGAAGGTTTTGCCGAATTTAGAGGTGCGGATAGCAGATGATGGGGAGGTTTTAGTTCGAGGTCCAAGTGTTATGAAGGGCTATTATAAAAACCCCGAAGCTACAGCAGAGACTTTTGATGGTGACTGGTTCAAAACAGGTGATATAGGCATGCTTGATGAGGAAAACTACTTAAAAATCATTGATCGTAAAAAACGCATTCTCGTATTATCAACAGGAAAAAATGTTGCACCTCAACCTATTGAAAGCGTTATCAACGAAAGCTCCTTTGTGGATCATTCGATTATTATCGGGGATCAGCGCAAATATGTGATTTGTTTAGTGAATGTGGATATGGAAAATCTGCAACCATGGGCAGCAAAACATGGCATCATTGGAAATCGAGAGGAATTAGCAAATCATCCAATGATCCAAGAGCTTCTGAATAAAGAGGTAAAAAGGTTAACGAAATCATTTGCCTCATTTGAGCAACCAAAAAAAGTAGTCATTGTAAAGGATGAATGGACGATTGACCGTGGAGATTTATCTCCTAAATTATCTATTAGACCAAAAATGATAGAGGATAGATACAGGAATGTTATTGAACAAGTTTATGAAGAATTACCAAAACAAGAAGCAGTTGCAACGACAGAATGAGAAAAAGGAGCTGAAAATGCTCCTTTTTCTTATTTCTATTGAACGTTTAACATTTTGATTAGATAACGCCATCACGTATTGCTCTTGCTACTGCTTCGGTTCGGTTTCGAGCTTCCATTTTTTGCATAATAGCCGATATGTAATCACGTACTGTATATTCGCTTAAATTTAAAGCTACTGCAGCCTCACTAGTGGAGGCACCTTCCGCCATTAACTTCAACACTTCTACTTCTCGAGGCGAATAATGAAGTGTTACTCTTTGTTTTAAGCCTTCATTTTCGGAATGAAATTTTGCTAACACTTCTCCTGCACTTTGACCGAACTTTATTAATGCAGAGAATACTTCCTGGGATACCTTAAATTGTTTTTCGGGACCTTGATCTAAAATTGCTGCTCCAAGCAGTTTGTTTGTGGAAGTAGTAAAGATCGGCGCAATAATGATAGAGCTTAATTGAAATTGATTAATATATTGTTTTGGAAATCCAAGAGCAGCATTTTTTATATAAATAGGCTGTAAATAGTCCATTTTACCACCAAATAACTCTAATACTTGAAGGTTATTTTGGATAATTGGAAGATTTCCAATGTCCTCTGTTATATTTTGAATTGCCTTATTATCTATTTGGTATCCATGTAATCCGAAACCCATTTTGTCATTAGTAGAGTAGGAAAACAAAGCACATCTTTCGAACGGTAAATACTTCACGAAACCGGAAGTAATTGTTTCTAGTGCATCATTAAGGGACTTTGCACGCATCATGGTTTCTTGAAACATAATGACAGAGTCTTTCCATAGCTGGGCGTCTTTTGTTAACTTAATCGATTTTCTACTTTTTTGAAAAAGCTGTAAAGAGTAATGGATAAAGGAAATGATAGTAGATGTATCTTTATTTGTTGTACAGATTAATAATGTTTTCGTTTCGTAGGATAGCGGGAGCACGGATTTCTGTATTGGTTCATCGGTAGGCATTTGAGCTAGTAATTTTTCAGATAGGTCAAAGATTGATTCTGCTTCGACTGTTTCAGAGTCCAATATTAACGGATGATTTAAATGATGATAGCATTTTTCTAGTACATAAAGATTGTTTTCTTTTGATACCATTGCAGCCCAATCTATGGGAAGTTGTTTTGATGTAACAAGCTGCTCTAAAAAGGATTCTACTGCTAAATCTCTTTTATAGGATCTTGATAAAACTTGTTCACTTACAGTGGAAAATAAGTATTGCACTGCTTGGTGGTCGTAATGGGTGTAAATTGATTTCCTTTGAATAATGTTGTGGACAGCATTTTCTAGTAATGTATACATAAATGGGTTCCATTCTAGTGATGTTTCTATATTTTCTTCAGCAAGTCTTTCTAAGTCTTTTATCCCTTCTATCTGTTGTTTGAAAAAAACTGAGGCTAAGTATTCCATAATATCTTCTGTATCCTTTGTAAATGATTTGTTTGTATTTACGTGCTGTATATGCTCCATAATTTCCTGCCATTCACCCAAAATATCTACTTCGTACTTTCGCACTAACTTCAGTCCATGGAGAAATATAGAAAACAATTGAATTTTCATCGATAACGTCATACAAAACTTTCCTTTCTGATTCTTACTATATGGTAAGGAATTCGCTAATGAAATCGAAAGTCCTTTATGTTCGCATAAGATTTATATCATGCTTATTCAAATGCATCCCTATTTATGTAGTGTCTGATCACAAATATTGCTGTTCGCGGTTGAGATGTACAAAAATTAGGTTTCCTGGCTACGATTTAAGGGAATACATTTCCTGAATATTAAAAAAATTCCTATAAAAGTAGGGTGTTCTTTTTTTGATATGTAAATTACAATAGTTTTAACAAAACATTTTGTCTAATAATTCTGAAAAATTCAAGGTAGCAGAAGCCGTACAGAAGAGGGAGGGGAAAGGTTGAAGAATGGATATTCCATAGGGGTTACTGTAAAAAAGAAATTTCTAGCATCGTTAGCTGGGGGTATCTTCCTTTTTACTTCCTTAATTGCACTCTTTGGTTTTACTGGCACAATGTTTGCCTTACCGCTAGGGGGGATGGGGGACTTCTATGTTGAATTTGAAACGTTAGAAGGAAAGGGCTTTACCATGTCTCCTCGTTTAGGGGAAACAGGTGATCAAAGTGATGTACCATTAGTTCGAAATCAAATAGAAACGGCAAAAATTAATGGACTACATATTTACAAGGAACTGAAGCTTCCAACAGGAAAGTGGATTCGAATTAATATTACCTCTTCTGGACCTACTACAATTGAAGGTTTAACCCAGGATGCCCGGTTTATTGAGGCCAATTTACAATTTAACAAGATGGAAATGGAGCAATCAAACACAAAAGAAGCAACAGAAATGGAAGCGCTTCAAACGAATTGGGGGCAGCAAGCGAGTTCCGTAACCATTACAGATGCAAAAATCGTAACGGATTATTTGTTTCAAAATGTAGTGTCTTTGAGTGGGGCAAAAATTTCCATTGAGGCAATCGATGAACCAACCAATGAACAGGAAAATGAACATACGGAAGTGAAAGGAAATCATTTCACTAGTGAACAAGAAAGTAGTGGAAATGCAGATTCAAAAGAGGAGGATCATCGCTTTCCATAGTTGCTATTTATCGGTGCGCTAATGGTAATTGTTATCATTGCATTGATCTTAAAAAAGCGTTTAACTTCTCTGAAAAAAGAATAGTTGAGGTGAACAATGAATGAGTAAAATGGATGGTGCAAAAGTAGGGAAGACGTGGAAAAAGAAATTTTTAGTAGCGTTTATGTCTGGATTTCTTGCATTGGGTAGTCTTATAGCAGTCTTTGGCTTTACCGGGACTGTTTTTGCTTTACCGCTTGGTGGTATTGGCGACTTTTATGTGGAATTTGATGAGTTAGAAGGAACGAACTTCCAATTACTTCCTCAGATCGGTGAGACTGGAAATTCAGACGCTGAGCCTATGGTGCGAAACAAAATGGATACTGCTAAAATCAAAAACTTACACATTTACAAAGATATAAAGCTACCAACAGGTAATTGGATACGTATCCACATTAAAGCCTCAGGAGATACAACGATTACAGGGCTTATCCAGGATGCTCGCTTTATCGATGCAAACCTAAGTTTTGATGAGCTTGCCATTAAGGAAAAAAATACAGAAGCATACAACGAAAACTGGACTCAATCCGCTTCCACAATAAGAATAACGGATGCAAAAATTGTTACAGATTATTTGTTTCAAACGACGGTAAGTTTATCGGGAGCAAAAATTTCTATTGAGAGCATTGAAGAGCCGGAAATGATGGGTCAATAAATCTAACCTGGAGAAAGGAGGATACGGATGGGGAAGGAAAACGCAAATAAAGAAGAAGTAAAAAAAGCAAAAAAGGAAGCAAGAGCATTAAAAAAAGAAGAGAAAATTCATAAACAATACGAGAAGCTTCAAGAAGCTAGTAAATTTAAAAAATGGCGTAATGCCAGGCCTTTCTGGGGTGCAACACTTACTGTTCTTGCAGGTTTAATGATTTTATATATACCTTTACATTTATATGCCATCGCATTTATTCCAGGTAGTCTTGTATTTGTTGGGTTTTTATTTGGTGGACTAACCTTAATTATTGGTATTTTGTCATTCTTTTTCCCACAATTCTCAACGATATTTGGAATCTTCACGTTATTTTTATCTGTCCTATCTGTCATGGGTGCTTTAGGAGGGTTTTTAATCGGAACGTTGGTAGGCATTGTTGCTGGATCATTATGCATTGCATGGCAGGAAGAGACGGTGGTGCTGAAAAAGGATGGAACGGAATGGAATAAAGAAGTAGTCGTAAACCATACCAATCAAAACAATCCGACTTTACAAGCATAGACATACTAAAGTTCCTGATTCTAAGGGGAGTTTACATGAATTACAAAAAAAAGATGATCGTCTTAATTAGTTTCGCTGTGGTGCTCATATTTGGAACTGTTTGTAGTCCTTTCGGTAGCTCTTTTACCTTTGCAGATGAACAAAAAGAGAACCATAGTGGTGGATTTACAATCATCACGGAAAAAGTAGATGGCCAGATGGATTTATTAGCTGCATTACAAGGGAAAATAAAAATTCAAGAAGGAACGATTTCTGGATTATCCATCTATAAAAAGCTAGAAACTGGCTCTGGTCGAGAACCACTTATTATAAAAATCAAGAGCCAAGGGCCAATACCTGTCTCGAACTTGTATGCTGAGACAAAAGGAAACGGACTTCCTGAGATAGGCGGATTATGTGCACCAAGTAAATTAGGCTGGCTTTGTTTAAGTAATGTAAAGATGGTTGTTACCGAGCAGACGGTCCAAAACATTACATTACCCAATGCTACGGTAGAAACTTGCTATGAAAGTCAATGTGGACCTATACCGGAAGTCAATTCTATATCGGTTGAAGCGCTGGAAGAATTGTTAGAGGAAGAAAGTGAAGAGAAGGAAGATCCGCTTAACGAAATTAAAGAGGAGCTAGAAAACGCAGAAAATCAATTGGAAAACCTTAACTCTTTATTAGAGCAACTAAGAAGTGAACTGGCACATTTAACTAGTGAGGATGGATTACAACAGAGCATTGAAAATACAATAGCGAAAGTAAACAATGTTTTGAATGCAAACCATTTTGATGACGCATTACAAAATGACTTAATTGCATTAACCGATAAATTAAGTCAACAATATGATGCCTTTGATCAAGCTTCTAACCATTTAACTACGATAACGAAAGAGATAGAGGAAGGAATAAAACAACTCGAGCAACACATTTCCGATCTAGAAGCGAAAATTCAAGCTATTGAAAAAGAACTACAAAATTCAAATGAAGAAGCTGCAATGAGTCAGCTTGAAATATACTCTGAATTAATTGAAATGGCTGAAAAAGATAAAAATGGAGAGAAAGGTGAAGAATTAGAGGATCCTCCTGAAAAGTCAAAAGAACTGAAAGACATTAAAAAAGGCTTAAATCAAGTGGACGAAAATCTTTCCATTCGAAAAGAAGCATTTGAAGAATTAAGCTCGGAAGTTTCTCCAATAAAGGAACAAAGAAACTCCTTTAAAGAAGAGATTGAAAAATTAAAAGCTTCCATTATAGAGCTGTTGAATCGTATTCAAGAAGAAAATAAAGAAGAGGATAACAAGGAAGAAGAACCAGATTCGGATACTGATTCTGAGCCAGATTCAGGCGGGAATGGAGAAGATGAGGATGCGGGTACGGATACAGGAGAAGAAAATGATGACAAGGCAGACCCAGGTACCGGTAATGATGATGGAAATAATGATGATGGTGATGATGAAAGTTCCGATGAAGAGGAGGACGATGGTAGCATCCTTACAGATCTATTAGACTGGTTGTTTCATTTTTAATAGCCCAAAGACCACTTGATGTAAATAGAAATCAGGTGGTCTTTTTTATGTAATAGGAATTCAAATAACAAGGGTAGGTTAACCTAACAATAAGGAAAAATATCGTAAAAGGTGATGTTCATGAATTCCAAAAATCTAGACAATGTCCAACGTTTTGAGCTTGCCTTTAATCGAATCCATGCTAGGCTTAAAGAACTATCGAAAGGGAGTAACAGTGATCGATTTGTTGATTTGCTACAAGAAAATAAAGATAAATATTCCGCTTTTCGTTATCATTTTTATAAATTAAAGCAATATGCCAAATTACGGAACGCCATTGTCCACGAAGAAGTAGAGGAAGGTTATTATATTGCTGAGCCTCATATGTCCGTTGTGGAAGATATCGAAAGAATAAGTGAATCCGTATTTCGTCCGCCTTCCGCTTATAAGCTTGCTACGAAACCTGTGATTCATTTAAATATTACAACACCGTTAGAAAAAATGCTTGAAATCATTTCAAGGTATGGTTATTCACAGTATCCTGTATATGATGGAAAGCGATTTAAAGGGCTCATTACAGATGGAGGAATAGCAAGATGGCTCTCTGATCATATCCCAAAAGGTTATTCCTTTGTAAAAACATGTAGCGTATCTAATGTATTAGAAACGGAAAGGAAAAAGAATGTAGCTTTTATGGCGAAGCATAAAGATGTATACGAGCTGGAAAACCTATTTACTCAATTTGCTCAAAAAAAATTAAAGCTTGAAGCGGTTATCATTACAGAAACGGGCGATCAACATGAACTACCTATTGGAATTATCACTTCTTGGGATTTATTACAAATTGATCATTCTACAAATTTTATTTCTGTTTCTGGAAACGAAACTTCATAAAGTCTATTTTCTCCATTAACTTTTACACATTATCGTGTTAAAATCATAGAACACGAATGTATTTTGAAAGTGATATTTTGGAGAAGAGGAGTTTAATATGAAGGTAGCTAAATTCGGAGGAAGTTCTGTTGCAGATGCAACGATGTTAAGAAAAGTAGCAGATATTATTACGAGTGATTCAGAACGCAAATTTATCGTTGTATCTGCACCGGGGAAACGAAATAAAGCAGACATTAAAGTAACCGATCTTTTTATAGAACTTGGCGAAAGGTTTTACCAAAAAGACAATATAGACTCTGTTAGACAACAAATATTAGATCGTTTTGGAGATATATTGCAGGACTTAGAGTTATCAACGGAACTATTAGCTGAAATTAATAGTGGGATTGAGGATGCTCTACATAATGAGCGTTACGCTAGAAATCGTATTGATGCCTTAAAGGCTATGGGAGAAGATACATTAGCGAAGATTTTAAGTGCCTTTTTACAAAAAGAGGGGCACAGTGCAAGCTATGTAAATCCGAAAGAAGCTGGCATTATCGTAAGTGATGATCCAAGCAATGCCCAAGTGTTAGAAGAAAGTTATGAACAATTATATAAGCTTCGATCCCGTGATGGAATTCTTATTATTCCAGGATTTTTCGGCTTTACGAGGAATGGGGAGCTAAACACTTTTCCACGTGGTGGCTCCGATATAACAGGTTCAATCGTAGCCGCTGGAGTGAAAGCAAGTCTCTATGAGAATTTTACCGACGTGGACTCGGTATATTGTGTAAATCCAACTATTGTGGATAACCCGAAAGAAATAACAGTTTTAACGTATAAAGAAATGCGCGAATTATCCTATGCTGGTTTTTCCGTATTTCATGACGAAGCGTTAATTCCTGCATTTAAAGCTAGGATTCCCGTCTGTGTAAAAAACACAAATAATCCTACTAAACCAGGAACGATGATTGTTTCAGAGCGCGAGAAAAAGGAAGGAACCGTAATTGGTATTGCAAGCTCGAAAGGCTTCTTAAGTTTATATGTTAGTAAATATTTAATGAATAGGGAGATTGGGTTTGGTAAGAATCTGCTTCAAATTTTAGTAGACGAAGGAATCTCGTTTGAACACGCACCATCTGGAATTGATGATATGTCTGTTATAATTCGAGAGGGACAATTAAGTCCTGAGAAAGAGGATATGATCATCAATCGTATTTATAAAGAATTAGAAGTTGATACAGTTACCATTCACCGAGACTTAGCAATGATTATGCTTGTTGGGGAAGGTATGAATAGCACGTATGGAGTTGCGAGTAAAGCGACGTCTGCATTTGAAAAATCTAAGGTAAACATTGAAATGATTAACCAAGGGTCTTCCGAGGTGTCGATGATGTTCGGTATCAAAGCAGAAGGAATGGATGAAGCGGTTCGTTCCTTATATAAGGAATTCTTTAATTAAAAAAACGAGGCAGCATCACGCTGCCTCGTTTTTATTATGCTCTGAAACTTCCCTTTGTTTTTTTATTCTTCTTATCCCGGTGTAATATAAATCCTCCGATAAAAGCTAATCCACCAAGAAACAGTATAAGTCCGATAATAAATTGAATTACAACACTGAAAAAGAAGGGATAAACAATATTAAATAGTGCATCCCGCATTATTTTTATCCCAATAGTAGCAATGATACCAGGAATGACCACAATCATTAAAGCAATAAATCGTACCATGTTAAATTACTCCTTCTTTACCCTACAATAATTAAAATTATAACAAAAAAGATGAAATAATTAAAATTGCAACAGAGTGATAGAAGTTTGCCAATTTTTTCACGATAAAGTAAAATTATGATGTGCAAAGAATTGCAAGTCAAGGAGAGACAAGCCTATATGAAAAAGGTATTGATTGTAGGAGCTGGGAAAGGCGGAGCATCTCTGTTAAAGGTGTTGAAAGACACAGATAAAATCCAGGTAGTAGGAATTGTAGATTCCAATCCAAATGCTTATGGCTTACAACTTGCAAAACAACACAATATTGAAATTGGCACAGATTATAAGGATTGGCTTTCGAAAGATGTGGATATCATATTGGAGGCAACAGGGAACACAGAAGTATTTCTCGACTTATATGAAAATAAACCGGATAAAACGGTTGTGATTCCAGGGGAAATAACGTTTATTACATCTCAATTATTAGATGAACAAGAAACCTTGCTTAATCAACTAAAGCAATATGTTAATCATCGCGATTTTATTTTAAATTCGATTCACGATGGCATGATTGTGATCGATCAGCATTCAAAAATTACTTTTGTGAATAGAAGTGCAGAGCGAATTTTAGAAAAGAAACAAAGTGAAATGCTTCATAAACAAGTAGATGAGGTGATTCCGACAACAAGATTACCCCATGTATTGAATATTAGACGTAAAGAAGTCAATCAAAAGCTTGTTCTAGATAATGGCAAAAAGGTTGTTACAACTCGTATTCCATTACTTAATTCAGATGGGAAATTAATTGGAGCGTTTGCCGTTTTTAAAGATATTACAGAAGTAGTAAATCTTGCTGAAAAAATTACCGATTTGAAAGATGTGAAAATACTACTTGAATCGATCATTCAATCTTCTGGAGAAGCAATATCGGTAGTGGACGAAAAAGGTATTGGCTTAATGATCAATCCAGCTTACACGAAATTGACTGGATTAACGGAAAAAGATGTGATTGGAAAACCAGCAACTGCCGATATTTCTGAAGGAGAAAGTATGCATTTTAAAGTACTTAGTACAAGAAGGCCTGTACGTGGCGCTAGAATGAAAGTAGGTCCGAATAAAAAAGAAGTTATCGTTAATGTCGCCCCTGTTATCGTAGATGGGAAATTAAAAGGTAGCGTCGGTGTTATTCGAGATGTTTCAGAAATTCAATCTCTAACAAATGAGTTAAGGAGAGCCCGACAAATAATTCGTAATTTAGAGGCGAAATACACGTTTGATGATATTATTGCCGAGTCTCCTGAGATGGAACTTGCACTAGAGCAAGCAAAGGTTGGAGCAAAGACACCGGCAATCGTGCTGTTGCGGGGGGAATCTGGTACTGGTAAGGAGCTGTTTGCCCATGCAATTCATAACGAAAGTGAACGCAGACACAATAAATTCATAAGAGTTAATTGTGCAGCCATTGCCGAATCCATTTTAGAAAGCGAGCTATTTGGCTACGAAGAAGGTGCATTTTCTGGTGCTCGTCAAGGTGGAAAGCGTGGATTGTTTGAAGAAGCAAATTATGGAAGTATTTTCTTAGATGAAATCGGGGAATTATCGTTACATATGCAAGCAAAACTACTACGAGTATTACAAGAAAATGAAATTGTTCGTGTTGGAGGGACAAAGCCGATTTCACTCGATGTCCGGATAATCGCTGCAACAAATGTAAATTTAGAGAAAGCGATTATGTCTGGTGATTTCCGGGAGGATCTTTATTACCGTTTAAACCGCCTACCCATTTATATACCAGCTCTACGGGAGAGAATGTCTGATTTGCCGGCATTGACAAATCACTTAATTCAAAAGCTAAACCAAGACTATGGTAGACAAATTAAGGGGATTAGTGAGGAGGCTCTTCAATATTTAACAAAGTATTCCTTTCCAGGAAACGTACGAGAATTAGAAAATATTATTGGTAGAGCAATTATTTATATGAAGAATCATGAGGAAAAAATAAAAAAGAAGCACATACCAACGCTCACATCTCATAAAAGCGAAAATGATGTACGAGACGAGGATAGGGGAATGAATTGGGAAGGCCATTCTTTACAAGAAACCATGGATACATTTGAGAGAAATATAATATGGAGAGCTTTAAAGGCGAATCATTTTAATAAAACGGAAACTGCTAAATCATTAAAAATTTCCATTCGTAATTTATATTACAAAATGGATAAACATAAAATTGATAATAGTAGCACGCAAGATTCTTCATAAGTGCAATAGTTTGCATGGTGATTATTACAATAAATGAAGCGCTTTCATTTGTTTGGGGTTGGCATGAATCTTGCATAAATAAAGACGAGGGCGATAGGAGAGATAAAGGTGGGAAGAAATGAAATTAACATCCTTGTTAGATAAATTAAAACAACAATCCATTCCAAAGTATGTTGCAGTAGCCCAAGCTGCAGATAAAGAGGTTTTAAAGGCAGTAAAACACGCTGTCAAGCTTAACCTCGCTAGCTTTATTCTGTTTGGTGATAAACAAAAAATAGTAGAAAACGCTAAAGAAGTTGCTTTGGATTTAGCGAACACCTCTATTGTTCACACCGAAACTGTACAGGAAGCTGCTCAAAAAGCAGTGCAATCTGTCCATAATAAGAAAGCGCAAGTGTTAATGAAAGGGAATGTTCCTACTAGTGTTTTATTAAAGGAAGTTCTTCATAAAGAGTACGGGTTACGAACTGGAAGAATACTATCCCATGTAGCACTGTTTGAGGTTCCAAATCAAGAACGATTTATTTTTGTAACCGATGCCGCAATGAACATCGAACCAGGTATAAAAGAGAAGGCACAAATCATTCAAAATGCTGTTCATGTAGCTAAAAAAGTTGGTGTACATGTACCGAAAGTGGCAGCCTTAGCGGCAGTTGAAGTTGTGAATCCAAGTATGCAAGCTACTGTGGATGCAGCTCTTTTAACCCAAATGCAAAAAAGAGGTCAAATTACAGACTGTATCGTCGATGGACCTTTAGCATTTGATAATGCAGTATCAAGTAAAGCTGCTCTTGATAAAGGGATAGAATCAGAGGTTGCGGGAAATGCGGATATTTTATTAGTTCCGGAAATAGAGGTTGGAAATGCCCTTTATAAATCATTTATTTATTTTGCAAATGCGAAAGTGGCAGCCGTAGTTAGTGGGGCAAGTGCTCCGATTGTACTAACATCACGAGCCGATTCTCATGAAAGTAAGCTATATTCACTAATTTTATCATTACTAACAACCGTTGAAAATTAAAAGGAGGACTTTATAATGGAAATTTTTAAATATTTGGAAAGCTATGATTATGAACAATTGGTGTTTTGCCAAGACAAAAACTCAGGACTAAAAGCAATTATTGCAATTCATGATACTACAATTGGGCCAGCATTAGGTGGTACTCGTATGTGGACATATGAATCAGAAGAGGCAGCGGTTATTGATGCCCTTCGACTTGCAAGAGGTATGACATATAAAAATGCTGCGGCGGGATTAAATCTTGGCGGTGGAAAGACGGTAATAATTGGCGACCCGAAAAAGGATAAAAGTGAAGCTTTATTCCGTGCATTTGGTCGATACATCCAGGGATTAAATGGTCGTTATATAACAGCTGAGGATGTTGGTACGAC
Source organism: Salirhabdus sp. Marseille-P4669 (assembly GCF_900240405.1). GTDB lineage: Bacteria > Bacillota > Bacilli > Bacillales > Alkalibacillaceae > OEQK01. The sequence continues at coordinate 404,477 of NZ_OEQK01000002.1, forward strand.
TGTTCAAGATATGGATATTATTTACCAAGAAACAAACTATGTAACTGGAATTTCACCAGCATTCGGTTCTTCAGGTAACCCATCTCCAGCTACGGCATTTGGCGTATATCGTGGAATGAAAGCTGCAGCAAAAGAAGCATTTGGTTCCGATTCCCTAGAAGGAAAAGTAGTGGCAGTACAAGGTGTAGGGAATGTTGCATATAATCTTTGCAGACATTTACACGAAGAAGGCGCAAAGCTTATTGTTACAGATATTAATAAGGAAGCGGTTCAACGCGCAGTAGAAGATTTTGGTGCAAAAGCGGTAGACCCTGATGATATTTATGATGTGGAATGCGATATTTATGCACCTTGTGCACTAGGTGCAACAGTAAATGATCAAACCATTCCGAAGCTAAAGGCAAAAGTAATTGCTGGCTCTGCGAATAATCAGTTAGCAGAAGCAAGACATGGTGACGTATTATTTGAAAATGGTATTGTATATGCTCCAGATTATGTAATCAATGCAGGTGGTGTTATTAACGTAGCGGATGAACTATATGGTTATAATCGTGAACGTGCGATGAAACAAATTGAAACCATTTACGATAATATTCAAAAGGTGTTTGAAATTTCGAAACGAGATAACATACCTACAAATGTAGCTGCTGACCGGATGGCAGAAGAAAGAATTGAAAGCTTAAAAAACTCCAGAAGTACATTTTTACAAAACGGGCACCACATTTTGTCCCGTAGATAAGTGCGTGGGGAGAGTATGGAGGAGCTAAACATTGCAACAAAGAAATTATCGAATCTTAGTAATTAATCCTGGATCAACTTCAACTAAAATTGGTGTATTTGAAAATGATACCTGTTTTTTAGAAAAAACCATTCGGCATTCTTCTCAAGAAACCGATCAATTCGCGACGGTTATGGATCAATATGATTTTCGGAAAAAAGTAATTTTGGAAACGCTAGATTATGAAGGAATCAATATATCTAAATTGGATGCTGTATGTGGTCGGGGTGGCTTGTTAAGACCGATTGAAGGTGGCACATACATTGTAAACGAAGAAATGTTAAAGGATTTATATCAAGGGTATAATGGGCAGCATGCTTCGAATTTAGGTGGTATTTTAGCCCATGAAATAGCGTCACAGCTAAATATTCCTTCTTTTATCGTAGATCCTGTAGTTGTTGATGAAATGGACGAAATTGCAAAAGTATCAGGTATTCCTGAGCTCCAAAGAAAAAGTATATTTCATGCATTAAACCAAAAGGCTGTTGCAAGAAGAGCTGCAAAAGACATCAATCAGAAATATGAAGATGTGAACTTAATTGTAGCCCATATGGGTGGAGGCATCACGGTTGGTGCCCATAAACGAGGTCGGGTTGTTGATGTTAATAACGGTTTGCATGGAGATGGTCCCTTCTCACCAGAGCGTGCTGGAGGAGTACCTGTTGGTGATTTAGTGGCCATGTGCTTTAGTGGTGAATATTATTACGATGAAATCATGAAAAAAATTGTCGGTCATGGTGGCTTAATGGGCTATTTGCATACAAATGATGCCTTAGAGGTCGAGCAAAAAATTGCTCAAGGTGATCAACAAGCAAAGCTCATTTTTGAAGCAATGGCTTATCAAGTCGCGAAAGAAATCGGTAGTATGAGTGTGGTTCTAGAGGGCCACGTAGATGGCATTGTATTAACAGGCGGTCTAGCATATGGTTCTGAATTTGTAAATCTTATACGAAACCGAATTTCATGGATTGCGGATGTATTCATATATCCAGGCGAAAATGAGCTGCAAGCGTTGGCTGAAGGCACATTAAGAGTATTACAAAATGAAGAAGAACCTAAGGAATATCCAAATAGGGATGTTTTTTAAGAAAGGAGATGATTACATGGCTGAAGAATACGACTTAGTCATTTTAGGTGGGGGAACAGGTGGTTATGTAGCAGCAATTCGCGCATCACAACTTGGTCTAAAAACGGCAGTTGTAGAAAAAGGGGATTTAGGCGGTACGTGCCTTCATAAAGGTTGCATCCCATCTAAAGCACTCTTAAGGAGTGCAGAGGTTTTTAAGCAAACGATGGAAGCAAATGATTTCGGTGTTGAAGTCTCTACGCCTAAAGTGAATTTCGCTAAAGTCCAAGAGCGAAAGCAGAAAATTGTAGATACGCTTCATAAAGGTGTTCAAGGCTTAATGAAAAAAGGTAAGATTGATATATATAATGGATTTGGCCGTATTTTAGGGCCTAGTATTTTTTCACCTATGCCAGGGACAATCTCGGTAGAGTTAAATAGTGGGGAAGAAAATGCAATGTTACTTCCCAAAAATGTAATTGTTGCAACAGGTTCCAGTCCAAGAACGTTACCAGGATTGGAGGTAGATGGTAATTTTGTATTAACTTCAGATGATGCGTTACAGTTAGAAAGTTTACCAAGCTCCATCATTATTGTTGGTGGTGGAGTAATTGGTATAGAGTGGGCATCAATGCTATCTGACTTTGGAGTAGAGGTTACTGTAGTTGAATTTTTAGATCGTATTTTACCAACAGAAGATCATGAAGTCTCTAAAGAAATGACTCGATTGTTAAAGAAAAAAGGAATAAAGATTTCTACTAGTACAAAAGTATTGCCTGAAACATTATTAAAGGATAACGGCGTTCGCATAGAGGCAGATAAAAAAGGGGAGAAGAAATCCTTTGAAGCTGAAAAAATGCTTGTCTCTGTTGGACGTTCTGCCAATGTGAACAACATTGGGCTAGAAAATACAGATATTGTAGTAGAAAAAGGCTTTATTCAAACCAATGAATTTTATCAAACAAAGGAATCCCATATTTACGCAATTGGTGATGTAATTGGTGGATTACAGCTTGCTCATGTAGCTTCTCATGAAGGAATCATCGCCGTGGAACATATAGCTGGTGAAAATCCACATCCTATGAAAACGTCGGAAGTTCCAACTTGTATTTACTCCAATCCTGAAGTATCGAGAGTTGGTTTAACAGAGCAGGAAGCAAAAGATCGAGGCTTCGACGTTAAGGTTGGAAAGTTTTCATTTAAAGCGATTGGTAAAGCACTTGTGTATGGGGAATCTGATGGTTTTGTAAAAATAATTGCCGATAAAAATACAAATGATTTACTTGGTGTACACATGATTGGTCCTCATGTAACAGACATGATTTCCGAAGCAGGACTAGCAAAAGTTTTAGATGCTACGCCTTGGGAAATTGCACAGAGTATTCATCCACACCCAACATTATCAGAGGCAATTGGGGAAGCGGCTTTAGCTGTTGATGGAAAACAAATTCACGGGTAATTAAGGAGGGAGATTCATATGACGGAAAACCGACATGATGCGTTAGGATTATCGAATGAAGACGTATTGGAAATGTATAAAACGATGCTTTTAGCTAGAAAAATTGACGAACGTATGTGGTTATTAAATCGTTCTGGTAAAATACCATTTGTTATTTCTTGTCAAGGACAGGAAGCCTCTCAAGTTGGAGCAGCTTTTGCTTTGAATCGAGACATCGATTATGTTGCTCCGTATTATCGTGACATGGGAGTTGTGCTTACATTTGGAATGACACCAACAGAGTTAATGTTATCTGCGTTTGCGAAAGCGGAAGATCCTAACTCAGGTGGGCGCCAAATGCCAGGGCATTTTGGTCAAAAGAAAAATCGCATTTTGACAGGCTCATCTCCAGTAACAACACAATTGCCACATGCAGTAGGAGTAGCACTAGCGGCCAAAATGGAAAACGAAAAGCTTGTATCCTTTGTAACCTTAGGGGAAGGTTCTTCTAACCAAGGGGACTTCCATGAAGGGTTGAATTTTGCAGGAGTTCACAAATTACCAGTTATTACGATGGTTGAAAATAATAAATATGCTATTTCTGTACCGTACGATCGTCAAGTTGCTTCCAAAAATGTATCCGATCGTGCAATAGCTTATGGTATGCCTGGATTTACAATAGATGGAAATGACCCATTAGCGGTATATGAAGCTGTAAAAGCTGCTCGTGAACGTGCAATAAATGGGGAAGGACCTACTTTAATTGAAAGTGTATCTTATCGCTTAACAGCTCACTCAAGTGATGATGATGACCGAGCATACCGGGAAAGAGAAGAAGTAGAGGAAGCGAAAAAGAAGGATTCTTTATTCACGTTTGCTGCTTATTTAAAAGAAACGGGTGTGCTGACAGAGGAAATCGAGAAAGCTCTTCATGATGAAGTGAATCGAGTGATTAATGAAGCTACCGATTATGCTGAAAATGCACCATATGCACAACCAGAAGACGCAATGAAATATGTTTACGGAAAGTAAGGAGGGGAAAATGGATGCCTGTAATGTCCTATATTCAAGCAGTAACACAAGCTTTAAAAGAGGAAATGACAAGAGATGAAAAAGTGTTCGTTTTAGGGGAAGACGTTGGTAAAAAAGGTGGCGTATTTAAAGCCACTGAAGGCTTATATGATGAGTTCGGGGCAGATCGAGTACTCGATACGCCACTTGCTGAATCTGCCATTGCTGGAGTAGGAATTGGTGCGGCAATGTATGGAATGCGACCGGTTGCAGAAATGCAGTTCGCAGATTTTATCATGCCAGCGGTGAATCAAATTATTTCAGAAGCAGCCCGTATTCGCTATCGTTCTAATAACGATTGGAATTGTCCGATAACGATAAGAGCTCCTTATGGTGGTGGTGTTCATGGAGCATTATATCACTCCCAATCCGTAGAATCTGTATTTGCAAATCAGCCAGGATTGAAAATTGTTATGCCATCAACACCATATGATGCAAAAGGATTACTGAAAGCGGCAATTCGCGACGATGATCCAGTTCTATTTTTTGAACATAAACGTGCCTATCGTTTATTAAAAGGAGAAGTACCAGAGGATGATTATGTACTTCCAATTGGTAAGGCCGATGTCAAACGCGAAGGTTCCGATATTACAGTAATTACGTATGGTCTTTGTGTTCATTTTGCACTACAAGCTGCTGAAAAATTAGCAGAGGAAGGTATTTCTGCTCACATTTTAGATTTACGAACCGTTTACCCACTAGATCAAGAAGCAATCGTGGATGCAGCAAAGAAAACAGGAAAAGTATTATTAGTAACAGAAGATAATTTAGAAGGAAGCATCATTAGTGAAGTTTCTGCCATAATTGCTGAAAATTGCTTGTTCGATTTAGATGCACCAGTAAGTAGATTGGCTGGTCCGAATGTACCTGCAATGCCTTACGCACCACCAATGGAGAAGTTTTTTATGATGAATCCAGATAAAATTGAAAAAGCAATGCGTGAATTAGCTGAATTTTAATAAGTAAGAAAAGCTTATGCCAACAAAGGAGGGACTTAAATGGCTATTGAAAAAATTACAATGCCCCAGCTTGGTGAAAGTGTAACAGAAGGAACAATAAGCAGTTGGTTAGTCAAAGAAGGGGATACGGTAAATAAATATGATCCAATAGCTGAAGTGTTAACGGATAAAGTTAACGCAGAGGTACCATCATCCTTTTCGGGAATTATAAAAGAAATTGTAGCGAAAGAGGACGAAACAATAGCTGTTGGAGAATTAATGTGCTACATAGAAGTGGAAGGTAGCAATGAGTCTAAGGCTTCAAGTGAACCAACGGATTCAACCAATACTGAGCAAGAAGCAGTATCTGAGAAGGAAGAACAACCGATGAAAAAACGGTTTTCCCCTGCAGTATTACGTCTTGCACAAGAGCATGATATTGATTTAACGCACGTAAATGGCTCTGGTCGTGGAGGAAGAATTACGAGAAAAGATATAGAAGCAATTATCGATAGTGGTAACATTCCGAAACCAACGACCGATAAACCAACATCTGTTCAACAGGAAACGGCTTCAGAACCAGTGAAGCAATCAGCACCTTTAAGAGCTAAGGCTCCTACAGCTGAAACTGGTGATATTGAAATTCCGGTAACAGGTGTTCGGAAAGCAATTGCTCAAAATATGGTTCGATCCAAAACGGAAATTCCACATGCGTGGATGATGGTTGAGGTAGATGTTACAAACCTAGTAGAACTTCGAGATAGTATGAAACAGGAATTTAAGCAAAAAGAAGGATTTAGCCTAACATACTTTGCATTCTTTGTAAAAGCGGTCGCACAAGCATTAAAGGAATACCCGCAATTAAATAGTACATGGGCTGGAGATAAGATTATTCAACGTAAAGATATTAATCTTTCCATTGCAGTGGCTAAAGACCAAGAGCTTTTCGTACCTGTCATAAAAAATGCGGATGAGAAGAGCATTAAAGGTATTGCGAAGGATATTGTTACGTTGGCAAATAAAGCTAGAAGTGGTGGGTTATCTTCTGCTGACATGCAAGGTGGCACTTTCACGGTGAATAATACCGGTTCCTTTGGTTCGGTCCAATCAATGGGTGTTATCAACCACCCACAAGCAGCAATTTTACAAATTGAATCCATTGTGAAACGTCCTGTTATTATTGATGGAATGTTTGCTGCTCGTGACATGGTTAATATTTGTTTATCGTTAGACCACCGAATTTTAGATGGGCTTATTTGTGGTCAGTTTTTAAAACGAGTAAAAAAAATATTAGAAAATATGTCAAAAGACAATACATCTGTATATTAATTCAAGAGATTGAAATAAGCCGAAAATGGAAATGACACTTCCGTTTTTGGCTTATAACATTTTTGCAATTTAAAGTAGTTAACTACGCCTCATTCTCGAAAAAACTTCTCCAAACTTTCTCCAAAATGCACAGTTTTTATATCGGGCGAAATCCTTGCTCGTACTTTTCCTTATTTTCACAAAACATACAGGAACTTAATCGTTATTATGAAAATGTTTTAAACAAAGGTGGGGAAACTGTAACAGAGGGGGTGAATAGGGATGCAAAGGAATCGAACTTGGTTACCTGTACTTGCTTCCGTTGGGATTGGAGCAGCAGCATATTATAGTATGAAAAAGGGTAATAAAATGGGCAATGTTGTATCTAAATTTGCACCTCTAGCAGGTATTTTAGGTGGAGGAATGGGTAATAATTCCGAGAATACTCAGAGTTAATGGAAGGTTAGGGCAGACACCAATTATGGGTCTGCTTCTTTTTTTGTGAAAACGATTAAAATAAGCCTATAATTTGAACAAATAGGTAAAAGTTGATAAGATGTGAATACAAATACATTTTCATAAAGGGGTTATGTTTGATGGATTTCAGTCTTTATATGGAAGACCTAGTTGGAAAAGCAAGAGAAGAAATTACTCGTGCTGGCTATGAAGAGCTAACATCACCAGAAGAAGTAGATGAGGCATTAAAAAATAAAGGGACTGCATTAGTAATGGTAAACTCTACATGTGGTTGTGCGGGTGGTATTGCAAGACCTGCAGCTGCAAATGCTATTAATTATGATAAGCGTCCTGATCATTTATATACAGTATTCGCTGGACAAGACAAAGATGCAACTGCTCGTGCTCGAGAGTACTTTGAAGGTTATCCGCCATCTTCACCATCTTTTGCATTATTAAAAGACGGTAAGATTGTAAAAATGGTAGAGCGTCATGAGATTGAATCTTCAGAAGCACATGAAGTAGTGAACAAGCTACAAAATCTATTTGATGAATATTGTGAAGAAGTTTAATGGATGGAACATGTAATTTTCTTATGAAAATTACATGTTTTTTTATTTTCCTTAACATCTGCTCCCCTTTAGCAAAGCAAAATAGAGAGATGAAAATTTTCTCTTTTAAAAACACGAAAAAAATCATATACTTTCTTTAACACGTGTTAAAGGGAGACAACCATTTTGAAAATTGGGTATCGAACGCTGAAAACAGCATTAGGGACACCAGTAGCTATATTTATAGCCCAATTGTTGAGCTTGGAAAACTATATATCAGCTGGTATATTAACCATTTTATGTATAAAAACAACAAGAAAAAAGTCTGTACTTCATGCATGGTACCGTTTTGCAGCTTGTATGACGGCAATTGTTTATTCCTTTATAATATTTGAATTACTTGGCTATCATCCTATATCGATTGCTCTTTTATTATTAATTTTTATTCCAACAACTGTTAAGCTAAATGTAACAGAAGGAATTGTGACGAGTTCTGTTATCATCTTACATTTGTATGGATCTCAACATATTACCCTGAATTTAGTTATAAATGAATTTGTATTGATTGTTGTTGGGTTAGGTACAGCCTTACTATTTAATTTGTATATGCCAAGCTTAGAGCATGATTTACGTATTGTGCAGCAAAAGGTTGAAGAAAATTTCGGTAAAATTCTAAAAGAAATGGCTAGATTTTTAGCTACAGGAGATGACAAATGGTCAGGTGAAGAATTTCCGGAAACTGCTGAATTGTTGGATCGTGCGAAAGGTCTCGCGTATCGAGATATCGAAAACCACCTTTTACGAGATCATCACCCTTATTATCATTATTTTCAAATGAGGACGAAACAGTTTGAAATACTGGAACGAATGCTTGCGCTTATTAGCCGAATTACAACAGTTAATAAACAATCAAAGGAAATGGCAACGTTTATCGAGAACCTAGCAGATGGTATTCATCCGGGAAATACCGCGATTCTTTACCTTAATAAATTAAAAGAAATGCGGGAAGCTTTTCGGTCAAACGAATTGCCGCAAACGAGAGAAGAATTCGAATCAAGAGCAAACTTATTTACTCTACTTAATGAAATGGAGCAATACTTAATCATTAAACGTACTTTTAAAAAGAGTGATATATAAAAAGAAGGCAATGCAGATAATCGTGCATTGCCTTCTTTTATGACTTAAATATATTATAAGAACATGGAAGCTCCTGCTAAAAAGACACTCGCAAGCATGGATAAAATCATCAACCAAACTACTATTTGAATACGTTTTTGTCGTTTCGATTTTCTTGGTTTTTGTTGAGCAGAAATGTTATTCTTTTTCTTCTTCTGATTCGCCATCGTTCAAAATCCCCCTCCATTACTTCTATACATATTTTACAAGGAAACAAAGATTAGGACAAGTTTATATTTTTATTGAATAAATTGGTAGGAATAATTACTCTTTTTATCGAATGTAAATAGTTTAGAGAGACTTCAAGGAGGTAGAAAAACAGATGGACAAATATAATAGTGCAAAGGATAAGTGGAGCCATGATGTTCAAAAGAATCTCAAACGATTTCCTGAGCGAAAACAAACCTTTACCACAAGCTCTGATATTGTGGTTGAACCGTTATATGAACCAGATGAAAAAACAGAAAAATATGTCGAAAATTTAGGATTTCCAGGGCAATATCCATATACAAGGGGTATACAACCCACCATGTACCGGAGTAGATTTTGGACAATGCGACAGTATGCAGGCTTCGGTTCAGCGAAAGAAACGAATAAACGTTTTCGATATTTGTTAGACCAAGGTCAAACTGGATTATCTGTTGCTTTTGACTTACCGACACAAATCGGTTATGACTCCGATGATCCTATGGCAGAAGGAGAAGTTGGAAAAGTAGGGGTTGCAATTGATACGTTACACGATATGGAGGATTTATTTGATGGAATTCCACTCGATAAGGTGAGTACATCCATGACCATAAATGCACCAGCATCTGTTTTATTATGCATGTATATAGCAGTAGGGGAGAAGCAAGGTGTTCCAAAGGAGAAGCTAACGGGTACCATTCAAAACGACATTTTAAAAGAATATATTGCTAGAGGAACATATATTTTCCCACCGAAGCCATCGATGCGGTTAATTACGAATATTTTTGAATATTGTCAGGAGCATGTTCCGAGATTTAACACAATCAGTATTTCTGGCTATCATATTCGTGAGGCTGGTTCTACGGCAGTCCAAGAAGTAGCTTTTACATTAGCGAATGGGATGGCCTATGTGGATGCTGCTCTGGAAAAGGGATTAGAAGTAGATCGATTTGCACCAAGGCTTGCCTTTTTCTTTAATGCGCATAATAACTTCTTTGAAGAAATTGCAAAGTTTAGAGCTGCTAGAAGAATTTGGGCAAAAATCATGAAAGAACATTTTGGTGCTAAAGATCCGAAAAGCTGGAAGCTACGCTTTCACACCCAAACAGGAGGATCGACCTTAACGGCTCAACAGCCTGATAATAATATTGTTCGAGTAACTTTGCAAGCGCTTGCTGCAGTGTTAGGTGGTACGCAAAGTCTCCATACAAATTCAAGGGATGAAGCATTGGCGTTACCGACCGAAGAGTCTGCTCGAATTGCCCTACGTACTCAGCAAATTATTGCTAATGAAAGTGGTGTAGCAGATACAGTGGACCCTCTTGGTGGCTCTTATTATATAGAAACATTAACGAATGAAATGGAAGAAGAAATTAAGCGTTATTTAGAAAAAATAGCTGATATTGGTGGTGCTGTGCAAGCGGTTGAAGATGGATACATGCAGCGGGAAATTCATCAGGCAGCTTATGAAGCCCAAAAACGAATGGAGAGTCAGGAAGACATAGTAGTAGGAATGAATAAATTCCAAGTGGAAGAAGAAATCAATCCAGACCTATTAAAAGTAGATGAACAGCTGGAAATAGAACAAATTCATACGTTATCCCAACGAAAAGAAAAACGGAACATAGAAGAGGTTCAACAAAGCTTACAAGCGTTAGAAAAAGCAGCAAGCTCCAATACGGAAAATGTAATGCCATACATTTTAAATGCAGTGAAAGCGTATGCATCTGTTGGTGAAATTTGTAATGTATTACGTAAACAATTTGGGGAATATATCGGATAATCAACGAGGGGAGAGTGATAGAATGGATAAGAAAATACGAGTATTAGTTGCTAAGCCAGGACTAGATGGCCACGACCGTGGCGCTTTGATAATTGCGCAGGCTCTTAGAGACCATGGGATGGAGGTTATTTATACTGGTTTGCGTCAATCACCAGCACAAATTGCACAGGCTGCTATACAGGAGGATGTGGACGTCATTGGCCTTTCTTCCCTTTCTGGAGCACATCGTTCATTATTTCCGAAAGTTGTAGAGCAATTAAGGGAGAGAAATGCAGATGATATTTTCGTTATTGGGGGAGGAGTTATCCCAGCCGAGGACATCCCATATCTAGAGGAAAGAGGGATTAAAAAAGTATTTACTCCTGGCTCAACAACCGATGCAATAGCGTCTTATATAAAAGAATTGATAACACCTTCAAGTCAATCGATAGCTCAATCTCCTAAACGAATTGCTCACATTGGGATTGCTGTTAAATCAATTGATGATGTCATTCATTTTTATCATCACGTATTAGGTTTACACTTATCTCGTGTTGAAGAAGTACCTACAGAAGGTGTTAAAGTAGCCTTTTTGAAAATTGGTGATACCTCTATTGAATTATTAGAACCGATAAATGAACAATCAACGATTTATAAATATATTGAAAAAAGAGGGGAAGGCATTCACCACATTGCTTTTGAGGTAGAGGATATAGAAGCAAGATTAAAATATTATAAAGAGCAAAAGGTAGAGCTCATTCATGATACACCACAACCTGGGGCACATGATTCAAAAATTGCATTTCTCCATCCTAAAGCAGCCAATGGAGTATTATATGAACTTTGTGAATATAAAGGGGAGGAATAAGACTTGGACATATTTGATCGCATTAATGAACTTTATGATAAACGTCGTCAAGTAGAGCTAGGTGGTGGAGATGACAAAATCCAAAAACAGCGGGAAAAAGGAAAAATGACTGCCCGTGAGCGAATGGAATATTTACTCGATAACGGTTCATTTGTGGAATTAAATCCATTTATGGAGCATCGTACGCACGATTTCGGAATGAACAACAAACCTGCTCCTGGTGAGGGTGTTGTTACAGGTTATGGGAAAATAGCTGGTCGAGATGTTTATCTTTTTGCTCAAGACTTTACGGTGTTTGGTGGGGCATTAGGGGAAATGCATGCGAAGAAAATCGCAGCCGTTATGGACCTTGCAGCAAAAAATGGAACCCCTTTTATCGGGTTAAATGATTCTGGTGGAGCACGTATTCAAGAGGGCGTGGCTTCATTAGATGGATACGGTCATATTTTTTATCGCAATTCTATTTATTCTGGTGTGATTCCGCAAATTTCCGTTATTATGGGACCTAGTGCAGGTGGAGCGGTTTATTCTCCAGCGATAACCGATTTTGTCATTATGGTAGAAGAAACCTCCCAAATGTTTATTACAGGTCCAAAGGTTATTGAGACCGTAACTGGTGAGAAAATATCTTCTGAGGACTTAGGAGGAGCATCTGTCCATAATACGAAAAGCGGTAATGCCCATTTAAAGGCAAAGAACGAAGAGCAAGCACTAGATTATGTGAAAAAATTAATTAGCTATTTACCGAATAACTTCGAAGAGAAAACCCCTATCGTACCGGTAGATGAAGATCAAGATGATTATTTACCGAATTTAACCGATTTAATACCATTTGATCCAATTCGTCCTTATGATGTAAGAGTCATTATTGAGGAAGTTGTTGATCGTCATTCCTTCTTTGAAATTCACCCAGACTTTGCAAAAAATATCGTTGTAGGATTCGCTCGTATAAAAGGCCAAACGGTTGGATTAGTTTGTAATCAACCTAAATATTTAGCAGGTGGTCTAGATATAGACTCTAGTGATAAGGCATCTCGCTTTATTCGTTTTTGTGATTGTTTCAATATCCCACTCATTACATTTGAGGATGTAACAGGCTTCTTCCCAGGGATAAAGCAAGAACACGGTGGTATTATTCGCCATGGTGCCAAAATTCTTTATGCGTATTCGGAAGCCACTGTACCGAAAATTACAGTAATCACAAGAAAAGCATATGGCGGGGCTTATGTTGCATTAAATAGTAAATCGATTGGAGCAGATCTTGTTTATGCATGGCCGAATGCAGAAATAGCCGTAATGGGTCCAGAAGGTGCAGCAAATATTATTTTCGCAAAAGAAATAAACGAAAGCATGCATCCAGAGCAAACGAGACAAGAAAAAATTCAAGAATATCGAGAAAAATTCGCCAATCCATATGTTGCAGCTAGCCTAGGAATGGTGGATGATGTGATTGATCCACGAGAAACGAGGCAGGCACTAATACGTTCCTTGGATATGTTGAAAAATAAAAAAGAAGAAAGACCACGAAAAAAACATGGAAATATTCCATTATAAGTTTACTTTATTGACTATATTCGCGTTTTCTGTGAACATACTAATGTATATACATAAGGAGGAATCATCATGGCAAAAGTCAATGAGGAACGGTTAGTAAATGAATTTTTAGAGCTAGTTCAAATTGATTCAGAAACAAAAAACGAAGCGAAAATTGCGGAAGTGTTAAAGAAAAAATTTACAGACCTTGGCTTAGAAATTCAAGAAGACAATGCAAAAGAACAGACTGGATTTGGGGCAAATAATTTAGTTTGTACGTTAAAAGGTAATAAAGACAATGTGGATACCATCTACTTCACTTCCCATATGGATACGGTTGCTCCAGGTGTAGGTGTTAAACCTTCTATTCGCGATGGCTACATTGTATCTGATGGAACAACAATACTAGGTGCTGATGATAAAGCTGGCCTTGCAGCTATGTTCGAAGCAATTCGAAACATAAAAGAAAACAATATCGAACATGGTGATGTTCAATTTGTCATTACAGTTGGGGAAGAGTCTGGACTAGTTGGTGCGAAAGCATTGGATGCATCTTTAGTAAGAGCGAAATATGGCTATGCAGTAGACAGTGATGGTAAAGTGGGAGATATTGTAGTTGCTGCACCTACACAGGCTAAAATCTTTACGAAAGTGATTGGGAAGAAGGCACATGCTGGTGTAGCACCAGAAAAGGGTATATCTGCCATCACTATGGCTGCAAAAGCAATTGCCAAAATGCCATTAGGCCGAATTGATGAAGAAACCACTGCGAACATTGGACGCTTTGAAGGTGGTGGAGCAACGAACGTTGTTTGTGACTATGTAGAAATATTAGCAGAAGCAAGATCGCTAGTACCTGAAAAAATGGAAGCGCAAGTACAAAAAATGAAAGAAGCATTTGAAGAAACAGCTAAAGAAATGGGCGGAAGTGCAGATGTAGATGTTAAAGTCATGTATCCTGGATTTAAACATCAAGAAGGAGAACAAGTTGTGGAAATTGCGAAAAAAGCAGTAGAACAGATTGGCCGCACCTTTGCACTTCGTCAAAGTGGTGGTGGTAGTGACGCAAATGTGATTGCAGGACTTGGTATTCCTACTGTCAATTTAGCTGTAGGCTATGAAGAGATTCATACAACAGATGAGAAAATGCCAATTGAAGAGCTCGTAAAAGTGGCAGAACTCATCGCATCCATTATGAAAGAGGTTGCAAACTAAGACTTAAAAAATGCATGCTACTATTTTTTAGTAGCATGCATTTTACTAATTATTTATTTTCTTTAAAATTATCTTTGATTGCTAATGCTTCTGATGCTGTCGCTTCCATTAACGTAGAAAGTTTTTGATTGTCATTATTTAGCGTGTCCACCGTTGCATTTATTTCTTCTAGACTTGCAGACGTTTCCTCGATTATAGTGGCAAGATCGTTCGTAGAGCTTTCTACACCATTCGTTTGAATTAAGACATTATTTGCTAATTGTGTAAAGTTTTCTAATCCTCCATTTAACTCATCAAGGGTACCGGTAATATGGTTGAAGTAATTTGCAACTTGATAGGTGGAAGCTACACTATTTTTGAGTGTAGATTCACTTTGTTCCATTTGTTCAATTGCTCTTTCATTACTTTGATTAAGGGAAAGAAGATTATTCGTTATCTTTTCCGTTGTTTGTCCTGTTACGACTGCTAATTTTCGAATTTCCTCTGCAACAACTGCAAATCCTTTTCCATATTCACCAGCTCTAGCAGCTTCTATAGAAGCATTTAATGCTAATAAATTTGTCTGATCGGTAATATCTTTGATCGAATCCGCAAATGTATTGGTTTCTTCAATTTTTTTAGTAAGCTCGTTAAAGGAAACATATAAGTCTTGTATGATTGCTTCTAAATGGGAAATGTTGTTTGAAAGCTCTTCAATCTTTTCCTTCCCTTCATATGTTTGCTTTTTGGCCTCGCTAGATTCTTCATACAGAGCAACAGAACTCTTTTCAACTTCTTCCATATTCATTTTCGTAAGACTTGTATTACTAGAAATATCTGCAATTTGCTCCGTCTGAGACTGACTTCCTGCAGAAATTTCATTAATAGTGGCAGACATTTCACTTTGTGATTTCACATTGATTTGTAAATGCTCATTAATCGTAGAAATGTTTTCTACAATAGTAGCTACGTTTTGTTCTAATCGTTGCTTTTGCACTTCCTTGATTGCCGCTTCTTCTTCAGATTTTCGAACAAGCTCCTGTATTTTTAAATCCTTCTTTTTATTTAAGTGCATGATGACAAAGAAAATAACACCTATTAATAAATAAACAAGTAAGTACGTCGGAAAATACGCTTGAAGAACAGCTTTAAATTCAACTGCTAAAAATTGATTAGTGAATAGGACAATGAATCCTAGTATATATCCTTCTAGAAATATTTTTGTATCTAAGTGGATAGCAGAAAAAACGGTTAAAAAGGATAAAATAAATAATAACGAAACACTACTACTATCAAATACGATACTTATAAAACACATGCCATATGCAATGATAACCAATAGATAAGGTAATATAGTTGCCTTTTTTAGCATGGTTTGAAGTATGAAATAAGAACCCCATAATAACAATAATTCGGTTCCATATATACTTGCGGAAAAATAGTTGCTTTGGGTAATAGCTAATCCCAATCCTGCAACGAGTGAAACGGACATGGTTCCTGTCATTAAGGTATTCTTTTTAGCCGTATGCATATTCCGCATGGTATCGACATTACTCATGGTGACATCCTCCTAATATGATGTAAAATTTGTATGTTTTTGGATACTATCAACTAATTATAGAGTTATTTTTATATTTTGTCACATAAGAATTTTCCTAAAAAGAGTGTAACCTATAAAATAGAAGGATTCTATGATAAACTATTTATACTATATTAGAACGAACGTTCCATTAGAAAAAGGTGTTAATATGTCGAAACGATTTCCTACGAAGGGTCGGATCATTTTTCATGTTGATATGAATAGTTTCTATGCATCTGTGGAAGCTGCCTATAACCCAGATTTAAAGGGAAAACCGTTAGCGATTGCAGGTAATCCTGAAGAACGTAAAGGAATTGTCGTAACGAGCAGCTATGAAGCAAGGGCAAAGGGTGTAAAAACGACAATGCCCTTATGGCAAGCTAGAAAGCTATGCCCTAATTTAATTGTCATGACACCGAATTTTCCCCGTTATCGCGAGGCATCGAGTAATATGTTCCAAATTTTAGCGGATATAACCCCATATGTGCAGCCTGTATCCATAGATGAAGGATATATGGACATTACGGAATGTGCCCATTTGGGAACACCAATTGAAATCGCAGAAAGCATACAAAAACGACTAAAAAATGAATTAGACCTACCGTGTAGTATTGGCATTGCTCCCAATAAATTTTTAGCAAAAATGGCTTCAGATATGAAAAAACCACTTGGTATAACCGTCCTTAGAAAACGGGAGCTATCAACTAAGCTATGGCCATTACCTATACATGAAATGTACGGAGTTGGGGAAAAAACGGCTCAAAAGCTGCGCAATATTCATATTGAGACAATTGGGGATTTAGCGAATACGGATGTTTACGAGCTTAAAGCATTACTTGGAATAAACGGAGAGCGTCTTCATAGTAGAGCGAATGGCTATGATCCCCGCCCAGTCGATCCAGAGGCAGTTAGTGACTTTAAAAGCATCGGCAATTCCCAAACCCTACCATACGATACAACCGATGAGAGAGAAATTGAAAAGTTATTAGCATCTTTATCAGAAAAAGTGGCAAACAGGATGAGGCGTAAAGGTGTAGTCGCTGAAAATATCCAAATTTCCATTCGCTACTTTGACAGGAAAACCATTACCCGTAGCAAACAATTGAGTGACTATGTCGAGATAAGCGAGGATATTTTTCTCATTGCGAAAGAGATGTTTCATGCGAACTGGAATCAAAAAGCAATTCGACTGTTAGGAGTTACAGCAACAAACCTAGTGGAAAAGGATGAATTAACCCAACAGCTTGACTTATTTACGTATGAGAACGAAGCGAAAAATGAGAAGTTATATGAAGCTGTAGATAAACTGAATGAAAAGTACGGCAAGAATCTGTTCGTTAAAAGTAAAGTAACAGATGACACCGATTTTATATCTACGAGTTTTCAAAAGGATTATTTGGATGATTTTAAAAAGAAAAAGTAGGGAGAAAAACCTAGTTCGAATGGAGGCACGATGTTTACAAGACAATATTGGTTCCGAGCGTGTAATGCAAAAAATTGGCATGAGCTATGAAGGAACCATTAGAAAAGGTTTGTTTAGTAAAGGAAAACATCATGATTTAAAATTGTACTCGATTTTGGATGAGGAGTTTTTTAAGTAAAGCTTGTGTTTGGGAATTAATAAAGCTGGCATAACATTCATGCCAGCATTTGCTTAGTAGTTGTTTTAATCTAGTGCCAAATCCAATGTTTCTAAATTTTTCCGCATTAAACTAAAATAATCCTCTCCATTTTCCATATCTTCCTCCGTTAATGTTTCAAGGTTGTTAAGGTAAAGTGGTTCGGCTTGTATTTCATCCTGGATAACACGAGCGACACTTGGGGAGACATTTTTCTCGAATATAAGATAAGATATCTCCAAATCATTGGCTAGTTTAATGATTTCTTCTAATTCCTTCTGGGAAGGCTCATCCGTTGGTGAAATTCCAGTAATTGCAATTTGTTGAATTCCATATGCCTCCTCCCAATATCCATATGCTGCATGTGATACAATCATTTGTGGATTTTCCTTCGATTCTATTAAAGTATGAAACTCTTTGTCTAGTG
The DNA here is from genome assembly GCF_900240405.1 of Salirhabdus sp. Marseille-P4669. Taxonomy (GTDB): domain Bacteria; phylum Bacillota; class Bacilli; order Bacillales; family Alkalibacillaceae; genus OEQK01. Next base: position 422,427 of record NZ_OEQK01000002.1, read on the forward strand.
CTTCTAATTCCTTTTTCAATGCTTCAAAGTTTTGATTGAATGTGTCTTCTGCTTCAGGCATAAGTTCTACTAAAGAATCACGTATGTTAGAAGCAACGGTTATGGAACGATAGGGATCAAGCCAAACGTGTGGATCCATATCTCCGTGGCTATGGCCATGATCATCATAATCAAAAGAAGTAGACTCCTCCGCATGTTCGAGGTCATGTTCTTCCTCTTCATGTAAATCAGTAGAAACCTCTACAGCATGATTGTGTTCATGCTGAATGGTTTCAACACTCTTTGTAGCTTCGATCATGAGCGTATCTTCTTTATGAAGTGCATCCGTTATTGTCTCTGCATAGGGTTCCAAACCGAATCCATTATAAATAAAGGCATCTGCTTGTGCGATTTCAATCATTTGTTTAGACGACGGCTCAAACGTATGGGAATCCGTCCCTGAGGGTATGATGCTTTCTACATCAACCAGATCGCCAGCTATTTTTTGTGTGAAATCAGCTAAAGGATAAATGGTTGTATAAATTTTAACTTTTTGGCTTTCTGTGTCAGTGGAGGTGTTTTTCTCAAGTGCTTTGCAGCCAACTACTGTTGAAATCATCAGTAAAGAAAGACCAAAAATAAACGTATTTTTACGTAACATGTTTTCTCTCCCTTTTTGTACTATGTAATACCTAAATAGTAATGATTACGATTTATTATAATGCATAAATATCGGAGTGTAAATAAAAATGTTCCAATCATTTTTAAATAAGCGTAAAAAAAGAGCTTTGTCTAATTAGACAAAACTCCACGAAAAAAGGACTACTCTACGTTGCTACTTCCTCTTTAAACTTTATAAGTCTTTCCTGCGTTTGTTTCATTAATGCCTTCATGTTTTCTACATTAGGGCTGTCCTTCTTTGCTTCTGCAATTAAAGGATAAAGCGTTTCTTCAATATACATATAACTAGCTTTATCTATCTCTTCTACTTGTTTTTCGATGACATCCCATTTTTCCTCTAATAAACTTCCTGATTTATGAATTGCTTTCACATCGATAGGAGAATCGGATACTGTTTTTTCTAGTTTTTCGAGTGTACGTAATACTTCATCTAGCCTCTCAACTAACAGAGAGCTGTCTTTTTGTACGTATGAATGTCCAGCTGTTTCGATCGCTTTTGGATCATCTACTTTTTCTACGCTCTCATTATTATTCATGTTGTTATTGTATCCATAGACGAAGGCTATTACGATAAGCAATGTACCAATTACATAAGCCAATTTTCTCATTAGGGATGACCTCCTTTCAGCTAGTATAGCATTCTTTCCTAATTATTAACTTTTACACATTCATTTAAGGGAGAGTGGTAATAAAAATGATAATGAATTGTAATTCCTTTGTTACTGTTAACGTATTCGGAAAGCTTACTTCCTGTGTCCTTTCTGGCTAAATCCCAAATAGTAAGCTAAAATAAATAAGTATGGGTCAGTATTACCCTATGAAAGGATGTTTACATGAGTAAAACAGTAGTACTTGCAGAAAAGCCTTCTGTAGGAAGAGATATTGCAAGAGTTTTAAAATGTACGAAAAAAGGAAACGGATTTTATGAAGGAAAAGATTATATTGTAACGTGGGCTCTTGGTCATTTAGTAACATTAGCGGACCCAGAAGCCTACGATGATAAATATAAACAATGGAAAATAGAAGATTTACCAATGCTTCCGAAACCTTTAAAGTTAGTAGTTATGAAGAAAACAGGTAAGCAATTTAGCGCTGTAAAACAGCAGCTACAACGAAAAGATGTTGGTGCAATTGTTATTGCAACAGACGCCGGCAGAGAAGGGGAGCTAGTAGCTCGTTGGATTTTAGAAAAAGTACGGACAACTAAACCAATAAAACGTTTATGGATATCCTCTGTTACCGATAAAGCGATACGGGATGGCTTTAAACAATTAAAGAATGGTAAGCAATATGAAAATTTATATGCATCCGCTGTTGCTCGGGCAGAAGCGGATTGGTACGTAGGTTTAAATGCGACTCGTGCACTTACTACAAAGTTCAACGCACAATTATCCAGTGGTCGTGTGCAAACCCCAACCTTGGCCATGTTAGCTGTAAGAGAAGCAGAGATTAAAAGCTTTAAGCCACAAACCTATTACGGCATAAAGGCTAACACTAATAAAGGATTTTCCTTAACGTGGTTTGATTCCAAGACGAAATCCAATCGAACCTTTACGAAAGAAAACGCCGAAAAGAGAATCGAAGAAATCCGTAATAAAGAGCTTATGATTACCAATGTCGAAGCCAACAAAAAGAAAAGCTTTGCACCTAAGCTTTATAATTTAACAGAGTTACAAAGGGATGCCAACCGAATTTTTGGCTATTCCGGTAAACAAACCTTATCGATCATGCAAAGGTTATATGAACAACATAAAGTTCTTACCTATCCGAGAACAGATTCTAGCTATATCTCATCTGATATTGTTCCGACGATTAAAGATCGTATTAAGGCGTGTAGTGTAGATGAATACACGAAACTAGCACAACCACTATTAAAGCAAACGATTAAAGTGCATAAAGGCTTTGTAGATGATCAAAAAGTAACAGATCACCATGCTATTATTCCAACAGAAGAAAAAGTGTATTTACCAGATTTAAATGACCAAGAACGAAAAATATACGATTTAGTAGTCCGACGCTTCTTAGCAGTATTATATCCACCATTTGAATATGAACAAATTAAAGTAACGGCTCAAATTGGTAATGAGCGCTTTGAAGCGAAGGGAAGAAAAATTGTAAAGCAAGGCTTTAAACAGGTTTTTAATCGTGGAGATTCTAATGATGATGCAGAGAAAGACGAGCAACAGTTACCTGCACTGCAAGTAGGCGATCGCATTTCCAACATTCAAGTAGTCCTAACTACAGGTGAAACAAAGCCACCAGAATACTTTACAGAAGGAAATTTACTTCAAGCGATGGAAAATCCAGTAAAGTTTATGGATGGAGAAGATAAGCATTTAGTAAAAACCATCCACAATACTGGTGGTATTGGAACGGTTGCAACGCGAGCGGACATCATTGAAAAACTATTTAATAGTCAATACATGGAGAAAAAAGGAAAATACCTTTATCTAACCCATAAAGGAAGACAGCTTTTAGAGCTTGTCCCTGCTGACTTAAAATCTCCAGCTTTAACTGCTGAGTGGGAACAAAAGCTATCCAATATTGCAGAAGGAAAATTAAACAAACAAACATTTATCGAAGAAATAAAACAATATACGAAAGAAATTGTAAGCGAGATTAAAGGCAGAGATACGAAATTTAAACATGATAACATTACGGGTACGAAATGTCCGGAATGTGGTAAGTTAATGCTAGAAATTAACAACAAAAAAGGAAAGATGCTCGTTTGCCAAGATAGGTCCTGTGGCCATAGGAAAAATGTGGCGAAAAAGACAAATGCAAGATGTCCAAATTGTCATAAACGATTAGAGTTGCGTGGTGAAGGAGAAGGACAAATCTTTACGTGTAGCTGTGGACATCGTGAAAAGCTTTCTACATTTGAAGCAAGGAAAAAGAAGGAAAAGCAAGGGAAAGTTTCGAAAAGAGATGTACAAAAATATATGAAAAAACAGAATGAAGAATTCACAAATCCAGCACTAGCAGAGGCTCTAGCAAAATTAAAAAATAAGAAATAATTAAGAAACCCAATGGAAAGTTACTATTGTCCATTGGGTTTCTTATATGATGTAGAGATTGCTGTTTTGGATTAGTCTTGAAATACAACATGTGTGTGCGAAAGGTAGACAAATGGTGAAGGATACAAAAACTGTGGTAAAGGGAATTTTTGAATAAGTACTCTAGTCTGGTAAATGTAAATTAAAGCGAAGGATAGAAACATACGTTCGTGTTGTGGTATAATATATTTTATAATAGACAAGCTTCACATGAGGGATAAGGCACACTTTTTCTTTTGGGATGTATCCCAAGAGAGGAGGTGATAGCTATGGATGTGAAAGATGTGTTAACTCTGATGATTTCATTCGGAACGTTAATAGCATTTATCATGTCTGAAAAAAGCAATAAATAATCCCTCATGTGCTTTTGCGAGGCAGTGAGGGATTATCTCTTACTGTGCCTTCCCCTCTTGATAGGGTTGGTCTATTATAGCCGTTCTATGTTGCAGCATAGAACGGTTTTTTCTATTCTATGACTTTTCACCTATATTATAACATGAATTCGTATTTATTTGCATGATTTGACTTAATTGTTCAAAGACTTTCTTGAAATTTTTATTTTAGTTCTTTACGTACATCAACAATAAGTTCTGAGAAAATCTTAGCTCCGTATCCTTCTTAGATTATCCTACTATAATCTCTATCTTATGCACTCCCATCATTACTTCATAATCCGCTTAATAATCTTCAAGCCTCGCTTTGAATTCGGATAACGAATGGCCATATCAAATGCTGTTGTTTGCTTGAGTACGCTTTTATGATGAGAAAAGGAGTCAAAGGATGCTTTTCCATGATAAGCGCCCATACCACTCGTTCCAACACCACCAAATGGGAGATAAGGGTTTGCGAAATGGAAAATAGTATCGTTTATGCAACCACCTGCATATTGAATGTTTTCAATTATCCAATCTTGATTCCTTCGATTCTCTGAAAAATAGTAAAGGGCAAGAGGTTTTGGTGCCTTTAAAATATGTTCTTTTACGTCATCCAAATTGGAAAAGGTAAGTAACGGTAATACAGGTCCAAAAATTTCATCCTTCATTACCGGATGATCCCATGTTATATCCTCGACAACTGTTGGAGCAATTTTTTGACTTACCTCATCCACTTTTCCACCAATTGCGGTTCGACCGTCATTCATGTAGTCTTTTAATCTGTTAAAATGACGTCCATTTATGATTTTCGTATATTCTTCATTTTGAAGCGGATCTTGACCATATAAATCTGCTATAGCTTTATCTAGTTTTTCAAGAAAAGCAGTCTTTACATCCTCGTGTACAAGTAAATAATCGGGGGCAATACACGTTTGCCCAGCATTGATAAATTTACCCCATGCCGTCCGTTTTGCCGCAAGATCAAGCTTAGCATCTTTATCAATAATACATGGACTTTTACCGCCTAATTCAAGGGTTACAGGAGTTAAATATTTACTTGCCTTCTCCATTACAATTTTTCCAACCTGGGGGCTTCCGGTAAAGAAGATATAGTCAAACTCTTCATTTAGAAGGGCTTCGCTTACATCTCTTTCTCCTTCCACAACCGTAATGTAATTTTCATCAAAGGTTTCCTTGATCATGATAGATAGCAGCTTTGATACAGTTGGCGTAAATTCAGACGGTTTAATAACAGCACAATTACCAGCTGCAATTGCCCCCACTAATGGCGCAATTGTTAAATTAAGTGGATAATTCCATGGACTAATAATTAACGTAACACCATAAGGTTCTTTGTAGATATAGCTTTTGGAACCGGTATGAGAAATAGGTGTTTTCACTTTATCAGGCTTCATCCATCTGTTTAACTTTTTTAAAGCATCCGATACCTCGGAATATAAGATACCGATCTCTGTTGAAAAGGCCTCGTATTCGGACTTATTTAAATCCTTTTTTAAGGCTGCATACATTTCTGCTTCATATGTTTTGAGCATTTTTTTCAACCGCTCTAGCTGTTGCTTCCGAAATGTATATGGTAATGTTTTACCACTATGAAACCATTCCTTTTGAGCACGTACTTTTTTTGGAATATCCATATTAATCACTCCTTCTTATACTTGAACACGATCAAAATCCTGAACGAATACCGTATTAGGAAATACTTTTTGTGCCTCTTCTACTATTGGTTGCATATCCTCTGCTTGATATCTAGAGGATATGTGGGTTAATAAAAGCTTATGCACTTTACCAGCTAAAGCTAATTGTGCGGCTTGATTAGCGGAGGAATGATAGTATTCATAGGCTAAATGCTCGTCATTCGCACCGAATGTTGCTTCGTGTACAAGTATATTGGAGTCTTGGATAAACGGTATATGCTCTTTAGAAAAACGGGTATCTCCTAAAATGGTTACGACATTCCCTTGTTTAGGTGGCCCGACGAAATCCTTTCGATAAAGAATGGTTCCATCTGCCAGTGTAATCTGTGGATTTTCCTTAATTTCCTTATAAATCGGTCCAGGCTTAATTCCAGCTTCTTTTAATCTTTCCGGCATTAGCTCGCCAATTTTATTTTTCTCCTCTATTCGATAGCCATAAGAATCGATTCCGTGCTGCAGTTTTTTCGTATAGATTTTAAACTGCTCGTCTTCAAAAAGGAGTCCCTCATTTATTTCAATGAAATGCACCTCATATTTTAAATGGGTTTGGCTAACTTCTAAAGCGGTTTCCACAAAATGACGAATACCAATCGGTCCATAAATTTCTACTGGCTCTGTTCCCCCTTGAAAAGATCTACTACCAAGTAAACCAGGTAAACCAAAAATATGGTCTCCGTGTAAGTGGGTAATAAAGATCTTTTCGATTTTCCTTGGTTTTATGGATGTGTGCAATATTTGGTGTTGGGTCGCTTCTCCGCAATCAAACAACCATACTGTTCCTCGTTCTTGAAGTAGTTGTAGGGCGATAGATGATACATTTCTATTTTTAGATGGAACTCCTGCACCAGTTCCGAGAAAATACAATTCCATTTTTAATCCTCCTGGCTGTTGGGAGAGTTTATACTTATACGTTCCAACCTCGCTTATATTGCTCTGGTCCTTCGATCGTTACCTTTAATTCATCTGCGGCTTGTTTCGGCCAATAGGGATTACGTAAAAAGGCTCTAGCAATAAATATTAAATCTGCGCGATTGTTTTGAAGAATTTCCTCTGCCTGTAGACCACTTGTAATGAGACCAACAGCTCCAGTTGGAATATTTGCTTCCTTTTTAATTATTTCGGCATAGTTCACTTGATATCCTGGGTAAGATTTCACTTTTACTGGTACAACCCCGCCAGTGCTACAATCTATTAAATCGACACCTTGTTTATGCATTTCTTTAGCAAAATAGAGCATATCTTCTATCGTATTACCGCCTTCACCGTACTCATTTGCGGAAATACGAACAAACAGCGGTCCACTCCATACTTCTTGAACAGCTTCAATAATTTCCCTTAATAGGCGGTAGCGATTTTCGGTAGATCCTCCGTATTCGTCTGTTCGTTTATTTGTTAATGGGGATAGAAACTGATTGATTAAATATCCGTGGGCACCATGAATTTCGATGACATCAAAACCAGCTTCCTTTGCACGCTTTGCTCCCGATTTGAATGCACCAATCGTTTCCTGTATTTTTTCAATTGTCATTTCTTTAGGCGTTTTATAGGCATCACTAAATGAAAGTGCAGAAGGTGCGAATATTTCTTCTTGTACAGCTGCTTTTCTACCAGCATGCCCTAATTGGATGCCGCTTTTGGCCCCGTGGCGATGGACACCTTCATTGATTTTCTTGAATCCTTCTACATGCGCATGACTCCATATCCCTAAATCCTGTGGGGAGATCCGGCCTTCAGGTGTAACTGCTGTTGATTCAACAATAATTAATCCAGCTTGACCTGCTGCACGACTTTCATAATGAGTTAGGTGAAATGGTTTTACCATTCCGTCTTCTGTTTCTACAGAATACATGCACATTGGTGACATGACGATGCGATTTTTAAAGGTTACGTTTTTTATTGTAAATGGTGTAAATAATTTAGCTGTCATATATAGTTATCCTCCATTTTTTTCGATTTATTTTTACAATAGCATATTAAAGCAGAAGGGCAAACTAACTCACCTTCTGCGAAATGGATTCTTCCGTTTATATTTTGTTTCTAGCGGTAACTTTTCATATAAATCATAGGCGACATCAGGAACGTCTGTAAAGATCGCAGTACAGCCTAATTGATAACACCGTACAATCGAAAAGGGCTTATTTACCGTATACACACGTAAATCAAATCCATGCCTTTTGCACTCGGACACAAAATCGGTATTTATCAATCGATATTTTGCATGAACGCCAGTAGCACCAATGGAACGTAGGAAATGTTTTAGCCGACGAATTTTTCTAGAAGTTAAGAAGCAAGCATTCACGTTCTTGTCTAGTTTATGCAATCTTCTAATACTGTTTTTATTAAAGCTAGAAAAGACTGTACGACCAAGCATCCCATATGTTACAACTAAATTATAAACAATTTTCTCAAGATTCTCATAATCAATGATGTTGTTTTTTAATTCAATGTTTAAAAATAAAGAGGTTGGTTTGATCCATTGTAGCAATTCTTCTAATGTTACGAGCTTTGTGCCTTGGTACGATTTAGAAAACCAGCTTCCGGCATCCAGTTCCTTTAATTCTTCTAACGTATAATCTTGAACCAATCCTGTTCCATTTGTTGTTCTTTTTAATTTTTCATCGTGAATTAAAATCGGAACCCCGTCTTTCGTTAATTGAACATCTGTTTCAATACCGTCTGCTTTCATTTCCAATGCTAATTGAAAAGCAGGCATTGTATTTTCAGGAGCATATTTACTTGCACCACGATGGGCATAAATTTTTGTTGTCACATTTCCACCCCTTTGTATATTCATCATGATTGTGGAAGATTTTAGCGAAAAAGTCAATGAGTAGAAGGGAGTAACGAATCCATGAAATGGCAGTCGAAGGAGCAGTTAACGAATCTATTATGCTCACTAATTGAAATACCTAGTATTACAGGGACTGATGGAGAGATTGAAATTGTCCAGTATATGCATCATCTTCTTTCTGAGTATGAGTATTTTCAAGCGAATCCAACGCATCTAGCATTGCAGCCTCTTAAGGATGGAAGACAGCTATTAACAGCATTTGTTCGAAAAAATCCTAGCGTTAAAGATACGATTATCTTATTAGGTCATGTAGATGTAGTGGATGTAGAAGATTATGGTTCCTTTGTAAATCTCGCATTTCATCCAAAACAATTAACCGAAACCTTTAAAAGAGATCCACATCTATTGCCAAAAGAGGTACAAGAGGATTTGCAAAAAGGAGATTGGTTATTTGGTAGAGGCTCGATGGATATGAAGGCAGGGATTACCCTAAATTTAAGCCTGCTCGAAGCTGCGATTCATGGTGAGTTTGACGGTAATGTTTTATTAGTTGCCGTTCCAGATGAAGAAGCAAATTCGTCTGGTATGTTAGAGGTTTTACCGGTTTTAAAGCGCTTCGAGCAGCAGTTTAACATAAACTATATTACATGTTTGCAAACGGAGCCTGTTTTTCGAAAATTTCCTGGTGAAGAGAACTTATATATGTATACTGGTTCTATTGGTAAATTGTTACCTGGATTTTATTGTTACGGGAAAGAAACCCATGTTGGGGAGCCATTTGCAGGAGTGAATGCTAATGTAATGATTAGTTATTTAAATCAGGAATTAGAGCTTCATGAAGACTTCATTGAAAAGGTAGCAGAGGAAACAACACCACCACCAATTAGCTTAATGAATCGGGACCTAAAAGAGGAGTATTCGGTTCAAACTCCAATTTCTGCAATCGCCATGTATAACTTGCTATATATGAAGCAAGGAATCAAGGAAATTACGGACAAGTTAGTACAAGCAGCAAAAAGAGCAACGACACATATAGAAGAACATTATCAACAAAAAGCTGCTATTTATTCGGCACATTCCGGTATAGAATATGATGCAAATGTTAGGGTAAACATTTTATTATATGAAGAGCTTTATGAGAAAGCAGTAGAACGTGTCGGAGAACAGGAGGTACTGCGACGGCAAAATCTACTAATTAGCAATCGGAATCATGGAGATCGAGATTTTTCTACTATTCTAGTACAAGATTTGGCTAATTTATGTAAGGATCTCGCACCAATGATTGTATTATTTTATAGTCCGCCTTTTTATCCGGCAGTTTCCTCAAATAATCATCCTTTAATTCAACAGGTAACGAATGACATACAGCATTATGTAAAGGAAGACATGCATCTACATCTGCAAAAAGTCCAGTTTTTCCCGGGCTTATCGGATTTAAGCTTTATCGGACCGAAAACGTCAACGGAGGGGATAGACCTACTGCAACAAAATATGCCTCTAGATGAAAAGGGGTACATTTTACGGGATGTAGATAATCCCATAACGGTACCAATATTAAATATTGGACCATATGGCAAGGATGCTCATCAATGGACAGAGAGATTGGAGCTAACCTATTCCTTTGAAACGCTACCTACGATATTAAGAAGGACAATCCATGCCATTTTTTCTTACGGAAAAAATGACAAAAACGAAAATTAGCGGTACAATAAATGAATAGCCATTCATTTATTTGATTAGAGGGATGCAAAATGATAAAGACGGAAAAATTAATGCAAATGACCATCCCGACACCATATCCGGTAGGGGATGTACATGTGTATTTAGTAAAAGGCGATACACTAAGTCTTATTGATGCTGGGGTTCGTACAGATGAGGCTTGGGACATTTTTAAAAATCAATTGAAAGGTTTTGGCTATCTTCCTGAGGATATTGAACAAGTAATTTTAACTCATCACCATCCAGATCATACTGGATTTGTGGATAGATTTGATTGTGCTCACGGAATTTATGGTCATAAACGTAATCAGCCTTGGTTGCGCAGGGATGAGACATTTTTAGAGAACTATTTACACTTTTTTCAACAGCTCTATAGGGATTTTGGAATTCCGAATGAATTTAAATCGTTTCAGTATTCGTTAAAGGGAACACTGAAATACGGGGGAATCGGAGAGCTAACTGGATTTTTACAAGAACATGATACACTTCCTGGGCATCCAGACTGGCAGGTAATCGAGACGCCTGGCCATGCACGAAGCCATTTATCTTTTTACAATGGAAAAGATAAATCTTTGTTAGCTGGGGATCACGTTCTTGCTCACATTTCGCCAAATCCGTTGTTGGAGCCACCTGATGAACAACATTTACCTCGACCAAAGCCATTACTAGAGCACAGGGAAGCATTAAAAAAACTACTTCCTTATGAAATAGATGCTGTATATGCAGGACATGGACCTATTTTTCATGGTGTTCAAGATATTATTCATAAGCGACTCCAAAAACAAGAGGCAAGAGCGGATAAAGTATATCACCTCCTTCAGGATAAGCCGCTTACTGTTTACGAAACAACGAAAAAGCTATTTCCGACAAAATACCAATCGCAACTAGGGTTAACCCTTTCGGAGACAGTCGGGCAGTTGGATTACTTAGAATCGATTGGGAAAGTAAACATTAGTAAAGAAGAGGACGCTTACGTCTATACTGCAAATTAAAGGAAGTTACCAATATGAACAAGTCCCTAAATGGAAAAAACATTATCATAACTGGAGCGTCTAGCGGAATTGGGCAACAGTTGGCATGGCAGGTTGCCGAGAACAAAGCTATGCCAATTCTTGTTGCCCGTTCCGAAGAAAAGCTCAAGAGCCTAGCAGCGGAACTAAAGGAAAAGCTTTCAATTAAATCCGCCTATTATGTGTGTGATATAGGAAATAAGGAGCAGTGGCAGCAAACAATGGAGTCTATTGTTCACGATTTTGGGCACATTCACGTCCTTATCAACAACGCAGGCTTTGGTGTGTTTCAACAAGTGGATGAGATGGATTATCGTGATTTTGAACACATGTTTGCTGTAAATGTGCATGGACTTATTCAAGCTTCTCAGTTCTTTTTGCTTCATATGCTAAAAAAGAAAGAAGGACATATCGTGAATATTGCATCACAGGCCGGGAAAATGGCAACACCAAAAGCAGCAGGCTATGCATCTACAAAGCATGCCGTTTTAGGCTTTACAAATGGACTTCGCATGGAAGTAGAGAAGAAAGGGATTTATGTAACTGCTGTTAATTTAGGTCCTGTGAAAACGAGCTTCTTTCAAACCGCAGATCCTTCAGGAAGCTATGAAAAAGCAGTTCAACGCTATTTGCTTGATCCAGAAAAAGTAGCGAGAACAGTAGTGGCTAGACTATACCGACCTACTCGTGAAATCAACTTACCAAAATGGATGGAGTTCGGTAGCAGGTTATATCAACTGTTTCCAAGCTTGTTTGAAAAAGTGTTTAGAAAGCAGTTTTCGAAGAAGTGATGCGAGCAAGGAACATAATTGTATGGTGGATATTCTTCTAGCAAGTAGGAACCGGAATAAGAAATCAATGTACGTTTTACTGGCTGAGTGAGGGACCGATTAATAGAATGCCTTAGCATTAATGAGAAAAGTCTAAAGAATAATACAGAAAAGTATAAATACTCGTCGTTCAAAGGGAAATATTCTTCCAAAATGAAATGTTACTCATCTGTTTTCGGTATTTATTCTTCTAAATCCTGTATACGCGTCAAAAGGGCATTTTTATTCGTCTTTCAGGTAAAAACACGCGTCGAATTCTTTTTATAATTCGCGCTTCATTCCAGCTTAGAAATACAGCCTGGAATTGGAAATAAGATGTACTTTCTTTGATTTACTGCCTTTTTTATTATTCTCCTACAGCTATCCTGCCATATTTCATTTAAGTTAAACGACAGAAGACGTGTGAATTCCATCACACGTCTTCTGTCGTTTATATTTTCCGAAGCTTTACCTTCGTTATAATATGATCCTCTTCTTTATGTAAAATAATATCCGCTCGATTTCGTGTTGGTCTAATATTTTCTACTAAGTTCACTTTGTTAATGGTATTCCAAATTTCTGTTGCCTTCGCTTCGGCTTCTTCTTCATTCAAGCTCGCATAGCGATTAAAATAGGATTCTGGGTTGTTAAATGCAGTTTTCTTTAGTTTCTGGAATCGGTCTACATACCATCTCAATAAGTCCTCTTCTGTCGCATCCACATAAATAGATAAATCAAAAAAGTCCGAAACAAATACACTTGGAAGAGTTTTCTTTTGCATTCGAGCTGGTTGAAGGACATTAATTCCTTCTACAATGACAATATCTGGCTGTTTTAATACGTAATGCTCATTTGGGATAATGTCATAGTACAGGTGCGAGTATACTGGTACCTGGACTTTTTTGGCTCCCGATTTTAATTGAATTAATGTATCGATAAGTGCTTTTGTATTATAGCTCTCTGGGAATCCTTTGCGGTTCATCAAATCCCGTTGCTCCAACACTCTGTTTGGATATAAATAGCCATCTGTCGTGATAATTTCAACCTTTGGATGATTTGGCCATTTGGAAAGTAATGCTTTAATAATTCGTGCTGCTGTACTTTTTCCAACAGCTACACTTCCGGCTAGTCCAATAATAAAAGGGACTTTCTTCGTTGTTTTTCCAAAAAAGATATCGGAAACAGAATGGAGCTGTTGAGATCCTGTAATGTATAAATTGATGAGCCTCGTTAATGGTAAATAAACATTTGATACTTCTTCGATGGAAATCGTTTCGTTGACGCCTCGTAATTCCTTTACTTCTGCTTCTGTTAATGTCATGGGAGTATTCAGTCTAAGCTTTGCCCATTCGTCTTTTGTAAATGTTCGGTACGGTGAGTATTTTTCCATCTTGACCCTCTTTTTATAGTAAGATATAGCAAAAGTTTGCCAGTTATAGAAGGCGCTTCCACTTATCCTTTTTTGTTTTGCTAAGCGACCACCTCAGTTAATTCCCTATTCGTAAAAATCCTATTCCTGTTAGGGTTCCGCTAAGGTGCTTACGCTTTTCTTATAATCATATAAAAAAATGTGGAATTCATCAATTAAAAAAGTAGTCCTTGTATTGCAGGAAGGTCAAAATCGCTGCAATGATTGTGTAAGTTAGGGATGCGTGGAATGGGATATTTGGTATGTAATGCTTTTGTTCCATGTTCATTTTCATTCCTGTCTGACTTTGGATTTCCATGTCTAACTTTCTGCTCATAAATCCACCTGATGAGTTGAAAAATCGAATCACAACAGCACCGATAAGACCAATAAAAAAGGCTAAATCTATAAATTTTAGCTGAAATATCATTGCTGCAAAATAGTTTGCTCCAATTAAAATGAGAATGGTAATGAAAAACGATAGAAATTTTTTCAATCTTTTCCCCTCCTTTTCTTATTTACGAACCTACAAATCACAATGTTTCATTTTCTGGAAAAAAATACACTTGATTATACGAACGTATATTCGCATAATATAAGATAAACAGATTTTTAGGAGCGGATAGCAATGAGTAACCCAACCATTGATTATGGAATGTTTCCAAAGCGAAAAATTCTTTGTATTGATATGAAAAGCTTTTATGCAAGCTGTGCAGCTGTTGCTAGAGGACTTGACCCAATGACCTGTCATCTTGCAGTAGTGGGGCATATAGAACGGTCTGGAAGTGTTGTATTAGCAGCCTCACCAGCATTAAAAAAAGATTTTGGTATTCGAACAGGGAATCGGTTATATGAAATTCCGAACGATCCGAGGATTGTCATCGTAACGGCACAAATGAAATTATATTTGGAAATATCGGTTGAAATCACTAGACTTTTTAATCGCTATGTACCGAAAGAGTCCATTCATACTTATAGTGTTGATGAAAGCTTTTTAGATGTAACAGGGACGGAAAGAATTTGGGGATCACCACACGAGCTCGCAAAAATGATTCAGGATGAAATTTTAGAATCATTCCAAATTACATCTGCTGTTGGAATTGGTCCAAATATGTTAATGTCGAAGCTTTGCTTAGACTTAGAGGCAAAAAAGAAAGGGATAGCAGAATGGACATATGAAGATGTACCAGAAAAACTATGGTCTGTATCACCGTTAAGTCAGATGTGGGGGATAGGCTCAAGATTAGAAAGAAGATTAAATCGCATGGGGATTATGACAGTAGGACAGCTTGCAACCTATCCGCTAAAAAAGCTAGAAAAAGCTTTTGGGGTCATGGGAAATCAATTGTATTACCATGCAAATGGTGTGGATCTATCCGAATTAGGTGCGCCCATTTTGCAAGGGCAAATTAGCTTCGGAAAAAGTCAAATTTTGCTGCGAGATTATAAGGATCCAGAGGAAGTGCGTTATGTTGTATTAGAAATGTGTGAAGAGGTGGCAAAACGAGCGCGGGAGGCTCATAAAGCAGGTCGTACGGTAAGCTTCGGCTTAAGCTATAGCAAAAATGAAGGTGGGGGTGGGTTTTATCGTTCGAAATCAATAGATGAGCCCACAAACCTCACCGCCGATATTTTTGATGTGTGTATGCAGCTATTTCACCAATTTTATGAGGGGAAGACCGTTAGACAACTATCCATTTCCTTATCAAACATCACAAGTGATGACTATATGCAGCTCGATTTATTTGACCAGGGTCGAGAAAAGAAGCGTGCACTAGCCCATACAATGGATGGAATTCGAAACAAATACGGAAGTGCGGCTCTCCTTCGAGCGGTTTCCTACACGAAAGCAGGAACAGCGGTTCATCGGAGTGGCTTAGTAGGTGGGCATTATGCGGAGTGAATAAGGTGAATTCTGGGTGTTTTTGAACGAGTTTTGATATAATAATCCCGTAGTAAAAAAATTCAAAATACTTACTAGGAAAGTGCATCTACAGTGTGATCATCAGCGTTTTGTGAAAGTGAGGAGGAATAGGATGAAAGCGATTCTTGTATCAAAATTTGGTGGTCCAGAGGTACTGAAGTATGTGGACATAGATATTCCCACCATTACAGACGAAGATGTATTAATTCGTGTGGAAGCAACTAGTGTTAACTTCGCTGATATTAAAGCGCGGCAAGGGAAGAAAGGGAAGGGGAAAACACCGTTTATTCCTGGAATTGATGCTGCGGGAGTAATTGAGAAGGTGGGTGCCAATGTTTCGAATCTGAAGGTTGGGGACCGGGTTATTTCCTTTCCGAAAAGTGGATCCTATGCCGAGTATGCAGTGGCAAGCTCCGAGCTAACCTTTCCTATACCAGACGAATTAGACTTTGAAACAGCCGCAGCTAGTCCGATTGTTTCCTTCCTATCTTACAAGCTATTACATCATATAGCTAGAATTGAAAAAGGAGAAACGGTTCTAATTCATGCGGCAGCTGGTGGTGTTGGAACGACTGCAATCCAAATGGCAAAAATATTAGGTGCGGGAAAAGTCATTGGTACGGTTGGTAGTGAGCAAAAGGTAGAGGTAGCGATTCAGGCAGGAGCGGATGAAGTCATTAATTATAAGGAAGTAGACTTTGCTAGAAGCGTAAATGAGTTAACGAATGGCGAAGGTGCCAATGTTATATTGGACTCGGTTGCTGGCAGTGTCTCTGAAAGAAGTCTCCACTGTTTAGCTCCGTTTGGCAGAATCGTTCAATTTGGAAATTCGAGTGGGGAAGTTGGTCATTTTCAATCGAAAGATCTACATAATAGCTGTCGTTCTGTTCTCGGCTTTAGCTTTGGCACGATGCGCAAATTACGTCCGCATCTCGTAAAACCAACAGCAGAAAAGGTAATTCCGTTACTTGCTACAGGAAAATTGAACATCAAGATAGGTGAGATTTTCCAACTTAATGAGGTAGAAAATGCCCATCGATTGCTTGAGAGCAGGCAAAGTGTAGGGAAACTACTATTAAATATTTGATCATTTCGTCGTAATCTATACTTTATTGCTATATTTTGTTAAAGTGTGTTAAGCTTTGGAGAACAATACATAGATGGAAGGTGATCCAAATGTCATTGGAAAGTGTAAAAGCCCATTTTAAACAGTGGAATCGTGAGCAGGACATAATGGAATTTGAATCGTCTAGTGCAACAGTTCAGGAAGCTGCAGAGACCATCGGCGTAATACCAGCACGAATCGCGAAAACACTCTCTTTTAGAGGAGAGGAGAATAAAGCAATTTTAGTCGTAGCAGCAGGAGATGCCAAAATCGATAACAAGAAATTTCGCCAGACCTTTGGCTTTAAAGCAAGGATGCTCTCCCCTGATGAAGTGCTTGAACAAACTGGACATGTCATCGGTGGTGTATGCCCCTTTGGATTAAAGCAGGAGTTGAAAGTATACTTAGATGTATCCATGAAACGATTTGAAACGCTTTTCCCAGCCTGTGGTAGTACGAACTCGGCTATCGAACTAACACTAGAAGAATTATTTGCGTACTCGAATGCAAGTGAATGGATCGATGTATGTAAAGGATGGGAAGAAGCAGAAGAAAAAGTTATAGTTGCAGTGAGCGAGGAATAGGTTTATGAAAAGCATGTGAAACCATAATTGCATTTCACATGCTTTTGTTTAATATACAAGTGTTGCATTCCATCGTTATCGATGTGCATCATAAACATTCGGCTTAGAGATGGCCTGTAACTCCTTATATAAGTCATCATCTAGGGGTTTACTATGACCATAACGTAAATTAGCTTCCAGCTGCTCGATTGAACTTGCCCCAAAAACAGCTGTTGCTAGCGCTGGATGCTGTAAAACATATTGCAGTGCTAATGCATTCGCAGTTCGATCTTCTGCTAATTCCAAAAACCGAGACACTACCCCTTTTAATTCCCCATAGCTATAATCCAAATAACCATTTTGTCCTTTCTTTTCAACCTGTGCTAATCCATTTGTTGTTAACATTCCTTTTGCCATTGGCCCTCTAGCAATGACACTAATGTTATGCTCATGCAACAAATCCAGCACATTTTCCTCTGGCCGACGGTCTAACAGGCTATACTGCATCATGACACTGACAATATTGGAACGAGTTATGTATTCCCGAATGACATTTGGTCGAATGGAGGAGATTCCGTAATATCGTATGATTCCTTCCTGTTTGAGCTCTTCAAAAGCTTCAATGGTCTCATCTATTGGATCTTCAATCGTACCACCGTGTAGTTGGTATAAATCAATATAATCTACACCTAACCTCGTTAAACTATCTTTAACCCCATTTTTTATATGTTTTTTAGATGGATCCCAATACCAACCTTCTTTACCAGGCTCAAAGTGGTTTCCTACTTTTGTCGCTAAAATTACTTTGTCTCTCTTCCCTTTAATGGCTTTTCCGACGATCGATTCGTTTATTCCTTGATCGTATAAGTCTGCTGTATCTAAATAATTAATCCCCGAGTCTAATGCACGGTCAATGATTTCGGACGCAATATGTTCGTTTGTTCCAAGCGACATACAGCCTAGAGAAATCTCGGAAACGACTAAATCAGATGTGCCGATTTGGCGTTTGTTCATTGTCTTCACTCCCTCTATTTTCCTTTTATTGTAGAAAAGAAGAGCTTGAATGACAAGCAATTGAGAACCCGAATTTAGTATAGATAAGTAAATTCTGATTCAATCTATATAAAGACACGGAATCCATTTATTAGAAAGGAGAAAAAGAATGGGAGAAAATTTTAATACAGCACGAATTACGGAATTCATATTAGGATTAATTGGTGGTATTTTTGGGGTGCTTAGTTCTATTCTTGCTATGTTTGTAGGATCCATTGATGCGGTTTTTACAGGTTCAACTACTGTTTCCAGTCTCGGGGTATCTGCTTTATTTGCTTCCATCGTCGGAATCATCGGCTCTGTTGTCGTAAAAAAGAGAGACAAGTTGGGTGGAATTCTTATGATTGTATCTGCTATATGGGGCATTATAAGTATTTCGTTATTCTATATATTATCCTTCGTTTTACTACTAATGGCAGGTCTTATGGGTGTTTTCCGCAAAGGATAAAAATCTCAAGTGTGGTACTATTATCTTAAAAGATAGTAGAAGGTGAAAAGATGAAGAAATTTGAAGAGAAAACAGTTGAGTCAAGAACTATTTTTGAAGGTAAAGTCATAAAGGTTTTGCATGAAGATGTGGAACTTCCTAATGGAAAACAGTCCAAAAGAGAGTTGGTGAAGCATCCAGGGGCTGTTGCAATTATTCCAATTACAAATGATGATAAAATTTTACTTGTAGAACAATATCGCAAGCCATTAGAACAAAGTATTGTTGAAATTCCAGCTGGAAAGCTCGAAAAAGGGGAAGAACCAGAAGTGACCGCAATTCGTGAATTAGAAGAAGAAACAGGGTATACGACAAACCATTTAACGTATGTTACGTCGTTTTATACATCCCCGGGGTTTGCAGATGAGTTGCTTCATATTTATATAGCGAAAGACCTTATAAAGGTAGAAAACCCATTGCCCCAAGATGAGGATGAATTTGTAGAAATACGAGAATGCACATTAGAGGAAGCCAATAAGCTTGTAGCAGATAAACAAATTTATGATGCAAAAACGGCTTATGCCATTCTTTATTTAAACAACAAGGGAATGTAGAAAATGGACTTACATGACTTTTATGTTGATCTTCACATCCATATCGGAAGAACGATAAGCGGGAGACCTGTTAAAATTACGGCATCGAAAACGTTAACGTTAACAAATATATTAAAAGAGGCTTCAGCTAGAAAAGGGCTCCATATGGTCGGAATTATTGATTCACACGTTCCAGAAGTACTAGAGGAATTAGAACAGTTAATACGGGATAAAAAAGCATATGAATTAGAGGAGGGTGGAGTTCAGTATGAAAACGTCACTCTCTTACTTGGCTCTGAGATTGAAATATATGACCAACATTGCAAAGGCCCCATACATGTTCTATGTTTTGTCCCTACAATCGCAAAAATGCACACTTTTTCCCAATGGTTTCAAAAGAGGGTAAGCAATGTTACATTAAGCTCGCAACGAATGTATGGCAGTGCCGTGGAGCTTCAAGAATATGTCAAGGATCTAGGTGGCCTTTTTATCCCTGCACATATTTTCACGCCATTTAAAAGTCTTTATGGCAAAGGAGTCCATCAAAGCTTAACAGAAGTATTCAATCCCAACTTAATAGATGCGGTCGAACTCGGTTTAAGTTCGGATACTTCTATGGCAAATGAGATAGAGGAGCTTGGGGAATATACCTTTCTAACCAATTCGGATGCTCATTCATTAAAGAAAATCGCAAGAGAGTATCAAAAAATTAGAATGACTAAGCCTACATTTCAAGAACTCAGCCTCGCTCTATCCAATAAAAATGGACGAAAAGTTGTTGCGAACTTTGGTATGAATCCTGTACTTGGGAAGTATTATACAACGGTATGTGCGAATTGTTTGCAACCAACGCCATTTGGAGAACCTTGTAAGCACTGTGGTAACAAAACGATTATAAAGGGCGTTTCAGAACGGATTAAAGAGCTTCGTGCGGAACATCCAATTAAGCGGGAGCGACCAAATTATATTCATCACGCTCCACTTGAATACTTACCAACACTTGGCCCAAAGACGTATGAAAAAATGTTAAGTCAAATTGGTACAGAAATGTATATTCTTCATAAGGCAACAAAGGAACAATTAGAAAAGGTTTGCTCAAAAAAACTAGTACAAATGATAATAAAAATGAGAGAGGGAGAATTAAACTTTCAGGCTGGTGGTGGTGGAAAATATGGAAAAGTGGTGGACAAACCATAGTAGTAAAAGGATATCTGCAGTTTTTATATAGCAGATATCTCTCTCTTTTTTTTATTAATAAATTCTCTCTATTCTTTTGGTCTATTTTTTTGCCTTTTTTCATAGAGTAGAAATAACAAAGCAAAGAATAATAGATACTAGAAAGACCAAATTGGAATGGAGGATTAATATGCTACAGAAAAAGAGTAGTTTTCGATCTAAAATACAGGTTTCAGAATATAGTAGCATTTATATGTTCATGTTTATATTGTTTATTGTAGGAATTGTATTTGGTGCTGTTATTGTAAATAGTATGAGCTTTATCCAGAAGCAAGATTTATATTTTTACCTCCATCAATTTTTTGGGCATGTTCAAGAGGGAACCCTACTTACGGGGGTGGATTTGTTTCAGGAAAGCTTTTTCTACCATTTCAAATATATATCTTTAATTTTTATATTAGGGCTATCGATTATTGGAATCCCATTAATTTGGATCTTTATCTTTATGAAAGGGATTGTAATTGGATTTTCGGTTGGATTTTTAGTGAATCAAGTAGGGTGGCAAGGGCTTATGTTAGCTACAGCTTCCATTGCTCCACAAAATATTTTTATTATTCCAGGCTATTTAATAGCAGGTAGTTTTGCAATGATTTTCTCCTTGTTTTTAATAAAGAAACTCTTTTCATCCCGAGTATATAAGCTGCCGATGAAAAAACACTTCGTACAATATGGAACGATTTTTTTAGTGGTATTAGGAGTCGCCCTAGTAGCAGCAGTTGTAGAAGCATTTGTTTCTCCCCATGCAATGCGTCTCGTTGTAGGTTGGACTTTATAGCAAAAAATGTAGCATAATCATATGTGATTTTGTTATACTTACATTAAAATAATTCTAATTTTATAACGACAAATGTCCCTCACTTTATAATAATTTTAATTTGACAGGATATTACTGTCTGCTTATAATGAAAGTGGGATTTACGAGGGAGGAACGAACGATGGAGCATCGACTGGAAAAGATAAAGAAGCAGTTACATTCCCAAAGCTATAAATTAACTCCGCAGCGAGAAGCAACTGTACTCGTTTTACTAGAAAATGAAGAGGATCATTTAAGTGCGGAAGATATTTACCTCCTCGTAAAAGAAAAAGCACCTGAGATAGGATTGGCAACGGTATATCGAACATTGGAGCTATTATCTGAGTTAAAAGTTGTAGATAAGATAAACTTTGGTGATGGGGTATCTAGATATGACCTGCGTAAAGAGGGTGCAGAGCACTTCCACCATCATTTAGTCTGTATTGATTGTGGGTCAGTTGAAGAAATCGTAGAAGATTTATTAGAAGATGTTGAAAAGATTGTGGAAAAGGATTGGGGTTTTCAAGTAAAAGACCACCGATTAACGTTCCATGGAATATGTCGTAATTGTCAAGGAAAGAAAGAAAAATCTTCATAATCCTTTGTTTATAAAACCTTTTTTTCGTTAAGAAGAAAGGTTTTTATTATTTTCCTCAAGCGGAGCTAGTCCTTGTTCTGTCATAATCGTCATTTGTGTGAACAAACCGTGGTAGCTATTTTTCGAAGCTTCGATAAAGTGTTAAAATAAAGTATAAATCATGATTAAAATGGCATATCTTGTACTAAATACATCTTTTTGATGAAGGGGATATGACCATGTCAAGATGGTTTCAGTATGTTAAAGAGTTCGCAAAAATTTTTGTTATTTTTATTATATGTACGGTATTTTTCTACTATGGTTTACGACTCATGCATGAAGAGTATAATGAATTTCATCGTTATGATGAGCCAGATGGACAAGCTGTGAAAGTGTTTGAGATGGAGGATATGAATTGGATAGATCGCCTATCTATCTTTTTTCGGTTGGGGGAATAAGAAATGGACCATGCAGTGAAAGACTATTTACATTATTTATCGATCGAACGGGGACTCTCACAAAATACGGTTAGCTCCTATAACCGGGATTTAGTACAATATACAAAATTTCTACAACAAAAATGTGAATTAATAGAAGTAAAAGAGGTTCAAAGAGTGCACATTATGCAGTTTCTAAACAGTTTATATGATGCAAATCGATCTGTTTCAACTATAGCTCGAATTCTATCAACGATTCGTTCTTTTCATCAGTTTTTGATTCGAGAATATGATGTGAATCATGACCCTAGCTTACATATTGAAACACCGAAGAAAAATAGAACTCTACCAAAGGTATTGTCTAGTAATGAAGTTGAGATGTTACTAGATTTAAGCGGTAACGATCCATTGCGGATTCGAAACAAAGCGATGTTAGAGGTTCTTTATGCGACAGGACTCCGTGTTTCGGAATTGTTATCCTTAACAATGAATGATATGCATTTAACAATGGGGTTTGTTCGCTGTATTGGTAAGGGGTCTAAAGAAAGAATTATTCCTTTAGGATCACATGCTCAAAAAGCCATTGAAAATTACTTAGAACATTCCCGCAGCAAATTGTTAAAAGGGAAAAGGGAAGAAGCTGTATTTTTAAATCATCATGGTAGACCAATGTCTAGACAAGGATTTTGGAAAATATTAAAAGCGATTGCAAAAGATAAAGGGATCAAAAAAGAATTAACACCACATACACTACGACATTCTTTCGCGACGCATTTACTGGAAAATGGTGCGGATTTGCGTGCTGTTCAAGAGATGCTTGGTCATGCTGATATTTCGACTACTCAAATCTACACTCATGTAACAAAAGCAAGACTTAAAGATGTCTATAAAAACTTTCATCCAAGAGCATAACGCAAAAGCCATCGAATCATGATATATTGTCCATACATACTAAGAGAAGAAATAGGGAAAGTCATACTATAGGAGGGATTTACAGATGAAAAAATTTAATCGAACATTTTTAATCGTAATGGATTCAGTAGGGATTGGTGAAGCTCCTGATGCAGATAAATTTAACGATAAAGGCGCAGACACGCTTGGACATATAGCGGAGCATATGAATGGTCTTCAAATGCCAAATATGGGGAAATTAGGATTAAGTAATATAAGAGAAATTAAAGGAATTGAAAAGGCATCTACACCGATGGCACATTATACTACGATGCGGGAAGCATCAAATGGTAAAGATACCATGACAGGACATTGGGAGATTATGGGCTTATACATAGAAACACCATTTCAAACATTTCCAGATGGATTTCCTGAGGACTTAGTGAAAGAGTTAGAAGAGAAAACAGGCAGGAAAGTAATTGGAAATAAGCCTGCTTCTGGAACAGCTATACTAGATGAGTTAGGCGAGGAACATATGGAAAGCGGTGCACTTATCGTGTACACTTCTGCAGATTCTGTTCTTCAAATTGCTGCTCATGAAGAAGTCATTTCCATTGATGAACAGTATCGGATCTGTGAAATTGCAAGAGAATTAACGAAAAATGATAAGTATATGGTAGGACGTGTTATTGCTCGTCCGTTTATCGGTAAACCTGGTGCATTCGAACGTACATCCAATCGTCACGATTATGCCTTAAAGCCGTTTGGTCGTACCGTTATGAACGAAATGAAAGATGCAGGGTTAGATGTTATTGCTTTAGGTAAAATCTCGGATATTTATGATGGAGAAGGGGTTACAGAAGCAATCCGTACGAAAGATAACATGGATGGAATGGATAAGCTCGTTTCTTCAATGGATAAGGACTTTAAAGGGTTAAATTTTCTAAACTTAGTGGACTTTGATGCAAAATATGGACATCGTCGCGATCCAAAAGGCTATGGCGAAGCATTAGAAGCTTTCGATCAGCGTTTACCAGAGGTTTTAGAAAAGCTACAAGACGATGATTTATTAATTATTACGGCCGATCATGGGAATGACCCAGTGCATCACGGAACAGACCATACGAGAGAACTTGTACCTTTGATCGTTTATTATAAAGGTATTGAACAAGGTAAAGAATTAGCACAACGTAAAACCTTTGCTGATATCGGAGCAACTGTTGCAGAAAACTATGGCGTCACAATGCCAAAATACGGAGAAAGTTTCTTAAAAGATCTATAAGTTAGGAGCAAAAAAATGAACGCACAAAAAATACAAGAAGCAAAATCGTACATTGAATCAAAATTAGCAGGAAAAACACCAAATATTGGTTTGATTTTGGGCTCTGGTCTTGGTGTTTTAGGGGATGAAATTGAAGAAGCGGTTAAAATCCCTTATGGAGAAATACCTCATTTTCCCAAATCCACTGTTGCTGGACATAAAGGGCAATTAGTAATTGGGTCATTACAAGGAAAACAAGTTGTTGCGATGCAGGGAAGATTCCATTATTACGAGGGGTATTCCATGGAGCAAGTAACCTTTCCGGTACGTGTTATGAAGCAATTAGGTGTGGAAAAGCTCATTGTAACCAATGCTGCAGGCGGAATTAACGAAAGCTTTGAGCCTGGCAATTTAATGATTATTACAGACCATATTAATATGATGGGAAACAATCCATTAATTGGACCAAATGATGAAACTTTCGGTGCGCGCTTTCCGGATATGTCAGAGGCGTATGATCGTAGTCTCATTCAACACGCGGAAAAGAGTGCAAAGAAATTAAACCTTTCCATTCAAAAAGGGGTGTATGTTGGTAATACAGGTCCTTCTTATGAAACAGGAGCCGAAATACGAATGCTCCGTACACTAGGTGGAGATGCTGTTGGTATGTCCACTGTACCAGAAGTTATCGTAGCAAATCACACTGGTTTAAAGGTATTAGGTATCTCATGTATATCGAATATGGCTGCTGGAATTTTAGATCAGCCTTTAACGCACGATGAGGTTATGGAAACGACTGAGAAAGTAAAACAAGACTTTTTAAATTTCGTAAAAGATGTTGTTCAATCACTTCCTGAAGAATAAATAGGGGGAAACCCAATATGAGAATGTATGATATTATTGCAAAAAAACGAGATGGTAAAGAATTAACAAAAGAAGAAATTGATTTTTTTGTAACGGGTTATACAAAAGGAGATATACCTGATTACCAAGCAAGTGCTTTTTGTATGGCCATTTATTTTCAAGGTATGACAGAAGAGGAAAGAGCAAATTTGACTATGGCTATGGTCCACTCTGGGGATACAATTGATTTATCCTCTATAGCGGGCGTTAAAGTAGACAAGCATTCTACAGGTGGAGTAGGGGATACGACTACATTAGTACTCGCGCCTTTAGTTGCATCTTTAGACGTTCCCGTTGCTAAAATGAGCGGCAGAGGGCTTGGGTATACTGGTGGTACGATTGACAAATTAGAATCTGTTCCAGGCTTTCATGTTGAAATAGACAATGCGGAATTTATTAAACTTGTAAACGAAAACAAAGTTGCCGTCATTGGCCAGTCGGGAAATTTAACACCAGCAGATAAAAAACTATATAGCTTAAGAGATGTGACAGCAACTGTCAACTCAATTCCCCTTATAGCAAGCTCCATTATGAGTAAAAAAATTGCAGCAGGTGCTGATGCTATTTGCCTAGATGTAAAGACTGGGGCAGGAGCCTTTATGAAAAATATAGAGGACGCGAAAGAATTAGCACAAGCAATGGTGTCTATCGGTAATCGAGTAGGAAGAAATACGATGGCTGTAATAAGTGATATGAGTCAACCATTAGGCAGAGCGATTGGTAATGGACTAGAAGTAAAAGAAGCGATTGAGACTTTAAGTGGGAACGGGCCTTTAGATTTAACGGAATTAAGCTTAACATTAGGTAGTCAAATGGTCTATTTAGCGGGTAAAGCATCATCATTAGAAGATGCTAGAGCAAAGCTTGAAGAGAGTATTCGTTCCGGAAAAGCACTGGATAAATTCAAAACCTTCCTAAAATCCCAAGGGGGCAATGAAGAAATTGTTGATAATCCAGATCTTCTCCCACAAGCCTCGTATAAATTTGAGCTAGAAGCCCAAGAAGATGGATATATTAAAGAAATTGTAGCTGATGAAATTGGGAATGCTGCAATGCTTTTAGGGGCTGGACGTGCAACAAAAGAATCAGAAATTGATTTAGCAGTTGGACTTGTATTAAATAAAAAAATTGGTGATCCTGTTCAAAAAGGTGAATCCATGATAACAATTTATGCAAACCAACCCGACGTAGAAGCAATTAAACAAAAGCTGTACAACAATATAACCGTTACGACCAATAAGGTGGAACCACCAAAACTTATCCATGAGATTGTAAAACAATAAATTTTAATAAAAAGCTGCAGGAAATCTATGATTTCCTGCAGCTTTTTCATTTGGGGAGATTAATTTAAACAGGAAAATACTTTTTGTAAACAGTATGAAAACGAAGAAAACAGCTTTTTACATAGCAATTTGTAATAGGTGCCATGACGCCATCTTATGCAATTCCAAAAATAATCCACTTTATTACTTATAAATTTAAGCAATCATGGAAAAAATATGTAGCAATAGGAATGGAGGGAAACTAATGAAGAAAATTGCAACATTCATTTCATTACAATGTTTATTATTTACATTTGTAGTTCTTCCTATTAATGCTGAAGAGTCTACAGAGCAAATGGATATAGCTGAAAATTCCAAGTCGGCTATCTTGATTGAAAAAGATACAGGAGAAATTTTATATGAAAAGAAATCCAATGACAGACTTCCTCCTGCAAGTATGACGAAAATAATGACGTTAATTTTAATTATGGAAGCTTTAGAAGACGGAAAAATCAAATTGGATGAAAAAGTGAGAGTAAGTGAATACGCAGCTTCAATGGGAGGATCCCAAATCTTTTTAGAAGCTGGGGAAGAGATGACAGTTGAAGATCTCTTGAAAGGTGTAGCTGTTGCATCAGGTAATGATGCTTCTGTTGCACTAGCTGAGCGTATAGCTGGTAGTGAAAAAGCATTTGTTCAAAAGATGAATGAAAAAGCAAAAAATCTTGGTCTTAAAAATACGCATTTTGTAAATACAACTGGACTTCCTGCAGATAATCATTATAGTACAGCACACGACATGGCAATGATGGCGAAAGAATTATTAAAGTACGAAGAGATTACAAAATATACGAGCATATATGAAGATTATTTAAGAAAAGGGACAGAAGATGAGTTTTGGTTAGTGAATACAAATAAGCTAGTCAAATTTTATAAAGGTGTAGATGGATTGAAAACTGGTTATACAAGTGAAGCAAAATATTGCTTAACAGCTACAGCGAAACGAGAGGATATGCGTGTGATTGCGGTAGCAATGGGTGTAGATACGACAAAGAAGCGTAATACAGACATATCAAAGATGTTAGATTATGCATTCTCCCAATATAATACAAAGCCTGTATATGAAAGACATCAAACTATAGATGACCTAAAGCTGCTACGAGCTGAAAATGAAAAAATAGAGGTAGTAACAGAAGACAAAGTATCCCTTTTAATAAAAAATGGTGAAGAAATTAGTGATATGGAAGAGGTTATTGAATACGATAAAAACCTAACTCTACCAATTAAGAAAGGCCAACAGGTTGGTACATTAAAGGTAAAGGTTAACGGAAAGGTAGTATCTGAAACCCCATTAGTTGTCCAACAAAATGTAGAACAAGCGGGTATTTGGACTTTAATGAAGCGTTCGATGAAACATTTTAGTCAATCGTAA
The DNA here is from genome assembly GCF_900240405.1 of Salirhabdus sp. Marseille-P4669. Taxonomy (GTDB): domain Bacteria; phylum Bacillota; class Bacilli; order Bacillales; family Alkalibacillaceae; genus OEQK01. The sequence goes on from NZ_OEQK01000002.1 coordinate 450,426, forward strand.
AAAATGATGAGTAAAATTATCGACGAAATCACACTACTTTTGTCAACAAGCAGGAAAATGTAAAGGAAAAGTAGAAAGACTCGAATGTAGCATAAGAAAAAGGAGGCATATACTTTTGAGTCTTTCTGTACATTTTGAAAGTAAAAATCATGTGTTATTAGTTAGACTTTCAGGAGAATTGGACCACCATACCTCTGAAAGTTTAAAAGTAAAGTGGCAAAAGGAAATGGAAAAAGCGGATATTAAAGATGTTGTCGTAAATATGGAAACGTTAAGTTTTATGGATAGTTCTGGATTGGGTGTTATTTTAGGTAGATATAAAGAGTTAAAAGAAATCGGTGGAGAGATGGTAGTTTGTTCTGTTTCCCCAGTTGTAAAACGGATGTTTGAACTATCAGGATTATTTAAAATTGTCCGTTTGGCAGAGGATGAAGCAAATGCGCTGAAAAGTTTGGGGGTGGCATCATGAGAAATGAGATGCGTGTAGAATTTTCGGCGCTAAGTGAAAATGAATCCTTTGCTCGGGTAACAATTGCTGCTTTTGTAGCACAGCTCGATCCAACCATGGATGAACTAACGGAAATTAAAACGGTAGTTTCAGAGGCTGTTACGAATGCAATTATACATGGCTATGAAAATAATCCAGACGGCAAAGTGTACGTCCATTGTGTGATAGAAGATCAATTTGTGGATATAGAAATAAAGGATGAAGGTATCGGTATAGATGATTTAGAAGAAGCGAAACAACCTTTATATACTTCTAAGCCGGAATTAGAACGTTCTGGGATGGGTTTTACCATTATGGAGAATTTCATGGATGAAATTGAGATTCAATCCGCAAAAGGAATGGGTACAACCGTACGATTGAAAAAATACTTTAAAAAAGCGTCAAACCTTGTGTAGTTAAGGGGATATGTCTATGGATGTGGATTTGAAGCAGTCCAAGAAGGATAAGCAATTGTCTGATAAAGAAGTAAAAAAATTGATATTTGATAGTCAGCAAGGGGATCAGACTGCACGAGATAGGTTAGTGGAAAAAAACACTCGACTCGTATGGTCTGTCGTTCAACGATTTTTAAATCGTGGATATGATGCGGATGACTTATTTCAAATTGGTTGTATTGGTTTACTAAAATCAATTGACAAATTTGACTTATCCTATGACGTAAAGTTTTCAACCTATGCGGTTCCTATGATTATCGGTGAAATTCAACGATTTATTCGTGATGATGGTAGTATAAAGGTTAGTCGTTCTCTTAAAGAAACTGGTAATAAAATTCGTAAAAAGCGAGATGAATTAACAAAGGAACTCGGACGCTCTCCGTCTATTCAGGAGCTGGCAACTGCTTTGGAGATTACTCCTGAAGATATTGTTTTTGCTCAAGAGGCTTCCAGATCGCCTCATTCTATCCATGAAACCGTTTATGAAAATGATGGGGATCCGATAACGTTATTAGATCAGATGTCAGATGATGATTCTAAATGGTTTGATAAAATTGCCCTTAAAGAGGTAATACGTACGTTAGATGAACGAGAACGTTTAATCATATATTTGCGATATTTCAAAGATCAAACACAATCAGAAGTTGCAGAACGATTAGATATTTCGCAAGTTCAAGTTTCTAGGTTAGAAAAGAAAATATTGGATAATATTCGAGATCAACTAAAAACGTAAAATTACTTTAAAGGGTGAGGACTACTTTTAAAAAAGTAGTCCTCACCCTTTTTGCATGAACAAAACCTGCATGACACATAATAAGTAAAACAAGTCTTTAAGGGAGGGATATAGATGGGGGATCAAATCTACTTAAGGCTAAAAAACAAAATAAAAATTCCAAAAGGTAAAAAGCTCTTACTTAAAGATATTGCGTATATATCAGCAAATGAACATTGGAAAAATCTTTTGGAAGGAAGCTTTATTTATCAAGTAAAAGAAGAGGATAAAAACATTGTCGTATTAGATGTCTTTTCCGTTATTGAAAAAATAAGGTCTCAGCATCCAAATCTGGATGTGCAAACGGTTGGTCCTAATCAAACCATTGCTTATATCGCTCCACAAAAAAAGAAACCGAAACTATTCATCGTATCGTTTATATGGGTTCTATTGTTTATTGGTAGTGGAATGGCGATTATGAATTTTCACTATGATGTAAGTATGCAGGAAGTTCAACAAAAGTTACATTTCATGTTGACAGGAAAAACAGAAGCATACCCTTTATGGTTACAAATTCCTTATTCTTTTGGGTTAGGATTAGGTATGATCTTGTTCTTTAATCATGTATTCAAAAAGCGAATTAATGAAGAACCGAGCCCGTTAGAAGTAGAAATCCATAACTATCAACAAAACTTAGACCATTATGTCATTATTCATGAAAATGAAATGAGTAAAAATAAAAATGATGATTAAACTACTAGAGGCGATAATAGGATTCGCTTCTGGGCTTATGGTCGGTGCTGGATTTGTCGCATTTTTAACTGTGTTAGGTATCATTCCAAGATTAGTCCAACTTAGTAAAACGCTACATTCCATACAGTATTATGAGTTTAGCGTTATTGCCGGAGCAATGTTTGGAACACTTTTATCATTTAGCGCGATGGTACTCCATTTACCAGCTGTTTTTGAAATGATATGGGGACTATTTCACGGCGTATTTATTGGCATGTTAGCTGCGGCGCTTACGGAAGTATTAAATGTATTTCCCCTTCTTACGAAAAGAATTGGTATGGAAAGCCAAATGCTCATTTTTTTAATGGCGATTGTATTTGGAAAAATAGTTGGATCACTATTTCAATGGATTGTATTTGTTAAATAAATAGGGGGATTTAAAATGGGTAAAAAATTTACTGCTCAAAATTACAAACAAGCTGTTAAACCCTATCAGCCAAAACCGAATCTACTAATTAATTGCTTAAAGGCTTTTGTTGTAGGTGGTCTAATCTGTGTATTTGGCCAACTACTAATGGATTTCTATATGAATGTATTTGACTTTAGTAAAAAGGATGCAGCTAATCCAACAGCATCTACTTTGATATTAATTTCTTCCCTACTTACGGGATTTGGAGTGTACGATAAATTAGGTCAGTTTGCAGGAGCAGGCTCTGCAGTACCGATTACTGGATTCGCTAATGCAATAACAAGTGCAGCACTAGAACATAGAAGCGAAGGATTGGTTTTAGGTGTTGGTAGCAATATGTTTAAACTAGCGGGCTCGGTTATTGTTTTTGGTACCGTTTCAGCTTATATCGTTGGTATTATTCGCTTGTTAATAACTCAGTGATGTAGGAGGTCAAATAGCTTGAGAAAACGTGGTATTCAATCCTGGTTTTATGAAAACAAGATATACTTAAATGAATCTGCTACAGTTGCTGGACCAATGGAAGCACAGGGGCCTTTAAGTGAAACGTTTGATATTACTTATGACGAGCTTCATTGCCATGAAGATAATTGGGAAAAGGCAGAAAGAAGAATTTTACAGCAGGCAATTGAATTGTGCATGCAAAAGGCAAACCTACAAAAAGATCAAATTGACCTAATGTTAAGTGGAGACCTGCTAAATCAGAATGTTTCTACTAATTATGTAGGAAGAGCATTACAAATTCCAATACTAACGATGTTTGGTGCTTGTTCCACATCGATGGAAACATTAGCAGTAGCAAGTGCATTAGTTGATGGTGGATTTATTAATAATGCTATTGCGGCAGTAAGTAGTCACAATGCAACTGCTGAAAGACAATTTCGTTATCCTACGGAATATGGTGGGCAAAAGCCTAAAACGGCAACAACTACGATTACAGGTGCTGGAAGTGCGCTCGTTTCTAGAAATCCGAGTTTAATCCGAATAGAAAGTGCAACAATTGGAAAAATAATGGACTATAACATGGGAGATCCCTTTGATCTAGGCTCGGCGATGGCGCCTGCAGCTTATGACACAATTAAAACCCATTTAAATGATTTAGGCAGAACTCCTAATGACTATGATTTAATCTTAACAGGTGATCTTTCACGAGTGGGCAGTCCTGTACTAAAAGATATGTTAAAAGAAGATGGTATTAACATTGATGAGGTGCATAATGATTGTGGTGTGATGATCTACAATAGTGACCAACCAGTATTTGCTGGAGGGAGTGGTGCTGCTTGTTCAGCAGTTGTTACGTATGGACATATCCTCTCAGAGCTTCGTAAAGGAAATCTTTCCAAGGTATTGGTTGTTGCAACAGGTGCACTGCATAGTCCAACAATGATTCAACAAAAAGAAACAATACCTTGTATTGCACACAGTGTGGTGCTGATGCGAGAGGAGCTGACATCATCGTGATTTATGTTTGGGCTTTTGTTGTCGGAGGAGCAATTTGTGTAATAGGTCAATTACTATTGGATATAGCAAAATTAACACCAGGACATGTATTGTCTTCTTTTGTTGTCATAGGAGCTATTTTAGATGGTTTTAATATTTATGATAAGTTAATTGAATTTGCCGGTGCTGGTGCAACCGTTCCAATTACCAGCTTTGGCCATTCCTTATTGCATGGTGCAATGGAGCAAGCTAGCACGGATGATCACGGTGTTGTTGGTTTAGCTATTGGAATTTTCCAGTTAACATCAGCAGGAATTGCATCCGCAATCTTGTTTGGCTTTCTAGTTGCAGTATTTTTTAAACCAAAAGGATAAGAGATGGAAAGGGTTTTTCGTTTATGGCTACATCACAGAAAATAGAGGTTCCAGATTCACTTAAAGAAATAGAATCGTATATGAAGGAAAGGGTTGGGGTTGGTGTATCCTTTGATCTTGGTTTTCGCCAACTCGAAATTTTAAAAAAAGACGTTCATCTATACTATCTAACTGGTTTATGTGATACATCGGTAATCGTACAAATTATTAAAATGCTCGTTGAAATAAACGATAAAGAATCGAATGTGAAAAAACTAAAAGAGATTGTCTATAATCGGCTTGTCCATCAACAAGTAACAGAAGTAAAGCATATGGATGAGGCGGTTGATCAATTATTATCTGGTTTAATTGTTATTTTTATAGATGGTGTAAGTGAAGCTCTAGTTGTAGATGTTCGTCAATACCCGGGTCGTGGACCGAAAGAACCAGATACAGAAAAGGTAGTTCGTGGTTCCCGTGATGGATATACAGAGAATATTATTGAGAATACAGGATTAACGAGAAGGCGAATACGTGATGAAAGACTTCGAGTGGAAATTACGAAGGTTGGGGAACGTTCCAAAACGGATGTATGTTTAATGTATCTTCAAGACGTGGCTAACCCAGAACTCGTAAAATTGTTAAAAAACGAAATGGAGCAAATTGACATTGACGGGATGCCGATGGCCGATAAAACATTAGAGGAATTTTTTATTAGCCAAGGATTTAATCCATTTCCACTCGTAAGGTATACGGAAAGACCAGATGTAGCATCGGCACATTTATTTGAAGGGCATGTTATTTTAATGGTCGATACTTCCCCAAGTATGATTATTACTCCAACAACGTATTTTCATCATGTTCAGCATGCAGAAGAATATCGTCAATCTGCAGCTATTGGAACATTCGTAAGGTGGATTCGTTTCCTAGGAGTACTTGCATCTATATTCTTATTGCCCCTTTGGTTTTTGTTTGTTGAGGATCCAACATTATTACCACAAGGATTGGAATTTATAGGACCGAATGAGGAAGGGAATATTCCAGTTTTTTTACAAATTCTTATGGCTGATATTGGAATTGAATTTCTCCGCATGGCCGCTATTCATACCCCAACCCCACTTTCGACTGCAATGGGGTTAATTGCAGCAGTACTGATTGGTCAAATTGCAATTGATGTCGGTTTGTTTATGCCCGAAGTGATTTTATATGTTTCCATAAGTGCCATAGGAGCTTTCGCAACACCAAGCTATGAATTAAGCGTTGCAAATAAAATTGCACGAACGGTATTACTATTAATTACCGTTTTTTGGGGTGTGAACGGATTTATCATTGGCTCGACGCTGTTTGTGCTTTTACTAGTAGCAACAAAATCTCTTAACACACCATACATGTGGCCATTCCTTCCATTTGATTTACATGGGATGGTCCAAATCCTATTTCGAGTATCTGTTCCATTATCGAAACGTAGACCAGGAATTGTTAAACCGCAAAATGACTATCGACAACCGTAAGAAACATGTATTATTGAATCAAAATTCTCTATGTGTTAAGTTAAAACTACAATAAACAAAAGAGGCAGTGAAAAACTGCCTCTTTTTATTCCTTATTTTTAATGAATATTGCAACTCTTTTGTGTTAAAATAGTTTAATCGGTTAAAGATTTAACGTAATAAACTTATGAATGAAGAAGATACAATTAAATACAGGGGTTGAATAGAATGGTGAATAGTATGACGGAACATGCGAACAATCTTCAATTCGGTGGTGTTGATACGATAGAACTAACGAAAAAGTACCAAACACCTTTATATGTATATGATGTTAATAAAATTCGAGAAAATGCTAGGGCATTTGTGGAGACCTTTAAAAAATTAGGTGTTACCTTTGAAGTTGCTTATGCGAGCAAGGCATTTTCATCCATTGCGATGTTACAAGTAGCCAAACAGGAAGGTCTAAGCTTAGATGTCGTATCACAAGGAGAATTGTATACGGCACTTCAAGCTGATTTTCCGGTTGAAAAAATACACATGCACGGAAACAATAAGTCTATGGAAGAGCTACAAATGGCTATAGACAACAATATTGGCTGTATAGTAGTGGACAACTTTTATGAAATCGATTTGTTACACCACTTATTAGCAAAAGCAAATAAGAAGATGAATGTATTAATTCGTGTAACCCCTGGTATTGAAGCGCATACGCATGATTACATTTTAACTGGACAAGAGGATTCCAAATTTGGCTTTGATCTTTCTAATGGTCAAGCTGAAAAAGCGCTCCTTCAGCTAATGGACAGTGACTATATACAAATTAATGGACTTCACTGTCATATCGGCTCACAAATTTTTGAAACGACAGGTTTCATAATGGCTGTTCAAAAATTATATCAGGCTTTGCATGAATGGAATGTCAAATATGGGTTTGTTCCTACAGTTTTAAATCTAGGTGGTGGATTTGGTATTCGATATACAGAACAAGATGAGCCAAAGCCCCTTGCACTATATGTGGAGTCATTAGTTAATGAAGTAAAAGCACAGGCAACAAAGCATGATTTGCCTATTCCAGAAATATGGATTGAACCAGGAAGAGCAATCGTTGGTGATGCTGGTATGACTTTATACTCAATTGGTTCTATTAAAGAAATTCCAAATGTACGTACGTATGTCTCTGTTGATGGTGGAATGACAGACAATATTCGCCCTGCCTTATATAATGCAAAATATGATGCAGTGGTCGCTAACAAAATGAACAAACCAATTGAGAAAACAGTATCGATAGCAGGAAAATGCTGTGAATCAGGAGACATGCTTATTTGGGATATCGATGTCCCTGAAATTGAATCAGGTGATATATTAGCAGTACGTTCTACCGGAGCCTATGGATACTCCATGGCAAGTCATTACAATCGATTTCCAAAAGCGGCGGTTGTTTTTATTGAGGATGGAAAAGATCAGTTAGTTATAAAAAGAGAACGATTTGATGAGTTAACAAGATTAGATATTCCTTATGAAAAATAGTATAGATGGGGAACGTGCGGACTAGAGTCATAGCTTGATTTTAGTCCGCATTTTCTTGTTATAATTGGCTATTGTTATGCAGTTATTGAAATTTTACTTTCCTGTAATAATAATGGTATGATTATTTTGATTTGTACATAAAGGAGGACTTAACATGTCTAAAAAAGGATATATCGTAATGGAATCTGGAGATAAAGTGGAATTTGATTTGTTTCCAAACGAGGCTCCAGGCACAGTAGCAAATTTTGAAAAACTAGCGAATGAGGGATTTTATGATGGATTAACATTTCACCGTGTTATTCCAGGGTTTGTAAGTCAAGGTGGCTGTCCTCTAGGTACTGGTACTGGCTCAGCAGGATATACAATTAAGTGTGAGACGGAAGGAAACCCTCATCGTCATGTTGAAGGAACTCTTTCCATGGCGCATGCTGGTAAAGATACAGGTTCTTGTCAGTTCTTTATCGTACATGAACCACAACCTCATTTAGACGGCGTTCATACTGTATTTGGTCAAGTGACATCTGGAATGGATACAGTAAAAGCAATGTCTAATGGAGATGTTATGAAGGAAGTAAAGGTATTTGAAGCTTAATTAGTACGATAAGAGGGAGCCTACAACCATGCTCCCTCTATTTATTCGAATGGATGGTTAGGGGGTTGTTATGGGGACATTATTCCTATTTTTGTTTATTGTAGCACCTTTGTCCATAACTTTTCATGAATTGGGCCATGCTTTTGGGGCGTATCTCGTTCATTCGGATCGGATTCTATTTTCAATCGGAACAGGGAAGCCAATCTTTTCCTTACAGGGGGGCCGTTTTCGCGTCCTGGTGCATACGTTGTTTTTTATTGGTGGTCACACCTTACATGAGCGTGAGCATACATATACAAAAAGAGAACTTTGCTTGATTTCAGTTACTGGACCCATATTTAATATCGTATTCGGTTTGATTTGTTTGTTGATAGATTTAGAGATTTTTTATATTGCTTTTCTCTTTAATGTGTGGTTAGCAAGTATTAATATCATTCCATTTAAAATAGGAGAGAAAAAATCAGACGGTTATGTCTGTTTGGAGTTGTTCAAAAAGAAAAATTTGCATAAAGATAAAAAGCCTTTATAATTATTAGGGTAAGTTAATTAAACGTTTTCTTATTGGGGGTAATATAATAATGAGAAAGAAGCAGATTCTATTATTTCTTATTATTCTAGGCTTAAGCTTAGCTTGGGGATTTATTTATTGGTTTTTTATCGCATAAATTTCTAAATCGTATGTTTTGTTTATCAAAAAATTGGAAATAATAAACAATAGCTGTTGTTCATATATAATGATAGAATTGAGTTTTATTCTTTCTATGAAGGAATAAAATCTTGGATGATCGTAATTTAGGGAAACGATGACATAGGATTAAAGACTGTCTCGTTTTCAAATAAAGAGGGAGTTATATGTTAATTAGATATAAAAAAAGTTTTGAGAAAATAGCGATGGGGTTACTTTCTTTTATGCCGGATGAAAAAGATGTCCGGAAATTAACACATACGATAAAAGAATATGAAACAAATCCAGATTGGCAATTATTTCTCTGGAAAGAGGAAGAGTTGCTTGGTGCTATTGGTGTTCGAATCGACGATGAGAACAAGGTTGTCATTCAGCATATAACAGTTAATCCATCTTATCGAAATCAAGGTGTTGGCAAAAAGATGATTGACGCCATTTATACTCAATATAGTCAAGACTATGTCATTTGCGCAAATGAGAATACAGAAGGCTTTGTTAAAAAATGTAACGAAGTAGGATTATGAAAACGCTAGATAATTTTTTATTTAGCGTTTTTCTTTTTTCTTAAGATGTGTTTATGGACAAGGTCTGTATTATGTAAATTGCTGATAGAAGGGTACTCACAACTAAGGTTTTTACAATAATTCTGAACAAGACGCTCTAATTTTTTGTCTTGAATGGGCAATTGTATACTTTGATATGGCTGACAAGACTTCATCTCCTCTTTTAATGCGAAAAGCAATACAAAGAACGCATCTCGATCTAATCCGTAAGAAGCTACTTGAGATGCATGGATTTCAAATTTCTGTATTCCTTTTTTGAGTAAACGCAGAGCACCAACATCATTTCCTCGCCTTTGATGGTATAATGCAACTGCTAATTGAATGAAAGCAACAAAAATAGAATTACGGTCTAGTGGTCTGTCCATCATCCATCTTTTTTCTAAAACCTCATGACATTCAAAATAATCACGAGTTCCATGAAAGTGTGCCAAATATTCTATGTATGCTTTGTCGTACATCCCAAATCCTCCTATTTGTGTGAAATTCTATCCAATTGGCTAAAAATTCCCCTTTAGTTTATCATATAAGGTATATTATAATAGTAGAAAAGCGCTAAGCATGGATATGCTTAGCGCATTACCTGGGATTTAGTAGCCATAACCCCAAGTAGCTCCAACAATTATCAATAATATAAACAATACAACGATTAACGCAAATCCGCCTCCATAAGCATAACCCATTTGCAAATCCTCCTTTAAATAAATAGTTATCTTCTTTTGTAATCTTACAGTACTACGTTATGTTGTGTGGTTTATAATTGTATGGGCGAATATAAACAGTTCTATATTTTTTCTGTTGGGTGTTAGAGAGGATTTGAGTCATGACCGAAGTATATAAAGTTAAAATAGACGCTTTTGAAGGACCATTAGATTTACTTTTACATTTAATTAACTCATATGAAATTGATATTTACGATATACCAGTAGCACAGATTACTGAACAGTATATGCTCTATATACATACGATGCAGCAATTAGAGTTAGATATTGCTAGTGAGTATTTAGTAATGGCTGCAACTTTATTAGCAATCAAAAGTCAGATGCTACTGCCAAATCCAGAAATTGAAGAAGACGATTTGGAATACGAAGAGGATCCACGGGAAGACCTAGTTAGAAGACTTGTAGAATATCGGAAGTATAAAGAGGCAGCACAATCTTTAAAGGATCGAGAGTTGGAAGCAAATCATATTTATACGAGACCGCCTATTGATTTATCTAGATTCAAGTCTACAGAAATCGTAGTTGAAAATAATGGAGAGGTAACGATTTTTGATTTGATTGGTAGTTTGCAAAAGCTTTTTCAACGGAAAAAATGGGAGCAACCACTTGAAACAAGGGTTCATCGTCAAGAAATTCCGATTCAAGAAAGAATGGAACAAATCATGAAACAGATCCGTCATGCCCAAGATGGGATTCGTTTTGATCAATTATTTCCGGAACCGATACGTTCCCATATTGTCGTTTCCTTTTTAGCAATTTTAGAGCTTATGAAAAAAAGAGAAATTATATGTAAACAAGATGACAACTTTTCAGAGATTTATATATTTCAAAACGAGGGATAAAACATGGAATTAAAATCATTAAAAGCAGTTACAGAGGGATTGCTATTTGCATCAGGAGAAGAAGGTCTTAGTAAAAAACAATTATCAAATGTGTTACAAGTAGACGAAGCAACGGTTCAACTTGTAATCGATGAATTAAAGTATGATTATGATGATGAACAACGTGGATTAACCATAATGCAATCTGCAGATTATTTTCATTTAACGACAAAACCAGAGCATGCATCGTATTTTGAAAGACTTGTTCAAACACCAACCTCATCACGTTTATCACAGGCTGCACTTGAGACCTTGGCAATTATCGCTTATAAACAGCCTATTACGAGAACGGAAATTGAAGAAATTAGGGGTGTAAATAGTGATGGCCCAGTGAACACACTATTATCTAGAACATTGATTCAGGAAGCGGGTAGAAAAGAAACCAGCGGAAGACCGATATTATTTGCCACTACAAAGCAATTTTTAACCTTCTTCGGATTAACTTCCCTAGAGGAATTGCCACCTTTACCGGAGGAATTAATAGAGGATAACATTGAAGAAGAGGTGGACTTGTTTTTTTCAAAGTAAAACGAAAAAAGGATTTGGGAATGAAATCATATACTTGTAATAGAATTATAGAAATAAGCGTTTGGAAACGCTTTATTATGGTATGATGATTGTAAAAAGTCAGGGGGATGGAGATGGAAGTTATTCAGATTCGAGGGTACCAATTAGAGAAAAGTGTAGCTACATCACCAGAGGATGCATTTGTACGATCGGAAGTGATTTACCATTTAAATAAGGAAGAAAAAACCTTGTCCTTACTTTTTTTGGAATACTTTGATCAAAAAAGAAGCGAGTTCACACCTTTCAATGACGATCCCATCATGACTATTGGAGAAATAGATTATACGTTCAAAGATGTTGCTGCATTAGCTGCCTTACTAAATAACCCACACCTCTCACGGCAAAAACGAATATATATTCATGATTTTACTCATTTTAGAGACCTATATGAGAATATGGATTGGGAAATAGTAAAGCAAGCACTTCTGAAAATTAGCAATGATTCTACTTTCCATGTTTCTATAAAGTCTTAACAATAATGCTCTTAGGAGGTCAATATCTGTGAGTAATACGGTTGTCCAAGCACAAATGAATGATGTAAAGGATTTTCTAGCTGTTACGGTTACAAAATTATCTGAGTATTTAAATGAACATTCCATTGGTCAGTTGCTAGAGGAAGAAGGTAGCAAAGAAAAAGAGTATTATGAAAAGCTATTAAAAGAAATAAGAAGGCTAGAGGTATTTTGTGTGGAAGCACTGGATGTTGTGAACGTCATTATGTATTCCGAGCCATTCCGAAAATCTGCAGCGGAGCAAACGTTATACCGAATTTACCATAAATGTATACTGGAGTTTTTCTTCCCTAAGGATGATATTTGGTATGAAGATAGTAGAGCATTGTATACGGGGAAAAATTCCATCCAGTTTCATGCCACACCACCAACATCATTAAAGACACTAATTCACTCCCTTGAAAGTCCATTTCAATCAATTCGAGAAGAGTTAGATTATTATGAAACCGATTATCAAACAAAAGTGGTTATGAATAATAGTGAAAACAACGCTTAATCTGAAAGGACCTTATTCGAAATAGGAATAAGGTTTTTTTATTTTTGGGGTTTTTTTTGGTTCTGTTAGCACCTATCACGGGTACAAGTGCCTAGGCATAGTATGTGTCGAGGTGAGTAAAATGAATGCAAAATATGAACAATATTTACATGCTTTATGGAACTGGGCGAATGAAGTAGAAGAAAAGGTCATTCATTCCAGATATTATGGAGAAACATCAAATTGGACCCAGGAATTAGAACAGTGGAGAAATGAGTTAAAAACCTTATTGAACACGCCAACAGCTGTTACAAAAGATGCGATTAAAACAATCGAAAGTCGAGGGAAGCAGTTAGTTGATCATTTACTATATGATCGCGAGAGAAAGGGCTCCATTCAAACAGGAAAACATACATTACCTCCACTTCCCTATGCATATGATGCGTTAGAACCTTATATTGCAAAGGAAATTATGCAATTACATCATGATGTACATCATAAAAGTTATGTAGACGGCTTAAATACTGCGGAAAAAATGATTGAAAAATGGAGTGAATCGCAAAATGCGAATTTGTTGAGACATTGGATGCGGGAACAATCCTTTAATGGTAGTGGACATTATTTGCACACTATTTTTTGGGATAACATGTCTCCAAATGGAGGGGGAGAACCAAAAGGAGAATTATTGAAAAAAATAAAGCAAGACTTTTCCTCTGTAGCTCGTTTTAAACAATTATTTACAAATGCCGCAAAATCCGTTCAGGGATCTGGATGGATAATGTTAGTATGGCAACTACGATCTGGACGATTAGGCATTCAGACTGTAGAAAAGCATAATATGTATGCGCTTTTTGATGTAGTTCCATTACTAGTATTAGATTTATGGGAACACGCCTATTACTTACAATATGAAACCAATCGAAATAAATACATTGACAATTGGTGGAATATTGTAAATTGGTCAGATGTTGAAAAGCGATATCAAAAAATAAAACCGATTATATGGGAATTAGCATAACATAGAGGACGGGACATAAGCTTTATCTGAAAAGGAAAACCCGAACCTTGACTGACGGAGCAATACCGCTTTGGAAATACACTAGGCTTTTCGCAAACGCTGTTATAGTCTCTTCATGCCGACGCACTGCGGGCTCTCCCTAGCCTTTTCAACCCGCAGGAGTCTCCGTGTATTTCCTCCGCTAATTTAGTTCATTATTCGCCTTTTGATTCAAACTGTTTCGTTAGGTCCAAGCCTCCTTCGCTTTTACATTACCATGTTTCCCTATATTTAGTTATTCATCAGAAATGTTTCTAGTCATATGCCCGTCCCATTTGCATAAATTATTACAAAACACCATGAAATGGAGGATACATTTTGAAACGGATGAAAAAGGGATTTCTTTTTTTACTAATATTATTATTATGTTTATCTATACTTCCGACCAAAATATTAGCTGCACCAGGTGTGTCAGCAGAAAATGCAGTACTGATGGAATTTGAATCTGGACGAGTCCTATATGAGAAAAACGCACACCAACAAAAAAGTATCGCCAGTATTACGAAAATCCTTACTGCTATTGTGGCAATTGAGAATGGTAATTTGAATGATGTCGTTACGGTTAGCGACCGTGCTGTTCGTACAGAAGGCTCCTCGATTTATTTAAAACCAGGGGACAAAGTCAAGCTAAAGGATTTAATTTATGGATTAATGCTTCGTTCTGGTAATGATTCTGCGGTTGCTATTGCAGAGCATGTAGGAGGAAGTGTAGAAGGTTTTGCTCATTTAATGAATGAAAAAGCACGTTGGATTGGGATGCAAAATTCACACTTTGCGAATCCACATGGGCTAGAGCAAGACGGTCACTATTCTACAGCATATGACATGGCTTTACTCATGCGATATGCAATGCATAATCAAACATTTGCCAAAATATCTGGAACCGTAAGTTATCAATCGGAAACGTATAAATATCCTTGGAGAAATAAAAACAAACTACTCACACAATATTATAAATATTGTATTGGTGGGAAAACAGGCTTTACAAGAAAAGCAGGGAGAACATTAGTAACCAGCGCAGAAAAAGAAGGGATGAAGCTTATCGCAGTAACGCTAAATGCCTCTGGTGACTGGAATGATCACACGAATTTATATGAGTGGGGCTATAAATCTTATGAATTAGAGCTTATAAAAAATGAAGGGGATATTCTTATTCCGCTTCCAAATGGAAATACGATGAGTGGGGAGATTGTAAATCCAGTGCGTATCCCATTAACAAAGAGTGAAGTAGATCAATTAGAGCATATCACATATGTTAAAAAGGATTTAAATCCAGTGGAGGATGAACTAGTAGGAAAGCAGGTTTATAAATTAGATGGAGAAGTTTTAGCAGTCCGAAACATTATTCATGAGCCTACTCCAAAGCAAAATGAAGGATTTTTAAATAAAGTGAAGCAAATCTTTAACCAAATAAGTGGTGTCTTATAATGGTTAACTTAATATGGGTGTTTTTGGCTGCAACTGGCATCATTTTTGCGATGTTTAATGGGACAATGGATGAAGTTAATGAGGCAATATTCAAAAGTGCGGATGATGCGGTTATGTTGGCAATTGGCCTTATAAGTGTATTAGTCTTTTGGATTGGCCTTATGAGAATAGCTGAAGAAGCAGGACTATTAAAGGGATTGGCAAAACTGTTTAAACCTGTATTTAGACGGATTTTTCCAGAAATCCCCCCTGATAGTCCTGCTATGGGGTACATACTTTCTAACTTTTCTGCTAATTTGTTCGGGTTGGGGAATGCTGCAACCCCTATGGGACTGAAAGCTATGCAGGAAATGAAAAAGTTAAATAACCATTCTACGGAAGCATCCCGTTCTATGATTACCTTTCTGGCATTGAATACATCGAGTGTCACCTTAATTCCGACGACAGTAATTGCGATTCGAATGCAATATGAATCAGTCTCTCCAACGGATATTGTGGGAACGACAATCGTAGCCACTTTAATATCGACAATCGGAGCTTTGACAGTAGATCGACTTTTTTATTATAAAAGAATACGGGGGAACAAGAAATGAGTATTATTACGGTTGTCAGTACATGGATTATCCCTCTAATCATTTTACTAGTTTTATTAGCAGGAACAATCAAGAAAATACCTACATATGAAACGTTTGTAGAAGGAGGGAAAGAAGGGATACAAATGGCAATTTCCCTCCTTCCTTTTTTATTAGGAATGATGGTTTCCATCGCTATATTTAGAGCTTCAGGCGCAATGGAAGCCTTTGTTGAATTTTTATCACCCGCTTTGCACATACTTGGAGTACCAAGTGAAATTGTACCACTCGCAGTTGTTCGACCCATTTCTGGAACTGCAGCATTAGCCGTAACAACCGATCTAATTAAAGAATTTGGACCAGATTCTTTTATTGGCCGCCTTGCCTCTACTATGCAAGGATCAACAGATACAACGTTATACATACTCACGGTATATTTTGGAGCAGTTGGTATTCGGAAAATGGGGGATGCACTTAAGGTTGGACTAATAGCTGACCTTATTGGTATAATAGCTTCGATTATTATATGTACTTATGTATTTGGTTTTTAAAGCGTTGACAAGATGTTAACGCTTTTTATACTGTATTCCTATCGTTTTACAACAAGCCCAATTCGTAAAAGGAAAAGGTGGTGCCATTATGGAACAAAATTTAGAAAGACTTCAAAAAGTAATTGCGCAAAGTGGCTATACTTCTAGGCGTAAAGCAGAGCAACTCATTGTAGAGGGAAAAGTAAAAGTTAACGGAAAACTAGTGAAAGAGTTGGGTACAAAGGTAGGTCCTAACGATAAGATAGAAGTAAATGGTGTTCCGCTTGAAAAAGAAGTACCTGTTTACTTTATGTTATATAAACCTCGGGGCATTATTTCGAGTGTCAAGGATGAGAAAAATCGTAAGGTCGTTACAGATTTATTGCCAGAGGTAGAAGAGAGAATCTTTCCTATAGGAAGGTTAGATTATGACACATCGGGCTTACTGTTATTAACAAACGATGGAGAATTTGCCCAAATGTTAATGCATCCAAAACACAAAATGGATAAAGTGTATGTTGCAAAAATTAAAGGGATTCCTTCAAAAGAGGAATTAAAGAAATTAAGAAGTGGCATTACTTCTAATGGTGAAAAATTAAAAGCATTACGATATCGGGTGCTGTCTACGGACACAAAAAAAAATAAAATGATTATGGAGCTAACGCTGCATGAGGGGAAAAACCGACAAATAAGAAGAATGTTTGATGCTTTGGGGTATCCAGTAGAAAAGTTAAAAAGAGAAAAATATGGATTTCTAACAGTAGAGGGAATGAATCCCGGTGACTATAGAGAATTAACTCCTTATGAAGTCAAGCAATTAAAACTCCTTGCGCAGAAAAATGTTGAATAATTTTCAAATTTAAACGGGACATCAAGTGGTATAATGTACGGAGGAGTTGATGGTAGTGTCTAATAAAAAGAAAAACAGGTTAATATTTCGGACTGTTGTTTTATTTGTGATGCTAGGTGCCATTGTTTTTGCACTTGTTACAAACTTGATGAAAGATCAAGAGAAAGTGAAGGAAGGGGAAATAGCACCGAATTTCTCATTGCAGGAATTAAATGGAGATAAAACCTACGTATTGCATGATGAATTTAAGGATAAAGGGATTATGTTAAATTTTTGGGCAACGTATTGTGAGCCTTGTAAAGATGAAATGCCTCATATGGATGAACTTTATCCAAAATATAAAGAAAAAGGCGTCGAAATAATCGCTGTTAGCTTAGATTCTTCGGAATTGATTATTAATAATTTCTTGGATGATTATGATTTCTCTTTTCCAATTGTACATGACAAAAGAGGGGAAGTTATGGAATTGTATGACGTCTTTGAAATTCCATCTACTTTCTTTATTAATAAAAATGGAGAAGTGGAAAGAATCATATCTGGACCTTTAACTCTTGAAAACCTTGACAATTATCTTGAAGAAATTGTGCCAGATAACGAGAATTCATAGAAATGAGTGTTTAATGTATGAATCAAATTAAATGTGAGTGTGGACATGTAAATCCAGAGGGTACGGTGTTATGTGAAGCCTGTGGGAAGCCAATTGAAAAAAATCAGCATGTCGATGGGAACGAAGGTCAAAAAACGTTAAATATGCGTTATGAAGGTAGTGCAAGAAGATCAAAAACCTATAATCGTACCATTATTGATAAAATTTGGATTTTCTTTTCTTCGGTAAAGGTCGGGGTTTGGATTATTGTCTTAACCCTAATAGCATCAGCCATCGGTACGATATATCCGCAAGAAATATATATACCTCCTGGTGTAGATCCTGCAACACACTACAAGGACGAGTATGGTATAACAGGTCAAATATATTATCAATTAGGACTACATAATTTATACAATTCATGGTGGTATTTACTACTCGTTGCATCGCTAGGTGTTTCTTTGGTTATATGCAGTATCGACCGATTTGTGCCACTACGACGTGCCTTGAAAAAGCAACGGGCAAAACGTAATCCAGTCTTTATAAGAAGACAGCGTTTATATGGTGAGACAAAGGATGTAAATAAAGAAGATATTGTGAATGTTATCGACCAATTAAAAAAGAAGAAATATAAAATCACGGAAGAAAATGGACATTATCTTGCAGAAAAAGGTCGCTTCTCACGGTGGGGCCCGTACGTAAATCATATTGGACTCATTATTATTTTAATAGCTGCTATGTTGCGAGCGTTACCAATAATGCATGTGGAGGACTATGTATGGGTACGCGAGGGAGAAACGAAGGTTATACCACAGACCGATAATAAGTATTATATTGAAAATAAAGATTTCATTTTTGAAATTTATGATGAAAATGATGAAACATACGGAGAAGCGGTAAAAAAATCCGGGGAAATTATTCCGAGTAACTTCCAAACAAACGCTACTATATATAAAGTAGATGGAGAAATAATTCCTGGTGAAGAACCGAAGTTAGAAAAAGTTATGGAAGATGAAATACGGGTAAACGAGCCCTTGAAAATAAAAGATGCAGATATATCTTTATATCAGGCTAGTTATCAGCTAAATGAGTTTCAATCAATGTCCTTTAAATTACATTTAGCTAATGATCCCGAGGAGAAGGCAATTGGTGAGTTTACCTTTGATATGACGTCACCCCAAAAAGAATATGACTTAGGAAATGGTTACCGTATTGTTGTGGATGAGTATTATCCAGAGTTTTATATGAATGATAATGGTGAGCCTGCTTCTTTCTCAAAATATCCAAAAAATCCTGCGTTTATTTTATTTGTTTATGGACCTGACATTGAGGAGTACGAAGTGAATTTTCTTGGGATTGGTACGAACTTAAATGCAGATC
The DNA here is from genome assembly GCF_900240405.1 of Salirhabdus sp. Marseille-P4669. GTDB lineage: Bacteria > Bacillota > Bacilli > Bacillales > Alkalibacillaceae > OEQK01. The sequence continues at coordinate 469,488 of NZ_OEQK01000002.1, forward strand.
CAAATAACGTATATAAACTGAGTATAACGGATTTTGATATGCAAGATGTAACAGGTTTAACGGTGAAACGGGACCATACTTTACCTTTATTCGGATTAGGAGCACTTATTTTTATGATTGGCGTTGTTCAAGGTATGTATTGGCACCATCGTAGAATCTGGATTCAACCGAATGAAGATGGGGTTTGGATTGCAGCGCATACAAATAAAAACTGGTATGGAATTAAAAAAGAATTAGAAAAAATAGTGGAAAATAGTAAGATAGATATGCCGAAAGACCAGCAAGAACTAGACGAGTGATGCAGCTGTTAAATAGATGTGCACATTTGGATTACGGATTTCTATATTTTTACTATGGTTTGTTAAAATAGTTAAAATAAGAAGTTACGACTTTCTCTTTACATAGGGGAAGTCGTATCCTTGTTTACAAAGTCTAGTTATATAGATATACAATTCACTTTTTGCTATATGTGGAAATGGTCATTTCGACAAAGGAGGAACTTTTAAAATGGATTATCAGTCGATAAGTAGTAACTTATTATATGCAGCATTTATGTTGTACTTGGTTGCAACCTTCTTTTTAGGATTTACTGTAAGGGATAAAAGACAAAAAGACAAAACATCAAAAGCCGGTGTCATTGGTATTGTTCTAACTGTTATCGGTTTTCTATCGCAACTAGGTTATTTTATTACACGTTGGATTGCTAGTGGACATGCACCTGTTAGTAATATGTTTGAATTTGTTACGTTTTTCGGAATGATGCTAGTCCTTGCGTTTATCGTTTTATTTGCTATTTATAAAATATATGTATTAGGGTTATTTATTTTGCCTTTAACCGCTATCGTAATTGGGTTTGCAAGTGTATTTCCAACAGAAATTTCACCATTAGTACCATCGCTAAAATCCCATTGGTTGTATATTCACGTTACGACGGTTTCCTTAGGAGAAGGGATACTAGCGATTAGTTTTGGTGCGGGGTTAATTTACTTAATTCGCCAAATTAACCAATCGACGAGAAGTCAAAAAACGTTTTGGTTAGAATTTATTTTCTATACGATGTTAAGTACGGTAGCCTTTATTGGTATTACAACTACATTTAGTGCAATGGGCTATGAAGCTGAATTTGATTTACCAGAAAGTGATTCTGTTGAGGTTTATACTGTTCCTGCACTTGTAGCGCCTTATAATGCAGAGCTTATTACGGAAGATGTTATGCAACCAATCATGGATATACCAGAATGGATGCACGGGGCAAATGCAGGACGTAAGTTCAACACCTTCTTATGGTCCATTATGGGCGGTCTTGTACTGTATGGATTGATTCGATTAATCCTACGTAAACGAATTGGTGCTGCAATACAACCAAAACTGCAAAATTTAAAACCAGATTTATTAGATGAAGTTATGTATCGTTCTGTAGCTATTGGATTTCCAGTCTTTACATTAGGTGGATTAATCTTTGCTGCTATTTGGGCACAAGAAGCATGGGATCGCTTCTGGGGATGGGACCCTAAAGAAGTGTGGGCGTTAATTACCTGGTTCTTTTATGCGGCATTTTTACACTTGCGTTTATCAAGAGGCTGGCATGGGGAAAAATCAGCTTGGTTAGCGGTGCTTGGCTTTGCTATTATCATGTTCAATTTAATTTTCGTTAACTTAGTAATTTCTGGGATGCATTCGTACGCTGAGTAAGGTTTGATAATTAAAGGGGGATTGTGACATGGATGCTAGAATATTAGTTGTTGATGATGAGGAACGTATTAGAAGGCTACTGAAGATGTACTTAGTAAGAGAGGACTTTGAAATTGATGAAGCGGAAGATGGGGAGACCGCTTTACAAAAAGCATTGAATGAAGATTATGATTTAATTTTGTTGGACCTTATGATGCCAGGCTTAAGTGGGGAAGAGGTTTGTACTCAATTGCGGGAGCATAAAGCCACTCCAGTTATTATGTTAACGGCAAAAGGGGAAGAAGCAAATCGTGTCCAAGGATTTGAAGTTGGTGCTGATGATTATATCGTAAAACCATTTAGTCCAAGAGAGGTAGTGCTTCGTGTAAAAGCGTTGTTACGCCGCTCTTCAACGACTAAGTTCTTAAAACACTCTACATCAGCTCAAGATGTGCTCGTTTTTCCACACCTAACGATAGAGAAGGATGCACATCGGGTTACAGCAGATGAAAAAGAAATCAATTTAACACCAAAAGAATATGAATTATTACATTTTCTTGCTAAATCGCCAGATAAGGTATTTTCAAGAGAAGATCTTCTTAAAGAGGTTTGGAATTATGAATTTTTTGGAGATTTGAGAACAGTAGATACCCATGTAAAACGTTTGCGTGAAAAACTAAGTAAAGTTTCCAAAGATGCTGCTAAAATGATTGTTACGGTATGGGGAGTTGGATACAAATTTGAGGTAGGCAAGGGATAATGTTTTGGCGAAGTATAGTAGTTAAATTATGGGCTACCATTTTGTTATTCTTTACATTCGTCCTAGTTACGCTAACTATTTTATTGCTGCAGTTTTTTGAAACCTATCACGAGAATGAGGCAGAAGAAGAGCTCATGCAAGCTGCTAATGTTGTATCTAAAATTATTGGAGAATATCATGACCGGGAGCTTGTTACGAATACGATTGAACAAGTAAGAGATCCATCGAATCGTGTCGTTGTATTCTTTAATGATATGGAATATTGGATTTCCGATAGTACCGATAAAAAGTTAGATTCCGTCGAATTAGATTGGTTTTATTCAGATGAAGACTTAACCGAAGTTTTATCACATAATGGGAATTTGAAGAAGAAAACAACATTACCAAATACGGATACGGAAGTGCTTTTAGTTGGCCAACCTTTAGAAAGCCAATTAGGAGCCGTATTCATCTATCAGTCTCTTGATAATATAGAAGAGACGACAAAACAAACAACAAGGCTAATCGTATTAGCTGCAGGAATAGCGATTATTTTAACAACTTTCTTCGCGTTCTTTTTATCTACAAGAATGACTGCACCATTGATAAAAATGCGAAAAGCTGCTCTTGAGTTAGCGAAGGGTGAATTCCATACAAAAGTACCAATCTTAACACATGATGAAATTGGGGAGCTGGCCATTGCGTTTAATCGGATGGGACGTCAATTAAAATATCATATTCATGCATTAAACCAAGAAAAAGAACAAGTTCAAAGTATATTAGCTTCTATGGCCGACGGTGTCATTTCTTTAAATCGAGAGGGAGAAGTTGTTCTAACAAATCCACCCGCAGATCGCTTTATTGATTTACTATCCTTCAATCAAACGAGTAGTAATCGCGAAATGAAGATTGTCCCTAATGAGCTAAAGGAAGCACTAAAACAAGTCATTTCTCGTGAAGAGGAAGTAATGAGAGAGATAAGCATCCAAGGGCGTACATTTGTTATGCTTATCTCACCACTGTATAATCAATCCTTTATACGAGGTGCTGTAGCAGTAGTACGGGATATGACAGAAGAGAGACAGCTAGACAAGTTAAGAAAAGATTTCATTGCAAATGTATCCCATGAGCTAAGAACTCCGATTTCTATGTTACAGGGATATAGTGAGGCCATAATGGACGATATAGCTCAATCACAGGATGAGAAAAATGAGCTTGCTCGAATAATTTATGAAGAGTCGTTGCGCATGGGAAGATTAGTAAACGAATTGTTAGATTTAGCAAGAATGGAAGCAGGACATATCCATTTAAATATGGAGGAAGTAAATGTAACCCCATATTTAACAAAAATTTATAAAAAGTTTGCTGGTATTGCTGAAGAAAAATCGATTCATTTACTAATGGAAAATAATTATAAGAGTGAAACCTTCATCTTTGACCCAGATCGAATGGAGCAAGTTTTAACAAACCTAATAGATAATGCAATAAGACATACTTCTGAAAATGGGCACGTTAAACTAATGGTCGATTCTCTAGCAAATGGTTCCATCCAATTCAGTGTAGTTGATTCTGGTTCTGGTATTAAAGAAGAGGATTTACCTTTTATATTTGAACGATTCTATAAAGCAGATAAATCTAGGGTCAAGAAAGAAGGCGCATCCGGTACTGGCTTAGGATTAGCGATAGCTAAAAACATTATCGAAGCACATCAAGGTACAGTTGATGTTCACAGTAAGGTGGATAAGGGGACAACCTTCATTGTTACCTTGCCAAAATCTATCAAAAAATAGATAATCCTAGAGAATCATGTTGTTTAATATTGTTTCATATGAAATAGCCAAGCTGAGCAAAAACCATTGCTTAGCTTTTTTTTATCTGCAGAAATGTTGGAAGTTATGTGGCGGTGTTTAGTACAAAAGCCAATCCAAGGCATTGTGAGTTTTGTTGAGTTTCAATGAAAGTATTTCGCTTTTGCCGGGTATAAATCGAGTTCATCTCCTTTTATACGCATGTAATTGTGGTAGAATATGGGAAGGGTGAATTTGGTATAAAAATTATGTAACTTATTTTGTTTTTAGTCGACAAATATAATGAATGGGAGGCTTTCCTATGAAAGAAGTCTTTCAAGATCTTTATCATAAATACCATCATGATTTGTTTCAATTTTTATTCTATATGGTGAAGGATCGAACGTTAGCAGAAGACTTAGTTCAAGAAGTTTATATAAAGGTTTTACGCTCATATTCTACTTTTAAAGGGGACAGTAGTGAAAAGACATGGCTGTTTTCCATTGCAAGGCACATTGCAATTGATTACTTTAGAAGTCAAAAGCGAAAACGAAAGCATATATTCGAATCGTTTGATTGGACAGAAAAAGGAGAGCAGATTCAGGATGCATCAAAATTGCCGGAAGAGATTGCTCTTCAAAATGAAGAAGTAAGAAAAATGTATTTATGTCTCAGTCGTTGCTCATTGGATCAACAATCTGTTGTAATATTAAGGTTTATACAATCCCTCTCCATTCAAGAAACGGCAGAAGTATTGGAGTGGAGTGAAAGTAAAGTGAAGACAACCCAACATCGAGCAATGAAAGCCTTAAAAAAATATATGGAGGCTATGGAGGAGGGGATGCAACGTGACGAAAAATAACGGGAACGATGATAAAATAAAATCCTTACTTCAAAACATGCCTAAGATGAAGGACCATCAGCGTATGGAAGAATTATATACAAAGATTGTCAAACATATGGATGAAGAAACAGAGATTAAACCAAAGAAAAAAGCGTATGTTCCCCTGTTTTCTTTAGCTGCAGCCGTAGCATTTTTTGCTATAAGCATCACATCTGTTTATTTAAATCAAACTAAACAAGAAACAGCCGAGATGAATATGGATACTGGAGAAGAAAGGAAGGAAGAAGCTATTTACGACGCTGAGATTGCGGAAATTCCAGAAAGTAGTGATGAACAATATTCCATTCAAAGTATCCCGGAAAACAACACAATTATGGAAGATACGGCGCATACGTTAACATATGATAAGATTAAGCAGGACCATACATTTTTAGGCTTACGTCTTGGTATGAGCTATGAGGAGATGATTGGTGTAATAGGATCACCACTAGAAGAAGATGTAAATTCAAATATTGCTCGCCTAAAATATAGTTTGGATGGGTACGGAGTAGAAGCAACATTTGATGGGGAGAATGGTCCGATTCGAGAATATACTTTTTACCCACAGTATCTCGCTGATGGATTGTTTAAAGCATTGCCAAAGACAAAGGCAGATGCAGTAAGTGTATTTGGAGAACATTACGATAATACGGTTCAAACATGTCCCGGTAATACCTCTTGTAACACATATACGTATAATATCGATTCAGAAAGATATATTCAGGTACAAATAGTTGAGAACAAAGAGACTGTGTTTGCTATTCGATATGGGTTAAAAAAATAATATCTCAGAATTTTAGTCTGTGATGAATCGTACTATTTTCTACTTTATTTTTGGTCGCTAAGTGGTTGCTTAGTGACCTTTTTGTATTTTGTTACGGTTTTCGGACACATAGACTATTGCTATGTGACCAGTTCTTGTAAATTCACCAGTTTTCGGGTTCATAGACAGTCTCTATGTGTCCGTATTTATCTCAATACACAGAGTTTCGGTAAGATAGCCCCCCGCAATGTGCCCGTATTTATCTCGTACACAGAGTTTTTAGGTAGGTAGCCAACTCTATGTGCCTGATTCTCCCGGTTTATTCAAACTTATTCGGGTCACCATCAAATGCCTTATCTGAAATTCTTATCGATTCAGTAGGACAGCCATCAAAGGCATCTTCTAAGTCTTCTATTAAGTCGGCTGGTACCTCACTCGTACCATTGTTGTTATCTAAAATAACAAATGATAATCCTTCATCGTTATAATCAAATATATCGGGAGCTGTAGTACCACAGGCGCCACAAGCAATACAAGTATCCTGATCCACGATTGTAAATTTAGCCATTTGAATCCCCCTATAAAAGAAATCACAAGAATCATCGTAAGATTCTGGGAACGTTCAAAACGAATTTGATTCTATGCGTAAAACTGTATTAGTCTTACAAATAAAAATATTATTCCAATTAAATGTGACATAATAATTGTAAAACTGATATTAGAACTTTTCAATAAAAAACAGTTATAATAAAAACATAGTACATTTTGTAGAAACATAGGATTTTTAGTAGACGTTTGAGGTGAGGATAAGTGTTTCATGCCATATTATTGCGATGTTTAAAACAATTACAGGGAGAACGAAGTCTTTCATCGGTTTATCATTTATTAACCGGAAAAAAATCAACCCAGACAATACAGGATGCGAAATTGTTTCAAGTAGAAGTATTTTTTGGGGTATATCCAACACTTAACCGACTTCATTATGATAAAACCATAAAAAAATTCCAAAAGCAACAATTACTGGATGTGGATGAAAATCAAGGCATCGAATTAACATCAGATGGAGAAAAATACTTACATTCTATTAACGATATAGAAGGATTAGATTGGTTCCAGGGCTATACCTATCATAAGATGGCACCACTTTTTTTGAACAGACTTCTCCTTTTCATTCAAACAGCATCTAATATGCTAAATCAACAGAAAGAATTTGTACCGATTGTAGATGATGAAGCTGCTAAACGTTGGGTAAGACAATATTTCCATCACAATAAAAGGAATCTAGAGGGGCTTTTTAACAATTTATATAAGGATCTGATGTTACTATTTGAGTCGATTCCCAGTCCTTATCGTGATATCATCATTGCTAGAATGTCAGGCTATAAACTGATTGGACTTAGTAAAGACCAGATTGCAACGCAAGTGAAAATAACAGTAGATGATGTGGAATTGTATTTGCAAGCGACTATTCACTATATTCTAAATAAAGTTTCGGAAAATAATCATGGCCTAAAGGTATTACCATCGTTTGTTCCAAATATATCAGATGCTTTACCATTAACCACTTCAGCACAAAAAACGTTGATGTTCTATCGACAAGGAATATCATTATCCGAAATTGCGGCTAAAAGGAATTTAAAAAGGAGTACAATCCAAGATCACATCATTGAAATAGCAGTAGTGGAACCTAGCTTTTCCATACATTCTTTTGTTTCAAAAGATAAAGAACGTATTATTTTAGCAAAAGTACAAGAGTTACAAACAAAACGACTAAAGGTTATAAAAGAAAGTTTACCAAATGATATTGATTATTTTGATATAAGGTTAGTGTTTGCAAAGCATTTTAGTAGCTAGAGGGAAGGTGGGGGGACGTAATGAAAGAAATAAAGGAAGGATTCGTTATAGAAACGCTAGAAAAACATTTTGGTTTTTCAACGTTCCGCACGGGTCAAAAGGAAATAATTAAAGATATCTTATCCGGTCACGATGTTTTAGGAATTTTACCTACGGGAACAGGAAAGTCTTTGTGTTATCAACTACCTAGTATACTGTTTCGTGGCATCACAATTGTTGTTTCCCCATTAATTTCTCTTATGATAGACCAAGTAAAGCAATTAAAAGCAAAAGGTTTTAAAAGAGTAGCAGCCATTAATAGTATGATGAATGTGGAGCAAAAGAAGGCGATTATCAACAATTTGAACCAGTACAAATTGATTTACGTATCTCCAGAGATGCTTCAAAATAGCTGGATTATGAAGGTACTATTAACCCAACACATTTCGCTGTTTGTTATCGATGAAGCACATTGTATCTCCCAGTGGGGTCATGAGTTTCGTACGGATTATTTAAAATTAAAAGCAGTTATAAGTCAATTAAATAATCCTCCGGTTTTAGCATTAAGTGCTACAGCAACTCCTGAAGTTCAACAAGATATTATGCATTACTTAGGTCGTCCCAAGATGTTGAAGCGAATCTACCCAATGGACCGTGAAAATATTGCGTTTGTTATTGAACATACAGCTAATTGGACCGATAAAGTAGATAGAATCATAAATTTGTTAAAAGAAAAACAAGTTCCTACAATGATTTATTTTTCAAGTAGAATGTGGTGTGAAAGAATTAGTACAATATTGGGTGAAAGACTACCTAATCGAAATGTTTCCTATTACCATGGTGGTATGGATTCAGAAGATAGACTCCTAATTCAGCAGCAATTTATGAACAATCAATTAGATATAATATGTTGTACGAGTGCTTTCGGTATGGGAGTGGATAAACCGGATGTACGTCTTGTGATTCATTTTCATATGCCAACTCAATTAGAGTCCTATATTCAAGAGGTTGGGCGTGCTGGTAGAGACGGAAAACAAAGCGTGGGACTTGTTTTATACAGTAATGGAGATGAACAAATTCCGTTAACCTTAATCGAACAAGAACTTCCAACAGATAAACAAATACAGGACGTATTTCATTTTTTATCTAGTACAACGATTCGAGAATTACCCCAATTGGAAGAAGCTATTTTCATAAACTTGGAGTTGAATGAAACTCAGTGGGGGTTTATATCTCATCAATTAGAAAGAAATAACCTTATAGAAAATGGGATCCTAGTAAACGACCATAGTAAATGGAGAACTGGCCTTGAAACTACCTTAGCCTATCGGAATAAACGAATGCGTAATAAAGAGGAATTATTTACGCAATTTTTAAGCTGGATACATTCCACAAGTTGCAGACGGGAAAAACTATATGAATCCTTTCAAAATGGATTTACAAAACCAGAATTACTATGTTGTGATCATTGTCATTCTGTTTTATCAAATTGGCAGACAGAAGGGCTACCAATCAAGGATGCGACATATAATTGGAATGAAAAGTTAAAAAAGATATTTCAAATAGGGTGATTATATTGAAGAAACACTTGAATCAAGCCGAAATCATTAAAAGTCTAACAAATAAAGAATTAGTGTTTCAGCTCTATTTATCCCAGGCTATTATTTTTATTGTTGCGATCATTAGTGGATTTTTCGTCATAGACAGTTGGTTCAGCCTACTGAGGTGGGATCTTACACAACTGTTATTGTATGGTGTTCTCCCGGCGATAGCCGTTGTTCTCATTGATATTTTACTAATGCGTTTTTTACCCAGAAAATATTACGATGATGGTGGAATTAACGAGCGTGTTTTTACGAGTTTAAGTAAGGTGCATATTCCACTACTCGTTTTGTTTGTAGCGATATCTGAGGAAATGCTATTCCGAGGTGTCATCCACACCACTTTTGGTTTTTTCATAGGAAGTGTGACATTTGCGCTTGTCCATGTACGATATTTATGTAAGCCTGTTTTGTTTGTATCGATAATGTTCATGAGTTTCTTTATTGGTTACTTATATGAAATAACTGATAATTTACTTGTAACCATTGTGGCCCATTTTTTTGTTGACCTAATATTAGCTTACATCATAAAGTTCAAATGGGGTGAAGAAATTGACATCGAGGAAGGAAAATCAGTCAGCTGAGTATAAGAAAGAGGATCGTTCTATAAACGAAGACGAAACGGTTGACGTCTTCCAGTTACCTCCGCGCAAGGAAGTACATAGTAAACCGAACCGAAAAGAAGAAAAAGAGAATACTAACCAACAGAACCAACAGATCTCATCTGCTCAAGAACGCGAAACACAGAAAAATAGTGGAGAAAAGAAAAACTCCAGAATTTACAGGCGAGAAAAGAAGAAAGAAAAAACGGCTAGGAAATGGAATGTTTACCTTTTACGTTTTATTGTTATTTTATTTATTTTAACCTTAATTGCGATTCCACTATATTATTCTGGTGTGTTTATCAATGATGAAGATCTGGATAAAGTTAATCCAATAGGTGAGGAAATACGTTTTCAATGATGCTAAAGTTAGGTTCAAAAGTGCTTCACCTCCAATCCAGAGCGGTAAGCAAAACATAATCCTCTTTTCTATTGCACCTATTTTAAGAAAGTGTTGGGTATTGGATATGCCAGCTAAGAAAACAAAAAAGATGTGGAACCAACAATGTTCTCACATCTTTTGGGCTATGGCATAAAGAAAAGGCTAATTTCTCGGTTAGAAAATCTTCTTGCGATCACGCTCCTCTTTTAAAATCTCTACTGCTTCTCTAAATCTTTGTGAGTGAACTACTTCTCTTTCTCTCAAGTATTTCAATCCGTCGTTTAAATCTGGGTCATCAGACATATTAATAATCCATTGGTATGTTGCTCTAGCTTTTTCCTCTGCTGCAATATCTTCGTAAAGATCTGCAATAGGATCTCCTTTGGCTTGAATATAAGTTGCTGTCCAAGGGACTCCCGCAGCATTATGATAAAATAATGCCTTATCATGATTTGCGTAATGGTCTCCAAGACCTGCTTCCTTCATCATTTCAGGTGTTGCATCTTTGGTTAATTTGTATACCATCGTCGCAATCATTTCTAAGTGGGCAAACTCTTCCGTCCCAATATCTGTAAGTAATCCAATTACTTTGTCTGGAATGGTATACCGTTGATTTAAATATCGAAGTGCTGCAGCTAATTCGCCGTCTGCACCACCATATTGTTCAATTAAATACTTGGCGAGCATAGGATTACACGTGCTTACCTTAACCGGATACTCTAACTTTTTTTCGTAATACCACATAACTTAGCTCCTTTCTTAAATTTGCCATGGCCACGGTGTATCATCCCAATTCCATGGATATCCGCTATAACTCGCACCGAATTGCCGAAGAGGCCCGAATTGCCGTTCGTATTCCTTTTTCAGCATTTTACTTTGCTTTGCAAAATAGTTAAACTGTTGTATTGCCTCATAATCATCAGGATGTGTGTCTAAATAGAGGGTGAGTTCCACTAAAACGAAGTCAACTGCTTGAATATCCTCCATTAAATGATAAAATTCAGGGGGCATTGTTTTAGCCATTTTCATTCTCCTCCCGTTTGTATGGATTCGGATATGGACTATACAATGCTGGCCAAAGTGTTCCGTACGCTAACGCTTCCTTTGGACTAAACTGAGGTAAGGATGGTGGTTGAAATCCCATATAAAGCTGAGGCGGGGTTTCATATGATTTTACTTTCATTGGTGGACAAGGATCTAAAGGGCTCACGTAAGGATACCAGTATTTTCGTTGAGTATGCTGTTGCACTTAAATCCTCCTTTCATGATGTCAAAATGTCATACATTCCATATTATGTGAAAGAAACATGTCTGATTCATAGATTGAGAGGGTTGAAAGAAGGAATTATCCATTATTTACAGAAATATTATAATAAAGATGAAAATTAGCTCATACCATATAAAAAGGTTAGGTGATGGGAATGTTTGTAAATAGCATTTTAAAACCGAGTCATGAATGTATTACATTTAAAAAGGAAGATAGTTTAAAACTCGTTTTAGAAACATTATTAGAAAAAGATATACAAAGTGCTCCTGTTTTAGAAAATACAAAATTTATTGGCATGGTCTCCAAGCAGATGATTTATGAAAAGTATTTTGAAACAGAAACGATTACAAAAGAAGACTTTCTGCAAAATAATAAGGTTGAAGATATCGTGGACCATGGGGATCTTTTTATAACAAAGAAGGATGTATTTGAAAAGACTCTCACAGCTTTTAAAGGATTTCCTCTATTAGCTGTTGTGGATGAGGACGCAAACTTTCTCGGTATTGTAACGCGTTTTGAAGTGTTAGAGCAGTTTGAAAGTGCTTTTGGAATGAAAAAATCTGGGGTGCGAATTGCATTTACTTCTACAGAAGCAGAAGGTAGAATTTCTAGGCTTACGGATATTTTAAATAGTTTTCATAGTAATATAATCGCAATAGCTACCTTCGATGAAACAGATAAACTTCTTAGAAGAATTGTTATAAAAATAGAGAAAAATGACAATGTAGATCGAATTATTAAAAAGTTAGAGAAATCTGGCTTTCGAATTTTAGATGTTAAGGAAATGTAACCACATTCCCGTACATTCATTTACAAAAAACCTCTAGACCTATTTGAGTAGGCTAGAGGTTTTTTGTAAATCTGGTTGATGGATTTTGGAAAGGTAATAAAACATGTAACAGTTCAATAGTATTTTGTTAAAGATGAAATTATTAAAGTAGGATAATTGTGTTAATAATGATAAAATAATGCAATAAAAGAGGAGAATAAGTTTGTATATCATTTTGAATGGAATCTTAATATTTATCATCTTATTAATTGGCATATTTCTTATATTTCATATGCATAAGCAAGCCCATACGGATTCCTTTGAAAATATTAGGATTAAAGATGCAAAGTATCCACGAAAAGAAGGTGACTTGTCCTTCTTTTTTATATCCGATATTCATAAACGAATCATTCAAGATACAACACTTCAACAAATTGGACATGTTCAATTTACAGTGATAGGTGGCGACCTTTGTGAAAAAGGCGTTTCTTTACAACGAGTAGAGGGTAATGTAAAGAAACTAAAGCAATTAGGTGCCCCAATCTATTTTATATGGGGCAATAATGATGTGGAAGTCAGTGAGCAAGACTTGATTGCAACCTTGGAGCGAAACGATGTTCATATACTGACAAACACATCTGTGACATTTGAATTAAAGAATGGCAAGCAAGTAACGTTAATCGGTTTAGATTGTGATACGGTAAGAGATGTGGATGTGGAGGCTGGGTTTAAACACGCGAATGGAGATTATATCATCCTTGCTATCCATGATCCAAAAACATTTGAACTTCTGAATGAAAAGGAACAAAAACGAGTCAATCTAGTTGTAAGTGGGCATACACATGGAGGTCAAATAAGAATCCTTGGTTGGGGTTTATATCCAAGAGGTGGACTATCGAAACGTGCTTTAACCCATTTTTTTATTAGCGAAGGATATGGAACGACTAAATTACCCTTACGTCTTGGAACAAAAGCGGAATGTCACCGTATTACCATTACCTCAGATTAGGGGAACAATAGATTTTTAAAGAATAATGCAACATGACGGGTCTATCATTCATAAACTGTAGTAAACGAAGTACAGTGTAGTTTGGATAAGTAGTAATCCTGAAAGAGTGGGGTGAAATCAGTGAGGTTAGAGCGAATTGATCTGTATAAGTTTAAAATTTTTTTAACATTTGACGATCTAGATGAAAGAGGTTTCACAAAAGAGGAATTGTGGTATAACTTCCCTAAAGCAAACCAAATGTTTCAGGATATGTTATTTGAAGCAAGTGATGAGCTCGGTATTGAGATTGATGGTAATTTGTCCGTTCGAATTCATTTGCTGCAAGCTCAAGGAATGTTAATTGTTGTGACACAGGATTTCGAATACATTGATGAGGATTATATTGAAATGAAGGTTACGTTAGACGAAAATAAGGAATTTATTTATTCATTTGAAGATTTTGAGTCCGTTATTCAAGTAAGTAATTATTTATATCCACAAGGTCTAACTGGTGGGACAATTTATTATTGGAACTCCGCCTATTATATGGAGTTAAAAGTGGAAGATCTAAAAGAAATAGACAAAGGAAATTTAATTGCAATTATGTCCGAATTTTCCTCTCCCAGTACTGTTACATCCTACCGCTTAAAAGAATATGGAAAAATAATATTAGAGGATAATGCAATTGAACAGATTCAAGGCTATTTCTCTAATTCATAAAGATTCCTGTTGCCTTATTATAATAAAAAAGAATAGTAGAACTTGTCTCATTCATGATAAGATTGTGGTATGATTTCACCTTTAAAATTTTGGAATACTACGTATATGTTTTGTTAGGTAGAATCATGAATGAAAAGGAAAAGATTATGCCTGAATCGGCAATTAGGAACATCCAGTTAGGAGTGTAAAACAGATGAAAATTGCAGTACTGTATGGAGGGACCTCTGGTGAAAGAGAAGTATCCCTTTCTTCTGGCAAAGGGATTATGAATGCATTGAAACAAAAGGGACATGAAGTAATAGGGATAGACTTTCACCCTAATAAGTTAAATGAAATCTTAGAACTAAATGTAGATATGGTGTTCATTGGCTTGCATGGAAAATTTGGTGAGGATGGAAAAATACAAAGTCTGTTGGACATGAAAGAAATTCCTTATGTAGGCTCTGGAGTATTAGCTTCTGCACTTGCAATGGATAAATCAAAAGCTAAACAAATATTTCACCAAAATGGTTTACCAATCGCCAAAGGAAAAACATATCATCATGCGGACTTTTCATCCACTGAAGCGTTCGTAACAGATATTTTAACTAATTTTTCCATACCATTTGTTATTAAACCAAATCAAGAAGGCTCCACGTTAGGCCTAACCATTGTGAAAAAGGAAGAGCAAATAGAAGAGGCTATCAAGAGTGCATTTACACATGATACAGAGTTAATTGTTGAAGAATATGTAAAGGGTCGCGAAATGACCGTAGCAGTTTGGGGGAAAAGAGGAGAAGAAACAGCATTCCCTGTTATTGAAATCATCCCTAAAAATGAATACTATGATTACGAATCAAAATATGCAGAGGGTGGAAGTGAACATATCGTTCCAGCCAATATTGACGCAGACCTATCTAGAGAACTAATGGAATTTGCGGTGAAGGCACATCAAATTCTAGGCTGTAAAACGTACTCTAGAGTTGACTTTATAGTAGACGAAGGGAACAATCCCATCATACTTGAAGTGAATACCTTACCAGGAATGACACCAACAAGTCTTTTTCCAGATGCAGCGAGAGCGAAAGGTATTTCGTATGAAGATATGATTGAAACCTTTATTCAAATGTCCATAGAATAGTCTAGAAATAAAGAAGTGAAATCGCTTTCAAAAATTTAACGAAAAATGGTTGCATAAAAAATTGGAAGGTGTATACTAATTTCTGAAAGTATTAGAATCTTTATTTTTACTAAAAAATTATAATTAATAGTTTTTCAAATTTTTAGGAGGTAAGTAAATGGTTGCCGACAAGCCAGCGGATTCTTCGATGGAGCAAAATGATAGTATGAATGTATTAACATCAACGCAGTTTATTATTAAGGAAGCATTAAATAAACTAGGATATCCTGAAGAAACCTATGAATTATTAAAAGAGCCATTACGTCTAATGACAATTAGAATCCCAGTCCGCATGGATGATGGAGTTGTGAAGGTATTTACAGGTTATCGTGCACAGCACAATGATGCTGTCGGTCCGACTAAGGGTGGCGTTCGATTTCATCCGGACGTAAATGAAGACGAAGTGAAAGCTTTATCTATTTGGATGAGTTTGAAAGCTGGTATCGTTGATCTTCCATATGGTGGAGGAAAGGGTGGAATTGTTTGTGATCCACGTCAAATGTCATTCCGTGAACTAGAATCTCTAAGTAGAGGCTATGTAAGAGCAATTAGCCAAATTGTAGGTCCTACCAAAGATATTCCTGCGCCAGATGTATTCACAAACTCCCAAATTATGGCCTGGATGATGGATGAATATAGCAGAATTGATGAATTTAATAGCCCTGGTTTTATTACCGGAAAGCCATTAGTATTAGGTGGGTCGCACGGAAGAGACACCGCAACTGCAAAAGGGGTTACGATTTGTATTGAGGAAGCGGCTAAACTAAAGGGTATTGATTTAAATGGTGCCCGCGTTATCGTTCAAGGCTTTGGAAATGCTGGAGGCTTTTTAGCAAAATTTATGAACGATTTAGGTGCAAAAGTTATTGCAATTTCAGATGCGCAAGGTGCCATTCATGACCCAGATGGTTTAGATATAGATTATTTGCTTGATCGTCGAGATAGTTTTGGAACTGTCACAAACTTGTTCGATAATACCATCTCGAACAAGGAAATGTTAGAGCTAGATTGTGATATTTTAGTTCCGGCAGCAATCGAAAATCAAATTACAGAAAATAATGCCCACAACATAAAAGCGAGCATCGTTGTAGAAGCAGCTAATGGTCCTACAACGTTAGAGGCTACTAAGATTTTAACAGAACGAGGCATTTTGTTAGTGCCTGATGTATTGGCATCAGCTGGTGGTGTAACAGTTTCTTACTTTGAATGGGTTCAAAACAATCAAGGCTACTATTGGACAGAAGAAGAAGTTCAAGAAAAACTTAGAAAAGTACTCGTAAAATCATTTCATAATATTTATGAAACATCTCAAAATCGTAAAATTGATATGAGATTAGCTGCCTATATGGTCGGTGTTCGTAAAATGGCGGAAGCCTCCAGATTCCGTGGTTGGATTTAACGTAGAATAAACATTTGACTCTTAAAACATCTCCTATTTTTGTTATAATAGGAGATGTTTTTATTTATCAATTTTACGTGTTCCATTATGATATGGTACCCATAGTATAGAATGGATAGTTCGTCAAAAGGACTAGGAGTGACTTAGAGATGAAGGAAAAAGTAATTATAATTGGGGCAGGACCATGTGGAATGTCTGCTGCATTAGAATTAAAGGATAGAGGAATAGATCCCTTAATTATTGAGAAGGGAAATGTAGTAAACGCCATTTACCATTATCCTACGCACCAAACATTTTTCAGTTCGAGTGAAAAGCTGGAAATAGGAAATATTCCATTTATATCAGAAAAACAAAAACCGGTTCGAAATGAAGCGTTAACCTACTATCGGGAAGTGGCACATCGAAAAAACTTAAGAATCAATGCTTATGAGAGAGTAGAAAAGATAAGTGCTGTAGGTCAAAAGTATAAATTACAAACAGTTAAGGAGAATGGGGAAAAGAAGGTATATATTGCTACCTATGTCATCATTGCAACAGGTTATTATGATCAGCCCAATTATTTAGGAATCCCAGGTGAAGATCTTCCTAAGGTTTCCCATTATTTCAAGGAAGCACATCCATATTTTAAGAAAAATATAGTGGTAATTGGTGGTAAAAACTCTGCTGTTGATGCTACATTAGAGCTAGTAAAAGCAGGTGCACATGTAACCGTTTTGTATCGTGGTAGTGATTATTCAACAAGTGTGAAGCCTTGGATATTGCCTTTATTTGTCTCTTTAGTTAATAAAGGTGTTGTTCGTATGGAGTTTAACGCACATATTACGAAAATAACAGAAAATAACGTTTACT
Source organism: Salirhabdus sp. Marseille-P4669 (assembly GCF_900240405.1). Lineage (GTDB taxonomy): Bacteria > Bacillota > Bacilli > Bacillales > Alkalibacillaceae > OEQK01. Next base: position 486,900 of record NZ_OEQK01000002.1, read on the forward strand.
TCCGTAAAGAAGGAGTAGAACACGTTCTAGACAATGATTTCGTTTTTGCGATGACGGGCTATCATCCGGATCACGATTTCCTAAAAGGTATTCAGATTGAAATAGAAAATGAAACAGGAAGACCTATGTTTAACGAAAATACGATGGAATCAAACATTGATAATGTATACATTGCTGGTGTTATCGCTGCTGGTTATAACAACAATGAAATATTTATCGAGAATGGTCGCTTTCACGGTGAAAAAATTGCAGAATCTATTGTAGAAAAAGAAACTCGAAACGTTGGTGAAGGAAATGAGTAAAGTTGTCCTATTAACAACTGGCGGTACCATTGCAAGTACCCCAAATAAAACCTCTGGTAAATTATCCTCTGGAGCACTAACGGGAGAAGAACTTGCTGGAATGTGCGATTTGCCGGCTAACATTGATATCGAAATCGAATCCGTTTTTCAAAAGGCGAGTATGCATATTACCTTTGATGATCTTGTATATTTAAAAGAAAGAATTGAACATTATTTTCAAGACTCAACGGTTAATGGAATTGTTGTCACACATGGAACAGATACGATGGAGGAAACAGCCTACTTTTTAGACTTAACAATTCGTGACGAACGTCCTGTTGTAGTAACCGGTTCCCAACGGTCACCTAATGATTTAGGTAGTGATGTTTTTATAAACCTTCGTCACGCTATATACAGCGCAATCTGTGATGACTTGAAGAATGCAGGTACTGTAGTTGTATTTAATGAACGGATTTTTACAGCGCGTTATGTAAAGAAAGAGCATGCATCCAACATTCAGGGATTTAACGCCTTTGGATTTGGGTATTTGGGGATTATAGACAATGATACCGTCTTTTTGTACCAAAAACCTATCTCGAGACAAAATTATACGTTAACAGGACCAATTCCAAGAGTAGATATAATTAAATGCTTCTTGGATGCTGATGGAACTTTTATGAAAGCTTCCGCAGAAAGTGGTGCTAAGGGTATTGTTCTGGAAGGTGTAGGTAGGGGGCAAGTTGCACCAAAGATGATGAAGGAAATTGAAGATTGCATTGAAAAGGGAATAAAAGTAGTCATTACAACGAGCTCTGAAGAAGGAGCTGTATACCCAACATATGATTATGAGGGCAGTGCATATGATCTTGTAATGAAGGGTGCAATTCTTGGAAGTGATTACGACAGTAAAAAAGCCCGAATGAAGCTTGCAGTAATGCTTGCAAGTAGTATGGAGATAACCGACTTTTCCTAACCATAGTTTAATTACTATGGTTTATTTTATTGTAAAATATTAACAAAATCGTGACAATTACTATTTTCAATCCGAAATGTTCGTGATACGATTAAACTATATTAAAGGGGGGAGAGGGACTTTTATGATTGGTATTATCTCGGCTAGTTTAGCGCCTGGTTTAGCATTATTGGTTTTCTTTTATCTAAAAGATCGATTTGACACAGAACCCTTCTCCCTAGTCTTTAAATCTTTTGTATTCGGATTACTTTTAGTTTTTCCGATTATGTTTATTCAATATGCCTTTATGGCGGAAGGTGTCGGGCAATCCGTTTGGTTTCAGTCGTTTTTTTTATCTGGAGTACTAGAAGAGTTCTTTAAATGGTTTATATTTCTGTATGTTGTCTATAAACATGTTTCCTTTGATAATCATTACGATGGTATTGTTTATGGGGTCGCAATCAGTTTAGGATTCGCAAGCCTGGAAAATCTATTGTATTTGATTGCAAACGGTATAGAACATGCATTTGGTAGAGCAATCTTTCCTGTATCCTCTCATGCTTTGTTTGGGGTGATTATGGGGTATTATATAGGTAAAACAAAGTTCGCGATTCATAAACCAAAACGTTCATTACTAATTGCGCTATTACTGCCTGCATTTTTACACGGTTTGTATGACTTTATTTTAGTATCAATTGAAAGTTACTGGCTCTATATAATGGCGCCTTTTATGTTATTTTTATGGATGTTTGCCTTACGCAAGGTGAAAGTAGCAAATCATCATTTGCCTACTGAGGAAACGGTTATACCAATAGATACAAAAAATAACAGTGCCGTTAATTAAAACGGTTACTCTAGCTTAAGCGAAAGAGTAATCGTTTTTTTTTGTGGTTTTTGAGCTTTTGTTTGACGGAACTATTCTGGAAGCTATGTCAGTGAACGAACTTCGTAAACAACTAGTAAAGTTTTCTTTCGAATGTATAAAAAAGTACTTTCGACAAAATATATAGAAAGCAAGAAACGTTTACTAAATCAGGAGGAATTTAAGATGAATGTAAAAAAAGCCATTTGCTTTATTGCCGTATTTTTACTTATGATGACTATTCCTCTTTCTAATTATGAGCAGGACCAAGTATCAGAAGCATTTAGTGCTCGAACGTTACAGAAAGGTTCATCAGGTGACGATGTCATTGAGTTACAAGCACGATTACAGTACATCGGGTTTTATAATGGGAAAATTGATGGAATATTCGGATGGGGGACATATTGGGCGGTACGAAATTTTCAGAAGGATTATGGTTTAGATATTGATGGCTTAGTAGGACAAGAAACAAAAGCAACGTTAAATCGCGTAACAAAGTATGACAAACAATGGGTACACGAACAGATAAGGTCTGGAAGCGATTTCACTTACTATGGGGGTACCCCGCTAAATAAACAAACGAAGAAAAAGCAAACAACTACTCAACAAGCAGCACCTCAAAAAACAGGCACTAATACAAATAAAAATACGAATACGAATACAACGACGAACAACAATGCGTCACCAACACCTACATCCGTTAATGTTCCTAGTGGATATTCGCAAAATGATATTCAATTAATGGCAAATGCTGTATATGGTGAATCCAGAGGTGAGCCATATGAAGGTCAAGTTGCAGTTGCAGCAGTTATTCTAAACCGCGTTGAAAGTCCATCGTTTCCTAATACTATTTCTGGTGTTATCTTTGAACCTCGTGCTTTCACTGCAGTTGCCGATGGACAAATTTGGATGACACCAAATGAAACGGCCAAACGGGCGGTTTTAGATGCTATTAATGGTATGGATCCTTCAGGAGGGGCTATCTACTACTTCAATCCAGCTACCGCCACCTCGGATTGGATCTGGTCCCGTCCTCAAATTAAACGAATTGGGGAGCACATTTTCTGTAAATAAGAAAGGAGTGAGAGTATGCTTCGCTGGATAACAATTGTTGTATTAGCTGTTGCTGTTGTAGGAGTGGGAATCTGGGGTTATCAAGAGCATCAAGAAAAAAATGCCATTCTCTTGCAAGCGGAGAACACATATCAACGTTCATTTCATGACTTGACATATTATGTAGATTTACTAAATGATAAAATTGGTAACGTATTGGCGATGAATTCACCTCGTAGTCTCTCTCCTGAACTTGCAGAGATTTGGAGACTTACTTCTGAGGCTCATTCAGAGGTTGGGCAGTTGCCATTATCATTACTTCCTTTTAATAAGACAGAAGAGTTTCTATCTAATATTGGGGATTTTTCCTATCGTACAGCAGTGCGAGAATTAGATAAAGATCCTCTTACAGAAGAAGAGGTAGAGCTTTTAGAAAATCTATATCAACAATCTGGTGAAATTAAGCGTGAATTAAGAAATGTACAGCATCTGGCACTCGAGAATAATTTACGGTGGATGGATGTACAGTTAGCTTTAGCAAATAACGAACAACAAGCAGATAATACCATTATCGATGGCTTTAAGACAGTTGAAAAAAACGTGGAATCGTATTCGGAATCAACCTTTGCAACATCCCTCAATGGCGTCACAAAACATCAGGAAGAGAAAATACAACTGGAAGGAGAAAACATTAACGAAGACGATGTTCGTAAATTAGCAACGAAATTATTTGATTTAGATGGTGTTGACTTAAAAGTAACACCAACTGGTGAAGGTTCGGATATTAAAATGTATAGTGCATCTTATAATAAAGATGGAGAGCACGGGTACTTTGATATTACAGAAAAAGGTGGCTATTTACTCTCGTTAATCATAAGTAGAGAGATGAAAGAACCAACAATCGGGCTTTATGATGGATCGGAAAAGGCAAAAAAGTTTTTGGCGAATTTAGGGTTTGAAGATGTAGAAATGTATAATAGTGTTCAATATGGTAATGTAGGAGTTTATTCCTTTGCCTCTGTTCAAGACAATATACGAATTTATCCAGATGCAATTCAAATTAAAGTGGCATTAGACGATGGTGAAATAGTTGGTGCTTCTACTAAAGAATACTTAATTAACCATCAAGATCGCGATATTAAAGAACCGAAAATTACGATGGATGAGGCAAAGAAAGAAGTAAATCCTAGAGTAGAGATTCAGGAAAGTAGCCTAGCTATTATTGATAATGATTTAGGTGAAGAAGTCCTATGCTATGAATTTATTGGGGTTCTAGGAGAAGATACGTATCGCATCTATATTAATGCTATGGATGGCTTTGAAGAGCGTGTAGAAAAATTAGAACAAGCAGAGATTAATTTCCAAACAACATAAGAACCATTACTTGATGGATAAATTGCTTTTTTGAGCAGTTTATCCTTTTTATTTTGAATCACTCTTGCTTGTTTCGTTATTTTCTTGTACGTTTAAATAAGAAGAATAAAAGGCAACTATTCGAGAAAGAGGGACAACGATGGAATTAGGACAAGCTATTACCATACAAGTAGAAGATGCAAACAAAAGTATGCAGAACTTGATTACGAAGATCGTAGAGTTAGATGAAAAACAAATGGTGTTGTATGTTCATTACCCGACGAATACAAAGACAAGAAAAACAGCCTTTTTATTAGAGGGTACAGCCTGTAAAGTTATTTATCAGGATGCAGAAAATACTAGCTTTACATTTCCAACCGAAGTGAAGTTACGAAAAAAGATTAAAAAAATTCCAGTCTTAGGATTACGTTTGCCAACAGAAGAGGAAATAAATAAAATCCAACGAAGAAATTATTTGCGGATTGACACTACATTGGACGTGGCTGCTCGGTTTACAGACAATCCTCTACAATCCTTTAATACAACAACACTCGATATTAGTGGTGGTGGTGCATCTATTGCTATACCTAAAAATGTTAAGCTTAATGTAGATGAAACGTTAAACATAACAATTGTTTTGCCTTTTAAATCAGATGAATATCAATATGTAACTGCGACTGCAAGAGTTGTAAGAATTATAGAGCGTGACAAAGGATTAAATCTAGCTCCATTAGAATTTATTTCGATAAAAAATCAAGAGCGAGATCATATTATCCGCTATTGCTTAATGAAACAAGTAAAACAAAATATTTAAACAGTAAACCGCATAAACAGCGGATTTTTTGGCAATTCTAACAATAAAAAGATGATGTGATAACGTTGAAAAAAATAGAAAAAATCATTCGATCTTTACTTATCATTCTACTTTTATTGTTAATTCTTTCTCAGTGGTTAGTTTTACATACCGATATTAAAACATACGTAAATCCTGTTTATGAATACATTGGTGTTTTTAAACCAGAATAGTCGATTTATAGACCGTAATTTTTCCGTATGGTATTATTTTTAATTAGATAGCGAAACGCTTTATAGCAGGTAAACCCTGCTATTATTTATTTTTAAATTATATGGGGGTTAATGTATGATGACTAAAGATATTGCGATTGCAATTGATGGACCAGCAGCTGCTGGTAAAAGTACTGTTGCGAAAATTGTTGCTGAGGATCTTTCTTACATATATATTGATACGGGAGCTATGTACCGAGCTATCACTTTAAATGCATTACATAATCAGGTGGATTTAAATGATGAAGAAAGCTTACGTACGTTATTGTTAAAAACGAATATTACGTTTGAGAAAGATGGTAGTAATCAAAAGGTGTTTGTGAATGGTACAGACGTAACGGATGCGATTCGGACGAAAGAAGTAACCAATAATGTTTCCATTGTATCCAAGCATAAATTAGTTCGCGAAGAAATGGTGAATCGTCAAAAAGAGATGGCAAAAAATCGTAGAGTTGTAATGGATGGAAGAGATATAGGAACAGATGTTATTCCAGATGCAGAAGTGAAAATATTTCTTGTAGCATCTGTTGAGGAGAGAGCAGAACGACGACATAAAGAAAATATCGAAAAAGGCTTTGAATCCGATTTAGAACAATTAAAGCTTGAAATTGCGCAAAGAGACAAAATTGATTCAGAGCGAGAGGTTTCTCCTTTAACCAAAGCTACCGATGCCATTGAAATTGATACTACATCTTTATCTATTCAACAAGTTGCTGATAAAATATTAGCATTAGCGAAAGAAAAAATGGAAAATTAACGAATTGAGGAGTTCATCTTATGTTATATAAAATAGGGAAATTTTTATGTGCAATTATATTTAAAACGTTATATCGAATTGAAGTAACTGGGAAGCAAAATGTACCGAAAAAAGGGCCGGTAATTATTTGTTCGAATCACATTTCAAATATCGATCCACCAGTAGTAGGAATTACTTGTCCGAGAGATATTCACTTTATGGCGAAAGATGAGCTTTTTCAAAAGAAATTTATCGGAGGATTATTGAGAAAATTACATGCCTTTCCTGTTAAAAGGGGAATGCAGGACCGTCAAGCATTACGAGATGGGTTAAAAGTATTAAAAGATGGCCACACGTTAGGTTTGTTTCCTGAAGGGACACGAAGTACGAATGGTGAATTAGGAAAGGGTCTTGCTGGGGCTGGATTTTTTGCATTACGTTCCGATGCTGCTATTATACCGTGTGCAATTAGTGGGGAATATAAAAGATTTCAAAAAGTGAATGTAACCTATGGAGAGCCTGTTGACTTAAAAGAACTAAAAGAACGAAAAGCATCTGCCCAAGAAGTAGTAGATACAATTATGGATGAAATTCAAATATTATTAAATAAAGATAAATAATGGTATATTTTAGCTTGACAAACAACTAGAAATATTAGAAGTTAGAAAAAAGGACATTTTTTCATATTGCTAAAGCTCCAGCACAAAACTCTCCTAAGCGAGAAAAGGTGCTTACGCTGTGTAAATGTCGTATGAAGGAGGATGTTGGAATGGACGAATTATCTAATGTGAACCTTTCTGTAGGTGATCAAGTTACTGGTACAGTGGTGAAAGTAGAGGAAAAGCACGCGTTAGTTGATATTGGCGCTAAAGTAGAAGGAATTCTACCAATTAGTGAAATCTCTAATCTTCATATTGAAAAAACTTCGGATGCTTTATCAGTAGGCGATGAAATTAAAGTACAAGTGAAAAAGATAGAAGAAGAAGAAATTGTTTTATCAAAAAAACTTGTGGACTTTGAAAAGGTATGGAGTAGTCTGGAGAAAAAGTTCCAAGATGGCGAAGTGTTTAACGCGGAAGTAAAAGAAGTAGTTAAAGGCGGACTAGTAGCAGATGTTGGATTACGCGGTTTCATACCAGCATCCCATGTGGAAGCTTACTTTGTTGAAGATTTTGAACAATATAAAGGAAAAACATTAAGCTTAAAAGTAATCGAGCTTGATAAGGATAAGAACCGAGTTATTCTTTCTCACCGTGTCGTAGAAGAAGAGCAAAAAAACAAACAAAAACAAGATTCTCTTCAAAAGATTGAATCTGGTGATGTGCTTGAAGGTGTTGTTCAACGAATAACAGACTTTGGTGCTTTTGTAGATATCGGTGGAATTGATGGTTTAGTACATATTTCTCAATTGTCACACGAGCATGTAAATAAGGCATCGGATGTATTAAAAGAAGGGGAAACCGTTAAAGTGAAGGTTTTATCAGTCGATCGTGATACAGAACGAATTTCTCTTTCGATTAAAGATGTATTACCTGGCCCTTGGGAAGGCGTGAGCGAAAAGATTAAAACTGGTGACGTTGTAGAAGGTACAGTGAAGCGTTTAGTGAACTTTGGTGCTTTTGTAGAAGTTCTACCTGGAATTGAAGGTCTAGTTCATGTATCTCAAATTGCCGACCGTCATATTGGCACACCGAAGGAAGTTTTAGAGGTGGGACAAACTGTACAAGCAAAGGTACTAGAAGTGAATGAAGAAAATAAAAGGTTGTCATTAAGTATAAGAGAAGTTGAGAATGATAAAAATAGACAAGAGATTGCACAATATCAACAAAACCAAGAACAAGGAACATTCCAATTAGGAGATGTTATTGGGGAACAACTTGGAAAACTGAAAAAATAAATGTGGTGATGGAACAAATGAGTCGTTCTGAACGAAAACTTTCCCATATTCAAGAAGCAATTAGTCAACAACGGGCTTATACGAATAGCTTTGATGATGTTCAAATTGTTCACCAAAGCCTAAGTGGTCGAAATTGGGAGGATCTATCACTGCAAGTTAAATTTGGCGAACTTCATTTAAGTTCGCCACTTTTTATAAATGCAATGACTGGTGGTGGCGGGTTAAAAACGGAAGAGATAAACCGTAAACTAGCGACTGTTGCGAAGGAGAAAAAGATCACGATTGCAGTTGGCTCCCAAATGGCAGCTCTAAAAGATAAAGAACAGGTGAACACCTATAAGGTGATGCGCAAAGTGAACCCGAACGGTGTTATTTTTGCGAACGTAGGTAGTGAAGCAACTTTAGATCAAGCAAATAAAGCGGTGGAAATGGTAGAAGCAAATGCTTTGCAGATTCATTTAAACATCCTTCAGGAATTAATTATGCCTGAAGGAGATCGGCAATTCTCGGATCGGCTTCGAAAGCTGGAGGACATTGTCTCGAATGTGGAAGTACCAGTAATTGTGAAGGAAGTTGGCTTTGGTATATCAAAAGAAACAGCAAAACAATTGGAAGCAATAGGTGTTCAATATATTGATGTTAGCGGTTATGGGGGGACAAATTTTTCTGTAATCGAAAATAAAAGACGCACGTTGAAAGTGAATCCTCTTAATGAGTGGGGGATTCCAACGGTACCTTCCATTTTAGAGGTTGCTGCGGAAGTACCTAGTCTTCATATTGCTGCATCTGGTGGAATTCGACATGGAATAGATGGGGTAAAAGCATTTGTGCTTGGTGCATCACTTTTTGGTATGGCTGGCTCATTGCTAAAAGTTCTAATGGAGCATGATGAGGAGGAACTAGCCACTGAAATTGAATCGATTCATACGCAATTTAAAATCGCTTTAGTGGCATTAGGTGCTAGAACACCTAAAGAGCTCCGCGGTAAACCTCATGTGTTTTTCGGTAAAACAAAAGAATGGTATGAACAACGTATAAATTCTTTTCCAAACGATTAAGAAAACAAAAAAACACCTATAATGGGAACTATAAGTAGGTGTTGAAAAATGGAAAAAGGATTATTTCTATGGTTCATTTGGTTACTTTGGATTATTTTATACTTTTTTGAATTTAATAAACGGAAACGAACGATCCAAACATGTATCGTCCTTATCGGTATTATTTGTTCGAATCAGTATATTGTCATAATGGATTTCCAACTCTTTCTGCCACTACTATATGGTTTGCTAATAGGTTTTTGTATATTGTCGGTACAAAAGAAAAGTATAACTATGATTCTACTTACGATAAGCTTGAGCTTTTTTTATAGTGGATTAAAAATTTGGGAGCTTTTGAATCCATTATGGTTGTTTGTTTCGTCAACTGTATTTTGGACTATCGTTGGATTTACCATTCTTTCTCTATTTACACCACCTAAATATGAACTACGAATAGGGATATGGCTGGTTAGTACTTCTACAGGCCATCTTATTTACAGCTTAATTCGAAATGCCTATGGGTACCAATATGCAATTGGTGATTACTCTTATTTAGTCGATGTAGTGTTTTTTGTGCAGCTTCTTACAGTTATAAATAAATTAGGGAAACTAAGTGCTAAAATTGAACAGTCTATTCAAAACGTTCGGCTTAAAAGTATGAAATAATTTATTGCTAGAAAGTAAACAATAATAATACATGTGATAAGAGATATAAATTTGTTTATTTATACCTCTTTTGCTAAAATATAAAAGCTAATAGTTACCCTTCTTTCATAAAAAGAAGGGTTTTATACTATCAATAAAATAGTATTGAAGGAAATAGTATGAAATAAAACAAATAGATACAACTAGATCCTAGTGAATCGTTGAGAAAAAGGGTGAACCTAAATGCGTAAATCAGTAGTTGCAATTGTTGGAAAACCAAACGTAGGAAAATCAACTATATTTAATCGTTTAGTTGGTGAAAGAATTTCAATCGTAGAAGATATACCAGGTGTTACGAGAGATCGAATCTATTCAGAAGCAGAATGGTTAAACACAAAATTTAATTTAATTGATACTGGTGGAATTGAGATTGGTGATGAGCCTTTGCTCGTTCAAATGAGGCAACAAGCAGAAATTGCGATTGATGAAGCGGACGTTATCATTTTTATGATTAATGGCAAAGAAGGAATTACAGCTGCAGATGAAGAAGTTGCCAAAATGTTATTTAAAACAAATAAGCCAGTCGTTTTAGCTGTAAACAAAATCGACAATCCAGAAATGAGAGAACAAATCTATGAATATTATTCATTAGGTTTTGGGGAACCTTTCCCGATTTCTGGAACCCATGGGCTCGGCTTAGGTGATTTGTTAGACGAAGTAGTGAAGCATTTTCCAGAAAGAGCTGTCGAAGAGTATGATGAGGAAGTAATTCGGTTTAGTCTAATCGGTCGACCAAATGTAGGTAAATCTTCGCTCGTTAACGCCCTTTTAGGAGAAGAACGGGTTATTGTTAGTGATATAGCTGGAACAACTAGAGACGCAATTGATACCTCGTTTGTTAAGGATGGTAATGACTTTATTATTATCGATACTGCAGGAATGAGAAAAAGAGGAAAGGTATATGAAAAGACCGAAAAATATAGTGTGTTAAGGGCTTTAAAAGCAATCGAGCGTTCAGACGTCGTTCTAGTAGTTTTGGATGCAGATACTGGAATTATTGAGCAAGATAAAAAGATTGCTGGTTACGCCCATGATGCAGGTAAAGCCATAATCATAGTGGTTAATAAATGGGATACGGTTGAAAAAGATGATAATACGATGGCAAAATTTGAGGAAAAGGTACGAAAAGAATTCCAATTTCTCGATTATGCGCCAATTGTCTTTCTATCAGCATTAACAAAGAAACGAATTCATACATTATTACCTAAAATCATTGTGGCTAGTGAAAACCATTCGTTACGTGTACCTACAAACATCTTGAATGAAGTAATTATGGATTCCTTAGCACTAAATCCCACTCCGTCTATAAAAGGACGAAAGTTAAAGATTTTATATGCTACTCAAGTTGCTGTTAAGCCGCCTACATTTGTTGTATTTGTTAACGACCCAGAGCTTATGCATTTTTCTTACAAACGTTTTTTGGAAAATAGAGTTCGGGAAGCATTTGGCTTTGAAGGCACACCAATTAAAATTTATGCTAGAGCACGAAAATAGACATATAAACAGTTCGTATAATCGATTATCCACGAAGAGGTGATTGGAAATGGGGAAAATTGCTGTATTGGGTGCAGGGAGCTGGGGAACAGCTTTATCACTTGTACTAGCAGATAACAACCATGACGTCCGTCTTTGGACACATCGTCAAGAGCAAGCGAATGATATTAATGAAGCTAGAGAAAACAAAAAATATTTACAAAATGTACACCTGCCGGAAAATATTAAAGCATATCATCAAATGGAAAATGCAATAGAGGGTGTAGAGGCAATTGTTCTTGTTGTTCCAACTAAGGCTATACGAGAAGTATGTCAACAATTGTCAGAAAGTCTCAATCATCAAGTTACCCTCATTCATGCTACAAAAGGTATTGAACCTGGAACTCAAAAAAGGGTATCGGAAATGATAGAGGAAGAGCTCCCTTCTCATTTATATAAAAGTGTGGTTGTGTTATCTGGACCAAGTCATGCCGAAGAAGTAGGAAAGCGACATCCAACCACTGTTACAGTGTCTTCAAGTGTAACTGAAGAATCGGAAATCGCCCAGGATTTATTCATTAATGAAAATTTTCGTGTATATACCAATCCGGATATTATCGGTGTGGAATTAGGTGGGGCTTTAAAAAACATTATTGCATTAGGGGCGGGAATCTCAGATGGTTTAGATTATGGAGACAATGCAAAAGCTGCCTTAATGACAAGAGGATTAACAGAGATTGCTCGATTAGGCACTTCAATGGGTGCCAATCCGTTAACATTTGCTGGTTTAACTGGTGTTGGGGATCTTATTGTAACATGTACAAGCTCGCATAGTCGTAATTGGCGAGCCGGAAATATGCTTGGAAAAGGCTTTCCATTAGATACAGTTTTAGAAGAAATGGGTATGGTTGTAGAAGGAGTTCGTACGACAAAGGCAGCATATCAATTAGCTAAGCAAGAAGATATCGCTATGCCGATAACGGAAGGAATATACAATGTTTTATTCGAGCGTGCAAAGCCGAAAGATGTTGTAGACCAACTAATGAATCGTGGGAAAACATCAGAGCTTGAGGATCTATCTCATATTAGCTGGAAAAAGTAATCATTCAAAAGTATAAACGTAGTGTAGAGATACCAGAAGAAGGGGAAATACCTTCTTCTGGATTTTTCAATTTTAAAGCGATAAGAATCAATAAAGGAAGATGCGGATATACCTCACAAGCCAATGCCCCTTGCATATAATATGGTGAAATGGGAACAAGGAGGTAAGGTAGTGAGTAAAGATCCTAAAAACAACATTTTTGGTCACATAGAAAAAAATTCGAATATCAATGCTAATGAAGTATTCAAGGTTGCTGAATCTGTAAAAAATGCAAATTTCTCTGACGAAAAAACGGTTCGCCAACTTGTTCGTCGTTTATCTAAAATGGCGAATAAACCATTACCAAGAGAAAAAGAAGACAAAATTGTCGAGATGATCACAAAACAAAATGTACCAATGGATATGAACACTCTTCAAAAAATGCTTAAGAAATAATGCTGCTTGGGCTATTGAGGATGCAATTGTATTACCTTTCGCATAAAATAAATCGCAGCAGTTACTATGTAGAGCTGCAAGGTAAGGGAACTATTTAGTTGAGCCGAGGTGTTTGCCCCTTCACCTCGGTTTTTTTCATTCTGTATATAAATTCCTTTGGTAATCATTAAGAGTATTCTTATGTTCTGTGTTATAATATTCAACGTACATTTCGGAAGTAAAAGGAGAGAAACACATGTCAGAAAGTATGTTGAAAATGTACATTTCCTTTGCTGGAATGGCCTTTTTAATTATAGCGATTGTTTTAATTATGCTAAGTAGGAATAAGTTAAAAGGTGTTTTAAGCATTATTACAGGAATTATCGCGTACATATTTTTTATTGTAGGAAGTATTATTATTTTTTATATTGTCATTAGCGGACCAACTGCTTAAGGTTATTCGGAGGAATTTACGATGAAAAGATTTTATCAAATTATAATGTTTGTGCTAACCATTGTTCTACTAACAGGTTGTTTGTACCCAGAAGAACAATTAGAAAAGAATCAAGTACCGAATGATGTTCAATTGGAAACGGTACAGCTTGCTATCGATCAATATCGTGAAGCAAATAATGGTACATTGCCAATAAAGAATAGGGATAGTGATACACCAATATTTCAGAAATATCCGATTGACTTCAAAATTCTAAAACAATATGGGCATATTTCTTCCACCCCTGGTAATGCTTTTGAAGAAGGAGGCTATTACCAATATGTTCTTATTGACCCGGAGACTTCCCCTACCGTTAAAGTATTAGATTTACGGACAATTGATAAAATGAGAGAGGTCTATATGGACTTAGAATTATTTCGAACGGAACACATTTATCCTCCATTTGGACAGGATATAGCTCCTGGAATTTATGAACTAGATTATGAAAAATTGGGTTATGATGAACCGTTATATGTTGACAGTCCTTATTCAACTCATCAACTGCCAATCATTATGGATTCAAATGGTGTGCTATTTGTAGATTATCGAAAAGATGTGTATGACATTTTACGTAAGGAAGACCACAACTATAAAGATGGCGATGATATTCGTTATCTATTAACCGATTTTTATCCAATTGCGCCAGCGTATGCATATCCTCTTACGATTGAAAATGGAGAACCTGTATTTCTTAATGATACGAAAAAAGAGAAATAGCCAAGTAGCAGTCAGCGAAATTTTAAAAAGATGCCAGAAAGTAGGCATCTTTTTTTATATGCTATGCATATTGTTTAGGAGGATGACTTTCGTGACGTTGAATTCTTAAATTCGAGCTTTTTTATTTTCATATTTTAGTCATATTCTAATAGGACAACGTCATAGACTTGTAATGTCAAAGAATTGTATTCGTGTTTACTCATGTTTGAAGTTAATGTACCGGGAGGGGATCACTTGGAAAGAGTCGATATTTTTAAGGACATATCGAAACGAACAAATGGAGATATTTATCTTGGAGTAGTAGGAGCGGTTCGCACAGGGAAATCAACTTTTATAAAGAAGTTTATGGATCTTGTAGTATTACCAAATATACAAGACGATGCAGAGAGAGCCCGTGCACAAGATGAATTACCGCAAAGTGCAGCAGGACGCACCATAATGACAACAGAGCCTAAATTTATCCCAAATCAAGCAGTATCCGTTAAAGTAGATGAGGGACTAGACGTAAATATTCGTCTAGTAGATTGTGTAGGGTATACAGTAGAGGGTGCAAAAGGCTTTGAAGATGAAAATGGGCCTAGAATGATTCATACACCTTGGTATGAGGAGCCAATTCCTTTTCATGATGCAGCAGAGATTGGAACTCGCAAAGTTATTCAAGAACATTCTACAATAGGTGTTATTGTATCCACAGATGGAACAATTGGAGATATTCCGAGAAGTGACTATGTGGAAGCGGAGGAACGCGTTGTTAATGAACTGAAAGAAGTGGGTAAACCATTTATTATGGTTTTAAATAGCGCAAAGCCGTATGCTCCTGAAACAGAGCAGTTAACAGAAGAATTGAAGGAAAAATATGATATCCCAATTCTAGCTTTGAGTGTAGAAAATATGCGTGATCATGATGTTTATAGCGTTTTAAGAGAAGCGTTGTATGAATTCCCTGTACTAGAAGTTAATGTTAACCTACCAAGTTGGGTTATGGTACTTAAAGATGATCACTGGTTAAAGAGACGCTACGAAGAATCCATTCAAGAAACAGTAAAGGATATAAAACGTTTGCGAGATGTAGATAGAGTAGTAGGACAATTTTTTGACTATGACTTTGTAGATCAAGCCCAATTAGCGGGAATGGAAATGGGTGAAGGGATAGCAGAAATTGATTTACACGCACCAGATGAACTGTATGACCATGTCTTAAAAGAAATTGTAGGAGTAGAAATAAGAGGGAAAGATCACCTATTAGAGCTTATGCAAGACTTTGCTGTGGCAAAACGGGAATACGACCAAGTAGCTGAAGCATTACAAATGGTAAAATCTACAGGATATGGAATAGCTGCTCCAACATTAGAGGATATGGTTTTAGATGAACCAGAGATTATCAGGCAGGGCTCACGCTTTGGGGTTCGCTTAAAGGCGGTAGCACCTTCCATCCATATGGTTAAAGTGGAAGTGGAATCAGAGTTTGCGCCAATCATTGGTACGGAGAAGCAAAGCGAAGAGCTTGTTCGATACTTAATGCAGGATTTTGAAGATGATCCATTATCTATTTGGAATTCCGATATTTTTGGCAGATCGTTGAGTTCCATCGTAAGAGAGGGAATTCAAGCAAAATTATCCTTGATGCCAGAGAATGCAAGGTACAAATTAAAAGAAACGTTAGAAAGAATTATTAATGAAGGTAGCGGTGGATTAATAGCTATTATTCTATAATCGAAAGCGGCAAAGCAGCCGCTTTTTTTATTGGAGTTTTCAATGATGGCCTTGCTTTGAATCATCCCAAACACCAAGTATCCAGTATACTGCATATACAAAAGTTGATTTTTGGACAACACCTATTGAAAAATAAATTAATAGATACAAAAATAGTATTTTTTTGATCAAATCGGATAGAATGATGACTGTAAAAGCTATGTAAATCCTATTTACATGGGATTTTGTAGTTGCAACCCTATCACTTTATATGATAATATGCAATTAATTCAAGGTGATTAATAGAAAAAATATCATATCTTGAAGAAATTTGCCTAATTTCATTGAATTTTGGAGTAGATTCGGTTATTATTAGGCTTGTCACCTTATATAAGAGTGATAAAGAGTATAAAAAGTTAGAAAAATGTAAACGAATGGAATAATCGGAATGTAAGTTCCTGTTATTCTAAAAGGTTCCCTATTTTGGGAGGAGGTGAAAGATATGAACAAAACAGAATTAGTAAATGCTGTTGCAGAAAAAAGTGATCTTTCTAAAAAGGATGCTGCTCTTGCAGTTGATTCAGTATTTGAAGCAATCACAGAATCTTTACAAAGTGGTGACAAAGTTCAACTAATTGGCTTTGGTAACTTCGAGGTACGTGAACGTGCTGCACGTAAAGGACGTAATCCTCAAACTGGTGATGAAATCGAAATTCCAGCAAGTAAGGTTCCTGCTTTCAAACCAGGTAAAGCCCTTAAGGATGCTGTGAAATAAGCTGTTATACATAGGGCTAAATGATAAGAGGGGGAAATTCCCCCTTTTTTCTTTTGTCTTTTACACGCCTCACTATTTTAAATTCTTCAACATTCCCCTAGTTAAATTAAAAATAGATTATCAATAGTGATAATGGTAAAATAGATAAGTAATTTTAAGTACGTTGATAAGGAGGAACGAAAAATGAGTTCCAATCAATCAAATGTTGACTTTTTTGTAATTAAGGCATTAGAGGATGGAGTAAATGTGATAGGACTTACAAGAGGTACCGATACAAGATTCCATCATACAGAGAAGCTGGATAAAGGGGAAGTGATGATTGCTCAATTTACCGAGCACACTTCAGCTGTAAAAGTCCGGGGCAAGGCATTAATCCAAACGAGCCATGGTGAACTGTATAGCGAATCATCTGAATAAATAGGCACTAAAAATAAAACGAAGCATTAAGGTCCTCTTTCAATGTGAATCCCTCTACAAAAAAAGGTGTATAAATGTGTTATATAAGTGTTTTGAGTATGAAAATAAACGCCATTGTGCCATAATAAAAGGGATAGAGACATAGAGGAGAAGGGGAAAGGTGGTTGTTGTGAATTCTAATTATACGACACTAATTAAAAACAAACTTAACGAGTACTCTAACCATCCCTTTTTAAATAAATATTTTGATGTTCCAGAAATATCATCGGATAAAATAGTCTTTTTAAAAACGATTTTAGATCAAACAGAGCTTACCGAACCAAAAAAAGAGAACTATATTTTAGCAACGATGCTAATTCAAACGGCTTTGGACGCACATGAGCTCGTAACAAATGAATTAGATAAAAAAATTAATATTACCAAAAACAAAAGACAGAAGCAGTTAAATATTTTAGTCGGTGATTTGTATAGTGGCCTTTTTTATGAAATGTTAGCTCAATTACATGATATACAAATGATAAATGTGTTGGCAGGAGCGATAAAAGAAATAAATGAACGGAAAATGACACTTTATCATAATGATGTTCACTCCATTAATCAATTATTAGAAGAAATTAAAAGGATTGAATCGTTATTAGTTACAAGCGTTTCAGAAGTATTTCATATCAGTTCGTTACGAGAAATAATTGAAAATTGGCTGCTAATGAAAAAGCTTATGCGGGAGCAATATCATTATTATCAAAAGAAAGAGTCTCGTATTATTACGTTATTATCGGAACATAATGAACCAAGTCATGCTATCCGTATGTTGGAAAATATGATATCTCGTATTTCTCACACATTAGAATCATATATCACACACTTACCTGTACAATACGTTGAGCTAAAAAAGGTTTTACTAGAAGACCTACGGCAGCTTGCAAAAGAGCAGGAATTATTATTGGAGGAAGGGTAAGGAATGGATCAACAACAGCGATCAAAAGCAGAAAGAGTCCATCATGTTTTTGAGAAAATTTATGATAAATATGATGTAATGAATTCTGTTATTTCATTTCAGCGACATAAATCCTGGAGAAAAGATGTTATGAAGCGAATGGATGTTCAAAAAGGTTCCCATTGTCTTGATGTTTGCTGTGGAACTGGTGATTGGACTTTTGCGTTGGCAAATGCTACTGGAGAAAGTGGAAAAGTAATTGGATTAGACTTTAGTAAAAACATGCTTTCCGTTGGGCAAGAAAAGCTACAAACAATGAATGTCCCTCAAATGTCTTTTGTACATGGGAATGCGATGGAGCTACCTTTCGAAGACAATAGCTTTGATTATGTAACCATTGGCTTTGGGCTACGCAATGTACCCGATTATTTACAAGTGTTGAAGGAAATGAGGAGAGTTGTAAAGCCAGGAGGCAAAGTAGTTTGTTTAGAAACATCACAACCTACACTTCCAGTTTATAAGCAATTATACTTTTTTTATTTCAAATATATTATGCCTGCTTTAGGAAAGATGTTTGCCAAGAGCTATAATGAATACGCTTGGTTAAATGAATCAGCTAGAGATTTTCCAGATAGTAAAAGATTAGCACAGTTGTTTACATTAGCTGGATTAGAACAAATACAGATCAAAAAATATACCGGGGGAGTCGCTGCAATGCATCTCGGTATTAAACCGATAAGTAAATAAAAATAAAGGTGACAAAGATGAGATTGTCTTCTTCTTACAAAGTAATCATGAATGATTTAAAAAAAATCGAATCGGAATTATTAACGATTGTACAAGCTGAGCATCCTGTATTAAGATCTGCATCTACTCAATTGCTAAGAGCAGGAGGAAAAAGAATTCGTCCTGTTTTTGTTTTGTTGTCAGCTAAATTCGGCAGTTACAATTTAGAGCAGGTTAAATATGTTGCTGTAGCCCATGAGTTAATGCATATGGCATCGTTGGTTCATGATGATGTGATTGATAGTGCAACGATGCGGCGAGGAAAAGATACCGTTAATAAAAAGTGGGACAATAAAATTGCAATGTATACGGGTGACTACATTTTTGCACGATCGTTAGAATATTTAACCAATATCAAAAATGTGGAAGCACACCAAATATTATCTAATACCTTAGTGGAGTTAAGCCTTGGTGAAATTGAACAGTTACATGATCAATATAACATGAAGCAAAACTTACGAAACTACTTGCGAAGAATAAGAAGAAAAACGGCACTATTAATTGCGAGCAGTTGTAGATTAGGTGCTATTACAGCTAATGTAGAGCCACGATATGAGAAGGCATTGTATAAATATGGCTATCATATAGGAATGTCCTATCAAATTATAGATGATATTTTAGATTTTACATCTTCCGAGAGTGAGTTAGGGAAACCTTCTGGAAGTGATCTGCTACAAGGGAATATTACCTTACCTGTTTTTTACCAATTGGAAAATGTAGAGTTTCGAAATAAACTCTCCGCTTTATTTCAAACACCGAATGAAATTCCGATTGAACAGATGAATAGCTTAATTGAAGAAATACGTTCATCTGATGCCATTGATAAAGCCTATCGTTTAAGTGAAAAGTATTTGGAAAAGGCATATGAGGAACTGTCCATTTTACCTGATTGTAAAGCAAAGGACGCACTAATGGATATTGCCAAGTATATTGGACGTAGAAAGTTTTAAGATTCAGGACAGAAATGGAAATTGTTAAAAAACAATTGGCAAAGTAATGTAAATTGTGTTAGAATTTTAAAGGCTTGAAGCGTTTTCATTTTAATCCAAATGATTAGATTATCGCTTTTTGCACACATTATAATTTTCTATTTACTACATAATTGAAACTAGTAAACGAGGTGGATGAGATGGAAAAAACATTTTTAATGGTAAAACCAGATGGAGTACAACGCAATCTAGTAGGCGATATTGTTACACGATTTGAACGCAAAGGTTTTCAGCTTGTAGGAGCGAAATTAATGCAGATTCCTACTGAACTTGCTGAAGAACATTATGGCGAGCATAAAGAAAGACCGTTTTTTGGTGAATTAGTAGACTTCATAACATCAGGTCCTGTTTTCGCAATGGTTTGGCAAGGAGAAAATGTGATTGCAACAGCTCGTAAAATGATGGGTGCTACAAATCCAAAAGAATCTCTACCGGGAACAATCCGTGGTGATTATGCGGTAACAGTTGGCAAAAATGTAATCCACGGCTCCGATTCACCTGAGAGTGCAGAAAGAGAAATTAATCTATTTTTTAACCAAGAAGAGCTAGTATCTTATTCAAAAGATAGCGACAAGTGGGCATACTAATTAAACGATAAAAAAACCAGCATATGCTGGTTTTTTTTAAGGCAAATTTTTGATGTATGCTCGGCCTTTGTAATGAGTTATGAATATAAAATACCAATATCTTGTGCATGTACATCTTGCACCGTACTAATCTTATTTTATATTCTAGTAAATATACTGGTCCAATTGAATAGAGTTATTTAAAAGAGAAAATGGTATAATAGTACTGTTTGGTAAAACAATGGTTCTAATAAAGCTTGCATAGAAGGGGCTTACGAATATGGATGGGGATTATACGAGATTTATTGAGTTGTTATATAAAAAGACAGGAATAGACTTATCTAAGTATAAAGAAAAACAAATGAAGAGAAGACTTGCTTCCTTAATGATGAAGCGTGGATGTAGTTCCTTTGTGGAGTATTTTAACTTTATACAAAACCAAAAAGAATATTTTAATGAATTAATAGACCGTATTACAATTAATGTTTCCGAATTCTATCGAAATTATAAAAGATGGGAAGTCTTGGAGACAAAAATTTTACCGAAGCTTTCAACAAAGAAAGGAAAGCTAAATATTTGGAGTGCCGCTTGTTCGACTGGTGAAGAGCCGTACACGATAGCCATGTGTTTACATGAGCATATACCGCTCAATCAAATTAATATAGTAGCTACGGACATCGATGAAAATGCTCTTGCTACCGCTAAAAATGGAGTATATGGAGAGAGTGCTTTGAAAGAAGTACCAAATGCAATTAAAATGAAAAATTTTGATGAAAAAGCAGGGTACTATTATGTTAAAGATCATTTTAAAAAGTGTATTACCTTTGAAAAGCATAATTTACTAAAAGATCCTTACAAAAATAACGTTGATTTAATCGTTTGTCGAAATGTACTCATATACTTTACCGAAGATGCTAAATCTTATGTATATGAAAACTTTAGTCGTTCTTTAGAGAATAGTGGGGTTTTATTTGTTGGAAGTACGGAACAAATTTTCAATCCGAATCAATATCAATTACACCCAATTGAAACGTTTTTTTATCAAAAACAATCATAATCTTTAAATAGATAGACATGTATGGCAGCGCTCATACATGTCTTTTTGTATTTTATTTTGAGTCAAATACTAACCGAACATTATTCAAGACCATGATACTACTAAATTTACAATCATCTACAAAAGCAAGTTTTGCTTTATCTAAAATTTCTTACACTTTCGTAAACACAAATCGGAATGAGTATGTTATAGTAATACAAAACTTTATAACTTTAAAGCGAAAAAATAAGGAGTTGTACAAAGATGCGATATTTAACGGCAGGAGAATCTCATGGGAAGCAATTAACAACAATTATCGAGGGTGTTCCATCAAATATGCCGTTGTTACCAGACGAAATTAGCGAATCATTGTTAAGACGTCAAAAGGGACATGGCCGGGGCAGAAGAATGCAAATTGAAAAAGATTTAGTAGAAATTAAAAGCGGAATTCGGCACGGATATACGCTAGGCTCTCCTATTTCATTAGTTATTGAAAACGATGATTTTAAACATTGGGAAGGAATTATGGGGGAATTCCCTTTAGAAGAAAATGATGAGGTAAAAAGGCAAATTACAAGACCTAGACCAGGACACGCAGATTTAAATGGGGCATTAAAATATGGTCATCGTGATATGCGGAATGTTTTGGAGCGTTCCTCTGCACGAGAAACGGCTGCTCGTGTAGCTGCAGGTGCTGTTGCGAAAAAAATACTTGCATTATTAGATATCCAAGTTGTAGGTTATGTAAGAGAAATTGCGGGAATCCGTGCTGAAGATCAAACCAATCTAACAATGAAGGAACGAATGGAAATCTCTGAAGCATCCCCAGTACGTACTTTGGATAAAAAGATCGAACAACAAATGATGGATGCAATTGACAAAGCGAAAAAAGATGGGGACTCAATAGGAGGAATAACGGAAGTAATAGTAGAAGGTATGCCTCCTGGTGTAGGCTCGTATGTACATTATGATCGTAAACTAGATTCGAGACTTGCAGGAGCGGTTGTGAGCATTAATGCATATAAGGGAGTTGAATTTGGGATTGGCTTTGAGGCAGCAAGGCGAAATGGTAGTGAAGTACACGATGAAATTTTATGGAGTGAAGAAAAAGGCTATTACAGACGCACGAACCGCTTGGGTGGTTTTGAGGGTGGCATGACTACTGGAATGCCAATTGTAATACGTGGAGTTATGAAGCCTATTCCAACCCTTTATAAACCACTACAAAGTGTGGATATTGAGACAAAAGAACCATTCCAAGCTAGTATCGAACGCTCGGATTCTTGTGCAGTTCCAGCTGCTGCTGTTGTAATGGAACATGTTGTTGCTTGGGAAATAGCTCGTGCAATACTAGAGCAATTTCCACATGATCAATTCTCTAAGCTTAAAAAAGCTGTCGATGAATATCGTGAAGAAGTAAGGTGTTTCTAGTGGTAACCATTCAAATTCAAACTCAAGATCATTCTTATCCTGTTTATCTCGGCGAGGGTCTTCGGTATCAAGTTTCCAAGCTTTTATCGAAAAATTATCATAATATATTAGTCATTTCCGATGATACTGTTGCACAGTTTGATTACGTGAAAGATGTTGTCTCTAGTTTGACGTCAAATGAAACAAATATATATACCTATATTATACCTTCTGGGGAAGCGTCCAAGAGTCTAGAACAGTTTGGTAATATACAAACTTTTGCAATAGAAAACCAATTAGACCGTCATGCTTTAATTCTAGCTGTAGGCGGTGGAGTGGTTGGGGATATAGCCGGCTTTGTAGCGGCCACATTTATGCGCGGAATAGACTATGTCCAAGTTCCGACAACAATCTTGGCGCATGACAGTAGTGTTGGCGGTAAGGTTGCAATTAATCATCCACTCGGGAAAAACTTAATTGGTAGCTTTCATCAACCTGTGGCTGTTATTTATGATTTAGAGACGTTGCATTCTTTATCGTTAAACGAAAAACGCTCTGGATTCGCAGAAGTGATCAAGCATGCTTGTATTGCAGACGAAAATTTATTACATAAATTAATGAATGAGGTACGATCATTTAACGACTTAAGCAATGATATTCTTTATGACTCTATTGGAAAAGGTATTTCGATTAAAGCAAAAATAGTAGAACAAGATGAAAAGGAACATGGTGTTCGTAGTTTTCTAAATTTCGGACATACTTTGGGGCACGCATTAGAGACAGAGGCTGGTTATGGAGAGCTTACCCATGGAGAAGGGGTTGCAATAGGTATGGTTTTTGCAGCAAAGCTAAGCCATAGGGAATTTGGTGCCAATCCTTTACCTGAAGGTTTTGTAGACTGGCTCTATCAATTAGGTTACAGGTTTGATATTGTCCGAAAACTTGATGTCCCTACGTTAATAGAGCAAATGAAAAAGGATAAAAAGAATTCCCATGGTACGATTCGCATGGTGTTGGTAGAGAAAATTGGTCAACCATCATTAGTTCCAATAGATGAGCACGTTTTGAAAATAGAGCTGGAACAATTTCAAAAAGAGGTGGTTCGGTATGTTAAGGGGATTTAGAGGAGCTACTACGGTAACAAAAAATGATGCGGATTTAATGTTGAGCGCAACAAAGGAATTACTTTGGGATATGACGGATAAAAACAAGATTGCACCTCAACAAATTGCATCAGTACTAATATCTGTAACGAATGATTTAAATGCTACCTTTCCTGCTAAAGCATTACGGATGCTAGATGGATGGAAATATGTTCCTGTTATGTGTACAAATGAAATACCCGTTCCCGATGCTTTACCTAATTGTATTCGAGTGATGTTGCTTGCTGAAACCGATTTAGCGCAAGAAGAAGTACAGCACATTTATCATCATGAAGCCAAGCGATTAAGACCAGACTTGGCAAAATAGAGGGGGGAGCGTTACGTATGAAAATAAAAGAATCGATAAAACCTCTACGTCCATATCAACCTGGTAAGGGAATCGAAGAGGTTAAGAAAGAACACCAATTACATTATATTGTGAAACTAGCATCCAATGAAAATGTTTATGGTCCTTCTCCTCTTGTGAAGGAAAAAGTAAATGATGGTCCTATTGATTTTGAAATTTATCCAGATGGATATGCTGAGAAGCTTCGCTTAAAATTAGCAGATTCGCTCCATATTAATCCAGACACACTTGTTTTTGGTAGTGGATCTGAAGAAATTATTCAAATGATATGTAGAACGTATTTAGAACCAGGAACGAATACGGTGATGGCAACTCCTACTTTTCCACAATACAAGCATTATGCAACAGTGGAAAATGCGGAGGTACGGGAAGTTCCGTTGCTTAATGGTAAGCATAACTTAGAAAAAATGCGAAAACAAATAGACACACAAACAAGAGTCGTATGGTTGTGTACACCGAATAACCCTACTGGTTGTTACATTTCAAAGGAAGAATTACGTACCTTTTTAAAACAGGTTTCCAAAGATGTGTTGATCGTAATAGACGAGGCTTATTATGAATTTGTTTTCGCTGATGATTTTCCTGAAGCAATACCCTTAATAGATGCATATGAGAATGTACTTGTTCTTCGGACATTTTCGAAGGCCTATGGATTAGCTGGCTTGCGCGTTGGATATGGTGTTGGATCAAAAGATGTCATAACAAACTTAAATAAAATACGAGGTCCATTTAATGTTACCTCCATTGGACAGATGGCTGCTTATTTTGCATTGGAAGACCAACGTTATATTGACCGTATTAAAGCAAAAAACGTAGAAGTTAGGTCTAGTCTTGAACATTTTTGCAATCAGCATGGATTACTGTTTGATAAATCGGAGACGAACTTTTTACTAATACACTTACCTACTTCTGGAATAACGGTTTCGGAAAAACTATTAACATATGGTTTTATTGTTCGACCGGGGGAGCTGCTAGGAGTACCCAATAGCATCCGAGTTACGATCGGTAAGAAAGAAGATATGGATGCCTTTAAAGTAGCATTATTGGAATGTATTTAAGATAAGGAGAGCTTAGATGAGAAAAGTTTTAGTTGTAGGTTTAGGGTTGATAGGAGCATCCCTATCCAAAAACATAAAGTATACACAAGAAAATTGTTTTATCTATGGGTATGATTTCGATAAAAAAACAATTGATTACGCAATTAAATACAATCTGATCGATGAAAGTGTTGATTCCTTTGAAAAAGGTGTGGAGCTTGCAGACATCGTTATTTTAGCTACTCCAATCTCCATTACCGTAAAATATATGGAATTATTAAATTCATTAAATCTCTCTAACCAAAAGATTGTAACAGATGTTGCCTCCGTAAAAGGGACAATTATGAAAGCGGCTCGAAAGCTAACGAATCCGAATGTGGTATTTATCGGAGGGCATCCAATGGCAGGGTCCCATAAACAAGGGGTAGAAGCTGCGAAAAGTCATTTATTCGAGAATGCTTATTATATTTTGATTCCAGCGAAGAATGTCAAAACAGAACATGTGGAACAAATGAAAGAACTATTAAGTGGGACAAAAAGTCATTTTGTTCTCTTAACAGCAGAGGAACATGATAAAATGACTGGAATCGTTTCACACTTTCCACATTTAGTAGCATCATCACTTGTTCATCAAGCAATTAATTGGCAGGAGGAATATCCGTTCATACCAAAACTTGCAGCAGGTGGCTTTCGAGATATTACGAGAATTGCTTCAAGTAACCCGAAACTATGGCAAGACATCTTTTTTCAAAATAAAGACGAAATGATTTCTTTTATTTCCGAATGGATAAAAGAAATGGAAAAAGTAAAAGAAATGTTAGAGCACAATAAACAAGAGGAAGTAGTTCACTATTTAGAAGAGGCTAAAGTATATCGAGATGAGCTACCTAAAAAGAAAAAAGGAGCAATCCCAAGTTTTTATGACTTATATGTAGATATTCATGATAAGCCCGGGGAGTTATATAAAGTCATCAAATTATTTGCTGAGAATGATATTAATATTACCAATACCCAAATTTTAGAGATAAGAGAGAATATGACCGGTGTTTTACGTGTAACAGTACAGACAGAAGAAGAACAACAAACCGGAAAAAAAGTATTAGAACAAAACAACTACGAAGTAGCAATTGAAGAATAGATAAAGGAGAGTAGCAATGAGTAAAGAACTCCACTTTTTTCAACAAAGCTTCAACGGAACATTAACCGTACCAGGAGATAAATCTATGTCTCATCGGGCTATTATTTTCGGTGCGTTAGCAGAGGGAACGACCACCATTGAAAACTTTCTTATAGGTGAGGACTGTCTTAGCACGATAAAAGCATTTCAGAAAATGGGTGTGGAGATCATACGGACAGATACTACCATAACGATTAATGGAAAAGGGATTAAGCAATTACATGAACCCCTAGAACCAATTGATTTTGGTAATTCAGGGACAACAGCGAGATTATTATTAGGTATATTATCTGGGCTTCCATTCCATACCGTTTTGGTAGGAGATCCTTCCTTATCAAAACGACCGATGGATAGAGTGACGATTCCCCTTAAGCAAATGGGTTCCAAAACCGATGGTAGGGAAGAAGGAAAGTACTTGCCAATGAGTATTCGGGGTGGCCATTTAAAGCCGATTACGTATACACTTCCTGTCAATAGCGCCCAAGTGAAATCGGCTATTTTACTTGCTGGTTTATTAACAGAAGGGGAAACAACAGTGGTAGAGCCTGTACAAACTAGAGATCATACGGAAAGAATGATTGGTGCTTTTGGTGCGGTAATAAACAAAGAGGGCAAAAATATTTCGATTTCAGGAAAACAGAAATTATCTGGGGCAAACGTTGTTATTCCTGGAGATATCTCATCAGCTGCATTTTTTATTGCTGGAGCAACATTCGTACCAAACAGCAAATTAACCATTCAGGATGTAGGTTTAAATCCGACCCGAACTGGTTTAATTGATGTATTAAAGCAAATGGGAGCCTCCATAATAACGACGATTACAGATCAATTGGGAGATGAACCAGTTGGGACAGTTGAAGTAGAAACTAGTTCGTTGTCAGGTATCCACATATCAGGTTCTATTATCCCAAGAATCATTGACGAAATTCCTTTAATTGCTCTTTGTGCAACACAAGCGGAAGGAATAACAGAAATACGAGATGCAAAGGAATTACGATTTAAAGAAACAGACCGAATTAAAGCAATTGTAGAAGTATTGTCAAAGCTAGGAGCCAATATTACGGAGCTTGAGGATGGTCTAATGATTAAGGGTAAAACTAACCTTGTTGGAAACGAAGTCCCATCCTTCGGGGATCACCGAATCGGTATGATGGCTGCAATTGCTTCCTTTATTACAAGTACACCGGTATCAATTGATGATACCGCCTGTATTAATATCTCTTATCCAACTTTCTTTCAAGATTTAAACTCAGTTAGTAAACGACAATAAAAGTAAATGATTCAAGGTTATAAATGTAAATAAGCTTTCATATTTTGTACCAATGAGCGAAGGGGGACAAAGTGTGAAGGCTTATTCGTTTTTAAATATTCAAGTAGTAGAAAATAACGATTTCGTAATACGAGATGTCCATTTTACAAAGGATTTATTTATACCCGACCATTATTTAGCTAGATGTCGAGTACGAAAGTTAAATGCAGAACCTTTTATACTTAGTCCTGGCAAGGTTTTTATTGACATCGAGCACCCATTAGGTAACCAATCGTTAAGAGATCATTTTGTAAGACAATACGTACACAAAGGTGCGACCCTGTTAATTACCCAATTTCAAATTCGACGTCAATTAACCTGGAAATCGGAATTTCAACGATATGTCACTTCGCTAAAGGGATTGGCAATTGATTATATGGTTGCACCTAAAATAGACATTAAATATTTATCCAATGATATGATTCGTTATTTTGGACTACAAAAGGTACCCTTTATCATAGTGGAGCTAACAGATGCAAAGGATGTGTCAAAACTTAAATTTGGATGGATTAAACAAATGCAAGTAATGACAAAAATACCTCTTGCTGTGATGGAAAATAAAAATGGGAAATTGCTTTACCAAATGTTCAAACAAAACGATATTCTTATATGCGACCAAAGAATTACGAAAAAACCTTTAAGAAGAGATGTGTTAATCCAAACAGGAATTTCGCCTAAAAAAGGAGAAATAAGAATATATGGAGACTCTGATTTTAACTTGTATCTCCAAAAGGATATCTTTAAAAATCACTTGTCATTACAATCCTTACTAGAGGGGGAGGCAAATCCTTACATTTCAGTTATAAGGGGTAAAGTGATAAAATTAAATAAAACGATATTGGATCAAAGAGGATTCGGTGAACAAAACCAAATTTCCATTCAAAATCATTTTTAGTACAAGCTTAAGAAGGATGATGTATACATGAGTGTAATTGAAGAAGCAATATATGAGGTTCAGCATGGTAACACAGAAAAAGGATTAGCGTTATTGCATAGTTCCTTGGAGGATGCAACCGAAGAGGAGAAATATACAATTGCCCAAGTTTATTATGAATGGGGTCTTATCGATAGAGCAATCGAATTATTTTCTGAATTACTACAAAAGTATCCGGATGATAGTGAACTGAAACTCATATTGGCCGAAATTTATATTGATACAGAGGAAGACGAACGGGCAATTGATTTATTAAACAGTATCGAAGAAAACGATGTGAACTATATTCACGCCCTTTTAGAATCTGCAGATTTGTATCAGTCGCAAGGGTTGTTTGAAGTTGCAGAACAAAAGCTCTATAAAGCAAAGCAGTTGCTACCGAATGAGGCAGTGATTGATTTTGCTTTAGGTGAGCTATTCTTTTCAATGGGAGAGTATAAAAAGTCTATACCTTACTATGAAAAAGCATCTAAGGTAAACACAAAATATAATGAAGTAGATGTAAACGAAAGATTAGCAGAAGCATTGGCTGCCACAGGAAAGTGGGAAGAAGCGTTGGGGTATTTCCAGACAATAGCAGAGGACAACACATCGCCTGACTTCTTGTTCCGATACGGCTTTACTGCCTATCGTTCGGAAAGAAGTGATATCGCCATTCAAGTTTGGGAGAACCTTTTAGAGCTAGACCCAGATTACACTTCTGTATATTTATTGCTTGCGAAAGCATATGAAGATGAATCTATGTTAGAGAAAGCATATAATATAGCATTAGAAGGAATTAAAGTAGATGAGCTAAACAAAGAAATACATTATTTTGCGGGTAGAGTAGCAAACAATCTCGGTGAAACTACTGAGGCAGTGGAACATTTACGAGAAGCAATAGCCATTGATCCAGGATATAAAGAAGCAGTTTTGGGCATTATTGATATATTTAAGAAAGAAGATGCCCTCGACCAAATACGTGACCTGTTAGAGCACCTAAGTGAACTAGGTGAATTGGACCCTATATTCCAATGGGAGCTTGCGAAAGTATATTATGAATTAGAAGCATATCAGTTGGCATTAAACAACTATAGGGAAGCATATACTTCTTTTACAAGTGATGCTGAATTTTTAAAGGAATACGGTTATTTTCTTGTAGAAGAAGGGAGGAAAGAAGAGGCTATACATGTTTTGAACCAATATATGCAAGTGGAACCGTCGGATGATGAGGTTGAAGAATTTCTTTATCGATTAAGCTTATAATCGTGAACAAATAGAATACCGGAGGGAGGGCTTGTTAATTTATGACCGTGACCGTACTTGAAAAAAAACGTTTTATAAACTGGTTTTTAAATAATTATCAATTAAAAAGAAGAGAAAGTGTCTGGATCCTTAATTATTTAATGAACCATGAACGGGTATTGGAACATGTTCATTTTGTAGATGAAGCAAGACTTTGTCCAAAAGGTGTCGTTATTTCAACAAAATGTGTAGATGATCCACCATTTCGATTTTATAAAGAACAAGTCATGACTTCAGATCCGGAAAAATCTTTTCATGACATTCGTTTAAATGACAATGAAACGATATTCATTCAATTAAATTTTGCAAATTCCAATAAGTGTCACCGTTATGCCGGTGTGCTCGAGGAAAATCCATATATTCCGAAAGATTATTATGTAACGGAAAAAGACCAGCAAATTGCTGAGCAGTTTTTAACTAATTTAATTTATGAATTTCAAATTAAAAAAATTCATGAGGAGATCGATCGTGCATTAGATATCGGGGATAGAGATCGATTCCATGAGCTTATAGAGCAATTAAATCAATTAACGGACGAAAAGTGTGCACAGTAATAATTAGTGGGAAAAAGTATGTCAAAGGACATTATAACCAAATGTAAGAGTGCTTAGTAGCTGGAGCGGATTTTCTGATTAAAATTCACTCCATACTAAGTGCTTTATTTTTTGTGCTTCATTTCTTGTATGAATAATAATGGAAAAAAGTTTAACTCCATGTATAGTTTTAGTAAAATGTAGTAGAAAATAGAAAAAGAGGTGTGCAGGATGAAATGGACAAAACAAGATGTTTCCGTATACGTGACTTCAAAAGAATATATTGATACAGCATTTATACCTCTCGTACCATTTACTTTGAATCAATCAGATGACGAATTAACATCACTTGCATTTCAAAAGGAGGTCATAGAAGTATTATGTCGCCAAATTGAACAAGAATTTGCAGGAAGATCCATGCTTTTTCCTACCTATGTGTATGGACAATCATCTGATAGAGAAAGTGAAGTAACTCGTTTAAATGCTTTTTCGAAGCAAATACAGGAAAAGCCATTTAAATATGTCTTCTTCGTAACATTTGACTCACATTGGAAAAAAGATGAGGGTAAATTAGAAGGAAACTTAATTTGGATGCCTGTTATGAAAGACGGAGACTTACAAAGCAACGAAACGCAAAAAGTAATTATGGACCAAGTTCAACAAATGAAGGAGTTAGTACGCCTCTATTGGTCATAGGAAAATTTGTGAAATTAAATGGACAAAATTTTTATTTTAATTGACCGAAATACCAGTTTACGCTATCATGGTAATGTCCTAGTAAACATGTGTTTTAAATATCGACCCTGATCGTTGAAATATATGAGAAGAGGGGGGAAAGCAGAATGAGTGAAGACAAAAAGAGTCAAGTTTCCCGTCGACAATTTTTAAACTATACTTTAACAGGTGTAGGAGGATTTATGGCTGCTGGCTTACTTGCGCCAATGATTAGATTTGCTGTCGATCCAGCTCTTCAACCAGAAACTTCTGGTGACTTTGTTTCTACTGGTAAGGAAGTAGATTCTTTTACCAATGAGCCTACTCGTGTTGACTTTACTGTAGAGCAACAAGATGCGTGGTATAACTCTAAAGTTACGAAGACAGCTTGGGTTTATAAGCAAGAAGACGGAAGCATTTTAGCATTATCTCCAAAATGTACACACCTAGGTTGTATAGTTGGCTGGAACGACAATGAAGATCATCCAAACATGTTTTATTGTCCATGTCACGATGGTTTGTATGAAAAGAATGGAAAAAACATACCTGGAACACCACCTACAGCACCACTTAGTGTATATGATGTTCAGGTGAAAGACGGAATACTTTATTTAGGAAAAGAAATACCTAGAAAGGAGGCGTAATACATGCTTCAAAAAATATACGACTGGATCGATGAGCGTATTGACATTACGCCAATTTGGCGTGATATAGCTGATCACGAGGTTCCTGAGCATGTTAACCCAGCTCATCATTTTTCAGCTTTTGTCTACTGCTTTGGTGGTCTAACATTTTTTGTTACCGTAATTCAAATACTATCCGGAATGTTCTTAACCATGTATTACGTTCCTGATATTGAAAATGCTTGGGACTCTGTGTTTTACTTACAACAAGAAGTAGCACATGGTCAAATCGTACGTGGTATGCATCACTGGGGTGCTAGTGTAGTAATCGTAATGCTCTTTTTACATACTTTACGTGTTTTCTTCCAGGGTGCTTATAAGAAACCACGTGAATTAAACTGGATTGTTGGTGTACTAATATTTTTCGTTATGTTAGCTCTAGGTTTAACAGGATATCTACTACCTTGGGATAATAAAGCGTACTTTGCTACAACAGTTACAGCAGATATCGCAGCAAGTATACCGTTTATCGGTGAAGACTTAAAAACATTGTTAACGGGTGACCCGAATATTATAGGTGCGCAAACGCTAACAAGATTCTTTGCGATTCACGTATTCTTCCTACCTGCAGCATTATTTGTATTGTTAGCAGCTCACTTTATTATGATTAGACGTCAAGGTATTTCCGGACCACTATAGGATTAAAGTAAAGTTGAAGAGGAGGGATTACTGTGCATCGAGGAAAAGGGATGAAGTTTGTTGGCGACTCTCGTATTCGTGAGAATGATGATCGTCACATTCCGAAAGATTATTCTGAATATCCGGGACGTACAGAACCGTTTTGGCCAAACTTCTTGCTTAAGGAGTGGCTAGTAGGTGCTGTTTTCTTAGTTGGATTCTTAGTTTTAACCGTAGCACATCCAGCTCCTTTAGAAAAAGAAGCAGACCCATCTACTGCAGGTTATATACCATTACCGGATTGGTACTTCTTATTTTTATACCAATTCTTAAAATATCCATTTGCTAGTGGTGATTATGTTGTCATTGGTACAATCGTAATACCAGGACTAGCATTTGGTGCATTGCTATTGGCGCCATTCTTGGACAAAGGCCCAGAGCGCCGTCCTACGAAGCGTCCAATTGCCACTTCTCTAATGTTAATTGGAATTATTTCTGTGTTCTATTTAACTTGGGAAGCTGCTGACCATGTTGATTGGGAAGCACGTGCTGCGTCTCAAAAGCTAGTTGAAGGTATTGAAATTGATCAAGAATCACCAGGTTATCAAGTGTATTCACAGAATAGTTGTTTACAATGTCATGGTGATACATTAGAAGGTGGAGCAGCTGCCCCACCATTAATTGACACTGGTTTAACTGCTGATGAGATTAAAGATATTGCACAAAACGGTATTGGCACAATGCCAGCAGGGCAATTTGAAGGCTCTGATGAAGAGCTACAACAATTAGCTGAATTCATTGAAAGCTTAAATGCTGAATAATACGTATTGAAAAAGCTGACTTACATTTTAAGTCAGCTTTTCTTGTATATCATTGTTTTTTAAAAAGCTTTGGCCAGGGAGAAATGATAAACATGTACAAAATGTTTAAAATACTGTTAATGGATAAGCGTTTTTTATTACTTTTATTCGTCATTAACTTTTTTGGTACCATTTATGGATATTGGTGGTATAAGAGTCAATTAGAGGTAACACCGGCTAAGTTTCTCATTTTTGTACCAGATAGTCCGACTGCTAGTTTATTTTTTACAATGGTTTTGCTTCTCTTTTTAATCAATAAAAGCTCTCCATACATCGAGGCGTTAGCATTTGTGACGCTATTTAAATATGGGATATGGGCTGTAGTGATGAATCTATTAACTTTGGCTGTAAATGGAGAGCTCAGTTTAGCCGGTTATATGTTAATTGCATCCCATGGTGGTATGGCTATTCAAGCTGTTTTGTATTCTCCATTTTATAAAATAAAATTAAAGCATTTAACTGTTGCGGGTATTTGGACATTACATAATGACGTTATTGATTATGTTTTTAACATGATGCCTCATTATGGCGATTTGAACACATATATGGACAACATAGGGTATTTTACTTTTTGGTTAAGCATCGCTTCCATTTTATTGGTGTATTTTTTAAATGTGCGAAAGGTTGATTCCATAGAGAAGTTCTAGTTTGGCCAAGCTCTGCATACTATCTACTAGATAGTGAGTAGAGAGGGGCAAGAACGAATGTTATTCAAATCAAAAAAGACGTTATTGGTATTTATCATAAGCTTCTTCGTACTTTTACCGGACAAGCTTTTTGCAGATCACACAGAGCATTCCTATCACTTATTAGAAGAAGTATATACCGTATATGAGCTTACAAATGAGCAAAAGTATGACGCTGCCTCAAAGAAATTGGAACAAGTATCGATTGCTGTAGCGAACAATCATTTAAATGTTCCAAAAGATAAGCTTGTATTTATTCAAGAATCAGTTTCCAATGTGAAAATGGAACTACTTTCTGATGCTTTAACGGATGAAATGAAACGTGATTCAGCTGAGAGTATCGTATTAATGATGGAAGCTGCAACTCATAAAGAAAGTCAATTATTTGAAAATAAAAAAGCAGAGCTAAAAAGGCAAATTTTAAATACACTCGAAAGTGATACTGTTGATTTTGAAGAGAACTATTGGAAGACAGTTACTGAATTTCAAACGTTAATACCTGCATTTAAAGTAGAACTTCCAGTTTCAAACTGGGGTTCGATTGATGTCCAATTATCTTCCATGAAAAATATGAATGACTTTAAGGAAATGGAAGAGGACTTACACGTCTTATTAAATCTATATGAACCAGTAGAAGTTCAGAAAAATGAAGAGGACGACGATAGTTCATTTATTTGGTTGGTTTCTACAATTGGAGGCACCATTGTTTTTACATTAATCTACGTTGGATGGAGAAAATATAAAGGAGAAAAGAAGGGTAAGAAGAAGTACAAAAAAGTTGACGGTTTATAAAAGCTTGACTAAAATTGATATATAAAGGAAAACGTCAATTTGCAAGGGAATCTAGTCTTTCGCGCGGATTGTACGTAGAACCAATCGGAGTGTTCGCAGCCGTTATAACGACTCTCGTTGTTATGCAGGCGATTCTACCGGGTTAAATAACTTATAAAATTTATTGGAGGTTACCAAATGGAATTTCTGATTTACTTTTTACTTCTTCTTATTATTCCAATGTGGGCAAGTTCTAGAGTAAGATCAACTTATAAAAAATACTCTAAAGTTGCAGTATCGTCTCACATGACTGGTGCAGAGGTTGCACGTAAAATTTTAAATGATAATGGTTTATTTGATGTTCAAATAGAAGAAGTGCGTGGAGTAATGACTGATCACTATGACCCAAGATCTAAAGTTGTACGTTTATCTACAGGCAACTATCACGGTCATTCTCAAGCTGCAGCAGCTGTTGCAGCACATGAAGTAGGTCACGCGATACAAGATGCTGAAAATTATGCGTTTTTACGTTTTCGAACTGCATTAGTTCCAGTTGCTAGTTTAGGTTCGAACTTTTCCTACATTTTAATCCTAGCAGGTATCTTTATGTATGCTTCGAACTTGCTATTAATGGGAATTATTTTAATGGCTGCAGCTGTCCTATTCCAAGTAGTTACATTGCCAGTTGAATTTAACGCATCCACTCGTGCCATGGACCAATTAGTGTCAACTGGAGTGATTACAAGTAGCGAGCAACGGGAAACGAAAAAAGTGTTGAATGCAGCAGCTATGACATATGTTGCAGCAGCAGTAGTAGCATTACTTGAATTACTTCGTTTCGTATTAATGTTTATCGGTATGAATGAAGATTAATAAAATGGTAAGCTAGGCAAATATATATGTGTAAACGAAAGAAAATCCAAATCAACAACAAGCATTTGTAAATAAATGTTTGCGGTGATTTGGATTTTCTTTTTCTCGTATGTTTCTATGTTGATATATACTCAAACTGACTGTTCTCTCTCTTAGTAAGTAAGGATAAATGCTTCCGGAATAGGGAGGTAAAAGCGAATTGGAGCCGTTGGGGCTGTCTATGAACCTGAAATAGAATGAAAGAGCTAGACCTGGGCACATAGAGGGTGTCTAAGAACTCCAAAACCAGAGGAAGAGCAAAACTCGGTCACATAGGGATTGTCTAAGAACTCGAAAACCGGAGGAAGAGCAAAGCCCGGGCACATAGCAATTGTATAGGCGCCCGTCATTAGTAAAAAAACAGATTTTATATTCTTTAAAAACACGATAACCGCTACGGAAAAAACTACAGCGGAAAACAGTGTATATTTCCGTAGCGATTGCTGGCACTTAGTTATCCACTACGTCGCAGTTTATAACAACACAACATTAATCCCCAATAGGGTTTTTGTTTTCATCTAACGTAAAACCTTCTCCCATGACATCATGCACACTTACAACAGACACAAACGCATGTGGATCTATAGCTGTAATAATACTGCGTAGTTTTACAATTTCATTCCGACCGACAACACAATATAAAACATCACGCTTTTCACCGGTATAACTTCCCTTACCTGCTAATACAGTCACACCTCTATCCATTTCTTGAAGGATCATATTCGCAACGGCATCACTTTTTTCCGAAATAACGAGAGCACCCTTTGCTGCATAGGCACCTTCTTGAATAAAGTCAATCACTCTAGCTCCAATAAAAACAGCAACTAGAGTATACATCGCTTCTAGAGGCTGTAAATAAGTGATTACTGATACGAGGATGACTAATGCATCAAACATAAACATCGTTCTTCCCATACTCCAACCGATATATTTATGTGTTAATCTTGCAATAATATCAACGCCACCTGTAGTACCACCATAGCGGAAAATAATACCGAGTCCGACGCCGATAAAAGTACCGGCAAAAAGTGCAACTAAAGTCATATCATTTTGTAATTCAAAATCGAAGGAATACGATTGAAACACCCATAAGAAAATAGATAAAGCAAATGTTCCAATAAGTGTGTAAATAAAAGTAGTTCTACCTAGTAATTTCCATCCAATTAAAAAGATTGGTACATTTAATACGATATTCATCAAGCCCGGATCCCAATTAAAAACAAAGTATAAAAGCAAGGTAATACCTGTAAAGCCACCTTCAGCTAAGTTATTTTGCATATTAAAATGGACTAAGCCGAATGCAAAAATGGCGGAGCCTAATAATATGAAAAAAATATTTTTAAGTTTAATACGAAACTGCATTTGTTCACCCCTAAGTTACGGATTGTCTTCCATATTATAGACAAAATAGCTGTGTTGGGCAATTTTTCAAGTAAAAAATTTGTCAAATATGGCGTATTTAGCTAACATGAAGTAAGAGTCACATAGAAAGAAGGGACAGTATGAGCGATTCCAAGATGACGACGCATGAAATGCAAGAAAGAGTCGATCGATACATATCTCAGTTTAAGGAAGGATATTTTTCCCCACTCGCTATGATTGCGAGATTATCGGAAGAAGTTGGGGAGTTAGCTCGAGAAATAAACCACTATTATGGAGAAAAACCTAAAAAATCTACAGAAAAAGAACGAACTGTAGAAGAAGAGCTTGGTGACTTACTATTTGTAATTGTTTCTTTTGCCAATTCTCTTCATATAGACGTTGGAGAAGCTTTTGATCTTGCAATGACTAAATTTGAAACAAGAGACAAAGATAGATGGACAAGAATAGAAGATAAGGAAGGCGACGCATAAATGGAAAAGACGAAAATCATATTAGCAGGACCACGAGGTAAAATGGGAAGTGAAGCACTACGGTTAATTCAACATACGGAACATTTTGAATTAGTGGCATGTCTGGACCGGAAATATGCTGGTATGAAAGTAAAAGATTTGGAAGGACTACCACCATTCGATGTAGAAATTTTTACTAATCCACAAGAAGTTTTTCAACATATGCATGCTGATGTATTAATCGACCTTACTTCTCCTGAAGTTGGTTATACACATGCGAAGCTAGCATTAGAAAATGGAATTCGCCCTGTTGTTGGAACAACTGGTTTTACAGTAGAACAACTAGAAGAGTTAGAGCAGCTATCTAAAGAAAAGGGACTTGGAGTCGTGATTGCTCCGAATTTTGCTGTAGGGGCGGTACTGATGATGCAATTTGCGAAATGGGCAGCTAAATATTTTCCCGATGTTGAGATAATTGAGAAACACCATGACCAGAAGCTTGATGCACCATCTGGCACGGCTGTAAAAACAGCAGAGCTTATTAAGGAAGTGAGGGAGCAAAAGGTACAAGGACATTCAAATGAGAAAGAAACAATCGACGGAGCTCGAGGTGCTAATTTTGATGGGATGAGAATACATAGTGTACGTTTACCAGGATTAATAGCGCATCAAGAGGTAATCTTTGGTGGCACAGGAGAATCTCTAACCATTAAACATGACTCCTATCACCGTCAGTCGTTTATGAATGGAGTTAAGTTAGCTGTGGAGCAAGTGCAAAAGGTGAATGCATTTGTTTATGGATTAGAAAATTTATTAGAATAGAGGGGAATACATGAACATTGCTTTAATTGCTCATGATGAGAAAAAACAGGAGCTTGTTAATTTTGCTTTAGCTTATAAACCAATTTTGGAACATCATACATTGTTTGCAACAGGTACGACAGGATTAAGGATTCATGAAGGGACAGGACTTTCGATTAGCCGGTTGAAGTCAGGACCTTTAGGGGGAGATCAGCAAATTGGTGCACTTATTGCTGAAAATAAAATGGACATGGTGATCTTTTTCCGTGATCCATTAACTGCACAACCACATGAGCCGGATATTATTGCATTACTTCGGTTGTGCGATGTTTACAAAGTACCACTAGCAACAAATGTAGCAGCAGCAGAAGTAATGATTCATGGTTTAAAAAGAGGAGATTTTCATTGGCGAGAATTAATTAACCCGTCTAATGATGAAAGGTGAAATGCATGTTGAAAATAGGCATCACGTGTTATCCCACAGTAGGTGGTTCAGGAGTAATTGCAACAGAATTAGGTAAATTATTAGCGGAAAAAGGGCATGAAATTCATTTTGTTACATCCAGTATGCCTTTCCGATTAAATCGATTGTATTCAAATATTTATTTTCATGAGGTTGAAGTGAATCATTATCCGCTATTTAAGTATCCACCTTATGATTTATCTCTTGCTAGTAAAATGGCTGAAGTAATTGAACGGGAGAAGCTTGATATTCTTCACGTTCATTACGCAATGCCTCATGCGATTTGTGCGATTCTAGCGAAACAAATGGTATCTCATGATGTTAAAATTGTCACAACACTGCATGGGACGGATATTACAGTGCTTGGATATGATGCAAGCTTAAAAAATATGATTCGTTTCGGTATTGAGCATTCGGATGCAGTTACTGCTGTTTCCCGCAGCTTGGCGAATCAAACAAAAGAAATGTTAGATGTATCGAAAGAGTTACATGTCGTCTACAATTTTGTAGATGAAAGTGAGTATCATGTGAAAGCTTTACCAGATTTAAAAGCCCAATTCGGAATTTCGGAAGAAGAAAAGGTAATCATTCATATTTCTAATTTTCGTAAAGTAAAAAGAGTAGATGACGTAGTGAAGGTATTTGAAGGAATCTATAAACACCTTCCTTCCAAGCTACTGCTAGTTGGAGATGGACCAGAGTATATAAGGGTTCGAAAACTAGTTCATGATCTACAACTAGAGAACCACGTTCTATTTTTAGGGAAACAAG
The DNA here is from genome assembly GCF_900240405.1 of Salirhabdus sp. Marseille-P4669. Classification (GTDB taxonomy): domain Bacteria; phylum Bacillota; class Bacilli; order Bacillales; family Alkalibacillaceae; genus OEQK01. The sequence goes on from NZ_OEQK01000002.1 coordinate 526,539, forward strand.
AAAATGTATCCGAATTATTATCCATATCCGATTTGTTGTTACTTCTTTCGGAAAAGGAAAGCTTTGGTCTTGTTCTTCTAGAAGCAATGGCTTGCGGGGTTCCGTGTATCGGAACAAATGTTGGCGGTATACCTGAAGTAATTGTAGACAACGAAATAGGCTTCATTGAAGAATTGGGAGATATTTCAAAAATGATTGAGGATGCAGTTTCCTTGTTAGAAAATGAACAAAAGTGGAAGACATTTTCGAATAGATCCATCCAACATGTTCAAGAACATTTTCATTCCAGTAAAATTATCGAACAATACGAAGACTTATATCGAAAACTTCTTAATTAAAAATCATGAAATAATTATATAGAAGAAGGATGTTACATATGAATGTACGTTTCCAGAATGCTATTCCGATAATTGAAACTTTAGAACGGGCTGGATACGAAGCGGTTTTTGTTGGGGGAGCAGTTCGAGATCGTCTTTTAGCCAGAGATATAGGAGATATCGATATTGCCACAAATGCAAAACCAGATGTTGTACAACAGCTGTTTGCCAAAACGATTCCAATTGGTATTGAACATGGTACGGTGCTCGTCCTATACAACGACGAGGCTTTTGAAGTAACGACATATCGCATTGATGGAGAATACGATGATTTCCGTCACCCGAATCAAGTGGTTTTTGTTTCGGATTTAGAAAAAGATTTAGCGAGAAGAGATTTTACGATTAATGCAATTGCCATGACAAAAACAGGGGATATAATCGATCCTTTCCATGGTCAAGAAGATTTACATCGAAAGGTCATTAAAACAGTACATAATCCTTCTGATCGTTTTCAAGAAGATCCACTTAGAATGATGCGCGCACTTCGCTTTTTAAGTCAGCTTGGTTTCGAGCTTGATTCCAATACAGAGCAAGCAATTATTCGTAATGGTTCGTTATTGACCGAAATTGCGGTGGAACGTATTGCAGTGGAATTAGAGAAACTCGTTTTAGGTAAATTTGTTACCAAAGCATTTGAGACAATCACGATTTCAAAAATATATAAGTATTTGCCTATCTTTCAAGAACACGAAAAGCTTGTTCGGGAAGCGAAAACCTATATGAAGAGCCCGTTTTTATCGATGGCAGAATGGATTACTTTATTACATCAATTGGATTCCTCGATAACGATTGAGCATTGGTGTAAAAGCTGGAAATTGTCAAATGTGCTTCGAAATAAAAGTAAATTGCTTGATTCTGTTTACAAATGTTATAAACTAAATGGTTTGCGTAAAGGATGTTTATACTTACTTAAAGAGGCGTATATTAGTGAATTCGTCCATTTGGTAAATACAATGGAACAAAAGAAGACCTTATATGACAACGAGGTCTTTCATGCATATCAATCTTTACCGATAACAAACCGAAGTGAATTACAACTAAATGGTAACGACCTATTGGAAATGGTGCCAAATTTACAGGAGGGCCCATGGATTGCACAACTTCTTAAGGCGGTTGAGGAAGAGGTTGTGAATGGAACGTTAGCAAATAAAAAAGAGGATATAAAGGAATGGGTGTGGGAATGGATACGAGAAAACAATTGATCACCCTTTTAGCCAGTAATAAAAATACATATGTCTCTGGGCAAAAGCTTTCGGATGAGTTAAACATTTCTAGGGCTGCTATTTGGAAGCATATGAAAGCACTCGAGGAAGATGGTTATAAAATAGAGGCGGTCACGAGAAAAGGATACCGCATCGTACAAGCTCCGGACGAAATGAGTGAAAACACCATTCAATGGGGGCTTGAAACAACATGGTTAGGCCAGCATCTTATTTTTGAAAAAACGTTGGACTCTACGCAAATAACGGCTCAAAAATTAGCGTTAGATGGAGCTGTAAATGGTACAGTAGTTGTGGCAGATGAACAAGTAAAGGGTAGGGGACGCCTACAAAGAGAATGGCATTCGAAGCAAAATGTAGGCATATGGATGAGCATGATTTTAAGACCAAAGATTGAACCGTATCGTGCACCACAGTTAACTCTATTAACAGCGGTTGCCATTACCCGTATGCTTAAAAACATATGTAATCTAGATGCAAAAATCAAGTGGCCCAATGATATTTATATACAGGATAAAAAGCTAGCTGGTGTTTTAACAGAAATGCAAGCTGAACAAGATCAAATTTCCTTTGTAATCATCGGAATTGGTATAAATGTAAACCATGATTCTAAAGACTTGCCATCTGAATTACAGTCAAAAGCTACATCTTTAAAGTTAGTGACCAATCAGTCTTGGCAAAGAGAGACATTAATCCAAGAATTATGGAAGCAGATTGAAATCGTTTATGAAATATTTAGGAATGAAGGATTTTCTCCAATTAAAAAAGAGTGGGAACAATCTGCGTATAAGCTGGGTGAGGCGATTCATGTGACAACTGGAAAAACACAATGGAAAGCGGAATTACTCGGTATTCACGATGATGGTGCCTTACTGGTTAAAGATGAAAAAGGAGAAACGAAAAGATTATATTCAGCTGAAATTGATTGGAAAAGGACGGTGCAAAAAAATGCTAACACGTACGAAACTGCAGAAAATGAAACAAAATAATGAAAAAATATCAATGATAACAGCATATGATTATCCATCTGCAAAATTAGCTGAACAGGCAGGCATTGACACGATTTTAGTTGGGGATTCGGTTGCAAATGTAGTCCTTGGTTATGATTCTACAATTCCTGTAACAGTTGATGATATGATTCATCACGGAAAAGCAGTAACGCGAGGGGCAAAAGATACATTTGTAGTCGTAGATATGCCATTTATGTCTTACCATATATCAATTGAGGACACATTAAAGAACGCAAAACGTATTTTTCAGGAAACGAATGCTCAGGCTTTAAAATTAGAAGGTGCCGGGGATGTTTTGGAAAAAATACGTTTGCTGACAGCAGCAGGTATTCCAGTTGTGGGACACCTTGGACTAACACCACAATCTGTAAATGTTTTAGGTGGATATCGAATTCAAGGTAAAACCCATGAAGATGCCCAAAGGCTTATAGAAGATGCTAAGGAAGTTGAACGCTCTGGGGCAATAGCTCTTGTGTTAGAATGTGTACCAAAACCATTAGCAAAACTAATTACAGAAACGATTTCAATACCAACGATAGGTATTGGAGCAGGCTCATATTGTGATGGACAAGTATTGGTTTATCATGATCTATTACAGTACGGAGTAGACCGTTTAGCTAAATTTGTCAAGCCTTATGGCAATGTTAACGAAATGATGTTAAAGTCGCTAAAGGATTATAATAAAGAGGTAAAGGAAGTAGCATTTCCAGACGATGAACATTCCTATATGATGGATGAAGCGGAATTAGATGCACTTTATGGAGGCAAGAAGCAGTGAAAATAATTACAACAATAGAAGAAATGCAACAAATTGCTTTACAGCTTAAAAGGGATGAAAGAAGCATTGGCTATGTTCCAACAATGGGCTATTTACATGAAGGTCATCAGAAATTAATGAAAGAGGCTCGGGCAAACAATGATGTTGTCATTGTGAGTATTTTTGTAAATCCATTACAATTTGGTCCGAATGAAGATTTAGACCGCTATCCACGAGATGAGGAGCATGATAGAGCCGTTACACAACAGGAAAAGGTAGATTATGTCTTTTTTCCATCTGTTGAAGAGATGTATCCTGAGTCGCATGCCATTCAACTGCGTGTCGTAGAGCGTAGTAATGTGCTATGTGGAAAATCGAGAGAAGGTCATTTCGATGGAGTTGTAACTGTACTCACAAAGCTGTTTCACATTACAATGCCAGACCGTGTTTATTTCGGTTTAAAGGATGCCCAACAAGTTGCTGTGGTGGACGCCTTGGTGAAAAACTATAATTTTCCACTCGAAATCATTCCAATTCCTACTGTACGTGAGGAAGATGGTCTTGCGAAAAGTAGTAGAAATGTTTACCTTAGTGTGGAAGAAAGAAACGAGGCAAAATACATCTATCAAGCTTTAGAAGAGGGTAGACAATTAGTAGTAAACGGTGAAACATCCAAAGATAAAATTGTCGAAAAAGTAATACAGTTTATTAATGAAAAGACTCGTGGTAAAATTGACTATGTCGAGTTATTGACTTATCCAAATTTAAAACCAATTGATCAAGTCTCAGAGAGAGTAATACTTGCAACTGCTGTATACTTTGAAAAGGCAAGATTAATTGATAACTTAATTTTTGACGAAAATGGTGAATTGACGTTTCATCATTAATGTATAATAGGGGGAGAAGGACAATGTTTCGCACCATGATGAATGCGAAGATCCATCGTGCACGTGTTACAGAAGCAAATTTAAATTATGTAGGCAGTATTACAATTGATGAACATATTTTAGAGCAAGTAGGTATTTTACCGAATGAAAAGGTACAAATCGTCAACAACAATAACGGAGCTAGAATTGAAACGTATGTAATACCAGGAGAACGACATAGTGGTGTTATTTGTTTAAATGGTGCAGCAGCCCGTCTTTTCCAAGTTGGAGATACGGTTATCATTATTTCCTATGCTATTTTATCAAATGAAGAATTAAACACTCATAAGCCTACTGTTGCAATTATGAATGAACAAAATGAAATTGTCGAAATGATTGGTAATGAACCACCTCTAACGGTTAAATAGCTCCCATTTTGCGGGAGCTATTTTTTATAAGAAAGTATATACTTCATTGAGTTGTGCTGCAATGAAAGAAGGTGAACACATGACAAGATATGCTGTTGTCGATTTAGAAACAACTGGACATACCCCAAAAAGTGGGGATCAAATCATAGAGGTTGGCATCGTCATTATTGAAGACGGGGCCATAATTGAGGAATTTTCTTCTTATGTGAATCCTGGTAAGGAGATCCCGTTATTTATCTCAAACTTAACTGGTATTACCGACCGTGCTGTGGAAAATGCTCCTTCCTTCAAAACGGTAGCAAAAAAAATACAAGCTTTATGCAAAGGGGCTTACTTTGTTGCCCATCATGTGCAATTTGATTTAGTATTCCTAAATGATGCCTTAATGCAAGAGGGATTAGAACCAGTTAACGAAAAGGTAATTGACACAGTGGAATTGGCTAGAATATTTACGCCTCGTGCTTCTGGATTTAAATTATCACAGTTGGCGGAATATTATAATATAAATCATATGCATCCCCATCGTGCCTTATCTGATGCATATGTAACGGCACAATTACTATTAAAATTATTACAAAAAGCAAAAAGTTTGCCGGCTAAAACCCTTGAGCAAATTTTATACCTAGAACCAAAGCTCCAAAGTGACTTACATGACATCTTAGCAGAACTTATACATAGCAAAAGGTATTCCATGGACCAAGATCAAACATATGAAACCTTTCAAGGCATTGTTTTAAAAAAAGCCCGAGAAGAAAAAAATATAGCTTCTTCCCTATCTCTTTCTTTTGAGGATTTTTTACACGGCATTTTAGGGAAGAAAGGAACGTTAAGTGAACTATATGAGAACTATGAGGTCCGTGACTCTCAAGGCGAGATGGCTGAGCTAATTTATCGTGCTTTTCAGGAAAACAAGCATGCATTAATTGAAGCAGAGACAGGAACTGGGAAGACATTAGCTTATTTAATTCCTAGTATTTATCACGCCTTACAGACAGGAAATCGAGTACTAATCAGCACCTATACGACTCAATTACAATCTCAGGCTCTTCATAAAGAAATTCCTTTATTGAAAAATGCGATAAATGCTCCCTTTCAATCTGTAGTGATGAAAGGAAAAAGGCATTATTTAAGCTTAAAGCGATTTAGTGAGGAGCTTCAAAAGTCACCGGAACAGGATAATTATGACGTAATTTTGACGAAGGCGCTGCTCCTTGTATGGATTACGGAGACAGATACTGGTGATATGGATGAATTACAATTACCATCAAGTGGGTATATTTTTTGGCGTAAAATTAATGCCGAAGCAGAAGGATTAATGGATCCAAAGTCTTCTTGGTTTCATCATAATTATTATACTAAAGTCCGTAAACAAGCGCAGAAGGCACAATTAGTTATTACAAATCATTCGTTATTAAGTACCGAAATCGCGAATAATTATAACCTACTTCCATCGTTTGATTATTGTGTAATAGATGAGGCGCACCATTTTGAAAAAGCAGCCTCTTCTCATTTCGGAGCAAAGCTTTCCTATGTATCGATTCAGTATCTGTTGAATGAAATGAAAGAGGAAATACAAGAAGCGAAATTTGAGGAACTCTTAACGGAGACAAAGGAACGAGCTGATGAATTATTTCGTTACTTATTTTCAATCGTTAAACAAAAACAAGATGCGACATATAATGATGTGGGACGAATCCAGTCTTTATTTGAGCTTAAAAACATTACAGAACCAATACGTACACAACTGGTTGATTTAACCCAAAGGTTACAATTTTCGCTTTTGGATATAATGGAATATCTAGAGGAACGTATGAAGAAAAAGGAATCAGCAGATGCTAAAAATTATGTGGATAAATGGAAATATCATCTAGAATCCATTCATGAACTTAAACAAAAACTTCATTTGTTTTTAAGAGATGAAGAAAGTGCGTTCGTTAAGTGGATAGAAATCGAGGCGCAGGGAGCGAAAAATGCAGTATACCTATACTGCGAGCCGTATGAAATAGGCTCGGCTCTTGCGGAAAAATTTTATCATATAAAGAAAAGTATTATTTTAACAAGTGCAACATTAACAATGAAAAACTCTTTTCGATATATGCTGCAAAAGAATGGACTTGAAGATGGGAATGTATGGACAAAACAAATCGCATCACCGTTTTCAATTAAAGACCAAGTGAAGCTTTTTGTTCCAAATGATCTTCCACATATTAAGTATGATCGGGAAGAGGATTATGTAACGGCAATTAGTTATGCGATTTACGAGCTAGCCCAAATTACAAAAGGTAGAATGCTTGTATTGTTTACATCCTATCAAATGCTTAAAAACACACATGAAATGCTCGTGCAATTTGCTGATCAAGATGATTTAGTAATTATCGCTCAAGGAATTTCTAGTGGTAGTAGGGAGAGGTTGAAAAAGAATTTTCAAACGTTTGACCGGGCGATCCTATTAGGGACGAGTTCATTTTGGGAAGGAATCGATATACCTGGTGAGGATTTATCTGCAGTTGTAATAGTTAGATTACCATTTGAACCACCAAACCACCCCGTATATAGTGCTAAGGCAAAGATGCTAAAAGAACAGAACAAAAATCCATTTATGGAGCTTGCTTTACCGAACGCGGTAATTCGATTTAAGCAAGGGTTTGGTAGATTGATTCGTTCCAAACAAGATTCTGGTATTGTATTTGTTTGTGATGCCCGACTAATACAATCAAAATATGGACAGTATTTTTTAGAATCGATACCGGATGTTCCTGTTATTTACGATGATACGAATCATTTATTCGATTTAGCTAGAGAATGGTACGAAAACAGATAATCTTAGGAGATGTGACGTTACATGAAGCGATTGCTCTCGATTGTTATACTTTTTGTATGTTTTACAGCTACATCTACGAACATTCATGCTGACATTTTTGATTTAGAAGAAAACGAAGTAATGTATACATTTTTTTCCTTGCCAGACGGAGAGGCATTATTAATTACATCAGGTCAAGGGAAACATTTTTTAATAAATACTGGATCGAAAAAAAGTGAAAATGATTTATTTAGTCAATTAGAGCAATTGGATATTACAAAGCTAGATGGATTAATTATTACAAAAAATAGTGATGATACATGTGGAAATGCAGAGGCTTTGATTAAAGAATTCGATATTAAAAAAGTTATTTCTCATACAGAAGAAACCTGCTTTGAAACGAAGGACAATGTTAAATTAGAGGTTTGGAAGTCTGGAAAAGTATATGAGCCAAGTCCCGGATTAATGTTTCGTGTCGTAAAGGTTGAAAAATCCGAATCCATGTCTCTTTTTATATTATTCGGGAACAACTCTTTACTCTTTATGTCGGAAGCAAGTGAAAAAATGGAGGAATTAATTGAATCATTTCCATCAAGAGTTGAAATGCTGAAAATACCAGAATACGCTTTGAAAAATTATCCGAGTATTGATTTGTTAAAACATTTAGACCCTCATTTAGCGATTATTTATAACATTCAAGAAGAACGATTACATGAAGGATTATTAGAGCGTCTAAATGAATCATGGATTGATATATACCATTTGAGAACGCTAGGTACGATCCACATACTCTGTAATCCAGGTGATTATGAAGTAAAAAAATAAGTGCTCAACGTTCTGAGCACTCTTAAACATTTTGGTATGGGTTAGATTGTTTTTGGTTTATACGGCATTTCGGATCGACTTAAAAAACGCTATTTTTCCAAAAAATATACTTTATTGTTCTGTACGACTGAAATTTATTGTTATAATATATAACGAATGTTGTTTCAGACATTATTAGTTTACGGAAACAACATTTTAGATATACCGTGTAAATTTTTCAAGGCCTGTGAATTTCATTTGGAGGTATATATGGAAGATAAAAAAGTGGAAACATTATCTACAGTTCGAATTAGCCATAGCGATGATTTATATAAAGTAGTGGATTGCTTAAACAGAACGTTGAAAGAACAAAATCTTATGTTTGGATTGTCTTTAGATGAAAACGATGCGACGACAGCAGTCTTCACGATCTACAAGACGTAGAATCCTCATCTGGTCCTTGACTGGGATTGGTTTGTTCATCTTAAGTTTAGGACTGTATTATCTAGTTATTTTTAATCAGGCAATGGAAGTAAAAGAGGCCACTTTTGCTTCATCCAAACAAAAAGCAATCCAAAATAGTCCATTAGTTGAAGTCTCAGAAGTAACCAGGTTTAATGGTGAACATGCATATGATGTAGTGTATGGTAAGACAGAGGAGAATCAACCAGGTTATGCTTTTGTTCCAATTGTGAATGAAAAGGATGATGAGGTTGATCAAGAGGAAGAACAGCAATTAGAGACTCTTTTTGTTTTAGAAGAAGAGGGAATACGTGAGCAAGAAATGCTTGCGAAATGGAAAGAAAACTGCAGGAACTGTACTTTAGAAAAAATGACACCAGGTATTGCAAATGATAATTTCGTATGGGAAATTATTTATAAAAATGAACAGGATAAGTTTGTTTTTTCCTATTATTTATTTTCTACAGGTAGCTTACTGGAACAATTGAAATAATGGAAAGGAGCGATAACATGAATTTAGCAGATCGTGTAAAAACGTTAACCCCATCTAGTACGTTAGCAATTACCGCAAAAGCAAAGGAACTAAAGCAAGCAGGATTTGATGTAATTGGTTTAGGAGCAGGGGAACCCGATTTCAACACACCGGAATATATTTTAAATGCAGCAAAGCAAGCGATGGATGAAGGCAAAACAAAATATACCCCTGCTGGAGGTCTTCCAGAATTAAAGGCTGCGATTATTGAAAAGTTTAAGAGAGATCAACAAATAACATATACGCCTTCAGAAATTATTGTTACAATTGGGGCGAAGCATGCCCTTTATACACTGTTTCAAGTATTATTAAATCCAGGTGATGAGGTTATTGTACCTGCACCGTATTGGGTAAGCTATCCAGAGCAAATTAAGCTCGCTCAAGGGGAACCAGTTGTTGTAACAGCTTCAGAAGAAAATGCGTTTAAACTAACACCTGAACAAATTGAAAGTGCCATTACACAACGGACAAAGGCTATTATTATTAATTCCCCAAGTAATCCAACGGGAAGCATTTATAGTGAAGACGAATTAAAAGCGATTGGTGAGGTTTGCTTAAAACATAATATCCTAATCGTGTCAGATGAGATTTATGAAAAACTTATCTATGGCTCTACGAAGCATACATCAGTTGCTCAAATCTCAGACCAATTGAAAGAGCAAACGATCATCATTAATGGTGTATCAAAATCCCATTCCATGACCGGCTGGCGAATTGGATATGCTGCAGGAAACGAAACGGTTATTAAAGCAATGACAAATTTAGCCTCACATTCCACTTCTAATCCTACCTCTATTGCTCAATATGCGGCAATAGCAGCATATACTGAATCCGAAGTAGAAGTGGAGAAAATGAAAAAGGCTTTTGAGGAACGACTTTCTAAGCTATATAATTGGTTAATCGAAATCCCAGGAGTTACTTGTGTAAAACCTAATGGTGCCTTTTATTTGTTTCCAAATGTGAAGCAAGCTGTACTTGCATGTGGGTATAGCACTGTTGATGATTTTGTAGCAGCAATATTAGAAGAAGAAAAAGTCGCGCTTGTACCTGGATCTGGCTTTGGTGCTGAAGATAACGTACGTCTATCTTACGCAACATCATTAGATCTATTGGAAGAAGCGGCAAAACGTATCAAAAAATTCGTTGTAAATCATGCAACAAAGTAAGTGGAGGAAATGAAATATGAAAACAACAATCAATCAAGTACATAAATATGTCAACCAAGAAGTAACCATTGGTGCTTGGTTAGCAAATAAAAGATCAAGTGGAAAAATTGCGTTTCTACAACTTCGTGATGGTACAGGCTATATGCAAGGAGTTGTTGTAAAAGCAGAGGTAGAGGAAGAAATTTTTAATTTAGCTAAAAAGCTAACACAAGAATCATCCCTATATGTTACAGGAAAAATTGTAGAGGATACTCGCTCTCCATTAGGATTTGAAATGCAAGTTAATCACCTTGAATTAATTCATGAAGCTGTTGATTATCCCATTACTCCTAAAGAACACGGCACTGAATTTTTAATGGATCATCGCCATCTTTGGTTACGTTCAAAGAGACAACATGCGATTATGAAAATTCGAAATGAAGTTATTCGTGCAACTTATGAATTTTATAACAAAGAAAACTTCGTTAAAATCGATCCTCCAATTTTAACAGGAACATCTGCAGAGGGTACAACGGAGCTATTCCATACGAAATACTTTGATGAGGATGCATACCTTTCTCAAAGTGGACAACTATATATGGAAGCTGCTGCGATGGCATTAGGGAAAGTATTTTCATTTGGACCAACATTCCGTGCTGAGAAATCCAAAACGCGTCGTCATTTAATTGAATTTTGGATGATTGAACCGGAGATGGCATTTGTTGAGCATGAAGAAAGCCTACAATTACAAGAACAATATGTTGAATATATTGTGCAAGCTGTGTTGAAAAACTGTCAAATAGAATTAGATACTTTAGGAAGAGACAAATCAAAGTTAGAACAAATTAAAGCACCATTCCCAAGAATCACGTATGATGAAGCAGTTGCCTTCCTAAAAGATAAAGGATTTGATGATATTGAGTGGGGCGATGACTTTGGGGCTCCACATGAAACAGCTATTGCAGAAAGCTACGATAAGCCAGTATTTATTACACATTATCCAACATCTTTAAAGGCTTTCTACATGAAGCCAGATCCAAATCGTCCTGAAGTGGTATTATGTGCCGATTTAATTGCACCAGAGGGTTATGGAGAGATTATTGGTGGTTCTGAGCGGATTGACGATTTAGAGCTTATGGAACAGCGTTATGAAGAACATGACTTAACAGGTGATGCTTACAAATGGTATTTGGAACTTCGTAAATATGGAAGTGTTCCACATTCAGGCTTTGGTTTAGGTTTGGAAAGAACCATTGCTTGGATTTCTGGTACAGAGCATGTACGTGAGACGATACCATTCCCTCGTTTATTGAACCGTCTATATCCATAATAATCAACATCAAAAGCTCCCTAAATGGGAGCTTTTTAAACGAATGTAGCAGGTCGAAAATAGATTGGAAACATACGAATATCTTTTTCGTATTTTTTGATGCTATAATACCCATAAGGTGGGATACACATTGCAAAATCATTATCATCAAATGTTATTAGATCAAATGACTTTTCCGAAACAATTGTTAATGGAATATAAGAGCTTAGGGATGAGAGAGATAGAGCTAGTGCTATTAATGCATATTTACCGCCTTCAATTGGAAGGAGACCGTCTACCGTCCATACAATTGTTAAGTCAATATATGACTTCAAAAGAGCATGAGGTAGCACAATCGTTACGATATTTAATGCAAAAAGGATTACTCATCATTGAACAGCATAAAGAGGATAATGTCATACATGAAGCTTATTCGCTAGAGCCATTAATAAAAAAACTATATAATGTTCAAACAGAGGAGAAAAAAGCAGAGCAGCAGGACGATAAAAACCTGTTTCTCCTTTTTGAACAAGAATTTGGACGAGCACTATCACCAATTGAAATTGAGATGATCAACCAATGGCTAGATGATGACAAGCTTGCTCCTGCATTAATAAAAGCAGCTTTACGAGAAGCGGTTTTAATGGCAAAGTTAAACTTTCGATATATTGATCGCATTTTAAATGAATGGTCCAAAAAAGGTGTTAAAACAGTTGAGGATGCTAGAAAGATTAGCAACTCGTTTCGAAAGCAGTCGAATCAAAATGTGTCGACTACTCCAAAGAAAAAAAGAGATACTTCCGTTTATTATAATTGGCTTGATGATGAGGAATAGGGGGAGAGAAGGTGTTAAACAAACAGCAAATTCGATTCTGCTTAGATACGATGGGGGAGATGTTCCCCGATGCGGAATGTGAGTTAGTACATGAAAATCCTTTTGAACTTGTAATCGCTGTGCTATTGTCGGCACAGTGTACGGATAATTTAGTAAATAAGGTTACGAAAGACTTATTTAAAAAATATAAAACACCAGAAGATTATCTAGGGGTAACGTTAGAGGAACTTCAAAATGATATTCGTTCCATCGGTCTATTTCGAAATAAAGCAAAAAACATTCGCAAATTGTGCCAAATCCTAATCGATCAGTATGATGGGGAAGTCCCAAGAGAACATGAACAATTAGTAGAGCTACCAGGAGTAGGTAGAAAAACGGCCAATGTTGTAGTATCAGTTGCCTTTGGCACACCTGCTATAGCTGTTGATACCCACGTAGAGAGAGTCTCGAAACGCCTTGGGTTTTGTCGATGGAAGGATTCGGTTTTAGAAGTAGAAAAGACACTTATGCGTAAAGTTCCAAAAGAGGAATGGAGCAGAACGCACCATCGGATGATTTTCTTTGGTCGCTATCACTGTAAAGCTCAAAATCCTCAATGTGACATTTGTCCTTTATTAGAGGTTTGTAGAGAAGGCCAAAAGAGAATGAGGAAAAGGGAGAAAGCATAATAAATTATGATGATACAAACAAGGTTATTCTATTCGAATAACCTTGTTTTTTTACATGAATTTAGGTTTATTCAATTAGATGTAATGTTAATTCATTAATATACGTTGATTTTTCTACAAAAGGAGAGGGGAAATCGGTCTTAACAGGGATAATTCATATGTGTAAATCGTTAATTACTCAATGTGATGGAGTAATTCTGTAAAATAAAGTGATAATCCGTGAAAAACGCGGGATAATTCGACGAAATAAAAGAGTAATCCTCAATAAAGTGGGATAATTCGACAAGATAGAAAGGTAATCCTCAAGAACGTGTGATAATTCGACAAGATAGAGAGGTAATCCTCCAAGAACGTGTGATAATGTAACAAAATAAAGCGGTAATTATCCAATAACATGAGATAATTCCATAAAAAAGAAGCAGATCTGAATCGATCTGCTTCTGTGCCTTTTAAGCGGCACCTTCTTCTGGATTTTCAGGATTATCGCCATCTACAGGAGCTTCACCTTCTCCATCACCTGGTTCATCCGGCTCACCTTCTTCTTCGCCATCGGTTCCACCATCATCTGGTCTACCTTCTTCTCCACCGCCATCATCATCGTTATTCCCATTGCCATTGCCATTGTTCCCGTTGCCATTGCCATTGTTTCCATTACCGTTGCCATTCCCATTCCCATTCTCATTTCCTTCACCTTGATCACCATCTAAGAGATCATCCAGTAAATCTTCCTCTTTTTCAGGTATTTCAAGTGTTACGGAAACAGCTTCGCTTCGATTTGCACTATCTTGCTCACTCACAGCGATAACCTCAAATAGGTAAGTTTGACCTGGCTGAATATGGGTAATAATCACCTCTTTGTCTTTAATATCGGATACAGTGGACATATCAGAATTTTGCACTCCTGCCCGAACATCAAATACAACTTTCTCTTTGTTATCATATTTCCATTTCAGTTTGACGGTATTATCTTTCTCATTATATTCGGCTTTTAAGTCTTTAACCGGATCGATTTTATCGTATTTCTCCGAGGTTTCTTTCGGTTCTGTTCCCTTTACAAACCACTCATAGACGATTTCATCTTCTGGAGTGAATTCACTTGGTAATTTAGCTGGGTTAGAACCTTTTTCAATAGCTACTTGAACGACCGAATTTGGTTGTTCAAAATCGGCTGTATCAACGCCACTAGATAATTGCGTCATAACATCTTTAAACATAAGCTGCGGAATAATTTTTGCATCAAATGGTAACGTATCACTTGTTTTCGGATATCCAGTCCAAACTGCAATTGTGTAATTGGTTGTATATCCAGCAAACCATGAATCCATATCGTCGTTTGTCGTACCGGTTTTACCAGCTACAGGAATTCCAGGTACATTTGCTCTTGTACCAGTTCCATTTGTTAAAACATCCTTCAACATGTCTGATATCATAAATGCAGTGTAATCAGACATAGCGATTTCTGGTTCTTGTTTGAAATCAATCGTTTGGTTACCTATTACTACTTTACGTACAGTGTGTGGCTCATTATAGATACCTTTATTACCAAATGCGGCGTATGCTCCAGCCATTTGAACGGTTGTTGGTTCGATATGACCACCAATTGCATCCGTCTCGGTTACACCATCTTCAGGAATAGGGATTCCTAAGCCACTTACAAATTGCTCAGCACGTTCTGAACCGACTTCTTGGAAGATTTTAAGTGCTGGAATGTTGCGTGATTCCTTTAAATGATAACGCATCGTTTGCTGACCTGTATAGTTCGTATCCCAGTTGTTAATTTCTTTTCCCCATGAATAGGAATACTTTTCATCCACAATTTGCGTATAAGTGGATGCTTTTTCGTATTCGATATACGGGCCATAGTCTACGATTGGTTTCATCGTAGAACCAGGTTGGAAACCATCTTGAAAGGCATAGTTAAAATCGGCTCCTATACCTTGTTTTCCGTCTCGTCCGCCACCAATTGCTAGGATTTCTCCAGTTTTTGTATCCATTACAGTTATTGCTGCTTGGACGTTCTCATCAACATAATTAGCTTTTAGCGGATTTTCATCTGAGCTACTTAATAGAAGCTCGACACGTTCTTGTGCATTTACATCAAGCGTTGTATATATTTCTAATCCATCCTGATATATATCAACTTCATCGCCTAACTTAGCTTGAACTTCCTGTACTACTTTTTCAAGAAAATCGGAGTATTCCATGCTATTCTCATAACCGTCGACAACCATTTCCTCGATCGTTACTTTCTTAGCTTCAGCTGCTTCTTCTTCCGTAATTTTATTGTGCTGGACCATTAAATCCAATACAAGATTTCGTCTTTCTTCAGCCAAATCCGGATTTTTAAATGGATTGTATGCATTTGGTCGTTGTGGTATACCTGCTAATAATGCTGCTTCCGGTAATGTTAAATCATGCAAGTCCTTTTTACCAAAGTATACTTCGGCTGCTTTTGCGACACCATAAGTAGAGTCTCCGTAATGAATTTTATTTAAATACATCGTAAGAATTTCCTGCTTGGAATATTCACGTTCTAGCTTAATTGCTAGCCACTGTTCTTGAATTTTTCTTTTCATCGTTTTGTCTGTAGATAAAAAGGCATTTTTTACAACCTGTTGTGTAATGGTACTTGCACCCTGGGAACCAAACCCATCTGTAACGTTTGCCCAAACTGCAGATGCCATACGGAAAACATCGACACCAAAGTGGTCATAGAACCGGGAATCTTCTGTAGCGATTACGGCGTCTTCTAAAATACTAGGGATATCGTCATAGGATATTTTCGTTCTCTTTTGTGCGCCTAATTCTACGATCAAGTCACCATTACGATCATATATTTTTGAAGATAAAGGATCGGATAATTCCTCTGGATTTAGGTCAGGTGCTCCGGAGACATAATAGGCAAATGTCCCAACAATTCCAATTATAAATACTGCCATTACAATTCCAAATATAAGTAAAACTTTTTTCCAGTTTAACTTTTTGTTTTTCCCTTTTGATTTCTTTTCTTTTTTAGCATTTCTTCTTTGCATACGAGATTGGCTATTTTCTGCCATGTTCATTCTCCTCCCGTTAAAAATAAAACTGATCTATAATTGCTAAGTAATCTACTCTTGCTTGTAATGTAAATGGAATAAGGTAGCCGTGCTCTTTAATTTTTGTAGTGGGTATTGATTTTCTCCCACCTTGGAATTGTAAATCCCAAAACTCAATAAATGGCTCGGCAGGTAAAAAATAGGTTTCTCCTTCTGTAGCAAGTCGAATTATTAAGAAACAAATACCACCATGTTCAAGAACATGTCTCATATGTTCCACTTGATGCTCATGGATATTAGCGAAAGGTAGGGCATTTGAGTTCTTTGTTTCTTTTGCTTCAAAATCAATATACTTCCCTTTATAGACACCATTATAGTCTGTAGTGGAAGCTTGTTTAAAATAAGCCTCGCGAATCACCGCTGCACTTCTTTGTGGGTAATCAACCTTTACAATTTGTACAGGCGTTGGCTTTTTATGGACCACAGCACGATTCGTTTCTAGATAAAAACTATTCGTTTCATTTATATCATTTTCGAGGGTCATTCCTCGATTGCCAAATAGTGTATTGTTTCGTTTTGGCTTATTACTCTCGTTTCTTGCTTTTTTTCTTCCGTTTGGATAATTCATTATTCCTCACCCTTCTGCAGTATCATACCAAATAATCCCGATAAAAGGGAAACAAAATGTAAAAATAGGCAAATGTTGCTAAGTCGGAGGAATAAATATGTTTTCAGAAACCGATTTAATCCAAGAAATAAAAAAGAAAACACAGCATTATAATAAAGACAATGTTACAAGAACAAAAGCCTATTTAAAGTATTATTTCAAGCATCCAGAAATAAAATGGGCTTTGTTAGCTAGTATGGTGTCAAGAAATGCAGGCTGGAATATGACCGATTTGTTAACTTTTACATACAACCAATTATTATCCAAAAACATGCGAATGCTTTTATTTAAGACATATGAGCGTGCAAACTGGTTTATTTTTTCCGATGCATTTCCCCAACTTTTACTGTACAGCTATTCTGTAAAGTGTAATAAGCCTTTATTCTATCTTTTTAAATACTTTACTATATCTACGTTTATGGAAGAGGAATGGTTGCACTTTTGGACGAAAAGAAAGGAGAACAGGCTACTAACAGCTCAAATCATTAATGAACAAAATATTATTCAAATACCGGTTATAAAAGAACCTTTTTTTCGAGAAAACGTTTTTCATACCTTTCCTTACCTGTTGCAAGAACTCTTTCATTTAAATTCCGTTGTCTTTCCTACGAAACAAGGGGATTTATATGGAATTTATATTAAGAGGTTTACAGATACTTCTTCTCGAATTGAAACTGGCAAAAAGTTAGCTAGTATTCTTTTTCATCGAGACTACTATCCTAAGTTTTTAACGTTTGCTAATGATGTCACCCCTACAGGAAATCGAAATGAATATGAGCAATTTTTAAATAGAAAACGAATTGATAGTGACAATTTACAGGAAGCCTATCCAACCATTTCACATGAAAATAAATATAAAGAGGATTGGTATCCGAAAAGTCCAATACGTGATACGTGGTGGGAATCTGTACAAATACAGCCTAAGAAAATTGGGTCATCGTTTTACCGAAAGCGAGGTCTGATTCGTCATTTTGCAAAGGTCGTCCATGCGATAAAAAAGTGAAACACCCATAGTGTATGTAGGGTGTTTCACTTGCAAAATGGAAGGGATATGATGCAGCTTTAAGTAGATGGGCGATTAGGACCGTCTAATTTCGGGTTACCGTCCCCTTTCCATCCTCTTCTGGTTGGTTCTTCTTCAACTGGTTTACGATTTTTTTGTTGATCTTTTTTGGCCATCATAACAACCTCCTTCCTTATTATCATGAAGCATGTCGAAAAATCTATTCTTTTTTTGAAAAGAATCGAAAGCATGTAATATTTCTTCTTTGTTTGTCGCTTGAGGAGGAGATGCTAAGGAAAAAGAGAATAGATGCAATAAAGAAAACGGCCAGAGGAGGATGACGTTTTATGGCATTCGCAATGAGAGTGGCACAGGAAGAGGTAAAAATATCAAGGTTTGATGCGTTAAAAGCAATATATGATTTAGAAAAGGATCTTTTAGAGTTGGAAAGAAATTTTACAGATACGATTAAGCAAGAAATGAACAAACAATTATATAAAAGACATAAAGAGATTCAACAACTTCGGAAGCAGTTGTTATCCATTGAGGATAGAATGTAATCCTAATCATAAAAAAAGTACTGGAAATTAATGCAATTATTCGAATATAATGTTAAAGTTAATTTAAAAAGGGTGTAAAAACTTCCATGAATGCACATTTATTGCAAATTATTGAGCAACTATACAACGAAATATTAAATCCTGGTATGCAGCGATATGAAAACGGAGAACGGGAAGCAAAGCGAAATCGGGAGTTATTTGAAGTTGTAAAAGAGGAAACAAAACCGTTATTCAAGTGGATAGATGATTGGGAAAGGGAAACATTAGCAACGATTCACAACTTACCAATCATGCCAAATCAAGTAAAAAATACAAAAGAAAACTTAGAATTATTTGTTTTTCATAGTTATTATCGGGATGTCCGAAGAAAACGCTTTATGGAAATTTATCACTCGATAGATTATGTTTTAACTCAAATGAAACAAGATCACCATAGAGAGGAAGAGTAGAAATGGGACAAAATAACTTATTAGAACATGCAAAGGAAATCTGGCACAAGGCGTATGTTCCGTATTCAAAGTTTCGTGTAGGTGCAGCAATCCGTACGAAATCAGGAAAGATTTATCAAGGCTGTAATATAGAGAATGCCGCATACCCTGTTACATGTTGTGCAGAGCGTGTCGCAATTTTTAAAGCTATATCAGAAGGGGAATTAGAGTTTGATCGCTTAGCTGTTGTTGCGGACACAGATCGACCGGTCCCACCATGTGGCTCTTGTCGCCAAGTTTTAAGTGAATTTTGTGAACCACATATGGAAGTTGAAATCGCAAATTTAAAAGGTGACGTAAAAGTAATGACAATGGAACAATTATTACCATTTTCATTTACACCAAAAGATTTAGAGGCGGGTCAAGAAGGATAAGCGTTCCGGAATGTATCAAAGCACTTTATTGGCCAAAATAGGTTGATGACTTAGTACATGTCTCTCTCTTTCTTAATATAGTAATAGTGAACAAGGAGAAAGGAGAGGGTAAAATGCGTCATCATAAATGCTGTAGACCAAGACCGACTGCTTTAAGTCCAGCAGAAACGGTGGTTCACCCAACAAAGCATTGTGTAAAAAATAATTTTATACCGCATGAGGTGAATCATATTCATCCAACGCACACAACAATTCAAAATCATCATGTAGTGAAAAATAATCACTTTTATCCACACACACAATCTGTTGTGAATTCGGTGAATACACAGCATGTGAATATGGGGCCTGGAAGACCACAAATGGTGTCCCCTGCAAACATGGGCCCGAATGCTGTATCACCTGCAGGGATGAATCCAAATCCTAATAATTGGTGTTAAGTTAAGATAGAAGAGCTGGTACCTTCAGCTCTTCTTATTTCGTTTTTCTTATTTGTAGTTTCTTATACTAGAAACGGAACGTATAGGTTAAGTTAACAGTAAGGGTGAAACAGAATTATGAAAAATTTATATGTAACAGGTTATAAACCTCATGAATTAAACATATTTAATAGCAATGACAAACGAATTCTTTTTATCAAGGAAAGCATAAAAAGACGAATCACCCAACTAGTTGAGGAATATGATGTGATGTGGGTCATTATTTCCGGACAAGCAGGGGTAGAATTGTGGGCAGCAGAAGTTGTCTTGTCCTTAAAAGCGGAATACGGCTTGAAATTAGCGGTTGTGCCACCTTTTCAAAATCAAGAGGTTCGGTGGAAGGAAGAACAACAATCTCTATATCATTCGATTATAGAGCAAGCAGATTTTTTTCAGCCATTAATGAACAAAGCGTACGAGGGTCCCATGCAGTTTAAGCGTAAGGACCAATGGGTGATTGATAAGACGGATGGGTGTTTGGTTGTTTTTGATGAAGAAAATGGCGGTTCGCCGACATTTTTTCTGCGGGAGGTGGAAAAGAAAAACAAAAAAGATTATCAAGTTTTTTATATAACAGCATTTGATTTAGAGGATACAGTGCGGGAAATGGAAATGAATGAAATGGATGTTCATAATGGATATTTGTAAAAGTAAATTGACTTTTCTTCATTTATTTGAAAAAATATGATATAAGCTGTATGAGTTGGGGTGAAGGAAATGTACGAACAAGTACAAGTTCAATTAACAAGTAAAGAAATATTAGAAAAGGATTTTAAAACTGGAATTCGTGGTTATAATCAGGAAGAAGTAGATCAATTCTTAGATGTTATTATTCAAGATTATGAAGCAATGCAAAAAGAAATCGATCGCCTTAAGCTTGAAAACGAACGTTTAAAGAAACAAGGTGGAACTACTGGACAACCAGTACAAGCAAGAATGCGCCAAACACAAGCTGCAGCTACTGCTGGTAATGTTAACTATGATATTCTTAAACGTTTATCGAATTTAGAAAAAGCGGTGTTTGGTAAAAAGTACGCCGACTGAAATAGGTAAATTTTACATTTGTTTTTTCTTGGATTCATGATATAATTTATAATCCAGTGAACAAAACAAGTGGAATATTGAATGCTCGGGTAATCGCTGTATAACTAGATTATACAGAGGAAAGTCCATGCTCGCACAAACTGAGATGTTTGTAGTGTTCGTGCCTGACGAATTCATAAGTCAGGGTAGCTATAGACTATAGCTAACGGCAGGGAAAATGCCTAAGTCCATATGGATATGGTATGACTACCTTGAAAGTGCCACAGTGACGGAGTTCAACTAGAAATAGTTGAAGTGGAACGAGGTAAACCCCACGAGCGAGCAACCCAAATAATGGTAGGGGCACTCTCCTGAGGGAAATGAACCAATACGGAGGGACAAGCGATTATGCTTGTAGATAGATGATTGCCACCTGAGTACGAGGTTAACCACCGTTCGTAGTACGATGGTACAAAACATGGCTTACAGAGTGTTCATGCGGTTATGATCCACTTTTAAAAATGATTATCCAATAGAAAAGCCTTTTCCAATGTAGTATTGGAAAAGGCTTTTTTGCGTATGGGAATGATTTTGTGTGGAATAGTATTTATTTTGAAAAGGGTATGTCCATAACAAAGTTAGGCAACACTTCAACATTATACCAATTTATATTGTTAGATTTGGCATTCGTTACGAGGTATGGAATAATGTGAAGGGGAAGATATAGTTAAAAAATGGAGGATTAAAATAAATGGAAAAAGAATTTACATTAATCGCAACAGCCGCTCAAGGACTTGAATCGATTGTAGCTGATGAAGTGCGTAAATTAGGATATGAAACGACTAGTGTAGAAAATGGAAAGATAATATATAAAGCTGATGCTCAAGGAATAGCGAGAAGTAATCTTTGGTTACGTACTGCAGATCGAGTGAAATTATTAGTAGGGGAGTTTCAAGCAACTACCTTCGATGAACTATTTGAACAAACGAAAGCTTTACCATGGGAAGAATACATAGAAGAAGAAGGAAATATTCCAGTTATCGGAAAATCGGTTAAATCTACGTTATACTCTGTTCCTGATTGTCAAGCAATCGTTAAGAAGGCTATTGTAGAACGGATGCGTAAAAAGTATGGCTTGGCAGGCCGCTTAGAGGAAAAGGGCGCATTATATCGAGTTGAGATTGCTCTTTTAAAAGATAAAGCAACACTAACGATAGATACATCTGGTTCTGGATTACATAAACGAGGGTATCGAGTGAAACAAAACGAAGCACCTCTTAAGGAAACACTAGCAGCAGCATTAATCCAATTAACCAATTGGAGACCAAATGATCCTTTTGTCGATCCATTTACAGGGTCAGGTACGATTCCTATTGAAGCTGCACTGATTGGACAAAACATTGCCCCTGGTTTTAATCGTGCATTCGCAGCAGAGGAGTGGGGGATTGTTCCAAGTAAAGTATGGGATCAGGCCTTAACAGAAGCAGAGGATTTAGCCAACTATGATCAGCCCATAGACATTACTGGATCTGATATAGACCATCGAATGATCGAAATTGCACAAGGGAACGCACAAGAAGCAGGACTAGCCGATATTATTCAGTGGAAACAGATGCAAGTTCGAGATTTTAACCCGAAAGTGAAAAATGGTTACTTAATTGGCAATCCGCCATATGGAGAACGGCTAGGTGAGAAAAAAGAAGTAGAAGAAATGTATCGTGATTTAGGAAATATAATGACGAACAATCCGGATTGGAGCGTTTATATTTTAACCTCTTATCAAGATTTCGAAAAAGTTTATGGAAGAAAAGCTACAAAAAAACGGAAGTTGTACAATGGATTTATTCGAACAGATTATTATCAATATTTTGGCAAAAGAGAGAAGTAATGGATTCTTTTTATGTATAATAGGGATAAGACAAAAGGGGAGTGAAATATTATGACAAAGAAATATACCGAAACAGAACAGGAATTTCTTGATTTTTTAGCTGAAATGGAAGCATACAACGAAGGTATTCGCTTAATGGCTTGGGATTTACGTACGAAAGCACCAAAAAATTCTGTTAAACAACGTTCGAAAACAATTGGTGTTTTATCACATAAAGTACATCAAATGTCTACTTCTAAAACGATGAAGGATTTTATTGAAGCATTAAAGAATGAAACGAGTGATCCTATTATTCATAAATCTATACTGGAATGTGAAAAAGAGTATAACCGTAATGCCAAAATTCCAGATGAGGAATTTAAGGAATATGTGATGCTCCAGACTGAGGCTGAATCGGTGTGGGAAGAAGCGAGGGAAAAGGCGGATTTTGAAATGTTCCGTCCTTATCTAGAAAAATTGGTAGACTTTAATATTAAGTTTGCAAACTATTGGGGATATGAGAAGAATATTTATGATGCTTTACTAGACATGTATGAACCAGGTATTACAGTGGAAATCTTAGATAATGTTTTTCCGGCTTTACGAAATTCTTTAACGAACCTAATTAAAAAAGTTGAAAATGCAACGTATAAACCAGATACATCTAAAATTTTAGTTCCATTTTCTAAAGATAAGCAAGAAGCTTTTAGTATCGAAATATTAAAGGAAATGGGATATGATTTTAATTCCGGTCGACTGGATGAAACGGTTCATCCATTTATGATCAATATTAATCCATATGACATTCGTGTAACGACAAGATACGATGAAAATGATTTTCGTATGGCTGTGTTTGGTACCATCCATGAAGGTGGCCATGCCTTATATGAACAGAACCTTAGTGAAGACCTAGTCGGTACACCGCTTGCAACTGGAACTTCGAATGGTATACATGAGTCCCAATCCTTATTCTGGGAAACATATGTAGCTCGAAGTGAAGCATTTTGGAATCGATACTTTGAAAGGTTAAAAACGTATGCGCCTGATTCCATTGCAAATCTTTCCAAGGAAGACTTTTATGAAGCGGTAAATGAAGTAAAGGCTTCCTTTATTCGAATCGAAGCGGATGAAATGACTTATCCACTACATATTATGATTCGTTATGAATTAGAAAAAGGTTTGATCAACCGCGAGATTGAAGTAAAAGATCTCCCTAAGCTTTGGAATGATAAAATGGAAGAATATTTAGGGATCCGACCAGAAAATGATCGGGAAGGTGTTTTGCAAGACGTTCATTGGGCAGGAGGAAGCTTTGGGTACTTTCCTTCCTATGCGTTAGGTTATATGTATGGTGCTCAACTTCGCCATGCGTTAAATAAAGAGTTTAATATGAACGAAGCAATCGAAAATGGGGAATTACATAAGATTAAAGAGTGGCTAACAAGAAATGTTCATCAATATGGAAAAAGGAAAGAACCGCTTGAAATTTTACATGATGTAACAGGCGAGGGATTAAACCCTGATTATTTAGTGAACTATTTAGAGGGGAAATATCAGAAAATCTATAAGTGGTAAGTATTAGAAAAGCATAATCATTGGACGAGGATAATAAACCAGTATTGCAAAACGGAATAGTTTAAAATTCTAGATAAGTGCATAAGAAAAATCCAAACCAATACAAATTTTTGTATCGAGGTTTGGATTTTTTTGTTCAAACTTTAGTTGAAATATATATTCTTTCCTTATATATTTCCAATCGGCCATTTGAATCCAGGAGACCCTGGTGGTGCGTTTTGGATAATATCAATAAATGGAATCGTATATGCAATGAGAATCAATACGGCTGTAATTCCGATCCATAGCTTCCAATTTTCGAATAACATTGGAGTGCGATCTACGCCATCTCCTTCCCGATATTCTGCAACTGGAAATTCCTCTATCCCAATAGGTGCTCGGAATGTTAAATAGAAGAATATATATACCATTAATAAAATCCCGATAAAGAGGATTGTTCCTCCGATTGCTTGCCCAATCTGATATCCAATCCACTCCTGCGCTTGCTCCGTTCCACCATACTCAGAATAAGAAGAACGTCGTGGCGCTCCGAGAAGCCCTGCTATATGCATAGAACCAGACATTATCGTCATACCAACTGTCCACACAATTGTTTGAATAATTCCTAATTTATTTATTTTCCTTGTCAATGTCCTTCCAGTTAACACTGGGATTAACCAATAAGCTATCCCGAAAAAGGTTAACATGACTGTTGTCGCAACAGTTAAATGAAAGTGTCCAGTAACCCAAATGGTATTATGAATAACACCATTTAATTGGTTCGAAGCATTGATGATACCACCAGCTCCACCAGGGATAAATGCAGCCATACCAATAAATGGTGCTAAGAAGCGAACATCCTTCCAAGGTAGTTTTTTAAACCAACCAAGTTTACCTTTTGCACCTTTCGCTCTACCTGCCATCTCAAAGGATGCAAACATGGAGAATGCGGTTAGTAGAGATGGAATAACTACCATAAAGGTTAGTACAACTTGGATGTATTTCCAAAATGGATCAATTCCTGGCTCCGTCAATTGGTGGTGAAAACCAACTGGGATGGAGAATAATAAAAATAAAATAAAGGAAAGTCGTGCTAAAGAATCACTGAATATTTTACCCCCAATAACTTTCGGAATAATTGTATACCATGCCATATAAGCAGGCAATAACCAAAAGTAAACTAGTGGGTGACCGAAATACCAAAATAGTGTACGACTAACTAAAATATCTATTTCTGTAACTAGCCCTAAGGACCAAGGAATAAATTGAATTAACACTGTAGCAGCTACACCTAATGTACAGATAAACCAAATTAACATATTAATAACTACCATAAAAGCCATTAACGGTGATTTTTCACCTTTATGTTCTTTCTTCCAACGGTATAACTGATGAAAGTTAATAAAGCAGGCAAACCAGCTACCAACTACTACTAATGCTAATCCAATATAAAAGGTTGGATGAGCTTGTAGTGGAGCATAAAAAGTATAAAGGACACTCGCTTTTCCTAATAGTATTGTCACTGCTGTCATAATCGTACCAACGAGCATAACAAAAAATCCAATCCAAGCCATTTTCCGCTCGAGGTTTGTCATACCAATGCTTTTACTCATCAGAGCATATTGGAAACCAATGATAAAGTAAGTGGTTAGGACAAGTCCTAATATAACTCCGTGTACGGTTAAAACTTGGTAATAATCGATACCAAATGGCAATGTAAATTGTCCTGATCGTACAAATACTTGAAGTAACCCCATTAATCCCCCAATTAATAAGGATATAAAAGCGACCCACATAAAGGCCATTGCTAATCGTGATTGATTTTTAGGTATGCTTTTAATCATGGTTCATACACCTCCAAAACTGCAGTCATCATATGGTGACCAACACCACAATATTCATTACAAACAATGGTAAATTCACCTACATTGTTTAGTGTTGTTTCATAGTCACTGATATAACCTGGTTCTAACATCATGTTGACGTTCGTCCCTGCAATTTGGAATCCATGGACTACATCCGTTGTCGTAGCCTGAAAGATTACATTAGCCCCTTTAGGTATACGTATTTTTCGAACAGGAACTCCTGCTTCATCTTTTCCGAAATTATAATTGAAGGCAGAAGCTAATATGTTCACAACATATTCGTTCTCTCCAATTTGTTGTACACCCAAGTTTTCATCCTTAAAGGATTCATGTGCTTGCACATTTTCTGGGTCTAGTGTTACTAAACAGCTCGGTGGCTGTGTTCCTTGATAAAATGCTCCTACCCCGAGCACAATTAAAAATACGAGTAACGAGCCGATACCAAAGGTTAGCCAAATTTTTTCATACCTATGCAGATGCATAGTTCATTCCCCCTAACCAACAAAAGTTTTCTAACGACTTAAAAAGAGACTGAAAGCACCTATCCAAGCAACAATAATAAAAACACCTATTGCCATTACGGAGATAAATGTCCCTTTTAATTCTGGTTCTTTCTCGTCATGAGCATTACTTGGTTGTTGTCCTTTCAAAACTTTAGCCATTCGATCCCCCACTCCTTTCCTCTTTTTTCAATTTCATCATAGCCATAAAAAAACAGATGCGATAGATGATTTTCATGTAATTCACATTTTTGTCATGATTCTGTTCATAAATATTTCAAAAATGTCAAACGAATAGTTCCAAGCTAAGGGGTAAAAATAACAAAGGAAGAAGGTGACAATAATGCCATATATCGTATCTACAGGTGTTAGCCTGCCAAAATATAAATTAAGCCAGGAAGAAGCAAAAGAGTTAATTCGTCATTTGTTTCCTCGAAAACAATCCGAATTAGAAAGATTGTTACCCGTATTTGATCATGCAAATATAGAGGAAAGGCAATTCATTGTCCCAGTTGATTGGTTTAAGGAGCGGCATTCATTATCGGAAAGAAATCATCTCTATATAAAAGAGGCAATAAGCCATAGCATCGAGGCAATAAAAGACTGTATATCAAACAATACTTTTTTGAATAACGATGTTGTACCAAACGAGATTGATTGCCTGGTATTTGTTTCGAGTACAGGAATCGCAACTCCAACTCTGGATGCATATTGCATAAATGAACTAGGCTTTCGTGAAGATGTAATACGAATGCCTTTGTTTGGATTGGGATGTTTAGGAGGAGCGGCTGGGGTCAGTAGAGTGCATGACTGGTTAACGGCAAATCCAAAGAAATCTGCGCTATTAGTTAATGTAGAATTTTGTAGCTTAGCATTCCAAAAGGAAGATAAACGGATAAGTAACTTTGTAGGTACGGCCCTATTTGGGGATGGTGTGTCATGTGCATTGCTAATTGGAGATGAAAGTGAATTAAAACAGAAGGGGAAGGGGGCTTTACCATATATTCATGCAACGAGCTCGAAAACAAAGCTAGATTCTCTAGATGTCATGGGGTGGGATATTAGGGATAGCGGTTTCCATGTGATTTTTGCGAAAAGTATCCCAAAGCTAGTAGATACATTTTGGAAAGAACACGTAATAGGTTTTTTGGTACAGAACAAATTAACAGTCGATGATTTTTCTTTCTTTACTGCTCATCCTGGAGGACAGAAAGTACTAGATGCGATGCAAACTGTTTTAACCTGTGAAAAAGAAAAGTTTGCATTTTCCTATGAAATTTTACGAAACCATGGAAATATGTCATCTCCAACAGTTATGTATTGTTTAAGGAAAGCGATGTTATCGAAACCAGTTAGCGGAACGAACACACTTCTTACAGCCCTTGGTCCTGGGTTTAGCTCTGAAATCGTATGGTTGGAGTGGAAACAATGATTTATATTATGATCTGGTTCAGTATCGTTGGACAGCGATTAATAGAGTTGTGGGTGGCAAATCGCAATGAGAGATGGATGAAGGAAAATGGGGCTACGATTGTAGAAGAGGGAATCTATAAGTGGATTGTTCTTACCCATGTAACATTTTTAATGGCAATCCTAGTGGAAGGCTACTTATTTCACCATTTACAAAACAAGATTACCGTTTTTGTGCTCTTTCTATTTCTTGTTTTGCAAGTTCTGAGAATGTGGTGTTTAACATCATTAGGAAGGTTTTGGAATACAAAAATTATTGTTCTGCCCAAAGTGGAACGTATTCGCAAGGGTCCATACAAATATGTTCGACATCCGAATTACATCATTGTTGGGTTAGAATTTATAATTATTCCTATCCTTTTTCATGCCTATGTGTCAGCCGTTCTCTTTCCACTTGTACATAGTGTATTAATGTATTATCGAATACCCGCTGAAGAAAGAGCATTAAAAAATAGAAGGGATATTATTTAAACGGGCGCCTCACTCTTTCGGCAGGCGCCCGTTATACATTTGACCTACTATTTATCGGTATTTTTCATTTTTGTTGCGAAATAGAAGAATGGTGTGTCAAGTAATGCGACGAGTAATTTTATAAAATAGGTGGAAATAAATATTTCTAGCCATATATCCATTGGCGTACCGAAAAAAGCAATGGAACAAAATACGAGTGTATCTAATAATTGACTAATTAATGTACTTCCATTATTTCGCAACCACAAATAGCTGTCACTAGGAAACTTTTGCTTTAGCTTGGTAAATAACCAAACGTCTAAAGATTGACTAACAATATAGGCTGCTAAGCTACCTAAAGCAATTTGTGGTACTAGATTAAAGATGGTCTCCAGTGATTGTTGAACGGTATCATACGGAGAGGGTGTGAATCTTAAAGCAATTTGCATCATAATGGTCATGGCAATTAAAGTGAAAAAGCCTAACCAAACTGCTTTTTTTGCTTCTTTTTTACCATATTTTTCATTAAGAATATCAGTCGCTAAAAAGAT
Organism: Salirhabdus sp. Marseille-P4669; assembly: GCF_900240405.1. Taxonomy (GTDB): domain Bacteria; phylum Bacillota; class Bacilli; order Bacillales; family Alkalibacillaceae; genus OEQK01. Next base: position 555,635 of record NZ_OEQK01000002.1, read on the forward strand.
TGTTCCATACATAATGTTTCCAAGTGTTGCTGTGAATCCAAAAAGTTCCACTTGTTTTAATACTTGAATGTTCGCAACTACGGTTGCCATTCCTATCCAAACAAGTAATCCAGATTTACCAAAAAGCTTATAGATTGCTAAAATCATGATAAAGTTTACGATTGCAAACCCTATCCATAGGTATTCATTAAACATCCTAAATTCCTCCTTAGTTTTGATAACGCAGGATTTTTCGAACTGCGAAATAACCAAAGTTATACTATATAATGATTATGCACATAAAACAAGAAATAAATTTAGAAAGCAAAAAACCACCAGAGGTTCGCCCTCTAGTGGATTTCATCTATGCGAAATACAGACTCGTAACTTTTTGAACATAGTTTTGTGTTTCCTCAAATGGAGGAATACCACCATATTTATCAACATTTCCAGGTCCTGCATTATATGCCGCCAATGCCTTTGTAATATCGCCATCATATCGATTCAACATATCACGTAAATACTTCGTTCCACCTTCAATGTTTTGCTTTGCATCAAAGGAATTTGTAACTCCTAGGCTTCTAGCAGTAGTAGGCATTAGCTGCATTAAGCCTTGCGCTCCAGCATGACTAACAGCACTGGGATTAAAGTTGCTTTCGGTTTGAACAACGGAGCGGATAAGATTCGGATCCACACCATACTTAGTCCCAGCCTCTTGTATGAAACTTTCAATTTCCGACGAACCATATTGCTTTGTTACGGTATGTTGCACGTTCGGCGAATAATTAGAATGCAATTGGTAAAGGGTGCTTGGGTTAAAAGTAGCTGTATTCTGACTAGGAAAGGTGGTGTTTCCGTTTGTCAGCTGACTTTGTAATATTTGTTGAAAAGCTTGTCCCATTGAGGAACCAGGATTGGATTGATTATTTGTAAAAAGCTGTATAGCTTGTAGTTGCATAAAGGTTTGTAAATAACGGATGTCCATTGCTATCTCCTTCCTTAACACTCTAATAACTAGTTTACTAGGGTTTTAGAAGAAAAACAATCCTAATAATATGGTCATCAAAAATAAAGGACGGCAATCCGAATAGGATTGCCGTTTATATTAGTATTTTTTATAGTTTTGTAACATTTGCAGCTTGAGGGCCACGGTCACCTTCTACAATTTCAAATTGCACATTTTGACCTTCTTCTAGCGTTTTGAATCCTTCTTGTTGGATTGCAGAGTAATGTACGAATACATCGTCTCCACCTTCCACTTGAATAAATCCATAACCTTTCTCTGCATTGAACCATTTTACTACACCATTTTGCATAATTAAAATCCTCCTAAAATCTTTCACAAAAAAATGTGGTTATTTCACAAATAAGTATGAAAGATACAAGAAGCTAAAAGTAGCCTAACAAAAAGAGGTAACTTCCATAGAAGTGAAGGACACAAAATCCAATACTTCTATTTGAAGTTACCTGTCTTTCGCGAATCCTTACATACTCTATTTGTAGTTTTATTATATCCAATTGGAATTTTTCAGTCAAGAAGCCTTATCCTACTAAAACCGCCATAAAACGGGTAATTGCTCATGAAATTAGAAAATTTGTTAAAATAAAATAAAACAATAAAATAAGAGGGATGAAAGATGACGATCCATATTGGTTTAACAGGTTGGGGAGACCACCCTTCTTTATATGAGGGTAGTTCCTCAAGTAATAAACTATCCGCATATGCTTCCCACTTTCCAGTAGTGGAAGTGGATACTGCCTTTTATGCCATACAATCGAGAAATAATTATGAAAAATGGGTAAAAGAAACACCTGCTGACTTTTCCTTTGTCATTAAAGCATTTCAGGGTTTAACTGGACATGATCGCGTAAAACGTTCGGAGGAAGAATTTTATGAACTACTCTTAGCATATGCCGCTTCCATTACTCCTGTAATGGAAGCAAATAAACTAAATGCCATCTTATTTCAATTTCCACCGTGGTTTCACCTATGCAAAGAGCATGTACATAAATTACGAATCATTCGAAAGACTTTACCCAATTTGCCACTTGCTCTGGAATTTCGTAATCGTACATGGTTTCAGCCTGAATTTAAAGAAAAAACATTAGAGTTTATGAGAGAAGAAAATTGGATTCATTCCATATGTGATGAGCCACAGGCGGGTGAGGGTTCTATACCGACTATATTAGAGCCTACCCATGAAAAAACGTTAATACGATTTCATGGCAGGAATGTTCATGGCTGGAACAAGAATGGCAATCGAGATTGGCGTGCGGTTCGTTTTTTATATCGATACAACGAAGAAGAATTGTTAGAATGGAAAAATTGGATAGAAGATTTACATGCAAAATCGAAAGAAATTACGATTCTATTTAATAACAATTCGGGTGGAGATGCTGCAGATAATGCAAAACAACTTATTCAGCTATTAAACATACAGTACGAAGGATTAAATCCAAGACAGTTGGACTTATTTGGAGGGGAATTTTAATGGATGATTTTAACGTTATACAGGAAGCAACATCTTGGGTAAGAGAGATATTCGAAGCTGATGCAACTGGACACGATTTTTCACATATCGAAAGGGTAGTAAAGATGTCTCGCTACCTTGCAATGAGGGAAGAAGCAGATATCTTTGTATGTGAAATGGCTGCATTGCTACACGATGTTGCAGATGAAAAGTTAACAGAAGATGTTATGCGTGCAAATGAGGATATCGACTCGTTACTACAAACGTTAGGAGTATCTCAGGAAAGAAGGAATCAAATTAAAGTTGCAATGAAGGATGTATCGTTTAAGGGGAACCATCAAGTACCAAAAACGCTAGAAGGTCAGATTGTCCAAGATGCAGACCGATTAGATGCTATTGGTGCGCTCGGTATTGCAAGGACGTTTGCATACGGGGGGAGTAAAGGGCATAAAATGCATGATCCGGACTGGATGGAGTCCTATAAACAGACAGATTATCGAGATGAAAACAAAACGACAGTCTATCATTTTTACGAAAAACTATTAAAATTAAAGGATTTAATGAACACGCAATCTGCAAAATCAATAGCAGAAAAAAGACACCAATTTATGGAGTCTTTTCTGGATCAATTCTATCGTGAATGGGAAGGGACTGATTTTTAAATCAGTCCTTATAAATGTATCGAATATCAATTCAATCATGCACTTATTGCACTCTTTTCGCTCCTAAATAACGTTGTTGCCAGTAAGATATGGTCATATCACTTATTTCAACACCATTATTTCCTGCATGAATAAAGGTGTTATTTCCTAAGTATATACCTGCATGGGACGGGCCTGCTTTGTACGTTTCAAAGAAGACAACGTCCCCAACGCTTGGTTTCGAAACCGATGCCATAGCATACCACTGATCCGCGACTGTTCGAGGTAAGGAATACCCTTCTTGAGCGAATACGAATTGGAGAAACCCACTACAATCAAAGCCACCTGGACTTTCGCCACCCCAAACATATGGTGTGCCGAGATAGGATTTAGCAATTCCTATTACCCCAGATGCATTTACTGTTGTTGTTTGCTTCACTGTTTGTTTTTCAGGAGTATGTTGAACCGTTTGAACCATAGCTTGTTGCTCTGCTTCTTGGGAGGCTTGCAGTTGTTCTACAAATTGTTCATCTAGCTCCGTTTTAACTGGAATATCATGATCTTCCTGGAACTTTTCTGCTGCAGCTTTCGTTAATGGCCCATAAATACCATCAATTTTACCTTGGTAATAGCCAAAATAGTGAAGGGCACCTTGAACTTTCTTAACATCTTCACTATACATACCAATATCAATGGATTCATTTTCTAAAGAGGTGAGAGGTTCAAGATAATGCTCTTTTTCAACCTCGATTAGTTTGTATATCGTTTCTTTATTAGCGCGACCATTTACATTTAAGTTATATTTTCTTTGGAACTTTTTAACATAATGCTCGGTAATAATTCCAAATTCATCATCAATTTCTGTTTCGAACATATTAACGTTTTTCAGCTTTTTTTGTAATACACGAACAGCTTCACCATGCATACCGTATGTTAATGTTTCGGAATTGGTTAATTTTTTATTTTCCTTTTGAACATCAACATCTAAATACGCTGAAAAAGGTTGCGTAAGGGCCAAACTACTTGCAAGCGTGCCGAAGATTAATGGTTTTGTATTTATGCCTGGCATAGAAACACCACCTTTTCAATTTAGATGTAACATTTATATGAGCTACAAAAAGGATTATGTACATGTTACAATATTGTAAAATAAATAGAATAGGGAGATGCGGGAAAAAATGGATCAGTATTTAAAGTTATGTCAACACATCTTGGATAATGGTGAGAAAAGAGAAGATCGAACAGGAACTGGTACAATTGGGGTGTTTGGTTGTCAAATGCGGTTTGATTTAACTAAAGGATTCCCTTTAATGACGACAAAAAAAGTCCCGTTTCGACTTATTGCCAGTGAATTGTTATGGTTTATGAGAGGGGACACCAATATTAAATTTTTGTTACAGCATAATAACAATATTTGGAATGAGTGGGCCTTTAAAAAATGGGTGGAAAGCGATGAATATAAGGGACCCGATATGACTAATTTTGGGTTGCGCTCCCTCACAGATGAATCATTCAAGAAACATTACGATGAACAAATGGAATTATTTAAAAAACGAATTTTAGATGATGATGCATTTGCCAACAAATACGGGGACTTAGGAAATGTATATGGAAAACAATGGAGAGCATGGGCAACATCAAATGGTGAGACCATTGATCAATTAAAAGATGTAATTAAGCAAATTAAAACAAATCCTACATCCCGTCGTTTAATTGTTTCGGCATGGAATCCAGAAGATGTTCCAAACTCAGCATTACCACCATGTCATACATTATTTCAGTTCTATGTATCAAACAATAAACTATCGTGTCAACTATATCAGCGAAGTGGGGATATGTTCTTGGGTATACCATTTAATATCGCAAGCTATGCTCTACTAACACATTTTATTGCCCATGAATGTAACTTAGAAGTTGGAGAGTTCGTACATACAATTGGAGATGCTCACATTTATGTAAATCATGTGGAACAAGTGAAGACACAGCTTGAACGAGAACCGAAATCCTTGCCTACATTGAAATTAAATAAAAATGTGGAATCTGTTTTTGATTTTACAATGGAAGATATCGTGTTAGAAGGCTATGATCCTCATCCTGCGATTAAGGCACCAGTGGCAGTTTAATTATATAGAAAGAGGCATGATGCATTATGATTTCTTTACTCGTTGCTATGGATAATAATCAGGTTATTGGCAAGGACAATCAACTCCCTTGGCACTTGCCAAATGATTTGAAGTTTTTTAAACAAACGACCTTACATCATAAAATTATTATGGGCAGAAAAACATATGAATCAATTGGGAGGGCACTACCGAAACGAGAAAATGTTGTAATGACTACAAATAAGGAATATACTGCTATTGGATGTGAAGTTATTCATTCTTGGGATCCGGTATTAACATGGAATGAAGAAAATCCAGAGGAAGAGCTATTTGTTATTGGAGGTTATCAGCTGTTTAAGGATGCTATTCCAATTGCGGATAAAATGTATATTACCCATATAGATGATGAATTTGATGGAGATACGTTTTTTCCAACCTTCTCTGATCAAGAGTGGGAGCTAGTGGACAAGGTAAAAGGGTTGAAAGATGATGAAAATCCTTACGACTATTACTTTTGTACATATATGAAAAAGAGATAATTTGAACAATTTATAAACAATTTCATTTATATTTGCAAATTCTATATTTTTAAGAGAAAATAGTGAAAAAGCGTTCTATTGTAAAGTATTTTTTATGAAAGAAATTCTTTTGGACATAATTTGTAAAAGAAGTATATGAACGGAAGGTGAATAATCTATGCTATCAACAATTGGTATTCCTGGTTTGATTCTAATACTAATCATTGCGCTTGTTATTTTTGGACCAAAGAAATTGCCTGAGTTAGGTCGTGCTACAGGTGAAACGTTAAAAGAGTTTAAAAATTCCACACGTGAACTAACGGAAGATACTACAGAAGAAATAAAAGAAGTAGAAGTAGTGTCTCCAAAACAAAAGTAAGAAACTAAATGCTTCTCGAGGTGAATGATTATGCTATCTAATATTGGCATACCTGGTTTAATTTTAATACTTGTAATTGCATTAGTCGTTTTTGGTCCTTCGAAGCTACCGGATATTGGTAGAGCAGTTGGTACGTCTTTAAAAGAATTTAAACGTGCAGCAAGCGGAATAATGTCTGATAATGACGAATCTGCCAAAACAAAAAAGATTGAGTCACCGGATAAAAAATAAAATTGTTGGATTCGAAGGTGTAGGGGCTGCGCCCTTACATCTTCTTTTCTTGAAATGAATGAATTTTTTTAGAATAATAGCTTTTCGCCAATAGAAATTAGACAAGTTGATTGGCGAATGGAGGTACTTGTATGTCAGATGAACATCAAATTAATGAAAGAGAAATGGCAGTAACAGAACATATAGGTGAATTACGTAAGCGACTAATATGGACCGTATTCTTCTTTGTCGTATTTTTTATTTTAGGGTTTGTATATGTTGAGGAAATTTATCATTTTTTTACTAGTGATTTGCAGTTTGAGCTTGTTGCTTTAGGTCCTGGAGAAATCTTTTGGATCTATATAATGATTGCTAGTGTTATTGCAATAACAGGGACGATCCCAATTTTTTGTTTGCAAGCTTGGGGATTTGTTCGCCCTGGTCTAACGCCACGGGAACGAAAAGTAACGTTAGCTTATATACCAGCTCTTTTTCTTTTATTTATTTTAGGCTTATTATTTGGCTATTACATCGTAAATGAATTTATCTTAAGTTTCTTGTTAAATTTGAGTGAAGGCATGCTTGTAAATATGTTTTCAGCTGATAAATATTTTCGGTTTTTACTTTCCTTTACGTTACCATTTGCATTCTTTTTTGAAGTGCCACTAATTGCAATGTTTTTAACGAGCCTCGGAATTATTACGCCTACTCGTTTGAAAAAGATTCGCAAATACGCTTATTTAGTGCTTGTCATATTAGGTACCATGTTATCTCCACCAGACTTTTTATTACAATTATTTGTAATCGTACCATTGATTGTACTATATGAAATAGGCATTATTACATCTGGAATAGCCTATCGAAAAAGAGAAGACACACAAGAAAACCTACCAGTAGAGTGATGGAAAGGGGAGTGAATCCATGCAACGATCGTTTTATCATTTTATGATGAAATATCGAGGAATGCACAAGCATGCAGAAGAAAGAAAGTTTGCAGATTGGTTATTTCAGGATCATTCCTTCCCGAAGCATTCTTCAACCTATGATGAAATTAGTCAATACCTAGAATGGAATAGTCCTTTTCCATCTGCTTTAAGTCTATTCGATCGGTTATGGTCTGTATATGAAGCAGAGGAATTGGAAGGATAATATGTAATATGTAACGGCGTCCATTTATAGGACGTCGTTTTTCGTTAATGTACGTTCCTTATTCGAATTACACTTGCGAATGGAATATGTTTAACGGTTTCGGCCGTTTTAAATTGTATCGTATGAGTTTGCAAGTCTATTTTTGAAATGATTCCCATGTGGAGATCTATGTTCCCGTTTGTGTATACGGACAATTCGACTGTAGTCTGGTTATGGTATGCCTCCATACATAATTGATTGATCTCTTCTAGTTCTTGCTCATCTAATATTGGCTTTTGTATTTTGTTTTGATTGTCCCATAAATGCTTTAGTTGTTCTACATGCTCTGGTAGCATAAGCGATGTCCATTTTATTGTACCTCTGTCTTTTAACATATTCTCACACCTTTCCAAGTCGTATATCTACATTATAACCGAACATATATTCGAATAAAAGTGTTTAAAGGAACAAATGTTCGTGTATAATATAGGTGGGAGGTGTAACATGTGATTTCACCTAAAGGACTTTATGAACATCAAACTGTTGAAATGATTTATATAAATAAGAATGGCAAAATAACGCAGAGAGTAGTAAAAATTTACGGTATAACGGAAGAAAAGATTTTCGGATATTGCTTTTTGCGAAAAGGCTATCGAAGCTTTCAAAAAGATCAAATACTCGCATTACAACCACGTAACAATAGAAGGAGCGATAAATTGGCATAGAAAAATGAAGTTATTACCAGTTATTCCATTTAAAAATGCCATTTCTTTCGTTATCCGTAACAATGAAAAAGTGATAAGATAAATAACAGGATAAAACGATAAAATTGGAGTGTTTACTATGAAAATTGTCCATACAGCAGATTGGCATTTAGGAAAAATCGTTCACAATATTTATACGACGGAAGAGCAGAACCATGTTTTGCAGCAATTTTTAGATGAGTTAGAAAAATTAAACCCAGATGCCCTCATTATTGCAGGTGATTTATATGATCGGGCAATCCCTCCAAAGGAAGCCGTAGAGCTTTTGAGCCGCGTATTAACTACAATTGTATATGACCTCAACATACCAATTCTTGCAATTACTGGTAACCATGACAGTGCCGAACGAATGGACTTCGGAACACAGCTTCTTAAGCAAAATAAGCTTTTTATACAAACGAAAATTTCAGAAAATCTAGAACCAGTAGTGTTGGAAGATGAGTTCGGTCCTGTTTACTTTCATTTAATTCCTTATATGGAGCCTGCTGAAGTAAGAAAAATATTAGGTAAAGAACAGATAACATCTCATCATGAAGCAATGGCGGAAATCACTTCGGAGCTACTTAAAAAGCATGATGTAGAAAAGGAACGGCATATTGTAGTTGGACATGCTTTTTTAGCGGGAGGCATGGAATCCGAATCGGAAGAAAGAATAACGATGATTGGTGGGACACCATATGTAGATGCGGAACTTTTTAAGCCTTTTACGTATACTGCATTAGGACATCTTCACCAACCGCAGAAAGTGAAATATGATCATATTCGATACTCGGGCTCTCTATATAAATATTCGTTTTCGGAAGTGAATCATAAAAAAGGATACACCGTACTAGAACTAGACAATCATGGGATTAAAACGCTAGAGCAAAAACCATTCAAGCTAAGACGTGATATGAAAAAGATCGAAGGGTATTTGGAAGACTTAGTTTCTAATGAATGTGAGGATTATGTGCATATCACGTTATTGGATGACGGAGAAATTATGGACCCGATCGGTAAGTTACGAAAAAAATACCCAAACATCTTACGTTTAGAACGTAAAATGAAAGGGCCAAAACATTTAACAGACCTACAACGAGTGAAAGAGCGGCAACAAATGTCCCACCTCGATTTATTCTCTTCTTTCTATGAAAATATGAAAGGGGAGCCGATTTCGGAAAATCGTAAACGTATTATGGAAAAAGTAGTCCAACAGTTAATCGAAGCAGAAAGGAGACAGTAATATGCGTGCTTTACAATTAACGATGTGTGCATTTGGACCATACAAGGAAAAACAAACCATTAATTTTACACAACTTGGCGAAGAAACATTATTCTTAATCACAGGTCCAACTGGTGCGGGTAAAACGACAATTTTTGATGCCATGTGTTTTGCATTATATGGAAAAGCAAGCGGTGATGACCGTGAGCATGATACACTAAGAAGTCATTTTGCGGATATAGAGGTTCCAACAGAAGTCGAGTTTCGGTTTCGATTGCATCAAAAGGAATTTGAAATTATAAGAAGTCCCAAACAAAACAAGAAGAAGGCAAGAGGTGATGGGTTTACTGAACAGCCTCCTCAAGCAGAATTATATGAGATTATAGATGGCGAAAAGCATCTCCTTTATGGAAAAGTAAAAGAAGTCAATGAAGCTATTGAAGATATGCTGCAACTAGATTATGAACAATTTCGTAAAATGGTAATGATTCCACAAGGTGAGTTCCGGCGTTTAATCTCGGAGAACAGTAAAGAACGAGAGGAAATCTTACAGAAAATATTCCATACTTATTTTTATGACCAAATAACGAAGAAGCTGACGGAAGAAAGTAAAGTATTGCAAAATGATATTGACCAATTATCTATTCAGGAAAAAAATGAAATAAGATATGTAAATTGGTCTGAAGATTATGATGTGGAACAAGTTGATAGCGGACAAGCAAAAGAAGATCTCCACCAACTCATCGTTCGAGATCAGGAAGTTTTAGTTGAGAGACAAAAGCAACTCGAAGAAGGAAGAATGAAATTAAACGAGCTTCAAAACAATTTCTACGCGGCGAAAGAGCTTCTTAATCAATTCACTGAAATGAATGAACTAGCAATTAAGCTAAAAGCACTTCATGAACAGCAATCGACAATAGAAAAAGAAAAACAACTATTGCACAAGGCAAATGCGGCTTCTGCGTTAAAGGGATATGAAACACAAGTAAAACAACGAAACAAAGAGGTTAAGGAAATAACAGCAAGTTTAGAAACACGAAATAACATATTACAAGAAGTTTTATTAAAGTTTAAACAGGATGAGACGCAATACGAAGCCTTAAAAAAAGAAGAGCCTTTAAGAGAACAAGTGAAGGAAGAAATACGTGTTTTAAAGGACGAGTTTACGAAGCATCAGAAGATAGAACAGCTTGCAGAACAAGAGAAAACACAACGAAAAACATATGATGAAAAGGTAAAGATTGCGAACAATAATGAAGAATCGGTTAAAAGAACAGAAGAAGAAATCGAAAAAATAGACAGTGAAACCGAGAAGACACAGCACATAACAGAGCAATATTTTGAGTGGAATAATAGAATGCAATTGTTTGAACAGTTAGTAGAAAAAGGTAGTAATGTAGAATTAGAGCTACGTAAGCTTTTTCAATATCGGAATCAATACGTGCAAATAAAAAAGAAAAAGGATGAAGCTGTGCAGCTGGAGAATGACTTAAAAGAAACCTTGAAAAAACTAGAGCAAGAGCAACGAACGGAATATGCAGCCCTTTTAGCTTCATCCTTGGAAACGGGAGAAGCTTGTCCAGTATGTGGGTCCACCCACCATCCAACGAAAGCGGAGTTTCATAATCGTTCCATTTCAAATGAACAAATTGATCTTCAGCGTAAGAAGCTAGAGGAACAACAGCAAATCGTAACCAATTTAGTTGACCAATTTGCAGACATTCGTTCAAAAGGCGAATCACAAAGACAGCTTATTGATAACACGATTGCTGAATTAAAAAAGCTATCTGGAATAGAAATTACAACTGAAAACATCGGCGACCGAATATCCGAATGGAAGCAGGAGCTATCAACTATTCGCACGAAGAGAAAGGATACGGAAGAGCAACTGCAAAAGATTAAAGAAAAAGTAGATAAGCAGAAAAAGCTAAAAAAAGAATTAACAAAGCTTCGAGAAGACACACAGAAAAAGTTAGAAGATATCCAACAGTTAAAAGAAGAGCTTGTTCGAATGAAAACGCAAAAAGATCAATTTATTGAGGAATTAATCTATAAAAATGAAGATATTCACTCCTTAAAAAAACAACTACGAAACAAAGAAAAATGGTATGAAGAAAAAATAGTAGCTTGGGAAACAATCCAAAAGCAATATGAACAAGTAAAAGAGCAAAAAAATAGATTAAAAGTAGAAGTTGATGGACTGAAAACCCAGCTAGTCAAAGCAGAAAAAACGCTAGTAAATGTTACGGATGAGTTTAAACGTGAATTGGAACATAAACAGTTTTCTTCCCATGAAGAATATAAAGAGTCCCTTATGGAAGAAAGTGAAATAAAACGATTGGAACAAAACATTAAACGATTTGAAGAAGAATTATATGCAACAAAAAATCGGTATGAAATCCTAAAGAAAGATTTACACGATAAAGAGAAACCAGAAATAGAGACATTGGAGGAAGCGGTGCAAAACTTATCTAAACAGCTAGAAGCGGATGCGGAAGTATTACAAAAGCATCAAGTGGAGCTAGAACGCCATAAAGAAATATTAGGTCGTCTACAAGCATTAATGTCCAAGAAAAAGGAATTAGAAGAACAATTCTTTGACATTGGAGAACTTGCAAAGCTCTCTAAAGGAGATAACCCTTTACGTCTATCCTTTGAACGATATGTATTATCAGCATTCTTGGATGAAATTTTATTTCAAGCAAATATTCGCCTAGAGAAAATGACCGATCATCGCTACCAATTACGAAGAAGTGATCAAATTGCTAAGCGTGGTGCCCAAAGTGGTTTAGATTTAGAGGTAATAGATTACTATACTGGTCAAAATCGTTCTGTAAAAACATTGTCTGGGGGAGAGGGATTTAAAGCGGCGTTAAGCCTTGCATTAGGAATGGCTGATGTTGTACAAGCCCATTCAGGGGGAGTGGAGTTAGATACCCTGTTTATAGATGAAGGATTCGGTACTCTAGATGAAATTTCTCTTGAGCAGGCTTTAAACTGTTTAAGTGATCTACAAAAAGGGAATCGAATGCTTGGTATTATTTCACACGTACCTAAATTAAAGGATGAAATTAGGGCTCAACTAACCATCCAAACATCTCACTCAGGATCAAAGATTTCGCTTTCCATATCCTAATAGGTAAGATAAAATCAAGATAGATTGTTATTTGTAAAATTTGGAGGTGTTCCCATGTCTTTACCTTTAACCATTGAGTGGAAAATCATTACAGAGGATAAAGAAAAGAGAATCGACTCAAGTGATAACACTTTTGAAATTATGTTTTCAGGGTATAAGTTATTTCCGATGGATACACCAATCGATATTATGCGGCATAAGGAATCTGAACAAATAGGGACGGCTGTTATAACGCATATCTCCTTTGAAAACAATGCAACGCTGTGTAAATACCAGCTCGTGTCGTTATATAGTGTCAATTAATTACAAAAAATTACATCAATTGTCGTAAAATTAGTTTTCTTGCGCTTTCCGGGGAAATATTAAAGGGAAATGACCAATTCATTTCCCTTTCTTCTTTTTAATTTAGAGCCCCGTAAATTTCAATATTTTCTACATTTCGAATCCATTCCTCGCTATGTTTCCCATTCGGCTCTCCAATCCAAACATCTCGATGCTTATCTGATATCGATTTCCCTCTTAACCATACAAGCTTATGAAGTGCAGGTATATACATAGGATCATAATCTCCTAAATCTTTAGGGGGATTTGTAATGTTGGCTTGTTTGTTTTCGGTAATGTTAATAGCGTACAGGGAAGGATCTGGATGGGTCTGTTGATCATTTGACCACTCTGCTTCGTGTATTCTTGATGAAATTATTGTTTTGTCATCAACCCATGTAAAAGCTAATTCAGCGTATTTAGAGGGAGTTAACGTTTTGGAATTGGGAGCGATATCTGAAACCGTTAATGTTTTATTTTTAAATCCAAATACAATTCTCCCCCCTCCAGCAATATAAGCGAGAACATCTTTTGTTGGTGCCCATTGCGGTTTCCCTATTCCATAGGTGATTACTTCATCTAGTTCTTTGAATTTTTCACCATTACTGGAAAGAATAGAAAGAATATTACGATCCATTGCTAAAGAAGCGGTAGGTGAAATAATAAAGGATATCCATTTATGACTAGGTGAAAAGCGAAAATCACTTAGCGTAATAGACATGATCTTTTCTTTATCAACACCAACCTCATTCGGAACTGTAAATATTGGTGTAGCATTTTCAAAAAAGTGGACATCTTTATAGTCGTTTTGTAATTGAATTTTATAAATAATGGGTTTAGTCCATCCATCTGGACGTAATTGCGCTTGTGAAGCAGCTATAAAACCACTCCCATCAGGTAGCCAGGTGTAACCATGAACACCAAGCGCCACATTATAGAATTGTTTTAAATCGGAAACATTTAATATTCCACCACTTTGAAAGGAAAGAATATTTTTATTTGGCGCCCATAAAGGGTTCACGCCGTCATAAAAGATTTTCTTATGTTCATTTGACTTGACTTGATATATCCATAATTCGTTTTGGATACCGTTTTGCATAACTGTCGAGGGAACTTCCTTTTCATACAATAGTAGCTTTCCGTCATAAGACCACTGAGGTGAATGTATATTAGAACCTTTTGTGATTTGTTTTTCTTCCTCGTTTATTTTTAACCATAAGTCTCCGTTACGGATGAAGGCAGCTTTTACATTATGATGTATTTCTTGAGACTGAGCTAAAGTAAAATACGGAATAGGTATTGTAAAAGTAAATACAAGAAGGAATAACCGAATCAAATAGCATACCTCCCCACATGTTTTAGTTTTAATATTGATTGTCATAGCTTTAATATGTATACCATGTGCTTTTGTTAGTAATGTACTAAATTAGGAAGGATTTACTAATAGATAAATCGAAATGATATATGGAATAACAAAAGACGGAGGATTATGATGCTAAATACAGTTTGTGTGCTAACCATTAAAGTGAACAACATAGACAAAGCGGAGGATTTTTATACGAGTATTCTGGATTTTCAAGTTTCGAAACGTTATGGTGAAACAATAGTAAGTTTAGTTCATCAATCAATACCAATTATTTTAGAGGAAACAGACGGTAGCATTACCGAAAGTAACACTGGTGTTATTCTTGGTCTTCAGTCTAGTAATATTCAAGAGGATTTTAAAGCGATGAAGGCAAAAGGAGTTAAGCTTCTATTTGATGAACCTAAGCCATTTCCTGCAGGTCTGTATTTTGCCATTGAAGATCCATTTGGAAATCAAGTTGAGGTACTAGAATTTTCAAATGAATGAGATGATGGGAGGTTGTGAAATGCCTATAATCAAACATGCGACATATATAAAGACTACACCTAAAAGAGTATTTGATACTTTAACATCAGCTGAAGGCTGGAATGCTTGGTTTACAGATGAAACAACTTTGAATTGGAACGAGGATGGTACAGGTGAGATTACATTACGATGGAAGGCGTTTGGTGCACAAAAACAAGATTTTGTAGATGGCGGAAAAATAGTGGAGGCAAAACCTAATTCATCCTTTGTTTTTCAGTGGTGTCCAGGAGTCAATGTAACAACAGTTCGATTCACATTGACGGAATATCAAGATGGTACGTTAGTGCGATTGAAGGAAGATGGCTATTCTACATCAGAGAAAGACCTTATCGCTTGTGTTCAATGTGCTACAGGCTGGGGAGAAGCCTTAACATTATTAAAGTTTTACTTAGAGCACAATATTGTTTGTAAAAAGGATATTATGTAAAAAAGGAGCTTTCGAAATGATTTACGAAATGACGATACAACTCCGAGTAACCAACATGAAGGATGGACAGCTTTGGTATGAAAAATTAGTAAATAAAAAGCCAGATTTTATTCCTCATGAATGATTTGCGGAATGGGAGTTACTTCCTAGTTGTTGGCTACAAGTAGCAAAAGGAGAACCGGGTATTGGAAATGGACCACTTCGACTTGGCGTAATGGATATAAAGGCAGAAAGAAATCGACTAATAGCGGAGCTAGGGGTCGAATGGTTTGAGATTTATTCAAGAAAAGAAGTCCCTGTTAGGTGGGCAACATTTGTAGACCCATGGGGAAATCAAATTGGGTTATTTGAGTATTTTGATGAAAAGGAAAAGGATAAAAAGATGCAATTGTTAAAAAAACGAGCATAACAAAAGGGATGGAGTTATCCATCCCTTATAATTATGCATTTACGCTTTTTTCCTCTTCGATACGTGCTAATCTTTCTTGTACTTCTTCCTCAGATAGATTGTGTTCAATTACATAACGATTTCTCGGAGATACACGACATTCATGTGAACAAGAGCGGAGATATTTATGTTCGTTTTCCTCACTAGCTAAAAACTGTCTGTTACAGTCAGGATCTGCACAATTAACATATCGTTCACATGGCGTACCATCAAACCAATCTTTACCAACAACTACATGTTCTTTACGGTTTACCGGTACAGCAATACGCTCATCAAATACGTATAGTTGTCCATCCCAAAGCTCGCCTTGTACTTCTGGGTCTTTACCGTAAGTCGCAATACCGCCGTGTAGTTGGGCTACATCTTCAAATCCTTCTCTTTTTAACCAACCAGAGAATTTCTCGCAACGGATACCCCCCGTACAATACGTAACGATTCGTTTACCCTCAAGCATGTCCTTATTTTCTTTTACCCATTGTGGTAATTCACGGAAAGTTTCAATATCAGGGCGAATAGCACCTCTGAAATGACCTAAATCATATTCGTAAGTGTTACGAGCATCTAATACAATGGTGTTATGGTCCTGCAATGCTTCGTAAAATTCTTTTGGTTTTAGATATTGACCAGTAAGTTCGTTCGGATTAATATCGTCTTCAAGACTAAGGTTCACTAGTTCAGGTCTGAAGCGTACATGCATTTTCTTGAAAGCATGACCATCTGCTTCATCAACTTTAAACATCATGTCTGCAAAACGAGGATCATTTTGCATTGCTTCCATATACTTGTTTGTTTGTTCAACTGTTCCGGAAACAGTTCCATTGATACCTTCATTTGCTACTAAAATACGACCTTTTAATCCTAGTTCTCTACAAAACATAAGATGTTCATCACGAAAACTTTCAGGGTCTTCCAGATTTACATACTTGTAGTACAATAATACTTGATACTTTTCTGTATTTTCCATAGTGTGTTCCACCTACCAATTCATATTTGCAAGATATAAATCTGTTAGGCGTATTATTTTGATTTTATTCTTGCAGTTAATAATTTTAACATGTCTTAAAAAGGAAAATCAATTGCTTTTTCTGGAAAAAGCAATTATATTTGTCCAGTAATGTAGAATGAAGGGGTTTTATATATGAATAAAAATGAGTTAGAAAAGAAAATTATTGAAAATTACCAGTCAGATGAAAATATGATGATTTTGGTTTTTGCGCAATGGTGCGTAAATAATAGCCTAGATCCAAGAGCAGTGTATTACCAAGCTTATCCGAATCAAGAAATGAATCCATCACTAGAAAGAACGTTGGAGCTTACGGTTCCAAAAGAGGAATCGGAAGAGATAGCAAATGGTACAGTACTAAATGTACTGGAGTTATTTGGAAACCATGACTTAGCATTTGTAGTTGCGGAGAAAATAGAAGAAATGAAATCCAATAAAGAGTGAAAAGAGAAGTGGAACTATTTCAGTTCCACTTCTCTCTTTCAGCTGCTATTTTTCAAAAAGCTTAATGAGCGCCTGTGTACCACTATCTTTTTCACCATTTGCAGCTAATTCCTCATATAAGGATAGAGAAAGCTCTAAACCTGGTGTCAATAAGTCCATTTCCTTAGCAGATTCTAAAGCAATTCGCATATCTTTTATAAAATGTTTCACATAAAAACCAGGAGCATAGTCTTCTTTAATCATTCGAGGTGCGAGATTACTTAGTGACCAGCTACCTGCAGCTCCAGTAGTAATAGTTTCTAGTACTCGCTCTGGATTAAGTCCTGCCTTTTTCGCATACGAAATTGCTTCACAAACACCAATCATATTCGAAGCAATTTTAATTTGATTGGCCATTTTTGTATGCTGGCCTGCCCCTTTAGGACCTTGTAAAATAATGTTTTCTCCCATTACTTCCAAAATTGGTTTTACTTGTTCGAAGGCATGGTCATCGCCACCAACCATAATTGCAAGCGTACCTGTTTTTGCTCCTACATCACCACCAGAAACAGGAGCATCTAAAGCGTGAATATTTCTTTTTTTCGCTTCATCATATATTTTCTCTGCTAGACTTGGTTTCGATGTAGTCATGTCTATTATGTATGTATCTTTTTTGGCGTTTTCGATAATACCATTCTCTCCAAAGTAAACCTCTTCCACATCAGATGGATATCCAACGATTGTGATGATAACATTGGATACAGCAGCTAAATCCTTTACGCTCTCCTGCCATGTAGCCCCAGCCTCAACTAGTGGTTCTGCTTTGGCCTTTGTTCTCGTATAAACATGTACATGATATCCAGCACTTAAAAGATTTTGAGCCATGCTTTTTCCCATTACTCCAGTACCAATAAAACCAATTGTAATTTCCTTCATGCTCCTCCACACCCTTCAAAAGATTTTAACAAATTTGCCTCATTTTATTCATACTATCGACATACTATGAACCCCTAAATGCTTTAGATATGATCTATACTTAAGGTAAGAAAAGAACGGAGGGGTTCTATGATGAGTATGTTAACTGCTGTATTGCTTGGTATTATTTTAGCAGGTTTTGTAGGATTTATCATTTATGCAGAGGTAACGTCAGATTAATAAAATAGGTACAAAGCAAACAGACATCATAAGGGTGTCTGTTTTTTCTGTATACTTTAAAAACCTCCTAATTTATACTAAAGAAAACCATACAATGAGGGGTCTTAAATGTACAGACAAGAATTAGAAAAGATTATAGAACGACACCATTTTAAAGGCGACGTCACGTTTTTGGGTGAGGGAGCATGGCACGATGCCTTCTTGATTGAGGATAATCATAAAAAGCTTGTCCTTCGACTACCTAAAAAAGTAGCCTACGGTGAAAAAGTGGAATTTAATGAGCGGGAATGGAGAACCGAGTATGAAGGGCAAAAGCTGTTTTATCATCATGCGAATCAAGCAAACTCAGGCATTGCGCCGGAATATTTTGACTATTATGTTGACAAGGAATGTACTTATACGCTTGAATCCTTTGCTGGTGAAAAAGTAGATTTGCATCAATTACCTTTATTGAAGGCCTATGATATTGGCGCTCAATATGGGGAATTTTTTCGAAAATTAAACAATCATAAGCATCCTTTAAAAGGGTTTGGATATTTACGTTGGAGTCAGGAACGTTTTACTGTAGAAGGTGAAATGCAATCCAGTGTTTCTGCCTTCATGGAGGAGGAAAACAAAGAGATTCTAGAAGAGGATTTTCCATATTTATCTCAATCCTCCTATTCGTTTGATCGAGAAAAAATATATGATAAACTTGAAAATTGCGTTGCTACGAGGTCAATTTCGAACGTATCCTTTACAAATCAAGATACATCTCCTGAAAATATTTTGTTACAGGATAATAAAATCCGAATTATTGACCCTTATCCTGTCTTGTACTATGGGCATACTTTTGCTGGGAATTTTTTAAATAATTACGATACATTATTTATCGCCTTGCATAATTCTCCGCGGTACAAAAAGCACAACTTTGATCAGGTTTCTATGAAATTAAAAGCCATTGCGCAAGGTTTTATGGAGCAATATTGTTTACAGGATAAAGAAACCCAAGTATTAGTAAAAAGGGAGCAATATGTACAACTTTTTTCTACTACAGTAGAGCATGTGAAGATGGTGAATGATACCTTGCCGATAAGCAAGGTATTGCGTTATGGAACAAAAGAGCAAATCGAAGCTCGAATCCCTTTGTTTTTACATGAATTAGAGGAATTTGAAAGTTAAAAAAGCTTTGGAGAGATGTTGAATGCAACAGATGATGAACGATTGGGATTCTTACTTAAGTAAGGAATTTCAAAAAGAATATTACCAACAATTACAAGATTATCTATTAAGAGAATATGAAACAGAAATAATCTATCCAAAAAGGGAAGATATTTTCAATGCGTTTCTTGTTACATCCTATACGAAGACGAAGGTTGTTTTATTAGGACAAGACCCTTATCATGGGCCAAATCAAGCCCACGGTTTTAGTTTTTCTGTAAAACAAGGTGTAACAATTCCACCTTCACTACGCAACATTTATAAAGAATTACATAATGATCTTGGCATTTCGATTCCTAATCATGGCTATCTACTGGATTGGGCTAAAGAAGGAGTTCTCCTACTAAATACCGTTTTAACCGTTCGTGCTCATGAAGCGAATTCTCATCGAGGTATTGGGTGGGAAGTATTTACGGATCAAGTTATGAAATGTTTAAACGCAAGAGAAAAACCAATTGTGTTTATTTTATGGGGGAGGCAAGCCCAAGCAAAGAAAGCGATGATTGATTGTGAAAAGCATTTTGTTTTGGAAGCCCCTCATCCAAGTCCGTTATCTGCACATCGTGGATTCTTTGGAAGTAAGCCATTTTCTAAAACAAATACCTTCTTAGAATCTATAGGCGAAAGCCCGATTGATTGGTCTCTTAAGTGAAACACCATCATTTTTGATCCGCTGGCTAAAAATGAAAAAGGAAATTTCTAAAAAAATACAAACTGCCTACACATGGACAGCCCTTAAACCGTACTCTAAAGTAGTACATTCGTTTAAAGGGGAGGGTATATAATATGCCACCAAATAGATATAGGCCGTATCCGTTCTCATTTCAAAACCCACCAAGATCAATGCCACAGCAAAGGGGGGTTTTTCCAGGTCCGAGAAGTGGTGGGCAGATGGGAGTCCCGGGTCGTGGACCGGGTGGATTACTTGCGAAAATTTTTAATCGTACACCTAAAAATCATGGAAATATAGGTCCTGGATTTGGTGGGTTTGGCCCTGGATTTGGCGGACAGCATTATGGCGCTGCAAGTGGATTAGGTAAAGCTTCTAATGTACTAAATAACGTCCAACAGGCCATTAATTTAGCGCAACAAGCTGCACCAATGATTCAACAATATGGACCGATGATAAAAAATATTCCATCCATGATTCAAATGTGGAAAATGCTTCAGGAACAAGGAGCGGAGGAGGATGAGGAAAAGGAAGGCGATCAAGAGGAAGAGCATGAAAAGGAGTACGAAGAAGAGAGTCTGGAACAAGAAGAAATAGAAGCCTTCTTCGAAGAGAAAGAGGATAGAAGAAAAAAAGAGGACAATAAGAAAAAAACAGATGTGAGGAAAAAAGGAACACACCATGCAAAGCGTAATAATGGCCAGTCTACACCAAAATTATTTATTTAATAAGTTATCTTATTTGTTATCAGCCAAATTCCTGTTTACAATAATAGTATTATGAATCGTAATAGGGGTGTTATTATGACAAAACCAAGTTTAGAAAAAGCGACCTTTGCTGGTGGGTGTTTTTGGTGTTTGGTTGAACCGTTTGATACGAGACCAGGAATTGAAAGTGTCATTTCTGGATATACAGGAGGATTTAAAGAAAATCCAACTTATGAAGAAGTTTGTAGTGATACGACAGGTCATTATGAAGCAGTTCAGATTACATTTGATCCGGCCATTTTTCCCTATGAAAAATTGATTGAAATTTATTGGACATTGATTGATCCGACTGATGCAGGGGGACAATTCCACGACCGAGGAAGCTCGTATCGGACAGCTATTTTTTATCACAATGAAGAGCAAAAACAAATCGCCACGCGTTCGAAACAACAGCTAGATGCTAGTGGTAAATTTTCTAAACCGATAGTTACCGAAATTTTACCAGCAAAAACGTTTTATCCTGCAGAGGAGCATCACCAAGATTACTACTTAAAGAACCAATTACATTATAAAATGTATAAAAAAGGTTCTGGTCGTGAAGATTTTATCAAGCAGAATTGGGGGAAAGAGAAAGATCTTCAAAAATTACGAGAAGTTCTTTCTCCGATGCAATACAATGTGACTCAGGAAAATGGAACAGAACCCCCGTTTCGAAATGAGTATTGGGATCACGAAGAGGATGGGATTTATGTAGATATTGTTTCTGGTGAACCTTTGTTTTCCTCGACCGATAAATATGATGCTGGATGTGGATGGCCAAGCTTTACGAAGCCACTTGTTGATAAACAAGTAAAAGAAGACTTAGACACTTCCTTTGGTATGCGTAGAATTGAAGTTAGAAGTGCATATGGGGATTCTCATTTAGGTCATGTGTTTGAGGATGGTCCTGTCGATAAAGGAGGGCTAAGATACTGTATTAATTCTGCAGCACTTCGATTTATCCCTAAGGATGAATTAGAGGAAAAAGGGTATGGACGCTTTAAATATTTATTTGAAAAGTAGGGTAGAGCGATTTAGAGTGTTATTTTTATATATTCACCACAGGAGTATAGGAATTAAACGTTATAAGATGTTTAAAAACAGATGTGAATGGGTAAATAAACAATACAGATATAGAGAAACAAAAAAAGTAGCGTTTTCAAAGGAGCTCCATGTCAATCGAAGACATGAAAGCTCCTTTCTTATTGCTTCGTTTCAGGTTAAAGTGTATTCAAAGTTGATATGACAAAATGATTGTTCCTAATAGCATGGTTTTTCACTTTTGTGTTTGTAGCTTAAATGGATTTTTCCATTCCATCAATAATCCATAATGACAGGATTCTTCATCCTCTAAATAATTAGGAACAGGTTTAACTGGCATTCTACCGGTTTTTAATAGAAACGTTATGACAGGGTCATATATATTGCCTTGAACAACCTGTTTTACATATTGTTCAGCTGTTAATTCATTTTTGTATTTATAGTAATTAGGCATTCGAGAACCACCTAATAATCGATCTAAGTCATATTGAATAACCACTTCAAACATAGATTGCATAAGACATTTGCCAAGGGAGTATGGGCGATAAGTTGGAGAAATGCATATATCAACGACGTATAAAGTATTTCCTGATGGATTGTGGTTCGAAATATATCCGTTGTCTGTCATTTCCTCCCATGTATGGTAGTCTTCCGGATTTTCCATTTGAGTAATTAACCCTGTCATGGATCCTACAATTCTTCCGTCTACTTCAACACACAACGCACCTTCTTGGAAAATGTCTGTGTGATTTGTTAATTGTTCTTCATTCCACCATAAATCTGGAGGAAATGGAGGAGGGAATGCTTCTTGTTGTACTTGTATTAATCCTTGAAAATCATGTTTGGTGTAGTTACGAATACAAGCCTTTTTCGGTTTTCTAGTCTGCTTATGAAAAACATATATTTCCTTATACATAATCTCCTCTCCTTTAAGTAAAATACTTTTTAAATTTTCACATTATTGTATAATGTCTATCATAGATGACTTCTATAGAATTGAGAAATGGGGATAAACATGAAGAATTATGTTCAAACATTATGTATGACACTTGCGGTTGCTGGGCTTGGTGGCGTTCTATTAAATTTCCTACATATGCCACTTTCTTGGGTGCTGGGGCCGATTGTATTTTTACTATTGTATAAAGGTTTGTTTCATAAAAAAACCGAAAAGTCAGCAACATTGCAAAATATAGCCTTCCTACTCTTAGGAATTCAAATAGGTAGTACATTCACTACTGATACAGTCAATATTGTAACACCTTACTTTTTTCCGTTTTTGCTGTTTACTCTTTTGACCATTTTTGTCGCTATTTTAAGCGGCTATTTTTTATCGAAACTTACAAAAATTGATAAAATGACGAGTGTTTTAGGAGCTATACCTGGAGGGTTATCCGCAATGGTTGCGATGAGTGAGTCATTTAAGAGTAATACGATTTATGTAACACTATTCCATTCTATTCGGCTGCTTGCGGTGTTATTTATTGTTCCATTCGTTGCAACTCATTTCTTTATGGATCACCATAGAAATTCAAGTACATTTCTTTTTGTTGAGGACAATGGTCATTTGTGGACGATTTGGATTTATGTACTTTTTTATATTATTGCAAGACTTTTGGATAATAAAGTTCCAGCAAGTTATGTCATTATACCAATGCTATTCACTGCGATATCCAATAGCTTAGGATTGACTCTATTTCATCTACCAATGGTATTATTTATCGCAGCACAGATTATTTTAGGGGCTAATCTTGGGCATTCTGTTTCCGTTGAAGACTTAAAAAATGCTGGAAAGCACTGTACGACGTATTTTCTTTTGAATATTGTAGTGATTGCTTTTACATTTTTCATTGGCTATTTGTTTACTTTACTTACACCAATGAATTTAGTGACTGCTATTTTGAGCTTTGCTCCTGGTGGTCTAGTTGAAATGGCTATTACTGCACAGGAGGTTGGAGGGGATCCATCTATTGTCGGATCGCTACAAATGATACGTTTACTCATTATTGTTCTCCTACTGCCGTTGATACTACAATGGATTTTACCAAAATTCCAAAAAGGTCACGAAGGGAAAACCTTTATTGAAAAATCAATATAAGATAGATATGATAAAGAAAGTAAAAGAAAGGAAGCGATAAACATGATTCATAAAACATGGGAAAATAAAGAAACGATAAAACAGATTGAATGTGTTCATGCTGATGCGAAAAAATTTGTTGTACACAATGTATTAACACCTGGAAAGGTTTATGATGTAAAGAATGAAACAGAAGAGTTTTATTTTATTATTGATAATACAGGGAAAATCGGTGGGTTTTTAAAGGACTATTTTAAGGAAATATAATGTTTTTACCATTTCAAGATACGCTTTATAAAGCAACGTTTTTGGAAAGAGTAAACCGATTTATCCTACTATGTGAAAAAACGGATTCGAATGAAAGAATAACAGTACATTTACAAGACCCAGGTCGATTACTAGACTTACTAATACCTGGTAACACCATATATGTTTCGTATCATAACGAAGTTCATCGTAAAACAAAGTGGACAGCTGAGCTTGTGACAAAGCCTAATACAAGTATTCTCGTATCCTTGCGTTCCACACTTCCGAATAAGCTCATTCGAAATGCGCTTCAAACAAAAGCAATAGAGGAGTTAGCTTTTCTAGAATATAGAAAACAAGAGTATACCTATGGTGGTTCTCGGTGGGATTTTTTACTTCAAGCAAATCATAATCCATATTTATTAGAAGTGAAAAGTGTGACGATGGAAATGGATGGAGTTGGTTATTTTCCGGATGCCCCTACCAAGAGAGGAACAAAGCATGTAAGAGAGTTAACAGAGATTCAGCTTTCCGGACACTATCAAACAGGAGTGCTCTTCGTTTGTCAGCGAGAAGATATACGTATGGTTAAGCCTTGCCACTGGATCGATCCGACTTTTACAGAAGCTCTCCATTTAGCACAAAATAGTGGGGTGGAAATTAGAGCGGTAAGCTGTAAACTTACGCTAGAAGGTATTTACCTTGGTAACGTCATCCCTGTGGAAGTTAGCATGTAAAAAAACACCTTAGAGGTTGCTAAAATAAGAACTTCTAAGGTGTTTTTATTATCGTTAAAATCTCAACGTTAAAGGTTTCAGGTAGTGATTAGCCCTTAATATTCCGATAAGGTGTTGAAAATACAATTCTTGGTCTCTGAAATGACTGGAAGGCTGTACTTCTAGTTCAATAGGAGTTTTATTTTGCTTGTCTGCTAATTGTTTAAATAATTGAATACGTTTACTTTCTTTCTTTTCGTTTGGAGTGTCTATACCTTCTAAACAAATATAAATTGGTTGGAAATCGCCAACTTCGGTAGGTTTCATAATAAGTGCTAAAGATGATTTAGGCTCCGTATTTTTCAATGTGTGGAAAATAAGAAAGTGCTGTACTCTGTCGTTCATTTGTTTCCCTAAGGTAAGTAGTTCGTATACATCTGTATATCCATTTCCCAGTGGAATAAATTTTTGTAACATCATAACCACCTCTTTCTCCACCTATTTTAGCATGGATACGAATTGGGGAAAACATAAAAAAAACGCCTGCAGAAAATTCCGCAGGCTCTCTTTGTATTCATACAAAGAGATCAAAAAAGGGAGAGGAGAAACCGGAGGAAGAACTTATGGGGAAACGTAAGTCTTCTCCGTTTTAGAACGAATTTGTATCGTTCACATCCTTTAGTGTGACCAAGTAATTTTGGTTTATTCATCTTACACATTATTTTTTCTTAAAAATATCTTTTTCTCTTAGCAAAGTATAAAATAATGAATTTAAATGGTAATTATGATAGGATATGTTCAGTTATATACGTGATGGAGTGAGAGCATTTGAGAGTAATATCAGGGAAATGGAAAGGACATCCACTAAAAGCCGTTCCTGGTAAAGGGACAAGACCTACTACAGACAAAGTGAAAGAAGCAATCTTTCAAATAATTGGGCCGTATTTTGAAGGAGGGATTGGACTGGATTTATTTGCAGGGAGCGGTGGTTTAGGAATCGAGGCAATTAGTAGAGGAGCTGAAAAGGTAATATTTGTTGACCAACAATCCGCAGCTATTGCTACAATTCATAAAAATATTAAACAATTAAACATGGAAGATCAGACGGAAGTGTATCGAACGGATGCCTTTCGAGCATTAAAAGCTACTGCTAAAAGAGAATTAACATTTGATTGGATTTTTCTAGACCCGCCTTATGGCAAGGTTTCCTTTGAAAAATTATTTGAAACGATTCTAGAATTACAGTTAATACAGCGAGGAAGTGTTGTAATTTGTGAGCATACTCCGGAGCAAGTCTTACCAGAAGCAATGGGTGCGCTTAAGCTATATAAATCTGTTAATTACAACGCGATACAAGTTAGTTATTATCAATATGCTTAAAAAGGAGAGGATAGTAAGTTGGGGAAGATAGCAGTATTTCCAGGTAGTTTTGATCCATTAACAAATGGCCATTTGGATATCATAAAACGTGCTTCTCGTATTTTTGATGAAGTTATTGTTGCTATGTTTATTAATCAATCGAAAAAACCGCTCTTCACTATTGAAGAGCGCGTAAAGCTGATTGAAGATGTAACAAAAACGTTCGGTAATGTTTCGGTAGATTATAGTACTGGGCTGCTCATTGATTTTGTGAAGAAAAAGAACGCTAGTGTGATTGTGAGAGGGTTAAGGCCAGGTGATTTTGAATACGAACTTCAAAACGCTACCATGAATCGAAAATTAGATGATTCTATTGAGTCTTTCTTTTTAATGACGAATCCAGAGTACTCCTTTTTAAGCTCCAGTATCGTAAAAGAAGCAGCAAAACACCATGCTAATATAGAAAACTTTGTACCGAAACCAATTGCAAAGGCATTAGTTGAGAAATTTTCATGAACGTGATTTAAAACCAAACCATAAGTATTATGGTTTGGTTTTTTTGTGGGGATTTGGAGGTAAGTCACCATATTCTCCGGTTAACATTAAATTATTCGAGTATTCTCGCCCATTTAAATGATGATGAGTGATGATTGGAACGCTACGGAAATACACTAAGCGAAGGCGTCTACTGAGCTACCTTAGGCATGCACCCTTAGAAAGCGAAGTATTTTCCCGCAGCGTATACATGCACTTATCAGCAATAAAATGAGCGGGAGCTTAACTTCGAATTTTAGTGCTTTTTCCACCAAACATGTCGTTATCACTACTCCCTCTGTATTCGTCTTGTTAAAATCAGTACACCTAAACTCAAAAATGTCAATGTGAAGATCGGTCCGTAATTAGATAATGATTGTAGTATTTCAGACCAAGTGGAATGGTGGTCTGGTGTATTTCCTACTGGAATGTTGGATGTGCTTTCTGTTTTGTTATTTAAGTATAGAGGTTTATACAATAGAATAGCTAGTATACTCGCGAACGTACCATGTAGAAGTCTACCGATAAAATACGGAAAAAATCGAATATCTGTCTCCGCTAGAATGCTTGCCACTTGAGCTTGAATGGATAGACCGTTAAAGCCCAATATAAAAGAGATAATCACAATTTGCTGTAGTAGATTCGTATTGGTTTCCGATGTTAATTGTGCACCATTCGTTATTTCGAAGATTCCCGATATAAAAGGCAAGGTAAGGGATTCTGGTAAGCCGAATAAAGCAAAAAGATATTGTAAAAATTGAGCGATGTATGGTGTGAAGTGAACCAAATAGAGTAGTTGGTTGATTACGGAAAAAATAATGATAAAACCACCAACCATAAGTAACGTTTGTAAAGAATTCACTACTGCATCACCGAAAACCTTTCCAAAGGGTCTTTCGTCTTTTATTCTCGTAGCGTGTAACTCTCGGAAGGCTCTTTTAATGGATAGCTTCGATTTCTTCATATGTGGATTTACATCTTTTATACGATAAAATCGCATACATATACCGACGAAGAAATTACCCACGTAATGACATACGGCCAGTAATATTCCAAGCTTTTCATCATGGAAAAAACCTACAGATATAGCCGCAATGATAAATAATGGGTTTGAAGCATTTGTGAAAGCTACTAACCGTTCTGCTTCTGTTTTTGTTAATTGTTCATCCTGTCTTAATCTAGCTGTTAACTTTGCTCCTGATGGATAGCCGCTAGCCATCCCCATCGCCCATACAAAGCTACCTGAACCTGGTACATTAAAGAGAGGGCGCATAACAGGCTCTGTAAGTACACCAAAAAACTTTACTACCCCAAAGGCAATTAAAAGTTCAGAAATAATGAAAAATGGAAGCAATGACGGAAAAACTACCTTCCACCATAAATCTAATCCTCTTATGGAAGCATCAAGAGCTTCCTTTGGAAATTGAAACAATATGGCAGTTAATAATACTGCTCCTGTAGCCAACAATATTGATTTAAGTTTACTTTTCATTGAGTATAGATCCTCCTGCCCTTGTTTACAGCGATTATAGCTAATGATTGAAGTTTCATGGCTTTTTCTTGGAATAATGTTTCGGTTGTAAGGTAATGTAAGAACTTTTGATTTGTAGTAAAATTAAAGAGTATTCTTTTCATTTTTATTCGTACAAGCTCGTTACTATTCCATAATAAGCTCATGAATCTATATAGAAAGCATAAAATTATAGTAAAAAACAATTGGGGGAGGGTTCTAAAGGTTGGCAAAGCCAAAAGTAGGTTTAGCTTTAGGATCTGGTGGTGCTCGAGGTTTTTCCCATTTAGGTGTTATTAAAGTGTTAGAGGAACATAACATTCCAATTGATGTTATAGCTGGGAGTAGTATGGGAGCTTTAATTGGTACCTTATATGGTGCTGGACAATCTGTTCCACACTTATATAAATTAGCGAAGTATTTTAAACGCAAATATTTTCTCGATATTACGGTTCCAAAAATGGGCTTTATCCAAGGGAATAAAATTCAAGAATATATAAAAATATTTACATATGGAAAAAAGTATGAAGATTTTTCCATTCCAGTTGCGGTAGTGGCGACTGATTTGCAAACTGGTGAACGAATTGTCTTTCAAGAAGGAGACCCTTCGGTAGCGGTAAGAGCTAGTATATCCATACCGGGGATTTTCGTGCCGGTTCCTTATCAAGATAAGCTTCTTGTTGATGGCGGCGTACTAGATAGGGTTCCAGTGTCAACAGTGAGAGATATGGGGGCAGACATTGTCATTGGGGTCGATTGTTCTCATTATAAAGCTTATGGTAATATAACATCTATCTTCGATGTTTTGATGCAAAGCTTTGATATTATGCAGGATGAAATTATAAAAAATACAGTAATGGATGCGGATTTTTTATTAAGACCCGATGTATCTAGGTTTAGCTCTAAAGCGTTTACGAATATTGATGACATTATAGAAGAAGGAGAACAGGAAACGATAAAGAACATAGATATGATAAAAGATGCTGTCTTTAATTGGAAGGAGAACTAATTCATGAAACAACGTATTATACAATTGCTCGTAGGGGCTTTCGTTTTAATTTTCGTTTTGTTTATAACAAGCTTTAAATTACCATTTTACATATACCAACCAGGAAATGCATCAGAGCTTGACCCTTTTGTCGAGATAGATGGTGGATATGATAGTGAAGGGGATATGCACTTAGTAACTGTTCGTGGTGGTCAAGCAACGCCAATCTATTACTTATGGGCGAAGGTTCGACCATATTATCATATTTATGATTTAGAAGAAATTCGCCCAGAAGGGATTAGTCAAGAGGAGTATAATCATATCCAACTACAATCTATGAATTCTTCACAAGATACAGCAATTGCAGTAGCTTTTGATGCAGCGGGGAAGGAGTATAGCTATGAATATAATGGCGTTTATGTACTTCACGTTGAAGAGGGAATGCCTGCCTTTAATGTGTTAAAAGTAGGGGATCAAATTTTATCTGTAGATGGTAAGGCCATTGAAAGGACAGAAGATATTTCGGATTATGTTACAAGTAAAACGGAAGATGATTCTGTTGAAGTCGAATTTATACGTGACGGAGAAACGAGAACGGAAAAAGTTGGGTTAACCACGTTTCCAGATAGTCCAGAGACAGTTGGTATGGGAATTGGTCTAGTTGCGGATCGGGAAATTGTTACGTCACCAGAGATAAGTATTAATAGTGGAGATATTGGTGGCCCGAGTGCTGGCCTTATGTTTAGTTTGGAAATATTTGACCAACTTACAGAAAAGGACTATACAAAAGGATACAAAATATGTGGTACAGGAACTATTTCAGAAGATGGAACAGTAGGACCAATAGGTGGAATAGATCAAAAAGTAGTGGCCTCGGATAATGATGGGTGTGATCTATTTTTTGCGCCAAATCAAAACGGGGAGAAGGATTCAGACTTTCAAGTAGCTAGTAAAACAGCCAAGGAGATTGAAACAGATATGAAAGTGATTCCTGTCGATACGTTTACCGAAGCGGTTACCTATTTGGAAGCATTAGAACCTAAATCATAAAACAAAAGAGAATGGGACAAAAGTTTTTTCTAAAAAGGAAAACCCGAACTTTGACTAGCGAAGAAATTCCGATCTAGAAATGCACTACGCGGACCTTAGGGTGCAGCTATAGACTCCTCGTGCTGACGCTCTTTGGGGTCTCACCTAGGCTTATCTGCAGGAGTCTCCGTGTGTTTACTCCGCTAATGAAGTTCATTATTCGCCTTTTGATTCAAACGGTTTCGTTATGTTCCCATTCTCTTTCTTTATTTCACAAAATAATTGGTGCTTGAATGTCTCTATTCTGCACCAACGCTCGTTTATTTGGTTCAATAGGCAGGTAGTAGCTGTTTATTGCTCGCTCTTCAATGGTTAACAACGGGTTTTCACTAGCTTGAAGTGCAGTAAGGAATGGTATTTCCAAATCTTTTTTTATGGAATGTAAATAGGCTCTTCCCGTTTTGTTCATCCCCAATACCCTTACGTATGGAATGGAGGTTAAGTGTTGAGCTTGTACCATTTCTGCTTTCGTGGTATTCGTTAGTAAGTGCACAAACATTCGCTGTAACCTAGTCCACGTATACCGTTTGGTTTTTAAAAGTTCCATCCAATGTACAAAAGAGGTAGCTTGCTTTGCTGTTTTCTTTAGTCGGTGTTCTAATCCTTCTTCCATGCCATGAATAAGTCTAAGCGCTTTTTCATCCTTCGTGTAAACAGCATGTTGTAAAAAGGGAAAATAAAGCTCCCAATGATGAAAAATCCCCGTTTTGTCATTATAACTCTCTAGTGCATGAAGGGTAGAGAAAGGAATTGTATTTTTTACTTTTTCATTTAGTCTGTTCTGTGCTATAATTTCCTTTCGAATACTTGTAGCGCTCGCAATGTGATCATGAATTTCTGAATCATGATAGCCACTTTTTGTGCGTTGTATTGTTTCGGGTAAAATGGAGCATTTAAAATCATAAATCGCTTTAATGTAACTAAACCCTAATATATTATTCGGTTGTGTAAGATCAAGCTCATCTGTATTTAAGCTTATGCTCCCATAAGCGATACGGCTTGCTTCCGGGAAGGATAATCCCTTTTTTAAATGAACCTTTAAGGTTTCTGAAAAATCCTTCTCACGTGCTTTAAATAGCTTGTATGCGGATATAAAGCTTTCGATTTTACCATGTTCACTGCCAAAACAAACAGATTGTGCTTTTAATGCGTCTAGTGTAAGAACGGCACCTTTCGCAAAAAGGTCTGCATGCTGAACGGCAAATACATAGGGTAACTCAATTACGAGATCTACTCCTGTTTGAAGGGCTGCCTGGGTACGATGCCATTTATCTATAATTGCAGGCTCGCCTCTTTGTAAAAAATTTCCGCTCATTACAGCAATGACACAATCTGCATTTGTAGCATCGCGTGACGACTCAACGTGATATACATGTCCGTTATGAAACGGATTATATTCGACAATAACTCCACAAGCTTTCATTTTCTTTTCCCTCCAGTAGCTTCTATTGTTATTGAGAAGGAAAATAATAGAAAAGTCAAGGAAATGTCGAACGCTTTTTGGAAAATAATATGAAGAAAGATATTTTATAAAATGTGGATAGGTAGTAGACTGTTAAGAAAAAATATTGACAAAACTGCATTTTCCTTTTAAAATATCTTTTGTTGCCTTGAGGTGATAATGATGAAATTTTCTCTTCAAAAATTAAGAGCTGAAACACCTTTACAATTTGAAGAAGATGTAGATGTATCCGAGCTTGAAGAGATGAATAATGATATTCGTAGAATTCCTCCTGTACATGTTAAAGGGGAAGCGACTGTTCGTGGTGAACATATTACGTTACAATTCGATATCACTGGTATGATGGTATTACCATGCGCTAGAACATTAGTTGATGTGGAATACCCATTTTCTATATCGTGTATCGAGGTTTTTTCCACTTCTCCATATCATAAAGAAGATGATGATGAAATTCATGGAATTACCGGAGAAGTTCTTGACTTAGTTCCTTATATTAAGGAAAATATTTTATTGGAAGTCCCATTACAAGTGTTTGCTAGTAATGATGATGAAACTTCAAAAAGTCCTGAAGAAGGACGGGGTTGGAAATTAGTAGATGAAATGAAGCAAGAGGAGCAAAAAGTAGATCCTAGACTTGAAAAGTTAAGTCAGTTTTTCGATAAAAAATAGGCTGAGAACTGATATGCTTTTTTGCTTTTACGACTGAAGGAGGTGTTACACATGGCTGTACCATTTAGAAAAACTTCTAAAAAAGTAAAACGTCAACGCCGTACACACAAAAAGTTACATGTACCTGGTATGGTAGAATGTCCAAATTGCGGTGAGTATAAAAAGTCTCACCATGTATGTAAAGCTTGTGGTCACTATGACGGAAAACAAGTTGTTGAACAATAAATTTTTTTGATAGTCCAAAAAGGATGTCTATGAATTAGACATCCTTTTTTTCGTGAAAAGTAACTATTTTTCTTAACGAATAAAAAAGGTAAACTTATAAAATAGACCTGTTACAATTAGGAGGTGTACGATGTTTGAATCACTAATCTATGAACACAATCAAGAGGAGAAGTACATAACCATCACACTTAACAGACCTGAAAAAAGAAATGCTGTATCAATTTCGCTAGCAAAGGAATTGGATAAAGCATTAGAGATGGCGAGGTCGATAACGAATTTGAAGTTTCTTGTCTTGACAGGAAGTGGTGAGAAAGCCTTTTGTTCTGGTGGGGATTTAAATGATTTCCACGGTGATATGTCAGAAGATGAGGTTTTGGAATTGCTGCAGCCTATAAATCAAGTGTTAGTAAAGCTCTTTACGTTTCCGGTACCAACCATTAGTATATTGAATGGCCATTCTAGAGGTGGCGGCTGCGAGCTAGCAACTGCATGTGACTTTCGTTTTGCGAGAGAAGGTACAACCCATGGGTTTATTCAGGGGAAGCTAGGAATATTACCAGGTTGGGGAGGCGGGGCTATGTTATATAAACGAATTGCACCTACCTATGCTTATTATTGGTTAACCTCATCTGATGTTTATTCCGTTGATGAACTAAACACTTGGGGGTGGATTCAGCAGGTATATCATGCGGGAGATAATCTCATGAACGATTTAGTAAAACCTTTTCTACAAAAAAATATTAAGCAAATGCAACACTTTAAGCAACAATACTTATCTCAACCATTGCTTAATAATCTACAAGAGCAAATGGAACAGGAACTAAAAACATGTGCAGAATTGTGGGTATCAGATGAACACAAAAAAGCAGTAGATTCCTTTTTGAGGAAATCGAAGTAATATCCTTAATAAAAAAATAGTCTATCACTCCTGTTTCTTGCATAGATTCATAGTAAAAGAAATAGGAGGGATAGAATGGTTCATAATAGACAAGATGCTTGGACTGAAGATGAAGATATTTATCTAGCTGATGTAGTACTTCGTTTTATACGCGAAGGTAAAACGCAATTAGAAGCTTTTGAAGAAGTTGCAAAAAACCTTTCTCGTACACCTGCAGCATGTGGATTTAGATGGAATGCGACTGTTCGTAAACAATATGATAAGGAAATACAAATAGCAAAGGAAGAAAGACGATCGAAAAATAAGCAACCAGAATCAATCGTAGTAAAATCAGAAAGTCAACCCTTTGAATTTGACGAGGCAATAGAATTGCTAAAAAAGATTAAGGAAACCTATGAAACAAGCGCAAGTTCTTCGGTGCAAGTGGATGAACGAATACAACAAATATCGTCTGAAAATGAAATTTTAAAACGAAAAATACAACGCTACGAACAGGCGCTAGAGGAAATAATTACAATTTGGAAAGATGTCTATTCGCTAGAGGACAAAAAACAAGGCTGAAATGAATCAGCCTTGTTTTTTGTCCTCAATATGCTCTTTGACACCTTCAGGTAACCAGATCAGAGGATTTTCCCCTAAATCACGTTGTACATCATAATGTACTTTTTGAAACCCCATTTTTTCCCAGAAACCATGAGAGTTAACTCTTGGATTTGTTTTAATAGGTATGTTAAAACCCTTAGCGTAATCAACAAGTTGTTTACCTAATTTTCTTCCGCGATAGTCATAGAGTACCTCTAGCTTCCAAAGCTCTAAATAATCTTGTGGAGGCTCGAAATAGCTATCGTATTTTTTATCTACACGATATAAACACATTCTTGCTACAAGTGAATTACCGTAATAAATGCCGTAAAATGGGGATTCACTATCATTTTCAATCATATTGCTTTGAAGCTCATCTAACATGGACAGTTCTTGAATACCATACTCTTTAAAGCGCTTAAATTCCTCAAGTGTTTTATAGTTAATGGATAAACGTTCAACCTTTACATCTTCCATAAAAAAATCCCCCTTCAACATCTGTATAGTCTTATTATAATATAAAAAATAGGTAAACAAAACGATACTTATTGAAATTTTCAAATAAATTTATCCTTTGGCCTAATTTTTGATAGAATAAGATAGAAAAGCGTCAAGAAAGTAGGTTAGGAAAAATACATTTTCCTTCGTTTGGCATCAATGATAACTTTCCGGATGGTGAATACTTTGAATATAGGAATAATTGGCTTAGGCTCAACAGGATTACTACTATCAGCCTTTTTACGAAAACAAGGACATACTATAACTTGTTATGTGCGTAGAGAGGAGCAAAAAGAATCGCTTAACAAAAATGGTATTTATTTATTACCGTACCAACATACATCATACATAAAAGCGGAAGACATATCCAACATTCAAGAACATGATTTGTATATCATTTGTGTGAAGCAACCTCAGTTGTTTGCTGTTTTGGATCAGCTAGAAAAAGCACTCTCTCCACATATTCCTATTCTGTTTTTGCAAAATGGGATGTCACACATTGATAGAGCTCAAACCTTAATTAACCCTATTTTTATTGGGGTTTTAGATCATGGTGCAAAAAGAGTAAACGACTATACCGTGGAGCATACTGGAAAAGGGATTATTAGAATTGGTTCGATAAAGGATGAGTATTTTCAGTTATTGGAAAATATGGTAGATTGTTTGTCTAGTGATGCTTTTCCTATATATGTTGAAAAAGATTGGGAACAGATACTACGACATAAGTTGATTGTAAATGCGGTTATTAATCCATTAACAGCCATACTAAATGTGAGAAACGGGGAAATTGTTTCTAATGTACATATCCATCGTTTGGCATATGCTATTTGTCAAGAAGCTTGTGACGTTTTAGATATGGACCCAGTATTGATGTGGAGGAAGGTGTTGGATGTTGTGGAAAGGACCTCCAAAAACATGTCCTCGATGCTTCAAGACATACGCCTTCAAAAAGAAACTGAAATTGATTCTATAACGGGGTATCTTTTATCGAAAGCCAAAACGGGAATGCCTAATACCGAATTCGTCTATCATGCGATAAAGGCAAAAGAATTGGGAGGAGTAGAGGATGATTGACATAATCACATATATTTTAGCTGCTACCATTACACTCCCGTTTGTGTTGTTTTTTGGCTTGTTGATTGGATTGAACCTATTTAATGTTAGGAGTCAAAAAGCATTTAAGCGAGCAGCAGATGTTTCAACTTTCTGGTTTATCCTTTCTGTCGTTTTTAGTGCATATATTCTGTTTAAGCAAATAATCATTTTATGGATTATTATGCTTATCATTATTATTATGGCGTTATATTTAGTAATGTTATGGAGGAAAGAGCAGGAGGTTCAATTAAAAAAAGCCATCTTAAAGACTTGGCGAACATCCTTTTTGCTTTTCTTTGGCCTTTATACAATTTCTTTATTATTTGGAATACTCCAAAGGATATAACTTAAGTCTATTTCTTAAAACAAATTATGTGAAACATACATATATATTCGATACAATACAAAAAGGTGTACATAGTAGGATATAAAGGAGAAGGTTACATGCATATCAAACCAATTTCCATAAATGGGAATTCGTTAATTCAAGACTACCGAAAGCAACATAGCAATGCACTTCAATTTTTTCATTATAATCCTTTTGAAGAAAACGTATATAAGGAGCGTTTGCAAGAGCTATCCTCTCGATCTTTCAAAAGAGAAGAGCTTGTATCAGTATTAAAGGAATGTAATGTAAAGTGGGGGGCAAAAGCAGAAACAATCAACAATATTGATGCGTTAAAGGATGAAAAGTCTGTAGTAGTAGTTGGTGGACAACAAGCGGGACTCTTAACTGGACCTTTATATACAATTCATAAAATCATTAGCATTATAAAGTTAGCTAGAGAACAAGCCGATAAGCTAGGTGTCCCTGTTATCCCTGTATTTTGGATTGCTGGAGAAGACCATGATTTTCAAGAAATTAATCATATTGCACTACCTATCGCTTCTCGTATGAAAAAATATAAGACACGTCAAAAACAAATAGCCAAACAACCTGTTTCCTCCATGATGTTAGATA
Source organism: Salirhabdus sp. Marseille-P4669 (assembly GCF_900240405.1). GTDB lineage: Bacteria > Bacillota > Bacilli > Bacillales > Alkalibacillaceae > OEQK01. The sequence continues at coordinate 592,395 of NZ_OEQK01000002.1, forward strand.
AACAGGTAACAAGTGATTGGGTCGAGAGTATCTTTTCTAATATGAGCGAGACAAAGTATACAAAGGATTTAAAAACGGAAATTACCACAATCGTAAAGGAGAGTAATACTTTCGTAGATTTTTTTGCCCAATTGATATTTAAGCTATTCCCAAGTGAAGGTATTGTACTGTTGGATTCTAATGATCGGAATATTCGTAGACTTGAGAGCGACTATTTTCAAAAGCTCATTCAGAAGCAAGAGGAAATTGCTCGTGGGGTACGAAAAGCATTAAATGCCACGAGTTCGATGGAATATAGCATTGCGCTAGATGCCGAAAAGGATGACGGTCATTTATTTTATCATCATAATGGGGAGCGAGTATTGTTACGGGTTGATAGTAATGGAAGGTGGGTTGGAAAGGCAGAAGAATGTGAACTTACAAAAGACGAACTGTTGTCCATTGCCCAAGAACGACCTTATTTGTTAAGTAATAACGTCGTGACGAGACCAGTGATGCAGGATTTGTTATTACCGGTATTGTCCTTTATTGGAGGACCAGGTGAAGTAGCTTATTGGTCTGTTTTAAAGCCTGTTTTTGACACGCTAGAAATAAAGATGCCGCCAGTTCTACCTAGATTATCCTTTACGTTATTGGATCGTAAAGGGGAGAAGTACATGGAGCAACTAGCTTTAAAGGACTCGGAAGTTATTAGGAGCGGAGTAGATTTTGACAAAGGGATGTGGCTCAAACGCCAAACGAATCCACCGATAGAACAATTAGCAGATCACGTGAAATTAACGATTGAAAAAGCACACAAACCGTTAAAGGAAGTAGCCAAAGAGCTTCAGCCTGACTTAGGGGACCTTGCTGACAAAAATTTGGTAATTCTGTTACGAGAAATAGAATACTTAGAACAACGTATTATCCATCAGTTGAATGTAAACAATCAAAATGTACTACGAAAGTTTGATTGGCTAGAAGTGCTGCTTCATCCAGAAGGAGGACTACAGGAGCGGATATGGAATGTATATTACTGGATTAATGAATATGGGGATAATTGGATTAAGGAATTAATGAACCAAGAAGTGAAATGGGATAGCCCCCACTATTTAGTTTATTTATAAGGATTATCCCCCACTTCCTACCACCAATTTAGAAAATGGATTAAAAACCTTGAAATATAAAGGTTTAGAGATGCTTATTCGAAAGGCCTACCGCCATAATGGTAGGCCTTTTTTCGTGTTTCAAAAAAATATATAAAAATGGAGTGGAGGAAAGTGGGGGATTGTGGTAAACTAATATCAGAAGGTGGGGCGATGTACATGTTCATGGGGGAATATCAACATAATATCGACCAAAAAGGTAGGATTATTGTTCCTGCTAAATTTCGAGATGGTTTAGGAAACCTATTCGTCATTACGAGAGGTCTTGATAAATGTTTATTTGCCTACCCCATGGATGAATGGCGACAGTTAGAAGAGAAGCTGAAAAAACTTCCCCTTACAAAAAAAGACGCCCGTTCTTTTACCCGCTTCTTCTTCTCTGGCGCTGTTGAATGTGAAGTCGACAAACAGGGAAGAATAAACATCCCATCGCCCCTAAGAAAATATGCCGAATTAGATAAGGAATGTGTCGTAATCGGTGTATCCAATAGAATTGAATTATGGTCACAAGACAAGTGGGAAGAATATTTCGAGCAATCGGAGGAATCCTTTGCAGAGATTGCAGAAAATATGATGGATTTTGACATTTAAGGAATAATAGGGCGATGAATTACTTTATGAAAAGGTGACAAAAATGTTTGATCATTACAGCGTGTTAAAAACAGAAGCGGTCCATGGACTAAATATTCGCCCAGAAGGTACATACGTAGATTGTACATTAGGTGGTGGAGGACATTCGGAGATGATTGTCCAGTCACTAAATGATAATGGTAAATTAATTGCTTTTGATCAAGACATAGAGGCGCTTGCTTTTGCTAAAGAACGGTTGAAATTGTACAAAAATCGATGTTTGTTTGTTCATTCGAATTTCCAACACTTGCAAGAAAATTTAGTGCGTCATGGGATACAAGAAGTGGATGGAATTTTGTTTGATTTAGGTGTTTCATCTCCTCAGTTAGACCATGCAGAAAGAGGGTTTAGCTATCAACAGGATGCTCCGTTGGATATGCGCATGAACCAATCACAAGCGTTGTCAGCGTATGATGTTGTTAATACATGGCCGTACGAGAAACTAGTGAAAATCTTCTTCCGATATGGAGAAGAAAAGTTCTCTAAGCAAATTGCAAGAAAAATAGAACAACGGAGAGAAGAAAAAGAGATAGAGACAACTACCGAATTAGTAGAAATTATAAAAGATGCTATACCTGCAGCTGCTAGGCGTAAAGGTGGGCATCCTGCAAAACGAATTTTTCAAGCAATTCGAATTGCTGTTAATGATGAGCTTACTGTATTTGAGGATGCTCTGCAGCAAGCTGCAGAAGTGTTAGCAATAGGTGGCAGGATATCTGTTATAACCTTCCATTCCTTGGAGGATCGCATTTGTAAGCAAGCGATGAAAAAGTGGAGTACACCACCACCATTACCAAAAAACTTTCCTGTCCTACCTGAAGATATTGCGCCACCCTTTAAAATGATTACAAAAAAGCCGATATTACCAGCAGAAAACGAATTAGAGGAAAATCGTCGATCACGTTCAGCGAAATTAAGAATTGTAGAAAAAGTTAAACCTTGGGAAGATAAATTCCGATATAATGGAAGGGAGTAATTTTAATGGCATCCGTTTTTGCAAGAAAGCTAGAACAAACAGAAACTCAATATAAGGTAGAAAGACAAGTACAAGCACCTGTAGCGGTACCGAAAAAAAGGTGGATTACAAAAGGTGAGAAGTTTACATATTCTCTTATAACGATTGTCGCTATTTTAGTAAGCATTTACGTAGTTTCTTTCTCTTCCTCCATAGATTCCGTAAACCGTGATATTGAAAGCTTAGAAAACAAAGTAGAAGAGCAATTACTAGCAAATGAAACACTAGAAGCACAAGTAAATGAATTAAGCGAACCAAGTCGAATTATTGAGGTTGCAAAAGCTAACGGTCTTGACATTAAAAATGCAACAGTAGAACAAGCTGAGATTTTACAAAACTAAAGGTGGATTTTTATGAAAAAGCTGAAGGCGACAAATGGAGTTGCGATACTATTTATAGTGGGGTTTTCTATTCTCTTTTTGGTGCTGTTCGGTAGGATAATGTATATCCAAGCATCTGGAGAAATAGAGGGTGTAAATTTAGAGGAGTGGGCAGAAAAGCAGAGAACTTCCAGTTATCCCTTATCTGCAGAAAGAGGGCTAATCTACGATCGTTCAGGCATGGTACTGGCGGCAAATCGACCAGTTTACCGTTTATATGCAATATTAGATGAAGAATATACAACGAATGAAAAGGAGCCGCTACATGTTAAAGACCCATTTAACACTGCAAATAAGCTGGCTCCTTATTTAGGTTTAGAAGAAAGTGCATTAGCAGATACATTAAACTCAGCAATAGAAGACGATAAGTTCCAAGTTGAATTTACAAATCGTAGTTTCACAGAAGAAGAAAAGAAGGAAATCGAAAAGCTGGACTTGCCTGGTATCTATTTTTCGAAGCATTCGGAAAGATATTATCCAAATAGTCAGTTTGCTTCTCATGTGATTGGGTTTACACAAAAGAAAGAAGATACCCTTGAAGGGGCAATGGGTATTGAAGCTAGTTTTAATGACGTTTTGACAGGTAAGCCTGGAAAAATTAGCTATCAGCGAGACCGATATGCTACAAAACTATTAAATCCAGAAGAAGCCATTGTCCAAGCAGAAGATGGTGACAATGTTTATTTAACGATTGATCAAAAAATACAGACCTTTTTAGAGGACGCCATGACAGAGGTACAGGAACAATACGAGCCGGAAAAAATAATGGCTGTTGTCATGAATCCCAAAACTGGGGAAGTCCTTGCAATGAGTAACCGACCAAGCTTCGATCCGAACGTAAAGGAAAATATCGAAAACTGGTATAACGATATTATTGCTTATCCATTTGAACCTGGCTCGACAATGAAAATTTTCACAGTAGCAGCTGCAATTGATTCTGGTAACTATAATGGGGATGAACTCTTTGAATCTGGTACGTATCAATATCTAGATAATGTGCGTCCAGTCCATGATCACAACTGGGGTAAAGGTTGGGACTATATCACATATGATGAAGGATTTACGCGTTCTTCTAACGTTGCGATGGCCAAACTAGTTTGGGAAAAGATGGGGACGGAAACGTTTTTGGAGTATTTACAAAAATTCCATTTTGATCAAAAAACAAATATCGATTTAGCTGGTGAAACAAAAGGCACCATATTGTATAACTGGCCATCTGAAAAAGTAACAACCTCATATGGACAGGGTACTACGGTGACACCGATGCAGTTAATGAAAGCTGCTACTGCTATTGTAAATGATGGAAAAATGATGAAACCATACGTAATTTCTAAAATAGAGGATGCGGATACTGGTAAAGTAATAAAGGAATCCGAGCCTGAAGTAGTTGGACAACCAATTTCTAAAGATACTGCAAAGCAAGTAATGACCCTTATGGAGGGCGTAGTAAATGATGAACTTGGTACTGGTTACGGTGTGTATACTTTGGACGATTATTCCGTTGCAGGTAAGACGGGTACTGCGCAAATACCTGACCCAGAAACAGGACGCTATTTAACTGGAAGAGAAAATTATGTCTTTTCTTTTTTAGGTATGGCGCCATCTGAAAATCCAGAATTGATGATGTTTGTTGCAGTGGAAAGACCAAAGTTAGAAGATACGGAGGCAGGTTCCGAACCTGTATCCTATATTTTTAAAACCGTAATGGAAAATAGTTTAAAGTATTTAGAGATAAAACCAGATAAAGAAAGTACTGCGCTTAATGTGAACCCATTTCCAATACCTTCTAGCAAGGGAGCGTCTGTTGATGCGGTAGTACAAAACCTACAGGAGCTTGGACTCGACACGAAGGTTATAGGGAATGGTTCGAAAGTAGATGCGCTCTATCCAAATGAAGGTATGGAAGTAGTCCCGGGAGCAAGTGTGATGATACGTACTGATGGGAATGTTACAATGCCGGATTTAACAGGATGGTCACTTCGAGAGGTTATTCAACTTGGAGAGCTTTTGGATATAAAAGTTGATTATTTAGGTTCTGGATTTACGGTCAAGCAAAGTATTGCTGCAGGCTCAGAGTTTAAAGGGAATAATTACTTAAGTATTGAATTAAAAGCCCCTAATCCTTCTAATGAGACAGTTTCGGATGAAGAGGGTACGAACCAAGAGGAAACTAGTGAAGATCCAGATTCGAACGTTCCATCTGAAACAGAGGAATAGATTATCATATAGTAGAACCTGTTGCATTATTGCAGCAGGTTCTTTTTTTTGGTTTTGTCACTCTAACCTATTCATAGTTCTAAAGTATTCCATACGTTCATATATTGAAACAAGCTATACCTTGTACAAAAGGATGATGTTCATGAAGCGTGTATCTCAAGTAACCGTACGTAAGAGATTAGTAGCAATTTTTATTTTTGCACTTCTATTTTTTGTTGTGATGTGTTTTCGTCTTGGCTACGTCCAATTTATAATTGGTGATGAATTAGTTCAAAAAGCTGAGAACCTATGGAGTCGTGACATACCACTCCGAGCAGAACGAGGGGAAATAATAGACCGTAATGGAGAAGTGATTGTTGAAAATACAACAGCACCCTCTGTTGCGGTAGTTCCAAGGCAAATCAAAAATCCTCAAGAAACAGCAGAAAAGCTTGCTAAAATTTTAGAAATGCCTGTAAAAGACGCATATGAGGATATAACGAGAAGTGCAAATGTGTGGATAATTAACCCAGAAGGCAGGAAATTAACAGATGAGCAAGCAATTCAGATACAGGAATTAAATATGGAAGGTGTATATTTAGCGGAGGATTCGAAACGTTATTATCCGAATGGAGCTTTCCTATCTCATGTATTAGGCTTCACAGGGATTGATAACCAAGGATTGGCGGGGATTGAACTTTTTTATGATGAAAAGCTATCCGGTGAAGATGGCGCCCTATCATTTTTCTCCGATGCAAAGGGTAATAAACTAGGTGACATTGCAGATATATATTCTGAGCCAAAAGATGGATTAGATTTGAAATTAACGATTGACTCTAGAATTCAAACCATCGTAGAAAGAGAACTAGATTTGGCTGAAGCAAAATATGATCCAGATGGAGCAATTGCCATTGCAATGGACCCGGATACTGGTGAAATTTTAGCGATGGATAGTCGGCCGAACTTTCATCCGAGCGATTACCAAAATGTAGATGCCGAAATTTATAATCGTAATTTACCGGTTTGGAGTACATATGAGCCTGGGTCAACCTTTAAGATCATTACGTTAGCTGCTGCATTGGAGGAAGACTTAGTGAATTTGACGGAAGATGAATTTACCGATTCTGGTTCCATTGAAGTTGCTGGAGCAAGACTCCGTTGCTGGAAAAGTGGGGGCCATGGCCATCAAACCTACTTAGAGGTTGTACAAAATTCATGTAACCCAGGATTTGTGTCACTAGGTGAAAAGTTAGGGAAAGAGAAGCTGTTTACGTATATTAAAGACTTTGGTTTTGGTGAAAAAACCGGAATTGATTTACATGGTGAAGGTACTGGAATACTGTTTGACCTTGATAATGTAGGACCAATTGAACTCGCCACAACTGCTTTCGGACAAGGGGTTTCTGTAACACCAATTCAACAGGTTACAGCTGTGTCTGCGGCAATTAACGGGGGCTATTTATATGAACCTTATGTTGCGAAAGAATGGCTTGATCCTGTTACTGGGGAGGTAGTTGAAGCCACAGAGCCAACGATGAAAAGAAGAATTATCTCTGAAAAAACATCAGAAGAAATACGCTATGCGTTAGAAAGTGTTGTTGCATTTGGTACAGGTGGTAAGGCATATGTAGAAGGATACCGGGTGGGCGGGAAAACTGGTACTGCTCAAAAGGTTGGAGAAGACGGTAAATATATGAGTAATAACCACATTGTCTCGTTTATCGGATTTGCGCCAGCAGATGACCCAGAACTCGTTATATATGTTGCAATCGATAATCCGAAGAATACGGTTCAATTTGGTGGTGTTGTGGCTGCCCCTATCGTTGGAACAATTATGGAAGATAGTTTAAGAACAATGGGAGTAGAAGAACGGGAGAATGGACTTCCGAAAGAATACACATGGCCCGATGTACCAAAAGTAGAAGTCCCTGACTTAATTGGCCTTACAACAAAAGAATTGCAAAGCTATTTAGCCAATTTAGATATAGAAGCGAAGGGGGAAGGGGAGTATATTATAGAACAGTCTCCACAGGCAGGTGAACTGGTAGATCAAGGTTCAACCATACGCATTTTCCTTAGTGATGAAGATGATGTAAAAAATAAACAATAAGGGATATCGTCTACAGCCCCCATTTTTGCTATAATAGGTTACGTATGTATATTAGAGGCACAATAAGGCAGGCGAATTTAATGAAACTTACAGAGCTATTATCAGCTATACAATTTTATAAGGTAACTAAAACGATAGAAGACTGTTACGTAACTGGAATAGAAATGGACTCAAGAAGCGTTCAAGAAGGAAATGTTTTTGTTTGTATTCGTGGGTTTACTGTGGATGGACATGATTATGCTAAAGATGCGGAAAGAAAGGGTGCTTGTGCTGTTGTAGCGGAGCACCCTATTCACCTTGATATCCCAGTCATCGTTGTATCAGACACATCAAAAGTGTTAGCCCATTTAAGTAATGTTTATTATCAACACCCAACGCAACATTTGAGGCTTATAGGTGTTACGGGGACAAATGGAAAAACAACCCTTACGTATTTACTAGATGAAATCTTTAAATGTGCCAAAGAGAAAACAGGTGTCATTGGTACAATACAAATGAAAATTGGAGATGAAATTCTTCCAACGAAAAATACAACCCCTGATGCACTTGTATTACAAAATACCTTCCGTAAAATGGTCGATCAAGAAGTATCCACTGCGGTTATGGAAGTATCGTCACACGCATTAGATCTTGGGCGAGTTTATGGTTGTGAATTTGATATTGCGGTTTTTACGAATCTTTCACAAGATCATTTGGATTATCATGATAGTATGGAGGATTATTTCCGGGCAAAAAGTCTTTTGTTTTCACAGCTGGGAAACACATATGGAAACAAACCTAAATATGCAGTAATCAATGTAGATGATCCATATGGTGAAAAGTTAATTAAAAGCACACCGTACGAAGTGTTGCGTTATGGTATACATAATAAGGCAGACGTATGGGCCGAAGAAATAGAACTTACTCCTAATGGTAGTTCTTTCCTTATGAAAACGCCAGTAGGAGAAATTCATGTGCACACACCATTAGTGGGGATGTTTAGTATTTATAACTTAATGGCCGCAACTAGTGCAGCAATATGTGCGGGTGTTCCTTTATCTATTATTCAACAATCGTTCCAAACGTCTAAAGGAGTACCAGGAAGATTTGAAACTGTTCAAGGTGGTCAAGATTTTGGTGTCATTGTGGATTATGCGCACACACCCGATTCTCTAGAAAATGTATTGAAAACTGTACAAAGCTTTACTAAGGGAGATACATATGTAGTTGTTGGCTGTGGTGGTGATCGAGACAAATCAAAACGACCAAAAATGGCAAATGTTGCGGTGAATTATAGTGATTATGCTATTTTTACTTCAGATAATCCGAGAACAGAGGACCCAAACCAAATATTAGTTGATATGACTAATGGGTTAACAGCAGAAAACTATATCGTTGAGGCGGACCGTAAAGCAGCGATAAAATATGCAATAGAGCGAGCTAAAAAAGATGATGTCATCCTCATTGCCGGAAAAGGTCATGAAACATATCAAGAAATAAATCGAGTCCGCTATAATTTTGATGATCGAGAAATCGCAAGTGCGTTAATTCGGGATGTATTAAAGGGGCGTTCAAAATGATTAAGTTTACAACAAGATGGTTAACGACCATTTTCCCAACTTATCGGGGGTTAGCAAAGGATGCAATCCAAATAGAAGAGGCTTTTACCGACAGTAGAAAAAAAGTACATTTTGGTTTGTTCATTCCAATTGTTGGGGAAAACTTCGATGGACACGATTTTTTAAAGGATGCAATCCAAAACGGAGCAGTAGGCGCAATTTGGCAAAAGGATAAGGAAATTCCTTCCTATGTACCTACCGATTTCCCTCTATTTTTAGTGGATGATACCATCGTTGGGATGCAAAGACTAGCTGCATTTTATCGAGAGAAGGTAAACCCAAAAGTGATTGCCATAACTGGTTCAAACGGCAAGACGACTACAAAAGATTTTTTTGCAAACGTGTTTGAACGTAAATACAAAACATGGAAAACCCAAGGTAATCTCAACAACCATATCGGATTACCTTTAACGATATTACAAATGGATCCTGATGTAGAAGTCTTGATCGTAGAAATGGGTATGAACCATTTTGGGGAAATTGAAACATTATCAAAGATTGCAAGACCTAATTTTGCAGTAATTACAAATATTGGTGAATCCCACATCGAATATTTGGGCTCTCGTGAAGGAATTGCAAAGGCAAAAAGTGAAATAGTATTAGGACTAAAAGAGGATGGTTGTATACTATATGATGGGGATGAACCCCTCTTAGAAACATTAGCAAATAAATTCAGTAGTTATCGAATAGGCTTTAATAAAGACAACAACTATTGCATAACGGATGTCCTGATTACGAACGAAACTACTTCTTTTCAATTAAATGGTGAAGCGTTTGTTATACAAGCGCTCGGTAGACATCAAGCAAAAAATGTTTCCTATGCAATAGTATGTGCAAAGCTTTTTGGTTTAACAAATGAAGAAATCAAACAAAGTTTAGAGAATGTTGCATTAACGAATATGCGTTTTGAAAAAATAAATACAACAAGCGGTGCCTTAATTATCAATGATGCTTATAATGCCTCTGCTACATCGATGAAAGCTTCTATTGAAGTAATTAAAGAAATGGATGCGACTCGGAAAGTGCTAGTATTAGGTGATATATTAGAGCTTGGTGCACAGACAAAAGAGATTCATCGTTCGGTAGCCGATGTAATCGAAAAGCCAATCGATGCACTCTATACTTATGGAGAAATTAGTAATGTCATTGCAGAAACGGTAAAGAATAAAGATGGGGAGATTGAGACCTTCTCGTTTCAAGCGAAAACAGAATTAACGAAAGCATTAAAAAAAGAAATGCAGGAAGGCACGCTGTTGTTGTTTAAAGCTTCGAGGGGAATGAAGCTTGAGGACATAATCGAACAACTAGTGTGATGTTAATGGAAAGGGAGAATCAAACATGTCACAAAACATTTTACTTATAACTATGGCTATATCATTTCTAATAACGGTCTTAATTTCCCCCTTTTTTATTCCTTTTTTACGCCGATTAAAATTTGGGCAAAGCATTAGGGAAGAGGGGCCAAAATCACATCAGAAGAAGTCTGGCACTCCAACAATGGGAGGATTAATGATTTTAGTAGCAGTTTCTGTTACAACAATCGTTATGACACTCAAGTTCAAACAGGAACCATTAAGCTTTGAGGTGTTTTTACTATTATTTGTTTTAATTGGTTATGGGTTACTCGGTTTCCTAGATGATATTATCAAAATTATAAAGAAACGGAATTTAGGCTTAACCTCTAAGCAAAAAATGCTTGGTCAAATCGTAATCGCACTTATTGTATATATTATTTTAAGGCAACATGATTTTCCGACCTATATTCAAATTCCGGGAACTGAAATTCAATTTGACTTAGGAATTGGGTACGCATTACTAATTTTATTTATGCTGGTTGGAGCTTCCAACGCTGTTAACCTAACAGATGGGCTGGATGGATTGTTAGCAGGAACTGCAGCTGTAGCTTTCGGAGCATTTGGTATTTTAGCATGGCACGGAATTCCTCAATTTGAAATTTCGATATTTACCATTGCTATAGTTGGATCCCTATTAGGCTTTCTAGTATTTAACGCCCATCCTGCAAAGGTATTTATGGGTGATACTGGTTCCCTTGCATTAGGTGGGGCAATTGCCATTGTAGCAATACTAACGAAGCTCGAAATTATTTTAATTATTATCGGTGGCGTTTTTGTTATTGAAACACTATCTGTCATCATTCAAGTAATATCATTTAAAACTACCGGGAAGAGAGTATTCCGCATGAGTCCACTACACCACCATTATGAATTAAAAGGTTGGTCAGAATGGCGTGTTGTCGTAACCTTCTGGATCGTGGGAATATTATTTGCTGCCTTAGGTATATACATCGAGGTGTGGATGGTTTGAATAGATTAACGAATTTTCCTTATAAAAATGCGCTTGTTTTAGGACTTGCCAAAAGTGGAGAGGCTGCAGCACGTATTCTCCAAGAAAATGGTGTTAAGGTTCGTGTGAATGATAAAGAAAATGAAGGTCATAATCCAATCGTAGCTGAATTAAGAAATTTAGGTATTGAGGTAACTACAGGTGGGCATCCATTGTCCGTTTTAGATCATATTGAAGTAGTTGTCAAAAATCCAGGTATTCCTTATGATAATGTGATTATTAAAGAAGCAGAGACACGTGGGATTCCAATTATAACTGAAATTGAAATTGCCGGTATGCTGGCGAAAGGACCAATAATTGGAATTACTGGATCTAATGGCAAAACAACAACAACAACACTTATTTTTGAAATGTTAAAGAGTAGTAATAAAAGGGTACAAGTTGCTGGAAATATAGGAACAGTCGCCTCAGAGGTTGCAAAAGAAAATAAGGAAGATGAAATTCTTGTAATGGAATTATCTTCTTTCCAGCTTTTAGGCACTAAAACGTTTCATCCAAAAGTTTCTGTGTTTTTGAACATATTTGAAGCTCATCTGGATTATCACAAGACACTAGAACATTATGCACAAGCGAAGGCAAATATATTCAAAAACCAAACAGAAAATGATTTTGTTGTCTTTAATAGTGAGGATGCTATTGTATCAAAGCTTGTAAAGGAAAGTAGTGCGAATAAGGTTCCGTTTTCTCCTAATGTAGAGAATACAAAAGGTGCATGGGCAGATGACGAATGGCTATATTTCCAACAAAATCGTATCATTCGAAAAGAAGATATTGCATTAGTAGGGAAGCATAATTTTGAAAACATTTTAGCAGCTGTTTCAGCAGCAAGCCTAGTTGGTGCAACACCAGAAGGAATAAAGCATGTTTTAGAAACATTTCAAGGTGTTCCCCATCGTCTTCAGTTCGTTAAAGAAGTAAATGGTAGAGTGTTTTATAATAATTCGAAAGCAACCAACATTTTGGCTACGACCACAGCTTTAGCATCATTCTCAAAGCCGATTATTTTATTAGCAGGTGGTCTAGATCGAGGAAATGATTTTGATGGGTTGCTACCTTATCTAGAAAATGTAAAGGCTATGGTTTTATTTGGACAAACAGCGAAAAAATTAAAAGAAACAGGTCAAAATGCACGGATAGAACAGATTCATATTGTCGATAATGTAGAACAAGCGGTTCAAATAGCTTATGAACTTTCAAGCGCTGACGATGTCATTTTATTGTCCCCAGCATGTGCTAGTTGGGATCAATATCGTTCTTTTGAAGAACGAGGAGACATGTTTGTCAAAGCTGTGCATAAGCTATAATAGGGGCTTGTTCACACTTAGCCCCAATTCCATAAGTGGAACTTGGGGGTGTTTTTTTGTTTAACCGCATTTCGAAAAAGTCAAAAGCACCAGACTTTACATTGCTGATCGTTATTTTTGCCTTACTACTAATTGGGGTCATAATGGTATACAGTTCATCAGCCATTTGGTCTGATTATAAATTTGATGATCCTTTCTTTTATGCAAAAAGGCAGCTACTATTCGCTTTTCTTGGTTTAATCGCGATGTTTGTGATGATGAATATTCCATATTATAAATGGCGGGATTATTCAAAATGGATTTTGATTGCCTGTTACATACTTCTTGTAGCCGTATTAATTCCGGGGATTGGTTTAGTACGTGGAGGTGCGAGAAGTTGGATTGGTATCGGTGCTTTTAGTATTCAACCTTCTGAATTTATGAAACTAGGACTTATCATTTTTATGGCCGTAACCTTATCCAAAAATCAAAGGTACATAACGTCATTTAAAAAGGGATTTTTACCTTCCTTGTTAATGGTATTCGTTCCTTTTGGTTTTATCATGCTACAACCGGATTTAGGTACAGGTATGGTACTCGTATTAACTTGTTTTGTCATGATTTTTATAGCAGGTGCTAAAATATCCCACTTTGTTTCCTTGGCGATGGTTGGTGTGGTAGGTTTTATCGGATTAATTATTTCCGCACCTTATCGAATTAGTAGAATTCAAGCCTTTTTGGACCCCTGGCAAGATCCATTAGGAGATGGATTTCAAATTATTCAATCTTTATATGCAATTGGTCCAGGAGGTCTAATGGGAATGGGACTTGGACAAAGCTTGCAAAAGTTTTTTTATTTACCTGAACCACAAACCGATTTTATCTTTGCTATTTTAGCCGAGGAATTAGGGTTTATCGGGGGAACCTTCGTCATTTTATTGTTTTTCTTACTTATGTGGCGTGGAATCAGAATTGCTTTAAATGCACCAGATCTATACGGTAGCTTGCTAGCTTTAGGAATTGTTGGCATGATTGTGATTCAAGTATTTATTAATATTAGTGTTGTTATCGGATTAATTCCTGTAACAGGTATTACGTTACCATTTTTGAGCTATGGCGGCTCATCCTTAACGTTAACCTTATTGTCGGTAGGAATTTTATTGAATATTAGTAGATATTCTAAAATTTAACCTGTGACTCAAGTATATATGGAGAAGAGCTTTTACCTTACGAAAAGGGGAAAAGCTCTTTTTCTTTTAATCTACATCTATGTCATTTCCACGTTCGTAAATGAATAGCATACATTAGTATGGAACCTTTATGGTCTGAAGGAGGATTACATATGATGCAAATAAAAAACGCTTTAGGGCAAAAGAATGTAGGTAAAGTTAGCTTAAATGAACCATTACATAAACATACCACAATTAAAATTGGTGGTCCCGCAGATATTTTTATAGAGCCTAATAGTATCGAAAGTATAAAAACAACAGTAGCCATATTAAGGGAAAGTCAAATACCAATTCGTGTTATCGGTAGAGGGTCTAATTTGTTAATTTCAGATGAAGGCATACGTGGTGCGGTTATTAAATTTGGTAAAGGCATGGACCATTTAGTAGAAAATGGGAATCGAATCACAGTTGGTGGGGGATATCCGCTTGTGGGACTGTCTACTATTATGAGTAAAAAGGGAAGAGATGGGTTGGCATTTGCTGGTGGTATTCCAGGTAGTGTTGGTGGAGCCGTCTATATGAATGCAGGTGCTCACGGCTCTGACATCGGAAAAATATTAGTAAAGGCTCATATTTTATTTCCTGATGGTACCACAAAATGGTTAACGAATAAGGAAATGAGATTTTCTTATCGTAAATCTATACTACAGGAAGAACCAAGGGGTTATTGTGTAGAGGCTGTTTTTCACCTTAATGAAGGTAATAAAGAAGAAATTAGGAAGAAAATGAAAAGGTATAAAGCATACCGGAAAGAGACCCAACCTTGGGATTTACCATGCTGTGGCAGTGTGTTTCGTAATCCATTACCACATCATGCAGGTGCGTTAGTGGAACAATTAGGCTTAAAAGGGAAAAAAATAGGTGGGGCAAAAATATCAGAGCTACACGGGAACTTTATCGTGAATGACAATAATGCAACATTTAAAGATGTAATGGAATTAATAAATTATATAAAGGAATCCGTGAAAACAACCTATAATATTATATTGGAAACGGAAGTAGAAATTATTAAAAATTAAAGGACTATTGATTTATTTTTTTACAACAAATGTATGATATAATCGAACTATCGACAATAAACGGCATGATTTCATGCCGTTTATTTTGCCTATGAATGTTTTTGCGATAACTTACTTAGAAATGAGTGAACGTGGCACGAATAGAAATACAAGAAAACTTCAATGCTGTAGAAACTGTTGTAGGGTTTTATTACCCAATTTCGTTAATTATTTTAAAAAGGAAGAACGTATATGCAGGAAAAAAAAGTAGTTTCCATTGAGGAACGGATACCGAAATTAAAAGAGGCTAGAAAGAAAAAGGCGAATAGAAGATTAGTCTTTTATTTAACGATCTTCTTTTTATTAATTCTAATTATTATTTATTTGCAATCTCCATTAAGTAATGTGAAGCATGTAGCTATATCTGGTACAGAATTATTAAAAGAAGAATTCGTAAAAGACAAAAGCGGTATTACAACAAAGGATAATATTTGGAGTATAGATTTTGAGGAAATCGAAAAAAAAATAAAAGCGTTACCTGAAGTGAAAAATGTATCGGTAACGAAAAAACTTCCTAGTACCGTAAAGATTGAAGTAGAAGAATTTATCCGAGTAGGGTATGTGAAAAAGAAGGAAAGCTTTTACCCTGTACTAGAAAATGGACAAGCACTAACAGATAAGGCTATTCCGGTACCTAAAGGTGATGCTCCAATCTTAATTGGATGGAATGATAGCACCTACCTAACGGAAATGACGAAAGAGCTTCGAAGCTTACATAGTGAGCTAGCAGCTTTAATTTCAGAGATACACTGGATACCAGAAAGCTCAAACCCATACAAATTGCGACTGTATATGGTAAATGGAAGAGAAGTTTTAACATCCATACGCAATTTCTCTGAAAAAATGAGGGCATATCCCTCAATAGCGATGCAAATTGAACCAGATCAAGAAGGATATATTAACCTTGATTTAGGTGCATATTTTGTACCATACGATTCTGATGAAAAAATAAATGAGGATAAATCAGCAGATGAATCAACAATAGAAGTAGAAGGAGAGAGTGTAAATGAAGGTGAGAGGTAGGCATGTCATATTCTCCTTCATCCTATTAATTACAGGTTTCTTAGTAGCTTTTAGTTATCAAATAACAAAAGAAGAAACCAAAATCGTAAAAGTAGAAGATAAACAGCTAGAGGAAGATTATTTTTATCGAAATCAGCTGAATGAGACAATTAAAGAAAATAAGGATTTAATGGATGAGCTTATGAAATTACAGGAGGAGATTAGTGATTATGAGGAGCAGCTAGCAGGACAAGAGGTGCTTGTATCGGATTATATCGATGAGAAACGACAGCTACAAATGATAACAGGGGAAATACCAGTTACAGGCCCAGGTGTTGTGGTTAGCTTAAATGATGCAGAGTATATTCCGAGTGATCAAAATGTAAATGATTTTATCGTGCACGACCTACATGTTCATATGGTGATTAACGAATTGCTATCTTCAGGCGCTTCAGCAATCGCCATAAATGGTCAACGTCTACTAAATGATAGTTTTATTCAATGTATCGGACCGGTTATTTCAGTTGATGGTGTAGAACATCCTGCACCTTTTGTTATTAGTGCTATTGGTGATGCAGGAGTACTAGAAGCCAGCTTAATGCTTGAAAACGGAGTAGTAGAGCAACTTGTATACGATCATGTAGAAGTAAAAGTGGAAAAACAGGATAAAATTTCAATGGATGCTAGAATTTCTAGTGAAGGGTGGTAAAAGCTATGAGGAGAAAAATGTTGTTAGCATTTGTCTCTTTATTAGCTGGATTGATGATTGCTGTTTTATTTCAGTCCAATCAGAAACCAGAAACTAGAGATACGAGAGATTTATGGGAAATTCGTACAGAGCTTAATGAAGAGCAAATAAAGCAGCAAAACTTATATAAACAAATTAGTGAAGCAGAAGAAATTATTAACCAGTATGAAAACGAACCAAATACAGAAAAAATTGAAACATTAAAGGAACAAGTAAATAAATTAAAGGAGAAAGCTGGGTTATCGGAAAAGCAAGGGAAGGGTCTTGTGATTACGGTAAAGCCAATTTTTCGTGATATAAAAAATGGTCAAGCGTACCCAACTATTCCGCCTGAATTAATAAACCGATTATTAAATGAGTTAAAGCTATATGGAGCAACAGATATTGCGATTGAAAACGAGCGGATTATCTCCATTACACCAGTTCGTGCTGTTGGGGATTCCACCTATGTAAATAATCGCCCAGTCCCACCATTACCAATTGATATAAAGGTGATGTCTAAGGATTTAGAGAAGCTTATGGATTATATGGAAGTGAATAAGATTAATGATTATTTTGCCATTGAAAATATTGAATTGAGCTATGAGATTGAAGAGGTTATTACACTACCTAAATACGATATGCCAATTGATTTTCAATGGTTTGATTCTGAAAATGTAGAAACAGGTGAATCATAATATGTGGCTTACTTTTATTTTTCTTATAATTGGAATTACGTTAGGTTTGTTAACCGATCTTCGTGTACCTGATATATATGAAAACTATTTATCCATTGCAGTATTGGCTGCATTTGACACCTTAATTGGTGGGATACGTGCTCATTTGGAAGAGAAGTTCGATGAAAAAGTATTTGTAACGGGTTTTTTTGCAAACATATTTTTAGCTGCGCTACTAGCCTTTTTAGGTGTCCAATTAGGTATTGATTTATACTTAGCAGCCGTGTTTGCCTTCGGTGTAAGACTGTTCCAAAATATTGCATTAATCAGAAGATATATATTGGAACGATTTGAAAAAAATACCAGGAAGAAAAAATCAAAAATTTAAAAGGAAATCTTTATTTATTTGTTGAATTGTTTAATAATATATAATAGGGTTACTAGATAGAAAGTGATAGAATATTGAAAAGGAAGCGGCTGTTAAGTTTTTTTCCTTAACTTTTCATTTTTATGAGGCTACCTGTAACCTTTTATGGTAATATTATAGTAAGATACAAAGTAATTTTTGAACATTGTAAATGCAAATCTATGAAACAATTAATCAAACATATTTTTGGCCCTTTTTTAGGAGGTGCAACATTTTGATCAACAATGAAATACTAGTTAGCCTAGACATAGGTACATCTAGAGTAAAAGTAATTATTGGTGAAGTAACAAAAGATTCATTAAACATTATTGGTGTAGGAACTGCAAAATCTGACGGAATGAAAAAAGGCGCCATTGTTGACATAGACCAAACAGTACATGCTATACGTTCTGCTGTTGAACAAGCAGAAAGAATGGTCGATATGCAAATTGAAAGAGTTATCGTTAGCGTTAATGGCAACCATGTACAGCTACAATCCTGTCATGGTGTAGTTGCTGTTTCTAGTGAGAATCGTGAAATTAGTCAAGAAGATATCCAACGTGTGATTGAAGCATCACAAGTTATTTCCATTCCACCTGAACGGGAAATTATTGATGTTTTCCCTAAACAATTTATTGTTGATGGACAAGACGAAATAACAGACCCTCGCGGAATGATTGGTGTTCGTCTTGAAATGGAAGGTACATTAATCACATGCTCGAAAACAGTTTTACATAATACATTAAAATGTATTGAAGGTGCCGGATTAGAAATTCAAGATGTGGTTTTACATCCACTTGCATCAGGATTTGTAGCTTTATCAAATGACGAGAAGAATCTAGGTGTGGCTCTGATTGATATTGGTGGAGGATCCACTACTATATCTGTGTATGAATCTGGGTTTTTAAAGGATTCAACAGTAATTCCATTAGGCGGAGACAATATAACAAAAGATTTATCGATTGGGTTAAAAACGACAACAGAAGAAGCAGAAGAAATTAAGCAAAATTTTGGACATGCATTTTACAATGATGCTTTAGAGGATGAGACGTTTGAAGTTTCCATCATCGGTTCCAATCAAAAGCAGACTTTTAACCAACTCGAAATTGCGGATATCATTGAAGCAAGATTAGAGGAAATCTATCTTTTTGTTATGCAGGAAATACGTAAAATGGGTTACTACGACTTACCTGGAGGCTTTGTGTTAACAGGTGGAGTTATGAATCTTCCTGGAGTACTAGAATTGGCACAACACGCTTTCCAATCAAATGTGCGTATAGCCGTTCCTGATTACATCGGTGTAAGAGATCCCCAATATACTGCTGGTCTCGGAGCATTACAGTTTGCTTACCGAAATGCACGAGTACAAGGGAAAGAGTTACATCCATCCGTAACAATGGTTAAAGTGCAAACAGTTGATAAAAACCCTGTAAAACAAATAAAAAAGGCGAAACAAAATACATCAAATAATCGCCATGCGGAAACGGAAAAGAAAAAGGAATCTGGCTTTGCTAAATTGTTCAGCTACTTTTTTGACTAATTTGGCGTTTCCTTCAACAAAACAAAATGAATCTGGTAAACTTGCAAATTGGGAGGAACGAAAATGTTGAACTTTGATACAAATATGGATCAACTCGCATCAATTAAAGTCATTGGTTGCGGCGGTGGAGGTAGTAACGCTGTTAATCGAATGATTGAACATGGAGTGCAAGGTGTAGAATTTATTGCTGTAAATACAGATGCTCAGGCATTGAATCTATCAAAAGCAGATGTGAAATTACAATTAGGTGAAAAATTAACAAGAGGTTTAGGTGCAGGTGCGAATCCAGAGGTGGGACGCAAGGCTGCTGAAGAAAGTAAAGAGCAAATTGAAGAAGCATTACAAGGTGCAGATATGGTATTTGTTACCGCTGGCATGGGTGGTGGAACAGGTACTGGTGCAGCTCCGGTTGTAGCACAAGTTGCGAAAGAACTAGGTGCACTAACAGTAGGTGTTGTAACTCGACCGTTCTCGTTTGAAGGTCGTCGCCGTTCTACCCAAGCTGTAAGTGGAATTGAATCATTAAAAGGTAATGTAGATACATTAATTGTTATACCAAATGACCGTCTATTAGAAATGGTTGATAAAAACACACCGATGCTAGAAGCGTTCCGTGAAGCGGATAATGTTTTACGTCAAGGTGTTCAAGGTATATCTGATTTGATTGCAGTACCAGGATTAATTAACGTTGACTTTGCAGACGTAAAGACAATTATGTCAGATAGAGGTTCGGCGTTAATGGGTATTGGTATTGCTACTGGTGAAAATCGTGCAGCCGAGGCTGCGAAAAAGGCAATCTCTTCTCCATTGTTGGAAACTTCCGTTGATGGAGCGCATGGTATATTAATGAATATTACAGGTGGAGCAAGCTTGAGCTTGTTTGAAGTACAAGAAGCAGCTGATATTGTTACATCTGCTGCAGATCAAGAAGTGAACGTAATATTCGGATCTGTCATTAATGAAGATTTGAAGGATGAAATTATTGTAACGGTAATTGCTACAGGATTTGATGAATCACAAGTAGCAAATCCACAGCCGACCAAGCGCCCGGTAGCAGCTAGTGGAAATAAAACGAATGCAAAAGATAAAGAAGAAAGACGTACGCCAGCACGAAATACACCGGTTGTTGAAGAAGATACATTAGATATCCCTACGTTCTTGCGTAATCGCAATCGTAGACCATGATATAAAGATAAAAAGCTTCTACTTTTCATAAAGTAGAAGCTTTTTTGTTGTTTCGAAATGGCAACCAGAATATAAATAGATTTAATAGAGAGTTTGGGACAGCTCTTCATGTCGAAATCAAAACATTTCGACATGTAACAGGAAGGATGACAAAACAAGTTAATTTTCGCATTCAGATTTTGACAGACTTTTCAGAGGATGTTTTCTATACTAACGACAGACTAGTAAAGTTGTCCAAAAGAAAGGCTGAAAGATTGTGACTATTTATTTAGATGCTGTATGGCTATTAAATTTTCTATTTGACTGGATGATTTTACAACTAGTGCACTGGCTTACAAAATCCTCTACAAAACGTGGAATGTTAATGTTTGGTGGATTTGTTGCCTCCTTACTTGTACCGTTGACACTATTTTATCCGAATAATATTTTTGCATCGTTTTTTGGGAAAATATTATTTTCGTTCCTCATCATTCTTTCAGCATTCGGTTTTCGAAACATACGACAATTTATGAAGCAGTTTTTAAGTTTCTACTTTGTTTCTTTTACATTAGGTGGTGGTTTATTCGGTATTTATTATTTGGTGGGTCAACAAATACAGTCTGAAAATGGGTTGTTTATAACGTACAATTATGGCTATGGAGATATGATCAGCTGGATATTTGTAGTGATTTGTTTTCCGATTGTATGGTTTTTTACGAGGAGAAGACTTGATCAAGTATCGTTTGATAAACTCCGCTACGATGAAATGTGTAAAGTAACGATTGAATTAAATGGGTATAAACAAGATATCGTGGGTTTTATAGATAGTGGCAATAGCTTGGTCGACCCATTCACAAAAAAGCCGGTAGTGGTTTGTGATGAAATTGCCTTAAAACCCTGTTTTACTTCGGAAGAATGGGATCAAATGAAAAAGTGTCAGGAAGACTGGTCCTTTGAAAAATTACCTGATAAATGGTTAACGAAAATGAGAATGATACCTTATCAAGGGGTTGGCGGAAAAAGTGCTTTTCTTATTGTTATAAAACCAGATAATGTGCTGGTTACGTATAATGAACAACAAATGAGCTTTAACAACGTTTTAATAGGCGTTCAATTTGGAGAGCTTTCGGCAGATGGTAGCTATCATTGCTTGCTACACCCTAAAATGATGCAGGCACCTAAACTTCAAACAATTTCATAGTTTCATTACCATGACCATGATTTTTTTAGCATTTTTAATATGGTAATAATTGCAGGAATTAGAAAAGCGAGGGGAGTATTGTTCAATATGAAAAGATGGAGAATAAAAATACAACTTGCATGGTATAAAGTGTTATTCAAATTAGGAATCAAATCAGATGAAATTTATTACATAGGAGGAAATGAAGCATTGCCTCCTCCTCTTTCGAAAGAGGAAGAAGAGGAGCTTTTGAAAAAGCTGCCAAATGGGGATGCGGCGGCAAGATCTATTCTAATCGAACGAAACTTACGACTAGTAGTGTATATAGCCCGTAAATTCGAAAACACAGGGATTAATATAGAAGACTTAATAAGTATAGGGACAATTGGATTAATTAAGGCTGTGAATACGTTTAATCCAGAGAAAAAAATAAAACTCGCGACCTATGCATCTAGATGTATTGAAAACGAAATATTAATGTATTTAAGAAGAAATAATAAAGTTCGTTCAGAGGTTTCCTTTGATGAGCCTTTGAATGTAGATTGGGATGGTAATGAACTTTTACTATCTGATGTACTCGGTACCGATGAAGATATTATCACAAGAGGTCTAGAATCCAATGTTGATAAAAAACTTCTTTTAAAAGCTTTGTCGAAATTAAATGATCGGGAAAAACAAATTATGGAACTACGTTTTGGGTTAATTGGTCGAGAAGAGAAAACACAAAAGGATGTTGCGGATATGCTTGGAATTTCTCAATCGTATATTTCCAGACTAGAGAAAAAAATTATTAAGCGTTTACGTAAAGAGTTTAACAAGATGGTCTAATGAAATGAGAGGATAACCAGATTCAGTGAGTTTTGTAAAAGGATTTAGAAAGTTACAAATATAGTAAGACTTAACATTACTGCATAAAAACCCTTTCCTATGGAGAAACTTATTCTTGACACTAGCTCCACTTAGGAGGGGTTTTAGATTGACACGACATAAAGTAGAAATTTGCGGTGTCGACACATCAAAGTTACCAGTACTGAAAAATGAAGAGATGCGGAAATTGTTTAAGAAAATGCAAGCAGGTGATCTATCGGCAAGGGAGGAGTTAGTTAACGGGAATTTACGTTTAGTATTAAGTGTTATTCAACGTTTTCATCATCGCGGCGAATATGTTGATGATTTATTCCAAGTTGGTTGTATCGGTCTTATGAAATCGATCGATAATTTTGATTTGAGTCAAAATGTAAAGTTCTCAACGTATGCAGTACCTATGATTATTGGTGAAATTCGCCGATACTTGAGAGATAACAATCCAATTCGAGTTTCCCGTTCTTTACGTGACATTGCCTATAGAGCTCTTCAAGTTCGTGAAAAATTAATGAGCAAAACCTCACGAGAACCGACACCAATGGAAATTGCAGAAGATATGGGAATACCACATTCAGAAGTTGTTTTCGCATTGGACGCAATCCAAGATCCAGTATCATTATTCGAACCAATTTATAATGATGGTGGTGATCCAATCTTCGTAATGGATCAATTAAAAGATGAGCGAAATAAGGATTCGATATGGATAGATGAGATTGCTTTAAAAGAAGGAATGAGAAGACTAAACGATAGGGAAAAAATGATACTTAACAAACGGTTTTTTCAAGGAAAAACACAAATGGAGGTCGCAGACGAAATCGGAATTTCCCAAGCACAAGTATCCCGCCTAGAAAAAGCCGCAATCGAACAAATGAACAAAAACATACATCAATAAAGAAAAGCGAAGGCGCCTTGGTCAGGACCGACAGGCATAAGGCAAGTCCCGAAGTGGCGGTTTGAGCCACGGAGGGAAATGACTTATGACCCCGAGGTCCTAGGCGCCGTAGCTGGACAAAGAAAAGCGAAGGCGCCTTGGTCAGGACCGATAGGCACTTTGAAACGAAAAACCCTTGCTATTTTCATGGAAAAGCAGGGGTTTTTCGTATGATTAGGGGAAGATGTGCATAATGCTTGCATATAGTGTATTAAGGTGGTGATGATAATGACAATTACAGAACTACAAATGAAAGATATAGTGGCAATTGAAGATGGCAGGAAGTTAGGTTTTATATCGGATTTAGAAATTGATGTTGATCGTGGATATATTGTCGCTTTAATAATCTCCTTAGGGGGGAAAATGCTTGGCTTTTTTGGCAAGGAGGAAGAAGTGGTCATTCCTTGGAACAATATCGTAACGATTGGTGCTGATGTCATCCTTGTTCGTACAGAACGTCCAAAATTATCTCATCAAGCTCATAATTAATAAAAGATAAGAAATGATTAAGAAAATATGATAAAATAAGAGAAAATGATAGAAAAACTCCAAAATTGGCGAAATGCTGGAGTCATCTTTGTTAGGATACTACGCCTACTGGGGGTTTTAAACTTGTGTGAACCTTTCGTTTTATCGGATAACGAGAAAGTATTGACAATTAAGCATTGGGACCAAAGTCATGTAATAGCCGGTTTTACAACCAGAAATGGTGGGGTTAGTCAAAAACTGTTTCGCTCGTTAAACATGGGCTATCATGTACGTGATAAAAAAGACGCAGTGGATACGAATTATTCAATTGTTGAAAACATCATTTCGATTCCGTTAAATAACTGGATTAGCTCAAAACAAGTACATAGCACTAGTATTTTAGAAGTAGATGAACACTATCTACTTCACAATCAACCTCCACCTAATTTTGATGTAGAATTTGATGGATTCATAACAAATCAACAAAATTGTCTATTAACTGCGGTATTTGCTGATTGTGTCCCATTATATTTTTATAGTGAGAAAGATCAATGGATTGGCTTAGCTCATGCTGGTTGGAAGGGTACTGTAAATGGTATTGGAAGAAAAATGGTTGAAGCATTAGTTAAGAAAGGCGTATCCAAGCGTAATATTCAAGTTGTTATTGGTCCGTCTATCAGTGCTACGCATTATGAAGTGGAACTAAACGTTGTAAAACATATTCCACTCTCATTTCATAGTTCAACCCTTACCAAAGTAGATGCTACCCATTATTTACTGGATCTTAAGCAATTAAATAAAGAAATGTTACTCCATGCTGGAATTCACGAAGAACAAATCAACGTAACAGATTATTGTTCCTTCCAAGATAAAGAACTATTTTTTTCACATCGCAGAGACAATGGTGAAACTGGGAGAATGATGGCATTTATCGGGTTGGAAAGGAGTAAATAACAAATGAATGTTGCAAACAACGTATCGATCATAAAACAAAAAATTGCAGAAGCTTGTGAAAAGTCGAATCGTAAAGCAGAGGATGTTCAGTTAATAGCTGTAACGAAATATGTCTCTATAGAACGAGCGAAGCAAGCACTTGATGCAGGGATTACCAATTTAGGTGAAAATCGTGTGGAGGGCTTATTATACAAAAAGCAAGTATTACAAAATAAGGCTACATGGCATTTTATTGGAACCCTTCAGTCTAGGAAGGTAAAAGAAATAATCGATGAAGTAGATTATGTACATTCCTTGGACAGGCTTTCCTTAGCAAAGGAAATTAACAAACGATCTAGCCGTCAAGTTCCTTGTTTTGTACAAGTGAATGTTAGCGGTGAAGAATCAAAACATGGATTAGCTCCTGATGAGGTAGAGCGCTTTATTCGGAATCTGGAACCGTATCCGAATGTGCAGGTTGTCGGATTAATGACAATGGCACCTCATATAGAGGATGAAAGCATTTTGCGTAATTGCTTTAAGAAATTAAGAGTACTTAAAGAACATGTAGAAGCTTTAGAGTTGCCCTATGCTCCTTGCCATTATTTATCAATGGGGATGAGTAACGATTTCCAAATTGCGGTGGAAGAGGGTGCAACACATATTCGGTTAGGAACAAGTCTTGTAGGGAAAGAGGTATAAGGAGAGAGGATTATGAGTATAAAAAATAAGTTTAAATCGTTTTTTTCAGTTGAGGATGAATATGAATACATAGAAGAACCTGCACAAGAAGAAGTACAACAGGTAAAGAAGTCTAGTAATAACAATAATGTTGTTCGTCTTGAGTCCATTCAGTCATCATCAAAAGTTGTGTTGGTTGAGCCAAAGGACTTTGATGATTCTCAAGAGATAGCAGATCACTTAAAGAATAGACGAGCTGTAGTAATTAACCTACAAAGAGTAGACCATTATGAAGCGAAGCGGATTGTGGACTTTTTAAGTGGATGTGTGTATGCTATTGGTGGAACGATGCAAAAATTAGGGCAGCAAACCTTTTTGTGTGCGCCGGATAATATTGACATTTCCGGAACGATAACAGAAATGGAAGATTTATATTAACCAATATATTGGAATGGATAACTTTGTGAAAAGAAGGTGATCATCAAATGGATTTACTTGATATTTATCAGATTATATATTACGCAATTCAAATCTACATATATCTCGTTATTATTTATATATTAATGTCCTGGTTTCCTGGAGCAAGAGAATCATCCTTCGGTCAAATTATAGGAAGACTTGTGGAGCCGTATCTTGAGCCGTTCCGAAAGCTTATACCGCCAATTGGTATGATTGATATCTCACCAATTGTTGCTATTTTTGCATTGCAATTTGCTTTAATTGGTTTAGGTGAATTATTTCAAATGATTTTATTTTAAAAGGTGATTTAATTTAAATGGACATATACCAGCACTTTCGAATAGAAGAACGCCCATTTATTGACCAAGTTCTATCTTGGAAGGAATCGGTTGAAACGTACTATGAATCCAAACTTACCGATTTTCTAGACCCAAGAGAGCAATGGATTTTTCAATCTATTATTGGAAATCAGTCCGACATAAACCTTCACTTTTTCGGAGGTTTAGAACAAACAGAGCGGAAAAGAGCAATATTGAGTCCTTATTATGAAAATATTACGGAAGAGCATTTTCAAATCGACTTACTTCAAGCTAATTATGCACAAAGGTTTGTTCAATTGTCTCATCGGGATGTATTAGGGGCACTCATGTCTCAAGGAATCCAACGAAAGAAAATTGGGGATTTGTTCGTAGAGGATGGGTCGATTCAAATCGTCGTTGATCAATCCATCTCTTCTTTTTTACAACTTCATTTGACGCAAATCAAAAGGGCAAATGTCCATTTTAAACATGTCGATATATCGAATTTACAAATCGCTAAGCAAAACTGGGAGGAGACGCTTAGCACGGTCTCCTCTTTACGTTTAGATGCTATCATTAAAGAGATTTATAATATCTCGCGACAAAAAGCCTCTGAATTCATAACAAGAGGTGCGATAAAAGTAAATTTTCGAATTGTCGAAAATCCTGCTTTTCAGATGGAAGAGGGGGATATGATATCCTTTCAGAAAAAAGGCAGGAGTAAAATTGTAAAAATTGAAGGAAAAACAAAAAAAGATAAATGGCGAATTACGACAGCTATGTTAAAATAAAACTAGCAGAATAGAAGGATTATTGGAGAATTACGTCGAATTACTAGATAATAAATATAACTGCTAAAAGGGGGATCCTTCATGTCATTAACTCCATTAGATATTCATAATAAAGAATTTACTCGTGCTTTTCGAGGATATGATGAAGATGAAGTAAATGAATTTCTAGATCAAGTAATAAAAGACTTTGAAAAAATAATACGTGAGAAAAAAGAATCTGAGCAACAATTAATTGAAATGCAAGAAAAACTAAGCCATTTTAATACAATTGAATCAACGTTAAACAAATCTATTCTAGTAGCTCAGGAAACAGCTGAAGAAGTTAAAAACAATGCCAATAAAGAAGCGAAGTTAATTATTAAAGAGGCAGAAAAGAATGCAGATCGTATCATAAATGAAGCATTATCCAAATCTCGTCGTCTAGCTATTGAGGTTGAGGAGCTTAAAAAGCAAGCAAAAGTGTTCCGAACTAGAATGAAAATGATCGTACAAGCGCAATTAGATATGATCGAAAATGATGATTGGGACGATCTATTTAATACAGATTTTGACGAGCCAGAAGAAACAGAACAGAATGCAAGAAATTATAATTTTGCCGATCAATCTTGACGTTTACTGCAATATTCAATATAATTCATTATCATAACGTAAAATTTAAATATGGTTACGACGAAGATAGGGACAGTACGAAGAATTAACGACTTGGTCAAGCGAGTCAGGGATGGTGGAAGCCTGATACAGTCATTCTGAGGAAGATCACCCTGGAGTCTCCTAGTGAATCATGTATAAGTAGCTATGGACGGTTTATTCACGTTAAGAATAATTAAGAGGGTTTATAGTATTTTTACTAAAAACCAATTAGGGTGGTAACGCGAGACGATCTCGTCCCTTTCCGGGGATGAGGTGGTCTTTTTTTATTTTTCTAAAAACTAGCATGTAAGAGTGAGTGAAATAAGGAGGAAAAGGTATGGGTTACAAAGAAACGTTACGGATGCCGGTAACAGAGTTTCCAATGCGTGGTAATTTACCGAAGCGTGAACCGGAAATGCAAAAGCATTGGGATGAAACAAAAATTTATGAAAAGGTGCAAAAGCGAACAGAAGGACGTCCGTTTTTTATTCTACACGATGGGCCTCCATATGCGAATGGAGATTTACACATTGGTCACGCATTAAATAAAATCCTAAAAGATATTATTGTGCGTTATAAATCGATGTCTGGATTCCATGCTCCTTATGTACCAGGCTGGGATACACATGGATTACCAATCGAAGTAGCACTAACAAAAAGCAGTAAAGTAGATCGCAAAGCAATGAGTATTGCAGAATTTCGTAAGTTATGTGAGGAATACGCATTTGAACAGATCGATCGTCAGCGCGAGCAATTTAAACAATTAGGTGTACGTGGCGATTGGGAAAATCCGTATGTTACGTTAACAAAAGAATTTGAAGCAGCTCAAATTCAAGTTTTCGGCGAAATGGCGAATAAAGGGTATATTTATAAAGGATTAAAACCGGTATACTGGTCTCCTTCTTCTGAATCAGCCCTTGCGGAAGCAGAAATTGAATATAAAGACAAACGCTCCCCATCTATTTATGTCGCCTTTAATGTTGTGGATGGTAAAGGGGTACTAGATGGTGATGAAAAGTTTATTATTTGGACCACAACTCCATGGACGATTCCTGCAAACTTAGCAATAGCGATTCATCCAGATTTGGAGTATGCAGTAGTAGAAGTAAATGGAGATAAATATATTGTTGCTCACAAAATGGTAGAAGAAGTTGCGGATGTATTAGAGTGGGAAAATTACGAGATTAAGAAAGTTGTTGTTGGTAATAAGCTTGACCGAGTGGTAGCAAAACATCCATTTTACGAGCGAGAATCTTTAGTTATCCTAGGTGAGCATGTTACTACAGAGGCTGGTACTGGCTGTGTTCACACTGCACCAGGACACGGGGAAGATGATTTCTGGGTAGGAAAGAAATATGGATTAGACGTGCTTTGTCCAGTAGATGATAAAGGTAAGTTTACAGCTGAGGCTCCTGGATTTGAAGGACAATTTTATGATAAAGCAAATAAGGAGATTACCCAAAAACTGGAAGATGTGGGTGCATTACTGAAGTTAACATTCATTACCCATTCCTACCCACATGACTGGCGCACGAAGAAACCGGTAATTTATCGTGCAACCGCTCAATGGTTTGCATCTATTAAAGCATTCCGTGATGATATTTTAGCGGAAATAAACAATACGAAGTGGACTCCAGAGTGGGGAGAAACTCGTATGTATAATATGTTTAAAGATCGGGAAGATTGGTGTATTTCTCGTCAACGGGTATGGGGTGTTCCAATCCCTGTATTCTATGGAGAGAACGGGGAACCAATTATTACAGAAGAAACAGTCAAACATGTTTCGGAGCTTTTCCGTGAGCATGGTTCGAATGTATGGTTTGAACGGGAAGCGAAGGACCTACTTCCAGAAGGCTTCACACATCCTTCTAGCCCTAATGGTCAATTTACGAAAGAAACAGACATTATGGATGTTTGGTTTGATTCTGGTTCTTCTCATGCAGGGGTTTTAGTAGAGCGTCCTGAATTACAGCGCCCAGCAGACTTGTATTTGGAAGGCTCTGACCAATATCGTGGATGGTTTAACTCTTCTTTAACTACAGGTGTTGCCGTAACTGGAAAAGCTCCTTATAAATCAGTATTAAGTCATGGATTTGCACTTGATGGTGAAGGACGTAAAATGAGTAAATCATTAGGTAATGTCATTATTCCGGGGAAAGTGATCAAACAGCTTGGTGCAGATATTTTACGTCTATGGGTAGCAAGTGTAGATTACCAAGCGGATGTTCGTATTTCAGATGACATTTTAAAGCAAGTGGCGGAAGTATATCGTAAAATCCGTAACACATTCCGTTTTATGCTTGGAAATTTAAATGACTTCAATCCGGCAAAAGATACGGTGAAAGAAGAAGATTTACAAGAAGTAGATCGCTACATGCTAGTAAAACTTCAAGATGTCTTACGAAAAGTTACAAAAGCGTATGATGAATACGAATTCTCTACTATTTATCATGTGGTACAAAACTTTGTTACGATTGATTTAAGTGCATTCTATTTAGACTTTGCAAAAGATATCTTATATATTGAACCAGAAAATGATGCACGACGTAGAAGTATTCAAACAGTATACTATGAAATCTTAACTACTTTAGCGAAAGTTATGTCACCAATCCTAGCACATACTTCGGATGAATTATGGTCCTATATTCCTGGAGTGGAAGAAGAAAGTATCCAGCTTACAGATATTCCAAAAGCGAGAGAAATTGCCGATGCGGATCAATTAAAAGCAAAATGGGATCATTTCATTGAAGTGCGTGATGATGTGCTTAAAGCACTAGAGGAAGCTAGAGCGGAAAAGGTAATTGGTAAATCATTAGAAGCAAAAGTAACGATTGTACCAAAAGATGAAAAGACAAAAACAATCTTGACAGATGTTGAGCATTTACATCAATATTTAATTGTGTCCGAAGCAAATGTATTGGATAATCATCCAGATGCAAAAGAGTACAACCATGTAAAAGTGCTTGTGGAGAAACATTCTGCTGAGAAATGTCAACGTTGTTGGGTAGCATCAGATACAGTTGGAAAGAATGAAGAGCATCCTGATCTATGCGATCGCTGTGCTGATATTGTAGCAACACATTATTAATTATTTTTATGGTGTACCAGATACGACTATTTCGTGTCTGGTACATTTTTTTATGGTAAAATGCATAGAGGAATAAAAACAAAATGGGGGAACATAATGTGTGGTATTACATTTTAGCATTCGGTGTAATTGGTATTGACCAGCTCACGAAATGGATCATTGTTAATAATATGAAGCTATATGAAAGTTTTCCAGTCATTGAAAATTTCTTCTACATAACATCCCATCGTAATAAAGGAGCGGCTTGGGGTATACTACAAGGACAAATGGGCTTTTTCTACATCGTTACCATTAT
Organism: Salirhabdus sp. Marseille-P4669; assembly: GCF_900240405.1. Classification (GTDB taxonomy): domain Bacteria; phylum Bacillota; class Bacilli; order Bacillales; family Alkalibacillaceae; genus OEQK01. The sequence goes on from NZ_OEQK01000002.1 coordinate 623,538, forward strand.
TGTTGTAGGCTTTGTTATTTTTTATTTACAAAAGTATGGCAGGGAGCATATGTTATCTGGAATTGCTCTAGGCTTTATTTTAGGTGGTGCAATCGGGAATTTCATCGATCGTGTTTTTCGTCAAGAGGTTGTAGACTTCTTTGATTTTATTATTTTTAGTTACGATTTTCCGATATTTAACATAGCAGACTCTGCCCTCGTCGTAGGTGTCATTTTAATGATTATTTTTATTTTATTTGAAGAAAAGCTTAAAAGGAGATCTTAAGAATGGAAGTATTGTCACACACGGTAACATCAGAAGAAGGAAATGAGAGGATTGACAAGCTTTTAGCGAATATCAATGAGGATATGTCAAGATCTCAAGCTCAAGCTTTCATAAAAGATGGACTGGTTAAAGTAAATGGAAAAGAAGTTAAAAGTAATTATAAGTGTCAAATAGAGGATGAAATCACTTGGGAGGTCCCGGAGCCTGAGCCCCTTGATGTTAAACCTGAAAATATTCCTATTGAAATTGTTTATGAAGACGAGCATGTCCTTGTTGTCAATAAACCAAGAGGAATGGTAATACATCCTTCTGTTGGGCACATGTCTGGAACGCTTGTAAATGCGATTCTCTACCATTGTAAGGACTTGTCTGGTATTAATGGGGTTTTACGTCCAGGTATTGTACACCGTATTGATAAAGATACGAGTGGTTTATTAATGGTTGCCAAAAGTGATCAAGCTCATGTAGGTCTTGCGAAGCAGCTTTCTGAGAAAACAGTTAAGCGAAAATATGAAGCCATTGTACACGGAGAACTTCCACACGAAGTAGGGACGATTGATGCTCCTATTGGAAGAGACCCAAAAGATCGGCAACGGATGGCTATTGTGGACAATGGTCGACATGCAGTTACACATTTTAAAGTACTAAAGCGCTACAATCAGTTTACCCATGTGGAGTGCCGACTAGAAACAGGAAGAACCCATCAAATTCGTGTTCATTTTAAATATATAGGTTATCCGCTCGCTGGTGACCCAAAATATGGCCCGAGAAAAACGTTAGAATTAAATGGACAAGCTCTTCATGCGAAAGTCATTGGTTTTGAACATCCGATAACAAACAAGTGGTTGGAGTTTAGTGTAGAGCCACCGGAAATCTTTCAAGAGACCTTGGAACAACTAGAAAAGGGCATTGACATCTTATAGCATGGATGACATAATCGAATAGGAAATAAATAGGCCCTTTCATTTTAGTCCAGAGAGGCTAAAGAAGGTTATGGAATACAAGAACCGGATCCGTTATATTAAATCCTTTTACCTTCTGTGGTGAAAGGGTTTTTTTATTATTAAAGGAGGTTAAAACGTTGCAATTAAAAGCACAGGTCATGGATGACGCCGCAATACGTCGTGGATTAACAAGAATTGCTCATGAAATATTAGAAAAGAACAAAGGAACGGAAGGACTAATGCTCGTAGGAATTAAAACAAGAGGGGTACCTATTGCAGAAAGGCTAGCAAAAAAGATTGAAGAAATTGAAGGGATAGCAGTACCAACAGGAGAAGTGGATATTACCTTATATCGCGACGATTTAAGCAATAAAAATAGCTTGATGGAGCCTGAATTAAAAGGCACCGCAATCCATAAAGATATTACTGGAAAAACGGTTATTTTAATAGATGATGTTTTATATACAGGACGTACAGTTAGAGCTGCAATGGATGCAGTAATGGATAAGGGAAGACCAGGACAAATTCAATTGGCTGTTTTAGTTGACCGAGGGCATCGTGAGCTACCAATTCGAGCAGATTATGTTGGCAAAAATATCCCAACGTCTCAAAATGAAGTAATTGTTGTACAATTAAAGGAAACGGATCAGCTTGATGACGTTTCGATTTATGAAAAATAACGACATGTGATGCTATATAATATAAAAGCATTGAATTTTTATCAATTGAAATGGTTGTGCTTCATCCTCTAGTCATAGTAAAATTAGTCAATCATAATTGTGGAAAAAAGGCAGTGATAAATATGCAAATTTCGAGGTGGGCTTGGTTAATAATAGGAAATGCAGCACTTGGTCTTTTCACGTGTTATGCAAGTATTTTTTTGTGGATTACCGATTCTGGCCAGAATACGGATACGTTTTTTTCGGTACGAACAGGACTGGGTTTTATCATCGGATTCGTTGTTTATGTCATTTGGAATTACTTTATGTTAAAAATGCATCATAAGAAATATTGGATACATAGCATTACAACATTTTTAGGCACTATTATATTATTCTTTTTCATGTTTCAATTTGTATAAAAATAAAGATGAGCCAGTTCGAAAACACTTGCTTTTTTCGATAGCGATGTTTTTATACTATGATGATCTTCATTCACATTTTAGCGGAATTGCCACGTAGTTCTTCTAGTATGGAATGGATTAAAAAATTAGTTGTACATTTGATGCTTTGTTATAAGGGGAATCAAGGGAAAAATACATGAAATGAATAAATACTCGTCATTCCATGAAGAATATTCTTCAACTTTATAATTTTACATGTCTATTTTACGTACTTATTCGTCCAAATCGATAATACTCGTCTAATGGCAAACTTATTCTTCAATCAAGGGAAAATACTCATCTCATATTAAAAATACTCGTCCGCTTGATAAATACTCGTCCATAACATAGATTTACGAGTTAAATCCAAAATAATACAAGCCGAAAACGGAAAATACGCGTCCGTTTTCGGCTTGTAAATGTTTACGAACTAGAACTCTTCTCGAATCCAGTAAAGAAACTGTCTTTTATTGGGCATTCTTTTTTAAGGTCTTTACGAATTGCTCATTTGGTGTAACGTATACTGTTTTTTGTTGTTCGTAAATAACGAATCCAGGCTTTGCCCCATTCGGTTTCTTTACATTTCGAACCTGTGTATAATCCACAGGCACAGAAGAGGACAGTTTTGCTTTACTAAAATACGCTGCTAAAATCGCAGCCTCCTGTAAGGCTTCCTCTGAAGGCTGTTCATCTTGAATGACTACATGAGAACCTGGAATGTCTTTTGCGTGTAACCAAATATGATTTTTACTTGCTAGTCGGTTGGTCAAGTATTCATTTTGCTTATTATTCCGACCTACTAAAAGGACGGTTCCATCTGATGAAACATAAGAGTCAGGGAGTGGAATATGCTTTTGTTGTTTTTTCTTCATTTGTGTAGGTCGCTTCCGTAAATACCCTTCTTCCTGTAATTCTTCTCGGATTTCCTCCAGGTCTTGCTCTCTAGCGGATTCTAGTTGTTGCATAAGCTGTTCTAAATATAATATTTCAGCATTCGCTTTTTCAATTTCCATCGTAACATACTCTTTTGATGTTTTTAATTTATGGTAGGTTTGGAAAAGCTTCTGTGCGTTCTCACTAGGTGATTTATTAGGATTTAATTCTATCTTCACTTCTTTTTCCTCTGGATCATAATAATCCACAACGGTCACACTTGTATCGCCTTTTTTAATCAAGTGCATATGTGCGGTTAATAGCTCCCCTAAACGTTTGTATTCATCTGCTTTTTCCGCTTTTTTTATTGTTTGCTGTTGCTTTTTTACTTTCCGAATTAGTTTATTCCGTTCATTCAGTATATGGCGATGAATATCTCCGGACTGTTGCTTCACCCGATCGCGTTCTGCTTTGCCACTATAGAAAGCATCAAGCATGCCGCTAACAGAAGAATAGTGCTCTTTATCCGCATTGACGGATTGTAAGTCTAATACATAAAACTGTTCTTTTTCCCCGCGATAAATAATAGGTTCATACTTATGCTGTAATAAGTTTTTTTGAATGGACTCAAACACTTCTTGGTATTTTGCATTTGATCCTAAATAAGCTAAATGGACAATTTCGTTTGATAGTATGGGAGAAAAACCCATTATATTATTTACTATCTGCTTATCTAATTTCCCACTATTAAAATCGAGTTTTCGGATGAATTCGTCTGTCGAAATAGTAAGTGGGTTTTGTTTTCCTTGATCTGGTGGTAACACATAAGGTTGCCCCGGTAAAATGCTGCGATGTCTATTTAGTGCAGGGGATATATGTTTAATACTATCCAAAATAACATTGCGCTCTACATCAACTAAAACTATATTGCTATGCTTCCCCATGATTTCGACAACGATTTTTTTAGTCGTAATATCCCCGATTTCATCCTTACTTTTAACTTGTATTTCAATTACCCGCTCCATTTCCAATTGCGAAATACGTTCAATAAACCCACCTGACAAATATTTACGAAGAACCATACAAAACATCGGTGGCTCTTTCGGATTTTTCAATGATTCATTTGTAACATGGATTCTTGAATAATTAGGATGTACGGATAAAAGAAGTTGATGGTTTTTTCCTTTAGCGCGTACAGTTAATATTATTTCAGTATTTGTTGGTTGATAAATTTTCAAAATTCTTCCCGAAATAAGTTGCTCGGAAAGCTCATGAACAATTGCACGAGTAACAACACCATCAAATGACATGAAAATCACCTCACATCCATACAAAGTATAGCATTTTTTAGGACAAGTCTGAATAGATATACAGTAGAAAAACTACAAGTACCTACTCCAATCAAAGCAATCTCTGGAATGATGCTATTTAATTTTGTGGCTCTCCAAAATAAGCTTTAGAATTGGAGCATTTTTTTGTTATGTAGAAAAGGGGAGGACAGACGGTGAAATGGTATCAATATAGTAAGCGAGAAACAACAGAAACTCTAGGAACAGATCCAACACATGGTTTAAGTCAAAAACAAGCTGAGGAACGACTGAATCAATTTGGTCAAAATGTGATTGAAGACAGTGAAAAGGTCTCGAAATTGTATTTGTTTGTGCAACAATTTAAAGATTTCATGGTTTTAGTATTGCTAGCCGCCACATTAGTATCCGGGATATTAGGAGAATATGTGGATGCCATTGCTATAATGGCTATCGTTTTAATAAATGGCATTCTAGGTTATTTCCAAGAACAAAAGGCAGAAAAATCGTTAGCAAAATTAAAAGAACTATCTGCTCCGAATGCAGTGGTGTTACGAGATGGTGCATGGATTAATGTATCCAGTCGCAACTTAGTTCCAGGAGATATAGTAAAGATTAAAACAGGAGATCGAATAAGTGCAGATCTACGCCTTCTGGAAGCACATGGCCTTGAAATAGAGGAGTCCTTACTTACAGGGGAATCACTACCTGCTAGTAAAAATACAGATGAAATTCAAGAAGATGAAGTCAGTTTAGGAGACCAATCGAACCTCGCTTTCTCTGGTACGCTAGTTACCCGCGGAAGTGGTGTCGGTGTTATTATTGCAACTGGTATGAAGACGGCAATGGGTCAAATTGCAACAATGTTGTCAACAACGGAGCGAATTCCGACTCCATTAGAAAGAAAGCTAGCGGAGTTAGGAAAAGTGTTAATTATAGTAGCTTTACTGTTAACTGTACTCGTTTCGGTACTCGGTATTTATCAAGGTCATCCGATATACGAAATGTTTTTAGCGGGCGTCTCACTTGCTGTTGCCGCCATTCCAGAGGGATTACCTGCCATTGTAACGGTTGCGCTTTCTCTTGGTGTTCAGCGAATGATTCGGCGTAAAGCAGTAGTTAGGAAGCTGTCGGCAGTTGAAACATTAGGAAGTGCTTCCATCATTTGTTCCGATAAAACGGGAACGATGACTCAAAATGAAATGACTGTACGACAAATATATGTTCCTGGCATACATCTTGCCGTTTCTGGGAAAGGGTATGAGCCTAAAGGAAGCTTTTACTTTAACGATCAACGAATAGACCCTCTAACCAATCAAACTACAAAACAACTACTGGAGTATGCATTGTTATGTAATCACGCTGAGCTTATGGAAGCAAAGGGGAAATATTTTATTGATGGTGACCCTACTGAAGGTGCCTTGGTAGTTGCAGCAGAAAAAGCAGGAATTACTAGAAAGTCTTTACAATCCCTTAAAATTGTTCATGAAATTCCTTTTGATTCGACGAGAAAACGAATGTCCGTCGTAGTAGAGGATGAAAATCAAAATCGCTTTGTTATTACAAAAGGTGCTCCTGATGTTCTTTTACACGCAACGGTCTGGATGAAGGATGGGGAGAAGAAAATTCCTTTTAAAGAGGATAAAAAGAAAATTGTGTACGAGCAATTAGGTCAAATGGCTAATCAGGCGTTACGTACGATTGCGGTTTGTTTTAAAGAAATTGATCGAAACAAAAGATATACGGATCATCAACTCGAAACGGACTTATGCTTTTTAGGGTTAGTTGGTATGATGGACCCACCAAGAGAAGAGGTAAAAGAAGCAATAGCATCCTGTCATCAAGCGGGAGTAAAAACCGTTATGATCACAGGAGACCATGTTCAAACTGCAACTGCAATCGCAAAACAATTAAATCTATTGCCTAAACACGGACGAGTTCTTCAAGGTGCCGATATTAGCAGGATGACGGAGGATGAGTTACGGGATGTCATTAATGATGTTTATGTATTTGCACGAGTATCACCCGAGCATAAACTCCAAATTGTAAAAGCATTTCAATCTCACGGTCATGTTGTTGCCATGACAGGAGACGGGGTAAATGATGCTCCGGCAATTAAAGCAAGTGATATTGGAATAAGCATGGGGAAAAGTGGAACAGATGTTACAAAAGAGGCTTCTTCCTTAATTTTAATGGATGATCATTTTGCAACCATTAAGTCAGCCATTGAAGAGGGTAGAAATATTTATGAAAATATAAGGAAATTTATCCGGTACCTATTAGCCTCGAATGTTGGGGAAATTCTTGTCATGTTATTTGCGATGCTATTGGCATTGCCTTTACCGTTAGTTCCTGTGCAAATCCTTTGGGTGAATCTAGTTACCGATGGATTGCCTGCGCTTGCTTTAGGCCTAGATAAGCCAGAAAAAAATGTAATGAGTAGGCCTCCAAGAAATCCAAAGGAAAGTATATTTTCCAGAGGGTTGGGTGTGAAAATTATTTCGAGAGGGATATTAATTGGACTTGTTACGCTAATAGCCTTCCTGTTTGCCTATAGTAAGGAACCGAACCATTTAGAATATGCACAAACGATCGCTTTCTCCACATTGGTGATGGCTCAATTAATCCATGTATTTGATTGCCGTTCCGATCGTTCCGTATTTGCGAGAAACCCATTTGGTAATTTATACTTAATAGGAGCCGTTCTATCATCAATTCTTTTATTACTAGTAGTCGTATACTATGCTCCGTTACAGCCAATTTTCCATACGGTAAGTTTACCATTAAATGAATGGCTGTTTATCGTTGCTCTAAGTGCAATTCCTACAGTTATTTGGGGACCAGGCACAAAGAAACAAAGAGATTAATTTTACAAGAGTCCCAACATTTATGTTATGATTAATAAGGGAAACATAAAAAATCATATCAATAAGAAAAGCGCCAAGCTAACTATGTGCAAGTGAACATCTTGTGTTGGCGCTTTTTGTTTGTATTAGTTTCAATTTGAAATGGAAGTGATGCGTTTGATTAAAAGTATGACAGGATACGGGAGAAACTCTACTGTTGTAGACGAAACGAGAATAACTGTTGAAGTTCGTACCGTAAATCATCGCTTTCTTGACCTTTCTATAAAGTTGCCTAAAACACTTCTTTATATGGAAGAAAAAATAAAGAAGCTGGCCAGAAGTTTTTTTAAGCGTGGGCGAATTGATGTCTTCGTGTCTATAGAGGGAGAAGGCTTAAATAAAAAAAAGTTAAATGTAGATTGGGATTTATTAGATCAATATATGGAAAAGTTACAGCTTATTCAAGAAAGATATTCCCTTGAAAAACATTTTACGATTCGAGACATAATCCAATTACAAGAGCCTTTTTCCATTGAGGAACAAAGTGATGAAAGCAATGAGTTTGAAAATCAGTTGATACATACCGTTTCTCGTGCGATGGAACTTGTTTCTGAAATGAGGCTTAAAGAAGGCGAGAGTTTAGAAAAAGACCTGAGTGAACGCGCGGAAAACTTGCATCGAATCGTCTCTATGCTAGATGAACATCGACATATTGTTACAGAACAATATAAGGACAGAATTAAAAAAAGAATTGACGAACATTTAAATAATTTAGCGATAGATGGGGATTCGAGAATCATTCAAGAAGTTGCAATTTTAGCTGAAAAAGGGGACATAACAGAGGAAGTAACTCGTTTATATAGTCATATTCAACAATTTTTACGTGCATTAGAAAAAACAGAGCCAATTGGCCGAAGATTGGATTTTATTGTGCAAGAAATGCATCGGGAAGTGAATACAATAGGAGCAAAATCAAACGATGTAAAAATTAGTGAATGGGTGGTTCTTTTAAAAAGTGAAGTAGAAAAACTAAAAGAACAGTCACAAAATGTTGAATAATCTACAAGAATAAGGTAAATTAAATAAAACGATAAAGAGAGAATATTGTCCTAGCAAGCGCTAATAGAGGAGGAACCAACAAATGGCACTACGATTAATTAATATTGGTTTTGGGAATGTCGTTTCTGCTAACCGCATCATATCTATTGTATCTCCTGAGTCTGCACCAATTAAGAGAATTATCTCTGTCGCAAGAGACAATAATAAACTAATAGATGCTACATACGGAAGACGTACACGTGCAGTGATTATAGCGGATAGTGACCATGTCATTTTATCTGCAGTTCAGCCGGAAACAGTTGGCCAACGAGTAATTTCCAGTGACGATATATCATACGAAGGGTAGGAGGCTAGAAGGTGATTAAAGAGAAAGGGATTTTGTTCGTACTTTCAGGACCTTCAGGTGTAGGAAAAGGTACGGTAAGAAAAGCATTGTTTGAGCAATCTACGAATTTACAATATTCCATATCTGTTACTACACGTAAGCCACGACCAGGCGAAGTGGACGGTGTTGATTACTTTTTTCGCGAAAAAGAAGAAGTCGAAAAAATGATCGAAAACGGAAAACTTATCGAGTGGGCTGAATATGTTAACAATTATTATGGAACACCAAGAGATTATGTGGAACAAACGATTGAAGAAGGTAAAGATGTGTTTCTTGAAATAGAGGTCCAAGGAGCAATGCAAGTAAGGGAAAATTTCCCTGAAGGAGTTTTTATCTTTTTAATTCCACCTAGCTTAGAAGAACTAAAAAACCGGATCATTAATAGAGGTACGGAAACAGAAGATTTAGTAAAGAATAGACTTTTAGCTGCAAAAGAAGAGATAGAAATGATGGATGCATATGATTATGTAGTAGTAAATGATGAAATAGAAAATGCTGTAAATAAAGTCCAATCAATCGTTCAAAGTGAGCACTGTAAACGTGAACGTGTTGCAAAAGAATATAAAAAAGCTTTGGAGCGTGATTAAACATGATGTTAGATCCTTCTATTGATGAATTGTTAGAAAAAATTAATTCTAAATATGCTTTAGTTATTTTATCATCGAAACGAGCTCGTGAAATGCAAGATACGAGAGATCCTATGATTGAAAAACCTATTTCGCATAAACTTGTTGGAGTGGCGTTAGAGGAAATTCGTGCCAATAAATTAGAAACAACAACGAACGATTACATGAATAGTTAACTTACGTAAATAACAACCTTATTTTAGGTTGTTATTTTTGTGACTAGGTATTTTTATCCTGCAAGACTCGTTATTAGGGGGGAACCATATGTTAAAAAACAAAAATATTGTATTGGGTGTATCTGGAGGTATTGCCGTATATAAGGCTTGTGCTCTAACGAGTAAGTTAGTCCAAAAGGGTGCAAATGTAAAAGTTATTATGACGAATAGTGCTCAAGAATTTGTGCAACCTATAACATTTCAGGCATTGTCTAGGCAACCAGTTTATACAGATACCTTTGATGAAAAAGATCCAAGTAAAATTGCACATATCGATCTTGCGGATTGGGCAGATTTATTTTTAATAGCACCGGCAACAGCTAACGTATTAGGCAAAATTGCAAACGGTATTGCGGATGATATGCTAACAACGACACTTTTAGCAACACAAGCTCCTGTTTATGTTGCACCTGCTATGAACGTACATATGTATCAGCATCCAGCTGTACAACGAAATCTTCAATTATTAGATAGCTTTGGCTATAAATTTATTGAACCAGGTGAAGGTTATTTGGCCTGCGGATACGTAGGAAAAGGTAGATTAGAAGAGCCCGAAACCATTGTAAAGGTGTTAGAGGATGAAGAGAAGGAGATTCCTTCTTACTTTAACGGTAAAAAGGTTCTAGTAACTGCAGGACCAACACAAGAGGCAGTTGATCCGGTACGTTATTTTACAAATCATTCTTCTGGTAAAATGGGTTATGCCATAGCAAGGATTGCAGCATCACTTGGTGCAGAAGTGACGTTAATAGCCGGGAAGACAAATTTAGACTGTCCTCCAAACGTGAAGTGTATTTCTATTACTACTGCAGAGGAAATGTATCAGGCGGTGCACGAACACTATCCGAACAGTGACATCGTAATAAAATCCGCTGCGGTTGCTGACTATAAACCGAAAATGGTGTTTGATCGGAAGATGAAAAAGAAAGAAGGCTCGTTACATATTGAAATGGAACGAACGAAAGATATATTAAAATCATTAGGTGAACAAAAACAAGGGCAATATTTGGTCGGATTTGCGGCGGAAACGAACGATGCAGTGACATACGGTAAAGAGAAACTAAAGAAAAAGCACTTAGATGCCATTGTCGTAAATGATGTGAGCCAAGAAGGTGTAGGTTTTCAATCCTCGACGAATCAAGTTACCTTTATTAGTAAAAATGGACTTGAAGAAAGCTTACCAATGCTATCCAAGGATGAAACGGCAAAGCAAATTTTTGCCCTTATTGAAAAAGATATAAAGGGTGTTCACGAGTGAATGTTGCACAAGTAATTGTTGATGTACCGTCTATGTCGATTGACCGTTTATTTGACTATCGAATTCCGGATAAATATATAAATGTTATTGAGCCTGGTATGAGAGTGATTGTACCGTTTGGACCAAGAAAGGTAATGGGGTTTATTGTAACTGTAGGTGAAAATACAATGCTTGCCTCAGAGAAAATGAAAGATATAGAAGAAGTGATGGATCTATCGCCCATCTTAACTAGTGAGTTGCTTCAACTTGGTAAATGGCTAGCAAATACGACGCTTAGCTTTAAGATTTCAACCCTACAGGTGATGCTGCCGCAAATTTTAAAAGCAAAATATGAAAAAGAATTATGGTTGTTAGCCGAAGAGGATAGTATACCAGAGGAATTGGCAAAGCTTTTTGCTGGAAGAGCAGTCGTTACCTTTCAAGAAATAGAGGAACGGGAAATTTCGTATTACTTTATTCAAAAGTATATGAAAGAAGGGCTCGTAGAAGTTCGCTATGTTGTTAAAAGTAAAGAAACGAAGAAGAAAATTCGATGGATTGAAGGGATAGATCCAATATTATTGGAAGAAGCAAAAGAGGACATTCCGAAAAATGCAGCAAAACAACAGGATGTCTTACATTATTTTATTGAACATCCACAGCCAATCATTTTAAAGCAATTGCTTGGCAAATTGAAGGTTAGTAGAGCTACTGTTAATGCTCTAATTGATCGTGGCCTATTAAAAACCTATGAAAAAGAAATGTATCGGGATCCATATGAAGACCGTAATTTTCAACGTACCCATCCGCTACCTTTAACAGAAGAACAAGCACAAGCCATTAAGCCGATTTGGAAATCCATAGTAGATAAAATACATGAGGTATTTTTGTTGTATGGTGTTACTGGTAGTGGAAAAACAGAAATATATTTGCAGTCCATCCAAAAGGTTATAGAGGAAGGGAAGGAAGCAATCGTACTTGTTCCAGAAATTGCATTAACACCACAAATGGTAAATCGCTTTAAAGGTAGATTTGGTTCTAAGGTCGCGGTCATGCACAGTGGCTTATCAGCAGGGGAAAAGTATGATGAATGGCGTAAAATTCAACGAAAAGAAGTTCAAGTGGTCGTGGGAGCCAGATCTGCAATTTTTGCACCATTTCAGAACTTAGGGATTATCATTATTGATGAAGAGCATGAGACAAGCTATAAACAAGATGACTCCCCACGATATCACGCTAGAGATGTAGCGATATACCGAGGAGAATATCACAACTGTCCAGTCATTCTCGGTAGTGCAACACCAACACTTGAGTCTTTCGCGCGTGCAAAAAAAGGGGTTTATACCCTATTAACCTTAGCGAAACGAATGAATGACAGAGACATGCCTGAAGTCCACGTTGTTGATATGAGAGAGGAATTACATGCTGGAAACCGGTCGATGTTTTCAATAGAATTGCAAGAAAAAATTCGAGAACGCCTGCAAAAGAAAGAACAAATCGTTCTGTTTCTAAATAGGAGAGGGTATTCAACGTTTGTGATGTGTCGAGACTGTGGTCATACGATGCAATGCCCACACTGTGATATTTCCTTGACGTATCATCGAAAACAAGAATTATTGAAATGCCATTATTGTTCATACGAAACGAGGATGCCTAATGAATGTCCAGAATGCCAAAGTGATTCGATTCGCTACTTTGGTACCGGAACACAAAAGGTAGAGGAAGCACTTAATCAAACCTTCCCAGAAGCACGTGTAGTCCGAATGGATGTAGATACAACAAGACGTAAAGGTGCTCATGAAAAGCTGTTAGCTCAATTTGGGGAAGGGAATGCTGATATTTTACTAGGAACACAAATGATAGCAAAAGGGTTGGATTTTGAAAATGTAACGTTAGTAGGAGTTTTAGCAGCAGATTCCTTATTGCACATTCCGGATTTTCGTTCTGCTGAAAAAACATTCCAGCTATTGACACAGGTTAGTGGACGTGCTGGTAGACATGAATTACCTGGAGAAGTAGTTGTTCAATCCTATACGCCAGATCACTATAGTGTAGAACTTGCGAGCCAATACGATTATGAAGGGTTTTTTAATTATGAAATGCGAACAAGAAAGACATTTCATTATCCACCTTACTACTTTTTGGCTTTAATTACAGTATCGCACGTAAATCATGCGTATGTTGTTCAAGTTACTCAAAAAATAGTAAAATTGTTAACAAATACAGTGCAGGACAATACCATTATTCTAGGTCCGAGTGCATCACCATTAGCTAGAATCAAAAATAGATATCGTTATCAATGCATGATAAAATACAAAAATAATACCGATCTACATGATCATGTAAGGCACATATTAAAACATTTTGAAACGGAAATGCAGCATAAAGATTTGCAAATATCGGTTGATTTCCAACCATATCAAATGATGTAGATTTGAGAGGGGCATAAGCAACATGGAAAATAGAGTAGTTTTTATGGGAACACCAGATTTTGCTGTTCCAGTTTTACAGCAATTAGTGAAGGATGGATATAACGTGGTTGCTGTCGTGACACAACCAGATCGTCCAAAAGGTAGAAAACGCACATTAACTCCGCCACCTGTAAAAGAGGCAGCAGTAGAATTAGGTATCCCAGTTGTACAACCAGAAAAAATCAAATACGAATATGAAGCGGTTTTATCATATGAGCCAGATCTTATTATTACGGCTGCATTTGGGCAAATACTTCCAAAGGTTGTATTGGATGCACCTAAATTTGGCTGTATCAATGTGCACGCTTCTCTACTTCCAGAATTACGAGGTGGTGCGCCAATCCACTATTCGATTATTCAAGGGAAGAAAGAAACAGGGGTTTCCATTATGTATATGGTGGAAGCTCTTGATGCAGGAGATGTCCTTAGTCAAGTCAAAGTCCCGATTTTAGAGCAAGATCATGTCGGAACACTACACGATAAGCTAAGCCTAGCAGGAGCAAAACTATTAAGTGAAACGTTGCCGCAAGTGCTCAACAATACGATAACTGCTACACCTCAAAACGAGGCAGAGGCAACGTTTGCGTATAATATCAAACGAGAACAAGAAAAAATCGATTGGTTTAAGAGTCATGTAGAAATATACGATTTTATTAGAGGATTACACCCCTGGCCGGTTGCTGCCACTACATGGAATGGTACAAACGTGAAAATTTGGTGGGGAGAAAAGGTAGAAAAATCGTACACTAGTGAACCTGGTACGGTGGTTGAGGTTGTAGAAGATGGATTTATAGTAGCTTGTGGTGATGGAAAAGGGATTAAAGTAACGGAATTACAGCCTGCTGGTAAAAAAAGAATGGCCACAGAATCTTATCTCAGAGGTGCAGGAACAAAACTTCAAGTCGGTGACAAGTTAGGAGATTTATAAATGAAGCAAAAAACAGTTCGTGAAGCAGCGTTAAATATTTTGGTTCGAGTTGGTCAAGGTGGTGGCTATAGTAACTTACTCATACGCCAAGAGATAGAAAAAGATCAATTCAGTCCGAAAGATGTAGCTTTATTAACCGAACTGGTTTATGGAACGTTGCAACGAAGGGATACACTTGAATATTTCTTATCTCCTTTTGTAAAAAGAAAAGTAAAGCCATGGGTAAAATGGCTATTATTCTCCGCTATTTATCAAGTCGAATATCTAGAAAGAATTCCATTTCATGCGGTCATATACGAATCCGTAGAAATTGCGAAAAAAAAGGGTGGCAAAGCATTGGGTTCCTTTGTTAACGGGGTCATGCGTAATATCCAGCGGCAAGGAGTTCCTTCTTTTGATTCGATTGAAGATCCAATTAAAAAATTAGCGATTGAAACAAGTCATCCGGAATGGCTCGTGCGACGATTTATAAAGTGGTATGGTTATGATTTGACCAGATCCATGTGTCTTTTCAATTTACTTAGCAGTGATGTAACAGTCCGTGTACAATCGTTAAAACATACGAGAGAAAACGTAATGCAGGAGTTAACGAAAGATGGTTTTAAGGTGGAAGCATCCCCTCTTTCAAAACAAGGCATTATCATAAAGGAAGGTAATATTTTTCGTCATCCTCTTTTTTCATCAAGCCTTACCGTTCAAGATGAAAGTTCCATGTTAGTCGGGGAAATGATGGGTGTGGAACCGAAAATGAAAGTTTTAGATGCATGCAGTGCTCCGGGTGGTAAGACAACCCATATTGCAGAAAAAATGAAGGACCAAGGGGAAGTGCATGCTTATGATCTGCACGATAAAAAGGCGAAATTAGTAGAAGTAAAAGCAAAGGACTTAGGCCTATCCATTATCAAAGCATATGCAGGAGATAGTAGAATGCTTGGAGATATATATGAGAAAGAAACGTTTGACCGTATTCTTTTAGATGCACCTTGTTCAGGACTCGGTGTATTACGGGGAAAGCCAGATATTAAATATCAGAAAACAGAAAAAGATATTGGGCAATTAGCTAGTATACAAAAGCAATTGTTAGAAGCAGTAAGTCCATTATTAAAGCAAAATGGGAAAATGATCTATAGTACATGTACAGTAGATAAAGAAGAAAATGAAGAAGTGATAAAGGAATTCTTAAGTAAACATCCCGAGTTTTCCGTTGATCCTACTTTTCGTGAAGAGTTACCAGAAGTGTGTAAAGCATTGCCCGGTCTTAGTGAATGGGGACTTCAATTATTTCCACAAGATTTAAATACAGATGGTTTCTTTCTTACTAGACTAGTGAAAAATGCAAACGAGGGGTAGTTCTTAAAAAGAAATAAAGGAATACGCTTCTTTTTTACGAATAGGTATTAGGAAATAGTTATTGTGTTTTATACCATTTTTTCTCATAATGTATATAAAATAGTATATTTATTAGCTTTGCCTGGAACGATTAGGAGGAGACGAGGTGAAAGGAATGTTAGGGAAGTTTCTAACAGATACCGGTCATGTACGAAGCCATAACGAGGACTCAGGTGGAATATATCACAACAAAAGTGATCAAATTCTAGCAGTTGTTGCAGATGGTATGGGTGGACATAGCGCTGGTGACGTAGCAAGTTCACTTGTTACAACAAGCTTACATAATAGTTGGAAAGATGTTTCCAAATTATCCTCACCAGAGGATGCAGAAGAATGGTTGCTAAATCAGATTACAAAAGCGAATGAAGTAGTTTATCAATATGCAATTGACCATGAAGAATGCAGAGGTATGGGGACTACGGTCGTAGCTGCAATCTGTACAGACGAATTTATCACAATAGGTCATATTGGGGATAGCCGCTGCTATTTATCGAATGCATATGGTTTTTCACAAGTGACAGAAGACCATTCCTTAGTTAATGAACTGGTTAGAAGTGGACAACTTTCAAAAGAAGATGCCGAGCATCATCCAAGAAAGCATGTTTTATTAAGGGCACTTGGGACTGAACAATCGATTACAGTTGATGTAAAGACAATTGGCTGGGAAGAAAATAATTATTTGCTATTATGCTCGGATGGACTTACGAATAAGGTGGAAGATGCCGAACTGCATCAATACATAATCGAGTCCAATTCCATTGATGAATGCATGCAGTCTTTAATTAATCTTGCAAACGAGCGTGGAGGCGAGGATAACATTTCCCTCGCAGTTGTTCAAAACACCCCTCAGAAGAAAGAGGGTGAAGTATAAATGTTTCGTGGACAAATATTAAGTGAAAGATACGAAATTCAGCGTGCTATTGGCGGTGGAGGAATGGCCAATGTATATTTAGCGAGAGATTCCATATTAGAAAGAGATGTAGCAATAAAAGTTCTTCGTATGGAATATGCGAACGATGAAGAATTTATTCATCGTTTCCGACGTGAGGCTCAATCTACCATCCACCTTTCCCACCCGAATATCGTAAATATTTTTGATGTAGGGGAAGAAGTAGAAGAAGATATTTATTACATTGTTATGGAATATGTGCGGGGAATGACCTTAAAACAATATATCCAAATGTACAGTCCATTACCAGTTGACGAAGCAATAGATATAATGAATCAGGTAACATCTGCAATATCCCATGCTCATCAAAATGGGATTATACATCGAGATATAAAACCACAAAATATTTTAATTGATCATAATGGGAAGGTTAAAGTAACGGATTTTGGTATTGCGATGGCATTAACAGGTACAAGTGTTACGCAAACGAACTCTGTATTAGGGTCTGTTCATTATTTATCACCAGAGCAAGCTCGCGGAGGCACTGCGATTAAAAAATCGGATATCTACTCATTAGGAATTGTTTTTTTTGAGCTATTAACAGGACGTCTCCCTTTTTCAGGTGATACAGCTGTATCTATAGCGCTCAAACATTTGCAAAGCGAAACACCGTCTGTAAGGCGATGGAATCCGGATATTCCGCAAAGTGTTGAAAACATTGTATTAAAAGCAACTGCGAAAAATCCTTTTCATCGTTATGAAAACGTCAATCAGTTGGAAGAAGACTTAGCGACTGCTTTGTTACCGAACCGCTTAAATGAAGAAAAATTCATCCCGCCTGAAGAGGAAGGGGAAGAAACAAAAGCCATTCCAATTATTACGAGTGATAATAGTTTAAGTGAGGATGGGGAAACAATCGTACGTCAGAAAACAGACGGAACAGAGGAAGAAAAGAAAAAGAAAAAGAAGAAGAAAAAGGTTTGGATATGGACCATTTCGATTTTGTCTGTTCTTATGATTGCTGCTATTGTCGCCTTATTTGTATTACCGAAATGGCTTATGCCGGATGAAGTAGAGATTCCAATGGACGTAGTTGGTATGACTGATGAAGGCGCAATCGAGTTGTTAGAAGATCTAGGGCTACATGTAGAAGTTGAAGATATGAATCATGAAGAAATCGCTGAAGGAATTGTTATCATGACAGACCCTGAAGCCGGTGCAGTAGTACGAGAAGGTACGACGGTTACAATCTTTAGAAGTATCGGACAGGAACCAGTAAGCTTTAAAAATTATATTGGGGATCAATTTGAAACTACAAAAGCCTTGTTATTACAAGCGGGGTATGCTGATGTTAAAATGTCTGAAAAAGCAAGTGAAGACTATGATGCAGGTGAAATTATCGATCATATTTATCCAAATGAAGGCACTGAGGTTATTCCTTCTGAAACAACAGTGGAGTTTTGGGTAAGCACAGGTCCTCCTAAAATTGAGGTACCTAATTTTTACGGCGCGACATTAGAAGAAGTTACGGAATATATAGAAGAAAGTGGTTTAAGTCTCAATGTCCAAGAAGAATTTGATAACAACCTACCAGAAGGACAAGTAATTAGACAAGAACCTGCTTTCGGAACAGAAGTAAATAAAGGCGAGGAAATAACCGTTTATATTTCTAAAGGTAAGGAGCCCCAGCCACAACAAGTAACGTATACCGTTACATATGATGAAATTCACCAATGGGCTCAGAATAATCTAGATACGCCACCACCATCTAATGAAAATGGTACTGACGAAGAAGGAAATCCTGAGGAAGAGCCGCAACCTGTTAGCTATAAATTAACGATATATATTGAGGATATGTATAATGAATTTACGAGTCCAATGATTTCAACGGATATTGGAGAAAAGGATGAAAAATCATTCCGTTTAACGATTGAACCTGGTTCGGAAGGAAGATATAAAATTATGGTCAATGATAAAGTATACAAGGAAGAAACGGTACCGTATCCAGAGGGTGGCGGTGAATAATATGGCCAAAGGCAGAATAGTAAAAGCATTAAGTGGGTTCTACTATGTTCAAGTCGGAAGTGATATTTACCAATGTAGAGGGAGAGGGCTTTTTCGTAAGCAAAAAGTCACTCCTCTAGTTGGGGATTTAGTTGAAATTGATATTCAAGAAGATATGGAAGGGTATGTTAAAAAAATAGAGGGACGAACAAATGAACTTGTTCGCCCCCCTATTGCAAATATTGATCAAGCTATTATCGTAACCTCCGCGAAAGAACCTGAGTTTAATGCACTACTATTAGACCGTTTTCTCGTATTAATTGAATCAAACCATATTGACCCTCTAATTGTTTTTTCGAAAATGGATTTAGTAGATCCTTCAACCGAAGCAAAAATAAATAATTATAAAAAAATATATGAAGAGATTGGCTACCAAGTATTGCTCAGTTCTTCGAAGCAACAAGAATTAGTAGAAAATATAATTCCATTTATAAAAGATAGAACATCTGTCATCGCTGGGCAATCTGGGGTTGGAAAATCGACCCTTTTAAATGCGTTAAAACCAGGACTTCAATTAGAAACAAATGAAATTTCGGAAAGTTTAGGAAGAGGGAAGCATACAACACGTCACGTTGAATTAATGGCGATGCATGGTGGTTATGTAGCTGATACTCCTGGTTTTAGTTCACTGGAATTTACCACTATAGAAGCTGTTGAATTACCGGATTGTTTTCCAGAAATGGTAGCAAGAAAAGATCAATGTAAGTTCCGTGGCTGTTTACATCATAAAGAACCAAAATGCGCTGTGAAACAAGCCGTTGATGAAAACATAATCGCATTAAAAAGATACGAACATTACCTACAATTTTTAGAAGAAATCCAAAACAGAAAGCCGAGGTATTAAGCGTGGTAAAAATAGCTCCTTCCATTTTATCTGCTGATTTTGCAAAACTTGGAGAAGAAATTAAGGATGTGGAACAGGGTGGGGCAGATTATATTCATGTGGATGTGATGGATGGTCACTTTGTTCCAAATATAACGATTGGACCGCTTATCGTAGAGGCAATTCGTCCGGTGACAAAATTACCGCTAGATGTTCATTTAATGATTGAAAACCCTGAACAGTATATTAACGCATTTGCTAAAGCAGGAGCAGATATTATTACAGTTCATCAAGAGGCTACCGTTCATCTTCATCGCACGATTCAAATGATTAAAAAGGAAGGCGTGAAGGCAGGAGTTGTAATTAATCCGGCAACTCCAGCTGAAATGATTCGACCAATATTAAGAGATGTGGATCTCGTATTATTCATGACCGTAAATCCTGGATTTGGTGGACAAGCCTTTATCCCTTCTGTGTTGCCGAAAATAAAGCAAGTAGCAAAATGGCGTGCAGAACAAGGATATTCCTTTGAAATTGAAGTCGATGGTGGGGTAAATCGGGAGACGGCAAAGCTATGTGTTGAGGCCGGGTGTGATGTTTTAGTAGCTGGAAGTGCCATATTTAATGAAAAGAATCGTAAAGAAGCAATCGATACCATATTAAAGAGCATTTGAAAAGCTGCCTATCAAAGGTAGCTTTTCTCATATATCGAAGTGAATAGGGGATGAAAAAATGAGTGTGGTTGCAATTGTTGGAGGAGGTCCTAAAGAAGACATTCCAGACTTATCACAATATGTAAGTAGTAATGTTACTTGGATTGGTGCAGACCGGGGAAACCTTACATTACTGGAAGCGGGGATTACTCCTATGATAGCGGTAGGGGATTTTGATTCACTGACAACACAAGAATTGGAAACCGTTAAATCAAGAGTAAAGAATATCTGTACCTATCCGATTGAAAAAGATGCAACAGATTTAGAGCTTGCGATAGAGCAGGCCTTATCTCTATATCCTACTAAGATTTATATATTTGGTGTTACAGGTGGAAGAAAAGATCATGAATTAATCAGTTATCAACTACTCTATAGGTTAGAAAAGAGATCCATATCGAGCGCAATCATTAATAAACAAAATTGGATAGAACTAAAACTGCCCAAGTCGCATACTATTGAATATGATCCAATGTATAAATATATTTCTTTTATACCACAAAGCCATTCCGTAAAAAACGTAACCTTAGAGGGATTTTATTATCCATTACAAAATAAAACGATAGAAATTGGCTCCAGTATTTCCGTGTCGAATCACTTAATTGGAAAAAAAGGTACTTTTTCTTTCACTGAAGGCATACTATTACTTGTAAAGAGCCATGATGGTCGGCAATAATGTACCTCATAATTTATCCCGGTGAACCGTCCAAAGACTCTTATTGAGTAATAGTAGATCAATTGGAGATTGCGGACGCGCACACCCCGATTGGTTGAACGACAATCATTGGCGATCCACCCATAATCCCAATGGTGAAAGTTGAACCAAATCTTACGGTCATGGTTTTGAAGGACTCATATTCTTGAGTTAGAGGAGGAGGATTAAGTGAAATTCTATACGATTAAACTCCCAAAGTTTCTCGGAGGGATGGTAAAAGCAATTATTGGCGTGTTTCATAAAAAAGGGTAATACATGAATACATTTGAATAAAGGAAGCACGTCGAATAGGTCATCTATTTTTTATGGTTCTCTTCAAAAAGGAAAGTAAGGTTTTATTGAGGACTTGCAGTAAACTTTACTTATGCTACTATCGAGGTCAAGATAGTACAAAAAAAGCTGTCGACACCATTGTCGAACAGCTTTTTTGTTGATTCCATAAAAAGAATTAGAATTCTTATATTTCATCAGAGTTAACGAATTAAGAACTACGCGCGTTTGATTTTACCTGATTTAAGTGCACGAGCTGAAACATATACACGTTGTGGTTTACCATCAATGATTACGCGTACTTTTTGTACGTTAGCTTTCCATTTACGTTTGTTTGCATTCATCGCGTGGGAACGATGATTACCAGAACTTGTTTTACGTCCTGTGACAACACATTTGCGAGCCATAGTCTTCCCTCCTACCTATGAATCTTTCATGTACAATTATTACATTAATTTGTAGTGGATAAAAGTTAGGTTATTTTTTCTAACTTTAAGGAAAAATTAGAACAACCTTTGAATAAACTCCATTACATACTTAAATAATTTATCATAAAATAAATTGGATTGCAACGGTATTAACTTGATTATCAAGTTTTATGACTTGACAACAAATCATTTTTAGAGCATTGTATGAAGAGGATATTTTATGCTTTGCATACCTTTCTTTTAAAACCATATCCTTTATAGTAAAATAAACCTTAAAGAGAGTGCTGATTTATAGAGGAGGATTATATATGTCCATCGATTTACAAAACGAGTATGGCCATGTAACAATTACAAATGAAGTAATTTCTACAATTGCTGGAGGAGCTGCAGTAGAATGTTATGGTATTGTAGGAATGGCATCTAAAAAACAATTACGAGACGGACTTGCGGAAATTTTAAAAAAGGAAAATTTCTCTAAAGGTGTAGTCGTTCGTCAAGAGGAAGATCAACTACATATTGATATGTATATTATCGTAAGCTATGGTACTAAAATTTCAGAAATTGCCCATAACGTACAAAACCAAGTGAAATATACACTTAATAAGACGATTGGGTTGTCTGTAGATTCCGTTAATATTTATATTCAAGGGGTACGTGTTATTAATTCATAAGATAATTTTGATTAAAGTCTAGCAAGAGCGTCATGCCCTAAAGACATACAATTCGCTTTTGTAGGCTATAAAAGGTTACTTAGCGTTTATGTATGTTCGTTAGGGCTAAGGCGTTTTTGTTTTCAAATGACTTACGTGTTTTGAAGGAGGAAGTATTAGTGACGGTAAAAAACATAGATGGCACGATGTTATCACAAATGATTCTTGCAGGTGCCAATCACTTATCGAATAATTCTAAAATGATTGATGCTTTAAACGTATTTCCAGTTCCCGATGGTGACACTGGTACAAATATGAACTTGACAATGACGTCTGGTGCGAGCGAAGTAAAAAAGGCAACAGAAAATCATGCAGGTAAAGTTGGAGAATTTTTAGCAAAAGGCTTACTTATGGGTGCAAGGGGGAATTCTGGGGTAATATTATCTCAATTGTTCCGTGGATTTTCTAGATCTATTAAAGAGAAGTCTGTGCTATCTGCTGACGATATAGCGAATGCATTTGATGCAGGTGTAGAGACCGCATATAAAGCGGTAATGAAACCAGTAGAAGGTACTATTTTAACTGTTGCAAAAGATGCTGCAAAAGCTGGGAAAAATGCTGCGAAAACAGTTAAGAATCCCATTGAACTAATGGAAATGGTATTAAAGGAAGCGAAAGCATCTTTAAAACGAACTCCAGATTTATTGCCTGTTTTAAAGGAAGTTGGGGTTGTTGATAGTGGTGGACAAGGATTGGTTACGGTGTATGAAGGGTTTTTAGCTGCTCTAAAAGGAGAGGCATTACCTGAACAATCAGAAGCTGCGCCAGCAATGAATGACATGGTAAATGCGGAGCATCATAAAATGCATCAGGATTTTATGGATACTGCTGATATCGAGTTCGGTTATTGTACAGAATTTATGGTGAAATTTGATGATGAAAAGTTAAAAGAAAATCCATTTGATGAAACAGCGTATCGAAATGCACTAAGTCAGCATGGAGATTCTTTACTGGTTGTTTCAGATGAAGAAATTGTGAAAGTACATATTCATGCAGAATATCCAGGGAATGTACTTACTTACAGCCAACAATACGGAAGTTTAATTAACTTAAAGATTGAAAATATGCGGGAACAACATTCTGCCATTGTTGGAGATTCTCATGAAGCTGAGAAAAACCATCAAACTGTATCAGAATATGGTATTGTTACAGTAGCAATGGGAGATGGGGTTAAGAAGCTGTTTGAAAGCCTAGGTGCAACACAAGTTATTGAAGGTGGACAAACGATGAATCCGAGTACTCAAGATATTGTAGAAGCAATAAATAAGGCGAATGCGAAAAAAGTTATCGTACTCCCAAATAATAAAAATATTGTGATGGCAGCAGAACAAGCGGAGGAGCTTGTGGACTGTGAAGTCGCTGTAATCCCAACGAAAACTGTTCCTCAAGGTATGAGTGCGCTCTTAATGTTCCACCCAGATCAGTCCTTAGAGGATAATAAACAAGGGATGATAGAGGCTGCAGAGGCAGTAAAAACTGGTCAGGTAACCTATGCAGTTAGGGATACACAAATTGATGGAATGACGATTGAGAATGGTAACTTTATGGGTATTGCAGATGGTAAAATTACTGCAACCAACCCAAACAAGCTGGAAGCTATCTATGAACTTTTAAATAGTATGATTGATCCGGACGAAGATGAAATCGTTACGATTCTTCAAGGTGAAGATGGAACGGACGAGGAACTTCAAGCCATTGAAAACTATTTAGAAGAAAAATTCGAAGATCTGGAAGTGGAAATTCATAAAGGGAATCAGCCAATTTATTCCTTTATCTTCTCAGTTGAATAACATATGCCATAAACTAAAGATGTGTATAGAGACTAAATACTCGATACACATCTTTTTTACGTGTTTAGAATATAGAATGAACAATCTTTCTTTCTTTTCGTAAACTAGTAGTATAATGCTGTTTTACTAGTACTCCCATTCGTTCTAATAATTTAATTGGCATCCTTTCTATTCTCGGTTAAAATAAAAGTAAGAATGTAAGGATGGTGAATATTGTGAAGTACAGATCGGTTTTTGATATTATCGGACCAATTATGGTAGGGCCATCTAGCTCCCATACGGCGGGTGCATTAAGAATAGGCCGAATGGCGAGGAAGTTGCTAGGACGTGAACCGAAATGGGCTAGTGTGCATTTATATGGTTCCTTTGCAAATACGTATAAAGGCCATGGCACAGATGTTGCTATCATAGGTGGATTGCTTGATTTTGATACTTTTGACACCAGACTAAGTGATTCCATTACAATCGCTAAAGAACGTGGTATTGACATACAATTTATGGAGGAAAATGCTATAGTTGACCATCCAAATACAGCCCGAATTGTGATTGGGGATGAAAATGGCCAATTAGAACTAGTGGGAATTTCCATTGGTGGGGGAAAAGCAGAAATTACAGAGCTGAATGGCTTTGACTTGAATTTATCTGGTGAATATCCAGCAATATTGGTGTTACACAATGACCGATATGGAGCCATAGCATCTGTAACACATGTGCTAGCACAAAATCGTATAAACATTGGACGAATGGAAGTTTCTAGACGAGAATTAGGGAAGGAAGCTTTAATGGTGATTGAAACAGATGAAGTTATTGATCACTCTATTATGACCCAATTAGAAAAAGAAGACAATATTTTACAAGTTGTTAAAGTAGCAGATTAAGTTATATTTACGGTTGATTCGTTTTAATTCGTAATCTTAGTCTAACAAGCTGCAAAATACCTTTTTATGTACAGACTAAACTCTAGTAGGAGAACACACATTTCAAATGGAACGTCTAATAGAGAGGAGTTATTTCCATGTTCCGTAATGTCCGTGAGTTAGTAGATATCGCTGAGCGTAAGCAAATTTCCATTTCAGAAGTTATGATTCAACAAGAAATGGAAGTGAGTGGTCTCGCACGCGAGAAAATAATGATGCAAATGGAAGACAATCTTAGAGTAATGGAAAAAGCAGTTGAAGACGGGTTGAAAGGGGTTCAATCACGATCTGGTTTAACCGGTGGGGATGCTGTTTTAATTCAAAATTATATGAAGGAAAAAGAGCCGTTATCTGGAAATTTAGTAATGGATGCGGTAAGCAAAGCTGTCGCTACCAATGAAGTGAACGCAGCAATGGGAATCATTTGTGCAACCCCAACCGCGGGCAGCGCAGGTTGTGTCCCTGGTGCACTTTTTGCTGTAAAAGAAAAATTGAATCCATCTCGTGAACAAATGATTCGATTTTTATTTACTGCTGGAGCATTTGGGCAAGTAGTTGCGAATAACGCATCTATTTCAGGTGCTGCAGGTGGCTGTCAAGCAGAGGTCGGGTCAGCGGCTGGTATGGCTGCAGCTGCAGTAGTGGAGATGGCAGGTGGTACACCACAGCAATCAGCGGAGGCTATGGCAATTACATTAAAGAATACATTAGGTTTAGTTTGTGATCCTGTTGCTGGTCTTGTTGAAGTGCCGTGTGTAAAACGGAATGCAATGGGTGCCTCGCAAGCAATTGTTTCAGCTGATATGGCTTTAGCAGGTGTTACAAGTAGAATCCCTTGTGATGAAGTAATTGATGCCATGTTTAAAATCGGTCAATCAATGCCTTCCGCGTTAAAGGAGACAGCACTTGGAGGCTTAGCAGCTACACCGACAGGAAAATCATTAGCAGAAATGATTTATGGAATTACAAAATAGAAAGAGTGAGTAGGATGTTATCTAGCTTACCGGTTACAGAGATAAGTGGAATAGGTGAAAAAATGGCGGAGGAACTTAGTCTATTAGGTATTTATACTGTAGAAGACTTCCTTTTTCACTTTCCTTTTCGATATGACATGAACGAAATAAAGCCGATAACGGAATTACAACATAATGAAAAAGTAACTATTGTAGGGAAGGTTGTAACGGAGCCTTCCCTTACCTTTTTTGGTAGAAAGAAATCACGGGCAACGGTCACATTAGAGGTAGATTATGTTGCGATAAAAGCGATTTTCTTTAACCAAGCATTTATAAAAAGACAGCTGCAGGTTGGAGATACCGTGACGGTGACAGGTAAGTGGGACGAGCACCGTCTACAAATTACGGTTAGCCATTATAAAAAAGGTACCATGAAAAGCAGTGACGCGATACAACCTGTCTATCCTCTAAAGGGGAAATTAACATTAAATCAATTGCGTAAAGGCATGAAAGCTGCGTTGCATACATACAAAACGAATATAGAAGAAATATTGCCAGAGTCGTTTTTGATAAATTATAAATTGCCGAAAAGAGCGGATGGATTACAGCAAATGCATTTTCCAGAAAATCGGATATTATTAAAACATGCTAAGAGAAGATTTATTTATGAAGAACTTCTCCTTTTTCAATTAAAAATGCAATTGTTAAGAAAACGAAAAAAAGAGGCATCTGTAGGAAATGCTTTGCAAATACAAAAGGATAAGGTTTTACAATTTATTGAATCCTTGCCTTTTCAATTGACCAATGCACAAACCAAAGCATTAAATGAAATAATGGCAGATTTAAGAGATCCATTTCGTATGAATCGTCTGCTACAAGGTGATGTAGGTTCTGGGAAAACTGCGGTTGCAGCTGTCGGCTTGTATGCAGCTGTTACAGCAAATAAACAGGGTGCTTTAATGGTTCCAACTGAAATTCTAGCAGAACAACATTATGAATCTCTTTCTCAGCTTTTTAAGGGACAAGCAAAGGTTGCGCTATTAACCGGTTCTGTCAAAGGCAAGAAACGAAGGGAACTTGCCGCACAAATAACGAAACATGAGGTAGATATAGTAGTTGGGACGCATGCCCTAATTCAAGAAGACGTTCAGTTTGCTGACCTTGGTTTTGTTATTGTTGATGAGCAACATCGGTTTGGTGTTGAACAAAGAAGAGTGTTAAGAGATAAAGGGCTTCACCCAGATGTTTTATTTATGACCGCAACACCTATCCCAAGAACGATGGCAATCTCTGCATTTGGGGATATGGATGTTTCCGTCATTGATGAAATGCCGGAGGGAAGAAAGCCGGTAGAAACATACTGGGTGAAAGATAACATGTTAAGTAGAGTATTAAATTTTATTATGAAGGAAGTAAATAATGGGCATCAAGCGTATGTTATTTGCCCTTTAATTGAAGAGTCAGACAAGCTCGATATCCAAAATGCAGTAGATGTATATCATCAACTAAGAGAGTATTTCCCTGAAGAAATACAAGTAGGTTTAATGCATGGACGACTTCACTCAGACGAGAAGGATGCAGTGATGAAGGAGTTTGCCAATAATGACATTCAAGTATTAGTTTCTACTACAGTTGTAGAGGTTGGTGTTAACGTACCAAATGCAACCATAATGGTAATATACGATGCAGAACGTTTTGGACTTTCCCAACTCCACCAGTTAAGAGGTCGGGTAGGAAGAGGAGATGCACAAAGCTTTTGCATCCTATTAGCTGACCCGAAAAGTGAGACAGGAAGAGAAAGAATGCGTATTATGACCGAAACAACAGATGGTTTTCAGCTTTCAGAGGAGGATTTAAAATTACGTGGACCTGGTGACTTCTTTGGAACGAAGCAAAGTGGTCTGCCGCAATTTAAAGTTGCGGATTTAGTTCAAGACTATCGGGCGTTGGAAACGGCGAGAAATGATGCGGCTGAGCTCGTGCAGTCCGGCCAATTTTTCAAAGATTCCTCCTTTTCAAAGCTTCGAAAAATTGTTGAGAATGACCCATATGTGAAAGGACAAATTTTAGATTAAGGATTGCAATTATAAACACAGTATTATATATTACTATTAGTACCTAGTCATAAAACTGGACGGTGTAGAAATGAGAAGAACGAAAAAAGATAGACAATCGAAATTGAAAGAAACAATATCTTTAATGCCTTTTATTACGGATGATGAACTTGCTAAAAAGTTTGGTGTTAGTATCCAAACAATCCGTTTAGATAGAATGGAATTAAATATACCTGAATTACGAGAAAGAATTAAATCAGTGGCAACCAATCAATGGAATGAAACGGTTCGTGCGTTACCAATCGATGAGGTAATTGGTGAAATTGTCGATTTAGAACTAGATAAACGAGCGATTTCTATTTTAGATATTAAGGAAGAGCATGTATTTTCACGAAATAAAATCGCTCGAGGTCATCATTTGTTTGCCCAAGCAAATTCTCTAGCGGTTGCAGTAATAAATGACGAACTAGCGCTTACAGCTAAGTCAGAATTGCGCTTCAAACGACAAGTACGAGTTGGAGAACGAGTTGTAGCAAAAGCGAATGTAAAAACACATAACATGATTGATCGATCTATCGTAGAAGTAATTAGCTATGTAGATAATGAAGCCGTATTTGAAGGCAATTTTGAAATGTATCGATCTACGGAGCATAAAGGAGAGAATGGACATGAAAATAGCAATTGACGCTATGGGTGGAGACCATGCACCAGAAGCCGTAGTTAAAGGAGCATGTATTGCAGTAGATAATATTGATAATTTGGAAATTACGTTAGTAGGGGATGAGGAACAAATAAAACCTCATTTAACGAATACAAACAAAATTACCGTTATACATACAAAAGAAGTGATTACAAGTGAAGATGAACCTGTACGAGCAGTTCGTCGTAAAAAAACGGCCTCAATGGTATTAATGGCAAATGAGGTGAAAGAAGGTAGAGCAGATGCTTGTATATCTGCTGGAAATACCGGGGCATTGATGAGTGCTGGTTTATTTATTGTCGGTCGAATCAATGGAATCGATCGTCCAGCATTAAGTCCTACATTGCCAACCATTGATGGTAAAGGTTTCTTACTATTAGATGTGGGTGCTAATGTAGACGCTAAGCCACAGCATCTTCTACAGTACGGTATTATGGGTTCTATTTATGCAGAAAAAGTACGTGGAATTAAAAATCCACGTGTTGGCTTACTAAATGTAGGGACAGAAGATCAAAAAGGTTCCGATCTCGTAAAAAAAGCGTTTAAGCTACTACAAGATGCACCAATTAATTTCGTTGGTAATGTTGAAGCAAGAGATTTCCTTGATGGGGTTGCAGATGTCATTGTTACGGATGGATTTTCAGGAAATGTTGCTTTGAAGTCAATAGAAGGAACTGCATTAGGAATGTTCCGGATGATAAAGCAAGTGTTAACAAGTAGCTTAAAAACAAAGTTAGCAGCAGGTGTCATTAAATCAGACTTAAAATCACTACAAGGTAAATTAGATTACTCCGAATATGGTGGAGCGGGCTTATTTGGATTAGCTGCACCTGTCATTAAAGCCCACGGCTCCTCAAATGAAAAAGCCATTTTTAATGCAATTAAACAAACGTGTCAGCTCGTGGAACAAAATGTGAATGGTGTCATTGAAGAGACAGTTAAGAATTTCGCTCAAGAGGAGGAAAAGGAATGAAAAAAGTAGCCTTTCTATTTCCAGGACAAGGCTCACAGGAAGTTGGTATGGGGAAAGCCTTTTATGAAGATAATGATGATGTTCAAGGATTGTTTAATCAAGCTGAAGACTTACTCCAAGTCCCAATAAAAAAACTAATGTTTGAAGGCCCTCAAGAAGAATTAACAAAAACGGAAAATACACAACCAGCGCTTTTATTAACGAGTGTTGCTATTGCGAAGTTATTACAAAAAGAAGGAGTTTCTCCTGTAATGGCGGCTGGTCATAGCTTAGGGGAGTATAGTGCCCTTGTAAGTGCGGGTTCCCTGGATGCGTTAGATGCTGTAAAGTTGGTTCAACGAAGGGGACAGTTAATGGAGCAAGCCTTTCCGACTGGGATGGGGGCAATGGCTGCTGTGTTAGGACTTGATGAAGATAAAATACAAGCTATTACAAAACAAGTATCCGAACAGGGAGAAATAGTAGATGTTGCAAACTTTAATTGTCCTGGACAAATAGTGATTTCAGGTACAAAATTAGGTGTGCAGAAAGCAACGGAACGATTAAAAGATGCATCCGCAAAGCGTGTTATACCACTTAATGTTAGTGGACCATTTCATTCTAGGTTAATGGAACCGGCAAGTAAAGAGTTCAAAGAAGCATTAGCAAACATCCGTATCCGAGATGCGGACATACCTGTTTTTGCGAATGTGACAGCACAGCCGGTTGTGGACCATAACGAAATTAATAATCTTTTAATAAAACAACTATATTCACCAGTTCGTTTTTCAGAAACGATCGCAAACATGATGGAAGAGGATATAGATGCTTTTGTAGAAGTTGGATCTGGTAAAGTCTTATCCGGCTTAGTGAAAAAAGTAAATCGGAGAATGAAGACATTTGCAATTTCCGATCCACAATCATTTCAATTGTTTATGGAATGGTACAAGGAGGGGTGAAAATGAAATTAAAAGGGAAAACAGCATTGGTTACTGGTGCATCCAGGGGAATTGGTCGTGCCATTGCCATCGAACTTGCATCAAATGGTGCGAAAGTAGCCGTGAATTATGCTGGTAGTGAACAAAAAGCAAATGATGTAGTGACAGAAATTAAGCAAGCAGGTGGAGAAGCATTTGCAATTCAGGGGAATGTCTCCGATAATGACTCTGTTACATCGATGGTTAAAACGGTATTGAATGAGTTTGGTCAACTTGATATATTAGTTAACAATGCAGGTATTACTAGGGACAATCTTATTATGCGAATGAAAGAGGAAGAGTTTGATGAAGTGATTCAAACCAATCTAAAGGGCGTATTTTTAATGACGAAGGCAGTTACAAGACAGATGATGCGCCAAAAAAGTGGTAAAATAATTAATGTTGCATCAATCGTTGGTGTTTCTGGTAATGCTGGCCAAGCAAACTATGTTGCAGCAAAAGCCGGTGTTATCGGTTTAACGAAAACGACTGCGAAAGAACTAGCATCACGCAATATATTAGTTAATGCGGTGGCACCAGGATTTATTGCAACAGATATGACGGACAAATTACCAGAGGATGCAAAACAAGCAATGTATGATTTAATACCATTAAATCGCCTTGGGAAACCAGAAGATGTGGCGAATGTTGTCCGCTTTTTAGCTTCTGATGATGCCAATTATATGACTGGTCAAACCTTACATATTGATGGTGGAATGGTAATGTAAATTTGGTAAGTAAAATATAGTATTTCGGCTTACCAACATTGAAGGGAGGTGAACGATCGATGGCAGAGGTATTTGATCGCGTTAAAAAGGTTATTGTAGACCGTTTAGAAGTAGATGAGTCTAAGGTAACTATGGAAGCATCTTTTAAAGATGATTTAGAAGCGGATTCATTAGACATTGTTGAATTGGTTATGGAACTTGAAGATGAATTCGACATGGAAATTTCTGATGATGATGCAGAAAAAATTGCTACAGTTGGAGATGCTGTTAACTACATAGACAGCAAACAAGGTTAATTATGCGAAGGGCGCTTGTAGAGATTTTCCTATTCGTTGTGAAGATACGGTCTTACATGACGAAGACCACTTCATTCTGTCAGGGAACGATATCTCTTCAATCGGCGTCTGTAGCTTGTATGTATAGAAAATGAGCAACTTAGCAACTTATTTTATTTATACTCAAGTAACGAAAGTCCTGCAAATATGCGGGACTTTCCACTATATCGTAAAGACATCCTAAATAGGTGGTCACAGAAAATGAATTTTGAACAATTCCAACAAACAATTGGTGTTACATTTAAAGATAAAGAGCTTATGAAACAAGCTTTTACCCATTCATCCTATGTGAATGAGCATCGAGGTAAAAAATATGAAGACAACGAAAGATTAGAATTTCTAGGGGATGCAGTTTTAGAATTAGCGGTATCTCAATATTTGTTTCGAAAATTTCCGAATATGACAGAAGGAGAACTCACGAAACTACGAGCTTCTATTGTTTGTGAACCTTCTCTTGTGCATTTTGCGGAAAACCTAAATTTCAATGACCTAGTATTGCTAGGAAAAGGGGAAGAAATGACAGGTGGTCGCACACGTCCCGCACTATTAGCCGATGCCTTCGAAGCTTTTATTGGTGCACTTTATTTAGATCAAGGTTTCCAAGTAGCCGTCACTTTTCTAGATAAATATGTGTTTCCGGAAATTAAACCAGGTGCTTTTTCTCATGCGATGGATTATAAAAGTTTATTACAAGAGATTGTCCAGCAACAGAAGGATGGACAAATTGAATATGCAATAGTAGAAGAAAAGGGACCAGCTCATAACCGTGAATTTGTGGCTAATGTTTTTATCCAAGAAGAAGTTTTCGGTATTGGTATTGGTCGAACAAAAAAAGAGGCAGAACAAAAAGCTGCAAAAGAAGCGTTAAATAAACTCAAGTAAACATAAACCCCTTGTCCATATGGGGTCTGCGTAAAATCTTGTGTAAGTAATATTCGACAATCTTCTCAAGGCAAGAAATAATAGGTATGAAAAAATACAATCTGGCAACAATATAATTGCCTTTTACCATAAAACAGGATAGGGCAATG
>NZ_OEQK01000004.1 GCF_900240405.1 Salirhabdus sp. Marseille-P4669
CACCTAGCCAAGCTTGGCTAGGTGTGTGGGAGTCTATTTTCCACCCCAAATACCGGTTTAATTTTAATTTCCTCCATACAACAAAAAAGCTTGTAGAGAAAAAACACCTACTTTCTCTACAAGCTGAAAGCCAGTATACTTACTGGCTTTTAAATTTATTAAGAAGGGAGAAAATGTAATGGACAAAACATTTTATTAAAATAGAGGAAGTTATTACTTCTCACAAGTTGTAAAAATTCTCAAAGACTACAGATCTAGAATTAATTCTCTTCGAATAATGACTTCATGGCTTGAAGCATATCATCGTTTTGCTCATAATAAAAGTTACTTATTCTTATCGTGTTAAATCTAAATGTAGGTTTATTTTCCTCGTATATTTGTATAGAATACAAATACCCAACCCTATCCTCCTGATTTTTTTCTGGAATGAAAGCTATTTCACTTATACCTTCTAACCATTCGTTTATAACGGATTTTTCAGTAATAACCTTAAGTTCTCCACTCCCATGCCTAATTTCAATCCTTGTTACATCTGAAAGATTTGAAGGGTATAATTCTTTAAAAGTAGCTGATTTCAATGAATCACCAGATTGGCACCCAACAATCGCAAGTAAAGCACAACATATTATTAAAAATTTAAGTATACAAATTTTCATTACTTGTCCTCCCCATACATTTTTTTCAAATTATTAGGAATAGTCTTTTTATGAAGTTTACTTAATTGAAAATATATTATCATAAAAACCTAATAAAAATATATATCATTAAAAAAATAGTTAAATAGTATCAAAATTAACAATTTATGTTAAAAATAAAGGGTTTAAATAATTAATGAAGAATATTTTATTTATAAAATAATATAAGTGAGGTGTTTTTATTGGTGAGACGATCTTTAGTGAGTTTATTAAGTGTTATTATTCTAACTTCTAGTTTTAACTTAAATATTTTTGCAAAAACAAATGATAATTTAATTGAAATGAAGGAGGTAGAGGTAGAAGCATACGAGTATATTCAAAAAGTAAGTGATGAATTTTGGGAAGATTGGAAAGGTGCTAATCTTGGAAAAGGATTAACATTATATGATTTTGAAGGAAATATAACTGCATATTTATTTCCAGTTCAAGTCGATGACAATAAAAAGGGATATGTAATTTTTAGTGCAAATAAAATGCTCCCTGGTTTAATTGAGTCCGCTAGAGAAGGAGGACATCCATATGAAAATGTTAATGGTAAGCTAATTTACGTAGGTCCACTAATGTATTTTTCAAAGAAAAATTTTTCGGATTCTAAAATCTTTGATATTAGAATGTCAAAAAATATAGATAAAGTAAAATTAAAATCAAAAGGTCCTTTATCATCAGAAAATATAGCGAAATTTGCAGAAACTAACAATGATATATCTAACAACTCTATCTATGCAACTTCTTCAAGTCAGTATAAACTCATATCTGGTGTACCCGATTTCCAATGGTATATAGGTTGTTCTCCAACAAGTGGTGCAAATATTATTAAATGGTGGGATAATAATGGTAAATCAAACTTAGTAAGCACTTCAACGTCTATTAATGCATTAATAAGAACTTTAGCGGAATATATGGGCACTAATTGGTCAACTGGGGGAACAGCAGTGTCTGATATGGCTTATGGTATTAGACAATATATATCTAGTAAAGGATATACTAGTTCAGTAACAATGCATAGAGATCCAAGTTTTTCAACTTATAAATCCGAGATTAGTAATGGTAGACCAAATTGGGTTACTACCCTTAATCACCCAACATATGACACTCACGCAGTGACTGGTGTGGGGTATGAAGATATTGGTTATATGAATGCTATTGTCCATGATACATGGGGCAGTACATCAAGAGACGTATGGCTTAGATGGAATTCATATTTTCATTATGTAATTAATGTAAGAGTTTATTAATCCGTTGATTATTATTTTGTTCATACATGCCAAGCATTGTTAAAAACATTCAAAATAGCTCTAACTAGAGAGAAAAAAATGTTCAATAAGCTGAATTAGATATAATTTCAATTGTGTACATGATGGTGAAGTGAATCAATACAACAGACACTCCACCCTAATGTCCGCCTATCGAAAAATTGAAAATCCGAAATTTAAATATTATGTGTTGAATAAAAAAGCAGATGTATTTTTTGCGATGAAGGAGTTTTTTAGGAAAGCGGCAGTGGAAGCGTAATATCTTATTAAAAGCCAGTATACATTACTGGCTTTTTAGTTGTGCGAAAGGCATAGGTTATTTAACTTTCTTCCTTACTGGATTTCTAGCATAAACTCATGGGATAAGTGAAAATGTACTGCACAGCATTCGGTTACATTCTCAAAAACTAACGTTTGATAAAAAGTGCCTAAGCATGGTATAAGTATAAAGGGAGCAAAGATTTCTTTGCTTTTTATTTTGGGCGCTACATCAGGGATTTTCCCGATGCCTGTTAATGAGAGGATTGGAACTAGAGTATGACTGAAAATTTTTGGCATGAGTTACCACGGCCGTTTTTTATATTAGCACCAATGGAGGATGTCACAAATGTGGTTTTCCGCCACGTAGTAAGTGCGGCAGCTAGACCTGATGTGTTTTTTACAGAGTTTACGAATACAGAGAGCTTTTGTCACCCTGAAGGAAAAATGAGTGTTCGTGGGCGTTTGACGTATACAGAAGATGAACAACCAATTGTTGCCCATATATGGGGAGATAAGCCTGAATATTTTCGGGAAATGAGTATTGGTGTTGCGAAGCTAGGCTTTAAGGGTGTGGATATTAATATGGGTTGTCCTGCACCTAATGTTGCACCAAAAGGGAAGGGTTGCGGTCTTATCCGTCGTCCAGAAGTTGCTGCTGAGATTATCCAAGCAGCAAAAGCGGGAGGATTACCTGTAAGTGTAAAGACGAGACTTGGATACACCGAAGTAGAGGAATGGCGGGAATGGCTTACACACATTCTGAAACAAGACATCGTTAACCTTTCGATTCATCTTCGCACAAAAAAAGAGATGAGTAACGTGGATGCTCACTGGGAATTAATCCCGGAAATAAAGAAGCTTCGGGATGAGGTGGCACCAGATACACTGTTAACAATCAATGGTGATATTCCAGATCGTCAAACTGGTTTGGAACTTGTAAATCAATACGGTGTGGATGGGGTTATGATTGGGCGTGGTATTTTTAAAAATCCATTTGCCTTTGAAAAAGAACCGAAAGAGCATAGTAGTAAGGAATTGCTCGATCTTTTAAGATTGCAGCTGGAACTCCATGACAAATATTCAAAGGAATATGAAGCTCTTCCATTCAGACCGCTTCGTCGCTTTTTTAAGATCTATGTTCGTGGATTTAGAGGGGCGAGTGAATTAAGAAATGAATTGATGACCACAGATTCAACCGATGAAGTTCGTGAATTACTCGATCAATTTGAAGCCAATGTCGATACGATGCTTTTGAAATGAATAGATTGAGACTTTAACACTTCTAAACATGGATAAAAAATGTTTAGGAGTGTTTTTGTTATTGATCCCAAGTATGAAACCTTTTTTCACTCTGAATCGTAAAAGAAGTAACAACATAAACATCATCACTATTTAATAAGACCCATTAGAATCTTTTAAGTACAAATATGTATTTCTTGTAATAAGACAATAATAGTTCTAGCATCGATAAAAGTTTCTAAGGAGAGGATTAGACATGAAAAGGACACTGCTTTTAATTATTTCTATATTGCTTTTATCAGGCTGTTCTATGTTTAATGAAGTAAATGAATCGGTAAATTATGTGGATGAAGCTACACAATATATCCAGACATTAAGCGAATTTGGTAAGAATGTCCCTACATTAATACAAGAAACGAATCTGGAACAAGTAAATACCTATATAGCGGATGTTAAATCAGAAATTACTAATTTTATTACAATTGATCCTCCGCAAATTGCAAATGATGTTCACCAGCAGCTTGTTGTCTACGGGGAGGATATATTAAATACTCTGAATAATGCTGTTGAAAATGGAGAAATAGTAGTGGATCGAATTGCAAATTCGGATCTTTTTCAAACGATCCATAATGTATCGAACCTGATGAATACGATTGAAAATTTAGGATTGTAATGCATTGCAGTAAGTGAAATAGAGTCTGACTCCATTACGAATCAGACTCTATTTGTTTTTAATGCAATCGCTTTTCTGTTAATCTTAAATATTCATCAATTGCCGCTTTCACAGGTTGAACAGATGCTTCCCAGAAGTCTATATTGGAAATATCCTCATTTAAATACCGTTCTGCTAGCTGCTCTACTGTCATTCTACCTGTATTACGTAAAAGGTCATCATATTGTTCTAGGAATCCTTCTCCTTGTTCCTTAGCCAATGCATAAACACCATTGCTAAACATATATCCAATCGTATACGGGATATTGTAAAAAGCCTTCTCCGCGTTATAAAAGTGTCCTTGGGTTATCCAACGATACGTATCTTTCTCTTCAATGATATCCCCAAATAAATCATGAAAATGCTGATCCATTAATTCGGAAAGCTCCTCTGCAGATAGCATTCCTTCTTTGCGTTTGTTGTAAAACTGTTGTTCAAATTCAAACATAAAAGGTACTAGACTTAAATAAAGAATTCCATATGTAATTTTAGATTCCAGTAAGCTAAGTTTTTCTTGATCGTCTTTTGCGTGTGCAATTGCTGCATCTAATACCATATTCTCCATAAAGGTAGAAGCAGTCTCAGCAACACTCGTTCCTTTTTGTTGGGCAAAAAAGGCCTCATCCTTCATTACGTCATTATGGTAAGCGTGCCCAAGCTCATGTGCTATGGTAACTACGTCTTGATAATTGCCGCCAAAGGTTAGAAAGATTCGGCTTTCCTTTGCTAGTGGCATATACGCACAAAAGCCACCTGGAGCTTTGTTTGGGCGATTTTCTGCATCAATCCATTGTTGTTGAAAGGCATGTTTTGCAAAGCTTCCCACTTTTTCATGAAAGCGGCCAAACTGGCTCGTTACAATCTCAACCGCTTCCTCATACTTAATTTTTCGGTCAGACTTGAAGGTAGGGGTTAATAAGTCGTACCAGCCTAATTTCGGTGTGTTCAAAAGTTGTGCTTTCCTCGCTAAAAATTGTTGCACCATCGATCTGTTTCCGTGAATTGCTGCCATCATCGCCTGTAAGGATTTTTCTTGAATCCGATTTTGTTCCAACATTTCGTGTAATTGATTGCTCCAGCCTCGTTGCTTATAAACATCGAGTCGGAAACCAGCTATCCGATTCAAGACGGATGCAAAGGTGTCTGCGTTTTCTGCACAAACATTCCGAAATGCTTTTGCTAGCTTTTTGTTTTGCGCTCGGTCATCTGAGAACAAGGCACTAGCCTGTGCAACGGACAATTCTTCTAGTTTTCCGTCCTTTTCAAATGGAATTCGAAGTTCATCAATCATTAAATCATAATGGTTCTCCCAAGCTTTAATACCGTTTACAGAAAGACTCGCAATTAATTTTTCCATTTCAAGCGGTAATCTGCTTCCCACTTTTTCTTTTCGCTCTTCTAAGTAGAATAAATACGTTTTTACATCCTCATGGTTGTTCAATTCTTTCATAGCTTCTTTAGGAACTTTAGTTAGTAATTGATCAAAGTCGACTAATAATGCCTCTATTTTTGCGTTTAATTCTTCACTCTCATCATACAGCTTCTGGGCTTTTGTATCTTTTACATTGGCAGCTGTAGCGCAAATCAGAAATTCATTTACCTCAAAGGCTTCGCTCATAACGGTTTGAATATCATTCATTATGTTGACAAGCTGATCTACATCGGTATTTTCTATATCCATAGACTTGATGTGCTCACTTATAAGCGTAGTCTGCTTCTTTGTATTGTGTAGGCGAGCTTGTAATTTTTCGGACTCCCCAATACCTTCGTATAGCGTATGTAAGTCCCATGTTTCTTTTACTTTTAACACTAGGATTCCCCCTCTTTTATTCTTATATTAAGTATAGGGGATACTTGGTTTTTGCACCTCCAACTGAAGATGGAGATATGCTGCAACTTGAAATTGATTTTCCTTTAAACTCAAACACATAATTTACAACATTTGGTACATACTAATTTTGATTTAAGAAAGGAGTGAATACAGTGAAAAAAATACTGTTGGTATTAACAATCCTAGTCCTCAGCTTGTCATTCGTGAAGGTTGATGTTTCTGCTCAAACCGATACATACACAGTAAAGCCCGGTGACACACTTTGGAAAATTTCAGTAAAGTATCAAGTAGGATTATCGGAAATTATCAGTTCGAATCCTCAATTTAAAAATCCGAACTTGATCTATCCAGGTGACAAAGTTTATGTTCCATTAGGACAAGGAACACAGTCAGTAGAAGAAGAAGTAGCAAGGATTACGAACAACTATCGTGCACAAAATGGACTGCCAGCATTAACGTTTGATTGGCAATTGGCTCGGGTTGCTCGGTATAAATCAGTGGATATGCGGGATAAAGGATATTTTTCCCATACTTCACCAACGTATGGTTCACCATTTACAATGATCCAAAACTTTGGTATAACTTATACTCGTGCAGCAGAAAATATTGCAGCAGGGCAACGAACACCAGAGGAAGTTGTACAAGCATGGATGAACAGCCCAGGACATCGCAAAAATATATTAGATCCAAATGTTACACGGATTGGAGTAGGGTATGCGCAAGGTGGAAGTTATGGACATTATTGGACCCAAATGTTTATTAAACCTTAAAACTTACAGTTTAGCCCTTGTTTAAAAAACAAGGGCTTTTCCTTTTTAAAAGGTGCATGAAACAACAAGGATTACAAACAATAGGAAAGTGAAGCTTAGAAAGGGGAAATGAAATGGATATATTATTAGGTCTAATAGCTATTTTAATTGTTTTATTTATTGGCTATGTATTGTCAAATAATAAAAAAGAGATAAATTACATTGGTATTGTAATCATGCTTGTTCTTCAGTTTATTGTAACGTGGTTTTTATTCAATACCTCTGCAGGGATAAGTATTGTTAAAGGCATTTCAGCTGGATTTAATAAGTTAATTGAGTTTGGAAATGCTGGTGTAAGCTTCATTCTAGGTGGTATTGATAGCAATGGAAATGTCTTTTTCTTTAATGTGTTGTTATTAATCATCTTTTTCTCAACCTTGTTGTCTGTTCTAACGTATTTAAGAGTATTGCCACTCTTAATTAAATATCTTGGTGGTGCTTTAGCAAAAATAACTGGATTACCTCGTGTAGAATCGTTTAATGCGGTAAACAGTATCTTTTTTGGACAATCTGAGGCACTTATTGCGATTAAAACCCAGTTTCATCACTTAAATCGAAATCGATTATATATTGTTTGTGCTTCTGCTATGGGGTCGGTATCAGCTTCAATTGTTGGTGCATACATGCAGATGATTCCAGAAGAGTATGTGTTGGTTGCCCTACCATTAAACATGTTCTCCACGCTCATAATTGCTTCCATTATAGCACCTGTTAAAGTTAAGGATGAGGAAGATAAGGTAGATATAAAAGAAGTATCCGATTCCAAAAGTATTTTTGAGGCGATGGGAAACGGAGCGTTAGATGGTGGAAAAATTGCGTTGATTGTTGCGGCAAATTTAGTTGCATTTATTGCGTTATTGGAAATGGTAAACTGGTTTATCCAATTTGCATTCGCTGACCTAACGTTACAGCAAATACTAGGATATATTATTGCTCCACTTGGTATATTAATGGGAATATCTCCAAGTGAAGTAATCGATGCAGGAAGTATTATGGGTACCAAAATCGTAACGAATGAGTTTGTTGCGATGACGCAATTCCAAGATATGATCCCGAACATCTCGGAAAAAACGGTAGCGATTGTATCTGTATTTTTAACAAGCTTTGCAAACTTTTCTTCCATCGGTATTATTGCAGGAACAGTACAAGCGATTAATAGCGAAAAAGGAAGGGAAGTATCAAAATTTGGTCTGAAATTATTAATTGGTGCCACACTAGGCTCCATTCTTTCTGCAACTATTGCAGGTATCTTTATTTAATGACAAGCCGAAAACGAGAGCGTATTTTTCGTTTTCGGCTTTTATTATTTCTTGTCACACACCGTATATTGACAGTCTTATGCTTTCTCCAATACGCCCCTAAATTAGTTAGTTATAGAGATAAACTCCGATAATAAAAATGTATGCGCTTTAAAGTAATTATGAAGCTGTCCTCTAGGCAAGTTTTCGATAATTTCGCATAAAATACCACATAAATGTTTGTAAAATAGCATTTCTCAACCAATAGATCCAAAGTTATTCCAAAGAGAGGATGAATGCCATTGTGTGGTATTACAGGTATGGTGGATTGGAATGTCCATTTAGAAAAGGAACGAGAAAATTTAGAGAACATGACGAGTACATTAGCAAAACGTGGACCAGATGCAACGGGATATTGGATAAAAGATCATGTAGCTTTTGGTCATAAAAGGTTATCTGTTATTGACCTTGAGGGTGGAAAACAACCAATGTCGAAAAGGCATATCGATAACGAATATACTATGGTGTATAACGGTGAGTTATATAATACGGATGAGTTAAGAAGGGAGCTACTTAATAGAGGATATTCCTTCCGAACAACATCCGACACAGAAGTTTTACTTACTGCTTATATGGAGTGGAAAGAAGATTGTGTGGAACATTTAAATGGCATTTTTGCATTTGGAATATGGGATCATAATTGTGAAAAATTATTTGTGGCAAGAGACCGACTTGGTGTAAAACCTCTTTTTTACTTAGAACAAAGCGGGCGCCTATTGTTTGGTTCGGAGCTAAAGGCCATCTTGGCGAATGATCGTGTAGAGGCAGAAGTCGATCGAGATGGTCTAGCAGAAATTTTTGGTCTCGGTCCATCCCGAACACCAGGGCATGGCATCTTTAAAGGCTTCAAAGAGCTTCGTGCAGGGCACGCTCTAATGTTTTCGAAGGATGGCTTAAAGGTATGGCGTTATTGGAATGTGCAAAGCAAAGTGCATACAGACACGCTAGAAGAAACGGTAGAAAAGGTAAGGGCATTGTTTGTAGATGCGGTAACAAGACAGCTGGTGTCGGATGTCCCTTTATCTACCTTTTTATCAGGTGGGGTAGATTCAAGTGCAATTACTGCAATTGCAGCTAATTATTATAAAGAGACAGGGAAGGGAAAGCTTTCTACCTTTTCCATTGATTATCAAGGAAATGATCAATACTTTGAAAAAAGCAGTTTTCAGCCTTCTCAAGATCGTCCATTTATTGAGAAAATGGTCAAAGCTTTTGATACAAAACATCATGATGAACGAATTAGTGGTGAGGAATTAGCAGATTACTTAAAAGAAGCGGTACTTTTAAGGGACCAGCCAGGTATGGCAGATATTGATTCCTCCTTGCTTTGGTTTTGTCAAAAAATAAAAGAACATACAACCGTTAGCTTGTCAGGGGAATGTGCTGATGAAATATTTGGTGGTTATCCGTGGTTTCATCAACCTAATGAACAAGCAGATGCTGGATTCCCATGGATGACGTCGCTTGAATCCCGGATTGATTTACTACATGATACGTGGGCCGAGAAATTACGCTTGAAGGATTATGTTTATAAGAGATATAAAGAAACTATTAAGGAAACGCCTAAGCTAGATGGGGAAAACAGTGAGGATGCGCGTCGTAGAGAGCTTTTCTATTTAAATATGCACTGGTTTATGGCTCAATTGTTAGATCGGAAAGACCGGATGAGTATGGGGGCTAGTTTGGAGGTACGGGTCCCTTTTGCAGACCATAGATTAGTAGAATATGTTTGGAATATCCCGTGGGAGATGAAAAATTTAGAGGGAAGAGAGAAAGGCATTTTAAGAAAAGCCTTAGAAGGGATATTACCTGATGAAATCTTGTATCGCAAGAAGAATCCATATCCAAAAACATTCCAACCAGAGTATACGAAACAAGTCTCCAATTGGATGTATGACATTCTCGATGATCCGAATGCGCCACTATTTGAATTTTTTGACCGAGAAAAGGTCAGACGTATAGTAGATTCCGAGGGGAAGGAGTTTCAAGATCCTTGGTATGGGCAATTAATGAAAGGGCCACAGCTTATTGCGCATTTATGCCAAATCAATTATTGGTTAGAGCAATATAGTGTAAAGGTTAGCTTATAATAGAAAAATGCCAGCGTAGCAACATACGCTGGCATTTTTCTTTATTTAAGATAGATAAGGCTATTTTGGACCGGCTTCCATATTGGGTAGACTGTTCAATCTTTCAATTAACGTAGACCCTGAGGAAGCCACTTTTGGTTGGTTTTGAGGCGTATTGATCATAATATCTTTTAATTCATAAGCTTGTGACCCATGTTCTGCAAAATCCAAGCCAGCAATTTCTTCTTCCTCGGAAACTCTTACACCGGTAACTACTTTAATCAATCCAAACACAATAAATACAGCGAGTAATGTCCAAATGGTTGCAGCTAATACACCAATTGCTTGAATTCCTAGAAGCTCTGCACCACCGCCATAAAATAAACCGCCATTTGTTGCGAACAGTCCAACCGCTAGTGTACCCCAAATGCCGCATAATCCATGAACGGCGATTGCTCCAACTGGGTCATCAAGTTTCATTTTATGATCGATAAACGTGACCCCTTCCACTAATACAATACCGGACACCAAACCTATAATAATGGAGCCCATTAGTGAAACGTCTGCAGTTCCAGCTGTAATACCTACTAATCCACCAAGAGCGCCGTTTAATGTTAAGGATGCATCCATTTTTTTATAGCGTAATTGAGAGTAAAGGGCAGAAATAACAATAGCAGCAGAAGCGGATAACATTGTCGTAGAAATAACGTGTGGTACGACTGTCGTATCTGCAGCTAAGGCACTGCCCCCATTGAATCCGAACCAACCAAACCAAAGGAAGAACACACCTAATGCTCCAAGAGGGACATTACTTGCAGGAATAACATTTGATTTTCCGTTATTTGAGTACTTCCCAATACGTGGACCAAGCAACAGTACAGCAGCAACTGCACCAACTGCTCCCGTTAAGTGAACAACGGTAGAGCCCGCGAAATCGACGAAACCTAATTCCGATAACCAGCCGCCACCCCATACCCAATGACCAACAATTGGATAAATGAGTGCAGTCATAACAATTGTTAAAAGCAGGTAACTAT
Organism: Salirhabdus sp. Marseille-P4669; assembly: GCF_900240405.1. Classification (GTDB taxonomy): domain Bacteria; phylum Bacillota; class Bacilli; order Bacillales; family Alkalibacillaceae; genus OEQK01. The sequence continues at coordinate 11,205 of NZ_OEQK01000004.1, forward strand.
GGATTTTTACCCGCTCTGCTACCGCACCAGAAATGATCGTTGCACATGTAGCAGCAAACATTGCTTGGAAAATAAAGAAGCCGATATCTTCTACACCAGATAGGAAAAATCCGTCTGTTCCAATAAATCCACCTGCTGAAGTACCAAACATGATGCCATAACCGACGATAAAGTAGATAATTGCTCCTAGTGAGATGGTTAAGAAGTTTTTCATAATGATGTTTAGGGAGTTTTTTGAACGAGTAAATCCGGTTTCCACCATGGTAAATCCAGCATGCATGAAAAATACCAAAACAGTTCCAAGCATGACCCAAACTAAATTAATATTTGCCTCCAATTGAATCCTCTCCTTTTTAATCTCTTTTAAAAAATGTACCAAGTGATAAGAAAAGCTAAGATGAAATAGCCTCTAATCCACTTTCTCCTGTACGAATTCGAATCGCATTCTCCACCGGGATAATAAAAATCTTTCCATCTCCAACATTTCCATTACTACAAACTGCTTGAATAACTGTAATGATTGGATCGACCTTGTCGTCTGTAACGACCATTTCTACTTTAATTTTCGGGAATAAGTTTATTTCGTATTTATTCCCACGAAATACCCCAGTTTGCCCCTCTTGTAAACCGCATCCAGCAGCTTCTGTGACTGTTAGACCATTTATTCCGGTGTCACCTAGTTTTTTTCGTAATAAAGGAAACTTTTCTGGACGAATTATTGCCTCAATCTTTTTCATCTCATCACACCTCCATTTTAATGTTAGGAAATATAACATCTTTTGTAATATGATATGTCATTGGAGTTTGAATTGCAAGAAAATTTTTGTTAATAAATACAACTTTTCGTTGTAATCGTTTTCATTTTGTGGTATGTGAAGTAATAAAAAAACCTTCCACATTATAAAGTGGAAGGTTTTGCATGCGTAACTGTTTTCTTTTGTAAATAACGTAAACGGAACAGTAGGGTAATAGCTCCTGCTGCCAAACCGCCTATTAAGCCAATCCAATATCCATATGGCCCGAAATCGGTATAGTTGGCCATGTAATATCCAAATGGTAGGCCGACTATCCAATAGGAAATAAACGCCATAATAGAAGTAATGTTTACATCCTTGTAACCACGTAGTGAGCCTTGTATTGGTGCACCGAAAGCATCCGACAATTGGAAGAAGATCGCATAAACTAAAAAATGAGTAGTTGCTTGAATTACTTCTGGATTGTTTGAATAAAGACTCGCAATCTGATAGTCGAATATATACATGATTGCTCCGCCGCCTAATGCTAAAAGAACAGCGGCACTAATACCTATCCAGCTATATTGCTTTGCATCCTTATAACGATGTCCCCCAACCTCAAAGCCGATACATATTGTAAGAGCCATCGATATGCTTAATGGAACCATGTAAAGCATAGATTGGAAATTCATCGCAGCCTGATGGGCGGCAATAGTGGTTGTATCATAGGAGCTCATAAATAGTGTAACTGCTGCAAAAATACTCGTCTCAAAAAAGATAGCAAAACCAATTGGAATTCCGATTCTTAATTGTTCCCACCATGCGGCCATAGAAGGCTTAACCCATTTAAAGATAGAAAACGTTGAGAAGGGATGGATTTTAAGTAAAACAATCATTCCAATTAATGTACACATAAAGTAGGTGATCGCAGAAGCAACACCTGCCCCAATCCCACCTAATTCTGGGAAACCGAACTTTCCAAATATGAATAAATAGTTAAAGACAATGTTAATAGGTAATGTTAGTAAAATTATAAACATAGAGACTCTCGTTTGTCCTAGAGCATCAATAAAGCAACGAATAATATTAAAAACAAATAAAGGTACTATTCCAGCACTAATTGCTACTAAATAATATTTCGCGATATGTCGTACCTCGCTGTCCAGATCCATGCTATTTAATATAGGATCTAGTAGAATAAAACCGAGAATAAATACACCGATAGCTAAAGCGATCGCTAAATAAATACCTTGCAACACCGTTTTGCCGACCTTATCTCGTTCACCAGCCCCCATTAACTGGGCGACAATAGGAGAGAGAGCTAATAAGATGCCGTTCAATCCAGTAAAAACAGGTGTCCATAAACTTGATCCAATTGCAACGCCAGCTAAATCATTTGCTCCTGCTCTCCCCGACATAACGGTATCAAAGAAATTCATGGAATATAAACCGACTTGTGTTACTAATATTGGGAATAAAATAACTAAAAATAACTTCCATTTTTCCGTTAAATTCTTTGTTGTGTACATAAAATACTTCCTTTTCTGCTCATTTTCTTTTACGATAAGATAAGTCATAAATTTACTTCATTATGTCGTATGATATGTAGATGTTCATTATTATACTATCAACAATATAAAAAATTAAATTAAATATACAGATATAGGTTTTAAAGGAGCGAATGAGCTTGAAGAAAGAGACAATTGTATTTACTGGTGGCGGAACAGCTGGCCACGTTGTAGTAAACTTAGCACTTATCCCGGAATTTTTAAAAGACGGCTGGGATGTGCACTATATAGGTTCTCATAAAGGGATTGAAAGGGACTTGATTGAACCGTTAGCAGGGGTAACGTATCATTGTATCTCCGTCGGAAAATTACGTCGTTACTTTGATAAAGAAAACTTCAAGGATCCATTTCGTGTGGTAAAAGGAACGTTTCAGGCGATGCGTATTTTAGGCAAATTAAAACCAAAAGTAATTTTTTCGAAAGGTGGATTTGTTTCCGTTCCTGTCGTGACCGCGGCAAAGCTTCGTGGAATTCCTGCTTTTATTCATGAATCCGATTATACACCTGGACTCGCGAATAAATTATCCTTCCCATTTGCAAAAAGGGTGTTAGCAACTTTTCCTGAAACTATGAAGTTCTTACCGGAGAAAAAAGCGATGTGGGTTGGAGCAATCATACGCGAGGAACTTTTCCAGGGGAACAAAACTGCTGGTTTAAATAAATGTAATTTTACTAGTAGTAAACCTGTGATTATGGTAATGGGAGGTAGCTCTGGCTCAAAGAAATTAAATGATATTGTACGAGATACCCTTGAACATACACTAAAAGATTTTCAAATTATCCATATTACTGGTAAAGGGAATGTAGATGAGAGCATAGAAAAATTTGGCTATGTACAATTCGAGTATGTGCAGGATGAGCTGAAGGATTTACTTGCAGCAACAGATATGGTTGTATCTCGTGCAGGGTCGAATTCAATCTATGAATTTCTAGCTTTACAAAAGCCGATGCTCTTGATTCCTTTATCCAAACAAGCAAGTAGAGGGGATCAAATATTAAACGCAAACTCCTTTCAAAAACAAGGTTTTGCGCATGTTTTAGAGGAGGAAAATCTCTCAAAAGCTAGCTTTATGAAAGAGTTATCGGAAATATGGGCGAATCATATGGACATTAAAACAAAAATGAGAACATATAAAAGTGAAGAAACGAAAGATGAAGTAGTAAAAATGTTGAAAAATCCGAAAAAGAAATAGAGGAGTAAAAAATGTCTAAAGAGGATTGCCATTACTGTAAAAAAACAATAAGAGATCGTGATGAACTTATTACGGCTTCCAGAAGATTCCGAGTCAAGCCATTTCATTATAAATGCTTTCAACAACTAGAAGAACAAACAGATTCTCAAAAAGCTTTATGGATTCCGGTTAATGGAATAACTGGGAATATTACTGTGTTACTGATGTTAGCAGTAGCTGGATGGATGTTCTTTACTGACTTTTTTCTTCATATAGGAGATTTTATTGGGGTGGTCGCCCTATACCCAGTTGTATTAAGAATCTATTCCTTTTTATTCATTGAGAGGAAGCTGCCTAAATACGATCCGAATAAAAAGCCATTAACTTAAAGCGCAATGGTGTCCTTAAAAAGGAATTTATAAGCCGGAAAACGAAGCTTATGTTTCGTTTCCGGCTCATATTGTTCTAGTCTCATATCGTAACTTATTCTGTAACCCAAGTTTCAAATGTATTCCAAAACGCTGGATTTTCTTGTTCTACACCCCAGTTACCAGTACCTTTAACCCCGTATTTCTCAACAAGGTCCATCTTAGCTTTAATTGACTGCTCATTTTCAAACCAAACTGTATAGCTTCCTGGAGTTAGTTGTTCACCATATACAAACATTACGGGGTCTCCCTCATCAATTGTAAAGGTGGCTTTTGGAGATTGACTTGCTTCATCAAAAGTGACGATACCACCATACATGTCAATTGCTTGCTGAATTTGTTGGTTTGAAATACCATTTCCTCCATAAGAGGAACCTTCCTTCCAGTAACGACCGTAATGACCGATTCCGACTACGATTTTTTCTTTTGGTACGCCTTGTGCTAATGCGTACTGGATAGAATCCTCTACAAAACCAATGCTTGCAATTGGTCCAGGGGGTCCCCCGGGGTAGCTTTCATCATAGGCCATAATCATTAAATAATCCGAGTTTGGAGCTAAGTCTGTATAGTCATAAGAGCCATGCCAACCGTACTGTTGACCAGTTGGATTTGCTGCAACTGCAACGGATACTTCCTTATCTGCTGGTAGCAATTCTCTTAGTATACGAACAAAATCGGAATACTCATCACGATATTCATGGGTAACATTTTCAATATCTACGTTTATCCCATCTAGGTTATATTTCATAATCGTATCGGCAATTTCTCTGGCAAGCTGCTCGCGATTATCTAGTGCAGCCTCACCAATTGCTCTATTCCAATGGTTACTTAAAAATGGTACAACACGTATGCCATTACTTTGCATATTGGCGATAAAGGAACGGTCAAATTGACTCGTTAACTTTAACGTTCCATCTGTGTTTAAATCGAAATAAGTAGGGGAAACAACGTTCATTGTACCTTGTGTATTTAATACAGATTGTGTAAAGGTTGCGGAATCACCAAAATATAAATAGCCCATATTGAACACTTCGCTTTCAGGCATAACGGATAAGTTCACCCCAGCAATGGCAGGTAATTTTAATTCTTGTCCAATCATAAGCGTGGAAGAGTCCATATTATTTAATGCTTGGATCTCACTAATAGATGTGTTAAATTGTGTGGCAATTTTCCATAAGGAATCACCTGAGCCTACTACATAGGATGTTATACCGGTTATCACATTTTTGCTTTCATTACCATACTCATCCGTTTGTTTCGCCATAATAAACGGTTTATCGTTTTTAATAGCGGTCAAGTCCATTGTTAATTGAAAAGATCCGTCATCATCCACAGTTGTACGACCGACTATTTCTTCTAAAGAAGTATTTCCGCTAGCAACTACTTCTATTATGGAATTTGGTTCACCCTGACCAGTAAAGGTAAAAAGATAGCTTCCATTTTGATTCGCGATTTGACTTTTTTCTACAATCGGATATTCGGATAGCGTATCCTTTTGGACATAATATTGTTGTACGTTACTAACGTTTCCTGCTTCATCTTTTTGGGAAAGGAAAACCGTTAGTTGTCCATCCTTTAGGTCCGATACATCAATAGGAATTGAATATGTTCCATCCACGACTAGTGCATTAGAAGTAACGCTTTGCTCCCCATCGGTCACTTCTATATGAATCGTTGCGTTTTGGTCACTACTTGTTCCGTTAATATGAAAAGCATCCGCATTTGCTTGAGCTATCATTCCGTTATTTTCAAAAGTGGCCGTTAACCATTCTGGTGCAACAGTGTCCTTTACAATCGTTTTTTCTTCAACTACCCCTTTATTTCCTAAAGGATCCTCAGTCATAACACTAACGCTTAAGTTACCATCATTCAGTTGAGATAAATCAAGCTGAGTTGTAAAATGTCCATTTTCATCGGCTTTTATGTCTGCTAAAACGGAATTTGTAGCACCAGAAATAATAATATGAATGTTGCTATTAGCCTCTGTTCGGCCAGAAATCCTATATTCATGGGCATTTTCACTTGATATGGAATTACTAAAGTCTAGAGCGATTTCAGAAGGACCGATTGTATCTACAGCCACTCGCTCTGTGTAAACATCACTTTTGTTCCCGACACTGCTTACTTGATAAACTTCGGTGGTATACATTGAGCCAGTTAGGTCACCTAAGTTTAACGTAAACGTAAATGTTCCTTCCTCATTTGTACTTCCATTTTGTGTTACGGTGTTACCATTTTCATCCCGTACCGTCACATGGACATCTGATTGTCTTTCGGCAATTCCTGATATCGTATATTGGTCCTCATTTAAACTTGTTACCGTATTAAGGCCTGCTAAAGTAGGTGTGGGTGGTATTGCTGTATCCTTCATGATGCTTTTAATCGTCTCAATACTTTTGTTTCCGCTAGTATCCGTTGCAGAGACCCGTATTTCTATTTCGCCATCCTGAAAGGAGCTGGCATCATAGGAAATCGAATAGTGACCATCTTGATTGGCTTTTTCGGTCAATTGTTGGTTGGTTGTCCCATCCGAAATGGTAATCGTTAACGTTGCTTCTGGTTCCGTTGTACCCTGGATAGTAAGCGTCGAATCATTCGCAATCGATAAATAGGAATTGGTAGTCATAACAGGTGCGTCTGGTGCAGTATAATCTGTACCTGGCAAGACAGGTATCGTTAGTTTTTGGTTAATAAAAATAGTATCTGTTTGAAGCTGATTCTCTTCTTTTATTGCATTTGTTGTCGTTTTGAATTTTTTTGCTATGCCATTTAATGTATCTCCCTTTACAACAGTATAATCAACTAGATCGTAGGCAATGGATTCTGTAGGTTCTTCAACTACTGCTTCCGATGCTGGATCTGCTTCTTTGATAGGAGTTGTTATAGGTATGTTGATTTGTTGACCTAAATAAATGGTGTTGCTAGATAAGTTGTTCAACGTTTTTAATTCATCGACTGATACATTATATTGTCTACTAATACTATATAGCGTTTCTCCTGATGTAACGACATGCGCTGTAACCCCAGTTTGTTCACTTTCTACAATGGACATGTCCCCAGTATCTTCTTCTATAACTGGATTAGGGGTTTCAACAGGTTCAACAATTGGTTCAGTATTTGGTGTATGATTCGTTGTGTCAGTTGTTACAGGTATGGTTATTTTTTGTCCGACATAAATGACATCTGAAGTTAATTTGTTTAGTTCTTTCAGTTTTTGAACCGTAGTATGAAATTGATTTGCTATTTTGGATAAGTAATCCCCAGGTACTACAATATAATCCTCATAGTTTATCGTTGGTACAATCATTTCTTCTGCCGCCACTTCTACATCCTCTTCTGTAGGGGAAGTAGCATCTGTAGTTTCCGTTTCCGTTACTAGCTTATTAGGAACAAGAATCTGTTGACCAATGCTTAAACGATCATTGGATAAATTATTTAAGGACTTTATTTCTTGAACTGTTGTATCATATTTACGAGCGATAGAATAAAGCGTATCTCCTGAGGTGACCGTATAATAAAAGTTAGGTAAGACAATTTCCTTTCCAATTGATAAAATAGTACTATCCATATCGTTCATCGCTTTAATGTCGTCTACCGTTGTTTTATATTCCCTTGCTAAGCTATATAAAGTATCTCCGCTTTGAATTGTGTAAGTAGATGGGTTGGTATCAATCGCTTGCGCTGAAACGTTCAAATCGGATGAAACGTAACTTCCAACTAAAATTGATCCAATCATCACTTTTACCGTAAATTTCTTTAATTGTGGGTATTTGCTTCGAATGTAATGACGAAGCTCTTGCTTTAATGGTTTATGATTCTTGATACCTTCTCTTTCATTAGCGAATTCTGTTGTATAAGGATCTAAGTAAACAGTGATAGTAACATTATCTTGAAGTTGGTTTACTTTATCGTAAAGGATGGTCATGGAATCACCTCATAGTTGAAGTCTCCCTTTATTTTGAGCATTCCATAAAAAATAATGTATGAAAGTATGATATAGTATACTTGCTTAATCTTAAACGTTCGGAAGGAGTAGGTTTAATGAGTTTAACTAGTACGACGACATTACACAATGGTGTGAAATTACCTTGGCTAGGTCTGGGTGTTTATAAGGTTGAAAAAGGATTTGAAGTTGAACAAACGGTAAAAACTGCATTAAATCTAGGGTATCGTAGTATTGATACAGCCTCTTTTTATGAGAATGAAGAAGGGGTTGGAAAAGCACTATCTGAAAGTGGAATAAAACGAGAAGACCTGTTTATAACAACAAAAGTATGGAATAGTCAACAAGGCTACGACAACACAATAAAAGCTTTTAACGAAAGTTTAGAAAAACTAAAGCTGGATTATGTGGATCTATATTTAGTGCATTGGCCAGTACCTGGTAAGTATAAAGATACATACCGAGCACTAGAAGATTTATATGAGCAAGGGAAGGTTCGTGCTATTGGAGTTAGTAACTTTCAAATTCACCATTTGGAAGATTTAATGAATGATGCGAAAATAAAGCCAATGGTGAATCAAGTGGAATTTCATCCTCAATTGTTTCAAGAGGATTTACTACAATTCTGTAAACAAAACGATATTCAGTTAGAGGCGTGGGGTCCTTTGGCAAGAGGGAATTATCTGGATGATCCAGCACTAACTGAAATTGCAACGAAATATAACAAAACAACGGCACAAGTTATTTTGCGATGGGATTACCAGCATGGAGTTGTTACAATTCCGAAGTCAACGAAGATAAAACGCCAAGAAGAAAATGCCAACATTTTTGATTTTACGCTAACCGATGAAGATATGAATCGGATTGACGCCTTAAATCAAAACAAAAGAACAGGTAAACATCCCGACGAATTTGACTATTCGCCGTATTTGTAAACAAAATTTAAATGAAGAGAAAACCAAACGTTGTAGCAAATGAACCACCATTATTTGTTAACGTTTGGTTTCTTTTTTTCTTTATAAGAATGGGGAATGTTAGAAAATAGGTTGTTTCTGTGTGCAATTGTTAGTTAAAATCGTATTTTGCCGAAATTTCCCGGGGAATATAGTAATAGAAAGTACAATATTACCGTGAAGGATGTAGGGAAAATGAAAATGCAATTAATCGAAACCCATGTCCCTGTAGAACATTTCAATACTATTGATCAATCATTAAAAAGCTTTCCGCATAGGTCCTATTGGGTTTCAAAAGCATCAGACCAAGTGAAGCTAATTCGAATGATTGTTGAAAATCAAGATGTGGAAGATGTTCTAAACTATTTAGAAAAAATAGCACATGTTTCGAATCATTTCAAAACAATTCTTGTACCAGTTCATAGTTTTATTTCTAAGGAGACCATCGAATCGAGAAAAAATACGGAAAAGGATGATAAGGGTCAATCGAGGTTATTACGGATAAGTAGACAAGAGCTGGTAGAAAATATTGAGAAAAATAGTTACATTACAATGAATTACACATTGTTAATAATTTTATCGGCTATTGTAGCAACCGTTGGATTTATCAAGGATAGTGAAGCGGTGGTGATCGGAGCGATGGTTATTGCACCCCTAATTGGTCCAGTCATATCCATCGCATTTTCTGCTATTCTTGGCGACTATAAAAAAATAGCCAAATCAACTGGTACGTTACTTTATGGAGTGGCAATTGCGGTATTGATTTCTGTTGCTTTTAGTTATTTTTTTCAAATGGGTACCAATACGGATCAATTTATTGCTCGAACAGAAGTAACGATTTCAGATTTTGCTTTAGCACTAGCTTCTGGTGCAGCAGGAGCGCTTTCTATTTTAAATCGACTTTCAGGTAGTCTAGTTGGTGTTATGGTTGCGGTTGCCTTGCTTCCTCCTTTAGTTTCCGTAGGTTTATCTCTTGGACAGTCATTATGGTCTGATGCATATGGAGCAACAATGTTAGTAATCGTGAATATCACTTGCATTTTACTATCTGCCATTACTATATTTTCTTTAAGTGGAATAAGACCGATTCGGTTCAAAGAGGTACAAAAGGCACATGCCTCCAGGACATTATCGTTTGTATTTGTTGGAACTATTGTGGCTATCTTGATTATTGTTATTCTTATTGGTCAGGGAGTAAAAATGGAATGATTTAGATTATTTGCCTAATTTGGAAATTTTTCTGCAATTTCTATTGACGCACGAATTTTTAGAATATATAATAATCAAGCGTTGATAAAAGTAATTTAAAAAGTGGTTCCTATCACTTAAACGATTTATGGACACCTTCATCCGAAAAGGAGAGGTTCTGGTAGGAAAGCAAATGATCTACCGAAAACGATGGATAACTGGAGTTTAACACTAAATAATAAAAGGAGGTTACGCAAAATGATTAACAAAAACAGAGTAAGAACACAAGCCGCATCACAACAAGTTCATAGTTTTATAGCCGTGACCTCCGTTCGTATTACCTTGTATTAAGATTAAGGTCTTTATTTTCAAGGGATTTGTCTTCTTATTAAGATGAGAAGGCCGAGCAATTTTACATATGTAAAAGGGTCACGGGATAAGTTCGTGACCCTTTTTTGCTGCCATTTTTTAGTGGAGTAGGGAGAGTTGTATTGCCTTTAGGGGCAGTGTATCTTCCGAAAGCGTATACGTCATGAGCGTATACGCTTTTTTTGTTTAGGAAGTAATAATCAATCCAGTTAGAAAATCGAATGATCGATCCATCCCATATAAAAAGGTATAAGGTCCAGGTTATTTTTTATCAAACTATTTGTACAGATGTTTTAAACAAACGAGGTGAGAAGGATGAGCTTAAAATTAGAAATCTATTTTAAAAGCGAAGGAGGAAAAATGATGTTGCACATATCATTTCATTTATTTGGAAAGGGAAGAAAGAGGATAGATGGTGGATAACGTCATTAACAATTGGTTTTTGTACGAACTAAGGGGATACAGAAGGGAGAGAGATACATGTTTTCGGTTTTTCGTAAGCTATCTTGGTTTTTTAAGGAGCAGTGGGTACGATACTCCATTGCAATTACAGCGCTGATCATTGTAAGCTTCATTGATTTAATTCCACCGAAGTTGGTTGGAATGACGATAGATGCTATTCAATTTCAGGAGCTAACTGCAAGTCGTTTAACAGAAATTATTTTAATTTATATTGGTTTGATCTTTTTAAGCTATGCCATTATGTACATTTGGGACTATAACCTGTTTGGAGGCTCCTTATTATTAGAGAGAAAAATGCGTTCCAAACTCATGACACACTTTTTAAAGATGAGTCCGAGGTTTTATAGCAAGCATCGTACTGGAGATTTGATGGCCCGCTCAACCAATGATTTAAAAGCCATTATGACAACAGCTGGATTTGGAATTATGACATTGGTCGATGCAACTGTATTTATGGCATTTCTTATTATGATGATGGGCTTTACGATCGATTGGAATTTAACGCTTGCAGCTTTGATTCCAATGCCGGTTATGGCGTTTATTGTCCATAAATATGGTGCTGTCATTCATAAGCGTTTTACAGAAGCACAATCTGCGTTTAGTGAGTTAAATAACTATACATTGGAATCAGTTCGTGGAGTCCGAGTCATTCGAGCATTTGTGCAAGAACAACAAGACTTTAATCGCTTCTCTACCATGACAGAGGAAGTATTTCAAAAAAATAAGCTTGTTGCCAAAATGGATGCTTATTTTGAGCCGACAATTAAAGTCCTTGTAGGCATATCCTATACTATTGGTTTAGGATATGGAGCTTTTATGGTATTTGAAAATCGAATTACACTTGGAGATTTAGTTGCGTTTAACGTGTATTTAGGAATGTTAATTTGGCCGATGTTTGCAATAGGAGAATTAATCAACGTGATGCAGCGTGGGAACGCATCCATTGATCGGGTGGATGAAGTTTTACAGCAACAACCGGACGTGGAAGATCCACATCATCCACTAACGACTCCTTATCCAGAGGAAATTAAATTTGAAAATGTGCAATTTACGTACCCGGAAGCTTCTGGAAAGCAATTGGATAATATCAACTTAACAATCAGAAGAGGGGAAACAATTGGAGTTGTTGGAAAAACAGGAGCAGGTAAGACTACGATATTTAAACAGCTTCTTAGAGAATATGCCCCACCGAAGGGCAGTATCACCGTTAATCAAATACCGTTACATGCTTTTACGTTAGAGGAATCGAGAGGCTGGATAGGATATGTACCACAAGACCATGTTCTTTTCTCGAAATCGGTGAAGGAAAATCTATTGTTTGGTTGTGGCAATAAATCAGTGGAAGAAATAAATAGAATTTTAGAATCGGCGTCATTGAAAAATGATATAGAAGCATTACCAAAAGGCTTGGATACTTTAGTAGGAGAAAGTGGTGTTACATTATCTGGTGGCCAAAAGCAGCGGGTATCTTTAGCTCGTGCCTTACTAATGAATCCGGAAATTTTAATATTAGATGACTCCTTATCAGCAGTAGATGGGAAAACAGAAGCAACTATCATTTCCCACTTAAAAAATGAGCGTCGAGGAAAAACCACTCTGATTGCTGCGCATCGTCTTTCTGCAGTAAAACATGCTGACCAAATCATCGTGCTAGAGGACGGTCAAATTGTAGAAAGAGGTACACATGAAGAACTCATGCAACAAAATGGGTGGTATAAAGAACAGTTTCTAATTCAACAAATGGAAGGGGAGGTGGAATAATGAAGCCTTCAACGGAAAAACGACTCTTTCGCTACGCTCTAACAAGTAAGAAATCAATCTTAATTGGACTTATCTGTTTAATGATATCGGTAGGATTAGAATTAACAGGTCCATTTATTGCAAAAAGTGTTATTGATAATCATATTGTCGGTATACAAACGAATTGGGCGGTGGTGAATGAAGACAATGACTCGGACACCGTTGAATTTAAAGGGGAGTATCTAAAGCGTGCAGATCGGGTAGAAGAAACGGATCTCGTTTTAGGCGAATATACCCTTTTGCAATCGGCGAAAGACTATTATTTAATTCACGAGCAAGTTCCTTTGAATAGCTCTATACAAGTTGTAAACGGTGAGGAACTTACGATTACAAATCATGATGACTTTCAACAAGTTTCAGGAGAGCAATTAAGTGTATCGGAGCTGTATACCTTTTTTAAACCAGAGATAAACCCAATTGTGTGGCTATTAGGTCTTTACTTAGGATTAATACTCATTTCCTCTGTCTTTCAATATTTGAAAACGTATTTGCTTCAGGTTTCGGCGAATAAGATTATTCAACGGATGAGAAACGATGTATTTGAGCAAGTGGAAGAGTTACCGATGAACTATTTTGTATCAAGGCCAGCAGGGAAAATAGTGGCTCGTATAACAAATGATACGGAAGCTATTAAAGAATTGTATGTAAAAGTATTAGAGACCTTTGTAAATGGCTTTATTTATATGACCGGAATTTTTGTTGCTCTTTATTTATTGAATGTAACTTTAGCCACTATTTGTTTAGTGCTGCTACCAATTCTATTTCTATGGATGAAGTTTTATAAAAAGTATGCAGGTAAATACAATCGAGTGATACGTTCAACAAACAGTGAAATAAATGCTTCGATAAATGAATCAATACAAGGAATGCCAATTATTCAAGCATTTCGTAGAACGAAAGAAACACAAGCAGAGTTTGAACAATTGAATACGAGACACTTCGATTATCAAAAGAAAATGATGGTCCTGTCAGCGTTAACGTCATTTAACCTTGTAAATGTATTGCGTGGTTTTGCCTTTGTTGCGTTTATTTGGTTCTTTGGTTCCGCCTCTCTATCTGTTGATAGCATGATTACGGCTGGTATTTTATATGCTTTTGTAGACTATTTGACCCGTTTGTTTGAACCAGTTACCCAAATCGTCAATCAGTTACCACAGTTGGAACAAGCGAGAGTAGCTGGGGCAAGAGTATTTGAATTGTTAGATGAAGATGGAGAAGAAGTGGATAAAGTGAACATGAAACGAATTCAAGGAGAGGTCCGTTTTGATAAGGTAAGCTTTGCATATGAGGCAGATGACTATATATTGAAAAACGTAAGCTTCCACGTGCGTCCGGGTGAAACGGTTGCATTTGTCGGTCATACAGGTTCAGGGAAAAGCTCAATTATGAATTTGTTGTTCCGTTTTTATGACCCACAAAAAGGAAAAATTGAAGTGGATGGGTTGAATGCATTGAATCTCACAAGGCAACAGGTTCGTAAACATATTGGGATTGTTTTGCAGGATCCGTTTATTTTTACAGGAACGGTTTTATCAAATATAACGTTAAATGATCCAACTATCACTAGAGAAAAGGCGATAGAAGCATTAAAAGCAGTTGGTGCCGATAGCTTTATTGAAAAGCTTCCAAACCAATATGATGAACCAGTTGGGGAGAATGGTAGTCAATTTTCAACTGGACAAAGACAGCTGCTTTCTTTTGCTAGAGCCTTGGCGTTCGATCCAGCTATTTTAATACTAGACGAAGCTACTGCTAATATTGATACGGAAACAGAAGGACTAATTCAAGATGCTATGAATGTTTTAGCGAAAGGACGTACAATGTTGGTAATTGCGCATCGACTATCTACAATTCAGCATGCGAATCAAATAATCGTTTTGGAACGTGGTAAAATAATAGAAAGAGGCACGCATCAGGAACTAATTCAACAAAATGGAAGCTATTATCAAATGTATAAAATGCAGCAAGGAGCGATGAAGGAAAAGCCATTAATTGCAAATAATGGCTAATATGGTTCTGCAACCACAATTTTAACAACATAACAATTGTATTACATTATCGTTACGATTATTGTCGTAGTAGATTTCTCCGTTTAAAATGTACAAAAGGAGTGCTGCTCTTTATGGATGAGAAGGATAAAAAAATAGAAACAATGGATGAAACAGATTTATATGAAGAACTAGATCCAGAAGAAATGTATGAAATCATTCAAGAAGAACGTAATAAAAGCCTCCGAAGTAAATCAAAAGTAAAGCCAAAACGTCCGAAATGGGCGTTTTGGCTAATTGCCTTTTTTATGATCATTAGTTTATTTTCTTTTTTACCAAAAACATTTTCTATACCAATCCTGGAGTTTTTAACCACATCTGCAAAGTTATCAACACTAGATTTTATTGACGAGTATCAAGAATCTATCGTTGTAGTGGAAACTGGTGATAGTAAAGGAACTGGTTTTTCGATATCTGACGATGGATATATTTTAACAAATGAACATGTAATTGATGGTGGTAGTCATTTATGGGTTGGATATAAAAATGGAAGCATATATGAAGCAGAAGTGATTGCTGCATACCCTGATATGGATTTGGCATTATTAAAGGTGGATGCAAATACACAACTCCCGTACCTTTCCCTAGCAGAAAAAACATTATTCGATGAGGGAGAGCATATTTATTTTATTGGTAATCCATTAAACTACAATGGCATTGCAAATGAAGGAGAGATTATTGGCTACACACAATCCTCTGAGTTACACCGAGAGGTACTTATGATTGATGCGCCAATTTATAAAGGAAATAGTGGTAGCCCAGTTATTAATAATAAAGGAAAGGTAATTGCCGTTATATATGCAACTACAAATGTAGAGAACTATGGAAAAGTAGGACTTGCAATTCCAATTGATTATTTTTGGGAAGAGGAAGAAGCTGAGCTTGTGCGATAGTGTAGTGAATTTGAAATTTGGATGCTTGGCAGTAAGTAAAATCTACATGTACCTCGTACCGCGAAAGCAAATGTTTAGCAGTCACTTAATTTTTTAGAAATACCCCTGAAAACGGAGAAACGTAACGAAATCTATAATGGTTGGAGGTGATTTAGGTTGATCAACCACCTATTAAAGAGTAAGCGAAGTTATTCCTTGGAAGAGCAAGTTTTAGCAGCGCAAGAAGGTGACCGTAAGCTTCGTAATTATCTCCTTAAAAAGTATCAACCTTTTATCGCCAAAAGTGTATCAGAAGTATGCAAAAAATATATCGATCCGAAAAAAGATGATGAGTTTAGTATTGGATTAATTGCTTTTGATCGAGCAATTGAGTCCTATTCGGATGATAAAGGTGCTTCCTTTTTATCTTTTGCGAAATTAGTAGTGAAACGAAAAGTAATTGATTACTTACGAAGTGAAAATAGACAAAATAATGTGGTGTTCTCTATTGATCAGGAGTATGAAGATGAAGAGAACATGGAAAACCCTCAAGAAGTGAAAATAGCTACCGAAAGATATGTACAAGAAACAGAAAGTTGGCAGCGTCGAGAGGAAATTGTGGAGTATAAAAAGGCCTTGGCCGTATATAAAATATCCTTTCAAGAATTACCTGATATTGCTCCAAAGCACGTCGATGCTAGACAATCAGCGATTCAAATTGCAAAGATTATCTTTGATAATGTTTCCTTACGTAGCTATGTGATAGAGAAGAAGAGATTGCCAATAAATGAATTAATGAAGCATGTACGAGTAAGTCGTAAGACGGTAGAACGAAACAGAAAGTATATTCTAGCTATTTTTGTTATATTATGTGGAGATTATCTTTACTTAAAGGACTATCTAAAGGAGGTGAATCTATGAAAAAAGGCGTTGTGATGGACAAAGAAGGTTCCTATCTCATTGTCATGTCCGCTGACGGAAATTTCCATAAGACAAAGAAGCGTCCTAAAATGGATCCGGATATTGGAGAAGAGATTGAGATTAAACCTCTCACAAAGCCATTCTTTACATGGATTCATTCCTTTTTGAACATCCGTAATACAGTAGTTCTAGCAACTGTTGTATTACTTGCAATTATACCTATGTTATATTTTAGTCAACCGAATAGCACTGCATATGCCTATGTAAATATTGATATTAATCCAAGTGTAGAGTTAACAGTAAATGATGACCTGGAAGTAATTAAATTAACAGCATTGAATAATGATGGGAAAAATATTATTAGTCAGCTAAACATAAAAGACTGGGAATATGAATCCGTTGAGAAGGTTACGTTTTTAATTATAGATACAACAAAAAAGGCTGGATTCATGCAGGACGACCAGGATATATTAGTGGGGGTTAGTTATGTCGATACGAAACAAAAAGATAAAGTAATAACAGACAAAATATCGGCTTACGTATCCCAACAAGTACAAGATATATCAGAAGGACTTACTACCTTTGAAGTTCCGAAAACGGTTTATGAAAAGGCAGCCAATGAAAGTATGTCGATGAATTTCGTATACGCCCAAGAATTAATTATGCAACAAGAAGAAGCAGAAGAGCAATCGAATCAGCAAGCAACTGTTACTAATGAAAACAAGGTCCAAGGGAATACAGGAAATACACCACAGACATCCGGAAAAGTAGAGAAAGCGGAAGAAAACGTAGAAAGAAAGTTAGATAAAGGTGTAGAAAAAGCAATTATAAATAATTTTATTGAGAAAGTGAACGAGGAGGATATCCAATTACCTCCTGGTTTAGTGAAAAAAATTAAAGAATATCAAAACCTGGATGAAGAGGAATTAAAAGAGCAAATCGATGAAATACTAGATAAACATGATGAAAAACCACAAGAGGTCAAAGAAAACAATTATCCATCCGAAACAAATCCTTCTAATAATGATGATGAATTTGTTCCACCTGGACAACAAAAGAAAAATGATGATCATATACCGCCTGGTCTGGAAAAGAAAGATGATGAAGAATCTTTCCTTCCACCAGGCTTAAAGAATAAGTTAGAAAATGTAGAGTTAGATGAAGAGGAACTCCTGAATAAAGCGGAGGAATTATCGGACGAGCTATTAAAGGATGACGCATTAAAAAAGTACCTTCCATACTATAAGTAAATTAGTTATATTAACAAAACATCCCTCGTACAATACAAGAGGGATGTTTTGTTTTGTACAAGCATTTATTAAAGTACATCGGATAAGGAGGTTCAGCTTATAAAAAGATAATGGAACTTTTGTATATGCAATAATCTCAGGCTTGTAACAACAATCGGTATGATACGGTTTTGTGTTATCGGCTTTATCCATCTACAACTCTATTACTTTTACAATAATTGTTACAAACGTAATCAATTCGTAGTAAAATAATACTTAAGTAATATTTACACAAATGCCGACAATTGTTACAATTTGTCATGTTTATTCGACGTAACATTGTAGGTGTCGTATTCCTATATAAATTCAAGAACTCGATTAACAAAGAATTAGTGAAGTCTTACTTTAAAGGAGCTTCACATCATAAGGGAGGAATTTTACATTATGGACCAAAACGAAAATTTGCAGTCGCCCAGTAATGGGAGTAAAAAAGGCTATATTTGGATTACATCGATTATATTTGTCTTAATCATAGGGGCTGTAGGAGTATTTGCTTATAACCATTTCGTTACAAACAACCCATTAGTACAGTATGCAAGTGTCGAAAAAGATACCTTTGAAGACTTATGGAGTTATAAAGAAGATTACTATGGTGATGGTTTAATATTGGATGAAAAACTCGTAAATGATGCCTATGAATCTAGTTTAACACTTTCTGCAAATGCGCAATTACCAGCGCAATTCACAGCACAAGATCCGGCTACTAGCAGCATTATTCAAGGACTCATTTCTACTTTTAACATTATTTTTGATACAAAAGTAGACCCGGATAATAAAGAAGCACATGTTAATGCAGATATTACACTGCAAGGGAATAGTTTACTATCAGCGGAAGCGTATCAGAATAAAGAACAGACTGTTTTGAAAGTTCCTGCGTTGTATGATAAATATTTCTCGTTTGAAAATAAAAAGTTGGGGGACTTCTTAAGGAAAAACGGAGAAGTGTATATTCCAATTGAGGAAATTCCCAACATTATCGAATACCAACAAAATGCGCTTACCGGTGAAAACTTAAAACAATTCACTGCCGACTACTTAGATATTGTAAAAGACTATGTTGTAGATGAAGAAGTGAAGGTTAAAGAGAATGTAGAGTATGAGGGTAAGAAATATACAAAACTAACATTAGAATTCTCTGAAAAGGAAGTACAACAAATTTTAAAAGATATTTTTACAGAAATGAAAACCGATGAACGTCTTAATCAAATATTCTATACGTCCAACTTGCGGGAGCAAGTATTTACAGAACTATTAAATCAATTAGATCAATTAACATTACCAAATGGAGTTACGTATGAAGCTTACTTTAATAAAGACTTTGTAGCACATCGTACATTGACGATGGAGATTCCGGATGATGTTGTGGGCGATACAGCTAACATGCAGTTTGTAATGGATACCATAATGAAGGAGAATAACGCCCATCTCTTTAATGTAGAACTAGATTTAAGTTATGAAAATGTGGAATCAGATGTGGTTATTTCTTACAACGAACAAGGAAATCAAGAAGGCAGTCAATATATTGTTGATCGTGTTTATGGGGTGGATGTTGTCGATGAATATGTAGACGAAAAAATGTCTCTTGACGCAACGACAGTGTATGAAGATAATACTGCAAAAACCGATTTTGCCTTTCATTACGATGGTGCTGATGTAGCGGAAATGCCGACTATTAGTGGATTTTTTAATACAACCGTCAATAGTGATGGAGAAAAAGCAGAAAATACGTTTGAATTAGGCATTGACTTCGAAATGGAAGATAGATACATGGGCAACATTGCCTTTCACATAGGACTTGATGGGGAAAATAAAATTACCTTTACGGACGAATTAGATTTTCCTACCATTGATAAAAGCAACGCTGTAAATGTTTTTGACCTATCTGGAACGGATGCAGAACAAATTTTATATGAAATGGAACAAAATGCAACCGCCTATTTTGAGGAAATGTTTGGAGCTTTTAGTAGCCTAGGATTTTAGTAGGGTGTAAAATAAAAAAAAGTAACGGTTAGAAAAGGGAGCGGGTTAGGATGATCTGGACATTGTTTTTATATAAATGGAAAAGGATCATGAGACAACCCGTTCTCTTTTTTCTTATCGTTCTTTTTCCTTTCTTTTTATTAGGCTCATTGGCCTATGTTATTTCAGAGATGACCACAGAAGAGGATCGTGCTTCCATTAAAGTAGCGGTTGTGGATTTGGATCAAACCTTTGAAACGACAACACTCGTAAATGTGCTTCAAAAGGAAGAAGGGCTACAAGAAGCACTTTCCATCATTCCGATGTCCATGGAGGACTCAGAAGCTAAATTAAAGAGTAATGACATTTTAGCAACGATTACGATTCCGGATGGATTTAGTCGGAACTTACGATCAGGTAATAATATTCCTATTCAGGTCACTACAAATGAAAGCCAACCGATAGAAGCAAATATGGTGAAAATGCTTTTAGATAGTGCTGCCTATTATATTTCTGCGGCACAAAGTGCAATTAACACCGTTAATGATTTATATATACGAGATATGCCTGATGATGAAAATAGGAAGGAATACTTGCAGAAACTAATTGTTCAATATACCCTTTTCGCTTTGAACCGAAACACGCTTCTTCAGACCGAAGAAGTTGGGGAAGGGTCGATGATCGGGTGGTCCCAACATTTTGGCATAGCTATTCTTTTACTAAGCACTGTGCTTTCATCTATTTTATTTCAAAATTTTACTTTTAAAAGAGAAGATGACAATATTAAAGAACGACTTAGGGCCTTACATATAACACCTTTTGTGTCGATTATTAGTCAATTTTTAATTTATACGTTTTTTTCAACGATAACAATTGTGATTTTATCCCTAATTGTGAATGCCATTTATCCATTGGGATGGTTGTTATCTATACAAGTGTTAACTACATGGATGTTATTCAGTATAGTAGTCGGTACCTTTTTAACGGTTCTGGATGTAATGTTACATGGTCCATCTAGTAGATCTGGTATTGGTGCAGTTGGTTTTCTCCTTCTATTCTTATTAAGCGGAATTATTATCCCGTCCCTCTATTTACCAGAATGGGTTCAGACGATTGGTTCATGGATCCCGTTTACATATGTATTAACCGCATTAGAGGACGTTATTTTGGGTGCCACTACACCTATTCTACAGTGGGGCAAGATGCTCGTTGTGTCGTTCCTACTAATCTTATTCATCACAATCCGGGTATGGATGAAGGAGGGAAGAGATGCTTACCTTTCTTATTCAACTAAATAAATTGATTCATCAAAACAAGTGGAAGGTATTATTTACTCTTTTCTTCCCGTTCTTTTTGTTATGGGCCCTTTATCCATTTATATCCAATACGGTAGAACAGACGAACGTTCCGATTGGAATTGTAAATGGGGACAAATCGGAATTTGCCCAGATTGTGACAGAAAGGGTAGATAAGCACCCACGACTACAGGTAGTGCCACTTCAAATAGAGGAAGCGAACAAGGCGGTAATGACGGGGAATGTGGAAGCTACGTTTTTATTTGATATCCATTTTGAAGAAAACATAAGAGCAGGTAAAATAAAAGATCAAATTAAGTGGATAAGAACAGAAAATTCATTCTTTGACACGTTCGCAAAGGAAAAGCTGGCATCTGAAGTAATGCGATTATCATTAAATAGTGTTGCTGCCAATGAAATCCAACTGCAAGAGCAAGTATTCGATGATGTGAAATGGGAGCAATCCTTTGAGCATGCAGAAAGCTATTGGGAACCTGAGCCTTTGTTTATGGTAGAATTTATTCCTTATATTTCTACAACTGAAAAAGGGGATAACCAAGAACAACTAGACAGCACAACACCTATTTCATTAGGTTTTATCGGATTTTGGTACTTTTATATTTGGATTGTTTTTGGTTTGTTAAATATACAGCTTTATACGTGGAGAGAAAAAGGGATTTTACAACGAATTCAATTAGTAAAAGGGAGTCTCGTTCCTTTTTATCAGTCTTTCTACCTTTCCACAATTGTTTTTGCACTTGTATTATTTATTTGTATAAATCTTGCTACACCCTTTGTATTAGAAGGGTATGATGAGACTATTCTATCCCAAATGCCAGGTATATTAGGTATTTTATGTATGACCTTTATGGTAACCATTTTGTTCGGACATTTTGTGAAAAATCGAAATCAATTCTTTGTCCTTATTATGGTGTATTCGATGTGTTCATTTACTTTTTCTGTCTTTGCAGTCATATCCGAAGCAAATGACTGGTATTACTATTTATTGCCTCACGTATGGCTATATGAAATTCTCCTTTAGTGGATTTAGAAAGAAGGTGGATCCATGATTGAATTAAAAAACGTTGAAAAAAAATTAAAAAGAAAATCAATTATAAAAGATATTTCTATGCAGATTCAAGACGGGGATGGAATAGGTATTGTTGGTCCTAATGGTGCTGGGAAATCGACACTATTAAAATTAATAGCCACTGTATTAAAGCCCGATCAAGGTACTATCTTTTATAATGAAACCCCATATGGGAAAGCCATTCGTGATATTCGTCAGCATATTGGGTATATTCCACAAGATATTGCGTTATTTGAAGATTTGACAGTGAAGGATCAAATTTCATTTTGGAAAAAAGCAACAAAGAAAAAAGCTTCATATTCGTATGTGGAGGAAATGGTCACGTCCTTAGATTTACATTCTGTATATAATCAAAAAGTGAAAGCATTATCTGGTGGCTGGAAGCGCAAATTAAATGTATGTGCAGGGATGCTTCATGACCCAGATGTCATTTTATTAGATGAACCAACAGTTGGAGTAGATTTAGCTGCGAAGGATGATTTATTACACTGGTTGAAGAATCTACAAAAAAATGGGAAAACGGTTGTATTAATTAGTCATGAATGGGATGTTATTAATTTTATTTGTGAAAAAATAGTTGTTGTAAAGGATGGTAAATTATTATTTAATGATGTAAAAGAAAATCTCCATCATTTTGAACAACAACTCACAGCAGATGAAAATGAAGAGCTAATTAAAATATTAAGACAACGCTAGGGTCTCCGCTTTTTTATTCGAAAGGAGTAAAAATAGATGACAGAAAAACTCGACTTATCCCAATTTGAAAAACACATTGAAGTGCGGAATATTAAGTATGAGGATATACCTAAGATCATTGAGTTACAAAGCATTTGTTTCCCTGGTATGATTCCTTGGAAAGAGGAGCATCTGGAAAGTCATCTCGACATCTTTCCAGAAGGTCAGTTTTGTGTAGAGCTTGAGGGTGAAATTATCGGGAGTTGTTCGAGCTTAATTGTGAACTTTGATGAATACGATGATAAACATACGTGGGATGATATAACAGACAATGGTTACATAACAAATCATGACCCAGAAGGTTACAACTTATATGGAATTGAAGTAATGGTTCATCCAAAATATCGTGGGATGAAAATAGGAAAACGTCTTTATGAAGCGAGAAAAGAATTAGCAAGAGAGCTAAACTTGAAAAGTATTATAATTGGCGGACGAATTCCGTATTACCATAAATATGCAAGCGAAATGTCACCAAGAGAATACGTAGAACAGGTCCGAAGTCAAAATTTATATGATCCCGTTTTAACCTTTCAAATGATGAACGGTTTTATTTTGATGCGCATTAACCCTGGTTATTTACCAGATGACAAAGCATCAAACAAGTATGCGACATTAATGGAATGGCATAATATAGATTATCGAGCAAAAAGCAGGCGTCATTTTAAAACGTCTTTCCCTGTGCGTATAACAGTGATTCAATATATGATGAAAAATATTGATTCCTTTGAAGAGTTTGCACGACAAGTGGAATATTACGTAGATGTTGCGTATGACTTCGGCTCTGATTTTGCCGTGTTTCCGGAAATTTTCACGACACAGCTAATGTCCTTTTTAGAAGAAAAGGTACCAGCAAAGGCGATACGAAAATTAGCCGAGTTCACAGAAGACTATATTGAGTTATTTACGAAGTTAGCGGTTAAATACAATGTAAACATTATCGGTGGCTCCCACTTTGTTGAAGAAGATGGGGACATTTATAACATAGCGTACTTGTTTAGAAGAGACGGGACAATTGAAAAACAATATAAAATCCACGTTACACCGAATGAACGTATGTGGTGGGGTGTAAAAGCTGGAGATTCAGTACGAGTGTTTGATACGGATTGTGGTAAGATTGCGATTCAAATTTGCTATGATATCGAATTTCCTGAGCTAGCACGTTACGCAGTAGATCAAGGTGCGAATATTATTTTTGTTCCTTTCTGTACAGACGATCGACAAGGATATTTACGTGTTCGATATTGTGCTCAAGCACGTGCAGTCGAGAATCAAGTGTATACCGTTATTGCAGGAACAGTTGGTAACTTAACGCAAGTGGAAAATATGGATATTCAATATGCGCAGTCTGGTATTTTTACACCATCTGATTTTGAATTTGCTCGAGATGGAATTGTAGGAGAATGTAATGCTAATATTGAAACAGTGGTTGTAGGAGATGTAGACCTAGAAATACTTAGAAGACAGCGAAAATCTGGTACAGTAAGACATTTAAATGATCGTAGACGCGATCTATTTGAAGTGAAATATAAAAAGAATGAGAATGATTAAAGGAGTGAGCTCATGCTTGAAGGACAAGTTGCGATTGTAACAGGAGCCTCCCGTGGCATCGGAAAGGAAATCGCCAAAAGCTTAGCTCAAGCAGGTGTTAAGCTTACCATCACAGGTAGTTCTGAACAAGTTCATAAAACGAAGAAGGAATTACATGATGCAGGCTTTCATGATGTTTTATCCATTCAAGCGGATGTTGCGAAAGAAAATGAGGTAGAGCATGTTGTAGAGGCAACGAAAAATGCGTTTGGTACCATTGATTTATTAGTAAATAATGCTGGAATAGGTTTATTTAAGCCTGTTGAAGAAGTCACGATAGAAGAATGGAGAAACACGTTTGATGTGAATGTCCAAGGTGTATTTCTATTTACAAAAGCTGTCCTCGGAACAATGAAACAGAAGCAATTTGGTACGATTATTACCGTTTCTTCTGATGTTTCCAGATATACGATTCCAAATGGTTCTTTGTATACTGCTACAAAATATGCAATACAAGGCTTTATGGGAAGTGTATCGCAAGAGGTTCGAGATGACGGTATTCGTGTCGGAACCATTAATCCTGGTATGGTAGATACATACTTTGCGGAAAGCAAGCAAGGGGAATCGCATAAAAAAGACTGGCTAAAGGTGCACGATATTGCAAATGCTGTTGTATATATGGCAAGCGCACCAAAGTATATGGTAGTGGATGAAATGCACATTCATCCGTTAGTGCATCAATATCCGAGAGTCTAATAAAAAAGAGAGGGAGCTCCCTCTCTTTTACAATTCTGACGTTTCTACTTTTGTTTTTAGACATAATATGCAGGTACATCATTTGTAATGGCATGCTCTAAATAGTGTATTAAGCTATGATGGGAACCAACCACTGTTTTTTCATCGTAACCGTAATGAAAAGCGTGTAAAAAGGTTTCGATTTTCTTCGATAAAATGTCATCGTCCGTTCGAACCATTAGTACGAGCAAATCATCCCATTGACCCCACAGTGTATAGTACATCGCTTTGTCATAATCTACAGGATTCAATTTCTTTTCCCCCTTTACTCAGGGTTCTTTTTTATTATGCTTCAATACTTGTACTTATTACATGCCCATTTTTGGATGTATAGCCAAACTGGGTGTCTCAATTTATTGGAAATTCCTTTTCGTATAAACACCTTTTGAAGCAACATAATAAAAAGTGAACCATCCTAAAAAGGGGGATTCCAATGAAAAAGATTGCATTGCTTGGAGCATCCTTGTTAACTGCCGTAACCCTTGCTGGTTGTGGTGGTGATGCTGAAGAAGGGTTACGAGATCAAAACAATAATGGCTATGGTGTACAACCAACAAGATATAATGAGAACACCAATATTGAACCCAATCGTAACCGTCTGCAAATGGACGAGGATGAATTAGGCCCTGATTATTACAATGGCCAAGGCTTAGGTGATGATGGTGGTCGTAATTTAACGAATAACGACAATAAAGGGAACTATCACAACAACGATGTAAATCGGGAGACAACAAATGAGAACAATAACAACACCAATAATAACAATACGGATGAATATGATGTAGCAGATAAAGCTGCTGACCAAATTACAAGTAAAGTGGACGAAGTTGACCGTGCATACGTATTTACTGGGCCAGAGAATGCTTATGTAGCGGTTGTGTTAAATAATGGGGAAGAGCTTTCAAACGATGTGGAAAATCGAATCCGTCGAACAGTAAAAGATGCAGATAATACAATTGATGATGTATTTATTTCTGCAAACCCAGACTTTTTCCAACGTGCGGAAGGCTATGCAGGGGATTTAGAAGCTGGTGATCCAGTAGAGGGATTATTTGATGAAATGGGAGAAATGTTCCGACGTATCTTTCCAAATAACTAAAAAAACGAGGGTGTCTGCCCTCGTTTTTTTCTTTGCCCAAAATTAGTAGAAATGAAAAACACTCTCCTTCATACAATGTATGTAACAAATTTTTTTTACTAAGGGGAGATTGGAACCGTGAATAACGTTCAGGAAAGGGAACTCGAGAAAGCCATACGTGAAATAACGGAAATAGCTGAAGGTTTTGGTCTCGATTTTTATGCAATGCGTTATGAAATCTGTCCTTCCGATATTATTTACACATTTGGAGCTTATGGAATGCCAACACGATTTTCTCATTGGAGCTTTGGAAAACAATTTCATAAGATGAAGCTTCAAGAAGAATTAGGTTTAAGTAAAATATATGAATTAGTAATTAATTCGGATCCTTGTTATGCCTTTTTATTGAACTCCAATAGTCTAATTCAAAATAAGCTCATTGTAGCCCATGTATTAGCTCACAGTGATTTCTTCAAAAACAATATTCGTTTTCAGAACACAAATGGAGATATGGTCGAAAGCATGGCAGCTACAGCAGATCGGATAAAACAATACGAGAAGGAATACGGCCAAAAAGAAGTAGAAAGCTTTTTGGATGCTGTTCTTGCAATTCAAGAGCATATCGACCCAACCTTATTAAAGACCTATAATACGGAGAACAAAGAGAAAACCCATCCTAAATCAACATCTAAAAAAGCTTTAGAATATGATGACCTTTGGCGATTAGATGAGGATTATGTTAGAGAAAAAGTCTCACCACGAAAACCAAATCAAATACCTCCACAACCAGAAAAAGACCTCTTACTCTTTATTGAAGAATATAGTCGAGAGCTGGAAGACTGGCAGCGGGATATTTTAACCATGATGAGGCTGGAAATGCTGTATTTTTGGCCACAATTGGAGACGAAAATCATGAACGAAGGCTGGGCTTCGTATTGGCATTCCCGCATATTACGTGAAATGGATTTAACAAGTGATGAATCCATTGAATTCGCCAAGCTTCATTCTAGTGTCATTGCACCTTCTAGAACATCCATTAATCCATATCGACTAGGAATCACTATATTTGAAGATATTGAAAAGCGCTACAACAATCCAACAGAGGAAATGAAAAAAAGAGGGGTAACACCTGGCTCTGGACGTGAAAAATTGTTTGAGGTTAGAGAAATCGAATCCGATATTTCCTTTATTCGTAATTATTTAACGAAGGATATTGTTCGGGATGAGGATTTATATTTATTCCAAAAGCAAGGAAGAGAATATAAAATTGTCGATAAAGATTGGACGGAGGTTCGAGATCAACTCATTACCATGCGCGTCAATGGGGGATTCCCGTATATTACGGTTGAAAATGGTGATTATTTACGAAATGGGGAGTTGTATTTAAAGCATCATTATGAAGGGGTTGAATTAGATATTCAATACCTTGAAAGAACCATGCCATATATACATCAATTGTGGGGAAGAACGGTTCATATGGAAACAGTGGTTGAAGATAAAGAGGTTGTGTTTAGTTTTAAGGAAGGAACGATTAAGAAGAAATATATATGAAATAATATATAACATAGAAAATATTAAGAAATAGCATATCAAATAGTATGTTGGTATGCTATTTTTATTGTTGAATGAGTTCAAGCTTCTAAGTAACAATAGTACAAGGCCAATTGCGAATGAATTGACCATTACGATATAAGTTTATTATTCTATATAAGCAAGTAAATAAAGATTTACATGTTTTATTTTCATTCAATATATAAGCATATTCTTATTTGCTTATATAGAAAGGGGGAAGGAATATGACTACGAAGCAGGTTGAAGTGGAGAAAGCGGCTACTACGTTAAAATTGCTTGGGGACAAAACAAGGCTATCCATGGTTCATATTTTGGTTAATCATGAATGTTGTGTGTGTGAATTTGTAGAGTTATTCCAAATGAGTCAACCTGCCATTAGTCAACATCTCCGTAAGTTGAAGGATGTTGGCTTGGTTAAGGAAACTAGAAGAGGACAATGGGTATTCTATTCAATAAACAAGCAAAGCGATGTTTATCCATTACTTCAAAGTATTTTAGAGCATATCCCCAATCCAGGCTTTCAATTAAAAGAATTAGAGAAAAAGGGACTTCGCATCATTTGTGAATAATTGGAGGGAGAAAATTGACCGTAACGATTTTAGCATCTTTGATATTTCTCATTACACTCATCCTAGTCATTTGGCAACCGAGTAATCTCTCCATTGGATGGTCTGCCTGTGGTGGAGCAGTTATCGCTTTAGTGTTGGGAGTTGTTGATTTTACGGACGTTATAGATGTAACATCGATTGTTTGGAACGCTACACTTGCTTTTGTTGCTATTATTTTAATTTCCTTAATACTAGATGAAATTGGTTTTTTTGAGTGGGCGGCACTACATATGGCTAGAGCTGCTAAAGGACATGGCCGTCGAATGTTTGTATTTGTATCTTTATTAGGTGCAATTGTTGCGGCATTCTTTGCCAATGATGGCGCAGCGCTCATTCTAACACCAATTGTACTAGCGATGGTTCGTAATTTGAAATTTAGTGAGAAAATGGTTTTTCCATTTATTATGGCAAGTGGATTTATTGCAGATACAACGTCCTTACCATTAATCGTTAGTAACCTCGTTAATATTGTATCCGCAGACTTTTTTAACATTGGATTTATTGAATATGCAACGAGAATGATCATACCGAACTTATTTTCATTATTGGCAAGTATAATCGTTTTATTTCTATATTTCCGAAAAAGCATTCCACGAAAGTACGATTTGGATAATTTGAAGGTGCCGAGTGAAGCGATAAAAGATCCTAGAATGTTTAAAATGTCCTGGTATGTCTTATTTATCCTTTTAATCGGTTACTTTGTCAGTGAATTTTGGAGTATTCCAGTTTCCATTATAGCGGGCTTCATTGCTATTTTCTTTCTTTTAATGGCAAACAACAGTCCCGCTGTTCAAACTAAGAAGGTAATTAATGGAGCTCCTTGGAATATTGTATTTTTCTCCATTGGGATGTACGTCGTCGTCTATGGATTACGTAATGCGGGTCTCACATCCTTATTAGCTGAGGTTATTCAGTATACAGCTGAGCAAGGATTATTTATCGCAACTGTTGGTATGGGATTTATAGCTGCTATTCTCTCGTCCCTTATGAACAATATGCCAACCGTCATGATTGATGCGATTGCAATTGCAGATACGAATACGAATGGTGTGATACGTGAGGCGTTGATTTATGCGAATGTTATTGGCTCAGATCTTGGACCAAAAATTACACCAATTGGGTCTTTAGCAACATTATTATGGTTACATGTTTTATCCCAAAAAGGGGTTAAGATTTCTTGGGGAACGTATTTTAAAACAGGTATCCTTTTAACCATTCCAGTATTAATTATCACGTTAATCGGACTATACCTAACCTTATTACTAACTTAGGTTGAACTTATTACGTGGTAATTCTCGATATCAATTTGAATGCAGTAACAAAATATTAATGTTAAAGGAGAAGATCAAAATGTCTGAGAAAAAAACAATATACTTTTTATGCACAGGTAATTCTTGCAGAAGCCAAATGGCAGAGGGGTGGGCAAAGAAACACCTAGGTGAGGAATGGATTGTAAAAAGCGCAGGAATCGAAGCGCATGGTCTAAACCCTAATGCTGTAAAGGCGATGAATGAAGCGGGGATTGATATTTCGAATCAAACATCAGATATTATGGATTTGGAAATTTTAAACAATGCTGATTTTGTTGTCACTTTATGTGGGGATGCTGTGGACAAATGTCCAACGACACCTCCACATGTGAAGCGTAATCATTGGGGATTCGATGATCCAGCTAAAGCGGAAGGCACGGATGAAGAAAAGTGGGCAGTATTTCAAAGGGTTCGAGATCAGATTGGTGAGCGGATCAAGCAATTTGCTGATACAGGGAAATAACGAAGTAAAACACATAAAATATTGCAGATAATGATTTAAATACGTTGTTTATAGAGAATTCCAAGATGGAAAGGGAATTCTCTTTTTCATATTTTGGGTATTATGTACGTTAAAATAGGCTTTTTCAGTGATGTTATTTGCACCGCAATAATAAAAGAAAATTTTCGAGCTAACTCCCTACACTCGATCAAAAATCTCTTGCCAAATGCAATTCCATTGTTATAAAATGGCATAATATCTTTTTTTGGAGAAGGGGATCAGTTGTGAAACAATATGACGCGGTAAATACGATTGTAGAAAGCTTGAAAAAGGATGACTATGTAAAAGCAATTTTTTTAAAGGGTTCTATGGGGCGAGGAGAGGAAGATCAACATTCAGATGTGGATCTATATGTACTAGTAGAAGAACAAAATGAGCAAGTTTTCTTAGAAAATAGACTTATGCATTTACGAGCATATGGAGAGCTTTTATTTTATGATGATATTTTTATTATTGCACCACAAATTATCGCTGTGTACGATAATATGCTCCATTTAGATTTATTTACGGTAACAGAAAAGACGTTTAAGGAGAAAGATTATTTTAAAGTTTTGTTTGACCCAGAAGGTCGATTGCAAAAATTTGATGCTACGCAAAATTTAACATTAACCTATGAAGAATATCGTGATGATGTAATGGATGTGGCTTGGTTTTTATTTCAATACAAAAAGTCCAAAGCAAGAGAAAATGATATTTGGTCTATTTCCATGCTGCATCATACAATGACGCATTTAGCCAGAGTGCTATTACATAACTATTGTCCTAATCGTGCGCAACTTGGGTTGAAGACGTTGGAAGCTACCTTACCTCAATCGCTAAAACGGAATATACATATCATTCTTCAGTATATAACTCCGAAAGAGCATAAACATGCAGAAATTCTCATTCAACGTCTGGTAGCTAATGAAGTAGACTGGATTATTTCTACCCTAAATAAGGAAGATCAAATGAAGCTTTATCCCTTCCTCTCCAAAATGATAATACAACAAGAACCTTTGAGCAAATAACGCTTGGATAATTCCAAGCGTTTACTCCTTTATACCTTCTAACCACTCTTTATAACATTCAGGGCAAAGTTTTTTTTCCAGCTCCTCCTCGTGATAAAAAAACGATATGGGATGGAAAGAGTCGGTATCTGTTATTGCTTGATCACAATAAAAACAAGAATCGCTATTCAAAATTTGCCCTCCTCATCATTAGATATCATAATGGATAAGCTTATTTTATTCAGAAGGCTATTCATTTTACAATGTAAATAAATCCATCTTCAATTTAAGTCCTCCACATAAAGCATATGGAACATGTTTATTCTACTACAGATAATTCCCAACTATAAAAACTTCAAAATAACGGAAAATATAAACGATTATCCGTAAAAAGGAGGTCATTTTAATGATACAAAAACGGATATCCATTGTTCTATTTAGTGCGATGTTATTGATCTTCACAGCCTGTGGGGATGATGCTCAAAACAATAACGAAGATAACACCATATCAAGCATGAGTACGGATTCAACAAGTCAAAAATATCCACACACAAAACCAGTCCGTATTCAAGAGGCTAAATATAAATTTATTGTAAATGCGAATCGAGGTAATCAACAACAAGCAACTCAACAACAGCAGCAAACACAGCAACAACAGCAAGCGCAGCAACAGCCACAGCAACAACAGCAAGCCCAACCAGAACAACAACAGCAACAACAACAACAAGCACAACAACCAGCTCAACAACAACAAACAAACAATGTAAGTGAAACAGAACGTCGAGTAGTGGAATTAACCAATGCAGAAAGACGTAAACAAGGACTACCGGACTTACAATTAGATGTGAAGCTAAGTCAAGTAGCAAGAGAAAAGTCTAATGATATGCAAAATAAAGGATATTTCTCTCACACAAGTCCAACATATGGTTCTCCATTCGATATGATGAGAGACTTTGGCATTTCTTATCAGGCTGCGGGAGAAAACATTGCGCAAGGTCAAAAATCACCAGAAGAAGTAGTACAAGCATGGATGAATAGTGAAGGACATCGAAAAAATATCATGAACCCAGAATTTACCCATATTGGTGTAGGACATGAAACAACGGCTAATCATTGGACACAAATGTTTATTAAAAAATAAATTTCCGAAACAGCACTTTTATCATAAAAAAGTGCTGTTTTTTTACTTGAGAATATTTTTGTTATTTCCAAATACAATTCCAAATACAATTTACATTATGTTTTGTAAGAAAATGTTCAAAAAAAGATTTAGAAAATTCATATATTATTTGATACAATAGTAGAAAGGGAAAATCTTTTCCAAGAGAGGGGTAGAGCCTAAAGAATGGATGTGGAAGATAAAAGGATATCGAAGCTGTATCGCAAAATTTTAACTTCCAGTGAAATGATAGGTCTCATTACTTACCAAAAGCTAGATGAAGATACTCAGCAAAAGGTGAAGGCAAAAATGATTGAAAATGGATCTGATTCAGCACGAAAAGTACTTATGCGACTGCAATATATTCAAAAAGAGTAAAAGATTAAATTGAAGTAAAAGTAAGGGGAAGAACAATGTCTATCCAAGTCCAGTTGGAAAAATTTGTGGAAAAAGTAAACAACAACCCAGAACATATACAAGAGGAAAAAGATCGTGTTTTTCAAATAGATCTAAAGGATAATCTTTCACTACAAATTATTTTAAAAGATGGTAAAGTGGAAGTCGTTCAGGGGACAATTGCTGAGCCAGAAGTTACACTAACAATGTCGGATAAAAGCTTCGAAAAATTACTTAACGATGACCTTAATACAACAATGGCGTTTATGACTGGAAACTTGAAAGTAAACGGAAGTGTAGGTCTAGCCTTAAAACTTCAAGACATTGTCAAACGATATCAATAACAGGAACAACTTTGTTCCTGTTTTTTTATATTAATGGATAGACGTAAAAGGCAGATTAAGCGTAAAATAAAAGTGATTACTTCAAGTTGTTAAGGAGTTTAAGATGCATTATACATATATGTTGCGTTGTGGAGATCAATCCTTGTATACCGGTTATACAAATCGTCTTGAATATCGAGTTAAGATGCACCAAGAAGGAAAAGGTGCGAAGTATACGCGTGGTAGAGGGCCAGTAAAGCTTGTCTATGTAGAAGGCTTTGAGTCTAAGTCCGATGCATTAATGCGGGAGTATGAAATTAAACAATTACCAAAGCACGTAAAAGAAAAATTAGTAGAGGAATATAATAGAAAGAAAATAAAATAACTAGACGTTATGGTTAAAATCCTTTATAATCCTCATTAGATAATCAAATAAAACAAATGTTTTCTAGGGTTCCGCAAGCATTCACTTGGTCTGGTCCGAGAGAAAACACACAGTTTTACTGTGACACGGAGGGACAAAAGCCTGGGAGATTTCGAAACGAGATCTCTTAGGCTTTTTATTTTGGATAAAAGGAGAGGAATTCTTATGACATTTGAATGGATAAAGGTAGTTATCGCTGCTGTATTTGAAGTATTTTGGGTAATTGGTTTAAAGCATGCTGATGATTTAGGCACATGGTTAGGTACAGCTATTGCTGTGATTATAAGTTTTTATTTATTAATTAAATCAGGTGAGAAATTACCAGTTGGCACAGCCTATGCTGTTTTTGTCGGATTAGGAACAGCTGGTACTGTTTTGTCCGATGTACTTCTATTTGAAGAGCAGCTTGAGCCGATAAAATTGATTCTGATTGGAATTTTACTTGTTGGTGTAATTGGTTTGAAAAAGGTAACAGAAGAAAAGAGCAAGGAAGGGGCGGAAGGCTAATGGCGTGGGTATATTTAATAATAGCTGGTTTGTTTGAAATGCTTAGTGTCGCTTTAATTTCGAACCTTCATAAGAAAAGAAATTTTCAAGCTTTACTATTGCTAATATTTGGATTCGGTGCAAGCTTCTTGTTCCTAGGTTTAGCCATGGAAACTTTGCCAATGGGTACGGCTTATGCTATTTGGACAGGGATTGGTGCATCTGGTGGAGCACTATTAGGAATGATTTATTATGGCGAAGCAGTGGAATGGAGAAGAATTTTCTTTATCTCTCTGATTATTGTATCTACAATTGGATTAAAGCTTATCGCTTCATAAATTGCGAAAGGTGTAGGGAATCTCCCTACACCTTTCTTTTTATATAGAATCAATCTTTATATTTTGTATATAATCATTTGCTATTTAGCTAAAAATGCCGCGGTAAATCCTTTTGTACTTCTTATTGATGAAAGCCCTACCTCTCTTTCATCCTTGCGATTCCTCTGATCGCGCCAGTGTAATAAGAATATAAAATTTATAATTATCACAGGACGCCATATATAAAATGAGTTGTATTCTCGATGTGTTTATTGACTCTAGATAATTTATTATACAGTAATTTATTTAAATGTCAAGGTGAATAATTTGACACCCATTAGGCATTCTAAGTTTGAAACAATACATAAAAGGTAGGAGATAATATGGGTATTTTAAGTGGCAATCCGAAAAATGAACCGTTGCATTATGGTGAAATTTATGGGCTTTGGTCCTTTGTAGCCGCAGGAAAAGGCATGCTTGCTGGTTATGAGACAATGCGGAATCATGCTGGAGACAAAGAACTAATTCACCTATTAGAAGAGGCAATAGAACAATGCAAACATGATATGAAACAGGTTGAAGCATTATTAAAGGAACAAGGCGTAGGTTTACCACCATCGCCACCTGAAAGACCTCATGCTTCATTAGAAAAAATACCAGTAGGAGCTCGTATTCAGGATCCAGAAATAGCTGCTACTATGTCAGTAGACGTTGCGGCAGGTCTAGTAGCTTGCAGTAAAATGATTGGTCAAGCAATAAGAGAAGACATTGCTATGATGTTTGGTCAATTTCATACGCAGAAAGCTACGTTCGGGGCAAAATTACTTCGACTTACCAAAGAAAAAGGTTGGCTAGTACCACCACCGATGCATAAAAATGAAGCAGAAGATTGCTGACCATGCGAAAGAGCCTTTCCAAAAAGGCTCTTTTTATAATTTTAAATTATGAATATTAGACTAGCTCAATCAATATGCTTTCATAAAGGGGCGAATAAGGAGGAACTTTAGGGAGGGATTGGCATATATGAAGAAATACGCCATCCATATTATGTACATTCTAATGGGGACTATTCAATTATTGCTCGGGATTCGATTTCTGTTAAAAATTTTTGATTTAGAGCCAACTTCAACCTTTGTTTCCATTGTTTATATATTAAGCGAACCACTTATTTTACCACTAAAACCGTTTTTTGAAAGTACCGACTTACATGGGATATTCTTTATTGATTTAGCTACTCTTTTTGGCATGATTTTCTATACTTTCCTTGGTTATTTCATTATACGTGCATTATCAAAAAGAAAGTATAGAAGGAGTAAAGGGTAAAAAAATAATATGTCAGAGATGAAATATACAATCAGACTAGTTATAATAAAAGTAATTTTAGTACTAGGGGGTACAACAAATGAAATTACCAAAGGCATTAACAATCGCAGGATCCGATAGTAGCGGTGGAGCAGGCCTTCAAGCTGACTTAAAAACATTTCAAGAGCATGGAGTATACGGAATGTCTGCTCTTACGGTTATTGTTGCAATGAATCCACATAATAACTGGTCACATGATACGTACCCAGTAGAGGTTGATACGGTAAAAGCACAACTATCTACGATTGTAGAAGGTGTTGGAGTTGATGCATTAAAGACGGGTATGCTACCTACAGTAGAGATTATAGAATTAGCAGCAGAAACAGTGAAAAAGCATCAGTTAAATAAATTTGTTTTAGACCCTGTTATGGTTTGTAAAGGTGCTGATGAAGTACTATACCCAGAGTTAGCGGATGCACTTCGTGATATCCTTACACCACTTGCAGAAGTCGTAACGCCTAATATCTTTGAAGCGGGGCAGCTAAGTGGTCTTGGAGCTATCACAAATGTAGAAGAAATGAAGGAAGCGGCAAAGAAAATACATGAGCTTGGAGCAAAGCATGTTCTTGTTAAAGGTGGAAGTAAAATCAATCACCCTACTGCTGTAGATGTATTGTATGACGGCAAGGAATTTGAACTATTGGAAACGGAAAAAATTAATACAAACTACACACATGGTGCCGGTTGTACGTATGCTGCCGCCATTACTTCAGGGCTTGCTAAAGGGCAATCAACAAAAGAAGCCATTTACGCTGCTAAAAAATTCATTACAGCAGCAATTAAGCACGGACATGAGCTAAATCAGTATGTTGGTGCTGTACATCACGGGGGCTTACGCCTACTTGGTGAATAATCTCTCGCAAAATATATAAGATATAAATAGTCTTAATAAAGAAAAATCCAAGCGAAACTGCAAATTCTCAATTGAATTTGCTTTTGTTTGGATTTTTTCTTATGGGTTAAGAACGTAGGAAAGATTAAAACAAAAACGAAACCGATTGCTCTACTTAATCGTAAAGGAGTTACAGAACAAAAAGTAAAGTGGGGAAAGCTCATGGATTTGCATCCTAAAATAGATGTTCCGAAATCGAAAACAGAGAAAATAGTAAATATCCTATCTTTTCTAATGATCCTATTCACTTTTATTTATATTATCGTTATTTGGGATACTCTACCTGACCGTGTTCCTAGTCATTTTAATGCAACGGGTGAGGCTGACCGTTTTGGCGGGAAAGGAAGTGTTTTAATACTTCCTATAATTGGGTCGTTTCTATTTTTGTTACTGTATCTTTTAAATCAGTTTCCTTATGCACACAGCTTCCCAGTAAAAGTGACAGAAGAAAATGCAGAGAGATTGTATAAAACATCACGTTTGTTCATGAGTATCCTAAACTTTGAAATCGTCTTCTTTATAACAATAGGTGCTTATAAAACAATCCAAGCTTCTTTAGGGGAAAGTGGATTGGGAGTTTGGTATTTACCTGCAGTATTAATCACATTATTCACCACAATCGGCCTATTAATCTACCGGCTGTATAAAATAAAGTGACAAGTTGTTTATTGTAGAGAGGAATAATTAAAGGTATAATGGGTAACAAAAGAGGTGAGGCAAATGGATCATCAACTTTGCCCGAAATTTGAAAAAGCGATGACTTTAATTAATAAACGGTGGACAGGATTAATTATATACCAGCTTTTGTTTGGCGCCCAACGGTTTTCTGAAATTGAATCGGCTCTTCCTGTAAGTGGTAGGCTTTTATCTGAACGCCTAAAGGAGCTAGAGGAAGAAGGAATTGTTTCGAGGACGGTTTACGCGGAGGTTCCGGTTCGTGTAGAATATGCGTTAACCGAAAAAGGCAGAGAGCTTGAACCAGTTATAAGAGCACTTCAAACATGGTCGGACAAATGGGTAGAACAATATCAATAGTTACAAGATGAAGTAAAAACTAAGGATTACGAAACTTTTTCGTAATCCTTAGTTTTTTTCTTTCTCTATTTTGCATATATACATACTAGACCAATAGATATATAGCATTGTATTCAATTGGGGGTATGTTCGTGAGGCAGAAAACGCATCTTCCGTTTCGTCTGAATCTAATTTTCTTTATTATATTTTTGCTGTTTGGCTTTTTAATCATTCAGCTTGGTATTGTACAAATCCTAAAGGGAGAGGAAGCACAAAGGGTTATAGACACAACGGATGAATCGGTATCCTTGCATCCGGTGCCAAGAGGGTTCATGTACGATCGTTATGGTAATCTGTTAGTAGACAACCTACCTAGATATGCAATTACTTATACGCCTCCAAAAAATGTTCAACCACAAGATAAATTAGAAATAGCCCAAACATTAGCAAAGTACATACAAAAAGAACCGGAATCCATAACGGAACGAGACCAGAAAGATTATTGGATTTTGACGAGAAGAGAAGATGCTTTTCGTAAATTAACTGATGAAGAACGTGAGAAAATGGATGACAAAGAAGAATATATTACCATACTAGACCGTATCACAGAGGAGGATCTTTCCTTTTCTAAAGAGGAACTAGAAATAATCGCAATAAAGAGAGAACTAGATTTAGCAGTAGAATTTACACCTTATATTATAAAAAATGAAGGAGTTACCGAAGCGGAATATGCCAAGGTTGCGGAACATGTAAACGAAATGCCCGGAATCAACGTATCTATAGATTGGAAGCGGCATGCTCCATACGGTACTACATTCCGTAACTTTATTGGTAATTTAACCGAACATAAAGATGGTTTACCACAGGAGGAGCTTGATTATTATTTAACAAGACAGTATAGCTTAAATGATCGGGTCGGAGAAAGCTTTTTAGAAAAACAATATGAAACCGTATTGAAAGGAAAAAAGAACATATATCAACATGTAACAGATAAACAAGAGAATGTCATTGATACAAAGCTCATTCAAAAAGGAGAGCAGGGGAAGAGCTTAGTTTTGACTGTCGATATAGAACTGCAGAAAAAGGTAGATGAGATTGTACAAGAGGAATTACTTAAAGCTATTCAGAAAGATCCAAAAGGTAACAAATATCTACAGGATGCAATGGTTGTTATGATGAATCCTAAAAATGGAGAAGTATTGGCAATGTCTGCAATGCGCTATTACCGGGAATTAGATGATGAGGCTGCTCATTTTAAAGATGAATCTTATCGAACTGTATATGACGCCCATTTACCAGGTTCAGCTATTAAAGGGGCAACTGTACTTGCGGGATTTGATTCAGGAGTAATTGAGGAAGATACGTATTTTCATGATGAGCCTATTAAAATTAAAGGAACACCGGAAAAAAGCTCCTGGACAGATTTAGGAGATGTTAATTACTTAACTGCTTTAGAAAGGTCCTCCAATGTGTTTATGTTCTATATCGCAATGCGTATGGGAGGAGATTATTCGTATGTTTACGATGAAGGATTAGATTACAATCCAGATTCATTTCGGCAGATGAGAAATTACTTTAAACAGTTTGGTTTAGGAGTAGAGACTGGCATTGATCTTCCATATGAGGCAACCGGTTTACAAGGGGATGATTCGCTTGCAGGATATTTAATGGACTATGCCATTGGACAATATGAGCCTTTTACAACGTTACAATTAGCACAATATATATCGACAATCGCAAATGATGGTTATCGAATACGACCACATTTAGTAAAGGAAATAAGATATCCATCTCAACATGATCATTTAGGACCTATCTATCAAACCATTCAACCTGAAGTATTAAATAGAATTGAAATGGATGATGAATATTTAGAAAAGGTTCAATATGGTCTGTATCAAGTTGTACATGGATCAAGAGGTACTGGTAGTGCGTTAAGTGCATTACCGTATGATGTAGCCGCAAAAACGGGTACTGCCCAACATTTGATCTATGAAAATGGTCAATTAGTAGAGGAAACGGAGAATTTGACTTTAGTAGGTTACGCTCCATTTGACGACCCAGAAATCGCCTTTGCAATCGTTGTACCAAGGGTTGGATTGGATACGGAAACAGGAATTAACTTAAATATTGGTAGACGTATTTTGACTGCTTATTTTGATCGCTGATTTGGACTGTTTACGCTTTAGGATTATATAAATCCAAGGTTTCCACTATGTCAAAATTTATATTTCATATCCGAATAATGAAAGAAGGTCGCATTTCCATGGGAGCATTACTTATTTCAATCCCGTAATAATAGAACCCAATCCAAGGAATTGTAAAATCTTCTCAATATTTGTGCTAATTGAACAAATATTTAAGCAAATCAATCAATTGAGTTGAAATCCCAGTATTACTAAAGTAATATAGTGAATAGTGGAAAAATAGTAGAGATAAAGATAGTTATTAAGGGTGGTATTATGTTTCAACAACTTTCAAACAAAACGTTAATAGAGGCTTATGAAAATGCAAAATTTCTAAGACTCGATGAGGAATTTATTTCTTTACTGGAACTAGAATTAAATAATCGAGGATTATCTGTGAAGGTAGAAAACACAAATACAAAGAAAAAAAGAAATCAATCCATCGTAGCGCATCCAATGACGCCTGATCTAAACTCCTAAAAATCCCTTCATAAACACACGTTTATCAAGTGCGTAAGCATCCTACACTAGATGAATCTTCAGGACTCATCTATATCTTTTTCACCAAATGTTCTCAATTGAAAATATTAACAACTTATTATTCTTATATAAGAATAAAACTTCCAACGAATAGGAAATATAAAGTAGTAGACAATAAGGTTGGAGGTGTTAAAGATGAAGCACGGATTAGCCCTTTTAATTAAATTTGGTCTAGTTGCTATTGTCGTATTTTCTATATTTTCTGCCTTTCAGAATGTAAACGTATGGAATGGGCTTTTTATTAGCATTGTATTAGTTGCTGCAGCTTACTTGTTAGGTGATCTTTTAATTTTGAGGAGATTCGGTAATGTAACAGCAACCTTGGCAGATTTTGCGTTATCCTTTTTAGTCCTCTTTTTTTATGGCATTGTATTAGGTCTTCCTTATGGACATGCGGGAAATGCAGCAGCATTTAGTGCTATGTTTATTG
Organism: Salirhabdus sp. Marseille-P4669; assembly: GCF_900240405.1. Taxonomy (GTDB): domain Bacteria; phylum Bacillota; class Bacilli; order Bacillales; family Alkalibacillaceae; genus OEQK01. The sequence continues at coordinate 51,938 of NZ_OEQK01000004.1, forward strand.
CGTTAGGAGAAGTGCTGTTTCATTTTTTTATACAACACCGATTATTTCGAGAATCAGAATTTACGGATGAGGATCAACCTCATGTACGGCAATTAATAAATAAAGGATTACGAACCGAAACATCTGATGAAGTTTTTCCATATGATGTTCGACGGAAAAATGAAAAGAAAGAGAAAAAAGAATAGGGCTAGCCACCAAAGCTAGCCTATTCCTTCTATTTTGTGCTGGCAGCTTCTGCAGCTGCTGTTCGACGTTCTTGAAGTTCCGGTAATATTTTTTTAGATATCCCGATACTTACAACTCCGCAAAGTAGTATTAATAAGGACATGAGTTCCTTATTAAGATAAGCACCAAGTGTAACAAAGAAGGAAGCGAGCATCATAGAGCCGTTAAAGACCATTCCATAAACGGCCATATAGGAGCTTCGTTTTTCATCGGATGGAATACTTGCCATATAATCGGATTGGATTGGTACTCGCATAAGCTCACCAATAGTCGCAACGATCATAAATATAAATAGCAACCAAATATTATTGAAATAACTTATGGCAACATAACCAATCGTAAAAATGATAATGGAATTAAGATAAGCCTTCGATTCATTTAACTTTGATACCCATTTTGTAACAAATACAGTTAACAAAACGACTAGTAGTGTATTCTCCGTTTTTAAAAATCCAAGCATTTCTACTCCGCTCACATCTAAGGAAAATAACGATTGCGTAGGCATCTCCTCATTTAACCGCACACCGATGTAATTTTCCAGTTGATTTTCTAACGATTGAATTAAAAGATTCGCTAAAATGAAGTAGAGAAATAATTTATCAACGGCCACTTCCTTATAGCTCTTTAACATACTCCTCAATACCCCCTTTTGAATAGAAGTGTCGGGGGTTGTAAGTGTTTCTTTAATAAGAAATATAACAAGTATGTTGGAGATAATACTAAAGGCTGCTAATACAATAAGTAGCTCGAATAGATGATTTTTAAAGGAGAGTGCTCCAATTACACCACCAATGGCAAATGCTAAATTAAAACTCCAGTAAATAAGTGCGTAGACCCCTTTCCGTTCTTTTGGTTTCGATATGTCAATGATCATCGCATCAGCAGCAGGTCCATCCAGACCGAAAGAGGCGTTAATGAGCAAGGCCATAACAAAGGTTAATTCTGGTGAAAAGTATAGAGGTGAGTTGGCAAATGCCATCAAGAAAAAGGCCACCATACGAATGGTTCCGGCTATTACCATGAGCTTTTTCCTTCCAACTCGATCTGCATAATATCCCCCATATAGACCAACAATCATTCCAACTACGATATTTAAAATAAGTAAAAATCCAGTTAAGGAAGCACCAAAGTAGCTAGCAAAATAAATTGCCATAAATGGAAATATCGCACCAGCTAACATATCAGATAGAAATATTTGGGCAATCCGTATTTTAATGTTTCGATGGTATTCTCTAAATTTTGTCACATTTACACCTTCTTTCGTTGTCGACGCAGTATTATGTTAGATTCTACTCGAAAAAGAGCCGAAAAACTATAGTTCATTTTACAATCATAGGGAGAAATGGAAAACCGACTTAAGGCGGAGAGGATATCCGTCGCATTGGGGAAAATGAAAAGTTTATCCTACATCATTGCTGCGATAATAAAAACCATATAAAAAAGATCCATTGCGAAATGGATCTAAAAAAGTAAATGATTAGGTGATTATGTATACCTTTGAAAGGGTATATATGTTAGAATTTAGGAATGCGTTAATAGGTTATAGATGGATAATTAAGATACGCTTAGTAAGACCTAATCGCCTTATCGATCATTTTTTTATGTTAGACGCTACTCTATATGTTTTTTTACGATCAGATAAGGTCAAAACTAGTATGTCAATTATCCACCTTCATCTCTCTAGTAGAGAAGACAATTTCTTTTTATTCCTCACTTATTATTATAATGGTGCATATATGAAATAAAAAGGTAAGTATACGTACGCGAATTTTTATTGACAATGAAAAGGATTCATGATAATAATTTCTAGCTGGGAGAATTTATAATGACAAAAGATGAACAAAACATGTACATGACGGTATTAGAACGACGAGATGATGGCACTATGCAACCATATACTTTAAATTTATTGGAAGTAGATTTTATCGAATTGGAAAATCGACATCTGGTTTATTATATAGGTCAAAATAAGTATTATCAGATTACAAAGCTGCAGCAAATACAAGAAGTCTTAAACGAAACGAATGGATTTGTATCGTTAGATCGAATTAATTTAGTGAATATGAAAAACGTAAAAGACTATGATGAAAAGCTTGGGAAAATATATTTTGAAAAACAGCAAGATAAAGAACGTAACTTTACTACGATTGCAAAAATTAAACAACGTTTGTTTTCTCCATTAATTAAACGGGCAATTGCAAATAATACAGATGTACAAGTTACCAAGAAACTTTCCAAGGCGAAACAACAAGTGTTTTCTCAACTAGAAAAAGAATAAAGGGGACTTGAAGATTTGGTTTATTATTATATTTTGGAAATCTTTTTTGGAGCTATGGAGGCATTTGCTTCCCTGTTAATCACTATAGTGCTCTTCCGATTGCCATTTCGTTCCAATAAACTCTTAATTACAATTATGAGCTTCTTTATATCAAGTATTTCGCTTTTATTTTATAACTTTTTAGAAATAGGCTACTTTTTAGGTGAAAGTATATTGATTTTAGCATTATTTCTTTTTTACAGACTATTTATGGTTGCAAACGTAAGACAAGCGATGTTAGTTACTTTGGTTGGATATATTGCTGGTCCGGTATTGCTCATATCGGTAGTATTTGGAGCTTTAGACTTTTTTGGAGTACTTGATGGGGAACTTTCGAATTCAAAGAATAGTTTATTAGAATTAATTACTATACAATATGTATATGCGCTAATTACGACACAAATATCTATTTTTCTAAATCATTATCGTATAGGGTTTTCTTTAACCTATACGAAAGATAAAACAATTGGAAAAGGAAATCTACTATACGATAAGGCGTTTTCCATTATCATTTTAACTGTTGTCATTAGCCTATACTTTGGAAATGCGCTTTTTATAAATCCGAATTCTTTTACCGAAATTAGATATGTGGTCATTTTCATTCTAGTGACGGTGAGTTTCATTTTCGTATACCTTCGCAATCTTAAACAGCTGAAATCCGAATATGAAAAAATGAAGGATCACCTACGTATGTAAAGGATGTGTGTCATTGCATCCTTTTTTTCATGGTTTCTTTCCTTTGCAAATAAAATAAATTTAGATATAATAATACCAATTTTCAAAATAATTACAACTGGGGGAAGGGATGTCATGGAGGCAAAAACACTAAACAATATACCTACTTCAGCTAGTTCGGTGCAGCATGCATTTCGATCAGGATTTGTAAAGGGATTTCCAATTTTCTTAGGCTATTTACCAATTGCCATTGCATACGGGGTACTAGCCGTCCAAACCGGATTAAGTCTTGTTCAGCTCACCGCAATGAGTATTCTCGTTTTTGCAGGTGCGTCACAGTTTATGGGAGCTAGAATGATTGGTGCGGGAACAAGCGTGCTTGAGGTTGTGATTGCAACATTTATTCTTAATTTCCGCCATTTTGTTATGAGTTTGTCTTTTATGAATAAATCTCGAGCGCTTCCGATAAGTTGGAAAATACCGCTTTCATTAGGGCTAACAGATGAAACCTTCGCTGTCTCTTCCTTACACAGTAGTGAAGCGAATAAAAAATACGGAAAGGTCTTTTTTGCTACCATAACTCTACTAGCCTATTCAGCGTGGGTAGGTGGGTCTCTTCTTGGGGGATTATTGGGTGAGATTGTTCCGGAAAAATTGAGTCAGAGTATGAATATTGCATTATATGCAATGTTTATTGGCTTATTAGTACCTTCTGTTAAAAAAGAAGTGCGAGTTGGATTCATAGCAGTAATTAGCATGATAATAAACTTTATGCTTGTTAATCTAAAGGTAAGTGAAGGCTGGGCTATCGTAATTGCTACAGTTATTGGAGCCTTCTTTGGAATCTTTCTTCTAAAGGAGGATGAGGAAAAATGATATGGACTATCATTATAGGCATGTCGATTGTAACATTGCTCCCACGTCTAATCCCGGTTTTTATTGTAGACAAAGTCTCTTTTCCAAGCTGGGTAAATAAATGGTTGGATGCTGTACCGTATGCAGCATTAGGGGCATTAATTTTTCCTGGAATCATGTCTGTAATCCCGGATAAACCAATAATAGGTATATTGGGTGGCATGGTTGCAATTATTATTGCTTTCTTTGAGGTGAACGTGATAATTGCTGTTTTAGGCGCAATTACTACAGTCTATTTATTCACTTTATGACAAACACCTTTTTCCTATCCCTTACATAATTTATAGGGACACTTATGTAGGGAGGGGAAAGAGGAAGTGACACAGCAAAATTTTCCGGGCCAATTCGGCCAAAACTTAGGTGATTTCTTTGATATGTTTCAGCAACCAACTGGTCAACAATTTGGATCTGGTCGCCCACCGTTTGCACCACCAGGTCAAGGACAAGGAGGGCGTCCACCGTTTACTCCGCCAGGCCAAGGAGGAATTGGGGGGCCACCACCATTTAGCCCGCCAGGCCAAGGTGGAATTGGAGGACCACCACCGTTTGCACCACCTGGACAGGGAGGATTTGGCGGTGGAACACAAGGAGCTGGAGGACCGTCTGTTTTCGCGGTTGATCCAGGATCATTCCAAGGATGCCTGAGGCGTATTACTCGAGTGCGATTAACAAATGGAACATCATTCTGGTTCTATCCAGTCTTTATCGGTCGCCGATCTGTAGCGGGTTATCGTTGGTTTAGACGTGCACAACAATGGCGCTATACTGGATTTGATACAGAAAGCGTTGCATCTTTTACATGTTCTTAAAAGAGTAATAATAAAAAAACTGCTGCACCTCATGCAGCAGTTTTTTATCCATATGGTTCAATGTGGATATGGGTATGATGAACATCAAAATGTTCTTGTAAATACTTTTCAACGTCTTCCGTAATTTGGTGACTCTTCTCTACTGTTAAAGTAGGGTTAACCAAAATAGTTAATTCAATTAATACATGATTACCGTGCATCCTCGCCTTAATATCTTTAACAACTTCTACTCCGTGTACGTTTGCTACACTGCTTTTCATTCGTTTGATTTCCTGACTATCAAATCCATCCGTTAATGTATGTGTTGCGTCCCGGAATATGCCAATTGCTGTTCTACAAATTAAAACCCCAACAATGAAGCCAGCAACGAGATCAAGCCAGGTTAGTCCTAATAAGCTGCCAATAATTCCAATAAATGCCCCCATACTAACCAGTGTGTCAGAAAGATTATCCTGAGACTGCGCATAAATGGCGCTACTTTTCGTGCTTTTGGCCAATTTTAAGTTATAGCGATAAATGAAAAACATGACAACCGCACTAATGACTGCTGCATAGGCCGTTAATATACTAGGTGTGGAGGCTTCGTTTTCGATTAATTTGGATACTGTGTCTGTAATTACCTGAATCCCAACAGATATCATAATGAAGGCTGCAATCAAGGATGCAATGGATTCAGCCCGGAAATGACCGTAGTGATGATTTAAATCAGGTGGCTTTCTTGATATTCTGATTCCAATCAAAATGGCAATCGAGGCAATTACGTCTGTTGCATTATTTAAACCGTCTGCTCGTAACGCTTCTGAACCACCAATTGTACCAACGATTAGCTTAAAGACGGATAGGAGTAGATAAGCAATAATGCTAATCCAAGCCCCTTTCTCCCCACGCTTTAGATCATTATATTCTTGCATTTATATATCCTCCGTACTTACAATAAGTGCTTTAATAGAATATCAAAAGGTTTTACGTTGGGTCTAGAGAAAAAAAGATAACAAATTGCAGTTAATTTGAAGGGGTTAAATGTTTTTGACCTTAGCAAACTCTATCCAATTTTCACAAATCCTGATTCTTATTTTTGTATTAAAGTTTCGTAAAAATCCGTTTACAAATTGGATATTTTTCGTATTTGGGTTATTTGTCTAAAACGATATGTTCCTTCAACCATATAATTATAGAAAGTGGTTAAATATATAAAATATTCTGAATAATTATTGATTTTATATGTGATTTCTAGGATAATAGAAAAAAGGGAACAGGGGGTATGTTCCATGAAAAAACAAAAGACATCTTATTTTCTTGTGAAACCGAACCGTCGTTCTAAGAAGCCAATTACAGCAAAAATAGAAATTCCTTATGAAATAAAATTAGCTTCTAGATTATTTTTAGATGAAGTGTTTTACTGTGGAAATAAACTAAGATTAGAATCAGAGATTAATCAAGCAATTGATAATGGTAATCGAAATAAATTTGAAGAATTAAGTAAGAAATATGAACCATATACTTGGGAATAAATGCTGTTAAAAAGGATTGGTGCTAAGTACCAATCCTTTTTATTTTCGACAAGAAAAGGATTTTGTCTATTTTTGGAGAATACAGTTATATGGGTACATTGGAGGATGGAGGAATCGTAATGGAAAGTTTACTTGAACAAGACCAATTTAGTAAAAGACAAAATCGTATGATGCTTCAAATTTTAAGCTTAGCCATTTTACTTGGCTTAACTGCGGAATTTCTTGTAGGTGCGCCTCTTTTAAACAAATTATCATTAGGTGGTGTCGGGGCAAGTTTTGTACTAATCATTGGCGCTTTATATGCAAAGGATCGTTTTACATTTGCTATACCGTATATTGCATTAATCGGAATTGGAAGCGTTTCCTTTATTATTATGAATACATCTGATTATTTCACCAATATATTCTTTACCTTTTTCTTATTAGCAGTTGCAGCAATCTCTTTATCCATAAAGGTTTTAACAACAGGCGCAATAATAGGGATTGGATTAATTCTCTATTTTGTTTTAGAAAAAGGTCACATGTTTGGCTTTGATAGTAGAACGATTGTGATGACACTTGTATTTTTTACATTGGTCTATTCGGTTCTCTACATTCAAGTGGTTTTAGCAAAAAAGCTATTAAGTAATGTAAACACTTCCTTAGAACAATCAGAGGATCTGTTACATAATTTAGATAATCAAAATCGTACCATTCAACAAACAGCATCCAAAGTATATGCCTATATGAAACAAATCAATACAGATAGTCGATACCAATCGGATGCAATGCAGGAAATGAAACAATCCTTTTTAGAAATGGGCAGTGCAGCAGATTCACAAGTTAATTCTGTTTCGGATATTACAACCCTAACGAATCAATCAAATGAGCGCGTGAAGCATTTAATGCAATTGTTTGACCAGCTAGCACAAGAAGGAGAAAAAATCCAATCCTCAACAACAGCTGGAGAGAGTAATATTCAACAATTGACTGCCACAATGAAAGGTTTCGAACAATCCTTCCATAGCATGCAAAGCAAGATGAGTTTATTATTGGAGCATATAAAACAATCAACGAACTTTACGAATCAGATACAAGATATTGCAGAGCAAACGAACTTGTTAGCTTTAAATGCTAGTATTGAGGCTGCTCGCGCAGGGGAGTATGGAAGAGGTTTTGCTGTAGTTGCAGATGAAATTCGAAAATTATCCGAGCGTTCTAACAACACAGCGAAACAAATTGATTCCAATTTGAAAAATGTAGTAGATGGAGCTGTGGATACACAAAAAGAAGTAAAAGTTAATAGTGAAAAGTTATTCGAAAGCATTACCATTACAAGTGAAGTTTCCAATGCTTTACACGCTATTTCTGAAAATAATAGTCAGTTTATAAACCAACTCATTCTATTTAGAGAAGAAGCAGGTGAAATTCAAAAATCTTCGGAGGGTATAGATGTGGCTGTTAATGAACTGGCATCATTAATTGAAGAATCCACAGCAACAATGGATCAACTACAAGTAACGGTGGATACGAATTTAACACGGCAAAAGGCACTGTTTCATGCTGTTAAGGAAACACATGAAGCGATTTCACAGCTCGAAAAACAATCCGAATTCAGAGATAAAATCCAAAATTAACCTTTGATAGCTCATTTACACGCGTGATATAGTTAATTGTGGTTAAGTTAACTATAGAAGGGATAGTGTAATGGCTATGAAGAAAATAGGTATTATTACACTTATCATTATTACTTTTCTGTCCGCTTGTCAAAGCAATGAAACATCACCAAAAGAGTCAACTGATAATTCTACGATTGAAAAAGAGTTAAATAAAAAAGAATCAATTGATGATGTTCCTAATGATGAAGCAAAGGATCAAGCTTCAGATGAAACTAGTGAGCAGAAAGACAACATTAATGGTGAGCAAGAGAAGAAAGAAGATTATGTAAATGAGGATGGGATTGTTGTCATATCAGATCCCAACGACATACATTTGGTTGTAAATAAGCAAAGAAAACTACCAGATGGTTATGAGCCAGAAGATTTAGTAGTTCCTAATGTTCCGTTTTCTTTTGATGAATGGAATGAAAAAAAGCAAATGCGTGAAGTTGCAGCAAAAGCAATGGAAAAATTATTTGCAGAGTCTGCTAAACAAGGTATGGAATTAGTTGCAGTATCTGGTTATCGTTCCTTTGAACGTCAGAAAGCCATTTATAATTATAACGTAGAAACACAAGGTCTAGAGCATGCCCAAAAATACTCTGCGATGCCTGGGCATAGTGAGCATCAGACTGGTTTAACAATGGATGTCTCAGCAGCAACAGTTGCCTTTAGTTTAGAGGAAGACTTTCGTCAAACAAAAGAAGGGGAATGGCTAGAAAAGCATGCGCACGAGTATGGTTTTATTATCCGTTATCCAAAAGGTAAGGAAGAGATAACAGGATATAGCTATGAACCTTGGCACATTCGCTATGTCGGTAAAGATGTCGCAAAAGAAATTTACGAACAACAAATTACATTAGAGGAATTTTTTAATTTAGTACCATAATGGGAGGTGTTCTGCATTAAAACGCAGAACATCTCTTTATATTAAGTGAAATTGTCAGAAAACCATTAATTTTTCGTAAACATCTAATAATTTTTACATATTTCTGTTATGCTTAAGAAAAAAGCGTTAGCTAGGAAATGAGGGGTCTATTTGGATAAGAAAATAACGAGAAGCTGGTTAATGTATGACTGGGCAAATTCTGCTTTTGCAACTACCATCATGGCAGCTGTTCTACCTGTTTTTTATTCGCAATACTATGCAGCCGAATTGCCTGGACATGTTGCAACAAGCTATTGGGGCTACACTCAGTCAATTGGCGTTTTATTTGTGGCATTATTGGCACCCATTTTAGGGGCAATAAGTGATTATTCCTCAAATAAAAAGCAGTTTCTACGTTTTTTTGCTTATATGGGGATGATCGCAAGTATGTTGTTTGCTTTTGTCGGAGAAGGTTGGTATGTACTAGCTTCTATCTTAATGATTATTGGAACAATCGGATATTCTGGCGGAAATGTCTTTTATGATGCGTTCTTACCTGAGGTCGCAAAAGGTAAAGATATTGATAAGGTGTCATCTGCAGGTTTTGCTTTTGGTTATATTGGTGGGGGAATTTTATTAGCAATTAACTTACTTATGATTATGAAACCCCATTTTTTCGGATTTCCTAGTACTGTGGAAGCAACAAAGGTATCCATTGCCTCTGTTGGTGTCTGGTGGTTTGTGTTCTCTATCCCTCTATTTAAAAATTTAAAAGAAAAGAAAGTAGCGGTTCAAGAGCAGAAAGGGTCTTATGTTTCAATTGGCTTTAAACGTGTAGGAGAAACCTTTAAAACGATTCGTCAATATAAGCAATTATTAATTTTTTTATTTGCATTTTGGATGTACAATGATGGCATTTCTACCATTATTAAAATGGCCACAGCATACGGATCGGAAATAGGAATCGGAACAAACGACTTAATAGCAGCTTTGCTCATAACGCAATTTGTTGGTATTCCATTTACCTTTTTCTTTGGGTGGCTAGCTGGAAAAATAAAAGTAAAGCCCGCATTATTAATTACTCTCTGGATTTATGTAGGAATTGTTGTCTTAGGGTATTTCATGACCTCTGCCCTTCATTTTTATTTATTAGCTATATGTGTAGGCTTCGTACAAGGTGGAGCTCAAGCATTAAGTCGCTCAATTTACGGACGCTTAGTTCCGGAAAATAAAAAAGCAGAGTTCTTTGGCTTTTATGGTATTTCCTCTAAGTTCGCCGCCATTGTCGGACCATTTGTATTCTCAACTGTAGGCTTACTCACCGGATCGAGTCGCCTTGGAATTTTGGCATTAGTGGTATTCTTCTTAGTTGGTATTTTCTTATTGAAATTTGTAGATATAGAAAAAGGAGAAAGAGAAGCGCAAGCAGCAGATTTAGCAATCAAAGCTTAGCGAGGCTTCATTGTGAAATTTAATAGTAAAGGGAAGTAACTAGGCAAGAGGGTAGTGTTCTTGTCTGGTTATTTTTTTGTTTATTAAACTAAGCTGAGGTTTGAGCGTTGACATTGATTGAGGTTGTCTAGTGACCTGTAAACCGAAGAATGAGCAAAGATCGAGTATATAGAAGTTTCTATGAACCCGAAATCCCGAAGAAAGAGCAAAGATCGGTCCCATAGAAGTTTCTATGAACCCAAAACTTGGAGAAAGAGCAAAAACTGGTCATCTAGAACTGGTCTATGTAACCCAAAACTACTGAGTGAAAAAATACTGGTTACATAGCAATAGTCAATGAGCCCGAACCCCGGCCAAAAATATAAAAAAGGTCACCAAGCAATCGCTTAGTAACCAAAAAGTTAAAAAAAATAGCAAACCGTACAATACATCATACATAAACCTAAACAATAGGTTCGGCATAGCGGACTTCAAGGTTTTCGGATACGGGTTTGCCAGTATCATAGGAAATGTTATCAATTAATGTTTTCAAATGTTTTTCATTCGCTTCATTCGGATTTTTCCAATACGACAATACAGCCTGGATTACCTCAATGCCTTCTTTTTTAGCCTGTTCATATAGGGAAAGAAATGTGTCGTTTTGGGGTTCATTCGTTGCTGGGTGACGCCACGTTCTTTTTTCCTCATTTAAGTAATCCTTCTCATCTTTTAATGGTTGATGAGAAAAGGCTGATACGAGTGTGGCAAATAGAGTGTTTTTCCACTTATATGGATCAAATAAAATTCTTAATGCGCTTTTCATTTGGGAGTAAGAAGCTTGGATGTACTGTTCAGGAAGATTTGTTAATTTATTTCCATAATATTTTTCAATTGATTTTTCTAATAAGGAATTAATCTCTTCATCAAGCCTTGGACCAATGTTAATTTCTTTGTATACTGGAACTTTCCATGTATTCACATTACGGGTTTCCTTCATCATAATGGTATCAATGATAACTTCTAATCTTTGATGATTATTATTTTCATAACCAGCGTGATAATGGATGTATGGATGTGTATTTCGATCCAATATATGATGGGTAACAAAGCCTAAGATGTAAGCTTTGCTATTTGTAGAAAGCTTCATTCCGTCCTTAATTAGGTCCATTAAAAAAGGCCCGCATTGCTCTTTATGTAAATATTCACCCACTAGATTTACACGGGTATCTTTTTTCCAGGGTAAGAAATTATGATAAAAAAATGGATCCGGGCCTTGTGCACCTAAATTTAAATAGTTTTTCCATTCATTCGTAAATTGCGCTGAATTCTCCAAACCTTCTAATACTTCCTCACAGAATAATATATGTGTCCATATATTAGGCATTTTGAACCTCCTCAGGTATCCCGTTTTTTAAAGTCTTAAAATTAGCAATAATACAATATATATTCCATTATAAAGGAATTATAGGATTGCTGTTAAGTCAAGATAAATGAAAAAATTGTACTTAAATAGTAGGCAATTTTCACAACATTTGGTATTGTAAGAGTGTAAATGAAATGTATTAATCGGATTCATAATAATGAATCTGATGGCAAAATTATTTTTTTTGAAAAGGTTTTCTATCTTATACATCTATATAGAACAAGAGGAGGATTCTCGATGGATTATCGTATTGAAAAAGACACATTAGGTGAAGTGAAAGTCCCTGTGGATAAATATTGGGGAGCACAAACACAAAGAAGTAAGGAAAACTTCCCAATTGGTAATGAAAGAATGCCTCGTGAAATTGTACATGCCTTTGCTATTTTAAAGAAAAGCGCAGCTCTCGCAAATCAGGAGTTAGGCTTATTAGAAAGTGAAAAAGCAGAAGCTATTGCATATGCAGCCGATCAAATCGTCGCTGGAGAACTAGAAGAACATTTTCCATTAGTGGTTTGGCAAACAGGTAGTGGTACGCAGTCCAATATGAATGTGAATGAAGTAATGGCTTTCGTAGGTAACCAATACCTAGAAGAAAAAGGTAGTGACGTCCGCCTACACCCAAATGATGATGTTAATAAATCTCAAAGCTCCAACGATACATATCCAACGGCAATGCATATTGCTGCTGTATTAAAGCTTGAAGATGTTGTTTTACCGGCTGTTCGCAAGTTAAAAGCAACATTTGCAGATCAAGTACAAAAATATGCTGATATTGTAAAAATTGGCCGGACTCACCTCCAAGATGCAACACCTCTAACACTAGGACAGGAAATTAGTGGTTGGCATCGTATGCTTGAAAAGGACGAAGCGATGATAGAAGGAAGTCTATCGTATATTCGGGAACTAGCACTTGGAGGAACTGCTGTGGGAACAGGCTTAAATGCACATCCTGATTTTGCTGAAAAAGTTGCAGAAGTAATTAGCAAGTTAACGAATAAAGAATTTGTGACGGCTCCGAACAAATTCCATGCCTTAACAAGTCATGACGAGCTTGTTTATGCACATGGTGCGTTAAAAGCATTAGCTGCAGATATAATGAAGATAGCAAATGACGTTCGCTGGTTAGCAAGTGGTCCTCGTTGTGGAATTGGTGAATTAACAATCCCGGCAAATGAGCCAGGAAGTTCGATCATGCCAGGAAAAGTAAATCCAACTCAAAGTGAAGCTGTAACAATGGTGGCTGCTCAAGTAATGGGGAACGATGCAGCAATAGGATTTGCAGCAAGTCAAGGTAATTTTGAATTAAATGTATTCAAACCAGTTATTGCTTATAACTTTTTGCAATCAAGTCAATTACTTGCAGACAGCATTGTTTCCTTTAATGATCGCTGTGCTGTTGGAATTGAACCAAATGAAGATAAAATTGAGGAATACGTAAATGATTCCTTAATGCTTGTAACGGCATTAAACCCTCATATCGGTTACGAAAATGCCGCTAAAATTGCGAAAAATGCTTTTGCAAAGAATAGTACGCTAAAAGAGTCTGCAGTAGAATTAGGCATCTTAACTGCTGAGCAGTTTGATGAGCTCATCGATCCGAAAGCAATGACAAAGCCAAATGCAAAATAAACATTTTACAACCCTGGATAATAATCCAGGGTTTTATTTTTATGATTTAACGAATCACTAAGGGAGGTTTCAGCTACGTGATTTTGGATGATAAGCATTAATCTCCTTTAAGTCTTTATCATAGAAAAGGGAATAAACTCCTAATTTGTGGTAATACATATACTATAAAATGTAAATACATATCCTTCTTTGATATTTATTTACAGAAATGGTTTTGAATTTCACCATAATAAAAAATTACCAATAAATTTTGCTCATATGTTTTACACTTCCTGCTCACAATAATTAACACAGGAGGAGGTGATAAACATGGCAAACAACAACAGCAACAACAGTAACCAATTGCTAGTGCCTGGAGCTGAGGCAGCAATCCAACAAATGAAAACGGAGATTGCTTCTGAGTTTGGCGTAAACCTTGGTCCTGACACAACTTCTCGTGCTAACGGATCTGTTGGTGGTGAAATTACGAAACGTCTAGTTTCTTTCGCTCAACAACAAATGGGTGGTACAGCAGGTCAATAATAATTAAACAAACGAATAATGATGGATATAGAGGAGGGGCTCCTTAGCTCCCTCCTCTCTACATAGATTATAAAAGGGGGCTAACACAATGTATGTATGCCCTGTATGTAATGGCTTAGAAACGAGAGAACAAACCTGTCAAGTTTGTAGTCATCAGATGTATGACCGTGGTCGAGTAGTCGATTATTTCGATGATTATAGTCCTTATTGGGAAGATGAAGATGCGAAGCTAGTGGACGGTGTTTTGGAATCAAAGGAAAATCATATTTGTTTGCATGTTTATCACTGTCTTGCCTGTGATAGTGAGGCAAGAATCTCCATTCAAGAACAGAGACGGTAAAAATAAGGCATTCGCATGAGCGAATGCCTTATTTCGTACTATTCTTTTTTGTCTTCTTCTAATCTGGCTTGGGTAGTAGTAGGAAATGGGTCATCGTTTTTTGGAAGTATTCGAGCTTCTTCAATTTGCGCTTTATGATATTCCTGTCCTACATTTCCCCCTGCCATCCCTTCATTTATCATTCGATCTACATCGTTATCATATTGGATACGACTGTCCTTGTCTTTGTTTTTTTCTTTATATGGGTCAGCCATACATATCCCTCCATTAATTTAGTAATAATACGTATGTTTTACGGAATTGCAAAGCTTTATCCATCAAAGAGGTTGGGAACTTTTTCTTAAAGATAAAATTTAATTTTGGAGGCTAACACCTTGCTTGTATGAAAGAAGCACATCTCTCCATCTCCATCAGGCATAAGTTTTCCTTATTAGCAATTTATATTATACTGTTCGTTAGGCAAACTTATGGAAATGAGGTATTACAATGGAAACCATACTCATACTAGTATTTATGATAATTGTTGGAGCAGCTATTGGGGGAATAACCAATTCTATCGCAATCAAAATGTTGTTTCGTCCCTATCATGCCAAATACATTGGTCGATTTAAAATTCCGTTTACTCCTGGTCTTATTCCGAAAAGACAGAAGGAGCTCGCAAAACAAATGGGGGATATGGTGATTCAGCATTTGTTAACGCCAGAGGGAATAAAACGAAAAATTAATAATGATCGATTTTTTCAACAAGCCCTACTATGGATAGATGCAGAAATAAAGAGCCTACTTAAGAAGGACATTTCCATAGAGGAGTGCATTCAAAAATTTCATATTCCGATAACGGTTACGACATTAGAAGCTTCAACTAAGCAGGTAATCCAATCAAAGCTAGAGGCTTGGTTGAATGAGAACGGACATCAAAAAATCAAAGAAATTTTGCCACAGGAACTTATTGGAAAGACAAAAGAATATATTCCGTATGTTAGCAGTTATATACTTCAACATTTAGACTCCTACCTTCAATCGGAAGAAGGAAAAGAAAAAATAGGTCTCGTAGCAGATAATTATTTAGGTAGTCGGGGATTTTTCGGAAGCATGATTTCATCGTTTTTAGGTGGAGATGGATTAGCGGACAAAATCCAACCAGCAATAAGTCAATTTTTACATTCCGATGATGCAAAAATAATGATTCATCGTTTATTAGAGCAACAGTTCCAAAATGTGTTAGAGAAAGAAATAGAGGAATTCCATGAATTTATCTATCGTCATAACATACCTGAGCAACTATCCGATATGGTGGTTTCTTTTATTTCCATAGAGGAACTCCTACAAATTAAGCTAAGTGATTTATATACAAGGATGGAGTCTACTATTACTACAAGGATTTTGCCAGAGCTAATGAAATGGGTTCAGCAATATGTCGTTGAAAAAATAGGACCATTAATGGAAAGAATGAAATTACAAGAGATTGTGAAGGAAGAAGTAGAGCAATTCGATGTGGGTCGTTTGGAACAGATGGTTTTAGGTATTACGAAACGCGAGTTGAAAATGATTACCTATTTAGGTGCTTTACTAGGAGGAGTAATAGGTTTCGTGCAAGGTCTCATCGTTCAGCTCTTGACATAATTCCCTATACATTTTTTCTCATCTCTGTTAAGGTTAACAAGAATATATGTAGGAGGTTTTTTTGTGGCAAATTTATATGATTTAGCATATGACCTAGAAAAAGGTTTACGTGAGAGCGATGAATTTAAAGGATTAAAGGAAGCTTATGATGCTGTAATGCAGGATGAAGTTGCAAAGAAAATGTTTGACAATTTCCGTGAAATCCAAATTACTCTTCAAACGAAACAAATGCAAGGTGAAGATATTACCGAAGAAGAAGTAGATCAAGCACGTAAAACTGTAGAACTTGTTCAACAGCACGAAGGTATTACGAAGCTAATGGAACAAGAACAGCATTTGAACAATGTGATTACGGACATTAGTAAAATTATTACGAAACCACTTGAAGAGTTATATAGCGAAGAGAATGAATAATGGTCATTTAGAAAGCCCCAATTTTAGGGGCTTTTGTTTTAGTATTAAGATTGGATACATGCTTTAAAAAACAATACCTACTCCCTACTTTTTATCAAAGCATGTCTTAGAAATCTAACGATGGAACAATACTAAATGTCCCTCTGGTGCTACGCAACGATGTGTATATTCTGAATACCCTTTTTCAGAAAGAAGCTTTGTGCCAATCTCTTTTGCTTCTTTATCATCTTTGGCTTCGAAGGTTTCATCCACAAGATTGGTACCGTCTTTTTCAAATACAGTCATTGTATAGGTCTTCATCGTTTGCTATTACCTCCTTAAATGTTGTCATTATTAAACATTCGAATCATATTAAAATATTCCTTCTTTATTTTATTTATTTTTATGATTTATTTTACTACTATATAATTGAAACCATTTCCATACTATTTCGTATATATTACGACACACTTATACATAAAGAGGGGAGATTGCAGAGAAATGTCACTTACACTAAACAATGTTACAAAGAAATTTGGCAGCCATACTGCAGTTCGTCAGCTATCCCTTGAGATTCCGGAAAGTGAGATTTTTGGTTTTCTCGGGGCGAATGGTGCTGGAAAAACAACTACATTTCGAATGATTTTAGGCTTGCTCCAACAAACCGATGGCTCTATCGATTGGAATGGGGAATCCATCAATTATCATAAGAGCCATTTAATTGGCTATTTACCGGAGGAACGTGGACTGTATCCAAAATTAAAAATTGTTGATCAGCTTGTTTATTTAGCTCGTTTACGAGGTATGAACAAAAGTGATGCGCTTCAACAACTTGATTATTGGCTGGATCGGTTTAAAGTACCTGAGTATAAGGGGAAAAAGGTTGAGGAATTATCAAAAGGGAATCAACAAAAAATCCAATTTATATCTGCTGTTTTACATAATCCAAAGCTACTCATTTTAGATGAGCCTTTTTCCGGGCTAGATCCTGTAAACGTTGAAATGCTAAAAGAGGCAGTAGTCGATTTAAAGGACCAAGGAACATCGATTGTATTCTCTTCCCATCGAATGGAGCATGTAGAAGAGCTATGTGAACATTTGTGTATTATGCACCATGGTAGTCCGGTTGTACATGGGAGCTTACGTCAAATCAAACGAGACTTTGGGAAGAAAAATGTCGTGATTCGTTCCGATTTTGACCTATCCTTTATTCAAGATATATCAGGGGTAACACGATTCAAGAAAGTTTCAGAAGGCTGTGATGTTCAAATTGAAAGCGAACATGTTGCACAGAAAATATTTGATGCCCTACATCAAAAAGGGTTTGTTCGAAAGTTTGATTTGGAAGAGCCTTCTTTGAATGACATCTTTATCGAGAAAGTAGGTGCTTCCTATAATGAATAAATTTGGCATTATTCTACGTCATACATATGGCACACATATTCGTAGTAAATCCTTTATTATTTCAACTATTATTACCCTTTTAATTGTTGTGGGATTAACGAACTTCCAAAACATTATGAACATGTTTGGGGATGGGGAAGATTCAGGAGACCGAGTAGCGGTGATTTCAGATTCTGAACCGATCTTTAATCAACTACAGCAAAGCTTAAACGCAGTGAATGAAGATGCAGATATCGTACAATTTAATGGAACAAGTGAGGAAGCACAAGCCGCAGTAAAAGAGGAAGAATTTGATTATTTCGTCCATGTTCAATTAAACGAGAACAATAACCTTGCTGCTACGTATTATGCGATGGAAATCTCCAATAGTGGATTTGTAGATACATTACAACAGAGCTTAGGTCAAATAAAAACGGGATTAATTGCAGCAGAGGCAAATCTAGACCAAGAAACCATTCAACAATTTTATGCCCCAGTTCCTATAGAAAAAGTAGCATTAGAGGAAAGTGCAAAAACAGAAGAGGAATTAAGCTCTGCTCGTGGCCTTGTATACTTTATGCTATTTTTAATCTATTTTGCAGTGATGATGTATGGGAACATGATTGCGACAGAGGTTGCAAATGAAAAGTCATCGAGGGTGATGGAAATAATCGTATCTAGTGTCTCACCTATAGTGCAAATGTTTGGTAAGATAACAGGTATTGCATTATTAGGATTAACACAGTTTGCAGTCATAATAGGTGTTTCCTACGTGTCTATAACAGCGAATCAGGATTCGATGGTAGGTGGCATGTTTGAGTACTTTGGATTAAGTAATATTTCCATTTCGACATTGTTTTACGGTTTACTATTCTTTATTTTAGGCTACTTGCTATACGCAATGTTAGCAGCAATGCTCGGTTCACTTGTAAGCCGAACAGAAGAGGTTCAGCAAGCTGTAACTCCAATGATCTTTATGGTTGTAATTGCGTTTTTAATTGCAATGTATGGGTTAAATGATCCGACTTCTAGTGTTGTTACCATTACATCCTATATCCCATTTTTCACACCTATCATTATGTTTATGAGGGTAGGTATGATTGATGTCCCAATTTGGGAAGTTGCCCTCTCTATTGGCTTATTAGTAATCACTATTTTAATAATGGCGCAATTGGCAGCTCGCGTATATAGAGGTGGCGTATTAATGTACGGACGCTCTTCTTCCTGGAAGGATATTAAAAAAGCACTTCAATTAACGAAAAAGGAATAAGAACTTGTTTGTAAACCCGCATGTTTTTTAGGTTTTAACCTTGATCTCATGTGGGTTTATATCATTCCTTCCTGTATAGCACTTTTTAACACTCCATACAAATTCACTTCTGTGCGAACGTAACCTTGATTTTCTGTTAAAATAGAACAAGAGACTTGGAACAGGAGGAGCAGTTGTGCATTCATTTTTAAATAAAGCAGTCGTTCTATCAAATGTCTTACACATATTGTGGTTTGTCGTGTTTTTCGCCTATATATTCGGATTTATCCGTGATGAGAACCTATTTTTACAAGAGTACTTTTGGATTATTACTCCTATTTATGGTGTCGTTATTTCCATAATTGCTTTAACAAAAAAGATAGCTTTGGTTCCAGCTATCATGTCGATTATTTTATCGATATGCACCTTTTTACTATGGTCTATCGTTTTAGGAATAAATCAATTTTAGTTTATAGATGTAAAAAACCGCTCTTTTGTAGCGGTTTTTTCTATGCGAACGTGCATTCGTTTTGGGGTTCTGGTACAATATTTTTAAAAGGTTTTTCGTAAAAGGAGCGGTTTCGAATGAAAGAGAGTATACGGTTTATCCATGCGGCCGATCTACACTTGGACAGTCCATTTAAAGGGCTTACCAATATTCCAAAACACATCTTTAACCAAATTGTGAACAGTACCTTTTCAGCCTTTCAGAATGTGATTGAACATGCGATCAATCAAAAGGTTGATTTTGTCGTATTCGTTGGTGATTTGTTTGATGAGGATGCCAGAAGTTTAAAAGCACAATTGAAGCTGAAGCAAGGATTGGACAAGCTTAAGGAAAACGGTATTGCAGTCTATATAAGCTATGGTAATCATGATCATGTAGGTGGAGATTTTTTCGAAATCGAATATCCCAAAAATGTATTTGTTTTTGATGCCGAAAAGGTAAAAGCCTATCCATTCTACAAAGATGGAAAACATGTTGCAGACATTTATGGCTTTAGCTATGGCCAACGTGCTGTGACGGCAAATAAAGTAATGGAGTATGAAGTTAAGCAAGATCAAATCTATACTATTGGCATGCTACATGGAAGCTTAGCGACAAATCAAGAGCATGATGTGTATGCGCCTTTTCGACTTACGGATTTACAAGATAGTAAAATAGACTATTGGGCATTAGGGCATATTCATAAGCGGGAAGAGCTCATGAGTCAGCCAGTGGCGGTTTACCCTGGTAACATACAAGGGCGACATATCAAGGAAACTGGAAGTAAAGGTTGTTATTTAGTAGAACTTCAAGAGGACGGAAATGAGCTCACCTTTTTACCGACACAGCAAATTCGGTTTGAGGTGGTCGAGATAGACGCTACAACATGTGGAACAATCGATGAACTAGAGGAACTTCTAAGATTGGAAAAAGAAGATTGGCGAAACAAATTCGGTTTAGCAGTTGTTCGTGTACACGTCAATATGGATGAGAGTAAGCTTCCAACCTTTTCAATTGAGACAGCTAGGGAAATCCAAGAAGTCTTAAATGAAATGGAAGAAGAGGAATTGACCTGGGTTTGGTTGGAGCAACTAAAGGTTCATGTGAAGACAATATGGAATAAAGAGGAAGTGCGAAAAGGAAAACATTTCACCGGAGAGTTACTTCGGACGATTGATGGTATGGAGGATTTAACGCCATTATTTGTAGAAGTTACCGAACATAGAACCGTTCGCAAAATGCTCGAACCATTTCGTTTAGAAGAGTTAGAAGAAATACGAGAAAATGCAACCAATCTATTAATGGAAGAATTAATGAAAGAGTGAGGTGAGAGAAAGAATTGTGATTGAACAAATCCATATTTATGGTTTCGGAAAATGGAGTAATGTCACATTTGATATGAACTCAAGCCTTACGATTATAAAAGGACATAATGAATCTGGGAAAACATCGATAAAGCAATTTATCTTGTATGTCTTATTTGACTTGCCATTACAAACGAAAAAACAATACGAGCCGAAAGATGGAAGTCGATTTGGAGGCAAAGTTTTTTTACGAAATGAACAGAATGAATTTATTATAGTAGAACGCTCCACAGATCGAAATAAAGGAAAGGCCATATGTTTCGTAGAAGGAGTGGAGTATGGTGAGGAACGTTTAAAGCTAATTTTAAATGGGATGGATCGACATACGTTTGAGAATATTTTTGCCTTCGATGATCAAGAATTGCAAAGGTTATCTTCTTTAAAGGGAGAAGAGATTGGTAAAGTTTTATTTGGTATTGGTTTGTCCGGCTCCGACCATATTACAAAGCTAGATAAAAGTTTAGTAAGAAAAATGGACGAGTGGTTTAAGAAAAAAGGGAAGAAACCAATTATAAATGAGCAAATAGGAAAAATAAATGACCTACAAAAGCAAGTAAAGCAGCTTGAAGAACAGCAGGAAAATTATAATAAGCTAGTGGAACAACGAAACACCTTGAACCATAAATTAGCTGAAACGAAGAGTGAAATAGACGAAAGTAAAGTGAAGAAGCGGACAACAGAAAAGTATTTACAAGCTAAAGAAGCAATTCAAAATTATCAATACAATAACGAGAAACTGAAAGAAATGGAAAAGGTTACTACTTTTCCGGAGATGGGGATCGAACGGCTGCAACAATTAAAAGAATGGATTCTACCAATCGAAAGTGAGCGTCATGCAACAAACAATAAGTTAGAAAAAGTGATTAGCAGCCTACATAACAAAGAGAAGGCATTACTTCCAGATGAACGATACGAACAGCTAAAGGGTGTCGAGGTGCTTGCGCAGGACTTTTATGTTATCGAAAAACAAATAAAAGAAAAAACAAAAGAGATAGAATCTACCCGACTATTCTTATCTGAAGAGCGTCAGCAATTAGGGGTAGAAAATTCCCTTAACTTAAAGGATTATTCCTTATCGATTTTCACCGAGGAAAAGTGGAAGACGCTCGCAAAAGCAAAAGAGCAACTAAATGATGAAAGCCAAAGACTTCAATCGGAAGTTAAATCCTTAGAACAAGATCAAGAATTGATGACTGAAAAGGTTCATCAGGAAGAATCTAATCTGTTAGGTGAAGAGGAACTAAGACAACTAAAGGAGCAAATGGATCATCATCAACAATCGAAGTGGAAAGAGCATTTTATTCAAGAACAGCAATTGCAGCAAAAGAAGGACCAGCAAAAAATAGTACGGAAAGTGACCAAACTAGCTCAAGGATCATTCCTGTTTGGAGTGATATCTCTCTTACTGGGATTGATGTATGGGTTTTTTACTCATCAAAATATCGGATACTTTATTGGTGGCATTGTTTTCATCCTAAGTTTTCTGTTGCGCTCTGTACTATTAAAAAATACAAAAGGTTTACATGTCCCGGTAATTTCAGAGCCTATAAATACAGCGGATACTATCTCTAAACAAGAATATGAAGCAT
The DNA here is from genome assembly GCF_900240405.1 of Salirhabdus sp. Marseille-P4669. Taxonomy (GTDB): domain Bacteria; phylum Bacillota; class Bacilli; order Bacillales; family Alkalibacillaceae; genus OEQK01. The sequence goes on from NZ_OEQK01000004.1 coordinate 74,328, forward strand.
TACAAAATAAGCAGATGAAACATGAAGATGCCAAGAATAATGTGAAAAACTGGACTGAGAAATTAGAGGAAACGCAACGTATTCTTCTCCATTGTAAAGAGAAACAGGACCAGGTAACAGCAAGCCAAAAACGGTTACAGGAGGAAATGGAGAACGAACAGGAAACGTATCCTTTCCTAAAGGTAATCTCCGTAGAATACTGGCCAGCCTTTTTCCACAAAATAATTCTTTTACAAAAGAAAGAACAAGAGCTTTTTGAAAAAGAGGAAGACCTAGAACGATTAAAAGGAAAAGTGGAGCACTATCGCCAAATTGGAACCCAATTATTACAGGTTTGTCATATAGAAGTAGAAAATCAAGACGAGTTATGGAACGCTCTTTTAAGTCAAAAAGCTGCTGAAATAAAAAATAGAAATGTGTTGGAACAGCTGCAGGAAGAGAAAAGGAATTTACAAGAGACGCTACAGAAATTAGACAGTAAATTGGCGCCTTACAAACAAGAGAAACAAGAATTATTGAACCTAGCAAACGTAAGCGATGAAGAAGCATTTATGAAAAAGGGAAAACTGTTCTTAGAAAGAAGCAATCTCTTAATCAAACAACAAGAATGGTTGCAGCACATACAGTTTGTATGTACCGAAGATGTGAAGCCAATTGTTGAGAGTGCTTGGAATTGGGACGAAGTATTTTCAGAGAAAGCAAGACTTGCTGAGCGAATAGAACTGCTGGAAGAGAAAAGAAACAAGCAAATGCAACAGCTTGCGGATTGTAAGGCACAATTAAAACAGCTCGAAGAAAACGAACAACTATCCGAGCTTCGCCATCAGCTTTCTTTATTGAAAAATGAATTGAGAGAGCAAGTAAAGCAATGGATGACGTATAAAGCTGCCCATTCCTTTTTGCATAAAACGAAAGAGGTCTATCAGAAGGAATACTTACCAGAAATTGTGGAAAGGGCCTCTCATTATTTAGAGCGTTTAACGAAAGGGAGATATATAAAGGTTCTATTACCTATAGATGATGAAACCATTCGTGTAGAAACGGTAGATCGGATTCTATTTGATGTTACCCAATTATCTACAGGTACAACGGCACAAACCTATGTTGCCCTACGTCTTGCATTAAGTGAAGTGATGAACCACTCCTATGGGGTACCTTTTTTAATCGATGATGCATTTGTACACTTTGATGGAGTGAGAAGGAAGGAAATGTTTACGATACTAGAGGAGATAAGCAAACAGCAACAAATCATGTATTTTACGTGCAACGACACCTATTTTCATGAGAATGAGGAAATAAAAGCTGTAATGCTAGAAGAAAATACGACAGTTTTTACACGTTGAGTTCGCACAAATCGTCTAATCATGGTAAAATACAGTCAGAAAATTACGTTGCTTAATATCATGGAGGGTTTGTGGTGGCAAATCAGGAAGTACACGGTGATTGGTCTCGATACGAGGATACAATCGAAAAATTTATTCAAGTAATTGCGAAAAACATGAGTTTATATGGTATTACGACATCTGTTGGTCGTCTTTATGGAGCATTATATTTTGCTGATCAACCGATGACGTTAGATGATATGCGAGATGCTTTGGAAATGAGCAAAACGAGTATGTCGACTGGTGTAAGAACATTAGCTGAAATGAAGATGGTAGAGCCCTCATATAAAAAAGGTGTTCGAAAAGATTTGTATCAATCCGAGGAAGATTGGTATAAATCCTTTACATCACTATTTGGTAGTAGGTGGCGCCATAACACAGAAACAAATATAGAGGAAGCAGACGAGGCCATTTATGAATTAAGAAAATTGCAGGAACAAACAGATGATCCGACACTAAAAGAAAAAATTACATTAGATATCGATAAATTAAACTATGCAAAGAATTATTACAGCTGGTTAATGAAGTTTATAAGAGTCGTTGAATCTGGTGAAATATTTAAATTAATTCCAAAAGAACCTACATCTGATGATAAATAGAGCGTGTAAGACACGCTCTTTTCTTTAAGAAAAAAGGGGAGGGGATATTGTGTTAAAGGAAATAGGCTATGCAGAAGTAGGACAAACCTTTGAAAACTTTCTATTAATTAAATCGGCAACAAAGGGGACTGCAAGTAATGGAAAACCGTTTTTAACATTAATTATGCAGGATGCCTCTGGTGAAATAGAAGCGAAGCTTTGGGATGCTTCAGAGGAAGACGAGCAAACCTATCAAGCAGAAAAGATTGTAAAAGTACAAGGAGAAATAAATCAATTTAGAGGTAAACAACAATTAAAAATTATCCGTATTCGTCCTGCACAACCTTCTGATGGAGTACGTTTACAAGACTTTTTGGAAAAAGCTCCAATTCCAACAGAAGTACTTCAACAAAATATTACAGATATTATTTTTGAAATGAAAAATCCAACACTTCAACGTATTGTTCGCCACTTTATCAAGAAATATGAAGAACAACTCTTTTTGTTCCCAGCCGCGGTAAAAAATCACCACGAATATGTATCTGGCCTTGCCCATCATATTTATTCCATGCTACAAATTGCAAAGGGATTAAAAAACCTCTATACAGATATAAACTTAGATTTACTGTATGCTGGAATCATATTACATGATTTAGGTAAGCTACAAGAATTGTCTGGACCAGTGGCACCAAGTTATACGATTGAAGGAAAACTGTTGGGACATATACCGATTATGGCAGAAGAATTAGGAAAAGCAGCGGATGAATTGGCACTTGAAGGAGAAGAAATCACGATTTTAAAGCATATGATTTTGAGTCACCATGGGAAGGGTGAATGGGGAAGTCCTAAAGTCCCACTTGTGCGAGAAGCAGAACTCCTTCATATGATTGATTTAATTGATGCAAAAATGAATATGCTTAATCGTGCTTTACAAAAAACTAAGCCAGGAGAGTTTACGGAACGTCTTTTTGCCATGGACAATCGTAGCTTTTATAAGCCAACATTTGAAGGTCAATAGAGTAGATCTAGTTCTAACCTACCCATATCCTGCATATGCTTGTACAAAAAGGTAGACAGGGGGTAGGAATATGGTTGAAACACCATTGTGGGTTCTTGTATTGATTGGTTTTATTATATTTAGTGGATATATGTCCTTCCGTGCCATGCGAGCAGAAGCAAAGCTAGAGCAAGAATATATTGAAAAAGAAGGACAAGTCTATATGGAACGGATTGAAAAAGCGAGAGAAATGAAACAGGATGTGGAAGAAGAACCGGAATTGAAATCGTTTGGGTAAGAGAAAAGGGATGGCTACTAGGCCATCCCTTTTTCTTATTCTTTAGCTGCTTCTGCTTCCGTATACATATCTTTAAATTCTTCAATTTTTACTTCTACATTCACTTCCTTCATTAAGTCATTGATAAAGGAGGCTTGATCAAATTGCTGCTCTCTTAAGCTAGTTGTAATTTCTTCTTTTACATCGTCTAATACTAAATCACTATTGGATTCTGTTACTTTAATAATGTGCCATCCATGTGTACTTTCCACAGGTTTACTCAATTCACCTTCTTCAAGATTGAAGGCAGCTTCTTTAAAGGATTCTACAAAAGTTACATCAGGTCCAATAAAACCTAAGTCTCCTCCAGCAGCAGCTGATCCAGGATCTGTAGAGTGTTCCATAGCTAGTTCAGCAAAATCTGCACCTTCCTGTATTTGATTGTATAAATCATTAGCAAGTTCTTCACTATCTACAAGAATGTGACTTACACGAATTTGTTGTTTGCGATTTTCAAATTCTGCTTGAATATCTTCCTCAGATACCTCCATACCTTCTAACGCTTGATTTTGAGCTTTTTCATATAATTTACTTACTTTTAGTGTTTCTCTGTAGTCTTCCTCATCCTTTAATCCACTTTGAGCAATAACCATATCGAATGCTTCCGCATACTGCTCTTTCTCTGCTTTAATTTGATTGTCAATTTCTTCTAATTCTTCATCGGTCAGTTCATATTTTTCCGATAATACCTTTTCTAAAATTAAGTTATGTAGAATAGCTTCGCCGACTTGAAGTTTCATTTCCTCATAAAATTCTTTTTCTGTAATCGTACCATTTTCAAATTCCGCAACTATAGATTCATCTTCTTTTGCCGTTTCTTTTTTATCATCGTCGTTCGTACATGCTGTAATCGTAAATACACTTAATGCCAGTGCAATTGTTAAGATAAACTTCTTCATTTGGACACTCCTAATCTTTTACATAAATAATTTTTAGTCTTTCACCAATATATCATACTTTAGGACAATGTAGTGGATAAAATTAAAATGAATTTTTTAAAGATAATGAATTCGCCTACTCAGTCTGTAGCCATCCTACATAGTATATATTGAAACTGATAAGGAGGTGTTATGAATGAGCCACGGTGGTGGATATGGCGGAGGATTCGCCTTAATCGTAGTGCTGTTCATTCTTTTGATTATTGTAGGTGCAGCTTGGTATTAATGAGATAAAAAAAGGAAGCGCTAAGACGCTTCCTTTTTTATTTGAGTATTTCGGTTCATTCTGTAAAGAGTTACAAAAGCCCAGTAGAATATTACTACTGGGCTTTACACTTAAGCATGCTATTTTAATGTATAAACTCATTTATAATTTATTAAGTAAACATTACTTCAATATAAGATGAAATGAGTAATATGGTGATCGAGACATTCACCGTGCGAAATACCTTATGTGAACGTTCATTTGAAAGTTCCCCTTTAAGGCAAAATGCATGGATAAGTGAATTAAACAAATAGAGAATAAAAACTGCAAATGGCACATAAAACACTACCATGTCTCTGATCCCCCTTTAAAAATCCCTTTACGACCACTTTAACAAAAAATATCATAATTGAATAGTAAAAATATAAAACTAGTACCTTCGCTTTACTTTTTTACTAATATATCAAATCCGTCTTTACGATTTTCGATAATACTTTTATGTGGAGCTTTAATAAAGTGATGTACATAAACAAAATCCTTGTAGCTTATTCCAATATTAATTGCCGTAAATAACAGGAAATAAGGATATAAGCTAGGTAGCATAACAGCGCCAATTAATCCCGGAACGGTTAAAAAAAGTGTGGGCGAGAGCCATGACATAATACAGATTCCTTTCGGCAGCATCATCATTGGACGAAAGGAGAAGATTGGCCAAAATCCCAACTCAAAACGAAATTTTCCTTTAATCTTTTTATTTAATAAAATTAAAGGGATAACATGAGATAAGTTATGAAATGTTGGTAACGTAATTAAAATAATCATAACGGTTAAAAAGCCATGTTCCACAATTTGAATGTTTTGATGTATAAGAGAGTAAGGTATAAATAAAAAAATGAATGATAGTATCCCTAACAAACTGGATAATAAATATACGCGTCCTAAACCTAACTCCATGGCAATGTTAACTGTTTTCCAACAACTATGCATTCCAGGATCCCCCTATAGATATTTTGTATTTCATAGATGATTGCATATACTAAATTTAAAAATCCCAAGAGAGACTATACTTTGTTTTTTCCATTTTGGCAATAACTTTTTTAAAAAATAATATCTATAGCCTATAATTATTTTTTTAAACGTTAACATGGAGGCGATTAAATAACATCGTAACAGAAAAATTACGATGTTATTTTTATCATATATATTAAGTTTGTACCATTTTATTCAAGGTTCGTTTCTTCTTCGTCTATAAATCCATCCTCAATATTTTGCACCGTTCGATTTAATATTTCGATATAATCTTGACCGTATATTCCTTTTATAATCGCTGTTAAATTTAATAAATCCGGAAATTTCCCATAAATTTCAGCTAAAGGTAAGGTTCCTTGGATTACACTATTTCTCTCTATGTCATAGCGTTCCATTAGTTCAAGAAGAAGTTTATCCCCTTTTTTGGTTAATTCTACATATGTATTGCGTTTATCATTTTCCTTTTTCGAAAATGTAAGCAATCCTCTTTCTTCTAAATTTTTTGAAAAATTAAAGGCTGTGGATACATGCATAACACCAAATTTGGCAATTTCAGAAATGCTAGATCCTTTAAGATGATAAGCAATTAACAATATATGATGCTCGTTAATGTTTAAATGGTAAGGTTTTATCCATTCCTGCCAATCCTTTTCGATTGCCTTCCATAAAGCTTTACTTAATTGAGCCATTTTATGGCCATATAGTATTGCCTCTTGAATCGAATATTTTTCCTTTTCCATACAAATCCCCCCAAAAAAGTAGCCTTTTCTTACTATTATGACAGTTATTTATTAAATAATAAAGAGTATTGTTAATTTATTGAAAATAAAATTTTTTATTTAAAAGTATTTCTTAAAAGTAAAAAAACCTTTACAAAGTGTAAAGGTTTTAGGAATGACCATCATTCCAAAGCACATTTATGTTTGGAATAAGTTCAAACTTATAGCGGTTTTGATCATTCCTATCCATTTGATTCGTTAGTACAATTTGATATAAATCTTCTAAATGCTCATCCTTGAAATACACCTGAGCACTTCCATTGGATAAGTGAATAGGATGTTTGTTGATAATGTTATTTTTCGTTTCCAGCTCTGCTATATAGGAATAATCGTTATAAATATCATTAATGTAAAGCACAACTTCTTTTTGGTGGGGATTATACCATGCATACCCTTTGTTCAATCCGCTATTTGTGTGAACCAAATCGTATACCAACGTTGTATCATCCATTACAAATACAGGATCTGTTGATTTCTCTGGTAAAGCATTATCATTGGTTTTGCTTTCTCCAATATAGATTCCCGTAATGAAAAACAAAGTACAAGCAAAAGCAACGATAAGTCCTTTTCGTATCGAGAAGGTAAAGCTTTTACGAACAGGTTTATGTTGTAAATTAGAGATAACGGTTTGCCAAGTCTTTTCTTTTGCCTCTTCTGGTATTCGTACATCTTCCCCGAGTGTGGACATCCAAAACTCATAAAGCTGTCGACATTGTGAACAACGGTTAATATGTTGTTCTATTTCCATTACATCATGATTCGATACGTCCTTATGGATGAAGTCAAACACTTTTTCCTCGGAAATGTGTTTATGCGTCATGTTGATCACCTCTAGTTAACCCTTTGGAAGTGATATAGTTTTTACGCAAATGATTTAGTCCATAGCGTATGGACGATTTAATAGTCCCAAGTGGTTTATTTAATAACTTTGCTGTTTCCCTATGGGACATAGACATACCATAATTTAAATACAGTGCCTCCCGTTGCAGAGGAGGTAAGCCCTCTAGCAATTGTAAAAGTCTTTCTCGTTCTAAGTTGGTGATAACCGTATCTTCAACTGTATTTTCTGTTGACTTTGTATGATCGTTATACGTCACCTGATCCTTCAAAACTACACGACTCTTTTTGCGTATGAAGTCAATGGTTCTACTTTTTGCACGTACGGCGAGCCATGCCTTCACAGTACCCTTATCCTTTCGATACGTATGGGCTTTTTGGTAATACTCGAGGAACAGATCCTGACATACATCTAACGTGTCCGCCTCGTTTTTTAATAGAGAAAAAACAATTTTATAAATGTACGGAAAGTATTTTTCGTAAAGTGTTTGAAAGTCTTGTATCGAACCTTCCTGAATTCCTTTAATAAGGTACTCATCTGTCCGTTTATCACCTGACATTACCACTCGCTCCTTTTGACTCTCCCCTTACTTCTATTTTAATTACAATTTTCACTTTTTTGTCAACTCCTAAAAATGATTAAATCCAATTTTTTTCTTTGTTCGTAATAAAAGTAAAAAGGAGGAATCAACGATGAAAAAAGGATTCGCTATTTTCTCAATTTTTGTAATGATGTTCAGTTTTGTAATACCGATTAAATCCAATGCTGCAGATGGAATTACCTTATTCACTCCATTAACCGGAATTTCTTTGACCCCAGGAGAAAACTCCTCATACACAATAGAAGTACTAAATAGTGCTTCAGAGGTAAAAACATTAGATGTTCAAGTGGAAGGAGTACCAAAAGGGTGGAATACTACGTTAACAGCAGATGGTTTCGCTTTAAGTAGTCTTTCCGTGAAGCCTTCAGAAAGTGAGGAATTTACGTTAGATGTAAGTGTGCCGTTACAGGTAGAAAAAGGGACATACGATTTTACAATAGTTGGTACAGACCAAAATGGTACAGAAACCACTTTACCGATATCCGTTAAGGTAGAAGAAACAGGTGTTTTTAAAACAGAGCTCTCTTCTGAGCAAGTGAATATGCAAGGGGATTCCGGTTCCACCTTTACGTATGACGTAGAGCTAACGAACCGAACGGCTCAAGAGCAACATTACGCATTACAAGCAAAAACACCACAAGGTTGGCAAGTTAAGTTTTCAGTCGGAGGCAAGGATGTCACAAGTGTAACGGTACCTTCGAACGAAACAGAATCCATTTCTGTTCAGGTAACTCCTGCCGAAACAGTCGAAAAAGGAACCTATGAAATTCCCATTGTAGCATCATCCGGTGGAACACAATCAGACCTCACTTTAGAGGCTGCTATTACGGGTTCTTACGATATGGAACTTACGACAGCTGATGGAAGACTAAGTACGGATATTAGTGCAGGAGATGAAAAAACATTAACATTACAGATAAAAAATACGGGTACAAGTCCATTAAGTGATATTTCGTTAAAGGCAAATACACCAACAGACTGGGATGTGCAATTTGAACCAAAAGAGATCCCAACAATAGAAGCTGGGAAAACCGAAACCGTGAAGGCAACGGTTTCTGCAAGTGACAATGCTATTGCAGGGGATTATGTAGTAGAAATGACTGCTGAATCACCTGAAGCTTCATCAACCGCGCAATTTAGAGTTAGTGTGAAAACTTCTTTTGTTTGGGGATGGATAGGTGTTGGGCTTATTGTAGTCGTTCTTGTTGGAATCTTCTTCCTTGTTAAGAAGTTTGGGAGGAGATAAAAGTGAAGGAAAACATAATTGAACTAAAAGGTGTATCAAAGGATTATAAGGAAACGAGAGCAGTAAACAAACTTGATTTAACAATTTCTAAGGGAGAAATTTTTGGCTTATTAGGACCGAATGGAGCTGGAAAGTCAACTACGATTTATATGATTCTTGGATTAACGAAGCCAACGGAGGGAAAGATTACCGTTTGTGGGTTGGAACCAATGAAGAACCAAATTTTAGTAAAGAAAAAAGTTGGATTTCTGCCGGATGATGTTGGTTTCTATGAGAACATGTCTGGCCTTGAAAATTTAGTATATGTAGGTAAGCTAAATGGGCTAAGTACATCCAATGCGAAAGAACGAGCCCTCCATCTTATAAAGCAGGTTGGTCTTGAAGAGGCAATGCATAAAAAAGCCGGAAAGTATTCCAGAGGGATGAGACAACGACTAGGATTGGCAGATACATTAATGAAAGAACCGGAAGTAGTTATCATGGATGAACCTACTCTTGGGATTGATCCAAAAGGGATAAATGAGTTTTTAGATATGATTCAAACCTTAAGTAAAGAGCACGGAATCACCATTTTGTTATCATCTCATCAATTACACCAAGTTCAAAAAATTTGTGATCGAGTTGGAATCTTTGTTCGAGGTAATCTGTTGCAGGAAGGAGATATTCCAACGTTACAACGAGCCCTACAGGAAGAAAATCATGTGAAATACAAAGTAGTTGTAGATGGTTCTCTAGCGGAGTTTCCTCGAAAAATGGAAGAGTATTCTAATATGGAGATGATGGAGCGAGACTCGGATTCCTTTATCTTAACGTTAACGAAGGAAGATGATGGTAGTTTAGCCGATTTCATTACGTCAAGTGGATATAAATTACTTGCATTAGAGCAATTAACCTATGGACTCGATGATATTTATGAGCGCTATTTCCAAGGTGGTGAGTCAATTGGAACTGCATAACGTTGCGAAAAGAATAGAAACTTTTGTTAATAGCTCTTTATGGACCTTGACCCGAAAAGAGATTACCGATCATATTCGAAGCTTCCGATTTAATATATTGCTTGCTATTATTTTTCTAACCTGCATAGCAGCAATCTATTCGGCATTATCCTCTATTCGGGATGTAGCTGCAGGAATTGAAGATGCAAAGGATATGAATCTATATTTACAAATGCTTACGATTACGGACAGTAGCGGCTCATTACCTTCTTTTATTACATTTATCAGTTTTTTAGGACCGCTTTTAGGGATTAGTTTAGGCTTTGATGCCATTAATAAAGAGCGTAATGCACACACCCTATTAAGAGTATTATCTCAACCTGTGCCTAGAGATTATATTATTCTATCGAAATTTTTAGGCTCCTTAGCTGTAATCGCTGCATTTATCTTTTCCATTGGCTTGCTCATTATTGGTGCTGGAATATTATCCATGGGAATTCCGCCTAGCTTTGAGGAGTTTATCCGGATTATTACGTATTTAGTGATGATTATCTCCTACATTGGCTTCTGGCTAGGCTTGTCTATATTGTTTTCCATCCGATTTAAGCAAGCCGCAACAAGTGCATTAGCTGGTATTGCAATATGGTTGTTTTTTAGTATTTTTTATTCCATTATTGTGAATTTAATTGTGAATGCATCTTTGCCTGACCAATTATTCCAGTCTATTAGTGCTGAACAGCAGCAGCAGAATTATGAGCTTTATACGAATTTGATGCGATTATCACCGAACTTCCTATTTTCCGAAATAACAACCATATTGTTAACACCAAGCTATCGAACATTAGGACCAGTTTCGATGGAACAAATCGTTGGTTCTATTCCATCGCCATTAGGACTTTTTGATAGTTTAACGATTATTTGGCCGCAAGTAATCGGCATTATTTCAGCAGGTATTATTTGCTTTGCGATTGCCTATTTTATATTTATTTTCCAAGAAATTCGTTCCTAATAGGCTTACAAAATAGGCGAAGCTCCAGGCTGGGAATTGCCTGGAGCTTTATTATTCACTTATTGCTTTTGTTCAAAAATCTCTTCTATATATATATGAAACTCTAATATGTCGTGGATCCGTTTGTAGAGAAATTGAATTTGCTCATTCTTATGAAGCTCCACCTTCGATTGTAAATCCCCTTCTAATTCTTTTAACGAATGCTTTTGTCTTTCTACAGAATCCATCCACTTTATTAAATAGGACTTCATTAACTTTTCAGAAAGGTTTTCTTTAGCCTGATAGTAGTCTTTTCGTTTCCCTTTTTTCCAAACTCGTTCTACTAAATTTTCCTCTAATAAACTCCGAATTCCTGTACTCATCGCTGTTTTGCTTTTTCCAAGTGCTTTCGCCATCTCATCTAACGTCATTGGAGAATGGTTTAAGTATAAGGTTGCGAAGAGCATAGCATCCGAGTTGGATAGGTTAAATAGCTCTAATGTTTTGGAGAATTCATAAACCATTTGTGAATGTATTTCTTCGAGTAAGATATCATTGTTGGTCTCATGCATGTACATGGCCTCCTTAAGACTCTGCTAAATAACACATTACTAGAATTTGTGTCTTTTTGAAAATGGGAACCTAGGAAGGATGTGCTAGTAATTTAAAGTATTTGTAAGTAAACTCACCAAAAAGTTTGTACAGAAAAAACTGTACGTACTTTTTGTTCAAAAACAAACGAATTTACTGTTTGAACGAAATGAACTTAACGCGTATAGTTATAAGGGTGATGTTGATAAGGGCGTTCGGGCACTAGCTAAATATGTAGAGAGGTGAAAAATGTGCCGATTATAAAGGTCGAAAACTTAACAAAAGTATTTGGTAAGAAAACGAAAGAGGCAGTGGAGCTTCTTGATCAAGGACTTTCTAAGGAAGAAATTTTAAAACAAACTGGTAGTACAGTTGGAGTTAATAAAGCTTCTTTTGAAGTGGAAAAAGGCGAAGTATTTGTCATTATGGGATTATCCGGAAGTGGTAAATCCACATTAGTTCGTTTACTTAACCGCCTAATCGAGCCAACTGCTGGAAATGTATATATTAATGATGCAAATCTAGCAACAATGGATAAAAAAGAATTACGTAAGATTCGTAGAGAAAAAATGAGTATGGTATTCCAAAAGTTTGGGTTGTTTCCATTCCGTACCGTTCTTTCGAATACAGAATATGGTTTAGAAGTACAAGGAATAGACAAACAGGAACGTAAAGAGAAAGCAGAAAAGGCACTTACGCTTGTTGGTCTTGGTGGATATATGGATCAATATCCTTCACAGCTTTCCGGTGGGATGCAACAACGTGTCGGACTAGCAAGAGCATTAGCCAATGATCCAGAAGTATTATTAATGGATGAAGCTTTTTCAGCATTAGACCCATTAATCCGTAAAGAAATGCAAGATGAATTACTAGATTTGCAGGAAAGTATGAAAAAGACAATTATTTTCATTACACACGATTTAGATGAGGCTTTACGAATTGGAGACCGAATTGCATTAATGAAGGATGGATCGATTGTGCAAATTGGATCACCTGAGGAAATCCTTGTGAATCCTGCCAATGAATACGTTGAAAAGTTTGTTGAGGATGTAGATCGTTCTAAAGTGTTCACTGCAGAAAACATTATGAAACGACCAGAAACCATTAATATAGAAAAGCATGGTCCAAGAGTAGCACTGGAACGAATGCGTGAAGAAGGGCTTTCAAGCATTTACGTTATTGATAAACAACGTAACTTAAAAGGATATGTCACAGCAGATGACGCTTCGAATGCTATAAAGAATGAAGTGAAGGATTTAAACGAAATATTAAAAACAGATGTACCAACTGTCGAATTAGATACAGCAATGAATGAGATTTTCAATATAATACATGATTCACCAGTACCAGTTGCAGTAGTTCATGAGCAAAAGCTTAGAGGAATTATCGTCCGAGGAGCAGTAATTGCTGCATTAGCTGGTGAAAGTGAGGTGAATTAAAGTGAATTTAGTAGATAAAATTCCTGAGATACCATTTCGGGATTGGATTGATACCTTTATCGAATGGTTAAAAAATGTTTTAGCAGTTCCTTTTGAATTTTTTAGAGAAGATTTTAAAGACTTTTTATCAGATGTAGTAACAGATAACCTATTGAAGGTACCAGCAGAGATTGTTATGCTACTAGTCGTTATTGCAGCATTTTTTATCTCGGGTAAAAAAATTGGATTACCTATTTTTTCCTTAATCGGCCTTATATTAGTTTATAACCAAGGCTTGTGGGAGCAATTGATGCAGACTTTTGTATTGGTATTTGTTGCTGGTTTGATTTCCGTAATTATTGGTTTACCAATCGGTATATTAATGTCCAAAAGCAACATAGTGGAAAAAATTGCGACCCCAATATTGGATTTAATGCAAACAATGCCATCGTTTGTATATTTAATTCCCGCAGTCGCATTCTTTAGTATTGGTATTGTGCCGGGGATCTTTGCAACATTAATTTTTGCAACTCCACCGACAATTCGCTTTACCAATCTTGCCATTAGACAAGTTTCAGGAGAGCTGAAAGAAGCGGCAGATTCATTTGGTAGTACGCCACTTCAGAAGCTATTTAAACTGGAATTGCCAATGGCAAAGACAACCATTATGGCTGGTGTGAACCAAACTGTAATGTTATCCCTTTCCATGGTTGTTATTGCATCCATGATCGGAACACCAGGTTTAGGTAAAGAGGTTCAAGCAGCTTTATCTAGAAGTGAGGCTGGAGATGGTTTTGTTGCTGGCTTCTGTATTGTTATTTTAGCAATTATCTTTGACCGTTTTACACAAGGTGTAACGAAAAAAGGGAAGTAAATTCGTTTAGAACTTTCCTAACTGGAAAGTTTTATATAAATATAAAAAAAGGGGAGAAGTTTTATTATGTTTAAATTAAAACATTTAGGCTTAACAGCTTTCGTACTTATGCTAATGGTATTAGCAGCTTGTGGTTCTGAAGAAGGTTCAGAAGACGCAAACACAAATGAAAATGAAGGTGATTCCGTTGACTATAGTGCAGAAATGGAATACACAATTACAGCTATTGAACCTGGTGCAGGTGTAGTAGCCGCTACTGAAACGGCTGTGGAAGAGTATGAAAACTTAAGTGGTTGGGAAGTTGCAACCTCTTCAAGTGGTGCAATGGCAACTGCTTTAGGTGATGCGATTGATAATGAAGAGCCGATCGTTGTGACTGGTTGGACTCCACACTGGAAATTTGCGAAGTATGACCTTAAATATTTAGAAGATCCAAAAGGTGTGTTTGGTGAAGCAGAAACAATCAACACATTTGTAAAAGAAGGCTTAGAGGAAGAAAAGCCGAACGCATATAAGATCTTAGATCAATTCAATTGGACAACTGCTGATATGGAAGCTGTTATGCTAGATATCTCTAACGGTATGAGTGAAGAAGAAGCTTCTCAAAAATGGGTAGATGAAAATCAAGAAAAAGTAGCAGAGTGGATTGAAGGTACAGAGAAAGTAGATGGTACGAAAATCGAACTTGTTTATGTACTTTGGGATTCCGAAATCGCATCTACAAACGTAGTTGCACGCGTTTTAGAAGCACAAGGATTTGATGTTACGATTACATCTGTTGAAAACTCAGCAATGTGGCAAGCAGTAGCAACAGGTGATGTAGATGGTATGGTAGCTGCATGGTTGCCTGCAACACATGAAGCACAATTAGCTGAGTTCGGTGATCAAATGGTTGACCTTGGTCCAAACCTTGAAGGTGCAAAAATTGGTCTTGTCGTTCCAGCATACATGGATATCGATTCGATCGAAGACCTAAAACCAGCTGAATAAGCAAATGAATGGCCTCAACCTTAAGGTTGAGGCTTTTTATCACTTTTGTGTTTTAACTAATGAGGATCAAATTTCGATTGGAAAACAAAAAAACTAAGCATCTATAGCAGACGCTTAGTTTTTTTGTTGTTTCTTTTGATTTATCTTGTCCTCAAGCTCTTTAAGGCTTTCTTCTACATTTAATAAATGCTCTTGAATGTTTTGTTGGTGAGGTTCAATGGAACTTCTCCAATTCTCGATAGAGCTTTTTACATCCTGAGATAATTCTCTAAGTAAAACGGCTCCTTCTTTAGTTGTTTTTGTTAGCTGACTTTTAATGTCACGGCTGTTACTAGCAAGTTCCATAATGGTGTTTTTTAATTTAATACTTTGATCTTTAGCCTGCCGACGAACGGTTTCTCCTGAAGCAGGAGTTGTTAATAATGTTGTTGTAGCACCGATTATACTACCTACAAGGACACCTAAAAATAGTGATTTCCCATTAGCCATCTCAATTACCCCCTAGAGTTCTACTTCCATTGTCTTATAAAGGAAATAGGCATTATTGGACAATCCGTATCCGATAAACAGTAGTACCTATTCTTATTATGAATAAAAAATGAATCATAATACTCCCTACGGCTTATCCTTTATCTTATTTATGTATATTATAACGTTTTTTACGTATTATGTTTAGTTAAAAGTATAAATTAGGAAGAAAAATCAAAAAATCCCTAACGAATGTTTCGTTAGGGATTTGGATTATGCGGCATGTTGTAAAGAAATAGATGATCTTTTTAGGATCGATTGTAATATCGGGTACAGAACAAAAATGATAACCGTATTTGCTAATGTTGCAGGTAGTACAACACCGGCAAACAACGCCCCAAATCCTGCGCCTAAATCTACACTTAAAATAAATAATGCAACAGACAGGAATATGGTTCCACTTATCATCGTACCAATTGCTGTCATTACGGGTGCTAGAACT
This sequence comes from Salirhabdus sp. Marseille-P4669, assembly GCF_900240405.1. GTDB lineage: Bacteria > Bacillota > Bacilli > Bacillales > Alkalibacillaceae > OEQK01. Next base: position 90,024 of record NZ_OEQK01000004.1, read on the forward strand.
ACATCTTTAACAGCTTTTGATAATAGCACATATATTCCAAAGAACACAAACGCTGTAATTGGTTTATCAATAATATTGGAAATTTGACCACCTGGCATTGTAGTTGTTAGAGCGGTTAATAACCCGGTTGCAATGGATAATATCAGGACATACTTAGCTTTTGGAAATAGCAATATGCCTAAAAACATCATCGCAAGCTGTAAATCAGGCTTCATTCCAAAAAGTACCCCTGGCATGACAAGATGCAACACAGTACCTATTCCTAAAAATAATGACAATAAGACTAAAATACGAATATTCATTTGTCCATCTCTCCTCTTCTCAAACTAATCTCTTCTCTTATTATCCAACCGTATCCTCGTGATCGGCTGCGATAATCTATAATATAGTATAACAGAAAAACGTATCCTGTGAAAGAACTATATGGTAAGAAAATTCAGAAAAGTGTCTTATTTTATATTTTCGCTAATTTCGGAAGCAATTTGACCAAGGTCATATTCATCATTATGTGTTTCCCATTTTAAACCAAATCCATCCTTTTCATCGTACCGAGGTATTAAATGAATATGTAAATGGAAAACACTCTGATAAGCAAATTCACCATTGTTTTGAAGCAAGTTCATTCCTTGAGGGTTGTATGTATCTTTAATTGCATTTGCTATCTTTGGGATACGCGCAAAAACTTCACTTGCGATTTCCGCATCTGTCTCAAAAATATTTGCACTATGCTTCTTAGGTATAACTAAAGTATGGCCTTTCGTTACTTGACTTATATCTAGAAAAGCATACACGTACTCATCCTCGTATACTTTTGCTGAAGGGATTTCTCCGTCAATAATTTTACAAAAAATACAATCTGACATATTTATCCACCTCCAAATATTTATATCTATTGTATCCAAGTTTCAAGTCTGATGTAAAGGGGTAATAAAATGAAGCGAGAACTACATAATAAAAGAAGCAGAGCACACCATTGTGCTCTGCCCTCAAGGAACGGGTCTTGCAACTGTTGATGAGATGGGGATTACGTTGAACCATTTCAACGTAAGAATTCTACAGATGCTTAACAATCACGTGAAAGGAAATTGTCTTTCACCGACACCCCACTTCTAAAATGGTGTTTGGCCTTATAATGAAAGATTTGTATCTTTCACCGACACCCCATTTCCAAATGGTTTGACGTTACGGACAATGTTTCACTATGACTTTCCCCCGTTCCTTGTTTAGTATTGTGTGTAGCTTTTAAAATAATATTCATCTTTGGCATATAGAAATAATGATGGTAAAATTTAGATAGCGAGTAAAAAGAGAAAGAAGGGATACATAAGATGGAACCACTTTTACATATAGATAACCTGGTTGGGGGATATACCCAGAAGAATGTTTTGCACGGAATTTCATTTGATGTGCGTCCTGGTGAAATCGTTGGATTAATTGGTTTAAATGGTGCAGGAAAAAGTACCGCTATTAAGCATATTATCGGACTTATGGAACCGAAGAAAGGGCGAATTACGATAAATAGAAAGAGCTTTCAGGAAAATCAGGACAGCTATCGGAAACAGTTTTCTTATATTCCAGAAATGCCGGTATTATATGAAGAATTAACGCTGTATGAGCATTTGAAGCTAACGGCAATGGCGTATGAGCTAGAAGAATCGGAATTTGAAAGAAGAATGCAGCCACTGTTAAAGGAATTTCGCTTAGAAAAAAAACTAAAATGGTTTCCGATTCATTTTTCGAAAGGAATGCGACAAAAGGTAATGATAATGTGCGCATTTTTAGTACAACCTTCATTATATATTGTAGATGAGCCGTTTGTTGGTTTAGATCCACTTGGAATACAGTCATACTTACAAATGATGAATGAAATGAAAGATCAAGGTGCTGGTGTTCTCATGTCTACCCATATATTGGCGACAGCCGAAAGGTATTGTGATCGTTTTGTTATTTTACATGAGGGAGAAGTGCGTGCAAAAGGTACTTTGGAAGAGTTGAGAGAAGCATTCCAAATGCCAAATGCCACACTGGATGACCTTTATGTACAATTGACAAAGGAAGAAGATGCCCATGTTTAATGCAAGTACGCTTTGGAAGGAAAGATTAAGTAATCATTTTAAAGAAACAAGTCGGTACATGCGTCTTATCTTTAATGATCATTTAGCTATTGCACTATTTTTCTTATTGGCTGCATTTGCATACTTTTATCAACAATGGCTAAAGACGATACCTCAAAGTTTTCCTGCAGATTGGATAATCGCTATATTATTAGGGGCTTTATTAACGAGGAGTCCAATTCGCACCTTGTTAAAAGAGCCAGATACGGTCTTTTTACTGCCAACTGAGCATAAGATGGATCGATATTTTTCAAAAGCTTTTTGGTATAGCTTGATTATTCAAGTTTATCAATTAGCACTTGGTTTTGGGATATTATTGCCGCTATATTTCACAGCTTACCCGGAACGACCTAGAGTAGGCTTGTTGCTGTTTTTGATTATTTTACTAGTATTTAAGCTCTGGAATATGCTATCCACTTGGTGGTTATTAAAAGAAAGAGATGCCAAAACTCGTTATATGGACACTGGATTACGCTTATTGTTAAATGTCCTGACGCTATTCTTCTTTTTGCAGGAGGATGGATTTCTTTATGCAAGCATTACATCCATTATATTTGTTGCTTTGCTTTTATATCATTACAATCATGTAGGGAAAAAAGGCATAGCCTGGGATGTATTAATCGAAAAGGAACAAGCAATGCTTCAATCCTTTTACCGATTAGCAAATCTATTCACAGATGTGCCAAATGTTAAGAAAAAATCCAAGAAACGTCACACTTTGGTTTCGTTCCTTACTTCAAAAACTCCATTTAACCAAACCAGCACCTTTGCATATCTTTATCGTATTACCTTTGTTCGAAGTAGTGATTATTTTGGCCTTTATATACGATTAATTATCGTGGCCATATTCCTGATCTTCTGGGTGCCGAACGTTTGGTTTAAAATGGTGTTTGCGATCTTATTTATTTACTTAAGTGGTTTTCAACTAATGACCCTATGGAATCATCATCGAACATTGATTTGGATTGATATTTATCCAGTTTCAAAAGAAGTACGTAAAAAATCGCTATTACAGTTTTTACTTCTTCTAATGCTTTTTCAAACGGCAATTTTAGGTTTGTTTATGCTAGTCGCTTCATCATGGGAGTACATGCTTCTTTTATGGGGGGCTGGAGGGTTATTTAGCTTTGTATTTATCAATTCGTATGTGAAAAATAGGTTGGAAAAACGAAAAGTTACCTATTAATGAAAGGGAGTTTTGACGGATGGTTTCGTATGAAGAAAAAGTATTGGGAGAAGCCTTGAGGTGGAAGCATGGGCTTGCGAGGAAATCCTCAATAATACAAAAGGCATCCAAATCCGTTCAAACGAAAATTAATGAAAAAATTCCTGATAAAGTGCATGCCATTATTACAGAAAGCATACGAAAAATGATGGAAACAACCTTAACGTCCTCTGCTTATATCTATAAAATAAATGTCAACCCAGCATGGTCCTTTGAAAAAAGAGAAGAGGTTGTTTTGGAGAGATTGCATACCTATCGCAACACCGCAATTCTAGAGGGTGCTGGAACTGGTGCAGGCGGAATTATGCTAGGATTAGCCGACTTTCCACTTTTATTAAGCATCAAAATGAAGTTTTTATTTGACGCAGGTCAACTATATGGCATGAATGTCAAAGCTTATGAAGAAAGAATGTTTTTGCTCCACGTTTTTATGCTTGCCTTTTCAAGTGACAACAGTAGAAAAAAGGTTTTAGAACGCGTGATGAACTGGGAGCGTGAAAAGGATTATTGGAAAGAAATCGATTGGAGAGAGCTACAGCAAGAATACCGTGACACCATTGATTTTGTGAAAATGCTGCAACTTGTCCCTGGTATAGGTGCTGTAATTGGAGCATGGGCAAATAATAAATTATTAAATCAATTAGGGGAAACCACGATGAACAGTTTTCGCTTGCGTATATTAGCGTAAAGAGAAGAGTCATGAGGCATAACGGTTTCCTTATGAATAGAATTAGAAAAAATCCAAACCACTGCTGAAATCTTTTGGGAAGAATGTGCAGGATGGCTTGGATTTTTTGTTTGTTCCTGTTAAATACGATTGCTGGTTTCCTTCTATTCGTTACTCTGTAAGGGCTTGATAACTGAGATAAGCTTGAAATAATGCTTTTGACGCATGAAGTAGGGCTCTTTCATCGATGTCGAATTTCGGATGGTGATGAGGATAATGTCTACCTTCTATTTGTGCCCCTGTAAAGAAAAATGCTCCAGGGCGTTCCATTAGATAATATGCAAAGTCTTCACCAGTCATTGTTGGCTCTATCTCAACAGTTCGATTGATACCAGGAACTTGAATGCCATTCTTTAAAATCATGTCTGCTTCTCTTTCGTGATTCAGAACAGGAGGATATCCTTTAAAATATTGAAACTCATAATCTGTATCAAAGGCTATACAAACTCCTTTAATGATTTTTTCCATTTCTTCCATAATACTGTGTTGTACGTTGGAATCAAAAGTACGAACCGTTCCGGACAGTTTAGCAGTACCTGCAATGATATTGAATGCTTGCCCTGCCTCAAACTTACCAATGGAGACAACTGCTGTTTTTAATGGATCTATCCGTCTACTTAAAATGGTTTGAAGCTGATTCACAATTTGTGCTCCAATTACAATAGCATCTTTCGTTTGATGTGGAATCGCCCCGTGTCCACCTTTTCCCTTTATCACTAGTTCAAATCGGTCGGCTCCAGCCATAAAAGGACCCTTTGCTAAGTGGAGCTCTCCGAGTGGGGTATCGGCCCATAAGTGTGTTCCAAATACTGCATCTACCCCTTCTAAAACACCAGCTTCAATCATTGGTTTTGCACCGCCTGGCGCAAACTCTTCTGCAGGCTGATGAAGAAAAACCACTGTACCAGGCAAATCATTCTGATGTTTTACTAATGCTTTAGCTAAACCAAGCAAACTTGCAGTGTGACCGTCATGTCCACATGCATGCATAACACCAGGAACTGTTGATTGATAAGGAACATCATTTTCTTCCTGTATTGGCAAAGCATCGAAGTCCGCTCGTAAAGCGATTGTTTTGCCAGGCCTACCTCCTTTTAATGTAGCAACAACTCCATATCCACCAACATTGGCTTGATACGGAATACCTAACCGCTCGTAATAATCAACGATGTATTGACTCGTTTTCTTTTCCTGAAATGAAAGCTCTGGGTGCTGGTGTAAATAACGACGAATGTTGATGATTTCATCGTACAATTCATCTATCGCCTGAAATACAGTTTCCTTCATATCGTTCTCCTCCTCCATGGTCCCGTTATACCCTTTATTATTAGTATACAAAAAAAGAGCTCGTCCCTACTATAGGACAAGCTCTAAAATCAGAAATCTTTCAATAATCTTTCTATTTCTTCTTTATGGTGCGTCTCATCTGCAATCATATCGTCTAATTTTACTACTAGTTCGGTTAACCCTAGTTCCTCAGCTTGTTTTTTTCTTTCTTCATATCGTTTCATTGTATCAACCTCAGATTGTAGAGCTGCTTGCAGCATATCTTTCACATGCTCTAATTGTGGAACTGCTACTGGAGTAGTGGATGGTACACCACCTAATGTTTTAATTTTTTCGGATAAATATAAGGCATGACCAGCTTCATCTTCAATTTCACTTTCAAAGAATGGCTTTAATACTTGGCGATAGATTCCGGAGACAACAGCAGCGTTATACGTATACATAATCATAGCAGCATATTCATTTTGAAGATCCTCATTTAATCCACTTATTAATGCTTGTAATTTTGAATCCATCTCTTTCTACCTCCTATTAAAATCGTTATTCTACTGATACAATACCCTAGTTGAGAATTTTTTAATCACAGCTCCGACTTAAGACCGATATAGAAACCATCTGAAGCTTGTTATGATCATGTAGAAATTTTTGTATTCTTGTATTAATACATTTGAAGAAAATGAATATGTGCAGTTTGGACGCTAATGCGATTAGAAGGAAATTGGCTGTGCTTTGTATAATATAATATTTAGTAGAAAGTTGAGGGGGACTTATGAAATCACATAGTCTATTTAAAATCGTTGTATCTTTTATACTAATTGGAGTTGGAGTTTTACTCATTTTAGCGAATTTCGGCGTTATTTCCGTGGAAATATCAAGTATTATCGAAAAGAATTGGCCAATTTTAATAGCTCTTGTCGGATTAAAATCATTTATAGACGGCATAAGATCGAATGTAAGTGGTGGTAGCTGGACTTTTGGTTCCTTCCTTTTGATTTATGGGGTACTCGTTGTACTCGGAAGGAATGGCGTATTAGATTTTGGCTTTGGTGATATATGGACGTTATGGCCACTTCTATTAATTTATATTGGTGTTCATTCATTAGTATTTACGAAACATAAAGGAAACAAAGGGAAACGAGTGAAAATTACTTTTGATTCCGATAACGAGAAGCAGTATCGCAAAAACCAAAAGAATTTTGTTGGGGATCAAAGCTTTTCCGATGAAAACTGGACGGTAGAACCGATGGAACTATGGAATGGAGTAGGGGAATATTATTTTGATTTTACGAAGGCGTATATTCCAGAAGGGGAAACACCGATTTCCATTAAAGGTTGGGTTGGCGATGTACGAATGCTAATGCCAGAGAATTTAGCTTTTCAAGTAGAAGCAGCCGCAAACATCGGAAGCATTAAGATTTTAAACCAACAAGCCGATGGATTAAGAAGAGAAGTGTTTTACCAAACCCCGGATTATGAGGAGGCAACACGAAAGTTGTCTATCAAGCTACAAATTCAGGTTGGCGAAATTCGAATTGATCAGGTTTAGGGGAGGTAAACAATGTTTAAAAAGCTTAATAGTTTACGATTTCGATTTATTCGAAATGAATTACAGACGATTTACTTCTCATTACTTGTCATTTCATTTGTATTGTTTTTTTTGTATTCGGTTTTCAGTCCAACGTGGTTAACGCTTGAATCTATCTTTTTATCGTTAGGATTAATTATCGTAATTATGACTCCTGTTGGAATATATGTATCCTTGCATTATACAAGCCAAGTAAAAGAACGATTGGATTCCATTTCTATATTAATCTCTTATTTAGCAAAGGGGAAGTACACTGCTAGATTGCATGATAAAGAATATGGAGATGAAATTAGTCATATTGGTAAGGACTTAAACGAATTAGCAGAAAAAATGCAAAATCAAGTGAAGTCCTTACAGAGAATGGCAGATGAGAAGCATGATTTTGCAAAAGAAGCACATAAAGTAGCGACCATTGAAGAAAGACAACGACTTGCGCGGGACTTGCATGATGCTGTCAGTCAACAATTGTTTGGTTTAACGATGATGTCTCAAGCAACCGTTCGATTGTTAGAAAAAAATCCAGATAAAGCAAAAGAACAAATGATTGAAATATCTAAAATGGCTTTACAAGCACAAACAGAAATGCGTGCTTTATTGCTGCATTTAAGGCCTGTCCACTTATCAGGCGAATCCCTTCAAAGTGGGGTGAGGAAGCTTGTTGAAGAATTGAAAACCCGTTGTAATATTCAATTCGAATTAAACATTGAAGAATTTTCGGGCATTTCCAATGCAACGGAAGAGCATCTATTTCGAATGATTCAAGAAATATTATCGAACATTTTGCGTCATTCCAATGCAACGGAAGTGTTATTAGAATTAAAGAAAAAGGAAGAAGAAATTTATTTGTATGTTCGTGATAACGGGGTAGGATTTGATGTTACAATTAATATAGATAATAAAGCATCCTACGGCTTAACCTCATTGAAAGAAAGAGCAGAAGAATTAGGTGGGACAGCAGTAATTCGGTCGAAAAAGGGTGAAGGTACATATATTGTAATACGAATTCCACTTTAGGGGGATAAACATGGGGAATACGATACGAGTTGTAGTTGTAGACGATCATGATGTTGTTCGTCGAGGTGTTGTGACATACTTAATGACGGAGGATGACATTGAAATCGTTGGTGAAGCTTCTAGTGGTAATGAAGGAGCAGAATTAGTAAAAAACGTGAAACCAGATGTCGTTTTAATGGATTTAATGATGGAAGATGGAAATGGTATTGACGCAACAAAAAAGATAATGGCATCTCTATCTGACTGTAAAATTATTATTCTCACAAGCTATTACGATGATGAAAAGGTCTTTCCAGCACTAGAAGCGGGTGCTTTTAGCTACATGTTAAAAACGTCCTCTGCAGACGAAATAGCAGCTGCTATTAAGAAAGCGGCAAGAGGAGAGAACGTTATTGAACCAAAAGTAGCTGGAAAAATGATGACCCGTTTTCGCCGTAATGGCACATTGCCACATGAAGAATTAACAGAGCGAGAAATGGAAGTATTAATTTGTATTGGAAATGGTTTAACCAATCAAGAAATTAGTGAAAAATTATTTATTGGCATCAAAACGGTAAAAACGCATGTGAGTAATATTTTGAGTAAATTAAATGTACAAGACAGAACCCAAGCGGCAGTATACGCCCATCGTAATGGCATAATGAATGAATCATAAAATATAAACCAACCCCCTAATGTGATTAGGCGTTTTAACGGGTTGGTTTTTGTAATCTTATTCTTTTTAAGAGATGCTAGAATATGCTATGATAGGAACGATTAAAAACCTCCTTGATGTAACATAGAAATTGGAAAAGGGGAAAAGTAGATGAAGTTTACGAAATTACAAGAAAATGCATTGCTTATTGTTTGGGCAATCGCATTAGTAGCGACAATGGGCAGTTTGTTCTATTCTGAGATCATGCATTTTGAGCCATGTAAGTTATGTTGGTTTCAACGAATTCTCATGTACCCACTTGTCATTATTTTTGGTACTGCCTATGTAAAAAAGGACTTTTCGATAGCTTTGCCTGGATACATATTAAGTATGATTGGTGCGCCTTTAGCACTTTATCATTATATAATCCAACAAGTTGATACGTTATCTGCAGATTTCTGTGGACAAGTTTCTTGTACTGCTAAATATGTGAACTATTTTGGGTTTATTACAATCCCATTCTTATCATTTGTCGCATTCACATTAATTTTCCTAGTTTACACAATCGTTATTGTAAAGAATAAAGGAGCGGATAAAGTATGAAGAAATTAGTTACGATCGGTTTAATCGTAATCGTGTTATTTGGAGGACTTATTGCACTTGTACAATATCAGAAATCACAAGAGCCAGACTATTATTATAATCAAATCACTCCCACTGAATTACAAACTGCATTAGACAATGGTGAAACGACTACAGTGTATTTCTACAGTCCTGAATGTGTTCACTGTCAGGAGGCTACACCGATTGTTGTACCTTTAACAGAGGATTTAGACGTGGATATGAAAAAAGTAAACGTTCTAGAATACGAAGAAGCATGGCAACAGTTCGGAATAAAAGGTACACCAACGATTAAACATTATGAAAATGGAAAAGAAGTAGCAAAATTAGAAAGCGTTCAAACAAGAGAAGAATATAAAGCTTTCTTTGAAGAGTATGTATTAGATTAATTCTATTTGTTCTAAATGAGAAAGGTGGACAAGAATAATTCTTGTCCACCTTTATTAATCTATTACTCGATAATGGTGTACATAAGAAGGACCAGCGCTATATGGTGGCTTCTTTTCTTTCTCGTCATCCCCACGTTTATGAGCTTCTTGAAAGGAGGAAGATTCGACCCAGTTTTGAAAGCTTCGTTCATCATCCCATTGGGTAAAGACAACATACGTATGACCACTGGCAGGCTTTAAGACGCGTAAAGCTTGAAATCCTGGCATTGACTCAATCTTCCCTTGTCTATTTTTGAACCGATCCTCAAAAATAGGTCGACCTTCATCTGTTACAGGAATGTGATTCATTACGACAAAACCCTCTTCTTTTACATCTCCAACATAGTCTACCGTCTCATAGATTCTCTCCTCGACAAATAAATCGGTATTATTCCCTTCATAATAAGCCAAGGCATTGGTTGCATTTTCTAAGATCCGTATGTTGGCTTCTGGATGTTTTTCTTTAAGGGTTCTTAAAAACGCTGTCGTTCCATTTGTCATTAAAACCTTCATGTAAAACCTCCTAACTACATATAATACAATTGATTTGGTATTGCGGTATTATTCGACAAAGAATCCACCACCATGCTAATATGGTGTTGCTATCATTTTAACCAGGAGAAAGGTGCAATATCATGAAATGGGATAAATTTAATCATAAATGGATAAAGCACCCTGCCGTAAAGTGGGGATTAATCGTCTCCCTTTCCATCATTTTTATTAGTATTATAGGCTATAATATGATTTTATTAGGTGGAAAAATGGTTATTGACGACAAAGGATTTGTATTTTCGGAAGCAACTGTTATTCAAAGCCCAACAGGGGAAGAAGTGGCTACTTTATATAGTCAAAATCGTACCTTTGTACCAATTGACCAAATACCAGAGCATGTGCAAAATGCATTTGTAGCAATTGAAGACGAACGTTTTTATGAACATGCAGGAGTAGACTTTTCTTCTGTATTAAGAGCGGTTTATAAAGATGTGATTGCGATGGATAAGGTAGAAGGAGCCAGTACGATTACCCAGCAGCTAGTAAAAAATGTTTTTCTTACAAATGATAAAACATGGATGCGCAAAACAAAGGAAGTAATGGGAGCGATTTATTTAGAACGAAATGTAAGCAAAGATAAAATCTTAGAATATTACTTAAACGAAATATACTTTGGACATGGTGTGTATGGAATAGAGAAAGCGGCGAATTACTTTTTTGGGAAAAGCGTCCAAAATCTAACCGTATCTGAAGGAGCGATGCTAGCAGCAATCCCGAAGGCCCCAAGTCATTACTCACCTGTAGACCAACCAGAGAAAGCGCAAGAACGTAGAAACGTGGTATTAGCGAAAATGCATGAATTGAATATGATTGATGCAGAAGTCATGTCCGCTAATCAAGGGAAAACGCTAGGGGTAGAATTAGATGAGCAAAAATCGAGACCATGGATTGAAACATATGTAGACCTCGTTTTACAAGAAGCGGAGGAGAAATATCATATTAGTAAAGAAGAAATATATCGAGGCGGTTATAAAATCGTTACTGGAATTAATCCTACTGCGCAGCAAATTGCTTATGAGCAATTTCAAAATGATACATACTTTAATGGGTCCATAGATGGTGTTGAGGGGGCTTTTGTCTTAATCGATGAAGAAACGGGAGCTATATCTGCAGCGATTGGTGGTCGACAATTTAAGCGTGGGGATATAAATCGGGTAATGGTGGAGAGACAACCAGGTTCTACTTTTAAACCATTGGCTGTTTTTGCTCCAGCATTAGAGCAAGAGGATTATCAACCCTTTTCATTATTAACAGATGAATTGCGAACATACGACGATGACTATACACCAAGGAATTATGATGACCAATATGCAGGTGAAGTGACAATGTATGATGCTTTAGTATTGTCTAAAAATGCACCTGCCGTTTGGTTGTTAGATAAAATAGGTATTTCATATGCTAAGGAATTTTTATTGAAGATGGGTATGGAATTGCCGAATGATCGTAATTTAAGCATAGCTTTAGGAGGACTCTTTAAGGGCGTTACTCCATTACAAATGGCCCAATCCTACCGTGCATTTTTACATGAGGGAAAAGCAATTGAAGCCTACACCATCTTAGAAATTCAAAATCGGGATGGAGAAGTGATTGCTTCTGTTGATCCAAAAGAAACAGAAGTATTTTCACCGCAAACGGCATGGAACATAACAAGAATGCTTGAAGCGGTTGTGGAGACGGGAACAGGAGCTGCAGGGGAGTATGAAAAAGCACTAGCAGGTAAAACAGGCTCTACTCAGCATCCGTACGAAAAAGACGGGTATAAGGATACCTGGTTTGTTGGGTATACACCGGAATACGTAGGTGCAGCTTGGATTGGATACGACCAATCGGATGAAGAACATTACTTAAAAACAGGTAGCAGTGCACCAACCATGCTAATGAAAAATATATTGTCCGAGCTAGACCGAAAAGAAAACCTAAAGGCTGCATTTGAAAAGCCGGATAATGTCAAGGATTTACCAAAACCAATTGAGTTACCAATTATTGATGATTTGCAAGGTGATAAGGATTTTGGACTCTTTAGTGGTGTTTCTGTGGAATTACAATGGACAGCTAGCGAGGACGAACGAATTGTATATCGCATTTACGAAAAAACCGAAGATGGAATGAATTTCATTGATGAAGTAAAAGGTAAAGGATATTACAAGGATAAAAGTGCAAAGATGTTTGATGAAATAACGTATTTTGTCATTCCTTATAATCCGTTAACCGATCAATTTGGAGAAATTTCCAATGAAGTGAAGGTTGATTAAGGCAATTTCGTGACAATACGTGCCTTTTTGTATACAGTCAAGAAAATTTCGTTTACCATATATATTGGATTAAGAGTGAAGGGTGAAAGATAATGACGCAATTTAATGATACGATTTTAAAGGCTTTTAGAGGAGAAAAAACAGACTATGTACCTCTATGGTATATGCGACAGGCAGGACGTTCGCAGCCTGAATACCGAAAATTAAAGGAGAAATATTCACTATTTGAAATAACTCATCAACCAGAGCTTTGTGCCTATGTAACGAAGCTGCCAGTTGATAACTACAATGTGGATGCAGCTATTCTGTATAAAGATATTATGTCTCCACTACCACCAATTGGGGTAAATGTTGAAATTAAGCCAGGCATCGGTCCAGTTATTGAAAATCCAATTCGTTCAAAAGCAGATATTGAACGATTAGGGGAGCTTGATCCTGAACAGGATGTACCATATGTATTAAAAACGATTGAAATCCTTACAAAAGAACAATTAAATGTACCGCTAATTGGTTTTAGTGGAGCACCTTTCACGCTTGCAAGCTACATGATTGAAGGTGGACCATCTAAGGATTACAATAAAACGAAAGCAATGATGTATGGGGATTCTAAGACTTGGTTTGCGTTAATGGATAAATTAGGGGATTTGGTCATCACATACGTAAAAGCACAAATTAAAGCTGGTGCAAAGGCAATCCAAATTTTTGACTCTTGGATTGGGGCAGTAAGTGCAGATGACTACCGTTACTATATTAAACCAACTATGAATCGTATCTTTTCTAGTCTTAAGGATGAAGAAGCTGCGACGATCTTATTTGGTGTAAATACTGGCCATCTATTACAGGAGTTTCATGACTTACCAGTGGATGTGATTGGATTAGATTGGCGTACATCTATTCAACAGGCAAGAGCAATGGGAATTACGAAGACGGTTCAAGGAAATCTTGATCCAGCAGTTTTATTAGCCGATTGGTCCATTATTGAAGAGCGCGTGAAACGAATTTTAGATCAAGGAATGAGTCAACCAGGTTACGTATTTAACTTAGGGCATGGAGTATTCCCAGATATTAAACCAGAAACATTAAAACGATTAACAGCATTTATTCATGATTATACAAGAAATTAATACTTAAACGAGGTGTTCATAATGGAAAAGAAAAAAATGGGATTACTAGTGATGGCTTATGGTACACCCTATAAAGAAGAGGATATTGAACCGTATTATACACACATTCGTCATGGTAGAAAGCCAGAGCCAGAAATGCTAGAGGATTTAAAAAATCGCTATGAAGCAATTGGTGGCATTTCACCTTTAGCGCGTATTACTACAGAACAAGCGGAAGCACTTGAGAAGAAATTAAATGAAATGCAAGATGACATTCAATTTACAATGTACCTAGGTTTAAAGCATATTCATCCATTTATCGAAGATGCAGTAGAACAAATGGGCAAAGATGGTATTAAAGAAGCCGTAAGTATCGTTCTTGCACCACACTATTCCACTTTTAGTGTTAAATCTTATAACACAAGAGCACAAGAAGAGGGAGAAAAATACGGTATTACCATAACTTCTGTGGAAAGCTTCTACAAAGAGCCTGGATTCATTAATTATTGGGTGAACCAAATTAAAAAAGTATACGGTGAAATGACAGATCAACAACGTGAAAAAGCTGTACTAGTAGTATCTGCGCATAGCCTACCAGAGAAAATTTTACAATATGGTGATCCATATCCAAAGCAATTACAAGAAACTGCTGATTTAATTGCAGAAGGTGCTGGAATTAAGGATTATGCACTTGGATGGCAAAGTGAAGGAAATACACCAGATCCTTGGTTAGGACCAGACGTTCAAGATTTAACTCGTGATTTGTATGAAAAGAATGGTTATCGTACATTTGTATATGCTCCAGTTGGCTTTGTAGCAGAGCATTTAGAAGTACTTTATGATAATGATTATGAATGTAAAGTAGTTTGTGAGGAGCTTGGTGCGGACTATTTCCGTCCTGAGATGCCAAATAGTAAACCACAATTTATTGATACGCTTGCGACTGTTGTGTTGAAACAAGTTCAAAGCGGTGTTCCAAATGAATAAAAAGCGTATTGTAGTAATAGGCGGCGGTATAGCAGGACTTACCGCTGCCTATTACTTGAAAAAAGAAATGGAAACGAAAAAATTACCCTATGAACTCCAGCTTATTGAGGCTAGTGAAAAACTAGGGGGTAAAATGCAAACCATTCAACGGGATGGTTTCACGATTGAGAGGGGACCTGATTCATTTTTAGCGCGGAAGAAAAGTGCGTCTCGTCTTGCTATCAATCTAGGAATTGATGACCAGCTCGTACGTGTTGCAACAGGACAATCTTACATTTTAGCAAATGACCGTCTTCATAAAATGCCAAAGGGTGCTTTTATGGGTATCCCTACAAGAATGACACCATTCTTGTTTTCTAGTTTATTTACTTTATCCGGGAAATTGAGAGCTGCTGGTGATTATGTTTTACCGAAAAGCAAGCCACAGCAAGACCAATCGTTAGGTGCATTTTTTCGTCGACGTTTAGGAAATGAAGTAGTAGAGAATCTAATAGAGCCATTATTATCCGGAATTTATGCGGGGGATTTAGATGATTTGAGTTTAATGGCCACGTTTCCAAACTTTTATCATATGGAACAAACCCATCGTAGTTTAATTAAAGGGATTAAAAAGACAATGCCGAAGCCAAAGGAATCGAAGGATAAGCCAAAGCAAGGACAGTTTTTAACCTTCCGAAACGGTTTATCAACCATGATTGATGCGTTGGAGAAGGAATTGCAGGATTGTATTATAACAGGTGTTCCTGTTCAGCATATCGCTAAAAAAACAGAGAATTATCATTTATTGTTAGATAATGATGAGGTTATAGAAGCAGACTCGGTTATCATTGCAACTCCCCATTTTGCCATGCAGAAAATGCTTAGCCAATATGATTTTATGGCAATATTTAAAGAAATGCCAGCAACTTCTGTAGCCAATGTCGCGATGGCTTTTAATAAAGAAGATATTAAACAGGATATTGATGGAACCGGCTTTGTTATTTCTAGAAATAGCAGCTATCGAATTACAGCAGTAACTTGGACACATAAAAAGTGGCCACATACAACCCCTGAGGGAAAGGCACTCGTACGCTGTTATGTTGGTAGACCGAATGATCAAGAGGTAGTAGATTTTTCAGATGAAGAGATTGAAGAAATCGTACTGAAAGATCTGAATAAAACGATGAACATTACGGCAAAGCCTCAATTTAAAGTTATTTCTAGATGGAGAAATGCTATGCCACAATATACAGTGGGGCATAAAGATCGTGTTGACACGCTAAAGGAACAAATAAATCAACACTTACCAGGTTTATTTTTCGCGGGAAGTTCCTTTGAAGGTATCGGTGTTCCAGACTGTATTGACCAAGGTGAAGAAGCAGTTCAGCAGGTCCTTTCGTTTTTAGGGGACAATTAGTAAAGTGTAATGATTTTTTACAGAAAACCTGAATGTAGAGCAAAGACTACATTTAGGTTTTTTTATTGGATCCATAACTTCTTAAGTAATTTTAAGAAGGGTTGTTGTCGTGATTGGACAGTTAGTTATAAGCTCAAGCCTTTTTTATGTTATTGTAAAAAAAGAAGATCTGACTTTAATAGTCAGACCTTTGAAAGAAAGGTGGAATGAAAATCAACAAATTCATCATTTAGCGCATTAACGGATAAAAACAACCTCATGATAGAACTAAGGGTATTGCAAGTGATTTCAGAAGAATCCTAGTAAATGAACGGATTCCTCTTTATCGGGCAGGATGATCACACTCATCACATATATTTCCGTAGCAATCCGCTTTTTCATCAATCTGTTCGCCACAAACTTTACAAACTTTCTTAGGTAAATTTCTGAAAAATTCGATCACACTAGTCATGAGCAATCCCTCCACTTTGGTTAATTTTTTTTAGTAAACGATTTTCTTTATTAGTATTGTATTATAACACAGTATATTATGCAACCATCTGTTTTATAACAATTATATTTTAAAGGAGGAATGAACGCATGAAAATAACCGTTATTGGGTATTATGGGGCTTATCCAGAGGGAGAATCAGCAACTTCCTGTTATCTTTTAGAAAAGGATGGTTTTGCTGTTTTATTGGATTGTGGAAGTGGAACACTCTCAAGACTCCCTTTATATAAAGCTGTAGCAGATTTAGATGCTGTTGTTTTATCCCATTACCATCATGATCATGTAGCAGACATTGGACCACTTCAATATTTTCACATCGTCCAAAATGGTATTCATGGTACAAATAACATTCTGCCCATATATGGACATCAGGAGGAGGAAGAACAGTTCAACAGATTAACTGGTAAATACACAGTAGGAAAATCCTATCAAGAAAAAGAGCCATTAACGCTTGGTCCTTTTACCTTTACCTTTTATAAAACCGTTCATCCTGTTCCTTGCTTTGCAATGAAAATTACAGATGGACAGAAAACATGTTTTTATACAGCGGATACTAGTTATTTTGATCGTCTGTCTGAATACTGCAAAGATGTAGACTTACTTATTGCTGATTGTAGCTTTTACGAGGGGATGGATGGTTCTGGTCCTGGGCATATGACGAGTGAGGAATGTGGAAAAGTGGCAAAGGCAGCAAATGTAAAACAACTATGGTTAAGCCACCTCCCGCATTTTGGAGAGATCACTAAGCTAAAGGAAGAAGCAAAAAAATATTACGACGGTGCTATTTCACTAGCCATTGAAGGACTAAGCTTTCCATAATATTAAAATAATCATTATTTTTGATTTATTTTGTCGAAAACCGTACAATTAGGTGGGAGCTTAAATTAAAGGAGGAAAATAGCGATGATGTTATTTATTGATAATGAAGGTATTAACGATCCTCGAATTAATTTAGCAATTGAGGAATATGCACTAAAGCATCTAAAAATCGAAGGTGACAATACATATTTGCTATTCTACATAAATGAGCCATCTATTATCATTGGTCGAAACCAAAATACAATTGAAGAAATCAATACAGATTTTGTAGAAGAAAACAATATTAAAGTAGTACGTCGCTTGTCTGGTGGCGGAGCAGTATATCATGATCTACAAAATTTAAACTTCAGCTTTTTAGCGAAAGATGATGGGGATAGCTTTGCGAACTTTGCTAAATTTGCTCAGCCGGTAATCGATGCTTTAAAAGCACTTGGTGTGGATGCAGAAATGTCTGGACGCAATGATATTCAAGTAGGTGGTCGTAAAATTTCTGGTAATGCACAGTTTTCTACTAAAGGTCGTATGTTTAGTCACGGTACATTAATGCTTGATTCGGAAATTGAAAATGTTGTATCTGCATTGAAAGTGAAGGCAGAAAAAATACAATCAAAAGGTATTAAGTCTATCCGTAGTCGTGTAGCAAACATTTCTGAATTTCTTGAAGAAAAAATTACTATGGAAGAATTTAAAGCCTTGTTACTACGTCATATCTTTAATGTAGATTCTGTTGATGAGGTACCGAAATATAAATTAACAGAAGCGGATTGGAAGAAGATCCATGAAATTTCGAAAATCCGTTACCAAACATGGGAATGGAACTATGGAAAGTCACCAGCCTTTGATATTCAAAACTCCAAGCGTTTTGAAGGTGTTGGAAGCATCGATGTACGTTTAGATGTTGCAAAAGGCGTTATTAAGGATTGTAAGATTTTCGGGGACTTCTTTGGTATTGGTGAAGTTGCAGATATTGAGGAAAAATTGAAAGGTGCTACATATAATAGAGATGGAATTGAAAAAGCACTTGCTGATGTAGACATAAAACATTATTTTGGCAGAATTGATAAAGAAGATTTTATTAAATTAGTGTATTAAAATAGAATAAGGGAAATGTAATGAATAAATGTTCCCTTTTTGAAAACTTGAAAGGATTTTTTGTCCTTTCAAGTTTTTTCTTTTAGGGAAAAATCCTATGAAAACCTTTTCTTGTCTAAATCCCTTTACTATTTTATAATAATAATAGTATTTTTTTATACTAATAATGAATGACTATTCATTCATAATGTGAAAAGGGGAGGCGAGGCTTTTTATGAACTTAAGTGATCAACTTTCCATTACAGCTAAGAATCACTTAAGTAAGACTGCATATATTTTTCAAGGGGAGGAAAAGACATATGCAGAATTGGAAGGGGCAGTAACGAAGTTTGCTTCAAGTTTAAAAGGAATAGGAATTGGTAAGGGAGATCATCTTGCATTAGTAGTTGGTAATACGCCGCATTTTGTAATTGCGTTGTATGGAGCACTTCGGGTTGGTGCGACTATAATTCCAATCAATCCTTTATACACAGCTAGTGAACTTAGTTATATTATTCAAGATGGTGATCTGAAAGCAATTATTACCTTAGATATGTTAATGGATAAGTTTCATCATATGAAAGATGCCCTCTCCAATGTTCAACATGTCATCGTTTGTGAAACATCGGCAGAGTTTGCAAAGGTTGATTCTCCATTAGCAAGTAAAATGAAATCGTTTACACAACTGTTGCAGGAAGGAAGCTTAGAGCTTGAGCGTCCTCACATAGGTGAGGAAGAGATTGCTGTTATTCTGTATACATCCGGTACAACAGGGAAACCAAAAGGAGCAATGTTAACGCATAAGAACTTATTTTCAAATGCGAAAGACGTGGCAGATTACTTGAAAATTGGCCCTGATGACCGAGTGCTTGCAGCGCTTCCAATGTTTCATGTGTTTTGTCTAACAGTTGCTCTAAATGCACCACTTATGAACGGCGGAACCGTATTTATTATGCCGAAATTCTCACCTACTGATGTATTCGAAGCAACAAAAAAACATAAGCTTACTGTTTTTGCTGGTGTTCCAACTATGTACAATTATTTACTTCAGCATCCAGAAGGAACCCCTGCCTACTTTGAAAGTATTCGATTGTGTATTTCTGGAGGCGCAGCAATGCCGGTTGCGTTATTAACGAGCTTTGAAAAGAAATTTGACGTTATTATTTCAGAAGGCTATGGTTTATCAGAGGCTTCACCTGTCACTTGTTTTAATCCTTTAAATCGTCCTCGTAAAGCAGGGTCTATCGGTCAAAGCATCATCAATGTGGAAAACAAGATTGTCGATGAATTTGGCGAAGAAGTCCCAGTTGGTGAAGTAGGAGAGCTCGTTGTACGAGGACAGAATGTGATGAAAGGTTACTATAAGCTACCAGAAGAAACTGCTGCTACCTTGAAAAACGGTTGGCTTCATACTGGTGATATGGCGAAAATGGATGAAGAAGGCTATTTTTACATTGTGGACCGTAAAAAGGATTTAATTTTAGTTGGCGGTTATAATGTATACCCACGCGAAGTAGAGGAAGTGTTCTATAGTCATCCAAAAGTAGCAGAAGTTGCTGTTGTAGGTGTACCAGATCCGAATACGGGAGAAGCAGTCACCGCATTTGTAGTATTGAAGGAACATGCTCAATTAGATGAGGAAGAATTAAAAACATATTGTGGGGAACACCTAGTAAAATATAAACGACCTGCGAAAATTGAATTTTTAGAGGAGCTTCCAAAAAATACGACAGGTAAAATTCTAAGAAGATCCTTGAAGGAAATCGTTTTGAAATAAAGGGATGGGCAACCATCTCTTTTTTTTTATGGGTAAAATGTAACTGGAGTGTAAAGAGATGAATATGGATATTCAACGAATCTTCTCCTGACTGATTCTAAAAAATTAGGCTTGAAAAGTTAGCCTATGTTCTTTATACTTTAGTAAATAAAAGCTTAAAAGCATAAAAGTGCTAAAGTGTGGATAGGCACCAAATAAGGGGGAAGTGTACATGAAAAAAGTTGCAATGATTTTATTCTTGGGAATACTACTGTTTGTTACTGCCTGTGGACAAAGTGAAAAGGGAAGCTCAAATGCTGGAAATGGAGATGGAGAACTTACGGTAGGAATTATTCAACATGTGGAGCATCCATCACTAGATCAGGCAACACAAGGGTTTAAAGATGCATTAACAGAATCAGGCTTAAAAATAAATTTTGAAGAAGAAAACGCACAAAATGATGTGAAAAACAATCAATCAATCGCGCAAAAGTTTGTTGGAGATAAAGTAGATTTAATCTTTGCTAATGCTACACCAAGTGCACAAGCTGTAGTAAATGAAACAAGTGATATTCCAATTGTCTTTACTTCCGTAACCGATCCAGTTGGTGCGGACTTAGTAGAAAGTATGGAAAACCCAGGAGGAAATGTAACTGGAACGTCCGATTCTAATCCAGAAGCAATTCCAAGTACTGTTCAATTAATTAAAGACATGGGTTATTCCACAATTGGAACAGTATATAATGCTGGTGAACAAAATTCGGTAACACAAGTGGAACAATTAAAAGAAGTTGCGAATGATCTAGGTTTAACCGTGGAGGAGGCAAATGTATCTACCTCTGCAGATGTAAAGCAAGCCGCAGAATCCTTAGTTGGGAAAGTGGACGTATTCTATGTAATTACGGATAATACCGTTGTTAGTGCATTAGAATCCGTCATGCAAGTAAGCGAACAAGAAAAGCTTCCATTGTTTGTCGGAGAGCTAGATTCCGTTAAACGGGGTGGCTTTGCTGCATATGGATTTAGCTATTACGATATTGGTTATGAAGCAGGTGAAAAGGCGATTCAAATATTAAAGGGAGAAAAAGAACCAAGTGAACTGCCTGCAACATTCCCTCAAAATCTAGTATTAGAAATTAATGAAGAAGCGGCTTCCAAAATGGGAGTTGAGCTTACCGATGAACTAAAAGAAAAAGCGACAATCGTTCAAACCGAACAACAAGATTAGAAAAGCAAAAGGTGCTTCGTACAGACATAAAGGATTATTCTTCTGCAGTTAAGGAAAGTAGAAACAAGCATGAATATGGGAAAATCCTTAATAGTCTTTAGTACCTAAAGCTAGACATATAAATAATAAAGGGTGAAATTGTATGGTATATGCACTTTATGGTGCCTTAGAGTCAGGTTTAATATATGCATTAATGGCTTTAGGAGTTTACTTATCTTTTAGAGTACTAGATTTCCCAGATTTAACGGTAGACGGAAGCTTTGTAACAGGTGGTGCTGTAAGTGCAGTTTTGATTGTAAATGGTACAGACCCCTTCCTCGCTACACTTATAGGAGGGGGTGCTGGATTTATAGCAGGATGTGTAACAGGATTATTGCATACGAAAGGAAACATTAATCCATTACTGGCCGGTATTTTAATGATGACAGCCCTATATTCTGTTAATTTGCGTATTATGGGTCAACCGACCATATCATTAATGAGTGAAACTACTATTTTCTCTAAAATCGAGGGCTTATGGGAAAGTCTTCAAATTGATCGATTTCTTTTAGCACCGTTTGAAAGTCTTGGGATACCCGATTACGCTCCTGGTACCTTTCTCGTTATTTTAAGTATGATTGTATTTGCGTATGTGGTGAAAAAAATAATGGATTGGTTATTACAAACAGAAGCAGGAATTGCCTTACGTGCTACTGGGGATAATGCACGAATGGTAAAGAGCTTATCTGCAAATACCAATTCCTATATTGTCGTTGGTTTAGGGATATCGAACGGATTAGTTGCTCTAAGTGGTGCTGTCATTGTTCAATACAATAGCTTTAGTGATGTGAACGTTGGCGTAGGGATGATTATTGTTGGTTTAGCATCGGTGATTATTGGAGAAGGACTGTTTGGGAAGAAAAAGATTGCTCGTATCACATTGGCAGTTATTTTTGGAGCAATTATTTATCGAGTCATTATTGCTCTTGCGCTTCAAGTCGACTTCTTTGATGCAAGTGACATGAAGCTAATCACGGCTGTCATTGTAATAGCGGCACTTATCTTTCCAACTTGGGGCAAACAGTTTAAGGAAAATAAAAAACGATTCCAGAACAAAAGAGCTTTTCGTCAGCTAGAAGAAAAGGGGGAAGAAGAAAATGCTTGAATTAAAGCAAATAAACAAAGTGTTTTTTGAAGGAACCCCTGATGAGAAAAAGGCACTAAATGGATTGAACTTGACGTTACAGGAAGGTGATTTTGTAACCGTCATCGGTAGTAATGGCGCTGGGAAATCTACTTTGTTAAATATTATTGCAGGGGTACTTTATCCTGACCGCGGTTCTATTAAAATCGATGATAAAAATGTTACGTACATTCCAGAATACAAGCGCTCCAAGTGGATTGGACGTGTATTTCAAGATCCAATGGCGGGTACGGCTCCGAATATGACAATCGAGGAAAATCTAGCACTTGCTCTTGGGCGTTCCAAGAAGCGTTCTTTATTAAAGGGTGTCAATAAAGGAAGACGACATGAATTTAAAGAATTACTATCATCCATTGATATTGGATTGGAAAATCGGCTGAATACGAAGGTTGGACTTCTATCTGGTGGAGAGCGTCAAGCCCTATCCTTATTAATGGCGACCTTTTCGAAGCCTCGAATTTTGTTATTGGATGAGCATACTGCAGCATTAGACCCTGCTCGAGCAGAGCTGATTACAAAGATTACAAAGGATTTAGTAGAGCAGCATCAATTAACAACGTTGATGGTTACACATCGAATGGATCAAGCAATTGAACTAGGGAATCGCCTCGTCATGATGGATGCAGGTCAAATTATTTTCGAAGCACATGAGGAAGAAAAGAAGAAGTTAACAGTAGAAGGACTTATTCAGGAATTCCAGAACATACGTGGCTCACGGTTTGTTAGTGATAGAACGGTATTAACGAGCTAAAGAGTATTCGATAAAAGTAAAAAATCCAAATCAACAAGCACCAATTTTCATTGAGCTTGCATTGATTTGGATTTTTTTGAGCTATCACATATAAAAAGTTTCTCTTCAACTTAGAATTGATAATTCATACTAATAAACTTCCGATTCACCATTTCTTGCATTGCATATTTAATTCCTTCATAACCATATCCAGAGTTTTTAATACCGCCATAAGGCATATGATCGAATCGCAATGTAGGAAGATCATTGATGAATACTTGACCGACCTCTAGCTCATGTGCAAAGTGAAAGGCTTGTGGCAATACATAAGTATAAACCCCTGCATTTAGTCCATATTCACTGTTATTCATCTTAGCAAGTGCTTCTTCTGCTGAATCCACAGCATTAACAATAACGACTGGCCCAAACACTTCTTGACAAGAAATACTACTATCCTGTTTTACATTGGTTAGAATCGTAGGCTGGATTCCATTTTCTATTTTTTCCCCACCTGTAACAATCTGGGCACCTTCTTGCTGTGCTTCCTTAATCCAGTCCAATATGCGGTTTTGTGACTTGGCATCGATTAAGCCAGACACGTCTGTTGCCTCATCCGTTGGGACTCCATAGGTTAACTTTTCCGTCGCTTTTTTAAAATGTGTTAAAAATACTTCTGAAACATCCTTATGAACATAAATTCTTTGGGTACTTATACAAACCTGCCCGTTGTATGAAAAAGCGCCTACAACTGCTTTTTCAGCAATGTCCTTTACTTTTTCCTTAACACTTTTATCAATATATAAAGCAGAATTGTTACCAAGCTCTAATGTTACTTTTTTCAATCCTACCTGCGATTTGATTTGTTTCCCTACAGTTGGACTACCGGTAAAGGATATCTTTGCTACATCTTTATGCTCCATTAATACTTTACCAAGACGTGGACCATCACCAGTAATGACTTGGAGAGCATTCTTTGGAAGTCCTGCCTCTTCAAATGCCTTCTGTAGTAAGAAGGAAGATAATGGTGTTTTTTCAGCAGGCTTTACAATAATGCTATTTCCTACTGCTAAAGCAGGCCCTACTTTATGGGCAACTAAATTTAATGGGAAGTTAAAAGGTGTGATTGCGCCAACTATGCCGATTGGCTGATAAATGGTATAAGCGTCTCTACCGGATCCATTTGGTGCTGCATCCAAGCGAATCGATTCACCTTCTAGCTTTCTTGCTTCTACAGCTGCAAATTTTAAGGTTTGCACGGTACGATCTACTTCTCCACGAGCATATTTAATTGGTTTGGCTGATTCTAGTGTAATGGTTTGGGCAAATTCTTCTTTGTTTTCCGAAATAATATGACAAACCCTTTCCAAAATAACTGCACGCTCATGAGATGTCAAAGCCTTCATTTTTTGAAAAGCTTCGACGCCATTTTTTATGGCATTTTCCATTTGTTCATTTGTACATTCTGGAATATCCATGATTTTTTCTCGTGTATGTGGATTTCGTAATGGATAACTCTCTGTTGTTTCTTGTGCTAATAACGATACATACTTCTTCCAATCTCCGTTCAATGTAAACACCTCCTAACATTATTCTAGCACATCGATTGGTGTATGACTTTCTAGACACTTCGGCTAGAGGAACTCTTCCATATGGTACTATAAAAATATAAATTTGGTATTTTTTGAAATAAAAACAAAAATCTTTCGTCAAATGAACAAGAAGGGCTTAGATTGGGGGGGACAAATTGAATGAAAAGGAACAAATTATCGAATGGTTTCATGATTACGGCAACGACGTGCTTCAATTCCTCATCTATTATACTGGGAAGAGGGATATGGATGATGTAACACAAGAAGTTTTCTTAAAAGCATGGCGTAATATGGATAGCTTTCATGGGCATTCCTCACCAAAAACCTGGCTTTTTAGTATTGCAAGACATGTAGCGATAGATGAGATGAGAAAAAGAAGCAAAGAACAGGAAAAGCAATTGAAAATGCAAAGCTCTACCGTTGTAAAAAATGAACTCTCAGCAGAAAATCTATTTTTCTCAAACAGCTTAAAAAGGGAATTATATCAAGCAATTATGGAAATGAAGAAAGTCTATCGCGATGTACTCGTTTTAAGAGGAATTAAGGAATTGACGGTACAAGAAACAGCAGAGGTTTTAGAGTGGAGTGAAAATAAAGTTCGAGTAACCTATCATCGTGCAAAAAAAGAATTAGGAGAAAGAATGGAGGGGAAAATGGATGGATAGTGAAAAGCTGGAACAAGAGTTACGCTCTTTTCCAAAAAATCAGCAATTGTCTAATCAAGCGAAAGAGCAGTTTTTAATACGCATCAACGAGGAATCCGAAATTCAGCCCGTTCAAAGGAAAAAGCGATTATTTACTAAAAACTTCTTAAGTATTGTTGGGGTTGCTACTGTATTCTTAATCTCCTTTTTGCTTTATTCCAATTTTAATCAACCCAGTGCCCCAACAAATGAATTAACTCCTAGAGAAGAAGCGATGGAAGTTGCGAAAGCCTTTAAACAGATGCAATTTGATGTAAACTATGAACAAATGATGAACGAAAGAAATACGGAATCCTATGATAACCCTCAAGAATTATATGATCAAACATATGAACAGTATAAGGGCGTTGTAACAGAGGAAGGGTTTAAGGAGCTGTGGATGACGAATTTTATTCGATATGGTGAGCAATTATCCGAAATGACGAAAGCAAACATTTCGATGCAGGATATTACCTTTGAACCGGGAGTAAAAGATACAGATAGGGAATTGAGTTTCGATTATTATGTGGATGTAGGATTCGAAGGTTTGGAAAAAGATGATACGATTACGATTTTTGGGCAAATGATAATGATTAAAACAGAGGATGGTTGGAAAGTAGATAAAGATATCCTACAGGCGAACGATGAATTACGAGCTCTATTTCAAAATCAAAGGTGAGTGCCCTCATTTAGGCTACTCACCTTGTTCTTTTATTCATTCAACCAATCGCATCACTCGGTCATAGACTCGCTCTTTATCAAATGCTTGCCCCATTGGGAATTTTTCAACTAATTCATTATTTTCATCAAGCAAATAAGCGTAAGAGGTATGCGTTAGAAAATCGGTTCCATTGTCTTTAAATTGGAAGCGGAATGGTTTTGCGACTTTTTCTGTATCTTCTACACTACCACGCAAAAACGTCCAGCCGTTATTTACCTGAATACCATATTGCTTCATATATTGCTGGATTACCTCATTGGTATCTTCATTTGGATCAATAGTTATCGAGATAAATTCCACTTTATCACCAAATATTCCTTCATCCGTAAATTGGTCCTTTAAATGCATCATTCTTTGCGTTGTTAAGGGACATACATCTGGACATTTCGCATAGTAGAACTCAAGTAACCGTACTTTAGGTTCCATATCTGCAAATACAAAATTCTCACCAGTGGATGTTTCCATTGTTATTTCTTCCGGTAGCTCAATTCCAGCATCACGCCAAAATTCAACATACATAATCCCCAATGCTATCCCAATAGCCACAATTGTCCCAAATAGTACATAATACTTTTTTGCCAAAAGAATCTCCCCCAACAATTACAATATCACTTCTTAATTCCATCTTAACGCAGGTGAGGGAGAAGGCATTGGCTATTTGTGAAGAAATGTGGACGATATTTTTACAGAATTATGTCTGTTCTTTTTTATACGTAATTAAGAATTCTTCATCGGTTATATAAAAGGTTTCATCAGGGCGATGTGGTATTAACTTGAGCTTTTCTAATTTAAAATAGCTTACCTTTTGATAGGGATCCCCATCAATTACTGGTAGCTCCTTTGTAATTTTCATGTATTGATCGACAGCTTTTTGAACCATATCCATTTCTTCTGCTAAAGATTTTTGTTCCTCGGGAAAAATTTCATACGTTTCCTTGGACATATAGTATTTCTCAATCGGAACCGCTTGAAGATAAGGAGCGAGAAGCTCATAATCAATCGTTAAATCGTCTTTTATAATGATTGATAATGGAATACCATCTTTAAGCTCCTTCGTATATTTCCCAATCGCTTGTCTTAATTCATGGATGGATACATTTCTTGTTGGATACGTAGCTTTCTGGTTTTCGCGGGTATCATCCTTCTTTTTTTTACTCCACATCACGTTTCACCATCCTTATTTCTATATTAAGCCAATTATAATGAATTGTTGCCAATAGGGGAAGAAATTATAGAATACTCCATCCTCACCTACATATTTTTTAATTATTTAGTAAATTTAGTTTATTTCATTCCCAATTTAACACAAAATATGTTATATTATGGATAATCATAGTAGAAAGGAATGAAGTTAATGGATTTAGCTAAAACAGAATACGAAATCACACCATTTACTCTAGCAGTTATGCCTGCATTGTTAGAAAATGGAAGTGTCGGTACTCGAATACTGGAGAAGGAATCGGAGTACGTGGTAAAAACCCCGCCATCCAAAGTCATTGATTATGCCTGCAAATTTTTTGGATCTAGTCTGAAAGGTAGGCAAGAGGGAACAAAAGGAGTATGTGGAATCACCCATAAAGCCCCAATCGCAATTGATCCTCATTCTGGAATGTTTTTCTTTCCAACAACATCCCCACAAAATAAAAACTGTATATGGATTGCCCACTCTCATGTTTCAAAAGTTCAAACCAAAGATCAAACGTATACAACGGTACTATTTAAAAACGGACAAGTCATCGATGTTCCAGCTTCCTATGGGACAATGTTAAATCAAATGCAGCGAACCGCACACTTTCGCTACAATTTAACCGAACGCCTTCAGTATAGCTGGGCCTCTTCTGGAAATGAGAAGGTAGCGGAGCCGTTTATTTAAATTGATTGTGGAATAAAATGAGGAGAATTAGAATCCCTAATGTTTTTTGTTTAGGGGTTCTATTTTTTTGCTGTTTTTAAACCGGTATTCGAATTCTTATTTGGAGAAGGTGATGTTGTGAAGTATTTAATGACTGCCCTTCTCCTTTTTGTGGTCATGGACTGGATTTCAGGGGTTCGGGCATCTAAAAAGGATAAAACATACGCAAGTAAGTATGGGATTGATGGAATCTTTCGTACTTTTTTCATTTTACTATTGCCTGCAGGTGGTCACTTCCTAGATATGGTTCTAGGTATAAATGGGATTATTTTTGGCGCCCTTGGTACAGGGGTTCTGTATCATATCATCCAATCTATGACAGCTAACTCTATTCGTGCTGGATGGGGTGAGTGGATCCCTGAAGCAATACGTACAAAAATTATTAACTGGGTTAAGCAAGAATTAGATTCAAAGATAGCTAGGTCAGAATCGAGAAAACTGGATGTAAAAGGAGAGGATAAATAATGGGTGTATTTGATGGTTATCGTGTAACAAGTGGATTCGGTTGGAGAACACATCCTATTCGTGGTGGTAAAGAGTGGCATACAGGAATCGACTTAGTTAAAGCGCATAAATCACCTATCAAGGCATTTACTAGCGGAGAAGTTATATATGCTGGAATGGGCAAAAGTGGTACAGGCTTTGGTGGTTATGGGAATGTGGTCCTAATTAAAGACAAAAATAATCGTGGTCAGCTATATGCTCACCTACATTCTGTTGCAGTTAAGAAAGGGCAAAAGATTTCTAAAGGACAGACAATCGGTTATCAAGGCTCTACTGGGCAGTCTACATGCTCACATTTACATTTTGAAGTACGTAAAAAAGCAGAAGATCATATTCCTTATGGATGGAGAGCCAATAGGAAGGATAACTGTTTAGCTCCCGAAGATTATTTAAAAGGTTTTGTTGAAGATACTAAAGCGAGGAATAAACACATTTATTTTCCGCCTGGTAAAGGTAATTGGAAAGTGTATCCCCTAGATAAGGTGCCAGTTGCAAAAAATACAAAAGGTGAAATCAATCCTACTAAGTTTGGAGGACTTACTTATGAAATCCTTGGAGAAGATGAGCCACATACTTACATTATTCAGACTTCTGATTTCGGTAAAGTAAAAGTGTATGGACATCCTTCAACTGATGCAGTGATCAAAGAGAAAAAGGTGACTAAGCCTAGCGGGAAATCAATTGTACCTTATCCTGGGCATTTGATTAAGAAAGGCAGCAAAGGGAAAGATGTGGAAAGAATTCAACGTGCTGTTGGTGTAACTCCAGATGGTGTTTATGGGACTAAAACTGAAGCTGCAGTAAAGGCGTATCAGGAAAGACATGGTTTATCTGCAGATGGAGTAGTTGGGCCTAAATACAAATGGGGGCTTTAGTTGTCATCATTATGATGTGAGAGATGATTCAGTTATCTATTCTAATTGTGATGGAATAGCAGACCAAAAATTTGCGGGCATTGTATATGCGGTTGATATTAGAAATGGAGTACCAGATGGGGTTTCTGTATCTGGTAGAATTGCAACAAAAAGTAGTGCGGAAACGAATGAACTTCAATATGGAGAAACTCTAGCTAAATATGCACATGATACTTGGATAGGGGATGGAATCTCTGTAGCAATAAACTATTTATCTATTAATTACAGTGGCGACACGCATGATGTAGCTTTTGATAATTATTCATTTTCATACGTTGAATAACCTATCGATATATTATTTAATCACTAGTCTAAACTAAAATACGCAACAAGGAAATTAATATGTAATTTGAGAGAGTAGGTATTTATGAAATACCTACTCTCTTTTTTTATGAAGTGTTTTAATATTTTCATATAGGGATTACTTCTTTACTTCTTTGGATTTTGAACTTTCTCTTTGTTTATCATTAGACCTATGATAACTCCTAATAATATATTAGTAATTAATATAGGGGTTTGATCTGTTGTAAAAAACAATGTTAGAATCCCCGCAATGATTCCGGATAAGAATGGTATATATAACAAATTTTTCACTCCCTTATAATTTATTTATTGTATTTTTAATAGTCTAGCATAACGAAAGAAATTTATAATAGATTTTTACATAATCCTTTAAATAAAAACACTCGTAAATTGATTTTCAAAATAGAAAAAACTTTATCCATTCGCAGTGTAGGACCTTCGAAGTTAGATTTAATAAAAACGATGAAACCCATGCAATAGATTTAGAGCCTATCATCGAAAATGATGAGAAGAATACATTGTGGCAATTTGGACATTAAGGAGTAGTAAGATTAATTGTTTAAAGATCCTGAATGGCAAGCTAATACCTTTGCTGGAGTATTACTAGCACCGCCTGATCTAATAAGAGGATTATCGCCATTTGAGATATCAGCGAAATGTGGCGTATCATATAGCGTTGCAGAGATACAATTAAAGAATCTATAAATCTATAAAAAGGATTGGAGGAATTTACATGAGGTGTAAAATAAAAAACCGTAAGCCTTGCGGAGGGCCAACGGTCAGATAACTATTGTACTCAAGGTAATGAGTAGTCGCTACATTTAATCAATTTTGGTCGATTGATAAATTAAATGTATCATTATCTTTTCTCCTCTGCGGTAATGGACAGGTAACGATTAAAGAAGCAAAAGCAGCTGGTTTCAGCATGCCAATTTCGAGCGATCATTGGTTATACCTATATATGGATGATCGTGATAACGACGGTATGGTAGGTGAATAAGCCCCTAGTACTTTGAGGTAAAATAAATGAACGAAAGAACATTTTCCTCTTTGGACGATTTATAACAATTTGAGAATGGGGGTCTGTACAGGAACAACTGAAGTTAATGGTCATATCATCTAAATTTGTAATCAAATAAGGTACAACCCTATTAGAGAATTATGAAGGACCTAAACTCGAGAATACATGTTTAGGTCCTTTAATGGTAGTCCAAGAGGAGCTAGGTATTTTAATTTTTAAGATACGAAGTAAATCAAATTAAAAAATCTGTACTTTAACAGGTAGATTTTTATATACTACAAACCCAAAATAATCATTTTGCCTTACTGGTAAGCACTTTTGCTAAAATTATTTTTTACTATGGTTTCTTTATTAAAACAATAACAAAATTAAATTATTCATTCTCTATTTGAATCTGAGGTTCTTTTTCACATAAAATCTCAATTAGATATTCCTCTTCTGTAAAAGCATAACAAGTTAATCTTTGCTCATCATATTCTACGATAGCTCCTAAATCTTTTTGCCACTTTAAAAGAGTAGAATTTTCGATTATAAAAAGAGGCCAAATAGGCTTTTCAATAATTGAACCATTATCTATATGTTTAGCTTTGATAAGATCTATACGATCGTTTTCAATAGAATAACGAACAGCAAAAGGGTTTTTAAATTTGAAAGTTGCTATTTTACCTGTTCTTTTTATATTGTAATTACTCATTTTGAAAAGAGTAAAAGATAAAAGCAAATCAAAATGGGTTTGTTTCATCTCATTAAGTGAAATATATGGAGTAATTTCTTCATGTGGATTCCATCTATGTATAATTTGTTCTTTCATATTTCCCATCATCCCTTTTATTTAAAATACCTGATTGCTTCGTTCTTAGCATTAAATTTAATTGTAGATTCACCATATGATTTACTAACAGGATATAGCATAATATCACCGTGGCTCCCCGTTATAACTCTAATTTTACCTCCTCCATAATTAACAATAGTATGTTCAGGGTATTTAGCTAAATATTTTGTTAAATCTGAAACTGCAGTGCTGTGAGTTCCAGTTTTACGCCACTGTTTAATTGATGTAGAGTCCATAGGTTTTGCCGTATTTCTTAAATTTATCCAACCACGAGGATAATTTCCACCTGAACACATTATATTCACATCACCGTCAGTATCACCTGAGTCATCCAAAATTTCCACATCAGATGGAGTACTTAAATAACATGCAGCTTCTACCTCCTTCGTGCCAGTCAATAATAAAGAACTACTCATAATTAAAAAAGCGACAAAAAACAAAGCTAATTTTTTCATATTTATGGTCAGATATTATAATACAATATTTTTTTCAGAATACAATATATATTTTGAATAATAACATATATGTGGCATTATATATTTAACGATTGCTGGTGAAATAATACTATTTTAAACATATAACTCTCGAAACAGATTCCATACTCAGTATCTCTGAAAAATACTTCTTCACTACAACATGCCACTAAAAATAACATGTAAAGAAGATGTCAAAGAAGTTGAAACGAATACAACTGTTGCTTTTGATTCTCATATGATACTGTAAAAGATATATTAATTAATAAATATGGTAATCCTAGTTTTGAAGAAGAAAACACTACTATGTGGGAATTAGAAAATATACAAATCTTATTAAAAAAGGATAATGAAATAACTGTATTTTATGTGGATTCAAATAAATATGAGGACCTAAATGAAGCAC
The DNA here is from genome assembly GCF_900240405.1 of Salirhabdus sp. Marseille-P4669. Classification (GTDB taxonomy): domain Bacteria; phylum Bacillota; class Bacilli; order Bacillales; family Alkalibacillaceae; genus OEQK01. The sequence goes on from NZ_OEQK01000004.1 coordinate 122,583, forward strand.
TTTAGAATAAAAAAGGCAACTCTCTTAAGTGTGTAGTTGCCTTTTCTACCATGGCAATATTTTTGAGAAAATAAGGTTTTATGTTCGTTCATAACTCTGGGAGGTAGGCAAGAGGGAACGAAAGGTGTATGTGGAATCACCCATAAAGCCCCAATCGCAATTGATCCTCATTCTGGAATGTTTTTCTTTCCAACAACATCCCCACAAAATAAAAACTGTATATGGATTGCCCACTCTCATGTTTCAAAAGTTCAAACCAAAGATCAAACGTATACAACGGTACTATTTAAAAACGGACAAGTCATCGATGTTCCAGCTTCCTATGGGACAATGTTAAATCAAATGCAGCGAACCGCACACTTTCGCTACAATTTAACCGAACGCCTTCAGTATAGCTGGGCCTCTTCTGGAAATGAGAAGGTAGCGGAGCCGTTTATTTAAATTGATTGTGGAATAAAATGAGGAGAATTAGAATCCCTAATGTTTTTTGTTTAGGGGTTCTATTTTTTTGCTGTTTTTTAATTTTTTTTTCTTTATAGTTAGTTGAAATTCGTCGTGTTGTGAGACGTAGGTGTCCTATGAACTCGAACCAGGGTGAGGGAGTAAAAACCGGTCACATAGGGGGTATCTATCGTCCCGTATCAGATTGAATGCGTAAAAACCGGTCACATAGGGGTTGTCTATCGTCCCGTATCAGATTGAATGCGTAAAAACCGGTCACATAGAGGTTGTCTATCGCCCCGAACCAGATTGAATGAGCAAGAACTGGTCACATAGAGAAGTCTATTGCCCCGAACCAGATTGAATGCGTAAAAAAACGGTCACATAGCGATTGCCTATGAACCCCAACCATCTTGAATGAGCAAAAACCGGTCACATAGCAATAGTATATAAGCCCGAATCCCTACCCAAAATACAAAAAAGGTCACCAAACAACCACTTGGTGACCAAAAAAGTTAATAAAATAGCAAACAGTCCGTTACAACTCCCAACTATCAACACCTTAACCTAATCAACCTTCCTCATCTCTTTTGGAGCTAAAACGTTATGCATCAAATCATGTAATATCAGCTCTACTTTCTTTCGAATGGCTGGATTAAAATAGCGTCTTTCTTCTTCATGTCCTTTTTTGAGAAAAAGATAGGTGGAAAAAGTATCATTTTTTTGCATGAAAACAACCTGTAGATCGTTCTTCTTCATCAGCTGCTGAAGTTGTTTGCGCTCTAATCGTGCGTTATGCTCCATTCTTCTAAGCAATTCTAGATAGGGTTCTTTTATTTTAAAGTTTCCTTGATCAATTCTTTTTATATCTTGTTCTATTACAATTATAGCCATGGAAAGAAACAGAAATCTTGAGGTAATTTTGAAATCTTCATCCTTTACGTAACGCATGTTTCTTCCTCCAATCAAAAATCGAACATAAGTTCTGTCTTTATTATATACGTAAATACGAATTTTTAAAACTAAAAAGTTATGGCACACTAAATAAAAGTAGGGTATATTTCAATAAAAGGATGAGCTTTTTACGGAAACTAGACAAAAAGTAAAAAATTATCAAAAAAATGTAGAAAATATAAGCAAAAAATAGGATTTTATTTTACAATGATAATAGGTATACACTGCAATGCGACTCACGATGTGGTTAGGAGAAAAAACTAAATGTTATTACTTAATATTGATGGACTTTCTGACATCTGGAAAATGGTTGAAAATGATACATTTGATGATTATGTAATGAAGTTATTAGATACATACGAAAGCTTTGGTCCTCTACCTGGTATATTGTTACCGATGGTTGAGGCATTCCTACCTTTTCTTCCTTTAATTGTATTTGTTATTACAAATTCAATGGCATACGGCTTAATAGAAGGGTTTTTATATTCTTGGATAGGAGCTGTTGTTGGCGCCATTTTAGTTTTCCTCATTATTCGAAGACTAGGTCAAAAAAAGTTTTTTAACTTTATTCGACAAAATAAGCAGGTGCAAAAAGTCATGCAATGGTTTGAGCGGCATGGCTTTGGGCCACTATTTTTATTAATGTGTTTTCCTTTTTCCCCATCCGCGATTATTAATATCGTAGGTGGATTATCACGAGTAAAGCTACAGCAGTTTGTGTTGGCGGTTTTAATGGGTAAAACGGTAATGATCTTTACCATCGCTTATGTTGGGGAGAGTATTACTTCCTTTGCAGAGAATCCACTAAAAACAATTATTGTAGGTATTTGTATTGTGCTCTTTTGGGTTGTTGGTAAAATTATCGAGGGGAAAATTCAAAAACGTTCTGAATTAGCGAGAAAAGAAGAAGAGATGAATCAAATTTTTCAAAAGAAATCCAAAAAAGAAGAAGAGCAAGAAAAAGGTAAAATGGATGCGAATAGAGATGATGTAAAAGTTGTTAAATCAAATGAAGAATCATAAAACCACCTATTTAGGTGGTTTTTTCATGTACAAAACGAATGAGTATAGCTAAAGCAATAAATAAAATAGCTACACCGACTAATACAAAATAGAAAGGAAGAAGAGCGGCGAACAAGCTTCCTACACTTGCCCCAATTAGTAAGGTGAATGAATAAACAGATATAGCTCGTGCTCGTTTGGTGCTAGGCGCATGTTTTCCTATCAACAGGATAACCATTGGGATGGTAAGTGATGTAGATGCAATCATGAAAATGGACGCGAATAAAATAGTCCATTCGTTTAGCGAAATCAAAGAAAGTAAAAATCCGACAGTCATCATAAGCAAGCTGCTTATTAACACGCTTTTTGCTTGGAATTTTTCTACTAAAGCATTTGCGAAAAAGGCAGGGATAATCCCAATCAAGCTAATTAACCGAAATGTTTGTAAGGATATTGGAAAATTCAACGTATCTTTTAATAAAAAAAGTTCTAAACTACCATAAAAGGCCATCACGGTAAACAATAGGAAAAAGGCGGTAATGTATAATTTTTTTAAAGAAGGATGTCGAATTAATGTTACAATAGTAGTTAACGATTTTTTTGTAGAGTGATTCGTTTTATCTTTCATTAAGGTCAAGAATAATAGAGCAAAACTAATGAAATAAAAGGTTGAAAAGGCGTAAAATAAAGTTTGAAGAGAAAAGGAATAAACAAAATATGCGGATAGGATTTGACCAAATACGCCAGCAAACAAAAATCCCGTATTAATTAATGCAATGGATACGGTTTGAATTTTTCCTTGAAAATATCGGAAAATGTAGCTAAATGCGGCGGGGGCAAAACTGGCAGCTAGAAATCCTTGAATAGACCGTGCTCCTAAAAAGAGCTTAAACGAATCTACGAACGAAATGGTAAAAGTAAGGATACTAAGGACAAGCATACCAGTAAGTATAACAGGCCTTTCTCCAAATCGGTCTGCTAAACTACCAAAATAGAGAAGTCCAACGGCATAACAAAATATAAAGCAAAAGCTTGCAAGAGAAGCTTGTTCTATACTAATTGTAAATTGATGAGCTAGTATATTTTGGATTGGTAGCATTGTATATAGATTACTAGCAATAAAAATACCAGCAATGATAAGTACCAAACAGCTAACGGATGAGTTTTTTAACATCGTATCGCCCCTTTTTACATCTATACTTTATGCATGGGGCAAACGTTTGGTTAAATGAATTTACAAAGAACGCTCTAAGAAAATGGGGGGAGTTAGATGTCATTACAATTTGTTTTAGGTAGGTCAGGTACGGATAAAAGTAACTATATATTAAATGAAATACGTAATGGTCTAAAACAATCTCAACAAGGACCACCATTGTTATATCTTGTTCCAGATCAAATGACGTTTCAACAGGAGTATGCTCTTATTAAAAACGAGGTTAAAGGCTCTATTCGTGCCCAGGTGTTCAGTTTTTCTCGCTTAGCTTGGCGGGTTTTTCAGGAAACAGGTGGAGGAACTAGAAAGCTCCTAACATCTACAGGGGTTCAAATGATGTTAAGAAAAATTACTGAGGAAAATAAGCAAGAGTGGAAAGTATTCCAAAAGGCAGTGGAAAAACAGGGTTTTATGGAACAATTGGAAGGCATGATTACCGAATTCAAACGGTACCGTGTAACACCAGAGCATCTCTTTGCGATACTAGATAGTATGAATGAGGGACAAGAGGAGATGCAGAGTCAGCTTCTGAAACATAAGCTAGAAGATTTAGCTCAAATATATGAGCAATTAACGAGCGCTTTACAAGATCATTATTTAGATAGTGAAGATACGTTAGAACTATTGGCGAGAAAAATAGAAACAGCCTCCTTTTTAGAAGGAGCAGAGGTATTCTTAGATGGATTTTATCGATTTACGCCACAGGAGCTATATGTTATCCAGGCATTAATGAAAAAAGTGAAAAAAATAACGGTAGCCTTACCGATGGACCAAGCGCCAGGTGCGCATATGGATGAATTGGATTTGTTTTATCAACCGAAACAAACGTATCTACAATTAATAGAGTTGGCAAAAGAAGAGAATGAGAGAATAGAAGAGCCAGTATGGTTATTCCCGGAACAAGAAAGATTTGAGCATCGACCCTATTTTCGACATTTAGAACGAAACTTTGATACACATCCAATTGCAACATTCGAGGATCATGCACCGATAAAAATAGCTCAAGCGGTACACCCACGTGCAGAAGTAGAAGGTGTAGCACAGGAAATTTTGCATCTAATAAGGGACCAAGGGTATCGCTATCAAAACATCGCGATCTTAATACGAGAATCGGAAATCTATCATGATCTCATTCGAACGGTTTTTGAAGACTACAATATACCGTTTTTCGTGGATGATAAAAAGACAATGCTAAACCATCCTCTTGTAGAACTAATCCGTTCTGTTCTCGACCTGCAAGAAGGGAATTGGCGATATGATGCAGTTTTTCGCTTGTTAAAAACAGAGCTTATTCCATCTACAGATAAAGACTATCCATTAACACAGGAAGCAATTGATGAATTGGAAAATTACGTGCTGGAGTATGGCATTCGTAACCGTTCAAAATGGACAAGCAGTGAGGACTGGATTTATAGACGTTTTCGAGGATTTGATGAGACGAGAAAAACAACCGATGAAATGAAAAAAGAAAATCGAATCAATGCACTTAGAAAACAAGTAGTATCCGCCCTTGCGCCAATTGATGAAAAGCTGCGTAAGAAAAAGACCGTGAAAGAACGCTGTATTGCTATTTTTGAATGGCTTGAAGCTTTAGGCGTACCAGAGCAGCTAGAAAAATGGCGTAATGAATACGATGAATCTGGGGAACTAGAGAAATCGAGGGAGCAAGAGCAGGTATGGGATGGTGTAATTCAATTATTTAATGAAATGGTTGAAATGATTGGGGACGAAGAGATGTCTTTATCCATTTTTCGAACCACTTTGGAAACTGGATTCGAATCCTTAAAATTTTCTCATGTTCCACCAAGTATGGACCATGTTATTGTCGGAAGTGTAGATCGTTCCCGTGTTTCTGGTGTTAAATGTGCTTTTCTACTTGGCGTTAATGAAGGACAATGGCCACTTAAACCACCTAGTGAAGGAATGATTTCGGAATCGGAACGCTCCTTGTTAGAAAATCACGGCATTACATTAGCAGATAGCACGTCCCGTCAATTACTAGATGATCGTTTTTACATTTATTTAGCTTTTACGCAGGCAGAGGACTATCTATGGATCAGTTATCCTTTGAGTAACAACGAGGGGAAAACGAAAGCACCATCTCCTCTAATAAATCGAATGAAGGAAATGTTCCCTTCGATAGAGGAGAAGCTATTGCTGGAGGATGAGGATACAGAGGATCCATTCCGCTTTATTTCCGTTCCAGAAAAAACGAGAGCAGTGCTTACCGCGCAATTAGCCAATTCCATGCGTGGGTATCCAATCCATCCAGTGTTTTGGGATACGTATACATGGTTTGTTAACAATCAACCGAAGACGAGTAGTACGCGTAAAGCATTATTAAGTCTTTTCTATGAAAATAAGCCAGGTCAGCTTACAAGAGAAACAGTTGAACAAATTTATCATGGAGAATTAAAGACAAGTATTTCTAGACTCGAAACCTATTATAGTTGTGGGTACAAGCATTTTGCTCAATATACATTGGGATTAAGAGAACGACAAGTGTATAAATTAGATAGTCCAAACATTGGCCAATTGTTCCATGAGGCTCTAAAGCAAATAACCGATTGGGTCATTCAAGATGGAAAGAGCTTTAAAGAGTTAAGTAAAGAGGAAGCGGAAAACTATGCCAAATTGGCTGTTGATAAGCTTGCACCAATATTAATGCACCAAATTTTATTTAGTACGAATCGGTATAAGTATATTTTAAGAAAACTAGAAAATGTTATCGTGCGGGCAACGAATGTCTTAATCGAACAGGCAAAACGTAGTGGATTTTCTCCACGAGAAGTAGAGCTTGGATTTGGTTTGGATAAAGGGGAAAAGCTTCCAGCTATGAAGTTTCCACTTAAAAATGGATTTGAGTTAAAGCTTCGAGGACGTATTGACCGTATTGATACGGCCGAAATCGATAATCAGCTGTACCTTCGAATCATTGATTATAAATCAAGTAAAACAGACTTAAATTTAAATGAGGTATTTTATGGGCTATCGCTACAGATGCTCACCTATTTAGACGTAGTATTAAGCAATGCGACAAACTGGCTAGGTCAAGAAGCAGAGCCAGCAGGTGTCTTGTATTTCCATGTACACAATCCAATGATTTCAGATCCAAAGTCGTTAAAAGCTGAGGATATTGAACGGGATATTTTTAAGGAATTTAAAATGAAGGGTCGACTGTTAGAAGACACAAATGTCGTGACCCGTATGGATATGAATTTATCAGAAGGAAAAACAAGTGAGATTATCCCAGCAGGAATGACACAAAAAGGAACATTTAATAAGCGAGGCACGAAAACACTTCAAAAGGAAATGTTTGAGGAATTAACACATTATGTGCGTACGTTACTAGTTGACGCGGGTTCCTCCATAGTAGACGGTTCCGTTGACTTAAATCCGTACCAATATAAACAAAAATCCGCATGTACGTTTTGTAGTTTCCGTTCGGTATGTCAGTTCGATCCAACTCTTGATGAAAACAAATTCCGTAGATTGAAAGATTTATCCGAAGAGGAAGTTGTGTCGCAAATTCGTAGTCATAAGGGGGAAGTGCAATGAAGTGGACAAAAGATCAAGAAAAAGCCATTTATACAGATGGCACGGATGTTTTAGTTGCCGCTGCAGCAGGATCTGGTAAAACAGCCGTTTTAGTAGAACGTATTATCCAAAAGCTGTTAAACCAAGACAAACCCATTAACATTGATGAGCTTCTCGTTGTTACCTTTACGAATGCAGCAGCACAAGAAATGCGAAACCGTGTGGGAGCGGCATTAGAAGAGGCGTTAAAAGAAAACCCTTATTCTACCCATTTAAAAAAGCAGCTGTCCCTTCTTCAAAAGGCTCAAATCTCAACCTTGCATGCCTTTTGTATGGAGGTTGTTCGCAAATATAGCTACCAATTAGACATCGATCCAAACTTCCGAATTGCGGATGATGTGGAGGCGGATTTAATTCGTCAAGAGACATTAGATGAATTATTTGAGGAATGGTACGGTAAAGAGGGAGAGGAACAGGAGAAGTTTTTTGCTGTTGTCGACCGCTTTACGAGTGACAGAAGTGATATCGAAATTGAAGGCTTGGTTCGGAAGCTATATGACTTTGCAATGCAAAATCCATACCCAGAAAAATGGCTAGAAAACATGACAAACATGTACGTAGTGGACTTAGACAAGGGGGAAGAAGCCATACCTTGGCTTAACCTAATTAAATCGGATATTAAGAGTCAACTTCAATCGTTTCAGGCGAAAGCAGAATCTGCATTAAACATTACGAGAGAGCCGGATGGACCAGATAAATATGCAGAAGCAATTGATCATGATTTGGAGAAATTCCAATCGGCTCTTGGTTTACTAGAAGGCCCTTGGGAAAGTCTATATACGTATTTTCAAGAAAAGAGCAAGTTTAAGACACTTGGTCGTCAATCCGCATGTGATGAAGGCAAAAAAGAAAAAGTAAAAGCCATTCGTGATGATTATAAGAAAAAATGGAGCAAGCTTCAGGAAAAGTGGTTTTCAAGATCTTTAGAAGCTTATGTTAATGACTTACATCAATTACATCCAGTTATGGAAATGCTGTCTTTGCTTGTGTTGGAATTTCATGAACGCTACCAAGGGAAAAAGAAAGAAAAAGCGTTAGTTGATTTTGCGGACCTGGAGCATTTTTGTTTGTCTGTTTTACTCGATGAAGATCGTGAGGATGAAATCAAGCCATCTAGTGTTGCTCAAACCTTCCAAAAACAATTCACAGAAATTCTAGTGGATGAGTATCAAGACACGAATCTTGTTCAAGAAACGATTTTGCAGCTAATTACGATGGGGGAACAATCCGGCCACTTGTTCATGGTAGGGGATGTAAAGCAGAGTATTTACCGCTTCCGACATGCGGAGCCAACGTTGTTCATCTCAAAATATAAGCGATTTGCAGAAGAAGATAATGAGCAAGTTCGCATTGATTTATCTCGGAATTTCCGTAGTAGACAGCAAGTATTATCCGCAACGAATTATGTGTTCCGCCAAATTTTAGATGAGTCTGTTGGGGAAATTGATTATGACAAGGATGCAGAGCTTATTTATAGCAATACGATTTATGATGAATTAACGACAGAAGATGTTGCTGCAGAATTATTGTTAATTGATAATACAGAAAACCTAGATGGCCAAAAAATAGAAGCAACTGGTGATGAAGATTTTCGGGACCTGCAAAAAGCGCAACTAGAGGCGAGAGCATATGCAAAGAAAATTAAACAATGGATTGGTACTGATGGACATTCACCATTGCAGGTAGTAGACAAGCAAACAGAAAGCTTACGGAACATTCAATACCGTGACATTGTTATTTTGTTACGTGCAATGTCTTGGGCGCCTACAATTGTCGAGGAACTAAAGGAGCAAGGAATTCCAGTATATGCCGAACTATCTACTGGATACTTTGAAGCGATTGAAGTGCAAGTCATGTTGAGCTTACTTAAGGTAATTGACAATCCACTTCAAGATATTCCGTTAGCTTCTGTATTACGTTCTCCTATTGTTGGACTTGAGGAAGATGCGCTCGCACAAATACGAATCCAAAATCCGAAAGAAAACTATTTTGTTGCTGTGGAGGACTATGCGAAGAGTGCAGATGGAGAAGCGGCTCAGGCCATTGCTAGCTTTTTAGAGAAGTTGGTAAACTGGAGAATGAAAGCGAGACAAGGAGCCTTATCGGAATTAATTTGGCAAATATATAGAGAAACTGGGTATTATGATTTTGTTGGTGGTATACCAGGTGGGAAGCAACGCCAAGCCAATTTACGCGCATTATACGACAGAGCAAGACATTATGAGTCAACCTCCTTCCGTGGGTTATTCCGATTTTTACGCTTTATTGAACGAATGGAAGAGCGTGGGGAGGATTTAGGTGCTGCTAGAGCACTTGGGGAACAAGAAGATGTAGTCCGGATTATGACTATTCATAGCAGTAAAGGGTTAGAATTTCCTGCTGTTATAGTAGGTGCTATGGATAAACAATTTAATGAAATGGATTTAAAAGCGAAATACTTAATGCATAAAGACTATGGTATCGGAATGAAATATATTGATCCCGACAAGCGTATTATGTATGAAACATTACCATATAATGCAATTAAAATTGCAGCCAAACGAGAACTGATTGCAGAAGAGATGCGTGTCCTTTACGTTGCATTAACTAGGGCAAAAGAAAAGCTAGTAATGGTTGGAACGGTTCAGGATTTGGAAAAACGTTTGGAAGGCTGGCAAATGGTTGCCGATCATGAAGATTGGGTGTTGCCTGCTTATTACCGGTTAGAATCTGCTACGTATTTGAATTGGGTAGCAGGAGCAATGATGCGTCATGAAGCGAACGCTCGATTGAATAATGGCGCCTTAAAAGGAACGCTACCTCAGGAAATTCGTGAAGATGAGTCAGAGTGGAATATTCACATTATCCATGCAAGTGAATTAGCAAATCCGGATACGGTAACAAAGGAAGAGAGGAAAGAGCTGGAGAAATCGGTTGTGGAATGGAAGGCATTTCAAAAGGAAGGTCCCCATTATGAAGAGGTGGATAAACGCTTAACATACCAATATCCGAATCAAAAGGCAGCTTTCCATCGGGCGAAACAATCCGTTACCGAATTAAAACGACAACGAGAATTAAAAGATGAATTTAGTGGGGATACCTTACTTTCATCCTTTAAAAAGCCGATCGTAAACCGTCCTAGATTTATGCAAGAAAACAAAACGTTATCTGCAACGGAAATCGGTAGTGCCATGCATACGGTTATGCAGCATTTACCATTTGAGAAGGCATTAACTGAACCAGAAATCGAAGCTTATGTGGAGCAAATGGTAGACAAAGAATTGTTGTCCAAAGAGGAGGCCGCAGTGATTGATCTTCAGGCTATTGCTGCATTCTATCATACCGAAATGGGTCAGAAATTACTCGCATCCACAAAAATTATTCGAGAAGTACCATTTAGTTTAGGGTTACCAGCCCATGAGGTATATGCAGACTGGATAGAGGAAACAGACGAAAAGGTATTTCTACAAGGGGTAATCGACTGCTTGATACCACATGAAGATGGATGGATTCTGTTAGACTATAAAACAGATCATCTACCTAACCACATAAGCGATATCGACGAAGAAAAATTAGTGGATCGTTATCAATTACAGCTATACTTGTATACTCGTGCTGTCCAGGAAATATGGGAACAACCAGTAAAAGCAGCCTATCTATATTTCTTTGATAAGGCATTGTTGTTAAAAGTAAATTAAATCAAAAAATCCACATGTAGACGCCAATCTACATGTGGATTTTTTATGCATTTCCAACATTTACTTGATCTTGGAAATCTGGATCATACGGATTGGTACTACTAATAAAGTTATTGGTAGAAATAAAATCACCAGTGTTTAACGCACCAGCGCCAGCAGCGGTTTTAGATGTGCTTTTGGGAGATAGATAAAAGGAATCCCCAAAGTTTACGACGCCACCGCCAATACTATTAATCTTAATTGGACCTACTAGGGAAGGCATATGCAACACCTACTTTTAAAAGTTATTTCTCTATTAGTTTATGTTTCAACCTTACTCTGAGTTCGTATCTTCATCCTCTTCTACGATAATACGTATATGCTTAATTCTGGATTTTGCATCTAATTCTTCTAAATTACCTACTTGGACAATGGCAGAACTTGACATACTTCCAACTCTAATCCAATGAACAAATAGGGAGGGATCATGGTGAATATGCTCCTGTATCATTGGCGGGGAGGTGGCCATCTCTAAGTAAGGTCTTGTAAAAATCGCATAATCAGAAAATGGAAAAGAATTTGTATCGAATATTGGTATTTCACGCTGGAGTGCTAAAGCTCTTGTATATGGGTCTGCTCGGTGTGCATCTCCAAGTTGAACAATGGAACTAAAAGAGGCTGAATTCACGTTCAATGTATTCACTGTTGTTGTTCGCATCTTTACGGTGCACTACTTAAAGGTACAGCTGTACCGACGATATAGGATTCTGGTGGAGTATCAAACATAGAAGATAGCTTAATATGTTCGTTATCCCCAACTAGAAATACAGAAGAAGATGCAACTGCTTGCACTTGTATATTTCCAACATTCAGCCCCCAGTTGTGTACGGTAAAATACATTATGACCCTCCTTTATTTTCAAAAAAGCTTTGAATGGAATGGGTAATTTCTTTTTTAATATCCTCCATCACAGTCTGTTTTGTATTTTCGTTTAGGACACCATTGTTGTTTTCAGAATGGAGCCGTATATAATGTTCGATACGAGCAGGTAGTTGGCGGTAAATGTCCTGATAAATCATATTTTCAAATCCAGGAGGAAAGGATTTTTTATGCTTCTCAGCGAATTCTTTAAGTTTAGTAGGTAATTCATTTCGTAAAAATGGTTGAAGTTCTCCTTGCAATTGTTGGGTAAAAGGATTTGGATTTGCCGGTGCGTTTTTCACTAATGGATTTGGAATAGAAAGCTCATCGGCTGAATCAATTCCTTGAGGCGATAATCCTATATTCAATGTACCTTCTAACGTTTCAATTTTTAATTGATCAAAATGGTATTCGATTTTTTCAACACTTGTGGACTTTTGTTCCTGCATGGTTTGCAATTGTCCTTCTAAATAATCTAGTCGCTCTTCTAACGCCTTTATTTTATGGGATTGGTTTCGAATCCATTGTTCCAATGAATATTGATACGATTGCCAATTATAAGGATTCACTTCATCGCCCCCCTTTTTGGTAAATTGGGCAAACATCTACATACATCCTATGCTTGTTATTGAAAAGTGTGATTTATGTTGGGGGACTAAGTGGAACTAATGGTTGGTATTCACTACCAAGCATTTCTGCTTCTTCTGCAGGCTCGGTAAATTCCCCAGTATTATATAAATTCGATAATGCTTGGATTGTTCCAGAGCTACCGATTTGTAATACAGAAGAGTTAGTAACAGAATTAACCTTGAGAAAGTGAATATTAATATGCTGATAAACCGTTAAGTTCATACTGAAGTCTCCTTTAAGCGTTACCTACAATGAGTTGGTCATTTTTATCACTATCAAATACGTAGTTATACGACTGATCCACTTGAATATCAATGTTATTTCCAGAATTAAAGGAGCCACCACCTGCGAATGTTTTGGAAGAAGTAGTAGGTGCTATGGCATATACATCTCCAATATGAAAGATGCTTGATGTAGAAATACTATTTACTTTAACTGCTCCAACAATTGCGGGCATCTGGCACATCCTCCTTTGCTAACATTCTATGTAGTGGATAGGCTAGGTGTTCGCACGGAAATACGATACATTTGGGAGGAATAAAAATTGGATAACGATACGCCAATACAAGACAATAAAAGGTTACCTTGGATAGATGCAGCACGTGGGATGGCGCTATTTGGCATCTTAATGGTGAACGTACCAGCTTTTAATGCGCCATTTTTTCTATATGGTGGGGAAGAGGTTTTCTTTGGAGATTCAATCAGTCGTTCGATTCACACCATCGTGGATATCTTTTTTCAAGCGAGCTTTTATACGTTATTTTCCTTTTTGTTTGGATTTGGAATGCAAATGATGAGAGAGCGGTTAAGTCACTTGCCGATTCCATACTGGGTAGTAATCGGAAGAAGGTTGATGGCTTTGTTTGGATTTGGAGTTCTTCATGCGTTTTTACTTTGGCATGGAGATATTTTGCTAAGTTATGCAATTGTAGGGTGTTTATTATTTTTCTTTTATAATCAATCTGCTAAAACCGTGCTTCTTTGGTTTTTCGTTCTGTTAATCGTACCAGCTTTATATATTACCGAACGCTATTACTCGATCAAAGAGTTCATCGGATGGGTGAATTATGATGCAATAAGCCAATCCTTCCAAAATTATAAATCGGAATCTATAGCAGATGTACTTTACCAAAACTATTCGGATTGGATGTACAACAATTGGGGAGTGCTTTCGTTCGTATTTTTGGTCATGATTATATTGCCGATGTTTTTAGCTGGTATGTTTTTCATGAAGAAAAAGTGGTTGCATCATATCGAAGTACACCGAAAGAAGTTACGAGTTATCTTAATTGTTGCCTTCATCGTTTTTCTAGTATTCAAAGCAGGTCCTTATTTGTTTGGGAACCCATTGTGGTTTGGCTTTATGCAGGATCAAATAGGCGGCGCAGCATCTAGTATATTTTATATTGTTTTCATTACACTATTGTTTCAATATCCTTTTTGGAAAAAGCTATTAAATGGATTAACGTATATTGGAAGAATGTCTTTTACAAATTATATCTCGCAGTCCATCATTTGTTTTATCCTGTTTTATGGCCCAGGTTTTAACTTATATGGGTCCGTTACACCATTATGGAGTGTCTTGATCGTGATAGCAATTTTTAGTGTTCAAGTTGTATGGAGTAAATGGTGGCTCACTCATTTTCGCTTCGGCCCATTGGAATGGGTCTGGCGCTCAGTGACATATTGGAAAAAACAACCGATTAAAAAGCGGCAAACAGACTCAATATGATGATAAATCAGTCTGGTAACATGCTTCCATATGCCTGATTTACGACTTCATAAATACAAGCCGAAAATGGAAAAATTGGCTTCCATTTTCGGCTTGTTCTTATTTTATAATACTTCTTTAATTTTTTGTATCGCCACATCTAAATCCTCTTTTTCAATAATAAGAGGGGGAGCTAGGCGAATGACATTATCGTGCGTTTCTTTACAAAGTAAACCTTTCTCTTTTAACTGTTCACAGTACGGTCTAGCCGATTCGGTTAACTCAATTCCAACAAACAAACCGCGACCGCGTACTTCTTTAATAATTGGATTATTAATTTGTTTAAGCTCCGTTAATAAATATTCCCCAAGCTCAAAAGAGCGCTCTGCTAATTTTTCTTCTTCTAATACTTCTAGGGAAGCAATCGAAACAGCACATGCAAGTGGATTACCACCGAAGGTAGAACCGTGTGATCCTGGATTAAATACGCCCAGAATGTCATCGTTCGCAACAACACATGAGATAGGGAAGACGCCACCACCTAGTGCTTTTCCAAGTATGTACATATCTGGCTCAATATCATCCCAATCAGATGCAAACATTTTACCACTACGACCTAAACCGGCTTGGATCTCGTCTGCGATAAAAAGTACCTTTTCTGCCTTACACAAATCATATGCAGCTTTCAAGTAGCCTTCAGGCGGTATGATGATTCCTGCCTCTCCTTGAATAGGTTCGAATAAAAATGCTGCTGTGTTCTCTGTAATGGCTTCCTTCAATGCATCTAAATCTCCATATGGAACAAGCTTAATACCTGGAAGTAAAGGCCCAAAGCCAAGTTGGTATTCTTCTTCAGATGATAGTGATACAGCTGTCATGGTTCGTCCGTGGAAGTTGCCAACACATGCAATAATTTCTGCTTTGTTTTCAGCTACGCCTTTTACATCGTAAGCCCATCTTCTGGCTGCTTTAATTGCTGTTTCAACACCTTCAGCACCTGTGTTCATTGGTAAAACCATATTTTTATTCGTTAATTGGCAAACTTTTTCTTGCCATGGACCAAGCTGATCATTATGAAAAGCACGAGAGGTTAATGTAACACGATCTGCTTGTTCTTTTAAGGCAGCAATGATTTTAGGGTGACGATGACCTTGGTTTACAGCTGAATATGCGCTTAGCATATCCATATAACGATTTCCTTCCGGGTCCTCCACCCAAATCCCTTCTGCTTTTGCAATAACAATCGGAAGTGGCACGTAATTACGAGTACCATAGCGATCGGTTTGTTCGATAATGGTATTACTATTAAGAACCATATAATCCCCTCCATAAGTAAGCGTTTCATTCATTATAACAGTTTTTTATGTTTTGTAAGAGGGGAAAGATGATTTTATTGGCACGAAGGTTCGATTAAGTGATATGATGGACGAGGAATAAATATTGTTAGGAGGAATGAAAAGTGACGCATTTACATATTACTGCTTGGGCTTTAGCTCTTATCCTCTTTTTAGTTGCGTATTTCCTACAAAAACAAGGGAAAGAAAAACCAGCAAAAATTGTACAAATGATTCTACGTTTGGATTATTTATTAGTCCTTTACTCTGGAGGAGACCTATTAACAAACTACTCTTCCGTTAGTGGTGCAATGCTTGGGGAAGTCATTACAAAGGTAGTTGCTGGAATTCTAGTAATAGCTGCATTAGAAATGATTTTAGTAAAAGGTGCAAAAGGAAAGTCTACAACTGTATGGTGGATCATCCTTTTAATTGCTTTAATTATTGCAATGGTTCTAGGATTTGTTCGATTACCATTAACTGTATAATTAGGAGAGCACGACTTCTTAAAGAGGTCGTGTTTTTTTGTATAGGTGCAACGAAAAACAAAAAGGCTTCCACCAAAGGAAGCCTTTTGAAATCAATCTGGAATACCGAGTGCGATTTTAGCATATCGTGACATACGATCTTTAGACCAAGGAGGACTCCATACGATATCTACAACTGTTTCTTTAACTTCTGGAATATCCGCTAATACACGTCTAACATCTTCCTCGATATGTCCTGCTAGTGGACAACCCATAGCAGTAAGAGTCATTGTTACGGTAGCAACACCTTCGTCATTTAGATCAACGCCATATACTAAGCCTAGGTTAACGATATCTATCCCTAACTCAGGATCAATTACATTTTCAAGTGCACCCATCATATTTTCTTCAAGTGCTTTATCCATCCGTATCACCCCTTTTTATACAACTTTACCTTTATTATATAGAAAAAGATACAAGTTCGCCAATGATGCTGTTTTTATTCATAAAAATGTTAAAGGTAAGTCTCAAACCATTTGACCGTTTCTAAAACCGCTGGACGACTTACTTTATGGGCACGTCCCTTTTCTCGAATGAATTTTAGCTTGTCTTCCATATCATAGAACGCTTTAGCTTCTTGATAAAAAGAGTAGGATTGTTCAAATGGAACAACTTTATCAGCATCACCATGCCAAAAAAGTAAAGGTCTATTATTCAATTTATGCATATTTTGAGACAAATCAATCGGTCTTAAAGAATCAACCTGGGCTTGAAGCTCTTCATCTGTATATGGCAATTTCACTTTTTGTTCTTTCACTTGATGGATGGTATAGTTTGCCATCTCTGTTGCTTTAGGAGACCCCATTAATACAGCTGCAACCTTTATCCATGGATATAGAGTTAGCGCAGCGCTTGTGGTGATTCCACCCATACTTGTGCCTGCTAAACCAAAGCGATCATCCAGCAATAATCCTTTGTTTTCGATATTTTCTTTGATGATTTGTATTTCCTTTAGATTTTGGCTGACAATATCCCAGAATTCCAATTGAAGTTTTAATCCAGATACCTGATTTGCGCGTTCCCCGTGTAATTTACAATCAGGTAAAAGAACTCGAAACCCTTTTTGAGCCATTAAATATGCAAATGGTAAATTATGCTCCTTCGCACTAGTAAAACCATGCATGTATACTACAGTTGGTAACGGTTGATTTTGCTTGTTGGAGTCGACTACATGTAAAACAGGAATCGTATTTATGTAGTCATTATCAATAATAATCAAATTTTTACCCTCTCTCTTTTTTGCTATATATAAAATGTACCAAAAGACAAAAGTGGACACCAAATGAAAGGTCTAAGGAAAATTTAAGGTTTGGTCTCTTTACACGTAGGGGATGTACATATAAACTAGATAGATATGAGGTGAGAAGATATGGAGAAGCATATTATAGCATTAGATTTAGATGGTACGTTATTATCAGACAAAAAACATATTTTTGACCGCACGAAGGAAACATTAAGAAAAGCAATGGAGCAAGGACATATTGTAGTCATTGCAACAGGTCGTCCGCATCGGGCAAGTATCCAATATTATCAGGAATTACAATTAGATACGCCGATGGTTAATATGAATGGCGCATTGATTCATCATCCATTAGATCGTAAATGGGATGTTGTACATTCCCCTATGTCTATTCGTACGGCACATGCAATTGCGGAAGCGTGTTATGAACTAGGTGTAAAAAATATTATGGCAGAAGTAAAGGATCATGTCTTTTTAGATAAGCATGATGAAGAGTTAATGCAAATTTTTATGGCAAATGACAATTTTCCAGTTACCATTGGAAGCCTAAAAAATACATTAAAAGAAGATCCAACGTCCATATTGATTTCACCTAGAGTAGATCATATAGAGGAGCTTCGTAGTCATTTGGATGATCACCATGCAGAAATCATCGAACACCGAAAATGGGCGGCACCTTGGCATATTATTGAAATTGTCCGAAAAGGATTAAGTAAAGCAGTTGGTCTTCATAAAATTGCACATTATTATAATATCCCGAAGGAACGAATTATTGCATTTGGAGACGAAGATAATGATTTTGAAATGATTGAATATGCGGGTGTTGGAGTTGCTATGGGGAATGCGATTCCAGAATTAAAGTCCTTAGCAAATTATGTAACAAAAACAAATGAGGAAGAGGGAGTCGCTTTATTTTTAGAGGATCATTTAAAAATATAAGCAACCTTCCAATATTTTTCTGTAATGAGACAATATCATACGCACAAACTAATTCCTGAACGCAGCTGAAACAAGATTTGCGTTCAGGTTTTTTTATGAAGCGAATAGCGTACGTCATGTTTAATGGGGGGACTAACCTTGAGTAGAAAAAGCAAATCGAAACGCTTTGTTAGCGAAGGGGTAAAAGCAGTCCAGAAACATGATGAGCTATTTACGTATCGGGAACGTTTTTCCGATGCAGAACGGAAGCAAAAAGATATGGAGCAAAACTCGTTAGGAGGGATTTGACGATGGCAAACAATATGGCGAATAATTTATTAGAGCAAGCAAAACAAGCCGTTAGTCAAATAGCCAATATGGGAAATAATCAGGATAAACAGAAACAGGCAGAAGTAGCTCATAATGTAATTCAATCTGCCTATACAAATTCCTCTCCTGAAGAAAAGCAGCAATTACAAGAGCTTGAGAACCAAATTGACAATCATTTGCAGTAATTATTTCGTACGGCACAAAATTCATGTGCCGTACTTTTTTAAGGAAATAATTAAAAATGTTTGGATTTTGGTGATTTTAGCCCTTATTTCTTCAAATTTTTTCAAAGAAACTTGTAAATTTTTCGTAAATTAGGTTGTTTTGTTAATATTCATAAATTATAATAAGTTTGTTGACGTAATTACTAACTAAAAATATTAAGGGGGAGTACGTTAATGAAGAAGTTATGGGCATTACTTTTTGTACTTACACTTGCTACTGTATTAGCAGCTTGTGGAAGTTCAGATGATGAAGGTGAATCTGGTGAAGGAGAAAATTTAAATCCTGATAAAATTGTTATGGGATTTGTTCCATCACAGGATTCAGGTAAAATCGCTGAAACTGCACAACCTCTTGCTGATAAACTAGGAGAAATTATCGGTAAAGAAGTTGAAGCAAAAACAATGACAAACTATACGGCTTTAGTAGAAGCATTAGGTAACGAAACGGCACATATTGGTTTCATTCCTGCATTTGGTTATGTTTTAGCAAGTAGTAAATATGAAGTAGAGCCAATTCTTAAGTCAGAACGTAATGGTAGTGCTACATATGTGGCTCAATACTTAGTTCGTGCAGATTCTCCAGTAGAAAGTCTTGAAGATTTAAAAGAACATGCTGGTGATATGATTTGGGCTTATGGTGATGCATCATCGACTTCTGGTTATTTATTCCCAGCATCACAATTAATGGGTATGTTTGATATTGAAGACACAACAGCTTTACAAGAAGAATTCTTTAAAGGCGTTTTAAAATCTGGTGGCCATGACAATAGTGCAGTGGCAGTACTAGATGGTGATGCGGATATCGCAACAACTTTTGATGATGTTCGTGACACAATGCTAGAAGACTATCCAACAATTATGGATGACTTAAAAGTAATTGGTACAACAGAAGAAATTCCAAACGATACGATTACAATCCCATCTTCTTTAGATGATGAATTAACAGAAAAAATCAAAGATGCTTTCTTAAGCTTCAACGATGATCCGGAAATGATTGAAATTATGAATGAAGTATATAATTGGGATGCTATTATTGAAGCGGATGATTCTGAGTTCGACGTTGTTCGCGAAACATATAACAATTTAGGTGGAAATGTACCTTTAGACTAATTCCTTATAAGGAAAATCATTAGGTTTTAAAGTTCAAAATAGGGGGAAGGTTATCAAACTTCTCCCTATTTTTGAGTATTTTTTGAAGGCAAAGAAAGGGAGTTAAGTATGATTACATTCAAAGATGTCTCACTTGTCTATCCCAATGGGACACAGGGATTAAAGGATATAAATGTAACCATTAATAAAGGCGAGTTTGTTGTTATTGTAGGACTTTCTGGAGCAGGAAAATCAACCTTTATTAGAAGTATTAATAGAATGGTGACCCCTACAAGTGGCCAGCTTTTAGTGGAAGATGAGGATATTTTAAAATTAGAGGGTAAAAGCTTAAGAAAACTTCGGACAAAGGTCGGAATGATTTTCCAAAATTACAATTTGGTGAATCGCTCTAGTGTAATTAAAAATACGATTAGTGGACGACTTGGTCACACTGGAACCCTTCGTAGTATATTCAATCTTTACTCGAAAGAAGATAAAATGAAGGCCTATGATAATCTAAAGCGTGTAAACATGGAAGAGAAAGTATATAGTAGGGCTGACGAACTAAGTGGTGGTCAGCAGCAACGTGTAAGTATTGCTAGAGTGTTAACACAAGATCCTTCAATTATACTTGCGGATGAACCGGTTGCTAGCCTTGACCCACCAACTTCGCATCAAGTTATGTCTTATTTGAGGAGAGTTAACAAGGAGGACAACATTACGACAATTGTTAACTTACACTTTATTGATATGGCAATGGAATATGCAGATCGCATTATCGGAATGCGTGATGGTGAAATTGTATTTGACGGTCCAGTAAGTGAAGTTAGTGACAAAACATTTGAGCAAATCTATAACCGTCCAATTCGTGATGAGGATTTGAGAGGAAGTGAAGAGAATGAAACTTCCGAACAAGAATAAAACGAGCGAAAATGAAAGTAAAATCTATTCTGTCTATCCAAAAAAGGTGAAATTTCAGATTAGTATTATATTTGCTATTGTACTTTTTTGGTATTTCTATAGTTTGCGGGCAACAGATGCTGACTTTTTAGAACTATTTGGAGATTTAGATGTAGTTTTTGGAAAATTAATCGAAATGTTTCCTCCTGATTGGTCCTATATTGAATCTGCTATCGATCCTCTAATAGAAACGATTCAAATAGCAGTGGTAGCATCAACTTTTGCGATTCTTATCTGTATTCCGATGAGCTTATTATCAGCGAATACAATTGTGAAAAATAAGTTTATTTATCAAACATTCCGTAACATCATGAACCTATTACGTACAATGCCGGATATTTTATTAGCAACTATCTTTGTAAGTTTATTCGGTGTTGGTATTTTCCCAGGTATTTTAGCGTTAACCGTGTTTTCATTAGGTCTTTTAGCTAAATTATTAAGTGAAACAATTGAAACAATTGATACTAGACAATTAGAAGCTATCCGTTCAACAGGTGGAAATATCATTCAAGTTATTTGGTATGGAGTAGTACCACAAGTGTTGCCTAGCTTCATTTCATATGGTTTGTATGTATTTGAACTCAATGTTCGTGCCTCTTTAGTTCTTGGATTTGTAGGAGCTGGAGGTATCGGATCGATTATAGATACACAGTTAAACTTTATGCAATATCAGAAAGTAATGGCTGTATTAGTTCTTTTACTAGTTGCAGTTATTATTATTGAAACGTTAAGTAACATGTTAAGAAGGAGAGTTGTATGATGGCAAACGATTTTCGATTACCTCCAAAACCGAATCGTACTAGAAAACGTGTTCGGAATATCATAATTGCTCTCGTTCTTGCAGTTATTTACTTTTGGGCTTTTTCAGGGGTCATTAAAAAAATAGACTGGTCATTCTTCGGTGAAATGGGCGAAAAATTTGGGAAGGTTATTCCTAGATTATTTGACCCAGCCTGGGAGGAGTTTGAAAAAGTCTTTGATTTAATATTAGAAACTATTTTTATTGCTTATGGGGGAACATTAATTGCCGCAGTGCTAGCCGTTCCGTTTGGTTTCTGGGCTGCTCGCAACATGGTGAAATCTCCTATTTGGAATACATTAGGAAAATGGTTTTTAATTCTAGATCGGACCTTCCCAGAGCTTATACTAGCTATTTTATTTGTGATTTCAGTTGGACCTGGGGCATTTGCTGGTATGCTTACTATCGGTTTAACTGCTTTTGGTATGTTAGGTAAGCTATATGCTGAAGTAATTGAGAGTATTGATATGAAAGTTGTAGAAGCAATGGAAGCAAACGGTGCAAACAAAATTCAAATCTTATTCTATGCAATTTTCCCACAGGTATTACCTGAATTTTTATCCTTCGCATTGTATCGATTTGAAATTGACATTCGTGCCTCAACTGTACTTGGACTAGTTGGTGCAGGTGGTATTGGTACACTAATTGTAATAACGGCAGCGAATCGTAACTGGGAACAATTGGGCTTGATTATTATTTCGATTGTTGTAGTGGTTATGATTATTGATTTCATTAGCTCCAAGATTAGAAAACGACTTGTTTAAGAAATAAAGGAAAGCTGACTATTTTTATAGTCAGCTTTCCTTTATTTATAATTCAACCTTTACATAAAGAACTATTGATAATATGATAGTTAAAACATTATAGGGGAGAGGGATAAAAGGTGATTTTACTAAAAAACCATAACTTTATTCATCGAAGTGAAGCAAAAACAGACATTGAAGATAGGGGATATACGTTTGGAGATGGCGTTTATGAGGTCATTCGAATATATAATGGTGCCTATTTTATGCTGGAGTATCATTTGAATCGTCTCCAATATAGTTTAAACGAAGTTGGAATTAATTATGATGTTGAATCCGAAGATCTCGAGACACTTTTAAGCGAACTGTTAAATAAAAATACAATAGAAGATGGAGCAATTTACTTACAAATTACAAGAGGGATTGCACCTAGAAAACATCCATATCCAACGAATAGTCAACCAGAGCTTTATGCCTACCCAATTCCGGTATCAAGTCCGAAAAAGGAACAAGAACAAGGTGTACATTTAACGCTAGTTGAGGACTTGCGTTGGTTACGATGTGATATTAAAAGTTTAAATCTGCTATATAATGTGATGGTAAAACAAAAAGCAGTGGATAGTGGAGCTTATGAAGCGCTGTTATATCGCAGCAAAGACCATATAACAGAAGGATCTTCATCTAATTTTTTTGGCATTAAAAATGGGAAAGTCCTAACCCATCCAGCTAACAACTATATTCTAAATGGGATTACAAGAATTGCGGTTCAAAAAATATGTAAATCACAAGGCATTCCTTTTGTTGAAAAGGTATTGTCTGTAGACGAATTAGCAGAGCTTGACGAAGCCTTTATCGCATCGACAACAGCTGAAGTTGTCCCCGTTACAAAAATTGATGACGTTGTAATTGGGGATGGAACTGTAGGGGAGATTGCAAAAAAATTGCAAGCAGGTTTCTTACAGTTGATATAAAAAAGTTATGCTTAGAAACCGTATAAATGCTCATTTAATGAACCTTACCGTATGCCCTCAAGTATAGGAACAGATTTACCTATCTTTCGAGAACAAGCATCTGAACACTACACCCTAGAGGATATTTTGAACACCTACCAACGCCCTGATGATTTTCAGAAAGTAGGATATGCAGGATTTTTTAAATACAATCACACCTTTTAACCAAAATAAAAAGCCCTAGGTCTGGGGCTTTATTTTTTGGTTTTCACTTAATTTCTTGGAATTATCATTGGTGAACGTTTCAATCGGAAACGCACCTTTTTTACCTAGAAAATAGCTTACTACCTGATATCAAAACACATATCCCCTAAATCACCGTTTTTATGCAGTCACAGCTGGTAAAAAGTGCTGGTAGAATCGAATGATCCAGAACAATGTGATAGCAAGAATAATTACGGTACTACTTATTAAGATAGCGCGCCAATATTTATAATGGCCAAAAAGAGCATATATAAATAGAATTGGTATTCCAAAAAATACAATGATTGTACATAGTGCAAAGAACAATAAAAACATCCCAATACCAAAATGTAAAGAAAATAATGAAAAACTACCAAGCAAAGAGTAGACGGGAACAAATAATAAAATAGGTGTAATCAACAAATAGAGGTAGCTCTTCCAGTGATGTTTTTTTATATATGCACTCATAAGAGGGGACGATACCCAATTTAGAAAACCAACATATTTATTTTTTCCCCACTCTATTATATGGTGAATAACAGATTGAAATGTGTCCATAGTATAACCTCCTCATTGGATTCTACTATTTCTATTTAATATATATACCATTTCTTTAAAAATTTGATTTTACCTTCACGAAAATGTTGTATACGAAAGGACTTTTTTTAATTTTGTCGAAATTGGTTATTTTTTTACATACTCTAATCTTTTTCTATTCCTTTATTCATGCTAAGATATAGGAAGAAA
The DNA here is from genome assembly GCF_900240405.1 of Salirhabdus sp. Marseille-P4669. Taxonomy (GTDB): domain Bacteria; phylum Bacillota; class Bacilli; order Bacillales; family Alkalibacillaceae; genus OEQK01. The sequence continues at coordinate 146,812 of NZ_OEQK01000004.1, forward strand.
CATTGGGAGGGATATGAATGAGTGTTTTTGCTGAAGCTACTCCAAATCCAAATGCAATGAAATTTACCGCAAGTAAAGATATTTTTAGTGGCGATGCTAGTGTATCTGTAATGGCTGGACAAACTAGTGAACACGATATTTTAAATGATCTAATGAAGCTTGCTGGCGTTGACAATGTATTTGGATATAAAAACTTTATTACGGTTAACAAAACGTTTGATTCAAGTTGGGATCAATTGGTTCCTACAGTAGAAGAAGTATTTGAAAAGTATGGATACTAAATAAGACAAAAAAGAAAAGTCAATCTGCAATAGGATTGACTTTTCTTTTTGTTTCTAGAAATAAAATGGTCCTAAAAATAGTAAATAGCATAAATATTGAATGCCAATAAAATACGCATATTTTCCGATTGTTCCCCATTCACGTTTCACTAATAATACGCTTATTAATGCAATAGCAGCAAATAGTAAAATGTATATGATACTACTACCATCAAAGGTAATATAGCTAGGCGCTGTAGAATATCCGTTTGTTGGAAACAAGAAGTTTCGCATAAGAAGTGCTCCGATTACGAATAAAATAACCCCAATGAAAAATACTAGATTACTTTCATTCATGTCATGATTTCGACCTTTTATTCGATAAATAATATTGGCAATTATTAAATAAACAATTGGGATGAGCAACCAGCCCATCACTAATAATAAGACAAAAGCGGAAGTAGCTAAATTACTAATGCTAATACCGAATGCAACTAAATACTCTTCCATTGTTTTCGAACGGGTTTGTTCCATAATTTTTTCATTCGTTGAAGAAAGGAATAAATCATATTTCTGTTGACCTGAAGATTCCTTCCATAAGACTGCATTTTCACCAAAGTACATGGGATCCGATGATACGGAGTATGTATTACTATGTTGTACAACAGAATCAGCATCACCAGTAAAGTTAATGGAATATATGTTCATAGCATGCTTGTCGTTTGTATCTTTAAATGTAAACCCTACACTTCGAAATAATGCTTGTAGCTTTCCATCTACTATACGAAGTTTTACATGGGACAAGTTATCTAATGGACGATTGGTAACAGGGTCCATCGGTTGCACTTGGGTCAATTCCACAGTCGAATCATCAATAGGAAAGGAACTATAATAGAAGTAAAACTTTTTATTTTCCGTGCTTTGCGATTCACCTGTAACGGCAACATATACCGTTTGATCATGGGCAGTTAATTCAATTTGGTTAATTTGATTACTTACCCCTATGTTTATATCCTCTTGTAATAGCTGCTTATACGTATTTTCATCGGTTTTGCGATAAATCGAAAAACTACCACGATTAAGATTGCTAGAATAAACAAGGATTAAATCTTCTACAGCCTGAATTTTTTCAATAGGGTGAGCCACATTAAAAAGCTTATTACTTTCCGTTGTTTCTATATTTAAGGAATAAACTTCTTGACCTTTCGCATAAAAAAGCTGCTCATTAGTTCCCCGTTGAAAAAGAGTAGCCTGGTCTAATTTTTCATTTGTAGCTCCGTCAAGAATAGCACCATCGTTATATAAAATAATGTTATCTTGATATACATAGAAATCTTCTAATTTTGGCTTTGTTAGTATCGTATTCCTTTCTATTAAATCGTAATTGGAATCATACTTAGCTGCCTTCAGATTCCCGTCCTCTACGTAATATAGATGGGTTGTTTCATCCTTTGATTCGACTTGTGGAGCATAAAAACTATCAATAGTAGCTATTTTTAATTCTCTGCTCCAGTTTTCGGATGGTGGTGCTGTAAATCGTTGAAGATTTATAAAATAGAGAATTGCTAAGGATACGATAATGATCGTTAGTGGAATAAGCCAAAATAGCTTGTGTCGGAATGTTTTCATTTAAACTTCACTCTTCCTCTTAAAATTTAAAATACTAGTATTTTTCAGAATATTAATCTATTTTAGCATACTTGAAAATTTTTCTAAATAGTTCTTAATGGGATAATTAAACGAACAAAACCTAGGAATCGAATTCGATTCCTAGGTTTTCTTTATGGTTGAAAGCTTTCAAGAGGTACCACTGCCTCATTATTTATACTTCCATCCTTTGGGTTATGCTCATAGAGAAAAAGAGAGACGGTACCGTTGATAGGTAATTGGGTCGGGTTCAACTGCAAATCGATTTCAAATGGAGACCAATTTGGAGCTCCTTCCTTTAAGGTTTTATTTGTTTCCTCTATTAAAATTTGATGACCGTCTTCTACGTGATAAGAAAAGTGACCTGCCGTGACTTTCGCTTCTCCAGTAATCGTGTATACACCATTTTCCCCAGTTACTTCTAGATTTCGAAATGCAGCTTGTGTTTCACTTTCCTGTTCTTTATCGATACGAATAGACACATCCTTCATAAAAGGATTTGCATCTAGAGGTGCTTCATTAATGTTTATCGGTAGTAACGTCACTGTCGCAATCCACTCGCTTGTTGGCATATCACCATACTCCCATTCAAATGTCCAATCTAATGTCTCATTTGGTTTTATTTCTTTAAAAACAAGTGCTTCTGTAAACATCTTTCCCTCTGAATAGCGATAGATCTCTTCATTTGATTCTGTGTCTTTAACAACTATTTCAAACTGTTGTCCAGAAGAAAAGCCTATCTGCATAGCCTCAGAAGCATTATTTTTTAGGGACATATGAAAGGTTACTGTACCATTTTCTACACTAGTAGTTACTTCATATTGTAATTTTTCTAATAATGCATGCGTATCAACCGATTGTTCCTCCAATTCATCTAAAGTAGGCAATTCTTCAGTACCATCGTTATCATTTGCAACCGGATTATCCGATGAAGACCCAGAGGTTTGATCTTCTTCGTTTTCCGAAGTCCCGCATCCTGCTATGGCAACAAACAATAATAAAGATAATACAAACAATCTTTTCATGTAACACACATCCTCACTTATCTTTTTTACAAATTAGTCGGTAGAGATAAAGTAGAGGTTACACAATTTTTTCATTTTCTTTTCGAAAGAAGCCAAATATCCCAGTTGTTTGAACAATATTCGTAAATGCATTTGGGTCCACTTCTTTTATAATTTTTTCAAGGTCGTATAATTCGTAACGAGTGATTACCATTACTAACATGTTTTTATCCTCTTTTGAAAAGGCTCCTTTAGCTGGTAACGAAGTAATCCCCCGAATCATTACAGAATGAATAGCATCTTGCAATTCGTCCCCTTTATTCGTAACAATCATTGCCGTTAACTTCTCATGACGAGTGTGAATAGCATCAATGACACGAGTGGAAACATAAAGCGTAACCATTGTATACAGGGACTTCTCTGGGTCGTATAAGATTCCTGCCATTATAATAATGAATCCATTCATAATAAGAAAATAACTTCCGATTGGGCGGTCTTTCATACGGGATAAGATCATTGCTACAATATCCATCCCACCAGTTGATGCACCCCATTTTAAGGTTAAGCCAATACCGACAGCTGCTATAACACCACCGAAAACTGCATTTAGTAATATATCATCTGCTAAATTTCTTAATGGGATAATTTCAAGAAAGATGGTTGTAAATAATACCGAGATGGCACTATAGATGGTAAACCCCTTACCAACCTTGAACCATCCTAATATCGTAACCGGTACATTTAAAAGTAGTAATAAGATACCGGTAGAAATACTAATCCCCGCAAAATCCTTTAAAACACTGGATAATAATTGGGCAATGCCTGTAAAACCACTAGCATATACATTTGCTTCAATTAAAAATAAATTTAAAGATATCGCATTTAATAATGCACCGAATATAACGATAATAAATCGTTTTGCTTCTAGTAAAAACATAAGGCCCTCCTTAATATGATAAAAATGTGTAAAAAGCGTTTGATAACTAGGTCGAAGTTCTTGAGTAAAAATTGACGTTTTTATCTTTCCAATATAAACTAAATATAAATTGTTATCAAAGCAAAGGGTGTGAGAAAATGAACGTCCAAATTATTACAGATTCAGCTAGTGATTTGCCTAAAGAAGTATTAAAGCAATATAAAATTAAAATGGTCCCTCTAACAGTTCATTTAGATGGACAAGATTACTTCGATGGTGAAACAATTGAATCAAAAATTGTGTATGATGCGATGAAAAACGGTGCTTCACCTAAAACATCACAAGTTACACCCGAGACGTTTCTGAACGTATTCCAAACATATGCAGAAAATGATCAAGCAATTATTTATGTAGGATTTTCCTCCGAGTTATCTGGTACTTATCAAAGTGCACATATTGCCAAGCAACAATTACTTGAAGAACGTCCAGATGTAAAAATCGCTACGATAGATACGAAATGTGCATCACTAGGTCAAGGTTTAGTTGCATTAAGGGCAGGCCAGCTTGCAATGGATGGTGCCGCATTTGAAGACATTTTAAACATCGTAACATACCATGCTGAGCATATGGAGCATATCTTTACAGTAGACGATTTAGAATATCTACAGCGTGGTGGTCGTGTAAGTAAAGCACAAGCGTTTTTTGGTGGACTATTAAACATCAAACCACTTTTACATGTGGAAGATGGAAAATTAATCCCACTTGAGAAAATTCGTGGAGCAAAAAAAGTATTAAAGCGCATGTTTGATGTAATGGAAGAGCGAAGCCAGGATTTAAATAATCAAGTTTTGGCAATCAGTCACGGTGATGCATTATCAACTGCTGAAAACCTAGCAGCTTTAATTAAAGAGAAATATAGTCCAAAGGATATTATCATAAGTCCAATTGGTTCTGCTATAGGTGCACATGCCGGTCCAGGAACCATTGCATTATTTTTCCTAAATGATACGTATAAATAATATTCCCTCTTTATAAAAAATCATGTTCCTTCTATATAATATAGTTAGGGATAACCATCAATGGAAGTATTGTTTTTACGTAACATAAATTACCACACAATAATTACAGAGTACCCCCCAAATCCCTGTATTAGATATGTTATGATACATGCAAAGGGGGAATTACGTTGCAACTTAGTGAACTAATTAAAACTTTTAAAGAAGAGACAGATGAATGGCCTGAAACGCCAAACGAACTACTAGATTTTTGTGAATACAAATACAATATTGGTGAGATTGATATGGTAGATTATTATAAGTTAGCATCTAAACTACATAATAAGGGTAGATCAGCTCATCCAATTCATTAATTACAACCGGAATTATTCTTTATATTACATTGAGAAAGACGCACCGAAGCAATTCGGGCGTCTTTTTAATTTTGAAAGCGCGAAGGAGCTACAATTGGTCAGATTAGGTATAGTCTATGAACCCGAAACCGAGCGGAAGAGGAAAAATCGGAAACATAGAGGTATCTATTTACCCAAAAGAAGGTGAATGAGTAAAATACGGGAACAAAGGTATAGTCTATTCAGCCCAAAACAAAGTGCATAAACAAAATTTGAAATCATAGTAGATGGCTATGATCCCGAAAACCATAGAATAAGAAAGAGCCGTTCAAATAGCAATAGAATAACCCCGAAAACCGCCAAAAAAAAAGGTCACCAAGCATCCACTTAGTGACCAAAATAAAAAATAACAAACAGATTAAAGCAATCCCTATTAGGCTTTGGGATTTAACCTCGCATCCCCGACTAAATTAATTTAAAAATAACACAACTAGCAATCCTACGATGAAGCAGTACCATGCAAAATATTTTAGATTTCCAGATTTCATAATGTTCATAAACCATCTTAAGGAATAGTAAGATGCAATTAACGCTGCAATTAATGCAACGAGTAATGGAATCATTAAAGTATTGAATGTTGGGTCTTCCATCATATCGGTAACAGAAAATAGCATTGTTCCAAGACTTACTGGGATATATAGTAAGAAAGAAAACCGTAATGCTGTTTCCTGCTTATATCCAAGCAACATAGCAGCAACAATAGTAGCTCCTGAACGGCTAATTCCAGGAACAAGTGCAACAGCTTGTGCTAGTCCTATAATGATTGCATCTTTTACCGTAATTTGATTATCGCCCTTTGAACCTTTTAAATTACGGATGATCCATAATGCAATCCCAGTAATAATTAATGTTATTCCAACAATCTTAATGGTTTCGCCAAGTGTGTTACTAATAAAGTCCTCTAGTAAGATTCCAAGTATCCCCGCAGGAATCGTGGCAATAATCAATAATAAGACAAATCGAAAGTCCGATGCTCCGTCCTTATTTTTCTTAAAAAGAAAGCTTAAAGAATTGCTTGCCAATCGGATAATGTCTTTACGGTAAATCATAAGTACAGCTAACAAAGAACCGAAGTTTAGAAAACCCTCAAATGTTATATTCAAATCCTTTAACTCCATAAAGTGACGGACTAATAACAAATGGCCACTAGAGGAAATAGGAATTGGTTCTGTAAACCCTTGAAAAATCCCTAAGAAAATATATTGTAACAAAAGCCATAAATCTTCCATTGTAATAAAAACCTCCTTTTGAATTTTGCTCTATGAATGTACTTTCAACTATATCAAAATAATTGTATGTTTTTGGAACAGGGTATTTACCTAATGAATATCGTATTGGTGAGAAGGAGGGATTAGGTAAATGCATAAAACACATCCACATCATCATTTATACTCAAAATGTAAATCTCATATGAATAAGTATGTATTAGTGGAAACAAACGATGGTCAACAATTTGATGGTATTATTGTTGATGTTGACGCGGACCAAGTTATTTTAGCGGTTCCAGATATGGGAGCTGGAATGATGTATAATCCTGATGCTTATATGGATCAGCGTGTATTCGGTTATGGATATCCATATGGCTATGGATTCGGTTCTCCATACTTTTATGGTTATCCAGGTCGAAGATTTAGAAGATTAGCTTTACCATTAGCAGCTCTCACCGCTATTAGTCTTTTACCTTGGTTCTATTAAATTTTCGTTTCTAAACGCAATAGAGGCTGACCATCGTCTAATTCAGGTAAGTGTATTTACCTAACATTTAGATGTCAGCCTCACTGCTTTTTATTGACGAATTATTTAATGAGCTTCTTCGTCCTTTAACAAACCATCTCCAAGGACAATTACCACAAATGTAAATACTACTGCTAGCACAACAGCGTTTGTAATATTAAATGGTGTACCACTCATGTTACCAATTACATATACAACCATACTGCTAATTAAAAGGCTCCAAAAAAGAGTAAAAATATAGCGCATTCGTTTCACCTCGATTGTTTCTACATTCTTACATTATTTTATCAAAGGGATATAAAAAAATAAAGGAAAATTAAGAGGGGAATCAGGATGAAGATTGTAATGGACCAATGTTTTCATTGGATTCAATTTCACATAATGAACAAATGTTTAGAAGAGGGATATGAGGTAATTGGGATTGACCAAGTTAACTCGGAAAAGGAAGAATTTTTATATAGTATGGTAGGTAGAAATGCGAACTTCACGTTAATCGATTCTAGAGCAGAGTTACCGAAAAAAACAAAAGGGAAATATGTTGGACTTATGAAAAAGGAAGGTGATTTTCAGAATCTCGCTGATTTCACTTTTCATGGTGAACAATATTACTTGGTTGAAGAAGCTGGGGATGATTGTGTAGAACGAAAACCAAATCATCAAATTATTTTTTTGCCTCCCTTAATAGGGGGATGGATGGATCAACCTCATTATGAAAACACCATAGCAAGCAATACGGAAATTGTATTAATAGATGATTTTGCTAGTTGGCTGACTACTATTTTCCAAACGACTTTAAAACCAAATCCCATTTTCCTTAATAAAAAGGAGGAAAATAGACACGGAAATGACCTATCTCTAATTGTTTATCATTCGATTGAAGAGGGTAAAAAACAAATGGATGCACATATTAAGAAATATCCATTTTATTATAAAAATGTGTAATTTTTATGTATATATTTATATTTTTTTGAATGTTTCCTTTAAAATAAGTTTACTCATATATAAAGAAAGAAGTAGAATAGAATTAGATAGAGAAAATGGACATGGAAGAATGGGAGTGCAGCATGATGAAGAAGGGAATCGCGCTAATTTTTATTGTACTTCTCATCATAACAACAAGCTGTTCCAACATAAGTGATGGAAAGGTACAAAACGTAGGATTATTAGTAGAAGGGACGATTCATGACCAAACTTGGGGTAAAAAGGGATATATGGGACTACTTAGCATTAAGGAAGAACTGGATGTAAATGTGTTTTTTAAGGAAGGGGTAAATACCCAATTAGCAGTTAACGCTGCTGTCGAAGAATTTTCGAAGCAAAACGTCAATTTAATTTTTGGACATAGTAGTATATATGGAAAATACTTTTCAGAAATTAATGAGTCATATCCAGATATTGAATTTGTCTATTTTAATGGTGCAACAAAGGATGATAATATAACATCGATTAATTTTAATTCTCATGCGATGGGTTTTTTTGCTGGAATGATTGCCAGTGCAATGTCTAATTCAAAAAGTGTTGGAGTCATTGGTACATTTGGTTGGCAACCAGAAGTAGATGGATTTTATGAAGGTGCCAAATATTATAACCCTGATGTTAATGTGGAAATTCAGTATGTAAATAGCTGGGATAATGTAGACCGAGCTTTCGATATTTATGAGCAATTTAACAACAAGAAAGTAGATGTCTATTATCCTGCAGGTGATGGTTTTAATATCCCAGTTTTAAATAAAGTAAAAGAAGACGGGCATTATGCCATTGGTTATGTATCGGACCAACATGAATTAGGAGAATCAACCGTATTAACAAGTACTGTCCAGCATGTTGATTTCTTATATTTAGCAGTGGCGAATTTAATGAATGAAAAAGATGGTGACATACCTGGTGGAGTACTTGAATTTGATTTCCAAGATGGAGTAATTTCGATGGGTACGTTTAGTGATGTAGTACCTAATGATGTAAAAAAGGAAATCCAAAGTGCAGTGAAACAGTATATTGATACAGGGAAGCTTCCTAACGAAATAAGATAGCTTTTATTTCGTTAGTTTTCCTGGATCTACATTAAAGTGGTTTCAAAAACTTGCGAAATCCTTTTTTTTGCATTAAAATTAATACCAGGTCATAATAATAGATAATAAATCCATAAGGGGATGACAATATATGAATGCGGGTATTATTGGATTGGGACATTATGTTCCTGAAAAAGTAGTGACAAATGAAGATTTAGAAAAGATGGTTGATACAAATGATGAATGGATTCGCACACGTACAGGCATTGAACAAAGAAGAATTGCGGATGATAGCATAGATACATCCGATATGGCATATTTTGCTGCTGTAGAAGCGTTAAAAGATGCAAATTTACATGCAGAAGATTTAGATATGATTTTAGTAGCAACGGTTACACCAGACCAACCATTTCCTTCGGTAGCATGTCGCCTACAAAATCGACTTGGTGCTAGAAAAATAGCGGCTATGGATATTAGTGCAGCATGTTCTGGTTTTATGTATGGGTTAGCAACGGCTGAACAGTTCATTAAATCTGGTGGATACAAAAATATTTTAGTAATAGGGGTAGAAAAGCTTTCCAAAATCACAAATTGGGAAGATCGAAATACTTGTGTTTTATTTGGGGACGGTGCTGGTGCAGCTATAGTAGGTCCTGTCTCAGAAGGCAAAGGAATTCTTTCCTATGAATTAGGTTCAGACGGAAGCGGTGGAGAGCATTTATATCAAGATGAATACATCATCATGAATGGTCGAGAAGTATTTAAATTCGCAGTAAGACAAATGGGAGAGTCAGCTGTAAATGTAATTGAAAAAGCTGGTTTAAATAAAGAGGATGTAGATTACCTCATCCCTCATCAAGCAAACATCCGGATTATGGAGGCAGCAAGAGAACGATTAGGAATCGAACCAGAAAAGATGTCAAAATCGATTCATAAATACGGAAATACTTCAGCTGCATCGATTGCAATTGCTTTGTCAGAAGATGTAAAAGAAGGTAAAATAAAGGATAACGATACAATTGTCCTAGTCGGTTTTGGAGGAGGACTAACTTGGGGTGCTGTAGCTATTAAGTGGGGGAAATAATCAAGACAAGTGCACAACAAGTAAGGAGAAATAAAAGTCGGGAAGAGAAAGGGTGTAAAGGATGGAAAAGCGTCGTGTAGTAATTACTGGGATGGGAGCTGTCACTCCTGTTGGTAATGACGTAGAAACAATGTGGAATCAGATAATAGAAGGCAAATCAGGAATTGATATTGTAACGAGAGTAAATCCAGATGATTTTCCTGCCAAGGTTGCTGCGGAATTAAAAGAATTTGATCCGGTTCTTTATATGGATAAAAAAGAAGCGAAGCGAATGGATCCATTCACACAATATGCAGTTGCGGCATCCGTAATGGCAGTAAAAGATGCAGGCTTGGAAATAAATGATGATATTGCAACAAGAACTGGGGTTTGGATTGGCTCTGGGATTGGTGGAATGACCACGTATGAAGAGCAATTTCGAAAATTTATGGATAAAGGCTATCGACGAGTAAGCCCGTTTTTTGTCCCTATGATGATTCCAGATATGGCAGCCGGACAAGTTTCCATTATTCTAGGTGCAAAAGGCATCAATTCTTGTACAGTGACAGCATGTGCATCAGGTGCTAATTCAATCGGTGATGCCTTTAAAGTAATTCAACGTGGTGATGCGGACTATATGATAACGGGTGGAACAGAAGCCCCAATTACAAATATGTCTTTCTCTGGATTCTCAACAGCGAAGGCATTAAGTACTACCGAAGACCCTGCTAAAGCGAGTAGACCTTTTGATAAGGATCGAAATGGTTTTGTAATGGGTGAGGGTGCAGGGATATTAGTATTGGAAACGCTAGAGTCTGCTAAAAAACGTGGAGCAAAAATCTATGCTGAAATTGTTGGATATGGATCAACTGGTGATGCATATCACATTACTGCTCCAGCACCAGAAGGAGAGGGAGCAGGGCGTGCAATGGCAGAAGCGATTAAAGACGCAAGCCTTATTCCAACAGACATCGGTTATATAAATGCACACGGTACAAGCACAGAGCTAAATGATAAATTTGAAACGGCAGCAATTAAGAGTGTTTTTGGTGAGTATGCCTATGATTTACATGTCAGTTCTACGAAATCCATGACTGGTCATTTATTAGGGGCAGCAGGAGCGGTAGAATCGATTATTTCGATTAAGGCGATAAACGAAGGTGTTTTACCTCCAACGATTAATTATGAAACGAAAGATCCGGAATGTGATTTAAACTATGTTCCAAATGAAGCAATCAAAAAAGAAGTAACAGCAGTAATGTCCAATTCCCTTGGATTTGGTGGGCATAATGTATCCCTTATCTTTAAAAAATTAGAAGATTAATGTGAAGTCCCTATACGACTGTGTATAGGGACTTTTTTGATGAGAATATCTTTCAAGATTCAAAAGTCTACAATGAAAAGGGCATAGAAGAAAACCTTCCGTATTCAAAAGAAAAAGGACACAACTGAAAGTCATGTCCTTTTTACCAATTTAATTTAAAAACTCTTGTATATGTTGCCGCTGTTGTGCTTCATCAAACTCCAAAACCGCACCAACACCTGAAATAGTCGAATCCCAAGTTTCCTCCCGAACAGGAATGCTTAGTGTTTCAATATCATCTGGGGGACTTAATAGAAAATCAGAACCTAGTGATATGATTGTAGAGGTTTTCATATTCGTTGTGATATAAGGCTGGATTGTACCAACAACTCTAGGAAGCTTTATAACTCCGGTAAACGAAACAATTTCGTCTTTTAACACTTTCATTACTTTTTGTTGACGTTGAATCCTTCCAAAATCTCCGTCCCTGTCTGCTCTGAATCTAGCATATCCTAAAAGCTCTTCGCCCGATAATCGTTGCAATCCAGGTTCTAGTACTACATCAATTTTTTCAGACATATGCTTTTCTACTTCGATTTCAATTCCATCTGGGGCTATCGTATCCACGACATGAGTAAATCCTTGGAAGTCAACGATGGCATAGTACTCTACATCAATACCGAAATTCTTTTTTATCGTTTGGCGTAATAGTTCCGGTCCACCAAAGTTGAAGGCAGCATTGATTTTGTTGTACCCAAATCCTGGAATATTAACATAGCTGTCGCGCATGATGGAAACGAGCTTTGCCGTATTTTTATCTGGATCATACTGTCCAATCATAATCGTGTCTGTTCTAGCATCGGCTCCACCTCTAGAATCAGAACCTAATAATAGAATATTCGTTTTACCTAAGTCATCTTCAACACCTTTAAATTCATTCTCATACTTATCTTGTAGCCTTTTTTGTTCCTCTGTTAAATCTAATTTTTCCATTGCAGCTTTTTTACCAGCATTATATTCATAAATAGAATAAGAAACAATTACAAGTGCAAACAAGAGAATACTATATAAAATCCATTTCTTTTTCGACTTCTTTTTCCTCTGTTTCCTACTTACACGACTTTCTTCTTCCATCGTACCACCTCATAGTCGACATAAATATTTTCCGTTATATACTAATGTACATTTTATCCATTTATTAGTAAAGAGAAATTCATATTATTGCCAATGTATAACTAGATTATTCCTATCATATATATTTATTAAATTGGACAAGCCTTATGGAGGAATCACAATGTGGTATATCTTTTGGTTTTTAATTGGATTTGGATTTACTACAGCAGGAGGAGTCACCTTACTTGTCTACTTAAATATTATTCCAATTGGTGTGACTTTAGCAGAATTTTTTATTTTCATTTTACATAGACCAGAATCGTATTTATTGCCTATCGGTGTTGTGATTATTTTGGTTACCGCATATGTATATCCATCAAAAAGTAAAGATTAGGTTATATCGAATAAAATTTCCCTAACAAGACAATAATGAACAATAAGAAAAGCAGAAGGTAAGACTTGGGGATTTTGCCTCACGTCTTGCTATACGACATACAGATAACACGATAAAAGTAAAGTGAGGGTCTTGGATGATGTACTTACATGATGTTTGGGTCAATTGGTTTGAAGGAGAAGAAAACGGCTATAATGTATGCCATTTTCATGAGTGGCGAAAAGAAGATGGAATTGAACTTCTAGACCAAGTACCATTAATTTATGTAACAGAAACATTATACGATTACATTGAAAATGACCTGCAGGATTTGCCAAAGCCTTTGCTTGATAGTGTTTACAAAAGAGCATACTTACGTAAAAACCAAGAACGTCTTCCGATTGAATATGCTTTTGTTGCAACGAATGGCACATCCATTATTGCAGTAGATACCATGGGGTATACGTTACCAATTCGGAAAAGCCGACTTATCCCAAGACAAGAACGCCTGGTATTTGACATGATTGAGAAGCTAGAAGCTGTTTCATTTTCATTTTCTCCGAACCAAACAAAGGAATATCATACGCTATCACTACCACCTCATGAAATGATTGGGCTTACACGGAAAGAACGTCAATTAAAACAATTACTGATGATGATGTTGGATCAAATGAAACAGACTTCCGATATTTCAGAGTTGCGGTACTGGTTAACAGAGTGGGATCCATCCAAATATGCAGATATTCAACAAATGGAATTTAATCAAGTTTGGCAAGAACTTTATGACGGATTAAAATGTGGATGGTCTCAAGTACATGAAGAACTTTGTAGCAAAATGGTTCGTGGTCAGCCTTTCTTTGAAAAGCTATGGGAGCTAGAGAATGGCGAGATAAGTACGAACCAATCCAATCAGGCATACTATTAAAAAAAGAAGCTGAGGAATTCAGCTTCTTTTTTAATGCCTTCTTATGTTATCTTACTCGCCCTAAGCCCATTGCTTTTTTCGCTTTTCGTAACATTTTTTGTGCTTGCTGATGTGCTTTTTCTTGTCCTTCATCCAATACTTCATCTAAAGTATCCGATTCAATTAATTCATAATATCGTTCCTGTATAGGCTTCAAAGCTTGAACGACTATATCTGCTAAGTCCTGCTTAAACTCGCCATAGCCTTTCCCTTCATATTGTTGGACGATTTCATCTACCTTTTTGCCACTGAAGCTTGAGTAAATGTTAATTAAATTCGAAATACCAGGTCGATTTTCTGCATCATATTGAATGGTACCTTCTGAATCTGTTACAGCACTCTTTATCTTTTTCTCAATTTTCTTCGGTTCATCTAATAGGAAGATGGATGCTTTTTCATTATCATCCGACTTACTCATCTTTTTAGTAGGATTCTGTAAAGACATAATTCTAGCACCCACTTCAGGAATACGATGTTCGGGAATAGTAAAGATATCATTATATTTTCGATTAAAGCGTTGCGCTAAATCACGAGTTAATTCAATATGTTGCTTTTGGTCATCCCCAACCGGAACCACATCGGTACCGTATAGTAAAATATCTGCTGCCATAAGTGGAGGATACGTTAAAAGCCCAGCTGTAACCCCATCTTTTCCATGTGATTTATCTTTAAATTGTGTCATCCGTTCTAATTCACCGATATGTGCCACACATTGTAACATCCAACCTAGCTCAGCGTGTGCAGATACTTCCGATTGGATAAATAAAGTAGATTTTTTAGGGTCAATTCCTGCAGCCAAATATACAGCAGCAAGAGAGCGGATATTTTCCCTAAGCTTTAACCGATCCTGAGGCACGGTAATTGCATGTTCGTCAACAATACAGAAATAACAATGATAATCGTTCTGTAACTCGACAAATTGTGTAATTGCTCCTAAATAGTTTCCTATTGTTAAAGCCCCAGATGGTTGAATTCCAGAAAATATTGTTTTCATTTTTTTCCACCTCTATATTTTTAAATTGGTAAATAAAAAAAGGTTCATTCATCCCTAAAAAATAGGGACGAATGAACCGCGGTACCACCCTTATTATTCTGCCTATGCAGAATCACTTAAACATTTAATAAGCTCCAAAGTCCAATTCCAATTTACCTTGATGCTTGTTTTCACCAACCACAAGCTCTCTAGAAATCAGAGGGCAATTGTACTACGCCTTTATCATTGCTAGGAATATTGAATTTTTATCATTATATAAAGTCTTGTTAGAAAATGCAAGGTGTAGGATTAAAAAACCTTAATATGAAGAGTATCAGTCAGGTTGTTAGAATTCTATTTATATTTAGACCTAATAAATAGGTTGATCGAGAGATGTTGAGCCGATGTATAATGCATTGGTTCTTTTTCTTTGGGTAAGGATATATTCAAGGGCTTAACAATCAGCATAAAAGTGAACGAACGATTTTTTTTATGTAAACTGCTAGAACAATATGGAAAAAACGGCTACGAGTAAGCGAGCTTAAATCTATAAATATGTTATTCATATTATTGGAGGAGAAGTATGGAAGCTGGCAGCTATAAAGGGACAAATAGGTTGATTATTGGAATTGTGTTCGGGGTCATTACTTTTTGGTTATTTGCCCAAGCGATGGTAAATATTGTTCCAGATGTACAGGAGGATTTAGGTGTTGAATTAGGGGCATTAAACATCGCGATTAGTTTAACTTCATTATTTTCTGGTATGTTTATTGTTGTTGCTGGTGGCTTGGCCGATCGGGTAGGAAGAAAGAAGGTTACATATGTAGGCTTAAGCTTAAGCGTTCTTGGTTCCTTACTTCTCGTACTCGCACAAGGTTCGATTTTTTTAATAATTGGGCGAATACTACAAGGTTTATCTGCAGCATGTATAATGCCGGCAACAATTGCTTTAATGAAAGCGTATTTTGAAGGGGCAGAGAGACAACGCGCCTTAAGTTATTGGTCCATTGGTTCTTGGGGAGGTTCTGGAATCACTTCGTTTGCAGGTGGTGCAATTGCAACATATATGGGTTGGAAATGGATATTTATATTCTCTATCCTTTTCGCCTTACTCGCGATGATATTGATAAAGGAAGTACCGGAAAGCAAAGCAGATATAACGGGCAAATTTAAGTTCGATTTTGGTGGATTGGGAATTTTCATTATTACTATGCTTGCCATCAATATTTTCATTACACAAGGTGCTGATTTAGGTTGGACAAGTTTAACAACCATTATTTTAGCAGTAGTATCTATTATAGGAGTTGTTGTTTTTGTGAAATATGAGGCAAGCAGAACGAATGCGCTCATTGACTTTCAGTTATTTAAAAATAAACCATACACCGGTGCAACTGTTTCAAATTTCCTGCTGAATGCTGTCGCTGGTACATTAATCGTGGCAAATACGTATGTGCAAGTGGGACGTGGTTTTACGGCATTTCAATCAGGGTTACTATCTATAGGGTATTTAGTTGCTGTATTAGCGATGATACGTGTAGGTGAAAAACTGATGCAAAAGACAGGTGCAAAGAAACCAATGATTTGGGGATCTGCCATTACGTTAATCAGTGTGGCTTTAATGGGATTGACATTCTTATCGGGTATTATATACACCATCACTGTATTTGTTGGATTTATTTTATTTGGTTTAGGTCTTGGAATGTATGCAACGCCATCTACCGACACAGCAGTATCTGCAGCACCAGATGAAAAGGTAGGGGAAGCCTCCGGAATTTATAAGATGGCCAGCTCATTAGGTAACGCCTTTGGAATTGCAATTTCTGCAACTGTATATGGTACAGTAGTAACGGTAGCTTCTGTTCATACTGCAGCAACAGTCGGAATTATTGCTAATGTTATATTCGCTACTGTCTCATTATTATCCATTATCCTACTTGTCCCAAATGCTTCTAAAAAGTGAAAAGGGCAAATAAAAATCGCAACAGAGTTATAGATAGTCCCGTTTTGAATGGAAAGGAGATGTATGTAATGATAGATCAATTAATGAAGATGTTAGAAGAAAGAGAAAGTGAAATGATTGATATACGCCGGTATCTACATGAAAATCCGGAACTATCATTTGAAGAGGAACAAACAGCAACCTATATTGCTGACTTTTATAAAGACAAGGACGTGGAAGTTGTTACAAATGCAGGTAACGGTTATGGAATTGTAGTTACGATAAAAGGTGGAAAACCTGGTAAAACTGTTGCACTTCGAGCGGACTTTGATGCATTACCGATTAACGAAGAACTGGATGTCCCTTTTAAGTCTAAAAAGGAAGGTGTGATGCATGCTTGTGGTCACGATGCACATACAGCATACCTACTCGTTTTAGCGGACTGTCTTATTCAATTAAAGGATAAGATTCATGGTACGATCAAAATTATTCATCAACATGCAGAAGAAGTACCGCCTGGTGGCGCAAAGTCCATAGTAGAAGCAGGATTTCTAGACGATGTAAATGCGATTTTTGGAATACATGTTTTACCTATGGCTCCTGCTGGAACTGTTGGCTATCATAGTGGATACTCTTTTAATGGACGTGCCTATTTTAAGCTTCGTGTTCAAGCGAGCGGGGGACATGGATCTTCTCCACATAAAGCCAATGATGCGATTGTTGCTGGAGCCTATTTTGTTACCGCTGCACAGACCATTGTGAGTCGCAGAATTGATCCATTTAACGCAGGTGTAGTGACCATTGGTTCATTTGACGGGAAGGGAAGTTTTAATGTAATCAAAGATAGTATCGAAATCGAAGGGGATATACGCTATTCAAATAAGGAAACGAAGGAAGTTATCGACAAGGAAATTCACAGAATAGTAAAAGGGATTGAAGAATTATTCGGCGTTAGCTGTGCGCTTACTTTTGAACCGGACTATCCTCCACTATACAACAATCCTGAATTGACGTCGTTTGTAGCAAATACCTTGTCTAAGGTTAAGGACAAAAATATAAAAAAAGTAAAAGAATTCCCGAAAATGGCCCCTTCTGATGATTTTGCCTATTACTTAGAGAAGGTGCCTGGGTCTTACTTTTATATTGGGTGTACACCAAAGGGCGTCAAAGAACCATACTTCAACCATCACCCAAAATTTGATATCGACGAGGATGCTTTAATTGTAGCAGCAAAATCAGTAGGATATGTTGTTTGCTCTTATTTGCGTAAAGAGGATGCATATTAAATATAGGTGGCGTGGGGCATCTTTCTATACTGGATTTGAGAAGGATATAAGGGTTTGTCAATGAACCCGAAACAGAGAGAATGAGGAAAAAACTGGGTAGATAGGTCGTGGCTAGGATGTCTATGACCCTGAAACAAGGAGGAAAAGCCAAAATCGGTCACATAGAGTCTGCCTAAGTACCCGAACACCAGAGAATAAAACAAAAACCAGATACATAGGGATAGTTTAT
This sequence comes from Salirhabdus sp. Marseille-P4669, assembly GCF_900240405.1. Lineage (GTDB taxonomy): Bacteria > Bacillota > Bacilli > Bacillales > Alkalibacillaceae > OEQK01. The sequence continues at coordinate 165,033 of NZ_OEQK01000004.1, forward strand.
GAATCCGAGACGGTTGCCTAATGAAAGAAACCGGTCACATAGCAATACTGTATTAGTCAGAAAACCGACACAAAACACAAAAAGGTCACCAAGCAACACCGCTTAGTGACCGAAAAGTTAATAAAAAATAGTGAACTGTACATTTATAGCGAACTGTACAATTCATCATCCCTATACACATTCTATGTATGAACAATCAATCTGAATATAAATATGCTTGACTTCCCTACATAAAAGGTACGTGATTTCAATCTAGCCCAGACTCGTTAATCTTAGACACATTTACTTTAACGTTCAGTAAAAAGGCGAGTGACACGTACATATTTATAAATAATATATACCTAGAAGGAATACCATGATAAAAAGCAACGAAACAGCTTGAAACTTAATAAATGCGTAAAACGTCTCGTTAATAATTTCCGATGGCATTGCCCTCTCCTGCCAGTCATCTAAATAATCTGGATTTTTTGACATGACTGCACGAAAACGCCGAAATCCAAAAGTAACACCATCAAAAAAACGTCCTTTCATTACATACATGATAAGAAACAGCATTAAATATAGAAAATCTATATAAAACAATGTGTTAATGATACCCTTTAAACTGTATTGAGGAGCAAAAAAGAAAAATAGTAGCAGGGTTAATAGGAGATTCAGAGTTAAGAATATCCACTTGTTCTTTAGTTTGTGCATGATCGGTCACCTTTCCAAAAAGTTGTTATCTATTATATCATGTTCTATTTATTATGGTCGTCCTTTACATTCCCTTAATATTGAAAACGTTTAAATTTACAGAAAAATGTATAAGGGATGCATATTAATAAGAATTAAGCTTAAATTTCCATCTCCCATAAATTATTATTCATTTATCAAAATTTTCTGAAAGATAAAGCGGAAAATCCTGATAATTATACTAGGTATAAAGACCTATTTTCTGTTATCTTAGCGTAATAATTTCAAGGATTCTGTAAATTATTTTAAAAAAAGTAATGCAAAATAGTTAGAAAACTTGTATAATTCTTTACGTAGACATTTTTATCTACAAAAAATTTAGAAAATTCATATTAAGGGGAGGTCATTAAACCATGACAAAATCAAAATGGTCATTACTTCTAGTACTTGGTTTAGTACTAAGCTTGTTCTTGGCTGCTTGTTCCGGTGGGGATGATGAAGAGCCTGCTGAAGAGCCAGAAGAAAACACAGAAGAACCAGCTGAAGAGCCGGCTGAGGAGCCTGCTGAAGAACCTGAAGCATCAGGGGAGCAAGTGTTAAACTTTATTAACGGTGACACTATTCCTACAATGGACTCTTCTATGGCTACTGACGAATATGCATTCCAATTCTTGGGAGCTACTATGGAAGGTCTATATCGTTTAGATGAAAATCAGCAACTTGCTGAAGGTATTGCAATTGAGCACAAAGTAAGTGATGACCAATTAACTTGGACATTTACATTACGTGAAGATGCAAAATGGTCTAACGGAGACCCTGTAACTGCACATGATTTTGTTTACGCTTGGCAACGTGCTGTTGACCCAGCTACTGGATCTGAGTATGGTCCATACATGATGGGTGGCGTTATTAAAAACGCAACTGCAGTAAACACTGGTGAACTTCCAGTTGAAGATTTAGGAGTTAAAGCTGAAGGCGACTACACTTTAGTTGTAGAACTTGAAAACCCAACTCCATATTTTGAATCTTTAACTACTTTCGGTACTTTCTTACCTCTAAATCAAGCGTTTGTTGAAGAAAAAGGCGATGCTTATGCTACAAGCACAGAAAACCTTCTATTCAATGGACCATTTACTTTAGATAACTGGGAAAGTACAGCTGCTGAATGGGAATTAAACAAAAACCCTAACTACTGGGATGCTGATACAGTACAACTTGAGAAAATGACTTATGTTGTAGTAAAAGACCCACAAGTTGGAGTTGACTTATATAACCAAGGTGAAGTTGATCGTACTGGACTTTCTTCTGATTTAGTAGACCAATACTCAACTCACGACGATTATGTAGTAACACCTGAAACATCTGTGTTCTACTTCAAGATGAACCAAACTCGTAACGAAGCTCTTGCTAACGTAAATCTACGTAAAGCATTATCTATGGCATTTGATAAGCAAGCACTAGTTGATACTATCCTTAACAACGGTTCTATCGTTGCTAACGGTCTTGTACCAGCTGAATTCTCTACACATCCAGAAACTGGCGAAACATTCCGTGAAATCAACGGAGATTTAGCAGTTTATGATGTTGCGAAAGCACAAGAACATTGGGAAAAAGCGAAAGAAGAATTAGGTGTGGATACTCTTGAAATTGAATTCCTTGGTGGAGACACTGAAACTTCTAAGCTTATGAACGAATACCTTAAAAACCAATTAGAATCTAATCTAGAAGGTTTAACTGTAACATTAAAGCAAGTTCCATTCGAACAACGCTTAGATCTTGATACAAACATGGATTATGACCTACAATTTGCTGGTTGGGGTCCTGACTATCTAGATCCAAACACATGGTTAAGCTTATGGGTAACAGATGGTGGAAACAACATGATGGGTTACTCTAACGCAGAGTATGATGCACTTGTTGAATCTGCAGCTACAGATTTAGCTACAGATCCTGTTGCTCGCTATGAAGCATTCTTAGAAGCAGAAAAAATTCTATTTGAAGACGCAGCAATCGCTCCTGTATATCAAAGCGCTATGGCTCAGCTAATTTCTCCTAAAGTTCAAGGAGTATTCGTGAACCCATTCGGTGCTACTTATGAATACAAGTGGGCAAGTGTTGGTGAATAATTAAAAAATTATTCTAGGAAATAGAATAGGCTTACTTTATAATGGGAAGAGAGCGTATATCAACCAAAAAGGTGGCGTATGCTCTCTTTTCCCATTGTTCAACAAATTTCGCACAATATTGAACATTCTGTAATTTACTTTCATGATTCGACAAAATATTTAGGAGGTGTAGGATATGACACGTTATATCTTGAAGCGTATTTTATACATGATAGTAACGCTATTTGTTATCGCAACGATATCGTTCTTCTTAATGAAGATGTTACCTGGTAGTCCCCTTAATGCCGAAAATAAATTAACAGAAGAACAACAAGAAATCGTGTTAGAAAAATATGGATTAAATGATCCAATCCCTGTTCAATATGTAAACTATATTGCAGGACTTGTGAAAGGTGATATGGGAATTTCGTTCCAATTTGACTCTACTCCAGTTACAAAAATTATATTAGATCGAATTGGTCCGTCTGCTCAATTAGGAGCTCAAGCATTGGTAGTCGGTGTAATATTAGGTGTTTTACTCGGTTTAATTGCTGCCATATTCCATAATGGAGTTCTCGATTTTACATCTACTATTATCGCAGTTCTCGGTACCTCAATACCATCCTTCGTATTTGCGGGATTATTACAATGGGTATTTGCTGTAAACCTAGAAATGTTCCCAGTAGCATTGTGGGAGTCGGGTGATCTATCGTATACCGTATTGCCTACAATTGCATTAATGATTTTCCCAATGGCGACATGTGCTCGTTTTGTTCGTACGGAAATGTTAGAAGTATTAGGATCTGACTATATTACTACTGCAAGAGCTAAAGGTATTGGCCAAGCTGGTGTAGTTTTCAAGCATGGCTTACGTAACGCCTTAATTCCATTAGTAACAGTTATTGGACCATTAGCTGTTGGACTAATGACTGGTTCATTAGTTATTGAGCAAATTTTCGCAATACCAGGAATAGGGGAGCAATTTGTTAAATCTATTACTGTTAATGATTATCCTACTATAATGGGTACCACATTGTTCTTCTCTGTATTATTTATTGCGATTATATTGGTTATTGACCTCCTATACGGCGTAATCGATCCACGAATTAGAATTACAGGAGGAGAGAAATAAACATGGATAAAAATAATATTCCTAAAGAGTTATTTAAACCAATAGAACGAAAAGAAGATACAAGCGAAAAAATCTCTCGTCCTAGTAGATCTTTTGGTCAGGATGCTAGAAGAACATTACTGAAAAATATCCCTGCTATGTTATCACTTTTTGTTCTATTAGCAATTGTCGTGTTTAGTATCATTGGTCCTGGAATGAATGAGTATGGCTATGATGATCAAGACTTATCAAGAGCTAAAATGCCACCTCGTGTACCTGGTTTAGAAAATATTAGTTGGCTTGGCTTTGACGGTACGCTTACAGAAAAAATTGAAGGTACAGACGTGGAAGATGCTACAGAAAAGGCAATCATGCGTTTTGGAAACAAACCAGACTTTACGGATATTGAAGTAGTAGAGCAAGGCAATGGTACAAAAGGTTCTGCTGAGGTAAAGGCTACTTTCCATGCTTATGATGCAAAAGGTATGGATGACACGTATTTTTGGTTAGGTACAGATGGTCTTGGTCGTGACCAATGGACACGTATTTGGCGAGGTACAAGAATTTCATTAATTATCGGGATAGTTGCAGCACTAATCGACCTTATCATTGGGGTAACATATGGAGGTATTTCCGGATACTTTGGTGGTAGAGTGGATAGTTTTATGCAACGTATTATTGAGATACTAGTAGGTATACCTAACTTAGTCGTAATATTCTTAATGTTGATCGTACTCGATCCGGGTATAACGTCTATCATACTCGCATTAACCATTACAGGTTGGACAGGTATGGCACGTATTGTGCGGGGTGAAGTGATGAAATTGAAAAACCAAGAGTTCGTCTTGGCAGCTCAAACACTTGGAACTCCAAACAGGAAAATTATCGCAGGTCACTTATTACCTAATATGACTGGTATTATCATTATTAACACAATGTTTACCGTACCAGGAGCTATTTTCTTCGAAGCATTCTTAAGCTTTATCGGTTTAGGTATACTTCCACCAGAAGCATCATTAGGTTCCTTAATTGACTTAGGATTTGATTCCTTACGTATCTATCCTTATTTACTATTATATCCAGCAATTTTAATATCTATTATTATGATTGCATTTAACATTTTAGGTGATGGTTTACGCGATGCCTTCGACCCTAAAATGCATAAATAAAAAGGTAGGTGTTGAAAATGGAAAAATTACTAGAAGTCAAAGACCTAGCAGTATCATTTAACACCTACGGCGGTGAAGTTCAAGCTGTACGTGGTGTTAACTTCGATTTGCGTAAAGGTGAAACTTTAGCAATTGTTGGTGAGTCCGGATCAGGGAAGTCCGTTACTTCTAAAACAATAATGCGATTGTTAGCTGAACATAGTGTAATCAAAAGAGGAGAAATCCTTTTTGAAGGGGAAGACCTTACGAAAAAAAGCGAAAAACAGATGCAAAAAATCCGTGGAAGAGATATTTCGATGATTTTCCAGGATCCAATGACATCTTTAAACCCAACATTAAAAGTGGGAACTCAAATTATGGAGCCACTTATTAAACACCAGAAAATGAGTAAGGCCAAAGCGAGAGAGCGTGCAATTGAATTGTTAGATTTAGTAGGTATTCCAAATGCAGAGCTTCGCATTAAACAATACCCACACCAATTCTCTGGTGGTATGCGTCAGCGCGTAGTTGTTGCGATTGCACTAGCATGTAATCCAAAACTTTTAATCGCCGATGAACCTACAACAGCACTTGATGTTACCATCCAAGCGCAAATTTTAGAGCTAATGAAGGACATCCAAAAGAAAATGGATAGTGCTATCATCTTCATTACTCATGACCTAGGGGTTGTTGCGAACGTAGCTGACCGTGTTGCGGTAATGTATGCAGGGAAAATTGTAGAAATTGGTACAGTAGATGAAATATTCTACAATCCAAAGCACCCATATACATGGGGATTACTTGGCTCAATGCCAACTCTTGATAGCGACGAGGATGAGTTGTTTGCTATTCCAGGAACACCACCTGATATGACAAACCCTCCTAAGGGAGATGCTTTCGCTGCAAGAAATAAATATGCTTTAGAAATTGACACACAGTTAGATCCACCTATGTTCAAAGTTTCTGATACGCATTATGCTGCTACATGGTTGTTACATGAAGATGCACCAAAAATTGAACCTCCTGAAGCAGTAAAACGTAGAATGAAGGGTTTTGCAGCCTCGGTTAAGGAAGGTGAAATGTAATGGCAACAAATGAAAAACTTCTTGAAGTGAAAAACCTTAAACAGCACTTTAAAGTTGGAAGAAAAGGTGTTGTAAAAGCGGTTGATGGTATTACATTTGATATTTACAAAGGTGAAACATTCGGATTAGTAGGGGAATCTGGTTGTGGTAAATCTACAACTGGACGCACTATTATTCGACTTTACAATGCAACTGATGGTGAAGTTATTTTTGATGGTGAAGATGTACATGGGGCTAAATCTAAGCAAGAGTTGAAAAAGTTTAATCGTAAAATGCAAATGATTTTCCAGGATCCATATTCATCCTTAAATCCTCGTAAAACAGTTTTAGATATTATTGCAGAGGGTATTGATGTACATGGCCTTGCGAAAAATGAAAAGGAACGTAAAGAGCGTGTAGAAGAGCTACTAGAAACAGTTGGATTGAACAGAGAGCATGCGACTCGTTTTCCACATGAATTTAGTGGTGGACAACGTCAAAGAATTGGTATTGCGCGTGCTTTAGCAGTGGATCCAGAATTTATCATCGCGGATGAGCCTATTTCAGCACTAGACGTTTCCATTCAAGCGCAAGTAGTCAACTTACTTAAAAAGCTACAAAAAGAACGTGAATTAACATATTTATTTATTGCCCATGACCTATCTATGGTTAAGTATATTAGTGACCGTATTGGGGTTATGTATATGGGACATATTGTTGAGTTGACCACGAGTGATGAACTTTACAAAAATCCAGTTCATCCATATACAAAGTCATTACTTTCTGCAATCCCATTACCAGATCCAGATTACGAACGTAACCGTACCCGTATTGAGTACGACCCATCCGTTCATGATCAAGATGGTGAAATGACACTACGTGAAATTAAGCCTGGACATTGGGTTAGATGTACAGAGAGAGAATTCCAACAATATAAAAGAGAATTAGAAAACAATTGATAAAATGAAAAACGAAGATAAAACGATTATGTAATCCTTGTGCCTTTAAAAAGTACAAGGATTTTCTTTGTTTTCATAAATCTTAAAAGTAATGGGAGTAAACAATTTAGAACCAATTTTTTGCAATATAAGCGTTTTTTTAAGTTATACAAATACATATACGGCTTTAGTAAAATTTCGAAAGTCATTTACGCATTACTTAAACTTGTATAAAAAAAATTCCTTAGTGAAAATTAAAAAAGTCCCCAAAAAAGTTCAAACTTCTACTATAATAGACATATAAAATAAAAAATTGGGAGTTTGATGAGATTGCAAAAACGCTGGCATCTTAGAAGTTGGATTGCTGTTTTCCTTACCTCTTTATTAACGATAACATCTTTAAATGTTGTATCTGCTGCTGAAGAAGAAACGAAAGTCGCAAAATTGCATAATTCCATTAACTCGGGATTAACGAAAAAGGAAATTCCAGAAACAATGAAACGATTTGTTTTTGATTCTGGTTTACATTTTGAATATCCAGATGCAGTACGGGGTATTTATATTACGGGACCGACTGCAAGCACACAAAGATTCGAAAACCTTATTGAATTTGTGAATAGTACAGATTTAAACGCCATGGTTATTGACATTAAAGAAGACCATGGAAGTTTGACATTAAAAGTAGATGAGGATTCCCCATATTATGATATTTCTCAAAATTATATTGACGATCCAAGGGCCCTTTTAGAAAGACTAGAAAAAGAAGGTATTTATCCAATTGCTCGTATCGTTGTCTTTAAGGACACGAAGCTTGCTGAAAAACGACCAGATTTGTCATTCAAAGAAAACGGTCAAGTTTGGAAAAATAATCGTGGAGAAGCATTTGTAAATCCTTTCTTAAAAGAAGTATGGGAATATAATGTGGATATAGCTAAATTAGCTGCCGAAATGGGCTTCCAAGATATACAGTTTGATTACGTTCGTTTTGCTGAGGGATTCGAAACAAGAGACAAAGAATTAGAATATAGTCAAGGTGAATATTCAGATTTAGACATGGATCCTGTACAAAAACGTGTAAAAGCCGTTACAGACTTTGTCGCATTTGCTAGAGAAGAACTGCATAAATATGATGTAGATGTATCCGTTGATATTTTTGGATATTCTGCTACCATACCTGAAGCACCAGGCATTGGACAAAACTTCTCTAAAATATCAGAAAATGTAGATGTCATTTCATCCATGATTTATCCGAGTCATTGGACGAGCTATTTTGGGATCCCTTTTCCTGACAAAGAACCGTACCGTTTAGTAAAGGAATATGTGAAGGTTGAAAATGAACGATTAGGACAATTAGAAAATCCACCAGTATCGAGACCATGGATTCAAGATTTTGAAGCACCGTGGTTATATGGGGGCAGTGCGGTAACTCAATATGGCGTTGCAGAAGTTGAAGCACAAATTCGAGCATTAAATGAAGGCGGAATCAATGAGTTCTTAATTTGGAATGCTTCGAACAAGTATACAGAAGGTGTTGATTTTACACCTTTAGATTAAATTATTGAGGTGCTACTGCTTTCCAAATTTTATGTTGGGGAGTAATTGTAGTATTTATAGTTTTTTGAGGAATATCTAGTTAGAGCATAAATTTCTTACAAGCCGAAAACGGAAGCGTATTTTCTGTTTTTCGGCTTGTGTTTTTTCTTGTAGTGAACTGTAAATCAGTGTTATTTCTTCATGGGGTGAAGACTTCTTTTTCCAACAAGATGGTATATGATAGTACAAGCCATAACTGCCATAGGTAATTGAACCTCCTGCTTCAGCAGGCATCATATGCAACTCATCTTACACAGTCAATTCGTATCAACCTATTCTATTCTTGCTTTCTCCCACCGACCTGTTTCCAATTGGATTGAATAGTATTCGAATAATCAGTAAATACACTTTTCCGTTTCCGACCAAATATATTCTGACCGAAAAATTGCACGATGGCAGCTGAGAAGGCCGTTAGTCCGATGATGATTGCACCAAGGAGTGATAGTTCAAGAAAAAAAGATCCCATTTCCATACCTCCTTCAATGTATAAAATTGTTTCCTCTTATTAATTATATTTTATAACAGGAACATCAAAGAAAAAAGTATTATTACTAATAATTGCCAAATTCAGTTAAAAAGACATTAAAAATGACTAATTTAACAAAAGTGAAAGAGTTCGTTATAATAAATATATGTGAAAGCATTTTCAACATGTCTAGTTGGACAATAATAAAGAACTGAAGGAGTAGTTGGATGGATTGGTATGAGAAATTGAATGAGTACTTTCCTGTAGAAGAAATGAAATCAAAGGAGCATATGGAAAGGCTCTTAAAAGAAAAAGGTGATGTTTATCATAAAGACGAAGGTAAATATCATGTTTTAATGTATGCCGAGTTCGACACGTTTATTTTTATCGATTATGTATATGTTTCGAAAGAGTCAAGAGGACAGGGCATTGGTGGTAAGATAATGAAGAAGCTAAAAGAAAAAGGGAAGCCGATTATTTTAGAAGTAGAGCCCATTGATTATGAGGATAGCGATACAGAAAAACGTCTTCATTTTTATAAACGAGAAGGATTCAAGCATGCAGCATCAATCGGGTATAAACGAAGATCACTAGCTACAAATGAAATGAACGAAATGGAAATTCTGTATTGGTCGCCGAATGATGAATCCGAGGAACAAATTTTTGAGAAAATGAAAAAAATGTATGAAGATATTCATACGTATAAAGATAAAGAAATATATGGTAAGTCCTATCAATCTGTTGATGAAGTTCTTACTTTAAAGAAAGACGAGCAAGAGGATATTTTAAGTGAATTAGAGGATTAACATGAGTAATCTTCCAGCAAGTAGCTGATTTGAAAAATATATATGAAAATGAATAGACTGCATGAAATCATGTTAAGTATGACTTTATGCAGTTTTTACATGCCAAAATCTCTGTAATTCAATTTTTGTTGTTCATTCGCTATTCACTTTTCGCTAATTTTCAGTTTAACTCTCTAAAAATTAGGGTATAAGTAAATAAATGAGAAAAACTTCACATAATTTATAAATTTCATCCATAAACCCCTATCGTTCTCAATAAGTTTGTAGTATACTTAATTTGTACAGTTCCAGATTAAACTTATTATAATTTAATAAGACTTATTTTTAAGATTCCTTTTTAAGGAGTGAGAGATATATGGTAACCTTATTTACATCACCAAGTTGTACGTCATGTAGAAAAGCAAGAGCTTGGTTAGAAGAGAATAATATTGAGTTTAAAGAAAGAAACATATTCTCTGAGTCGTTGACAGTAACAGAAATCAAAGAAATTCTTAGAATGACAGAAGATGGAACAGATGAGATTATTTCAACTCGTTCTAAGTCATTCCAAGAATTGGATGTGAACTTAGATCAATTACCTTTAAAGGATCTAATAGTTCTTATTCAAAAAAATCCAGGTTTGTTACGCCGACCAATCATTCTAGATGAAAAGCGACTACAAGTTGGCTATAACGAAGATGAAATTAGACGCTTTCTTCCTAGAACTGTTCGAAACTTTCAGCTACGTGAAGCACAACGTTTAGTAAATTAATAGAAACTCCGCAAATTATCTTGCGGAGTTTCTTTTACAATTAGCTGCTTCTTACTTGTTTTTTGTCAAGTAAATGTCCTAAGAACAATACAAATAGAATGCTTACAATTGGAATCACATAGTGAAATGCTTGGTATTGCTGAAAGAACGGTGCTAGTTGATCTTCACTTAGAATAGTCTCACCTGCAGTATAAGCTAAAATTCCTGCACCAATATAGACAAGTAACGGATATTTTTCCATAAAGTGAAGAATGACTTTACTTCCCCAAATAATGATGGGAACCGAGACTAATAATCCGATAATAACGAGTTCGATGTGACCATTCGAAGCGCTGGCGATTCCAAGAACATTATCGAATCCCATAATAATGTCCGCAAAAACAATTGTCTGAATTGCAGCAATTAAGTTGTCTTTTGCCTCAACCTTCATATCATCTTCATTACTAATGATTAAGTTTAACGCAATATAAATTAACAATAGACCACCAATAAGTTTTAAGAAAGGTATTTGTAATAAATAAACTGCAAAAGCCGTTAAAATAACTCGGATAACGATTGCTAAGCCTGTCCCGAATAAAATAGCTTTGTTTCGTTGGTGAATAGGTAAATTTCTGCTAGCAAGTGCAATGACGATGGCATTATCACCACCGAGAGCAATATCAATTCCAACAATTAACAATATGGATTTGATCGTCTCAATATCAAAAAAATCCATAGAAAAATCCTCCCTTAACTAGGTGACAAATCTAAGAAAATACGTTAAAATAGTACACTAATCCATTGCTAAATAGACTTATTAGAGAACCAAATAATTATAGATTCATGAATTCATGAAGGTCAAGATACATGCTTGTCCTTTATATGTTCTATTATATATATGCTGGATTAGTATATAAAAGAATGGAAAGATAAGTGTCTTTCGTCCATTTTTCTAAGATAAAGGCATTTTTATTTTCATATTACAAAAAGTATCATAAAATACTAATAGATAAGTATAAGTTATCCTTTCTGTAGGTTATGCTTTAAGGTAGGAGATGAAAAAGGGTAATTGTTCCCTTCAAAGGAAAGTCTATAGGTAAATACCTATGATAAAGATAAATCCATAATGATTAGAAGGGAGAGAATCTCTAATGGAAATCGAACGTATCAATGAAAACACAGTGAAGTTTTATATATCGTATATGGATATTGAAGATAGAGGATTTGACCGAGAGGAAATTTGGTACAACCGGGAAAAAAGCGAACAGCTTTTCTGGGACATGATGGATGAAATCAACGACGAAGAGGATTTTATCGTGGACGGTCCATTATGGATACAAGTTCATGCCCTTGATAAAGGATTGGAAATCCTAGTCACAAAAGCGCAGCTAACAAAGGATGGAAATAAATTAGAATTTACACCAGAGGACGGTAAATTCTTCAACTTACCAATCGATGAAAAAATGGAGTCCTTGCTAGGAAAAGACTATATACTTCATGATAAAGAAGACAATGAAGTAGAGGATGAGCTAGATCTTGATGATGAAATGGATGATTTCTCGATCACGATTCGCTTTCAAGATATTGAGCATGTGATTCAATTGAGCCATGAAATCCATTTTGCAGAACCATTCCACAACGAGTTATATTATTTTGATTCATCTTATTATCTGTTCATCGAATTTAAAGACGGACTACTAGACGACGATACACAAGAAAATATTTTGAGTCACGTTTTAGAATATGGTGAGGAAAGTGGTATAACGATTCACCGTTTAGAAGAATATGGTAAAGTAATATTTGCTAATCAAGCACTACAATCCATGAAGGAACATTTTCCTAATCTTTAATTCATAGAGACATTCCCTAATACTAGGAATGTCTTATTTTTTGTGTTTCTTGAAGCATGTTGAAAGTCACAAGTTATAGTATAATGTTGTAAGGTTGCATAATGATGAAACTCTGTGCAGCTTGAATCGTACGAATAGTTATCGCACATAAAGGAAGGTACACAAGAAATGTTTAAAAGAATTCAACTTTTGTTGTTTGCTTTAATTAGTATTGTTGCTTTATATTATCTTAATTTGCACTGGGGAGGTTGGATTTTACCAATTTTCTCCCTTATGTTAACGATATCCGTTATATTGATTGGTTTTGTAATCTTTATGGAGAATCGAAAGCCATCTCAGACGTTGAACTGGTTAATGATCCTAGCTGCATTTCCTGTAGTAGGGTTCTTCTTTTACTTGTTTTTTGGTCAGAACTATCGCAAGCGTAAAATGTTTAAACAAAAAGCAGAATTAGATGAGAAAACCTATAAACAGATAGAGAAAAATCGTTATAAACACCATTTTGAGCTAAATGATTTGAATGAACACCAAAGAAATTTATTTAATTTGGCACAAAATGTCGGGAACTCATCCATCTCCTTACATACAAAAACAAAGGTGTTAACAAATGGGACACAAGCATTTCCGAAAATGATAGAAGAGTTAAAAAAAGCCGAGCATCATATTCATTTAGAATTTTATATTGTCCGTCATGACGAATTGGGAAATGAAATAAAAGATGTTTTGGTGGAAAAAGCGAAAAATGGAGTAGAAGTTCGGTTCTTATACGATGCAGTTGGGAGCTGGCAGCTGTCTAATGAATATAAGGGAGAATTAAGAGAAGCGGGTGTGGAATTGATTCCGTTTTTACCAGTTCGCTTACCATTCTTTAGTAATAAAATTAATTTCAGAAATCATCGTAAAATTATCGTTATTGATGGAACGATTGGCTTTGTTGGAGGACTAAATATAGGTGATGAATATATAGGAAGAGATAAATATTTTGGCAATTGGCGTGATACCCATCTTTATGTAAAAGGGGAGGGTGTCCGTAGCTTACAAATGGTTTTCTTGCAGGATTGGTTTTATATGACTGGGAAAACATTATTAAAGCCGGTCTATCTATCGCCTAATGCTTTAGTTGAGGAAGTACAGGGAGGGTTTCAGCTTATTGCAGGAGGACCAGATAGTGAGTGGGAAACCATTAAAATGCTATTTTTCTCGATGATCATGTCTGCTCAGAAGTCGATTTGGATTGCTTCTCCGTATTTTGTCCCAGACGAGGATATTCTATCTGCACTAAAGGTGGCAGCCTTAAGTGGAATCGATGTTCGTTTGTTGGTTCCAAACCGCCCAGATAAAAAAATTGTTTATTACGCTTCACAATCTTATTATCCAGAACTTATGGAAGCGGGTATTCGTATCTATCAATATAAAGAAGGATTTATGCATAGTAAAATATTAATTGTCGATAATGAGTTAGCATCGATTGGAACTTCTAATATGGATATGAGAAGCTTTCATTTAAATTTTGAGGTAAATGCCTTTCTATACCGAACGGAAAGTACAAAAGAGCTTGTGGAAGACTTCTTAAGAGATATTAAACATTCATCTGAACTTGTTTACGATACTTTTAAAAACCGCTCTATTTTTATGCGTATGTATGAATCTCTTTGTCGCTTGCTTTCTCCATTATTATAAATCGCTATACTATGAAGTTCGGATAGGGAGATTTCCGCATAAGATGCTCACTGTCCGGTTCTATAGAGCATTCAAAGTTTTGTTCATCTCATAGAAAAGAAAAAGATTTATAATACATTTTTATCTAATACGAGCATACTAAAACACCTTTTTCAAAAATGGAAAAGGTGTTTTTATATGAAATCGTTTCGTTAAAAGCAGAATTAGACCTTTTGCAGAATCTAGATAACTTTACTAAATTAAAAGTAAATTCATTTTGGAATAGGGGGAGCACAGGTGCTTTCTGCAATAAATAAAAGTGGTGAGCAAGTCATATTGCCATTAATCTCGTCAAAAGAAGTCGAAGTACTTAGAAAAAACACGTTCTATTGTCCTGACTGTAAAGAAAAAGTCATGGTGAGAGCTGGGAGTAAGGTGATTCCACACTTTGCACATTTCCAAAATAGCAATTGTACTTTTATAGAAAGAGGAGAGAGTGCGTATCATGAACAAGGAAAACTCGATTTGTATCAGTGGCTTTTATCCCAACATATCCCTGCAAAAATGGAAGCGTATGTAGAAAATATACAGCAAAGAGCGGATATACTATGTAAAATAAATGCTCATTATTTTGCCTTTGAGTTTCAGTGTGCTTCGATTTCCCTGGAAATATTACAAAAAAGAACAAAAAGTTACATGAAAAGTGGAATTATTCCAATATGGATTTTAGGAGAAAAACGACTTAAGAAAAGCACCGATACTTGTCTATATTTAAGTGACTTTGAATATCACTTTTTTCATCAGTTTTATCAAAACCTTCCTCAACTATATCTTTACAATCCACAAACAAAAATTATGAGAATATTATCCAATCCCTATCCAATTCGAAATAAAGTGTATGGTCACATCCAGCATATTCCATTGCAAAAACTTACGATCCAACAAATGTTTCAAAGTAATGTTTTATCAGAACGGATGATTTTGGAATATTGGGGTAAGGAAAAGCGGTATTTTAGGAATTTTAGAGCTACTTATTTGTCAAAAGAGGACCGATATTATTTAAATTGGTTATATGCAAAAGGACTACATCCACAATATCTTCCTTCAATCATCCATCTTCCTGTTTCGAGTCAAATGGCTTTTCAATCCAATCCTTATTGGTGGCAAAGTCTGATTGTTTTAAATGTATTAAGCCGTCTCCACTTGGGAGAAAGGATATCCATCGAACAAATCTCATCGGAAACCAATAATTTGAATAAACGGTTAACTGTCCATGGGAAATTTCTCAAAGGAGATCCGGTTCAAGAGTATTTATTACGATTAATAAAGCTGAATATAATAACAAAGGTTAATAATACAACATATGTGAAAACGAAGGAGATCGCATTCCCAAAAACAATGGATGATGTAATGAAGCAAGATTGGTTTATCATAAAACAATTAAAGGATAGAATAAGATAGAGAAGGAAAATCATTTCAATGCAGGATTTCTTATGTTGAAAACAGAATTTATACATGTATGGAACTGAAGGAGGAAGACAAAATGACAAATAACAAACAGCTCCCAAAGCGTGAAGAGGTGCCAGTTGATAAAACATGGCGACTAGAGGACATTTTCGAAACCGATCAAGCTTGGGAACGTGAACTAGAAGAAGTTAAACAATTGTACCCATCCATTGCCGATTTCCAAGGGAAGATAACAGAATCTGCGGCTAATTTGTTAAAACTTTTAAAATTGCAGGATGAGATTTCTGGCAGATTAGCGAAGCTCTACACGTATGCACATATGCGTTATGATCAGGATACAACAAATTCCTTTTACCAAGAATTAAACAATAAAGCAGAAACGTTACTAACTCAAGCATCTAGTGCAATGAGCTTTATCATCCCTGAAATCCTAACATTAGACGATGCTCAGGTTGATGCATTTCTTAATGAAAATGAAGAGCTAAAGCTTTATAAGCACTATTTAGAGGATGTTTTAAGGCAACGTCCACATGTGTTAAGCGAAAGTGAAGAGGTATTACTTGCTGAAGTATCTGAAGTGACTTCTAGTCCTTCCCAAACATTTGGAATGTTAAATAATGCAGATCTTGAGTTTCCAGCAATTAAGGACGAAGAAGGAAATGAAATTGACCTCACACATGGGCGTTATTCTAAGTTCTTACAATCAAAAGAGAGAAGAGTACGGAAAGATGCTTTCGATGCAATGTATGATACCTTTGGGAAGTTTAAAAATACATTTGCCTCTACGTTAACTGGGAACATAAAAAGTGATAATTTCTTTGCGAAAACACGTAAATATGATTCTGCACGTCAATCCGCACTGGATTCCAATAATATCCCTGAAAAAGTGTATGATAATCTTGTAGAGGCGATTAATGAGCGTTTGCCGTTACTTCATAAATATGTAGAGCTACGTAAAGAACTACTAGGACTTGATGAAGTGCATATGTATGATTTATATGCACCATTAGTTCAAGAAGTGGATATGAAAATTTCATATGAGGAAGCAAAGGAGCATGTTTTAAAAGGATTAGCGCCACTTGGAGAGGATTATGTTAGCAAATTAAATGAAGGCTTTGAAAGTCGTTGGATTGATGTTGTAGAAAACAAGGGTAAACGTAGTGGGGCATATTCATCTGGTGTTTATGGTACAAATCCATATATTTTGTTGAACTGGCAGGATGACATCAACAATTTATTTACACTAGCGCATGAATTGGGCCACTCCTTGCATAGTTATTATACGCGTGAAAATCAACCATATCGTTACGGCAACTACTCCATTTTCGTAGCAGAGGTTGCATCAACCTGCAACGAAGCATTGTTAAATGATTATTTATTGAAGGTTACGGAAGATAAACAAGAAAAATTATATTTACTAAACCATTTTCTAGAGGGATTCCGAGCTACAGTTTATCGTCAAACCATGTTTGCAGAGTTTGAACATGACATTCATGTCCGTGCTCAAAAGGGAGAACCATTAACAGCTGACAAGTTAACCCAGATTTATTATGAGCTAAACAAACGCTACTTTGGTGAAAACATTACAGTCGATGAAAAGATCGGATTAGAGTGGGCTAGGATACCACACTTTTACTATAATTATTACGTTTATCAGTATGCTACAGGTTATTCTGCTGCTACTGCACTTGCCTCGAAAATATTAGAAGAAGGAGATCCTGCTGTTCAGCGATACCTTGATTTTTTAAAGTCAGGTAGTAGCGATTATCCAATCGAGGTTTTAAAGCGTGCCGGAGTGGATATGACATCTAAACAGCCTATTTTAGCTGCTTTAGATGTGTTTGAGGAAAAATTAAATGAGTTTGAAACATTGTTAAAATCCTAATAAATATCCCCACTCTCGATCATTTCACGAGAGTGGGGTTTTTGTTAATTACGAATTGGATTCCTGTTATCTTGCCCTTTTAAATCCTTTAAATGCTTTACGGTAAAAGAGACTATGTACCAAAAGATAAATGGAAAAAAAGAGTAGGGGCAACGTAATTATTCTAGGAATGAGATTCATTAGCCCGATAACGTTTAAATAAAATGCACCGAGGAAGAACGCAACATAGACCCAAATAATGTACTTGTTCATTGGAAGAAACCTCACTTCTTTCGCTGGATGCTGAGTGTTTGTACATGTATATGCAAGCTCCCAACAAAACATGTCTTTCCCTCAAAAATCAATTTGTTACATTTTTGTGAAAAGCTTCACGAATTAGTTGAATGAGCACATAGCCTATGCTATATTATTAGTGAAAGTAATCACAAACTTCAAAACCCTTATTTTGATGTGAAACTTTCTCCCATCCCCCTTTGTCTTTAAATGACATAAGTATAAGTGAAAGAATGACTATTTTTATACATAAAGTCATTCTTTTTTTTGCATTTAAAAAGTCTCCCAAACCTTGGATAGGTAGGGAGCTATTACCTTTTTTCTTTGTATAACCAAAAGGTACCATATTTTGCTGGTATTTTTTCTACAATTTGTTTAATTAATAACTTTTTCATTTCTTTTTCTGTCTTTTCCGATGTCCAATCAAAAACTACGGAGATTTCTTTTGCTGCAACAAATTGATAATGCTTCATAAACTCTTCCAAAGAAGGAGTTGGAGCAAGCTTCGGTTCTTGTCCTAGTAGTTCTGTAAGGACCTTGACATATACTTCATAGGTATATAATCCTGTAACTTTAATTCCCTCTTGTTCCTCCAGCTGATTAAAAAATACGATTGCAGGAAGCTGATCGATTTCCATTTCATGCGTGAGCTTCACATCACATTGAAGTGCTTTTTTAGCCGAATCATCGTGCAAATCATTCTGGAACTCTTCTACGTCTAATTGAGCTTCTTTTGCACATTGTATTAGAATATGCTCTTGTGAAATATCCTTTTTATTAACAAAAAGATGCTCTTGAAGCTTACGCAAAAATACGGTTCCAGACTTTCTCCCTTGTAACTCAGCTGCTTTAATCGCTAAAGAAGGAAGCCATGGGGAGGAAATAGGGTTTTCTAGCCATACATCGCCATCGCAACTCATACCGGTTCTACTTGCGGTTTTTTCCCATATTTCTGCTATGTTTTTCGCTTTATTTAATTTATTTACATTTAAATTTTCTAACTTTCCACTAACAATTGGCCGAATCTTAAAATAATGTCCATATTCAATTTTAAGTTTTTTTAGTATCGGCTCAAGAGACCAGCATTTAGGACATAATGGATCAATAAAAACGTAGATTTCAATTGGTTTTCTCAATAAGTTAAAAAAACCATACTGGGAATCTTGGTTTGGGTTCGTGTTGCTGGTCTGCCCAGTACTTTTTCGTTTCACTCATATTCTCCTTTCTCATCATCTGGTTCCGGAGTATTCATCATATGATTTGCTGTCATGGAAAGTCGTTCAAACATAATGGAAAAGTAAGGTTCTTCAATTTCTGCTTCTTTTAAAGCCTCGTTCATACATGCAAGCCATGCATCTCTTCTTGATGGTGTGATTTCATGCGGAAGATGCCGAAATCTCATACGTGGATGGCCGTGTTCTCTAACATAAAGAGGAGGTCCACCAAAAAATTGGGTTAAAAATTGTTTCTGTTTACGAGCAACTTCTGTTAAGTCTTCAGGAAAAATGGGTGTCAACTTTGGATGCCTTCCTACACGATAATAGAAAGCCTCAACGATTTTTTCAATTGTTTCAAACCCACCAATTGCATCATAGATTGTTCCATATTCTTTATTCATCATCTCATGACCTTTCCTTACATATTTCCATTTATCAAATTGTCTATAAATAAACGTCCATTGAATTGTACAAGTAAGAATTAATTATTATTGTAGCAACGTTGTAATAAAATTGGCAAATAATCTGTTTTAAGGCATGGCTAGAAAAAAGCGCTCGATTTTATTTCTGGTCTCCCTTTTTACGATCTGGTGTTCATTCAATAGCTGATGAAAGACATCTTTACCGTACTGAAATTCGCTCGTCTCCAGTTCCAATTCATAGTCTTCCGTATTGTGATACATGCTATAATCAAGCACGAGCAAACAGTTTTTCCAGTCTGTCTCCAAACGATAGGTCGTTAAAGCTCCTCTAAAGCGAAGCTGCTCGATTGGGACATTTAACCTTTGTAGTTGTATAGCAATGGTATTTGGAATTTTCCAGTTTGCTGACTTCAATGCTTCTTTACATTCTTCCATGCTTATTTCAGCATGGGTTTCCAATAAGCCATCCTCATGAGGTTGTTTTAACGTAACGACATATTTATTGTTTTTTTCTCGTATACGAAGAGCTGATCCTCTTTCTTTTAAATGAAAGTTATCCGTCTCAAAATAATAATTGACTTGTTTTTTGGCACCTTCTCGTTTTAGCTGAAAGGCAGTTAGTAGCTGTTCATATTCTTCTTTTGTTAATAGGTTTTTAAATTCAATCTCGATTTCTTGCATTTTATACGCTCCTCTAAATAAATCGTTACTCTATTATGACCAAAAGGGTACTAGAAATTCAACGACACTTGAGAAATTTCAGAACATTATATGGTACAATATACACGTGTTTATTTCGGAGTAATGGAACAAAGAAGGTGGGATTATGTTGAACTGGAATGCTATTCTAGCCCCATATGCACAAGTAGTTGACGAACTTAAAGTTAAGTTAAGGGGTATGAGGTCGCAATACGAATATGATTCAAGGCAGTCACCGATTGAGTTTGTTACTGGAAGAGTAAAACCGATCCCTAGTATTTTAGAAAAAATGCGTAAGCGAAACATTCCGTTCGATCAAATTGAAAACGAACTTCAGGATATAGCTGGGGTTAGGGTTGTGTGTCAGTTTGTTGACGATATTTATACTGTAGTAAATATGCTGAAGTGTCGCAAGGATTTTGAAATCATAGAAGAGAAAGACTATATTTCTAGAAAAAAAGAGAGTGGTTATCGTTCTTATCATATGATTATTAATTATCCAGTGGAAACAATAAATGGGGAAAAGAAGCTACTAGCGGAAATTCAAATTCGGACATTGGCCATGAATTTCTGGGCTACTAATGAGCATTCCTTAAATTACAAATATGAGGGCCAAATACCTACGAACATTAAAAACAGATTAAAACGTGCAGCAGAGGCTGCCTTTCGATTAGATGAAGAGATGTCAAAAATCAGACATGAAATACATGAGGCCCAGGTTATTTTTAATAATAAACGGGAAAACAACAATAATTCACAGGAAAAGAAAAGCATTTAAATGAAGGGGAAAAAAAGATGAAATTTGCAATTCAATCGAGAGGCGATTCTACATCCAATGAAATATGTACAAAGATAAAAAATTATTTAACCGAATTCAATTTGGAATTAAATGAAGAAACACCGGACCTTGTTATTTCTGTTGGGGGAGATGGCACCTTACTGGAAGCCTTTCATACATATGTTCATCGATTAAAACATACGGCTTTTATTGGGATTCATACCGGGCATTTAGGCTTTTATGCAGATTGGCAACCAAAGGAATTAGAGAAGTTAATTATTGAAATCGCAAGAACGCCATTTCAGGTTGTTGAATATCCGCTGTTAGAAATTAAGATCATTCCAAATGATGGGGAAAAAGAGCACCGATTCTTAGCCTTAAATGAAAGCTCTGTAAAAACGCCAGAAGGATCTGTTGTTTTTGACGTAGAGATAAAGGGTGAGCATTTTGAAACATTTCGTGGGGATGGACTATGTATTTCAACACCTTCTGGAAGTACCGCTTATAATAAAGCATTAGGAGGAGCCATTATTCATCCCTCGCTAGAAGCCATTCAAATTACAGAAATGGCATCCATCAATAATAGAGTGTTCCGTACCGTTGGCTCTCCTTTAATTTTACCAAAGCATCACACTTGTATATTACGACCATTAAATGAGCGAAGCTTTTTAATAACAGTGGACCATATTACAAAAGAATATAAAGATGTAAAAACAATTGAATGTCGTGTTGCTAAGGAAAAAGTAAAATTTGCACGTTTTAGACCTTTCCCATTTTGGAAAAGAGTACATGATTCCTTTATTGATGATAACCAAGCGTAAGAGGAGACCGCTATGAAATGGGAGATTGATCAAGTTCATGATGGATTTCTAATTCGAGACTATTTAATTACAGTTCGTTCTATGTCTAGAAGGATGTTAAAGGCAATTAAAACAGATGGGCTTATTAAATTGAACAATCATCTGGTTACGGTGAGAGAGACGCTTCGTACTGGAGATGTACTAGAGATTTTGTTTCCGGAAGAACAAAAAGGACGTGAGCTTTATCCCAAATCGATTCCATTGCATATCGTTTATGAGGATGAAGATGTCCTTGTCTTAAACAAACAGGCTGGGCTACCTGTAATTCCCTCCCGTTTGTTAAATAAAGAATCCATTGCACATGGCTTGTTGTATTATTACGAGCAACAAGGATTACCCTATACGGTTCATGTCGTTACCCGATTGGATCGGAATACATCTGGATTAATGTTAGTCGCAAAGCATCGTTTCAGTCATTCTTTATTATCGAACTTTCAACGAGAAGGGGAAGTGAAACGAAAGTACACCGCTTTTATCGAAGGAAGGTTAGACCAAAAGGAAGGTACGATAGAAGAGCCGATTGGTCGAAAACCAGAGTCCATTATCGAGCGGATGGTACGTCCTGATGGTAAAGAAGCGATTACGCATTATGGGGTAATTCAAGAATTACAGGATTTTTCTGTCGTGCAGGTTCAGCTGCAAACCGGCAGAACCCATCAGATTCGTGTACATTTCTCCTATCTTGGTCATCCTTTAGTTGGAGATGACTTATATGGTGGGTCTACTCATAAATTGAATCGACAAGCACTACACTGTCACGAATTAGCTTTTTATCATCCGTTTCAGGAAAAGTGGATGACATTTTCTAGTGAGCTTCCACCTGATATGCAAGAGTTGATCTAGAATGGCTTCCGTAAAATGGGAGCCTTTTTGTTTAGGAAATTATCATTCTTAAAGCTGCAGATACATATATTAGTTGGATGGCCACATCTATGACTAAAGCACCTCCGCTTTTGTTTTTAAGCTCGGAACTTTTCTTCAATAAATGGCTGTTTCGATGGAACGGACACAATCCGCTCTTCTGGTAGTCGAAAAGCAGTAAGCATTCCACCAAAAACACAGCCTGTATCAATATTTACTGTCTTATTTCTAAATCTAGGCTTTCGTACAGGTGTATGACCGTAAACAATCCATTTCTCTCCGCTATAATGTAGAGCCCAATCCCTTCTTTCTGGGAAACCATGTTCATCTGTTTTCCCTGTAATGTCTCCATAAAAAACAAAAGTTTCTGTCCTTTTGTCTGTTCGTCCAATCATCTCTTCTTTTATACCTGCATGTGCAACAACCGCATTGACCTCAACTAAAATGTCATACAAAGGTGCCTGTTCATATAGCTCCATAAACCGTTTCCTAACCGTTGCTTTTTCTTGCTTAGGTAATGCTTCATATTCTGCGACTGTTGTTTCTAGTCCGTGTTGGTGTTTCACTGGATTGCCTAAGAAATATCGGTACAACTTATTACAGTGATTGCCGGGTACATAGCGACCTTTTTCATCTTGTACAAGTTTATATACTAAATGGATTGTTTTGATGGAAGCGGGGCCTCTGTCCGTTAAATCTCCGACAAACACTGGAATACGCCCATCTGGATGAAGTGGAATACCATTGTGTACGTGATAGCCAAGCGATAGAAATAGCTCTAGTAATTCATCATAGCAGCCGTGAATATCTCCAATAATGTCATATTTCATACTTATTCCTCCTGGCCGATAGTATGTGATTGTATAAAGTAGACTTGTATGTATATAAAAAGAGTGGTAAAGCATTTGTAGCTTAACCACTCCTAATAGGCTTATTCATCATCAAACATGTATGTTTTTCGACGAGAGTAAACATTTAGAACAATCCCAATTGCCATCATAAAGGCTAACATTGAGCTACCTCCATAGCTAATAAATGGAAGTGGAAGACCTGTAATTGGCATGATTTTTACAGTCATTCCAATATTTTGAATAACCTGATAGGTGATCATACCAACGATTCCAGCACATAAGTAGCTACCAAATGGGTCCTTACAATTAAGCGCAGTTAAGATAATTCGATAAATTAATAAGAAAAATAGTGTTACCACAATACTAGCTCCAATAAAACCGGATTGTTCTGCAATTGCTGCAAAAATCATGTCCGTTTCCAATACAGGAACGTATACTTCCATTTCGGAAAATCCTTTACCAAATAGTTGTCCCGACCCAATCGCGAGCATGGCATTATTAATCTGGTAAGCTGAACCTCCTGTGTTTTGTTGCGGCTCAAAGAATGCCTCCAAACGGACTAAAACGTGTTGGAAAATTGTTTCATTTAACGTATCCTTCACAACATCCGGGAATAGAAGATATAATCCAACAAAAGCTCCAACTGCAGCTACAGTAACCCCGATGATAGTCAAGAGAATTCGCCAACGAATACCAGAGACTAGTATTAGAAAGCTAACAATACATGTTAAGACAATAGCAGAACCTAAGTCAGGTAATCCTGCCGTTAATAACAATGGAGGTAGCGCTACTAGTAATATTTTTCCTAATAGCCATAAATCATCTTTGATCCCTTTTATCTCCCGTTTTTCATTATGAGATGTAATGACATGAGCAACGGTAATTAAAAGGAAAATTTTCATAAATTCTACAGGTTGAATGGTTTGAGTGGTACCAGGAATCTGATACCATCCTCTTGCCCCATATACCACTTTGGAAATCGTCTCCGGTAAAACATATAGACCAATTAAGGATAATACTCCGAAACCATATAAAATCCAGGCAACGGAACGGAAACGGTCATAATCTAAAATCATAACCGCACCAGCAACCGCACCACCAACAATATACCAAAACATTTGTTTCAGATATAAATTTTGGCCAGATACCGAGGCGCTTAAATAAGGTTCAATAAAATGTAAAGTGTAAATACTAATTACAGCGAAAGCAAAAATGATAAAAATTATGATAAAATCGAGTTTCAAACGATTTGCATCTTTCGGCATAATATGGTCCTTTCTAGTTCAAGTAGCGGAAATGTCCCGTATGAAAAAGGATAAAGACATTTCTTCCAATAGCTTACATTTAAAGATAATTCAACAAAAATCGCTAAAATCTTCTTTCTCTTATTGTTGATGATAAATTGATATTCGTCAATTCACATTTGAAATTTTATGATGAAAAATTCGTAAATATTGATTAAGATTGCAAGTGGGATAAAAAATAATATTCAATATTGGAGACGGAATTAAAATTGTCTATCCCTACACGTAAAGAAAAGAAAATTTTCTTTAATAGTATACGTCAATGCTAGCATTTACATGGGCATTTTTTATCGTGGATTTTTCTCAAGATTGGAGGTTCTTTAATGGAAACGTTAGATCAACAAATGCGACAAAAATGGTGGAATGAAATTCAGGATGCGTTATTAAATGAACAAATAGATCAGTTTCGAGCAGAATTTTTGGAGTTGCATCCCTATGACCAGGCCCAAATCTTTTTGGAGCAATCAAAAGAAATTCGTTTATTAATATATACGTACTTATCACCAGATGAAATGGCTGAAGTATTGGAAAACATAGATTATGAAGACATTAATTCTATACTAACCGAAATGGATCCAAGGTTTGCGTCACAAATTTTAGGAGAAATGGCAACAGATGATGCTGTCGATGTATTAAATGCCTTGGACAAAAATGAAGTAGCTAGTTTTCTAACGATTATGGATAAAGAGTCTGCTGAAGAGATAAAAGATTTATTGCATTATGAAGAGAAAACAGCTGGAAGTATTATGACGACCGAGTTCGTAGCAGTTCGAGCCTCCATGGCGATTCGAGAAGCAATGCTGCATTTAAGGAAGGAAGCTCCTGAGGCAGAAACGATTTATTATATATATGTAATAGACGGAGAGAAACATTTAGTAGGTGTTATTTCCTTAAGAGACTTAATCATTGCCGAAGAAGATTGGGTAATCCGTGATGTGATGAGTGATCGTATCGTAGCAGCACAGGCAAGTGAAGATCAGGAAGATGTAGCCCGAATGATGCGCGATTATGATTTATTAGCATTGCCTGTTGTGGACTTTCAGAATCATTTATTAGGAATTATAACCGTTGACGATATTATCGATGTTATGGAAGAGGAAGCAAGCGAGGATTATTCCAAGCTAGCAGGGGTTTCTGACAAGGAAACACCGAATATGAATGCTCTAGAAGCTGCTAAAAAACGTCTACCGTGGCTCTTAATCTTACTGTTTTTAGGGTTATTTACAGCAAGTTTAATTGGACGCTTTGAAGAAACGTTAGATAAAGTTGCGATATTGGCGATTTTTATCCCCTTAATTGCAGGAATGGCCGGTAATACTGGGACCCAAGCATTAGCGGTAGCCGTACGAAGCATCGCAACTGGTGATAGTGAAAAAGACGGGATATCCAAGTTATTACTGAGAGAAGCTGGAACTGGTTTTATTACTGGAACCTGTAGTGGAATCGTTATTACAATCGTCATTTATGTGTGGAAGGGCTCTATATACTTAGGAATTTTAGTTGGAATTTCGATTATGCTTACCTTAATTGTTGCGACATTGGCTGGCGCGTTTATTCCTTTGCTTATGCATAAAATGAAAATAGATCCAGCTGTTGCAAGTGGACCTTTTATTACGACGATTAATGATATTATTTCCATTTTGATTTATTTTGGTATGGCAACCACCTTTATGGATTTCTTAATTAAAACATCTTAAACAGTAGGCACATACCCTGAAAGAAAGCATATAGTGATTGGTAGATAAGAAAAAGCGGAGGTATCTCCATCAACTATATTTATTCATTATGAATTAAGAAATAAATTGTTGGTAGATTCCAAACCAGTTCACATGTAAAGGGGGAGAAGGGTATGTCCAAGAGTAGAAAAGTTTCTAAATCGCCTTTGCTTTACATTCATCAAGCGACCATTTATTCGAACGAGGCACCTATGCAAGAAATTGCTACCTATAAAAAAAAGGTCAAAAAGCATAATAATCCAGGACTCTATGACCATGAAAAACCATTATTCATGGAGGAGGAATCTAGCTCAAGTCCTGAAAGCATTGGAGAACGAAAAGCATTTAAAGAAATGACGATTGAAGAAAAGCTTACGTATTTAAGTAATTTACCAAATCAAATGCTCACGATGAAATGTGAAATAATGACAGAGGATAAAAAATACAGAGGTGTTGTTTTATCCTATGAAAATGATATTGTAACAATGAAGAGCTTGCAACGATCTGGAAGAGTTGAAATACCAGCAAATAAAATTATCGATGTGCGTTTAAAAGGATTTTAATCGTTATGGGAAGAACCGTGGGAACGGTTCTTTTTAAATGGCTTAGGAAAGTATAATTTTTAAAAACCTTGTATAAGTTTACTAATTATAGCCACGTCCAGCTTCTGCGCCTAGCCCCTCGGGACATAAGCCAATCTCCTCTAAGGCAAAGTCGGTGCTTTGCTTATGCCTTTGGGGGCCGATCATCCGCTTCCGCTTTTGTTCTGAAACTGTGCCTTCTCATTGTGAATCCAGCTAAGCATTCTTTTTTTAAACTAATTCCTTTATCTAGGTTATTTAACTAAACATGTAATGTACATACGCATAGACTAGTAACGTGAAATGATTATAGGTAAAGGAGTGGAGTTTCCAAATGTCTGATAAAAAAAGAGAGATCCACGTAAAAGATCTTATTATTAAAGCTGAAAATGTGATTTTTGAACAGCCTAGACATGAACAGCCTAGACGACGTCAGTTTGATCCGTTCTTCGGACCTCGCCGTGTCGAAGGATTGGAGGATGAAGATAGGAAGATGGATGTAGAGGCAGAATCAGATTTTCACGAGGAAAGTAGTTCAAGCTCAAGCTCAGAGCACGATGATAATCGCCGTCGTCCTTTTTCATGGATATAACGAATACATTGGCTGACTTAAAAGCGTACCCGCATTAAGTCAGCCATGTTTTTTAATTTTTTAAGTAAGTTCGATTGACGTACATATCCAGTAAGGAGGGAAAACAATTGTCAAAGTCTCCCGAGCAGCTAAATATTATTCGGTTTACCAAAGCGTTAGAACAATTTCTTCAAAACAATGAAAAATGGTTTCAAA
The DNA here is from genome assembly GCF_900240405.1 of Salirhabdus sp. Marseille-P4669. Classification (GTDB taxonomy): domain Bacteria; phylum Bacillota; class Bacilli; order Bacillales; family Alkalibacillaceae; genus OEQK01. The sequence goes on from NZ_OEQK01000004.1 coordinate 192,875, forward strand.
AGCCTGAGGAGAATATAAAAAGCTTCGAGAAAGAAATGGATGAATGGAATGGACAATTTACAGAGCAAATGGCTATTGTCGAAAATTGGATAAAAGAGTTGGAAAAAAGAATGGAATAGAGGACAAATAGTAACATTATTTTTGCAATATTCAAACTAAAATAGAGGTTGACATGCTTAGGAAACGGAAAAATTGGAAAAGCTTTTTTTAAAGAGGGGTGTATGTTAATGGGGTATGTTCTTCCGATTAGACAGTTTGAATACGAAAATTATCATCTTAGAGTGATGAAGCAGAATCCGTCTACCTTTAAAATTGAAGGCCCACTGCCGATTATGTATCATCGAAATCCTGAAGAATTTCCATTTCCTTTAAAGAAAAACGAAACTACTTATATAAACCAGTATGAGTCCAAAAAGGGAAGGGTAGATGTGCAGAAAATTTCCGAATTAACTGGGAAAGGAATTCACTTTAACGAAACGATTTAACAAAAATCTTTGGATAAGGAGCATGACATTGGAGTTTAAACAAATTAATGATCATGGTTATTACTTTGAAGGTGCGGTAAATATCGGTTATGTTCATCATGGGGATGAAGGATTATTAATTGATGCAGGTATTGATAAATCCTCCATAAGAAAAGTGTTGCGTACTTTAGAAGAGCGAGGGTTGCCAATTACTCATCTGTTCATTACGCATGCACACTCGGATCATTATGGTGGAGCACATGTAGTACAAAAGGAGAAAAAGGTACATGTGATTGCGCCGAAATTCGAAAAGGCAATTTTAGAAAATCCGATGCTCGAGCCTTTATATTTATTTGGCGGGAATGACCCACTCCCAGAATTGCGAAATAAATTTTTAGAAGGGAAGCCCATTGTAGTAGAGGAAACTATTGATGAAGGGAAATATTGTTTTAATAGCTTTGAAATGGAATGCTATATTCTGCCTGGACACAGCTATTATCAAGCAGGCTTAGTAATAGATAACATTTTATATGCAGGGGATGCATACTTTAGTGTAGAGCAGTTACAAAAACACAAAATTCCTTTTATTACGGATGCGCATGCCACTATAAAGAGTTTAAAGCGGTTGACACAAATCGATGCTTTAGGTGGGGTTCCGGGTCACGGTATTTTTGAAATTGATTTTCAAGAGACCGTTCAAAAAAATATGGAGTACCACGTAATGTTATTAGAAGAGATGCATTGTTACATTACTTCTAAAAAGACGGTTACTCATGAAGAGCTTGTACATTATTTTTGTTCCCATTTCCAAGTAAATACCACACAGCTCTCACAGTTTTTGCTTTTTCGAACTGCTGTTACAGCGTATGCAATTGGTTTAATAAAAGAAAAGAAGATCACACAAAAGATAGAAAATTATCGCTGGACGTTTTGTTCAAATTAAGTAAAGGAGGAGCGAACTTGCAAAGAGTGAAAAAGGTCAAGTTGAACTCTTTGAGGAATGGATGTAGATCCCACTTGTTCATTGAGTTCACTTTATATAAATGAAGGAGATGGTTTAATATGGAAAAACATATAAACCATCTCCTTCTTTGTATTCTGCTAACATGACTTGTTTATAATCATCAATTTCTTGCTTCTTCAGTTCATTTTGAAGCCATTCCTCTGTTATATTCGCTTCTTTTAAATTATCGTACTCGAGTTCTCCATCTAAAATTAAGGTATAAGGTAGTACAACCCGCTCTGGCTTTGCTTGGACATCCTCCCTAGTAGCATTTTGCAGCATTGATTTTTTTAAGACGGACATAGAACCATCTGTTTCAAAAATCGCATATTCTACGTCACTTACAAAAAAGACATCCTTTGTTCGCAGTAGATGCTGTAGCTGATTTAAATCAAGCTTTGCCTTTTTCATTTCATTTCTTTGAATTTGTCCTTTGTGAATAATTACAGAAGGCTTTCCTTCTAGTAGTTCTCTAGTATTCTTGAATTTCTGTGTAATTAATTCCGTTCCATATAGTAAAATGCCCCATAATAATACGGCAAATACAATATCTATAACCCCGGCTTGGTCATCAAAGAGGGCATTTCCTACAAGTTCACCTAATACAAGTGCGGCGATAAAGTCAAATGCTGTAATTTGTGTAATCTGGGATTTACCAAGTACTTTTGTTAAAGCAAATAGAGAAATAAATCCAACTATTGTTTCGATGAACATGCTGAAATAGTGCATTTATGTACCTACCTTTTTCTTGAACTCTTTTACTTATTCTACCGAATTTTGAATTTCCAATACCTGATTTGTAGAAAAAAGCACAAATAAAAAACGAAGGCATAAGCCCTCGCTTTATAAGTATTATTCCAATGTTTTAATCATGGTCACGTGTGGAATTCCAGCATCCATAAATTCTTCCGAAACAACCTCATACCCAAGTGACTCATAGAAACCAATTGCGTGTGTTTGGGCATTTAATTTTGCTTTTGGATAACCACGGACGGTTATTTGCTTTTCCATTGCAGCTATGATTTGTTTTCCATATGATTTTCCACGAGCTTCTCTACGTACACAAATGCGCTCCAATTTGCCGTATGAATCTACAAAACGCAATCGACTCGCGCAAATTGGTTCATCTTCTTCATAACCCACGAAGTGAATCGCTTTTGCATCGTATTCATCCATTTCCAGCTCTACCGGGACATTTTGTTCCACAATAAATACTTCTTTGCGTACCATATAGGCATCCTGTAACTCCTGGTCAGATGCAACGATTTTAACTTCCATTAGCATTCCTTTCCGAATTTAAATGTTTCATGGACAACCCATGTACCATTTTCTAATTGGAAAAGTAATTGGAATCGATCAACTGTTTCTTCGATATCAAAGCTATCTAATTTTAGACTTCCATAGACATCGGAATGCTCAGCGGTTGATAAATCTTGACCAATCGTTATGTGAGGAACAAATGCATAGCTTCGTTCATGATGAAATGCACCAGTATATAACTTCTCGTTTAAATCCATTAGTTCTTCAACTGGCTCTACTTTTAGAAAAATCGTATTCGTAACAGGGTAAAAGGAGCTTACCTTTTTGATTTTTAGCGGAAAAGCTTTTGTTTCGCTTGCTAGCTTGTGAAGATTTTCAACTAAATGATCTAAGTCTTTCTCTTCCAAATCAAAACGCTCTTTTAAAGTGATATGAGGTGGAATTAGTGCATATGCAGGATCATAACGTTTCCGATAGGAGTTCGCTAAGTCTTGTACTTCCTTTGAAGGAAAAATTGCAATTCCATATTTCATCTAAAAAACCTCCTTTTCCATAAATACTTTTTATTGTTTAAAAAAAATAAATTTTTTCTGTTTACCTCGATGTGGTTGCAGAAAGTGTGTTCCATCTATCCCACTTCTCCTGTTAACCGTCCGTAAAATACGCACTTTAAGTTGGAAGAGGATAATAAGATGTTAAAGATGGAGTGAACGAATGCTGACTACAATTGAACTTAAGTATCACATCCTATTATAGCAAAAAATAAACAAAAATTAAAAAGGTGTTTGGAAATTACGAAAAATTCCACCATTTTAGCTATTAATTGAATATAGTTTTTAATGCATTTGGCAAATCCTTTTGCCATTGCTTCCATGTATGCTCTCCATCAAGCTCATGGTATATATAATCAGTATTTTTCTCCAATAGTAATTTATGTAGCTTTCGATTTGGCTCTAAGAAATCCACTACCTCACCACTAGTCGTATGGACAGCTGTTTCGTTCGTACCAATTGTGTGGTAAAGCGTTAACATCGATGTATCCTCTGCTCGTTCTACCATACTCAAAACGTTTTCCTCGACAAGGGGGGACTGCATAATAACTTTTCCAAATGTATTGGGGTAAGTCAACGCAGTCATTAAGGAAACCGTACCACCAAGAGAATCGCCCATTAATACCCTTGTTGCTCCTAGATAGTAGCTTGGCAGAAAATCATCTAATAATGGCACAACCTCAAAACGTAAAAATTTCATATAGGCTTCATTTTTTTCACCTTTTGGGTGATATTTTTTTAACCGATCGTATTTATCTTTGTAATGAATTCCTACGAAAACAGTATCTTCAATCTCGGCTTCTTCATGCAGTTGATCACTTACAGTTGCAACCCTACCTAATTGAAAATAGTCATTTCCATCCTGCATAATGCAAATATGATATTTATACAACGTGGAAAAGTTTTTAGGTTGGTATATTTTAATGGAATACGTTTCATGTAAATATTTACTATTTATTTCTTTTTCAATCATTGTTCCTTGTCTACGCAACTTTTTCACCTCATTTTATAGAATAGGCGGAATGCCCTTCATCTTTTTCTATACATATACGATTAGTACCATTGTTCAAGAAATAATTCAATACATTACAATACCTTCACATTTTAAAAATAGCGTAAAGGTTTCATAGGAGCGTTTCTATTTCATATGTGCATATGGTATAATTAGGTAACTGCTAGCGAATTATCGGAAGGGGATAACATATGACAAATGTAAAACAAGTTCGAAGTCAGGAAGTGGAACAAGCTGCAAGGGAAGCGCTTACAAGTAGAGGGGTTCTAATCGATGATATTGCAGCAATTGTCTTTGAAATGCAGTACCCTTATAATGATCAACTAAAGCTTGAAGATTGTGTAACAAGTGTAGATCGTGTCTTGGAAAAAAGGGAGATACAGCATGCTATATTAGTTGGAATTGAGCTTGATAGATTAGCAGAAAGAAAAATGCTTTCTGAGCCCTTGCAAACCTTAGTGGAAACGGATGAAGGGTTGTTTGGGGTTGATGAAACCATTGCTCTTGGTGCTGCTTTAGGTTACGGAAGTATAGCCGTGACCACATATGGACACTTGGATAAACACAAAATTGGCGTAATAAAAAAACTAGATACCAAAAGAAGTGAGCATGTACATACGTTTTTAGATGATATTGTTGCTAGTATAGCAGCAACTGCCTCCAGTAGACTTGCGCATCGATTGCGAGACGCGCAAGACAGAATATCAAGAGATGAACAAGTAAGAAGAGATGAAGAAGATCGATTAAGTTAACGAGAAGAGGGGGAGATTCATTTTGAGAAAATTGGTTCTTATAAAACATGCAATGCCAGTTCTTAGTGATGAGGTACCATCAAATCAATGGAAATTATCCGAAAAAGGAAAAGAAAAGGCAAAGGTTTTAGCAGATTATTTACAGAATTATGAGACAGATACAATTTACTCCAGCACAGAGCCGAAAGCAATCGAAACGGCGAGCATTGCAGCGGAAGTTTTAGAGAAAAAGGTTACAGTAAAAGATGACCTGCATGAACATCTAAGAACTTCAAAGAGAAAAATTTACCCCCAACAGGAATTTCAGGAAATTATTCGAAACTTTTTCCATTATGAAGATATGCTCATATTTGGTGAGGAGACTGCAAATATTGCCAAAAAGCGTTTTGTAAATGGAGTAAAGCATGTCCTTGATAATGCCCAGCCGGATGAAGATGTTGTAATAGTTACACACGGAACGGTCATGACGTTATTTATATCGGAATTTAATGAAATTAATAAATTTGATATGTGGAGCTCTTTTGGTTTGCCATCCATCGTAGAGCTTTCCAGAGAGGACTTTTCGCTTTAAAATAAAATGGATCGCCTTTAAAAAAAGTTGCCTAGGTTGCCTTAGGTGACTTTTTTATGTAATGAAAGATTTTAATCTCTATTTTGCGACTCCTAAATTTGGTTAATTTTAAACAAATTAGCAATAATAAACAAGAGTAGTTTTTTAGGAGGTTAAAATAAATGCGCCTTTTACAAACAACATGCAGTGTATATCTCTTGTTTTTGTTGAGTTTTATGATTGGGATTGGAGCGATTTCCGCCGAAGAAATAGCGAAGGAAAAAGTGGATGAGGATACGTTTGTTTCGGTAAGCTATGATGAATTTAAGGAGAAAAAACCGGAATATGAAATAAAAATGGAAACCCCCATTTTTCGTAATGTGAAGGATACTTTTTTTGAATTGAAATTAAATCATGCATTGAAAAAAGAAGCAACGGACAAAAGAGCAACCTTTATTACAAAGGCAATGGCAGCGGCAAAAGAATTAAAGGACAAAGGTGAAGAAATTCGACCGCATCAGCTATTTGTCGAAGGACAATTAAAAATGAATGGGGAAATGGTTTCCCATTATAGTGAGACGTATTTGTTTCAAGGTGGTGCCCATGGAGTGACGGAAGTACAAACGTTGAACTTCCTAAATGGAAATAAAGTCAAATTGTTAACCTTCCAAGATTTATTCCAAGAAGAAACGGCATATCAGGAATTTATAAACAAAAAAATAAAACAAGAAATTCAGAAACGAATTGACGAAGATATTGCGTATTTTGAGGGGGAAGAAGGATTTCAAACCGTTAAAGACGATCAAACCTTTTATTTTGACGACGGTAATCTAGTTATTTTATTTGATCAATACGAAATTGCTCCAGGCTATGTTGGGATTCCAGCATTCCAAATATCAATGGAAGAACTAAAGGAATATATAAAGCCCAACATTTATGATGCGGTGAAAAATAGTAAATCCTTATCTAATGAGGAACAAATTGGTGAGAAAAAAGAGTAGGCTCTTTCGACTATTTTCATTAATGCAGTTTTATTTAAAAGCGCAAATCATACAATAATGGAGGCAAGACCATAGTTGTCTCCATTTTATTTTTGACTGATTCAAACCTATTTTATAATAAATAGGTAATAAGTGACCATTTTTTAGAAAATTTAACAATATTTTTAGTGAATTATGATAAAATAATGTCTTAGTATACCAATCTAGTAGTCAAATAAAACTACTTTTAGAAGGAAAGGGAGGAATTATTTTGAGTAACGTAGATTCAAGAACTAGTGATGGAGTTTCGCGTTTTCAAGATAGTATTCAACAAGGTAAGCAAAAAATCCAGAATGCTCAAGAGGCAGCAAAGGCAAAGAAAATGATTAGCCAGCTATCGAATCAGAAGGGAAAGCTATTAATTGATTTAGGGCAAGCAGTTTATTTGGAGTATCGAAAAGGGGCTTTCCAGCATAGTGAAGTAGCGAATCGTGCTTCTGGTATTGAAGAAGTGGATATTGCTATTCATGACTACTTAGTACAGTTAAAAGAGTATTCCAATACTCCACAACAGACGCAGACATGTGAATGTGGTACAAAATTATCTGATTCTGACCAGTTTTGTCCTAATTGTGGAACGAAGGTTACGAAGCAAGAAGAAGTGGAACAAGATCTAAAGCAATGTCACAATTGCCAGCATGATATTCCAATGGATGCAAATTTCTGTAGTGCATGTGGAAGTAAAGCCTAGTGCTTTTGTAAAGGGGGAGAACAGACTTGATTTATTGTAATCAATGTGGAACTGCGAATGATGACTCAGCGATTTATTGTACAAATGATGGATATCCATTAAAAACGGTACAAATGAATAATGCAGTTGAAATAAAAGGAAGTCAATTTTGCGGTCAATGTGGTCATAAAAATGCGAATGAATCCATCTACTGTTCTGATTGTGGACATTCGTTAGAAAAGGTTACAGATAAGCCAGCTTCGATGACTGCTTCGGTAACGAAAAAAATTGAAGAGAAAACAAAATCGATTGATTTAAGCAATGTAGGAAATGCGACGAAAAACTTTATTTCTACAGATTTATTTAAAACTGCTATTGCAAGTGCGATTATTGCCATTATCGTCGTCTTTTTAGGTACATTTATATTTAGTAAAGTAGCAGAGAAAAATATTTTTAGTAGTTTTAATGCATTCGGATCAGAATCTCCTATGATGATGTATGAGGAATTTTTGGATGAGGCTGCCTACTATTTAGATATTGATGAAGATGACCTTAATCCATTTAAAACGGTTAACTTACTGATGAATGCAAACTTTGTAGACCAGCAATTTGTATTAAAACAAACTGGAGATTATAGTAATGAAAGTATCAATTTTGATTACAGTTTTGGATTAACATTTCTAATATTATTACCAATTTTAGGACTGTTTTTAGCTGGCTTTTATGTTCGTACAAAAAATAAGAGCTATTCGATTACGGAAAAACTAACCATAGCAGTAGTCATCGGACTGATTTATGGATTATTTTTATCAATTGTTAGCTTTTTTGCAGGCTTTTCATTTGATGTTACAGAAGGTAGTGAACGAATCGCGTTTGATTATGATTTCTCCTTCTTCCAAGCTTTAATTAATGGTTTTGTCCTAGGGTTCTTCTTTAGTTTTGTAGGGGCATATGAGAGAGAAGAAAAATCTGCATTGCCATATGCGAAATATGTGCAAACGAGTACCGCTGCGTTTCTATCTATTTTCATTTTACTAGGAGCGGTAACAGCAATCGTAAGTTTCTTGTTCATCAATGATAGTGTTGAAATGCGCTTCTTAATTAACGATGCGCCATTAATCGGTGTACTTGTATTCCTAGTTCAGTTTAGTTTTTACTTAATCAATATTGCGATTGGGAATGCATTTAAACTAAAAGTTGTAGAGGATTATTCCGGCTTTACTCCAGAGGCGAAATATACACTTTTTGGTCCTTCTGGTACGGATGCTCGTGAAATTTTCTCCTTCTTAGATGGTAAATTAATTTTTCTTTATATATTAGCACTACTTATAGCGGGTACATTTGTATGGATTGGAAAAAAATACATTACTGGAAATATTGTGACATCAACGATTATTTTTAGTGCATTATTTGCTTTCCTATTCACCTTTATTTCTGTAAATTCCAGTATCACGCTAAATGGAATGGTAGAATATGGGGATCGTATGGAAGTGTTGTTTGGGTTTACGGTAATGCGTACCTTTATTGCTAGCTTCTTGTTTAGTGGTGTATTTAGCTTTATTGGAGCTAAATTTTTAGGAAAAAGATAATATATTAAAAAGAAAACTTCGGTACCTTTTTTAGGACCGAAGTTTTCTTTTTTACATCTGTTTTATTCATGCTACACAGCGATACAATTCTTATTTATACGTAATAGCCTGTTTTCCAATTTGTTCCCAGCCTGCAATAAAACTCTCTTTGGAAGCTCTTGAGTTTTTACCTGCTGCTAAAGGATCATTAAAATAAATATAATTTTCATCGTAGCCAGTGACTAATACAGAATGTTCTTTGTATGTGATTTGTATTTCTCCAGAAGGTGTATTCCATGTTCGCCAATAGGATTGTGGTAAAGATGCGAATGTGCTCGTTACAATTACCCAAACTGGCTTTCCTTGATCTAATTGATCCAATACCGCATCAAAGTTGTTTCCTGTCAAATCTACAATTCTACCAGGTAAATACTTCTCTCCAAGTTCGGCAATTGGTCCATGATAAACTCCTAGTCCAGGTGTTTCGAAGCTATACATATCTCCTACGAATCCATCATACGGGTTTCCGAAAAATACTTGCCCATTTTTCTTCTGATATGGAGTTGGATCTCTTCGAATTTCATTTGCTAATGTCATTTTATCGACATGGACATCAGCATGGCCTAGTAGCATGGATAAAGAAGTTACCTCACAGCCTCTTGGAAGTTCTGGCATTTGTTGAGAATGAGGGGCATCAATTAGAACCATTTGCAGGTTTGGATTATAGTTGTCTACAATGGCACTAGAAACCCAACCTGATTGATCAGAGAAGGTTACATGATACCAAGTAGCTCCATCAACTACTGCTTTTTCGGTTGCTACTACCTTTGTGTAGGCGTTTAGTGTAGTGAGAACAGAATAATTTGTTCCCGGTCCTTTTCGAACATTTCCAACCTGTGCAGAAATCTCAAGGTCTTTGTTAAATGATTCTGTTTTAAATGCAGGATCATTTTTTACTTCCGTTTGATTTTTCACTTGAACGGAATCTGTTTGTTCATAAGCCTCAACGATGTTAGCCGAAATCCAGCCTTTTTCATTTTCAATTGATACGTGGTACCAAGTAGTACCATCCACAGTTGCTTTTTCAAAGACTTCTAGTGTTGTATTCTTTTTTACTGTTTTAATAGCTTCATAACTTGTATGGGGACCTTTACGAATATTTGCTTCTTTGGCTGCTATTTGTACGGCTTCTTTAAAGGGTTCTGGTGTGAAGTTTAGAAGTTCCATTTTTTCCTTGCTTTGACCTGTTGAGCCAGAGGGGTTATACTTTAACATTGTTAATTCCTCCTCTTCAGCCATTTCCACCACAATCTTATCTTCAGAAGGAGGTTCTGTTAGTGGTGTTGCTATTACCTTCTCTTCTTTCATGTTATGCACATTGTCTTTCTTTTCATTCATACTTTCTTTACTTTCCATCGTTCCACAACCAACAAGTAGAGAAATCGATAATAGCGTTGTTGGTAATGCTACTTTATTCATCAAATCGCTCCAATTTCATTTATTACATTAAAATAATATGTATTTGCATATAACTCTATCAATATCTGGAATATAATGCAAGTATGATAGTTTTATTTAATAGGTATAATGATTCATATATTTTCAATAATTTTATAGAATTAAAGGTATTAAGAACTAGAAAAGGGTATCCTTATTTAATAGTGGATACCCGAATTAGGCTCAAAGAAGCGATTTTCAATATCATTTTACTTATGAAAATAAACCAAAAAATCCCATTCTATTATAGTAAGAAAGTGCATAATCAAAAAAATACTATATCCCTTCATCAGAACGAGTACTCTATTTGGAGGGGAAAGGGTAAAGGTGTGGAGGCGAAGCATAAGCACACAGGGTCCATTCCAAAAATTAGAGCCTTCTGATGAAAGGATATAGTATAGATTATTACAGTTTTTAAAAAGTGGCTGGGACAATTCCATATATTTGTGAAAAAAAGGCTTTGGCGTATGTTGATCAAGCAGCAATAAATTAAAAAAGTGGGTGCTAGCTTACGGAAATACAGTATGCTTTTGGCAAGGAGTCCTCATCTGCATTCAATACGAATTTGTATTTCAAATCGACACTAATTAAGAACCACATCTTTTTACATAAACTGTAAATAAATACAACCAAATTCAGGTCATAATTTTCCAATGTCTATCCAAAAATAACAATGACACTAAAAGAAGGATAGGGATGACGTACATTGAGAAAAGCGATTGTGAAATTATGGTTATTAGTAGACCCACTATACTATTGGTTAACAAGATTAACTTATATCGGCCGTTATCGGAAGCATCCAAGTAATATTTTTCGTGTTCGACTCACGAGGTATAAAGGGAAAGAGGTTATGTTAGAAGATGGTACTTTAATTAAAAAGAACGACATTCTCGTTAAAATTCATTTACATAATGTAAGGCTAATAAACGATTTTTTTCATGTGAAAAACGATGTAAAGAAGGCATTTTATATTTACAATGTCGTAAAAGAGTCTCTCCCAGGTTTAGCAACTTACGTTTTAACACATAAACGTTCAGCAGAAATAAAAGGAATCATCGGCATTACTACTTTAAATAAGGGAACGAAAAGGCTCGGATTTGAATCGGTATCAATTCAAAATATCTTTTATAAATGTATAAAAATGACAACATTTTTACCAATACACTTATTGTCATTATCTCATCCTAACTTTCACAATGTCGTAAAGCAGCCAATTCCAAAATATATATTTATGTCCAAAAGCAGATTGATTTCTATGTATGTTAGACCCCCGAAACCGATACGAAATTTACAAAGACGAGAGAGAGATGTATCTTCCTGAAAATATACAAGGCGCTTAGGTTTAAGCGCCTTGTTCCTTTATTTTTATATTTTCTGGAATTGTAATATGGTGAAATGTGATTTCTGGTCTACTTCCCACGCGAATGTTAATACCGGTTTGTCCAAGCCCTTCACTAATGTAAAACGACTTCCCCTGATAGGTTTGCAGCCCTTTTATCATGTTCATTTTAGGCAATTTGCCCATTTTTGCTAAATGATATGCTTTTGGGTATCGAATTTGCCCACCATGAAAATGACCTGAGAGCAAATAATCAAAAGCATAATTATTCATTGCTAATACAGCGTTTGGATCATGCGTTAATACTAACTGGTAGCCATCCTCTACCTCTGCATATGATTTTTCAAATACACTGCGATTTGTGCTATAGTCATCGACTCCAATTATATTTACCTTTTGTCCATTGATTGTTAGCACGTCTGTTTCATTCTGTAATGTTTTACAACCATGTTCGGTTAATGTTTCTTTTAACTTATCGAAGTTTTTCCCCTTCAGAACATAGTCATGATTACCGAAAACTGCATAGGTTCCATGTGTCGGCGTTAGCCTTTGAAATACCTTTAAGTATGGGACTAGCTTTGGAATTGTACGTTTCCGGTCTAAAAAGTCACCTGTCAGTGCGATTAAATCAATCGGTTCTGTTTTTAATTTGTCATATAGTTCATTTGGTGAGATGGAAATATTTTCGAGATGCATATCAGATATTTGTAGGACATTTAATTGAAAGGATTGTTGGTTATAGGAAGTGTTGTTTATATTTATATGATGAATGGCTATATCTTTTGTATTTCGATAGGCACGATATAAGCCATAGCCAATTGGTAATAATAAAGCAGTCCAAATCATTTAGTATAGCCTCCTTCTCCCAAAAATTATACTAGGTTTTAAGAGATTAAGAACTAGTAAATCCATGGAAATGGCTGCTTTACATAAAAGTAACGAAATTTCAAATACTAACAAATGAAATAAGAGTGACCGATACCCTTTACAAAGGATATGATTACATATGAAAAAGGTATTATTTTTACCTTTTTTACAAATCCCTTCCGGACATCATCAAGTTGCCGATGCGTTGATAGATGGAATAAAAAGATTAGATTCCAGCATAGTGACGGAAAAAGTAGATCTACTTCATTATGGATATGGAAAAATTGAACGGCTCGTTTCTGGAGTATACATAAAATGGATTACGTATTTACCACAAGTGTATAGTTGGATTTATCACAAATCTGTTTGTAAGGATCTCGAGGAAGAAAAACGTTTCCGTCATTATGAATTACTATTTTTATCTGTTATGCAAGATCTGATAAACGAGAAAAAACCAGATGTGATTGTGTGTACCCACGCTCTTCCATCCTATATGCTAAGTCAATTGAAGGAGCGTGGAATCATTTCCATTCCTATAATAAATGCGTATACCGATTTTTTTATTAATCATCTCTGGGGAATGAAAGGAATCGACTATCATTTTGCGCCCTCCATCTTAATGAAGCAATTTTTACTAGATAAAGGAGTAGAGCAGTCCAAAATTGCCGTAACTGGTATTCCAGTTCATCCAATGATAACGAGAGGTTCTATATCAGAAACAAACGAAAAGCATAATCACTTGTTAATTACAGGTGGTAGTTTAGGGGTTGGGTTAATGGAAAAATTAGTAGCAAAACTTCCACAAACGTCAACCCAATATTCCGTGTTATGTGGGAAGAACGAAAAATTATATAAGCAACTTCTTCATTTAAAGAAGGATAACATTCGTGCCATACCATTTATTTCTTCAAGAGAAGAAATGGCTCAGTTGTATTCCGGTTGTGATGGAATTATTACGAAGCCAGGTGGTGTTACGGTTAGTGAAAGCTTGCATCACAGAAAACCAATCTTTGTGTATCACACCTTACCAGGTCAGGAGGAAATGAATTTAGAGCAGCTCGAACATTTAGGCATAGCGATCCACTTAAAATCTTGGCAGGAAACAGATACGATTGAACAAAATTTACGAAACTTTTTTGAATCAGAACAACAGACAAGAAAAATTTATACAAATATCATGCAGTATCATGCCCAAATCGAGCATAATCAGCCAGCGAGAATTATTGCCGAGCTTTAATAGAAATACTTTTTCTTTTGATCACAGAGGAAAAGGTATTTCTTTTTTCGTCTGCATAATTATTCCACTGGAAAGGGAAAGATAAAATGACAACTTGTAGTATAGTAGGGGCTAATTGGTAATGAAGCTAATTATTCGAAAACGTCAAAAGAAAAAAAGGCAGAAAGAAAAACAAGGTACAACCAACACAAGTAATGTACCTGAAAATCTTCAAAATACGTTTGCGCTTACCATAGATGACAATGTAAAGGCTATTAAAGAAACATTAGGAAATAGTTCCGATTTGCTCTCGAGAATCTTTTACATAGGGTCGAAGCAACCAGTGAAGGCTGCGTTGCTTTATATAAATGGATTAGTGGACCGCAATTATGTTCAAGAATCAATAGCAGAAACGTTAATGATTGATTTGCGGTTAACCGAACAAGATGAAACATCTTTTAGGAATGAGAGAGCGTCTCAGCAAGAGAAAGAAACAGATAACAATGTGGAACTACATTTGCTGGAGAGTGATTTATTTACCGTATTAAAAAATAAGTCCTTTGCAAATAGTGAAGTAAAGGAAATCAATACATTCTCGCAATTATACAATCATATGCTTTCTGGAGATGCCATTTTACTATTAAATGGCTATTCAAAAGGTTTTGCGATTGATGCAAAAGGCTATGAAAGCAGAAGCGTTGAAGAGCCCTCCTCTCAGCCAGTAGTGAGGGGACCAAAAGAAGGCTTTTCTGAAAAAATCATGACAAATACGGCTCTTATCAGGAGAAGGATAAAGGATCCGAATTTATGGATTTCGATGCGGAAAATCGGTCGGAAAACAAATACAGATATTGCAATTTGTTACATAAATGGGTTGGTGAACGACGACATCGTACAAGAGGTGAATCGAAGGCTTGACCAGATTGATATTGATGGAATATTGGAGAGTGGGTATATAGAAGAGTTAATTCAGGATGAAACCTATTCGCCTTTTCCTACTATTTTTAACACGGAAAGGCCAGATACCATTTGTGCAGGCTTATTGGAAGGTCGAGTTGCCATTATCGTTGATGGAACGCCTTTTGCTTTATTAGTTCCTGCTTTGTTTGTGCATTTCTTTCAAGCTAGTGAGGACTACTACCAACGCTTTGATATTTCCTCCTTAATTAGGGCATTGCGATATTTGTGTTTTTTTCTCGCTTTGTTAACGCCATCTGTTTACATTGCTTTAACGACGTTTCATCAGGAAATGATCCCGACACAGCTTTTAATTAGCCTTGCTGCACAAAGAGAGGGAGTTCCTTTTCCTGCTTATGTGGAGGCATTAATGATGGAAGTGACGTTTGAAATATTAAGGGAAGCCGGAACGAGAATGCCACGAGCAGTAGGGAACGCAATATCAATCGTAGGTGCACTCGTGTTAGGACAGGCTGCAGTAGAGGCTGGAATTGTTTCGTCCGCAATGGTCATTGTTGTATCCTTAACAGCTATAAGTAGCTTTGTTTCTCCTACTTTCAACATGGGTATTGCCATTCGAATGCTTCGATTTCTTTTTATGACTATTTCGGCAATGTTTGGTTTGGTAGGGATTATTCTCGGACTAATTCTATTGGTCATGCATCTTTCTAGTTTACGCTCCTTTGGTATCCCTTACCTGTCTCCAATGGGACCATTTATCCAGGGTGACCAAAAGGATGCTTTAATAAGAGTACCTCATTGGAGAATGAAGAAAAGACCAATGTTAACAAATAAAAAGAATCCAACCCGAGTAAATACCAATCCACCGAAGCCCTCTAATAACAACACTAAAAATTGATTGTGGTGTTCAATATGAGAAAAGTTCTATTTGTATGTTACAGTACCATTTTGCTATGTGTGTTAACTGGATGCTGGAGTTCAAGAGAGCTAACCGATTTAGCACTCACAACTGCCCTTGGTATTGATTATGAAGATGACCAATTTATAATAACAGCACAAGTCATTAATCCAGGAGAGGTAGCCGGGAAGACGCTAACTTCCCGAACTGCTACTTCTGTTTATACAGCAAAAGGGGACACCATGTTTGAAGCAATACGGAAATTAACCACTGTAGCACCTAGAAAGCTTTATTTTGCCCATATTCGCGTAGTAGTCTTTAGCGAAGAATTTGCTAGAGTGGGGATTGGGAGCTCTTTAGACTTTGTTTCACGGGATCATGAAATGCGAACGGACTTTTTATTTGCCATCGCTAAAGGTCAAAAAGCATCGGACGTATTAAAAATTTTAACTCCTCTTGAAAAAATATCCGCAAATAAAATTTATACAAGTATGGAAGCAGCGGAGCAGTCTTGGGCACCAACAAGAGTTGTTCAATTAGATGAGCTAATCACTTCCATTACGGCAAAGGGAAATAATGCTGTATTAACGGGCATACAAGTTATCGGCGACCCTGAAGCAGGCACCACTTTAAGCAATGTAGAAAGAGCTCAAAATAATGCAATCATTGAAACAAATACATTAGGAGTATTCAATAGTGATACCCTTGTTGGCTGGATGAACAATGAGGAAAGTAAAGGATTTAATTTTATAACGAACAATATCACTAATACTGTGGAGTGGGTAGACTGTGATAATGGAAAAATAACCTTTGAAATTATGAAAGCAAATACCAAGTCAGATACATCACTTGTAGGTGGTGTGCCAATTGCTCGGATTAATACGGATATGGAAGTGAATATAGCGGATGTAGATTGCTCTATTGATATAACGAATCAGAAAACAATCAAAACATTAGAAAAGAAATTAAATGAAAAAACAAAGCAAATCATGCAGGCGAGTATTGAAAAGGCACAAGAGTATCGTAGTGATATCTTTGGATTTGGAGAAACGTTACAAAAGAAAAATTATAAACAGTGGAAGCGTGTTGAAAAACGATGGAATGACCTTTTTCAAAATAAATTAGAGATTCAAGTAAATGTGAAATCCCAAATTCGATTAACAGGAACAACGATTGAACCATTCTATCAAATGATCGAAGATAAAAAGAATGAGGAAGGATAACCGATGATCAAAGTCTTAGGTGTATTAATCCTCGCTGTTATTATTTTTCTGTTGGATTATCGAACTATTAAAAACAGCAAGGAAAGAAGAGATAAGGTAGTCTATATCGTTACGTTTGGTATTGCTCTTGTTTTAAGTGTTTTATTTAGTTTAGATGTTAAGCTTCCTTATCCGTTAGATTGGATTAAGGAAGCTTATGAGCCAATGGTGGAGCCGTTTAATAATTTGCTTCGGGAAAGTAAATTGGATCATTAGTGCATATTGAATAGCCATGCGGAGGATGAGATAAGGATGATTGAAAAAGGGAAAATAAGTACACGTCAATTTACCATCTTAGTTTTTATGTTTTCTCTTGGCACCTCTGTTATAAGTCTTCCATCTCTTGTAGCTACATTTGCTCAAGAAAATGCATGGATTTCTCTCACTTTAACTTGTCTTTTAGGACTACTAATTGTCTACTTACTAATACGAGTAAGCAATATAGATCAGAAAAAGAATGTTTTTGAAATAATGGAGCGTGTTTTTGGCAAAAAAATTGGAAAAGGAATAACTAGTCTTTTTCTTATTTTTCTTATGTTTTTGACAGCAGCAAACATTTGGCAAATCGGAATGTTTATTACAACCCAAATTATGGTGGAAACGCCCATTCAAGTCTTTTCCTTATTATTTATCATAACGAGTTTAATTGGGGTGAAAATGGGATTGGAAGTCATCGGGCGTTCCAGTGAGGTATTTTTTCCATACGCATTTCTCTCTCTTATTATTATGATGATTTTAGTTTCACCTCAAATCGATTTTACAAACATCCAGCCTGTTTTACAGAAAAATGTAAGTGGAATTTTTTTATCCATTTTTCCTACTATGGCAACTCCGTTCTTTGAGCTATGTGTGCTTCTTGCCATTCTTCCATATGTTGAAAAAAGCAAAGAGGCTAGAAAATGCTTTTATATTGGTGTTGTATTTGCATCCATACTTCTAATTGCCATCACCTTTATGAGTTTAGCTGTTCTAGGGGTTGAATTTACCACTAGAAATCTCTTTCCTACTTATATATTAGGAAAGAAGATTAGCATTGCAGCGTTTTTAGAACGAATCGAGATATTGGTGGCAATTGCTTGGTTTTTTACAATATATTTTAAAATTACCATTAATTTTTATGTGTTATCCCTAGGACTAAGTCATTTATTTCAGCTTAAAACCCCGAAGGTTCTTTCCACTCCTATGTCGTTTATTCTTGTTGTTTTGGGGGCATATTTAGGACCTAATGTAATCCATTATGTAGAGTATATCTCCTATTATTGGGCACCTTTTACAGCAACATTTGGCTTGGTGTTACCAATTGTCATTCTCGTTATTAGTAAAATGAGAAAGGGAAATAAACAAAAAACATCCTCTACCTAAAAAGAGGTCGCGAACAGCTCGCGACCCCTTTTTTATTATTTTGATATTATTAACGACAGTATACGGTTGCACCGATAATGATTAGCAAAATGAACAATACTACAATTAACGCAAATCCGCCACCGTAGCCACCACCATGGCAACCACAGTCATATCCACCATATCCGTATCCCATAGGTTAACTCCTCCTTATTAAGAATAAATTCAACCTACGTGTTGTTTGATTTTACCTTATTTCTTAATATCCGTACCCAACACCAACGATGATTAATAAAATAAACAACACGACGATTAAAGCGAAACCTCCTGCATATCCATAACCTGACATATCATAACCCCTCCTTAACCTTAGGTAACAGCCTCTCAACCATTACCTATTCATAACCTATGAAAAAGGATAAATGTTGTATAGGCGAATGTTTAAATTAAGTCAAAAACCCTATAGATTTGGGGAAAAGCCTAATTCCCCTTAATCGTCACAGTCCATTCTGTAACCGCCGTATCCACCGTAACCATGGCCATATCCATGCCCATATCCATGACCGTAACCATGGCCGTAACCTGGACGAGGTCTTGGTCTTGGGCGTGGTCTTGGATATCCGTAACCATATCCGTATCCGTGTCCAAAGTATCCAGGATATCCATAACCATATCCGTAGCCTGGTCTTGGTCCAAAATAATTATCAAAGGCTGCGCCTGCAGCAGCTCCTGTTAAAAATGGTATGACTGCGCCACCAAATATTCTCTCCTCATCCTCCTCCATCATTGGAAGATGTGTAGGGAAATCTGAATAATTTTCGTGCATGCTAACACCTCCTAAGCAATTAATAAATAAGCACCCTGTGTTCAAAAAAGAAGAGATACAATCAAATTTTATCTCTAATCACAACCTATGTAAGTAGGGCATTTGTGTATAGGCTTATAACTAAAATTTGAAAAAATACTGAAATTTTTACCAAGACATATGGTAAAATGCAAATAATTCTAATAAGTAGGAGTGCCTGTGATGACAAATATAACCGTGCGACGTTCTCGTAAAGAAGATTTTCAAGCACTTATGGAAATCGATCAGTTCATTTGGAATGAAACGAATACACCTGCCGTAACCATTTTTGAAACGGTAGAGAAATATGAAAAGCATTTCCCTGAAGGTAGTCAATTTGTTGCCATTTCTAATGGGGAAATATGTGGTTATATAGGCTATAAATCTCCTATTCCGATCCCTTCGAATTCTCATGTAGTCGAAATTGATATGGGAGTTCATCCCGATTTCAAACGCCAAGGTGTAGGTACTGCTTTAATCGCTTTTGTAGAAAATTGGGCAAAGGAAAACAAAAAACGAAAGTTATCCTTACGTGTTCTCTCAACAAATCCAGGCGCCATTTCATTTTATCGAGCAAATGGTTTCAAGGAGCAAGGGAGATTGGTCGGGGAGTTCCTTATAAATGGTAAGCTGGTGGATGACATTCTAATGTACAAATTACTTTAGTAGACTATGAAATTAATTTACTATTTTCGGTATACTAGTAGTAAGAGAAAAAAATAGTAAGGAGATACAGCCTATGTATGAATTGAAAACGAAAGAGAACGACAATGATGTACTGGCGTTTATTGAAAATGTTGAGAATCCGAAGAAGCGAGAGGATGCCTACCAACTTCTAGATCTATTTACAGAAACAACAGGATATCCAGCAAAGATGTGGGGTACTAGTATCATTGGCTTTGGTTCCTATCATTACAAATATGCTTCTGGTCATGAAGGAGATGCTCCCTTAGTAGGCTTTTCTCCACGTAAGGCTAACTTTAGTCTTTATTTTGCTCCTGGTGATGAAGCACGTGAGGAATTATTAAGAGACTTTGGCAAACATAAGACAGGGAAAGCATGTGTATACATAAACAAAATCGCGGATATTGATGTAGATGTGTTAAAAAAGCTGATCCAACAATCGATAGAATTTTTACGTGAGACGTATAAGGAGTACAATTAATCGAAAAGAGGATTGGACAGATTGTTTCCCTGTTTTTGGATGGTGAGTCGAGAAGTAATTGGCTGATTAGGTGAGCAATTATACTTTATTGGGGAGTATTTGAAAGGCCTTTATTCGTAAATTTTTAAAGCCAGAATCGGAAACGTACTTTCCATTTCTGGCTTGTAATGAACTCGATTCATATCGTAAATGAAGGGCATTGAAGCGTATTTATCCAAATATAACTCAATCTCTTACCCAGTCTGGACGTAGTATCGACCAGACATACGTATTATTTGATTGACCATGCTGATAAATATAACCGCGCAATGTACCTTCTTTCGTGAAGTTTAATTTCTCTAGTAACCTCCAGGAAGGGGCGTTTTCAGGGAAGGTGACGGCACCAATTCGATACAAACCAAGTTCATGAAAAGCATAATTGATTACACGCTTCACGGCTTCTGACGTATAGCCTTTTCGCCAAAACGCTGGGTGAATTTCATAGCCAATTTCAGCACGCTTCATACGTGTTACTAAATTATTTAATCCAACAGTTCCAATAAATTGACCTGTTTCTTTTAATACAATACCAAAACGGATACCAAATCCTTGCCGATAGCTACGATCAAAGGATTCGATTATTTGTTGAGCTTGCTCAATGGAAGTAAGACTTTCCATACCATAGTATTTGGTCACTTCGTCATTAGACATAATATCAAATAATGCTTTTGTATATTGCTTATCAACCTTTACTAAACGAAGACGTTTTGTACTTAATGTAGGAAAATCCATTTCATTGCCTCCCCCTATTTGTCGAATATGTATGGACCGACTTATTTGTAAGAATATTTTAACATATTTAAGGGGAGGCAAATGAGTTTTTTAAGCTACTAGCAGCAAGTCACATTTTCAGAGCAACAAGCCTTTTCTTCTTCAACTTCTACAATTTGTATATCACAGCAGTTATCTTTACTCTTTTTATTACTTGTGAAAGGATTCCATTTCATCGGGTTCACCTCCTTTCAAATTGGTACCATTTAAATTAGGTAAAATAGAAATCCAGAAATAGATGCCATAGAGAATACAGAGAGAACGAAGAGTATAACTAGTTCCTTTTTAAAGATGGACTTCAGCATGACGACCTCTGGAAGACTAGCACCAGCCGAGCTAATAAGCAGTGCCATTACTGGTCCAAGAGCCATTCCTTTTGTCAGTAACACTTGAGAGATTGGAATCATACTAGATAGTCTTATGTATAATGGTATACCAAGGATTGCTGCAATCGGAACGAGCCAAATGCTTTCCTCGCCTAATGTGGCCGCAATCCACTCGGTTGGTACTAAATTCTTAATCCCAGCACCGATTAATGCACCAAGAAGCACAAATGGTAAAACCTCTTTCATCAGCGTAAAGGTTTCTTCCCAAGCGTTTTTTATACTGAATGCTTTCGCTTCTTCTTCCTCATTTTTCATGACTACTTTTTTAACGGATTTCTCAAAACCAAATGCTTCTAATGCTAATCCAATCACGATAGAAAGTATAGAAGTGATTGCGACATAAATGATCGTTACTTTCCAGCCTAAAACGACTCCCATAATGGTTAAAATGGTTGGATCGAGTACTGGAGAAGCAAAAAGAAATACCATTACGATTCCAAAAGGCATTTTCTTTTTTAGCATGTTCACGACTACTGGTATCGTAGAGCAAGAACAAAATGGAGTAATAAAAGCGAAAAATACAGCAATCCAAGATGCGAGAAATTTGTTCTTTGTTTTCAGGCTTTCTTCGATTCTTTCATATGGGATAAAGCTTTGTAAGATGCTAATAAGAAATGATATTCCAATAAATAAGACGATAAGTTCAAGTGCTAATAGGATAAAGCTGTGCACAAATTCTCCAAGCATTCCTTCTTCCACCTTTCTCATGAACAAGCGCAATTACAGGTTTTGTATTTAATTTTCAACCTATTACATCAAGAAAAATTGATATTTAGATCAAAAAAAATGGATGTTTTAGTTATAAGTTTACTGGGACAAGAGTACGATTCATGAAAACACCATTTATCTTCCATTAGTTCCCGCCTGGCCGAAATAGACAACAAAGCTCCTCTGAGAGTAAGTGATTTATTTCATTAACGTTGATTGAATAATAATTCCAAGTGCCGCGTTTTTCTTTCTTGATTAGCTCTGCATCTAATAGCATTTTTAAATGATATGACAGCTTTGATTGAGGCATATCTACAATAGGTTGCAGGTCACAAACACAGGCTTCTCCTTGTTTGGTTAAAACATTTAAAATTTGTAGACGTTTTTTATCGGCAATAGCTTTGAACTTCGCTTCATACTTATCTAGATCTCTTTCTAATGACAAATCAATAATGGGGAGTTCCTTTAACATGTTCGTACCTCCGTTTTATACATCAATATATTTTGATATTTAGAATATATGCCAAACATTTCCTGTTGTCAACAGGAAACATCAAAAAAATTTGATTTAATGAAAGAGAGAGAGGGGAAACTTCCACTCTCTATAGGGAATTTAAGTAATACGAGTACACTAAATAAATAGAATTGAGCACACTTAACATATTGATTTCTTCAATAATAGGTGATTTATAGGTTTGAAATTTGCGTTCACTTACGAGTAGAATTTTTTCTGCGCTTTTGGCTAAGAAGGATTCCTTGTCTCCAGTTATGGCGATGATGGGAATTTGTTGTTGAATTAATATTTTGACTAAATTTCGTATAAAACGTGTTTCCCCAGAAAAGGAAAATACGACTGCAAGATCCTGGGAAGTAAGGTTTTCAGCTTCTGTAATTTGATTTTCATGATTGCTATAGGCGCTACTATATTTCCCTAGCCGCATAAACTTAAACTGCGCATTACGAGCAAGTACATGGGAAAACGTTACTCCGAAAAATGCGACCTTTTGGGCGACGTGTATTCGATGAACAACTTCTAGTATGTCTTTCGAATGTAATTTTTCTTTTGTTTCCTGTAACGAATTTTGCAGCTCCTCATAATACAACTCAATTTGACTTAAATTGATTTTCGACTCTAACTTCTCAAAATCTACTTCTGTATCATTAAATTCAATATACGTCCGTGCATATTCCTTAAGTTCTTTAAATGTAATATCCTCAAACTTCCGACAAAAACGGGTGATCGTGGCGGGGGAAGTGTGACATTCCTCCGCTAATTCATAAATGGACATCTCGGGTATTTTATGAACATTCCTTAAAATATACTCCGCAATGACAATTTCTGATTTCGTGTGATCGGTAGAAGACTCGATGAAATTTAATAGCTTTGCGATGAAGTTGTACATCTTTTATGCTCCTCAAGTAAAACAAATTAGTATAAGTCTATTATAATCGAAATGAAAAAAATTTCATAAAATGAAACTTTTCTGATATGTAAGCGATTCCTTGTTATGATGTGTTTGTAAGCGATGACAAACAATCAATTACAACTTAGGAGATGAAATAATATGAAAAAATTTAATGTAACAATCGTTGGTGGCGGAAGTACTTGGACACCAGGATTACTAAAAGGATTATGTGCAAGACAAGATACATTCCCAATTGACAAATTAGTCATGATCGATGTAGACGAGGAACGTCAAGCAACTATTGGGGAATTTGCTAAAATACTATTTAAAGAAGAATATCCTGATGTTAATTTCAGTTATACAACCGATAAAAGTGAAGCATTCCGTGAAGATGTGGATTTCGTATTTTGTCAAATGCGTACAGGCGGATATGCAATGCGTGAGAAGGATGAAAAAATTCCATTGAGCTTAGGTGTTATCGGTCAAGAAACTTGTGGACCAGGTGGATTTGCATATGGTATGCGTTCTATTCGTGATATGGTTCAATTAGTAGAGGATGTTCGAGCAGTTGCACCAAATGCTTGGATTTTAAACTATACAAACCCAGCAGCAATCGTAGCAGATGCACTATCTCGACTCTATCCAGAAGATAAGCGAATCCTAAACATCTGTGACCAACCGGAAAACTTACTACGCTCTTATGGAAGACTATTAGACATGAGCCCAAGAGATTTCGACCCTGTATACTTTGGACTAAATCACTTCGGTTGGTTTACACACCTTTATGATAAAGAAGGGCATGACTTACTCCCTAAATTAAGAGAGATGATTTTAGAAGGCGGATTCCGTCCAGCTGACTATGAGCAAAGAGATAAATCATGGTTGGAAACATATGCAATGGTAGAGCAAATGGTACGAGACTTCCCAGACTACCTACCAAACACATATTTACAGTATTATCTCTATCCAGATAAAGTATTGAAAAAGCTAAACCCTGAATTTACTCGTGCAAACGAAGTAATGGCAGGTCGTGAAAAACGCGTATTTGAAGAATGTAACCGAATTATTGAAAATGGAACGGCAAAGGATTCTCACGTTGTGCATAACGACGCTCATGGTGAATTCATCATTATTGTAGCGGAATCTATTGCTTACAATAAAGGCGATAACTTTGTTGTTATCTTAAAGAACGACGGAATTGTGGAAAACCTACCAAACGATGCAATGGTGGAAGTTGCAGCAAGCTTAACAGCTAATGGTCCTAGACCTTATGCAGTTGGTGAAATCCCAACTTTCTACAAAGGCTTAATTGAAGGACAATTTGCTTACGAAAAGCTAACTTCAGAAGCTTATATTGAAGGATCTTATACGAAAGCACTTCAAGCCCTTACATTAAACCGTACAGTAGTATCTGCTCTAAAAGCGAGAGAAGTACTAGATGCATTAATCGAAGCAAACAAAGGCTACTGGCCAGAACTCAACTAATTATACATGGAATAAATTCATGAAATTTCTTTAAAGTGGAGAGGGGTTTATCTTCTCTCTGCTTTAAAAATCACAAATAAGAATTCGCTTTCATAACTGCTATGAGAAGACGGAAGGGAGAGTTAATTATGAAAAAAATATTTAATTTTGACTTTTTCCAGCGTATTGGGAAAACGTTCATGGTAGTTATTGCATTGTTACCAGCTGCAGGACTTCTGCTAGGATTAGGTACAACATTGCAATCTCCATATTTAATGGATTACCTACCGTTTTTAGAAAACGACATCTGGCAAGGACTTGCATCACTATTAAAAGGAGCAGGTAATGCCATTTTTGGAAACCTAGGAGTATTATTTGCTATTGGTATTGCTGGTAGCTGGTCTGGTGGGAAGGCCGCTGCTGCTTTATCGGCATTAGTTGGTTACTTAGTAATGCACACGGTAATCGGTACGGTTCTAGGTATTACTGCGGAAAACGTATCAGAAGCAGGATATGGTTTGGAGCTAGGAATTCCTACCTTACAAATTGGTGTTTTCGGCGGTATCGTAATGGGGTTTGTTGCAGCAAACCTTTATAAGAAATATCACGACATCAAAATGCCAGAAGTATTATCCTTCTTTGGGGGATCACGCTTCGTTCCAATTGTAACAGCAGGTTGGTCCATTGTTATCGCACTTATCTTCTCGTTCGTATGGCCGTTTGTGCAGGATGGAATTTTCGCATTAGGTACAGCGTTATCTGGTGAGGATACACCACCATTTTATATGTTCTTATATGGAGTAGTAGAGCGTGCATTGATTCCTTTTGGATTACATCACATTTTCTACATTCCAATTCGTTTCTCTGAAGTAGGCGGTATGTATACTACTCTTGCTGGAACAGTAGTTTCTGGGGATACGGCAATGTATATGGCGCAGCTTGCAGACAAACAAATTAACGATGCAGTTGAAATTACAGCAGGACGCTTTATGGCAGGTAAATTCCCATTCATTTTATTCGGATTACCAGCTGTAGCTTTCGCAATGTATCGTATGGCTAAGCCAGAGCACAAAAAGGCAGTTGCAGGTTTACTATTTACAGCAGCAGGTACAGCATTCTTAACTGGTATAACAGAACCAATTGAATTTACGTTCTTATTCGTAGCACCATTATTGTATGTTTTCCACACATTGATGGCAGGTCTGTCCTTCATGCTTATGTATATTTTGGATGTGAACATCGGTTATGCAGGTGGATCTGGATTTATCGACTTTACTCTATTCGGAATCTTACCTGGTGTAGGCGAGCCATGGTGGTATGTACCAATTGTAGGTATTTTCATGGCTGTTGTGTATTACTTCGTATTCACATGGGCAATCGGCAAATTTAACTTACTCACTCCAGGTCGTGGAGATGAAGATTCAAACCGTCTGATTACAAAAGATGAATACCAACAAAAAGCTGGTATAAAAGGCGGAGATAAAAATCAAAAAGCACTTGATGTATTAGCAGCACTAGGCGGAAAAGCAAACATTAAATCTTTAGATGCATGTATCACTCGTCTACGTGTAGGTGTTAACAACAAAGGGCAAGTAAATAAGGACAAGCTGAAGGCACTTGGTGCAAATGGAGTCCTTGAAGTTGGTAACGGTGTCCAAGCAATATTTGGACCAACATCTGACGTATTACGTGGTCAAATTCAAGATATTATGGACAGTGGTGGCGACTCTGTGCCAACAGAAGTAGCAAGCGCTACTGAAAATACAACACTAGTAGCACCATTATCTGGACAAGCAGTAGCACTTGAGGAAGTGCCAGATCAAGTGTTTTCTGAAAAAATGATGGGGGACGGTATCGCAATTATTCCAACTGACGGAAAACTCGTCTCCCCAATTGATGGAGAAGTTGTAACCGTATTCCCAACAAAACATGCGATTACCTTAAAGTCAACGGAAGGTGTAGAACTTCTCATTCATATGGGATTAGACACCGTTCAATTAAAAGGGGAAGGCTTTGACATTAAAGTTCAAGATGGACAAAAGATTAAAAAAGGAGATCAATTAGCGAACTTTGATCTTACGAAGGTGCAAGAAGCAGGCTATAACATAATCACTCCAATCATTATTGCGAATGGGGATCAGTTCAAAATTACAGAAGCGAAGACAGGTGCTGATGTGGTAGCTGGTCAGGATGCAGTAATTGAGGTAAGTAAATAATAAGAAAAGCTCCTATCCATTAATTATAGTGGATAGGAGTTTTTTTGTGTCTACTGACGGTATGGTTGAAGGAACCGTTAGCTGTAATCAACAAAAGTACCTAATGAAAGGATCGTAATATAAAATAAATAAATTCATCTTGCATGTACGTACAAATTATATTAATATGAATTTAAATCACACTTGTTATGCGTACATGATAAAAAATCTCACCATATCAATTTACAACCACTAGGAATTATTTTTTTACACGCTTATGAAAGCGGTATCAAAAAAAGTGGTAGGCAAGTGGTGAAAAAATTATTATATCTACTAATTTATAGGTTAGGGGGAGAGGGTGTATGACGAAATATACAATTGGTGTGGATTATGGTACAGAGTCTGGCCGTGCTGTATTAGTTTCTTTGGCAGATGGAAAAGAAATTGCGAACCATGTAACACCATATAAGCACGGAGTTCTGGATGAGCAATTACCGTATTCCAACGTTAAGCTCGGATTTGAATGGGCATTACAGCATCCACAAGATTATGTGGAGGTTTTAGCAAATTCTATTCCTGAGGTCATCAAACAGTCAGGCGTAGACAAAGAGGACATCATCGGTTTAGGTATTGATTTTACTGCTTGCACAATGCTTCCAATAGATGGAAATGGAGAACCTCTTTGTTTCCATTCAAAATACATAGAAAATCCGCATAGCTGGGTAAAGCTGTGGAAGCACCACGCTGCACAAGAGGAAGCAAACCAATTAAATGCAATTGCAGAAAAAATGGGAGAAAGCTTTTTACCTAGGTATGGAGGGAAAATCTCTTCCGAATGGATGATTGCAAAAGTTTGGCAAATTTTAAATGAAGCACCGGAAATATATGAAGCAACGGATCAATTTGTGGAGGCAACCGATTGGGTCATTTCAAGGCTAACTGGTAATCTAGTTCGGAATAGTTGTACGGCTGGGTATAAAGCTATTTGGCATAAGCAAGATGGTTATCCTAGTAAAGCATTTTTCAAAGCATTAGACCCTAGATTAGAAAATGTAGTGGAGACGAAGCTTCGTGGGGAAGTTGTCCCTTTAGGTAGTAAAGCAGGAACACTAACACCAGAGATGGCTAGCCTTACAGGTTTAAATGAAGGGATTGCCATTGCGGTTGGAAATGTAGATGCACATGCTGCTGTTCCGGCAATGGGAGTGACAGAGCCAGGTAAGCTTGTCATGGCAATGGGGACATCGATTTGTCATATGGTCCTAGGAAATGAAGAAAGATTAGTAGAAGGTATGTGTGGTGTTGTAGAGGACGGGATTATACCAGGATTTTACGGCTATGAAGCGGGTCAGTCCGCGGTAGGAGATATTTTTGCTTGGTATGTGAATCAAGGAGTGCCTGAATATGTGCATAAAGCTGCAGCGGACGAAGGGATATCGGTGCATGAATGGTTAGAAAACAGCGCAGCTACCTATGAACCAGGGGAAACTGGTTTGCTTGCATTGGACTGGTGGAATGGAAATCGATCGATTTTAGTAGATACAGATCTAAGTGGCGTGTTACTCGGTATGTCGCTTCAAACAAAGCCAGAGGAAATATATCGAGCATTGCTAGAATCAACAGCATTTGGAACTCGAAAGATTATAGAAGCCTTCCATTTCAACGGGGTTGAAATTCATGAGCTTTATGCTTGTGGAGGATTGCCACATAAAAACAAACTGTTAATGCAAATTTATGCGGATGTCACGAACCGAAAAATCAAAATCGCAGACTCCATACATACTCCTGCAGTAGGAGCGGCCATGTTTGGTGCAGTTGCAGCAGGGAAGGATAACGGTGGGTACGACGATATTATCGAGTCCGCTAAAAGGATGGCGAGGATTAAAGAAGAAGTAATTGTGCCAATACCAGAAAACGTTAAGATTTATGAATTGTTATATCAAGAGTATTCCACTTTACACGATTATTTTGGACGTGGTGAGAACGATGTCATGAAGCGGCTAAGAGCTATACGTACAAATAAAAAATAAATAATGGGGGAGTAAAGATGTTAAAGTTGAGGCCATATGAATTTTGGTTTGTAACAGGTAGTCAATACTTGTATGGAGATGAGGCACTGAATCAAGTAGAAGAACATTCACAAGTAATGGTCAACACGTTGAATAAGGATGGAAATTTTCCGTTTCCCATTCAATTTAAGAAGGTATTAACAAATGCAGAAGATATTCATCGGTTAATGCTCGAGGCAAATTATGATGAAAATTGTGCTGGGATTATTACTTGGATGCACACCTTTTCCCCTGCAAAAATGTGGATAGCTGGGTTAAAGGCATTAACAAAGCCACTTTTACATTTACATACGCAATATAATCGCGATATTCCATGGAAGGACATCGATATGGATTTCATGAATCTAAATCAATCCGCACATGGAGATCGTGAATATGGATTTATTACTACTAGATTAGATATTGCTAGAAAAGTAGTGGTTGGTCACTATGAAAATAAAGATGTCACCAATAAAATTGCTAACTGGATGCAAACAGCAGTTGCGATTGTAGAAGGTCCAAATATTCGTGTAGCACGATTTGGTGATAATATGCGAAATGTAGCAGTTACGGATGGGGACAAGGTAGAAGCACAAATAAAGTTTGGTTGGACAGTTGATTACTATGGTATCGGTGATTTAGTAGAAGAAATGAAAAATATCAAAGCGGAAGAGGTAACGAATCTTTTCCGTGAATATGAGGAACTCTATGAATTACCGAAAGAAGCGAAGGAACAAGGCCCAGTTCGAGATGCCATCTTGGAACAAGCACGTATCGAGCTTGGACTAAAAGTCTTTTTAAACAAGCATCGTTACAATGCCTTTACTACTAATTTCGAGGACCTACATGGAATGAAGCAGCTTCCTGGTCTAGCCGCTCAAAGACTTATGGCAGAGGGGTATGGATTTGCAGGAGAAGGGGATTGGCGAACGGCTGCCCTACTTCGGATGGTAAAAATAATGACCAATAATAAGAATACCTCTTTTATGGAGGACTATACGTATCATTTCGAGCCAGGTAATGAAATGATATTAGGCTCTCACATGCTAGAAATTTGTCCAACTGTTGCGGTAAACAAACCAAAAATTGTCGTGAATCCACTTGATATTGGTGGGAAAGAGGCTCCTGCACGACTCGTCTTTGATGGAAAAGGTGGGGACGCAGTAGTAGCATCCCTTGTAGAGCTTGGTGGAAGATATCGTCTTGTAGTGAATAAAGTCCAGGCAGTGGAACCATTTGAAGAAACCCCGAAATTACCAGTAGCGAAAGTATTATGGAAGCCTGAACCAAACTTAAGTGAAGCAACAGAGTCATGGATATATGCTGGTGGCGCGCATCACACCGTATTTTCACTGCAAGCTTCTGTAGAGCAACTATTGGATTTTGCGAATATGACGAAAATAGAATGCGTTCTAATCGATGAAGAGACAAATCCAGTAAAATTAAGGCAAGATCTAAGTATTAGTGAAGTTGTATGGAATAAGTAATAAGTGCGCAGGGCTATCGGGTTCCAATAGCTCTGCTTTTTTCATCAAGAGGCTTCGTATACATATTAAATCCAAAGGTATTATGGTATCATATAACTTATACGAATAAGTTCAATGCGAATAGAAAATGAGTCGAGGTGTCTACTTTTGGAAACGAAATATAGTAAAGTAAAACAAGCAATTAAATCAAGAATTCTAGACGGAACCTATATTCCAAATCAAAAGATACATTCCGAAAGCGATTTAATGAAAGAGTTTGGGGTTAGTCGACACACAGTTAGACTCGCTATTGGAGATTTAGTGACGAAGGGTTGGTTGTACCGCGAACAAGGCTCTGGTACATTTTGTGCAGATCGGACCAAGCTCAATCAGGGGAACAACAACCAGAAAAATATAGCGATTGTCACTACTTTTATATCGGACTATATTTTTCCTTCTATCATTAGAGGCGCAGAATCACGCTTAAGTGAGGAAGGATACCAAGTCAGTATTTTTAGCACCAATAACGATCAAGATAAGGAACGAGAAATACTAGAAAAAATCCTATCCCAATCTTTTGACGGAATCATCGTAGAACCAACAAAGAGTGCCTATTCCAATCCAAATATTAGCTACTATTTAAACCTTGAAAATCGTGGGCTACCTTACATTATGATAAACGCATACTATGATGAATTAGAGCCAATTAGCATTATTATGGATGATGAAATGGGAGGCTTTCTACAAGCGGAGCACTTAATTGAATTAGGTCATACGAATATATTAGGATGCTTTAAAACCGATGATGCGCAAGGAACAAGGCGAATGAAGGGCTTTTTAAAAGCACACCGAAAATACGGTATTCCACTAAATCCGAAAAACATTATTACGTACAGCACAGAAAATAAAAAAACAAAGCCGATTGAAGAAATCGAAAAGGTCATTACAGATAAAAACAACCAAACAACGGGCCTTGTAGCATACAATGACGAGTTAGTAATAGAGGTATTAAAGGTATTGAGAAATCGCAATATAAAAGTCCCTGATGATTTATCGATTGTGGGATATGATGATTCGCTGTTAGCCGAAGTATCTGAGGTAAAATTAACAACAATTAAACACCCGAAAAGTGAAATGGGGAAGGCTGCTGCGGAAACCATCATTGAACTCATTAAGCTTAATACGAGCAGTAGTAATGTGGATTCATCCAATAAACATTCCATTTTGTATAAACCGGAACTAGTTGTTCGGAATTCTACTAAAGATGTAAACATTGTGAATATACCCTTGTAACAATAAGCCATCTTGCTAAGAGATGGCTTATTTTATAATAAATTTTTACAATTACAAAAATTCTATATTGCCATGCATAATGTTTTATTTTATAATAAATGTACGTACAAGATAAGTTTGCTTTATGGCTTTATTGTACGAACAAATTTAAGTGGTTAGTTACGAGTACATATGTATGAAATCTATTATTCTATCCAATTATGAAAGCGCTATCCATAGAACAATCTTCCGTGTAACTAATCCAAACTACTCATTTCATAAAAAATAAGGGGGAGAAGGAATGAAGAAAGCGTTTAGTGTTTTACTTATTTTGCTTCTGACATTTATAGCAGCTTGTAGTAATAGTGCAGGTGGCGATGGGGACGAGAAAACAGTTGGTATTGCGATGCCTACGAAGTCCTCAGAAAGATGGGTTAAAGATGGAGAGAATATGAAGAAAGAGTTTGAAAAGCTAGGTTATAAAGTAGATCTACAATATGCAGAAGATGTTGTAGAAAACCAATTATCGCAAATTGAAAACATGATCACAAAAGGTGCAGATATTCTAGTTATCGCTTCAATTGATGGGGAAGCATTAACAGATGTATTAGAGCAAGCAAAGAATCAGGATATTCCTGTAATCGCTTACGACCGCTTAATCATGAATAGTGATCACGTAAGTTATTATGCAACATTTGATAATTTCCAGGTAGGTGTACTACAAGGACAATACATAATAGATAAACTTGGTTTAGAAAATGGCGAAGGACCATTTAATATCGAATTATTCGCAGGTTCACCAGATGATAACAACGCATACTTCTTCTGGGATGGGGCAATGTCTGTAATACAGCCTTATATCGACAGTGGAGATCTAGTTGTTCAAAGTGGTCAAACAGAATTTGATCAAGGTGCTACATTAAGATGGGATGGCGCTAAAGCGCAAGAGCGGATGGATAACTTATTAAGTGCACACTATTCTAGCGAAAGAGTAGATGTTGTATATTCACCATTTGATGGTATTAGTAGAGGGGTAATCTCATCTCTTAAGGCAGTTGGATACGGATCGGATTCTAACCCGATGCCAATTGTAACAGGTCAAGATGCTGAGCTTGCTTCCATCAAATCCATTATTGCTGGTGAGCAAACACAAACGATTTTTAAAGATACGAGAGAACTAGCAAAGAAAGCCGTTGAGATGGCAGATTCTATCCTAAAAGATGAAGAGCCAGAAGTTAATGATACTTCTACTTATGACAATGGAAAGAAAGTTGTTCCATCTTATCTATTGGAACCGGTTTCAGTGGATATTGACAACTATAAAGAGGTATTAGTGGATACAGGGTATTACACAGAAGAAGAACTACAGTAATAAAAAAGCTAAGATGATTTAGCAGCATGATTGATTGTTGCTAAATCATCTATCTCTATTTTCGGGAGGTGTGAAGTGATGACGAAGACGATTTTGGAGATGGACAATATTACGAAGACATTTCCTGGAGTGAAGGCATTAAATGATGTAAATCTGAAGGTGCGACAAGGAGAAATCCATGCGCTTATTGGTGAAAATGGTGCTGGTAAGTCTACTTTAATGAAAGTATTAAGTGGTGTTCATCCTTTTGGAACATATGATGGGAAAATTTTATATGAAGGAGACATTTGTGAATTTAAAACAATAAATGATAGTGAAAACAAAAGAATTGTTATTATTCACCAAGAGCTAGCTCTTATACCGGAACTATCCATTGCAGAAAATATCTTTTTAGGAAATGAACGAGCGAAAAAAGGCATTATTAATTGGAACGAAACAATTGTGGAAACGAGAGAACTGCTAAAAAAGGTTGGACTACATGTGGATCCACAAGAAACGGTAAAAAATATCGGTGTCGGTCAGCAGCAATTAGTAGAAATTGCGAAGGCATTATCGAAGCAGGTAAAATTGTTAATTTTAGATGAGCCAACTGCTGCACTTAACGAAGACGACAGTGAAAACTTACTTAATTTGTTATTAGAGTTCAAAAAACAAGGGATGACAGCGATCCTTATTTCTCATAAATTGAAGGAGCTGTTTAAGGTTTCCGATACCATTACGGTGTTGCGTGATGGACAGACAATCGCAACGTATCCTTTAAAGGAAAATAAAGTGTCAGAAGCACAAATTATAAAAGATATGGTAGGAAGAGATTTAACGAATTTATTTCCAGAGCGATATCCAAACATAAAAGAAAATGTTGTGTTTGAAGTCAAGGACTGGAATGTTTATCATCCATTAGATAAAGAACGTCAAATATTACATAACATCAACCTGAATGTGAAAGAAGGCGAAATCATTGGTATCGCTGGCTTAATGGGAGCGGGACGAACAGAGTTGGCGATGAGTGTGTTTGGTAGGTCTTATGGTAAGAAAATAACTGGTCAGCTATTTAAAAATGGGAAAGAAATTGTCTTTAAAAACGTAAACGACGCCATTAAAAATGGGATTGCTTACGTTTCTGAGAATCGAAAAGAATATGGGTTAATTTTAATAGATAGTGTGAAAAAGAATCTGACGCTAGCGAATTTGAAAAAAATATCGAATCGAAATGTATTGAATGCAAGTAAAGAAGCGAACATTTCAGAGGCTTTAAAGGAACAAATGAATATTAAAACACCAAGTGTGGAGCAGCAAACCGTTAACCTTAGTGGTGGTAATCAACAAAAGGTCGTTCTTGGAAAGTGGATTTTTGCGGAACCAGATATTCTTATTCTCGATGAACCAACTCGTGGAATCGATGTAGGGGCAAAGTTTGAAATCTATAAGATTATTAACGAACTTGCGGAAAAAGGGAAGAGTATTATTATGATTTCATCGGAGCTTCCGGAATTAATAGGTATGTGTGATCGAATCTATACGCTTTCGGAAGGTAGAATTACTGGTGAAATTCAGAAGGATGAGGCAAACCAAGAAACGTTAATGACACATATGACTCAGAGTTGGAGGTCGTAAAAATGAGTGGACTGAAAGAAATTATTTCAAATAATATTAGACGCTTTGGTATGATTATTGCTTTAGCTGGTATTGTTATTCTATTTCAGATTTTAACAAATGGCATATTATTAACACCATTAAACGTGACAAACATCATCATGCAAAATAGTTACATTATTATTCTAGCAATTGGTATGATGCTTGTTATTATTACTGGTGAAATAGACTTATCTGTAGGTTCCATTGCAGCCTTTATCGGTGCTGTTGCTGGAGTCTTGTTAGTAAATTGGGACTTGCCTGTACTATTAGCGATTGTATTATGTCTAGGTATAGGTGCACTTATTGGAGCATGGCAAGGATTTTGGGTAGCCTATGTGAACATTCCAGCATTTATCGTTACCCTTGCTGGGATGTTGGTTTTCCGTGGCTTGACTTTAATCGTTTTACAGGGACAAACGATAGCTCCGTTCCCGGATGGATTTAGAAGCATGAGCTCTGCCTTCTTACCAGATCCTCTAAATGGTGCAGACCTTCATTTAACATCCCTAATCGTTGGTGGAGTATTCTCCCTAATTTATATTTTAGCGGAACTAAAAATGCGAAGAACGGATGTAAAGTATAATTTCTCAACAATCTCTTTTCCGCTCTTTGTCCTAAAATTATTTTTCGTAGTCGTATTAATTAATGTGTTTACATATGTACTTGCACTTTATGCAGGTTTACCAATCGTGTTATTGATTTTACTCGTTTTAATTATCGGATACACATTTGTGATGAATAAGACGGTAGTCGGGAGACACATTTATTCCGTTGGTGGCAACGAGAACGCTGCTAAGCTCTCTGGTGTAAAAACGAAAAAAATGAAGTTCTGGGTATTTGTCAACATGGGAGCGTTGGCTGCGTTAAGTGGTTTGATCTTTGCCGGACGCTTGAATGCTGCAACCCCACAAGCAGGAAACTTATTTGAGTTAGATGCCATCGCAGCCGCTGTAATCGGAGGAGCATCCTTCACTGGTGGTGTCGGTACTGTATTTGGAGCAGTTATCGGTGCGTTAGTAATGGGTGTCTTAAATAACGGTATGTCCTTAATGGGAATAGGAATCGATTGGCAACAAGCAATTAAAGGTTTGGTTTTACTTGCGGCAGTAGCATTTGATGTGTTGAATAAGAATAAGTAGTTCTGCTCACCGTGCCGCGAGTAAAGTGGCAATTTCGACGAGTAAGTAGCCAAG
The DNA here is from genome assembly GCF_900240405.1 of Salirhabdus sp. Marseille-P4669. Taxonomy (GTDB): domain Bacteria; phylum Bacillota; class Bacilli; order Bacillales; family Alkalibacillaceae; genus OEQK01. Next base: position 229,047 of record NZ_OEQK01000004.1, read on the forward strand.
ATAGAAGAATATATGTTAATTATAGACGAGTATTTTTATAGACCAATTAATTTAGGCGAGTAACTTATTGAATCGACAAATACACTTGTTCAAGCGGCGAGTATTTTTGTCAAATAGACGAGTAAATTTTTCATGGACGAGTATTTTTATAAGTTGGCGGGTATTTTGAGTAAAAAGACAAATAAAAATGGGCTTTAGACGCGTATATGTTATTTAGACGAATAAAGTCCTCATTTAGACGAACAAAAAATGCACTTAGGCGAGTAAATACCTGAATCAGACGAGTGTTTTAAATTTAATAGTATTTAATAAATAAAAAGCCCCCGTAATATAAGAATAATAATTACTGGGGCTATAGGTTTACCTTATTTTACCCATTTTCCATGAAGTAACCATGGCTTCTTAACTTCAAAATCTGTGCACTGCGTGAATTGCTTAATTTGATTTTCTTTTAGATCCATCCATAATTTATGTTCGGTAAAAATGTCTTTTCTATGGGCATTCACCGTCTCCCATAATCCAGGTTGTCCCAAAGAGCTATCCCAAGGGTATTCTAACAGTGCATATAGTTCGCCTTTTTGATCTTCATTCATTAAAAAAAGCGGGACCTATCGTTATTAACAAATTGATAGAGAAGTAAGATAGGAATCTTACTTCTCTAGCTTTCTTTATATTGACTATTATTAAGAAAAGCTGTATTTTAATACTAAGAATAATATAATTCAACGATTCCGTAGCTCAGCTGGGAGAGCGCCACCTTGACAGGGTGGAGGTCGTTGGTTCGAACCCAATCGGAATCACTAGGACAGATGCGCTGAAATCATTATTGTTTAAATGGTTTTGGCGTTTTGTTTTTTTGAAGCAGTCTTATTTCTTCAAAAGGGGTAATGAACGACATACTGGAAGAAACCAATAATGAATTCCATTACAATCAAGATATAACTTTCCGAAACAGGGATGATTTACTTCTCCCTCACAGCCGCTACTGCCTCAACCTCAACCAATTGATTTGGATAACCTAACACCGTAACACCTGACAATGTACTTGGGACATCATGATCACCAAATTCTTCTCGAACCGCATCCCATGCTGCTACTAAGTGAGCACGATTCGTCGAGGCTACTAAAACTCTTGTATATGCAACGTCCGTTATGGTAGCGCCGCATTCTTTTAACGCCATTTTCATGTTTTCTACACATAGTTTTGCTTGTTCTTCTACATTAGAAATTGCTGGAACTTTTCCGTTTGGATCAAGTGGACAGGCTCCTGCTAGAAATAGTATTTCAGAGTCTCTTGGTACTTGTGAAGCATATGCATAGTCTACGGAAGCTAATTCCTTCGAATGGATCAGCTTTATGTGTTTATTCATTATCCTCACTCCTTTTAGGTAATAATTCGAAAAAAAGTTATTATTTCCTCCTTGTACCTACAGTTACGTGAGGCTTTATAATAAATTTATACTTTTAGGGAGGGTTTATGATGAAAGGGAAAAACAAGTATACGATTGGTGAATTTTCTAATATGACAGGCACTTCGATTCGAACATTACATTATTATGATGAAATTGGTCTCCTGCAACCTGAGAAAGACCCCAAGTCTGGCCACCGTATTTATTCACATCAAGATATCCTAACACTTCAAAAAATAATAACGCTTAAATTTTTAGGCTATCAACTCGACAAAATGAAAAGTCTACTATTGGAATCGAATTTCACTGTGGATTTAAATGAAACGTTGAATCTACATATGAAAATGCTAGAAGAAGAAAAGGTAAAAATCGAAGAATCCATTACTGCAATAAAACGAGTTACAAGAATACTAGAACAAGAAGGGGAGGTGGATAGTAATGTATTGATTAGTGTCATTAATGGTTTACAGACACAAGATATACAACAAGAATGGATGGAAAAGCACAATCTGACAAAGGTAGCAGATGAATTAGCTACTAAATCAGAGGAAGATATAATTGCTCTCGATCAATCTTTTATTCAAATGTCGAAGCAATTAAAGAAACTATATGGTCGTCCTGTCGATGATCCGGAAGTACAACAATTAGTTGCAACATATCTTGAGGAGTCATTTGCATTTTTAGGGGAAGATCTAATGCAAGAGCTAGGAAATATGGATATAGAAGAGATGGATATACAAGAATTAGAGGAAATGGCACCTTCTCCTTTTACAGAAGAAGAGGAAAAATGGCTAAATGAAGCGATGGAATATTATATGAAGCAAGTAGAAATGGATGCTGAAAATACGTAATGCTCATTTTGGGATAATATCTCTTCCTTTTGGAAAATAATGAAAAATTTCTTTGAAAACTAGCAGGAATGAACCTATATTTAACCGAATATTTATAATTATCAGTTTATTTTACAAAAGGAGGGATACAATGTCTTTAACGAAAAAAATACTTCTTGGTATGGGATTAGGTATTCTTGTAGGTTTGTTCTTTAATCTTGCATTGCCTGATTTCTTTGATGAGGTAAATTCTTACTTATTTGTTCCTTTAGGTACAATCTTTTTAAATTTAATTAAAATGCTTGTTGTACCAATTGTTCTTGTTTCACTTATTTTAGGAACTGCAGGGATTAGCGATCCTAAAAAATTAGGGCGCATGGGATTGAAAACGATATCATTTTTTCTTGCTACAACTGCATTTGCTATTATTATTGCCATGGGTACCTCGTTAATTGTCCAACCAGGGTCAGGTAATTACTCATTAGCTGGAGCTGAATATGAAGGTACTGAAGCCCCGCCTGTTATGGACACACTTCTAAATATTATTCCTACAAATGCTATTGATTCGATGGTGCAAGGAAATATGCTTCAAATCATTTTCTTTTCCATTCTAATTGGGTTCGCACTCGCACGACTAGGCAGTAAAGTTCAGGGGTTAACACGACTTGTAGAACAGGCAAATGAAGTATTAATGTTCCTTGTGAATTTTATTATGAAAATTGCTCCATATGGGGCGTTTGGATTGATTGCAACAGCTGTTGGGAGTCAAGGGTATGATGCGTTTTCAGCAATGCTAAAATATATGCTCGTTGTGCTATTTGTTTTATTACTCCAAGTTATAGTAGTGTATGGCTCTGCTTTAACAACGTTAGGGAAAATGAGTCCGATTAAATTTTTAAAAGGATTCTCCCCAGCCATGATTGTTGCCTTTAGTACATCTAGTAGTAGTGCAACATTACCTGTGTCTATGAGAGCTGCGCAAGATAATTTAGGTGTTTCTAAACCTGTTAGTGGCTTTGTCCAGCCTTTAGGGGCAACGATAAACATGGATGGAACAGCTATTATGCAAGGGGTTGCGACAGTCTTTATTGCACAGGTAGCAGGAGTGGACTTAACGATAGGTCAAATGTTAACCGTACTTCTCACCGCAACGCTTGCTAGTATTGGAACTGCTGGTGTTCCAGGTGTCGGATTGATTATGTTATCCATGGTATTAACATCAGTTGGCTTACCTGTTGAAGCAATTGCGTTAATACTTGGTGTGGACCGCTTGTTGGATATGTGTAGAACAGCAACCAATATTACCGGAGATGCTGTTTGTGCGGTAATTGTTGATCGTACAGAAGGGGTATCTGAAGAAGCGGAAGCCCAGCAAGAAAGTGCATAAAATAACACGAAAGAGCGTAAACAATTTTGTTTTACGCTCTTTTTTTCTGTGCCTACCAATACCACCAATGATGCCAAGGTCTCCGGTGATGATAGTATCCATGATGAAACCATGGTCTATGATATCGAGGTCTTCTACGTGGGTACCCATACCAAGGTCCAAATCCCATAAAATCCCTCCTTTCCAATTGCTATATATTACTAAGTGATCTACAATGTTGAGCTTGTCTAAAGCTTGAATAATCAGATTGCCTACTATTTTGGATTCAATAGATAAAGTTTACTAGATAAAAAAATTTCCTAAAATTAGGTACCTACCTATCCACATTTTCATTAAGGGCATACGTTTATTAATGTAGGAAGAAATCCAATTAGTATGGAGGGGAAACATAACATGAATAAAGAGAATGTAACATTTCATTTACCGGATACAGTGGACGAAAGGATTATAAGAAGACCGTTTGGATATGGTAGACCATTTGGATTTGGAAGACCTTTCTATGGTGGATATGGTTTTGGTGCACCGTTTGTTGGTGGTGTATTAGGTGGTCTATTAGGAAGTGCATTATACCCGCCATATGGGTATGGATACCCATATCCATATTATGGAGGATATGGATACCCATTTTTCCCATATTATTAAAAAAGAATAAAGTCAATAAATGTTTAGGAAACCGCATAGAATCTCGTTACTCTAACCTGATTCAGCGGTTTTGTTTTTGTGTACCTTTCTATCTTTATATTTAGGAAGTATTTATAAAAAAATTTCCTGAACTATTGGATATTTGTGGATTCTCATGGTATGATTTCAGTTCCAAATGGAAAGATAAAAATGAGGTTACATAAGGAGGTCTTGCTATGGATGAAATAAAAGTTGGGGAAATCTTCACCATAAGTGATGAAGCAGAGGAAGAACAACAAGTCGAAGTATTAGCGAAAGTTACATTACAAGGAACAGATTATATTGCGGTTAGCTTTTTAGAAGATTTGGAAGAGGAAAATCAAGATGAAATTGACATCTTTTTCTTAAAGGTAGATGAAGATGGCGATCTTTCTGCTATTGAATCAGATGAAGAATTTGATAAGGTATCAGAAGCATTTGACGCCATATTAGAAGAAGACGAAGAAGATAACGAGGCATAATAAAAGAACCAGCTATTCATCTTTCTAAGGATGAATAGCTGGTTTTCTATGTTCTAAAGGGGAGGTAGTATTAGATATTCTTTATTGGTTAAGGTTAGTAAACGTATCTTTATGTTATTTTTGTGTACAGTTCCGATTAACATGTTCATTTTTTACTAGGACTTTTTAACTCGTTTCCTTTTGACTGAGGGGTTTTCAATCAAATTGTAACGAATACGTAGATTCTATAAATAAGCTTATGTTCACCGTCCTTTCCTCTATCTTTTCTCCGTACAACCTTATCTTAACGTTGGAATGTGTCAGGCATATGTCAGCTCATTATTTTTTCGAATTACTTTTTAATTAATAAATAGATAAAGTATGGTGCACCGATAAAAGCAGCTACTATTCCAGCTGGTATCGTACTAGATTCCAACAGTATTCTTCCGATTGTGTCTGCTAGTATTAATAAAGTAGCGCCAACAAGTAGTGCTAGTGGTAAAAAGTGTTTATGGATTGGACCAACTAACCCTTTCGCGATGTGGGGTGCCATTAATCCAATAAAGCTAATACCGCCAGTAATGGAAACGGCAGCAGCAGCTAGTGCAACAGCGATAAAAATAAATAGTAGCCTGTCTCGATTAATTTGAACTCCTAGCCCACGAGCAACAGGTTCACTCATTGCAATAATATCTAATGTATTTGTTTTAAAGTAAAGCATTGGTAAAGATAGAATAAGCCATGGGAGGATCGCGTATACAAACGGCCAATCTGTACCCCAAATATTTCCAGCAAGCCATTGAGAGATAAACTCTACTTCATGGCGCTCCGCAGAGGATACTAAAATCATCATAAGACCGGATAAAGCAGAAGCGAATCCGACGCCGATTAATACAAGCTTCACTGGTACAATCCCTTTTCCTTTTTGATAAGAAAAAAAATAAATGCACACGGCTGTTAGCATAGCACTAATAAAGGCGATCAAAGGTAATACGTAGGCATAATGCTGGATTTCTGTTTTTACAAATAAGTAAAAAACCGTAATACCAACACCAGCACCTGCATTTATTCCGATAATCCCTGGGTCAGCTAGGTCGTTTCGTGTAATTGTTTGTAAAAGAGACCCTGCAATAGCTAGAGCCATTCCAGAGAACGCTAGGACAAGAACACGTGGTAAGCGAACAGTAAATAGGACAAATTCTTCTTTAAAGGTGCCTTGCCCAAGCAAAGTTGGTACAATGCGTCCGATAGATACGGATGAGTTACCAACAGATATACTAAACGTCAATACAACGAGAAAGAGTAGAATGGAGATGATCATCCATTTATGTTTACTCAAATTGTCGTCCTCCTTTTCGAACTAAAATTAAGAAGAACGGCAATCCAATTAACGATATTAATGCAACCACTGGAGTCTCAAATGGTGCATAAATAGTCCGACCAATGAGGTCTGCGCAAACCATGAACAATCCGCCAATTACGATACTCATCGGTAATATAAAACGATAGTCTGAACCTACTAACGCTCGCACCATATGCGGAATCATTAAACCTAAAAATGCTAGATTTCCAACTAGCGCTACACTAGAGCCAGCTAGGATGACGACGAGAACCATTAATATGATTTTTAACAAACTCGTTTTTTGACCGAGTCCAACTGCAACATCCTCATTTAAGCTTAAAACGGTTAATTTTCCACTTAAAAAAAGACTAGTGGTTAATCCAATTAGGATAAAGGGTACAACAAATAAGGAGGACCAAGTTGTACCAATCAATCCTCCAGATGTCCACATGGATACATCCTTAGAAATGTGAAATAAGATACCAATTCCATCAGCTAGTGCTTGTAAAAAGGCGGTTACAGCAGCTCCTGCTAATACAAGCTTAAGTGGAGATAGACCACCTTGCGTCGCCGTACTTATGAGAAACACAATAGCCATTCCTATCCCTGCTCCAATGAAACAGGCAATAATTAATTGCAGATAGCTGGAAGAAGGTAGCAGAGCTAACGTAATGGCAAGGGCAGCATTAGCCCCTGCTGTTATTCCTAACAACCCCGGGTCTGCTAGTGGATTTCGGGTTATCCCTTGCATAATGGCACCAGCTACTGCTAGAGCACTTCCAACAAAAAAAGCTGCAAGGACACGGGGAAAACGTATTTCTCGAAGCTCCGAGTAATACGTCCCACCATTCTTCGCCCAGATTGCGTTCCACACATCTTGTACGGAAGTGGAAGCAGCTCCAAAACGAATCGCAAAGGACATACTTAGCAATAGAAACACAACAGCGGTAATTAATTTTATTGGAAAAGGTATGGAACGGATAAAATTCATGTGAAACGCATCCTATCTATTACTTGTTCCCCAAAAATTTTTCTTTAAAGAATTCTAGTTGGTACTCTAGGGATGATGCATCATTAAAGTAGAAGGCTTTTGCATTAGCCTCAAATACCGTTCCATTTTGAACAGCTTCAATCTCGTTATACCAATCAGCCTCTAGGAAAGAAGTGTCTTGATCCTCCGTTAAACTTAAAATAACGTAATCACCAACATAGTCTCCTAACACTTCCTGAGATATAGCAAAGTATCCTGGTTCTAGTGCAACGTCAGCAACTGCATCTGGCATCTTTAAGCCCATTTCTTGATACAAAATTTCTGTTCCACGGCCCCAGTTATCCCCAAATAAATAAAATTGTTTTTCAAAGTTTTCGATAACGGTTACTGTAGCGTCTTCTCCGATTTTTTCCTTTATCTCTTCCCCTAAAGCTTTCGCACGAGCTTGAAAGTCTTCTACCCATGCTTTTGCTTCTTCTTCTTTGTTCACGACCTTGCCAATTTCAATGTGTTGCTGTAAGTAATTATTTTTCCCGTATGTGAACAGAACAGTGGGGGCAATTTTTTGTAGTGTGTCTGCATTCTCAATATTGTTTAAACCAATAATTAAATCTGGATTTAATTCGATAATCTTTTCAATATCTTCATTTGTTACAACCTCTGCATCTTTAAGCTCTGATTCAAAGTTCGGGTTCATGGCTGACCAGGAGTCGACACCGACAATGTTCACACCTAACTTAATTAGATCCCCTGCATAGGATGATAATACGACGACACGTTCAGGGTTTGCAGGAACTTCAACTGGACCAGTTTCAGATTCGTATGTAATCGTATCTCCTGAAGGTTCTTCTTTTGTTGATCCTTCATTATTGCTACAAGCGGTGAAAATGAATACAACGAATAGAAATATAGAGACAATTATTTTTTTCATTTTAATGCACTCCTTTATTTATAAGTTTCTCCTAAAAAGGTAAATCTTCTCTTTCCAAAAATTATGAACTATGATATTATCATTGAAAATGAGAATCATTATCAATACCTATATTAGATAGTTGAAATTTTTATGTCAATAACTTTTTTTAAAAATGGGGGGATTGTTGTGGAGGGATGCTATGATGTTACGATTATTGGTGGTGGACCTGCAGGTTTATTTTCGGCCTTTTATAGCGGGCTACGTAACGTAAAAACGAAAATTATCGAATACCAACCGAAATTAGGCGGGAAGGTGCTTCTTTATCCAGATAAACTAATTTGGGATGTTGGTGGTCAACCACCAGTAATTGGGGAAACCTTTGCCAAACAAATAGTAGAACAAGGGATGACCTTCAACCCTACCGTTTGTACAAATACGAAAGTAGATTTCATAGAAAAAGTAGAGAATCATTTTTGTATTACGACTAGTAAAGGGGATAAGCATTACTCAAAAACAATAATTATGGCCTGTGGTGGAGGGATTATTAATCCAAAACGATTGGAATTGAAGGAAGCTCGTAAATATGAACAAAAAAACCTCCATTATACCGTTTCTTCTATTAAACAGTTTGCCAATAAAGTTGTACTAATCTCTGGTGGTGGAGATGCAGCAATCGATTGGGCTGTAGGGTTATTGCCAATTGCAAAAAAAATCATGGTTGTCTATCGAAAGGAACAATTATCTGCTCATGAAGCATACGTGGTAAAGGTACAACAAAGCGATGCATCGATTTTGTACAATACAACGATTAAAGGATTTATTGAAAATTGTGATGATCAAACGATAAAAAAAGTAGTCCTACAAAATACGAAAACGGGTGAAATACATGATCAAGAAGTTGACCATGTCATTGTTAGCCATGGATACAATTTGGAGGATTCCTTTAAATGGGCCCAAAACATAGCATTAGATAAACAGGATGATTACTTTTTTAAAGGGAATGCCTTTGGTTGTACATCAGAGCAAGGAATCTTTGCAGCTGGTGATATCCTATCCTATCAGGGTAAAATAAATCTATTAGCCGGTGCATTTCATGATGCGGTAAATGCAGTGAATAGTGTAAAGAGATATTTAGAGCCAAATTCGAATCAGGTCGCAATGGTTTCCTCTCATAACGATGCCTTTGAGGAGCGGAATGCTTCGATTATGAAAAACATGTTTAAAGAGGTATAAACTATCCATTTGATGTGGAAATCTAATGGCAATGTGAGAAAATTCCTCCTGTATATAAAAAGGTGAAGCTTGGCTTATGGAACTCTAAATTGCGAGCTATTTTTACAAATAAAAACATATTACGAACTTAGTCCTAATTTATTTCAAAATTATTCCTTTCTTTATTAAATAAATTCTGAGGAAAGCCGATATAGTAGATGAGTATTTTTACAAATAACAGGTGAGTGCAGTGGTGAAATAGTATAATAGCTTTATTTCACCTTGTTAAAAAGGAGAGGAATGTTCTGAGAAGCGCAATTGGTAGTAGCTTATTCGTAGTCATGATGTTGTTATTAATAGGATGTTCTGATGAAAATGTTCAATCAAAAGCTGATTCCTCACAAAAAGAGGAAACAGTTCAATTTGAAATTGAAAAGGAACGTATTAAAGGGGAAGAGGAAGTTGAGGAAAGAACGGAGCCGAATAATCAAGCTTTAATTCCTGTCAGTACAGATGATGTGGAGTATCGATATGTGAATGAGCTAGGAGAAACGGTAATTGAAGGGCCGTTTAGTTATGCTAATTCTTTTTCAGAGGGATTCGCTTCTGTATACGATGATGATGGTAATGGGTATTTTATTGACCAATCCGGTGAGAAGCAATTTGAATTTGATTATGTGGATGTAGGAGACTTCCATGATGGCTTAGCTGGTTTTTCAGAACAAGTAAAGGAAGGCGATTATAATCTTCGGTACGGATTTATCGACACCGATGGGGACATTGCCATTAATCCTACTTATATAAATGTAACGAATTTTTCTGAAGGGAAAGCTTTAGGTATATATCCTAATACAAATGGAGCTTGGGAATTACATTTAATAGATAAGAATGGCACAACAACTGTATTAAAGGATGTTCCAGTTGAGAATGTAGATGGTATGACAACCTTTGATCAAGGTGTTGCAATGGTTTACACATCATCAGAAAGCTTTACGAAAGACTTGTATTTAATTGATTTAAAAGGAAATGTGAAGCATATTCAAAAATATGAGGATATTGGAATTCTTTCTGAAGGATTAATACCGGTATTATACGTAAATGAAGCATATGGTCCTGTTTGGGGATTTATCGATGGATCTGGGAAAGAAGTAATTCCGCCAATCTATAAATCTACTAACTATTTTTCAGAGGGCATCGTAGCTGTACAACCTTGGGATCAACAACCTTCTAATGATACCCCTGGGCAATGGGTGCTTATTGATCGTAATGGCGAGCTTGTAGTTGATAATTCCTTCGATGAGATTGGTATCTTCCGTAATGGGTTAGCGGCTGTAAAGGTGGATGATCTTTGGGGTTATATAGATACAAAAGGCGAGATGGTCATTGAACCTCAGTTTAGCTTTGGATTTCCATTTGTAGACGGTTTAGCAGCGGTTTTATTAGGGGATAAGAAAGCATACATAAATAAAGATGGGCAATATGTTATTTCTCCATCAGTTGGGGATAATACAGGCTCTGAACTAGGTGAACAGCAAGCAACAGATAGACTGTGGGAATTTTTAGCTGATGAAGGTATAAATAAAGAGAGTGACTATATTATAGAAGGAAGTACGAAAACAGAAGAGGGTGTCTATGAATTTGAATTATATGGACCTGAAGTGATAGATGATCCTGATACTGGTACAAGTCACCGAAACTACTTCGGAAGATATGGTGTGGACCCAGATGGTCGTGTGTATAAGTACCAATAAAAATGAATCTTTGAGGACAAGATGGAACGATTCCATTTTGTCCTCTTTTAATGCTTTGGTTCATTTTAATTCTGTGGCAACGTTTGTTGTTATTGAAAGGTGCGTCTCAAGTGTTCTAGCACCTTTGTTTGTTTTAGAAGTAGTTAAAAATTTGTTGCTTTTTCGATTTTCCCTATGAAATATTTCTTCAAATCCACTTAAATTTCGAGTTGTTTTTATGCTAAATGGATATATCCACCTAGGGGAATTCCTCTAAGTCACCCGAATCTTTAGGTGGAAAGTGTGATAGACATCAAAAGCTTATCCATTTACTATGAAATCAAATAGTAAGCGCTTTACTAATAGTCTTGTACCAATTCGATTCTATTACCCTACTTTCATTACTTTTTACATAAAAGTAATTTTCCCACTATTCCTCAACTCCTGTTTTTTAACACATTCATACTCCGTTGTTATGAGCTCAAGTTTTCTCTATTAACAATAGCCAGTAAAGGAGATGGTTGTTTTCGAGAATTGTTTGTAAGGTAGTTTGATTCGCTATATCAAAAAAGATTGGGGGAGAAATAATGCGAAAAATTAGTATGCTTTCTATCATTTCGGTTGTTCTCATATGTTCTCAATTCCTTATGGGAGGTTCGTTTAAACTCGTGAGTGCAGAGAAAAGTACCACGAAATCAGACTTAATTATTTATCAAAATGTCCCACAAGTAGAAGTGGAGGTAAATAACAATTCTATCGAGTTGAAAGCTCTTCATACCTATGAAGATGGACATTTTACACTTGCAACCTCCAACCATTTAGAGTGGAACTCTACAAATCAGAACGTTGCAACCGTTGATGAGAAGGGAAACGTGTTGTTCACAGGACAAAATGGAAGAACATTTATTACAGTTTCGGATGGGATTTATGAAGATCGAATTGCATTAGACTATAAGGTGGATCCAAAAGAAGCAAGGGAATCTACAGGGAAACCGAAAAGTAAACCACAAGTAGTAAAGCAAAAAGGAGATCGTTACCATATTATTGAAAATACAGTCTCACATATGACGCTAGAAGAAAAAATTGGCCAAATGCTTATGCCAGACTTTCGTACTTGGAACGGAGAAAATGTTACGGAAATGCTTCCAGAAATCGAGCAGCTTATTGAAGAGTATCACTTAGGTGGTGTTATTTTATTTAGAGAAAATGTGGTTACAACCGAACAGACAGCAGAGCTTGTGTCGGATTACCAAGCGGCAGCTGAAAAATATGGATTACTTCTTACGATTGATCAGGAAGGTGGTATTGTAACAAGACTACAATCTGGAACAGACATGCCAGGTAACATGGCATTAGGTGCAACTCGCTCTGAGGATGTTACATATCAGGTTGCAAAAGCCATTGGCGAAGAGCTAGAAGCACTTGGAATCAATATGAATCTAGCTCCTGTATTAGATGTAAACAACAATCCAGATAATCCGGTAATTGGAGTCCGCTCATTTGGTAGTGATCCAGCTTTAGTCGGTGAATTGGGTGTGGCATATTTAGAAGGGCTTCAAAGTACTGGAGTTGCAGCAACAGCAAAACACTTTCCTGGACATGGTGACACTGCGGTGGATTCTCACTTAGGCTTACCAGAAGTGCCTCATGACAAAGATCGTTTGTTAGAAGTAGAGCTTTATCCATTTCAACAAGCTATGAACGCAGGCGTTGATGCTGTCATGACAGCCCATGTAACCTTTCCGAAGATTGATGACACGAAAGTAATCTCCAAAAAGGATGGTTCTGAAATTGCACTGCCAGCGACCTTATCAGAGAAGGTGTTAACGGATTTGATGCGAGAAGAAATGCAATATAATGGGGTAATCATTACAGACGCAATGAACATGAACGCAATTACCGATCATTTTGGACCAGTTGATGCCGCAATTCGAGCGGTTAAAGCAGGTACAGATATTGTTCTTATGCCAGTAGGTTTAGAGGAGGTTGCTTCCGGGTTATTAGAAGCTGTTCAATCCGGAGAAATTACAGAATCCCGAATAGAACAGTCGGTTGAGCGTATTTTAACCCTCAAAGTAAAGCGGGGCATTTTTAAAGAAGAAACACCAACACCTATCGATGAAAAAATCGCAAATGCACAAGAGGTTGTCGGTTCTCAGGATCATAAAAGAATAGAAGCTACAGCTGCTCATCAATCGATAACACTTGTGAAAAATGATGACGCCCTTCCGTTAAATGTAGCGGAGAATGAAAAGATTGTTGTTATAGGTGGGACCTATGGAGATAGCCTGGCCAATGCAATTACGGAAAAGCATGCCAATACAGACTATATAAGTACAACAGGCCCATTAACAGATAGCCAATTAACTCAATTAGACGATGCGAAAGCTGTCATTATTGGTACCTACACATACAATGTTTCCGGACGTGCGGAGACTAGTGAACAAATGCAAATGGTACATCAAGTAATGGAATATAGTGAAGCACCGGTAATTGGGATCGGTATCCGTAACCCATATGACATCATGGCTTATCCAACCATAGATGCTTATTTAGCTCAATATGGATTTAGAGAAGCGAGCTTCGAAGCAACAGCAAATACACTCTTTGGGCACAACATTCCGACCGGTACATTGCCTGTTTCCATACCAAATGCTGCAGGAGGAACGCTATACGAATTTGGTCATGGATTACATTATTAAAAATGCTTTGTTAAGACCTTAATATAGAGGAGGGATTAGATGAAAAAAGGATTTGTTATGTTGTTAACAGCTGTTTTGGTGTTATGGTCCTTAACTGGTGTTGTCGCAACAGGTAATGGCAACGGAAATCAATATGGTCATGAAAAAGGAAAAGGAAATCCCCATAAGTTTAAGCTCGGTGTTGAAGTGCTGCTTGAAGAGCGAAAGGATTTAATTGAAGGAAAGCGAGTAGGACTAATTACCAATCCAACTGGTGTAGACCAGGAACTAAATAGTATCGTTGACCTTTTATATAACGATGAGGATGTGGAATTAACGGCTCTATATGGACCAGAGCACGGAGTTCGTGGAAGTGCACAGGCAGGAGAATATGTTGAATACTACATGGATGAAGAAACGGGTCTTCCAGTGTATAGTTTATATGGAGAAACGAGAAAACCGACTCCAGAAATGCTGGAAGATGTAGACGTCTTATTGTTTGACATTCAAGATGTAGGAAGTCGTTTCTATACGTATATTTACACGATGGCATATGCTATGGAGGCAGCACAAGAAAATAATATTGAGTTTATTGTATTAGACCGCCCGAACCCAATCGGTGGCGAAAAAGTAGAAGGCCCAGTATTAGATCCGGAATATGCGTCCTTTGTTGGAAATTATCCAATTCCTTTACGACATGGTATGACAGTAGGGGAGCTTGCAAAATTATTTAACGAGGAATTCGGGATTGGCGCAGATTTAACCGTTGTAGAAATGAATGGCTGGGAACGAGATATGTATTACGATGAAACACCGCTAGATTTTGTCATGCCATCTCCAAACATGCCTACATTGGAGACAGCTATGGTATATCCTGGTGCAGCTTTAATGGAGGGAACGAACGTATCAGAAGGAAGAGGTACGACTAAACCGTTTGAATTAATTGGTGCACCGTTTATCAATAGTACACAGCTAGCTGAGGAATTGAATGCTTTACAGTTACCGGGAGTCATGTTTAGAGCAGCATCCTTTACTCCGCTATTTTCCAAGCATAGCGGAAATTTATCCAATGGTATTGAAATACATGTAACAGATCGAGATGCTTATTTACCGGTGGAAACAGGATTGCACATTGTGAAAACCATCTATGATTTATATCCTGAGGATGTTACCTTCCGTGACTTTTTCCATAATTTAATCGGGAATGGCTGGGTACTAGAAGCGATACAAAATGGTCAATCCGTTGAAGAAATAAAAGCACAATGGCAAGATGAACTAGATGCATTTAAGGATGTCCGTGCAAACTACTTGTTATATTAATACAATTAAATGCTCAATCTCATAATGGGATTGAGCATTTTTCATTGTATGTTCACTTTTTTGTGGTATGTTGGGATTTAGGATAACTTATACTAAAACTGTACTAAAGGACATATATAAAATGAGGTGTAACAATGAAGTTTAATGTGAGCAACGATGCAGCTAAATGGTTTATTGAGGAATTTGATTTAGAAAAAGGGGATTATGTCCAAATATCTGCCAAGCTTTATGGAGGAATTCCTACTGTATTTCCAAGCTATTTTTTAGGCATTACAGTTGGGAATGAGGGAGATATTGCCTATCAGGATGAAAAAGAGGGAATTACTTTTTACATAAATAATACGAATGCATGGTTATTGGAAAATCATCGTATTGAAGTAGAATTGGATGGGGAGGATGTTGATTTTAAGTTTATAGAAGACTAGTAGGAGACGAGCTTGCTGTATCGTATGGCTAGCCTTTTTACCAAATTCGTTGATTACGGAATATAATAATGATAGTATATGGATATTTAACGAAAAATGGGCAAAGGGGACGATTAGATGAGAAAGGTTTCCTTACAAGATATTTACGAGCATCCCATTACACAGAAGTATGTTAGACGTTCTGGGATGGCTCATGCTATTTCGGTAGCGTATCATGCATTTCATCTTGCAAAAGAATATGAAGTGAATCCAGATTGGGCAGCAAAGGCTGGCTTTTTGCATGACATTGGCCATTATGAATGGTATACAGGTGGAGAATGGGACTATGATCAATATCGGGAATATGACATTCATCCGATAAAAGGAGCAGAAAGAGCTCATAAATTGCTCATCCGTTTAGGAGAGGATAAGCTTGCTGCGAAAGAAATTTCCCATGCCATTCTATTTCATACAGAATCAGCGTTGCCTAAAGGAAATGTGGAGTTAAATGCCATGCAAAAGGTTGTGCATCTCGCAGATGAAAAGGATAAACAACCTGGTGATGAGCACCACTACCGTAATATTGATCAGGAAAAAGAACGATTCCTAGTGAAACGTTTAGATGAAAAAATTGAACAGGCTTTGGCTCGAGAAATAGAGCCGAAATAATAGCCTTCGTCAACAATCAAATGCTATCTTATTGATAAATAAAGAGCAAACACTAATTAAAGTGGTTGCTCATATAAGTAGGAAATTAATATACTTTATCTCCATTAAAAATGGAGTTTTTAACAACTACGTAATCGACATTGCGGATGGCGTTTAATTTGTTACCACCTGCGTATGAGATAGAAGATTGTAGGTCTTGCTCCATTTCTGTTAAAGTGTCTTGTAGCTTTCCTTTATATTCGACAAACATTTTTTTACCTTCAACGTTACGCTTTTCTCCTTTTTGGAATTCAGAAGCCGATCCAAAATACTCTTTATAGAGCTTTCCATCATGCTCAACTGTTTCTCCAGGAGATTCTTCATGCCCTGCGAATAAGGAACCAATCATAACCATAGAAGCTCCGAAACGAATGGATTTTGCTATGTCTCCGTGTGTGCGGATTCCACCGTCTGCAATAATTGGTTTACTCGCAGCTTTTGCGCACCAGCGTAGTGCTGCTAATTGCCACCCACCAGTACCAAAACCAGTTTTTATTTTCGTAATACATACTTTTCCTGGTCCAATTCCAACTTTTGTTGCATCTGCACCAGCATTTTCTAATTCGCGGACAGCTTCAGGAGTACCAACGTTTCCTGCAATGACAAAGCTGTTTGGCAAATGCTTCTTAATATGCTGAATCATATTTATAACCGCATTGGAATGTCCATGCGCAATATCAATCGTGATGAATTCTGGAGATAGATTCGCTGCTGCAACTTCCTCTACAAATTGATATTCTTCTTCTTTTACTCCGACACTGATAGAAGCATAAAGCCCTCTAGCGTTCATATCTTTAATAAATTCAATTCGTGTTTCTGGATTAAAACGATGCATTATATAAAAGTAATTATTTTCAGCTAATGTAATGGCAATTTTTTCGTCGATAATTGTCTGCATATTGGCAGGCACTACAGGTAATTTAAATGTGTGTCCCCCTAAAGTTACAGTAGTATCGCATTCTGAGCGGCTGTTTACCACACATTTTGCAGGAATTAATTGAATATCTTCGTAATCAAACACGTTCTCCATATATTTCACCCCTAAAGACGAATATTTTTCATTTTATTTATAATAATTGTTCGACCATTAGTAATTTACCCTATTTTTAATGTAATGTCAAAGGTTTTTCTTAAAATAAGGACAAATTTCCGTACAATGCAAAGTGGTTTATAATTATTTGTAGGTGTTTTGGTTGATTTTGCATTGCTTTTTCTATGAGAAATGTATTATAAAAACAGTTAATAACGATTATACAGAGAAGATATAAAGCTTTCGTTCGGGAAAGAGTGCGTTTTCGTTGCTATATTTGTATAGGAAATTAGCAATAGGAAAAATTAGGGAAAACGTCCTATTCCTTTATTGAAACGAAACGAGGGTGGTTTCGTATATAAACTATCAACAAAATTAGGAGGAAATAAAATGAAGAAATGGTTTGGCTCGATTCTCATACTACTGTTTACCCTTACCTTAGCTGCTTGTGGAAGTGAGAATGCAGATGTTAATGAAATATACAAAAATGCAGTGGAAGCAGCGGAGGATATGAAAAGTGCAGAATTTGTAATCGACTTAACGCAGGATATGAAACTAGCTTCGCAAGGTATGGAAATGACGATGGATAGCAAGATGGAGGGATCAATGATAGTAGAACCTATGGCAATGCATCAAAAAGGAACAATGAATGTAATGATGGCAGGAGAATCAATGGAAATGGATATGGAAATGTATATGGTGGATGATGAAGTTTACATGTATGATTCCGAATCAGCTGCATGGATGAAAATGGATGCCGGAATGGTTCCGCAAATAACTGGAGAACAACCAGATGTGAATGAGCAGTTAGAGATGATGGAACCATATATTGAAGATTTTAAGCAAGAGGAGAAAGACGGTAACTATGTATTACGTTTTACGGCTGATGGAGATGGGGTAAAAGAATTAACGAAAGAGCTTATGAGTCAATATATGAACCAAGATGTTACCGCACAACTTGGAGATATTACAGAGGTTTTGGATAATACAGAAATAAGCGATGTCAGTATTTCCATGTATATTGATAAAGAGTCCTATCAGTTAAGAAAATATGATATGGATATGGATATGAAAATGAATATTGAAGGTGAAGAACTCGAATTAGCTCAACAAGCTACAATGGAATATACAAGTATAAATAAAGTAGAGAAAATAGAAGTGCCGCAAGAAGTAAAAGATTCAAGTATGTAAAGGGGTAAAGTACTAAAACGAATTCATTTAACAAGCCGGAAACAGAATTGTTCTGTTTCCGGCTTGTTCTACATTACATTGCATATCAGGGGAGAGTGAAGCGTTTTTACAGCTGTGGTCTCATTTCGATTAATTCATCTATCTATTGGTTAACCTAAATATGGGTGATCAATGATGAAGGCAAGCGATTTGGAACGAAAAAAATTTGATAAAGCATTAGATGTTATTATTGAATTGTTTAATAATCTGGAAAATGATGAACCAATTATCAATTTTAAGGATGATGTATGGATTACCATACAAAAGGCGAAAAAAAAGTATGGCGATGAAATGGTCGATGAGAAACTAAATACAATTGTTATGGAGACACTCTCTTGGCTTGAATTAGAGGATGTTGTGTTGGAGGAAGAGGAAGAAGCTACTGAAGAAGAAGAGTAAACGGTACATCTGGAAAACTTCTCTATCCTATGTCTTTATGGAATGCCATAACAGTTATAAGGCCTAAAGGTAAATTTCCTGGGCTATCTTCGGCCGAGCTTATGTTAGAGATTATCATTAAAATAGAAAAGAGCGTTAGTCTAGGAGACTAACGCTCACTTTTATGGCTGATCCTGAATACTATCTCTTAATTTCGGAATAATCCAGAAAAACATAAATCCAATTACAATTGCAGTGAAAAACCATAAGAAATGCTTTACTTCTAATACACTACCGTCATAGTATACCCGTTCTCTCTGAGCATAATGATTACTCGCAACTTCTTCATCAAAGAGACCGATTTGTTGTGCTTGTGTTGTAATCGAATTTGTTTTGGTGCCAACGGAAGTGAATAGCTGGCTTTGGATGATTTCACTTTTGCTTGTGTCATTTGGGATAAAGGTTAAATTCTTTTGTTCTTCTGGTAATTCCTGTTTGATTGCAGCCTGATTTTGTTCCCGAAAGGAATTTGTATTGATTTCTATTTTCTTTTCCTCGTAAATATGTGGTTGAACAGGATCGGGTTCCTCTGCATGTATCGTAATTTGTTGAAAGGTTAGAAGGGAGAAAAGCATTAGAATACTAAGACGCTTCATCTTCCTCCACCTCTTCCATATTTTTCTTACGTTTAAAATGTTGTTTGCTATATACGAGTGCAGATGCTATCAAAGTTACGACAAGTAAGATTAATAGCACGAGATAATAGTTCCCGTCTGTGTTATAAAGTAAGGACATATATACATTCGATACTGGGTTTGTAAAATTGAAATTCGTTACAATGATGTTGATTAGTGGTGACACAAAGAATATAATGACACCTACACTTACTAACCAACCTGTAAACGGTCCGAATGTAAAGCCTGCACGCACCACGTTAGATGCTGCAAACAATAATAGGATGGTAAAAATGGACCATTTAAGCGATTGTGCGTCGTCTAAGGTATAGATATTCAAACCGTATAGACTAATAATTAATCCTACTGCAACATTCATTAAAATATACAATGCACCTTGAATCATAAATGGCACTGTATTGTAATAACTACTTAAGAAACCAATGAGCAAGCCACTTACTAGAATGATAATGAACAAGACTACTGGTGGTGTTTGTGGCGGTGCTTCTTCTTCCTCAGACAATACTTGACCATTTGCTTGACCTTGCACTTGAACCGGGTTTGATAAGTAATCGTAAACATATGGATTACTTTGATCGTCTACAAACGTATTACTTAAAACCTCATAGACGTCATCACGTACCTTTTCGGTTGAATCCACGTTTGTTGCCCAGTTGCTATTTAACTGATTGGAGCGTTGCTGAACCGTACTTACTCTTTCTTGAAGCTCCTCGGTGTAGCTTGTTACATTGTTTTGACTCTCCTCAATTGAAGTAAGGGTATCCGATAGATTTTCCAAGCTACTAACCGTATTTTGTTGCATTTGGAAGATCATCTCCCCATTTAACTGCTGTAGGGCAGGGGATTCTTCCCATTCAAATACGTCAGCGTTTACTTCTTGTAATGCGGTTGTGATTTCTTCTCCTTGAATTAACATTGATTTTAGGTCTTTTGTAATGCTTTCATTTTCACCTATGACAGTAGTCTCATATGTCTCTAAAAAGCCTAATGTATTAACAATTAAGTCTGCATAATCTTCATTCATTGTATCAATACTTTCTAAGATGGCATTATGGAAGCCAGATTCCTTCTCCGTTAAAGCAAAGAGTGTATCAATAGATGTTTGGAGTTCGTTGTCTTCCATTAATGTTTCCAAAATTTTATCACTTGGCTTATTCCATAAATCTAATAAGGACTGATACGTCGAAAGGTTTCTTGCGTAAGAGATTAATACAGGAATATCATAGTTTGAAATTTCTTGTTTGAATAATTTATCAAACTTCTCCTTTGCGCCTTCAGGCAATGTATCGTTCTTTATAATCTTTTGTTCTAAAGAATTAAATTGTTCACTTACTAAGGATAGTACCGTACCATATTGAGTTTCCCATTCATTTGCATACTCGTTCCACAATATCTCATAGTTATTTACAGTATCTCCAGCAGATTTAATTTCTAAAAATAGGTTATTTAGAATAGTACCTACTTTATCCCAATTTGGTGGTGGTTCAGTTCCATCATTTTCAGTTTGTTGTACGTTACTTTGCTCAGTGGAATTAATAGTAGTTAATGTTTCAGTTTCATATCCCCCTGTAGTACCTGATTCACCACTTTGATTACCTCCTTCTTCTTGATTTGGTGATATTTCCTGATCACATGGACTGTCTATATCTTCAGTAATCTCTAACGGATATAAAATATCAAGTAACTCTTGAAGACTACAAATGTTGTCTTCCATATTTTTAAGAAACTCCTTATCCATCTCGTCAGGCTTTTCTGGTTTAACAAATTCAATAGGTGTGGGTTCTTCTTCTGAATTATTTGAAGAAGTTGCTAGTTGATCACCATCTCCATCATCCTCACCGCCGCCTTCTGGTGGTGGATCGGTTTCCTCTTCACCATCAAGTATTTCCCAATCAGCTTCAATACTCTCTTCTAAAGTTGATAAAATAGTATATAATTCGTTCTCTTTATATAGTTCAATCATTTGTAATTGAATGTCTTCCAATTTTGCCTTCTGATTATTTAAATGTTCCTCACCAGTTCTCCAAGTTTGCCAATCTTTTAGTTGGCCATTCATTGTTTTAATTTGCTCTATAAACTCTTCGTCATCGTCTTTTTCGTATTCAGGTATAGTTAATTTATCAATTTTTGTAAGAACTGATTTCGTAGCAGCATTCATGGTCGTTTCAAAGGACTCAATTCCTGCCCCAATTGCTTCCTGATTCATCACCTGTGCCTCTTCCAACAACGCCTTCTGCTCCTGCTGCATTTCGATGTAGTCCTCTAAGGAATCTAGAAAACTAGATAATCGTTCCTCTGCTTGGAGGGAGGCTTCGAGATTTCCTTCCGCAGTTTCATCTGTTTGCTGCAATTGATTTAGAATGGACTCCAAATTATTCCGTTGCGCTTCAATTTGATTCGCTAGCTCTTGAGAGGAAGGGGTGTAAAAGGAATACATTTCCTCTTGGAACGCAATTTCTTTTTCTAAAATCGTGTCGAATTGCTTCCGTATGTGCTCTACCTCTTGAGAGACATAATTCCAGTAAATGGTTGTCATTTCCTTATTTACCGTATTCCGGACATTAGCGAATTCTCGTTGGACTCGCTCATGATTTTTGGCCTCCATATTTGGTCGGATTGAATACTGCAGGGATGCCTTAGTTGGAACCTCTTCCTTAAAAGTCATAACGTTTTGAGAAAAATCTGATGGGATATATAAAACCCCATCATAGGTTTCATTCTGTAAACCACTTTCGGCAGTGGAGCGATTTACAACTGTCCATTTAAACCCTTCCCGATTGCTTAGCAAGGCTGCAACCTCTTGACCGAGATTAATTTGTTGATCATTGTTTTCTGCGCCAGTATCTTCATTAACAATTGCGATGCTTCTCACTTTTGGATCTGCCGCTTCCTCTACTACTACAGTAGGCTGACTATCCACATAGTTGAGCAACAAAAGGGGAATTAAGAGTACAACCATCATTTTCCCAATTAGCTGTAACGTACTTTTGGTCTCTTTTTTCACGTAATCACCACCCTTTTCCTAACGAATTGCGGTATTTGTATTTTTGTTTCTTTCCCATTTTCCACAATGTAGCCATATCCAGGTTGAATTTCAGGCTCATTTCTTGTGTATGGAAGGGTAAAGAGGTTTTGATCCATTTTTTTCATTAATAAAATTGCTTGCCTAATTTGTTTCACCTCATTGGAAAACGGATCAAATCCTTTTGTATATTCATTGGCATTTCCAGCTACAATCAGATGGAATCCCAAATGAGTATTGTTTTTCATAAATTTTGATAAGCCATCTTGGATTAAGCTATCGGTGTTCTGTAAAAAGTTACCGAAACCGTCAATAACGAAATATATCGGTGGGAACGTTATTGCTTGATTGGACCTTTGTTGTAAATATTCCTGATATTTTTGCTCGCGTATTTGAAATTCTTGTTTCATCTCCTCCATCCAACTGGAGATGTGCTCCTTCGAATTCATATAGCGAATGTTATCTTCTTGCGCATAATCTACTAGCCCGCGATCAACGGTATCAAAGATTGCTAGATTTTTTATGGATTGCTCAAGCAACGTATTGATCACTATTTTTAATACATTGGTTTTCCCTTTTTGTGCCTGCCCAACGATTAAGCAATGTTTATTCTTAGCCATATCGAGATAAACTGGTTGAACTCGATCTTCATCTAAGCCGATAGGGAGAAATCCTGCTTTTTTAGCCACGACATAATGCTTATAAAAGGATGTTTCATTAAGCTCAGTTGGCAGCATAGGAATGGCCTTAGGTTTGATTGTGCCTGTGTCATGATACTTAATTTCCTCAATCGTAGCTTTTACGTTATCCAACACTTCCATGTCATTTGCTCCCTCTGCAGGAAGACAAATATGAGCTAAATAGGAAGAATCCTTTTGAATATAAGCTCGACCTGGAATTGCTTCTAATTCGTATTGTGTACGACCAAGTAGGGTGGTTTTCTCCGATGCATCCATTAAGTAATGAACGATTTTTGTTTTAAGGTTATTCATCAAAGCTTGACGTATTGCGTTAGCCCTAGTAGCTGTTAAAATCATATAAATACCAAGAGATTGCCCATCTCTCGCAATTTGAATAAAACGATTTTCAATCTCCTGCATCTCTTCTTTGATCAAATCAAAGTTATCTATGGTGACAAAGAAGAGGGGTAGCTTTTGTTGTGCAATGGCGTTGTACAGTTTAATATTACTTACCTCGAAATCTCGGAATAATTCTCTACGCCGTTCCATTTCCTCTTGAATAAACGCTAAAAACTTCTCAATTTTACGCTGGTCATCAGAGCGGAAATAATCCCCAATATGAGGAAGCTGGCGTAAAGGTAATAAAGCGCCATTTCCAAAATCAAAAATATAAAAATGAACATCATCAGAGCTTTTTTGTTGAGCAAAGCCTAATAATAAGGTCATTAAGGTCATCGATTTTCCGTAACCTGAAGAACCGAAAACGCCAACATTTCCGTCCTCTGTAATCTTGTAATAATAGTCTGATTGTAATTGTTTTTCTGGTTCATCTGTTATTCCAATATGAACGGAGCTTGCGTCATCCTTTTCTGTTTTTCTCTTTGTAAAACGTAGAGGTAACGGTGGCAACCATGGGCTAGATAGTTTCTCGATATGTAGCTCATGTTGAACCCGTACAATTTCTTCAGCGATTGCTTCTATTTCTGTCTTTTTATCTACCTTGGTCTTATTACGCTTCGTTGAGACATCGGAAAGTGGTACAAGACCTAGGTCCGTGACTAGTGATACAGAATCCTCAGCACCAAAGGAATCCTTCTGGTAAGGAGCACCACTCCATGCTGATTGGAATAATTGATACAGTTCGTTGTTTCCAACTTGTAAGTATCCACGTCCGGTAATGGTTAATTTTGCTGCATCCGCATTTTTTAATATCTCTTTACTGTCATTTGCATCTTGTACTTTTAGTGAGATTCGGAATCGGGCATTACTCCAGATTTGATCATCAATGATTCCACCTGGTTTTTGGGTAGCCAATATTAAATGGATTCCTAAGCTTCTACCAATACGAGCAGCACTAACAAGCTCTTTTATAAAATCCGGTTCCTCATTTTTTAGCTCTGCAAATTCGTCCGAAATAATGAACAAATGAGGCATCGGTTGGTCTGCCTTTTGGCTCCGATATAGGTCAGTATAGTCATTGATATGATTGACTTCGTACTGATCGAACAATCGTTGTCTTCGTTTTAATTCACTTTTGATGGAAGCTAATGCTCGGGCACTGAAGTTTTTGCTTCCTTCAATGTTCGTAATTGTTCCAAGTAGATGCGGAATGTGCTTGAAGGCTTGTGCCATTCCGCCGCCCTTATAGTCAATTAACAAAAAGGCTACTTCATATGGATGAAAATGAACCGCTAACGATAGAATATAAGTCTGTAATAGCTCACTTTTACCGGAGCCAGTTGTCCCTGCTAGTAGTCCATGAGGCCCGTGCGCCTTCTCGTGTAGGTTCAGCTCAACGAGGTCGTCTTTTCCTTTTAAGCCAATGGGTACAGCAAGTGACTTGGAAGACTGATTTTGACTCCAACGCTCTGGTATGCCTAGCTGCTCTACTTTGTTTACATGGAACATTTCTAAATAAGACACCGTTTTCGGAATGGAATTACTCATGCCTAATTGATGCTCTAAAGAAAATAGTAATCTAGCAAATCGTTCATTCTCCTTCGTTTGAAAAGCATCAAGTTTAAACGGTAGATGTACGGCCTTTTGGTCTTGTATTAAAATGTCACCTTCTTGAGCGTTAATGTAACGAATCAGTGTATGAATATTGTCTGATAAGCTTTCCTTCGTATCGGCTGCAAAAATAGTCGAAATACCAAGATGAGCAAATTCTCCTTCTAAATATTCCAAAATGAGATGCTCAGATATAAGCTGTCGATTCGTCACAATAAAAATAAAGTGTGGTGCATATACTTTCTGTTCTTTTTTATTATCTTGCTCCTCTAAATCCCTTTGCTTAATCATTTCATAGATGGATGTAAGGAACTGATCCCGTGTTTGTTCATTGTAAATAAAGCCACGTCCATGAAAGTGTGGCAAACGGAAGTGGGGGAGCCATTTCATCCATTCCCAATCTGCATACTCTTCTTCGTCAAAAATCGCAATAAATCGCACATCATGATAGCTATGGTAAAAGGCTAACTGACCGACCATTTGGTGAATTTCGCGTTTCACGACAGAATATTTCCCGATTAATCCTACCGCACCACTTGCAACATCTATGGTTAGAGGTGCCTTTCGAATGCTGCTATACACCTCTACCATTTGCTGTGCCTTTTCGAGTAGATCATCCATCTCTTGGTTAGACATATCGCGACTATGTACGGATACATCGTAGCTAGATGGTATCGTTGCCCGACCAACTCGTATATGTAAGAAATCCTCACTCTTTAGCGTTCTTTCCCAAATACGATTGTTAATTTGAAAGGTTAAATATTTCAAACGTTCAAAGGTGGGAAACTGGTATTGTAAAACTTCTAATTGTTTGTTTGATAACGCTGTTAGTTCCTCTCGCTTATCTTCCAAGTACTTCGTATACAATCGCTTTCGCTTTTCTTTTTTTCGTTTGGTGTTTTTCTTTTCTTTAAAATATTGAACAGAGGAGGTAATAATGGTTGTTGTAAACATTACGAGAGAAATTATGATAAAAATACCCCTTGGAATCACAATCGCTACAAAACCCATTACGAGTAACATAACTAATGGTGGTAAGATAATGAGCCATAACGTCCGATTGTTATCATCGCTTTCCGGTGAAGGAAAGGTAAAGGATACTTTGTCATCTGGAAGCTCATAATACATTCTTGGTGTTCTTCGATAGTATGGATATTTCTGCTTCATTTCCGAGGTTGGTTCTGTAAACTTCGGTAGAGGGATAACATCTGTATCACTCGTAATGGATAAAACATCCTCTTCTTTTAACACAACCTCTAGATAGGGATGGAAGATTTCATCGCCTAAGGATAATGCTGTTTTTTCTTTTAGTTGGTGGCCATTTACATAAACATTCTCTTCTTGAGGGATAACCTCCCAAAACGTATCTCTTCGCTGAAGGATAAATGCCGTATCCTGATGCTCTGACACAGCGGGAATAGGAATTTCGAACTGATTTCCTATATAATATTGTCTTTCTATCCTTTTTTCTGAACGAAGGATAAACTCAATCGGTTGTTCTTGCGTTTCAATAGAAACAGAGTTGTTTTCCTGCAATTCTCCAATATGTTGATCATTAACATAAAAATGAAAAGGGCCACCAGACTGCCTCACTAGGTTTATTTCAGGCTGTATTACGATAGATTGAATGGTGATCGTATGCTCCATGCTATTTCCAATGGAGATCCGATTTTGCTCTTCATCGAGGGACAATTTTTGATAAACCCCTTGATAAAATATCCAAAGCTGTTGTTGCACATTTCACACCCCCTTAGCTCTCTTGCTCTGTTGTTTGATCAGAAGTTTGTTCCGTTTGTCCTGTGTTATCTGTGCCATTTACATCCGTTTGTGATGTTGGATCTTCTTGTTGCTGTGAAGTCTCTTCGTTTGTTGGTATTTCCTCTTCTTGTTGGCTCGCATCCTGATTTTGACTGCCATCATGTTCAGTAGCTTCTTCTTGATCTGTTTGTTCTTCTTCGTCTACTTCTGCCTCAGCTGCTTCCTGTTCCTCTTTTTGCTCTTGTAAGTAGTCATCAATTTCCCGTTGAATTTCTTCTAATTGATTTTCTTTTTCTTCACCGCTTAGGTCATCATCTGCTTTTATTTCTTCACGATGCTTTAACAAACCGAACACAATTAAATCTCGATCCTCTAAATCCCGAGCAAGGTCAATTGCATCTTCATTCATTCCGCGACCAATATATATCCAATATAAAAAGTATCGTTCATCTGATTGCAATGTAACGGTATTTTGCACATTGGTACGTTGTTCTTCCGTTAGAGATTCGTTTACGATATAGGATGATGCTAATTGATATTTAACGATATAAGGCATATCTTCTGGGTCATATCCATCCAATCGACTCACTACGGAGCTATATTTCCCTTGTAAGAAATGATCTCCACTCTCGACATACGCCTGTAATTCTGGCTGCTTGAAAAAGGCAGCATACACGGTATAGACAATAGCAGGTATTAATAATATAAGGAGTGAAAGAGACATATATCGCCCTAGTTTCCACTTTCTTTTCGGTAGTTCGATATATTCTTTTGCTTTCTTTTCTTCTTTGTTGATGTTTTTCTCAATTAGACTTTCTAAATTTTCATAGGATGTAACCGACATAATTTTCTTTGCTATTACGGATAACTCTAATGTAGATGAATGATGTAAATAGGATTCAAATGAATGCTTAGGATCAATAAGAGACGCTATGGTTGCTTTTAATTCTTCCCGTGTACGTTCTTCGTCTTTTTCATAAGGTGGTATACTTTCCATTACGCCATAATGTAGAAAGTGTGGGATTAGTCCCTTATCATATAAAATATTGCTAGGACAAATGACAGGATGTAGACGATTTAAGTGGTGTTGTTTTACTTTTTGTACTAACTGATAAGCAAATGTCCATCGCCAAATAATGCTTTTCGTATGGAGATTTTGTACGAATTGATAGGAAGAGGGAGGTGATAGTGTAAGTACGACCTCGTCTTCCGTAACGGTTAGTTGTTTATTCAATTCAGGATTTATACTTTTTAATAAGTCAATCTCAAGCTCATCACGCATTTTGAGCTTTGCTTTGTGAAAAACAATAGAAATGGTTTCACCAACCGTTACCTTTGCTTCGGTAACTTTTTCTAAATAGGTTAATGTTTCTTCTGACAACGTCTTGAACCCCCCTCGACTATAAGATCTCCAGTTTGTCGCCTGTTGTAATACCACAATCCTTTAATATTTCAGTCCCTTTGCAAACATGCTTTTTATTTTGTTGGCGAATCCAATATCCTTCCCGTGGAGCTACCGAAATTTTTTTTGTTTGCCATACAATGTCTACTAGCTTTTTCACGGTATATTGGTCGGATAAACGTAATTCTATTGGTGGTTCGTGGTAGTTCTTTAAATCCACTGTAATTTGTATGTACATAGTTTGTACTCACCCTGCTTATTTAATAGATTTATAGATTTGGAGCATGCATAAGCTTGAATAGAAGGCTTTTGTCTATCCTACTTTTACATTACGACAAAAGCCGGAAACCCTATAAATGCTCTCCCATTTCTATGAAAAAAAATAGCACCAGCAGATTTATGCGGCGCTATGAGAAACTCTCTTAATGGATCATTAACCGCGGATTTGCCCCGCTATTTGCTGATCTGTCTCTTCTAGTGTATTTGCAGTTTGTTGTAGTTGCATGTGAACGTCATTAAGAAGCTCAGACATCTTTTGGAAAGAAGGTCGTAATTCTTCGTACTGGCCAATAAATGCCTCACTTGAACTACCTTCCCAAATTTGTGCTAGATGGTCACGCATGCCATCTAAACGTACAATCATTTCGGATACATTGGAGCTTTCGTTGTTATACTGTCTTGCAACGTCACGTAATTCAGCTGGACTAAGACGAATGTTTCCTGCCATACAATCCCTCCTTGAATTAAATTCAAATTTATTGTAATCATTCGGGAGCAATTAATCAAAGCTATTTCAGAATATTTTAAAAAATGCATCATAAGTCTTATTACATAAAAAATAGACTAGATATTTAGATATACAATAATTGGTAATTAATGGGTAAAACATAGTAAAAATTCTATAATTTGGAAATTGTGGATTTACCGAGTATTTGTATTGACTTATAATAAATGCAAAATCTTAAAATGCCAGTAGACTGACTTCTTCACGAAAAGTGGAGAGCACTAAATTTCGATAAGCTTATGCTTCGTAAGTTTATTCCTTTATGTAAACCTCTTTTTAAGAATGGAATTGGAAGAAGGAAATGAGGTGAGAGCGTGTCCGATTATTTAATAAACTCCCTTTATGAAGACATCTCAGATTTAAGAAGACGTATCCGTAATAATGAAGAAGATATAATTCGTTTAAATCAGGCAAAGTCGGAAATAACGAATGAAGAAGCGGAATTAGCAACGCAAAAGAACAAGGTACATGATCCAGCTTTACATGTAGATACTTGGGCTGGTAAATATGCAGATCAATTTGAGACGATACGAGACAGTATCGATTCAACCATTGCTTCAGCTATGTTAGATAAATCAGAAGCATTTATTAGTCGGATTGAAACGGAAGTAAGTAGATTACAAGAATTAAATGAAAATTATCGGGATACCATTTCAGATAAATATGCTTTAATTGCAAATTTAAGAGATACGGATTGAGAATAATTTAAGGATGGTGATACAGTGGCGGATATTCGAATCAATCAAAGCGAAGTAGAGCCCGTTTTTAAAAGTGTTCAAGCGAAGACAAGTGAATGGGATACTACTTCTCCTAACGTGCAATTCTCCAATTCAAGCTTAGATGCCCTACAAAAAATCCTACAAATTGAAGAAAATTACTACCAAATCATTAATCAATATAAAGAAACGTTATTAAAAGTAGAACAAGATGCTTGGTCCAATATAGAAGCACTTATTCAAACAGAGCAGGAATTATCAGGTCAAATTAGTAGTGGTGGCGGAGGAGGCCAAATACATGCTATTAAATAGAAAACAAATGGCTTGTATGTATCACCTTGTAACCAAAGGAGATAAGAGATGAAAGTTTTAAAGGTGGCTGAAGTTGTTCAAGGAATGGATCGGATTATAAAGAAGAAGGAGCAAGAAAAAGAGCATATCCTTCTACTTAGGGATGAATTAAATAAAGTAATTGATTTAGACAATGCTTTAGATGGTGAAGGTGGCGTTGCAATACGGGAGCATTTTATGACGCTCCATTTTCCTGTCATTATATTATTGAATTTATTTTTAGAAGAGTATATTGATCTGTTAAAAAAGTATAAGCAAGAAATAGAAGCGTTTGAGAATGACAACGGCTTTATTCGGGAAGACTTTTTAAATGGGGAAATAAAGAATAGTCTGAATAACTTAGAAAATAATATTTTTGATATTACTGCAGCCATAAACAAAAGCTATGGCTCTGTAAGTGATTTAGTGGGGTATGACTATATTTCAACCTCTACGTTTAACTTCCATGTAACCGATGCCCATCAGTTAATGGAGAACGTATTATCCGACTTAACCGAAATAGATTCAACCAATAGCTCTAGTTTGTCGAATCCTGAGGAAAAGCTGTCTGAATTAGGTCAATTAACTGGCAAAATTAAAACATGGACATCAAACGGAATCTATCTTACAGAAGAACAAATTCAAGAAGTAGAAGCTTACTTTTTAGAGTCTGATGTCATTGAGGATATGATCGATGAAGCAATGAAGCTATCTGCTGAGCAAGGAGATTCCACAATTGTAGGGGCTATTGCTACATGGATATCGAATTTAGGAAAAGTAGATGGTGCCTATAAAATTGCAAAAGGTGCTTTAGCCGCATCCATTTTATCTACAAAAATGCTAGAGCTTGTACCAGATGGAAAGGGTAATTTCACTGTCGTTGCATCACAAGCCTGGAAGCAAGGGACAAATGGTAAATACAGTTCTACGTTAGCTGGCACAATCTATGACCTATTGAAAAAGGGATCACAAAATGCACCGAATCCAATTAAGCATTACCTATCAAAATATGGGAATGCCCCTAGTGGTCTATTAAAAGAATTGATTGGGCTGAATAGTCGAACAACAAAGATTAGCTTTGGTACGATTGCGAACAAATATACAAACGTACTTGTCTTAGAAAAAGATGCACTAAAAGACTATCGAATGAATGTAGATCTTAAAGCAACAGGGGATAAGGTTGCCGATGTGAAAAAATTTGGTGACTTTGCTAGACGAGTACCTTACGCTGGAATTATTTTTTCCGTTGGGGTGAATTCATCAGAATACTACAGTGATGCAAATGCCCATTTGAGCTTTGAAGAAAAGACGGGAAGATTTGTTGCTGGATTGGCTATCGATGGAGGAATCGCGGGACTTACTACTGGTTTTGCAGCACTAGGTACATTAGTTGCTCCTGGACCAGGGACGATTATTGGTGGAGTTATTGGAGCAGGAATTGGGATTGTAGGCTCCTGGATTATGGAAGACACGATAAAAGATATAGGAGAAGATGTTGGACGTTGGGTTGGCAACACCATTGATGATGTTTCAGATTGGGCCGAAGACGTCGGAAATACCGTTAATGATATTGTTTCAGGAGTAGGAGAAACGGTGGATGATATCACTTCGGGAATAGGAGATTTTGTATCTGGTATATTTAATTAGAAATGGGGATGTTTATGCAGAAACTTTCGACGAAGGATGAAAAACATATAGGAACAGGGAAGGCGTTCTCTATTTTTCACGGGTTCCGTTTCTTTTTAAAAATGAATGTTTTTTTGGTCATCGCAATCGGCATGTTTCTCATGAATCAAAAGCATTGGGGAACAGAATCTACTGGAGATATGTATGCTTTTATTCTATTTGCTGAAGCAATGATTTTCCTATTTTCATTGGTTGCTTGCTTCCATCAACCTAATGTTCGAGATATAGAAAGAAAGATAGAAATTGCTGAATTGCTTGGTCTAATCCTTGCATTAGGAATTTCGACACTATTTTTTACAATTTGCTTTCAAACAGTAGCTCCTTTTCCGAGTAGCACTATCTTTGGCATCTTAGCAACAAATATACTTGTAGGCTTTTATTCGATTCTATTTCCAAAGGTCACCATCTATATTTACGAAGCCAATGTAGTGCGAGAACATAAATCTTTAACCAGCTATCTTTTTAAATATATTGCAATTTTATTTTCAGGATTAACTTATCAAGTATTAGTAGTTTTACAAAGGCTTCCGTTTTTAGTTAATCGACTGTTCATCATCGTATATACGGCAGTTATTATTCTGCTACTTTTTACAACGGGAAGGCTATTCGAATAGGCGATTGATGGATTGTGGCAGATTTCAGGGGGAGACGTGATTACATGTTAAAAACCAAGCACATTAAGCTAACAACAAATGAAATGGCATCTGCCTTGGCACTTTGTGGCTATGATCAAATTGCCAGTCAGATGATCAATGAACAAAAACTGATCCAAAGAAAATCAGAATTTGAACGTTTTATCGAGCAAGCAGAGTTTGGTCTAAAAAGAAAAGGCTATTGGGATGATCTTACAAAATCGAAGCTATCAAAAGGTTTGGAAGATCTACTCCATTTACTAATACAATCGATTAACAAAGTTCGGTGCATTAACATAAAAAACCGACAAGTTTTAATGATTCACTCTCTAAACGACAAAACAAGTTTGATTCAGCAGGTGAAAGGCAAAGAGCACAGATTTACCTTTCATGAAAAAGAAGTAGGCTATCATGAAATCCTTGCAAACCACTTTGAAGTAGAAATCACAAATAAAACAGTAAATCAACAATATCAAACAATTGAAATGGATGAAGATGTATTTAACGAGTTTCACCATATGGAGAGAAACACATTAAGGAAGATGATAGAGGATCAACAATTTGCACCAACATTAAGAGAATTTTTAAGGGCATTTGTGGATAATAATCAGGAATTTAATAACGTTGGCTTTATGTACTCAGAGTATGTAAAAGACACCTCTGAGTTTGAACAAATTATTTTTTTTGTTCCCGGTGACGATGTAATTTGGCATTT
The DNA here is from genome assembly GCF_900240405.1 of Salirhabdus sp. Marseille-P4669. Taxonomy (GTDB): domain Bacteria; phylum Bacillota; class Bacilli; order Bacillales; family Alkalibacillaceae; genus OEQK01. The sequence goes on from NZ_OEQK01000004.1 coordinate 262,163, forward strand.
AGATTACGAAATGGTGAACAAGAATAAGTTATTTATACATCCCGTCCAAGTAAATGCTTATTTAACGACAATAAATGAAGAGTTCATTCACTTTCTTGAATAAAGTAGTGGTGGTGTTCCACTGCTTTTTCTATATAATGGAATAAGGAGGTGATGTTTTGTTAACCATTTCGAGATGGATTGTTGGTCTTATTTTCCTTGTTGCAGGAATTAATGGTTATGTTGTTCTTTTTGGATGGAATCCATTCATTGAAACGAGTCCCGAAGCGATGGCAATATTTGAATTTGATTATTTATTAATTATTGAAAAGACACTCGAAATCATATGTGGCATTCTATTACTCACCAATCAATTTGTCCCACTAGCAATTGCTGTTCTGTCACCAATAATCGCAAATATTTTCCTACTACACCTATTCCTAGATCCGTCCTTACTATTATTAGCAATCTTACTTCTCGTTTTACATACGTACCTGTTATTTTCCTATCGGTATAGCTTTTTAAGTTTGTTGGATCGAAAACCGAATATATAGAGATGAAAGGCATCGCTTATGATGTCTTTTTTTTGTGGAATGGGGATGGAGGGCGGAGCTTGGAACATGGAGCCTGGATTGTGGGACATAATGGGATGGAGTTGGTTGATAAAGGGCAGGAGTTGAACCATAAAGCGGCAATTGTGGAACAAAACATAGTGCGTGGTTGATAACTCGGGTCAGGTGGAACATAAGGCTTGGATTGTGGGACATAAGAGGGTGGAGTTGGTTGATAAAGGGCAGGAGATGAAACATAAAGCGGCAATTGTGGAACAAAACATAGTGCGTGGTTGATAACTCGGGTCAGGTGGAACATAAGGCTTGGATTGTGGGACATAAAGGGATGGAGTTGGTTAATAAAGGGCAGGAGTTGAACCATAAAACGGCAATTGTGGAACAAAACAGAGTGCGTGGTTGATAACTCGGGTCAGGTGGAACATAAGGCTTGGATTGTGGAACATAAGAGGGTGGAGTTGGTTGATAAAGGGCAGGAGTTGAAACATAAAGCGGCAATTGTGGAACAAAACATAGTGCCTGGTTGATAACTCGGGTCAGGTGGAACATAAGGCTTGGATTGTGGGACATAAGATGGTGGAGTTGGTTGATAAAGTACAGGATATGAAACATAAAGCGGCATTATTGGAACAAAACATAGTGCGTGGTTGATAACTCGGGTCAGGTGGAACATAAGGCTTGGATTGTGGGACATAAGATGGAGGAGTTGGTTGATAAAGTGCAGGAGATGAAACATAAAGCGGCAATTGTGGAACAAAACAAAGTGCCTGGTTGATAACTCGGGTCAGGTGGAACATAAGGCTTGGATTGTGGGACATAAGATGGAGGAGTTGGTTGATAAAGTACAGGAGATGAAACATAAAGCGGCATTATTGGAACAAAAACCAGTCCACAGATCCTATCGCTCATCAGTTGGAACATAAATCCAGGATTGTATCACATAACAAGCTCAAGTTGGTTAATAAAAGCGCACTTGTGAATCACAAAGTAGGAAAAGTGAAACATAAAAACCACACTGGTTACCAAACTGCAAGAGTTGAACCATAAAAACCAAGAAAAAACCTGCATTCTGAAAGTTTATCAGGATACAGGTTAAAGTTGGACTATAAATTATTATTATTATTGTTGTTGTTGTTGTTGCGGTTGCGATTGCGATTGTTGTTATTGTTGTTGTTTAGGTCTGCTGCAAATTCATTTTCATTCGCAAACTCTACGTTATTATACTCGTTATTGTTGTTATTGTTGTTGTTGTTGTTGCGATTGTTATTACGATTGTTGTTTCTGTTGTTGTTAGCCATGTCAACATTCTCCTTTTTTTCATTTTTTTTGAAGTAACTTTTTACTTCAAAAGTATTTTGTCCTTTTTTAAAAAAAATTAATCGAACAAATTACAATTTAATTTATGAAAGGGTTAATGTTGTAGCTGAATTCCCATCATGGCTCTCAATTCTTCTCGGTTAACAACGAGGTCTTCAATTGTATATTCTTCTAATACTTTAAAAAAGGCGTGCATCGCTTTGCCTAATGTATGTTTTAGCTTACAGGCAGGAGATATGATGCAATGGTTCGTGTCCTTATCAAAGCATTCTAATAAGGTAAAATCATTTTCAAGTTGTCGAACTAATATTCCTACATTCATTTCGCTAGGTGGCTTCGCAAGATGAATTCCGCCGTTTCGCCCTCGGATTGACTCCAGCAGTTCCATTTTTGTTAAATTAAAAACAATTTTTCTTAAATGATGCTCCGAAATGTTAAACGTATCGGAAATATCACTGATACTCGAAAGCTTACCCTTTTCTTGAGAAGCGCAATATATTAAAACACGTAACGCGTAATCAGTATATTTTTTTAGTTGCATGAAATCAGAACTCCTTGTTTAGTCATTCACAATATTGTAACACATAATTGCTTTTAACTGTTGATACGGTGCAAATCTAAGTATTAAAATAAAGATGTATTCAAAATACATCTTTTAATAGTTGAGTTTTAGACCAAAAGGGGAGTGCATACATTGACAACAGCTACAGTACTAGATCAACAAACAAAAGAGATAATTAAAGCTACGGTACCTATTTTAGAAGAGCGTGGGGCTGAGATTACGAAGCATTTTTATGCACGTATGTTTGAAAATCATCCAGAACTAAAAAATATTTTTAACCAAACGAACCAACGCAAAGGGGATCAATCTAAAGCTTTGGCAAATACCGTATATGCTGCAGCCCTTCATATCGATAATTTAGAGGCAATTTTACCAGCAGTAAAACCAATCACACATAAGCATAAAAGTTTAAATATAAAACCAGAACATTATCCAATAGTGGGAGAAAATTTACTTGCTGCTATTCGCGAGGTTCTTGGTGAAGAAGTTGCTACAGACGACGTAATCAATGCTTGGGAAAAAGCGTATGGGGTCATTGCAAGTGTATTTATTGGTATAGAAAAAGAAATGTATGAGGAGACAGAAGCGAAGCCAGGCGGTTGGACTGGGTATCGTAATTTTAAAGTTGTGAAGAAGGTTAAGGAAAGTGATGTCATTACATCCTTCAATTTAGAGCCTGCGGACAACAATCTGTTTCCGGCATATCAACCTGGCCAATACATTACCGTAAAGGCAGATATTGAAGGCGAACCGTATACACATCAACGTCAATATAGTTTATCTTGTGCACCAAACGAAGGCTATTATCGCATTAGTGTAAAACGAGAGGATGCGATTGGAGATCATCCTGCTGGGGTTGTTTCCAACTATTTGCATAACCAAGTGGAAGTAGGTAGTATTTTACCGATTAGTGCGCCTGCAGGGGATTTTGTCCTAGACATGAGCGATACAAGACCACTTATATTATTAAGTGGTGGTGTTGGACTAACACCTATGATGAGCATGCTGGAAACAGTTATTAAAGAACAACCAGAACGTGAAGTTTACTTCATCCATGCAGCTAGAGCGAGTAAGTATCATGCAATGGCAGATCGTGTTCAAGAAATCTCTGCTGAATATGAAAATGTTAAATCTTATGTTATATACGAAAGTCCAACTCCAGAAGATGAAGGAAATTATGACTTAAAGGGTTACATTAATAAAGAATGGTTAGAGCAAGTGGTTCCTACGAATGATTCCGCATTTTACTTCTGTGGACCTAAAGGATTTATGAGTGCCATTTATAAATTGTTGAAGGAGCAAGGTGTACGTGAGAAAGATATTCTTTTTGAAATCTTTGGGCCTACAACAGATATAACAAAATAAAGATGTGTAAGCCAGTTCCCTTTCCCTAGGTGAACTGGTTTTTTAATGCAGATGCTTCCCGTAGTAGGAATTCCTTGAACGTATTTATTCAACGGATAAAAAGGGATATAACAAGAAGAATCGAATAGTATTAGTAGAAAAGCTTGTGTAATGAGGTGAAGGGAATGTCTAATATAACAGAGCTCGGGCATGATATAACACTAATTGATTTGTATGATTTAGGAATGAAGGAGAGAACAGGCTCATATGTCATTCGAGCAGAGGAGCTAACGATTGTAGAGACGAGTGCAAGTCCTTCGATTCCCCACTTGGTAGCGGGCCTAAAACAGCTGAATATCGATCCAAATGATGTCAAGCATATCATTGTTACGCATATACACCTAGATCATGCTGGTGGAGTGGGGGCTTTTCTTGACCATTGTCCGAATGCGAATGTCTATGTTCATCCAAAGGGGCGGCGACATTTAGCGAATCCATCTCATTTAATCGCGGGGGCAAGAGCAGTATATGGGGAGGCGTTTGATGAATTATTTAACCCTATATTGCCAGTTCCAGAGGAGCGACTAATTGTAAAAGAAGATGGTGAAACTCTGCAAATAGGAGAAAATCGTACATTAACCTTTTATGATACACCTGGACATGCAAAGCACCATTTTTCAATACATGACTCAAGAAGTAATGGTATTTTTACGGGTGATACGATTGGGATTTTATATCCATTGGTCATACATAATAAAGCCTTTGTACTTCCAACCACTTCTCCTAATCACTTTGACCCGGATGCTATGCTTCAATCGATGGAGCGAATCCGAAATTTAAAGGTAGGTGCAATCTATTTCGGCCATTATGGCATGACCGATAACCCCGTAATCGTATATGATCAAATGGAATATTGGCTACCGCGATTTGTGGAAGTAGGGAAATCTGTAATGGAGGAACATCCTGATGCTGATTTTAAAGTTCAGTCACAACAAGTATCTGATCAGTTAATTACGAAAGTTCGTACATATTTATCCAATCAAGGTATTGATAAGGAAGATGACATATATTCGTATCTCCTTCTAGATATGCAAGTATGTGCAATGGGGATTGTGGATTATTTGCGAAAAAAGAACATAAAATAGGAAGCAAAGTAGTTCCGTTTTGTGGTACAAATTGTACAACTAATGGAACTACTTTTTTATGGAATATCATGATTTTGTAATCCCAATTGTATGATGAATTGGTAATTATTTTTACTTTTATATTAAAATTATAACGATTATGAATTGCTTCTAAATATTTACATACATTTAAATGAAGGGAAACGAATGAATTAGGAGGGGAATAATGGTTAATCCGATTGTTAGTAGATCTTTGGAAGAAATTCAGTTTTGGTCGAGAATCATGAAAGAACATGCTTTATTTTTAAGCTTGGGATTTACCCACGAACAAACACAATTAATTTCAGAAGCCCATCAATTCATTTATCACTTTGAAAGAATAGAGGAAAAGTTAACAAGATTTGATGTAAACTCGGACATACGTCAAGTCCAAGCTTTTAACAACGAGGTTTATCAAGCTGCTGTTGGGATTTGGAACTACAAGAGAAAAGTATTAGGACTAACTTTACGCTGTGAAATCCAATCGAATAACTACCCATTACTAGTTGACCATATCAGTAGAGAGGCTGCCTATTTTGCCAACCGATTAAAGGAACTCCATGCAGGAAAACTTGCCCCTGAACCCGATTCCATCATTCAAGAAAATGTATTCTTCCTAAAGATTATGGCGGACCATGCTAAATTTATTGGTCACCTTTTAGATCCATCTGAAAGAAAGCTAGTAAATCAAGCAAGAGAATTTAGCCATGATTTTGATCAATTGGTTTTTCAAGCAATTGATTTGGATTCCATGCGCCCACAATCCGAAACGTCACCTATACTGAATCAATTTTTAGAACAAAACAGAGTTTCAGTGGCATCTTTAAGGGATTTTAAGAAAACAGCAAGAGAGTTAATCGAAGCTTGTCGTATTAAGAGCAACATTCATCCACTTTTGGCAGATCATACATTTAGAGAAGCGGAAAGATTTTTGGAAATTATAGACTTATTTGATTCCCATCTTTCTAAAACTACTAGTAACTAAAAGTGAATCCGCAAATTTATCTAATTCTTCTTACTATATAGAAACCACCATAATACAAGAGAATGAGCAGCAATGCTACAAGTCAACGCTCCTTTTATAATGCATTTTATTGTAAGTACTCTACTAAAATAGGAAAATAACCTCCGTTTTTCTAAAATGGAGGTTATTTTTTTGAGCGGATTAGTCCACTGAAACCGATTGATATGGATCCATGTTCAACCCCAATTTTCTGCCGAGTGCCTCCGATCTATTTCTATATTTTCGCAAAATTTAAATATTAACGTTTATTCTAAACAATGTGGTTGAACAGACGATATTGAACATGTATATTATATAATTTTTCATATTCCAATGATATGGAAATAGTAGCAGTCAGCAAAGGGGAAAAGAGAATGAAAAAGTTTAGCACTCGAAACTTACGAATTGGCCTAAAATATGGAGTAATCCAGGTCATTGTAATTTTGTTATTTACCATTTCTTCTGCTCTCGCAATATATTCTATATTTAAAATTGGCGATGACGTAGATGCACTAGAAAGACGTGGCGACAGAGCGATTCAAGTAACGGAAATGGGTTCCATTATGAGAGAGAAAAGTGTCCTAATTTTCCAATATGTCCAATCGCCTTCTCAAGAAATATTGGACGAATTTGAACAGCAGAGAGAAAAGTTTAACACGCTAGAAGCAGAATTGAAAAAAAAGATCGATACCGAGGAACAATTAAATCTTTTTGAAGATATTAAGATGAACGATCAGTCTATGAATAGTTTATTCGTTGATAGTATCGTTCCATTAGTACAACAAGGTGTTACTTCATCAGTAGATAGCTTCTTGGAATTAACGGATTCCTATCGAACAGAGACAGTGAATTATCTAGATGAGCTTCGTGCTATTGTAAATGGCGAACGAGGAGAAGCAATTCAAGATGTAAATGACAGTCAAGCAACAACTGTGATTACTCAAGCAATTGCGGTTGGTATTTCAATTGTGGTTAGTACAGCTTTACTTCTAATTGTAAGTAGAAAAATTATGGTTCATTTTAAGAAGCTTGTGCACACAAGTAATGAAATTGCAAATGGTAATCTTGGAGTGGAAAAAATCGATTACGAAGGAAAAGATGAGATTGGACAATTAGCAGAATCGATTAATTCTATGTCCGATCGCTTAAGAGAGGTTGTTTTCCAAATTTCCAATGTTTCTGAAACAGTAAGTGCGCAAAGTGAAGAACTAACCCAATCTTCCAATGAAGTACGTGCAGGTTCGGAACAAATTGCCGTTACCATGCAGGAGTTATCTGCTGGTTCGGAGTCACAAGCGAATAACGCAAGTGATCTTTCAAGCACCATGGGTACGTTCACAGAAAAAGTGCAGGAAGCAAATACTCATGGAGAGGAAATTCTTACTGCGTCTGAATACGTTCTATCGTTAACAGATGATGGAAGTAAATTAATGCAAGATTCCATTAAGCAAATGTCTACAATCGATCATATTGTGGAAGAAGCAGTAGATAAGGTACAAGGACTTGCGGAGCAATCGAAACAAATTTCGAAATTAGTTGTTGTAATCCGTGATGTTGCAGAACAAACCAATTTATTAGCTCTAAATGCAGCCATCGAAGCAGCAAGAGCAGGGGAACAAGGTCGTGGATTTGCTGTAGTTGCGGATGAAGTACGAAAACTAGCAGAGCAAGTATCAAACTCTGTTTCGGATATTACTAGTATTGTAGGTAATATTCAAAACGAAACAGAAGGAGTTGTATCTTCTTTACAAAATGGCTATACCGAAGTAGAAAAAGGTACAGGCCAAATTGAGAAGACTGGCACAACCTTTGAGTATATTACAGCAGCTGTGCAGGAAATGGCATACAGCATTAAGGATGTAACAACCAACTTATCTCAAATTTCTGCTCAAAGCCAAGAAATGAATGCATCTATTGAGGAAATTGCTTCTATTTCAGAAGAATCTGCGGCGGGAGTGGAGCAAACTTCTGCATCTGCTCAGCAAACAAGTAGTTCTATGGAAGAAGTTGCATCCAGCTCTGAGGAGTTAGCAAAATTAGCTGAACAATTAAATGGGTTGGTAAGGCAGTTTAAACTTTAACAATTATTTCACTTTTCCATACGAATTATTTCCCGAGATAAAAAGAACATATTGACCTAGGACTTTTCTTGTATTAGTATTTTTATACAACCGTCAAAAGTCCTATATTGATAAAGGCAAACTTTCCGAAAGGTTAGGACGCAAAGCCAAGGATCTAAGGGATTTATTACCTATGATAGCCTAGCTACCGATTCTATTAAGTAAGAGAATGGCTATTCTATTTTTTAAGAATAGTCATTTTTTTTCTTTTCAAAAGAGACAAAGGTGTACCGAGGATAAAAAAGATAAAAGGGAGAGTCAAGATGACAACAACAGTAAAAAGCAACGCAGAGATTATTACAACTATGTTAAACGGCGTCTATGTATCCATAAACAATGTACTTCCATTAGAGATTCATTTAGAGAAACCAACTAGACAAGACAAACATTTAGATATCGAATTTGGTGTGTTAATAGGCTTTACAGGGGATGTAAAAGGAAAACTAGTAATAGGTAGTAGAAAGAATGTATTTGGAACGATAGCGGAAAAAATGTACGGAATGCCGTTGGAAGGGGAAATGTTGTCCTCGTTTAGTGGGGAATTAGGCAATATGATCGCTGGTGGTCTTGCAACCTATAATTCTGAAAAAGGAATTGAATCAGACATTACATATCCTACCGTTATGGATGGAAAAACTACTTTATCTGGATATAGTAAAGCACTTAGAATTCCAACTTCAATCGAATCTGTTGGGGATATTATGATTTATTTGTTGTTAGATTGATAACGATATGGAGTGTTTGACATGGACAATATGGAGAAAATTCTTGTATTTGAACTAAATAACGAACGTTATGGTGTTTCTATAAAAAATGTTCTTTCCATTGAAAAAGTAGAACAATTTACAAATATTCCTAACAGCTCAAGCTTTATTAAAGGAATCATTAGCTTAAGAGGAGTAATTACACCAGTAATAGACTTGAAGGAACGGTTGCATTTAGGGGAAATTGAGAAAACAGATTTAACGAGACTTTTAATTGTTACCTTGAATGACATGCAAATCGGTTTATTAGTTGAATCGGCTACAGATGTAATAGACATTCCTACGTCTATCATTGATTCAACACCGATCATGTTTAGTGGAACTTCTAACAGCTTAATACATGGTGTTGCAAAACTTGAGGATGAATTGCTTGTTTTATTAGATTTGGAGAATATTTTTCAATTTCACGAGCTGGGAGAAGTTGAATCGTTAGTGGATTGAGAGTTTTAGGTGAAAATATGAGCTTATACGTTTATATATATATTAATTACAAAATACTATTGGGGTGTGCATCATGTTTAAAGTCAAAAAATTGAGTACAAAAATATTATTGAGTTTTTCCGTTGTCATTCTGCTAATTTTAGCCTTAGGAGCTGTGACCTTTTTTTCAATAAATAAAATCAATCATGATACGGAAGATATTGTAGAAGAAGAATTACCGCTCCTAATTGCAGACGAACAATTATCCTTTAATATAGCACAGCGTATTGCTTTAACTAGAGGATATGTCTTATATGGAGACCCGGATTTTAAACAACGTTTTGAAGATTATTCTGAACAAAGTAAAGAGATCGAAAAGGAAATCCTATCATTAAATAGTAGCGATAAAGTTAAGGAGTTAATTAATAAAAGTGTTGAATGGGAACAGATTGTATTAGAGGATGTTTTTGCTGAGTATGACTCAGGAAATGCAGCGGTAGCGAAACAAAACTTAAGTTTGACAGTTCAACCAATTGCTCGAGAAATAATGGATGGGTTTGAGGAATTAGTACAGACAAGAGAAGATGGTATTAAGAAAGATGGAAATGCTATTTTAGAGAGTGGTAATGTTTTAAAATATGTAATTCTGGCTGTGTCTGGGCTTGTCATTGTTTTAGGAATTGCAGTAGCATTGTTTACTGCACGAATGATTACAAAGCCGATACGAACCGTAATGCATCGAATGAATGCGGTGGCTGATGGTGATTTAAGTAATGAACCACTTGTAACCAAAGCTCTAGATGAAACTGGGCAGCTTGTTGAAGCTACAAATGAAATGAGCATTAAAGTGAGTTCGTTGTTGCAACAAATTAGTCAAGTCTCGGAGACAGTTAGTGCTCAAAGTGAGGAATTAACACAATCGGCAAATGAAGTGAAAGCGGGAGCAGAACAGATTGCAACTACAATGCAGGAATTGTCAGCGGGTTCCGAATCTCAAGCAAATAACGCTAGTGATCTATCAGAAACAATGATCACATTTACAACGAAGGTGCAAGAAGCAAACGTAAATGGTGAAGAAATTTATACAGCGTCCAATGAAGTTTTAGCTTTAACGGATGATGGAAGTAAGCTTATGAATCAGTCAGTTAACCAAATGGCAATGATTGATTCCATTGTTCAAGATTCTGTAGAAAAAGTATTTGGTTTAGCACAACAATCAAAGGAAATTTCAAAACTAGTAGAAGTAATTCAAGATGTTGCCGAACAAACAAATTTATTAGCGTTAAATGCAGCAATTGAAGCAGCACGTGCAGGGGAGCAGGGACGTGGATTTGCTGTAGTGGCAGATGAAGTTCGCAAGCTAGCCGAACAAGTATCGATATCCGTAAATGATATAACAGGTATTGTTTCAAATATTCAGAAGGAAACCGATATGGTGGTTACATCACTAAAAAGTGGCTATGAAGAAGTTGAAAAAGGGACAGGACAAATAAGAACAACTGGTGAGACTTTTGACCGAATTACGATCTCAGTAAAAGATATGGCAAACAATATAAAAACAATAACAACTCATTTATCACATATTGCTTCTGGAAGTGAGGAAATGAATGCTTCCATAGAAGAAATTGCGTCTATATCAGAAGAATCAGCAGCTGGTGTTGAGCAAACATCCGCCTCTGCTCAGCAGACAAGCAGCTCAATGGAAGAAGTTGCATCAAGCTCAGATGAATTAGCAAAACTAGCAGAGGAATTAAATGGACTAATTAGACAATTTAAACTTTAATATTAAAAAAAACCCGTCATCTCAAAATGACGGGTTTTCATTATTTCGCTTTTTTCTGTAATTCCCTTTTAATATAACCTAAAAATTCGTTCGCCTTTTCTTCTGGGGCTTTGGTAAGCAAGCTTACGATAATAAAGAGAAAAGTAGAAATCATAATTCCCCAAAGACCGGATGCAAGTCCGAATGGCTTGATGGCAAATAGCTCTAATACAATAACGACAAGACCTGCAACAACTACGCTTAAGATAACTCCGGTAGCAGTACCTCTCTTCCAGAAAAACGTCCCGATTATTGCAGGAACGGTCACAAGTAGGCCGGCGGAAGATGCAACCGATAATACCGCAATTAGGTTTAGTTCTAGTTGAGCAAAAAGATAGGCTAATATTGCGATGACGGGTATAACAAATTTTCCGACCTTTAATTGCGCTTTATCTTGAGCATCTTTTTTTAAGTTTCCATAAACATCACGCGCAAACATAGAGGATAATGTTAATAATATGGAATCAATTGTTGAAATGGCAGCTGCCATAATCCCAACCATTACAATTACTCCTAAAATCGGTGGAACTAAGTCCGATGACAGTAGTGTTGGAGTAGCGAGGTCAGCTGTTTGTAAATCTGGGAATTGTAATTTTGCCGAAAATCCCCAAATAACAGATACGAGTGTATAGATAAATCCAAAGATTAAAAATCCCATTAACATCGTACGTAAGCTTTTCATAGACGAAGGCATGTACAAACGTTGACTAACCTGTGGATTGGAAATACTAAAGAAAAACCATGGAATGGTTAAACCTAAAAAGGTGAAAAAGCTAAAAAATCCATTACCAGGAACAGTTAATAGGTCGGAATGCTGTGTCTCAATCGAATGGAAAAATCCATCAAACCCACCTAATTGATGTATTATGATAACAACTACAATAGTAGAGGTTATTACCATAAACAAAGCTTGCAACGAATCGGTCCAAGCTACAGAACGAATACCTGCAATGTAGGAAAAAATAATGGCAAGAACAGTAGCGATGACAACACCGGTTGTAAAAGGAATGGCATTGTTTGTAATGCCTTGTAGTAAATAACCTACACCAGATAATTGGACAGCACTATATGGAATTAAAAAAAGACAGCTAGTTATAGATACAATGACAGCTACGGATTTATTGTTATAACGGTCTCCAAGCATTTCGGATGGTGTCACATAACCATATTTTTTTCCTACTAACCAATACCTCGGGCCGAAAAATGCCACTAACGAAACACCCATTAAATAAATTAATTCAAACCCTAATGCTCCAACCCCACCATTATAGGTCAGGCCAGCTAACCCAACTAACATAAATGCACTATAGGTAGTAGCACTATAGCTTAATGCAGAAACAAAACCATTTAATTTACGATCGCCTAAAAAATAGCTGTTCATATTATTTTGCTTGCCACTTCTAGAAAGATAAGCAACAAATAAAGCGATTACAATATAGACGGCAATCGCCCACCATACATATGTAGTACTCATGTTATTTACCCCAATTCTTTGTTAAAAAATAATTGATGAATATTATGATTACGGTAAGGATTGTCCAAAAAAAGAAACTACCGTACCAAGCAGCAACATCTGTTAGTAGTGTATAAGGGATGATATAAGCTAATAAAACGATTACAAAAATCCCAAGTGCCCACTTCCATTCGTTTGCCTTCAACATTATCACCCCCGACCAAAGAATTCTCTCTATTTAACCTTGCTCATGAAACGCCATATTTATTATAAGTGATAGAGTAAAATTTTTTAATATAAATTTTGTTTTGAACTGTCATGTTTAGAAGTATTAGCCTTAATTTGGTAGTAGATCTACGAAGTGAAAGCGATCTTCCTTTGTGTAAACGTCTTTCGTAATGGTTTTCTCAGCAGAAATGGTAAAGGGTATCGATTCACGAAATAATGGGCCATTGTAAACAAATGTGTGGAACTCACCATTTTCTCCACAAGGATCCACGTTGGCTGGTAGTTCAGTTAAAAACGTTTGATTTAACTTTTTTCCTACAAAGCTCGGATCAAGTTGTGTGGAATCAACGCAGGACAGAACAGCTTGAAACCCCAGCTGTAAAAATTCTTCTATAAGATCGTATGGATTTTCGTTCCAAAGAGGAAATACAGGCTGGAGAGAAGTGTCTTTAAGCGAATTCTCTCGATATTCTTTGATGTCTTTTAGGTGGATATCACCAAACATGATATGTGTAACACCATCCTCCATTAGCTTACGGTTAGCATCCTTCATGATTTTCTCATATTCCTTGATTGAACAATTTTTTGGGATAAATACCTTGCGAAGAGGAATTCCTAACGATTTTGCTTGCTGTTCTAAAAGTACTTCTCTGACGCCGTGAATACTTGTTCGATGATAACCTTCTGTAATGGTTGTGAGGAGAGAGTCCACCTCCCAATTATTGGACTGGAGTATTCGATATAATCCTAAAGTACAGTCTTTCCCTCCACTGAAAGATATTGTTATACGATTTGTCAATATGATCACCTCTGCTTTATCTTATAATCTAGAAACACATTTGTCTTGTACTTTTTAAGTAATAAAAGTTGTTAAAAAGTAGAGCTTAAGAGAAAATAAGAGAAATACAAAAATAGGAAAGGTGATACGCATGGAATTTACAGTAAAGTGGAATGAAAAAATGGCATTTTCCGGCCTAACTCCTTCTGGTCACGAGGTGAAAATGGATGCTTCGGCGGAAGTCGGAGGAGAAAATACTGGAGCCCGTCCAACAGAACTATTATTAAATGCGGTAGCTGGATGTACAGGAATTGATATAATCTCCATATTAAAGAAAATGCGATTAAACCCAACCTCATTTCAAATGGATGTAAAAGGAGAGCGAGCAGGCGATCATCCAAAGCGCTTCACAACAATACATATCCATTACGCATTAGATGGGGAATTGCCAGAGGACAAAGTAGTAAGAGCAATCCAATTATCCAAAGATAAATATTGTTCCGTTTCCCATTCCTTAAACGCAGAAATAACCGTAAGCTATAGCATAAACGGAGTGGAAGGTGAGCAGAGCTTGTAGGGGGTGCCTGTCACTCCCCGATATTTGTCGAAATATGTAAGATAGAGTAAGGAGAGAGAGATGGAAACAAAAGAAGAAATTAGACAATATGTTTGGAACTATTTAACGGAGAACAAGCTTGGGCGATTTCCGTTCCCATTAACGAAACGAATTCCAAATTTTAAGGGAGCAGAGAAGGCGGCTCATTTTGTTACTGCCATGCCTGAATATAAGAATGCAAAAACAATCAAGGTCAATCCAGATGCTCCTCAATTGCCTATTCGAGCTCAAATTCTAAGAGATGGTAAAACATTGCTCGTACCAACTCCAAGACTAAGAGCAGGCTTCATCATGGTGAAACCGGAGTGGGTTCCTCCGGGAGAAGAAAGAAAAGCAGCAAGTCTTACTCATATTAAGTCCTATGGAAAAGAAATTTCTTTACCAGATATGCCGAGAATTGATTTGTTCTTTGTAGGTTCCGTTGCCCTGCATCGTGATGGGAGAAGAATTGGTAAAGGGGAAGGGTATGCGGATCGAGAGTATGCAATCATTCGTGAACTAGGTAATCCAGATGTCCCTGTAATTGGCACGGTTCATAGCGCTCAGGTAGTTGATGTTGATGTACCTAAAGACGCGTTTGATTTGGTGGTGGATTGGATTGCAACAGAGGAAGAGCTTATTCAAACGAACACCCCTTATAAAAAGCCTAACGGGATTAAGTGGGAGCTTGTTACGGAGCAAGAAATGGAAGAAATGCCTGTACTAAGAGATGTTTGGGAGATAACGAAAGGCCAAAAATAAGCTGTCGATTGGGGATAGCTTATTTTTTTGTGAAAACACTGACAATTTAAATGCGAGTTCTTTACAATGAAAGATAGATTTAGAAAAGAGGTGATCACTTTGGTTAGACCGAAAGTTATTTTGAACGTGTTTTCTTCTGTAGATGGAAAAATTACAACAGCACCAAACCGTAATGTAAGTGAGTGGACAAAGGGCTTTCGTACAATTGGCCTGGTATTAATGGAGCTTTTTTGCGAGCGGGGTTAATAGATGAAATGAGTATTGTGATTGCACCACTAGTTATTGGGGGGACGAATACACCGAGTTTATTTGACTGTGGGGATTTACAATCATTAGATCAAGCGGTGAAGTTGACGTACATAACGAGCAAATCGGTAGGGAACGGTTCTATTTGGATGCATTATAAGGTGAATTCATAAACTTGCGGTTGCGGTAAGACTTTTGGTCTTACCGCTTTTTATATAGGTTCGACATATTGCGACAAAACTCGGGGAGTGACAGGCACCATAAAAACAACATTTTTAGAATAATTATTATTGAACCTTAATAGTTATAAGTATCGAAAAAGGACAGGGGGTGTTTGGTGGTAGGAGGGTGTGTTTATGTTGTATGTCGTTAATTTCGCTTTACACTTAGAGGAGGTGTCATCATGAGTAATGACCAAGTAAACGAAAAACAAAAACAATATTGGAAAAAGAATCTTCGTCTAATTTTGTCGTTACTGGCAGTTTGGTTTTTGGTTTCTTTATTTGCAGGTGTTATTTTAGCAAAACCATTAAGTAACGTTTCCTTTTTTGAATTACCGTTATCCTTTTGGTTTGCACATCAGGGCTCTATCATCGTCTTTGTCATTTTAATCTTTATTTATGCTATCCGAATGGATCGATTGGATAAAGAATTCGGTGCCGAGGAAGTCATTTTAACAGAAAAGGATGAAAAGGGGGATGAGTCATGACCGTTGAAGCATTAACACTCACCCTTGTTGTCATTACATTTGGTATATACATTTACATTGGTTGGTGGGCCAAGGTTAAAGATACGAGCAATTTCTTCGTTGCAGGTAATGAAATTCCAGCTATGGCTAATGGTGCAGCAATTGCAGCCGACTGGATGTCAGCGGCTTCCTTCTTATCTATGGCAGGTCTTATTTCCTTCTTAGGCTATGATGGTACAATCTATTTAATGGGATGGACCGGTGGATATGTATTACTTGCTTTATTACTAGCTCCGTATCTACGAAAATTTGGACGATATACTGTACCGGATTTTATTGGTGATCGTTATTACTCCAATAAAACAAGAGCAGTAGCTGCTATTGCGACCCTATTTATTTCCTTAACCTACGTTGCCGGACAGATGCGCGGGGTCGGGATTGTTTTTAGTCGATATTTACAAGTAGATATTGTTGTTGGGGTCTTAATTGGAATGGCAATTGTAGCCTTCTTCGCTGTATTAGGTGGTATGAAAGGTATTACATGGACTCAAGTTATTCAATACTTCGTTTTAATCATCGCATTCATAATTCCTGCAGTTGCAATCTCACTACAATTAACAGGTAATCCAGTTCCTCAGTTAGCATTTACCTTCTCCGATATTGCAGAGAGTCTAAGTCAGCTACAAGTCGATTTAGGCATGACAGAATTTCTAGAACCATTTACGAATATGACTGGTCTCAATGTATTTCTAGTAACATTAACGTTAATGATTGGTACAGCAGGCTTGCCACATGTAATTGTTCGTTTCTACACAGTAAAAGATGTACGATCCGCAAGATGGTCGGCCGGATGGGCTTTGATTTTCATTGCTTTACTATACTTAACTGCTCCAGTAATTGGGGTGTTCGCAAAATATAACTTAATCGATACATTAAATGAAACAGATATTACAGAAGCACGTGATATAAGCTGGGTAAGCAAATGGGAAGAAACAGGTTTATTGACGTTAGATGATAAAAATGGTGATGGAACATTGAACTTCATGAATGAAAATTCACCAGATAATGAGGTAATGATCGATAAGGACATTATTGTGCTCTCTACCCCAGAGGTTGCTGAACTTGCTCCAATCGTTATTGCTCTTGTTGCTGCTGGTGGATTAGCTGCCGCATTATCAACAGCATCTGGTTTATTGCTTGCCATGTCGAGTGCTGTTTCTCACGATTTATATTATCGAATCTTTAGACCTGATGCGACAGAGAAACAACGCCTAGCAGTAGGTCGAATTATGATCTTCTTAGCTGTCATACTGGCAGGATACTTCGGAATTAACCCTCCTGGATTCGTAGGAGAAGTAGTAGCCTTTGCCTTTGGTCTAGCGGCTGCGAGTCTATTCCCAGCCATTTTACTAGGTATCTTTGATAAACGAATGAACCGCCAAGGTGCTACATGGGGAATAATTGTCGGGCTTGTATTTACGTTAACGATGATTCTTCTCATGCGCTCTGTACAAGTATTTGGTACGGAAACACAAGTACTGGAAAACTTCTTAGGGGTTGATGCATTAGGTATTGGCGCTGTAGGTGCTCTCTTCAACTTTATCATTGCATTTGTAGTGTCTCGAATGACCTCTCCGCCACCAGAAGAAATTTCACAAATGGTAGAGGATATTCGTCTACCAAATATTACGAAGAAAGAGTAAGCATACATTCTCCTTCTCCCCAATAGGTTTGGGGAGAAGGATTTAGCTATTTTTCTAACTTAGAAATGAAACATCAGGATGCTTAGATTGGAGGAGGAAATGAAATGCTAGTAGAACTAATTTTACTTGGTATTTTAGTAGGTTTATATATTTTGCATCCTTATTTAAATCTGTTTGCTATAAAAAAAGTTGTTGGCATTACCTTGTTCGTAGAAATATTTTATTTAATCGGTCACTACATGTCTAATTGGCCGTTTCCAACTCCACAAGTCATTCTCCAATTTGTAATTGTAGTCGGATCAGGTGTGGCGCTCGGAGCTATTTTTTCTAAGCTTTGGCCATTACCTAATAAAAAGGGATTTGAACGTATATTTCGTACCTTTTTAATCGTTGTGCCTTCCTTAGGACTAGGTATTGGAATGCAGCTGCTCCTTCAAGGTCAATTTGCATCACAAGCGCTCTATTTAATATTTGCCCTTGCCGCTTGGTTAGGTTCGGGTCACTTTATAAGAACCGAAAGTGTAAATGCTTAAAATGGATAGGAAAGGAGAATCGCAAGCATGATTACCCCATTAACTCCGCTAGACTGGAAGCGTAGAGCGATCAAATATTATCCCAACAAAATAGCAGTTGTGGATGAAGAGAAGGAATTTACGTATCAACAGTTTGGTGAACGTATAGATCAACTTTCAAAAGCCTTACGAAAAGCAGGAATTCAAGAAGGAGACCATGTTGCCGTAATGCTGCCAAACACCCATTATATGCTGGAATGCTTTTATGGAATCGCCCAAATCGGTGCAGCAATGGTTCCATTAAACTACCGCTTGGCCGCTCATGATTTGGAATACATTATTAATCACAGTGACGCAAAATTACTTATTGTGGATGCACAGTTTACCAATCCAATTGAAGAAATTTCGGATAAATTAACGAAAATAAATAAATATGTGGTGGTAGCAGTAGATGATCAAGAAACCTCGTTACAAAGCGAAGACTATGAAGCATTTATTGAAAATACCTCGGAAGTACCTTTACCGGAAGTTGAAATCGATGAAAATCAATTGTTAACGGTCAACTATACAAGTGGTACTACATCAAAGCCAAAAGGTGTCATGTTAACCCATCGTGCAAATTATTTGAATGCAGCAAACTTCATGTATCACTTAAATGTTGTGCATGACGATGTTTATTTGCATACATTACCGATGTTCCATGCCAATGGCTGGGGAGGAGTTTGGGCGATTACGGCAGCAGGAGCGACCCATGTCTGCTTACGTAAAGTAGATCCACCAGTTATTCTAGACTTATTTGAAAAGAAAAATATAACCATGCTTTGTGGAGCACCAACCGTTGTAAATATGCTAATCAATGAACCGAAAGCAAAAGAAGTAAAAGTGACGACCAATCCAAGGATGGCAACAGCTGGTGCGCCCCCAGCAGCAGCATTAATTCAAAAAGCACAAGATATTTTAGGATTAAATATGATTCATGTTTATGGTTTAACGGAAACATCGCCATTTATTCTTTATTGTGAATGGAAAAAGGAGCTTGAGGATAAATCTTCTGAGGAACAAGCAACCATCAAAGCACGACAAGGAATCGAGCTAGCATTTAATGGCGAAACAAAGGTAATACGTAATGACGGGTCGGAAGTAGAATGGAATGGAGAAGAACTTGGTGAAATTATTACGCGTGGTAATGTAGTAATGAATGGCTATTATAAAAATCCGGAAAAAACAGCAGAGGCAATTAAAGATGGTTGGTTCTATACAGGGGACTTAGCAGTAACGCATCCAGATGGCTATATTGAAATCCGTGATCGCGCAAAAGACTTAATCATTTCGGGAGGAGAAAACATCTCATCAACAGAGGTTGAAGGAGTTTTATATAAACATCCTGCTGTACTGGAAGTTGCAGTTATCGCGATTCCAGACGAGAAGTGGGGAGAGGTACCGAAAGCAATTATTGTGTTACAGCCAGGATCACAAATAACTGAGGAAGAAATCATTGGGTATTGTCGTAATACCATGGCACACTTTAAAGCACCAAAGGCAGTGGAGTTTGTAGAATCCTTGCCAAAAACAGCAACAGGGAAACTCCAAAAATACCGATTAAGAGAAATGCATTGGGATGGTCCAAAAAGAGTTAATTAAGGCTTGTTGAAGGAATAATCGCTTATATAGATGAATTACTCGCTGTTTTTATTGAAAAATCAAGCTCTCTTAGAGGAAAAAGTAAACTTTTCAATTAAAAAGATTCCTTTATCGGAGAATCTCCTCTACCAAAAGGGGAAAACTAGCAGGCAATTAGGAAATATCGGGGAATGTACAGGGAATATATGCGATTTTTGTAAGATTTCAATAATGTTTCGGACAATCCTTGCTTTTATACCCGTTTCCTCATACAATTAAAGAGAACTAAATATTTTGATAATTCTACTAGGGGAGCCTGTATGCCAGGCTGAGAAAAAAGCGATCGAGCTTTTTGACCCTCAGGACCTGATCTGGATCATGCCAGCGTAGGGAAGTAGTGTGTACTTTGTATGCTACGACTAGGTCCTTTTCTCGGATCTAGTCTTTTTTACTTGGCGAGTAATTCCGTAGGCTCTCTAGAATACAGGATCCCAAATCGTGGTTCTGTAGTGGAATTCAAAAAAAGGGAGGATATGAATATGTTTGAACTTCTTACAACATTAAGGGATAAAAGTCCCCTCGTTCACAACATTACAAATGTGGTAGTAACAAATTTTACAGCAAATGGCTTATATGCATTAGGTGCTTCTCCAGTGATGGCTTATGCAAAAGAAGAAGTGGAGGACATGGCAAAAATAGCGGGAGCGGTGGTTCTTAATATCGGAACTTTATCCAAGGGTGAAGTCGAAGCTATGATTCTAGCAGGAAATGCAGCGAATAAAGCAGACACTCCAGTTATATTTGATCCAGTTGGTGCTGGAGCTACACCTTTTCGAACTCAAATGGCACAAAAAATACTAGAAGAGGTGAAGGTAACGGTTATTCGAGGGAATGCCGGTGAGATTGCGAGTGTTGCAGGCGAAAAGTTAAAGGTGAAAGGTGTAGACGGAGGCGTGGTTGAAGGGGACACACAAGCAATGGCTGAAAAAGTAGCCCGTATCTATCAATGTACGGTTGCAGTAACAGGTGAAGTGGACATCGTTACGAATGGACATGAAACAAATTTCATACATAATGGTCACCCTTTTCAAACGTTAGTAACCGGAGTTGGCTGCCTATTGTCTTCTGTTGTAGGAGCGTTTTGTGCTATTGAAAAAAATCCACTAACTGCTGCAACGGCTGCATTAGCCGTATATGGTGTAGCAGCAGAGAAGGCAGCAAAGGAAAGTGTAGAAAAAGGCCCTGGAAGCTTTCAAATAGAATTTTTAAATCAACTTTATCAAGTTCAAGAGTTGGATGAAACACTAGCTAACATAACGCAGCGTATTAAGGAGGATTGAGAAGATGACGGTATACAAAGCATTGACCATTGCAGGATCAGATAGCGGTGGAGGCGCAGGTATTCAAGCAGATTTAAAAACATTTCAAGAAAGAAAAGCCTTCGGTATGTCTGTTGTAACTGCAGTAACTGCACAAAATACGCTAGGTGTACAAGGAGTTTATCCTATTCCGACAATAGGGGTTATCGAACAAATCAACGCCGTCACCGAAGATATTGGAGCTGATGCAGTGAAAACAGGAATGTTATTCTCGAGTGACATTATTAAGGCAGTTAGTGACAGGATTTCCTACTATGGGATGCGAAATATAGTTGTGGATCCTGTCATGGTTGCAAAAGGTGGGGCTACATTATTGCAGGAAGAAGCAATAAATGCCTTGAAAGAAAAGCTAATACCATTGGCAACGGTAGTCACACCCAATATCCCAGAAGCGGAAATGATTGTTGGTTTTCCCATTCATAGTCTCGATGACCGAAAAGAAGCGGCAATGTCTATTGTGAAGCTAGGTGCCAGGTCCGTTTTGATGAAGGGTGGCCATTTGGAAGGGGATAGAGTAGTGGATCTTTATTATGATGGGTCGACTTTGGAAGAATTCGTTTCGCCCCGTATCCACACAAAACATACACATGGCACAGGATGTACCCTGTCTGCAGCTATTACAGCGGAGTTAGCGAAAGGAAAAAGCGTGAAGGACGCCGTTCAAATTGGGAAGGATTTTATCCATGCTGCTATTGAAAAGGAACTTGGTATTGGACATGGACATGGACCAACGAATCACTGGGCATATAACGAACAGGTACGGAGTGAAGTCAAATGAGAGATAAATTAGCGCTTTATTTTATTCTGGGAAGCACGAACACAGACAAAAATCTGGAAACGATCTTACAAGACGCTATAGATGGAGGAATTACGCTTTTTCAGTTTCGGGAAAAAGGATTGGGGGCTAAAATAGGAGAGGAGAAACATGAACTGGCTAAACTATTGCAACAGATTTGCCGTAACGCCAAAATTCCATTTATAGTGAACGACGATGTTGAATTGGCGCTCGAGCTTGATGCAGATGGTATTCACGTTGGGCAAGAGGACGAGGATGCGCAATTGGTACGGAAAAAGATAGGAAGTGATAAAATTCTTGGGGTTTCTGCTCATTCAGTGGAAGATGTGTGTCGAGCAATGGAGGCTGGTGCAGATTATATAGGGTTAGGTCCAATTTTTCCAACCACATCAAAAGCGGATGCAAAGGAAGTCCAAGGTGTTAAAGTTTTGAAACAAATACGAAAACAAGGCATAGACATTCCAATAGTTGCAATCGGTGGAATTACAGAACATAATGCAAGGGACGTAATTTTAGCAGGTGCTGATGGTATATCTGTCATTTCCGCTATAGCCAGTGCTTCAGATGTAAAAAACGCAACAGCGAGGTTAAAAGGAATGGTTATGCATGGTGTGAAATAAATAGTAATTCATTTGGTGGGTTAGCAAATAATCCACCTGCTTATTTTAGCTTTTTGTCTTTGTGTTGAGCCGATTGTAATAATTGCAACTTTCATCTGCTTCTTAAAGCTATTTATGATGTTTATCGTATGTTGATCTATAGAAAAACATTGTGGAAAATTCGTATTCCAAAGTTCTTGGATATCATTAAGAGATAATCGATAGGTTGGTGGGAATTCATTAAAAAAGGACTCAAAAACGATTGTTTTGTCATTATTTCCATAGCTTCTTTTATCGTATTCTTTGAATCTTTGTTACAGGAGGCGTTTTGCCGAATCGGCTACACCTACATAGCACTTCTTTAAAATTCGTAAAAACATTTTTTCTACAGCCTGATCCCGATTAAGTAAAGTATCGTCTAAGTCAAATAGCATGGCTTTATAAGTACTCAATAAAATTCACTGCCTTTCTATTATTAAGAAGAATTTATTTAACAGCTATGTGAATTTCCATTTGACCGTTAGGGTAGTATTTTTCAAAATCAAATGTGTAAGCTCTTGCTAAATCCCGTTTCTCTTCGCGTTCCCATATCTCCTTCCAGGTGTTAAATATCCCGAAGTTATCGGATGTGTCTACTTCAAAAATTTCATATTTATTTATGCTCGGAATTTTTATCGTGGATGCATTGTTATTACTTTCTATAGCTACGCTTAATGTGTAGTCCCCTTTATAATCACTCTCGTAATCATAGTAAAGACCATACGTAACCTCTTTATGATTTTTTAAAGCACTTCCTGCATCTTTCCACATATCATCAATCTTCTGCATGATAGCTTTATCTTTAAAATTATTCGTTCTTACACTGTTAATAATAGTTAGTTCCAATAGATTCACTCCTCTCATGATTAATTACTTTATTCTATAAAATACAAATTTCACCTTCTGTAACAATTAAAAAAGAATATTAGATCCAAAAGGAAAAGAAGAAAAAAATAGCTTGGATTAACCATCATCCAAGCTTCACATCGAGTTCCTGTAACAGTTCACCTATTTTTTTATTCTGAATAACGAGGTCGGCAAAACGATTAAAATCGGTTGGTTCTTGATTAACAATTACAAGCTTTGCACCATTTTCTTTTGCGATTAATGGAAAATTGTTTGCTGGAGTGACTGTTAACGAGGAACCTAGTACGATAAAAAGCTCTGCACGTTCGGATTCTGTTAACGCCATTTCAAAAGCATCCTCTGGCAGCGATTCACCAAATAAAACAATAGATGGACGTAATACGCCCCCGCAATCACAATAATATGCATTGTTCACATATTCCTCACTACTATACACTTTGCCGCAGGCTTGGCAATGGAGCTTTTGTAAGGTTCCATGAAGTTCTGCAACCCTCTTAGAACCAGCTTGTTGATGAAACCCGTCTACATTTTGCGTAATAATCGACTTCATTCTTCCTTGTCGTTCCCATTTCGCAAGTATTTCATGTCCCTTATGGGGTTTAAATTCCTTTACTCCGATAACGCGCTCTCGATAAAATTCAATAAATGCTTGAACATCATTGTTTAATGCATCTGTACTAGCGATTTGACTAGGGTCTTTTTGCTTCCATAATCCTTTGGAGGAACGAAAGTCAGGCAACCCACTTTCTGTAGACATACCAGCGCCTGTGAAAACAACCGTATAATTTGAAGCATTCAGCAAAGCATCGAGCATTTCAATCACCTCGGGATTTTTTTATTTCTTTCATTATATAAGGAAAAAGTAAATTGGAAAAATGGGATGGTTTTCTGTTTTATGGTAGAATGGGGAAAATTTCAAAAATTTAAATTGGAGGTAGAAGCTATGCTAAAAGCAATTCAAACCAATCAAGCACCTGCAGCAATCGGCCCTTATTCACAAGCCATTCAAGCAGGAGATTTTGTTTACGTATCAGGTCAAATACCAATTAATCCGTCAACAGGTGAGGTTGTAGAGGGAATTGAAAAACAAACGAAACAAGTGCTAGAAAATATTAAAGCTATTTTGGACGAGGTAGGAGCAGATTTTTCGAAAGCGGTAAAGTTTACGATTTATTTAAACTCCATGAACGACTTTGCAGTAGTTAATGAAATTTATGGTTCCTACTTAACAGAGCCTTATCCTGCCAGAGCAACAGTTGAGGTCAGCCGTCTACCTAAAGATGTACTTGTTGAAATGGATGTGGTTGTCTATACAAAGTAACATTAGATCCTTTTTAATTTATATTAGAAAATACGTACTCGATTCATACGGAGTGTTCCTTTTCATTAACTTTTTTGGTCACTAAGTAGTTGCTTAGTGACCTTTTTATGGCGGTTTTCGTACTCTTTTGCTATTGTTATGAGCTCTGCTTTAGCTCAATCTGGGGAATGCGGTAAGATAGCGCACCTCTATTAGCCTGATTTCATCTCATTCACCGGTTTCCGGATTCATAGCCAATCTCAATGTGACCAGATTTTGCTCATTCACCTGTTTCCGGATTCATAGCCCACTCCTATGTACCCAATTTTTCTTACTTCACCTGTTTCCGGATCATAGAAATCCTATATACCCAATTTTCACTCATACACTCGGTTCCAGAAAAAACTCACCCAAAAAAAATGCTAATCACTCCCCATTTTTCAGCTCCATCCTATAATGGTTCCATTTTCTTATCATAATTTCCAAATAATTTACAAAAGATAATTCTACTACGTTTGAAAGTAGGGGAATGTTTGTGCATATTCTTTTTCTAGTTTCGCTTTTTCTTCTTAATATGAAAAAGAAAACCTGGCGTAATCTGTTTGTTTATTGGCCGAGTATGTTTTACGTTTCTTTTTTTAATTTCTTTTATTATTTTCTCTGTAGTCCGTACCTGTTATGGGATTTTAAATCAAAAATGATCAGCACTAATGCGTTACGTTTTATACATATTGTATTAATCAATCCGATGTTGATTCTTTTGTTTTTATCCAATCTACCGAAAAAGGTAGGTTCACAAATTATTTATTTTATCAAATGGTTCGTTTTTGCTTTTGTATGTGAGATTAGCTGTAAGAAGTTTAATTTAATTTATTTCACTCGTGGATGGCATATGGGCTGGTCGATGATCCTATACATCGAAATGTTTTGGTTAAGTTTACTACATACTAAGCGTCCATCTTTAACATGGAGTTTGTCTGTTCTTATATCTTTTGGAATGTTGCTTGTTTTTAAAGTCCCAATTCAGAAAACGATACCACATAACTTTGTCCGAATACGTAGGTATATTCAAAGTCATAAAAAAATGATCTTAAACACTATCTCTTTCTTCATGGCGCTCTATTTCGTTAGTAGAATGCTTCAAAGACTCCGTATGCAACCAAAGTCATTTTTTTAGAAGGAAAATCCTTCGTCCTCCTTGAATTAGTTAAAAACATCATTCATATAGGGGGCATTATATGTACATGCAAACATCGAAAAAGCCAATCGTTAAGGGGGTAGGTGGAGCAGGAATTAAAGTGAAAAGCTTAAACGAAATGGTAAGATGGTACGGGAGACTTTTAAATATGCCGATATCCACGTTTAATCCGGATATTCCTTTTTATGTTTTTGATATGGATAATCGTGTAAATTTAACTTTAGATGACTATCGAAATATGAAAGGGTTAAAACATTTTCCGATTGCGCAATTTAAAACGGAACATATACAAGAGGCAAAAAAAGTTGTTCAAGCTAGCAAGGTTCCAATTGTATTAGACATTCAACGTCCACATCCAGGCCTAGCCTATTTCCATATCGAGGATTCTGAAGGGAATGTACTTCAGCTAGTAGAGTCCGACTGGATAAACCCAAAACCTTTAAAACAGAACTCCGAAGCCCATCCAATTCAAAATCATTTGCAGAATCTAGTTATTCCTGTTAAAGATATCGACCGTGCTTCCAAGTGGTATAGTAGCTTTCTTGGTGTATCCTTACTTCCTGAACGTTTAGATGGGGGTCCTATCAATTGGTTTGATTTGGAGGACGGAACAGGAATATTATTAGATGATAACCGCAATAATAGTGATTTTAAAGGGAACTTCCCGACGATAATGCTCCGCGCTCGAGATATTCAGGAAGCATTTGAGTTCGTTAAGCAAAATGAAATAGAGGTTATTAGAGAAATTACGCACCATCACTATTTTGTCATTCGCGATTTAGAAGATCATACGATCATAATCTGTCCATAACGTAACGTGTCATTCGAAATCGAATGGCACGTTCTTTTTATCCGTATAATAAGCTTAATTCGTTTCATTCCAACTGGATAACAGGTAAAATAGCCATAGTTCTTATAATGAAGGAGATATATATGAGAGAAGTGTATAGTGATGTATTCCAATTTCGCGGCTCCCATTATGACTTCGGATATTGGCAAGGAGAATTATTAAAAGATTCACCGATTTTGCCAAATCGAGCAAAGCAGTGGGAGTCCCGAAAAAAGCGTCACTTTAATATAAAAAAAGATGAGGCTATTCAGGCGATATTGAGGTTTGCACCTGGTATCCTAGATGAATTATATGGATTGGCAGATGCATTGAAAATGTCGATTGAAGAAGCATTAGTCGAGTTTGGTGGATATTATTTAGAATATGGAAAAAGTGGATGTTCCATATTTACAACCTCAGATTTCCTTGTTCGTAACTATGACAATCACCCGATTTCGTATGAAGGAAGATATGTCCTATACCAGCCAACAGATCAAGGATACGCAGCAATTGGCCCCACGATGCAAATTACCGGTAGAACGGACGGGATTAATGAAAAGGGTCTTGCAATGGGGTATAACTTTGTAAACCGGATCAATTCTGGAGATGGCTTTGTGTGTAATATGGTTGGTAGAATTCTTTTAGAGGTTTGCTCCAGTGTGGACGAAGCGGTTTCATTGTTACAAGAAATTCCTCATCGGACCACTTTTAGCTATTGTTTAATGGACCCAAATGGGCAGGCTGCTATTGTGGAAGCTTCCCCTAGAAATGTGATTGTACGGTATGGCAATGCATGTACGAATCATTTTGAAACATTGACGAACGAAAATCGATATCGGATGGATGAATCTGTACAAAGGCTAGAACGAATTCAATCTGGTGGAGAGCATGTCACAAAGGATTTCGAGGCATTTCAACTGATGAACTCAAAGGAAAAAGGGGTTTTTTCCAATAAATATGGTGCTTGGGCAGGAACTTTGCACACTGCACTTTATTTACCGAAAGAAAAAATTGCCTGGTTTGCCCTCGGAGGGAATCGAATGCCGGTTATCATTGATTTTGAAAAATGGCTACAAGGAGAGAAAGTGAATATACGAAAAATAAAAGGAAAATTAGAATCTACAACACCTTTTATTAATATGGAATTTGATTTATAAAAAATTACAAAAACTACCATTCGAAGGAGTAAATACTTGGGTATTTACTCCTTCTTTTTTCCTATTATGTATTGTTTTTTGCATGAAATAGACGACGAATAACAAAATAACAAATACGATTTTCATAAAGTTGAGGGAAAAGAATGGGAAAAAAAGCGTCGCGTAAAACGATAAAACTAGGTAATAAGAGTGTGAAGAATAACCATGAAAATGTAAACGAGAAAAAAACTACTGAACCGGGTCTACAAATGTTAATGGAACTGAAAAAACAATTTAAGGGTGATGATGACTTTGTGGTCTATGAGTTTTCTCTATTCGGTCAGTATTCTGCTACGATTGTCTATTTAACCAGTATGGTTGATAAAGAAATGATCAACAAAGACATCATGAAGGTATTAAGCCGGATACCAAATCCTAATAAAAATCCTAATGCTCCTAACCTTAAAAAATATATTCAAGACCATGTTCTTTATTTAACCGGGACGAAGGAAGAGCACGAATTGTCAAGCATTACAAATGGAGTACTACAAGGAAAAACGGCATTGCTTGTTCACAGTTTTGAATCTGTATTTTTATTCGATACATATAAAGAGAATCAAAGAAGTATTACAGAACCAGAATCAGAACAGGTGATTCGAGGGCCAAGAGAAGGGTTTATAGAGTCGATTACTGCTAATATTTCTTTGTTGCGGAAACGGCTTCCGACCGCCGATTTTCGGATCAACTATCATAGTGTTGGTGAGTTAACGAAATCAAAGGTTGCAATTGTGTATTTAGACGGAATCGTGAATGGGAGGCTAGTAAAGGAAGTCAAAAGACGATTAGATCAGATTAAAATAGATCGGATTTTGGATTCTGGCTATATTGAACAATTTATTGAAGATAATCCTCGCTCCCCATTTCCGCAGGTTCGTAACACGGAGCGACCTGATGTTGCAGTTGGGAATTTGGCTGAAGGGCGGGTCGTTATCTTGGTAGATGGATCACCGAATGTTTTAATCGTTCCAGCAACATTTAATACGTTTTACCAAACCTCTGAAGATTATAATATGCGTTTTATTATGGCTACCTTAGTACGTTGGATTCGGCTAGCTGCGTTATTATTTTCGTTGCTCATGCCATCTTTGTATGTGGCATTAATTTCCTTCCACCCGGAGTTAATTCCCACTTCCTTTGCTGTTGCAGTTATGAGTGGAAGGGCAGGGATTCCTTTTCCAGCGGTTGTGGAAGTGTTTTTAATGGAAGGTGCAATGGAAGTGTTACGTGAAGCAACGATTCGCATGCCAAAACAAATAGGTAGTGCTTTATCTATTGTTGGTGTTTTGGTCGTTGGAGATGCTGCTGTTTCTGCTGGATTTGTAAGTCCTATTACTGTAGTTGTAATCGCACTAACGTCGATAGGATCGTTTGCAACGCCTTCCTATAACATGGCAATCGGATTTCGTATGGTACGTTTTCCACTCCTGCTCATTACAGGAATCCTTGGTTTTTACGGCTTTATTCTAGGAGTTTTATTAATAAATAATCATTTAATATCGTTAAAATCCTTTGGCGTCCCATATATGGCACCTGTTACTCCAATGAATTTTGGTGGGATTAAGGATACTTTATTCAGAGCGCCTCTTCATGCGATGAAAGACCGGCCAGAATACCTCTTACCTATTCGGAAAAAAAGAATTCAAGGAAATCAATTAAATAAAGGAAACCCATTGCAACCTACACAGTCGAAAGAAAATAAGAGGAATGATAAGAAATGAGGTTCCAAAAACAAATAACCGCAGCACAGGTTATGATGATTATCGCCAATACGACGATAGGTGTTAGTGTGCTAGCTTTACCTCGAATTGCGACAGAGAAAGTTAACACAGGGGGGTTCTTTATAACATTTATCGGTCTTGTTATTGCTTTTATTGGATGTATCATCATTGCTGCATTAGGTGTACGTTTTCCAAAGAAGACCTTTATCGAATATAGTTCAGCACTAATTAGTAAACCAATCAGTATGGCAATAGGGATGCTATTAATCGTCTACTTCATTTTGTTAGAGGGGTTTATCTTAAGGGAGTTTGGTGAGGTTATGAATCATTCCCTTTTAGACAAAACGCCTATTTTTGTTACCATTACGTCGATGATAATTGTGATAGCCATTACGAGTCGTAATAGTATTACGACGTTTGCTCATATACAGTACTATTATTTCCCGTTTATTGTTATTCCAATTTTTCTTATGGTTCTCATATCCTTTTCGAAAATGGAAATCGTCCATCTTAAACCTTTTTTAGGTAATAATGCAAATGTATCTAACTATTTACGTGGAGTACACTCGGTTATCGGTTTACCATTTATCCAAATCGGCACCTTTATTTTAACGATCATTATCCCTTATACAAAATCGAAAAAGCATACGGTAATTGGGAGTATACTTGGGATTTTGGTTTCTGGAATAACTATACTGTTTGCGGTTGGCGTAACAATGGCAGTCTTTGGAGCAGAGGAAATAAAAAAGTCTTTATGGCCCATGTTTGTGCTGGCGCGAATGATCCAGTTTCCCGCAGAAATGTTGGAACGAGTGGATATCGTTTTTATCGTCGTTTGGATTTTTTCCGCATTCACTACATTATTATCAGGCTATGTATTAATTGCCTATATAAGTGGAAAAGTTTTTGGGTTTAACGACCATCTTCCATTCACCATTATTCTGCTGCCGATTGTTATACTAGTTGCTCTATATCCAGATAACATTCAACAGTTGTATGATTATATGGAATGGGTAGGTAAAGGTGGTATTCTATTAACCTTTCTTTATCCCCTAATCCTACTCGTCCTATCACTAGCGCGTAAGAAAAGGGGAGATCATCATTGAAATACATGATTTCGCTACTCTTCGGTCTGGGCTTATTTGTATTAACCGGATGCTGGGATCGAGATGAGATAGAAGATCGTTCTACAATATTGGGTTTAGCTATTGATATTGCGGAGGAGCAAGAGGGGAGCTCACCCAATCATCCAAGTGGGATAGATGTTCCTCTTTCCAACTTAGGAATGTTGAAGGTGACAGCTCAATTAGCCATTCCAGGAAAGGTTCCCTTAAAAGGTGGAGATTCAAGTGGTGGCGAACCGGCTGATTCTGTATGGGTAGTAGAGGCTGTAGGACACACAATAGGTGATGCAATGCAAAACCTTCAACAGCATCTTGCACATAAAATTTTCCTTGGTCATTTAAAAATCGTTATCTTGTCAGAGGAGGTTGCCCGAAAAGGAATCGGCCCAATAAATGAGTATTTAAGACGTGTACCGGATGTAAGAAGAACTGCCTGGATTGCTGTAAACGGAGATGATGCAGCGAGTACGATGGAAGCATCTCCAAAAATGGAACGAGTACCAACGTTGTATTTAACAAAGGTTTTTGAGGAGTCTGTGAAGGTAGGGAAATTTCCAGAGCATAATCTCGGTTTATTTTGGGTTGCAACATCGGATAAGGGAAGAGATGGATACTTGCCATATATTCGTGTGGAGGAAGGGGAGCATATTAAAATTGAAGGTATGGCCTATTTCAGTGGGGATAAGATGGTTGGCAAAACAGAACCACACCAAATCGCTTATTTTAATGGCCTAACCGAACAAAATCCAGGAGGGTCTACGGCTTATTTCCCCTTTAAGGAGAATCAAGGAATTCTTTTTCAATCCATTAAAAGAAAAGCAAACAACGAGTTAAAGATGAAAAATGGTGAACCAAAAGTTGATGTTACTGTAAGAGTAGAAGGTGAGATTAGGGAAAAATCAACTAATGCACTAAAACTAGATAATCCAGGAACGATCGAATCGATTGAAAAAACATTTAACCAAATACTCGAGAAGGAATTTGCAACCTTAATTACCGAAACGCAAGAAAAGGGTTCTGATATATTTGGTATTGGGGAATATGTGAGAGGGAAGTTTCCGGACTATTGGGATAAGGAAGTCCAAACGGGAGAGCAGTGGAAGGAAATTTATAAAAACTTAGAAATAACAGTGACCGGAAAATCCAAAATATTAAGGACGGGACTAAAGGCACAATGAAATGTTAAAATATGCTTAGCTAGTTATTGGATTTCAAATAAAGTTGGAGGCAATACAATGTATCAGGAACCTATTTTCTTAGAACCGGTGTTTCAAGAGCGTATTTGGGGTGGACAAAAGTTACATACGGAGTTTCAATATCATCTTCCTTATCAAAAGACGGGAGAAGCTTGGGTTATTTCTGCACATCCGAATGGACCGAGTAAAATTATAAATGGCCCTTTAAAAGGGAAAACATTGCTTGATGCGTGGGAGAATCATGGTGAACTTTTTCATAAGAAAGATCATTCTAATGAGGCCTACCCTTTGCTTGTTAAAATTTTGGATGCGAATGATGATTTATCTGTTCAAGTTCATCCTGACGATACCTTTGCGAAGGAAGTGGAGGGAGAGCCATATGGAAAAACGGAATGTTGGTATGTGTTAAGTGCAGAACCAGGAGCGGAGCTTATTTTAGGACATCATGCAAAATCACGCGAAGAGCTTAAAGCTTGGATGGATGAAGGGGATTGGGAAAGACTTTTACAAAGGATAAAAGTAAAAGATGGTGATTTTGTCTACGTTCCAAGCGGTACACTTCACGCCATTGGCAAAGGAATTCTCATACTAGAAACCCAACAAAGCTCCGATATTACGTATCGAGTATATGATTACGACCGTATAGATGATCAAGGAAATAAACGCGAATTACATTTAGATCGTGCGAAACAGGTAACTACTGTCCCACATCAACCAGCTGAGGTAGAGCAAGTAGTGGAAAAGATAGATGGATTAACCAAAAAACGACTTGTGGAAGAAAACTATTTTACTGTTGAGCATTGGACCATAGAAGGATATGCAGCCTTACAGATGGATAAGGACTTTTTGCAGGTAAGTGTCATTGATGGGTCTGGAGAAATTGGCATAGATGGGACAACTTATGAACTGAAAAAGGGAACACATTTTGTGCTACCATACGGATTGAAGAATTATCACCTTTCGGGTAATGCGAAGTTTATTGTATCATGGGCGAATTAAAAACCTTGAAAGTGCTGAGCGCTAGAACCTTACAAATGATAAATGGAAAATTGGTATATCGCATAGGTTGTTTTTTACCATGGCCATGCTATACTAAAAACTAATTAAATATTGTATTTTCATATAATCGCAGGAATAAGGCCTGCAAGTTTCTACCGATTTGCCGTAAACGAATCGACTATGAAAAGCAGCGGAATGTACAGGTTTAGCTAGGTTTACAGTCAAGTCAAAATTTGTGCAAATCATTTGAGTTTTTCATTACGAAGCTCGAAAACTCTGCTTCTCTTATCGTAACGGTAGAAGCATTGTTTTCGAGCTTTTTTGTAGATAAGCGTATGACGACAAAATCTGACATTATTCGGGTGGTGCCAGGCACCAGAGGAGGCTAACCATGGAAGCACTTAAGCAAAAGATTCAAAATGAGGGTAAGGTTCTTTCTGAAACGGTTCTAAAGGTAGATGCATTTATAAATCATCAAATAGATCCTACGCTAATGCAACAAATAGGAGAAGCGTTTGCTTCCCGTTTTAAAGAAGCAGGTGTAACAAAGGTATTAACTCTAGAATCATCCGGTATCGCACCATCTGTATTTACTAGTTTACAGTTGGGTGTACCTACTGTATTCGCTCGAAAAAGAAAATCTCTAACTCTAATAGACCAATTGTACACCGCAAACGTGTATTCCTTTACAAAGCAAGAAACGAACGAAATATCCATCTCAAAAGATTATCTACAAGAAGACGATGTCGTATTAGTGATCGATGACTTCCTAGCAAATGGACAAGCAGTACTAGGCTTAAAAGAAATTGTTGAACAAGCAGGAGCATCATTAGCAGGAGTAGGAATTATCATTGAAAAAGGATTCCAAGACGGAGGAAAAATTCTTCGAGAACAAGGCATCCGTGTAGAATCATTGGCAATCCTATCCTCCTTGCAAAATGGAACCGTTACATTTAGTGAGTAGGAGGGGAGGAGGGTTTTGGGTGCCTGTCACTCCCCGAATTATGTCGAATGAGGCAATGTACTAGTAGTATTCGTCTAACCATATTTAGGAAAACTATTTACGATAAATTAAAACCCTATATTTGTATGATATGATTGGTATAGAAACGTAAAAATAGTGGGGAGGAACATGTGGAAGAGCTGGACTTCATTCTGCGCAATTAACAGCATTATTAAAGGCAAAACAAGTATGTAGTGATACGTTCCGGGAAATCCGTAAAACAGAAAGCGCGGTTTAATCCTACGGTAAAAAGGTTGTAGTATGGATTTATTTGAAAAAACTTTTATATTAAGGTATTCGTCTATTCTTGAAATCACTTTGAGATAAATTAAATCCAATTCCGGCATATTAGACATGTACAGTACAAAAAGCACACAATGATGAGTGCTTTTTGTTGTCTATAAGACCTGTTCTCAGGTGGTCTTAAGACTTATTCCGTTATTCGTAATTATCTATCACTGAGTTTGCTATTTTAACTAAATCTTCTTTTGAAAACGTATTTTTTTCCTTTTTAGCCGTTCCATATTCACGTTTTATTAAACTAACCGAGTAAACAAAGCTACTTCTTTTGTTAGGATCCTTCCAAAAAATACTCTTTTCTTCATAACGATCATGATAATATCCTGTTATATTTTGGTTTAAATTTACGAATTCCCTTCCCCTGGTTGTGATATTATCATGTTCATAAATTAAAATAGCCAATGCCTCTTGATGTCCTTGATAAAAGATATACGCACTGTCAGTATCTCCATTTATTACATGATTATAAACCTCTACTTCTTTTATATTAAATGGTATCTCGCTATGTGAAGGAACAACCATTTTCTCTTGATACATGACAGGCAATTCGCTAAATGCCTTTTTCTGTGAAGGATATTTATCTAATAAGTTCTGGACGGATAAAGACACATTGCTTAGATTAATATCGGCTGTTTCATTACTTTCTTCTAATGACTGATCGAATTCATAGTTAAAATGTTTCGAAGACTTATCATACCAAATATTGAAAGGAAGAATGATATAGATAAATATCATAACAACTTGAAAAACGGTAAGAAACTTTCTGAAATCAGATTTTGAATGTATCTGCTTATAAGGTTGTATTTTTTGTTGGAAAATTTGCTTTAAATGATTGTTCGTTTCTGAATCAAGTACTCTTTTTGGAATGATAACGATTTCGCTCTTAGTTAGATATAGATAATAATAGGTTTCGCTTTCTACTACTTGAAGAAATCCCTTCCATTCATATAGAATCTCCTTTTCCGGTTGCTTTGATAAAATCCCATTGTCTACTATGGAATAGTCAAGTTTCTCATATAATTGTGTTTTTTTATTTATTTTTTTTTTACTTATCCAATGATAAAATAACGGGAAGACTAACGGAGCTAAGATAGCAGACCAAAAGAACGTATGGTAAATAACATAACTAATTTGTACGATAAGGTGATCGGATACCCTAAATGAATACAAGGAAAATATCGTTAGCATAATAATCGGTGTTCTAATATAGAATAGTTTTATCTTTTCCCTTCTTACTTCTTCCGAAAAATAATAAAAATATTTAATTAAAGTAGAAGTATCTCTATTTTCTAACTTGTATTGAATTCTCATAATCATTTCCTTTCTTCAATCTACCACTCTTTCGTTTGTTGTTTTTTACCAAAATTTGTTTGTTAATCCTAAATTAATTTTATCTTGGACCACTCAAAACAATGTCAACCTGTTCCTCATTCGTCCGATATTTTGGCTCTGCTAATACCTCTACCGGCCTTGGCTCAAGTAACATATACGAGAAGATAAAGAATTGAAAATTAACACCTAAATATTCTACAAACGATTCCATTGTTAACTCTTGATTGAGTACTTTTTTATACCTACTTTCAAAGTCTCTTAATTCATTGTACAAATATGTTTGATTGTCTTGGTCGTTTTCCAACAGAGTTTTAATTCCATTTAATTTCTTCTCTATATCATTTTGAATACGTAGTTTTACATCCTCTGGAACCTCACTCCAAGTAACACTTGCTTTGAATACTCCCTGATTATCTGGAGTTGCAAGTTCGCCATTGCCAGTTACAAATTCTCTACCAATTTCACTTAATACATCCGTCAACTGTTCCTTTCTATCATGGTCTAATGTATGAAATTCACCCTTGATTTTTACCCATACTTCTCCAACGATGTAAACAATCTCTCCATGGTCATTGAAATCTGCTTGAAAACCATTTTGAGGCATTTCATAAGATAAACCTTCTAGTTTGTACACAGAAAGATTTTTCGCTTTCTTAATTCCTAATGCCACTTTTTCTCTAAATTTAGCGTTTTGGTTATATTGGAATAAAAGAGACTCATTAAAATGATGCTGTGTTTCCTTCGGGATTAATAGAAATGCTTCAAGAGCTACAGGATTAGTTAAAATTTGTTCTGCTAATCGTATCGTTTCGTCTTTGGGTTCTTCATTAGGGACAGTTACTTTTCTGTCTTCTACAATTTCCTTACCGGAGTAGTCTTGATCAAGATTAGGATTTTGGGAATCCTTTGTATTTGCTAGAAAAAGGAATCCTCCAATCCCAATAACCACCCCTACACTTAAAGTGAGAATCGAGTGAAAAACAAGTCGGTACCTGTTTTTAGAGGATATTTTTTCTTCGCTAAAATAGATTTTAGAAAACATTTGTTCCTTCATATTCTCATCAAACGGATTTTGAGCAAATATTTCATCATTTAATGCTTTTTTAATTCGCTCTTTATTCAAACCAATCACTCGCTTCCGTTTTTAATTTGAGTTTTAACTTTTCGCGACCTCTAAGTAATTTGCTTTTTACGGTAGATTCTTTTTGTTGTAACAATTCCCCAATTTCCTTTATAGATAAGTCTTCATAATAAAAAAGAATGATTACTTCTCGATATTTAACAGGAAGATTAAGTATATGCAGAGAAATCATTTTATTCTTAGATGTACTCAGTAGTATTTTTTCAGGGGTATGATGATGGTCTTTCCAAAAATATCCCCGTATGCCAGCTAAGATGTCGTTCTTTACATAACTCTTCCTCAGAAAATCTTTACACTTATTAGATGTTATCATGTAAAGCCATGATTTTAGTGAATGTACTTGTTTTAATTCGCTATATCGATATACACTGATAAATACTTCTTGGATAATATCTTCAGCTAAACTCCAGTCCTTCACATATGTATATGCAAAGTTCATCAAGCTCCTACCATACTGATTCATTATGTTTTTCATGTAAAAGTCTCTATTTGCTTCAAATGGCTGTAAATTATTCATTAAATGGAAGCACCTTCTTTTCCTTTTCGATTTGCTTCTAATAATAAGACGTAATATTCCTTAATTTGGATGCAATTGTATTACATTTTACTATAAAAACATGGATTATTCTTCTTTTTTTGGTAATTTATACCTATTTTTGTGTAGCCACTTAAATATACTTTTGATAATCAGGCAGATTTGTTCCTTGTTCTGCTTTTCACCCTAAATCCATAGCTAAATACCCAATACTTTTCTATTCCTTAACACGCTTCCAGTTTCCTTAAAAAGGGGAATTCCCCTATTATCTAGAATAGACTTATAAAGACAAACAATGAAAAGAAAGGGGGAAATGAAGGTGGAAAAGCGGGAAATGGTCCTGGTCGGTGCAGGAGCTGCATTTATTGCGATTATTATTTTGTTATGGATCAATATTAGTAAGCTAAACGACATAGAAGAGCGATTAACCCTGTACGATAATGTACAATACGAAATGGAAAACATCCGAAATAATTTACATAATATATCAGCAGATGTACAAGCAAAAATGGATGACTTTGTTGAACAACAAATTTGGGTACAGGATAAAGCGTATGAGCTGTCAGACGTGGATAGTAAGGAAATGACAGTAGATGTGCATTTACGATGGAATTTACGCGATTTAGAAGAAGGGGAGAAACTATCTTTTTTGTATCGAGGTGAAGGCGATGAGGAATGGGAGCAAATAGATATCCCTGAAAATGATGCTCTAGGCTACACGTTGGATTATGAGTTTCCAATGAATCAAAATTTTGAAACGAAAATTGTTGCGAAGTCAGAAGTTGGAATTAGAAGTGAAGCATTTTTGACATTGCCGTTTAAAGATCAGTTTCATGACCGAATTATAATTGACGCGTTTTTTCTTCCAGCAACGGAATCGGACTATAATTTAGATATCAATATTTTTAATGAAAAAAATCTCCAATATATGCAAGAGTTTTATAATGACAATCGGTTAAAAATGACAAGTGCCAAAGCAACAATATTAATAGATGGTGAGTCCATTCAAGAAATAGACTTAATGAAAGAAGCGGATGATTTTCATTCGGATCAATATGTGGAGGGTATTACCTATACGGATTTAATAAGTTTGGAGCAAAAGAAATGGGATACTCTACAGGTACATATCCAAGTAGAGGATGGCCTAGGAATAAAATATGAACGAATCATTGAGTCACAAGAAGACATCGTAAAACCTGAATAAATAGAATTTGAAGATAGTCGGTTTGAATAGGCTATCTTCTTAATAATGGATTCAATGGTCTTTTCTTAGTGTTAAGACCGAATGTATATTTCCATAATTCCGTTGAACAGACTCATCAATATTTCGTAGGAGCTTAATCAAATTGAAAATAGTTTTCCTCTTAAACTTTTGTTATATTAGTAGGTACAAAAAGGTAAGGAGAGAAGAAGATGATTCATGCAATCATTCAACCAGATGAAACCTGGATTTTATGGGCTTTTTTAGCTGGTTGGGCAGCAGTAAGTATTTACTTAGAACAAAAATATAAATGGGCATCTAAAATATCCGGTGCAATTATCGCGCTCGTTGGTGCAATGATTTTAGCTAATTTAAACATTATTCCTACAGCATCCCCAGTTTATGATGCGGTTTGGACTTATGTGATACCTCTTGCAATCCCACTATTATTATTTCAATCCAACATTTTAAAAATATGGAATGAAAGTGGCAGGCTTTTATTTATCTTTTTAATAGGTGCGGTTGGAACGGTTGCAGGTGCAGTTGCTGGTTTTTTCATATTAAAAGATGTAATACCTGGTCTAGATGAAATAGCTGGCATGATGACAGGCTCCTATATTGGTGGAAGTGTAAACCTAGCTGCATTATCTGCACGTTTTGAAACACCAGTTGATATTGTGTCTGCAACGGTTGTAGCAGATAATTTTATGATGGCGTTGTATTTCTTGATCTTAATTATGATCCCAACCATCTCGTTTTTTCGAAAGCGATTCAAATCCCCACATATCGACCAAGTAGAAAAAATAGGCTCTGCAGGCGGAGAGAATCTAGCTAAAAACTACTGGAAAGGTAAGGAAATTTCTTTACAGGATATTGGACTAGCAGTTGGTTCTGCTTTCGTTCTTGTTGCTGTATCGTTTAAGCTAGCAGAACTCTTTGATAAGTGGATTCCATCCGGAGAAGATGCGGAGTTCTATCAGATATTACTTAACGGCATTTTGGGTGACAACTATTTAATGCTCACTACGATAACGATGCTCGCTGTAACGATCTTTTCTCGTTATTTTGAAAAGATAAAAGGAGCTCAAGAAATAGGAACTTATTTAATTTATATTTTCTTTGTCGTTATTGGTGTTCCGGCATCATTACCAATATTAATTCAAAATGCTCCATTACTATTTGTATTAGTCTTTATTATGGTAGTCATTAATATGATGGTATCCTTCGTGTTTGGGAAACTGTTTAAATTTAATTTAGAAGAAATCATTCTCGCAAGCAATGCCAATATTGGTGGTCCAACAACAGCTGCAGCAATGGCCATTTCGAAAGGGTGGACAAAGCTCGTAGGCCCTATCCTAATAGTTGGCACACTAGGATATATAATCGGAAACTACGCAGGCGCAGCACTAGCATATTGGTTTGGGAATGGGTTTTAGGTGCCTGTCACTCCCCGGTTTTTGTTGGATTTTGTCGAATTAAATCTGATAAATACAATTAAAATTTCATTCGACAATGGAAGACAAGTTCTCTTATTGCTTAACCACCTCATGTGAAATAAACTAAAATTAGGAACTTTCTGTAATTTTAATAATTATTTTGAGGAGGAGCGATTTGGATGGAGTCAAAGGTGCAGGATAATCTTGAAACAATGCTTCAACGCGCAAGAAGAAATACACTTGGAGATCTTTTAGCTCGAACTAGAGAGCGGTTTCCAAACAAATTTGCAATCGCTTACAAAGATGAACGCCTTACATATGCTGAATTAGACGATGTGGTCAATCAAACGGCACATGCCTTTTTGGAAGCTGGTATGAAAAAGGGCGACATGCTAACCGTAATGTCTAAAAATAGCTTAGATTTTGTCATTGTCAATTTTGCCTTAGCCCGTGTTGGAGCAATAATGATACCAATCAATTATATGTTAACCTCAGGGGATGTGGAATATATATTGAAGCATGCTAAAGTTAATGGCTTTATTGCTTCCGAGGAGTATGCTCCAGTATTAAATAGTGCCTCTAAAGATTTGTCTATAGCTTTTCGATACATAATGGATCAAGATACAACTAATCTTGAAGGCTGGAAAACATTAACTGAAATAAGAAGAAATAAGTCTGTAGATTTAGTCGACACAGACATTAAAGATGATGATTTGGCTCATGTTTTATATACGAGCGGTACGGAATCACGACCCAAAGGTGTAATGCTTACCCATAAAAGTATTATTAGTGAGTACGTAAGTTGTATTGTAGATGGTCAAATGGCGGGGAATGATGTTTGTATTCATGCTCTACCTCTGTACCATAGTGCCCAATTACATTGTTTCTTAGGCCCTAGTGTATACCTAGGTTCTAGTGGAATTATTTTGGACGGTGCTAATCCAGAAGTAATTTTAAAAACGATAGAAGAAGAAAGCATTACACAGCTTTTCTGTCCTCCCACAGTATGGATTGCCTTACTACGTCACCCTGATTTTGATAAGCGTGATTTAACATCGCTCGAAAAATGTTATTATGGAGCAGCAATAATGCCTCGTGAAGTTTTAAAAGAGCTGTCGGTACGCTTGCCAAATGCACGCTTCTGGAATTTTTATGGACAAACTGAAGTAGCTCCTCTAGCTACAGCCTTACAGCCAGAAGATCAGCTAACGAAACTAGGTTCAGCTGGTAAGCCTTCCTTAAATATGCAGACAAAAATTGTGGATAATGAGGATAAAGAAGTTCCACGTGGTGAAATAGGAGAAATTGTACATCGCACACCACACGCTATGAAAGGATATTTGCATGACCCGGAAAAAACAGCAGAAGCTTTTCGGAATGGCTGGTTTCATAGTGGGGATTTAGGTGTAATGGATGAAGACGGTTATATTACCATTGTAGATCGCAAAAAAGATATGATAAATACTGGTGGGGTAAATGTATCAAGCCGTGAAGTGGAAGAAACCATTTACCAAATGGAAGGCGTCTCAGAGGTTGCGGTTATAAGTATCCCAGATGCTTATTGGATTGAAGCAGTGACGGCCATAATAGTTCCAAAGGATGGAATAGCCCTAACAAAAGAACAAGTAGTAAAGTTCTGTGAGGAAAGACTATCCAAGTTTAAGATTCCTAAATATGTAGACTTTGCAAAAGAGCTGCCTAAAAATCCAAGTGGAAAAGTATTAAAACGAGATTTACGCGAGCATTATAAAAATCTAAGTGAAGTTTAAAAGTTAAAATTATAAATAGAAGAAAAGGGGCAATACGATTCCTCTTTTCTTCTATAAAATAGAGAATTATTATAGGTGTTTTGGGTAAAGTAAATAAATGTATTAGTATTCGAAAAGGGAATTTATAAATTGTAACCATTTATGAAAATAAGCATATATATAGTATGTTCTTAAAATCCTATCTTGGATAAAATTGCATACTATATAGATATTGCTATTAATGAACAACCATGATATATTATTAATCCACCGCGAAAAACGGTGATGAAAATCAAACAAGTAAAAATTACCTGTAGATTTTCAGAAGTTGAGTATGATATATTATTAATTGTCGTTCCAATGAGCGATTAAAAAAAGTATAAAAAACTATTGACGTGAAGTTAATAGTTTGATATGATGATAAAGTCGCTTTTGAGAAGGCGATAAACATTTGAACCTTGAAAACTGAACAAAACAACCAGTACGTCAATTCGGTAATTTACATTACCATTTACTATTTATGAGCTTTAATCAAACAATCTATTGGAGAGTTTGATCCTGGCTCAGGACGAA
>NZ_OEQK01000017.1 GCF_900240405.1 Salirhabdus sp. Marseille-P4669
GTTTCCCCATTCGGAAATCTCCGGATCAAAGCTTACTTACAGCTCCCCGAAGCATATCGGTGTTTGTCCCGTCCTTCATCGGCTCCTAGTGCCAAGGCATCCACCGTGCGCTCTTAATCACTTAACTACAGGATGTAGTTAGTTCTGTGTTCGTCACAGGACGTGACGGATGTTAACAGAACTTCCATAATCCTTTATAACGCATATGTCATGCTCTTGATTCTTTCTTATCTAGTTTTCAAGGTGCTAGTTTTTGAAAGATCATTTGATCCTTCAAAACTAAACAAAACAACCAAGCACATCTTTTTTTCATCACGTAAGTGATGTATCTTCCTTAGAAAGGAGGTGATCCAGCCGCACCTTCCGATACGGCTACCTTGTTACGACTTCACCCCAATCATTGACCCCACCTTCGGCGGCTGGCTCCAAAAGGTTACCCCACCGACTTCGGGTGTTGCCAACTCTCGTGGTGTGACGGGCGGTGTGTACAAGACCCGGGAACGTATTCACCGCGGCATGCTGATCCGCGATTACTAGCGATTCCGGCTTCATGTAGGCGAGTTGCAGCCTACAATCCGAACTGAGAATGGTTTTATGGGATTTGCTAATGCCTCGCGGCTTCGCTGCCCTTTGTACCATCCATTGTAGCACGTGTGTAGCCCAGGTCATAAGGGGCATGATGATTTGACGTCATCCCCACCTTCCTCCGGTTTGTCACCGGCAGTCTCCTTAGAGTGCCCAACTGAATGCTGGCAACTAAGGACAAGGGTTGCGCTCGTTGCGGGACTTAACCCAACATCTCACGACACGAGCTGACGACAACCATGCACCACCTGTCACTCTGTC
>NZ_OEQK01000006.1 GCF_900240405.1 Salirhabdus sp. Marseille-P4669
GTCCTATCTCTAGGATTGTCAGAGGATGTCAAGACCTGGTAAGGTTCTTCGCGTTGCTTCGAATTAAACCACATGCTCCACCGCTTGTGCGGGTCCCCGTCAATTCCTTTGAGTTTCAACCTTGCGGTCGTACTCCCCAGGCGGAGTGCTTAATGCGTTAACTTCAGCACTAAGGGGCGGAAACCCCCTAACACCTAGCACTCATCGTTTACGGCGTGGACTACCAGGGTATCTAATCCTGTTCGCTCCCCACGCTTTCGCGCCTCAGCGTCAGTTACAGACCAGAGAGTCGCCTTCGCCACTGGTGTTCCTCCACATATCTACGCATTTCACCGCTACACGTGGAATTCCACTCTCCTCTTCTGCACTCAAGTCTCCCAG
This sequence comes from Salirhabdus sp. Marseille-P4669, assembly GCF_900240405.1. GTDB lineage: Bacteria > Bacillota > Bacilli > Bacillales > Alkalibacillaceae > OEQK01. The sequence goes on from NZ_OEQK01000006.1 coordinate 382, forward strand.
TTTCCAATGACCCTCCACGGTTAAGCCGTGGGCTTTCACATCAGACTTAAGAAACCGCCTGCGCGCGCTTTACGCCCAATAATTCCGGACAACGCTTGCCACCTACGTATTACCGCGGCTGCTGGCACGTAGTTAGCCGTGGCTTTCTGGTTAGGTACCGTCAAGGTACGAGCAGTTACTCTCGTACTTGTTCTTCCCTAACAACAGAGCTTTACGATCCGAAGACCTTCATCGCTCACGCGGCGTTGCTCCGTCAGACTTTCGTCCATTGCGGAAGATTCCCTACTGCTGCCTCCCGTAGGAGTCTGGGCCGTGTCTCAGTCCCAGTGTGGCCGATCACCCTCTCAGGTCGGCTACGCATCGTCGCCTTGGTAGGCCTTTACCCCACCAACTAGCTAATGCGCCGCGGGCCCATCTGTAAGTGACAGCAAAAGCCGTCTTTCATCTTTCGGACATGCATCCAAAAGTATTATCCGGTATTAGCTCCGGTTTCCCGAAGTTATCCCAGTCTTACAGGCAGGTTGCCCACGTGTTACTCACCCGTCCGCCGCTCGTTCCACAAGCGCACGCCCCGAAGGGCGATTGCTTGCTTCCCGCGCTCGACTTGCATGTATTAGGCACGCCGCCAGCGTTCGTCCTGAGCCAGGATCAAACTCTCCAATAGATTGTTTGATTAAGCTCATAAATAGTAAATGGTAATGTAAATTACCGAATTGACGTACTGGTTGTTTTGTTCAGTTTTCAAGGTTCAAATGTTTATCGCCTTCTCAAAAGCGACTTTATTATCATATCAAAACGGTAACTTTAAGTCAACTGTTTTTTATAAGTTTTGAAATCACTCATCAAAGCGACGTCAATTAATATAACACATCTAGTTAATAAAAATCAATAGGAAATTTTTGTTTACTTCATTTCACCACCGTTATTCGCGGTGGATTAATAATATATCATGTAAGATACAGAATATCAATACAATTATCCCATGAAAATAATACCAATGATATTAACAAGTACTCCTAAATTTTTTCATTAAAAGAAAATAAAATAGCCATTCCTTATAAACGAAAAAGGGAATGACTATTAGTTATCAAACCATCGATGTTAAAAAACTACTTCACCTTTCCATTCTAACATACCACCAACCATGTTTCGAACGTTAAAGCCTTCTTTTTCCATATATAGACATGCATTTAAACTCCGTCGACCAGAACGGCAAACCAATACATATTCTTTCTCTGTATCTAAGTTAGCAATCGCTTCGGGTATATTTTGTAACGGAATATGCTTTGCACCTTTTATCATCCCATTTGCCACTTCCTCATCTTCTCTTACATCTATAATGACATATTCGTTTTTATCCGTTTCTATTAGTTGATCTAATTGTTCCGGTTCTATTTCTTTTATATTCATTCTTCTACTCCCCTTTAATTCATTTTAAAAGGGATAGGGTAACCCCATCCCTTTTTATAACATATTAATTCGCGACAATGTTTACTAGTTTCCCAGGCACAACAATGACTTTTCGAATTGTTTTTCCTTCTAGCCATTCTTGTACTTTTTCATCTTCAAGTGCTAATTTTTCCATTTCCTCTTTAGAAGCATCTTTCGATATAACTAGCTTTGATCTTACTTTGCCCATTACCTGAATCACTACTTCTACTTCATCTTCCACAAGCATGCTTTCATCATAAGTAGGCCATGCTTCATAAGCAATGGATTCGTTGTGACCGAGTAGATTCCAAATCTCTTCTGCTATATGTGGCGCAATTGGAGAAAGCATTTTGGCAAAGCCTTCTGCATACTCCTTTGGAATATGTGTTGCTTTATAACAATCATTTATGAACACCATTAATTGTGAAATGCCTGTATTAAAACGTAGGGCTTCAAAGTTTTCGGTTACTTTTTTCACTGTTTCATGGTAAACACGTGATAATTGATTGTTTGCTTCATCTGTTACTTTTTCATCAAGCTCATGATTGTCATTTACAAACAATCGCCAAATTCGATCAAGAAAACGACGAGAGCCGTCCAATCCGTTTGTACTCCAAGCAATTGATGCATCTAACGGTCCCATAAACATTTCATACAATCTTAAAGTATCAGCACCATGAGTATTTACAATATCATCCGGATTTACAACATTTCCTTTTGATTTACTCATTTTTTCATTACCTTCACCTAGAATCATCCCTTGGTTGAATAGCTTTTGGAACGGTTCTTTTGTTGGTACCACACCAATATCATATAAGAATTTGTGCCAGAATCTTGCGTATAGTAAGTGAAGAACAGCGTGCTCAGCTCCGCCAATATAAATATCAATCGGAAGCCATTTTTCTAGTTTTTCTGGATCAGCAAGTTTTTCACTATTAGTTGGATCAATGTAGCGTAAGAAATACCAACAGCTACCTGCCCATTGCGGCATTGTATTCGTTTCACGACGACCTTTTTTACCGGTCTTAGGGTCTGTTACTTCCACCCAATCCTTTATATTGGCAAGTGGTGATTCTCCTGTACCAGATGGCTTGATTTCATTTGTTTCTGGTAGTAGTAACGGAAGTTCTTCTTCAGGAACTGCTGACATTGTTCCATCTTCCCAATGAATAATCGGAATCGGTTCACCCCAATAACGCTGGCGACTAAACAACCAGTCACGAAGTCGATATGTGATTTTGCGCTCGCCTACTCCTTTTTCAACAAGGGCTTCGATTGCTTTTGCTACTGCTTCTTCTTTACCTAGTCCATTTAAGAAGTCAGAATTAATATGTTTACCATCTTCAGTATAAGCTTCTTTTTCAATATTTCCGCCTTCTACCACTTCTACAATGGATAGGTCGAATTTTTTCGCAAATTCATAATCACGCTCATCATGGGCTGGAACTGCCATAATTGCACCAGTACCATATGTCATAAGAACATAGTCTGCAATCCAAATCGGCATTTTTTCCCCATTCATTGGGTTAATGGCATAGCTTCCTGTAAATACACCTGTTTTATCTTTCGCTAGGTCCGTCCGTTCCAAATCACTCTTTGCTTCCATTTGTTTTCGATAGCTCTCAATAGCATCTTTTTGTTCTGAAGTTGTAATTTCCTCAACTAATGGATGTTCTGGAGCTAATACAGCATATGTTGCCCCAAAAATAGTATCCGGTCTTGTTGTAAATACTTCAAATGTATGATTGGAACCATCAACAGTAAAGGTTATTTGTGCACCCTCTGATTTACCAATCCAGTTGCGCTGCATATCTTTAATGCTTTCTGGCCAATCAAGTTCTTCTAAATCATCTAGTAATCGGTCAGCATATGCAGTAATTTTCAACATCCATTGCTTCATTGGCTTCCGGATTACTGGATGTCCACCACGTTCACTTTTCCCATCAATAACCTCTTCATTTGCTAAAACCGTTCCTAATGCAGGACACCAGTTAACTGGAACTTCATCTATATAAGCGAGACCTTTTTCATATAGCTTCAAGAAAATCCACTGTGTCCATTTATAGTAATTTGGATCTGTTGTATTAATTTCACGATCCCAATCATAAGAAAAGCCTAATGACTTAATTTGTCGCTTGAATGTATTTATGTTTTTTTCCGTAAAGTCTTTAGGGTTATTTCCTGTATCTAGCGCATATTGCTCAGCTGGTAAACCAAAAGCATCCCAGCCCATTGGATGCAGTACTTCATAGCCTTGCATCCGCTTCATTCGTGACAGGATATCCGTTGCTGTATAGCCCTCTGGATGCCCCACATGAAGACCTGCACCTGATGGATACGGAAACATATCCAACGCATAAAATTTTTCTTTTGTGCTGCTCGTATCTGTTTTAAAGGTTTTATGTTCTTCCCAATATTGTTGCCATTTCTTTTCAATTTGGCGATGATTGAAATCCATTTTCCTTCCTCCTTTTTCGTATGTACGTGTTACTATTATCACTTTAAACCTTTAACGCTAAACTACTTTAAAGCAATAAAAAAACTCTCATCCCAATAACTGGGACGAGAGTTTATATTCCCGCGGTACCACCCAAATTAACACCATTTAAGTGTTCACTTAGTCTATCCTTAACGCAGATTCACGTCAGATACTACTAAAAATTCATATCTGCTACATCAAAGGCGAGTTCATGAGGATCAAGGATAGCTTCCACCAACCGCTATCTCTCTGATTTCCGTGATCGTTCACTACTAATCCTTCTCATCGTATTTGAGGAATAAGCAAAAAGTGCCACTTTCATTTTCTTGAGAAAGCACTACAACTAATTCTAGAATTAAATTTGTTATCGTAATCGTATTTTAATGAAGGATGGAAAGATTGTCAAGATAAGTCAGAAATTTGGGCTATATTTATCTTTTTTCACGTGAAAAGTCGGGAAAATTCCCGACTTTTCTATCAGCTATATTCATTTAAATCATTTTCATCCAAATACATATCATTTAACAGTCTAGAAACTTGTAAGTGTAATCGGTGCAGCTGCTCTTTTTGTTGTGCATTTGCACTGATTCTCATGCGCTCAATTTCTGCTTCTGCTTCTTCTAGCGCTAGTTGTGCTGTACTATACTCATTATCCACATTAAAACCATTCCGATTCGTCTCATCTAATTCTTTTTTGGCAATTTCCATTTTCTCGTTAATTTCTCTTAAAAAATTCTCCATAGAGTCACGAGTGGTCATTCACATCACCTCAATTGTAATTTTTACATTTGCGAAAAAACTATACGAGGTAGTTCTGTCCTTTTTGAAATTGCATCAATCGTGCTAAAATCAATTTAGATAAACGTTTTTGGAGGTAGACAATGTTACAACGAGTACTTACTTTTTCACACACTTTATTAAAACAATCTGTTGAAATTGGTGATTATGTCATTGATGCAACAGCAGGAAATGGACATGATACAGTTATGCTGGCTAAATTGGTGGGCGAAGCTGGTCACGTACTATCCTTTGATGTGCAAAAACAAGCTATAGTCAAAACGACTGAACTCCTAAACAAAGAAAGCATACATCACGTCACAGTCATTCAAGACAGTCACCAAAATTTGGAGAATTATTTTACAGAAGAAATGAAAGGAAATATTGGTGGAGCTATTTTTAACCTCGGGTATTTACCAGGAGGAAACCATACGATAACAACAAAACCAGATAGTACAATCCAAGCTATTGAGTCCATTTTACCACATCTAAAACCAGGAAAACTCCTTGTTTTGGTCGTGTATTATGGACATGAGGGTGGAAAAGTAGAAAAAGACCAGATACTGGCCTTTTTACATCAATTAAACCAACAGCAATACAATGTGCTACAATATCAATTTATTAACCAAAAAAATGATCCACCCTTTTTATTAGCAATCGAAAAAAGGCGTTAAGTTCTAATTAAATGATATAGCTTTGTGTTTAAATAAAAGAACTTAGCTTTAAAACCAGCCACATTCAATAATTGTTTCACCATTTTGCGGTAATTGTTTAATTTTTTCACTTTTTTGTCTGCTAAGTACATACCAATTAATCCATTGTGAACCAATTGGTGAAATCTTTTATGAGGAATAACATGTAAGTATTTTTTTGCTTGTTCCATAAAATATAAGAAGCGCTGTTCTAATTCCTGTTCAGTTTCATAGAAGCTGCAAAAGTTCAGATCACCTTCTTCCAGGTCCTCTTCTTGATCGATGTAATAATCGAGCATGATATGCAAGCCCTGCATATAAGGGAAATAACTATGATAAATGTTGTCAATATGGGCTTTTGTTAGCAATCCAGATAAACCGTATGAAACGAGACAAAAAACGCCTAGAGTAGAGCCAGCACACGCTGAAAATTCATACCAGGTCAGGTCTGGAATCGTTTCTTTATGTTCCTCATACCAAGATTGAAGGCGGGAAACTCTTTCTTCTAATGCAACATGCTTATGAACCTGTAAGTCACAATACAACGAAACAAGTTGAATAAGATATGGCAAAAGCTCATCGTAGTTCTTTATATTAGAAACTATTTCTTGACATTTTTTTACTAGGTCGACTAAATAATCACTGTCATTTTGATCACTACGGTAGGCATAATAGTTGCCACTAAGTCTACCTGGTGTAACCGCATCAATCATCGCTTCATGTAGACAAGAAAAGTCATCTGGGTCTAATGAAGTACTACGGTCACATAAATTATCTAAGTAATCACTGATGGTTTGAAAGGCAACGATAAACGCAATTGCATCCTTTCGATTCTTTTTAGCTAGCAACGCATAGATACCTCCACCTTCACAATGAAAGGTTTTCGTATCGATGCTTGCTAAGGCTTGTTTTCTTAATTCTTCATTTTCAATTTGTGATGCTCGTTTTTTCCAATATGCAAGTTCTTGGTGCACTTCAGGGAAGATTTTTCGATAAACAGCTGACATTAACAAAATAGGGGTTTGCGGTATTTTTAGGCTCAAAATAAATATCCTCCAATATTAGTTCTCCACGACCTCATCTACAAACTTTTTCGCATATTCGAATACTTCTTCACGTTCTGGTTCATTAAAAATTTCGTGATATAACTGCTCCCATTCATTGTACCTTTTTTCCGGTATGGTTAACTGATTAAACCAATTTCTTACATCCTTCACATTAATTAAAAAATCCCTGCCCGCTTGCATTAATAGAGTCGGAACAGGTGGATAGTTTTGTACTTTTTGAAAAGCGATTCGAATAGCACGTTCAAATTCATGATACCAACGAATGGATACCTTTTTCAAAAATAAAGGATCTTTTTGGCGATTATGGTATCGTTTATTTCTTGTGGATACGCATGGCTCAAGTCGTGTCCGAACCTGTAGCCTCGGGAAAATCTTCTCAAGTGTTCTCGATATAGGAATCACCCATTTGGGAGGTCTGGATGCGATTCCTAATCCAGGGGAGGAAAGGATAACTCCTTTAATATATTCTGGTTTTTTTTCTTCCATCATTCTTACAACAGCTAAGCCCCCCATACTATGCCCAAGCAATAATACTGGTTTATTGTATTTTTTGGCTTCAATTGTCCATTGCTCAATCGCTTCAATATATTCATCAAATGAATCGATATGTCCTCTTAACCCCTGGCTCATCCCTTGACCAGGTAAATCATCATAGATCACATTAAAACCTTCCTCATACCACTTTTTTGCAAGCCAATCATAGCGCCCCGCATGTTCAAAAGCACCATGAACAAGAACGATGGTCCCCTTATTTGATTCGCTTACCAATTTTCTCAAGGACAATGCCTCCTCATCATTTGGTATAATAATTTTAATATTGATAAAGGGAGGAAATAGATAATGATTCGTGAATATAAGGGCAAAACGCCCATAATCGATAAAACAGCATATGTCGCAAGCGATGTCGTGGTGACTGGTGATGTTGAAATTGGTGCCTATTCGAGTATATGGTTTAAGACCGTTATTCGCGGAGACGTCGCACCAGTTCGAATTGGGAAAAACGTCAATGTCCAGGACCAAAGTATGCTGCATGAAAGTCCAAATAAGCCTTTAATTTTAGAGGATGGTGTAACTGTTGGCCATCAAGTGATGCTACATTCTTCCATCGTGCATAAAAACGCATTAATAGGTATGGGCTCCATTATCCTAGATGGAGCAGAAATTGGTGAAGGTGCATTTATTGGAGCTGGAAGCCTAGTACCACCTGGGAAAAAGATTCCACCGAATACACTCGCCTTTGGACGTCCAGCTAAAGTAATTCGGGAATTAACCGATATAGATAGTAAAGAGATGAATCGAATACGCCAGTCCTATGTGGAAAAAGGGCAATATTACAAGAACAACTGACCTATAAAAACGAAAAACAATCCCCATAGTGACGGTAACTAAGTGGATGGACTTTTTAAGTATGAGACTAGTCAATCCCTTTTCTAGTCATAAAAACATTTACTCCAAAAATAGGGAAGACATCCTACTCTCCTTACATCTTTTGACACACGTATCAATGACGAAACTTCATACACTAATAACAGGAGGAGGTTCAAAAAGTTGTTCACCTTACTATTTACTTTTAGTATTGGGGTAACATTTTGGTTTTTATCTAATCACGTTAAATTTTTCCGCAAATCACTAAAAATATACGGGCTACTTTTTACAACCTTGGCTTTCACGTTAGTTATGGTTAACCTTTACGATACGAAAAATATATGGTACCCACGTCTTGAAACCATTTGGGCAGCGGAAAAAAATCATGTAAATGACGCTGTTCCCGTTACAAATATAACGGAAGAAAGTATTGTGAATTTAGAGGAACCAACATTCATTAAAGAAGAAATTCATTTAGAGGCACCACACATTTTGCAATATCCGGAGTTACCGCGGGGATGTGAAGTAACGTCACTTGCGATGCTTTTAAGTTATTATGATTATGATGTGGATAAGATGAAATTAGCCGAGGAAGTCAAAAAAGACCCTACACCTTATACAGTAAAGAATGGCAAAATCCATTTTGGTAATCCGTACGATGGGTTTGTTGGTGACATGTACTCTTTAACAACGCCTGGACTTGGTGTTTATCATGGGCCATTAGTCGAGCTTGCGAATCAATATGTAAAAGAGCATCATGAGGTTGTGGATTTAACTGGTGACTCCTTTTATAAAGTATTAGAGGCATTAAACAATGGGCAGCCTGTCCAGGTCATTATTAATGCAAAGTACAAAAAATTACCGGATAGCGCTTTTAAAACATGGCAAACCCCTTCAGGACCAATTGATATTACCATGAGTGAACATTCTGTCTTAGTTACCGGATATGACGAAGAACATATTTATTTTAATGACCCGTTAGATCGCCAATCCAAGGCGCCATTTGATGACTTTGTTGCTGCTTGGGAGCAAATGGGTAAACAGGCTATTACAATTGAAAAAGTAGAGGAACAAATCGAAATAAGTGAGATATAATCAAAAGCTGAAGAGCTTCTAATTGCCCTTCAGCTTTTATTCCTAAATTATTTACTTGCAGCTAGCTTGCTTAACGTTTTATCTTCATTACGAAGGTCTTCTATATTATATTTGCCTTCTATAAAAATTTGATGCCATTGCATAAAGACAAGAACAGTCCAGATTTTTCTGCTGTAATCCCCTTTTCCTTCACAATGGGCATGAAGTAAATCCAATACAACGTTTTTATGAATTAAATGATCTGTTTCACTTTCTTTAATTAATTGCTTTGCCCAGTCATGCAATTCATTTTTTAACCAATGACGAATTGGAACTGGGAAGCCAAGCTTTTTACGATTCAATACGTGATCAGGGACAATACCTTCTACCGCTTCACGCAAAATAGATTTTGTCGTTCCATTAGCTATTTTTAAAGAGACTGGCAATTCGCTTGCTACACGGAACACTTCTTTATCTAAAAATGGTACACGAAGCTCCAACGAATGAGCCATTGTCATTTTATCCGCTTTTAACAAAATATCCCCACGTAACCAAGTATGAATATCCACATATTGCATTTGATTCACAAGTGGTTCGTTTTTTACATTCTCATATAGAGGATTCGTAATCTTGTTATACGGGAAAGCTCCATTAAATGGTTTTAACAAGGAACGCTTTTCCTCCATTTCAAACATTTTAGCATTACCAATATAACGCTCGCTTAATGGTGTTGTACCCCGTTCTAAAAAGCTCTTTCCTTTGACTCCTTCAGGAAGTATTTGTGCAACTCTTCTTAGCAATCCTAAAGCAGGAGAAGGGATTGAGTGAAATACTTTTAAGGATTCTGGCTCACGATAGATGTTATAGCCACCAAACAACTCATCCGATCCTTCTCCTGAAAGCACAACGGTAACATGCTTGCTTGCTTCTCTTGCAACAAAATACAAAGGTACACAGGCTGGATCTGCTAATGGGTCGTCCATATGCCACATGATTTTTGGTAGCTTTTCAATATATTCTTCTGGAGTAATCACATAGGAGATATTCTCCACTCCTAATTTATCAGCAGTTTCCTTCGCAACATCAATTTCAGAAAATCCTTCACGCTCAAATCCTACGGAAAAGGTTTTTATTTGTGGGTTAAATTGTTTTGCTATGGCTACGATTATAGATGAATCGATACCACCAGACAAAAAGGAACCAACTGGAACGTCACTTCGCATATGAACCTTAACCGAATCCATTAATACATCTTGAATGCGTTTTTTCCAATCGGATTTTTCCATGATTAGTGGATTAAATTGTGCATGGAAATATCGATGTATTTCCAGCTCCGCTCCTGGTTTTTGAACAAAGTAATGACCGGGCTCCATTTTTTTTATGCCTTCTGTTAACGTAAATGGTTCTGGAACATATTGAAAGCTTAAATAATGATGCAATGCTTCAACATCTACAACTTCTTCATCTAATGCCAAACTTAAGCTTTTCTTTTCACTTGCAAAATAGGTTTTTCCCTCAACATTCGCATAGTACAACGGTTTAATTCCAAAATGATCTCTTGCACCATATAACGTCTCTTCTTCTTTATCCCAAATTAAAATGGCAAACATACCACGTAATTGTTCAAACGCTTTTTCGCGATACTTGTGGAACATTGCTAAAATAACCTCTGTATCGGAATCTGTCGCAAACTGAAAATCATCTTTTAAAAGCTCATTTTTAAGCTCTAAATAATTATAAATTTCTCCATTAAAAATAATCCAATACCGTTCATTTTGGTATGGTAACGGTTGTTGTCCACTCTCAATATCGATAATACTTAATCTTCTAAAACCAAAAGATATATATTCATTATGGTAATAACCTTCATCATCTGGTCCACGATGGGTAATGACATTGTTTTGCTTTTCAAAATGCTGTTTATTAACATCTTCACTGTTATGTCTTATTAAGCCGATAAAACCGCACATGTTTGTTATGTCCTCACTTTCATGTTTCAAATACTTGCCAAATTGAGTATATCATAAATTATTTAGACAATACGATATACATTCGTTTAGAAAAGAAAATAAAAGGGCGTAACTCGTTAGTAGGAGTTAGCCCTTCATTTAAACTTTATTTTTTACTGTACATGACTTTTTAATTCGTCCATTTTGTCTGTTTTCTCCCAAGGGAAATCAGCATCTGTGCGTCCAAAATGACCATATGCAGCAGTATTTTGATAGATTGGACGTCGTAAATCCAACATTTTAATAATTCCTGCCGGACGTAAATCAAATGTATTGCGAATCGCTTCAACAAGCTTATCTTCAGGCGCCTTACCAGTTCCAAAAGTATTTACAGAAATGGATACTGGCTGCGCAACCCCAATAGCATAAGCAAGCTGTACTTCACAGGATTCAGCTAAGCCCGCTGCTACAATATTTTTGGCAACATAACGAGCGGCATAGGCAGCGGAACGGTCTACTTTTGTAGGATCCTTCCCACTGAACGCACCACCCCCATGACGTGCATAACCTCCGTACGTATCAACGATAATCTTACGGCCTGTTAAACCAGCATCTCCTTGTGGTCCACCAATAACAAATCGACCTGTAGGATTTATAAAATACTTTGTTTCCTCATCCAGTAATTCTCTTGGAACTACTTCATTAATGACATGTTTTTTCAAATCCTCATTAATTTGTTTTAATGTAACTTCTGGAGAATGTTGAGTTGAAATGACGATTGTATCAATACGTACCGGTTTATCATTTTCATCATATTCTACCGTTACCTGAGTTTTACCATCAGGACGCAAATATTCTAATGTACCATCTTTCCGTACATCTGTTAGTCGCTTAGCTAACTTATGAGCAAGAGAAATTGGTAAAGGCATTAGTTCTTTCGTTTCATTTGTGGCAAATCCAAACATTAAGCCTTGGTCTCCTGCACCAATCGATTCAATTTCTTTATCGGACATTTGCCCTTCACGTGCTTCCAATGCTTCGTTTACACCTTGAGCAATATCTGGTGATTGTTCATCAATCGCAGTAAGTACCGCACAGGTTTCCGCATCAAACCCATACTTTGCTCTTGTATATCCTATATTTTTCACAGTTTGTCGTACAATTGTTGGAATATCAACATATGTTGAAGTTGTTATCTCTCCAGATACTAATACGAGTCCTGTCGTAACTGTTGTTTCACAAGCTACTCGAGCATTCGGGTCTTTAGATAAAATTTCATCTAATATGGCATCAGAAATCTGGTCACAAATTTTATCAGGATGACCTTCTGTTACTGATTCTGAAGTAAATAGCCGACGCTTAACAGCCATTCTTCTGTATCCTCCTTTATCATAAACCACAATAGTTAACGGAACACTAATTTGCATATTTAATGAAATATCCTATTAAAACGTAAGTGAAATTGATTGGGCGAACCCTAATTCCTACTTATGTTATCAGATTTTCCGTTCGCGAATTATCATAACGTTATCGGAAAAGATTGTCAATAAAGTGAAACTTATACTAGAATCTCTTTTTTCACCAAATCCAACTGACTATGGAATCAGTAACTGTTTATGTCTTAACTCGTCACCTTTGTCCATCTTATGAGTATACCTATATTAAAAACCTTCCCTCTATGTAGTCTTACTATTCAATTTCAGATGGGTTAAGCCCAATTATTACAATTGGAAATTATTTATGAAATTTTATGAAATTAGTATGGACTATTGAATATAATGTGTTATACTAATAGACAAATTGAAGGTTTGTATTATACAAAGTTTTGAAGAACAAATAGATGTTTGAGCGGAATATAATTATACCACAACTTATGTTAACTTCTATCTATTTGTATAATAATTCGGAGTAAAAGGATGGTATGTCATGACCAATTTTTTAAACGTTCGCGAAAGTTTGCTTGATGTTAGCTCATTAGAAAATTTACAACAAAATCTTTCGACACCAGCATTGGTTGAAAAAGTTTTATCTCGCCAAGAAGGTCAACTTGTAGCAAATGGAGCTATTCAAGCAAACACTGGAAAATATACTGGGAGATCCCCGAAGGATAAATTTATTGTTAAGGATGATACAACCGCAAACAAAGTAGATTGGGGAAATGTTAACCAACCGATTTCCAGAGATGTATTCTTGAACCTTTATAAGAAAGTAATGACTTTTTTAAAAAATAAGGATGAAGTATTTTCATTTCAAGGCTTTGCTGGAGCAGATAAAAATTTCCGCCTTCCTATTCAAGTTGTGACGGAGTATGCATGGCATAATTTATTTGCTAGTCAATTATTCATCCAGCCTACAGAGGAGGAGCTACAAAGTCATCATCCACAGTTTACACTTATTTCAGCTCCTAATTTTAAGGCAGATCCAGCCGTAGATGGAACCAATTCCGAAACGTTTATTATCGTTTCATTTGAGCATAAAGTCGTATTAATTGGTGGTACAGAATATGCGGGAGAAATTAAGAAGTCTATTTTTTCTGTTATGAATTATTTGTTACCAGAATCAGGGGTACTACCGATGCATTGTTCTGCTAATGTTGGGATAGAAGGGGATGTTGGTTTATTTTTTGGCTTATCTGGCACTGGTAAAACAACACTTTCTGCAGATCCAAATCGTAGTTTAATTGGTGATGATGAACATGCTTGGTCAAACAATGGTGTGTTTAATATTGAAGGCGGATGCTATGCGAAGTGTGTAAATCTATCACAGGAAAAAGAACCCCAAATATATAACGCGATTCGATTCGGCTCCGTTTTAGAAAATGTCGTTATTGATGAACAAACAAGAATGGCCGATTACGACGACACGACATTAACCGAAAATACGCGTGCAGCCTATTCAATAGCTAATATCGATAATGTCATTTTACCTAGTATTGCGGGGCATCCTAGAACAATCATTTTCCTAACTGCGGATGCATTTGGTGTTTTGCCACCTATTAGCAAGCTAACAAAAGAGCAGGCTATGTATCACTTTTTAAGTGGATACACGAGTAAGGTTGCCGGGACAGAGCGAGGGATTACAGAGCCAGAAGCTACATTCTCCGCATGCTTTGGAGCGCCATTTTTACCATTGCCTGCAGCTAAATATGCTGAAATGCTTGGAGAAAAGATAGATCAATTTGAAGTGAATGTATTTCTAGTGAATACCGGATGGACTGGTGGACCATACGGAACAGGAAATCGAATGGAGTTAGCTCATACACGAACGATGGTTCATGCAGCATTAGAAGGAGAACTAAATAAAACCGAGTATGTGAAGGATCCTATTTTTGGTCTTTCCATTCCTGTCCATTGCCCAGGAGTTCCAAGTAAAGTATTACTACCTTGGAAAACGTGGGAAAGTGAAACAGAATACACGGATAAAGCACAAGAGCTAGCGATGAAATTCCATGATAATTTTGCGAAGTTTCATAATGTCTCTACAAGTATTGCAAACGCTGGTCCACTGTATCATCGTTACTAAAAAATTGCTTCTCTCATATCTTTTATATATATTGTTGTGGCTATTCTTTCTAAATGGAAAGGATAGCCTTTTTTTTAACTCTCCAAAAGAATCTTTTCTTTCGAGATATACTGTAAGCAATTAGGTAATACACCATCTTTCATCATAAAACTAAAAGAAGGATTGTTCGTAATATTTTTGGGGAGGGTATCCAGTATTACCGGCCCTTCTGTTTCAAAGTAAGAGGGTTGATCGGTTAACTCAAGCACATGAGCAAAGTAAACATTTTTAATGACATTTCCACCTTTACCATCCACATAATACTGTCCAATGTAAGTTAACTCTTTAACCACACCGCCTGTTTCTTCCAACACTTCCCTTTTTGCAGCTTCTTCTGGAGTCTCTCCTTCCTCCACTTTTCCACCTGGAAACTCTAAGCCACGGTCCTTATGCTTTGTTAATAACCATTTACCAGCATAACGAGTAATAATCCAAACATGTTTTGGATTTATTGCAAATGGATTTCGTTCAAAAGACAATGTCACTTCATTATCGTAAAAATCATTAAATTTAAGCATTGCATTCACTACTTTCACTCTCTGAATACTAGAAGAATAGTTTAGTACTCATACGTTACATCATGCAAGATCCATCCTTGACTTTGCTTATAAACAAAGTCCATATGAATTGTATAAGTACCATATAAGTCTGATGTGTTTGTTTGCGTTACTACTTTATGGTTGTCCGTTACAGCATCAACCGAATAGTCATTTGATTCAACAAACCATGCAGGTGTTTCGGTTGGTACAATAAATAATTGGTTGTCATGTTCTCTATAATATAAATCCACCATTTTTTTTGCAAGTGAAAGGCTAGTATAAGGTGAAAAGCTTTCCACTAATTCATCCTTATTGCTGTAACTCAATACACGATAGGATTCATCTGTAGGTTGAACAAGATGGTTCATAACGTTTGTAGAAATGTCACTAATTGTTTCTTTTGTTAATGCCTCTTCAACCATTGCTACAACTGGTTCTTCGATTATAATACTTCCCGATAAATCTGAAATCGCTAACAACATCGAAATGCTAATGACAACAAAATTAATCTTAATCATCATAGATAAAACGCTCCCCGAAACAAGTCTTT
The DNA here is from genome assembly GCF_900240405.1 of Salirhabdus sp. Marseille-P4669. GTDB lineage: Bacteria > Bacillota > Bacilli > Bacillales > Alkalibacillaceae > OEQK01. The sequence continues at coordinate 15,866 of NZ_OEQK01000006.1, forward strand.
ATTCTATCTTTATGCAATAGCATTCAATCTATTTCTACTTTTCCTAGTATTTTGTATTAATTTTATGGAGAGCATGGGTAACCCCCTGTCCTTATTGGACAAGGGGGCATCATTAATTGTCTGGATTTTCTAAGATTCCCATTGATTTAATATGACTTCTTGTTTTCTCATCACCAAGGTCATAAAGCTTTTGAAATACGTTGATCATCCCTTGGTCAAATTGGTCATTGGAAGCATCATTATGATATTCCATTATTGGTACATGTGCACGTAAGAACGTTAAATTATCCGCATCATACATTTCATCAAATAATTCCCTGAGCTCTATGATTTCATGTGGATTGGCATATATAACAAAATCATCATTATTCTGAGCTTTTAATCGAGAAATTTCTTGCGTACCAATACTGACATAAAATCTCTCTTTACCTGTGTTTTCCACGTTCCAAACCCCCTCATTATAACGGTACCTTTATGCATTTAGAATAACCTAAAATGGTTAATTTATGAGAGCGATAGGAAGTAAACATACACATTATGTAAAAAGGGAAAGAATCGAGACATACTCGAATCTTCCCCTTATTGAATACTGCTAGCCTTACTGATTTCTTCTTTAATTAAACAACGTCCTTTACCATGAGGTATACACATAGGTGTCCCGAATAGTGGATCATAGGTAACATCACAGCTCATACGAAATACGTTTTTTACTAAGTCAATTGTAATAATATCTTCCGGTTTACCCTGTGCCCAAACGTTCTTATCTTTTAGTGCAACAATATGGTCTGCATAGCGACAAGCCAAATTAATATCATGCAATACCATAACAATTGTACGATTATCTCTATTATTTAGTTCGAATAATAAGTCCAACACTTCAATTTGATGGGTTAAATCTAAGTAGGTCGTAGGTTCATCAAGTAAAATCATTTCAGTATCCTGGGCTAATGTCATGGCAATCCATGCACGTTGTCGTTGACCACCAGATAGAGAATCCACAAGACGATCCTTTAAATCAATCAAATTTGTGGCAGCTAATGCATCCTGTACCGCTTTGTCGTCTTCCTCAGACCAACGTTTTAAAAATCCTTGATATGGATAACGACCTAGGCGCACTAGTTGCTCCACAGTTAATCCTTCTGGCGTAGTAGGACTTTGCGGTAAAATCGCCATTTCCTTTGCGACTTCCTTCGTTTTCATTTTCGCAATATCTTGACCGTCTAATACGACCTTCCCAGTTTTCGGCTCCAGAAGCCTTGCTAGAGAACGAAGTAATGTAGATTTTCCACAACCATTGCTCCCGATAAAGACGGTTACCTTTCCTTTTGGAATGGTTATATCTAATGAATCGATGATTATATCTTCGCCGTAACCTAACGTTAACTCCTTGGCCATCAAGGATTCCATTTTCATCTCTCCTTTAAGAGAAGTAAGAAAAGCGTGCGATAAACAATTTAAGAACACTCTCCGTTACCGTAACATATGATAATTCTTCTTACTATATACTTTAAATGAAAATGATTATCATTGCAATTGTTATATTTTCCATCTAATAGGTCCCTTTTTAATCTTCTCTTCTGTTCCCCTTCTCTACCCAATCCATTAAAGTACGTCGTAATAACTTTTTGGCAGCATTTCGAGGGAGTGAATCTACAAAATAATACGCTTTCGGTAATTTATATCTAGCTAAGTGCTTTGTTAAATATTCCTGTAAAAAGACCTCTGTTACTCGAGCTTTATCGTTTGTTACGATGAAGGCAACCGGTGCCTGTCCCCATCTCTCATCCTTAACTCCTACTACACCAGCATCCAAAACTCCCTCCATTCCCTTCAAGGCAGATTCAATTTCAGCTGGATATACATTTTCACCACCCGAAATAATTAAATCTTTTCGTCGATCCAGAACATATAAATAACCATCACGATCAACATACCCAAGGTCACCAGTATGAAGCCAGCCATCCTCAAATGTAGAGGCATTCGCATCGGGACGTTTATAATAGCCTTTAGTTACCATTGGACCTTTTACGACAATTTCCCCAACCTCATCGACATTCGCTTGTTTCTTGTCTTTTATAATTTTTAATTGCGCTGGAAATAATGCTTTCCCTGCCGAACCAAGCTTAGTTAATGCGTCTTCAGCACTTAACGTAACAATTTGGGAAGATGTTTCCGTCATCCCATATGACTGAAAAACCGGTATCCCCTTTTCTTTACAGGCTTCTAATAACGATTGAGGCGCTGGTCCACCGCCAAGAAGCATACACCGTAGTGAACTAGGATACCGTTCATTACCTAAATCTCGTACTAAGGATTCCAAAGTAACAGAAACTACAGACATAATGGTGATTCCTTCGTTCATAAGCTCCCTTTGAACATCCTCTAGAGAAAAGCCGGTATGTAAATGTACTGGCATCCCATAAATGACACTTTTCACTAAAATAGATAATCCACTAACATGAAATAACGGTAATGCTGCTAACCATCGATCCTCTTCATGTAAGCCTAAGTTTAGTGCTGATGACGTAGCACTCCAGAAATGATTGCCATACGTTTGCTGTACACCTTTTGGGAAGCCAGTAGTCCCAGATGTATACATAATCGTAAAAACATCATCCAAATCCATTTCAATTGGAAGCTCAAAATTTTCTGGAGTTTGTTTACGAACCGTCCCGAACGAAAAATATTTATCTTTTGTCAACGGAAGGATTTCTTTTACCTTCTCCGCCAATTTATCTTGATAAATAATACTTGTGCTTTCCGAATCTTCATATTGAAAACGTAATTCAGAAGGAGTTAATCGGGTATTTAATAAAATCACCTTTGCTTGAAGATAGCTAAGTGCATGAATGGCTACAACCATTTCATAACTATTTTTCGATAAAAGAGAAATGTGTTCCCCTTTTCGTATCCCTAAACGATATAATTGACTTGCAAAGCAAATAGCATCTTCTCTTAATTGTTGAAACGTAATTTTCGTTCTATCAATCAACTGAATAGCTGTTCTATGTGGTGTTAAAAAAGCTCTTTTTTCTAACCAATGTGGTATGACAGTCATAAAAACACCTCCGATGCAAATAGTGATGGCATAATGTATCTATCCTTTTTATAATGGTATAGTATCCAATTTATTGTAGCAATAATTTGGTCTTAAAGCGGATTCTTAATCAATTATCAATATAGACTATCCTACAAAGGAGCTGTGTAATGGGATTAACAACGAAGCGCGTGATATGTTACATATTTGGTTTGATGATAATGTCTCTTGGAGTAACACTAACCATAAAAGCAAATGTTGGCGTTGGCGCATGGGATGCTTTAAATGTCGGACTATCCAAGTATGCCTTTACGGTTGGGTCTTGGGTTATTATTATTGGTGTTATTTTAATTGTGATTAATGCCGTTCTGATGAAACGAAAACCAGACTTATATGCCTTATTTACAATTGTCATAGTAGGCTTATATGTGGATGGATGGTTATTTGTATTTAAATCATTCCAAATGGATTCCTTGGTTTTTCAAGTTAGTTTGTTTCTTTTAGGCATGTGTGTATTAGCATTAGGGGTTACTATATACCTGCAAGCAAAGTTTGCCCCTAATCCAGTAGATAATTTGATGATCGCTTTACATACGAGGTTTCATATGAAGTTAGGATTAGCTAAAACAGTCGGGGAAGTTATTGCCTTTATCTTTGCCTTGCTTGTAAAAGGTCCAATTGGATTTGGTACTATCGTTATTACGATTTTCATTGGACCAATTGTGCAGTTTTTCTATCCTAAGGTTGAAGGGATCATTTATAAGGATAACTAGTACTTTTTTGAAATTTATATTTAAGTTTATCTTTTTACCGTGGCTTTCTTAGGATATGGTGGCATTATTCAACAGTATCTATTAGGATTCATACAACATCCTGCGCTTTTTCTAATAAAACATCATATAATTCCATCAAAACTTCATAAAAAATACCCTTATCGCATAAGTGATAAGGGTATTTTTATCGTCATTAAGGGAAACGCGGGAATTGTTTAAAGTCTGGCTTACGCTTTTCTTTAAACGCATCTCTTCCTTCTTTCGCTTCATCTGTTGTGTAATAAAGAAGTGTCGCATCTCCACCAAGTTGTTGCAATCCTGCTAAGCCATCCGTATCTGCATTGAAGGATGCTTTCAAGAAACGTAGTGCTGTTGGCGATTTTTCTAGCATTTCCTCACACCATTGAATCGTTTCTTCTTCTAGCTTTTCAAGCGGTACTACAGTATTTACTAATCCCATGTCTAATGCTTCCTGAGCATTGTATTGACGGCATAGATACCAGATTTCACGAGCTTTTTTATGTCCAACAATACGAGCTAGATAGCCTGCACCATAGCCTGCATCAAAGCTTCCTACCTTAGGACCAGTTTGTCCAAAAATAGCGTTATCTGCAGCAATCGTCAGGTCACATACAACATGTAATACATGACCTCCACCTATTGCATAACCAGACACCATTGCAACTACTGGCTTCGGCATAACACGAATTAAACGTTGGAGATCTAATACATTTAGTCTCGGAATATGATCGTCTCCTACGTATCCACCGTGACCTCTTACTTTTTGGTCTCCACCTGAACAAAATGCTTTATCGCCAGCACCAGCTAAAACAATTACTCCAATATTCGAATTGTCACGAGCACGAGTAAATGCATCAATTAGTTCTTGCACTGTATGCGGTGTAAAGGCATTGTGAACTTCAGGTCGATTAATCGTAATCTTAGCAATTCCATTATAAGATTCATATAGTATCTCATCATAGGTGCGTTCCGTAGTCCATTCTACTGCCATATGTAATCCTCCTTACTAACATTTATGTTTTTCCTCATTTAAAATGAAGTCACTAACTATTTTACCAAACTTTTGAGATTCTTCCACATGAACTGCATGTCCAGTCTTTTCAACAATGCACAATTTGGCATTGTTAAACTTTTTCAGCATTTGTTGATTGAGGTTCATAAACTTTTGATCGTACTCCCCAACGATTAAGAGAATAGGAACTTGCAAGTTATGTAAATGATGCCACCATGAGGGCTGCATACCAGTTCCCATATACCGTAATGAATCGGCTAAGCCTTTGTCAGTATGACTGAGACGCTCCATACGAATTTGTTCTTGTTTTTCCGTTGCCAAATTCTTTTGTGTTTGAAATAAAGGAATGCTTTCCCAATATTCTACGAAGGCGCGAATTCCTTCCTTCTCTAGAAAATCAGCCAATTTTGTATCATGCTTCACTCGTTCCTCCCGCTCTTTTTTTACTTTTAAGCCTGGAGAGGAGCTTTCTAATATTAAGGTAGAGACAAGATTCGGATATAAGCATGCAAAGGATAAAGCTGTTCTACCACCCATAGAGTATCCTAACACATGTGCTTTATCCAATCCTAATGCCGTTAAAATAGAGGCAATATCACGACAAACAGACTCCATCGTGTATGGTGTATGTACCTCCGTTTTTCCATGTCCAGGTAGATCAATAGAAAGCACATGAAAATGCTTTGCCCATTCTTCTTTACACGCATCCCAGGTATGTGACGTGCCCGTAAAACCATGTAAAAGCAGTAAAGGTGACCCTTTACCTGCTTGTTCTGTCCAATAATCATTATTGTTTACTTTCACAAACATGTGGATCACCCTAATAAAGTTACTATATTTTGTTCAATTATTGCCCATTCTTCCCGATGCCAAATTACATTTTCATTCCGATTGGTGTTTATTTCTAACACATGAATACCACCAGTTTGATAGGCCTGTTTTAACTCTTTTTCAAAGTGCTCCCAAGAAGTAATATTCGCGTAATGCCCTCCATACATGTCAACCACCTTCTCAAAGGATAGGTTCAACGGGGTCCCAAACAATACTTCAAAATGGCTTTTATCCTCCGCTTGTGGTAGAAAAGAAAAAATTCCTCCACCATTGTTGTTTATAAGAACAACTGTTATATCAATATTGTATTGGTTGGCGACAAGTAAACCATTCAAATCATGGTAAAAGGACAGGTCCCCAATAAGTAGCGTTACTTTCCTACCATGGGATGCTGTTCCGATTGCTGTGGATACAATACCATCAATTCCATTGGCACCACGGTTCCCAAACACTTTAATATCTTTATTCGTCGACATAAAGAAGGTATCTACATCACGTACGGGCATACTATTCCCAGTAAATAAAATGTGATCGTTATCCATTGCTCGTTGCATAATGGTTACAGCATGTCCTTCTGTCAGCGTTGGAGAAACATTTTCCCATTGTTTTCGAACTATCTCGTTCATAGTAACCCATAAGGATGTCCAACTTTGTTCCATTTGCATAGGATAGTTCGCGAACCGATGACAAAATTCATGTGGGTCACAATACACAAATTGTGTTTTTGTCATCGTAGGCTCACGATGTCCCGCATCTGGTTCGATGACAAAATGGGGAACGCCACGATTCTCCTTCAAAAAAAATAGATAAGGCTTCGACACTGGCATTGCTCCAAATCGAATGATAAAATCTGGCTTTACCTTGTCTCTTACCTTTTTACTTTTTAAAATGGAATCATATCCTTCAATTAACAAAGATTTATCATGTTCACCTGCGCGAAGCTGTGACAAAGGGTCTGCTAATACGGGAATGTTCCATTTGCTTGCAAGTAGAAAAATAGAATCCCTAAAGGTTGGATCCATTTGTGGTCCACAAATAATTAATCCTTTTTTCTTATTTTCTAGCTGTTCAATTATGGCTTCCACTTGTACATTTGAAACAACCTTATTGCCAGGATAATAGGAGTGATAGCCACTAATTGAATCCTGCCAAAGGTCTGGTAAAGTGAAGTCTGGAACAAGCGGCTCTCGGAATGGAAAATTCAAATGAACCGGACCTGCATTTTGGTTTTTCGCTTCAAACACAGCACGAGCAGCGATACTACGAACGTAGGAAAGCATTTGATTTTCTGCCTCAGGCATAGCCATTTCGTGATACCATTTCACAAAGCTACCGTACATTTTAATTTGATCAATCGCCTGGGGAGCACCAACATCTCGTAGTTCCTGAGGCCGATCTGCAGTTAAGACTACCAAAGGCACCTGACTCAAATGAGCCTCTACTATTGCTGGAAAATAATTAGCAGCTGCCGTACCTGACGTACATAGTAATGCAACAGCTTTCTGTTGCTCCTTTGCCATTCCAAGGGCAAAAAATGCTGCAGAACGCTCATCTAAATTTACCCAATGTTGAATTTTACTATGCTCAGCAAAAGTTAAGGCAAGAGGAGTAGAACGAGATCCTGGTGAAATGACTACATCCTCAATACCACATTTCACTAATTCATCTACGAAATTAGCTACATAGTAAGTTAAATGTTCTGTATGATTCATGATTCTCCCCCTAGTGCGTGTAGCATCGGTTTAAATTTCATTTCCGTTTCTGCATATTCTGCTTCTGGATCAGAATCTTTAACGATTCCACAGCCCGCAAATAAGGAAGCATCTTTTCCTTTGACTAATCCTGAACGAATCGCAACTGCAAATTCACCATTACCGCTAGCATCTACCCAGCCTATTGGAGCAGCATACCAGCCACGTTTAAGCGCCTCTTCATCCTGGATAAATTGAAGGGCTTTTTCTCGTGGTACACCACCCATTGCTGGAGTTGGATGCAGTCGCTCTACTACGTCCAAAATGGAATATTCAGGAGCTAGCTTACCCTTCACTGGTGTATATAAATGCTGTAGGTTTTTCAATTGATATAGAACAGGTGAATCTGGTACCGTTACTTCATCACAACATCCTTCAATTGCTTCTTGAATCATACGAACAACAAAAGCGTGTTCTTCACGGTTTTTTTCATCGGTTAATAGTTGATTTCCGATTTCCTCATCCTCAGCCATTGTTTCTCCTCGAGGTGCCGTTCCTGCAAGACAAGTAGACAATAATTCATTTGCTTCTACTTTCACTAAACGCTCTGGAGTTGCTCCTAGGAAACAGTCATCTCCACTTTCAATCGCAAATAAATAGCTATGTTTTTGCTGTTCTCTTAATTGAAGCAAAACAGTAGGTATACTAACTTCACGATCAAACTTCACCTTTAGTTCACGGGCTAATACAACCTTTGAAAATGTATTTTCACGAATCAATGAGGTCGCTTTACGAATCGTTTCTTTCCATTCGTCCTGAAGTACCGCTTCTTTCTTAATGATGGAAGCCTGTGTAAAACTTGGACGTTGTTTAGCTAATGTATTTTTGAATGCATCTAATTTGTTCACATACGTAAGCATTGAGGAAGACTCTTCTAGTTTTGTTGTATAAGTCAGATAGGCTTCATCTCCACGAATAGCTAGGAGAAATTCTGGTACAACCATTCGCTGCTTTCCAAAATTACGCCACTCCCTGCTCACTTCATTTGGATTAAAGGAAAAGCCTCCAAGTAATAAAGGACCTGTACCAGGCAATTTATATGGATTATCTACATACCCGTTTTGAAGTAGTGCATCCCATTGTTTTTCAATTGAGATATATGCATCTGCTTCATCCTTTATACATTCAACTGCACCTGCACCTATTAAACATAAACGATCATCAGGTGTTGTCCAAAAGAAACGAGTCCCTTTATAAGGAGCTATGTTTGCAAAAATAGCGATGGGATCATTAGTCAGATTTATCTTTTCTGTATAACTATATAAGGAATTAGAATATTTAGCGTTAAGCTTTTGAAATGCTCTCACTAACGATTCTTCTATAGGTTTTTGCTTCGTGTTAATCATTATTCTTTACCCCCAAAAGGAAGACAAGTTTTCAATCTATAAAAAATTGTATCATTAAAAAAACATACTATGCCATTTCCGTAAAAATGCTAAGCACCAATCTTTATTTTAGTACCTTTTTCGTTTATGCTCAAGCAAATATCCTTACCACCATTTCTAAACACTTCCATTATTACCTAGAACTATTGAGAAAGCGACCTTAGACATGCCTGAAGTAAGTATTGTTATCCAGGCAGGGAGAGAAGTTATTTTTATAAAATATAACGCTGTTGTATAATTATTCCATAAACAAAATGGGAGGAATACATATGGATCTTTCAAATACGTTAATGGCCGCACTGGGGATTGAAGTAGAAGAATTATCAGCTGAAAAAGTAATACTAACGATGCCAGTTGGCCCAAAGACGCATCAACCGATGGGATACTTGCATGGTGGTGCAAGTGTAGCCCTTGCTGAAACTGCAGCTAGTATAGGAGCTTTTCTTCATGTAGACCAAACAGAATATAATGTTTTCGGAATTGAAATCAACGCAAATCATATTAAAAGCAAGCGAGATGGAATCGTAAAAGGAATTGCAACCCCAGCTCATGTCGGTCGAACAACAATGGTCTGGGAAATCAAAATCATCGACGAACAAGGAGAACTCATCTCCATCTCCCGCTGCACAATCGGAGTTGTGAAAAAGAAGTAAGAGGGGTGCCTGTATATGGGGGTGCCTGGCACCACCCGAAATTTGTCGAACGCTGGCGAATTGCAAATAATTATTCTCCGTTTCTACAAATAAAAAGACGGTACTCCATAACGAAGTACCGTCTTTTTTATCTAATTAATTTAAACTTAGCCGTTTTTTCTCAATCCATGGTTTTAGCTTTATAAATAAAGGAACAAGTAATAAGGCAACTACTATTCCTTTAATCGCATTAAACGGTAATATACCTATAAATACAGTTGATAGCTTCACTGCTGGGAGCGCCATATCTGGTGCTTCCACAAACCAAGCATAAGCAGGTAACACAACGAAATAGTTCAATACGGACATTCCAATTGCCATAACAACTGTACTTGCAATTAAGCCAGATACCACACTCTTCACTGTTTTAAATTTGTGATAAAGAATACCCACCGGAACAACAAACATAACTCCAGCTAGAAAATTAGCAGCTACTCCAATAGGATCACTAACGCCTGTATAAATAAGATGTAATCCGTTTTTCAATCCCTCTACAATAATACCCGCAATTGGTGAAAAAATAAAAGTAGCCATAATGGCAGGTACGTCACTAAAATCAATTTTTAAATAAGGCGGTAAAAAAGGAAGTGGGAAATTAAGAAACATTAATAAAAACGAAATAGTGGATAAAATTGCTAAAATAACTAGTTTTAAACTTTTGCGTGATGAATTCATTATTCATCTCCTCCTCCATCTATTATAGTTCGATTCACATCTCGATGAAGGGAAGCGTCTGCCTTCTAAAAACAAAAAACCCTAAAGCTTATAGGGGCTTTAAGGTTTAAGATCATAGGCAAATAAAAGCATTTTTTGCCGATTCCATTCGACAAAAGGATACTTCGCTTCGCATCTTCTCCCATCCAGACTTTAACTGTCGGTCCTGGACTCGCACCAGGTCAGCTAATAGATACCTATTAGGTCACGGACTTAAAACGTACATGTACGTTTATCACCGTCGGTCGGGAATTGCACCCTGCCCCGAAGATGGAATCGTATTAAATTATACTCCTATTATAAATCAAATCTAATTAAGTGTATATTGTTTTGCTCAAATTATTCATTTTCTAGCGGATTTAACGATTCACTTCCTGTTAAATTCTCAATCATTTTAACTAATAATGCAATTTCCTCATCCATGTCTTTTATACTCGCTGTTTCCACAGGGGAATGCATGTATCGTAACGGCAGGGAAACTAGTGCTACAGGCACACCCGTACCAGTATATCGCATTTTATCTGCGTCTGTGCCAGTTTGTCTAGGTGTTAGTTCATATTGAACATCAATATTCAATTGCTTCGCAGCGTTCTGGAGCATTTTATTAATTTTGCGGTTAATTGGTGCCCCTTTTGCTAAAACAGGTCCTTTTTCTAATCGGATGTCCCCATGCTTCGCTTTGTCAACACCTGGATAATCGGTTGCAAATGTAACATCACAAGCAATTGCCATAGTTGGATTTACACCTGATGCTGCAAAATATGCCCCTCCCAAATTTGTTTCTTCGTTTACTGTACTAGCTGCATACACGCCAACATTAATGTTTTTCTCCGATAGTATTCTTAATACCTCAGCTACCATAAAGGCACCTGTACGATTATCAAGACCACGTCCGGAAAGATATCGATCCATTAGTAATTCCGGTTCTCTTTTATATACTGCAAGGTCCCCAATTTGTACAAAGTCTTCTAGCTCCGCTTTCGACTTCGCACCACAATCTATGTATAAATCCTCAAATTCTAATTTTTCTTTTACACCGCCGTGATGCTCTGCATTTGCTCCAATTACACCGGTGAACGTTTTGTTTTCACCCAATACAATCACTTTCATGCCTACTGCAACCTTTGGACTGATCCCGCCCATTTTACTAAAGCGTAAAAATCCATCTTCCTCAATTTTGGTTATAACAAAAGCAATTTCATCACAATGCCCAGCTAATAACACTTTAAATTCCGCCTCAGGATTTAACACGCCAATAACATTGCCTGCATTATCCGTACGAATTTCATCAGCATAAGGCTTTACATACTCCATCCATTTCTTTTGAATTTCCATTTCCATACTAGATGGGGAAGGGGTTGATAATAATTCGAGTAAAAATTTTTGACTGCTTTGATCCATAAAAAGTCCTCCTCAATTGAAGTTACAATATTTTTCATCATACCAAATTTTTTAATATATTACTTGTTTTCTTGTACAAACTAATACTATGTTTTCGATCTTTAACAGAAAGTTGAGGCCTATTTCATGATCTTACGATTACTTTGGCGGAGGTATTTTCAATTACCTCTACTATTACGATTATTAATTACTGTTCTCGTTGCTATGTTATTTTTTGGGACTATCATTCATTTTATAGAGCCAAAGCAATTCCCTACCATTTTCGATGGCATTTGGTGGGCATTTGTAACCGGATCCACTGTAGGCTACGGGGATTTCGTACCGATATCAACAATCGGAAAACTAATCGGTATTTTAATGATTTTAACTGGTGGCGGGGTGTTAACCTACTATATGGTTACTATATCAACAGAAACTGTTCGACGGGAGAAGGAGCTAGAACAAGGAAAGACAGCATTTAAGGAATGCGACCATATTATTTTAGTTGGATGGAATGAAAGAACTAAGCAACTAATTAAAATGATTAAAGACTTGGTTCCAAACGATGACGTCGTCTTAATCGATAATACACTAAGAGAATCTCCACGAAAAAAAAATTACCATTTCCATTTTATTAGAGGAGACGCGTCCCACGATGAAACATTACAAAAAGCAAATATCCAAAAAGCGAAGTGTATTGTAATTACAGCCGATCAATCAAAATCCGAAAGACAAGCTGATCAATTAGCCATTTTAATGACTGTTGCGGCAAGGGGCTTAAATCCTAAAATATCAATCGTTACTGAAATTTTAACAAGTGATCAAATCGCAAACGCCAAACGAGCAGGAGCTAATACGGTAATACGATCGAATGATTTTATGAGCACATTATTTTTTCATGAAATGTATCGTTCTGAACCGATAAAGCCCTTTGATGCAATAGTAAAACAGCTTGAAAGTCAACAATATAATGAATATGTATTACCAAATACTTTAATTGGTACCTCGTTTGTAGAATGTTGTACGATTTATGGAAAACAAAACGAATTATTAATTGGGATTATTCGAGAAGGAAAGATTATGATCAATCCTCCTTCTCAAATAAAACTCCAAGAAGATGATCATTTAATTGTACTCACACCGTTACGTAAGTAAAGCACCTTCCACTCTTTTAATGATTTCATTCCCTTTCTCCACATATTCATTAGGAACATTTGTATCTGGATCTTTTGGAGCTTGGAACTGATTGATACTTGCAGTGAAGTTCCCAATCACTGCTTCCTCATCTGTTCCACTTTCGTATTGGTGACCTAAGATGAACGGCGCCCCCATTCGTACTTGTGCCCCTGGCTCATCTAATTGCCCTATTTCTGTGCGAAATGGAATACGTAAAAAGTAATACGTTCCATCATTGGTCATTTGATAATCGAAGTATCCATGGTCATATTCCCAATTACTTCCGATCACAAAGCCAAGTGATTTTAATTTCAATTCTAAATCATGTAATCGATAAATTTGATTTTCAATTGCTGATTCAATCGGTTTCATATTGAACTCCTTTTTTTCTCTTTTAGGATTATTGTATCCTCCTCTTATTTTCACATGAGCGTCAAAACTTATCCCCATTACCGGAAAAAAGGAAAAATGGAAGGACTTTGTCTCATCAACAAAGTCCTTCCATCAAGAATTATGCTTTAAATCGTTTCTCTAGCTCTTCTTTTTCCTTTTCATAACCTGGTTTACCTAAAAGGGCAAACATGTTTTTCTTATATGCTTCCACTCCTGGTTGATCGAAAGGATTCACACCAAGTAAGTAACCACTAATTGCACATGCTTTTTCAAAGAAATAAACCAAATATCCAAATGTATATGCATCTAATTGAGGAACCTCTACGATTAGATTCGGCACTTGACCATCTGTATGTGCTAGTAATGTCCCTTCAAATGCTTTTTGATTGACGTCATTAAATGTTTTACCGACTAAATAATTGAGACCATCTAAGTTCTTTTCATCTTCAATCATTTCTAGATCTTCTTTCGGCTTTTGCACCTGTAATACGGTCTCAAACATTTGCTTGTATCCATCTTGAATATATTGGCCTAGAGAATGCAAATCAGTTGAGAAATTAACAGATGCAGGGAAGATACCTTTTTGGTCTTTCCCTTCACTTTCCCCAAACAATTGCTTCCACCACTCAGCGAAATATTGCAATCCTGGCTCGTAATTTACTAAAAGCTCGATCGTTTTACCTTTACGATATAAGATGTTACGAATCGCAGCATATTGATAAGCAGGATTTTCCATTAAGGAATCTGTGCTTAATTCTTGCTCTGCTTTTTGAGCACCTTCCATAATCGCTTTAATATCTACACCTGTAACTGCAATAGGCAGCAAACCTACTGCTGTTAAAACAGAATAACGACCACCTACATCATCTGGAATAACAAAGGTTTCGTATTCTTCGTTCGTTGCTAATTGTTTTAAAGCACCTTTTTCCTTATCTGTAGTAGCAAAAATGCGATTTTTCGCTTCTTCTTTCCCATACTTATCTACCATAAATTTTTGAAAAATACGGAATGCCATCGCTGGTTCTGTAGTGGTACCACTTTTAGAAATAACATTTACCGCAACGTCCTTACCTTCTAATAAATCAAATAATTCTTTTACATATGGTCCACTAATATTATTACCAACAAAAATCACTTGAGGATATTTACGCTGTTCTTTTGGTAACAGATTATAGAAGGAATGGTTTAACATCTCCATTGCTGCTCTTGCCCCTAAATAAGAGCCACCAATACCAATAACAAGTAAAATATCCGAGTTTTGCTGAATCGATTTTGCTGCTTTTTCGATTCGCTGAAACTCTTCTTTATCGTAATTAGTTGGTAAATCTAACCAACCCAAAAAGTCATTACCTGCACCATTACGATTATGTAGTAATCCATGAGCAGTTTTCACTGCACTTGTCATATACTCTAATTCATGCTCCTCGAAAAAGTCCCCAGCATAATCATAGCGAAAACGAATATGTGTCATTTGCTTTACTCCTTTAATTACATGTTGTTAAATATTGTCTACTTTTTTCGTTTGTATTATAACACACGAAGACGAAACCCTAATTTAAAAACTCTTCCCTATCAGTTGAAATCACCTTTGCTCATATGAGTAATTATAAGGACATTTTTAAAATGGTTTCGACGTCTTGTCTTTCGAGCTTTGTAAAGTTACCAAATGGCCCGTTTAACATAGCACGATCAACCATTACATCCAGCTTCGAATCATCAATCTCGTAGTCGGCAAGCTTTGATGGCGCACCAATAGAATTCCAGAAGTTGATTAACGCATCAATACCTTCTAAAGCAATTTCCTTATCCGTTTTACCAGAAGGACTTATATCAAATACGCGAATGGCAAATTGCTTAAAACGCGCAACATCAACATCTACATTATGCTTCATCCAATTTGGGAAGATAATCGCAAGACCTCCACCGTGTGGAATATCATACACCGCTGACACTGCATGCTCTATATTATGAGTTGCCCAATCACCACGATAGCCCATTTGCAGCATACCATTTAAGGCAATGGTACCAGCATACATAATGGTTTCACGATGATCATATGAATGTAAATCTGCCAATAATTTTGGTGCTGTTTCAATAATTGTTTTTAGAACTCCTTCACACATTCGATCTTGCACAGGAGACAATGTAGCCTGATGGAAATATTGTTCTAAAATATGAGACATCATATCTACAATCCCATAAACGGTTTGGTTTTCCGGAACGGTATACGTATGCTCTGGATCCAATATGGAGAATTGCGGGAACAGTAGGGGGCTACCCCATCCATGCTTTTCATTTGTTTCCCAATTGGTAATAACAGCACCAGAATTCATTTCTGACCCAGTTGCAGCTAGTGTCAATACCGTACCAAATGGGATTACCTCTTGTGGTTTTGCTTTTTTTGTAACTAAGTCCCACGGGTTTCCATCATACTTTGCTGCTGCACTGATTGTTTTCGTACAATCAATAACACTACCTCCACCCACTGCTAATAGAAAATCAACGTTTTCTTGCTTACATATATCTGCACCTTTGATTACTGTTGTTAAACGAGGATTCGGCTCGACGCCAGACAGCTCCAAAACATCGATGTTTCTTGACTTCAAATATTGCAAAACTTGCTCATAAATTCCATTTTTCTTGATGCTTCCTCCACCATAAACAACTAAAACTTTCTGAACTTCGGCAGGGATCAGCGTAGGTAATTTCTCTAACTCGCCTTTACCAAAAACGAGTTTTGTTGGATTATAAAACATAAAATTTTTCATATGTATACTCCTTTCCAAACGATTTTCATTCTTATTATCAACTAAAGTTGGTAAAATTACAAAGAAAGACACAACCGAAATCGGCTGTGTCTTCCTACTTAATTACGAAATGTTTCTTCACGATCTTTTGATTGTTTAATCCAGTCCTCTAACTTATCTTTAAGGGTATTAAATCCAGCTGGAGAAGTGGATTCTTCTTGCGCAGCTTTTGCACTAGCTTTTGGTTTATTAGAAGGTTTCTTTGTTTGTTTCGGTGCTTCTTCTGTTGCACGAATGGAAAGAGAATATTTTCCTTCGCTTTCATTAGCACTTAACACTTTTACTTTCACTTCGTCCCCAACATTTAAATGCTCATTAATATCCTTAACAAAACCATGGGTCACTTCGGAAATATGAACCAATCCTTGTGTTTCCTCATCTAAAGATACAAAAGCACCATAAGGTTGAATTCCTGTAACTTTTCCTACTACAACGTCCCCAACTTGAAATTTTTCTGCCATAACGAACAACTCCCGACTTATTTTCTCTTTTTATATATACGCATTTAATGATTTTAACACAAACAGTAGTGACAAGCAAAAAAAGTATTATATAAAAAGGTTATTTAAAATTGGTTGATATCCCTCTCCCATATTTTTTTCTATTCTACTGTAAACATACGTAAGAACATTGTCGAACACTTTTTTATAAAAAAGTGGATTTACATGTTTAAAAATTATTGGAAACGGTAATAGTATTACTGTTAAGACTTTCTCGTATTCCCCCTGTGTAGCAAAGCGTTAAAATACGCTTTGCTCTTTTTTTTGCCCATCCATCCAATCGATAAAATAATTTTCAATTTTTCTAAGTATTTAGTAATATGAAAGACAAGAATATAAATAAAGGAGGGTTACGATGTCCGAAATTTTTCATAACCAATTAGATCGAAAAAATACCCGATCTGTTAAGTGGGATTTAGTGGAAGCCTTATTTAAGGATAAAGAGGTACTACCAATGTGGGAGCGGATATGGACTTCCCCACAGCACCTGCAGTCGAGGAGGCTATTATACAACGGGCGAAACATAATGTTTATGGATATAACGTTACAGATGATCTCTTGCATCAATCCATCCAGCAATGGTTAAAGAAACGACACCATTGGGAGATTGAATCGGATTGGATAAGCTATAGTCCTGGTGTTGTTACATCCTTACATATGATTGTACAAGCGTTAACAGAGGAACAAGATAAAATTCTCATTCAGCCTCCAGTGTATCCTCCGTTTTACGGTGCCATCGAAAAACATGGACGCACTGTCGTGAAAAACCATTTACAATTACATAATGGAAGATACACAATTGATTTTCGGGATTTCGAACAAAAAGTAATGGATAAACAAGTCACTATGTTTATCCTATGTAGTCCACATAATCCTGTGGGAAGGGTTTGGGAAGAAGAAGAGTTACGGAAAATGGCTGAGCTATGTTCTAAGCACAACGTAATCATTGTTTCCGATGAAATCCACGCTGACCTTACGTATTCCAATTATACACATAGGCCAATAAGCTCTTTACAAAAAGAAATTCAGGAAAATATTGTGACGTGTATGGCTCCTTCTAAAACGTTTAATTTAGCAGGCTTACAAGCATCCTACATTATTACACCAAATAAAAAGTGGAAAGCAAAAATTGACAAGCAATTTTTAAGCCAAGGTTTACATGGTTTAAATACATATGGGATTATCGCCATGGAGGCAGCGTATTTAGAGGGAGAACAATGGTTAAACTCCTTACTTCAAATTTTAGAGGATAATAAAAATTATGTAATGGAGAGCTTCCAAAAACACACCGACAAAATAAAGGTAATCGAACCAGAAGGTACGTATCTTTTATGGTTAGATTGCCGAGACTTAAAGCTTGATAATACCGCTTTAAAACAATTCTTTCAAACCGAAGCAAAAGTTGGATTAAATGATGGAGCCTCTTTCGGTGATGATGGGGAAGGCTTTATGCGAATAAATATCGCCTGCCCTAAACCTATTTTGGAGGAAGGTGTTACCCGGATTTTAAAGGCATTAGAGAAGAAATAAGCTAAAAGGTCTGGTCAATATATACAAAAAGCATGCGAAGCATATACGTTCGCATGCTTTTCCTTTATTCTTCCTTTTGTGGCCCATCATCTATTGGGTTGGACGGGGATTCGGATTTATCGTCTTCCTTTAATGTGATCTGACCACATGCAATTCGCGCTCCAGAATTTCCGGATGGTTGTGTCATTCCATCATCTAGTCCTTCCGTAATAACAAGTGATGTGCCCTCTCCTTTTAACAAGGAATATTTATCATCCTTTAACGAAGCCTGTTGTACCGTTACTTCTGTTTCTAACTTCCCTTTATCATCAACCTCTACATTGGGCAAATCTCCTAAATGGGAGCCTTCTGGGTGCATAAGCCCATGTAGTTTAGAGTCTGGATTTACATGATTACCTGCAGATTTAAAATCAGGACCTTCACACTTCGGGAATTCATGAATATGGATTCCATGCATTCCTGGAGGGAGTCCAGCAAGTTTTAAGGCAACTTTAACACCATCTGGTTGATCCGAAAGTGTTGCTGTACCTACCGAATCTCCATCAGGATTATATACGGTAATTTCCATTGGTGATCGCGTGTTGTCGGTACACGCTGTGAGAAACATAATAATACTTAGAAGGAAAGATCCTAATACTTTCATCATATTCAACTTCCTTTCTCACCTTCTTCCAACGTAGTTTTACCAAAAAGGACTCAGTTTATGAAAAACAACTTCTAAGGTATATGATTTGGGTGATTCACTTTCTTTCTAAAGATTGATGAATTCCGATTGCTATGTGACTGATATTTTATATATTCAACCGGTTTGCGTTCTTAGACGCTCCCTATGTGACCGGTTTTTACTCATTCATCCTGTTTCGGGTTCATAGGCAACCTCTAGCGGACCAGTTTTTACTCATTCATCCTGTTTCGGGTTCATAGGCAGCCTCATCAATAATGAAACGAGCAAGAGCTTTATATCATCTAAGTATTCCAGCCAAAAGTAACAAAAAAATCCAAACAAGTTACAACACTTTATTGAAAATGCTGTAATTTGCTTGGATTTCATTTAACTTATTTAGTTACCCTTATCTTTTTCACTAGTAAGCATTTGCTTCGAATACTTTTGCTCGATTTGTTTTTCCTCTTTTTTAGAAGCTTTAATAATGATACGAAAAACAAGTATTGCTGCTATCGCAAAAATAGCCATCATAAACAAGGAAGGTATATAATCTGTTTTATCCTCTGGAAAGTAAAGAAAATCCATCATTATGCATCACACCTTATTAGATTTACAAATATTATTATACTTACCAATACAGCCTGGAAAATGCCGATTTTTATTATTCTATATTTATTATACTAATGAAAAATGTAATTTACCAAGCTAAACGATTGAAATGCCAAATATTAACTTGGGACCTTTAAATCCTTTTTCGGTTTTTTTTGAGGCTTTCCATAGATAAGATTTGTTATTTTTGGTGCTTTTTCAAAAATAAGCAATCCAATAAAAGCGGATGCAATTATGTATACACCGGCAAATACTTTTATGACCCCGGTTGCAATACTAGCGATAACTACAGAAAACTCTCCCCTAGCACATATAGATAGACCAGCTCTTAAAGATAACCGTTTCGAGAGGCCATATAGACGGCCGCCTATTACCCCCACCAACACTTTGGCGATAATAGACCAAATTATAATTGTGATTAAAAAACCTATCATCGGAACACCATTACCAAATTCAACGGTCGTTCCAAAATAAATAAAGAAGGTAGGCAACATTAGATTTTTAACCGGCTCAACTGTATGTTCAACTTTTTCAATTTTATTAATTTCCGCTAACATCATACCTGCCAAAAAGGCGCCTAAGACTTCTGATAGCCCAAGGAATAACGCAAGTCCTCCATAAGCTAATGAAATACCAATTAACAAAGCAATTTTAAAATCTTCATCGGCAATTTTATCCAAAAAGTTCTCAAATCGTCTAAATAACGTTTTGCTTAGGAAAATGGCACCTAATGTTAAGGCTATTATTTTTCCTAACAAGAACAGAAAATCAAGAGAAGTAAAATCCCCACCAGCACTTAATCCCATTAAAACAGCAACGACAATAGGCGCCACTATGTCCTCAAAAATAAGCAATCCTAATATGAATTCTGTTTCCCTATTCGCCATTCGGCCTGTGTCTTGTAATTGTTTAGCTGTTATAGATGAACTGGTAGCATAAACAATACCACCAATTAAAAATGCCGTAAAAAAGTTAAGATTAAAAAGGAGACCCAGCAAAAATACTACACCTAAATTCAGGAGGACATCTATTAATCCCGCAGGCCAGATTTTTTTTGCAATACCACCTAATCGTGATAAATTAAACTCTAACCCTAAGAGAAAGAATAATAAGACAATACCAATTTCACTCGCAAAATGTAATAGTTCATTGTGGGATAAAGCACCAGCTAAAACAATACCGAATAAAATGTAAAGAATAACACTAGGAATCTTTATCTTTATACTTAAGTACCCGAGTAGGAATATACCTAATAAGATAAGACCGGCAATGAGTAAGCTTGGGAGTTCAATGGACAACTGACATCATTCCTCTCCTTTACAAAACGCTTCGACAAGGGATACTTGATCTTTCTTCCCCATCGTCATAATTAAATCTCCTGCTAGTAATACAGTACTTGGCTCTGGAGCAGCAATAATATCATCACCACGTACAATACCCATTACGGTCGCACCGGTTTTTTGACGAATGTCAGATTCCTCTAAAGATTTATTAACAAGCGGAGAGGAGTCTTTTAATTTGATCCAGTCCATTATGATTTGATTTTTAAACAATTTTATCTTATCAGCCTCAACCGGTTGGTATGTTGCACCTAATAATTGTGCACCAAGTTCTCGTGTTTCATCCGCGGTTAAGTCCATTGCAAAATCTGCTTCATCATTTTCCGCATCCTCAAAGAAGTACAATTCACGCTTCCCATTATGATGCACAACTAATACAAGCATGCTCTCTTCAGCTGTAATAAACGTAATTTTTTGCCCAATTCCGGGCAATGGCGCTACAGAAATATTCATCGTAACAAATTCCTTTCTAAGGATATTTTACTGCAATTTATTCGCACTTGTTTAATATGTGAATTTAGTATTTATGGTAATTGCAATTCACATCTTATCATAAAAAATATCCGGCTTCTATAACGATTCTAAATTTGTTTTTAAAACTGCGTTATGATACTTTTAAGTGGATAATATATGAGGAGGTCTTGTTCCATGAGTGTACATATTGGTGCAAGTAAAGGTGATATTGCAGATAAGATATTACTACCAGGAGATCCACTACGCGCTAAATATATTGCAGATACATATTTAGAAAATGTTACATGCTATAACGAAGTGCGTGGTATGTATGGATTTACTGGAACATATAAGGGTGAAAAAGTATCGGTACAAGGAACTGGTATGGGGGTTCCATCCATCTCTATTTATGTAAATGAACTTATTCAAGAATATGATGTTCAAAAATTAATACGAGTTGGATCTTGTGGTGCCATTCAAAAAGATGTAAAAGTGAGAGACGTAATTTTAGCACAATCCTCTTCTACAGACTCTCAAGTAAATCGAATGGTTTTTGACGGCATTGATTTTGCTCCAACTGCGGATTTCAATTTATTAAAAGCCGCATACGATGTTGGTTCTGATAAAGGGCTTCCATTACGTGTTGGAAATGTTTTCACAAGTGATAGCTTTTATCGAGACAAGGCGAAAGAAGTAAATGAATTACTTGCTGCATACAATGTTTTAGCAATCGAGATGGAAACAACAGCACTATATACATTAGCAGCGAAATACAATAGACAAGCTCTTTCTATTTTAACCGTTAGTGATCACATTTTAACAGGCGAAGAAACAACTGCAGAGGAAAGACAAACGACTTTCCATGATATGATGGAAATTGCGTTAGATGCTGTACTTAAGTAAAAAATCGTTAGCTGCCCATAGAGCGGGCAGCTTTTTTTATACTTTTTTCCATCCTTTCAAATTTATGCACATCCATTACAACACTTCATATATTGTCAACAAGGAGTTGATCATGATGAATAATTTCTATCTTTTACCTACTCAATATTATATTCCGAATCAAGGCTTTGTCCCAAATTTCACAAATCCCTATCGACAGCAATACCCACCAGTAGATACTGCACAATTCACAAAATCAGCAGAAGCTTTTCAAAGTTTAATGATCGATGCGAAACGGATTATTGACCAGTTTGCAACATCAAAACAATTCGCTAAAAACGTGATGGAACATGCCCAAAAATCAGATACAAAGACAGTGTCAAAGTTAATTAAAGAGACAGGAATCAAAAACCCAGTTCGAGTAAAATTTACTCCCGATGGAATTAATATTGAATTGGATGCTTCAGTTGAAGATGTGGATTGTTGTAAACTCGTAATGGCTTTACATTGGTAAACTAATTGTTAACCAAATAAAAATTATAGTTGACAATAGGTTTTAATCCTATTATGATAGGCTCTAAGAGAGGAGGACTTAGAAATGTACAAACACTCTAATTTTAGGGCTATCGATTTAACAGTAGGAGCATTATTTGTTGTTTTAATGGCTATAGGAGCGAATATTGCTATTTGGCTTCCATTTTTAAAAGTGACTTTAGGTGGAGCAACCGTTCCCATTTCTCTTCAAACCTTCTTTGCGATACTAGCTGGATTACTATTAGGGAAAAAGTTAGGTGCCTTTTCCATTTTTGTCTATTTACTTGTAGGTGCTGTTGGTGTTCCAGTATTCGCAGAAATGCAGGCTGGAATCGGACAGTTTATTACTCCAACAGGTGGATTTCTGATTTCCTTTCTATTCGTAGCTTGGGCTTCAGGTTGGATCACAGAAAAGGTAAAAGAACGTAACCTTCTTACATATATGATCGCTGCACTTGTAGGTCTAATGATAAATTATGTTATTGGTACTCCTTATTTGTATTTCATCATGAATAATGTAATGGAAACGTCCATTTCTTTATCGGGAGCTAGTATGATGATGCTACCGTTTTTTGTAAAAGATTTTATCCTTACCTTTTTTGTTGCTTCCTTAGCCAAAGTTCTCGTTCAACGGACTAATCCTATTTTTCCTACTCAACACATTCAACATTAAGTATTTGTTGATTGAAAAAGGTAGGTATACATTGTATACCTACCTTTTTCTTTAGTTTATGATGAGCTTTGCTAACGTCCGAGCCATAACACCAGTTGAACCTTTTGGCCCTAAATTATGATTTGTATCCGCCATAGCAGTTCCAGCAATATCTAGATGTACCCAAGGAGTCGCTTCAGCAAATTCCGCTAAAAATGCACCAGCTAAAATCGCATGCCCTTTACGTCCTGGTGAGTTATTTAAGTCTGCAACGTCGCTATTCCGTACTTGTTGTTTAAAGTGATCGTTATATGGTAATTGCCAAATAGGCTCATCCACATAATTTGCCGCAATTTCGACCTCCTTATAGAAGTCTTGGTCATTCGTCATAGCACCAGTTAGCTTGTCTCCTAATGCAGTGATCACTCCGCCAGTTAACGTAGCAACATCGACAATTTTATCTACATGAAAACGTTTTGCATATGTAATCGCATCGGCCAAAGCCAACCTGCCTTCCGCATCGGTATTACGAACTTCAATCGATTTGCCACTCATTGCAAAAATCACATCATCAGGTTTAAATGCATTACCACTAATCATATTATCTGTAGACGGGATAACGGCAATCACATTTTTCTTAGGCTTCAGTTTTCCAATTGTAGCCATTGCACCAAGTACAGCCGCAGCTCCACCCATATCGTTTTTCATGCCCATTAAGCCATTTTTCGATTTTATCGAGTATCCCCCAGTATCAAAGGTGATTCCTTTTCCGACTAATGCAATAGCATCCTTCCACTCTGCCTGACCCTGATATTTTAAAACAATCATCTTAGGGGGCTCTGTAGAACCTTGATTTACCGCAAGCAACGCCCCCATACCGAGTCTTTCCATATCTTCTTTTTCTAAAATTTCGTATTCCATTTGATATTCTTTTGCTATTTGAAGTGCTCGTTCCGCAAGCTTTGTTGCCGTTAGCATATTACCTGGAATGTGCACCAAATAACGGGCTAAGGTCGTGCCCTTTCCAAACGCATAGCCTTTTTCTAATGCTTTCTTTACTATTTCTTTATCTACATTTGAAATAATGGTCACACGCTCAATTGGAATGCGATTATCTTTCTTTATCGTTTTAAATACAGGTTGTGCGTAGGTAGCCATTGGTAGTGCTTCAGCTAAAACCTCCGCTACTTGTTCTATAGAAACGGAAGGGGTTGCAAAATAATCTAAGTCTATAACAATATGTTTATTCTTATCTTGATGCAGCTGCTTAAATAAAGTACCAAATACATTCCTTAGTTGATTCAATGTCAGCTCATTTTTCTTTCCTAAGCCAATAACGTATAAGCGCTTTTGCTCAAGTCGTTTATTTGTATATAGCTTCGTAATACTTTTATACGCTTTCGATAAATCTCCATCTTCCATCAACAATTCTAGCTCATTGTCTAGATTTTTATTGATATCATTGTATAAAGAATGATTACTTTGGCTCTCCTCAAATAGGCCAATAATAATCGCATCACCTTGAACACTCTTGTATTCACTTTTAATGGTAAACAATAAAATACACCTCCAATTCTATTATAACGAAGTTTCATAATATTTTTAATATGAATGAACAAGATACGTACCTTGATAGAAAATTAAATTTATCTAAGTCCTACAAAAAATAGTATAATGGGTGCAATCAAACGCTTACAGGACAAGTAAAAAATCCAAACCAATACATACCCATAAAAGCATGTTTTATCATGGTTTGGATTCTTCGCAAATGTTCCTCTTATGTTCATACAAAAAATTTCCTATGTTATTCAGCTAGTATTTTTTGACGGAATACTTGAAGGGATTTGGTTTCATTTAATTGATCTAATTGATCGCTTGTTAACCTTCCATTCCCTTTCTGTACCACATACACATCGATTTCTTTTTTCCCCCAATTTTTATAAACATCGTCAACAGTTTCATAGTAAAGATCAATTTTATTTCCAGTAATTGCTCCTCCTTTATCCGCTACAACACCGTATCCATAGCCAGGAATAAATAGTATGGTTCCAATCGGGAAAACACTTAAGTCTGCTGCAATAGTAGAATATAAATCTCGTCTTACCTCTACTCCCGAAAACGTGATTCCATACGTATGGTGTTCGGGACTTTTACCAGTCGATTCATATCCAGCAGTATAACCTGTAGCTATAACCTTTTGGCTAGGATATTGCGATAAATCAAGAGCTTCCTCTAACGTCTCTTGCTGAATCTTTTGACTAGATACATATCTTTTACTTGGTTTTAATTCTTTTAATTTCTTTTTACTTAAATTTGTAGCTCGTGTATTATGTGTTGAATTTTTCGCTGTTTTTTCAAGAGGAGTAGTTGAAACAATCTGCGTTTCCCCTTGATGAAACCATTCACTTAGGTCCTTTGTTGTAACATTGGATATAGTAGAATACGTTGTAAACAAAGCACCCAAAACTAACAATCCCATCAATATACCTCTGAAAATATTCATTTTCATTCGATAACACCTCTCCGTGTCATCGTTTCCAATATGAAAAAATATTATACATAGATTGATTGGTAATATATGGATTGGCTTTTCGGACTATTAGGGAAATTTTCATCAGGTATTAGACAAATCGGGGATTAGGTAAAAAAACACAGTACCATTTCAGATACTGTGTTTTTTTTGTTCTTAAAACATTCTGTATCCTCGAGATCGTAGTGTTTTAATTACAACACCAGAGACTATTGTCCCGAGAAATCCAAATAGTAAAAAGAGGATATCAACCATTTTTAAATGAATTAACCTATCTCCTAGTTCAGATAAGGCCCATATTGTATCCGTAAAGTATTTACTAAACTTAAAATCATCTACAATTAAAAAAACAATGATCGGATAAACGAAGGACATGACCCATGTTTTTCTTAATAACATATTTAGAATAAAAGAAATTCCGAAAAACAAGACAAAAAATAGTAGAGAACCTACAAATAAATGCAAAATATTCAAACCTAGTTTCCTCCTTAAACATCTACAACGGTGTTTACCTAATTTCTTTTCCGATATTACCATTGAATATCATATCATAAAAGAAAAGCAAAGACAGTGATAAACCGTCTTTGCTCTTGTCTAAAAATTTATAATGTATTTACGATTAATGGAAAATATCAAACTTACCTTTTTTCAATACAAGTCCAATTCCGCCTAATTTCATTAAGTAGCGGTTATCACTCATTTTCTTCATAAAGGATGCAGACCAGCCAAAGAGCTTCTTGTTACCAAATACAACTCCCATTGCATCACGTGAACCTAAGGATGCTAGAGTACCAAGAATGTTTGGTTCAAATTCTTGTAGCTCACCACCGCCTCGAATCAGTGTTTTCAGATTTTGAGCTACAACTGGACCTTGTTGCATTGCCATTTGAGCAGTTGGCGGGTATGGACGACCAGATTCTTCATTCATAATTAGAGCACAGTCGCCTACTACAAATACATCATCGTAGTCCGGCGTTCTTAGATCTGGGCGAACTTGTACTTTCCCACGATTCACTTCAAAGCCAGATTGTTCAACGATTGGGTTACCCTTAACACCGGCAGCCCAGATAAAGTTTTCTGTCTTAATCTCTTCTTGTTGGCCATCATGTTCCACAATAATACTATCCGCTTTTGCTTCTTTAACAGCAGTACTTAGTCTAAATTCTACACCCTTCGCTTCTAATTTATTAAGAGCGTATTCTACTAATTCTGGATCAAAACCTGCTAGTGCAGATGGACCTGCTTCCACTGTAATAATACGAACTTTACTACGATCGATATCATATTCTCTACATAGTTCTGGAACACGGTTCGCAATTTCCCCTGCAAACTCAATTCCTGTAAATCCTGCTCCACCAATAACGATTGTAAGTAACTCTGGACGATCTTCTGGTTCGTTATTGTAACGAGAGAAATTATATTCAATATGCTCACGAATCAAACGTGCATTATTCACATTACTAATCATAAAAGCATTCTCTTCTAAACCTTTAATACCGAATGTTGCAGATTCGAATCCTAAACCAATTACTAAGTAATCGTATTCTAATTCGCCATCTTCTAATTGAACTTTTTTCGCCTTCGGATCAATCGAAACAACCGTGTCTTGAACAAAATTTACTTTGCTAAAGTCCACAACATCTTTAATCGCAATTTTCACTTGCTCTTGTGGGGCTGTACCAGCAGATGTTTCATGTAATAAAGTTGTTTGATAATGATAGTCATGCTTATTTACTAATGTTATATCTGCTTCATTTGTGCCAATAAGTTTTTGTAATTTAACGGTAGTCATCATACCGCCGTAACCTGCTCCTAAAATAACCACTTTAGGATTCTTCATTTTTATCACTTCCATTTGTTTTTTTGATTAACCTTAGTATAAATCGAAGTTTGTGACAAAATTCACTTATGAATATATAATGAATGATATTAGATCAATAAATAAGTGCAGTGACTCATATTTGTCACAAAATCTTAATATATTTTTCTAAATTCAATCATAGAACTTTTCATCTATCTTTTCAACCCTTTACCTATCTTTCAGACTTTTCAGATTTTTATACTTCAAAATTGGCTTCAAAAGGTCAATTTGTACTAAGATTATGTTAAAATAAAATACGACCATACAGAATGGAGGAATTTTTTGTGACGGATAAAGTTTATGACATTACAATTATAGGAGCAGGTCCGGTCGGTTTATTTACAGCATTCTATGGTGGATTACGTCAAGCTAGCGTAAAAATCATTGAGAGCTTACCACATGTGGGTGGACAATTAACCGCACTATATCCTGAAAAGTATATTTATGATGTTGCAGGTTTTCCAAAAGTTCGCGCCCAAGAACTTGTAGATAACCTAACAGAACAAGCAAAAATGTTCGATCCTGAAATCGTATTAAATCAGTCTGTTGAAACAGTAGAACGATTAGAAGATGGGACATTAAAACTAACTACTTCTAAGGAAGTTCATTATACAAAGACAATGATAATTACGGCTGGAAATGGTGCATTTCAACCAAGACGCCTTAACATACCTGATACAGAGCATTTTGAAGAGACAAACCTACATTACTTCGTTCAAAATATGAGCGTTTTTAAAGATAGAAAAGTTATGATTTGTGGTGGTGGGGATTCAGCTGTAGACTGGGCTCTCATGTTAGAGCCAATTGCAGAAAAAGTTACCCTTGTTCACCGTAGAGATAAATTCCGTGCACATGAACATAGCGTGGAGCAATTAAAAAACTCTTCTGTTGAAATTATGACTCCATATAATCCTATACAATTAATTGGAAATGAAAAAATTGATAAAGTAGAATTACAAAAGCCGAAATCAGATGAAACCATTACGGTTGAGGTAGATGACTTGATCGTAAACTATGGCTTTGTTTCATCATTAGGCCCTATAAATGATTGGGGATTAGAAATCGAAAAGAATAGCATCGTTGTAAACACGAAAATGGAAACAAATATACCTGGTATCTATGCAGCTGGTGACATTTGTACATATCCTGGTAAAGTAAAACTAATTGCCTCTGGATTTGGAGAGGGACCAACGGCTGTAAACAATGCCAAAACGTATATAGATCCTGATGCTAAAGTACAACCGAAACACTCTACTAGCATGTTCGGACAATAATATAATGGAAACATTCTAAATGGAAGAGGCTGGGGTATAACGAAACCGTTTGAATCAAAAGGCAGATAATAGACTAAATTAGCGTAGTGTCTTCCCGAGCAGTATTTCTTAGCAAGTCAAAGTTCGGGGCTTCCTTTTTAGAAAAAACTATTGTCCCAGCATCTTTTTAGCAAAGTGAGAAATAGGAAGGCTTAAAAAAACAATTGCCACAGTCCAATTAGACTGTGGCAAAAATTTATCCGAGCATTTTAATTTAACAGTTTTCCGGTGCGCCTGCATTTGTAGCTGTTTTAAAGGAAGAGCCACAACCGCAAGATACAATCGCATTTGGGTTGTCGATGGTAAAGCCGCCACCCATCATGTTTTGTTTAAAGTCAATCGTAGTTCCATTTACTAAAGGAAGATCGTCTTTACGTATCACTACAGGGATACCTGAAGCTGTGAACGTCTCGTCCTTTTCACTCACTTCATATTCAAAACCTAAAGCATAGGATAGACCACTACAGCCTCCACCTTTTACTCCGAAGCGAAGATGAACTGTCTCTTGGTCCTCATCTTTCATCATTTCTTTAATTTGGTAGCTTGCACTTTCTGTAATATTTAAAGACATTTTAGCCTCACTCCTTTATCTATATTTTAAGTATACTGCCATCGCAATCGTATTTCAATGATCGGGATTCCAATAATAGTTTCCCTGTGCGATATATTCAGCGGGGCCCCGCATCCAAACATGCCCGTCTTTAGACCAAGTAATCCAAAGATCACCACCACTTAAATGAACACAAATTTCCTGTTCTTTACTCATTTTACCATTTAAGATGGCCGCCACAACTGCTGCACAGGCACCTGTACCACAAGCTTGCGTTACACCTGAGCCCCTTTCCCAAACTCGAAAGTTCAGTTCTTGCTCGTTAACAAGTTCGATAAACTCCACATTCACTTCTTCTGGAAAACGTTCATCTTTAGAGATAATTGGGCCAAGTTTATATAAAGGAGCCTCCTCAATATCTTCCACAAAGAAAACTGCATGAGGATTGCCCATCGAAACAGCAGTAACTTCTAAGCTTTCACCATTTATTGAAAAAGCTTCCCCAACCACTTTATCTATATTTACACCTCGCATTGGAACTTTGTGACGTTCCAATATTGGATGCCCCATATCAACGGTGATGGAATGTACACGGTCGTTCTTCACTTCCACATATGCTTTCACTATTCCACCTTTTGTTTCAATTCGAAAATCTTTATCCTTCACCAATTTGTGTTCATATGCAAACTTTGCTACACAACGTAGTCCATTTCCACAATTCTTACCTTCTGAACCATCTTTATTAAAAATTCGCATCCCTACATCTGCCACTGTTGAAGGCGTAATTAATATCATACCGTCTGATCCAATCCCAGTGTTTACATTTGATACAGAGCGGGCTATTTCTGGTAATTCCCCTTCTACTAACGGAAACTCAACAGTATTAATATATATATAATTATTCCCTAATCCATGCATTTTGGTGAATGGTATATTCATGCTTTTCATCCTAACTTTTTATAAAGTATATGTAAATTATAAATTTTACGGTTATGGTAAACAAGAAAATTCTCACAGTCCGTAAAAGGGATCATCCTCCAGTTCCCGATAAACCTTTTCCACTAATTCCTCAGGTGTTTCAGCCATAACACGTTCTCCATTCACAATAGCAAATAACGTCATTGCACAAATTCCACAATTCGTAGTGCAGCCGTATTCTACAACATCAAGATCTGGATCCTTATCTAATACTTCAAATGCCTTTTGAGAACCACTCGCTAAATTATTCACACAAAATTCTATAATAGGATTCATTCTGCTCACTCCTCTGCTTGTCCATCTTGATGTATTAAAACGACATTACTGAGATGTTTCGTATATTTAGGATCTCAAGTTCATATGCGCATAATAAGGAACGAAATTCCCGTTCCTGTTATACCGATTTAGAATTACCTAATCACTTCTTTAATTCTTTAAATCCCTTTTCATCTAATATCCGATAAATGGATTTAAGCTTTGGGTTTCCTTCTCCTACCACTTCATCGTTAACAAGAACGACAGGATAAAAAAACTCATCATTTAACACTCTTTGTGCAAAAGCCTGGTGTTTTTCATTCTCTGGTGGGGAAAATATATCGATATACGTATATTCAATTTGATCTTTACCATATTTACGTCCAATTGCTGCCTGTAACCATTCGTATGTTTCTTTGGAGCTTGGTAAGTTTACACAACTTGCACAAAGTTGTTCAGCACCATATACTGTAATTTCAACCGTTTCAGCCATTTATTATACCCACTCCTTTTTGTCACCACTACTTATCATTTTACAAAATGTTGCGAAAAAGATAAAATGATAAACATTCTCAATTAATTTAGTTGTAACAATAGATTTTTTTGTAAAAACATCTTATAATAAATATATAGTAAGAAAGGAGAAGATGGTCGATGTTTGAACAAGTAAATGAAGTTATAAGCAAACTACGTCCATTCTTACTGCGTGACGGTGGGGATGTTGAATTAGTAGATGTTGATGAAGGTATTGTTCGTCTTCGTCTTATGGGTGCATGCGGAAGCTGCCCAAGCTCAACCATTACATTAAAAGCTGGTATTGAACGAGCTTTAGTTGCAGAAGTTCCAGGAGTTCGTGAAGTAGAACAAGTATTCTAGTACAATCATAAAACAAAAGTAGCTGATAAAAATCAGCTACTTTATTTTTTGGGGCCAATTGTTTCAATCGTTTTTATTTGGACACCTGTTTCCTCCACTTGTAGGATTTGAAATTCTGCCTCAGTGAACCTTTCCTTCCATTGTTTCATTTTGTTTGCCGCTAAACCTTTTTCCATAATGCTAATCATGGTTGGTCCAGCACCGCTCAAAAAGGTACCATAGGCGCCTTCTTTTTTCATAAAGGTAGTAAGTTCATCAAAGTGCGGGATAAATTGCTTCCGATACGGTTGGTGAAAAAGCTCCTTTTCCAACACTTCCCCTAGTAATGCATAGTTTTCTTGGAAAATTGCAGCTGTGCATACATTCCCAATAGCGCTTCCTTCTATACTTTTAACAAATGGTAGCTCTTTTGGTAAGACATCTCTTGCCACCTTCGTTCGTAGTTCAAAATTAGGAATCATTGCAACAAATTCAATTGAATCCATCTTTTTCTTATTCACATAATAAAGTTCGTTCTCTCTATAATATGCTACTACACAGCCTCCAAGAAAAGATGGAGCTACATTGTCTGGATGCCCTTCCATGTCAGCGGCAATTTTTACTTTTTCATCTAACGTTAGCTCTAGACCTAAGATTTGATTCACTAACTCTATAGCCGCAACAGTAATAGCACCGCTGCTTCCTAAGCCTCTTGCAATCGGTATTTCACTTAAAACCTCGACTTTATATGGTGGTAGAGCAGTAAATCCAAATCTATGGGCTACTTTAATAGCCATTTCATAAAGCATGTTGTCTTTTCCTTTAGGTAGGTGTTGAAAATCTTTATCTTTTTGTATAAATACCCATTCCTCATTGGGATAACATTCAATTATCAAATATAAATTGAGAGCAATCCCGATAGAATCGAATCCTGGTCCAATATTGGATGTGCTACAGGGCACTTTTATCCGTACTTGTTTTTCCCTCATGCTACACAACACTCTTTCTTATCTCATCTACTATTTTTTCAGCATCATTTGGGAGCACTGTTGGTGTCACATCACTATTTTCAACTGCAACGATTGGATCTTTTAACCCATTGCCAGTAAGCACACAGGTTATAATGGCACCTTTTTCGATTTTACCTTGTTTAGACGCCTTAAGAACACCTGCAATGGATGCACACGATGCTGGTTCTGCAAAAACTCCTTCATGTCGGGCAAGCCATTTGTATGCTTGTAAAATTTCCTCATCTGTAACCTCATTTATTTCCCCACCAGATTGTTGGTATGCTTCCACTGCCAGCTCCCAGCTAGCTGGGTTACCAATCCGTATTGCCGTTGCGATCGTTTCTGGATTTTCGATAACTTGATTACGAGCAATGGCAGCCGCACCGCTTGCTTCATAGCCCATCATCTTTGGTAAACGATATGAATGAATTTCCGCATATTCTTTAAAGCCTTTCCAATAAGCAGAAATATTACCCGCATTACCAACCGGTATAAATAAATACTCCGGAGCATCTTCTAATTGATCGCAAATTTCGAACGCTGCCGTTTTTTGACCTTCTAATCGATATGGATTAACCGAATTAACAAGTGTAATTGGTGCGTTCTCACTTAGTTCGCGAACAATTTTTAATGCATCATCAAAGTTGCCATCGATTGCATATATTTCAGCTCCATACATAACGGCTTGGGCTAGCTTACCTTGAGCAATTTTTCCATTTGGAATGACAATAATGCATTTTAAACCTGCCTTTGCTGCAAAAGCTGCAGCCGATGCAGATGTATTACCGGTTGATGCACATATGACCGCTTCAGAACCCTCCTCCATGGCTTTGGCCATAGCCATAACCATTCCACGATCCTTAAAGGAACCTGTAGGATTTACCCCTTCCACCTTCGCATATACTTCCGCTTCCACAAGCTCAGATAATTTATCTAATTTGACTAATGGTGTGTTTCCCTCTTGCAATGTTAGGAAAGGTGTCTGATCCCCGATTGGTAATAGATTCTGATAATGCTTTAATAAGCCTTCCCATTTAGGCATTTATGCTCCCCCTCTAAAAAAAGAACTCTCCACATGTACATTTGTATGTATGTAGTAGACATTATAGCTTTTCATTTTTTATTTGGCAACAGGAAAAAGCAAAAGAATATTAAAATAGGTGCTTAGCACTCTGTAACTTTTTTCAATTACATTAGCGCCTTGCACCTATAGAATTCTTATTTGATTGTTTCAAGCCAATCTAGGCTAGGTAGAGTGTGGTCTACATTTCTATTTATGTATTGATGAATCTGCTTCAGGCAATATTCATATTCATTCTGATAAGAGAAAAAGGCTTTTAATCTTCTATATTCATAATCATTATCTTTAAGCTGACTAATAATTTCAGTTGAGTAATCAACGAAGTGTATAGGAAATATCAATCTAGCATAAAATAAACGCCAACTAAATAAACTTAATGGACGCTTTTGATTGTAGGCTGTAAGCATATTTCCAATTGTAGATAACCCATCTCTTCCCTGAGTTAAAATAATGTGACGTGTCAACTCTGCTAAATCTCTAGAGGGGTGGTCATAAACGATACGATTTGGGAGTATGGCTTCTGTGTTCGGAAAAGGAAGAATGCGCTCAAATGCAAAAACTGGCTGATCATACTGATTATATTGTTTTTCATGGTTGGTTTCTTGTAGGTATTGAATCGCATTTTCACCTATCCCGATGAAATAAAAACAGCTTTCTAGCCAAAGTCGTTCCATGTCTGTTAATTCATCTTTTTCGAGATAGCTTTGTTTAACAAAATCGAATTGATCCACAATCTGTTCCCAATTTTTCTTCCAATGACCGTATCGATTTACATATATCGGAGAATAAGGAAAACTGCGAGACGTATTGTGAAAACGTTCAAGAAAATGGATTAGTTCATTATAATCTTTTGGTGCCTGTACTGGTTGAAGTTGACATACGTAAACATGTTCTTCTTTATTAATGGGAACTCGATAACTTTCCGATACGGATTGGACTGGCACAGCCATATGGGGAAAACCGGACTTTTGAATAAAATCAGCGATAACATATTGCTCTGTTATTTCATTTTCATCTATGTAGTCACCTGGAAGCACGAGAACCCAGCCATCTGCTTCTTGAAAGGCTGTATAACCTGAGATGGTGGACTCATATTGAAATTGATAAGGATAAAAGCGCCTTAAAATGTCTTTCAAACTGCTCACTCCCTTATTTAATGAACGATAAAGGCATAGTAGTAGTTCATTTATCGTATAATAGAACGTTTCCTTCTAATAACTATATGCGGACAAACAATACGAAATGAGTAAGGTGGGATAAAAAATGGAAAATAAAAAAATAAAGCCTTTAGAGCAAAAAGCAAGGGAATGGTTAGAGCAAAGGGGAGTTACCATTCAGCATATAACCGAATTAGTTTATTATTTACAGTCCCCATATCATGAAAATCTTGAAATGGAAGAATGCAAATACAACGTGGAACGAGTTCTGGAAAAAAGAGAGGTACAAAACGCAATTCTTACCGGAATTCAATTGGATATGTTAGCCGAACAAAAGAAATTAGAAGAACCGCTTCAGACAACGATAGCAATTGATGAAAGCTTATATGGAGTTGATGAAATTATCGCGCTATCCATTATTAACGTTTACGGGTCAATTGGATTTACGAACTATGGGTATATTGACAAACAAAAGCCTGGAATATTGAAGAAGTTAAATGATAAATCAAGCGGAGAATGTCACACGTTTTTAGATGATATTGTTGGAGCAATAGCAGCAGCTGCTTCTAGTAGATTGGCTCATAGTCAAGAGGAATAATGAAGGAAAGGCAGAGGGAATGCTTAACGAGCATTTCCTCTGCCTTTTTACATGTTTTCTATCCAATCATTTAATGTTTGTACCGTATAGGTTGGTTGTTGCTCCACTCTAGCAAGGTCTTCCTTTGTAGACAAACCTGTATATACTAGTAGAGTATCCATCCCAGCATTCATACCAGCTTTTATATCCGTATTATAATTATCGCCAACCATTAACGTTTCTTCTTTCGTAAGACCTAGTTTTTTAAGTGCTAGCTCCATAATAATGGATTCTGGCTTACCAATGAAAATGGGCTCTTTCCCTGTTGATACTTGAAGTACCGCAGTAAGAGAGCCGTTCCCAGGAAGCATGCCTTTCTCAGTAGGGATTGCGATATCGCTATTTGTAGATATGAAAGTAGCACCACTTCTAATGTTTAAACATCCCTTTGCTAGCTTTTCATATGTAATATCCCGATCAATTCCCATCACCACATAATCGGCATCTTCTTCCACAAATTCTACATCAATGTCTGCCAATGCATCCATAATCCCAACTTCACCAATCGCAAATACTTTGGCCTTTTCCTTTTGCTCTTTTATGTAAGATGCAGTAGCTAAGCTTGCTGTAAACACTTGCTCTTCATCTGCTGGAATATCCATTTCTCTAAGCTTCTTTGCTACTTGGTCTGGTCTTTTTGATGAATTATTTGTCACAAATAAATGAGGAATACCACGTTCCTTTAATGCTTCAATAAATTCCTTGGCATAATGTATCCGCTCACTCCCTAGATACATCGTTCCATCTAAATCAATTAAATAGCCTTGATACTTTTTCATTCCAATTACATCCTTTTCTGAATCTTTATTCGGGTTTAAACGCTGTGTAGACACCTAGCTCATTATTTAAATAGTCCCTTACTCTTTCACTAAATTTCTCTAATGAAGTGAAATTATTTTTTAGTACATGAATTAAATTGTCATGAGAAATGTTTAAGTAATCCCGAACTAATACAACTCGTAATTGAAAAACTTCCTTATATTGATTACTTTCTTCTTCTGGTAAAACTTTTTCATCCACTAAAATATCAATGATATCCTCATAGCTTCCTGGATCACGCATGATAAAACCATCTATCATTAAATTCCCCACATCTATCATCGATTCTATGATCATTTGTGTAATGCGTTCTAACGCCATTTTTTCCTGCCATGTAGTAAATTCCTCTTGTTCAAACTGCTGCAAAATACCTTCCATGTATAGTAAGTGCCGTTCAATTTTGTTACGATCTACAAAATACATTCCTGTCACCTCAATTTTTCATGCTTACCATTTTCATCTTATCACACTTTTCATTCGTTGATAAATGCAGCAATGAGCATTTTCATCTTCTTCATTATTTGTTATGATTATCCTTAATAAATTGCTTCTAAGTCTATTCGTAAAACGAGAAAATAAACAGAAGCTGCCGGGGGCAATATTTTTAGGAGGAGATGAAATGTCAGAAGAGCGATTTTTCCTATATGATGAAAAGGAAAATGCGGATATTCGTTTTGTGAGCTTTATGGGAAATGCAAGCAGATATGATTTGGCCATTATTAAAACAGATAAATACTATGGTAAATCTATCGTACTCGATATTCAAGGCAACCGTTTTGCCATCATCGGGCAGGATGATTTAAACGAAAAAGGATACTTAGAGCACGCTTTTCAATTAACCGAAATTCAAGGTGAAGAACTACATGCCTTTCTCTCAGAAATAATCTAGTTATTTTAGCCTTGTTTCTAATATTTACAGTTCGAGAAAACAACATAATTTATCCTCCTTTGTGAAAAGTAATCATAAAGGAGGTTTTTTCTTGGGAAAAAATCGATATGATAAAGAATTTGATCACGACAAATTGGAATTTGATGACTTTGCAGATGTAGAGGTTCAACGGAAATATATGTCTGCTCAAGAACTTCCAGAAGGGCCGTATGGATCACCAATTGGTAAAAATGAGCCTTTGGAGAGTAAAAACACAATCGAAGGGCAACGACATTATACTCCATTTAATTACGAATACAAGAGTTTGCATGAGGATTTACCAAGGCAGTTTCCCGGTGCTCACCCAACCCATGATGAACCAGATAAGGACATAAAACCACCTCAAGACAATCAATAAAAAAACAACACCCCATGGTCTCATCACATGGGGTGTTTGTTAATCCATTCTTTTCATAACAAAATAAGCACAACCAAAGTTACAGTATTCATATAAATAATCCTTTAAGGTTGAAATTTTCGTATCAAAATTAGCCTTCGGATTTTGGTCATCATAAAATCCGCGCATGCGCAACTGACCATAGCCCCAATCGCCAACTATAAAATCATATTTCGTTAGTATATCACTAAAACGCTCTCGTACAACTTCTTCCTGGAAAGCATCCTTATACTCATCAAGTATTTCATATTTTTTTCCTAAAAGTTCAATCATCCTAATCACCTATCATAAGCATACCACGATATACTTATATTTTTACTTAAGTTTATCATATTTTTCCTAATAAGTTCGAGCATAATTTTTAGCATGAAGATATATTTTTGACACAACCTAGAAATAGTACGTAACTAAATAGACATTTGGTACTCTTTGAAGAAGGAGGCAATACATTGAAAAAATATTTAATGGTTGGAGCATGTGCAGCTACATTACTTATTTCGGCCTGCGCCAAGGATGAAGCAGGCTTAGGAGATGAAGATCAACAAGCATTACGAGGAAATGATATGGAGATTCGAAACACTCGAACATCTGAAGAACAGCAAAGTACTCAGTTTGGATATGTTCGTTATGACAAAAAACAACTAAATCAAGATCAGGAACAACAGAACGTACCAATGATGGACAGAGAAGCAACTGCTAATATGATTACGAGGACATTGCTGAAACTTAATGGCATTGAGGAGGCGGCAACTTTAGTTACGGATGATGCGACTTTCGTTGCCTATACAAAATCGGAGGATGCAGAACAAGAATGGGCAGCTGACACAGTAAAACGTACAGCATTAAGTATGCTCCCTAGCTGGTTTGATGTATATATTTCCGATCAACCAACTGCCTATGAAGATTTACAGGCATTAGGAAATAATAAAGTTACAGAGGCGGATGATAAAAAAGCAATTGATAATTTAAAGAAACGGTTCCGTTCCGAAAGCCCACAAGGACAGGACCCAGAAAATTATCAACATAATGGAAATGGAAACAATATGTGATGATTAAAACAAGCAACACTTTCGTTGCTTGTTTTTGTTTAACATATTTTTATACAAGTATTACCATTTATGTTTTTACCGGGGAAATCAAAAGATAGGAGTATGAACAGTTTACTCGGAGGGGAATCATATGAAAACATTGGTAAGCATTCTTATTTTAGGAATGTTACTTATATGCTCGATAACAATCGAAGCAACAGAAACACCTTCTAAAGAAGGTCTTTTCAAAGAAAGAATGGCCTTATATAAAAAAACAGAAGCTCTCACCCAAATTCCATGGTATTACTTTGCTGCAATTGATCAATATGAGCATAACGTAAATGATGAAGAAGCATCGAAGACAGATATAATTGGGATTACGATACCCTTAGAAAAATGGAACGGAATCGCAAACCCAAATGAGGCGAATGCACAACCAATAGCAGATGTTGACCTATTTAATGGATTTGGTAAGGATGGGAACGGAGACAACTACGCGGACCGCACTAATGATGAGGATATTCTTTATGCCTTTGCAGAGTTTATTTTAAATAATGGTTGGTCCAAGCAAGATATTAAAATTGCCTTATGGAATTATTATCAACGAGAACTAACCGTCCAATCCATCATGAACATGGCTAAAGTTTATAAAACATTTAATACGTTAAATTTAGAAGATAATGTATTTCCCGTCCCTTTACATGCGAACTATAGCTATCGAAACACGTGGGGCTCTCCAAGAGGATTTGGAGGCAGAAGAATACATGAAGGCACCGATATTTTTGCAAATTATGGCGTACCTGTTCGGTCCACAACTTATGGTGTTATTGAGATGAAGGGCTGGAACCGATTTGGTGGGTGGCGTATTGGGATTCGTGACACACATAACATCTATCACTATTACGCACATTTAAATGGGTTTGAGAAAAATGTAGAAGTAGGCAATGTAGTTAAACCAGGAGATGTCGTTGGCTATGTAGGCGCTTCTGGATATGGCCCGCCAGGCACCTCAGGTAAATTCCCTCCCCACTTACATTACGGAATGTATCGGGACAACGGTAAAACAGAATGGTCCTTTGACCCATATCCGTATTTGAAGAAGTGGGAAAGGCTGGAAAGAGTGAAATAAAATGAAGAGAACCCGAAGAGGAACTTCTCTTCGGGTTCATCCTTTTTATTCCGCTTTTTGTTTAGCAACCTTTCTCGCATGCATCACACTAACTGCTAAACCACCCCAGATAATCACAATACCCACTACTGCCATTACAATAGCTCCAGCTGTCATTATTGGGACACCTCCTTGCTGTCTTTTGAACTTGTCGGAGCTTTATAGTTATAGGATAAATCATTATTTGGCCATTTTTTCATTGCAAATACCGCTCCTATCGCCATCGCTCCAATTGCTACTAGCCAGCCATAATTGAACAAGAATTCGAGAGGATATCCACCATAGAAGGTACGGTCTCCTGTTGCAGGATCAACTGTCCCTACTAAATCTTTCTTAAGATTTTGAAGCATCATGTAACCAAGTACAATCGGTGTAATAACCCCTAAGCTGAATCGCCACCACAAACCTAGTTTGATGTCAGAAACAGAGTTTGCGTGATTTTGTAAATCTTTTAGCGATTTTGCATACCATGCGACTGCAACCACTTCAAACAGTCCTGCTAATGCAACACCATATGAGTTAATGAAATAATCTACAGAATCTAAGAAGTTTAAGCCACCTTTTGTTGCATAGATTAAACCAATAAGAGCAGCAAGACCTCCACCGGCAAATACTGCAGTTGACCTTGAGATATTTAATTTTTCTTGCAGCCCTGCAACATAGGTTTCGGAAATAGAAATTAAAGATGATAAACCTGCTAATACTAAGGATGCAAAGAACAAAATACCAAATGCATCCCCCCAGAATCCACCCATTTCATTAATAATAGTAGGAAATACCGAGAATGCTAAAATTACTCCATCGCTCACAACTTCTGTTACAGGTTGCTCTGTTGCTGAAGCCATAAATCCAAGAGCAGCAAATACCCCAATACCTGCTAATAATTCAAAGGAAGAGTTAGCAAAACCTGTAATGAATGCATTGTTTGTAATATCCGATTTTTTATCTAGATAAGAAGAATAGGTAATCATGATCGCAAAGCCAATCGATAAACTAAAGAAAATTTGACCATATGCCGCAACCCATACTTCACCATTCATTATTTCACTCCAGTTAGGTTGGAAGAATGTATTTAATCCATCCATAGCACCATCAAGAGTTAACGCACGAATAACTAAAATAAGAAATAATACCACCAATAAAGGAATGAAGATCTTGTTTGCTAGTTCAATACCTTTTCGAACACCTGCAAAAAGAACTCCTAAAACAACGAACCAAATAACAATTAAAACAACCAAAATAATTGGTACAAATCCACCGAATACTCCGGCATCAGCTACTTGAAGAAAATCAGATAGTAAGAACCCTTGTGTGTCATCTCCCCATTGTTGGCCAATAGAATAATATGCATAAATTGCAGCCCAAGCAATAATAACACCATAATAAGTGGAGATAACAAATGATACGAGTACTTGCCACCAACCAATCCATTCAAAGCCTTTACTTACTCTACCTAATGATTTAGGAGCAGATCCCCGATACTTATGACCGATTGTATATTCCATAATGAGTAGTGGAATACCAGCAGTCAGCAAGGCAAATAAGTAAGGAATAAAGAATGCTCCTCCTCCATTTTCATAGGCAACTGCTGGAAAACGCCAAATGTTACCTAATCCAATGGCAGAACCCATTGCAGCTAATAAAAAGCCTAATCGTGTTCCCCACTGCGCACGATTCATATTACTTCTCCTCCCTTTTTTTACATTTCCTTGTACATTACAAATAATATGACCCTGGTACAAGATAAATGTTTTAAAAATATTCATTTTTCTGATAATTAAAACTTGTCTGTATTATACAGTCTTATGGTACTAGTGTCAAAGGGAATTTTTGATTGTCCGTGGGCTATTAAAATTTATCGAATGATAAAGAAAAAGCCCCTATTTATAGGGACTTTTCTTCAATCTCATCTTTTAATAAATATTTCATCACAAAGGAAATAAGCAATAGTAAAATAATACTTACTAAAATGGACAGAAGGATTTGCTCTGTTATACCTAGAACGATATAACCGGTAGCAGCTACTACCGCTCCAATAATTGCATATGGGAGCTGGGTCATAACGTGATCTATATGATTGGAGCCTGCTCCAGTTGAGGACAAGATGGTTGTATCGGATATTGGTGAACAATGATCACCAAACACAGATCCAGCCAGCACCGCTGCAAGAGTAGGTAAAAACATATCTACATCTAAATTAGCTGCTATACTTCCTGCAATCGGAAGCATAATTCCAAAGGTACCCCATGAAGTGCCGGTAGCAAATGCCATTACTCCACATAATAGAAAAATAATGAAAGGTAAATATTCTACTTTAAGTTCGGATTGCTCTACAAGGTTTGCTAAATAAGGACCTGTTTCCAGTAGCTCAATAACTGCCCCAAGCATCCAAGCTAAAAGTAAGATATAAATAGCAGGCAGCATGGATTTTGTACCTTCTACGATAACCTTTCCATTGGTAGCACTTGAGTGTCTATTAAGCAAATATAAAACCATCGCAACGATAACACCTATTAAACCACCAAGAAATAACGAGAAATTTACATCCGTGTTATTAAATATCGCAAATATATCCACAGATCCAGTTGTATTCTGAATTCCAGTAACAATCATAGACGTGATTGTTACTCCAATTAATACAATAATTGGGATTAACAAAAATGAAACATGTCCTTTTTTCGATTCTATTAAATCATCTTCCATCCCATTATTAAGATCTTTTCGATTCGGATCCACTAATTCACCAGTTTGAATCGCTCTTCTTTCATGAATCTTCATAGGACCAATATCCAATTTTAATAAAATAACAATGAAAACAAATAGTAATGCCACAATAGCATACAAGTTCATCGGAATCATTTTAACAAATGCTTCTAGAGGCTCATATTGAATCAATTTATTCTCTTCAATAATTACGGCAAGTGTTCCAATGATATAAGCTCCCCAACTTGAAATAGGTGCTA
Source organism: Salirhabdus sp. Marseille-P4669 (assembly GCF_900240405.1). Taxonomy (GTDB): domain Bacteria; phylum Bacillota; class Bacilli; order Bacillales; family Alkalibacillaceae; genus OEQK01. Next base: position 58,532 of record NZ_OEQK01000006.1, read on the forward strand.
GAACCGTAATCGGCGCTGAGGTCGAATCAATAATATACGCAAGCTTTGCTCTTGATACTCGATATCTATCTGTTAATGGACGCGCAACCTGCCCTACAGCCAAGCTATTAAAATAATCATCTATAAAGATAACAATACCTAAAAACGATGGTACTAGCTGTGCACCTTTTCTCGTTTTTACTTTGGTGATAGCCCAATCGCCGAACGCTTTCGTTCCTCCAGAGGCTGCCATATACGCAGTCATAATCCCTAAGAAAATTAAAAACAGCAGTAAATATACATTTCCTAAATTAACTGCACCTTCTGCTACAAAGATGTCAGAAAAAGATGACCAAATTGTCTTGAGCCCCTGTAAAACATCAAACTCCGTTATAATTAGAGCTCCAATTATAATTCCTACACCAAGTGATAATAATACCTTTCTCGTTAATAAAACTAAAATAATCATCACAATTGGCGGTATTAATGAATATATCGTACCAACCATATATCTCTTCCTTCCTAAACATTAATAGCATATCTTGATGTAAAAAAAGGTAATGACAGAGCTATCTCTATCATTACCTTTGTTAGTCTATCACTTTTACTATTCACGTTACAAGCAAATTTTAACCAATTTATTTAACTCTTTATTCTTGAAGGGAATCATACGGAACCGTTACCTCAGGACCGTCACTCCCACCACCACTACCAAAGAATTCTGGTACATCTCCAGGAATTAGTTGTCCATCTAAATATACATTTTGCGTATACTCAGCAATTTCAGTGGAAAATGGAACAACGATTTGAACGGTAACCTTTAAGTCCATGGTTAAATTTAAAAATGTATTGTTGATTCCTAACTCTTCTTTTTTAATGCTTATATCGGACTGTGCAACGCCGATGATTGAAAATCGAATTGGTATTTGGGGACCCAGGTTCGCAAGTAGTGTATTGTTTGTCGCTTGCCCTAATGGTACCGATGTAAATGCGGAACTTTGATTTAAATTATCTGGATCAATTTCTTCCTCCGTTGATTCTGGCTGCACGTCTAAAGACATTTCAGGAATGGGGTCACCCCGCTCTACCCTTTTTAAGTAATTTTCAACTCGATATTGAGCATTCCGTTGAATTGTGTTTACAACAACAGGATCCCAACCGTATGAAATAAGATTGCCTTGTTCATCAAACTCTAAGCTAGCTAATCGAGCGCCTTCTAAATCATCCATCATTTTTTTACTAATTGCTTGATTGATCGCTTGTCTTGCAACTTGTTCAATTCTTTGTTCTGCAATATCCATTAAAGTAGGTCGTATTTGCTTATCAATTAATTCTAAGCTAACAAATACAGTAAAAATGAATACAATTAATGTAATAATAAATACTCTGCCTACTGGAGGCGGTCCTTTTCTTTGTTGCTTTCCAAATTTTCTTCTCACACCTAATACCTCCTCTGTACAATCTATGCAAGTACAAAGAAGGGTTGACCAATTTTTTTATGGAAAATTTCTTAACTTTTTACTCATGACTAAAAACGCTTGAATTTTATCATCCAAGCGTTTTTAGAATGTATTTTTTATCCAATTTTACTACAATAACAATAATGCTTCTTTACAGTTCATTCCTTCTTCCCAACCATACTTCTCTTTGGATGCAATTGTTACTTTATCGAGAGGCGCTTCTAATAACTGTTCAATTGTTTTGACACCAACTGCTCTTCCTGCCACAATTTCACGCTCGTATAACTTATCACTTAATAAGTCTACATCTAATGCGCCACACATAATATAGCCAACCTCATTGGAAACTACTAACAAGTTAGTCTTCGGTAATTTAACTTGCACAGCAGTAAATGCTTTATCGTCAATCCATAAAGGTTTAACAGTAACCAACTTGCTCCACGCTCCCTTCTCATACAATGTATGAGAAGAGCTTGGAAATGTGAACTACGATTTACCCATTCCTTCTTATTAACGAGTATGTTAACAAATCTCGTAAAAATTCAGGTAAAAAGTACTTCTTATCTTTTGCACGCGATACGGAGGGAAGTAACGTGCCAAACGTAAACGTATCAGCAGTTGCTAACGTGTACACTTTATTTAAGTCTAATGGTTCATTATTGATTAAGACATGAAGGATTCGTTCCTCACCATCATGCCCTTTTTTTGTTTTCAAAACGATATTAGAGAATATCATTTTTCCAATTTGCTTACCTCTGAAACCAAATCCTTTAAGCTCATATTCCATAAACGATTTCGTGTGGACCATTCGTAACGTCTCTAACAATTGGTCCCCAACTATAGAAACAGTGGCAGGATTTATAGGGTGAGGACAAATGCGATGGATATCCTCTCTTGTAATGTCCCCCATCGGCAAATCCTCAAGCAAAACACCTGCATTAAGCATTGCACAATCGGCTTTTGTCCACTCCCTTAGAAGGTCAGTTAAATCCGTCATAAGCGCACTTTCTTTAAACCAATTAACTTTTAATGGATCTTTTAATGAAATTATTTTTTCATCTAAAATTTGATGTGCTTGACCCTCGTACTTGTTAAGCAGACTTAGGACCTCTTCGTCTTCAGGGGCGTTTGTTAAATCCATTGCTTTGGCAGATTTCGTAATAATTCGCTTTTGGCTGTGATCCCACTCTATGCATGCCTCTCCTACATAAAAGCCATGTTTCCCGACAGCTCCTAACAACGTATCCTTTACCATTTCTCCATCTTTTAATAAATGATGCGTATGTCCACCTACTATAAAATCAATATTGTTATAGTTGTTACTAATGTATTCATCCTCACTAAAACCTAAATGAGATAGAAGAATCACAATATCACTTTGGGAAGAAAGCGTAGGTAGAAACGTATCTAATGCATCATAAGGTGATATCGCGTTCCAGCCTAATGGTTGGTAAAAGGCGTTAAATGGTGCTGTTAGTCCCATCACTCCAACCTTCAAGCCACTTTTTGTTTCTAGAATCGTATAAGGTTTTAACCAGTTAGGTGTTTTTTTCTCAACTGGATGAATGTTAGCACATACTACTTCAAAGCTTGCATCCTTATATAAAGTATGAAAACTTTCACTAGGCAGTGTTATTCCTTCGTTATTTCCAATTGTAACTGCATGATAGCCACCATGGTTTAACAACTCCACATTGGATTTACCTAAAGACGCTTCTGTAATTGGATGAAAACGATCGATATGGTCCCCATTATCAAATAAAAAATAGGATTCCTTTTTTTGTTCATGATTTTGTTTTCTTTGCTTCAAGAAATGAGCAATTTTCGGCCAATTTTCAAAATGGCTATGAATGTCACTCGTAAAGTAAAGATAAATATTTTCGACCATTTACGTGTCTCCTCTTATCTTAAACCTTCCCAAATTAAATTAATGCCTACTAATATGATTAAAATGCGTAAAACCCACTCAATCGTTTCATTTTTCATTCGTTGACTCGCTTTAGCTCCTACAGTTCCTCCGAACCAAGCACCAATAATAAAGAATAAAGCATAGCCCCAAATAATATGCCCAAGTGCAATATGGGCAACGGAACTAATACTACTCGATATAAAAATCATGAACATCGAAGTTGGTGCTGCAATATGAGCAGGGAAGCCAAATAACATGATCATGGTCGGCACCATTAAGGAGCCTCCACCAATTCCAAAAAGCCCAGAGCATGTTCCAACAAAAAACGCAATAAGTAGAGCTACTGGTATAGAATAGGAATATGTATATGTTTCGCCATTATGTGTAAATGTCCTTTGAAAACCTTTAGTATTGGTGCTAAGTTTACTCGCAGAAATTCTTTTGCGTACAAAAAACATGGCGGAAATAATAATCATTAAAATTCCAAAATATAATTTAAAGCTTTCTCCTTCAATATAACGATTCAACCAGACACCGAATAAGGAGCCAGGAATACTAGCTATTAAAAAAATCGATCCACTTTTTATATCTACACGTTTATATTTTATATATGCGTATGTAGAAGAAAGACCTGTAAACACCATTACTAATAAAGACATACCAACTAGTGTTTGGGGAGTTGCCCAAGAAAAGTCTTCGAAAAAATTTGCTAAAATTAAAATGGATGGAACAAAAATCACTCCACCACCTAATCCTGCAATACTACCGAGAAAAGCTGTACAAAACCCAATAACGATGAGTAAAATATACATCATGTAGAATCCCTACTATCTGTAAAATTTTCTTCCTCTAACATGTGATTCCTATTTTATCATAATGTTTTATTGTATAGAAACGTAATGAAATAGAAATAACCCCGTTCCTTTTAAGAAACGGGGTTATCTTACACTTATTAACCGATAGAACCTTCCATCTCGAACTTGATTAGACGGTTCATTTCTACGGCATATTCCATAGGAAGTTCTTTTGTAAATGGCTCAATGAAGCCCATTACGATCATTTCTGTAGCTTCCTCTTCTGAAATACCACGACTCATTAAATAGAACAATTGCTCTTCAGATACTTTTGATACCTTCGCTTCATGCTCTAAAGAAATATTATCGTTTAAAATCTCATTGTAAGGAATCGTATCGGATGTTGATTTATTGTCCATAATTAACGTATCACATTCAATGTTTGAACGTGCTCCATCCGCTTTTTTACCAAAGTGAACGATACCACGATAGGTTACTTTACCACCTTGTTTAGAGATGGATTTCGAAACAATTGTGGATGAAGTGTTCGGTGCTAAGTGCATCATTTTTGCACCAGCATCTTGGTGCTGACCTTTACCTGCGAATGCGATAGATAGTGTCATACCACGAGCACCTTCACCTTTTAGGAATACTGCAGGGTATTTCATTGTAAGTTTAGAACCAATGTTACCGTCTACCCATTCCATTGTTGCATTTTCATGAGCTTCCGCACGTTTTGTAACTAGGTTATATACGTTATTTGCCCAGTTTTGGATAGTTGTATATCGACAATACGCATCCTTCTTAACGTAAATTTCAACAACGGCACTGTGTAGAGAGTTTGTTGTGTAAACAGGTGCTGTACATCCTTCAACATAGTGTACAGAAGCACCTTCATCAACGATAATGAGAGTACGCTCAAATTGTCCCATATTTTCGGAGTTAATACGGAAGTAGGCCTGTAATGGCGTATCACATTTTACCCCTTTTGGTACGTAAATGAAAGATCCACCAGACCAAACTGCAGAGTTTAATGCAGCAAATTTGTTATCAGAGTAAGGAATAATTTTTCCGAAATACTCTTTAAATAAGTCTTCATTCTCTTTTAATGCTGTATCTGTATCTTTAAAAACGATACCTAATTTTTCAATATCCTCTTTAATGTTGTGGTAAACAACTTCAGATTCGTATTGTGCAGATACACCAGCTAAATATTTTTGCTCTGCTTCTGGAATACCTAACTTATCAAATGTTTGTTTGATTTCGTCAGGAACCTCATCCCATGATCTCTCGGATTTTTCAGATGGTTTTACATAATACGTAATCTCATCGAAATTTAATTCTCCTAAATCCCCACCCCATTGTGGCATTGGTTTACTGTAAAAATGCTTCAATGCTTTAAGGCGATAGTCAAGCATCCATTCAGGTTCTTCTTTCATGCGAGAGATTTCTCTTACAACTTTTTCAGTAAGTCCACGCTCGGTACGGAAAATCGATACGTCACGATCATGGAACCCATATTTATAATCACCGATCTCTGGTGCCTTTTTAGCCATGTAAATACCTCCTTTAAAATTAAAAGCAAAACGACCTTTTTGCCAATAACATCTTCTTAAAAGCAAGTCGTAATATAATGAAACAAAAGAATTACGCTTTGTTAGCGTCTACTCCTTTTTCCATTGCTTTCCAAGCTAGCGTTGCACATTTAATTCGTGCTGGAAATTTGGAAACACCTTGTAATGCTAGAACATCACCAAGTTCTTCTTCTACATCTGAATCCACATCTTTCCCTTGAATCATTTCAGAAAAGACAGTGGATAGCTTCAATGCATCCTCTATAGACTTTCCTTTTATTACTTGTGTCATCATAGAAGCCGAGGACATGCTAATGGAACATCCTTCACCTTCAAACTTCGCATCCTTCACAATTCCATCTTCAACATGAAGCTGTAAGTGAATTCGATCGCCACAAGTAGGATTATTCATATCGATTGTAAGGTGATCGTCTCCTGTTAATGACCCTCTGTTGCGAGGGTTTTTGTAGTGATCCATAATGACTTGCCTGTATAATGTCTCGAGGTTATTAAAAGACATCACCAAAAAACTCCTTTGTTTTACGAAGTGATGCTACTAGTATATCAATTTCTTCCTTCGTATTATATAGGTAAAAACTTGCTCTAGCAGTTGCCGTAACATTTAACCATTTCATTAATGGCTGTGCACAATGATGACCTGCTCGAATTGCAATACCTTCAGAGTCTAATGCTGTTGCAACATCGTGTGGATGCACATCATCTAAATTAAACGTTACGAGTCCTGCTCGATTTTCTGGTCCATAAATTTGGATGCCATCAATCGTTTTCATTTGCTGTAAAGCATATGCAGCTAATTCTTTTTCATGCTTTTCAATATTGTCTAATCCAATTTCCTCTAAATAATCAATTGCAGCACCTAAACCAATTGCTCCAGCAATGATTGGTGTACCACCTTCAAATTTCCAAGGGAGCTCTTTCCATGTTGATTCATATAAATCAACAAAGTCAATCATCTCTCCACCAAATTCGACTGGTTCCATTTCTTCCAATAATTGTTGTTTACCGTATAAAACGCCGATTCCACTAGGTCCTAACATTTTATGTCCGGAGAATACAAAAAAGTCACAATCTAAATCTTGCACGTCGATTTTCATATGAGGAGTACTTTGGGCGCCATCCACTATGAGTTTTGCTCCGTGCTTATGGGCGATTTCCGCAACTTCCTTAATCGGGTTAATAGTACCTAATACGTTTGATACATGGGCCATCGCTACAAGTTTCGTACGGTCTGTTATCGCATTTTCAACATCTTCCATACGAATGCTACCATCTTCTTGTAAAGGAATATATTTTAATATGGCTCCTTTAGCTTTGGCAGCCTGCTGCCATGGAATTAAATTACTATGATGTTCCATTGGGGTAAGGACGATTTCATCGCCCTCCTCCAAATGTAACCTTACATAACTATATGCCACCGTATTAATCGCTGTCGTAGTACCTCTTGTAAAAATTATTTCTTTTGTACTATTCGCATTAATAAAGTTTTTCACTTTGTCACGAGCACCTTCATATCCTTCCGTTGCTCTTGTGCCTAAAGTATGAACCCCACGGTGAACATTAGAATTGTTCAATCGATAATACTCATTAATCTTTTCAATTACAGGAATAGGTTTTTGAGATGTCGCTGCACTATCTAAATATACTAATGGATGTCCGTTAACTTCCTGATTCAAAATGGGAAACGATTTTCGGATCTCCTTAATATCCATTAGTTAACTTTCCTTTCAATCACATTTGTAAGCTGTTTTTGAACAGCTTCAATTGGGATTTGGTTCACTACTGGTGCTAAGAAACCATGGATTACCAATCTTTCTGCTTCTTCTTTTGAAATACCACGGCTCATTAGGTAATAAAGCTGAATTGGATCTACACGTCCAACAGATGCAGCGTGACCTGCCATAACATCGTCTTCATCAATTAGAAGCATTGGGTTCGCATCTCCGCGAGCACCAGGGCTTAGCATGAGGACACGAGACTCTTGTTCCGCATTTGATTTTGTTGCACCATGTTCAATTTTACCAATCCCAGTAAATATTCCACTTGCGTTTTCCTTCATTACACCATGTGTAAGGATAAAGCCCTCTGAGTTTTTACCGAAATGTGTAATATTTGCTACGAAATTTTGCTTCTGATTTCCACGACCTACTGTTACTGCCTTTGCTTCTGAGAACGAATTATCTCCCATAAGGTCAGTGTGGTTTTCCGAAACAGTATTTCCGTCATTCATTTGACCTAATGCCCACTCAATTTTGGCATCACGATAAGCTACACCACGTCGGTTTACATAAGTAGTTGTACCTTCTGCAAAATTATCAACTGCTCCATAAGAAACCTTCGCTTGGTCATTCGCAATTACCTCTGTAATGATATTTGCAACGGATGGTTTATCATGGTTGTTGGAAATATAGTTTTCTACATACGTTACTTGACTACCTTGTTCGGCAACAATAAGTACGTGATTGAATAGTCCAGCCTGCTCATCCTCTTGCCAAAATACTACTTGAAGTGGGTCTTCAATAATTACGTTCTTTGGAACATATACGAATACGCCACCATTTAGTAATGCTGCATGTAAAGCAGTTAAACGATTTTGGTCCACCTTACTTGCATCACGCATAAAATATTTTTGAACCAATTCAGGATTTTCTTTAGCAGCTGTAAAAATGTCTGTGAAGATAACACCTTTATCTACTAAATCAGCAGATAGTGTTTGATATGCAACACTATGATTGCGTTGAATAATAACATTATCGTTTTTCTCTTCTTGGTTAAAGAATACGTTTAATTCCTCAGGTAAATCAGCCAAGCTTTCGATTGGAGAACCTTCAACTTCATGTTTAAATTCAGTGAAATTCCAAGTTTTAATACTGGTCTTTTCCGGCTTCGGCATTGCAAGCTCTTCCGCTTGTTTTAATGCATCTAAACGGAAGTTTTTTAACCAATCTGGTTCACCACGTTTTTCAGAAAACTGACTAACATACTGATGATCGTATGGTAATTTCGTTGTTTCTACAGTCATGTTACCCCTCCTATCGATTACGCTTCTTGACCTACAGTTTCATCTTCAATTCCTAGTTCTTCTTTAATCCAGTCATAACCTTCAGCTTCTAACTTTTGAGCTAATTCAGGTCCACCAGACTTCACAACACGTCCTTGCATCATTACATGTACTTTATCTGGAGTTACATATTCAAGTAAGCGTTGATAGTGGGTAATGATTAAGCAACCAAAATCTTCGCCACGCATTTTGTTTATACCTTTTGATACTACTTTTAGAGCATCAATATCTAAACCAGAGTCAATTTCATCAAGAATTGCAATAGCAGGCTTCAATAGCATAAGCTGTAAAATTTCATTACGCTTTTTCTCCCCACCAGAGAATCCTTCATTTAAATAACGTTGAGCCATATTTTTATCCATTTCTAAGAAATCCATTGTTCCATCCATTTCTTTAATGAATTTCATTAGAGGAATTTCATCGCCTTCTTCACGACGTGCGTTAATAGAAGATCTTAAAAAGTCAGAGTTTGTTACACCAGAAATTTCACTTGGATATTGCATAGCTAGGAATAATCCAGCTTTAGCACGCTCGTCAACTTCCATTTCTAATACATCTTTTCCATCAATATGAATACTTCCTTGTGTAACTTCATATTTTGGGTGTCCCATTATAGCGGAAGCAAGTGTTGATTTACCAGTTCCGTTTGGTCCCATAACCGCATGGAATTCACCAGTGTTAATTGTTAAATTTACACCTTTCAAGATTTCTTTTCCGTCAATTTCTACGTGAAGATCCTTAATTTCTAAAGTTGATCCTGCCATGTAAATAACCTCCATTGCTTTTATTAATAAATGTAATATTTATTCTCAATCTATTCTCATTACAATCTTATAACATTTCGCATCTATTATCAACAAATACGGATAAAGGTTTTTTTTATAATTTACAAATAAAAACACCCTTCGATAAAAGTGTAACATAAGTAATAAATCCTGTTCACTTTCACCTTATTGTAACCTAAATCGTAAAACGCTAAGCCGATATGTATAGGTAAAAAAATGTATTATATTATAGAAGAAAGTCGTAGTTACATTCGGTACTAATTAGGTCCTCCCCATACAAAAGGAGACATCCTTTCGAATGTCTCCTTTTTTTATTATTTAAAAGTGTAGCGATCTACTTCAGAATATATAAATTGACCTTTTCGATAATTCTGTTCTCGACGTTTTTCAACCATTAGACGTTTTTCCAATTTACGGCTATATTCCTCATAGCCAATTCCGTGTGCCTGTTGCATTGCCTTTTCCATCTCACCAGTATAATTCAAATGCAAATAATCAGAAATAATAGGTCATCCCTTTCATTTAGTTTACAATAGCAATGATATCATGCTGGTCATTCCTGCTCAACGCGGATATTTATTTATAAACAAAAATATAAAGGGATTCAATCGATGGAGAATCGATTAAATCCCTCATATCTATGTTTCGTAAAAAACCCTTACTTATACGAAGTAATACTCCCGATTTAATAAATTACTCAGAAACCGGTACAATTGCCCCGTTATATTCTTCCTTCATAAATGTTTGAATTTCTTCAGAACGTAATACTTCTACTAACGTTTGAAGAGCTTCATTATCTTTGTTTTCGGATTTTGTTACAATTAAATTCGCATATGGTGATTCTGAACCTTCTAATAAAAGAGCATCTTCAGTTGGTAATAGTCCTGCTTCAATAGCATAATTCGTATTAATCGCAACTAATGCATCTTCTTCACGGTTATAATATTCCGGTAATAGTGCAGGCTCAATGCTGTCATCAAATTCTAAGTTTAATGGATTTTCCGCAATATCATCGAAATCTGCAGTTAAATTATCTGTACCTTCTTTAAGTGTAATCACACCATCTCGTGCTAATAAAGAAAGAATACGTCCACGATCTGCTTCCGAGCTACTCATAATTACAACAGTGCCTTCAGGTATTTCTTCTACACTTGATACACTTTTAGAATAAATACCAATTGGTTCGATATGGATTCCACCTAAGCTGACAAAATCATAACCAAACTCTTCTATTTGTCCTTCTAGGTATGGTGTGTGCTGGAAGTAGTTTGCATCTAGTCGATCTTCTTCTAAATCACGATTCGGTAAAATATAGTCATCATATTCTTCAATTACTAATTCAATACCCTTTTCTTCTAAAATAGGCTTCGCTTTTTCTAATACTTCAGAGTGAGGAATAACCGCTGCTCCAATTGTGATTGTTTTAGAATCATCTGATCCGTTGCCATCCTCTTTCTCACTGCTTCCACATGCCGCCAAAAACGTAATTAATAATGCAGTAACTAATAGTCCAAGATATTTTTTCATCTGTATGTCTCTCCTTTTAACGTTTATCTAATTTTCTCGAAATAAAATCCCCAATAAACTGGAATATAAATACGATAATGACAATAAGTACAGTACAAGCAAACACTACATCAAAATCCCACTTTTGGAATCCTCGTCGATAGGCTAGGTCACCTAATCCCCCTGCACCAATCGCACCTGCCATTGCTGTATATCCAATTAGAGATATTGCGGTAACCGTAATACCTGATACTAATGCGGGCATAGATTCTGGTATTAAAACTTTGAAAATAACATGGCGTGTTTTCGCTCCCATAGCCTTCGCTGCTTCCAGGACTCCTCTATCCACCTCCTTTAATGCAATTTCCACCATACGAGCATAAAACGGCGCCGCCCCTATAATAAGAGCAGGCAATGCTGCTTCTGGACCTCTTATGGTACCCATTAACCAATCGGTAAACGGGAATAATAATAGAATCAAAATAATAAACGGTATCGCACGAAATACGTTAACAATTGTTGCCACTACAAAATTAGCTGGCTTATTCGCCCATATATTTCCTTGATCGGTTAAGAACAGTAGTAATCCTAATAAAATACCGATAATTAAAGTTCCAAGTACCGAGATACCTGTCATAAAAAATGTTTCTTTTGTCGCTACAATTAAATCTTCCACTACAACATTCGGAAAAAGTTCTCTTAGCATTTACCTCACCTCCACTTCAACAGATGTATTAGATAGGAAGTGAATGGCTTTATCGATTTCATTTTGCGGTCCATCGATGTGAACAAATAATGCACCGTAAGTTCCTTCTTGTGTTTGTGTAATATTCCCTTGAAGGATATTTATATCAATATCAAAACCTTTTGCTAACTGACTTATTAGCGCCTGATTTGTTGTTTCCCCAACAAAATGCAATCGTAACACTTTCCCTGTTTCAAAGGAATTGGCAAGTGTATCAATTAATGCTTGGTCTTGAGGTGGCCCCATTACTTGTTGAACAAAGTGTTTTGTAATCGATTGTTTTGGATGCATAAAGACATCTAATGCATCGCCCTGTTCCACAATCTTCCCACTATCCATAACAGCGACCCTATGGCATATTTTTTTAATTACATGCATTTCGTGGGTAATTAGAATAATGGTCAGTCCAAGCTTTTTGTTAATACTAACAAGTAAATCTAATATATCCTCCGTTGTTTTAGGATCTAATGCAGATGTTGCTTCATCACACAATAGCACCTCTGGATCATTTGCAAGTGCTCTTGCAATTCCCACACGTTGCTTTTGACCACCGCTTAACTGAGAAGGGTAATGATTTTCTCTACCCTTAAGTCCTACAAGGTCTATTAGCTCCAACGCCTTTTCTTTACGTTGCTTTCTCGGCACTCCAGCTATTTCTAATGAAAACGTAATATTCTTTAATACCGTTCTTGACCAAAGAAGATTAAAATGCTGAAAAATCATTCCGATCTTTTGTCTTTCTTTTCTTAATTGGCCAGTCTTCAATTTCGTTATATTTTTATCATTTATTACGACATCTCCTTGTGTAGGATCTTCCAAACGGTTGATTAATCGTATAAACGTACTTTTTCCTGCGCCACTATAGCCAATAACCCCGAATATTTCCCCTTTGTGTATTTTCAAATCTATATCGTCTACCGCAACCACTTGATTATGTTTGGACTTATACACCTTTGATAGATTTTGAATCGTAATCATTGTGCAACCTCCCCCGCTCTACGTTGATTCTTGTCTTTAGTATTTCTTAACTTTATTTTTGTAAACAAAAAAGCCTTTCTGTTCATGAAAGAACAGAAAGGCGGTTTCACACTAGACTGTTCTCTCATCTTGCAAAGCAATCGCTTTACAGGAATTGGCACCGTGTCAAACAATTGTTTGATGGTTGCCGGGTTTCATAGGGCCAGTCCCTCCACCTCTCTGGATAAGAGAAAATTTATCTATTAATTTTTCAATAAGGTTCATAAGGTAATGAGTACTTTAACTCGATAACACTTTAAAACAATATAGTACGAAAGTAATAATACAATGAGTATAAAGATGTGTCAACCATTTTTTAATATAAAAAAATCCCTCTAAAGAAGAGGGATTTTCATCGCTCTTCTCATCTTCCAAAGCCTACGCTTTGTTGGAATTAGCACCGCTTCAAGCAATTTGCCTGATGGTTGCTGGGTTTCATAGGGCCAGTCCCTCCACCTCTCTGGATAAGAAAGCATTACCGTATTCACTTTTAACTAAGTGTAATCATACCAAATGAATAATTTTGGGTCAACAAAAAATATTTTCTATTTCCGTGGAAATAATTGTCGAAATCAATTATATTCCTTTATCTTTTCTAATAGATATGGAACGGAGCGAAATGCATATACTTTTTCCAAGACCTTTCCTTTTTGCATTATTGCAAGACATGGAACACTTTCAATTTTATGTTTTTGCATAAAGTCAGGAAATAGCGAAGCATTCATAGAATGAAACGCCGGCACTCCTTCTATATGTTCCATTGCATCTAACATTTTATGTGCTACTTGGCATGTGCCACAAAATGGTGTGTAAATATATAAAAACTGATATGGATGATGTTGAAGTACAGAAAAATCATCCTTCGTTACTTCAATCATTCAATTCTCCCTTTCAAAAATTCCGGATATATTTCTATATTAGCACTCGCCAAGATGGATGCAAGTACATGATCCGGAGTTGTTTCCACTTCACGATAAGAACGATCTACATATAAATTCACTGCATGTGGCAATTCCATAATCAATTGTTTTCTTAACTTATGGCCAGAGTCATCTTCATCCACTAAAATAAAGACATCCTTATCATCAAGCATATATTGATCAACAAGTTCTTCTACTTTTGTAATCCCCATTGTTCCATTTGTGCATATTATAAGAACATCATCATTTATTATTCTTTTAACCTTCTTTAAATCGGATCGTCCCTCAACAATAATGACTTTCTCTTCATATTCCAATTCCATTAGTCTTCATCACCTTTATAATCGGTAACTGGTACGCGTTCTAAAGTGAAGTAAAGCAAAGGCAGTGAATAGAATCACTGCCCATTTCTATATTTTATTCTTCATTAATTAATGCTTCATACTCTTCTGCAGACATAAGTTTTTCAACATCAGACGCATCATTCGGTTCTACAACAATCATCCATGCTTTCTCATATGGAGATTCATTAACGAACTCAGGACTATCGTCTAGGTCCTCATTTATTTCTACTACTTTCCCACTAATCGGAGCATATAATTCAGAAACTGTTTTTACAGATTCCACACTACCAAATGGTTCATCCGCCTCAATTTCATCGCCTACTTCAGGTAACTCTACGAAAACAATGTCTCCTAGCTCTGATTGTGCAAAATCGGTAATACCTATACGTACTTTATCCCCTTCTACTTTAACCCATTCATGTTCTTCCGTATATCGCAAATCTTTTGGTAAACTCATTCAAATCCCTCCAATATTAATTATATGTATGATGTATTCAAATAGCGCAAGTCTTTATTTGCTAGCTCTATTTCCAAGTATTTTCAAATGTATCTTCTTTAAAGCCTACAGTAACCTTATTCCCGTCTGTTACAATCGGGCGCTTTATTAGCATACCATCTGATGCCAACCACTGAATCTTTTCTTTGTCTGAGGAAGAATCTAGCTTATCTTTAAGTCCTAGTTCACGATACTTCTTCCCACTCGTATTAAAAAACTTTTTAATTGGCAATCCACTTTTTTCGATTAGAGAAGTAAGCTCCTCTTCTGTTGGTGGATTTTCAACAATATGAATTGGTTCATACGTTACTCCATTCTCATCCATCCACTTCAATGCTTTTTTACAAGTACCGCAGTTCGGATAATGATAGACGGTTAGTGCCATAAGTACAGTCCTCCTAGCGAAATATCATATCTTCATCATATCATTTTTTTTATAAAAATAGAAAAGGTTTACTATTTGTTTGTGCTTTTCTGTATGATTTTTTAGTTCCATTTTGGATTATTTCTTATTTTGGATTTTTTTTCGGTTCATTAGGTGATGTTTTCTTCAAGACCTGGAGATTTTTCGGCAGCTCATCGTAGTTTTTCATCAGCACAATTGGAGGATTCTTCAACTTAATAACATTTTCCTGCAACTGAGTTTAATTTTTCAACAACTCAAAGCATTTTTCCCGCAACATGCACGGATTTTTCAACAACCCAAAGCATTTTTCCCGCAACACGAATGGACTTTCCTTCAACTCATAGCACTTTTTCCGCAACATGCACGGGGTTTCCTACAACTCATTTCATACATGCACGGGGGTTTCTCCAACTCATAGCACATGACCAACAACTATATGCTATATCTCCCGAATTCACAGAAAAAAGCATCCGCCCTAAAGCGAATGCTTTTACAATTAAACCGATCAAACAACGTATTTTTCTTCTTCAATAATAGTTGCTGCAATTTCGCGTTTTTTAGCAAATAGATTTTTTGGATCATGACGAGTAAGTTTACGTAAAGCACCAAGCATCATACGTAGTGTATCACCTGTTTCGCTAGCAACTAAGATCTCTTTTGCATTTGCTTCAATTCTATTGAACGCTTCTTGTGTGAATACTTCGGTGTATAAAACTTTTAGTTTGTTTTTCTCTTCGCCTGATTTGTTCAATGCTTTTTCTGTACGCAATACTGCAGATTCAATATTGTAAATGTCAGCTGCAATATCCGCTATATTCGAAAGGATTTCTTGTTCTTTTTCTAGCTTTTCACCAAATTTTTGCGCTGCCAAACCAGCTGCAAGTAAGCCAATTTTCTTTGCATTTTTCAATAAATATTTTTCTTGCTCAAGTGCTGCATCTCCAACTTGCTCTGGCATCATCATCATTAATTCCTCTTGAAGTGCCATTGCTTTTTGGAATAATGGAAGCTCACCCTTCATTGCCTTTTTAATAAATGTTCCTGGCACAATTAGGCGGTTAATTTCATTGGTTCCTTCGAAAATTCGGTTAATCCGGGAATCACGGTATGCGCGCTCCACTTCGTATTCTTGCATGAAACCATAGCCACCATGAATTTGAACTGCTTCGTCTACACAATAATCTAGTAATTCGGTTGCAGCATATTTATTCATTGAGCATTCAATTGCATATTCTGCAATACCTTTTGCTACTTCACTACCATCGTTCAGTTCCTCTTGCGTTAGGTTTCCTAAGCGTTGTTCAAATAGACCTACTGTACGGTATACTGCACTTTCATTTGCATAAATATCTGCAGCCATTTTACCGAACTTTTCTTGAGTTAATGTAAAGCTGGAGATTGGTGTTTTAAACTGTTTTCGTTCATTTGCATATTTCACAGCAAGCTCTAATGCTCGCTTAGAACCACCAACACCACCAATAGCAAGCTTATAACGACCCACATTCAAAATGTTAAAGGCAATTACATGTCCGCGGCCAATTTCGCCTAAAACATTTTCTACAGGTACTTCTGCATCCTCTAAAATTAATGTACGAGTAGAAGATGATTTAATACCCATTTTCTTTTCTTCAGGACCAGTTGAAACTCCAGGGAAATCTCTTTCTACTATAAATGCTGTGAATTTTTCACCATCAATCTTAGCATAAACAACAAATACATCAGCAAATGCAGAGTTTGTAATCCACTGTTTTTCACCATTTAAAACATAATGTGTTCCAGCTTCGTTTAACTTTGCAGTTGTTTTTGCGCCTAATGCATCTGATCCAGAGCCAGGCTCCGTTAATGCATATGCAGCAAGCAATTCACCAGTAGCTAATTTCGGTAAATATTTTTTCTTTTGTTCTTCATTTCCAAAGAATACGATAGGTAAAGAGCCGATTCCTACATGAGCTCCGTGAGAAATAGAGAATCCACCAGCACGGGACATTTTTTCTGTAATTAAGGAAGAACTAATCTTATCAAGTCCTAAACCACCATACTCTTCTGGCACATCTGCACCAAGCAACCCTAAATCACCAGCTTGCTTCAACAATTTAACAGAAATATCAAATTGGTGATCTTCCAATTCATCAATATGTGGAACCACTTCATTTACTACATAGTCTTCTGTTGTTTTTGCAATCATATGATGCTCGTCTGTGAAATCCTCAGGCGTAATTATATCTTCACCTGTTAAATCTTCAACTAAAAAGGAACCACCTTTAAATACTTTCTCTTTTGTTTCACTCATTCTTATTTCCTCCCTATTAAATAGATTTATAGAAGTTCAAATACTCCAGCAGCACCCATTCCGCCACCAATACACATGGTGACAACACCAAATTGTTCATTTCGTCGTTTCATTTCATGGATTAAGGAAAGGGTTAATTTCGTTCCTGTACATCCAAGTGGATGGCCTAAAGCGATAGCCCCACCATTTACATTTACTTTATCTTCATCTAATCCTAGTTCACGAATTACTCGTAAAGACTGGGATGCGAATGCTTCATTTAATTCAAATAAACCTATATCAGATAGAGAAAGCCCTGCAATTTCCAAAGCTTTTGGAACTGCTTTAATAGGTCCAACTCCCATAATCTCAGGCTCCACTCCTGCTACCGCAAAAGAGCGGAATTTCGCTAAAGGTTGAAGTCCTTCTGCTTTTGCTTTTTCATGATCCATTAGTAAAACAGTTGCTGCACCATCACTCATTTGAGAAGAGTTACCAGCTGTAACACTTCCTTTAACGGAGAATGCCGGTCGTAACTTACTTAATACTTCAACCGTTGTACCTGGCCGAACACCTTCATCTTGATTGAAGACGATCTTCTTTTCTTGAACTTTGTTGTTATGATCTAAGTCACGAACGGTGACCTCAACTGGTACAATTTCATCAACAAATTTTCCTTCTTGGATCGCTTTTGCGGCACGCTCATGACTTCTTACTGCGAATGCATCTTGATCCTCACGAGAAATTCCAAAACGATTGGCAACCTCTTCTGCTGTATGACCCATCGACATGTAATAACCTGGTGCATTTTCCACTAATTGTAGGTTGGGCTTAATAACGTGTCCTCCCATCGGTATCATGCTCATGGACTCCGCTCCACCAGCAACAATTGTATCGCTGTGCCCTAACATAATTCGTTCTGCACCATATGCGATACTTTGAAGACCTGATGAGCAATATCGATTGATGGTTACACCTGGAGTATCAATGGAAAGACCCGCAAGACCTGCAATGTTTCTTGCCATGTTCATCCCTTGTTCTGCCTCAGGCATCGCACAACCAATAATGACATCATCAATATTTCCTTCGTAGTTGTTTGCACGTTTTAATGTTTCCTTTAACGCGATTGCAGCTAAATCATCTGGACGAGTATGTGCAAGTGTACCTTTTTTCGCTCTACCTACAGGTGTACGCGCACCTGCAACAATAACTGCTTCTTTCACAATTTATCCCCCTCTTCCATTATCAAAATTACGACACTAGTTACGTAGTGGCTTCCCTTTCACGAGCATGTGTTGCATTCTTGCTTGTGTTTTTGGCTCACCTATTAAGCTAAGGAATGCTTCACGTTCTAAATCTAGTAAATAATCTTCATCAACAAGTGTTCCTTCTTTCAAACGACCACCTGCTAATACAAATGCAAGCTTTTCTGCAATTTTCAAATCATGCTCGGAAGCATACCCACCTTGAGCAAGCTGCTTTGCTCCTAATAGCATCGTTGCATATCCCGCTTCCCCTACAACTGGTACCTTCACACGTTGACGTGGTTGAAAGCCTTCCGTATCTAAAGCCAACACTTTTTGTTTTGCATCATAGATTAAATGATCCTGATTTACACTAATTGCATCATGCTGGTTTAAGAAACCATTTTCTCTTGCCTCTGCTGCGGACGTAGATACTTTCGCCATTGCAACCTTTTCAAATACATCATTCGCAATTTTTTGTAAATCTAGGTCAACACCAGCAGGTAGGCCTTGCAATTGTTTTATATAAAGCTCTTTACTTCCGCCTCCACCTGGGATTAATCCAACTCCAAATTCTACAAGTCCCATGTACGTTTCCTGAGATGCTTGAATTGCTGTAGCCGGAAGGGATACTTCTGCACCACCACCAAGTGTCATTCCAAATGGTGCTGCAACAACAGGTTTTTCACTATATTTAATCGCAAGCATTGCTTGTTGGAATTGCTGTACGATCATACCTAGTTCCATAAAGTTATAATCCTGTGCTTCCATTAGCATCATCCCAAGGTTTGCACCAACACAGAAGTTCTTTCCTTGGTTTCCGATTACAAGCCCCTTATAATTCTGCTTCACTTCCTCTAAGGACTTATTAATCATTTGAATAATATCTAATCCAATTGCATTGCTTTGAGAATGGAATTCTAGCAATGCAACATCGTCCCCAATATCTAGCAAACTAGCACCAGAATTTTTAAATATAACGCCATTTGTTTCTTTGTGTAATTTCAAATTAATATTTTTCACATTTTTGGGTAATTGTTTATACTCTCCATTGTCGTAGTAGTAAACGACACCATTATCTTTTTTATAGAAAGTTTCATAACCATTTGCGAGCATTTCTTCCACCCAAGCTGGCACCGTAACTTCTTCTTCTTTCATACGTTCCACAGATGTTTTTACTCCGATTGCATCCCACATTTCAAATGGACCTAATTCCCAACCAAAGCCCCATTTCATCGCATTATCTATAGCAGGAATATCATCAGCGATTTCTCCTAAAAGCTCTGCAGAATAAATTAGTGCCGGTTTTGAAATGGACCAAATCAAATCTGCTGCGCGATCACCTTTTGCATTTACAAGCGCTTTCAATTTACGTTTAACGCCTTTTTCTTGCTTCGCCATTTGGGTTGCTGCAGTTGTTAGCTTTTTACGTTCTTGGTACTCAAGGGTTTCCGGGTTCAGTTCATAAATAACGCTACCCTTTTCCCCTTTCTTCTTTACAAAAAATCCTTGGCCTGACTTAGCACCTAACCAGCCTTTTTCTAGCATACTGTGCATGAAGTCCGGCACTTCAAATACTGCTTTTTCTTCTCCATCCACTTGGTCATATACGTTTTTTGCAACATGAGCAAATGTATCAAGACCAACAACATCTAACGTACGGAATGTTGCACTTTTTGGTCTTCCAATTAATGGACCAGTTACAGAGTCTACCTCCCCAACACTGTAGCCGCCTTTCAGCATTTCTCTTACTGTAACAAGTAGTCCATATGTGCCAATTCGGTTTGCGATAAAGTTTGGTGTATCTTTAGCCTCTACCACCCCTTTACCTAATACATCCTCCCCAAAGGTTTTCATAAAGCTTAAAACTTCAGGATCGGTTTTCTCAGTTGGGATTACTTCCAACAGCTTTAAGTATCGTGGCGGGTTAAAGAAGTGTGTTCCTAAGAAATGCTTTTGAAAATCCTCTGAACGTCCTTCTGCCATGGCTTCAATAGATATGCCTGATGTATTTGAGCTTACAATGGAACCCTTTTTACGATATTGATCTACACGCTCAAACACGATTTTTTTAATATCTAACCGTTCTACAACAACTTCAATAATCCAATCTACATCCGAAAGCTTCTCCATATGGTCATCCATATTTCCAACTTCAATTAAATCCAAACTTTTTTTACTCGTAATTGGAGAAGGCTTTTGTTTCAATAGCTTTTGCTTTGCAGTAGCACTAATTCTGTTTCTTACCTTCGCATCTTCTAAGGTTAACCCTTTTCGCTTTTCATCATCTGTTAATTCTCGAGGTACAATATCAAGCATTAATGTTGGAATTCCTACATTTGCAAGATGTGCAGCAATTCCAGCACCCATAACACCTGAACCTAAAACTGCAGCACGCTTGATTTGTCGTTTCATTTCAGTTCCCCCTTCTTTTGAATGAATACTCATTCATTTTATTCCCTAAAAAAATGTAGATAGCTCCCTATCTAACTTTATAACATAACTATAAAATATATTCTGACATTTCGCAATCCTTTTTATCTGAATTTTTTCTTTCTACCTCCTTTCTCTCTTAAGAAAAGCATACATTTCTAATTTTTAGGAAATCTAATAAAGATTACATATTTAAAGGAGGTTTATCGCATGTCACAACCCCAAAATAATCAATATAATCAGCCAAACTCTACAAACATGCCCAGTCCACCTAATATGATTAGCACTAAAGATCAAATGTATTTAGCAGATATGCTTTCTTGGAACTTAGTAGCACTTAAAAAAGCACACTTTTATGCACAACAGTGTCAAAATGAGGATGTTAAATCTGCGCTTAATCAAGCAGGTCAAATGCATCAAAAACATTATAATTTAATATTAGAGCATTTAAACAAAAACCCTAGCCCACAAGTTAGTCATTAATGGAGGGACAAGTGATGACAAATGAAGAGCAGCTAAAGCAAGATGCGAATCGAAATATGCAAATGCAACAAATGCAGTTGAATCAAACCATTTCCAATCAAGAAACCCAAGTAGCAGAAACACCTGAAATGAATGAGCGTGATTTCATTTCGGACATGTTAGCTACAGAAAAATATTTTACTAGTGCCTATAGCACTGCTTTAAATGAAGTAAGTAATCAAACCATTTATCAAGACTTAGCAACCATTTTTAAAGAGACACAGGATTGCCAGCGTAATCTATATGAAACTATGTTTCGTAATGGCTGGTATAAGCTTGAAATTGCGGATCAACAAAAAATGCAACAGTCTTATCAAACTTTTTCCGGCTATAAAAACCAATTCCCTTATGTACAATAATCGACTTTTTCATATCAGATAGAAATACGGATATGCACCCAGTTATGAAACGTCTTTAAGCACCAGAAAAATAGGAAACACCAGTGGCAAAGGAATTCACTGGTGTTTTGATTTTAAAGGAAGCCTAATGGGCAAAATAAAATATAAATAGGAAAATTTCTCTAAATCGTAATCATTCCTATTTACAAACGGTAATCATTACGATAAAATGAGTTTTGTCAATTTGGAGACGAAAGAATGAAACGAGATGTACCATTAAATAGCATTATTGTTTTCCTAACACGTTGTATTTAATAGCTTAGAAAGGTGAAAAACATCATGAAGAAATTCATAATACTCGTTATTACCATGCTTGTTCTTTCTGCATGTAATATAAATGATAATAGCAATACCAATAATACCGAAAAGAAAGCATTAGATATAATCGTATCCTCCTATCCTCTAGAGTACATTGTGACTCGATTAGGAGAAGATGCCTTGAACGTAAAATCTATCTTACCACCTGGTGCTGATGCTCACTCTTATGAACCAACCGCCAAGGAGATTGTGGAGGTCGCTAAGAGTGATTTGTTTATTTATACTGGAGAATTGATGGAACCTTATGCAGATAGCATTGCAGATTCCTTAAAAAGTGAAGATGTCCTACTCGTTTCTTTAGATCATGCAGAAGCCGTTTTTCAACAAGTAGACTCTAGTAATCTAGAAGGAGATAATCATCAGCATGAATCGAATGCACATGAGGAGGAAATTGATGCACATCATCATGAACACAAGGAAGAAGCTCATGAGTTAGATAGTCACGATGGTCATTCACATGGTGATGTAGATCCTCATTTTTGGTTAGACCCAAATCGGATGGTTACTGCAAGCGAACATATCAAGACCGAGCTTTCACATCATTTTCCTGAATATGCTTCTTTGTTTTCAGCGAATTTTAAATCGTTGAAAGCGGACTTAGAAAATTTGAATGATGAGTTTAAACAAATGGTAGATAGACATGAAAAGCGCACTATCTTCGTTTCACACGCAGCTTTTGGGTATTGGGAAGAAGAATATGGAATGGAGCAATTATCCATTAGAGGCCTATCTACATCTAACGAACCATCTCAAAAGGAATTAGCCGTATTAGTGGAGCAAGTTCAACACTCTAATATTCCATATGTCATTTTAGAGCAAAATCAACAAGATCAGCTTGCTTCCTTATTAGCAAAAGAATTAGACTTAGAAACGTTGTATATTCATAACTTATCTGTATTAAGTGATGAGGAAATTAAATCCGGTGAAGATTATCTGTCGATTATGAGAAAAAATATTCAAACGATCGACCAAGCACTAGGAAGGAGGTAATAGGATGTCCGTTCCTATATTATCAGTTCATAATTTAGATTATAAATACACCCAAGCACCTGTCTTGAAAAATATCAATATGGACATACATGAAGGGGCATTTGTCGGTCTGGTTGGTCCAAACGGTTCTGGAAAAACAACGCTAATTAGACTGCTTTTAGGCATTCAACGTATTCAATCAGGAAATATAGAACTTTTTGGAACACCAATTCAGAAGTTTAAAAAATGGAATAAAATAAGTTTTGTTTCCCAAAAGGCGAATACATTTAATAAGGGATTTCCAGCAACGGTATACGAAGTTGTTTCGATGGGATTAACAAGCAAAAAAGGCTATTTGAGCTTTTTCACAAAAAAAGATAAGGAAAAAATTATTGCAGCGATAAACAGTGTCGGAATGGGAGATTATGTTCATCAAAATATCGGGGATTTATCTGGTGGTCAACAGCAAAGGGTTTTTATTGCTAGATCATTAGTTAGTGATCCAGAGCTTATTATTTTGGATGAACCAACTGTAGGGGTTGATACGGAAAATGTGGAGAGATTTTATAACATGCTCTCTAGGTTAAATAAAGAGCGTGGCATTACTCTACTTCTTGTTTCACACGACATTGGAACGATTACGTCCTATGTGACAGACTTGCTCTGTTTAAACAAGACGATTCATTATCACGGAGATCCGAAAACTTTCCAACAAAAAAGTGATGAAGAGCTCTCTAATTTTTACGGTCATTCGATGCATTCCATAACGCATCAGCACTAAGTGGAGGTACACTATGTTAGAAACTTTTTTACAATTTGAATTTTTACGGAATACTTTTTACACAGGTTTAATTGTAGGGATTATTGCTCCACTGTTAGGTACTTTTATCGTTGTTCGACGCCTCTCGTTAATCGCTGATGGGCTGTCGCACGTTACATTAGCTGGAATTGCCTTTGGGATGTTTATGCAGAAAAAGTTTGCCCTATTGGCTTTCTCACCTTTTTATACAGGAATTGGATTTTCCATCATCGGTGCCATTATCATTGAATACCTACGAAGCATATATCAATCCTTTCAAGAAATTGCGATACCGATTATTTTATCCGTCGGTGTTGGCCTAAGTGTTATCTTTATTTCTCTAGCAGATGGGTTTAATACGGATCTATATGGTTATTTATTTGGGTCTGTTGCTGCCGTTAGTCGGGAAAATCTATACCTAATCATTGGAATAGCCATCTTTATTATTGCTGCTATTATTTTCTTTTATAAAGAATTGTTTGCATTGTCCTTTGATGAAGAGTATGCCAACGTTTCCGGTATTCATGCCCGATTCATTCATTTGCTGTTTATTATATTAACCGCATTAGCGATCTCAGCATCCATCCGAATCGTTGGTGTATTGCTTGTATCTGCTCTAATGACCTTGCCAGTTGCTGCTAGTATTCGAATCGCCAAAAGCTTTAAGCAAGCCATATTCTTAAGTATCTTGTTTGGTGAATTAGCGGTATTATCTGGTTTAATAAGTGGGTATTACTTTGAAATTCCACCTGGTGGAACAATCGTAATAGCAGCCGCGCTTATTTTAGGGCTGACACTTGTTTTTAGAAGAAAGAAATAATAGAACCGTATAGTAAACAAGAAAATCCAAACCAGGATATACTTCAACGTATAGGTTTGGATTTTTTTATTCTAAATAGGAGCTAGATAAGGGAGCACTAGCAAACACTACGGAAATACACTCATCTTTCCAGAGGCTATGCGTTGAGCCATCTTAGTCGTAAAGTACACGCGCCTTGCAGGGACTCATCGTCTTTACTTATCACAGGAGTCTCCGTGTATTTCCTTCACTTTATTAGCGGCTTTTACTAAGAATTATTGAAGCTATTGCAATTACTTGCCTCTTATTCCTAAGCTAGATTGGCTCGTAATTGTAGTTGTTCAATCAATTGTTGGGAGGAGAGTGGTTTGCTGTAGTAAAATCCTTGTCCTATCGTACAGCCATGGGACTTTAAATACTGACTCACAACTTCTGTTTCTACTCCTTCCCCAACCACTTCCATACCGCTTGCTTTGGCAACGTGAATAATAAAATCTACCATACTAGATTGGCCTTCATCGATCATTTTCACAAACGATTTGTCAATTTTTAAGAAATCAATCGGTAGCTCCTGTAAATATTTTAGCGAGCTATAGCCTGTACCAAAATCATCGATGCTAATTTTTATACCGTGCTGTTTCAATTTGTTTAAGTTTTCTAAGCTATTTTTTATATCCATTGCAACAGTTTCTGTAATTTCGATATGTACAATATGCTTTGGCACTTCATAATCGTCTAAGATGGTAATAAATTTTTCCACAAAGTCTTTATTATAAAATTGGTTTGCAGATAAATTAATGGATACATTTGGAATATGAATTTGTCGCTTCTGCCACTTTATATAATCTTTACATACTTGACGAACCACGTATTCGGTTAACGGAGAAATGAGGCCACTTTCCTCTGCAATTGGAATAAAAACATTTGGTGGAATAAATCCCTCTTTTGGATGCTCCCATCTTAATAATGCTTCAACACCATAGAGTTCCTCCGTCTGTAAATCTACCTGGGGTTGATAATAAACCTCGAGTTTTTCACCCTTTATTGCCCGATGAAGTTCATTTTCATAAAAGAAATTGCTTCCGTCATCATGCATGGATTTATCATATAATTGGTACACATTCCGTTCCTTTTTCGCACGGGAAAGGGCAATGTTTGCTGTGATTGATAACTGCTCATAATGGTCCCCATCATTCGGATAAATACTAACACCCATAGACAACGTAATATGAACAGGCTGTCCTTTTACAAGTATCGGTTCATTAAAACTAGCAAAAATAGTTCGGCAAACATCCACTACCTTTTCTTCATTTTCCAAATTCGGGAGAAAACAGCCAAATTCATCTCCTTTTAAGCGTGCAACTATCCCATTGTGACCAACCGCTTCTTGAACCTTTCGTCCTGCCTCTAGAATAATATGGTCTGCAAAACGACTCCCGAACTTTTTATTCATAATATGAAATCGATCCAAATCCATAACAAGCATTGCACTTTTACGATTGGAATGCTCTACTAAATAATGATGTATGTATTGATAAAAATAGTCATGATTATATAAACCAGTACTTTGATCATAGTTTTTTAAGTACTCTATTCGCTTCTTCGCTTCCTTATAGTCTGTCATATCACTAAAAATGATTTGAAAGCCATTAATCTTTTTATATTGATTAAAGATAGGAGAGCAAGAAAGCTGTAGGATTTTTTGCTGCCCACTTGCAGAAAAGGTTTTGATTTCGTTATGCTGTAATTCATATGTAGTATTGGATTCCTGCATATTAAAAGGACAAGAAAAATTAGGAATAAATTTTTGTACCGATTGCCCAACTGTATTATCGGCACTGTATTCTAAAATAAATTCGGCTTGTTTGTTCCACATAGTCACATGGCCATCTTTATCACAAACCACCATACCTAAAGGCGAATACTCCAGGATTGTTTGTAACTGGTTTTTCGCTTCCCACAGCGCTCTTTCTTTTTCCTTCATTTCCTTCAAGTCTATGAAAATACCAAAATATTGGCGAATTGTTCCCGCTTCATCACGAACAGGATAAATGGATAAAAACTCAGGAACCGTATTTCCATTCGTATCCTTCGTCTCAATCTCACCCTGCCACTTTCCATTTTCTCGAATAATCCGGACAATTTCCTTAAAAAATTCTCTAGGATAATGGAGATGCTTGATGTTGGAAAAGTGCATTCCAATTAGCTGGTCTTCTTTATATCCTGCCATGGCTAAAAACCGACGATTCGCTTTTGTAATCTTCCCTCGATTGTCAGTTATAATAATCCCTTGATTAATATTTTGAATAACTTGATTCGCAATGTGTTCATCAATATTTGCATTTACACTAGAGCTACTATTCGTTTTATCTAATTGCATAAAACTCCTCCTAAAGGAAGTCTATTTCTCTACCATATATTATACATTAAATATCAAAAAAATCTAAAAATTTATAAAAACTGACAAAAATTTTGTTATAGTTAAGGAAAAAGAATCTTATATGTGGAAGGTGATGGAATGGGAATAACGCTCAAAACACTCCATAACAATTTAGTAGATTTAGATGCAATTGCAACGGTTTTTGTCGAATGCTTTCCAACTAATGACAAACAAGAATTTCGTAAAAGTCTTACCAAACATATGACGTATGAGGGTTTTCAAGGAATTGTAGCTTATGAGAATAGCGAAGTAGTGGGATTTGCATATGGCTATACTTCTTTAAAAGGACAATATTACAGGAATTTGCTAGAAAGTGCATTAACCGAACAACAACAGGAAGATTGGTTGCAGGACTGTTTTGAATTCGTTGAACTTTGCGTAAAGACAACAGCGCGCAAAAAAGGGATAGGTACCAATTTACATGATGCACTATTCCAGAATGTCACCACACAAACTGCAATATTAACAACACAAATAGATAACCTAGCCGCAAGAGCAATGTATAAAAAATTAGGATGGGAGGAAATTAAAAAGCCTTTTTATCCTGGTGAGGAGCCTTATGTCATATTAGGTAAGAAACTGTAAGGAAAACTTATAGGATTGGATTCCATAATAAAACAAACCCCCTAAAGAATGTTAGGGGGTTAAATCCTTATATTACTAGTTCTTATACTTTTACTCAGTTAGTCCTTCAATGGAAAGTTCCTCTACAATTGCTGTTCCGTTTCCAAGTATGTTTGCTTTTAATTCCACACGATCACCTTCTTGGATAAATATAGACAACGGGGCTTTTGAAGCATTAATCGTATAGATTGTTTTGTCCCCAGTTAATATAAATTGAACAAGTTGATCTGTATTTTGCGTCGTTACTACAACACGGTCAACTACACCACTTTGTTCCTCAAGGCTAGTTTCCCCTGTAGATTCTACATTACTTGGATCCTGAGCCAATGCTAAACGATATTTATCAAGTGTTTCTTTGGCAGTATCCCCAAATACAACAAAGTCAGAATCTGCTGCTTTGATGTAGGCATAATGCTTAAATAATCCATTTGGATCCAACACATTTACGACCCAAGTCGGGTTTCCGTCGATGTTGTAAAGAATAGGCATGGATCCGGTCCAGTTTTTCTCCGGAAATTCTTTATTCACAATTTCCTTCGCACCCTTACTGTCCATTATCCCGTTATTTTTATCTCCATTATAATAGACCAGTTCTCCTGTTCGTGCATTGACCAACGTATATCCAAGTGCCGAGTCTATATTTTCTTTAGGAGATGACATATCTGTAAAATAGTGCATTTGGCCAGCTTCATCAAAAACTGGTGTTACATTGCTTTCTGTCCCAGATTCATTCGGGATCTTCACGTCCTTTTTACCGAAGATGGAATTCAACCAACCGTGAACATATTTACCGAAGTATTCATTTTCATCAGATGCCAATTCTGAACTTATTGGTCCATCCACAAACGCTGGCGCTCTTTCCACATCGTAAAGTGTTACCTCACTTGTTACTGGGTCCACTACCGCAACATGAAGAGTGGACATATCTGGTTTGTTCGTTAAGCCAATCGGTTTATAAACCGTTTGTACATACCATGGCTTTCCTTCTTCATCTACTTCAATCTGTGCTTCCCCACTTTGAATATAAGTTGGATAAGCACTGTAAATCACACGCTTAATGTTCTGATTAAAATAACTAGAGTTTGTATAACGCATGGTGCTTTCAACAAATTTTGGCTGTGCATTAATATCCGTAGCAGAAATCATAAAGTAACCCGCTGTTTCTTTCCCACGAATATATTTCCAAAAGCCTGAGAACTCAACAGGTGCTACGAAAACAATTTCATCATTAACCATTTGTACTTGTAGCTTCCCTAAATCGTAAAACTGTGTATTGGGCACAACACTCATCGCTTTTTGCACTTTGTTACGTGCAAATTCTGGTGATACGACAATAGGGGTAGCATCTTTGTCTAAAGGCTTCGCTTCCTCTACTTCTGTTTTAGCTATCGTATTATAAGAGTTATCTAATGTCGTAATACCAAGTACAAGTAAAGCCAAAAATGCTATTACGGAAACTGAAATTATTCCAATTACAAGAAAATCTAATTTCTGACTAGCTTTCGAAAATGGCTTCGTTGATGTTAAACCATATATAAGTAGTACGCCAAAAAATGCTACGATTAAATTTAACGCAGTCATATTTGGAATTGTAATCGCAGGTAAAATAAGATAAACGATACCAGCTGTAATGATAAATAGAATCACAAAGGTATAAATTATTGCTTTCAAACTGTTAGCACGTTTTTGACTACTCGTTCCAAGAATAAATAGGCTAACGATAAAATAAAGAATAAATGAAATTATCGTTGTTGTTAATATTCCACCCATGTTTTCATCTCCTTCTGTCTGTTAGTAGTAATACGATTGAGGCTTCAAAAGGTTTCATTTAAATAAGTCCATTGTATGACTATATCATACTTATACAAAACTGTTTCCTATATTGGGTTTTCAGGAAGGTATTTTGGAAAATTAATTAATCGTATTAAGTTAGCTTGCAAACATTGATGTTTTGTCACAAACTTTTTAAAGTGACTCGTTAATGTCTACTTTTCTATTATTTATGTTACAGCAGATAAATATAATTTTTTCAAAAAAAGTGAAATATATAGAGCATCTCATTCGACTAATTTAATGAATGAATTACGGGGGAGAGATAGATGTCTAGTAACAAAATATCCGATTGGTTTTTTCAATACAACAAAGATATATACCATTTTTTACTCTACTACGTAGGATCAGGTGACATAGAAGATTTAGTTCAAGAAGTATTTATCCGTGCTATTAAAGGGTTTGATGACTATCAATGGGAATCTAGTCCAAAAACATGGCTCTTCTCTATTGCACGTAACGTAGGAAGAGATGAAATCAGAAAAAGAGCGAGAAAAAGATTCCGAATGAACAAAGATAATTTTTTGAGTTATCATGAGTCAACGTCCGAAATGACACCAGAAAAAGTACTTCAATTAAATGAGAAAAATAAACAACTATATAAGGCAATAAGATCTTTAAAATCCAATTATCGTGATGTGATTATCCTTCGAGCTATTAAGGAACAGTCTGTTTCAGAAACAGCTGCTATTTTAAATTGGAATGAAAATAAAGTTCGAATTACATATCACCGAGCATTAAAGACTTTGGAGAGAAAAAAGGAGGAAATTGATTTTGAAAGAGAATGAACGTTTTACTAATTTAATTGAAGAATTACGATCTCTTCCAGAACCTAACTTTGAGAAGGATTTTGATATAAATAAACAATATAAAATACACGATAATCTTATGAACTTTTCAAAAAGATTTGAAAAAAACAAACGAAAAGGTACTATGATAAAACATCTATCAACACCATTTCTAGCAATAGCTGCACTTCTATTATTTTCTATTATATTTTTTAGTAATAATAATGATTCGAGCAATTTAAGCTCCCCAGTAAATCAAGAGGGTTCCCAAAATCCTGAGTTTGAATTATACAAAGGAAATGCATTAAAGATAGCCGTTATTGGTCAGGCACCAACTGTTAAAGAGACTCAGGTGACATTTGAAGAAATTTCCTTTTCTGATTTGACTCAGAAGCAAATAAGTTCTTTTGACGCAGTGATTATTACAGAAGAAAATCTTCAGCAAGCCTCCAAAAGTAAATATGCAAATATATATGTAAACTCAACCATTCCTTTCTTCTTTCTATCAGCATATAGTCATATTCCTTTTACCATGGAAGGAAATGAATTTAATAAATATTGGAAATGGGCACCTGGTAAAGAGTACGCAGTCGGTATTCTTAAGTCACAAGAGGATGAATCCTTAAAAGGCTGGGGATTTGGTTTATATAATGATGAAATGACGGAGAAGAATTTACAAAATGTTTACTCTAGAATTTTTGAGGTAATTAATGAAATAGATTCTTCTCAACGTAATTTTAATTATTGAAATTTCTTGATAGTTACAACTTCTTAACTTTTTATCCAAATTTCATATTCAAACATTAAATCGAAAAACGAACCCCTTAGTGACCAGCTAAAGGGTTCGTTTTTTGATGACTAGTGTAATAGCCAATGAACAAATTTGCTTATTTGATTAAAGACTTTTCCATTTTATGCGAATCAAAGTCTACTTCTCTTCCTTCCATTTCTCATATATCACTTGAAGAGCATCCTTCAATTCCTTAATTTCTTCATTAGAAAGTTTCGCTCCACCATATCGTACTTTTTGATATAACTCTAAATCGGCAACGGGATAGGATAATCTTGCAAACCAGTCTTCCACCGTTTCTGATCCATTTCTACCATAACCTTTTTTTCAACGCATACTTTTCAAATTCAAAAACAAGTTTTCTTGCAGGGTCTGCTGGTTTTCGAAAGAACCGGCGAAACGTAGCCTTGCTTTTTACATTCTCTTTGTTATTAGCACCTTTTGTATGGGAGACTAGAATGTTTTCCTCTTGAGGAAATGGATGAATTCTTTTTCGATAGACTCTTATTGCAATGATCACCAAAATAATAACTGCAATAACCCCTTCCCCCTTTAACGTAAATCTATTATATCAATATATTTTGAAAATACTTAACCCTTTCACAAGCTAACCGATATTTCCAATCATCCATAAGCGAATACTTAACTCTATTAAAAATACTTCATCCGGATTGTCTAAGGAACAGTCTGTTAGCTTTTCAATTTTTTTTAAGCGATAAAGAAGAGATTGTCGATGAAGATTTAGTTCCCGGGCAGTTTGACTAACGTTTCCTTTATTCCGACTATATGTTACAAAGGTATGCACTAAGTCAATCCCACGCTCTTTGTCATATTCTAGCAAACTACTTAATGTTTGCTCTGTAATTTCCTTTAAGTCGTTACTCTCTGTTAAGGCCATCAATGCTCGATCTAATCTCGTATCCGAATACATATGAATACGGCCAATCCCTTTTTGTCTTCTCCCAATCTCTAATGCTTTTTGAGCTTCTTGGTAGCTAATGTTAAACATCTGGGATCCTGCTGTTTTGCTTATTCCCCAAGATACTACTAAATCCGGTATGAGTTGTTGAAGTCGAGTTCTAAATTGGGAGTAGAATTGATCTGTCATCTCTCGAACATTATCATGTTTTACCTCTAAATAGACGATAAAATGATCTCGTTGAAAGGTGAATAGAAGATGTGCATCCAATGCCTTTCCGGAATAATAGATTTCATCCTCTATTCTTCGTGTAATCGTTTGGGTCCATTGTTCAAAGGACGTCCCAATTGATTTCTTATGAAAAATTTCTCGTAAATTTTCTGGACATCCAATTAAACAAACAAAGGGCAAATTTATTTGATAGTTTAATGTTTTAGCTCGGGAAAGCATTTCATCCCATGAGGTAAGCTTTTCTTTTGCTAAACTCCAGACAAAATCATCTCGCAATTTCATTTCGGTCTCTACAATTGAATTTTCTTTTAAAAAGCTCAAAGCAATTGCTGTAACCCCATGCTCCAACAGCTGGATGGTCTTCTCCCCTTCTAAGCTTTCTAATTTCTCTTGATTAAAATCATCTACAAGTAAAAATCCTTGTACTTCACTAGCCGAATGTACTAAAAATTGCATCATGCTATTTTCCTTGCTATGGATAACTTGTGCATTGGAAGCAGCCGTTAGGGAAACGCCATCATACACGGAATAAAACGGATCATAGTCGACAGATTTTAAGTAGTCATTCCAGGTATGAGTAAGCTTTTCTGCTTTTTTACTCTTTCCCTTTATTCGCCCCCTCATATCGGTTATAATAATTGGCTTCTCGATTGTCTGATAAAGGTAATCTGCGATATCAAATAGGTCCCCATTTTGTAAAATAACATGGAGGAGCTCTTGTTGAATCTTTTCGTTTCTTTTTAAGATGCGCTCTTCTTCTCGTTTTAATGCTTGCATGACAACCTGTACCACATCAGCAAATCGTACCTCCCAAGGCAAAACAATAATTGGAAATTGGTGATTCTCTGCCAATCTTTTTACCGTATGTGGAATTTCATGTATGTAACGTCCAATTGCCATCGCTAGACCTGCTGCTTCGGAAGCAATAACTTCCTCCACAAATTGACAAAATACGTTTTCGTCATGACTACATCCAATACCTGTACTTAATACAAACTCATTTTTCCGCACAAAGTTTTCTACAGGAGTTTCCATTACGGAAACCCATTCCACAATTGATTCACTCAAACAATCTACACTCGTAACCAGTTTTCCTTCCCGAATCAATGGTAATTCCACTACCTCTTTCATCGTTAACCTCAAGTAAGAACCCCCTCCAATCCTGGTCCATTGGAATTTTTCAAACAAACAATTAAAAACTGTTTAAAGACTTGAGAAAAATTTCATACATTTTTACGAATATTCAATAAATTAATTTTACCATAGTATAAACCTTATAAGGTAACCATACGAAAAAGCGTGTGGAATGATGCCTACTTAAACAAAACGAGGAGGTCGATGTTGTTGTCAAAAAATCAGGAAGTGACAAAAGCAACAAAAACAGTATGGTCTGGTGAAAAAGAATTTTTATCTCATGGAGCAACGCAAGTACCTACCGTATTTAGTGTTGGTTATGGGTACGAGGATTTAGATCATTGGTTAGATGTTGCAT
This sequence comes from Salirhabdus sp. Marseille-P4669, assembly GCF_900240405.1. Taxonomy (GTDB): domain Bacteria; phylum Bacillota; class Bacilli; order Bacillales; family Alkalibacillaceae; genus OEQK01. The sequence continues at coordinate 92,411 of NZ_OEQK01000006.1, forward strand.
TAGGAAAAGAAAAAGGACACATCTATGGAAGAATGTCAAATCCGACTGTACAATCATTTGAAGAAAAAGTAAAAGCATTAGAAGATGCGGAAAAATGTGTTAGTTTTTCAACTGGAATGGCAGCAATAAGCAATACGTTATATACCTTCCTCCAACCAGGAGATCGTATTGTAACCATTAAAGATACGTATGGTGGAACCAATAAAATATTTTTAGAGTTCTTACCGAAGCTTCATGTTGATGTAGAATTATGCGATACAACTGATCATGAAGCATTAGAACGAGAAGTTGAGAAAGGCTGCAAATTTCTTTATTTAGAAACACCGACAAACCCAACGTTAAAAGTAGTAGATTTAGTACGAATGATCAAAAAAGCAAAGGAGGTTGGAGCCCTCGTAGTTGTGGATAACACGTTCGCAACTCCAATCAATCAAAATCCATTACAACTAGGTGCTGACCTTGTTATCCATAGCGCAACCAAATACTTAGGGGGACACGCAGACGCATTAGGTGGAGTTGTTTGTGGTAGTGAAGAATTGGTTAACCAAGTGTTTCATTATAGAGAAATAAATGGGGCAACATTACAGCCAATGAGCGCATATTTACTGTTGCGTGGGATGAAGACGTTAGATTTAAGAGTACAAAAGCAAAATGAAAATGCATTGAAGGTTGCAACGTATTTAGAACAACATCCGGAGGTTTCCAATGTCTATTATCCTGGCCTTGTGAGTAATGAAGGTCATGACATTGCAAAAAAACAAATGAGAGGTTTTGGCGGGATGTTGAGCTTTACCTTAACAGGTGGAGTCGATGCCGTAAAAGAATTCCTACCAAAACTAACATATGCACATAGAGCAGCAAACTTAGGAGCTGTAGAAACAACTGTAGGACCACCAAGAACGACAAGTCATGTTGAAAATACACCTGAAGAAAGAAAAGCAATGGGAATCTCCGAGGGGCTCATTAGATATTCAGCAGGGATTGAAGATGCAGATGATTTGATAGCCGACCTAGAGCAAGCATTTTCTTATATAACGGTTAAGGCGTAATGTAATTTACTCGACGTCAAAGGGGGTGAGGGATGAAGTGTCCTTTTTAGAACAGGCCATAGAGATAAAAAAAGAACTCATTCGATCAAGACGACAATTGCACCAATATCCAGAGTTAAGTTTTAAAGAATTTGAGACTACTGCATTTCTTGTGAAAAAATTACAGGCTATAAAAGGCATGATAGTGTTAACTGGAGTAGAGCGTGTAGGCTTACCAACTGGTGTGATTGGAATATTGTCCTCTGGAAACGGTCCAACAATCGCCGTCCGAGCGGATATAGATGCGCTACCAATAACAGAAGAAAACCATACAAATTATACATCGAAAAACAACGGGGTTATGCATGCATGTGGGCATGACGCTCATACTTCCATCTTACTCGGAACTGCCACATTGCTTGCTGAGAAAATGAGAAAAAAGGAACTTTCAGGCACGATAAAATTTATCTTTCAACCTGCAGAAGAGGATATAGATGTTTCTGGATTAACAGGATCGCCACACCTTATCCAAGCAGGTGTCTTAAACGATGTGGATGTTGCACTTGCACTTCACGTCAATCCTGAGCAACCAGTTGGTGAAGTTTTAGTCAATAGCGGATATAGTATGGCAAGCGTTGATACGTTTAAAGCAACTATTCAAGCATCTGGTGGGCATGCAGCGTATCCTCATCTAGCAACAGACCCCATTTGGATGTTAGGAAACCTACTTCAAGCCATTCAAGGTATTGTAGCACGTAAAATTTCTCCTTTAGAACCATCCGTCCTTAGTGTGACACATGTAGAAACGACACCCTCCTTTAATGTAATTCCAAACGAAGTAACACTACAAGGTACAATTCGAAGCTATAACCCAGACATTCGTATTAAACTACAGGAAGAATTAAGGAATACATGTCATCTAATCTCAGTCTTAGGTGGAGAATATAAGCTTGAGATTAATCAGGGTGAACCTGTGTTATACAATCATCCGGTAGTAATCTATTGGTTGACGGAGACCATATCGGATCTATTACCAAATTTCAAAATAAATATTGGTCCTTATGGATTAGGGGGAGAGGATTTTAGCCATATGCTTGAAAAAGTTCCAGGGGCTATGTTCTTTCTTGGTGCAAAAGTAGACGAACGGGAAAACGGGGGATTACACATGCCACAGTTTGATGTAAATGAGGAAGCACTTGTGTATGGAGCTGCGATAATGGCAGAAACTGTTACGCGATACTTAAACGGCAACTATACATTATCCCTTGAAAAAGAAGAGAAAGGAGCTGACATGCATGGCACATAAAGTAGCTTTTATTGGATTTGGCGGAGTCGGCCAAGGTTTAATGGAAATTTTACGCACAAAAAAGGAAAATCTAAAACGCTCACTAGGCTTAGAAATCGAGGTAGTTTCTATTTGTGATTTGATAAAAGGATCCATTCATCACCCAGACGGATTGGATATAGAGAAAGTTGCAAAGGTTATGCAAACAACAGGACAATTAGAAGATTATCCCGAAGTAGATGGGCTCATAAGAGGATGGGATAGCTTAACAACCATTGAACATACAAACGCAGATACCATTATTGAAATTACGTATACAGATGTTCATACTGGTCAACCAGCGATTGATCATTGTCGAGCAGCATTTCAAAACGGCAAAAACGTTGTCATGAGTAATAAAGGTCCTGTTGCTGTTGCTTATCATGAACTCTCCGAACTAGCAAAGGAGGCTGGAGTTGCTTGGGGCTTTGAAGGCACCGTTATGAGTGGGACTCCCGCTTTACGTATGCCTTTAGTGTCACTTACAGGAAATGAGATAACGGAAATCAAAGGCATCTTAAACGGGACGACGAACTTCATTCTAACGGAGATGGAAAAAGGAATCTCCTATGAAGAAGCCTTAAAGCAGGCTCAACAACTAGGATATGCCGAAGCAGACCCGACCAGTGATGTGGAAGGCTATGATGCATTGTACAAAGTTGTTATATTAGCAAATGTCCTAATGGGAGTACCATTAAAAAAGGAAGATGTTATTTGTAAAGGAATCACCCACCTTACGCTTCAGGATATAGAAGAAGCAAAGCTTGCGAACAAACGTTATAAAATGCTAGGAAAAATTAAAAAGAGTGGCGATCATGTTGTTGCATCGGTTCAACCAGAAAAGCTCGATCTTTCTGACCCATTAGCTGGTGTAAGCGGTGCTACAAATGCCATCACGTATGAATGCGATTTATCAGGTCCTATTACGTTACTTGGTGCTGGGGCTGGGATTATGGAAACAGGCTTTGCCTTACTCATCGACATTATTAATATTGACCGAAACGTTATTCATGCAAAACAAAATAGCGCTTTAAATGTGACCACATAGAGAAGGGAGTGTTTAAAATGAAGACCTCAGTCGAACAGGTAAAAATGTGTGTAGGCGGCGAATGGATAACGAGTAAAGAGCATATTGAAGTAATTGACCCGCAAAACAACGAAATCATCGCAAGTGTCCCTAAGGCAACAAAAGAAGATGTTCTCCACGCAATCGAAGAAGGTAAGACGGGTGCAGAAATAGCAGCCAGCTTATCGGTTCATGTGCGGATGAGTATTTTACAAAAAGCTGCACGTATACTAGATGAGGAAAAAGAAGAATTTGCGATCACAATCGCTAGAGAAGGTAGTAAAACCATTAAAGAGGCAACAAATGAAGTAAAACGGGCAATTGAAACATTAACAATTAGTGCGGAAGAAGCACGACGTATAAGCGGAGAAACACTTGCCTTCGATCAACGTCCTGGAAGTGAAAAACGTATAGGCTACTATTATCGTTTTCCAATCGGTTTAATTGCGGCCATCACACCGTTTAACGATCCTCTTAATTTAGTAGCACATAAAGTTGGTCCAGCAATCGCCAGCGGCAATGCGATTATTGTAAAGCCCGCTACTACTACACCTTTAAGTGCGTTAAAACTAGCTAGTGTATTGGAGAAAGCGGGTCTTCCCAAAAAAATATTGAGCGTTGTGACAGGGCGAGGAAGTGAAATTGGAAGTGTGCTCGCAGCTCATGAAGCTATACGTATGATTTCCTTCACAGGTGGAGTAGAAACAGGACGAAAGCTTGCAAGAAAAGCTGGAATTAAAAAGCTAGGTATGGAATTAGGATCGAACTCCCCTACTATTGTACTAAAGGATGCGAATATAGATTTAGCAGTGGAGTCAACTGTTTCAGGTTCCTTTTCCGCCGCAGGTCAAAATTGTATTGGTGTACAACGGATTTATATAGAAAAAGAGATTTATGAACGGTTTAAAACCCAATTTGTGGCTCGAACAAATGACTATAAGATTGGCAATAAGCTATCTCCTTCTACTGATATGGGCCCCCTTATAACCGAAAAAGAAGCAATCCGAGTAGAAAGTTGGGTTGAGGAAGCAATTGAAAATGGTGCAGAACTTCTATGTGGTGGTAAACGGAACGGCGCATTCTATGAACCTACCGTTTTAGAAAAAGTACCAGAAAACTGTCGATTAGCGTATGAAGAGATTTTTGGTCCAGTTGTTACACTGTACGCTGTAGAAAACCTAGATGAGGCAATTGCTGCTGCAAATAATGTAGATTATGGTTTACAAGCTGGAATTTTCACGAAAAATATCGAACACGCGCATAAGGCTATTCATAAGCTAAATGTAGGCGGAATTATGATTAATGACAGTAGTGATTACCGGATGGACGCCATGCCTTTTGGTGGAGTAAAAAATTCAGGACTCGGACGCGAAGGCATACAATTTACCATACAAGAAATGACAGAGCCCAAGGTAGTATGCTTTAACCTTAAATGATATTTTTGATGTTAGATCATGGCAATTGGCAATTATTTCGGTTGATATAATAACCGACGTACTGTTCTCCCTCAACTAATTGATGTTGAGTGCTTAAAAGCGCTGTGTTGGTCGACATTTGATTGATTGGGGTTGTTTATGAACTCGGAATCCGGTGAATGAGCTAAAATCGGGCACATAGGATTGTCTAGGATCCCGAATACCAGAAAATTTGTAAAAACCGGGCACATAGCAATAGTATTTGAATCCGAAAACCCTATTAACATAAATACACGGAGGCTCCTGCGGAAAGCGGAGTCAATTTCCGTGGCGTATGCCATTTACTATTTCAGATTTTTTATCATTACCTACAATCTTAAAGACGAAAAAAGTGCTGAAGTGAACCTAGTGATACATGATTCAATCTATCCTTCTACAACTCAACTAATAAACCAAATTATATTCACCTCTCGCGAAAGGATGTGAAGTGAACGTGTTTGCTCTAGAAGAATATAAAGAAAGAGTAACGAAAACAAAACAAAAAATGAATGAACAAGGACTTGAAGTACTATTACTCGTTAACCCTTCAAACATGAATTATTTAAGCGGATACGATGCTTGGAGCTTTTATGTTCATCAATTGCTTGTCGTCATTATTGATGAAGAGCAACCAATATGGATAGGTAGAGAAATGGATGCAAACAGCGCAAAAATCTCAACCTGGATGAATGATTTAAATATCATCGCTTATCCTGATGATTACATTCAATCGGATAGCAAACATCCAATGGAATTTGTTGCTAATATTTTAACGGAAATTGGTCAAGGGAATCGAGTCATTGGAGTAGAAATGGAAACCCATTTTTCAAGTGCTCTTTCCTACCAAAAACTCGTGCAAGCATTACCAAACGCAACCTTTAAAGACGCAGGTCAATTAGTAAACTGGGTCCGTAATATTAAATCTCCTCAGGAAATTGAATATATGAAAAAGGCAGGTAAACTTGCAGAGCTAGCTATGCAAAAGGCATATGACATAACAGATATAGGTATAAGAGAATGTGACGTTGCAGCAAATATTTATTTTGCACAAATTAGTGGAACCCCAGAGTTCGGTGGTGACTATCCGGCTATTGTGCCAATGATGCCTTCAGGAAGAAAAACATCTGCTCCTCATTTCACTTGGACAGATGATCAATATAATGCTAACGATCCGGTTATTTTTGAGTTAGCTGGATGCTACAAACGATATCATTCACCGTTAGCCCGAACAATGGTAATTGGAGAACCTAATGATAAAATGATTGATACTGCTAAAGTTGTCATAGAAGGATTAAATAATACACTAGCATTTATTAAGCCAGGTGTAACAGCTGAAGAAATTGAAGCAGTATGGCAGACTTCTATTGCAAAGTATGGATACCATAAACCTTCTCGGCTTGGTTATTCTGTTGGATTAAGCTATCCTCCAGATTGGGGAGAACATACAATTAGTATTCGACATGGTGATAAGACTGTGATTCAACCAAATATGACATTACACATTATCCCTGGTCTATGGTTCGATCAATACGGTGTGGAAATAAGTGAAGCCATTTGCGTTACGGAGCATGGATGTGAAACATTAGCAAATTTCCCAAGGAATTTATTCATTAAAAAAAGCGCACCTAAACTGTATGTCAACGGAACAAGTACTTTACCAAAAGATAAATAAATCTATCAAGCCGAAAATGGAGGCGGAAATTCCACTTTCGGCTTATCATTTGCTCACTTCCAATTCCTCCACACAATGGAATTACGTCACTTTTTTCATCAACTTACTTATACTAAACAGCAAGATAATATATATTTGACGAAACCATTTTATCTAAAGATCTCTCCTTTTAAAAACATAGAAAAAATGAAAAGCAGCATTTCAACCTATTTTTATGTCTAATCTATGAGAGAATAGATGCATATTTTCTAGATAATCTAGTATCTAGTAAGGTATCGAATCTAAGAGTATAGGACATATTTTTCATTTTTCTAAATGTAGCACAATACTAATCTAATAATTAACTTAAAATTTAGAAAAATTAACATAAAAGAACTAAAAAATCCAGGAAAATTTAACCAATGACTAATATTGCCGACACTACTAACCTACCAATTTTCACTAGAGTAAATATTTTTCGTCATAAACTGACACATTCCCCTCTTTATTCCTTATATAGTTAACCATAACTTCACGGAATAACATTATATCAACATACAAACGAAAGGAGGCTTGGTGTAATTCACCTTAGAATATGCACATCTAATATTCGAGGGGAGGAATTAACATGACTAGGTATTTAAGTATTTTTGTTTCCTTAACATTACTTCTATCGCTCCTACTTCCAAGTACAAGCTTCGCCCAATCAAGTGAAGTCAACCGTTCACTGAAGGATCAAAATCAAATCTCTCAAACTAAAATAAGTACCTCATTAAGCACTGAATTTGAAAAGGACGAGAAAGTAACGTTTCTTATCAAATTTACGGAAAAAGCAGATGTAGAAAAGGCTGCTAAAGAAGCAAAAACCAACGCTCAAAAGAATGGGCTATCCTCCGTTAACGTTGAGCATGCTCAACGCTCAGCGGTAATTTCAGAGCTAAAGTATACCGCCCTAACATCCCAAGACAAAGTAAAGCAATTTCTTGATAAACAACTGGAAGAAGGTTCTGTTACAGACTATCACTCTTACTATATTGTAAATGCGATTGCAGTTACCGGAACAAAGGCTGTTGCTGAAGAAATTGCAAAATTCCAAGAGGTGGAAAAGCTATTACCAAACGAAAAAAGACAATTGAATGAAGTAACAGTAGAAAAGAGTTCAAAAGCCGTTCAATCTGAGGTTCAAAATGTTGAATGGAATGTGGAGCGTGTTGGTGCACCAGATGTATGGAATATGGGAATTGATGGTTCTGGTGTTGTTGTAGCCTCTATTGATACAGGAGTTGATTGGGATCACCCAGCATTAATGGAAAAATATTTAGGATATAATGCTGCTACTGGTGAAGTAGATCATACGTATAGCTTCTTTGATGCCGTAAGTGGACAGGCTGCTGCTTATGATGATCAAGGTCACGGTACACACGTTACAGGAACTATGGTTGGAAGTGAGCCTGATGGTTCAAACCAAGTCGGTGTAGCTCCTGGAGCAAAATTTATAGCAGCAAAAGCATTCGACGCAAATGGTAGTGGTAGTGATGCTGATATTTTAGCTGCTGGCGAATGGATTTTAGCCCCTGGCGGAGATGTATCGAAGGCTCCAGATGTTGTGAACAACTCTTGGGGTGGTGGCAGTGGCTTAGATGAATGGTATCGCGATGTTGTAACTGCTTGGCGTCATGCTGGTATTTTCCCTGAATTCTCTGCTGGTAATACATCTCTTACCAATCCAGGTGGTCCAGGGTCGATTGCAGTTCCAGCAAACTATCCAGAATCGTTTGCTACTGGAGCAACTGATTCAAGTGATAATTTAGCTAGCTTCTCATTAGAAGGTCCATCTCCGTACGATGAGATTAAACCGGAAATTTCAGCACCAGGTGTAAACATCCGCTCGTCTGTTCCAGGTGGTAGTTATGAGGGTGGCTGGAATGGTACCTCCATGGCAGGGCCTGCTGTTTCTGGGGTTGTCGCATTATTGCTACAAGCAAACTCCAGTCTATCTATTGATGAAATTGAAGAAATTCTAGTAAATACTGCTACACCACTTACCAATAGCGAATATCCAGAATCACCTAACAATGGGTTTGGTCATGGTTTAGTAAATGCTTTTGATGCTGTATCCACTGTAATGGATGGCTTAGGTACAATTGAAGGTACCGTTACAATGGAGGGTGAAGATACGGAAGCACCAGTATTTGAACATGAAGCATTAGAAGAAGTTTACTCTGGCATGGATTTAGACTTAACTGTATTAGCAAGCGACAATATCAGTGTCACATCTGTAATGGTAAACTATGTGAATGCTGATGGAGTCGAGGGTTCCATTGAAGCTACTAGAGAATCAGGCGACTTTAAGTCTGGATCCTTTGTAGCAACAATTCCAGGAGAAGATATCGTTGAAGGACAGCTTTCCTACACGATAACAGTGAATGACTTCGGAAATAATGAAGTAACAAGTGAAGCATATGAGACAAATGTTGTACCAGGAATCTCTGTCGGTTATGCAACAGACTTTGAATCTGAACCTGTTGGTTGGACTAGCTATGGAGATAGCAATTCATGGGCACGTGGTATTCCATCTTCCGGTCCAGAAGAAGCAGCATCCGGGGAATACGTATATGCAACGAATCCTGAAGGAACATACAACAGCAACGAAAATTCTACCTTATTAATGCCTCCTATTGATCTACAAGAAGGAGAGTCCTACCTTCAATTTGATCATTGGTATAACCTAGAAAGAAATTGGGATTATGCACATGTATTCGTTTCAACGGACATGGAAAATTGGACACAAGTGCTTCGCTTGACCGATACACAAGAAGAATGGACACCGGCTGAAATCGATCTATCCGAATATGCTAGTCAAAGAGTTTATGTAGCATTTAATTTGGATACAGATGGAAGTGTTGTAAGGGATGGGTGGTATATTGATAATGTCACATTATCCGATACTTCCTTAAATTTAGAAGCACCATCTGCTAGTCTTTTCAGTCAGCCCGTAAAAGATAAAGAAACAGCTAAAGAAAAAGAATTTGAAAAAGTAGAACCGAACAAGATTCAACCTGTCTTCACTGAACAGGAGCAAGTGGAATTTTTAGATAGTGAAGTATCTGAGCTTCCACTTGATGCACAAGTGACGGTATTAGAGAACGGCCGAGCCGTTGCAACTAATCCAGCTGACGGAAGCTATTCCTTCGTACATCCTGCTGGGGACTTTACACTAGTTGCGGAATCGTATGGTTTCCGTTCTGAGGAGCAAGCTGTAACGGTAGAAGCAGACCAAACAGCTACTGCAAACTTTGTATTAGAAGAATTACCAAAGGCAACCATTAATGGTACCGTTACAAGCGCAAACTCTGGTGAACCAATTGAAGGTGCTACGCTTTTGCTGGTTGAGGATGCGAATGTAGAACCAGTTCAAACGGATGCGAATGGTAATTATGACCTTACAGCTTATGAAGGCACTTACACATTAAAGGTTTATGCAAGAGACTTTATCGGCACAGAATTAGAAGTAAACTTTGATGAGAATAAAGAAATAAACATTGAGCTTGAGCCTTTATTTACCTACCCAGGTGGAGAAATTGGCTATGATGATGGCACTGCGGAAAATGCTCGAGCATATTACGATGCAGGGAACAAATGGGCTGTTCGGATGTCCTTACCAGAAGGACAAGAAGAAGCCCTTGTTACGGAAGGCGTCTTCCAATTCCATGGAACGGATTGGCCGAACCCAGGTGGAACAGACTTCGCTGTAGAGGTCTGGGATGCCACAGGTCCTGATGGGCTGCCTGGAGAAAAATTAGCAGGTCCAATTGAAGCAGAAGCAATTCGTGACTTGAATGAATGGACGGTTGTAGACTTACGCGAACACAATATTCAAGTTTCTGGAGATTTCTATATGGTATATGTTCAAACATCACCTAACCCGAATACTCCAGGTTTAGCAACGGATGAAAATGGTCCATATGCTGAACGAAGCTTCCAATCTGTTGACGGCGCTTGGTCACAGACTCCAGCTAGTGAAGGAAACTATATGATTCGAGCAAAAGTAGATTATGCAGTTGCAAATGCTCAAATTACGTCACCATCGGATGGATTCTTGACAAATGAAGAATCGATTCATATTGAAGGTACAGCATCACCAACAACTACCATTTCTCTTTTAAATAATGATGAAGAAGTGACACAGGTTGAAGTTGGTGAGGATGGAAGCTTTAACATCCCTGTAACATTAACAGAAGGTGAAAATGTAATTCAAGCTATAAACTACGTAAATGGAGAACAAGCAAATGAATCAGAAGCAATCACTGTTACTTTAGATACGGAAGCACCACAGTTTACAATTGATAGTCCAACAGATGGCGAGGAAATGAATCATGAAACCGTTACAGTTGAAGGTGAAGTAACAGATGCTCATTTAGACTATGTTAAGGTTAATGGACAAGAAGCTACCATTGAAGAGGGACGCTATTCAAAACGAATTATTCTGGATGAGGGCACGAATGAAATTGAGGTTATTGCTGTAGACCAAGCTGGTAATTCTAGTTCCCAACTAATCTCGGTTAAAGCAGATTATACTGCACCTGAAATCTCAAACCTAACACCTACAGAAGACCAGGATGTAACTTTTGGTGAAACGGTAGTAATTGAGTTTGATAGTGAAGCAGATCTCGATGCAACCTTCCAGGTATTAATGCCATTGACCAATATCAATAGTATTCAAAATGCAACAGAGCTTCCAATGATGGAAACAGAAGAGGGGCATTATGTAGGATATTGGACGGTTCCAAAGAAGCTTCAAGCTGAAGGAGCTGTAATCGAAGTAAAAGTTACCGACGCCTTTGATAATCAAACTATTCAACAAGCAGAAGGAAAGGTTAACATTGTGAAAAAAGGTAAGGGGAAAGGGAAAGGGAAAGGGAAGAAATAACTAAGAAACCTGACTTAAGGTCTCCGTGCTTTAAGTCAGGTTTTCCTTTTTTATTCTTCTATTGCTTTATTTGCAAGCATACTAATTACTGCGTCTTCCATTGGGGGATTATGCAAGCCAGCGCGAACATCACGATAATACTTTTCAAATGGAAAATGCTTTGATAGTCCTCTTCCACCAACTATACGCATTGCTAGGTCCACTACTTTACTTGCTGCATTTGTTGCAATGACCTTAACTGCAGCAAGCTCTGCACCCATACCATCGCGCAAATTAGGATGTTTATCCCATTTCTCTGCTATACTATACATAAAGGTTCGAGCTTGCAATAGCTCTAATTCGATTTCCCCAAGTTTATTTTGAACATGAGGAACATATGCAATCGGCTTATCTAAACTATTCGGCTGATAGTTCTTGGCAAATTCCAGCACGTCATTTCTTGCTGCAATTGCGATACCTAAATAGCAAGCTGGAATATGCAGGAGCCATCCTTTCGGTTTATTCCCTTTTAATTTTAATTCAACTAACGCATCCACCGGTACTTTTACGTTTTGAAAGATGACATCATCACTTCCTGTGCCACGCATCCCTAACGTATCCCACGTATGCTCAATAGTTATACCAGTTTCACCCTTCTCCATTAAAAAGGAACCAACTGCATCCTTTTCCTCCACATAAGCAGTTACTAAATAATAGTCTAGTACACTTGCCATGGTCGCAAAGGATTTACGACCATTTAAAATATAGTAGCTTCCTTCCCTTATCGCCTTGGTCTGTGGAATCCCTCCTCTTGTTGGGCTTCCTGTTGCTGGTTCAGTTGCCAGGCGATTTACTACCTTTTTATTCTCACCTAGATCCTTAGCAAACGCATCAAAAGTAGTTGCATCCCATGGGCGCTCCTCTCCTAGCTCTTTCACGACACCTAAGTGCCAGCCAATTGATAATGCTGCTGCACCGTCACCTGTTGCAACCTTTTCTTGAAGAAGAACAAGCTCGTACAAAGAAATACCTTCCCCACCAAACTCTTTTGGCAATGTCATTGTCACATAGCCTAATTCTTTCATATCGTGTAAATTTTCCTCCAAAAACAATGCCTGCTCATCCGCTTCCTTCACACGTGCCTTCATCCTACCTGCAACTTGTTCTGCTATGTGATATAACCTCTGTTGTCGGTCATTTTGAATAAAAGGTGTAAATAAGTCTGCCATTATACTCACTCCAAATTTTCTATTTCTACATGTTTATTCTATGATGGTATTCTGTTATTTCCATCAATAAAACGTCCAATTATTATTTTAGTATAGGGAGACGAATGAGCTTGTCATCATTTGCTTGTGGTGTCCCTCTCCCATCTAGATTGTTCGTTACAATATATACATAACCGTTTTCCACAAAAACATCTCTTAATCTTCCACCCTCATTATAAAGCGTATCATATTGATGATCATCTAAATGGAAGGCAATCAATTTAGAGCCTCGAAGTGTAGCAATATACATTGTTCGATCTTCAATTGCGATACCAGAAGGAGCCCATGTTTCCTCACCTGTATGAAAGATTGGCCTAATCATGCCTTCCTTTTCTTTATCCCCTTGGATTACCGGCCACCCATAATTTTTTCCTGGCTCTATTTTATTGATCTCATCATGCGCGCTCTGTCCATGCTCCGTACTATACATCACACCATTTCCATCCCATACTAAACCTTGGGGGTTTCGATGGCCGTATGAATACACATAAGAATTGTCAAAAGGATTATCAGATGGAATGGAACCATCTACGTTTAATCGGAGAATCTTTCCTGCTAAACTATTCGTATCTTGGGCTAACTCCGCTTCACCCGCATCTCCTGCAGTAACATATAGCTTATTGTCTGGTCCAATTTTTAATCTACCGCCATTATGGATTCTTCCCCCGGGAATACCTTCTAAAAGAACCGCTTCCTCAACCCATTCTCCATTGGTTAATTTTAACGTAATGACACGGTTTAAAATTTGCCCTTCTTCCTGATAGGTATGGTAAGCAAAAGCTTCCCGACTGGATTCAAAATCAGGTTTTAACAAAAATCCCAATAAACCTCCTTCACCTGTATGGAGGATGTCTTTTGATACCCTTATTTGCTGGCGAGCAACATCACCTGTTTCACTGTCTACTTTTACAATTGTTCCACCACGCTCACTCAAATAAAAAGTATTCTCTATTTTATTTATGGTCCAAGGTATGTTTAAATTTGTTGCTAATACTACGGTGTCATTAGCAGTTGTTTCCAAAGCATTGTCCTCTTTAGGAGAACAACCTATTATAATACACAACAAAATAAAACTGACGTATTTTTTCACACAAAGACCTCCATTTTTCCCTATTACTATTATTGTATCCATACCCTATGAAAATTTAAAAGCAAAGAGTAAAAAATAATCATTGGTCAAAAATAAAGGGCAGGATTTAGACAATTTATCTTTACTAGTGAAAGGACGGAATGGAATGACAACACAAGATAATCAATCTTTTCCTTTACAACATCAAGATGTACAGCCTGGTGTCGAGGAATTAATGAACCCCAAACCTATCGTAGATGATGGAAATTATAAAGGCTCTGGTAAGCTTGAGGATAAGGTTATCGTTATTACCGGTGGGGATAGTGGTATTGGTGCTGCAGCAGCTATTGCTTGTGCAAAAGAAGGTGCACATCTTGTCATACCCTATTTTTCGAATTATGAAGATCCAGATGCCTTTCGAACGAAAAGGAAAATTGAGGAGCACGGTAGAGAATGCTTACTTATCGTTGGGGATTTAAAAGAGGAAGAGCAATGCAAGAACGTGATACAACAAACGATCGATCACTACGGTAAGCTGGATGTTCTCATTAATAATCATGCTGTCCAATATCCACAGCAAAGTTTACTAGATATTACAGGAGAGCAATTAGAAACCACATTCCGTACCAATATTTTTTCCTTTTTCTATTTAACGAAAGCTGCACTTCCCCACTTGCAATCAGGAAGTTCCATCATCAATACCGCTTCCGTTGTTGCTTATGAAGGAAACGAGTTACTACTTGATTATTCTGCTACAAAAGGAGCAATTGTTGCCTTCACTAGAGCACTGTCCCAAAATCTAATAAAAAGTGGCATTCGGGTAAATGCTGTTGCACCTGGTCCCATTTGGACGCCACTCATTCCAGCTAGTTTTACTGGAAAAAATGTTACGACCTTCGGACAGAGCGCACCAATGAGTCGGGCTGGACAACCTTATGAACTAGCCCCCGCCTATGTATACTTAGCATCAAACGATTCTGCTTATGTAAGTGGACAAGTAATTCATGTAAACGGCGGTCAAATGGTAAGCTCTTAATAACGTTTCTGTTATTTTCGCAACATGTAAAAAAGTTACATAGAGCCTTCACTCTATGTAACTTTTTTACTACTTATTCAATGACAGCTGAAATATCATCAATCATCTGTTGAACAGATACAAGTCCCCCACCAGATAAATACCAAGTATCTGGATCTAGGTAAACGATTTTGTCACTTTTATATGCATTCGTTTGTTTAACAAGCTCTGTTTCCATTACTTCTTCCGCAGCAGCTCCATCACCTACTACAGCATCACGATCAATGACAAATAAATAATCCGGATTCGTTTCTAAAATATATTCATAAGAAACTTTCATACCATGAGTAGAAGCTTCTATATTTTCATCTGCTGTTTTTACTCCAAATACGTCATGGACGATTCCAAAACGAGAGTTTGAACCGTAAGCACTAATTTTACCACCAGTTGTTAATACAATTAATGCCTTCTCTTCCATATTGGTTGCTTTTTCATTTAAGGCAGCAATATTATCTTGAATCGCTTTGAATTCTTCTTTTACTTCCGCTTCTTTATCAAAAAGCTCGCCTAGAATCGTTAAATTCTCTTCAAAGGATTCCATATATCTTGTTGTGTCTAACCCTACATAAACAGTAGGTGCAATATCACTTAAGTCTTCATATAACTCAGATTGACGACCTGAAATTAAGATAACGTCCGGATCCATTCCATGAATCGTTTCAAAGTCAGGTTCCTTTAGGCTTCCGATATTTACATAATCCTCGCTATCGTATTTAGATAAATAAGCTGGAAGGGAATCTTTTGAAACTCCAGCAACTTCAACACCTAATTTATCTAATGTATCTAAAGCACCATAGTCAAATACCACCACTGTTTCAGGATTTTTTTCAACTGTTGTAGTTCCTAGCTCATGTTTAATGGTAATTCCTTCTCCACTTGCTTGACTTCCTTCTTCAGAATCATCACTTCCACATGCAGCTAAAAATAATGTTAAAACTAAACCAATTATCATTAAAAAACGATACTTTTTCATTTTTGTTCCTCCACGCAAATGTTTTTATTTTTTATGAAAAATATAAACAGATTCGACCACAATTAAAGTTCTCTATTTGTATATCCATTCCGTATACATCCTTTAGTACATCGGAATTGATAATTTCATCCTTTGGTCCTTCTTTTATAATCTTTCCGTCCTTTAACGCTACGATATAATCGGAATAAACAGAAGCAAAGTTAATGTCATGAATGACAATTACAACCGTCTTCCCGAGCTCATCCACTAACCTTCTTAAGGTTTTCATAATTTGAACAGAATGTTGCATATCTAAATTATTTAATGGTTCATCTAACAGAATATATTCGGTATCCTGAGCAATGACCATCGCGATATAAGCACGTTGTCTTTGACCACCACTTAGTTGATCTAAAAATTTATCCTGTATATCACCTAACGCCATATACTCAATTGCTTCATCCACAAAGCGCCAATCTTCTCTAGTCAAACGACCTTGTGAATAAGGAAATCTACCAAAAGAAACGAGCTCTCGAACCGTTAGACGAAGATTAATATTATTGGATTGCTTTAAAATCGAAATTTTCTTTGCAAGCTCATTACTTTTTGTCTTCGTTATATCTTTATCATCGATATAAATTTCACCTTCATCTTTTGTAATCAATCGAGTGATCATGGACAATAACGTACTTTTCCCTGCGCCATTCGGTCCAATGAAGGACGTAATCTTGCCTTTTTGAATTCTAACTGTCACATCGTCTACAACTTTCGTTTTACCAAATATCTTAGAAACACTTTTTACATTTACCATGACTTACTCTCCTTTAATAGAAGATAAATGAAATATACGCCGCCGATAAAGTTAACTATTACACTAATGGTCGTCGAGAAGGTAAATACTCGTTCGACTAGTAGCTGACCTCCTACTAATGCAATAATACTAATGAACATCGCAGCTGAAATTAAATATTTATGACGATAGGTTTTCATAAACTCATATGCAACATTCGCTACTAGTAAACCTAAGAAAGTAATCGGTCCAACTAATGCCGTTGCAATGGAAATCATGATGGCAATTACAATTAACAATCTCTTCACCACATGATCGTAATTCACACCTAAATTTATTGCCTGTTCTTTTCCTAACGAAAGAACATCAAGGTACTTTATATATTTAGATACATAGATTCCTACTAATAGCAGTAATATAGTTGAAATGAATAGAAGATCTGTATTTACATTGTTAAAGCTAGCGAACATTTTGTCTTGAACAATCTGAAATTCGTTCGGATCTATTAGCACTTGCATAAAAGAGGATAGGCTTTCAAACAACGTACCAAATATAATCCCAACTAACAGAAGGAAATATACGTTTTGCCCTTCTCTTTTAAATAACATTTTATAAAGAATTGCTGCAAACAAAATCATTAGCCCAATGGATAATAAGAAATGAGCGTAATTGTTCATCATTGTTAATGTTCCGGAGCCGAAGATAAAAACAATGATCGTTTGAATCAACATGTAGAGAGAATCTAACCCTATTATGGATGGGGTTAATATTCGGTTATTCGTTATCGTTTGAAAGATAACGGTTGAAAATGCAATTGCTGCACCTGTTAATACAATTGCGAATATTTTTGCACTTCTACGCGGAAAAATATAGTCCCACGATCCATTCAAATCCACAAGCAAGAAGATAGCAATTAAGAGGACTGAAATAATACCTAGTATGCTAAGTTTTGTTTTATAACCCATGTTTCTTTCTCCTCAATAATAAGTAAAGAAAAATTGCGCTTCCTATTACTCCTACTGTTAGACCGATGGAAATTTCATAAGGATAGATAATCGTTCTTCCAATAATGTCACACAACAACACAAAGATTGCACCTAAAATCGCCGTATGAAAAATCCCCTTTTTCAAGTGATCTCCTTGATAAATGGTGACAATATTCGGTATGATTAAGCCTAAAAATGGTAATAAGCCGACCGTTACTACAACTACGGAAGTAACAAGTGCCACAATAACTAGACCGATATTTACAACCTGCCTATATTTTAACCCTAGGTTCGTAGCAAATTCTTCCCCCATCCCTGCTATCGTAAATTTATCGGCAAAAATGTAGGCAATGATTAAAACGGGAATACTGAAGTATAACAATTCATATCGCCCTTGGACGATCATGGAAAAGTCCCCTTCTAACCAGGCAGAAATGCTTTGAATTAGATCGTGTTTATAGGCAAAGAAAGTAGTTATCGAACCTACGATATTACCAAACATCAAACCTACTAATGGAATGAAAATCGCATCCTTAAATTTCACCTTATCTAATATTTTCATAAAGATAAAGGTTCCCAGCAAAGCAAAAGTAAAAGCAACAATCATTCTTTCTAATGGACTCGCGGATGTAAATATTAACATAGATACTAAAATACCTAATCTCGCAGAATCCATCGTCCCTGCTGTCGTTGGAGAAACAAACTTGTTTCTGCTGAGCTGCTGCATAATTAAACCAATAATACTCATGCTCGCTCCAGCTATTAAAATACTAACTAATCTTGGAATTCTAGAGACCCATAATATCTCCCATTCCTCTTTACTTAATTGAAAAATATCTAATGGTGATACATTCGAAACCCCAATAAACAAGGATGTTATCGATAATAGGATCAATAAAGTAATTAAATAACGTTTTTTTAACATACTAGGGTTTTCTCCTCACATGCTAGCCATCTACTTTATATTCATTCTAAGCTGTATGTAACATTAATTTAGAATTATTCTAATTAATGAAAATGAGATTCATTATCAATTAGCTCCAGTTTTATTATAACTAATTGAGAACTATTGTCAATGGAAAACGTTTTTATTTTATTGTCTAATTTTGAATATTTTTTGAACAAAATGTCTATGCGTTAAATAAGAAAAGTAGATCTAAGCAAAAAAAAACAAACCATACAACATTCTTTCGCAGAATGTGTATGGTTTGGATTTTCTTTTGCCATTTTTAGACGTGTAGCTCTCGCTCGTCTAATTGATGATGCGTGCTAAAAGCGCTGCGGCAAAATACTTCCCTTTCCTGGACACGGCCTCATTCTCATTCACGACTTTGGAAACTGTTGGTAAAAATCATTTTGAAATGATTCCGACTGAATAAGCTTGGTCCACTCCTTGTAGTGATCTGCTATATATCTTTCCATTACATCTTTTTTATAAAAATCTTCTTCCGACGGGAGGTCTTCCAAATAAGCTTCCAAAAATGCCATCATATCGATTCTAGAAATGGTCAGTGAATGATCTGGTAATTGGAGTGTATACCCCTTTGCGTTCGGAACCAGAAGTGTTAAATAAAACATATTATAAAGAAGATTCTCATTCAGCAGTTTCTCATTTCCATACCAAAAATCCCGAAACTCCTCTGTTTCAATGCTATAAGATACGGTTAGTTGTTGGTTCGTTAAATCAAGCTGATCGTATGTCTCTCCGCCTATAAGCTCCTTCACAATGGCACCTATTTCGGAATTATCTCCAACATACGTTCCACTGTATCCTGCAAGGGCTTCTACATTTACATCGTCTATTGTTTTGATTTTACTTTCTACTTTCTCTGCACATCCGAAAAAGAACAGTAAGCTAATCATTAGTAATACAAGTGCTTTTATTTTTTTCATGTTACCTCCTATATTAACGGTTATATAACCCTAAAAAATTTTTGGAAATCACCCAAGCAAAAGAAACAGCTAGTAATGCTCCAAACCAATAGGCAATAATTCTAGCACTAACTGGAAGGTTATATGGAATAAATGCCGTCATAAGTAACCCACCTAGTAGAAAGGAACAAACGAGAATACCAATACTGAAGAATGGCTTTAATATAGGGAATACGATAAATTCTCCACTACGTTCAGCTGGAGCCTTTTCAAAAAGGAGTAATCCTAATGCCAAGAAAACAAAACCAAAGATTATTGGAACCAACAAATCAAGTAGGTTAAAGCTATTGTCAAATAAATACATCGGCCAAGATAATCGTTGTGGTAACTCTGTAAATCGGACATAACCGAGCTCATGAACCATCCAGAACTCTCTAATCATGAGATAAAGCCCTGCTGGTAATAAAAGAAAAATGACGCTTAACGATAACTGGGAACGAGCATCTCCAGTGAACGTACCGATGAACATCGTAAACGTAAATAATACAAAATATCCAGCTAATGGTGATACAAAGGTAGCAAGGAAGTCTAAATGTGTAAGCATATAGGAAAACTCAGACTGAGCAATTAGAAAATATCCAATCCAGTAGCTAATCATAAACGAAATTACAATGGTGGTTAATCCAAGAACCATCTTTGTCATAAACATGGATGTCCTGGAAAAAGGTAATGCTAGTGAAAAATCATGTCGTTTGGAATTTCGTTCTTTTCCAATAAAAGTAGCCGATAAACCTAAGATCAATCCAAGCAACACGATGGAAAATAAGTTCCCGGAAAATGCGGAGTGAATTTCAAACGGTATGTGTTCATTGAAAAATGGTTGATCTTGATCTGTTTTCCATTCTTCTATTTTCAAACTAATCATTAACGGGAATTGAATAAAACCTATTATAAAGATAGCCCAAATCAATAAAGATACATGCTTCCATTCTTTTTTTAATAATGCTTTAGGAACCAAACGTATCACCACCTAATTTAGCAATAAATATATCTTCCAAGGACAATGGTAATTCCTCATATAAAATGGGTTGCGCCAATTTCAATTGTTGAATCGTCTCTTCATCTTCTTTCTCCAATAGCAAAACGTAAACTCGACCCGATTCATTTAACATATGGACTTTTCCTCTAAGTGCTTCTGGAAATCCTTCTTGATAAGCTACTTGAATTTTGCAATATTGCTGTTTAAGGACATCCATCTCCATTTCTGAATCGACCACACCGTTTTTCAATACAACAATGTGATCCGCTAATGCTTCTAATTCATCTAATCGATGTGAGGAAATCAACACAGAAACACCCTTTTCTGCTACCGCGCCAGCAATAAAACGTAAAATCTCTTTTTTCACAATGACATCTAATCCATCTGTTGGCTCATCGAGTAATAAAAATTTGGCATTTGTGGAAAAGGCTAATATTAGTGAAAATAATGCCTTTTGTCCTTTGGAGAAGGCTTTAATTTTTCCACTTTCTTTCATTTCAAAACGGCTTAACAATTGGTAAAACTCTTCTTCATTAAATTGATTATAAATTCGTTTATAAAGCGAAACAATTTCTTTCACTGTATATTGCCTCAAGGCATCAGTTGTATCTGGAACAAATACAATATCTTGTTTCACTTGAGGATATTGAAAAACATCTTGGTCGTTTAATGTAATCCTTCCTTGGCTAGGCTTTAATATCCCTGCCACTAAGCGCAATAAGGTTGTCTTACCCGCACCATTACGCCCAACAATACCAGTTATGCTACCATTAGGAACCGAAACATTAATATCCTTAAGGATTGTTTTATTATTTATTTTCTTCGTTAGACCCTCGACCTTGATCATTACTTCTCCCCTCCATTTCCAAGTAATATTCTTCAATCCATTCCATCAATTTATCGAGACCAATCCCATTATAGATACTGTCTATTACAAGTTCTTTTGCCACTTCTTTTAATTTCAGAATATCCTTCTCACTCGATAAGTGCTCTATTTCTTCATTAATAAACGTTCCTTTTCCACGATACGTAACAAAAATTCCTAACCGCTCTAACTCTTTATACGCCTTACTAACTGTATTAGGGTTGATTGCTAATTCAGCTGATAACTCCCGAATAGATGGAACCTTTTCCCCTGGACGTACGATTCCTTGCACAATTCTTTCTCGTACCTGTCTTATAATTTGCTCATAAATTGGTACGTTGCTTTTAGGGTCTAGTAGAACATACACTTTTTCACCCCCAACTTTATTGTCTTAAGTGTATTATATCATATAGTACACTTAAGACAATGAGATAATATACCTAATAAAAAAGGATTCGCCTGTTTAGACGAATCCGTAATAGTTCTATTTAATTGGTTCAATTAGCGGTTTGGTTGCTTTTAAAATTGGTTTTGATGACAATAGCAATGTGAGTGCGATCGCTTGTAAAACAAATAGGATATACAAGTTTGTTTCAAGAATCCAATCACTTAGTGGTGTTAATTGGATGATTTTAATTGTAATTCCGTGAAGTAAATAAACATATAACGTCCTGCTGCCAAGCTTCGTAAAGGAATAATTTCGCTTTGGAATAAAGGCAAGAAAACTAAATATTAACACGAACATAACTAGGTAAAGGAAAAATCTTACCAGCACCCCTATTTCCTCCATTGTTCCAATATCAGCATAGGAAGCAGACGCAAATAACCATAAATTGGAGATGTCGTGAAAAAAGAAATAATAACTAATAAACAAACCTAGAAAAAGAATAGCCCCAATAAGTTTACAATGAAGTTGTGTCAGTTTCTCAAAATGCTTCTTTTCTAATAAACATCCAAGTAAGAAAAATGGAAAAAACACAAACGTTCTGGATAAGCTTAAAAAAGAACCAATAAAAGGCACCATACCAATAAAAACACCTACTATTAAGGAAAGTAATAGAGAATACCTTAGCTTTGAAAATACTAATAATAAAAGGTGCCAGCTAAATAAGCTTAACAAAAACCATAGTGTCCAATGAGGCTCTAATAACGTAAAGGTATTTTCTTCCCCTTGCAGGGAAAAGAAAATAGCAAAAATCATTTGAAAGATGAGATAAGGAATCAAAAGCTTTTTCGCAAGCTTCTTTAGATAACCTTTTTTCTTAAACCCTTTCGCAAAATAGCCAGAGATCAAAATAAAAGCTGGCATATGAAAGGTATATACGGATTTGTAGATTGTATTTAATAGATGGCTGTCGCTAATGTATGGGCTTATGCTATGCCCAAACACGACTAGGAATATCAAAATAAATTTGGCATTGTCAAAATATAAAACGCGCTTACCAATTGTCTGCATAATTTCACCTCAATACACTATTAGAAAAACAAAGTCTTTTTATGGGAGGTTATATAGCTCCATTCCCGCTAATGAGGCGTTTTTAACATTAAGAATTGCTAACATTATTGCAGACAAGTTACATGGTTCATCTAGTTTTTCTCTGTTTTGAAAACGAAACGGAAGGATAACCATAGCCGCTTTCAGGAATTATTGAAAATAGAATAGTTGTAAAAAGTTTGTTACTATGATTTGTAAGAAAGGTAAGGGAGGATATTTATTATGAAGTTAGTTTCTATTGAACCAACTCCAAGTCCAAATTCTATGAAACTGAATTTAGATGAGGAATTACCAGTAGGAGAAACAAGAAATTTCAATAAAGGTGATGAATTATCCAAGGCACCTGATTATATACAAAAATTATTCTCCATTAACGGAGTGAAAAATATATACCATGTTGCTGATTTTATTGCCTTAGAACGAAATCCAAAAGTAGCATGGGAAGTTATTTTACCAGAAGCACGTTCTGTTTTTGGAGAAGAAAATAATGGAAATGCAGTGACAGAGCAAAATAAACCTTTAGAACATTTCGGCGATGTTAAGGTTTATATACAAATGTATCGTAATATTCCAATGCAGGTGAAATTAGATGATGGGCATGAAGAGAAACGTTTTGGCCTACCAGCCATGTTCCAGAATGCTGTCATGAAAGCAACCGAATATTCCCCTAATTTTGTCATGGAACGAAAATGGGTTGAGCAAAGCATTCGATATGGCTCCATGGATGAAATTGGGCAGGATGTTGTAGAAGAATTAATAGCTAGCTATGACCAGGAACGACTCAATCAATTAGTAGAAAAAGCATTGCAGCCTACAAATGAAAGTACTACGGAGCAAGCAGTAAAACCAAAGAAGGTCACGCTTGAGGTATTAGATAATCCCGATTGGAAAGTCCGCTATGCCGCTTTAGATCGGATGGATGACCCAACATTAGAGGAACTACCGCTGTTAGCAAAAGCATTAGATGACGAAAAAATGTCCATCCGCCGATTAGCAACTGCTTACTTAGGAATGATTGAAGAGAAAGAAGTATTACCTTATTTATATAAAGCTCTAAAAGACAAGGTCGTAACGGTGCGAAGAACTGCTGGTGATTGCTTATCCGATTTAGGCTTTAAAGAAGCAATGCCGGAAATGATTGCTTCACTAAAAGACCCAAGCAAAATCGTCCGTTGGCGTGCTGCTATGTTTTTATATGAAATTGGTGATGAATCCGCTCTTCCCGCATTAAAGGAAGCAGCAGACGACCCGGAGTTTGAAGTGAAAATGCAAATTAAAATGGCAATTGAACGTATTGAAGGTGGAGAAGAAGGAAAAGGCTCTGTTTGGTATCAAATGACACAAGCGACGAAAAAGGAATAAAGATGGTTAAACGGTGTAGATAGAAGACAAGCCGAAAACGGACGTGTATTTTCCGTTTTCGGCTTGTCTTAACGGATCCCAAAAAATTTTTCATAACTCTGTCCTGCTTAACGAAAAGTGTATTTGAGACCATACCAAATATTATAGAAGGGAAATCAATACAACATTTCTTAATAATGCTGTTTTGTAGCTTGGCTTTTATATGAAGTCACTTTCGTTTTGGGTAAACCATAATCATGAACGTGATATATAAGTAAAATAAAACAAGTAATCCAATATACAACATCCAATGTCTAAGCTCAAGAAAAGAGATAATAAAGAAAAGGATAAGTGGAATCGTTAATGCAAAAACAGACATTTTCCATAATTGTTGATAAGCGAGCTTTCGCTTAAAGAGTCCTTTTAGAAGCATACCCCCACCTGCAAGCAAGGAGATTACTACAATTCCTAAGAAAATACATACCATTGGATATAAAACAATCAATTGAAGAAGAAATAAATCTAAACCATTCCCCTCCAGCAATTCTTTATTCGAAAGTGCAGAAAGGATAAAGTTCGGACTAAGTGCTAGAAAAAGCACCAGAAACAAGTATACTAATGTATTTCGCATACTAATTCGATTCAAACGAAAAACAGCCTTTTTTTTAGGTAAGAGCAAACTATTTTTAAATGCGATAAAAAACTCCATTTTTAAAATCATCCTTTGTGTTTCCAATCCTTATCATTATAAACGGATGCTCGTGAAAATTCATGTATTAAGTGACAAGCATAACGTTTAAATATAAAAACCCTCAAGAGTAGTGACTACCCTTGAGGGAATTGTTTCCTTACTTTTGTTGATTATTTAGACTTTGTTGAGCCATTTTAATCATTTCTTTTACCATGTTGCCACCAAGCTCTCCACCAATTTTCCCCGCATCCTTCGCCTTTATACTACCATTATACCCTTTGTTCAGTGGTAAACCTTGCTCCTTGGCAATTTCATACTTTGCGTCGTTTGGATTTTTCGCATTGGCAACATTTGCTTTTAGTTGGTCTAAAGCATTTCGGGCTTCCGGGACTAAGATCTTATTTCTTCTACTCATCATCATATCCCTCACTTGTAATGGAATACCTTCCTTACGATTAGGATTTACGATGAGTGCGAAATTTAATCATTAATGATGATGGTGTCCTTTTTGAGGATTTGTAATTACAAATTCTTCTTCTGGAACATGGAAATACTGAATCCAAATACCATCTAAAAATTCAGCTTCACGAGTATCTAAAAGAATATCTACATCTTTATCGGTTTTTACAACTTCGTCATGTTCGTTTGCAGTATCATACGTCAGGCCGTAGTGAACATGATCCCCGTGATGGTCCGTAATATAAACACGGATCATCTTTCCTTCCGCTTCTTTCGTGTTAAGCATTTCGGTTAATTTTTTAGCTGCATTACGGTTAATTTTTACTTTCATATGTATCCTCCTAACATTCCGTTCTTTACCATTATGCCCCTAATGGAGGGAAAAATAAAACATAACGATTTTTAAGTGTAAAAATGATAATAACTCTTTAATTGGGATAGCCTAAAAACAACCTTCATTATATTCCATTAAGGGGTGAAGAAGTTGAAAAAACTTGTATTATATGCATTGTTTCTAATGATGTTTATTTTAGGTGCATGCGGTGGTGGGGACGAAGAAAATAGCGATACAGAAAAAAATAACGATACAAATACAGAGGAAACAACAGACGAAACTCAAGAGGGTACAGAAACTACAGATGAAAATGAAAATGGTGGAAATCAGCAGACTGAAGAACCTGAAGAGGATGCAGGAGAAGACACAAAAGCAGCACAAGTTGGAGATACGTTAACTGTTGAAGGTGTCAACATTACAATCACAGGTGTAGAACGTTTTGAAGGCCGTATAAACCAATTTGAACCGCTCCAAGAAGACCATGCAATCGCAATTGATGTAGAGGTAGAAAATACAACAGATGAAAATTACTTTATTGATTCGATGGAATTTACGTTATATGATCCAGAAGGGTTTGAATTAAATAACGCATTACCTGGCGATGAAGAAGCGTTATCAGCTGACTTACCTGCTGGGAAAAAGGCACGTGGTAGACTGTTCTTTGACATTCCCGCTACAGAAGGAACATATGAATTACATTACGAATCAATGGCAAGCTGGGATGGGTCTCAGGCGGTTTGGGAAATTCCATATAAATAAGGCTAGACACCAGTGGAGGTACAATCTCCCTGGTGTCTTTGTTATTTCCTTTATTTTATAAATGCATTAATGCACCAAATGATCCTTTAGCTGCTCCCTTAAACTCCGCTTCAAAAACTTCCCAACAGATGTTTTCGGTAATTCCTCCATAAAGACAACATCATCCGGGACCCACCATTTAGCAAATTGCCCTCTTAAATAATCCAAAAGCTCTTCTTTATCTACTCTTTTATTCTCATGGAGTACGACACAGGCTAGTGGTCTTTCCAACCATTTCGGATGGGGTATGGCTATAACCGCTGCTTCAAAAACTGCTTCATGTGCCATTAATGCATTCTCTAAGTCCACTGAGGAAATCCATTCTCCCCCACTTTTTATTAAATCCTTGGTTCGATCAACAAGCTTTATATTCCCTTCCGCATCAATGGTTGCAATATCACCTGTATGGAACCATCCATCTTTAAAAGCATCCTTTGTTCGATCGTCCTTGTAATATTCACTTGCAATCCATGGGCCTCGGACGAGTAATTCTCCCATTTCCTCTCCATCTGGTTTCACTTCACCAGTATCGTTAATGATTTTCACTTCAAGACCTGGGACCACAATGCCTTGTTTGGAGCGAATAGTTAATCTTTCTTCTTCTGGAAGATTCTTTTGGTAGCTTTTTAACCGTGCTGAAGTAACCACTGGTGTTGTCTCCGTTAAACCATACGCATGAAGGAATGGTATGTTGAACTTTGACTCAAACGCTTGAATTAGTCCCCTAGGTGCTGCTGAGCCACCGCATACAATTGCCCTTAAACTATTCGTGTTATAATCCTTTTGTTCAAGCTCTTTTAATAAACCTAACCAAATCGTTGGCACACCAGCAGTTATGGTAACACCTTCAGATTCTATTAGTTCTGCTAATAATAGAGGTGTGAACATTGGCCCTGGTAAAACCTGTGTGGTACCGAACCATGTAGAAGCAAACGGCAAACCCCATGCATTTACATGAAACATTGGGACAACTGGCATTAAGACGTCTGATTCACTTAATCCTAATGTGTCACTTAGCCCAAGTGCCATGCTATGCAATACAAGGCCACGATGGGAATACATAACCCCTTTTGGCTTTCCAGTTGTAGCGGACGTATAACACATTGCTGCTGGGTCATTCTCATCTAATTCCTCATTGTATTCAAAGTTGGGATTTCCTTTCATTACTAAGTCTTCATAGGAATAGGCAGGCTTTAGTGATGTGGAGGGAAGCGTGTGTTGATCTGTCATAATAATATAAGCTTTTACTGTAGTTAATTGATCTTGAATGGATTCAATAATAGGAACGATACTATCATCGATTAATAACACCTTATCCTCCGCATGATTGATAATGTAAACAAGGTGCTCATGGGATAGGCGAAAGTTTGCCATATGTAAGACCGCACCCATACAAGGTGCTGCAAAATATGCTTCCAAATGACGGTGGTGATTCCAAGCTAATGTCGCAATTCGATCTCCCTTTTGAACACCTAACTCTTTTAGAGCACTAGACAATGCACGAGTACGTTTACCAATATCCTTATAGGTTAGGCGATGAATAACTCCCTCACTTGTTCTAGAAATGACCTGTTTTCTAGGAAAAAACCTTTCCGCTCGTTCTAGCTTTTGTATCAAAGTCAACGGTGTAGACATCATTTCACATTTCCCCTTTCAAATGAACTTTTAAAAAGGATAGCGCTTGTGGATTTTAGTAGAGTACGGTTTGAGGATGAATAGAGTTCATTGTAACAATTTTTATAAAGCACTTGTCACCATAATTGTATGCGTTTACATTCTAATTTACAATAAAAATTTCTACTAAGCAGAGGACTTCCTATTCGTACAAAAAGATTACTAGAATTTTTACTATACTTCTATAGGGATACCATTTTTAATAGTATCCCTTTACAGATTTTAAGACTCCTTCATGGCATCCACAATAAATGCTTGAACACGTCGTTCAAACTCTTCCGTAGCAACATCATATGCTTTCGTATGACCGGCATCCGGAACAATCCAAAGCTCCTTCTTTCCACCGGCTGCTTCATATATTTCATAAGCCATATCTGTAGGAACTAATTCATCCTTATCTCCATGGATAATGAGCAAAGGTCTCGTATTCTTTTTAACTTGTTTCACACTTGAGGCTTCCTCAAAGGTGTATCCCGCTCTTACATTTGTGATCAAGCTTGTAATATCCATTAAAGGAAATGCTGGTAATCCGTATAAATGTTTTAGCTGATAGGTGAGCTCTTCCTTAACAGTTGTGTAGCCACTATCTGCTATAATACCTTTCACTTCACTAGGTAGCTTTTCTCCGCTTGTCATTAATACTAACGCTGCTCCCATGGAATTCCCGTGTAATATTATATTACGAGCTCCATATTCCTTGATTAGCATATCAATCCATTTTTGGTAGTCTTTACGGTCATGCCATCCATATCCAATATAATCTCCTTCACTTTCCCCATGTCCTCTTGCATCAGGCAGTAAAATGTCAAAACCTAAATCATAATAAAACTTGACGTACTTACGCATATCCTCCTTTTTTCCTCTATATCCATGCGCCAAAATAACAACATTACCATTAGAACTGTTATTTTGAAGATAATTTGCTTTTAGCGTTAGACCATCATAGGAAGTTAGCTCAACTGTTGTAAAAGATTGTTCTTCGTACCATGATTCTGCTTCTTGAATAATTGGGTTAGTTTCTTTTGCTAAAGTATTAGCATCTGCCGCACCTTTGTGTAGTTCTACTTGCTGACCCCTTTTGACACTCTCTCCATAAAAGTAATTACCTGCCAATAGCAATGCGACCACAAGAATTGCAACAATACTACTACTAATAATGACAATCTTTTTTCGCATACCTCTCCCCCCTTTTCTATGAGCATAATGTACTATGAAACTTAGAAAATGTAAAAGGTATTTATTTTTGGCATACGTTTTTTCAAAGACTAATACTACAAATCATGTAAATTATTGAAAATTTGTATTTATCAGAATTTTATGTTGATAATAAACAAGTTTAAATAGTATAATGCACTTGAAAGCGGATTCAACAATTTGCTTTCTAAAAACCAATATTAAGGAGGTTGAAACATGCAAGCTATTTATTTAGCCCTATTCGGTGGAATCATCTTCTTCCTTGGTTATCGCTTTTATTCAAAATTTATCGCCGAAAAAATTTATCAATTAGATCCAAATTACGTTACACCAGCTCATAAGTACAAAGATGGTGTGGACTTCGTTCCAACAAACAAATATGTACTTTGGGGACACCACTTTACATCAGTCGCAGGTGCAGCACCAATTTTAGGACCTGCTGTAGCGGTTTATTGGGGCTGGTTACCAGCATTGTTATGGGTCGTATTAGGTACAGTGTTTGCCGCTGGGGTACATGACTTCGGTACAATTGTCCTATCTGCAAGGAATAAAGGACAATCCGTTGGTACGCTTGCCAATAAGTTAATTGGTCAGCGAGCAAAAATTTTGTTCTTATTTATTATTTTAATTTTAGTGTTAATGGTAAATGCCGTGTTTGCTTGGGTAATCGCAAACTTATTTATTACAAACCCAGCTAGTGTTGTATCCGTATTTATTCAAATTCCAATTGCTATTTGGATTGGTTATCGTGTGTACAAACGTCAAGGAAGTATGCTATTTCCTTCTTTGATCGGTCTTGCCGTTATGTACGGGGCAGCAATTTTATCCAGCTATGTACCAGCCTTGCAAATTGATTTAGTAAAATACTTTGGTGGTGAAGGCGCAACTGGATTATTTGGAATGTCTGCCACTTCACTAGCATTCTTTGTTTGGATTATTGTTTTAATGGTATATGTTTATATTGCTTCTACTTTACCTGTATGGAAGCTTTTACAGCCGAGAGATTTTATTAACTCACACCAATTAGTAGTCGGCCTTGTTATTTTATATCTTGGTTTACTATTCACAAACCCAGAAGTTACCGCTCCAATGACAAACTCCAATGCAGATACTTCGTGGTTCCCATTACTCTTTATTACCATTGCTTGTGGAGCTATATCTGGTTTCCACGGACTCGTTTCATCCGGTACAACATCTAAACAGCTTGATAAAGAGACAGATGCACGTTTTGTAGGATATTTAGGTGCTGTTGGGGAAGGTGTACTAGCATTAATTTCCATCATTGCCGTTGTAACCTTCTTCTCATCAGCAGCAGATTTCTCTGCCGTTTACAGCGGATTTACTGCTGCAAATGGTGCAGGATTAGGTACGTTCGTTCAAGGTGCAGCACAATTGGCTTCCGGAATTGGTATACCGCCAGAAGTTGCATCTACGATTGTCGCTATTATTGTAGTTAGCTTTGCTGCTACTACTTTAGATTCATCTGTACGTTTAATGCGCTACATTATTTCCGAGCTTGGAGAAGAATACAAAATTAAACCAATGACGACTGTTCATGGTGCTACAACAATTGCAGTTGTTGCAAGTGCTGCTTTAACACTTCTACCTGAAGGGCCAAAAGGTTTTGGGTCTGGTGGCTATCTACTTTGGCCGCTATTTGGTACAGCTAACCAGTTACTTGCGGGTATCAGTTTATTGCTCATTGCCATTTGGCTCAAACGTCTTGGACGGAACTATTGGCCGGCGATGGTGCCGATGATCTTCCTTATGTTCATGACGATGTGGGCCATGTTCCAGCAGGTATTTTTCGCTTGGGCACCATTCTCGGATAGTCCAGCAGAACAAAACATGCTTCTGTTTATTTTCGGGGCAATTATCTTCGTATTCACAATTTGGATTATCTTAACGGCAATCTCTGCGCTATCGAAGCGTGCGAAAGATGATATTGATATTAGTGCATAGTAAATTATCATTTGTTAAAATATTCATATAATTACAAATGGGCCGCGTTCTGTTACGCGGCTTTTTCTTCATTAATATATAAAAGAGGTGACACAGATGGCACTAATAAAAAGTTCCTTGAAGAAAATGTTTGATTACTATGAACAGGTAATTAGTCTCCCGCACAAATCTGAGGTTGCTCGGGAGCTACGGGACGAAGATGACCTGTTTCTCCTTTTGGTCTATTCCGAAATGCTTGGCATTCCAAACCCGGCTTTTTATTATACATTAGAGCTTTATCCATACATTTTAGAAAAATTCCATGATTGGCATTTGCGGATGGGCATGGAAAAATCACCACTAACAGGCTTTCGTTGCTGTTAAAGGAGGGCATTAACTTTGAGTACCTTAAAGAACAAAAAAATAATTTTCGTTGGAGGTAAAGGTGGGGTTGGAAAGTCTACCTCTTCCGCAGCATTAGCATTAGCCTTTTCTCGAACTGGCCAAAAAACGTTAATTATATCTACAGATCCTGCTCACAATCTGGGAGATATTTTTCATCAAAAACTAAAAAACGAAAAAAAACAATTAGCTAAAAATTTATGGGGGATTGAAATCGACCCCGTACAGGAATCAAAGAGGTATATTGACACAGTAAAAGACAACTTAAAGGGCCTTGTAAAATCCACGATGGTGCAAGAGGTGCACCGGCAAATTGATATGGCAAGCGCCGCACCAGGAGCTGATGAAGCAGCTTTATTTGACCGAATTGTAAGCATTATTCTAGAAGAAAAAGACAACTTTGATAAAATTATTTTTGATACCGCTCCAACTGGACATACCATTCGGTTACTATCTTTACCAGAGATTATGAGCGTTTGGATTGACGGTCTCATTGAGCGTCGGCAAAAAATCAATACAAATTACTCTCAACTCCTTAATGATGGAGAGCCTGTCGAAGATCCGATATATGAAGTCCTCCAAAAACGGAAGGACAAATTTAAAGCTGTCCGCGAAATCATTTTAGATGGTTCCGTAACAGGATTCACTTTTGTATTAATACCGGAACGATTACCAATTTTAGAAACGGAAAAAGCAATCAAGCAACTCGATCAATATCACTTACACACCAGAACACTAATTGTAAATAAAGTACTTCCCGATTATGCGGACGGAGCATTTTTATCAAAAAGACGCGCTCAGGAACAAGATTACTTACAACAAATTGACAAGACCTTTTCTAAGCAAACCTTACTAAGGATTCCTTTATTTGAAGAGGATATTTTTGATCAAGAAAAGCTTGAGATTTTTGCAAATCATATTGAACAATCACTAAAGGAGGTACATTCGTAATGAAAGCAATTGTACATGAAGGAACAGGTTTGGAGGGATTATCGTACCGTGATTTTGAAGAGCCAACAGTGGCACCTCATATGGTAAAAGTGAAGGTCAAAGCGGCTGGAATGAATCGCCGGGATTTAATTGTAACAAAGCTACATCAAGAATCGTCCCCATTAATTATGGGCTGTGAAGGTGCTGGGATTATCGAAGAGGTTGGCGAAGGAGTTAGCGATTTCGCTGTTGGTGATGAAGTGTTAATTAGCGCGTCCATGGGCTGGAAAGAAAAAAGTGATGCCCCACCGGAAACCTTTAAAATTTTATGCAACCCAGATCACGGCACCTATGCGGAATACATCGTAGTTCCCGCTGATATGTTAGAGAAAAAACCAGCATTTTTGAGTTGGGAAGAAGCAGGCGTACTTCCTCTAGCAGGACTTACAGCATATCGCGCCCTATTTACGAGAGGTCAAGTAAAACCAGGTGACACCATTATGCTACCTGGCATCGGTAGTGGCGTTCTTACTTTTATCCTTAAATTTGCAAAAGCAGTTGGTGCACGAGTCATCGTTACATCACGCCATGAAGATAAATTAAAGCGAGCTCTCGATTTAGGTGCAGATGTTGCCATTCCAACCGAATCTGATTGGACTGAAGAATTGAAAAATGAATCGGTTGATATTCTGTTTGAAAGCATTGGTCGTGCAACAATGACTAAATCATTAGGCATTATTCGTAAAGGTGGAACAGTAGTAACCTTTGGTGCTACAACAGAGGACCAAGTAAACATTGATATCCGGCAGTTTTTCTATGGGCAATATAACTTACTCGGCACTACCTTAGGCAGCCATGAAGAATTTAAAGAAATGGTTGCTTTTGTAGAGAAGCATCAAATTCATCCGATGTTGGATCGAAGCTTTTCGTTATCTGAGTATAAGGAAGCATTTGAGTATCTTCGGGATTCGAAGAACTTTGGGAAACTAGCGTTTAAGGTGGATTAATAATGGGGGCGGATCTCTGCCCCCCACTATTTCAGAAAGGAATGGAAGACATGATTCTAAAAAAGCTTGAAGAATCTGAGGATTTAAAGCTATTTCGAGAATTAAGCTTACGAATGCAGCTATCGGATGCAGAGAATCAATACCTTTCTAATATGGAGAAAGGCTATGAAGGTGAACAAGCGTTTTCCAATATGCTAGAAAAACGTTCCGATGACTGGCTAATCATAAACGATTTACTACTGGAACATAACAACACCCGTTTTCAAATTGATACCTTGCTCCTTCAACATAATGGTATCTATCTTTTCGAAGTGAAAAATTATGAAGGAGACTTCTATGTAGAGTTAGATAAATGGTTCCAAAAATCTGGTAAGGAAATGAAAAACCCCATCCTCCAATTAACCCGCAGTGAATCATTACTTCGACAATTATTTCAAGAACTAAGGATTAACATACCTAAAAAAGCATACGTCGTTTTCATCAACCCCGAATTCACCCTATATCAAGCTCCTCGTGATTTACCTGTTATTTTCCCATCTCAACTCAATCGATTTCTAGAGCAGTTGAAAAATAGTTCAGTTAAATTGAATAAAAAGTATCTCAGTTTTGCCGAGAAGTTAATTTCATTGCATCAAGCTGATAATCCGTATGCTCGGGTGCCGGAGTATGATTATGAGCGGGTCGGGAGAGGGATTACTTGTGAAGTCTGTTCTTCTTTTATTACTTCCATTAAACGGGATTATATTGTATGTGATGTTTGCGGAGATAAAGAATTGATTGATACTGCTGTAATTAGAAATGTTTATATTTTTAAACGATTATTTCCAAATCATAAAGTAACTACAAATACTATTTATGAGTGGTGCCATATAATACCATCAAATAAAACCATTAGAAGAATACTTTCAAGAAATTTTATACGTAAAGGACAGGGTAAATATTCTTATTATGTAGATTGTTAGTTTTATGTAGATTTAAGTTGCCGGGATTGTCATTTTAACTTTGACGTGGGATTGTGGTGCATTCATAATTACTGGTGAGATGCTTTTTTCTATTGTACGGGGCTTATGATGCTTTCATAGTTACCGCTGTGACAGGTTTTCCTTTTGTGCGGGGCTTATGACGCTCTCATAGTTACCGCTGTGACAGGTTTTCCTTTTGTGCGGGGCTTATGACGCTTTCATAGTTACCGCTGTGACAGGTTTTCCTTTTGTGCGGGGCTTATGGCGCTCTCATAGTTACCGCTATTACAGGTTTTTCTACCGTACGAGACTCATGACGATCTCATAGTTACCCCTATTACAGGTTTTTGCTATCGAACGAGACTCATGACGCTCTCATAGTTACCGCTATTACAGGTTTTTCTACCGTACGAGACTCATGACGATCTCATAGTTACCCCTATTACAGCTTTTTCTACCGAACGAGACTCATGACGATCTCATAGTTACCCCTATTACAGGTTTTTGCTATCGAACGAGACTCATGACACTCTCATAGTTACCCCTATTACAGGTTTTTCTACCGAACGAGACTCATGACGCTCTCATAGTTACCCCTATTACAGGTTTTTGCTATCGAACGAGACTCATGACGCTCTCATAGTTACCGCTATTACAGTTTTTTCTACCGAACGAGACTCATGACGCTCGTTCATCTCCCCCACAACCCAAAACAAGCATCCCCCTCCCCCGGCACATGCTCCAAAACTTAATGCTTCATCTGATAATAATCATATGTCTCCATTGCAAGGGTTACGCCTTGGGAAAATGCTGCTCCTCCGCCGAGTGCAGCACTCACTGCAATGGTTTCCATAATTTCTTCTTCACTTGCGTCATGCTCCACAGCTCCTTTTGTGTGATACATGATGCAATATTCATCTTGAGCATAAATGGCAACAGCTAATGCCATTAACTGTTTTTGCTTTGCGCTAATTTCTCCTTCTTTGAAACAAGCATCTGTGAAATCAAAATAGCCCTGTGTCATTTCCGGTAGATGTTTCTTTATTCGTTCACTCCCATGTTTGTAGTCTAAAATGGATTGATCAAAATAGTTTTCATATTCATTTTCGTTTATTTCCACTCTAAAATCACCTCGATATATGTATTCAGACACCATTAGTTTCCTATTTTGAAACAAAGCGAATACGTGGTAGTAATTGGAAATCAAACACAGTCTATTTAAGGAATGTTAGTCAAGCAATGGGAATAGTGATAGAATAATAGCGGATTTTAAAATTAGAAAGGATCTTTAACATGAGTATTAACATCAAGCAACAACCGATTACTCCGTCCTTTGACCCTTGGGAAGCGTATATGGATGTCGAGGAACATGGGAAAATGACATTATCTAATATTGAGTTTACGACAACAACACTTTGCAATATGCGTTGTGCACACTGTGCAGTTGGCTATACATTGCAACAAAAGGACCCCGATGCATTGCCAATGGATATTATATTAAAGCGACTGGATGAAATTCCCCATCTTCGGACATTGAGTATTACCGGTGGCGAACCGATGATGTCTAAGAAATCCGTAGAAAATTATGTGGTACCTATTTTAAAATACGCCCATGAACGGGGAGTTCGAACGCAGATTAATTCTAATTTAACAATGCCTTTTCATCGATATGAGCTTATTATTCCATATTTAGACGTTTTACATATCTCTCATAACTGGGGAACAGCAGAAGAATTTGCAGAAACAGGCTTTGCAAGAATGGACCGTAAGCCACCTGAGGAAAATCGCAAAAAGTTATTTGAAACCATGATTGAAAATTCGAGACGTCTTGCAGATGCTGGTGTGATGGTATCGGCTGAAACGATGTTAAACAAACGTACATATCCTTATTTAGAAAAGATTCATAAACAAGTTGTGGAAGAAATGAAATGTGCTCGACACGAAATTCATCCGATGTATCCAGTTGATTTCGCAAGCAGTCTAGAAACACTGTCACTAGATCAAATACGTGATGGCATTCATCAGCTTTTGGATATACGTGATCAACATACATGGATGTTGTTCGGGACATTACCTTTTTATCCATGTAGCTTTCAAAAAGAGGATTTAGATCTTATCCAAAGACTATATCAAGAAAAAAATGTAACAGTGCGAAACGACCCAGATGGACGCTCGCGTCTAAATGTAAATATTTTTACTGGGGAAATTATTGTGACCGATTTTGGAGATGAGCCTTCTCTCGGAAATATTCAAGATACTAGATTACAAGATGCCTATGATAAATGGATGGATAGCAAAACAGCCAAAAGCTTAAATTGTCATTGTCCAGCTGTTAAATGTTTAGGGCCTAATGTCCTTGTAAAAAACTCCTACTATCCAGGTGTAAACTTTCAAGAAAGAAAAGCGACTATTAGCTTGTAAAACGAAACACGAGACTACTTCGTTGCTTTGCAAACAGGTAAACTGTTTACGAAAAGCAATTTAGCAGTCTCGTGTTATTTTATACCTCTTCTTTTTGTTCTTGCAGCTGATCTACTAGCCTTTCAGCAGTCTTTCGATAGTAATTACTTAAATTTACTAAAGAAGCAATTAATAATATTTGCTCTAACTCTTTCGGATTGGGAACAGAGAGCTTATCTACTTCCTCTTTCACTTCTTGTTCCTTTTTGTTGACGTGGGCATAAAAATCCTTCACGTTGTTCTCAACCAGTCCTAAATAACGATTGTAAAATGCATCTAGTTCAAAGTCTTCTTCTGTAATTTTATCATTTAACCCACTTAAAACCGTTTTAATATCACTAATGGAAAGAGCACCTTTTAGTTGATAGATAAGACTTATAAGAAGTAAATGCTCCTTCGAATATTTTTTGTTTTTAATTGGGAAGAATAACTTTCCTTTCGCATAGTTATTAATCATCGTTTTCGTTAAAATTTTTTCCTCATCATTACGTTTCGTATCTTTATATGTTTCTTCAAATAACTGAATGACTTGATCCATGTACAAATCAATATTTGGAACATCCTCAATCTTTAAGTGACGATCTAATTTTAAATCATCAATAATCTCATTTAAATTATGCATGCTATACCCTCATTTATGTTTCATCTACTATTTTTAAGTATAGTCAAAACGTGATGATAAGTAAAGGTTGACTACATGATGTTATGGGTGTATCATTACATGTAGTATTAAAAACCACATTGTGTTATGGAGGTATTTTGATGGGTGTTTATATTCGCGAACCAATCAATGGGTTCACACATTTATTTGGAGCTATTTTTGCTTTTGTAGGCTTACTAGCATTAGTCATCAAGACTTCTGTGACAAGCTTTTCTGCTATTGATTTGACGGCAGTTATCATTTTCGGAATAAGCATGATTTTACTTTATTCCGCATCTGCTACCTATCACATGGTCGTTGCTAAAGATAATGTAATTGCCTTTTTACGTAGAATCGATCATTCGATGATTTATGTTTTAATAGCAGGTACGTACACACCATTTTGTTTAATTAGTATGGAAGGTGTTACAGGATGGGTACTGTTCATTATTATTCAGGCACTTGCCGTATTCGGTGTTGCATATAAATTAATTTGGTTCCATAGTCCACGATGGTTATCCACGGCATTATATATTGCGATGGGATGGCTTGTTATCTTTTTTATCTCACCACTCTCTAAAGTATTGGAAGCAGGAGGAATATTCCTTCTTGTTTTAGGTGGCATTCTATATACTATTGGTGGCATTATTTATGGGACAAAACCGAAATTTCTTGAATTTAAGCATCTAGGATTTCATGAAATCTTCCATGTTTTTATCTTGCTCGGAAGTTTATGTCATTTCTTATCTGTTTACTTTTACGTTTTATAGAACGATACAGATGAGATGAATGAATCAAAAAATGGTTCATTCGTCTCATTTTTCATGTCCAATATTCCCTGTTCCCAAAAAAATTGTATAATTCAAATAAATGCGAAATACCTTGTGAAGTATTTAACAAAGTCAATTTTAATTAGGGAGAGGATTAAAATGCTAAAAGATTGGACTTGGTTTGAACGAATATGGCTGTTATCATTTACTGCCATAAATATTTATTTATTTTTTGCTTGGGATGACACATTATTAGGATTTATCTCGTCGATTACGGGTATGCTTTGTGTGGTTCTAGTAGCGAAAGGGAAAATTAGCAATTATTATTTCGGTATGATTCAAACCTCAACGTATGCTTACATTTCCTATACATACGGCTTATATGGTGAAGCCATGCTAAACGTTCTTTTTTACTTTCCTATCCAATTTATCGGACTTTATTTGTGGAATAAAAGCAAAGTATCAGACGAAAACAGTGTTCAAGGAGAAGACATTCCAGTTCGTCGTTTAACGAATAAAGGCTGGATACAAACAATTGCAATCGTTTCTATTTCCATTGTAGCTTATGGGTTTCTATTAAAATATCTTGGTGGAAACAGTGTGTGGGTTGATTCTGCTACGAATGTATTGTCGGTTACGGCTCAAATCTTTATGTTAAAACGCTTTGCGGAGCAGTGGGCAATGTGGATACTAGTAAATGCACTATCTATTATTCTATGGATTACCGCATTAAGTACAACAGGTGGTAATGACTTTTCGATGCTCGTTATGTGGACTGCATTCCTATTTAACAGTGTATATGGATATATTAATTGGATTAAGATTGGCAATAGACAAGGAGCATGACGACAAGGTTCTAAACCGGAGCTTAATAGGTTATATCTGATGTTTTTTATTTTATATGGAGGAATATGTAAATAAATTCAAATAGCCACAGGTTCCAATTTCTTTAATGTACAAGCAAGCCGGAAATGGAACATCAGATTCCATTTCCGGCTCTCCATATATGTACAGCACTTTTTTCCGGTTCTATTATCTAAACCACCTCAGCCCTAAATACCTTACTAAGATTCTTCGCGCCATCCGCTAATGCACGCTTTGATTCAGGTGAAAAGCCAATAAAATTAGCAAAGCCGTGGATCAGCTCATTGAAATTTTTATAAAATACGTTTACTCCACTATTCTTTAATGCTTCGGCATATCCTCTTCCTTCGTCTCGTAATGGATCGTACTCCGCTGTTAAAACTGTTGCAGATGGGAGATTCCGTAAATCCGAATAATGAATAGGAGATGCATATGGATTTACGTAATCCTTTTCTTCATTAAAGTATTGCTTGCTGAACCACTGCATCATTTCTAACGTTAAAAAGTATCCTTCTGCATTTTCCATTATGGACGGTGGTGGATCTCCTTTATAGCCTGTTGCTGGATACAAAAGGAGTTGATGAACAATGTTAGGTCCTTCTTGTTCCTTTGCTTTAATGCTTGTGACTGCTGCAAGATTGCCCCCTGCACTATCTCCTCCGACTGCGATACGTTTTGGGTCGATTTTAAATTCTTCTGCATGGTCGGCAATCCATTTCAGCGAGTCGTATGCATCGTCTACTGCAGTTGGAAACTTATGCTCAGGTGCTAAGCGATAGTCTACCGAAACGACAATACAGTTTGCCTCTTTAGCAAGGAAGCGACAAACATTATCATGACTGTCTAGATTACCAATTACCCAGCCGCCACCATGGTAATAAACTAAGCCTGGTAGAATCTCCTGATTACCTAAAGGTGTGTACACACGCACAGGAATGTCTCTTCCATCAAGTGGTAATACTCGATTTTCCACCTGTTTCATTTCCACAACCTCTTGGTCAAACTGCATTAACTCATTTGCCCTTACTCGGTACGCCGCCGCCGGAATGTGCTCCATCGGCATTTTAGGCATTGCCTCCAATTTGTCTAAAAAAGCTTGAATACTTGGACAAACTCCCATTTCCATTCCCCTCTCCTTTTATATAGTAAAACCATATTCATAAGCGATTACAAATATGGTTTTACGAAAAAATTTATTTGGTGTTTAAGTATGAATGAAATGGTGGATTTACTACTATGATTTATAATGCTTACTCACTTACTTTAACAAGCTGCTTTCCAATATTCTGTCCTTTAAATAGCCCAAGAAATGCATTCGGGACATTTTCAAAACCTTCTACTACCGTTTCTTGATATTTTATTTTGCCTTCCGCAAGCCACTTACCGAGATCTGACGCAGCTTGTTTAAATTTACTAGCATAGTCGCTAACAATAAAACCTTTCATGAGTGCACGGGTTTTGATCAAAGTTGGCTGAACCCTTGGACCAAAGTCATCTTTTAAACTTGTAATATTATAAGCAGAAATAGCGCCACACACAGGGATGCGCGCATAATCATTTAGTAGACTAATTGCTGCATCCGATATCGGACCACCAACATTATCAAAATACACATCAATTCCACTTGGACAAGCTTCTTTTAATGCACGCCGTACATTATCTACCTCTTTGTAGTTTACTGTAGCATCAAAGCCAAGTTCCTCTTCTAAATATTTAATTTTCGATGATGACCCAGCAATACCTACTACACGTGCACCTTTTATTTTAGCAATTTGTCCAACGACCATCCCAACAGCACCAGCTGCTCCAGAAACGACAACGGTTTCTCCTTCTTTTGGTTGTCCAATGTCTAGAAGCCCAAAATAAGCCGTTAATCCAGTCAATCCAAGGACACTTAAATAAGAGGAAAGTGGTGCAAAGGTAGAGTCAACCTTTCGAACATACTTTGCATCAATCGCATTATATCGTTGCCAGCCTAACTCCCCAGTCACTTTATCCCCCACAAGTAGACGATCACTTTTGGATTCCACAACTTCCCCAACAATATAACCTTTTAATACCTCATTTAATTGGTAAGGTGGCACATACGATTTAGCAGTACTCATTCTCCCACGCATATATGGATCTACCGACAAATAAATGGTACGCACTAAAACTTGTTCATCTTGTAAATCTGGTACCGATACTGTTCGAAATTCAAAATTTTCATCTGTTGGCATACCCTGTGGATAGGATTTTAGTATAATTTGTTCGTTTTTCATATTTTGAATCACCTTCCCTTTTTCTATAGTGAAATACTTATTATGTAATAGTTCGATACTATGCATATTTTTCCTTTCTAAGAAAAATAAAAAAGCCTAATGGTTTATGAAATACAACCACTAGACTCGATTTATTATTTTTAATTCTATTTTTACTCCATAATAATCGGACTCACCATTCAAAGATAAGTCTGTCACAACTATTTATTTTTCAATATTCACCTTAACCAAACGCTCATCAACCCACGATGGTCGCTGAAAAACAATACTCCATTCCTTTACATCCTTTGGTATAACATAAGTTACCGCCCATTTAACAGAGCCTTCGCCAGTAATAACCCCTGATTTCCAACCATTATTATCAATTATACTGGAACTCACTGGTTTATACTCTGTTCCATCTGAAGAATAAAGTTTATATAGATTCGGACCGAATGCCTCCTGCCTTTCCGAATTATTTATAAAAGTGATCGGAATGGTTAAATACGCTTTATCGCCGTCTAGTTGTTCCACTTTATGTTCTGCAGGCGTATCCATTAATTGTCCAAAATAAAGTTCCGTATGTTCCGAATCCGCAACATTTTCCCCTTGTTTATACACTCCACCACGATATTTTGTTTCATCAGCAACTTCTCCAACTACCTCGTCAGCTTTCTCTTTTTGATTGTTTTCTACCACATCTTTATCTACCACATCACCTACAGTAGGGGCAGGGACGTTTTCGACATTCTTATCAGCTGTAGGGTTATCTTTCACCTCGGGAACGGCCTGTGCCATCAATGCGATGAAGCTAGCAAATAAAACAACTGCTAGTGTTCCAATCACTATTTTAAATCTCTTTTCCGTAATCCTATTATTGCTTAAAGTACCCTGCATACCTTGGTATGGCTGGATATTTACTGCCTTTTGGGCTGGAACAATTGCACCGATAAATCCAGTGATAATCGGAACAATTCCCGTTAAAACTAAGAAACCTAGATGTTCTTGTGGGAAGGTTTGATACATTCGCCAAATGATGATAAATGCAATTAGTAATCCAACTATTCCCGCTAGAATTCCTGAAAGCACCCCTTCTAGTAAGACCATCCAACGAACCGATCTATTTTTCCATCCGACTGCTTTCAAAACAGCAATTTCCGGGCGTCGCTCCGTAATATTTTGCCAGATGATTTCCGCGGTTGTTAGAATTGCGATTAATAAGGCAACCCCCATTGCTACATAATGCATCGGTCCAACCTCAAGTGCTACAAATTGGCCAAGCCAGGTCGTAAACATAACACCTTGTAATTGGAAGGTTACAAACAGAAATACCGTTAACAGGCTGGTTGGTACAGCTATGGCGACAATAGATAAAATACTTCTTCTCCACTTAGAAAGGAGCTGGTTAAAGGACATGGTAAAAATTGATTTTGTTCGAAAAAATCTTTTCCCTTTCGTAATTTCACCTGTTCTCATAGCATCATAAGGTTTTATTTTCCTAGTCAAAAGCGCTGGAATGACAGCACCAAGCACATAAATAATAAGTCCCAAAATACCAATGAGTAGAATCCGTTTTACCGATGTATCCGTTTCATGTGTCAGCAGTATGAAACCAAGTATGGCCCAACTAACAAATGAAACAAATAATCCTAATAAAAGCGCTTCTGTATAAATTAATTTCGCTAACTGTTTAGGTCGCCAACCAATTGATAGTAATACGGCAAACTCTTTATTTCTGGCATACATGGAAATTAGGTTCGACGCAAAAACATACACAATCGCAACTAATACTACACTTCCTACCACACCCGAAAATCCAACCTTTGTTTCTTTAAAAATAGCAAAGGAAGATCCTAACTTAATCCAAGGCTGTTGCAACCAGCCACTTGACTCCCGCCCCTCAATTTCAGGGACATAAGCAATAGCAGGTTGTGGAGATGAACCAAGTGTAATATCGGTTATAAGTCCTGTTTCCTTTTCAATATGAGCTGCTAAATCCTCTAATTTTTGTTGACTTTCTTCTGATAAATCCGCAACATCTTTCGCTTTTATCCGGATTGCTGAAATTGGTCTATCTCCCACAATGGATGCTGCCGCCTCAATCGTAGTCAGCATGGATGGGGGCTTTGTTAAAAAACCATACGGAAGGCTAATCGGCTTCATCTCTTTAGGTGGATTTACTGGTTGATTATTAACATCTAACACTTGCTGGGCTTTGGAAGGAAAATAGGTTTCCATTGG
Organism: Salirhabdus sp. Marseille-P4669; assembly: GCF_900240405.1. Classification (GTDB taxonomy): domain Bacteria; phylum Bacillota; class Bacilli; order Bacillales; family Alkalibacillaceae; genus OEQK01. Next base: position 136,202 of record NZ_OEQK01000006.1, read on the forward strand.
CAATTCATTTAGTGGGTCTTTTGAGATGTTTAATTTACTAGAATCGAATAGTCCAATAAAATTGATGTTCAGTCTAGGACTTGTAGAGAAGTCTTCACTAGTCATTTCAACAGGGCGATATGTTTCATGTACGGCTAGATTTGAAGAATCTGGTACCTCGTAGGAATCTATTGTGTATGCATACGGCCATCTTTCCACATAAGGGCTTGTTACTGGTTGATAGTTTACAGGAGTTGGTTTGTTCAAGAGGATATCATTAGAATTCACATAATTTTCTTTTATGCTTTCTATCAATTTTTGATGAGCCTCTTGAGATGAGTATGTATACACTTCCTGGTTAACAGCTTCAATTGTGTCCAAATATTTTTCTGCACCATTTTCCTTAACCTTTTCCATAGTCTCTGTCGCCACTTCGCTACCAAAAGGCAAATCTAACTTTTCAATTTTATATATCATCTCGGAATCGACAAAATCTTGATTGCTAAGTAAAACAGGTAAATTCGTCGTTTTCCAGCCTAAATCGGATTGGTTAGAGGAAACTGTATCCATATTTTCAAAAAATCTACTTGTTGATGAAGGAATAACAGCATTATCCAAACCGACTAATTTGGCTTCTGCTTCTGGGTCAATTCCCGCAATCAGTACATCGTTTCCCATATTCAAGACTTGAGGTTCAAAACGAATTACCCCATACTCCTTACCCATACCTGGCGCTTGCCATCCAACGGTAAAGTAAAGCGAAGGTCCACTGCTCTCTATTTGGTGAACACCTGTATCAGTCTTCTCGGAAATCGTAAGCCGATAAACACCAGGTTCTTTAATATGTAATTCCTCCATTACAATATCTTTATAAACGTAACCAATCATGGCAATAGGAGCAGCCACATCAACTCCTTCCATTGCTTTAATTTGTTCATATTGTTCGATGGAAATACCACCTGATAAACCACTTAAATAATTAGGTTCCAATAAGCCTTTTTCTTCTGTAACACTACGACTATCTGGAGGACGGACGACAATGTCATAGGATGCAGACCATCTCTGTTCGAGTGTATCTACAATGGTTCCTTTATTCGTTTCGGAAAGTCCAACTAAATAACTCAAACCAGCACTAACAATCAATGCTCCAATAAGTAGGAGAATAAACCGTTCTTTATTTCGCCACCAGTTTTTCCAAATAAAACGAATCATACCATATCACCGCGACTGGAATCATGTATGATTCCGCCATCCTTCATTTCTATCATTCGGTCGGCTCTGGCAGCCAAATTCGGATCATGGGTTACATATAATAATCCACAGCCATTTTTTCGATTTAATTTCGTCAACACCTCAAAAATGATTTCCCCTGTTTCTGTGTCCAGATTTCCTGTCGGTTCATCGGCAAGTAACCACTTTGGCTGATTAACCATAGCCCTTGCTATTGCTACTCGCTGTTGCTGTCCACCCGACAACTGAGAGGGTAAGGAATGTAGTTTATCCTCTAATCCTACCTGTTTTAAAACTTCTGTCGCTCTTTCCCTCTTGTTATAAGAAACTTTTCTCGTTAATAATGGAGACATTACATTTTCCAATGACGTTAACGTTGGTAATAAATGAAACTGTTGAAACACAAAGCCAATATTCTCAAATCGAAAATCTGCAAGCGCTCCTTTTTTCTTCAATTTACTTGTTTGACCATCAAACCGAACTTCCCCTGTGGAAGGTTGATCTAATGTACCTAAAAGGCTTAGCAAAGTTGATTTACCTGAGCCAGAAGGACCGACGATTGAAACAAACTCCCCTTCCTGAAATTCAACATCCACGTTATGTAGCGCATTTATCTTTATGCCGTCTCCATGAAATGATTTTGTAACGTTAATACACGATATCGTTGACCCCAATCTGAACATCCCCCTTAATATGTAATTTTCCAAATATTTTAACATTATTTTAAATCTTTTAATATAGTAAGGAAAAATAAGAGCATACCCTCTCCTTTAAAGTTTGGGTATGCTCCATGTTAAATTAATTTAAAGAGGATTTATTAAATTCTCGAATATCCTTCCAATTCAATATTTTTCTCTTCCTTCATCTAAGCTTTACTATTACTCTCCCCTTTTACAAACACCAATGTATAAATCAGGATGAGTGCAACTAAAAACAAAATCGAAAAAGCGAAAATAGCATGATAATTCGTGTAAGATGCAAGAATACCCAGGCCAGTTGAACCAATTGCCATTCCGATATCCATACCTGAGTAATACATCGCATTGGCTGTTCCTTGTTTTTCTTTGCTAACAAGTCCTACAGCAATAGCTTGAAGAGATGGCGTTATCGTACCATATGCAAGTCCATAAAACGCACCGGCAATAAGTAAAGTAACAGTATTTTGGGCAATAAACAATAAAAATAATCCGATTACACCGCTAGTAACAGCTGGATAAAGGATCACTTTATGCCCCATGCTATCAAACACACGACCTGAGATTGGTCGGATAACCGTCATAAAGATAGCCATTACAAGGAAAAACAAAGGAACTGCACCTTCAATACTCGCTTCCTTTCCTAACGGTTGTAGAAAACTCATTACTCCACCTAATGAAATCGTAAAAAAGGCAGCTAATAAACATGGAAGTAGTGCATTTTTATCAAACAAGTAATCCTTGAAGGCAATTTTGGTCTTGCTACTTTTAACAGGCGTTGTTTTTACTGCATCAGCTTGTTTCGGTGCTTTCATAAAAAAGGCAATGACAAACACAATAACCGATAATACTACCGAAATAATTAACAAGCTATTAAAGGACCATAGTTGAATAAATGCAATGGCAAACATTGGTGCGGAGCTTGTTCCTACACTTGTTGCTAAGCTATAATACCCAACTCCTTCCCCAAGTCTTGCTAGTGGAATTTTTTTCGTTGCCATCGTCGCCAAAACCGTGGACATGATTCCGAAGCCAATACCGTGCAAAAAGCGAAGGAACAATAAGTAGCCAACCGAATCATGACCGTAGCTTAAAGCAATCGTGAAAGCTGTAAAGACAAGAGCAATCATACTCATTACGCGAACATTTACCTTTTCAATAAAATAGCTAATAAAAGGTCTTGTAATAATCGCTGCAATCATAAATACAGTAGTCATTAATCCCGCCTGTGTTGGGTTTTGTTTCACATCCGTAATAAAGGTAGGGAACCCAGTCGTAAGCATTTGTAAGCTAATAAAAAAGAAAAAAGCCATTATAAGAATGGCAGTGAACTTTTTCGTCCATAATGTATTCGATTCATTCATGTAACATATGCCTTCTTTCTAGTTGTTTTGTTCTTGAAATAATATGTCTATTTGCTTTTCTAGAGAAAGCATAACTTCTTGATAAATGGTTAGCTTTTCTTCATCGATGGAACGAATCAATTTCTTGTATATATCATTAAGATATGGGGCAACTTCTTGACTCAACCTTTTTCCTTTTGATGTAATAGCAATTAAAAAAGAACGGCGATCATTTGGATTGGGTACCCGTTCTATCAAAAGATGCTTTTCTAAAAGGTCTAATATCTTCGTCAATGTTGCTTGATCTTTATCTGCTCGTTCCGATAATTCCTTTTGCGTAATTTGATCGGATTCACTTAGCGTTCGTAAAACACTCCATTGCTCCGTCGTGATTTGATAAGGCTTTAACTGATGATTAATAAAACGGGTAATTTTTTTACTGAGACGAACGGAACCAGCACCAATCGCTTTATCTAAGGACATGCACAAATCCCCTCTTTCCTTTAGCACATGTTTTTCATTATACACCTTGATATAGTTTGTGTAAATATAGTTTGTATACGAATTATTTTATTTATGAGGAGGAGCGGAGGTTTTGGGGTGCCCGGCACCACCCGATATTTGTCGAATCATGCAACATAGACGCTCCCTATAGCCAAAAACACTCGTCATATGAACGAGTGGACAAGAATAAACTATCTTTACAGTAAGGTTATTAAAATACGAGATATAGAGTTGGGAAGTTGCTTATGGTTCACTTAATAGAAAAAGGATTGCTCATTATGCTAGGCGGTATTACCCAAGGATTTGGGATGGGGTTGTTTCTTTTCCCAAACGATATCCCATCAGGAGGAGCTGGAGGAATAACGGTCATTTTACACCATCTGTTTCAAATAGATCCAGGAATCGGATTATGGATTGTTAACTTTTCGTTAATGATATTTGGGATCAAATACTTAGGAAATAAAAGTACAGTGGGAACTCTATTAGCCATCACGGTCACTTCTATTTCCATTATTGTTTTTGAAAATATGATACATATTTCAGTAAGAAACCTTTTCATCGATTTATTCATTGGCTCCATATTCTTAGGTGTCGGCATTGGAATTCTTATGCGGCAGGGTGTCTCTAACGGTGGAGTAGGTGTTATTGCTTTAATTATTGCCATGAAGCGAAGCATCCTCCCTGGAAAACCTTTATTTTGGACAAACAGTGCGATCTTCTTGCTTACAGCATCCATGGTTAGCTGGCAAATCTTCCTATTAGCCTTTATTAGTCAATGGATCTCGACTAAGCTTGTTGATTTAGTCTGCACGATTCAAACGTATGAAACGTATACATTAGATTGGCGCAAAAAGACATAGCTACACATAATTGTATTTAATGGGCTGATGCTTTTCCTTACCATCTTTTCCTTTTACATGAATGAACATCCAACATAAAAGACCAACAATCAACGTGAAAATAGCTAAGCTTAAAAACATACCAAGCCTTGACCATTCCATTAAACGAGTGAAAATTGGTGGACCAATTGCAACACCTAAAAAACGAACAGACCCATACAAGGATGTAACAAAACCTCTTCTTTCCTTCCCAACAGAACCTGTTATTAAACTATTGATACATGGAAGCACAAATCCTGTACCAATACTACTAATCGCTAAAACAAATAAAAATGGCACAATGCTCTTAAAAAAAATAAGCCCACTATAGGAAATGGTCATAAGCATAAAGCCAATGACGGTTAACCGCTTCATTGCTACCATGTTTTTCCCTATTTTTGCCCCTGTGAAATAAGATGACGTCCCCATTATAAGCAAAGGAATAGCCAAGATAAGTCCCTTTACAACTCCATTTATCCCATAATCCTTCTCTAAAATATCCGATAAATAAAAAAGAATTCCAAATAAAGTAAACAAGCATGTAAATCCAGCTAAATAGGTTATGAACAGCCATCTGCCTTCTTTTTTAAAGACGCTCAATAATCCTCTTACGTATTTGCCAAAGGGTGGCGGTACTTGTCTGTTCTTTTTTTCCTTAATAAAAAGAGCTACTAGTATTATGGATAGGAAACATATTGCCGGAAATCCATAGAAGACAGCAAACCATGCAATGATTCCAAGAAGTGAACCTAGAATTGGGGATAGTACCTTTCCTAAGCCATTGGATGCTTCCACAATACCTAATACCCGGCTTCTTTCTCCACCTTTAAATAAATCCCCTGTCAGCGCCATAGCGACTGGTGCAGTACCTGCCGCTCCAATACCTTGTAAAATTCGGCCAATTAAAATCCAAATATATGGATTGGAAAAAAACGAGGATGCTAATCCAGCTAATAGCCCACCTACACCATACATGATTAAAGCTGGTAGAATAACAACCTTTCTTGAAAACCGATCAGACAAATATCCGAGGATTGGAATAAAAATGGCTGCAGCAATCGAAAAAACCGTAATGGTTAAACTAACTTGTAATTGCGATATGTTTAATGCCTTTTTCATTTGTGGAAGGATTGGAATCAACATCGAGTTTCCCAAGGTCATAATTAAAGGAATTGATCCAATTGCTAATATCACAAGTCCTTTGCCTTTTTTCTTAGCTGCCAAAAGTCATACATCTCCTATTATTTGATATTTAGTGGTGGTGGAACTAGCCACCCTTTCTCCTTCGTCATTTTTAAAAGCTTTTCTTCATACTCTGTCTTTTGATCAAGGAATTCCCCATACATTTGGGCAATATCCTCACGTATCGCGATCCCCATAATAAAAGTACATAGTAGCTTGCCGGCTACAATCTCCTTCTGTACTAAAAAAGCAATTTCCGGATCGTTAAATCGTGCACCTGCAGGTATATCATTTACATCAACACTTGGACGTGCAGGTGGAGCTGGAGGAAGTCGTATACCGTTTGTAGATAGAATTGCTTCTGATTGCTGCTCTTCTTGCTTGATGCAATTTTCCATAAAGTCCTCTAGTAATGCTTTTAAGTCTTTATCGCCAGTATGGTTAATGAGAACTTGTAATGTCACCAAATAGCTCTTCGTAGCAAATAGATGAGACCATAAATGATAGATTTCACCTGAATGAAGTGGTTCATCTTGAGGATTACCGTTCAAAATCCCCATTACATTCACCCTTCCTTTACGTAATTTTTAGTCCATAATAGTTTCTCTACTGCCCCAAAACTTTATGCCAACATATTTTTTATTTCGGACAGGAACCTATATGAAAAACAAACCATAGGCTAAAACAGTTATTACCTTTGTTTCAATTTTTAAGGAGTGGAAAATGGTGAACTATTTAAAGAAGGGAAAAGGTTGGATTCTGTTAGGCATTATGCTTGTTCTAGTCTTTGGATTAGTTGGCTGTAATACAAGCGATGCTGATTCAGAATCAAATGACAAGGTGATTACAATCGGTTACCAGAAGAATGGACCGTTAATTATCTTAAAGACGCTTGGTACATTAGAGGAGCGACTCGAAAAAGAAGGATATACAGTGGAATGGAAATTATTCCAGGCTGGTCCAGCTTTATTGGAAGCGCTAAATGCCGAAAGTATTGACTTCGGTCGAACAGGAAATACACCACCTATCTTTGCACAAGCCGCAGATGCACCATTTATTTATTTAGCGGCAGGATATTCAAAATTTTTAGGTAGCGGTATATTAGTTCATAAGGATTCTCCTATTCAGACATTAGAGGATCTAAAAGGGAAGACAATCGGCTTTGCAAAAGGATCAAGCTCCCATTATTTGCTGATTAAGGCATTGGAAAAGGCAGGCATTGCTTATGAAGATATAACACCGGCTTATTTGCAGCCTGGGGATGCTCGAATCGCATTTGAGCAAGGTCAAATTGACGCTTGGGTTGTATGGGATCCTTTTGCTTCTGCTGCCCAAGTAGAATCGGATGCAAAATTCCTTGTAAATGGTGAAGGATTAACAACAGACCGAGACTTTTTTGTAGTCACAAGGCAATTTGCGAAGGGAAATGAAGAGATTTTACCAGTCGTCCTAGAAGAAATTGAAAAATCGTCTAAATGGGCAAATGAAAATCACGAAGAGCTCATTCCAATGATTGCAGAAATATTAGGAATCAAGGAAGAAGCCATTAAGGTTGCGGTGGAAAGAAGAGAATTTGGGGTGGAGGAAATTACAGAAGATATTATTATGGAGCAACAAAACATTGCAGACATTTTCTATGAGCTTGATATTATACCGAAGAAATTAGATGTAAACGAGGTAATGCAGTAGAAACGAATGGCGAAAAGGGGTGTTGCGAATGAAACAATTTTTAAAAAAATTTGCTCTACAAATCATACCTTGGGCTCTCCCCCTTCTGCTTGTTGTGACCTGGCAAGTGTTTTCCATGAAAGGTATTATTCCTAATACGATACTACCAGCTCCATCCGATGTGTTTATGGCCGGTGTATCTTTATTTCAATCTGGGGAGCTTATGGAGCATCTCTCCATAAGTCTTTGGAGAGCTTTATTAGGATTCCTTATAGGGGGAGCCATTGGATTTATATTAGGACTTCTAAATGGATTGTTCCGTACATGGGATTTGCTAATTGATACCTCCATTCAAATGTTAAGAAACATACCCCATCTGGCTTTAATTCCTCTGGTCATTCTATGGTTTGGAATTGACGAAACATCGAAGGTATTTTTAGTTGCTATTGGGGTCATGTTTCCAGTCTACATTAATACGTACCATGGAATTAAGTATGTTGATAAAGGGCTTATTGAGATGGGGAGAGCCTATGGTTTGAAAGGATTTTCACTATTTTATTCGGTTATCCTCCCAGGGGCTTTATCTTCAGTGCTAGTAGGTATACGATTTTCCTTAGGGGTCATGTGGCTGACATTAATTGTCGCCGAAACCATATCTGCACATTCAGGAATAGGCTTTATGGCCATGAATGCCCGTGAATTTATGCAAATGGATATTATTGTTCTAAGTATTTTACTATATGCCTTGTTTGGAAAGCTTTCCGACATGATTGCGAGATTCTTTGAAAGAAGATGGCTAAAATGGAACTTTTGATGAAATAAGGAGGATAAAAATTGGTTTCTGATTTAGCGTATACCCATATTAAAATAAGTCAATTGCAAAAATCCTTTGGGGACTTAACTGTACTAAAAGGAATCGACTTAGAGGTAAAAAAAGGGGAGTTTATTGCAATAGTTGGTAAAAGTGGGTGTGGGAAAAGCACATTACTACGACTAATTGCAGGATTGGATTATTATGACGAAGGTACTTTATATGTTAACGGAAAGAAACTAACGTCATTAAATAAGGATGCACGTATTATGTTCCAGGATGGGAGACTTCTACCTTGGAAAAAGGTTATTGATAACGTTGGAATTGGATTATCTGGCAAATGGAAATCGGTTGCCTTAGAATCCTTGAAACAAGTTGGCCTTGAAGAGAAAAAAGACGAATGGCCATCAAGGCTTTCTGGAGGACAACAGCAACGTGTTGCATTGGCAAGAGCACTTGTTCATAAACCGGAATTGCTGCTGCTTGATGAACCCCTTGGTGCTTTAGATGCTTTAACAAGAATCGAAATGCAACATCTAATAGAAGAAATTTGGAGTGAGAAAAAGATAACCTCCATACTTGTTACACATGATGTTGAAGAAGCTGTCACACTCGCTGACCGCGTCATATTAATTCGCGATGGAAAGATTGAACTCAACCAAGAAATAGATCTACCTAGACCAAGACAACGAACTCAATCGGCCTTTTCCAACTATGTCGAAACAATCCTAGACAAAATACTAAAATCCCCAAAAGAAAAAAGCCTCCGTTTGGTGGAGTAGGGGGTGCCTGTCACTACCCGATATTTGTCGAAATGCGTCGAGTCTCCAGCTCTCTATCCCTCAAATTGGCACACATATTTTCGATTAGGGATGTTCATTTTAAACATGAAGGAGGAGTGAATTTGAGACATTTAATGGCGTTAGCGATTAAATTAGTATCCTCATTTGTGCTTTTGTGGCTAATCATGGGTGGTATATACGACCTTTCTGTTGGAGATATCTTTACCATTTCATTAGTATTAGGATTCGTATCCTATATCGTTGGGGATTTGCTTATCCTGCGTTTCACAAATAATACAATAGCTACGATTGCTGACTTTGGTTTAGCTTTGTTTGTAATTTGGCTGATGGCCGAAAACATGACCCCAATCGATGATTTATTTACGGCTTCTCTTATTGCTGCTGCAGGGGTTGCGGTATTTGAGTATTTCTTCCACAAATATGTACAAAACAATGTGCTGGAAGATCATCATGATGAAACAACTCAAGTACCAGGACATTTCCGTTACCAAACAGAAACCTCAGAGGAAATTACAGATATCAATCGAAAAGAAAAATAAACTAAAAAGGAATCACCTAATAAAAGGTGGTTCCTTTCTCACATCTGTCCATAAAATTGACGACTTCTTCTTCTTTTCTTTTTCTGAAGAAGCGCTGCAATTATTAAAAATCCAATAATACCTATACCTGCATATAATAATGTTGACTTCAATGGACTAGATTCATTTATTTTATCCTTTGCTGCAAGCACATTTTCCTTTTTGGCAATCGCTTCTAAGGGATAACTACCCATTACCTCCCCGTTTTCATCGCTAAACTGCAGCTCGCCATTAGGTGTGACACTAGGCTGCATTTCTTCCCCTATACGCTTTGTATAATATACTTCGCTAGGGATTTGATAGCCTTGATTATTTACTTCTACCACAGATCCGCCTTCTAATACAGCTGTCTCAAAATTGGCAAGCCCGTAATCCAATAATGTTGCAGTATCCGAGTACGCTTCTGTTTGTGTATTACTTCTCATCGTAATGGCTATTAAATGAATTCGATTACCACTAGCTGAAGTTGCTAACGTATGCCCTGATTGATCTACATAACCAGTTTTTCCACCAGTAACTTCATCATAAGTTATCTCACCTTTTAGCATTTTGTGATGACTTATTAGTGTCGTATCCCACGACTTCCCAGCCCAATCTAACTGGACAGTTCCAAAAATCTCTCGAAATAATTCATTTTGCAACGCATATTTCGTAATAAACGCCAAATCTTCTGCCGTCGTTACATGTTCATAATCAAATAAACCATGCGGGTTTTTAAAGGTTGTATTTTTCACACCTACTGTATTACGTAAGTATGCATTTATATCTTTGGAAAATTGCTCCACACTACCGCTTAAATGTTCGGCAATCGCAACGCCTGCATCATTTCCGGAGTTTATTAGTAATCCTTGAATGAGCTTTTTTAATGGTACTTGCTCCCCTTCTTCTAGAAAAACGGTTGTTCCTTCAACATCAAGAGCATTTTCACTAACTGTTACGATGTCTTCTAAATTACCATTTTCAATTGCATATATAGCTGTAGCGATTTTCGTTAAGCTAGCAGGATACATCGCCTGCTCTGCATTCTTGTCATATAAAATGGCTCCTGTTTTCGCATCCATTAAAACGGCAGTTTCGCTTGTAATACTTGGCTCATCCGTTTCTCCATATATTTTTGGAGACATGGCGAGCGGGGACATCATTAATATAGTGAGTAGTAGTATTCGTTTTATCATATTGTTACACCTTCTATATATAAACTGTTTCTACTTGAGACACAGTGAACCGATTGAACACCATGAAGAGAAATACTTTTCTATAATACCATTAATGTTAGGTAATTTTTAGTGCAAATTTTAAGTGAAAAGGAAATGTTATCTATATGTAATATTAAATTCCTATATTTGTAAATTTTTAATTTAAAAGTAAGGTAAAACACACAAGAGCTTTTCAAGAAAATGAATGGAGCAAATGAACTATGTTTCCGAACGAAAAGAAAAACACCCACACTATAGTGGATGTTTCATTATTTCAAATTAAAGATTTATTTTAATTCCTCTGTCTCTCGAATTAATTCTTCTAATTCAATCGCAATTTCATTTAATGTCGTAATTAAGCTCGATAGAAAATGAATAGAGGAAAGCTGCGCCTCAGAGGATAGGGCAACATGTTGCGTCTTCTCGGTTGTTTCTTCTGTAAAGGATGTCATTTCCTGAATAGATGCCGACGCTTGCTCCGCTGCAACAGAAACCTCTTCCGCCGCAAAGGATATATGTTTAATTTGTTCGGCTACTTGATCAATTGATGTGTCTATTTTGTCAAAGTTCTCCCCTGCTTCTAGTACAATATCTAAACCACGCTGAACCTCACCTTGCACTTGACCCATGGAATCGACTGACGTATCAATATCTTCTTGGATGGCATGAACCAGACTCGTAATTTCGCTTGCAAACCCAGCTGATTGGTCTGCTAATTTCCTCACCTCTTCCGCAACAACAGCAAAACCTTTTCCGTGCTCACCTGCCCTTGCCGCCTCAATAGCCGCGTTTAAAGCAAGTAAATTTGTTTGTTCCGAAATATCAGTAATTAAATTTACAATTTTGCCAATTTCGCTTGAACGGTTATTTAATGATTTCACTTTCTCAGATGAATTTCCAACCGATTCTCTTATGGAATTCATTTGTTCAACAGCTTGTTGAATAATCTCGTTACCACCAGTTGCCTCTTCTGTTGTTTTTAGTGACTTTTGGGAGGCATCGGTTGATGTTTTTGCAATTTGTTGTACGCCAGCTGCTATTTCCTGAATCACATTTGAGCTTTCGATTACCTGTTTATTTTGGTTATCAGCACCACTTGAGATATGTTGAATTTGCGAAACGATATCTTCAAGGGTTACTTTATTTTCCTCATAATTGCCTTTTAATTTTGCGGAGGAGTCCAATAATTTAGTAGAAGTAATCGATAATTTTTCAATCATTCCATTTAAAATGATTTGCTTTCTTTCATTTTCATTCAAATCCTCTATTAACTTATTCTTATGCTTCGTCTGCCAAATGATTGCTCCAGAAGTACCGAGTAAAAATAAGGCATGAATAACAATCATCGAAAATGGATAGGAATCCGTCCCAAAAACATATTCACTAATAAAAAAGAATCCAGCTAAATGCTGCAATGCAAATACGATCGTCATAACTAGAACTAAACTTATCTTTTCATAATATCCAATAATAGCAACTACCATAAAAATCGAAAAATGGTACTCCACCATTCCTTCTCCACCAGCAATTATGGAAATACTGCTGAATGTTATGGTTAGTGTGTTCATTAGCGGGACGATCGGATGATCCTTCTTCATACGGTATAACAGAATTGTGACAATAAATAATACAATAGGTATCACTAAGAAGATGTTTGTTACAAAATCAACTTGCTGAGACATGGGATGTCCCCATATTTCCGATATATTTAAGACACGGTGAAGAAAATGAATAATAAAAGATGCTAATAGAACAAATGCTGATAAGACTATTACTACTCTATTTTTTGTATGCATAGCTTTCTCCTTCCCAACCTACAGTATGGCCTCACGTTTAAAATAAAGATAATTCAAAAAAATGGTTGAAACATTCCAATTTTACATGTATATACCAATTTTGTCTAACTAGACGCCCATATTTTCTTTGTCCCCAGTGTTCCTAGAAGATAATCAGCCCCAACAATCAGAATCACACACTTTTTATGAATGCAATTAAGAAAAAAAATAAACACTAGTAAACAGAAACCTATTAGGAGGGACATAGATGAAGTCAATTTATAAATGGCCAGCAATGTTTATTTTTGTATTACTTTTAACTGCATGTACTAGCACAACTGATGATAATGATGGGGTAGATCCAGATACAGGACAACAATATGAAGAAAATGAAGGAACAGAAGGAACGGAATCCGATCAAGATGGGGAACACAGCCATTCTGGTGAGGCTCCTGAAAACTTAAAACAAGCAGAGGATCCAACATATCCAATCGGTAGTACCGCCATAATCGAAGCAGATCATATGGAAGGTATGAATGGTGCAGAGGCAACTATAGTAGGTGCATATGATACTACTGTATATGCCGTTACCTACACTCCCACTTCTGGTGGAGAGAAGGTGGAAAATCATAAATGGGTTGTGCACGAAGAATTAGAGGATGCAGGAGATGCGCCGCTTGAGCCCGGTACTGAAGTTACATTAAATGCAAAGCATATGATCGGTATGGATGGTGCTACTGCCGTAATTGAATCAGCCGAACAAACAACAGTTTATATGATTAATTATGTATCCAAGAAAAGTGGCGAGGAAATAAAAAATCACATGTGGGTTACGGAAGATGAATTAAAAGCTAAATAACGCTTTCCCCCTTGCATATGTTGCAGGGGGGTTTTTATTTTTACTTTTACTTTATTTGCCATCATTATGAGATAATTATACAAATTAATGAAACCTGAAGTCCGATTCGTTTATCTAATAGAGTGACTATGCAGAAAGGAGGACGACATGAACCTTCAAAAAGAAGTAAAAAAAGCACAAAAAGGAAATGTAGAAGCATTTGAACGGATAATAAGTGAATATAAGCTCCTCATGTATCGTGTATCAAAAGCAATCGTGCATCATGATGAAGATTGTGCCGATGTCATGCAAGAATCTATTTTAAAAGCATTTGATTCGATTCAAACATTGAAAGAACCTGCTTACTTTAAAACATGGCTCATGCGAATCGTAAAAAATGAGTCTTATCAACTGATTCGAAAACGGAAAAAAGTGACTACTCTTGAGAATTATGACCTCATGCAATCAGATGATTATGGCTTTGAAAAAGTGGAGGTTCGCCAATTACTTCGCCAGCTTCCAAAAGAACAGGCCGAAATTTTATCCTTATACTACATAGAAGATCTAACAATAAAAGACATCGCTGCCATTTACGACATGCCAGAAAACACAGTAAAAACAAGATTGCGTCGCGCACGAGAATATGGACGACATTTTTTTAGCAAAAAGGAGGGATTACAATGGAAAAATGGGAAAACGATGTAAAGGATTACGTGAATGGTCCTTTACCAGATCAAATTGAAAAAAGGATACAATCTACATTTCACCAATTGCCTAGAAAGAAGAAAAAGCCTGTTTGGATGTATTCTGTAGCCGCTGCGGTTATAGCATTTTCCATTTTAGTCGGAGGCTCCTTTCTTTCTCCCGCATTTGCAGATACGCTGAAGGGTATACCTATTATTGGTTCTTTATTTGAGAAGTTTGGAGATGAAGGCATCCAACATGCAGAAAAAGAGGGTCTCGGTACGCCCATGTATGAAGTTATTGATATTGAGGGGAAAACGGTAACTTTTACGAAATACATTTATGATGGTTCAAGAATTGCATTAGAGTTTAAAGTTGATCCTTATGAGTCTTTTTATCCTGATCATCAACGTCCATATGATATTTTTGGTATCGTCAATAAATTTTTTGTTAATGGAGAATTACTTCAAAATCCGAAATTAAATATTCAATCAACTAAAATGCCTGATGGGTCAATTGTTGGAGTGATGAAATTATCTCCAGATGAGTCGTTGCCTAAAGCGTTTAATTTAAGATTTAAATCGGATTATACGTGGGTGAAAGAAGATGGACAGATAGAGGTTAAGCGAAATATAGATACAAATACCGTTGTATTAGATAAAACTTTTAAGAGCGATGAAATTACGCTGACTTATGAGGATGTATCTGTATCTCCATTAACTACTTCGGTAAATATTAAAGCTAAGATAAAAACGAAACTATGGGAAGAAGAGCATTTTGATTTTCAAGTAATAGATTCAAACGGAAATGTATTAGGTAATATCCCTACAGGTTTTGGAGGTCCAATATACGATGGATACTTACATGTTGATATTAAGCAGTTTTTTAATCCTATTGAACATGATTCAGAATTCATAACCATACGACCATATCTTCTTAATCATGATATATTCCATGAAGATTCAACACAATATAGTAAAAAATGGACAGAAGAACCTATGACACTTTCCCAAGGTGAATTGGGTGATATAAAAGTGTTAGATGTAAATCAACAAGGCGATGAGGTAAAAGTAACCTTCCAGCCATTGGGAGAATTTCCACATCTTCAAAACGATGTTTACGTTAGCCATACAGAACAGCCCAATTTTTATGGTTATGAAGATATTTCTGAGGTTGAATATGTTAATGGAGAGCCGCAATTTACATTAACCGTTAGAGGTTTTCCAAAGAAAGGCGATATGTATATTGGAACTAGAAAAAGGGAGGTTGCTCCTACTGTATTAGAGGAGTTTGAGATCACCGTTCCTTTAACTGACTAGATAATCCTAATTAATGATTGAAACCTAGCATGCAATTTCTTGCTAGGTTTTTTATTTTTTCATCAAAAAAATCGTTCTCACAGCCTCCCTTTCTACATAAAAATGTGGAGTAAGCCCTATTTTGGACAAACATTCATTCTGCAAACAGGGAGGCTTAAACAGTGGAATATATGGAACCCATGATCCAAATTTTATTGATTAATCTCTTATTAAGCGGGGATAATGCCATTGTAATTGCAATGGCTAGTCGTAACTTACCAAATGAGATACAACGAAAGGCGATTTGGTGGGGAACTGCAGGTGCGATTAGCATGAGGGTTTTGTTTACCTTTATCATGATCCATTTACTAAAAATGCCATTTATCCACTTAATTGGTGGAATACTACTTGTCTACATTGCCTATAAATTACTTGTAGATAACCAAGAGAATCATTCGGTAAAAAGCGGTGAATCCTTAAAGGAAGCAGTTACGATAATCGTATTTGCAGATGTTATCATGAGCTTAGATAATGTACTAGCCTTAACAGCCATCGCAGATAGTAATCTCCCGCTCATAATAGTGGGCATTATGTTAAGCATTCCGATCATTTTAACTGCTAGTGAACTATTTCTAAAAATCATTAATAAATACCCAATCATTATTTTTATTGGTGCCGGACTTCTAGCATGGACAGCTGGTGAGATGATCATAAAAGAACAACGAATCCAATATTTCTTTCGAGCCAATCAAATTTCAGAGCTGACTGTTTTAACTGCAATTACTGTTTTTACTGTTTTAGTTGGGACAATAAAAAGAGGTCGGATTTAAGAAGTACATTTTGTAAACAAGAGGATAATTACAAACAAATAAAAAGGGTCATCATAAGCCATGATGACCGCTCCAATTATATGCTAACAGCTTCTTCCGCATTTTTCGTTTTTTTCTTCTTCAACCAAGGCTGTGAAGTCCAGCGCTTCCATGCAAATACCCCACGTATCCACTCGTCAAGACCTTGTGCTAACCAAATACCTAATAATCCCATTCCAAAAGTAATTCCAAACAAATAACTAAATACGACCGCTACTCCCCACATACAGATTACCCCAATAACGACTGGGAATCGAACATCTCCAACCGATTTTAATGAGCCCATTAATACAATATTCATTGCTCGACCTGGCTCAATAAACACGATTGCCCATAAAACAGGTAGTGCGATTGCGATGATTTCTGGATTAGTTGTAAAGATATTAAGAATAGGCTCGCCGATTAAGGCTACCGCTAATGACACAACTGTCGAAACGAGCATTGCGATTTTTAAAGTCTTCAACCCTCGTTTTAACGCTCGCTCATATTGCTTAGCTCCAATGTACCGAGCTACCAACAATTGAGTTCCTTGTGCAATTGCTAATGTAAATAAGAAACAAATCATGGAGATATTTAAAATATATACTCGAGCTGCTAATGCCGCGTCCCCGATGATTGCAACAAAGCTTGTTATAACAACTTGAGATAATTGATACGATAAATTTTCTCCAGCAGACGGAATTCCAATGGATAGGAGATCTTTTACATCTGCCTTATTAATTTTCACGACATCTTTGAAACGTAGTTTAATAGAAAGAATTCGAAAGACAAAGTAAAGAAGAGTGACAATCAAAAAGATTCTAGCAACAATAATAGAGTAAGCAACACCTGCTACACCGGTAACTGGTAACCCAAACAGTCCCTTTATTGCGATAAAGTAACCCACAATACTAATAAGGTTCATGATTACCGTCAATATCATGGTTTCTTTTGTATGACCATAACTCCGTAAAACAGCACTCAATGCCAAAGAAATAGCCTCTAAGCAAAGAGATAATCCCGTAATCGTAAGGAAAGTGTAAGCAAAGTCATAAACCTCTCCACTTAATCCATAGAATTTCAAAAATACACCACCGAATAGAACGACAACAAAGGTCATCGCAATTCCAACCCAAAAGTTTACCCCGAAGGCCGATCTTGCGAGTCGTCTAGCTCGGTCTAGTTTGTTCGCTCCTAGATTCTGTCCTATTAATATAGTTGCTCCAATTGCCGTTACATTAAACACCAAAATAAAGATGTTCATAATTTGGTTCGCAACCCCAACCCCAGCAACCGCATTATCGGAATATCCACTTAAGACTAATGTAGCAATAATCCCCATACTCATATGAAGCGAAATTTCAATAAATAAGGGCCACGTAATACTAAACAACGATTGATCTTGATACTTGTTGTTTTCTATATTCAATTTTTTCTCCTTCTTTGCTGTAAATTCAATAAGCTTTATTGTAACTACATTTCGATGAAAAGGGAATATCAATTTTTACCTATTTACACACATCATACACATAGCCTAAAACAAAACCTCTAACGTGGAGTTAGAGGTTTTGTTTGGACGTAAAATAGCTATATTAAGACAATTATCGTTTATTCATCTCATTTGGATGTGGTCCATTACGTCGATCTCGGTTTAGTTCATCAATAGCAGACATCTCATCAGTAGTTAATTCAAAATCGAAAACATTGAAGTTTTCTTCAATTCTAGATGGCGTTACCGATTTTGGAATTACAATCGTATTGTTTTGTAAATGCCAGCGTAAAATTACTTGTGCTGGTGTTTTGCGATGTGCTTCTGCAATTCTTACGATTACTTCATCTTGTAATGCTTCCCCTCCTTGGTCAAGTGGGCTCCAAGCTTCTACAAAAATATCATGCTTTGCACAAAATTCCTTTATTTCCTTTTGAGCAAGGTAAGGATGGCACTCAATTTGGTTTAAAACAGGCTTCACTTTACATTCATTTAATATACGCTCCAGATGTTCAATTTCAAAGTTGCATACGCCAATCGCCTTCACACGACCATCATGATAAAGTTTTTCCAATGCTTTATATGTATCTACATACTCATCAAATTCCGGTGTTGGCCAGTGAATCAAATATAAGTCTACATATTCAAGGCCGAGTCTCTCTAGGCTTTCGTCAAAAGCTCGTAATGTGTTTTCATAACCTTGATCACTATTCCAAACCTTTGTCGTAATGAATAATTTTTCACGAGGAATATTAGAATCTTTAATCGCCTTCCCTACTCCCGCTTCATTTCCATAAATCATTGCCGTATCGATGGAGGTATAACCTACTTCCAACGCTTTTGAAACAGCAGTAGTTGCTTGATCGTTCTCCACTTGCCAAACTCCGAATCCAAGCTGTGGCATTTTTACGCCATTGTTTAATGTGACATCATTCATTTTTGCATTTCTCCTTTGCGTAATATTTCATATGTTGCCATTTTCCTTGAGGTAATATTATAGACTAAAAATTACGATAGCTAAAGTATTCTGCAATCGTCCAACAATTTACCTTCAAACAGTACCAATTTTCTACTTAGTTACGGAATGGCGCTAGCTGATCATTCAATGATTTGGTTTGATTGTAAACCTCCTTGTACACTTTAAAAAGCTCCCTATAAATCAATACATTTTCAGGATTGGGTTGGTACGTATCAGCCGTTTGTAAAAAGGCGTGCGCACAATCCTCTAACGTATCAAACCATCCAGAGCCATAGGCTGCAAGCATTGCCGCTCCCATACCAGGTCCTTGCTCACTAGAAAGCTTCACTACCTCTGCTTGAAATATATCTGCTTGCATTTGTAGCCAAGCATCACTTTTCGCACCACCACCAATGGATATAATCGAATTGATTTCTTTTCCACTATTACGGAATAGCTCAATTGATTCTTGTAAGGAAAAAGTAATACCTTCTAAGACAGCACGAACAAAATGTTTTCTTTCATGAGCGCTATCCATTCCAATAAAGCTAGCTCGAATCATCGCATCGGCATGAGGTGTCCGCTCTCCAACTAGATATGGAGTAAATATTAAACCATTGGCACCAGGTGTAACCGTATCTACGCCAGCCAACAGTTGTTCAAAGCTTTCATCCCCAGCAAAAACCTCCTTAAACCAACTTAAGCTATAGCCGGCAGCCAAAGTCACCCCCATCGTATAATAGGCGTCTTCCTTCCCATGATTAAAATAGTGTACCTTGCCTTGAAAATCCTTATCACTATCTTCCTCATAAGATAAAACCACACCAGAGGTACCGATACTACATAGGGTTTTCCCTTTAGACAAAATTCCAGAGCCGATCGCACCACACGCATTATCAGCACCACCAGCAAATACACGTAAGCGCGGAGATAATCCGGTTTCACTAGCCATTTCTGGAGTGAGCGTCCCTACTTCCTCATGAGAATCAACTAATGGTGGACAGAGCTCCTCACGAATATCCAACCTGCTACAAATTTCTTTACTCCACTCCTTTTTGCTTACATGAAGTAATAATGTACCAGCAGCATCCGAATAATCCATATGCAGCTTTCCTGTTAAAGCGAATCGTACGTAATCCTTCGGCAGCAGAAAACGTTTCGCCTTCGCATAAGCACCCGGTTCATGTTCTTTTACCCATAGCAGTTTAGGTAATGTAAAGCCCTCCAATGCAGGATTTTTGGTAATTTCAAGAAGCCTCTCCTCGCCTACGACATCGTAAATTCTGCGACATTGCTCTGTTGTACGCGTATCGTTCCATAGGATGGCATTTCGTATTGGCTCTAGGTCTTCATCCAATAATACAAGTCCATGCATTTGTCCCGAAAAACTTATACCTTCAATGTCTTCCACATCTCCATCAAACTTCTCTACAAGTTCACGTAATCCCAAAACGCATTGCTCCACCCAATCATTTGGATTTTGCTCACTATATCCGGCTTTTTCTTGAAGTAATGGATAGGTTCTTGATATTTCTTGAACTACTTCGCCCTTTTGGTTGACTAGTAGAATTTTTACAGCACTTGTTCCTAAGTCCACTCCAATTACGTACTTCATTTCATCCCTCCTTGAAGATTAGACAACGAAACGCATTTGCTTGTGTATGCAAATGCGCTCCTCCTATATAAAAATGGTATATTTCAAACGTATAAAGTTCTCTTATTCACCTGCAAAAGCTCTAAGTAAATATTGATTTAAGGTCGCTTTTATTCTTTCTAGTTTCCCAGATTCATGTTGGATTTCATCTAAATCAAGGGCATATGCTTCAAGCTTTTTCAAATCTGTTTTTCCTTCAACAATATCTAATCCAATTCCTTCCGTGTAGCTCTTATAGCGTTCAGCAACGATGTTTTCCAATACTTGATCTTTTATTAACTGATTGGCAACTTTATACCCAACGGCAAAGCTATCCATTCCTGCAATATGTGCGTGGAACAGGTCTTCTACTTCAAAGGAGCCACGTCTTACCTTTGCATCAAAATTCAAGCCGCCTTTCCCTAGACCGCCATTTTTAATAATTTCATACATTGCTAGAGTAGTAGAATATAAATCGGTAGGAAACTCATCCGTATCCCAGCCAAGAAGGGGATCACCTTGGTTTGCATCAACAGAACCAAGCATATTATGAATTCGTGCATAGCGTAACTCATGTTCAAATGTATGTCCTGCTAGTGTTGCGTGATTTGCTTCTATATTAAACTTGAAATGCTTATCAAGACCATAATGCTGTAAAAACGCATAACCTGTTGCCACATCAAAATCGTATTGATGGGTTGTAGGCTCTTTTGGCTTTGGTTCAATTAAAAATTGTGCATCAAAGCCGATTTCCTTTGCATAATCGACCGCCATATGGAAGAAGCGTCCTAAATTATCCATTTCTAATTTCATATCGGTATTTAATAATGTTTCGTATCCTTCACGTCCTCCCCAGAAGACGTAGCTCTCTCCACCGAGTTCCTTCCCAATCTCTAAGCCCTTTTTCACTTTTGCGGCAGAATACGCAAAAACATCCGCATTGTTGGAGGATGCCGCCCCATGTAAGAAACGAGGGTTTGTAAAATTGTTTGCCGTATTCCATAGTAGCTTCACTTTGCTATCCTTCATGTAATCCTTGATCATTGCAACAATGATATCTAAATTTTTATAAGTCTCTCTTAAGCTATCTCCCTCAGGTGCAATATCTACCTCATGGAAACAAAAATATGGAACACTAAGCTTTTCAAAAAATTCAAAAGCAGCCTCAACTCGAGCTTTAGCCAAATCTAGTCCTTTGAATTTATCCCATGGGCGAATAGCTGTACCGCTACCAAACGGGTCCGTTAAATCTTGTGTAAAGGTATGCCAATAGGCGACTCCAAAACGGAGAAATTCCTCTAATGTTTGATCACCAATTTTTTCTTGAGGGTTATAAAATTTGAAGGCAAATGGATTCGTCGATTTTGGACCCTCATATTCAATTTGATTAATGTTTGGAAAATAAGACATGCTATTACCTCCTGTTTTTAATATTTTATGGTGGGCATAAATTGCCGTAGGATTTCTATATAAAAACCCTCTACATTAAAATAGAAGATTTAAATCAATTGGCATACGAAAATCAAGTGGAAAATGTAAGTGCTTTCTTATATAATTATATCAACGCTCTATTAGTTTGTCTATTAAATAAACAAAGTGTATAAGGTACAATGTCTATCTATTGCCATAACCTTATATATCTTTTGTTTTTCGCTACTATCAATCTATAATAGTTATAGAAAATGCTTATCTATTGGAAAGGAGTCTTCTCATGAATCCTGTTGGCGGCCCCATCTATCGAATAATGGAATGGATTACTAGATTTGCCTACTTACAATTACTATGGATACTGTTTACACTGTTAGGGGGCATCATCCTAGGATTTTTCCCTTCGACGATTGCTATGCATGCCATCATTCGTAAGTGGTTAAATGGTAATCACGACATTGCCCTCTTCCCTACCTTTTGGAATTTTTATAAAAATGAATTCTGGAAAAGTAATGTTTTAGGAATATTTCTTATCATCTTCTCAGGCTTAATTGTTCTTGATTTTTATTATATAGAAGCGACAACTGATCAATTCTTTCAGTTCAAAACGATTCCATTATACATGTTTATGCTGCTCTTTCTATTCTTTTTATTTTATGTGTTCCCAGTATTCGTACATTATGATTTAAAGGTTCGCTATATCCTGAAGAATGCCTTTCTCATCATGCTGATAAGTCCGATTCACACTTTATTAATGATTGTTACCTTTGTCTCCATGTACTTCATTATTAACATGATACCTGCTTTGTTGTTTATCTTTGGTGGCGTTCTTTATGCCTTTATTACAACGTGGATATCTTTAGATCGATTTAAAAGAATAGAAGATAAGAAAAACTAAGTTCTAGATACTGCCCCGATCTCCAAAACCCTACTTGATCGGGGCTTTTCTATGTTAGTTTGACAAGATTACCTTTCTTTATAAATAAAGTAATCAAAGTCAGCATGTTTCCCTTCGCCTGATGTATCCTGGCATTGCATTCCTACAAAAGCTCCCGTAAAGAATCCTCCACCTTGAACGTAGTCATCCGATAGCTTATACGATGGAAGCGTAATCGGAATCTCACTCCATGTCTCCCCATTAAACGAATAGGAATATTGATACGTACTTGTTCGAACCTCTACTCGCAAGTACACATAATCTACTTCATCTGGGATCACAATTTCCTTTCCAGCTAGTGGTTGATCAAAGACAAAATTATCACAGGTAGAAAGCTCCAAGATTCTACCCTTCTCCTCATTCCAGGTTATCTGACAAGCAGTCCAGTTTTGGGTATTGTAATAGTTTACAAGACCAGCAGATTGCTGAAATGTATCTGGGCGAAAATCCACCTTTGTTTCTGCCATAAATTCAAAATGCTGCCACCTACGAGCTACAAACGCTTGCGTAAATTTGGAAGTAAGGGATTCCTTACCATATAGCCGTAAATGAGATTTGCGATCTGTTAGAGATAAAATTTCCGTTCCAAGCGGAATACGCAACGTTTGAAAATGATGGTTTAACTGTTCCGAATTAAAATCATCCTTTTCTTCAAAGTCCTTTGGCCAAATAACTTCCTCCATATCTGGACCTTCAATAGTTAGAGAAGGTTGATTCCCCCCTACTACATAAGGCCAATCTCCCTTCCACTCCAACCTCTGAATTGCTGTTTCTCTACCAAGAGGACAGTATCCTCGCGGGTCTAATAAAGGCTCCCCTTCTCTCGGTAATGGGCGGCCGGTTAAATGAACGATAAACCATTCATCTGTATGGGTATGAACGATTGAAGCGTGCCCTGCTTTCTGGAGCGGATTCCTTGGATATGGCATGGATGTAATTAATGGGTTTTCCGGATGCACCTCATAGGGCCCCCATAAATCCTTGGAACGAGCAATGGTAGCTTGATGGTCATATTTCGTACCACCCTCAGCTGTTAATAAATAATAATACCCATTCCATTTATATAAATGAGGTGCTTCCGTTAATTTAATATCTGTTCCCTTAAAAATGACTTCCTTTTTACCGACAAGTCTGCCTTCCTCTGCGTTGTACTCCTGAAGTACGATTCCATAAAAGGGATGATGCTTGATGCGATGATCCCAAACCATATTCACTAAATATTTTTTTCCATCATCATCATGAAATAAGGATGGATCAAATCCTGAACTATTTAAGTGAATTGGCTCTGACCATTCCCCATCAATTTCCTCACAGGTTACAAGATAATTATGACAGTCCTTCCAACTACCATCGACAACCTTCACATCTGTATAAAGAAGCCAGAACTTGCCATCATGATAGGACAAGGCAGGTGCCCATATTCCTCCTGAATCTGGATTTCCGATCATATTTAACTGACTTAAGCGATTTAATGGTCTTGATACAAGACGCCAGTTTTGTAAATCCTTAGAATGATAGATTCCCACTCCCGGAAACCATTCAAAGGTAGAAACAGCAATATAGTAATCTTCACCAGCACGACAAATACTTGGGTCTGGATTAAAGCCCGTCAATATGGGATTTTGGATTGTAGCCATATTCATCCTCCTTATAAATTGAATTTATCCTTTAACAGCACTTGCTGATATTCCTTCCACAACTTTATTACTGAAGAAGAAGAACGCTAGTAATATTGGTAAGACACTAATAACAAGGGTAGCTCCTATCGCACCCCAATCTGTCATGTACTGGCCAATAAAATTTTGGATACCAACAGTTAATGTTTTATATTTATCCGAGCTAATAAACGTATTAACAAATACAAACTCATTCCAGTTGTAAATCATATTAATAATCACCGTCGTAGACATAACCGGAATGGTCATCGGTAACGTTATTCGGAAGAAAAGCCGATTAATGGAACAACCATCAATAATTGCAGCCTCTTCAATTTCCCTTGGTAATGTGTAATAAAATCCTAGTAGTATCATGAGGGTAATCGGTAGGTTGTATGCTGTGTATGTAAGAATGATCGATAGAGGCTTATCAATTAAATCTACAGAAAGAAACATTTTAAATAATGGGATTAACGCGGAATGTACTGGTATCATTAAACCTACCATGAACAAACCTAGCACAAAGGAACTTAATTTCCATTGCATTCTTGTAATTGCAAATGCCGCCATGCTTGCTAATATTACGGTTAAAATAATAGCAATAGCTGTATACCAGACACTATTGAAAAAGTAAACACCCACATCCCCTTCCCAGACCTTCACATAGTTTTCCCATTTCCATTCTTGCGGTAATGCTAGAGGATTGGAACCAAAAATCTCTCTTGTGTCTTTTAAGGAAAACAAGACAAGCCAAATTATCGGGAATAGTTGAAAAATAGCAACAAAACCAAGACTCGCATATAAAATCAAATAGCCGATTCTTTTCATATGAACTCCCCCTTAATACTGTATTTCATCGCCTTTACTCGTAAATTTCCGGATTAAATATGTGACAACGAGTGTAATCAGTAATAATAAGAAGCCGATTGCACTTCCATATCCGTAGTTATAACTAGAGAATGCGGTCTTGTACATGTAGGAAGCCATTACTTCACTTGCTCCACTTGGTCCTCCACCTGTCATCACGTAAATTAAGTCAAAATATTTCAATGACCCAACAATCGCAAGCACTACCGTTACCTTAATCACTCCCATAATAAGTGGGACCTTAATTTTAAAGGCGATTTGCAATGGGGAAGCACCGTCAATTTTAGCTGCCTCAATAAGGGAATCTGGAATATTCTTAAGTGCAGCATAGTAAATCAAAATATAGAATCCCGCATATTGCCAAAGAATTGGGATGAAAATTGAATATAATACAATACTTGTATCCCCTAACCATACTGGAGGATTATCGATTCCAAAGGCACTTAAAATACTATTTAAAATACCATTTGAAGGGTTATAAACCTTAATCCAAAGCTGAGCAATTGCAACAGAAGATAAAAGCATTGGAATCAAGTAGATTTTTCTTAATAGATTGGCACCCTTGATCTTGGATGCTAGAATAAGCGCGATTCCGAGGTAGATAAATAGACTTAATGTTGAAAAAATAGCTAATAAAAAGGAATGATATGCACTATCCCAAAATTTCATATCCTTTATTGCTGTAATATAATTTTCTAGCCCCAAAAACGTCATTTCGCCGATGCCATCCCAATCCATTAGCCCATAATATCCAGTCAGTGCTAAAGGAATATAAATTAATATTCCGATCAGTAATAGCGCAGGCAATATGTATATCGCAATCATCAACTTATTGGACATTACCTTTTTCACATTCTTCACCTCCATTTATTTGTTATCAAACGAAAACGTTCTTATATTGTAAAGCTGATATTTTATGGTCTATTTATCCATTTTGTTGTAATCGCTTTCTTTTAAATGCAGACCCCTCCTTCAAATAACCCGAATACACTTAAAAGAATATCAAATGAAGTTAAGTTTGTCTATACGATAAACAAAGTTTTTGAGGACAAGAAAATCCCAATAAAGAAAAGAGGCTGTCACCAATTTATGTTCATTTTGGGACAACCCACTTCTCACTTTATATATAAAAATTAAATAGGGGGAGCATTTATTGTTCTGCTGCTAATGCCTCTTCATGCAACTTCGTAAATTCCTCAGGTGAGATCTCGCCTCCGAATAACGACTGAATCGCATCTAAGTGTACTTGCGCTGATTCTGGACTCATTTGGACATCCGCAAATAACGTAATATTGGATGCATTATTGAGTTCATCTAATACATCAATATACATATCAGGTAATTCTACAGCTGATGTATCCACTTTTGTTGCTGGAATTACACCTGCGTCTGCTACAGCCTGTTGACCCCATTGTTCAACAAAATATGCTGCAAATTTCTTTGCTTCTTCTTTTACATCTGAATTTTCAGCTACAAATAATCCTACACCAGGTCCACCAACCCAGCTCGTTAAATCGCCACTGCCTTCAACTGTTGGGAAGTTGAAGAATCCAACAGAATCTCTAAATTCTTGTGGAACATCTTCATTCGTCGTGTAGTTTGGTAGATCCCATGAACCAATTAGATACATTGCTGCTTGATCATTCATAAACAAGCTTTTGGCTTCTTCATCAGAAAGGGCATTGTAACCTTCTGCAAAAGCTCCTAAATCAACTAAATTTTGAATTTCCTCTGCAGCTTTTACTAATGCAGGATCCTCAAACGTTCCTGTTCGATCAATTGCACTCGTCAAAGTATCCGCCCCACCAATACGATCCGCTAAATACATATACCATAATGATCCTGTCCAGCGGTCCTTATTTCCTAAAGCTATTGGTGCTACTCCATTATCTGCTAATGTTTTCACTACATTCTTGAACTCTTCATATGTAGTTGGAACACTTAAACCATGTTCTTCAAATATTGCTTTGTTATAAAAAATAGGCGCAATATTTAACTCTAACGGCAAACCATACGTATTTCCATCAATCGCATACGCTTCGGTAGTTCCCGATACAAATTGATCTTGTAATCCACTATCCAAAACGTCATTTAATGGTGCGAATAATTTACCATCTACATAAGGTGTTAAAAATCCGGCTGCCCAAGTCATTCCTACATCAGGAAGTTTATCTGATGAAGATAATACTTTTAGTTTTTCCTTGTATTGCTCATTACCTAACACCTCTACGTCAACGTTAACTCCAGGGTTGTCATCTTCATATTGTCCGATGATTTTTTCCACAATCTCATAGTGGTCCTTAGAGCTTCCTTCTGGCCATAGATGCATGAAGCTAATGGTTGTATCTGCGTTTTCATCATCCTTATCCGTGGAATCATCCCCACCATCATCTGAACATCCTGCTAAAACTAGAATAAGAGAAGCTAAAATCGCAAACCAAAATATTGCTTTTTTTCTTTTAAACATTCTCCTCAAAACCCCCTCGGTTTTTAATAAGCGCATTTTATGTAAGCGCTTTAGTTGATTTAATCATAGAATAGCAGATTATTTTACGTTTGTCTACTGGATAAACAAAGTTTATGTTAAAATTATGAAAAACATTTAAAAAATGGGGAAATTAAGTTAACAAACATTCAATATAGGATAGAATAGTGTTATAATAGGGCAAAATTGGATGAAACATTGTAAATGCAATAAACAAAGATGAATTAAAGGAGATATTCGGACATGGTAAACCAAACCTGGAATCAATACGTTGTAAAAAAAGGAAATAAAAATATTGTACTAGAGACGATTATTAACAACTCCCCTATCTCTCGAGCAGACATCGCACAGCAAACCGGTTTGAATAAAGGAACAGTATCCTCGCTAGTAAGTGAGCTTTTAGAAGAACAGATGATCAATGAGGTTGGTCCAGGTAAATCTAGTGGTGGTAGAAGACCTGTCATGCTCCTATTTAATCAAGTAGCTGGTTATACAATCGGCATTGACCTAGGCGTTAATTATTTACTGGGCGTGTTAACCGACCTGCAAGGCAATATTTTTTATAAGAAAAAAATAACATACAGTGAATTGACCTATGAAGAGATTGAAATGCGACTGTTTGAAGTGATTGATGAGTTAAAGCAGGCAGCACCTAAAAGTCCTTATGGCATTGTTGGAATTGGCGTTGGTGTTCCTGGTACCGTTAACAATAATGGTGAAATTTTATTAGCCCCTAACCTTGGATGGAAAAATATTGATCTTAAAACCGTTTTGGAAGAAAAGTATGGAATCCCGGTAAAAATCGAAAACGAAGCAAATGCCGGCGCGTACGGAGAAAAAAGATTTGGAATTGGCCAAGACTTTGATGACATCATATATATTAGTGCAGGAATTGGAATTGGAGTAGGTCTAATCTTATCTGGAAAACTATACAAAGGCTCTAATGGTTTTTCAGGCGAATTGGGTCACATGACAATTCAGGCAAATGGGTTCAAGTGTCGATGTGGAAACGAGGGCTGCTGGGAATTATATGCATCTGAACAAGCATTGTTAAACGAAGCGGAGAAACTCGGTATAGCCAGCGAAACTAATAAAAGAATTACTTTAGAAGATCTTATAGAACGTGCAGAAAATGGGGAAAAGGAAACCATACAATTATTTGAAAAAATCGGCTACTATTTAGGTGTTGGTGTAAATAATATCATTAATATTTTTAACCCCAAACAAATTATCATTGGGAATCGCGCCGCTTCCGCTGAAAGATGGTTAAAAAAGCCAATTGAGAAATTAATGAAAACAAATACGTTATGGTATCAGCATGATGACATACAGGTAAATTTCACAGAACAAGCAACCCACTCAGCAGCACTGGGAATGTCAGCCCTGACGATTGAGGAATTTCTTGAGCCTTGGGATGGAATGGTGCTTTCACAGGATGGATAGTGTGGATTTATTAAGAAAGACTTTTCTATACGTGGAAGAGGTCTTTTTTATATCGAATAATTAATTTTTCATATAAAATAAAAAATCCACCATAATTATGTATGGTGGAGACGGTGGGAGTCGAACCCACGTCCAAAGGCATCGGCACTTAGGCGTCTACGGGCGTAGTCGTTATATTATTGTTTCGCCAACTCTTCAGCCTAACGACAGGCTTCCAAGTGACTAGTCTGATTCAGTTCTTCTGCTAGCCCCAGACGGAGACTAGACAGCATAGCCCACTAAGTTTGAGACCCTTCAATCTAACACATGGGCGATGTTAGGAAGGATCCTTTAGCTCGCTTACGCTGCAGCTAAAGAGTAATTGTTTTCTTTGCCAGTTATATTTAACTGAGTAACGGTTTACGAGTCGTAACCTCGGCACGCAACCCAAGCTCGAACTACCCCTGTCGAATCCGTAACGTCCCCGGATTATAAGAATAGCGCAAGCATTTAGCTTTCACTAGACATTTAAAGGAGTAAGCTTTATTTCAAACCTACTAGCTTTACGTAAATCTCGGTGTCGTCTTTAGCGACATCCTTAGTATAACACATCAAACAGTCATTTCAAATGGTAATTGTAGCTAATAGCGGTCTTTCATGGCACGTTCAATATCACGTTTAGCTTGTTTTTGCTTCAAGTCATCACGCTTGTCGTATTTTTTCTTCCCTTTACCAAGACCAATTAATATCTTTGCTACACCATTTTTAATATACATTTTCAATGGTACTAACGAATAACCTTGTTGCTGGGTTAAACCAATTAATTTATTGATTTCTCCCTTATGAAGGAGCAATTTTCTAGTTCGTAAAGGATCATGGTTAAATCGATTTCCTTGTTCATATGGTGAGATGTGCATATTCGAGAGAAAAACCTCTCCATTATGAATACGAGCAAAGGCATCCTTTAAATTCACTCGACCATTACGAATCGATTTAATTTCCGTTCCTTTAAGAACAATACCGGCCTCGTATGTTTCTTCAATAAAATAATCATGATTAGCTTTTCGATTTTGGGCAATCACTTTGCCTTCACCTTTTGGCATAAGCACTTCCTCCTATACACGTAAAGCTCTAACGACTTGTTCACTTATCGTGGCGGTATTAGCCGTGGTAGGTAGTCGTGGAAGCTAGACATTACGTAACCAATATTTTAACAGAAGTAATGTAGGAATAAAAGAAAAAAGAAATTCAAAATCTTCCTAACATTTAGATGGACTTTTTTTCTATATTTATGCAAATATTAATAAAGAACAGTGTAAGATTATTGGAGGAGTCATCATGACAAATGGACTAATGCAAGTTAGGCAGTTAACAGTTGAAGATTTGGATTCCTATTTAAACATGGAAACAGGCATTGAAGATGATTATGTTGCTCGTATATTTGATCGGCTAGTAATAAGTAAGGAGCATGTTTTATACGGATTATTTGAAGGTGAAACACTTCTTTCTGTCGGTGGTTATTCGATATTCGCGAACCATTATGCAATGCTCGGACGTCTTCGCAGTGACCAACGTTATCTTGGTAAAGGGCATGCTACCCGATTAATGAAGCAAATTATAGCTGAAATAGAAACGAGTTCCTCAATTCATTGGGTCGGTGCAAATACGCACGTCCATAATAAAGCTGCACGGAAAGTATTAGAAAAACTAAATTTTACTGCTTATCATCCACTTTATCCACTAGTTCTTGAACAAGGTAAGGAGGTTAACGGCACACCTGGGCCCCTGTGGTCAAAAGTAGAATCGATAGAAGAGAAAAGAGAACTTTTACTTACCTATTCCAACAGTACAAATAATCTATTTACATATGAATGCTACTACCCATTTCCAGCATCTGAAGTATTATTTCATGATTCCTATTTAGAAAAGTGTCATGTTTTTGTTAACAACGATAGGTCCCGCTTCTTTTTAATGAAGGAAGATCAAAAAGGCGAACTATATGCACTGTTAGAATACCCTTGGGATGACTCTTTGGAACAACCTGGATTATGGGAGACGGTGAATGCTCAAAGAAAAGAAATATTTACCGAACATAAATTATGGATGGATCTAAAAGAAAATCAAATTAAGCAATTCACGCTGTGCACAGATTTTGATATTAAGAAACCATGGTTACTTCATGGAAAATGGGTAAAATAAGGTAAACCTATAGCCCCCGTAATTATTATTGTTATATTACGGGGGCTTTTTATTTATTAAATACTATTAAATTTAAAACTCTCGTCTGATTCAGGTATTTACTCGCCTAAGTGCATTTTTTGTTCGTCTAAATGAGGACTTTATTCGCCTAAATTGCATATACGCGTCTAAAGCCCATTTTTATTTGTCTTTTTACTCAAAATACTCGCCAACTTATACAAATACTCGTCCATGAAAAATTTACTCGTCTATTTGACAAAAATACTCGCCACTTGACCAAGTTTATTTGTCAATTCAATAAGTTACTCGCCGAAATTAATTGGGCTATAAAAATACTCGTCTATAAATAAAATATATTCTTCTATCTTGGCTACTTACTCGCCGAAATTGCCATTTTACTCGCGGCACGCGGCGAGTGGCACGACGAGCGGCACGCGGCGACCGACTCGCGGCACGCAGCGATGGCGCCCCTCAAAAAACAATACCTCACCCTACATAGGGTGAGGTATCACTAATATTATCTTTTCTTCTTCTTTTTCCTCGGTGCACTTTGATAGAACGGTTTTTTCTTCCCGCCTTTTTTACCACCATTGCCACGCTTTTGTCCGCCATTCTTATTACCACCATTACCATTCTCACGCTTTGGCTTCGTACGAATTATCGTTGGAGCCTCTTTCCTAGGTCGTTCCTTACGTGGCTTCATTCCTACAATTTCAAAATCAACGACACGCTCTTCTATGTTTACATTTACACAACGAACGGTAATCTCGTCCCCAATTCGGAACACATTTCCTGTTCGTTCCCCAATCATTGCATAATGTCGTTCTTCAAAGCGGTAATAGTCATCGGTTAAATAGCTTACATGAACTAATCCTTCAATGGTATTCGGGAGCTCTACAAATAATCCAAAGCTTGTTACTGAGCTTATGACACCATCGAATTCCTCGCCAATTTTACCTTTCATAAATTCGGCTTTCTTCAGATCATCTGTTTCCCGCTCAGCATCAACTGCCCGTCTTTCCATAGCAGATGTATGGGTTGCGATTTCAGGTAATTTTTCACGCCAATAGTCAACGGTTTTCGGATCTACCTTTTTCAGCAACAAGTACGTTCGGATTAAACGATGCACAATTAAATCTGGATAACGTCGAATTGGTGACGTAAAGTGTGTGTAAAATTCCGTTGATAATCCAAAGTGGCCTAAGCTATTTGGATCATACTTTGCTTGCTGCATGGATCGAAGCATTAATCGAGAAATAACCATATCTTCCTCTGTACCTTTTACTTCGTCCAAAATAGCTTGCAATGCCTTAGGATGAATATCGTTTGCAGAACCACGCACGTAATAGCCTAGGTTAGCAATAAATTCAAAGAAGTTTTGGAGCTTTTCGGGCTTCGGGTCTTCGTGAATTCGGTAAATAAACGGAAGGTTCATCCAATGGAAATGCTCTGCAACAGTTTCATTCGCCGCAAGCATGAATTCCTCAATCAGTTTTTCACCAACTGAGCGTTCCCGAAGCACAACATCTACTGCTTCCCCATCCTCGTTAATTAATACCTTAGCTTCTTTAAAGTCAAAATCAACAGCACCACGATTCATTCGCTTATGGCGCAATATCTCTGCAAGCTTTTCCATATCCTGAAGCATTGGCACTATTTCTTCATATCGCTCTATAAGCGCTTCGTCTTTATCTAACAATATGCGGTTTACATCGTGATAGGTCATTCGCTCATTTGTCTTAATGACACTGTCAAAAATATCATGTTTGACGACTTCACCTTTTGGCGTAATTTCCATCTCACAAGATAACGTTAAACGATCTACTTGCGGATTTAACGAACATATTCCATTCGACAATCTGTGCGGAATCATCGGAATAACCCGATCGGTTAAATAAACACTCGTCCCGCGCTCTAAAGCTTCTTTATCAATCGGAGAGCCTTCTTGTATATAATAGGATACATCCGCGATATAAACGCCGAGCTTATAGTTACCATTTTCAAGTCTAGACACATGAACCGCATCATCTAGATCCTTTGCATCTGCTCCATCAATCGTAATAATCATTTCATCTCGTAAATCACGACGATTTTCGATTTCCTCTGGTTGAATTTCATCTGGAACTTGATTCGCGTGCTCCATAACCTCAGGAGGAAAATCCGATTTAATACCGTGCTTGTAAATAATCGAGAGAATGTCAATACCTGGATCATTTTTATGACCTAAAATTTCAAGAACTTCCCCTTCCGCACTCATGCGGTCTTCTGGGAATTTCGTTATTTTTACGATTACCTTGTGCCCATCCACAGCTCCATTTACTTGAGCCTTTGGAATAAAAATATCATTCGGGATGCGCTTATCATCTGCAACCACGAATCCAAAAGCACCATTATCCTCAAAGGTACCTACTACTGTGTCAGTATTTCGCTCTACAATACGTACAACAGTTCCTTCCGCACGCTGGCCATTCAATTCGCCCGTTTCAATTCTTGCTAAAACAATATCTCCATTCATTGCAGACTTAAGCTCACGCTGTGGGATGAAAATATCATCTATTCCTTCCTCATCGGGAAGTAAAAAGGCAAAACCCTTCGCATGAACTTGAATTTTCCCTCGAATCAAGTTCATTTTTTCAGGTAAACCATAACGATTTTTCCTCGTTCGAACAAGCCTGCCTTCCTCTTCTAACTCATTTAATGATTTCACTAATTCTTTAAAGTCATCTACGTCACTCGTATCCAACTCCAACGTTTCTTGTAATTCATCGACCGACAAAGGCTTCGTAGCTTCTTCATGGAAGTATGCTAATATCCTTTTCTTCAATGTTTCCAACATGTATTCACTCCGTTCGGAACAATTTAATCCTATTATTCCACATTATTTCCCTGACCAATCCAAATTCTCTAAAAAGTTATAAATATCTTCGTGTAACCTATCCTTCTCTTTCCCTAATGTAATCACATGACCGGATTCCTCATACCATTTTATTTCTTTTTGTTCTGACTCCACATTTTCATATATATAGTTTGCACTATTTACGTTAATCATTTCATCTTTTCTCGCTTGAACAACAAACGTTGGTGTGTATATCGTATCAATTTGATCATGTACATCCGTAATAAAAGCACCTAGCTTTTCGAAGGTTGGTTTCGATTTATCCATAAGCTCTGCTACTTCTTGTTCTATTTCCTCAGCTGATTTCTCTTGTAGTTGTTTATACTCTTTGGCAAAATGTTTAAATCCCTTGGATAGCTGGAAGTTATTATCGAAAAACATAGGGGCACACATTGGTACCACACCTTTTATTGGGAAGGAATAGGCAAGCTTTAAGCCTAATACCCCACCTAGAGATAATCCAGCAACCGCGATTTCTTCATAGCCTAAGCTTTTTAAATGCTCCATTGCATGCTGAACATCCTCCCACCAATCCTCAGGTGTATAGTTCAAAATTTCTTCAGGTGGTGCCCCATGTCCCCGATAAATAGGGGCATGACAGGTATAGCCTTGCTTTTGTAAATAACGACCTAGCATTCTTACATCGGCAGAATGACCTGTAAATCCATGTAGCAATAAAACCGCTCGTTCCCCCGCTTTAAATGTAAAGGGTTTTGGTGTAATGATTTTCACTATGATTCAGCTCCTTAACCACTTATGCTATTAGTGTATGTCATTTATTCTTTTCCTTATTATGCTGGTGTTTAATAAGTGTTAGTAAAAATATTCCTCTATATACTAAATTTGGAATACCCTATATACGCAAAAAAACAGCAAGTCGAATGCTTGCTGTTTTAAGCTGTTACAATATATCCGAGTATAAAGGTTAAGATAAAGAATAAGATTGAAGTAACAATTGTCGCCTTATGAAGAACAGCGTCAATACCTCTCGCCTTTTGTTTACCAAATAATTGCTCAGCACCGCCTGAGATTGCACCAGATAGTCCTGCGCTTTTTCCGGATTGAAGTAAAACTAGACCAATAAGTACTACGACATCAATAATTAATAATGTAACCAACGTTCCATACATGATGTGTTACACCCCCTAAAAACGCACATATCTAAATATAACATAAATGTAGCATAAAATAGGCACTCTAGCAAGATGGAGAGAATAAATAAATTAATAGAGATGAAAATATAGCTTAGACATATAAAATTCAATCCTAATCTTTCTCCTAACGCGCATTTTATGGCATAATAGAGTATGACTAAGTTTTTATAAATGAAGATAATGGAGGAATACAATTATGGTAGAAAAAACGTTTACAATTACATCCGCTGAGGGAGTACATGCAAGACCAGCTACGATTTTAGTGCAAAATGCTAGCAAATATAATTCAGATATAAATATGGAATACAAAGGTAAAAGCGTAAATCTTAAGTCCATTATGGGTGTTATGTCCCTAGGTGTTCCATCTGGAGCAGAAATTAAAATTACTGCTGATGGTTCTGATGAACAAGATGCGCTAAATTCAATCGCAGAAACATTAAAAAAAGAAGGCTTGGGGGAATAATCCTATGCAAACATTAACAGGTATAGCGGCATCTAATGGTATAGCAATTGCAAAAGCCTACCTGTTAGAAGCGCCTGAATTACATTTCACAAAAAAAGCAATTGAAAATGCAGAAGATGAAATCAAGCGTTTGGATCAAGCGATTGAAACATCAAAAAGTGAGCTAGAGAAAATTAAAGAGCATGCCAAGCAAAAATTAGGTGACGAGCATGCTGAAATTTTTTCTGCACACTTACTCGTTTTAAGTGATCCCGAGCTTATTCAACCAATGCACGACAAAATCAGCTCAGAAAAAGTGAACGCAGAAGTTGCACTAGATGAAACAGCAAATATGTTCATTACGATGTTTGAAAATATGGATAATGAATATATGCGTGAGCGCGCTGCTGATATTCGTGATGTAACGAAGCGTGTGATGGCTCATTTACTAGGCGTTTCTTTCCCTAATCCTGCATTAATTAATGAGGAAGTTATCGTCATCGCACAGGACTTAACACCTTCTGATACTGCACAATTGAACAAGCAGTTTGTTAAAGGATTTACTACCGATATTGGTGGGAGAACGTCCCACTCTGCTATCATGGCTCGTTCATTAGAAATACCTGCAGTTGTGGGTACAAAAAATGTAACAGCAACTGTTTCAGATGGCGACCTTATTATTATTGATGGATTAGATGGGAAGGTAATCATTAACCCTTCAAATGAAGAGCGTGCTGCTTACGAAAAGCGCCAGGCGGAATATGAAGAGCAAAAAGCAGAATGGGCAAAACTAAAAGACGAAGCAACAGTTTCTGCTGACGGAACACATGTGGAGCTTGTTGCCAACATCGGTACACCTGAAGATATTGAAGGTGTAATCCGTAATGGTGGCGAAGGTGTTGGTTTATACCGTACTGAATTTTTATATATGGGTAAAAGCAGCCTTCCAACAGAAGATGAGCAATTCGATGCTTACAAAACCGTTCTTGAAAATATGGGCGATAAGCCTGTAGTTGTTCGTACACTCGATATTGGTGGCGACAAGGAATTAGAATACTTAGATCTTCCAAAGGAAATGAATCCATTTTTAGGATTTCGTGCGATCCGCTTCTGCTTGGAAAATGATGATGTATTCCGTACACAATTACGTGCTTTACTACGCGCAAGTGTATACGGTAATTTAAAAATCATGTTCCCAATGGTCGCAACGATTCAGGAGTTCCGCGATGCGAAGGCACTTCTATTAGAAGAGAAAGAAAACTTACGTAAAAAAGGCGTTGAAGTATCAGATGATATCGAAATCGGTATCATGGTGGAAATTCCATCAACAGCTGTTATCGCACGTCAATTTGCGAAGGAAGTAGATTTCTTTAGTATTGGAACGAACGATTTAATCCAATATACAATGGCTGCAGACCGTATGAATGAGAAGGTTTCTTACCTATATCAGCCATACCACCCAGCTATTTTAAACTTAGTGAACAACGTTATTGAAGCAGCACACGCTGAAGGCAAATGGGCTGGAATGTGTGGAGAAATGGCAGGAGATCCAATCGCCATTCCAATCTTACTTGGATTAGGATTAGATGAATTCAGTATGAGTGCCACATCCATTCTACCGGCAAGATCCCAAATCCGTAAACTTTCTCAAGCGAAGATTGCGGAATATAAGGATGAGCTTTTATCTAAAGGGACTGCAGAGGAAGTTGTAGAATTAGTGAATAAAATCACAGAATAATTTTTAAGGAGCCAGCAGATTTATTAGTCTGCTGGCTTTTCATTTATTATTAATAATTTCTTGCACTTCATATTTTCTATTTTTATAACTCCCTCCCCGCTTAACCTGTAGGGACCGTAATATATTCGATGCTATATCTTTAGAAGGAATTTGGAGAAAATGACGACAATCTCGATTCGTCATCGCTTTATGAAACAGTAATGCATAGTCCTCTAGAGTAGATAAATGTGCTTCTTTTGATTTGAAGTTACATTTATTACAATACCAATATCCTTTTATTCTAATCATTGCTAGCTGTGAACAAGAAGGACAGTGTACCCCTGGTAAAATTTCTGATTCTGTAAGTTGAAATTTCTGTAGTACATTAGTGTGATGGGGTGTATTTAATTTAAGTAGAACCCTTGAAATTTTTTGTAGCTCCTTTGTAGTCAAGTGCTCTTTACGATGCTTTTTTTCTATTTCCTCTACTTTAAATGGAATGGCTTCTGCTCGGACAATCATTTTTGAATTTGGATGATTAAATGGTTCTACTTTAATAATAGTAGAAGGATTACTAATAATGACGAGGGTTTCGATTGGGGCATGCGGAAGCTTATGTTTCGTTAAAAAGGATTGAAGCTGATTCTTTTGCCTTCGTGCTTGTATCACTGGATCACTGTAAGCTGTTCGATCACTATCCCATTCTCTAATTAATTGAGATGATTGTTGATCAAATATTAATGTTCCTCTATGGCTTTTCACCTCCATTATAATAATAAATTTCGATGTTAAAATTAATAAGTCCATTTGAAAGAATCTCCCTTCACTATCTGGTAAGCGAAGATCTTTAAAAACGAAATACTCTTTATTTAAAAAGGATATATGAAAATTTAAGGATTGTTCACCTCGATAACCGGACAAACGATTATTGTATTCTTCTACTATTTTAGGTCGCTTATTATGATTTGGATGAAGTCTTCTTAAAAGCGCCTCAAGCATACGTATTATTAGTGGGGTAGAACCATCATGTTTTATCATCATTTCTCTCCTTTATGTTTTTTTATACAGGCTTTGCATTAAAATCATTTAATGAATCATTACTCGCATATCTTGGCAGCTCATTCGTATACTCCTATTTTTTATTCGTCTGTTTAAAGGACTTACTCGTGAAAATCGTATATACGCGTCTAAAAGGCATTTTTATTCGTATTTCAACTATGTATTTTCGCATATTTAAGGAAATACTCGCCTATAAGAAAAATACTCGTAATTTCACTTAACATATTCGCCTATTTCATATAAATACGAGTCTATTACTAATCCCTATTCGCCCAAAATTCCCCGAAAAAATTATACTCGTAAAAAGGATAATTTTTCTCGTTCATCCCAACTAAATACTCGCCCCTCCCCCACCTTTATTCGTCACAACACCACCACCCTCACCCTAACAATTCACAATACTCGTCCCCCCCTCTCATTTATTCGCATCACCCGAATCCACCATAGCTTACTACAACAATCCACTCCACGCACACATACAAAATAGCCCATTATTAATTAAAATTTATTTAAATCATGAAAATATCCAGATCAAACACACAAAAAAGGCACCCACAAAGGATGCCTTTTCCAAAACCTATATTATTTTAAGTTATAAAACGCCTCAACGCCACCGTAGATAGAAGTTTCACCAAGCATATCTTCAATGCGAAGAAGCTGGTTGTACTTCGCTACACGGTCTGTACGGGATGGAGCACCAGTTTTAATTTGGCCAGCGTTCGTAGCAACAGCGATGTCAGCAATAGTTGAATCTTCTGTTTCACCAGAGCGGTGAGAGATTACTGCAGTGTAACCAGCTGTTTTCGCCATTTCAATTGCTTCGAAAGTTTCGGTTAAGGTACCGATTTGGTTTACTTTGATAAGGATAGAGTTACCAACGCCTTCTTCAATACCGCGACCAAGACGTTCTGTGTTCGTTACGAATAAATCGTCGCCTACTAACTGAACACGGTCACCAATCCGTTCTGTCAATAGTTTATGACCTTCCCAGTCGTTTTCATCTAGACCATCTTCAATAGAGATGATTGGATATTTATTAACTAGCTCTTCGTACCAATCAACCATTTCTTCAGAAGTACGAACAACGCCTTCCCCTTTAAGGTTATACTTGCCATCTTCATA
Organism: Salirhabdus sp. Marseille-P4669; assembly: GCF_900240405.1. Classification (GTDB taxonomy): domain Bacteria; phylum Bacillota; class Bacilli; order Bacillales; family Alkalibacillaceae; genus OEQK01. Next base: position 175,975 of record NZ_OEQK01000006.1, read on the forward strand.
AATTTCAGAAGATGCAACGTCCATAGCAAGCTTCACTTCTTCACCTGGCTTGTAACCAGCTGCTTCGATTGCTTCTACGATTGTTTCTAAAGCTTCTTCGTTAGACTTCAAGTTTGGTGCAAAACCGCCTTCGTCACCCACTGCAGTGTTTAGGCCTTTACCTTGAAGTACTTTCTTTAAGCTATGGAAAATTTCAGCACCCATACGTAGTGCTTCTTTAAAGGTAGGAGCACCTACAGGCATTACCATGAATTCTTGAATGTCAACGTTGTTATCCGCATGTTCTCCACCGTTTAAAATGTTCATCATTGGTGTAGGAAGAACTTTTGCGTTGAATCCACCAAGGTATTGATACAACGGAAGACCAACGAAGTCAGCAGCTGCATGAGCTACTGCCATAGAAACACCAAGAATTGCGTTTGCTCCTAGGTTTCCTTTGTTGTCTGTGCCGTCTAATTCAATCATTAGCTCATCAATATCAATTTGACGAGTTGCATCATAACCGATAAGTTCTGGAGCAATAATTTCATTTACATTTTTCACTGCATTTTCTACACCTTTACCATTGTAACGGCTCTTGTCACCATCACGAAGTTCTACTGCTTCGTATTCACCAGTAGAAGCACCACTTGGTACTAGTGCTTTTCCGTAAGCTCCTGATTCTGTGTAAACTTCAACCTCAACTGTTGGGTTTCCGCGAGAGTCCAATACTTCGCGAGCATAAACGTCTGTAATATAAGGCATGTTTTATTCTCTCCTTTAAAATAATAGTTTCGATTATTCCTTGATTAAGCTTTTTCCTGTCATCTCTAGTGGTTTCTCCACATGTAAAAGATCCAATAGAGTTGGCGATAAATCACCTAAAATTCCATCTTCTCGTAAGGTAACACCTTTTTTTGTTACGATAACGGGAACTGGATTTGTTGTGTGGGCTGTCATTGGCTTCCCTTCCAAAGTAATCACTTCGTCCGAGTTACCATGGTCCGCTGTAATTATAGCGTACCCACCTTTTTCTAAAATCTTGTCTACCACTTTACCTAAACATTCATCAACCGCTTCAATGGCTTTCACTGTTGGTTCGAGCATACCAGAGTGTCCTACCATATCTGGGTTAGCAAAGTTTAAGATGATCGCGTTATGCTTCTCTTGTTCGATATCCTCAAGTAAAGCCTCTGTTACCTCGTATGCACTCATTTCAGGCTTTAAGTCGTAGGTTGCTACTTTTGGTGAAGGAATTAAAATGCGATCTTCCCCTTCAAATTTCTCTTCACGACCACCACTCATGAAATAGGTTACGTGCGGATACTTTTCTGTTTCGGCGATACGTAATTGAGTTAAACCATTGTCTGCTAGCACTTCTCCAACTGTATTTTTCAAATGGTTTGGACCAAATGCTACGTTTGCTTTAATATCGTCGCTATATTGAGTTAGCATGACAAATTGAACATTTTTAGGAGCTTTTTCTCCTAAGTCAAATCCAGCAAAGTCTGGGTTTGTAAACGTATGTGTCATTTGTGTTGCGCGATCTGGACGGAAGTTATAGAAAATAACCGCATCCTCATCTTGAACGGTTGCAACAGGCTCGCCGTTTTCCTTCGTAATTACAGCTGGAATGACGAACTCATCGAACACTTCTTCTGAGTAGGAGTCTTCTAAAACTTCATGTGGATTTCTAAATTTAGGACCATCACCATAAACCATTGCACGATATGCTAGTTCAACGCGCTCCCAACGCTTGTCGCGGTCCATTGCATAATAGCGTCCTGAAATGGTTGCAAATTCGCCGACACCTAATTCTTTCATTTTCTCTTCCGTTTGATTAATGTAAGTGGATCCAGTTGTTGGACCAACATCACGGCCGTCTAGAAAAGCATGTAAGTAAACCTTTTCTAATCCTTTATCTGCTGCTAGCTTAAGTAGTGCAAATAAATGATTTATATGGCTATGTACCCCACCATCGGAAAGTAAACCAAAAATGTGTAATGCTTTATCTTTACTCTTCACATGCTCTACTACATCATTGAACTGTTCATTTTCATAAAAGCTTGCGTCTTCTATAGATAGATTAATGCGACTTAGACTTTGGTACACAATACGACCTGCACCAATGTTTAAATGGCCAACCTCCGAGTTTCCCATTTGTCCTTCTGGAAGACCAACTGCAGAACCACTTGCTTGAAGTGTAGCATGTGGGAACTCCTTCCAATAACGATCAAAATTAGGCTTTTTCGCATGTGCTACTGCGTTCCCTTTTGTTTCATCACGTAATGCAAATCCATCGAGTATAATCAATGCTGCTAATTTGTTTTCACTCATTTTGCGCCAGCCTCCACGAGCTGAACATAAGAATCTGCCTCTAGACTTGCTCCACCTACTAAAGCACCGTCAATATCAGTTTGTGCTAATAGTTCATCAATATTTGCTGGTTTTACACTACCACCATACTGAATACGAACCGCTTCTGCTGCTGCATCAGATACAGCACTCTTTACAACTTGACGAATGTGTGCACATACTTCGTTTGCTTCTTCAGATGAAGCTGTTTTACCAGTGCCTATTGCCCAAATTGGTTCATAAGCAATAACCGTTTCTTTAACCTGCTCTTCCGAAAGACCATCAAGTGCAGCTTTTACTTGCGCTTCAACAAGTGTTTTTGTTTCGTTGTTTTCCCGTTGCTCTAACGTTTCCCCAACACAAACAATTGGAATTAAGCCATTCGCAAATGCAGCTTTTGTTTTCTTGTTAACAGATTCATCTGTTTCATTAAACATTTCACGGCGCTCGGAATGTCCAATTACTACATAATCTACCCCTAAATCCTTTAGCATAGTTGGTGATACTTCACCAGTAAATGCACCGTTTTCTTCAAAGTGCATATTTTGCGCACCAATTTTTACGTTTGATCCTTTTGCTTTTTCAACTAATGTTGGAAGAGCAAGAAATGGAGCACAAACTACACTGTCCACTTTATCAGATGCAGGTACTTTTTCACGAATATCGTTTAAAAATGCTTCCGCTTCTGAAATCGTTTTGTTCATTTTCCAGTTTCCTGCAATAATTCGTTTACGCATACTTCTCACCTCATCTAGTACAAATTTTATTTATCATTAAGTGCTGCTACACCAGGAAGTACTTTACCTTCCATAAATTCTAAGGATGCTCCACCACCAGTTGAAATGTGATCCATTTGGTCAGCGTAGCCAAATTTTTCAACTGCAGCAGCAGAATCACCACCACCGATTACTGTATACCCGTCTGTCTTAGAAAGTGCTTCAGCAACTGCTTTTGTTCCGTTTGCAAAGACATTTAATTCAAATACACCCATAGGTCCATTCCAAATAACGAGCTTCGAATTTTGAATTACTTCCTCGTATTTTTTGCGTGTTTCTGGACCAATATCCAGTCCTTCCCAATCAGCAGGAATTTCACTTATTGGAACAACTTTTGTATTTGCATCTTCAGAAAAATCATCAGCAACAACAATATCAACAGGCATTAGGAAGTTTACACCTTTTTCCTCTGCCTTTTTCATAAATTCATTTGCTAAATCGATTTTATCTTCTTCTAATAGAGACTTTCCAATTTCATGACCTTTTGCCTTTACAAATGTGTAAGCAAGGCCTCCACCAATAATGAGATTGTCTACTTTATCTAATAGGTTATCAATAACACCGATTTTGTCTTTTACTTTTGCTCCACCGATAATAGCAGTAAACGGGCGTTCTGGATTTCCTAAAGCTCCACCTAATACTTCAAGCTCCTTTTCCATCAAGAAGCCAGCAACTGCTGGTATGTGGTGAGCAATACCTTCCGTAGAAGCATGTGCACGATGCGCTGCGCCAAATGCGTCATTTACATAAAGGTCAGCAAGCTTCGCAAATTCTTTTGCAAGCTCTTCACTATTTTTCTCTTCTCCAGCTTCAAAACGAACATTTTCAATTAATAGAACGTCACCTTCATTCATACCACTGATCGCTTCATTTACCTCAGACCCAAATACCTCATCTGTTTTCACAACAGATTGATTTAAGTAGTCACTAAGCTTTTGAGCAACAGCATCAAGACGTAACTCTTCTACTACTTGGCCTTTCGGACGACCAAGGTGACTTGCTAAAATGACCTTTGCACCTTGTTCTACTAAATACTGAATAGTTGGTAGTGCTGCTTTAATACGAGTATCATCGGTAATTTCTCCGTCCTTCATTGGGACGTTGAAATCTACACGACAGAAAACCTTCTTACCTTTCACTTCTACGTCGCGGATCGTTTTTTTGTTCACAAAAAGCCCTCCGTAATTATGTAATTAAATTGGAAAAAGCGAAAAAGCGCCTTCGTTAAGCGCTACAGCTGGAAATAAGAGCCTCCCCAACCTTTTTAACTCAAAAACACATCATAAGGAGGAGGGTATCTCCCTTCCTCCTTATATCTATGTTTATATTCTACATCCGGTATTATAGTCCTTTATTTGCGATGTATACAGCTAAGTCAACGCAACGGTTAGAGTAACCAGATTCGTTATCATACCAAGATACAACTTTTACAAGGTTGTCTTCTAGAACCATTGTAGAAAGTGCATCGATTGTAGAAGAAGCAGGGTTACCATTGTAATCACGAGATACTAATGGAAGATCAGAATACTCAAGAATTCCTTTTAGTTCACCTTCCGCAGCTTCTTTAAGAGCAGCGTTTACTTCATCAACGGTTACATTTTTATCAAATTCAGCAACTAGGTCAACGATTGAAACGTTTGGTGTTGGAACACGCATTGCCATTCCGTTTAACTTACCTTTTAGTTCAGGTAATACTAGAGATACAGCTTTTGCAGCACCAGTAGAAGTTGGGATAATGTTTTCAGCTGCTGCACGAGCACGACGATAGTCTTTGTGTGGTAAGTCTAGAATTTGTTGGTCATTTGTGTAAGAGTGAACAGTTGTCATCATACCACGCTTGATGCCAAACTTATCGTTTAACACTTTAGCCATTGGAGCTAAGCAGTTTGTAGTACAAGAAGCATTAGAGATTACATCATGGCTTCCTGCATCATATTTATCTTCGTTAACACCCATTACGATTGTAATATCTTCGTCTTTCGCTGGAGCTGAGATAATAACTTTTTTCGCACCAGCTTCAAGGTGTTTTTTCGCATCGTCACGTTGTGTGAATCGACCAGTAGATTCGATTACAATATCTACGCCAAGGTCTCCCCAACCTAAGTTAGCAGGATCTCTTTCTGTTAGTACTTTAACTTTTTCATCGCCAACTACTAGGCTGTTTCCATCAACAGTAACCTTTTGTTCTAAAGTTCCATGTACAGAATCATATTGTAGTAAATGAGCAAGCATATTTGCATCTGTTAAGTCGTTAATTGCAACTACTTCTACATCCTTATTTTTTAAAGCTGCACGAAATACATTTCTACCAATACGTCCAAATCCGTTAATACCAATTTTTACTGTCATTTTAAAATTCCTCCTTGTGTTATCAACCTTTTTATTTAAAGGGATTTACCCTTTTACCAATAATGTTGCAGCTGCTTCATCGGTTATGAGCACATTGCTATGACCATAATGAAAATAGGATTCAATTGCATCCGCCTTTGAAGCCCCACCTGCTACCGCAATCACATGCTCTTTCTGATTCAAATCTTCAACCTGTAAACCTACCGTTCTAACTTTATGGACAATTTCACCACGTTTATTGAAGTAGTACCCAAAGGCTTCACCAACACCGTTAGATTTTTGAATTTTTTCTATTTCAGCTGGTGGTGTCTTTCTTCTTTTTGCCATAGACATAGCATCCCCAATTCCGTGGAGAACCACATTCGCATTATAGATATAGTTTGTCACTTCCTTTACAGAAGGCTCCTCTATAATGGAACGATAAGAATTTTCACTAATCGGGTCAGGTACAAAAAGTAAACGATAATCTCCTTTTGCTCGTCTCGCCATTAGAGCACAAATCGTATTTGCTTGATTTTCTACTTGCTCTCCTAATCCACCACGGGAAGGAACGAACAAGCAATTGTGTTTGTCTAATGGAGTCATCGCTTCAGCAACTGCTGACATTGTAGAACCACCGGTCACAGCAATAATCATATTATCTTGAATAATTTGTTTTAAGTAAGTAACACAAGCCTTTCCTAACTCTTGTTTTACCCTTATTTCATTATCACTATTACCAGGAACTACAATAACTTTTGTTAAGTTAAATTTTTTCTTTAATTGCAGCTCCATCAGCTCTAATCCTGAAAGTTCTTTCATTACTTCCGTAAGCTGATCTAGAACGGATTTGCCTTCTTTGGTTAATAGCATCCCTTTTGTGGTGATTTCTATTAGCCCTACTTTTTGAAAAAATTCAACTTCACTACGGATTAGTCGTTCTCCATACTTGGTTTGTTCTGCCAATCCTCTACGCCCAACCGGTTGTAATAAATGAATCATTTTCAACAAATGAAAGCGACGTTCAATAATTTCCATTACTTCTGGAAATAATTTTTGTTGTAAGGCAATCAAGTCCCGCATTGGGCCAACTCCTTTAAACGTCTTCTTTCTTATACTGGGATAATAATTGTCCCGGTATGGCTTATTTTGTCCCGATATGTACAAAAAAATACGATATGTACATTTACAATTTTAACAACACTGTTCCAAATGTCAACAAATCAATACTTTTTTTGTAATAAATTTTCTACATTTAAATAATCTATTGTCGAAGCATCTAATAGCTCCCCACCAATTTCAATAACTGGAATCGTTAATTGATATTTTTCTAGAAGTTCATCATCCTGATAAATATCCACTTCCTCAATTGAAAAATCATATACGTCCTGAAATAGATGTAACAATTCCTTTGCTTCTACACATAAGGGGCAACGTTCTTTCGTATAAAGAATAACTTTATTCATCTATATGCTCTCCTTTTCTTTACTCCTTTCTATTTTAGCAAATTTCTAGTTCGTTAAAAAATCTTATCCTTATATTGTATTCTTTTGTTTTTCAATTGTTATTACTGATAAACTTGTAATGAATAGATACACTTGCGTTTTTCCGTAGTTCCAAGTATAATTTTATATGCTGTTTTAGTTTTTCTGCCCTCGTGGTGTAACGGATAGCACGCAAGATTCCGGTTCTTGTAATGGGGGTTCGATTCCCTCCGAGGGCGTTTAAAGAATCACTTTAAGACTTGATATATATAGGTTTTGAAATCTGCTTGTGTAAAATTAGTGTAAAATGATTTAAAAAGTGTAAAAAAAGGCAGTTACTCATTTAAGAGTGCTGCCTTTTCATTTAATGTTTCGTTAACTTATCTAAGAAACTCACCTTTCCTTCTTTCTCTCTTTTATCTAATCCATTTGAAATCATTAATTGTTCCAGAATAAAACCTAAAGCCATGAAGAATACTCCGCTTATTACTCCGCCACCAATAAACATAGAAGTGTTCACAATGTTTTCTGTTTGTAATGGTTTTAACACTTCAACTTTTTCTTCATATATGCTCGGAAGGTCTTTATATCTGTTGTATTCTTCGGTTAAATCACCATCATAAATTAACATTCCTCCGATTATTCCGCTAATAATAAACAACACTCCAAACACTTTTAAGAATGTATCCAATCCTATTCCCCCTAAAATTTTGTCTGCTTATCTGTTTTCGACAAAGATGTTAAAATTCCTACTTAATATATTTGCACACAAATCCCTTACGACTTTACTTTGTTCTACATAACCTTTAATGTTTCTAAGTCCGCTCTTACTCTTTATATATGGTCCGTCATTATCCATATATAAGGGAAATACTTGCTTTCTGAGTTCCATCTTCGCTATAGTAATAAACACGTTATAATTTCTTTTTCTTACTCATTACTTTTTTCGTGTAAATAACACGTTGTATTTCAAGAACTCCATTCCACTCCATAAATATATATGGTTCGATTCCATTTCAAATTTTGTGGGCTTTATATATCTGCATAGGTAAATGTAGAAGTCGGCTATCGTTTTAAAGTGTGGGATTTTTGAGAATCCCTTTTCATATTACTTGGAGATGGAAAATAATTGTAGGGTTGAGTTGAACTGTCTACTTCTATTTTGTATATGCTTCATTTCTATAATAAAAAGTTTAAAGACACTGAAAAAATCGAAGAGATATTGATAACTTATTTTTAGATTATTACAAATATGTTCCAGCTTATTCGTAACAATATTGCTAACGAAAGACCAAATCGTCGAATGACCAATCCCCGATCTTAGTTTAGCTCTTTTCTTATCTATTCCATTTCTCTCAAGTATAAACCGAATAAAACAAGGTGATGATAGTGAAGAAAAATTATTACATACCTTCCAACGTTACAGAGAGGAAATAAAGGGTATAACTAAGAATATATTTTAATAAGGGTTAATAAGTTAAATTGTTTGACCTTAATTGACCATTTATGTATGATAGGTACATAAACAAAACAAAAGATTAAAGGAGGAATTAAGAATGAACTTAATCCCAACTGTTATTGAACAAACAAACCGCGGTGAACGTGCTTACGATATTTATTCTAGACTTCTAAAAGACCGAATTATTATGTTAGGAAGTGCTATTGACGACAACGTAGCGAACTCCGTAGTTGCACAATTGCTATTTCTAGCTGCAGAAGATCCAGAAAAAGATATCTCCATTTACATTAACTCTCCTGGTGGATCGATTACAGCTGGTATGGCGATTTACGATACAATGCAATTTATTAAACCAGATGTATCTACAATTTGTGTAGGTATGGCTGCATCAATGGGAGCATTTCTACTCGCTGCAGGTGAAAAAGGGAAGCGTTATGCACTTCCGAATAGTGAAGTAATGATTCACCAACCATTAGGCGGAACACAAGGTCAAGCTACAGATATTCAAATTCATGCAAAACGTATAATTGAAATGCGTGAAAAGTTAAATGAAATTCTCTCTGAACGAACTGGTCAACCGCTAGAAGTCATTGAAAAGGATACAGACCGCGATAACTTTATGTCCGCAGAAAAAGCACTGGAGTACGGACTAATTGACAAGGTTATGAAAACAAGCAACCAATAAATAACATTCCATAATCAACATAAAACTCCGCATTCGCTATGAATGCGGAGTTTTATGTTTTCTATGTCGAATTTGCTCATTCCATCACAAAAATAGGAAAAAATTAATTTTCTTTCGACACAAATGTTGCTAATTCCTGGATTGCATCCTCTTCATCGGATCCATCTGCGATAAGTACTACCTCTTCACCAGTACCAACTGCAACACTCATTAAGCCCATAATACTTTTCGCATTGATTCGTTTGCCATCTTTCTCTAAAAAGACATTCGCAGAAAAACGATTTGCTTCCTGCACAAATCGAGCAGCAGGCCTTGCTTGTAAACCAGTTGTAAGTAAAACCTTGACCTTTCTCTCTACCAAACTTCTCTCTCCCCTCAATATCTCATTTTTTTAAAAATAAAATGTATAACTCCAATATACCTATAATATAAAAACGCTATTATAATTGAATATAAGAAAAGAACGCCTTCCATGAAAGCGTTTCAATTTATCATATATTATAGCACGAACATATTGGAATGGAAACGATAATGTTCTCCATTTAGGCGTGTTTTTATCGGAAAAAAGTAAGGCTAATTTACTCCCTGAGCACGGAGCTTATCCGCAAACTCGTCTATTTTACGAAGACGATGGTTGATACCCGATTTACTGATTTTCCCTGAAGAAATAAGCTCACCTAGTTCTTTTAAGGAAACATCTTGGTGCTCTAACCTAACCTGGGCAACCTCTCTTAATTTATCAGGTAGAGATTCCAGTCCTACTGTATCTTTTATAAACTTTATGTTTTCCACTTGGCGAAAAGCAGCACCAATGGTTTTATTTAAATTCGCTGTTTCACAGTTTACTAATCTGTTAACAGAATTACGCATGTCCCTCATAATACGAACGTCTTCAAACTTTAAGAGAGCTTGGTGGGCACCAATATTAATCAAAAACTCCGTAATTTTTTCTGCTTCTTTAAAATACGTTATATACCCATTTCTTCTTTCTAACGTTCGAGCATGTAAATCAAAGGAATTCATCAATTCACACAAAGAATCATTATGCTCTTCATATTGATTAGAAATCTCCAAATGATAAGAAGAGGTTTCTGGATTATTTACAGAACCACCTGCTAAAAAAGCACCTCGCAAATATGCTCTACTACAGCACTTCTTCTCTGTATATTTCTTAGGAATAGAACGTTTAAAGGAAAATGGCTCCTCTAAAATATTCAAATCTACCAAAAATTGTTGAACATCTTCTTTCAAACGAACAATGTATACATTATTTTTTTTCAGTCTCATCTTTTTACGTACAAGCAATTCCACAGGATGCTTATAGTTGAGTTTAATGAGCGAATAAATACGACGTGCAATGGCAGCATTTTCTGTTTGAACATCTAAAATATATTGGCGATTTGAAAAGGATAGGGAACCATTCATACGAATCAACGCTGCTAATTCTGCTTCTATACAGCAAGCATCGGCTTCCACTTGTGTTAATTCTTTCTTAACTTCAGCTGCAAAAGACATTCCCACACATCCCCTTCTAACAACTAGACCTGGTGTGCAACAACGGTTAAATAAAAAAGTGCTGTCACACTAGGTCTCGTCATTTAATTAACGAATAGATTAATTTTGCAATTTTGTTTTTGTCATGACGAACTGCTTTTTTGGAATAATCCACGATGTCCCCTTCAATAATCTCAAGGCCCATTTCCAATAAGCGTGTCGTATCAAAGATGACAGGAGAGGCATTTTCGGCCTCATATCGTTGCTTCACAAATGGCTTAATAGGTGCATTGTGCACAACAATTGCATCTACACAGCTTTCTCCAATATGGTCTTGAATCGCTTGCACATGGTCAGCAGCAGTAAAATCCTCTGTCTCTCCAAACTGAGTCATTACATTACAAATATATACTACTTTTCCTGGACAATTTTTTAAGGCATCCCCAATCTCCGGAATAATTAAGTTTGGTAGAATACTCGTAAATAAACTACCTGGGGCTATCACCACGATGTCTGCTGATTCAATGGCATCCATTGCTTCTGGCAATGGCTCAATATGATCCGGACTTAAAAATACCCGTTTTATTCTTTTGTTTGCTTGAGGTATTTTCGATTCCCCAGAAACGATTGTTCCATCATCCATTTCGGCATGTAAATACATGTTTTGATTTGCAATTGGGTATATTTGACCTTTCACATTAAACACACGTGACACTTCTTTTATACCGTGATAAAAATCCCCCGTAATCGATGCCATTGCTGCGAGCAACAAATTTCCTAATGAATGACCAGATAAACTGTTTCCACTCTCAAAACGATGCTGAAAAAGGTCTAGTATCATTGGTTCTACATCAGACATAGCTGCAATTACGTTACGAATATCTCCTGGTGCAGGTATTGCCATTTCATTACGAAGTCTGCCTGAACTGCCGCCATCGTCTGCAACCGTAACAATGGCGGACAGGTTGATCGGAAAATTCTTTAAACCACGTAACAGGACAGGCATTCCTGTTCCACCCCCAATGACAACAACATTGGGCTCTCTCATTTGTATCATAAGATCTGCCTATCCTTTCCTTTTCTTGATGTCACGATGTTTAACATACGTATTTACAGCATTTCCGAAATGGCTTGCGATTTGCTCTGCAATTGCTACGGAACGATGCTGTCCTCCTGTACAACCAATACCAATGACAAGCTGACTTTTACCTTCTCGCTTGTATTGAGGGATCATAAATTCCAGCATATCCAATAACTTATCCATGAATTTTTTCGTTTCCGACCATTTAAATACATAAGTGGACACTTCTTCATCAAGTCCAGTTAACGGTCGCATGGACTCCACATAAAATGGGTTAGGTAGAAAACGCACGTCAAAAACCAAATCGGCATCAATTGGGATACCATGCTTAAAGCCAAAGGAAACAACATTCACGGAAAAGACTTGCTGGGACTTTTCTTTAAACGTTTCGATTAGCTTCTCCCGTAATTCTCTTGGCTTAATAGTGGATGTATTGATAATGTGTTGAGCACGACCCTTTAATTCGTCTAATAGATCTCGTTCTTTTCGAATCCCTTCTAAAGGTAATCCAGATTTGGCTAGTGGATGTGACCTTCTCGTCTCCTTATATCTAGAAACAAGTACCTCGTCATTGGCATCCAGGAATAGAATTTGCTCTGTTACCCATTCCTCTTTGCTCAATTGATCTAGTGCATCAAATAAAGAATCAAAAAATTCACGACCCCTTAAATCCATCACTACCGCAACATTTTGTGTTTTCTGTTGGTTTTCTTTCATCAGTTCCAAAAACTTTGGTAGTAGTGCTGGTGGTAGATTATCGACACAAAAATAGCCTAAATCTTCAAAGCTTTGCACCGCAACTGTTTTACCAGCACCAGACATCCCGGTTATAATGACCAATTGGATATTTTGACTTTGTTCAACCATCGTAATCCCCTCTTTCTACGAATGCTACTATTCGTCTATTTGTGGATCTAGTTGATAGGATAAAAGCTTATAATCCGAAGTATATGTGAAAGTTCCATAAAGTATCTCATCACTTTGTAAAGCATGCTTAATAATGGCACGATCTCCTTCTGCCATTGGCTTCGATAGTACTTCATTAACAGGAACCCATTCGAGCTCCCCTTCTTTACTTTCTTCAAGCAATGTCCCTTTATGTTCTTTGGAATAGAAGGTAAACATCATCCATTCCATAACAATCTCCTCATTTTCATAAATCAAAAAAGTAAAAACGCCTTTTAATTTAGGATCTTCAACTGTCAATCCTGTTTCTTCTTGAAATTCGCGTATTGCAGACTGTTTAATCGTTTCTCCAGACTCCATTTTCCCTCCTGGAGCAACATACCAATTTCTTCGAGGTTTTTTCAGCATTAAAACGTTATTCCCATTCTGCAAAACGCAATTCGCTACCCGTTGCAAAATTTTCTCACCTCATACGAAAAACAACCTTGTGTTTCTGTTTTTCTTTTTCAGTATGTAGCAAATAAGAGCTACCACAAGTTTCTCTAGTTTAATTATACTATTAACCGTACGGAAAACCAATTTATCGATTTCTAGAAACGATCTTAAGTTGGAATTATTTAGGCGGATTTTTGCAAAAGGCATACTTTATCTATTATACGATAGGAAGGCAAAAGAAAAACACAGGCAAATTTTGGGCGCCTGTGCAGGAAAAAGAATATATCTTATAAAAGGGGGTCAATTTCGTTATCCCTATTGTAACTAATTTATGTTGCAAGAGTATTACAACAGTGTTAAGAAGTCGTGACTTTTATTTATTTATCAAAGTCTAAAACGGTTCAGGCTGTATTACTGTTTTACCTCTAAATCTTCTAACAGGTTTTCCACATAAACTTGAGCAGACTGCGCAGCAATACTTCCATCACCAGTTGCTGTTACAATTTGGCGTAAATCCTTCTCACGGATATCACCAGCAGCAAATATGCCAGGGACCTTTGTTTCCATGTTTTCATTTGTTTCGATATAACCATTTTCATTCGTAATACCTAGTGATTGGAAAGGCTCACTTAATGGATCCATACCGATATAAATAAAGACCCCATCCGTTTTCTTTTCATACGTTTTGTCTTCTTTTTTGTCGTATAATGTTACACTTGCAACTTTTCCACCATCACCATTGATTTCTTTCACTTCTGTATCCCAAATGAAATCAATTTTATCGTTGTTGAATGCACGTTGTTGTAAAATCTTCTGTGCTCTCAATTCATCACGGCGATGTACAATTGTTACTTTACTAGCAAAACGAGTTAAATAAACTCCTTCTTCAACAGCAGAGTCTCCCCCGCCAACAACAATTAATTCCCGTTCTTTAAAGAATGCACCGTCACATACTGCACAATACGATACACCGCGTCCACCAAGCTCTTCTTCACCTGGAATACCTAATTTTTTATATTCTGCACCTGTTGCAATAATAATCGCTCTTGCTTTATATTCTTTGCTACCTGCAACAACGGTTTTATATTCTTTACCTTTTTTAATTTCCTTAATATCCCCATAAGCATATTCTGCACCAAACTTTTTCGCATGGTCGAACATCTTATTCGAAAGATCCGGACCTAAAATATTTTCAAAGCCAGGATAGTTTTCGACATCCTCTGTATTCACCATTTGTCCACCTGGTACCCCACGCTCAAGCATCAACGTTTTAAGATCTGCACGTGAAGTATAGACAGCAGCTGTTAGGCCTGCTGGACCTGCACCGATAATAATTACATCATATATTAAATCTTCTGTAGCCATATGAATCAATCCCTTCTCACATCTTACTCTAATTACTACTTATTGTTATCGTATTCGACATTGAAGGATTCGTCTATCAATTTGCTCATCGCCTCTAAGCTGCCAATTTTTCTTAAGAAGGGGTGACGTCTGCATCCTTCTTTCCAAAGGTCTTCTGCTTTTTCCGTTAACCCACAGCGCAAAGCGGAAGCACTATACCATTTATAAAAGGATATATGTTGCTTTAGCTTCGATTTCGATAAGAATTGGAATCGCTCTAATGCCTGCTCATAATGCTTCGTATGAGCGAGACCAATCGCAATTTTTAGCCTTTGTTGTTCATTCATAGGATAAACATTCGTTAATATTTCTATGTACCCCATGGATTCCTCCAACTTCCCTAATTCGTGATAAAACACAGCTAAGTTGACGATACTATGAATCGAATTCGGGTCAGCCTTATACCACTCCAACTCCATTTCTAAAGCATCTTCTTCATTCCCTGCAAAAAAGTTTGCCCAGGCAAAATCATGCTTTGCCATTACATAGTCTGGAAAAAGCATCATGATTTCCTCTAAAATTGGAATTGCCTGTTGCCACTCATGATTTTCAAGATGATAAAATACGGTTTCCTGGTATATGATGAGCTCATCTTCTTCATCAATTAACCATTCATCATCGAAATCATCATCTTCTTCCTCAACTTCATTATAGATTTGAAGCATTTCTAATAACTGCTCTGCTTCTTCCGTAAAGTCCCCATCTGTTGCTTTATCTAAATATAATTCCACGTTTTTTTGAGCATCGTGAAACAAACCTAAATGAGCATAATTATTCGCAATTAGGTAATAACAGTCTACATAGCTTTCCCCAAATGTATCAAGTACCTTCGTTAACAATTGATTCGCTTTTTGATAAGAACGTATTTCGGTATATAGAACTGATAGCTGACATTGATACATAGGGTTATGTGGTGCATATTCAATTGCTTTTTCAAACCATTTTATCGCTTTATTAAAATCCCTTTTTTGAAAGGCTTTAACTCCTATTGAAAAATAAAAGTCCCCTTCCATTAAGAACGGGAGTATATTATAATTTTCGGTATTTTTCATATCATTAGTTATAGACATTTGATGCCTCCCTTAAACGTCCCTTTCGACTTACAAAGTATAACATAAATAAAAGCGTAAAATATACAACAGATTAGATGATAATGTGGAATTTTTTGGTACAATAATAGGAAAGGGGTTCTTTGTTCAAAAAGAGGTCTTCAAAAAGTGTCCATCAAAATTGTGACGCTAGCTATACAAAAAAGAAGAGGTGAATTTCCATTATGAAAAAAGTCACCATTGGATTTTTATTGTTACTCATAATTCCAATTGTACTTACAGCCTGTAAAGAAGAAAAAGAAGTAAGGCCAGATGATCGTTTAACAGAATACATCGAATTATGGAATGAGCAAAACTTTGAGGAAATGTATGAGGAATATCTATCTACATCATCAAAGGAAACATATCCGAAAGAAGAAATGGCCGATCGATACGTCAAGATTTACTCGGACTTAAATATTGAGAACCTACAGGTAACCTTCGAAAAGCCAGATGAGGAAACATCCTACGAGGAAGCTAAGGAAGCAACTTTTCCTATCCATGTGGAGATGGACTCTTTAGCTGGGCCAATTACCTTTGATCATGAAATAACACTAGTAAAAGAAAAGCTTGAGGAAGAGGAAGAAAATTGGTTTGTGAATTGGGATACTACTTACATATTTAAGCAGTTGAAAGACGGGGATTCGGTTGGAATGGATGTAACCGAAGGACCTCGTGGGGAAATTTTTGATCGTAACGGAAATGGATTAGCTATAAATGATAAGGTTACGATGATTGGAATCGTTCCACAAAGTATGGAAGGCAACGAAGAAGAATCAATAGAAAAAGTTTCGGAGTTATTGCATTTAGATGTCGAATTTATCGAAAACCAATTAAATCAGGATTGGGTTCAACCTGATCTATTTGTTCCATTAAGAACAATTAATCCAAATAATAAGGAATTATTTGATGAGCTAATGGAGATTCCTGGTGTGTGGCCTAAGGATCAGTTTGGCCGTGTTTATCCGTTAGGGGAAGCAGCAACTCATTTAGTTGGCTATATTGGTGAAATTACGGCAGAACAACTAGAGGAATATGGAGATAAAGGCTATGAAACACATGATGTAATTGGGCAACGTGGACTCGAGCAGTTATTTGAAGAAGAGTTACGTGGTAAACCAGGAGCAGAAGTTTATATAACAAATGAAAACGGGGACAAAGTTACACTTGCTTCCCAAAACGCTCAAAAAGGAAAAGATATTCACGTAACCATTGATGCGGACATTCAGCAAACCATTTTTGAAAATATGAATGGTAAAAAAGGAACAGCAGCAGCAGTTCATCCGACAACTGGAGAAACGCTAGCGCTTGTTAGCTCTCCGTCCTTTGATCCCAATGGATTAACTTCTGATTACTATGCAAAGTTACTAGAAGATGAAGCGAATCCAATTTTAAATCGCTTTACATCGCTGTATGCACCTGGCTCTACCTTTAAACCAATTACAGCATCTATTGGATTAGCAAATGGAATTATTGATCCAAATGCACCACGTGACATAAAAGGGGAAACGTGGAGTAATGGAGATGCTTGGGGGAACTACGAAGTGCGTAGAGTGACAGACCCTGGTCACCCAGTTGACTTAGAGGATGCCCTCGTATATTCAGATAATATTTATTTCGCACAAACCGCCGTGGAAATGGGTGGGGAAGCGATGGTAGAAGGACTAGAAGCATTCGGGTTTAATCAAGATTTTCCGTTTACGTATCCAATTAGTGCATCTACGATTTCCAATAGCGGAGACTTAAGTGATGAAATCTTACTCGCAGACACCGCATACGGCCAAGGAGAATTACAGCTAAGTGTTTTACATTTAGCGACAATGTACACACCAATATTAAATAATGGTGATTTGGTAAAGCCAAAGCTATTAAAAGATGATGAAACAGAACTTTGGAAAGAACAAATGATTACCCCTGAACAAGCGGACATCTTAAATACTGCCTTGCGAAATGTTGTTGCCAGCCCAAATGGAACTGCACGGGGTGCAAATATGGATGGTGTACCACTTGCAGGTAAAACGGGTACTGCAGAGCTTAAAATGGAGCAAGGCGAACAAGGAAAAGAAAACGGCGTATTTGTTGCCTATCAAGCGGACAAAAAAGACATGGTCATCGCAATGCTGCTTGAGGAAGTTGAGGAAGACGGTAGCAGCGCTTATGTAGTGGAGCGTGTGAGTAACATATTTAAAGAACTCTATTAAAATTACAAATGGGACCTCCGCATTGGATGTCCCATTTTTTTGTTGAATCTTTTGTTAAAGAGTGAAGCATTGATACTAAATTTTGTTGGATTTTATATATTAAATTACTTTTATTCGCCAATAAGGATACCCTACTCGTAAAACAATATTTATTACTCGTCTAATTTAAGTAAAAATTCGTGTAAATACCTGTTACGCGTGAAAACAGCTATTTTATTCGTAAGTACACTAGAAATTCTCGTAATTTATTCAAAATATTCGCCTACCAGATTAATATTCGTCTATCGTCGAATAATACGCGTAATTCACGCATAAATATTCGTCTACTTCACGGAAATACGAGTCCACTTTTCCTACTCAATGCCTCTATTCGCATAAAAGGTCCTTTATTCGTATATAAGGTTAAAATACTCGTCAAAAATTTAAACTTTCCCGCACAGCGCACAGAAAAAGCCTCCTGCATGAACAGGAGGCTTCCCTTATATGATATTAATCACGTTCTACTGGTGTAACAGCTTCTAGTAATAATTGCTCAAGCTCTTTTGTATACGTTTCTTTTTGCTCATCTGTCCAATTGAATTCACTCGCCATGTAGTTAATCACAGATTCTTTATGCGCATGAACCCAATTAATGTTGAAGAACAATGCACCTGTACGACGAATGAAGAAGTCAACCGGCTTATAAACTAATTCATAATCTAAAGCATAGCGTAGCATTGCGAATACGACTGGATCAAGATTTTCTGCTTCTACTTTTTCACGATTGTTTTTGTAAATATCAAATACAATATCTACGTTAGAACCGTATCTTCTGATTAACGCTTCAGCAGTATTAGCATCGAGACCAAGGTCTTTGCCTTCGATTAATTTTTGTTCAATAAATACTTCAAAGCCTTTTGATCCACCAACATCTCCACCAGACATTGGTAGGTGTTTTGTTTGTGTAGAAGGATAGTTCTTACCTTCCTCTGCATTCAATTGCTTCGCTACAAGGTCAACGATTCCTTCTGCCATTTTACGGTATCCCGTTAGCTTACCACCAGCAATAGATAGTAGACCTGATTCAGATTCAAAAATTTCATCTTTACGAGAAATTTCAGAAGGTGATTTACCATCTTCATGAATTAGTGGGCGTAAACCAGACCAGCTGGATTCCACATCATCTGCAGTAATTTTTACGTCTGGGAACATAAAGTTGATTGCCTTGATTACATAATCACGGTCAGCAACAGTCATCTTAGGATGTGCAATGTCACCTTTGTAAACTGTGTCTGTAGTACCAACATATGTTTTGCCTTCACGAGGAATAGCAAATACCATACGGCCATCTGGTGTATCAAAGTAAATAGCTTGCTTTAATGGGAATCGTTCCCCGTCAAATACAAGGTGAATACCTTTGGTAAGCTGTAGGGATTTCCCTTTTTTCGAACCATCGATTTCACGTAGTGTATCTACCCACGGACCAGCAGCATTTACAATTTTCTTCGCATAGATTTCAGATACGGAACCATCTGTTAAATCTTCTACTTTCACTCCAACTACTTTCCCATCTTTGTAAAGTAGGTCGGTAACTTTCATGTAGTTTAGTGCTAATGCACCTTTTTCTACAGCCTTCTTCATAACCTCAAGCGTTAGGCGTGCATCGTCCGTCTTGTATTCTACGTAGTAGCCTGCACCTTTCATACCTTCACTCTTAAGAAGTGGTTCACGCTTTAATGCCACATCTGGTTTAAACATTTTTCTGCGCTCGCTTTTTTTAACACCTGCAAGAAAATCATAAACCTTTAAACCAATGTTTGTAGTGAAAGGACCGAATGTTCCACCTTTGTAAAATGGCAACATCATCCATTCAGGAGTTGTAACGTGTGGTCCATTTTCATAAACGATTGCACGTTCTTTACCAACTTCTGAAACTACTTTTATTTCAAATTGTTTTAAATAACGAAGACCACCATGAACTAATTTTGTAGAACGACTAGAAGTACCAGCTGCAAAGTCTTGCATTTCTACTACTGCAACATTCATACCACGTGTGACAGAATCAAGTGCAATACCAGCACCAGTAATACCTCCACCAATTACAAGAAGATCTAGTGATTCATCTTGTATCTTTTGCTTTATTTCATTTCTCTTTAAATTTGTAAATTGCATAACCATCGTTCCCTTCATTTTATTTACGTGCTAAAAAATTTGTTGAAGATTCAACTTTGCATTTCGTTAGATGGTTACCAATATAGAGAGTGTCTCTACATGTAGTTTCCCAAAACCGATGCAAAAGTTGCAACGATGTTTTTCTTTTCCTCTCATCATTCACCTTCAGAAAAACCAAAAAAAGAGACCACAAAACGCCCTATTTTTTCCACATACAAAAATAGAGTTTAGTGGTCTCTCGAATTCTCCATCCACAATATTAACTTAAGTTCATTATATCACAATATTAATAGAAAGCAAAGCCTTTTACTTTCCGCGGTAGGAAACCTTCACTTGCGTGGGGTGAAGGTTATAGTGAAAAAGGCTTTGCTTAAGTCTTATTACTTAAATTCTCTTGTAGCAGCTACAGCTTTCCTCCAGCCCTTATAAAGCTCTTCACGCTTCTCTTCAGCTAGATCATCTGTAAATGTACGTTCATTTTGCCATTGTTTTGCGATTTCTTCTTTACCAGACCAGTAACCTACTGCTAAACCAGCTAGGTATGCTGCACCTAATGCAGTTGTTTCATTTACAACTGGACGATCAACCGGTACACCTAGAATGTCACTTTGGAATTGCATTAAGAAATTGTTTTTAACTGCTCCACCGTCAACACGTAAAGACTTAAGCTCAATTCCAGAATCCGCAACCATTGCATCTAGAACGTCTCTTGTTTGATATGCAAGAGATTCCAGTGTTGCACGAATGAAGTGCTCTTTTGTTGTACCACGAGTTAAGCCAAATACAGCTCCGCGTGCATCACTATCCCAATATGGAGTACCAAGTCCAACGAATGCAGGTACTAAGTATACACCGTCAGTAGATTCTACTTTTGTAGCAAATGCTTCACTTTCAGGAGCATTATCGATTAGGCGTAGACCATCACGTAACCATTGGATAGCAGAACCTGCAACAAAGATACTTCCTTCTAATGCATATTCTACTTTACCATCTACTCCCCAAGCTAGCGTAGTAAGTAATCCGTGCTTAGACTTAACGCCTTCTTCCCCAGTGTTCATTAACATGAAACATCCAGTTCCGTAAGTATTTTTTGCCATTCCTTTATCGAAGCAAGCTTGACCGAATAGAGCTGCTTGTTGGTCACCAGCAATACCTGCAATTGGTACTTCATGACCAAAGAAATGATAATCCACTGTTTTTGCATATACTTCTGAAGATTGACGTACTTCTGGAAGCATGCTCTTTGGTACAGTAAGAATTTCTAGTAACTCATCATCCCATTTTAAGTCATAAATGTTAAACATTAATGTACGTGAAGCATTAGAGTAATCTGTTACGTGAGCTTTTCCACCAGATAATTTGTATACCAACCAAGTATCAATGGTACCGAATAGTAGGTCTCCATTTTCTGCTTTTTCTCTAGCACCTTCTACATTGTCTAGAATCCACTTTACTTTTGTACCAGAGAAGTATGGATCTAGAAGTAAACCTGTTTTTTCATTGAACAAGTCATTGTAGCCTTGCTCTCTTAGTTCACGACAAATGCCCTCTGTTTGACGAGATTGCCAAACAATAGCACGATAAATTGGTTTACCAGTATTTTTATCCCAAACCACTGCTGTTTCACGTTGGTTTGTAATTCCAATACCTGCAATATCTTCTGGTGTAATATCTGCTTTACGCATAACTTCTGCAATACAAGCTAGAATAGAAGTCCAAATTTCATTTGCATCATGTTCTACCCAGCCTGGCTTTGGAAAGAACTGTTCGAATTCTTGCTGTGCCGTTTCGACAATTTCACCTTGTTGATTAAATAAAATAGCACGAGAACTTGTTGTACCTTGGTCAAGAGATAAGATAAATTTACTCATTCCGTATTCCTCCCCTAAAAATTATTAAAGTGATTGTGAAGCATTATTTTCAACTGTAGCATTGTTTGCCTTTTTCAATTCTGAGCTTGCAGCATAAATAAAGATTAGAGCTATTACTGCACTTGTTACCCAGAATGCTACAGAAAATTCGCTAACAAACATTGCTTTATAGAATAATGCACCGTAGATACCACCAATGATAGGTCCAATAACCGGAATCCAAGCATATCCCCAATCAGAGCTTCCTTTACCTGGAATTGGTAATAAAGCGTGAGCAATTCTTGGTCCTAAGTCACGTGCAGGGTTAATTGCATAACCAGTAGTTGCACCTAGTGACATACCAATCGCGATAATTAACAAACCTACTATAAATGGATTTAAGCCTTCTGTAAATTGATTTGCACCAATAAACATTAAACCAAATACTAAAGCGAATGTACCAATCATCTCACTTACTAAGTTTGAACCTTTACTACGAATTGCAGGATCAGTAGAGAATACTGCTAGTTTTAAACCAGGATCCTTTGTTGCACCCCAATGCGGTAAATATTGAAAGAAAACGATTACAGCACCGATAAACGCACCTATTAATTGCCCTGTAATATACAATGGAACATCTGCCCAAGGAAAATCTCCAGCTGCTGCAAATCCTAATGTTACTGCAGGATTTAAGTGCGCACCTGAAATACTACCTACTGCATAAACACCCATTGTTACGGCAAGTCCCCATCCAATTGTAATAAGAACCCAGCCTGTACCTTCTGCCTTTGTATTTTTTAATACAGCACCACCTACTACACCACCACCAAAAATAATCAAAATCATTGTACCAATAATTTCTCCAACAAAAGCTGACATGGAACCCACTCCCTTAATATATATTTATGAAACTATGAAAACCCAGATCTGGCAATCATGATGGCGCATACAAAAAACCCACACGAAACTAGAACACTACTTAATAAATCGTAGCAACCTTTTGTCTCGTGTGGGTCTCCAATTCTCCATCACTTGTCTTAACTTGTTACCTTTACTTTAATGCATACTGAAAGCGTTGTCAATCATTTTTTCTATTTTTAATTTTTTTACAATTCCCAAAGCTCTTTCCTGGACGTTGTAACCGCTGTCGCAGCGCCATTTAACGCATTTTCTACATCCTGTTTCGTGCGAATTAATCCACCAGCAATTACAGGAATCCCAGTTTCATCATGAATTTCCTGCATCACCTCTGGTATTATTCCAGGTAAAACTTCAATATAGTCAGGCTGTACGTTTTTACAAATCTTTAAGTTATGATCAAGTGCATGACTATCTAATGCAAACAATCGCTGGATACCTGTAATATGGTGTCTTTTCGCTGTTGCAATGACATTTGCTCTTGTCGAAATAATTCCATCAACCTTAATATCATTGATGAGATACTCCAACCCATATTCATCTACTTTTAATCCTTGTATGAGATCGACATGCATAAACACTTTTTTATTGTGCTGCCGCGTATATTTCACAAGACTTTTTACTTGTGAAAGCCTTGTCTCTAAAAAAATGATATTTTCATGCGAACTATTCAGTACTTTTTCGAAATCTCTCATGCTTCTTATTGCGGGTAAAACCCCTTCTAATTTTGCCACTTACATCACCTCAATTGGTACAAGTCTTTATCATTATGTATAAAATAAATAATCCCCTCAAAGAGATTGATTATACATTTCTTTGAGGGGATTCACAAGTGGTAGGCTTGGATTAGTTTGTCGAAATATTTGTTGCAGATTCCACGATTTCGTCTAATGACTTCCCAATACTGGATTCAACCGCTGCAACATAGCCACCTTCTACTAAAGAAGTATTGACCACTTTCACATTATCATAACCACACAATTCAATTGCTAGCTCCGCATTCATCATAGCACTACCAAGATCATAAAAAAGGAGAACACCTTTTTCACTATGCGCTCGCTCAATCGCAGCCGTAATTTTTTCCACACTTGTACCAATTTCATTGTCATCTGTACCGCCTGCTACTTCAATTGGTACGTTATGAACAACTTGCCCAATAATGTCTTTTAATCCTTCTACAACTTTTGCACTGTGTGATATTAGAACAATTCCTACGTTTGACATTGGGTATTATTCCCCTTCCTTCATGACTTCTGCTAAAGATGAAAATAAATAGTAAGAGGATACGGAACCAGGATCTAAATGCCCGATAGAACGTTCCTTTAAATATGCAGCACGACCTTTTTTCGCCATAACATCTTTTGTTGATTCCATCGCATGTTTCGCTGCATCTTCCAATTGCTCTGCATTTACGGATTCGTTTTCCTTTAGTAAGGAAAGAATCGGGTTCCATACATCAATCATGGTTTTGTCCCCTACTGTTGCTTTTCCCCGTTGAAGAATGCCGTTTAACGCATCCTCCACACCCTTCGTAAAAGCAGGCTGATCCACAGACGTATGTCCTTTTACCGCCATTGACATTTTTAGAAAGGCAGTACCGTAAAGAGGCCCAGATGCTCCACCAACTTTTGACAATAATGTCATAGCAACATCTTTAAGCAAATCAGAAACCGTGTCATATTGGGACGCTTCCGTTTTTGTCATCACTTCTTGGAAACCACGCGCCATATTAATCCCATGGTCTCCATCCCCAATCGCTTGGTCTAATGAGGTTAAATACTCTTTATTCGCTTGGATTTTATCATTTGTTTTGCTCATCCATTGTAAAACGTGTTGAACATGTAAATTCATTATACTCTCCTCCTATTCTGTATCCACTTAGCTGCGAAATGCAGGAGCCTTTGATTCTGCATCTAATAATTCTTTTAATTCATCATCTAATTTTAGAAGTGTTACCGAACAGCCTGCCATTTCTAAGGAGGTCATATATTCCCCAACAAATGTTTGGTAAATACGAATTCCTTTTTCCGTTAATAGCTCATTAACTTTACCATTAACAATATATAGCTCCATCTCCGGAGTAGAACCTAAGCCATTAACCATAACTGCAACCTCATCGCCACTAGTTAACTTCATATCGTCTAACACCTTTTGAGTTAACTCCGCAGCAATTTCGTCGGCAGTTTGAATTGCTTTTCTTTCCGTACCTGGTTCACCGTGGATGCCCATTCCAATTTCCATTTCGTTCTCTTCCAAAATAAAACTTGGTTTACCAGCTGCCGGTACCGTACATGGACTTAATGCCATTCCCATTGAACGAACATTTGCCACTACCTTTTCTGCAACTTCCTTCACTTCCTGCAAGGAACCACCAGCCTGTGCCTTTGCACCTGCAATTTTATGTACAAAGACAGTACCAGCAATACCACGACGACCTGTAGTAAAGGAGCTATCCTCTACAGCAACATCATCGTTTACGATTACTTGCTCTACTTCAATACCTTCTGCTTGAGCCATTTCAGCAGCCATCTCAAAGTTCATTACGTCACCTGTGTAGTTTTTAATAACTAAAAATACACCATTTCCACCATCTACTGCTTTAATCGCTTCATATACTTGGTCAGGTGTAGGCGATGTAAACACCTCTCCACATACTGCTGCATCTAACATACCGTAACCAACATAACCAGCATGTGCAGGCTCATGTCCACTTCCTCCACCACTAACTAAACCTACTTTACCTGAAACAGGCGCATCTTTCCGTGCAATAACAGTAGTATTCGGAACCTGTTGTACACTATTCGGATAAGCCGCCACTAATCCTTTCAACATGTCCTGTACTACTAAATTAGGGTCATTAATAATCTTTTTCATTAAAATCCTCTCCTTGTAGTGATCCCACGCAAAATCACCCGAATTTATGGAAAAATAACCCTACCGCTACCCTTATTTTATTACAAAAAGAAAGCTAGTACCACCGTAATATTCAAACTTTTTGAAACAATCTATATAAATGTTTTAAATGGGTATGGATTTGTTGCTCAAGTCTTCTTAAATGAACCTATTTTAATAGGCAATTGTTGAATTTAGATGCTCTTTTGTTGATTTAATCTAACATATTGAATAATTAACACGTTTGTTTATTGAATTCATTCCATTTACGGAATGATTCTAGCGCTATCTTATTGAATCTCCTCACTTCACTGGATAATCCTCACACTCAATTGAATTATCTCACTCTATTAATGAATTCCAGCGTCATATTGTTGAATTAATCCACTATTTTGAATAATACTCATATTTTCTTGTTGAATTAAACCACTATCTTAGATGATTCCAACTCCGCCCACCAAATTACCCCCAACACAGCACAAAAAAAGATGAGTCTTATTGAAAAAACTCATCTTCCGCTTTACGCTTATCCATCTCTTCTTTTGTATAAATGATGCGCATTGGGTTTCCACCGACAAAGGAGCCAGCAGGTACATCTTTATGAACGAGTGTACCTGCTGATACAATTGCT
Organism: Salirhabdus sp. Marseille-P4669; assembly: GCF_900240405.1. Lineage (GTDB taxonomy): Bacteria > Bacillota > Bacilli > Bacillales > Alkalibacillaceae > OEQK01. Next base: position 202,092 of record NZ_OEQK01000006.1, read on the forward strand.
CCGCTTCCAATTTCGACTCCAGGTAAAATTGTGGAGTTTGCGCCAATCATAACCTCATCGCCAATTTTTACTTCACCAAGGCGATATTCCTTAATTAAATATTCATGGGCTAAAATGGTCGTATTGTATCCAATTACGGTGTTACGTCCTACCGAAATTTTCTCTGGAAACATGACATCTAGCATCACCATCAAGGCAAATGAGGTTTGCTCCCCTACTTTCATTCGTAGCAGCTTTCGATACATCCAGTTTTTTATCGATAAAAAAGGTGTATATCTTCCGAGTTGAATTACGACAAAGTTTTTAACAACTTTAAGGAACGGGACTGTTTTATACACGTGCCATAATGAATTGGCTCCTTCAACTGGGTATCGCTTTGTACGTCTCATTGCATCACTTCCCTACTATATCTAACAAGTCTCCCATTGTTTCTAGCATATAATCAGGGTTATGCTTCTGTAATGCTTCTCGCCCTTTTAGAGACCAAGCGACTCCTGCTGACTTTACCCCTGCATTTTGACCAGCTAAAATATCATGATAATTATCGCCAACCATTAGCGTTTCACTAGCTTTAGCCTGAAGCGCCTCCATGCCTTTTAGCACTGGCTCAGGATGTGGCTTTGCATGCTCCACATCATCATATCCAATAATGACATCAAAATAGCGATCGAGCTGCGTTACTTTTAAGCCCCGTAAAGCGGTATCGCCAATTTTCGTTGTTACGATACCTAGCTTTATACCGCGCTCTTTTAATGCTTTAATTGTTTCAATTACACCATCAAAGGGTTTCACAAAGCTGTCGTGATGGTATAAGTTATGTTCACGATACACCTCGATCATTTCTTCTACCTTCGTTGGCTCCACCCATTTAAAGCTTTCATCTAAAGGTGGCCCAATAAAATCTAATACATTTTCACGATTATATTGATTTGGTGCGTATTTCTCTAGCGTATGAAGCATGGATTGAATAATTAATTCATTTGTATCGATTAATGTTCCATCTAAATCAAAAAGTACGGTACGAATGCTCATGTTGTGCTGCTTCCTTTCTTTTTGCATGATCTACTTTGTTCCAAATGTATCCAATCGTTGCCGTTAATACGAGCGCTGTAAGCAATCGAATTACTAATAGTGGCCACAACGGAATACCGAGCGGCGCAAATACTAATGTGTCCTCAACTACAGCGTGGCAGGAAACGAGAAAAATAAGCACCAAGCACATATCCTTCCGAGAAATATTATCCTCCTTCGCCGACTGAATTAACACACCTGCACCATATGCAAGACCGATTGTTAACCCAGTTACAAGTGGCATGGATGCATTTTTCTCAACGCCAAGTATTTTCGTCATTGGTGCTAATTTTTTGGACATTACTTGGAAATGGCCCTTTTCCCTTAGCCACTGCATAATAATCATTAACGGAATGACAATCAATGCTAATTGGAGAATAGCAAGGAGTGCCGTTTCAAGCCCTAAATAGGTAATTTGCCACCAAGTTTCAGGTGCTTCTGTCGCAGGTATCAACCCATATTGAGCAAGTTCACCTCCGCCATTCCAAAACAAGTTCACAGCGACTGCAGCAATTAGTGCTAATCCTACACGAATTCCAGTAATTAGCCACCAGTTTACCCCAACCTTTGACGCGACAGAGGATTCAATTAATAAATTGTGCGAGAAAGAAAGCATTATTGCTAAAATGAATACCTCTTTCACCGTAAAGTCGAAGCTAATAATGGCTGCAATACCTGCATACAAGTTTGAAAAATTACCTAGTACAAGGGGGACTGCCGCTTCTCCTGGCAGTCCAATTAAATTCATAAAAGGTTCAATCCAATCAATAATGATTGGAAAAACCGACGTATGACTTAAAATTGTAATCATTAACGTGATGGGAAAAATGATTTTTCCTAATGTCCACGTAAGGGATAGACCACTCTTTATTCCACGATGTAATATACCTTGCACTTACCTTCCCCCTAGCGCTTCGTTACTTTTTTACCATTGTAATGCTTATCTGCTAATCCTTTTTTTCTTCGATATATAATGAATATGATACATCCAATAATGATAAGAACAGAGATAAGCTGTGCCATACGTATATTCGTGTTCCATACATAAAGACTATCTGTGCGCATGCCTTCTACAAAGTAACGACCAACAGAATACCAAATTAAGTACGTAAAGAAAATTTCCCCACGACGTGGATTGAACTTTCTTCTTATAACTAATATTAAAATGATGCCAAGGAAGTTCCATACCGATTCATATAGAAAGGTCGGATGATGGTAAACACCATTAACACACATTTGATTCATAATGAAGTCTGGAATAAACTTTAATCCATTATCCCAAGCTTCCGCTGAAATCGGGCCACCATAAGCTTCTTGATTCATAAAGTTTCCCCAACGACCAATTGCTTGACCTAGCAATAAGCTTGGAGCTGCTATGTCTGCGATTTGCCAGAAGGAAACTCCTTTGGCTTTTGCGAATAGTACCGCTGTTAACACAGCACCAATTAAGGCCCCGTGAATGGCTATTCCGCCTTCCCAAATTGCAAATACCTTCCACCACGGACCATCTGCATAACGATCCCATTCAAAGATGACATAATAAAATCTTGCGAAGATAATCGCAGCTGGAATTGCAAATACAAGTAAATCAACGAACAAATCTTTATTCAGCCCAAGACGATCTGCTTCTCGCATCGCCATCAACAAGGCTAAAAATGCACCTGTTGCAATGATTAAACCATACCAGTAGATTGTCAAAGGACCGATATCCAAAAAGACACGATCATACGGTTCATACGTACACATCATATTTTATTTCCCCCTATAAACACGAACTCTACCCAATTGATAAGGAAAGTCGTCCTTTTCATTTGACTTGATTCCATTAAATCTTATGCGTTCTTAACTATTACAAGTCCTCTTGTGGATCTGTTTCAATCGCTTGTGTTAACCGTTTCGAAAACTCTTGTGCTGTATTGATTCCCATTCGCTTTAATCGAAAGTTCATTGCTGCTACTTCAATAATAACTGCTAAGTTTCTACCAGGACGTACAGGAATTGTTGCTTTTGGAAGCTCAACATCCATAATCTTCATTTTTTCTTCATCTAACCCGAGTCGATCATACTGTTTATGTTGATCCCAAATTTCTAAGTTAATTACGAGTGAAATACGTTTATGGTTTCGAACAGCTCCAGCTCCGAACAAAGTCATGACATCGATAATCCCAAGTCCTCGAATCTCCAACAAATGCTCAATTAGAGGAGGAGAATTCCCAATCAAGGTATCAAAGTCTTCTTGTCGAATTTCCACACTATCATCGGCAACTAAACGATGGCCGCGCTTAACAAGCTCCAAGGCTGTCTCACTTTTACCAACTCCACTATGTCCTGTAATTAGTACACCAACGCCATAGATATCTACTAATACACCATGAATCGCTGTAAATGGAGCGAATTTTGATTCCAAATAGTTTGTAATTCTGCTTACAACACTTGTTGTTTTGCGTGGTGATCGAATTACTGGCACTCCTGCATCATTTCCAGCATCGACTAATTCGCTTGGAACCTCTAAGCCACGAGTAACAATAATACCAGGTGTTACTTCAGAACAAATTTTGCTCATTCGTTCTCTTTTTACCTCATTCGGTAAGTCATGAAAGTATGATAATTCTGTTTTACCTAGCACTTGTAAACGATCAGCTGGATAGTGCTTAAAATAACCAGCCATCTCCATCCCCGGACGAGAGATATCACTTTTTACTATTTCTCGGTGAATTCCATCGTGTCCTGCAACAATCTCCAAATCAAATCGCTCGACCAAATCTTTTGTTCTAACTTTTGCCATTCGTATGTATGCCTCCCTAGTTAAGCAAATACTGTCCCTATTTTAGCATTTTTCGATGAACTTTAACACTTTTTAACAAGTTTAGGGAAATGAAGGTTTTTTCGATTTCGAAATGAACTTTTTAAGCCATAAGATAAGGAGGGAATCAAAATCTAATGAAGTAAAAAAGGTAGCCTATAATTGCCTTTAAATCTAGTATCAAATGCAAAAAACAGGGTTTCCCCTGTTTTTTACCGTTTTATCGTATCGACTACCAGCTTTTGAAGTAGTAGGTTTAATACAGATAATACTATTGCTGCTAAAATAGCTGTTACAAAATCTTCAATGATAAAGGCATCCCCTATTATGGATGAAGTTAACCATAATGTCACCGCATTGATGACAAACAAAAAGAGTCCTAGGGTTAAAACTGTTACTGGTAATGTAAATAAGATTAATAATGGCTTCACAATAACATTTAAAATAGATAAGATCAGACTTGCTAATAATGCTGTAACAAAACCATCAATTTCAACTTTATCAAACAATTCTCCGACAGCTAGAATTGCAACAGCATTTACTACTAATGATAGTGCCCAATTTTTTAACATTTTGTTTCCTCCCTTATGGTAATGGATGTACGTTGACACTTCCTGTTTTTGTTTCTGCTTCAATATATAATGCCTTTTCATTGATGCCTTCCGTTTGAAAGTGAAGCTGTTTTTTCAAAAAGTCACTTGTATGTTTAACGGTCTCATAATCTGGTAATGTGCAATGTACATTTCCGACGCTCGTTTTCAGCTCTCCATCTATCCTTTTATTTCCAGGGACATAAAGATGAACAGGTCCGGTTGTCGTTTTAAAGAAACCAGTATGACCTGCCATTCCGTGCCAGAAGCAATGAATGGAACCATTTACGAGCTGAGAATCTATTTTATCAAAAGTTCCGTCAACATAAATAGAGCCGTTAATCGTCTCTACATCACAATCACTACAAACACAATTTTCCAATTTAACGGAGCTATTTGCTGATTTTACTTCCCATTCTTCCCCTTTAACTTTTTGGAAAGAAATTTTTCCATTGGTTGTTTTTACATTAACATATTTTGATTCTATGCTATCCAAGAAAATAGGTCCATTAAATGTTTTAAATGCTGCTTTTTGATAGATTTGTTTTGGTACATAAATGATGAAGTCTACTTTTATTTTCTTTGTCTCTAATTTAATGAAGAAGGTGCTATTCTGGAAATCTACTTGAAGCTGCTCCAAAAATTGTTTTTTCGCTGCTTCTTCATCCTCTACCTTATATACCTTCGCGTTACACTCAACTCGTACCTCCCGCTCATCCCAAACATTAATATCTAGGCTTCCATTTTCGATTTCAAAATCGAGGTTGGAAAATGCAAAGTCTTGATACTGAAAAATATGGGATACGGAAACGGACGATCCAAAATTAAAATCTAAATCTACATTTTTAATCTTATGAAGAGTGTTATCAACAAAATCAAATAGTTTATGTTTCGTTGATTTCTTTTTCTGTTTGTTATTATCGAATGCATGTGAGCTATCTTCCCAAAGCACTTGTTCCGATAAAGACTGATCAACATGCGCACTTTTAGCCTTTTCCGCATTTTCCAGTGCATCTAGTAGCTCGTCCGCTTCTTCCGCAGTTATCATGCCTTCCTCTATTAACTTTAAAATTCTTCTCCGTTCTTCGCTCATTCCAATCCCCTTTCCTTACACTACTCTAATTATATTACGAATTAATACGTTCATGAGTTCCAATAAAAAAGATTATCATGTATTCACGAATCCACAAGTCTAGTACCTTTACCTTTCTTACAACAAAGGAGAAAATCCTTCCTTTTAAATAAAATAAAAAATCAGCGTATCCACGCTGACCTTTCATTAAAATTTCCAACGATAAAATTCTTCTCGATAGAAACGCTCATAAATTTCTTCATCATTCGTTGTTGCCGCATTTTCTTTAAATTTCTTCAACATGCCACCAAATTGCGAAGCATGACACTCAATAGCTTTTAACTTAATATCAAATACATCTTTTACATCTTGTAATACGTCAGGTACTCCTAATACATCATAGCGATCATTGGTAATGGCTTGGGCCCAAACCTCTGGTCGTTTCTCTGGATTGATTCGTTTTACCGCCTCGATAGCAGCTGCACCCATTGCATCATGATCTGGATGAACCGCATACTCTGGATAATGCGTAATTACTAAAGTAGGTTCAATCTTATCGAGATATTGTTTTATTTGTTCTGCAATCTCATCTCTTGATTCAAATTCAATCGTTTTATCTCGAAGACCAAGCATCACTAATTCCATGTCCAATACGTTACAAGCATTGATTAATTCTTGCTTGCGTATTTCTGGTAATGTTTCACGATTTGCAAAAAAAGGACTTCCCATATTACGTCCCATTTCACCTAACGTTCCACATAAATACGTTACTGGGACTCCTTCTTTACGAAATTTTGCTACAGTACCAGCACATCCAAAGGACTCATCATCTGGGTGTGGCAAAATAACAACGACATGCTTATGCATTTGATCTCTCCTCTCTTTGCTTAATAGTTAAACGGTCTTTCACTTATTTGAAGAGCTACCATTAGTCTACCGTCTCGATCATGTCCTGCTAGTAGAAGTTCTCCTTTTTCGTTTTGTTCCCAATCGGATACTCCTTCTGCATATATCCAGCCAATATCCATCTTTAGACCAACACGAAAAGAGCCATTGTCTCCCACAATCTTTGCTCTTTGATAAGATACTTTTGCATTACGAATAAAAGCTCCAACATTGTAGGCATTGCTATCGAAATGCTTCGCATATGCTCCATTAGTTGTTTCTAAGTGCACATACACATCTTTATTTACATATTGATCCAGTGCTTGTTGAACAGCTTCCTTTGCAATAACTTCCATGTTTTTTCTCTCCTCTCTATTCAGAAAGTAATATGTAGTTAGGGGAGCAAGAATATCCCTCCTCCCCTTACCGAGAGCTCACTCGTTCTTGAATATGCTCTTCCATCCGCTCTGAATCTCGCTTAAGTATAGGTTTCAAATACTGTCCGGTATAAGACTCCGCAACTTCTGCAACTTCTTCCGGTGTTCCTGTCGCAATAATGGTGCCTCCACCATCTCCACCTTCAGGACCTAGATCAATTAAATAATCGGCTGTCTTAATAACATCCAAGTTATGCTCAATGATCAAAACAGAATCGCCATTTTCTACTAATCGTTGTAAAACGACTAATAAACGGGAAATATCATCTACATGTAAACCTGTAGTTGGTTCATCTAAAATATAAACTGATTTGCCATTTGAACGACGATGAAGCTCACTAGCAAGCTTCACACGCTGTGCTTCTCCACCTGATAAAGTGGTAGCTGGCTGACCAAGTTTAACATATCCAAGACCAACATCATAAATCGTTTGGATTTTTCGTTGTATTTTTGGAATGTTTTCAAAGAAGTCTAGTGCTTCCTCTACCGTCATATCTAATACGTCCGCAATGCTTTTTCCTTTATATTTCACTTCTAAGGTTTCTCTATTATATCGCTTTCCATGACAAACTTCACATGGTACGTATACATCCGGTAAAAAGTGCATTTCAATTTTAATAATTCCATCCCCACGACATGCTTCACAGCGCCCACCTTTTACGTTAAAGCTAAACCGTCCTTTTTTATATCCACGAACCTTGGATTCATTGGTTGCGGCAAACACATCTCGAACATCATCAAAAACACCTGTGTAGGTTGCCGGATTGGATCTTGGGGAACGGCCAATTGGAGATTGGTCAATATCGATTACCTTCTCCAAATGCTCAATCCCTTTTATTTCCTCTACTTTTCCAGGCTTTACTCTTCTACGATTTAGTTTTTGAGCTAACGTTTTAAAAATAACTTCATTTACAAGAGAGCTTTTACCAGAGCCTGAAACACCTGTTACAACAGTCATCATTCCCAATGGAACTTTAACATCTACACCTTTTAAATTGTTCTCTTCCGCTCCAATAATTTCAAGGAATCGGCCATCACTCTCGCGACGTTCTTTCGGAAGTGGAATAAATTTTTTTCCAGATAAGTATTGACCTGTTAATGATTTTTTCATTTTCATTACTTGCTTCGGTGTTCCACTCGCGACTACTTCCCCTCCGTGGGCACCTGCACCAGGTCCAATATCCACTAAGTAATCTGCAGCTAACATCGTATCTTCATCATGCTCCACCACTACTAATGTGTTATCTAAATCACGCATTTGCTGGAGTGTAGCAATTAATTTATCATTGTCTCGCTGATGTAACCCAATCGACGGCTCATCCAGAACATAGAGAACCCCTGTTAACGCCGAGCCAATTTGGGTAGCAAGACGAATACGCTGAGCTTCCCCACCTGACAATGTTCCTGCCGTTCTAGATAATGTTAAATAATCGAGCCCAACATTCGTTAAAAAGGAAAGGCGATCGGAGATTTCTTTTAAAATCATCGTTGCAATTTGTTGATCTTTTTCCGACAATGGTAAGCTTTCAAAAAATACTTTAGCCTCTTTAACAGAAAAATCGGTAACCTGCCCAATATGTTTTCCATTCACCTTCACTGCTAATGTTTCTTCCCGTAAACGGTAGCCATCACACGCTTGACAAGGTTTATCGGTCATGTACTTTTCCATTTGCTCACGAATAAAATCAGAGGTACTTTCACGATAACGTCGTTCAATATTATGAGCAACCCCTTCAAAATAAATTTCATTGGAACGAGTGATGCCCCGATCATTCTCATAATGAAAATGAATTTTTTCTTTATTACTTCCATAAAGAATTTTATCCATTTTTGCTTTCGGAATATCCTTCACTGGAACATCCATCGAAATATCGTAGTGCTTGCACACACTCTTCAATAGCTGAGGATAATACTGAGAGCTAATGGGCTGCCAAGGTAAGATTGCTCCTTCATTTAACGTTAAATTCCAGTCTGGGATTACTAAATCAATATCTACTTTTAATTTAAAGCCTAAACCATCGCAGCTGCTACAAGCACCGTATGGGGTGTTAAAGGAGAACATTCTAGGCTCTAATTCGTCAATCGAGAAACCACAAATTGGACAAGCATGCTTTTCACTAAATAACAGCTCCTCTTGTCCCATAACATCGATGGTAACTTTACCATCCCCTAATTTTAAAGCCGTTTCCAAAGAGTCACTTAATCGACCGGCAACTCCTTCTTTTACGACAATACGGTCGATAACAACCTCTATTGTATGTTTTTTCGTTTTCTCAAGCTGAATGTCATCGGTCACTTCTCGCATTTCCCCATCAACACGTAGACGCACGTAGCCTTGCTTTTTTAAGTCCTCTAAAACCTTAACATGTTCACCCTTACGTCCAGATACAACAGGTGCTAAGATTTGCAGCTTGGTTCGTTCTGGGTATTCTAAAATTCGATCGACCATTTGTTCAATCGTTTGAGATGAAATTTCCGTGCCATGTATCGGACAAAAAGCTTTCCCTACACGAGCATAAAGCAACCGTAAATAATCATAGATTTCCGTTACAGTACCAACAGTGGATCGGGGATTTCGACTAGTTGTTTTTTGATCAATCGAAATTGCCGGAGATAGCCCCTCAATTAGATCCACATCCGGCTTATCCATTTGTCCTAGAAATTGTCGTGCATAGGCAGACAAGGACTCTACATATCTTCTTTGACCTTCTGCATAAATAGTGTCGAAAGCTAACGAAGATTTCCCAGAACCTGAAAGTCCTGTTAACACAACTAATTTATTTTTTGGGATATCTACATCAACATTTTTTAAGTTGTTTGCTCGTGCACCTCGCACTTTAATTGACTTCATTGCCATGTTCTTGTCATCCTTCCGCCTTTAGTTCCAAAATAATATCCCGCAGTTCTGCCGCTCTCTCGAAGTTTAAGTCTCTTGCTGCTTGCTTCATTTCTGCTTCTAAGTCTTTGATTCTCTCCGCCTTCTCTTCTTTAGATAAGTTTGCTAATGTTGCCGTTTCTCCGTATTTCTCATCATCTTCTGCTGCCACTGTCGCTCGAATCACATCACGAACTTTCTTCTTAATGGTCTGTGGCGTAATGCCATGCTCTTCGTTATAGGCAATTTGCTTTTCCCGCCGACGGTATGTTTCTTCAATAGCAATCTGCATCGAGTCGGTCATTTTATCTGCATACATAATAACTTGACCATTCGCGTTACGAGCAGCACGACCAATTGTCTGAATAAGCGAACGATGAGAACGTAAAAATCCTTCCTTATCCGCATCTAAAATCGCCACTAAGGAAACCTCTGGTATATCTAGACCTTCTCTTAATAAGTTAATCCCAACAATTACGTCATATTTTCCAACACGCAAATCTCGAATAATTTCAATTCGTTCCAGTGTTTTGATTTCCGAATGTAAATAAGCGACTTTGAAACCGACATCCTTCAAATAATCCGATAAGTCTTCTGCCATTTTGATCGTCAATGTTGTCACCAATACACGTTCATTACGCTCTGTGCGCTTCTTCACTTCTCCTATTAAATTATCAATTTGCCCTTCAATAGGACGAACATCAATTTTTGGATCTAACAATCCTGTAGGGCGAATAATTTGCTCTGTCATTTTCGGTGTATGCTCTAGCTCATATGGACCAGGTGTAGCAGAAACAAATATTGCTTGATTGACATGCTTTTCGAATTCCTCAAATTTTAAAGGCCGGTTATCTAGAGCAGATGGTAAACGGAAGCCATGGTCCACAAGTGTCATCTTCCGCGCACGATCCCCGTTGTACATTCCTCTTACCTGTGGCAATGTAACGTGGGATTCATCGACTACTAATAGAAAGTCTTCTGGAAAATAATCAAGTAAAGTATATGGTGTTGCTCCCGCTTCACGTAGGGTTAAATGTCTAGAGTAATTCTCTATTCCAGAACAAAAGCCCATTTCTCGCATCATTTCCAAATCATAATTCGTTCGTTGTTCCAAACGTTGCGCCTCTAACAATTTATTATCTGCACGGAACTGCTCTAACGTTTCCTTTAATTCCTTTTCTATATTTTCGATTGCAACTTTCATTTTCTCTTCACGGGTTACGAAGTGGGAGGCCGGAAAAATTGCCACATGCTCTCGGTCTCCTATAATTTCACCAGTTAATGCATCCACTTCTCGAATCCGGTCTATTTCATCTCCAAAAAATTCTACACGTAAGCAATGCTCTTCCTTAGATGCAGGAATAATTTCGACTGAATCTCCACGGACACGGAAGGTACCACGCTGGAAGTCAATATCATTTCTACTATATTGAATGTCTACTAAATTACGGAGTAGCTCATCCCGATCCTTTTCCATTCCTACACGTAACGAAACCACTAATTCACGATATTCTTCCGGATTACCTAAACCATAAATACAAGAAACACTGGCAACAATAATAACATCATTCCGTTCAAACAAAGCAGATGTAGCCGAGTGACGAAGCTTATCAATTTCATCATTAATGCTTGCATCTTTTTCAATATATGTATCTGTCGATGGTACATACGCTTCTGGTTGATAATAGTCATAATAACTCACGAAATATTCCACCCGATTATTCGGGAAAAATTCTTTAAATTCACTATACAATTGTCCTGCAAGGGTTTTATTATGTGCAATTACTAATGTTGGCTTGTTCACTTCTTTTATTACATTGGAAATCGTAAATGTTTTCCCTGTCCCAGTAGCCCCAAGTAGTGTTTGATGTTTCTTACCTTTATGAATGCCATCTACTAGTTCCGCGATTGCTTTCGGTTGATCTCCTTGAGGCTCGTATTGCGACACTAGTTCAAATTGATTTTCCAAACCAAACCCTCCATTTCACACGTACCTATTGTTTCTAACATTATACCATATAATAGAACAGACATTCTATTTTTATCAATATAACCGAATTTTTTCCTAATTACCATTTTATACTTTTTCAATGGGAAATAAAAAAACTCTGACTAAATATGCGATTTAACCAGAGGTTCGAATTCATCATAACCAGTATTATGAAAAGCTTCAGCAATGATACGATATCCATGTTTATTTGGATGAAAACCATCTAGAAAAAGTAAATCCTGCTCTCTACCTAAAAATAATGTATAAACATCAGCCACTTTAATCGTTGATGAAGTGAAAGATAATAATTGATGATTAAAATATTCTAGTGCTCTTGCTGCAATTGGATTTGGATATGGATTATATAATGTCATAAGCCGAATCGCATAGGGCTTATGAGAATCTACCTTCCGTTGATCCACTCTGTCCACAATCTCCCATATATCTTGAAGGATTCCCTCTAATGAATCCCCCAATACATGAGGACTAGGATTTCGTTCAAAATTTTTCCAAACCGTTCTCAAGTCATTTCCACCAATTGTTATCGTAATAATGTCTGCTTGGGTAATAGCATCTAGCACCATCGGGGATTCTACCATGCTTTTTAACTCTGGAATACGCAATCCATTTTCAGCAAACTTCTCAAGTTGGATAGGATAATTGAAAACTTGTTCCATTCTATTTTTATAGATTTCTACAAATCCTGGAGCAAATAAGGAGCCAGTTCCCACTGTTAATGAGTCACCAAGCGCTACATACAATAAGGGCATTCTACTCATAAGCGTCACCTCAGAATAGAATATGCCATTTGTTGTTTAGGTGTTCATCATCATTTTTGGTTGGGGAATTTTATTTGGAGTGAGTTAATTGGTGAATTATTAAGTGATATTGATGAATTGTGTGCTGGTTTTGGGGAATTACCCATTCTTGTTGGTGAATTGTTTACACTTATTGATGAATTTAACATTATTACTGTTGAATCCCGTGCTGTTGATGAGGGATTTCAGCTTCATATTGGGGCTTTGCTCTCACTTTTCATGGAATTTTATATTGCTCAATTCCAAACTGATGTTGTTGAATAAATCCTTCATATTGACGAATTATCCTCGCTCACCGTTGAATTATCACCAGCTTCTATTGAATTCCACAGCGTTATTGTAGAATTACCAACTCATTTTGCTGTATTGCGCACTCAACGCAACAATCCCCCAAAAAATCCAAAACGACATGCCCCTATTGGCATGTCGTTTCCAATTAATCTAAACTACTAGGTATGTCTTGTGGATATAAACGAAACCTAGGCTTCTCTTTAATAAAAACTAATCCAAGCTCGTAATGTTCACCTTCATACATCGGTCCTTGCACGAACCGAAGCTCTCCTTCAATTGTTCGAACCTCTAATTTACAAAAGGCACGATTCTCTTGGAGTGCATCATAAAATTCTTGCTCATTTGAAACAGGAATTTGATGAACCTTTTCAATTTTCTCCCCGACTTTAAGTCCCATTTTATCAGCTGGTGTATTTGGAATAACCGATAAAATGAATAAACTATCCGGTTGAGGCGTGTAAATTCCCTGCTTTTCTTGATCGGAAAATTGAACCCATAACGTAATTATTAGTCTTCCAAATATGGCTACTGCCGCACCAACTACAGCTAATATTGGATAAAAGTAGCTTCCAGCAGTTAACATACCAATAATGACGATGAATCCAATGTTCCATTTCCCAAGAAGTTTTCCTCCTTGATCGACATACATCCCTTGGAATACCTGTTGAATTCCAATTAGGAAGGGCAAAATCATTAAGCTATACCCATCATTTCCAATTGGGAATAGCGGCCACCATGGGGCAAAGGACTCGATCATGCCACTAGGTACTGGAATCACTAATGGCACAACCGCTAATCTTCTCAGCGCATGCCGACCAACATATTTTCCACGCTTCCCTTTTAATAATCTTGCAAAGCCGTATTCTTTCTTCGTGGTAAAGAAAAGAATCGTTTCCAATACAAGTAGCAATGTACATAGACCTAGTAATAATGTGAGATTCGTATGTTCAAAATCTGATGCCCAATTAGATGGAATAAAGCTTACATTAAATTGATTTACACCCCATATAACAAGAATCGTTAAACCAAATGTATATGCTGGTGATAATAACGTTAAAGCCCCAGTAATCGATAGGATTATGGATGCAATCGAAATCGTAAGCAGTACAGAATAAGGTATAACTCCGCCTAAAACGATGAGAAGAATAGATAGAACCAAACTGCTAACGATACTTACCAAAACTGTTTTCTTCCACTCCGAACCAATAGGATATAGTGCTGTACCAAAGCTTTTCCGTTCCCTTTTCCTCCGAAAATAGGATGTTAAAAAGGTTAAAAGAAATACCCAATAAAATAATGGTTGTCCGAATAACCATAAAAATGCATTTCCAATTTCAATAAGCCACGCTTCCATCATGTTGCATCCCCCGCTCATTTCCACTTTACTTTTATAAAGTCCCTAATACTTCTATTCTCCATTATGATACAAATTCCTGCAAGTGCAAGATGTCCTGTTTCATCATAATGTAAAAAAGCGTCGAAAACTCGATAGCCTTCAGGATAATTACTAAGGCATTAAAGTATCAAATTATAAGAATTTTTAATCAAGCCGAAAGTACTAAATTCTCACCCTCCTCCTTCACTACATAGGAATTACTATTCATTTTTGTAAATAATTGTAATTTTTGAAAAATATTTTATTATAATGTGATTGTTGTTAAAAAACCATGGAGGTGGAGATTTGAAATTTTTGACGAAATTATCGCTTTTATTTCTGTTAACATTACTATTAGCCGCTTGTTCAGATGATGACAAGGCTTCAAAGGATGCTGAGGAGCCAAAAACTACGGAAAGCGAAGCACCTGATGAAGAAGCAAATTCCGAAGAAGAACCTGCAGACGACCCTACAGAGGAAGAAGGAACAGAGGAACAAGATACGCCAGCTGGTGGTTCCGATGAAGCAGTTAAAATTTATGAGCAATTAGAAGCAGCTTTCGAAAATGTTGAAAGCAGTAGCAGTGAAATCTCGATGCAAATGGATATTAAAGCCGGAACTGAAGAAGGAACAATGTCCTTCGATTTTGAAACGGATCAATTACATACAACCGGAGAACACCATACGACTGGAAATATGTATCTAGATATGCAAGGACAAACGATGGATATGGATATGGAGGTCTATCAAACAATCGATGCCACATACACGAAAAACTCAATGCTCGGTGAAGGTTGGGTTCTAGATGGAGCTGGCTTCGGTATCCCACCATCAACTGGCTTGGATGTTGTTCAAAGCATGCAAGGATTAGCAAGTCAATTACAAGTTGACGAAATAGATGGCAATATCGTCTTATACTTAGATGAACAGAAATTAGAATCCCACGATTTTATAGATGGCTTTTTAGCTGCTCAGAGCCAAATGGGTCTTGATAGTAGCGTGGACTACGAAGTATTTCTAAATACGTTTATGATTGAAGTAGACCCATCCACAAATTTATTAAACTATATGCAATTTGATATCGAGATGACGGGTAATGACCCTGAATTGGGTGAAACAGGCGTTGCATTACTATTGGAATATGGTGTATCCGAATACAATCACCTTAGTGAAATAACAGTTCCACAGGAAGTAATCGATTCTGCGGCGCAGTCCGCAAACTAAAATGATGCTAAAAGCTTCAGGAGATTATTCTGAAGCTTTTTTATTTCTTCTCTAAAACAGAAAAATCCGCGGTCATTTCCGCGGATTTTTTCTTATTGATAAAGTTCTTTTAAGGCTGTATTCATTTGCTTATCATTTTCTTCATCTCTTACTGCATCCATTACTACTTCTTGAATTTTTGCTCCGGTATCTTTATCAATTTGACCTGAAGCAGTTAAGCCATGATCCGTTTGGAACTTTTTCACGACTTCTTCCATCTCTTTGCTGAAATAGCCATCTTCCCGTCCAGGATCATATCCAATGCCTTTTAACATCTTTTGGATATTGGCAATTGCATCATTGGACATATCGAATGTGTATGGCTCTTCTACTTGGAATGGAGTTGTATAGAAAAACTCCGGCTGTTTCGCCTCGATTGTTGGTGCCACACCTTTTTCATTGATCCATTCTCCACTTGGTGTTAGCCACTTGTACACAGTAATTTTAATGTTGCTGCCATCACCAAGCTGAAGTGTTTTTTGCACTGTTCCTTTACCATAGCTCTGTTCCCCAACGATGTCATAGCCAGCTTCTTTCATTGCTGCTGCTAAAATCTCAGATGCAGAGGCACTACCATTATTCATTAAGACACTAATTGGATAGTCTTTTTTATCATTGGTACCAGAATAGAATCGTTGTTTTTCTCCATTACGGTGTTCAAATAACACGTACGGCTGATCCTTTGGTATAAAGTTTTCTAAAATAACCTCTACCGATTCAAATAATCCACCTGGGTTTCCGCGAACATCAATGACTAATCCATCTATACCTTCCGCTTCCAGCTCTTCCAGTGCTTTATTGAAATCTCGAGCCGTATCCGTTGAGAAGGAAGTAATTTCAATAACCCCTGTCTTCTTACCATCAACTTCTCTTACACTCTTATAAACCGTTTCAATCGGTATCTCATCCCGTACTACATCCACCTCTAACAACTGATCAACGCCTGGTCGTCGGATTTGTAAGGTAACGGTGGAACCTTTTTCTCCACGAATTTTCGATACCGCTTCATATAAATCATAGCCTTCTAAGCTTTCACCATCTACTTGTAAAATTTGATCTTTAGGCATTAGCCCAGCGTCTTCAGCTGGCGAACCTTTAATTGGCGCTACAATCGTTACTACGCCATCTTCCATATTTACTTCTGCACCAATTCCTTCAAAGGAAGATTCAATACTGTCATTAAACTGTTCCACTGTCTCAAGGTCCATGTAGACGGTATGTGGATCATCTAACACTTCTAACATCCCTTGAATGGCACCTTCTACTAGTTCCTCATCTTCCACTTGCTCTATGTAGTTGTCCTTAATAATAGCATAGGCATTCATAAACTTAGAGAATTGATCTGAATTTGCATCAGGCTCAACTACAGCATTCTGTACTTCCTTACTTTTTTCCTCTGCTGTTTTTGTAGAAGATGCATCTTGTGCCACCTTCTCCTCATTATTCCCAATTACTTCTAATGCTGTGTAGGTTAACGCCCCACCAAAAAGGACAGCAATTAACACAATGACAACTAAGTAACGGTTTTTTATGTTCATGGCAATCACCTCTATTTCTGTTTATGTTTCTCTACTTTTGCTTCCTTGAAAGGAAAAAGACATCTCACCGTATGTGCGATGCCTTTTATAATACTATATGATATCTTTTACGTAAACATGTCCGAATTAGAAGCTTACGTAATTCCGTGGGTTCACAGCGTTTGATTTCGCTCCGTTCCATTCTCCAACGTGCACCTCAAAGTGTAAATGCTGTCCAAACGATTGTCCAGTATTACCCATATAACCGATAATTTCTCCTTTGTTTACCCATTGGCCAGTTGATACTTCACGGTTACGCATATGTGCATACACCGTTGTAAACATTTGACCATCAATATCATGGGCGATAAAAACAGCATTACCATAAGATCCAGATAAGTAAGAACGGATGACATAACCAGATGCAGATGCAACAATTGGTACTGTTCCACCCTTAGCAATATCAAGTCCATAGTGGAAGGATCCCCATCTTGGTTCAAATTCTGAGGAAACATAACCTTGTGCTGGTCGCATAAAGCTTCCACTCGTCACTGGAGGTGTGCCTGAGCTGTCACCACCATTATTTGACTCTTGGGATAGGCGGGCAAGCTCCTCTGCTCTCTTCGCTTCCTCTAGGTCAGCGGAACGCTTTTCAATTAATTTCGCAAAGGCTGCTTCTTGACTTGCTAAAAGGTCTGCTTCTTCTTGTAATGTCATTTGGTGCTTATGCAATTCTTCTTCTTCATGCTCAAGCTGTGCCATGAGCGTCTCTTTTTGTGAACGTTGTTCGCTCAACTGCTTTTCTAAAGCAACTAGTGTTTCTTTTTGATCTTCTAAGCTTGTTTTCTTCTCTTCTACTTCAATTTTACTTACTTGAAGTAATTCTACTTCTGTCTTTTGTTGGTCCATGATTTTTTTATCTTGACCCATTATGGTGTTTACCGCGTTACTTCGACTTAAAAAATCCCCAAAATCCTTAGCACCTAAAATAACTTCTAAGTAGCTAATTTCTCCGCCGTTTTGTTGAAGAGTACGAAGGCGGTTTTTAAGTAATTCATTACGCTCTGCAATTCTTGTTTCTAACTCACCTATATTTTTTTCTAGCTCTTCTATTTCTTGAATGGTTTCCTCAATTTGACCTTCCGTTGTTGCAATTTCTGTTTCAGTTTGGGTTAATTGTTGGTCAATCGAAATAATCTCGTTATTAATTCGTTCTTGCTCTGCTTGATTAGTAGCAATTTTTTGTTCTGTTTCTTCTTGTTGATTAGTTATCGTACTTTTTTCTTCTGTAATATCTTCTTTTTTATTTTCCAATTCATTTATTTCCTGTTCAATCTCCTCAGAGCTTGTTGCCTGAATGCTTGTCCCACTGGAAAAAGTTACGGTTGTTAACATGACGGTAAATGCAGAACCGAGTGCAAAAACTTTCTTTTTCACGCGTTTTTTTCCTCCCCTTCACTTACTATTCTATCAATCTATTAAAATCAAAAGATACAAAAGGTCATGCTTCGTGCATGTACCTTTTGCATATTTACACTTTTAAGAATTTACGAACACTCATCACACTACCCCACATACCAATAACTGCCCCAATTCCTAATAGGATAAGAGCAATTTGCCATGCAAATGGGTTGTATGGAAGGAGTTCAAAGTAAGGGAAATTGACACCCTGTAAGCTATCGTAAAGGTAATGGTAGCCGACTAAGACAACAACTACTGGAATGATTGCTCCTAATAGTCCCATTAACAGTCCTTCAATGAAGAACGGCCAGCGAATAAAACCATTTGTTGCCCCTACTAGCTTCATAATGTTGATTTCTCTACTCCGAGCAATGATTGTAATTTTAATTGTATTGGAAATTAAGAATCCTGCTGTAAGAATTAATGCTGCAATTAGGGCTATACCAATATATCTTGCATACTCGTTAAATTTGAATAGTTTTTGAATGACTTCTTCTCCGTATTCCACACTAAAAACATTGTCAAATTTATTAATAGAGGTAGCTACCTTTTTAATATCAAGTGGGTCTTCGGTTTTGACGACGAAGGCATCATTTAGTGGGTTGTCCTGTTCAAACATCCCCCAATATTCTCCCTCTTCACCTAAGTCAGCAATTAGCTCTTCTAATTCATTTTCTTTTGAGGAAAATTGTAAATAGGATACTTCTTCTATAGTTTTTATTTGAGATTCGAGTTTATCAATGGCGGCTTGATCTGCAGCTAAATCAATGTAAACTTTAATTTCTACATCCTCTTCAACGTTTGTTGCAATGGTGTTTAAGTTAAAGATTAATACTAGGAAAACACTGACTAATATCAAGGTTGTTGTTACAGACCCGACTGAAGCAACGGTCATCCAACCATTACGTACAATATTTTTACTACCTTCAACAAAGTGGCGTTTTAGTGTTTTAAGCTTCATACCCGTAGTCACCCCTTTGTTCGTCTCTTACGATGCGGCCTTGCTCTATCGCGACAACTCTTTGCTTAAATGTATTTACAATATCTTTACTGTGTGTTGCCATAAGAACCGTTGTGCCACGATTA
Organism: Salirhabdus sp. Marseille-P4669; assembly: GCF_900240405.1. Classification (GTDB taxonomy): domain Bacteria; phylum Bacillota; class Bacilli; order Bacillales; family Alkalibacillaceae; genus OEQK01. Next base: position 221,626 of record NZ_OEQK01000006.1, read on the forward strand.
TTTACTTCTGTAAAAATACGCATAATATCCCATGAAGTATCTGGGTCCAGGTTACCTGTAGGCTCGTCCGCTATCATAATCTTCGGATTGTTTACAATCGCTCTAGCAATCGCAACACGCTGCTGCTCCCCACCAGATAACTCCGTTGGTTTAAATCTTGCTTTGTTTTTTAATTTTACTAAGTCAAGTACATCCATAACTTTACGGCGAATTTTCTTTGGAGATTCTTCAATTACTTCTAATGCGAACGCTACATTTTCATATACCGTTAGCCTTGGAAGTAATTTAAAATCCTGAAAGACTACTCCAATATCACGACGAAGCTTTGGTATATCTTTTCGTTTTACTTCACTAAGATCATGTCCGTTAATTAATACACTGCCTGAAGTTGGCGTTGTTTCGCGATACATGAGTTTAATAAATGTGGATTTACCAGCACCACTCGGCCCAACCACGTATACGAATTCACCTTGTTCAATATTAAGAGAAATACCGTTCAGTGCGGTCACACCGTTTGGATATACTTTACGTACTCCCTTCATTTCAATCATCGAACTACCACCTATGCCTCTCCAGTTGTATTTTGTCACAGAGATGTATATATATCTGAATTTATTTGGTTATTTTGAAGAATGAACAACTATTTTGTAATAATAAGCTTCGTCTATTATACCATTTTTCGACTATTTTTGAGACCTTAATTTTATTACAGTTTTGTTTCATATAAAGATAGAGGGATGTGTCCGAAAAAATAGGAGAATAGAAGGGGTTTTGACACAAAAATAATAACCTGATTAGCTAAAATTACCAACCAGGTTATACAAGTACGTATTACTTTTTAGCAGCTAGCCATGTAGCTACCGTGTTTGCATCCTCATCACTAATGTTAACAGCTTGCATTCCGCCTTTACCATTTTGGATGATGTTTTGAATTTCTTCTTGGCTGTATCTTGCACCAACTTGTTGTAGGTTCGGTCCAACAGCACCAGCTAGATCAGCACCATGACACATGGAGCAGTTGTTTTGATAAATCTTTTCTGCAGCAGCAGTATCAACTGTTCCAGCGTCGCCTTCTTCGCCAGTTTCAGACTCTGGATCTTCAGCAGCATTGTTATCTTCTTCGCCTTCTTCTGTTGTTGTACCTTCATCTGTTGCATTTCCATCGTCTGTAGCATTGCCTTCATCTGTTGTGCCGCCTTCATCTGCTGGTTGTTCTGTATCTGTGCCTGTATCTTCATTTGCACCAGTGTCATCACCAGTGTCTTCATCCCCACCACCACAAGCAGCAAGTACAAGAACTGAGCCAAATAGTAAAGCTAATAATTTCTGCTTCATTACTATTTCCCCCTTAATTAGGTTTTCAAAGTGCGTAGCCTACACTTCAAGCATATTATAACCCAACTATTTTGATTTAAAACCCTCACCCAATACCTCTGCAGCAGACATTGCAATAACAAAGGCTTTGGAATCAACATTATTCACAGTTTTTGTCAATTTAGTGAATTCTTTCTGGTCGACTACACACATGATGATGCTTCGTTGCTCGCCTGTGTAACCACCTTCACCGTTCAGGATTGTTACACCGCGATCAATATTTACAAATATAGCTTTCCTCATTTCTTCCACTTTATCCGAAATTATCATGACATTTTTTGATGTTGTAAAACCAACTTGAATCAAATCAATGGTTCGGCTCGTCGCAAACAAGCCAATTAATGCATATAGCGCTTGTTCTACATTAAAAACAAAGGCTGATGTTAACACGATAGAGCCATCAAAAATGGCAATACATAACCCTAATGAAATTCCGGTATACTTGTGTAATATTTGTGCCGCAACATCTATTCCCCCAGTCGATGCACGCCCACGAAATACAATACCAAGACCCATTCCAACACCCATTCCACCAAAAATAGAGCCTAATAATGGATTCATGGTAGCTGGTGTAAAATCTTTTGTTACATATACGAAAAGTGGTAAAGCTAATGTTCCAACTAAAGACTTAATCCCAAAATTAGCGCCTAAAATGATAACCCCAGCTAAAAATAATGGAACATTTAAACCCCACTGGCTAAATGCAGGCTCGATGCCGAATATTTCGTCCAAAATAATACTAATTCCCGCTACTCCACCAGAAGCAACATCGTTTGGTAATAAAAACAAATTAAATGCAAAGGCTATAAAAAAGGATCCTAAAATAACATATACATAATCTTGTATCACTTGTGCTTTATCTGATAAAGGCTGACGACTATTTTTACGAAACATACTATAACTCCTCTTCCATACATAAATATATCTCTATCTTTTTCTTTAACCGTTTGGAATATAACACATGAAACAAAGGGGTGTAAATGACAGTAAGTTAAAGCTTTACTACGGTGATGGAGTGGTGTGTGTGGGTTTTCAGCGTTAGGTGCTAGTGACTATAAATAAAAAAACAGGAGACAACTTTAAGTTATCTCCTGCGACTCGCGATTATAAATTCGCCCTCAAATATGCATCGATAAACGGATCCAATTCTCCGTCCATAACGGCATTTACATTTCCAATCTCAACATTTGTACGATGGTCTTTTACCATGGAGTATGGATGGAATACGTAAGATCGAATTTGACTTCCCCAGCCAATTTCCTTTTGTTCTCCACGAATTTCATTCATTTCCGCTTGTTGCTTTTCAATCTCAAGTGCATACAATTTCGACTGCAGCATCTTCATGGCTTTCTCCCGGTTTTTAATTTGGGAACGCTCCGATTGACACGTCACTACCGTATTCGTAGGAATGTGGGTAATCCGTACAGCAGAATCAGTTGTGTTAACGTGCTGTCCACCTGCACCACTCGAACGATACGTATCAATTTTTAAATCTTCTGTTTTAATATCGATTTCTACATCGTTATCGAATTCTGGAACAACATCACAGGATACAAACGATGTATGACGGCGGCCGGATGAATCAAATGGGGAAATACGCACAAGACGATGCACCCCTTTTTCCGCTTTTAGATAGCCGTATGCATTGTGACCTTTGATCAATAGGGTAACACTTTTTACTCCTGCTTCATCACCAGGTAAATAATCCAATGTTTCCACAGAGAATCCTTTATCATCTGCCCAGCGCTGATACATCCGTAAAAGCATGCTCGCCCAGTCCTGTGATTCCGTACCACCTGCACCAGGATGTAATTCCAAGATGGCATTATTTTTATCGTATGGCTCACTAAGTAAAAGCTGAAGCTCGAATTGGTTTAAATTCTTCGTTAAATCTTGAATTTCCTCTTCTAGCTCCGCACGTAATTCTTCATCATTTTCCTCTTTTACTAGCTCATAAGAAACCGTTAAATTCTCAAGTGCTTCTTCATTTTTTTCAAATGTTTGAACAAGGTCTTTTAAACCATTTACTTCGCTGATTATTTTTTGCGCTTTTTCTTGATTATCCCAAAAACCAGGCTCAGACATTTCCACCTCTAATTCGGCAATGCGCTTTTTCTTTTCATCTAAGTCAAAGAGACCCCCTAAAGTCTTCTAACCGTTTTTCACTATTGTTTAATTCTGATCTTATTTCTGCTAAGTCCATTCTGTTCACCTCAAAATTTAGTATATAAATTTATTTTTATTGTATTCTGGTTGGGTTGGATTGTTTTTAAGGGTAACGCTCGATATTTATTTAGAATGTTCGAATGTATTCAGTGCGTTTGGTGTATTTTCATTTAATGAATGGGATAATCCTTTAAATACTCGTGAGATTCCTTCAAGATAATGAAATAATTCATTAAGATTGGCAAATATTTATTCAGTAAGATGATTTATTCTTTAAGTCAGCACACTTTTTCATAAAATTTAATAAATAATTCAACAAATTCCTTAATTATTCATTAAATAAAATGAAACATTCACTCAAGTTCGGCACTTTTTCATCCAAGAAGATGAACAATTCATCAGTCTCCGCATTTAATCATGCAATATAATGAGATAATCCCGCAACATTCGATAATATTCATTCAAAATCTAAAAATATTCATTCAAAATCCTTAATTAATCCCGCAACCGCAAAACAATCAATTACCTTAAAAGACACTCCACTTCAACCTAGTGGAGTGTCTCGATTTGATTATGCACCATGACAGTGTTTATATTTCTTACCACTTCCGCATGGGCATGGGTCGTTACGGCCTGTTGTTTCTTTCTTTACATATGGTGTCTTTTTCTTCGGTGTTTTGTCGCCACCGCCAGAAACGGCTTTTGCACCTTTTACAACTTCTTGACGTTGTAAATTATCGCGAATTTGGGCTTTCATGATGTAACGAGATACTTCTTCGTTCATTGAATCAACCATCGCCTCAAACATCGCAAAGCCTTCCATCTGGTATTCACGCAATGGATCGGTTTGGCCGTAAGCTCGTAGGTGGATACCTTGACGTAGCTGGTCCATTTGGTCAATGTGGTCCATCCATTTCGTATCTACTACACGTAGAAGAATAACTTTTTCGAATTCGCGCATTTGTTCAGAGGATAGCTCTTGTTCTTTCTCATCATATTTTGCTTTCACTTTCTCCATGATAAGCTCTGACATTTCTTCCGGCTCTTTTCCTTTGAAGTCAGCTTCAGATACACTATCCTGCTCTAGAAGATTTGCATTCACGTAATCCGCTAATGCTGCAAGCTCCCAGTTTACGTCATCCTCATCACTTGTAAAGGAGGTAACTTTACTTTGAACATTTGCTTCAATCATACCTTCTACAATCTCACGCAGACTTTCTGCTGTGAGCACCTGATAACGCTGTTCGTAAATAATTTCACGCTGCTGACGAAGCACATCATCATAGGAAAGTAAGGTTTTACGAGCATCAAAGTTGTTTCCTTCTACACGTTTTTGTGCAGATTCTACAGCACGGGAAACCATTTTACTTTCAATTGGCTGGGTATCATCCATACCAAGACGCTCCATCATCGCCTTCATGTTATCAGAACCGAAGCGACGCATTAGTTCGTCTTCTAAGGATAAGTAAAATTGGGTAATACCTGGGTCACCTTGACGACCAGAACGACCACGTAACTGGTTGTCAATACGGCGGGATTCATGGCGCTCGGTACCAATTACAGCTAAACCACCAAGCTCTTTTATCCCTTCACCAAGTTTAATATCTGTACCACGACCGGCCATGTTTGTCGCAATCGTTACGGCACCTTTTTGACCAGCCTGTAGGATAATTTCTGCTTCACGAAAATGGTTTTTTGCGTTCAATACATTGTGTGGCACACCAGCTTTTTTTAGTAGCTTCGAAATCAACTCAGATGTTTCAACGGCTACTGTACCAACTAGTACTGGCTGGCCAGTTTGATGACGTTGTTTAATATCCTCTACAACTGCTTTAAATTTCCCTTCCATCGTTTTAAAAATTAAGTCTGGACGGTCATCACGAGCAATTGGTTTGTTCGTAGGAATTACAACAACATCCATATTGTAAATGTTTCGGAATTCTTCTTCTTCCGTCTTCGCGGTACCAGTCATACCAGCAAGCTTTTCATACATACGGAATAAGTTCTGGAATGTAATCGTCGCAAGGGTCATGCTTTCCTTTTGAATTGCCAAGCCTTCCTTCGCCTCAATGGATTGGTGTAGTCCATCGCTGTAACGACGACCTTTCATTAAACGACCTGTAAATTGGTCAACGATTACAACTTCTCCCTCTTCGACGACATAATCTGTATCTCGCTTCATCACAACATGTGCTTTTAGGGCTTGGTTTATATGGTGAGTTACGGATACGTTGGAAATGTCATATAAGTTTTCGAGATTGTAAAAGCTTTCCGCTTTGTTGATTCCTTCTTCTGTTAACTGAACATTTTTTGTTTTTTCATCATATGTGTAATCTTCTTCAAATTTCAAACCTCGTACAAATTGGTTCGCTTGTATATATGCATTCTCGGATTTAGAAGCGGAACCAGAGATAATTAATGGAGTACGGGCTTCATCAATTAAAATCGAGTCGACCTCGTCAATGATGGCATAATGCAACGGACGCTGCACCATATGCTCCTTATACAACACCATGTTGTCACGCAAATAATCAAAGCCAAATTCATTGTTTGTTCCATACGTAATATCAGCAGCGTATGCTTCACGCTTTTCTTCCTTTGATTGGCCGTTTGCATTTAAACCAACTGTTAAGCCAAGAAACTCAAACAGCTGTCCCATTTCTTTCGCATCACGATCAGCGAGGTATTCGTTTACCGTAATAATATGAACACCTTTTCCAGTAATAGCATTCAAATAAGCAGGCATTGTGGAAGCTAATGTTTTACCTTCCCCTGTCTTCATTTCCGCAATATCACCATTGTGCAATGCAATAGCACCTAATAGCTGTACATAGTATGGGCGCATTTTTAATACACGGTTTGCCCCTTCACGTACAACTGCATATGCTTCAGGAAGCAAATCATCTAATGATTCCCCGTTTTGATAACGTTGCTTAAATTCTTCGGTTTTTTCTGTTAACTGTGCATCTGTTAGTTTTTGCATCTCAGGCTCAAGTGCTTCAATTTGATCTGCAATTGCTTCTAACTTTTTCAACTGGCGCGAGTTACCGTCACCAAAAACTTTTTTTAATATTCCTCGCATAAAGTTTGCACCTCTATTTTAAAGAATCAACTAATCTATACATACATTTGTCCAACAATAATCATAACATTTATGGGGAATATGGACAACAAAATACGCAAATAGAAGGGAATTTCTAGCAAAACTTAAAGAATACTGCTTATTGCTCTCCATGTGTGATTCTCCATTAATACGTATATTCCTAATCCAATAAATACTATTGGAGCGAGCACTCTTTCGTATTTTTCCAAAGTATCTTCCATTGCTTTTATTCTGGAAAGCTTCCGGCAAATGGTACACCATATGGGTACAAAGATAAGAAACAGAAGGAAAACTACGATATACTCGAAAGAAGTTAACGTTGAAAAATACGGGATATAGATGGCAAGCTCTTCTGCCCCTCCTGCAATTGCAATAAAAGCGACACTAAGCAATAAACTATTGTATCTATAGGCCTTTTCAATCACTTCATCTTCGTCATCATCATCTTCACCAACAATCCACATACGTAACCCTATAAAAATAGGAATGAAACCTAGTAAACCGATCCATTTCATACTAATAACCTGTATTCCGAATACGGTAAATGTTGTTAGGACAAGCAGGATAAGCATTCCTAGTATTTGTCCAATATAAATCTGATTAATAGAATACTTGTCTTTGGCTTGGGTAAATAGGATGGTTAGCACAAACAATTCGTCTATACTCGTAGCAAGGAATGTGACTATTGCAGTAATCATAGAAAAAAACATACTGCCGCCTCCAAAAAATTCTTATCTCCATTTTTTCACATGATTCCATGAAAATATACTTAAATGAAAAAAAGAAGCAGCCAGGGGTAGCTGCTAATAAAGTAGGATACGTATTCTATTCATAAATAGGGGCAGATGTTCATCATCAAATCAATTTATGGGACGGGAGTTCGGAAATGCTGATAACAATAATTGCCTTCTTTCCAAATCCAGCACTTTTTCATTTGTTTTGGCAAGGATATCCACTAATTGTGCGATATACCTTTCGTGCTGTTGAATTCGGCTTTCTAGTTTTTGGCAATGGGGACACGACAGATGGGGTTTCATGAATACGCCTCCTTTACTTTATTTAAGTAATTTATACCATATAATAAAAATGGATAAAAATACCTATTTTGTGAAAACTACCTGTAGATTTGTGTCGAAAAGAAAAGAATAGATTTATAAATTGAAGATTTTAGGAGAAATATGGGTGTTAAAGACTAAAATTTTAGAAAAACTGAAAAAAATTATTTTTTTACAATAATAAAATTGGACATAAAAACACCCCGATAGCTAGAAGGAAATCGTCTAACTTACGGGGTGAACTTCACATCGATTAACTTGTTATTCTATATTTATTAATTCGGTTCTATTAAGCCATATCGACCATCATTGCGTCGATATACTACGTTCGTATCACCTGTTTCTGCGTTTCGGAAAACGAAGAAACTATGTCCTAGCATATCCATTTGTAAAGCCGCTTCCTCTGAATCCATTGGTTTTAAATCAAATCGTTTTGTGCGAACAATGTCAAGAGAATCCTCTTCTACCTCTTCATTGTTGACGAAAAAGTCTCTTTCCATTTCTGCGAACACATATTTTGGAGATCCAGATTGTCGAACTTTTCTATTTACCTTTGTTTTATATTTACGAATTTGTCGCTCAAGCTTATCAATTACTAGATCGATTGCTGCATATAAATCTTGATGCTTTTCCTCTGCTCGTAATAGGAGGTCCTGCATAGGAATCGTTACTTCAATGCGTTGTTGCCCATTGTAAACGCTTAAGTTCACATGTACCTCAGATGTTGGAGCTTCTTGAAAATACTTCTCCAATTTGCCTATTTTCTTCTCCACATATTCCCCAATTGCATTTGTAACTGTTAGATTCTCGCCTCTTATGTTAAATTTCATAAGACGTTCCTCCTTTCATCCTTTACACTTATTATTCTACCATTAACTAAAAAATTCCTCTATAAACATACAATCTTCATTTTGAATGTTTTGTGTCGAAAATCATCACAGACAGTCAAATAGCCGACTATTTTAGCGGAATAAATTTTTATAATTCTAGTTACGTCGTTTCCAGTACTTTTCAACCGATACTTTCCAACTATGTATACTTGGATTGTTAACAAATTAGGTATTTTTATCCTATTTATTCAGTTGTTAACCTTCTGTAATATTAATTACGATTGTATGGCTAACATAGTGCTGTTGTACAATCCATAGCTACCTTTACAAATAAAAATTGATTCCGAACACTTTTTCATAAACCTATCCATACATCCTTCACAGCTTCTCAAGTTACAAACTCATTTCCGAAATTTCAACAGCTAAGAATTCCAAAATCTATTTATAAATTCAAGGGTCCATATTTTAATGACCGTTTACAGTATAGAATCAAAGAATCTGCCTAAAATGGCTAACAAGTAAAATGATTTTTCAGTTAATGATACTTCTATAGAGGGTCTAAACAGGGTAAGTAAGAAGGGGAGAAGAAGCATGCTTTTTTCAAAGAAGTATTTACCGGTTGGTAGTATTGTAGGGCTACACAATGATTCACGGCGGTTGCTAATTATCGGAAGGCAATTGTATTCAGAGACCCATCATGTGATTCGAGATTATGCTGCGGTTAACTACCCGAATGGTTTTACACAATCGAAGGAACCTTTCATTTTGTTTAACCACCAGGATATTCATCGCTTATATCACTATGGATATGTAGATGAAAAGGAAATGCAGCTGGATCGGTTATTAGTAGAAGCAGAAAATAAGGATTCTAGCTTGGAGAAGAAAGAATGAATACCATAACTTTTAATAAAGATTTGCCAGGAAAAACACGTTCGATGATTTCGGGGCTTGAAGAAAAATTTAGCACATTGCTACAGCAAATGACTTATTTTAAAGCGGAACTAGACCGACACCATGGCAAGGCTGCTGTACGTTTACAAGAAAAAATGGTTAAGAATCTCGACTTTTTCAGTAAATTAAGTAGTAGATTGTTATATTTTGCAGATACGGTTTTGAATTTTGTAAATGCTGTAGCTGCTTTGGACAGTGCTGCCTGTGCTACGAACACGTTAACGAGTAGAGCGGAATATCAATATACTTTTTCAACCAATCGTTTCGAGGAAGAAGTAAAGCTCACACCACATGCATTAAAGGATGAAACGGAACAATTTGAAGGGACTTTAATTGCGGTAGATGATTTGTTAACGGAATTTCACACCCTTCTCAATCAAGTAATATATGAAACTACATTTCCATGGGATGATGTAGATGCAAGCTGGCATTCCGCCAAGACACAAATATCCTCCATTATCCAAATGGCTAAACACCGTATTGAAGACATGTCGAAAAGTGCTCATCTCCTTATTGATGAGCTTACTCGTGTTGATAATCTCTTATCCCATCAAATGATTAAATGAGGAGGGATGCCGAATGTCCAGTCACCACCCTGAGGTAGCAGCAATAATAAACAGACATCGAAGCTCTGCAAATAGTATGTTAAAACGCTCGCAATCTCGTTATCTATACAATATTTTCGTTGCAAATTTAAGTGGCGTTTTTTCCGTTTCCGCAAATGTGGATGGGAATGTTCTTCATATAACAATCGATGATATCAAATCGGAAATAGATAGCTGGATTAATGAGTTAAATACCTTTATAGAAGATGCGTGGAATCGATATGATTCGGAGAAAGATGAATCTGGGGCAGAGTTTGTCAGACTGTCCTCCATGGGTAACGACATTTTGTATATAACAATGGATTACAATAACACTAAGGCAAAATTAGACGAGATGGAGCTTGAATTTCAGAATACCGTCCGTCTATATCATGTGCCTGTACGATCGGCATTAACAGATATTCATATTTTATATAATAATGAAACGGGCTACAACGGGGACTTTTCTGGAATGAAAAACGTTTCAGTATACATTCATGGGATCGAATCCACTTCCAACGAATTTTTAATTGGGGCAACAGAAGGCGGTCAAGAAGGGGACATTATCGTTCATATGAGAAGGGATGGTACCATTCTTTATTATGTTATCCATAATGGTAAAGCCGTTCTGATTCGAGATGATTCCAAGCTAACTCAACTAAAAGAAGAAGCCATTAAAAATAATGGTCGATTACACCTATTATACGATACCGAACAAATGAATGAGCATCGCCAGGAAACAAGCGACGATCTGGCTCGTAAGTTAAATAACCTTGGTTTACTAAATGACGAAACAAAAATCGATATGTTTGCCCATAGCTATGGAGGTAGAAGATCCCTGCAATTTGCGATGGACTATCCAGATCATGTACGCAGCATTACTACTATTGGAACCCCATACGATACAAACATGTTAGGATCTATGGCGGATAATGTTCGCTGGCTAGCTGAGTGGATTGGGCAAAATCCGAAAGAAGCAAGTGACTATTTAGACTTTAATCTAGATAACCAAAATGATGTGGACGGTCTGTATTATAGTAACGCCTATACAGATTTAAACAGTGAGCCAATGACAGAAGATCTTCACAATCTTAAAGCCGCGAATCCAGAAGTATATGAAAAGCTTTTGGAAATGGAAATCACTGCAGCAGCTGGTTACCGAATTGAATATACCTATACACATTCCCCAATTAATCCACAGCGAATCGAGTATAAGACAAATAGTGATGATACCGTATCGGTTGAAAGTCAAAACGGAGAAATACTTGGGGACTTAATTGATTATCGACCTCAATATGAAATTGAGGATGGCACTGGTGTTACGAACCCTAGCCATATATATGAAATAGAAGATGAGGACTTTAGGGCTCTCATAAGCGAAATCAATGTAAAAATGCTAGAAGAAGCAGAAGGGAGTATGGAGAAATGAAAATAGGTTATAAGACGATTACCCTTTTCTTTATACTTCTTTCCTTATTGATTGGATGTGAAGATAAGAAGGATATGACCTATATTAAAGGATTGCCAGAAGAGAAAAGTCCTGCTTTGACCGGATTTATGAAGCATTTGATTACAGGAAATATCGATACGGAATTACGCAATAAGGATAGGGAGTACATTTATGCGTCAGGAAATTTGGTTACTGGCTCTACAGACATAACGTATTATCAACTAACAGACGACCAACTAGCTACGTTTCATGAGCAATTACTACAATCGGAAAATCCGAGTCTCACAAGGAATAAGCTATTCCATTCTGAAGACAGTTCTACTATACGTAAGCCCTTTGAAGACATAGACAATTACTCTTTACCAAATGTATCTGTTAGTGAAGATTATGTGATTAATATCAAACATCAAACAAACGAATTAACGATTGATTTAATCGAGGAAATGAAAGAGTACAATATTACGAATGAAAGTGAATTTATTATCAATTTAATCGGGGCTAACGAAAAAACAATTGCATTAGAAATAGATGATCAATCGAATGATAACCCTCAAGAAAACTATTATCTTTTTATAAATCAGGATTTAACCGAATACACCATCACACCATTAAACGAAGCGGGTTTAAAAAAGGCATTGAATAACGATGAATTCGATAACTATTTTACGATTTTCAAAGGGACGGATAATTATAGAATCACCTTTAATAAAACTGCCATTTTTAATACGGAAACAAAAGAAATGACCCCTGTTGGTGAAAATGATTTGATTAGTGAAGATGGAAAATATGTGTTTTTGAATGGATATACACACGGTTCAGAAGACCTTTCGGATGGAAAACATAGGATTCAAACAATCGAGAACTATGCCAAAGGTAACGATATTTATGAACGAGAATTTACGATTGACTTTGGTACGATTTCAAAAGAATTAGACTTCGAATCCAAAAAGGTAAGCATAGGATATGTCTATTATTTTAATAAAGATTTTATTGTCCTAACATTAAGCTATCACGGGAAAATTATTGGGGATGGAGGATTTACTAATGTACTTATCGACCTTCAGGATGAGGGGAATCTGAGGGCTTATTTAGTTGATCTTGGGTTGATGTAGGGAGTTGGTAGTTGAGCTTATTTCATTAAATTTTGGTTTTTCTCTTGAGATTGCTTAGAATTTAGCAACTTGTTGCGGGGATTCGGCAACATCTTGCGGGAATTCGGCAGTTGGGGGGCGGAATTCGGCAACATCTTGCGGGAATTCAACAGTTGGCGGGTGGAATTCAACAATATACAATGCGGATTCAACAGTTGCGGAGCGTATTCTACTGTTGTGGGGCGGGATTCGACAAGATACAATGCGGATTCAACAGTTTCGGAGCGGGATTCCGCATCATCCAATGCGGATTCAACTGTTGCGGAGCGGGATTCCGCATCATCTAATGCGAATTCAACTGTTGCGGATCGGGATTCGGCATCATACAATGCGGATTCAACAGTTGCGGAGCGGGATTTAGCAACATCTAATGCGGATTCAACTGTTGGCGGGTGGAATTCGGCAACATACAATGCGGATTCAACTGTTGTGGGGCGGGATTCGGCATCATCCAATGCGAATTCAACTGTTGTGGGGCGGGATTCAACAACATACAATGCGGATTCAACAGTCTCAGCATTTAATTCAGCAAAATCTAATGAGAATTCAACAACACCCATTCACTATTCAACAGCACCTATGAATAATCATTCAACAAAACAATTATTATCAAAAAATCTCACTGGAATACCCAGTGAGATTTTTCTATTAATAGATACCGAATGATGCCAATAGGATTGCTGCTGCAGTTGCTATAATTGGGATTCCTATCGCAACTACCGCGATGTCTCTGTAGCTGTTTTTATGTGTCATTCCTGTTATTGTTAGAACGGTTAATACCGCTCCGTTATGTGGGAGTGCATCCAAGCCTCCGGATGATAGGGAGGCGATTCGGTGGAAGGCATCTAGACTTACACCAGAATCCATGGCGACTTGGTAATACTTCTCGCCTAATGCTTCAAGTGCAATTCCCATACCACCAGAAGCTGATCCTGTTGCACCTGCTAATAGGTTAACAGCTACTGCCTCAGATATAAGTGGGTTGCCTGGAATTCCTAGTAAAATTTCGGTTAGCTTTTTAAATCCTGGTACTGCTTGAACGACTGTTCCAAATCCAACTGCAGCACTGGTATTAATAATAGCTGTTACAGATCCAACTGCACCTGCATTGATTGCTTTTACAAATCCTTTGATTTTCGTAATGTTCAATAGCAAGATTAATAGGTTACCTGCAATCAACGAAACGATAATATCCCATTTTAACAGATTTAATGTAACGAGTACGGTAACGAGTGGCAGTAAGGATAAGATCACATTTGGTGTATCCCTAGTTACTTTCACGACACTATTATCTTTCGGCTCTTCAAATCCTTCTCCAAGTGCTGTTAATTTCTTTTGTCTTCTAATTAAATAATAATAACCACCAGCACCCATAATTACCGCTGCAACGATCCCCATAATTGGCGCAGAGGTCGGGGATGTTTCAAAGTATTGAATGGGAATCAAATTTTGAATTTGTGGCGTGCCTGGAATCGCTGTCATTGTAAACGTAAAGGAACCTAACGCTACCGTTGCAGGCAATAGCCTTCTGCTTAGATTAGCTTCACGAAACATTGATAACGCTAACGGATAAACCGCAAACACGACAACGAATAGACTAATACCACCATAGGTCAATACCGCACATGATAACAGCACCCCTAAAATGGCACGTTCTTTTCCCATCAATTTAGATAATGAAACTGCAACAGACTTTGCCATCCCTGTATCTTCCATTAATTTACCGAAAATAGCACTAAGCATAAATACTGGGAACCATTGTTTAGCAAAGTTTACAAATCCACTCATATACGTATTGGAATAGGCGTCTAAAAGATCTAATCCCCCAGTTAGAGCAACGACACCAGCTGCTATCGGTGCAACCCAGATGATGGACCATCCCAAATACGCAAGTACCATTAATACAATAAGACCAAGAATAATACCAAACATTCAAAACCCTCCCTATTAATTGTCTCTATTTATCTTTAAATGAACTTTTTTAAACAATTTCTACAACCATCGCAATTCCTTGTCCCCCACCGATACACAGGGAGGCTACTCCATATTTCTTATCGGTCCGCTTCAATTCCTTTATTAAGGTGTACAGGACCCTTGTTCCACTCGCGCCAATGGGATGACCAATTGCAATTGCACCTCCATTGACATTAACCTTCTCTCGGTCCAACCCTAATTCTTTTTCGACAGCCAAATATTGTGAGGCAAAGGCTTCATTCACTTCAAATAAATCAATAGCATCTATAGACAAGCCAGCCTTTTCTAGTGCTCCTCTAATCGCCGGGACAGGCCCAATTCCCATCTGTGAAGGATCTACACCAGCAATGTGCCAGGAACGTATTTTTGCTAGTGGCTGGATGTTGTTTTTATTAACGAAACGGTCAGCCGCTACAACAACAGCACCTGCACCATCGTTAATGCCACTCGCATTGCCACCCGTTACTGTCCCATCCTTTTGAAAGGCAGCTTTTAATTTTGCTAGCTTTTCTAAACTAGTATCCGGACGAATATGCTCATCCTCATCGAACATAATGCTTCCTTTTCTCGACCTCACTTCAACAGGAACAATTTCATCACGAAGCTTCTCACTTTGTCTCGCTTCGGTAGCTCGCATATGACTTAGTAGTGCATAAGCATCTTGTTCCTCTCGGGAGATTTCGTATTTCGCCGCCAGATTTTCTGCCGTCACTCCCATACCACTGCCGATATATTCATCAGTCAGCGCAGCCCAAAGCATGTCATCCATTTGCGGCTTTCCTAGTTTTGTTCCGAATCGGCTGCCTCTTAATGCGTATGGAGCCATACTCATATTCTCAACGCCACCTGCAATTCCGACCTCTCCATCCCCCGTCATAATAGATTGTGCTGCGGAAACAACAGATTGTAGTCCTGAACCACATAATCGATTAACAGTAAGGGCTGGACTTGTAATTGGTAGCCCGGTTTTTAGGGCAATATGCCGAGAGAGATAAGGGGCATTATTAGCAGAATGAATCACATTCCCCCATACGGAAAAATCGACCTGTTCCGCTTGAATTCCGCTTCTTTTTAACGCTTCTCTACTTACAGTAACTCCTAAGTCTGTTGGATTGGAATCCTTTAGCATTCCCCCAAAGGAGCCAAATGGTGTCCTGGCTCCTTCCACAATATAAACATGTTCCATAGTTGTTTCCCCTCCTTTTATTGCGTGGTATATCCACCATCGATAACGACTGCCTGACCTGTTACGCCTTTCGCTTGTTCGCTCGCTAGGAATAAAGCATAGTCCGCAACCTCTTGCACATCTAACAAACGCTTTTGTGGAACGAGTGGATACAATACTTCCTCAAGTACCTTTTCAACTGGTACATTTCGTGTTTTCGCCAAATCATCAAATTGCCCACGAACTAACGGTGTATCAACATATCCTGGGCAAATTGCATTCACCGTTATACCATGCTCTGCCCCCTCTAGTGCGGCTACCTTAGTTAAGCCAATCACCCCATGCTTGGCACTGTTGTAGGCTGCTTTTCCGGCAAAGCCAATTAAGCCATTGATGGATGCCATATTTAAAATTCGACCAGAGCCTTGTTTTTTCATAATTGGAAAAGCATGCTTTGTAGCCATAAACGGACCAACTAGCATCACTTTTACAATAAATTCGAATTTTTCCGTTGGGAACTCCTCTAAGTTGGCAACGTGCTGCAGTCCAGCGTTATTAAAAAGCACATCAAGTCTGCCGTACTGTTCAACTGTTGCATCAATGGCTTGTTGGATATCCTGTTCATTTGTTACGTCACACTTTAACCCAATACAGTCAAAGCCTTGCTCTTTTAATTCCTCTGCAACTTCCTTCACCTTTTCTTCATTTACATCTGAAAAAGCAACCTTTGCTCCATTTTTCGCAAATTCCACGCCAATTTGATAGCCAATTCCACTTGCAGCTCCTGTAATAAAAACCACTTTATCCTGAACCATCTTATTTTCCCCCTTTTTTAATACGTCTGTGTTTTTAAATCCTCACTTACAGTCAGCTTAGCTTTCGTAGATTCCAAGACTTCCTCTACCCGAAAGCCATTTAGAACCTCCACTAACACAAGTCCATTCTTTTCTACATCAATCACAGCTCTTTCGGTAATGATTCGATTCACCACGCCTTTACCTGTAAGCGGTAGGGTGCAAGAAGGTAAGATTTTCGACTCGCCATTTTTATTGACATGCTCCATGATGATCACGACCTTCTTTGCACCATGAACAATATCCATCGCACCTCCCATTCCTTTAATCATTTTCTTCGGAATCATCCAATTCGCTAGGTCTCCTTGCTCGGAAACCTCCATTGCACCTAATATAGCAAGGTCCAAATGGCCACCACGCACCATCCCAAAGGACTCAGCACTGTTAAAATAAGCTGCACCTAGGGATGCCGTTACCGTTTCCTTACCAGCATTGATTAGGTCTGGGTCGACTTCTTCATCAGTTGGATATGGTCCAATGCCAAGCAATCCATTTTCAGAATGGAGCACAACCTCCTTATCCACCTGAATGAAATTAGCAACTAATGTCGGCATACCAATCCCAAGATTCACATAGTAACCGCTTTCAATTTCCTGCTCAGCTCGTTTCGCGATTTTTTCTCTAATTTCTGCTTTACTTAATTGGTTTACGGTCATTCTTTCCCTCCTCATCCCTTTATGCATGTTGTCGTATTGTGCGTTTTTCAATTCGTTTCTCTTGTCTTCCTTCGATCAATCCTTGAACATAAATTCCTGGTGTCTGAATTTGATTCGGGTCCAGTTCCCCAGCTTCCACAATCTCTTCTACTTCCGCTATCGTCACCTTTCCAGCTGCAGCCATCATTGGATTAAAATTTTGTGCTGTTTTGTTATAGATTAGATTTCCAAATTTGTCTCCCACTGCAGCTCTCACAAAGCTGAAGTCCGCTGTTAATGCTGTTTGCAACACATACTCTTTATTATCAAAGGTACGGATTTCTCGCCCTTCCGCAATTGGTGTACCAACCCCAGCCGGTGTATAGAAGGCTGGAATCCCTGCTCCACCAGCACGAATGCGCTCCGCTAGCGTCCCTTGTGGCACCAGTTCAACCTCTAATTCACCCGATAAAAATTGGCGTTCAAATTCCTTATTTTCTCCAACATAAGAACCAATCATTTTATCAATTTGCTTTTGTTGGAGTAACAATCCTAACCCCCAGTCATCTACTCCGCAATTGTTGGAGATAACGGTTAAATGCTTCACTTTTGAATCTACTAAAGCTAGGATTAGGTTTTCTGGAATTCCTACTAAACCAAACCCACCAACCATAATGGTAGATCCATCTTTAATATCTTTTACTGCATCGTCAAATGATGTATAGATGCACTTCAATATCATCCACTCCCTTCTACCTTTACTAGATGCAAAAATCATGCCAACTTTTAAGGGACGAGAAAACAACATTTTCGTTAAAATAAAAAAAACCATATTCCGAAATCATGGAATATAGCTTATTACTTTTCTTAATGTTTTATGAAAACCCTTACAACCATTGGTGAGGCTTGCTTTCCGGATTTCCGGAATATGTTTCCGAAATCACGGAATTTGGATTGGATACTTTTTTAATTTTTCATAAAAGCTTGATTTACCAAGTCCTAATAAACTTGCCGCTTCTTTTTTATCCCCATTTGTTTTTTGAAGAGCCTGCATAATTGCTTGCTTTTCTGCTTCCTCTACAATTTCTTTTAATGTGTTTTTTTCCACAAAAGCATTCGAGTGGACGCTAAAATAATCAGGGAGATCCGTCAATCCAATAACCTCTTGATTCGTTAAATGGATTGCTGACTCAATAACATTTTCTAATTCCCGAATGTTCCCTGGCCAAGAATACGTCATAAAGCGGTCCATCACCTGTTGATCAAAATCAATGACCCGTTTTCCGACTCGTTTTGAAATTTTATGGAGGAAGTACTTTGCCAATACCCGAATGTCCTCTCGCCTATCCCTTAACGAAGGAATTTCAATTTGCACCACATTGATACGGTAAAATAAATCCTTCCGAAAATCCTTGTTCTCGATCAGCTTTTCAAGTGGTTGATTCGTTGCAGCAATAATTCGCACATCTACTTTTTGAATCTCTGTTCCACCAACGGACTGGACCTCGCCCTCTTGTAAAACCCTAAGAATTTTTACTTGAGCCGATAACGGCATATCCCCAACCTCATCTAAGAAAAGCGTCCCTCCATTCGCAAGCTGGAATTTTCCGGGTTTTCCACCTTTTTTCGCACCAGTAAATGCACCTTCCGCGTAACCAAAAAGCTCAGATTCTAGCAAATGCTCCGGGATTGAGGCACAATTAATGGAGATAAATGGCTGATTGCTTCGATTACTTAGATGATGGATACTTTGCGCAAACAGTTCCTTCCCTGTACCACTCTCGCCTCTTATTAGAACCGAAACATCACTAGGAGCAATTTTCTTGACCTTATTTTTTAACGCTTCCATTTTAGGGGAGTTGCCAATAATATCATGTAGAAAATATTTAACCCCTTGCTGCTTTACTTGCTCACGGTAATGTTCTAATTCTAGTAAAAGAGACTTAATATGTGTATTCATTTCCATCCATTCTTTTGTATCCCGAAACAGTACAAAGCCAACCGCACCTACAATCTTTCCATTGGAGCGAATTGGAATTCGATTTGCAATCATATAATTACCACGAATATATTGAAGATCGGCAATTTCCTCTTTTCCTGTTTCGATAACCAAGTGCATTCTCGTATTCTCAATTACTTCTGTAACATGCTTCCCTATAGCATCCTCCAGCTTTATCTCTAGAAATTGACAATAGCTCTTACTCAAATAGGTCACAATCCCTTGATCATCTACTGTCACGATACAATAATACTGATTTTCTACTATTGCCTCTAAAAATTCATCACGATACGGAATGTCTTTCGGTAGCATAGGTTTTCCTCCTCTCCCATTAATCCTTTATTCGTTCGTCTCGTATAGATCAAGACGGTAAATGTTTGTCCTATTCATTATATTAACGCAAAATTGGAAATTTTACAGATAATCTTATGGAATAAAGGAAAGAGGTGTCAGGCTGATTTAGGTGGTTTACATTTAGAGAGGCTGACACCTTCGTTTGAGAGAGTATTTAACAAATTTATAACTTACCAAGAATAAATTCAAGACTTTCCTAATTTTATGTTAGTAGAAGTGTAACAATTGAAAAATGTACTAGCAACTGTTTAATATACAGACATTTGGAATAGACTATCACTCTCTTTTCTTTTGTTCGGAGTACTTTTTTTAGTGCTATTGGTTGTTCATCAAACAATAGTATTGGTGAATTGGTGAAGTGTCAAAGTGATCAGCCATATCCTAGAATTTTATCCATAGAATGATTTCAATACTAATGTCTTTTTATACTTTGTTTACTACGGAATTGTCATCGTAAAATCGTTTTCCACAATCTTTGACTTCACAAATATGCGACGCTTTCGATAGAACAAGAATGTTCCTTTGGAAAAAATTGTATTATGATTTGATTTTCTTGATTCGATAATCATGTACGTGTTTTTTAATCAAAAATAAAACCTTTGAAAGACTTACTTATCGCCAATCAAGGTTTATGCGTTTATCTAATTTGTTACAATAACTCTTTTAATAAGTTTTCTGCCTTGTGCAATTCATTTAACAAAGGATTTTGATAGTCATTATAACTATCCATGTAGGCTCTTACACCACCAACAATATTTATTCCATTTAAGTCATTATTATTTTCAATAATTTCCAGTCCATTCTTATATCTTCTATATATTAATTGGAAAATATCCTTATTAATTTCATTAGAATACTCTTTTTCAAGAATATTTATTACCTTTTTAAGTTGTTTAGTCAATTGCTCTTTCTTATTCATAAAATCCTCCTATTTACTCGGAACTATTCTTATTTCTTTTATCCATTCAGAAGGCCACCCTTGTGGTAGTAGTATTTGGTCAGCATCTCCTGCTAGTAAAGCCCCTGTTTTTGTATATTGCTTTTCAACTCTTCCTATATTTAAAATTTGTCCTTTAGGAACTTCTATTACTGCTTCAAACTCTCTAGTATTTTTCCAATCTGGAATTAAAGCAGCATCTATTTTCGCATTAATTCTATTACCAGCGGGCCTAGTTGTTACAAATGATCCATTTGCTTTTGATCCACCACCATATGTTCGGTAGAGAGTTATGTTTTCTTCAGTAATAACAGTCCTATAATTACTGTCAGTAAACGATTCTCTTATCCAATCAGGTAAATCCACTTTTTCAATTACCTTTACTTTGTCATCTATAATAGTAGAATACTTTCCAAAATCAACACCATTACCAACCACATTCGCCCTAAACCAACTATAAAACTCCTTCGCCTTCCCCTTCAAATACCCAGTATCAAAAACATTTATATTCTTACTAGATATCCCACTCAACACCGGTACTTCCTTAAAATCTAACATTTGCTTCAGTACCGTCATACCACCAAGAACTTCATTTACTAGATTACTACCAAACTTCCGAACATTTTTAACTATTTCTACAGGGCTTAGTCTAACCCCTTCAAATGATTTGTTCGATTTTACCGTTTTATCAACATACTGCTTTAATTCGGCTTCTCTATCGTTGATTTTCGTTAGTTTTGTAAACTTAGTTGCACCCGCCATCGGAATGAATGAGGAACCACTATAACCTATGGCGTACATCATCCCTTCCTCATCAACCATTTCGGTAAAGCTATTTACCATATTCTCCACAACACCTTTAGGATCTTCAATCACTTGGATAAGGGCTTGTTTGTATGGTTGAAGTCGGTCGTATGCTTCTTGTTTTAAGAAGTCTGGTTCGATGGCGTCAGGGATAATGGCCGAAACTATGATAATGCCTGCATCTTCTGAAAGCCCGATTAGACCTTCGACTGTATCCAACGCAAAGTCCACAAAACCCCTAAAAAGATCACCAGCACTCTCTAGAATACCAAAGGTGTCCCAAAATCCTTCCCAAAAGGTCGTATATTTATCTTTGATTACATCTGCTTTTCCTTTGTATTCATCATCCATATTTTCAAATGGTACAACCTTGGAATCATAAATCTTCCACATCTCAGCCATCTTGTTGTCAAGCCGCACTTTTGTATTTAAAATATCTTGACTAATACTTTCTATTCTCCCTTTATTGTATCGGCTAGCTTCTTTTTCTGCGTCGGATATATCATCCCAAAACTTCCAATTACCTGGAGGATCATCCAGGGTCCGATAAAATGCTTTGGTTACATTGTTGGACATTCCGCTCTCTATTTCTCTTAAATTCTTTTTTATGTTGTTTCGATTTACTCGCATCATGGTGTACTTTTCCAGTGGATAGATGATGGATGTGGTGTCTGTGACGTAGTTTTCAAAGAGGGAGAGAAGGTCTTTAATTTGAATTTCGTATTCCTTTATATTTAGCTCGGAGGTTTTGATCTTGTCCTTCCAAGCATCAATGCTTTTCCCATAATTTGTTTCCACAAAGGAATCAATGTTGCTTAGGGAGTCCCGCATATTTCCCAGTGCTCCCTGATATTTATGGAGCTGATTGATAATATCCTCTAATATGCCGTAATTTATTTTTAAATCCGACTTCATCCAGGTTCCACCCCCCAGTCTACAATTCCGAACCTCTTATTATATGTAAATAGTAATTCCAAAAATATACAATTACAATATTACTATGTGACTATTTTGGGGTGGGAGGAATGGACTAAGGATGGTTTTTTAGACGTTAAATATTTGTCCTATTCATTATCTTAACGTGGCATTAGGAGTTTTACAGAAAATCTTCCTTATATTTTTTTCCTTGCCCTACACATATCAGTCATAAAAATAAATCTTTTCTTATCAAGATTAAATGATTAAAATCAAAAAAACTCGAATGGCAAAGCCAATCAAGTTTTTCCTTCAACTATATTTCTAATATATTTAAATCCAGCAAGAATTCACCAAAATAGTTAGCTGATATTTTATATGTTTGAAAACTTTTTTATTCTCTTTCCTTTATTTTCTTCTTTAAATATTCAGCTATTTCTGTTTGTCCAAATTGTCTAGCATACTCATATGCATCCATATTTTTAATATTCTCTCCAGTATATTTAATGGAAATATCTATTCCTTTTTCAACTAAAAACTCAACTACTTCTTTGTGTCCACCATAAATCGCTCCAAATAAAGGATTTCTTTTTGCTAAGCTTACATCTAATTCTGCACCGTGTTCTATTAAATACTTTACTATTTCTAAATGCCCCTCTCCTGCTGCCAAATTTAGTGCGGAAGCATCAAAGGTTCCACCTCTAGCATTAATATCTATACCTTTATCAATTAGATACTCAACTATTTCGAGGTGTCCCTTCTTAGCAGCTACATGTAACCATGTACCAAATGAAGTTTGGGTATTTAAAATTTCATTATTGTCTCCTATTAATTGTTTTAATTTATTGATATCACCTATTTTAATTGCATTCCTTATTGCCTTTTTTATACTATTTTGTTCCAAAACATACCCTCCTTTAATTCTACTATCTTCTACTAGCTAATATACCTAATTCTTTAAGGGTTTCAATCATGTCGTCAATGTCACCACCCTCAAATTCAACAGCCCTTAACCGATTAACTACTTCTTCTAAAGCATCAAGACTATGTTGTCCTACTATGGCATTTGGTGCCCAAACAAGATTTTCTTCCCCAATTATTGGATCTATCCCGTACCTTCTTAATATTTCCTGACCTTCTCGAACTAGTTCTTGCTGCTTCTGACCAAGACCTTTTTTAAATAGAATGTGGTGTGCATGGGGATTTATCATATCAGTAGGCGGGTTACCTATTAGTCCTCTAAGATACTTACCAAAATCCATTTTAATTAATACTTCATCATATTCTTTAGTAATTCCTAATTTAGACATCTTTTTTCTTATTTCAGACAGCTCATCTACAGTAAATGTATTATTCTGAATAGCATTTTTAAGCTTATTCATCTTAGTGGAATCTACTTTCCCATTCACAACTATATTATTAAGATAGTCATTTACACTCTTACCATTTCCAACTACATTGGCCCTAAACCAACTATAAAACTCCTTCGCCTTCCCCTTCAAATACCCAGTATCAAAAACATTTATATTCTTACTAGATATCCCACTCAACACCGGTACTTCCTTAGAATCTAACATGCGCTGCAGTGCCGTCATACCACCAAGAACTTCATTTACTAGATTACTACCAAACTTCCGAACATTTTTAACTATTTCTACAGGGCTTAGTCTAACACCTTCAAATGATTTGTTCGATTTTACCGTTTTATCAACATACTGCTTTAATTCGGCTTCTCTATCGTTGATCTTCGTTAGTTTTGTAAACTTAGTTGCACCCGCCATCGGAATGAATGAGGAACCACTATAGCCTATTGCGTACATCATCCCTTCCTCTTCAACCATTTCGGTAAAGCTATTTACCATATTCTCCACGACACCTTTTGGATCTTCAATCACTTGGATAAGGGCTTGTTTGTATGGTTGAAGTCGGTCGTATGCTTCTTGTTTTAAGAAGTCTGGTTCGATGGCGTCAGGGATAATGGCCGAAACTATGATAATGCCTGCATCTTCTGAAAGGGCGATAAGACCTTCGACTGTATCCAACGCAAAGTCCACAATTCCCCTAAAAAGATCACCAGCACTCTCTAATATGCCAAAGGTGTCCCAAAATCCTTCCCAAAAGGTCGTATATTTATCTTTGATTACATCTGCTTTTCCTTTGTATTCATCATCCATATTTTCAAATGGTACAACCTTGGAATCATAAATCTTCCACATCTCAGCCATTTTGTTGTCAAGCCGCATTTTGGTGTTTAGAATATCTTGACTAATACTTTCTATTCTCCCTTTATTGTATCGACTTGCTTCTTTTTCTGCGTCGGATATATCATCCCAAAACTTCCAATTACCCGGAGGATCATCCAAGGTCCGATAAAATGCTTTGGTTACATTGTTGGACATTCCGCTCTCTATTTCTCTTAAATTCTTTTTTATGTTATTTCGATTTACTCGCATCATGATGTACTTTTCCAGTGGATAGATAATGGATGTGGTGTCTGTGACGTAGTTTTCAAAGAGGGAGAGAAGGTCTTTTATTTGGATTTCGTATTCCTTTATATTTAGCTCGGAGGTTTTAATTTTATCCTTCCAAGCATCAATACTTTCCCCATAATTTGTTTCCACAAAGGAATCAATGTTGCTTAGGGCTTCCCGCATATTACCCAGTGCCCCCTGATATTTATGGAGCTGATTGATAATATCCTCTAATATGCCGTAATTTATTTTTAAATCCGACTTCATTCAGGTTCCACCCCCATTCTACAATTCCGAACGTCTTATTATATGTAAATAGTAATTCCAAAAATATACAATTACAACATTACTATGTAACTATTTTGGGGGTGGGAGGAATTGACTAAGGATGGTTTTTATTCGTTTGTTTTGTGAGTATTAAGTATTAATCATTTAATAATGGTTATTTTTTTATAGTGTACTCGATTAATCATTCAGAATGTAAGGATAATTCAATAGTTAACTCCAATAATTCAACAGTAGAGGTAGATATTCATTCAACGAAACGAGTTTATTCTATTATGCAGTCAAAATAAAAAAGTGTAGTAAGAAAAACGAGCGTTTCTCTTACTACACTAGGTTCAATATGTCACTTTACAATTTAAACTGCTGTATTAAACCATTTAATTTTTCAGCAAGGTTTGCTAGTTCATCAGAGCTTGATGCAACCTCTTCCATTGAACTGCTTGTTTGCTGTGCGGAAGCTGAAGTTTGTTCTACACCTGCAGCTGATTCTTCTGAAATCGAAGCAATTTCTTCTATGGATGCATTCATTTCTTGGCTTGTAGATCGAATCATAGCTAGGTTATCACTGACTGTCTGTATATTTGTAGACATTTCTTTAACCGCATCATTAATTTTACCAAAGGTTTCTCCGGTAGTTTTAATTTGGTTGGTACCTACTTCCACTTCCGTATATCCATTTTGTAATGATTGAACAACTTCTGAAGTATCAGCTTGTATTCCTCCAACGATTTGAGTGATATCCTTAACAGAATCCGCAACCTGTTCAGCTAGTTTTCGAACCTCATCAGCTACTACAGCAAACCCTTTGCCATGTTCTCCAGCTCGAGCTGCCTCAATAGCCGCATTAAGTGCTAACAAATTGGTTTGTTCTGCTACATCCCTAATAACAACGACTAGTTTTGATATCTCATTAGACTGCATCGCTAACTGTTGTACTTTGCTAACGGATTCTTGGACTATTTGATCAATCTTTGTCATTTGTTGAACGGATTGAATCATCAATTGAGATCCATCACCTGTTAATTCCAATACCACATTAGAAGATTGATGGATTTTTTCTCCATTTTCGTTTGCCTCTTCAACATTCTCTACATAAGTGCCCATTGCAGAGGAAAGATCACTGGCATTATTAGCTTGAGATTCCGTACCAGATGCAATTTCCTCCATTGTTGTAGCAATTTGCTCTGCGCCTACTTTTACCTCATTTGCAGATTGAGTAAGCTCTTCACTATGACCAGACATTAATTGAGACGCATCCGAAATATTCTTGATCATGCTCTTAAGCTTACTTTGTAGATTGTTCATACCATTTGCTAGCTGGCCTACTTCATCATTTGTTTTAATTTCTAACAGTTCTGGAGTTAAATCACCATCTGATATCTGTTCCATTTGTTCCGTTACCTTTTTAATCGGGTTTGAAATTTTAGTAGCAAAAAGCCAAATAATAAGTGTTCCTAGAATTAATGTAATACCTATTATAATTACATTAAATAATAAAATCTCATTCGCAGGTTGATTGAAATCCATCATGTAAGTCCCGGCAACAACTACCCAATCCCATTCTGGATAGGCTTTTGAAAAGGTCACTTTTTCTTCAATTTGTTCACTATTTGGTAATGGATACGTATAAAATGTAAATCCACCACCATTCATACCTTTCTCTATGTACTCTCTAGCATAGTATTTGCCGTCTGAATCTTTGTTGTCCCAAGAGTTCCCTCCTTCATTGGTGGGATGGGCAACCAAGTTCGCTTTACTATCCGCAATAAATAAATAGCCATTTTCACCTAAATCAAAGCGTTCATTAATTGGTCGTGTTCCATCATCTTGCATGCTTCCTAAGATAGCTATTTTAACTTTTTCTTGTGCTTCTTTTAATGAAAGATCTCCATTCTCAACTTGCTCATTTAGTAAATCCATTAATTCAATAGTGTGCTCTACACTATTCTTCAAATTTGTTTTTCCTAATTCATCTAAACTAGTACTGCTTTTTTCAAAACTTAATAAACCCAAGGTTATCATCGGTATCGACACAAGTAAGATCGATACAATTATTAATTTTCTTTTAATCGTTTTCGTAAATAAAGATTTCATATCTATAACACCATCCTATATTCAATTAATATTACTGAACTGCTATCTTTTAATGAATCAACGCTAAGGAATCTCTGATTCAAATATGTTATATCTATTAAACTTATTAAAATCTATTAACATAAAATCTCTTCCTCCCAATCAAAAAAAGCCTAAGCGAAATAAGCTTAGGCTAATATACGCTCGCAACCCGGCTACCATAGTAAATACCTTAGGCCCGTGGTTTTGCGTCCTTGCCTTTCGACAAGTTTGCCATATTTATATTTTCATCAAACATTCTTCATATTACAACAATTTTTGATAATATCCAAGTCTTTTTTACTATTATATCACGATTTTTACGTGGGTATATATACCCAAGTGAATTACCGATTAAAATTATTTTAAATAGTTGCGTTATTTTCAAAAGACAAGTTAACTCTTGGAAGTCTACCTAGTCCAATTTACAAACAAAAAGCTCCTATTACAAAACTCATAATAGAAACTTTTCCAATTAAATTATTGAAGTACATAAGGCTTGATTTGTGTATCGATATCCTGCTTCCAATCTTGAAATGAAGGGATAATGTTTTCTTTCAATAACTGCTGCTTATCTTGTCCATCTTCAAACCACTTTGCCATTTGTTGTACAACGGACTCAAATTGATCGGTGTGCTTTAAATCAATTAAGCTTGTGATTTGTGGATGGCATAGATTGACTTGTTGTGCTGCGTTTACTAGGTCAACGTAGACTGTGTTGGCAATATCTGATTGATTTATAGATGATATATTTACTAAATATTGAAAAGCTAGCTCCATACTTTCTAGTAGCCTGTCATATTTTTGTATGAAAATAATTTGATTAGGATGAAGATTTTTCAAGTTATCACCTAGTTCTTTTTATCAAAAAACATACCATCTACAGTAGAAACATTTTGATAAGGATTTACATATTTCCTGTTATTACGTTTTTTATTCTGGATGTCTTTCATTGATCCTTTAAGTCCACTTAATAAGCGTTGTAACACTTCTTGAATTTGTTGATCCATTACCAAAATCTCTTTACCTAAATTCATTTCTTTTTCTGTAAATGGTGGTTTAATAGCTTTTAATAGTTCATCCCGTTCATTAACAAAGATTGTTATTTCTGATATTAGTTCTTCACGATCCTTCTCAGTACTATCTTGTTTCAATTGTTCATGCAGATTCGCTGTTTTTTCGTGCAATTGTATTACTGCACTCATTAAGCATTTCCACCTTGACCATATTGTTTTTTACGTGCTATTTGAATAACTTCTTTCCAAGTATCTCGGAATTCTGTTACAAGACCGGACACTTCGTCAAGTATAGTAGCGTCATTCTTGAAATTTGCTTCTAACAATCTACGGTTCATATATTCATATAATGGCATAATTTCTTTTGAGATTTCTACGTCCGTTCTTAGAGTAGCCATTAGCTCTTGAATAATCCGTTGCGCCTTTTGTATATTTACGTTTTTCGCTTCAATTTTTTTCTCTGCCATAGCTGTTTTTGCTTGTTTAATAAACTTAATGCAGCCATTATAAAGCATTAACGTTAATTCCCCTGGGGACGCCGTGCTCACTGCATTATTTGCGTACACTTGCTGTTTTGCAGAATATATATTAGACATAATTACACTCCTTAACCAAACATGTTCATTAAATAGGACATTTGTGAGTTCATCTGCTGTATTGCTTTTTCCATAGCAGTGAATTGTGACCAGTACCTGTTTTCTATTGTTACTAATCTATCTTGAAAATTATCGATTCTGTCATTTAAATCGTCAAGTCGTTTACCCATTGTGTATTGCTGAAGGGTAGAAGTAGATTTTCCAGCTTTTGATTCTATATTACCCATTGCTTTTTCTATTGAGTCTTCTACTCGATTTATTAGACCACGACTACTACCTTCCTCAGAATTTGAAAATAGTTTATAAACAGCGTCTGGATCAGTAGATAAAGCTTTCTTTAACTTTGCTTCATCAATCTCTAATTTTCCACCGGCCATAAAATTTGCAGTAGTTTCAATTCCAATTTCTGAAAGATGTGTGTATGCACCATTAGTTTCTACTCTACTATACCAAGCCATACGAAGGTCAGACATAGCAGACGACAAAATACTGTCTCCCTTTAACAGGCCGCTTTTTGCTCTCTCTTCCCAAAGTTCAATTTCTTTGTCTGACATTCCCTCTTTTTGTGCATCGGTTAGTGGAGGATAATCTCGATATCTACCTTCTGTTAACTTGCCATTTACCTTCTCAATAATTTCATTGTATTTATCAACAAATTCTTTAACTTTTTCAAATGAAGCCTCTGTATTATTTTCAACACTGATTGTAGTAGATCCTGTAAAATTATCCTTAAGTGTATAAGATACTCCGCTAATTGTGAAGGAATTAGATGTTCTCTGTGTTTGAAGACCATCTAGAGTAAACGTAGCGTTCGTACCATTTAATTCTTGTGAGGAATCCATACCTAATACATCTGTAAGGAAACTACCAGAAAACTCCATTTCCTGTCCGTTTACATTTAAATCTCCTGTTTCCTTACGTTGAAAACTTACTTTATCAGAAAAACCGTCATAAAATGCAGAAACTCCTACTCTAGAATTACTAATTTCAGACATTATCTGATTTAAAGATTTTGTACCATCAAATTCAAATTGGTATCCGTCTGATTCGTCTGCATTATCTTCAATCACATTACCTTTCTGATCATATGTCTTAATCGAAAAGCTTACTACATAATGATCATAGGATGGACCACTAATTGTACTTCCTTCTGTTAGTTCTTCACCAAAAACTAATTCGCCTGTTCCCGCATTTAAGGACACTTCATTAGCGTTAGAAGGTTCCCCAGAAACAACAGTGTAGGTCTTCTCGACACCTTCACTATCTGTAACAACAATAGATGTCAGACTAGTTGAGTCTATTGCACCTTTTTCAAGCTTGAAGTTCGTCCCTGCCTTGCTAACAGATATATCTTTATTTTCATACGTTCTTGTTTCCCATATACCACCGTTTACATCTGCGAAATCAGAGTTCCCAAAGTTTGATTTTTGACTCCATAAACTCTTAGTTGCATCTACCTTTGTATAATCCGCAGCCGTTTTATCACCAGAAACACCAAGATTTGTGTTCGCATTCCCTTGAAAGCTAATATTATACGCAGCTGTTGCAACTGATACATTACTTAATGTGTGTGTGCCATTAGCAGCAGCAGCAGTAGCTGTTGCTGTAGCAAAACTATCATTTGATGAACTAACCGTTTTATTATTATACGTAGATGATAGTTTCATATTTAATGCTAAGGAATCTAAATCAAATAAAAGAGAGTTAATTTCACGATAAGCATCTCTTTGCCATGTTAACCAAGTTCGATCTTGTTGCATTTTATCTAAAGGCATACGTTCTGCAGTCATTAATTCCTTTACAATTGAATCTGTATCTAATCCTGATGCTAAACCACCAATACGCATATCTGACATATCAAGTCACCTCAATCATATCTTTTTATCTACTATTATTCCTATAAACTCTGCCATTGCAGCATATATATCCAACATTTTCTTTGGTGGTATTTCTTTTATGACCTCTTTTGTTGTTGGATCTATAATACTTACGTAATATTCTTCTAGTTTTTCGTGAAATTCAAATTTTAATGATGTCTTGCTTGGTTCAAGAAACTTGTTTAGTGCATCTGACATAACTTTCACTTGATCACTACTTGGTACTTTTTCATCAGCTAACTGATTTCTATTGTTAAATTGATCTAGCTCGTCTTCTGCATTGGTTTTACTAATAGTTGAAACAATCGTCTGGGTGCTATCTGACCGTTGCAGGAGTTGAGATCCAGATAGAATTTTACCTACATCCACTTTTAGCAACTCCTTGATTTTCTTCTCTTTTTATTTATATCGGATTAATTTTTAATTACTTTAATTTATTTTTTATTTTGTTAAATAATAAGTTCCACAATCATAAATAAAACTAAATTGTTTTTTATAACAACCGATAAATTATATAGTATGTAAGAATTTATAGTGAAAGAAGAGATTTTATTGACAAAAGTGTTCGAACAACCAATATATGTAACAAGGCCTTTATTGCCAAATAAAGAAGAAGTATATAAAAAAATAGATGAAATCTGGGAAAGCAAATGGATAACTAATAACGGAAGACAGCTAAGGAATTTAGAAGAAAAGTTGAAAAACCATTTGAAAATTAATAATATTTCCCTCTTTAATAATGGAACAATGGCTCTTATTCTGGGATTAAAATCTTTAAATTTACGTGGAGAGGTAATTACGACTCCATTTACTTTTCCTGCAACAACACAGGCACTTGATTGGAACAACTTAACTCCCATTTTTTGTGATATTGAACCAGATACTTTAAATATTAATGCAGATTTGATAGAACCTCTGATTACTGAAAATACGTCTGCCATACTTGCAGTACATGTATTCGGAAATCCATGTGAAGTTGAAAAAATCCAGCAAGTCGCTAGTAAATATAATTTAAAAGTTATCTATGATGCTGCACATGCATTTGGAACAATTGTAAATGGTAAACCAATTGGTAGCTATGGTGATATGTCAATGTTTAGTTTTCATGCAACTAAACTATTTAATACTATAGAAGGTGGTGCACTTACTTTTAACGATAATACTCTTAGCGAAAAACTTGAATTACTTAAAAATTTTGGACTTAAAGAATCTGAAAAAGTAATCCTTTCAGGATTAAACGCGAAGATGAACGAAATCCAGGCTGCTATCGGATTAGAAGTACTAAATTCTGTAGAAATAGAACGTTTAAAGAGAGATAAAATCAAAAGAACATACGAAACCCATTTACAAAATATTCCTGGAATTCGAATTATAACTCGATTAGAGAAAGAATTAAGTAGTTATCAGTATTTTGTAATAGAGGTCGATGAAGTATTATTTGGAAAATCCAGGGACTGGTTACAAAAGGAACTTGAAAAATATAATATTTATACAAGAAAATACTTTTATCCGCTCTGTAGTGACTTTTACTGGTATAAAAATAACAAATCTGCAGATTCATTAAGTTTACCACAAGCTTATAAATCAGTTAATCAAGTCCTTGCCTTACCTTACTATGGCGATTTAAGTATACAAAATGTAATAACGATTTGTGAGATAATAAGGGACCTTCATATTAATTTGAATTAACTAAAAACTAGGTGATAAAATGAAAGGAATTATATTAGCAGGAGGTTTAGGCACTCGACTATATCCTCTAACTAAATCAATATCTAAACAACTACTACCGATTTATGATAAACCGATGATTTACTATCCCTTGTCTGTTCTAATGCTTGCAGGAATAACAGAAGTATTAATTATTACAACCCCAAGGGACTTAGAAAGTTTCGAAGATTTATTAGGTGATGGTAAACAATTAGGCATTTCAATAACGTATAAAACACAATATAAGCCAAACGGTTTAGCGGAAGCATTTATTATAGGTGAGGATTTTATTGGTGATTCTTCAGTTGCCTTAGTATTAGGAGATAATATTTTTTATGGTTCAAATTTTGGAAATAAATTACGAGAAGCTTCAAAACTGAATGAAGGTGGTTTAATATTTGGATGTTTCGTGAATGATCCACGATCTTATGGAGTAGTAGAAGTAGATAATCAAGGAAACGCAGTATCAATTGAAGAGAAACCTCTGAAACCTAAGTCGTCATTAGCTATACCTGGCCTTTATTTTCTTGATAACAATGCAGTTAAACTAGCTAAAAGGGTAAAGCCCTCTGAACGGGGAGAGCTAGAAATAACTTCTATATTAAATCAGTATCTTGCTAAAAAACAACTTAAAGTAGAGATAATGGGTAGAGGGCTAGCTTGGTTAGACACAGGAACCCATGAATCACTAATAGAGGCTTCAAATTTCGTGGAAGCAATTCAAAAACGTCAAGGCTTATATATTTCATGTATTGAGGAAATTGCTTACAGAATGGGCTATATAACTAAGGAAGAGTTATTACAGTTAGCAAAACCCTTAATAAAAACAGACTATGGAAAATATTTAATAGAGATCACCACCTCATAAAGCGATAGTATTAATTTTATTTTTAACAAACATTAAATACAAGATTATTGAAATATTACAACTAAGATGTTCCCGCAACTTTACATGGAGCTTCTATGGGCATACTTTTAATCCCAAAAAATATTAACCAGCAATTACACCCAGATCCATGTAAAGTCGCGAATTTATTTCGTCATCACTGCAAAATCCACATAGAAAAGTAAGGTGATTATTATGAATATACTAATAACTGGTGGAGCTGGCTTTATAGGATCTAATTTTATCAGATATATGGTAAAAAAATATAACTATAGAATAATAAATATTGATTTACTTACTTATGCAGGAAATTATAACAACTTAAAGGATATAGAAAATAATAATAATTACACTTTTATTAAAGGTGATATTTGTGACAAAAATCTTATATGTAAAGTTTTTGACCTATACGAAATTGATACAGTAATAAATTTTGCAGCTGAATCTCATGTCGATAGAAGTATATTAAATCCAGGTTTATTCCTTAAATCCAATGTTCTGGGAACCCAGACTCTACTAGATGTTGCCTATGAAAAGTGGCATATAAAAAATAATAACCTACAATATAAAAATGGAGTAAAGTTTATACAAATTTCTACTGATGAGGTTTATGGCACTTTAGGAAAAAGTGGATATTTTACTGAAAATACATGTTTAGCTCCTAATAGCCCGTATTCTGCCTCAAAAGCATCAGCAGATATGTTTGTTAGAGCTTACCATTCAACATATGGACTTCCTATTAACATAACACGTTGTTCTAATAACTATGGACCGTATCAATATCCGGAAAAATTTATACCACTAATGATTCAAAGAGCTTTGAAAGATGTTCCTCTTCCAATATATGGAGATGGAAAACAAATTCGAGATTGGTTACATGTCGAAGATCACTGCAGTGCAATAGATACCGTACTTCATAAAGGAAGAGTCGGTGAAGTATACAATATTGGAGGGAATAATGAAATTGAAAATATAGAGCTAGCTAAAATAATATTAAAATATTTAAATAAAGATGAAGAACTTATTACTTTTGTAGAGGATAGATTAGGTCATGATAGAAGATACGCTATAGATAATTCTAAGATAACAAATGAATTGGGATGGACTCCTTCCTATACATTCCAAGAAGGTATAAAGAACACTATAAATTGGTATAAAAAACTATGAAATATGAATAGGGCATGTGGAGAAAATTCATTTTTCCTTCATGCCCATAAATATTTGTTTTTTAATACTATAAATGTTTCTTTTTTATTGCCTTGTCAATGATAACAGTTGTTGTTGCATCACCAGTAACATTTATTAAGGTTCTACCCATATCAATTATCCTATCAACACCAGCTACTATAGCTACACCCTCAACAGGCAAGCCTACGGACAATAGAACAACACTAAGTACAATCATACCCGCACCTGGTACACCAGCAGCCCCTATTGAGGCAATTATGCCTGTCAATACAATCATAAATTGCATGGTTAAATTTAATTCTATCCCATAAGCTTGGGCAATAAATAATGCAGCAATTCCTTGATATATTGCATTTCCATCCATATTTATAGTTGCTCCGAGAGGTAAAACAAATCCTGATACTTCTTTAGAAATTTTCAAATTATCCTGCACCCTTTTTAACATTATAGGTAATGTAGCAGCACTACTACATGTACTAAAAGCTACTAACTGAGCAGGTAAAATTGCTTCAAAGAATTTACCTAAACTAAAACCTGATAGTAATTTTAACATTATACAATATACTATTAGCATTAAAATTACAGCTAGATAAAATGAAATTAATACGTTTGATAGTGGTATTAATATTTCCAAGCCATTTTTAGATACTACTGGAACGATTAACCCAAAAACTCCTATTGGAGTAAACTTCATGACAAAACCCGTAATAACGTTTACAACTTCATAAGATGATACAAAGAAACTTCTTAGTACTTCTCCTTTTGTTCTTGCTTTTACAATACCAAAGCCAATCATTAACGCAAAGAAAATAATCGGAAGCATATTAGCTTCATATAATGAAACGAAAGGATTTTCAGGCACAATATTCATTATAGTGTCCACAAAAGAAGGAATTTCAACATTATCCGTTGTTTTATTTACTTCCATACTAAAACTATTTCCAGGCTTTAACAGATTAGAAATGAATAATCCAATAATAACAGCAAATCCGGTAGTTATTATAAAAATAAGGAAAGAGTATAGTCCAATTTGTCCTACTTTTTTTAATTCGCTTACATTTGTAATGCCCACAATAAGTGATGTAATAACTAGGGGTATCATGATCATTTTAATCAACTTAATATAAATAGTACCAATTATTCCAAAAAAATCTGCTATATTTTCATGATCTTGTAATACTATTCCAACCACAACTCCTAGAATTAGTGCGACAAATATTTTCGTAGTTAATTTCATATTTTCCTCCAAACTAAAAAGATCGGATGCAAGTTTTTAAATACTATACTAGAGGGATTTTTATAAGCATTAAATTCTCAGTTTTTTTTCCATATAAATTGATTCTGCTGATTCTCCACTAATTTTTTCGAATCCATTTTTATAGTAAAATCGAATAGCATGTATGTTAAAATTCTTAACTTCAAGTTTCACTTTTTGCATCCCTCTAACAATAGATATATCTAAGCATAGTTCTAATAACTTTTTTCCTAAATGCATATTCTGATATTCAGGGTGTAGAGCAATGTGAGTAATAAATGATTCCTTTGTAGTAAAATCGTTTGCATAAAAAGCAATTAATCCAACAACTGAACCCTCATCTATTTTTTGTAGAGCAATTACATCAGCATTTTTAGACAATTTCATCGCATACTTTTCTATATTGGAAACCTTGGATAACAAATGTGTATTATTTGCTTTCTTTATCTCAACTAATGCAGATAAAACTTTATCCTTATGTGTTATTTTAACGAATTCTAAATTTTCAGGATTATTAACTTTTAAATTAGTCACATTTATTGCTCCGATCTATAAATATGAGATGCATAGCAGTTAGTTTAGTCTTTTTATTTAACTATAACGTCTATATAAGTTTCA
The DNA here is from genome assembly GCF_900240405.1 of Salirhabdus sp. Marseille-P4669. Lineage (GTDB taxonomy): Bacteria > Bacillota > Bacilli > Bacillales > Alkalibacillaceae > OEQK01. Next base: position 257,938 of record NZ_OEQK01000006.1, read on the forward strand.
ATATCATCTATTATTTTTTTCATCTCTTCCGCGCTATGAAATTTAGCAATTGCTACTCCTATCACATTTGAACTATTTATATATTGACCAATTTCCTGACCCCTTTTTTTATGTAGATAGAAATGTTGCAAAGCCTGTTTAAAAAAGTCACTAAACTCAACTCCAATAAATTCACCTGATTTTTGTGACCCAATTATATACTGCATGGAGTACGAACGTTCCTTAACATCTCTAATATCTTGTATATCAATAACATTCCCCATTGAAGTCTCTATAATTGCTTTAACTTCATTAAAGCCTGTTGCTTTTTCCATTAACTGAGGTATGTAATTCCCTCCACTTCTTGGTCCTACCTCCATTATGTATATTTTATTGTCCTTTGTAATTCTAACCTCTACATTAATTGCTCCCTCTTTATAGTCTACTCTTTGTATTAAACGATTAACTTCAGATTTTACCTTCTCTATTAAATTTGTTGGAAGACTAGATGGAAATGTTGAAGAAATAGGAACTGTATTAGAAAAATGCTGATCACATAATCCCAAAAATACTAACTCCCCATTCCTTACAAATCCATCTCCATGCAATTGATTATATGGGGTCGGAACATATTCTTCTATTATTACTCTCTTTCTTTTCGAAAATGAAAGAGCAGTTTTAAGGCCCTCCCTAAGTTCATTTTCATTTTTAACTTTTGATATCCCCTTACTACCTGAGGAATCAACTGGTTTTATAAAAAGTGGAAATTTTAAATTCTTAGCAACTTCGAGGTTATTCATTTTTTCAGAATAACTAATAAAAGATGGACTATTAAAATCATGATCAACTAAAAATTTCCTAAATAGATCTTTTTCCGCGAGCGTTTTTACTGAATTATATGATGCGCCAGGTAGCCCCATATTTTGACTTACATAAGAAGCTGTCAAAGCTGATGGATCTGATGCATAAGCAACAATTCCATCAATTTTCAATTTTAAAGCTAGATCAAAAACCTTTTCTTTATCAGTTGTACTAATATTGTGATATTCGTCTGCAAACTGGTGACCCGGGTTTTCTGGAAGATAATCACAAGTTATTACATAATATCCTGCATCCCTAGCATATTTTATTGCCGGAATTTGAGAGTATCCCCCACCTAACATTAATATTTTTTTTTTCACTTTCGTTCCTCCATTTAATATTACATGTTGACAAATGATTATAAATATTTTTAAACTAGGATAAATTTCTATTCTCACTTCTAAACTCTTTTAAATTTTTATTTATTAGGTTACGAAATAATTGTTGCTTATAAGACGGAAAGTACATTTTAATAAACATTGTCACTTTATCTTTAAATCCAGCAGATTGATAGTATTTACTAATCCTTACCATTTTCCAGTCTTTTTTCAATAATGCTATCTTGAAGTAATAATAATTTTTCTTCTTAATTATCGCATCATTATATTTATAATTTGTATATTTATTAAATCCTTCAAGCATATTTATAACCTGTTCAGTATGATATATTTGTTTTTCTCTTTTATCATTACCATTTATTTGTCTCTGTGACCAACTGCCTTCTACACCAATTCTGTATGCACCCATAACCTCATTCATATAATAGGCATATCCTTTACTTGCCAAATAAATTTGTAGTGGGTAATCTCCAACTGATGCATTTAAATAAAAATCTGGAGTGCTTTCTATTAAATTCCTTGGAAATAATAAAGAGGTAGTTCCAACAAAATAGCCCCCTCCTAAAATCAAATCAGTTGTAGGAGCCTTAATATCTCTATCATAAGGGCGTTCATAGCCTATTCTTACCTTATTAATAGTAACTTTTTCAACAGCATGAGTACATAGGGTACAATCTGAATTATTCTCCATATAATCAACTTGTTTTTGAAGTTTAAAAGGGTCAGACCAATAGTCATCCCCTTCACACAATGCAATATATTTCCCCTTTGCTCTTTTCCAATTTAAATCAACAACTTTAATTCCTTTTGAATATTGATTTTCTTTTTGATAAATAGGTTTAATTATATTCGGAAATTTTAATTCATATTTTTTTATTATATCAGCAGTCTTATCTGTAGATGCGTCATCATGAATTAAAATTTCAAAGTCAAAATTAGTTTTTTGCATTAAGAATCCATCAATTGCATCTGCAATAAACTGCTCATGGTTATAAGTGATGCAGACAATACTTACCATTATTTTATCCATATTAGTTTTGCCCCTCCAGATGCAAGTTTCTATATTACTTAATATTATTAAGTGTTTATTTTTGTTCTGATAATACTATGTTACTGATTGTACTGTGAATATTTAAACCTGCTGTTCCATCTGTATTTACGTATGCTTTTGCTGCCATGCCTTTTCGATTTTTATACAAGGGATCATAACCTTCAGAAAACTTTTTCACAAGTTCATGAAGGGGTTCTGAACTGTCGTACGCATAATAAAATACATCAGAAGGAATAGTAGAATTCGGCAGATTACTGCTTGTCCAGAGTTTCTCTGCCCAATAAATTACTTTTTTTTCAGTTAATATATACGAACGTAAAAGTGAACCATTTGTACTAACTAATATATCAGCTACTTTAAGTGCGGGTAAATAATTATCTGATTCGTCAATCAATATATTTTTGTACACAGAACTATTTCCCTTAATATTTTTGTTTAAATTTAAAAAGTATTTTGAGAAATAAGGAGTGTATTGCAGAATGGATACATAAGTAAGAGGATGAGGTCGCCAAATAATCATACTACTCTCCACATATCTCGGGATATTAAATATATCTATTAGTTTTTCCAGTGCTGCAAATGGATCATTTGCAAAGAAAAGACAACCAGTATTAATTAAATATACAGTTTTCCCATCTATTCTATCTTCCCATTCTTTTGGTATAACTGTTTCACTACTTATTTGTTCAACCATGGAATCTAGCTTTGGTGAGCCAAGTACAAGTAGTTTCTCTTCTGAGACACCATCCTCTATTGCTGCATTCTTCACCATGTCATTTGCTATTATCATTTTATCGATATTTTTAAAACCTGGTGTACTATATCCCAATGAGACTCGATCAGAGTCCATAAACATAAAATGTGGACTATGATAGGGCACAAATACTAACATATCTGTATATTTCTTTAAATTAGCCGTATAATATTGTTCAAAAACACGAGTAAGGGTATTATTGTTATCATAGATATTGTGCACATAAATTATATCTGGTTCTTGTTCTTCTAAATCATAATCATTATAGTGTGTAATTGGCACATTAGATGGGAATCGATTTCCCTCATAAGCCGGTATCGCTTTACCTTTTGTTAGCTGATAATATGGTATAGGAACCACATGAACAGTACATTTTTGATCCTTTATAGCAGCTTTATAAATAGTTTCTAAGCTATCCCACATCGATATTTTATATGGAAAAAAGACAATATTTAACTCCGTTTTTACTTCTGAATCAATTAAATCTTTAACTTCTAGGACTAGTATTTTAAGATCACTAAGCAATCCTTCATTAATATTTAAATCCGTCATAATAAGGTTTAAAGATTTCTGCATTTGCTCAAGCTTTGCTATTGTTTTCTCAGGTATTTCATTCTCTTTTTTCATTTGAAAATTTATTGAATCTACTGCTATTAAACAATCTGATATATATTTATATGGACTCTTTAAATCAAGCAATACCTCAAGCATTTCTGAAATAGTATCTAAAAGTTCAGAAATTCTTTTCTTCTTTTTTAAAAACATGACTAAAATCTCCTTTTTACTCTACAGCCTTAAATCTCACTAGAATAACAGTAATTAAATTTTAAACTAATAAGGAAAAACAATTGTATTTTCTCTCTTCAAAAATCTCTCAATTATTTCGGAAATAAAAATTGAATCTTTAGGCAAAAGCTTATATCCTTTGGTATCATTCCCATTTATCAAGGACATAAAATCACTTATTTCATATCTAAGTCCTTCACCAGCATACTTAATAAAGAATTTTTCATTATGCTCTAAGTTCTCATGACGCACTTCAAAATGTTGAGTCTTCCACCACGGTGCTTCTACATAAATATATCCCTGAGTTCCAGAAATCAAAAGTTGCCCTTCAGATTTAACACCAAGACCAACTTTGGCTGTAGCTGTAGCGTTATTATATTGAATATTTAACTTTGTATATAAATCAATTCCACATTCATCTATAAAGGTTTCAAATTGAACATTATTATAGTTGGTGCCTAAAAGTTTAACAATTGCAAGCAGCGGATAACTAGCTAACTCGGTAACGCTTCCTCCCATTTCATTTGGATTTAACTCGCGAACATCTCCTGAAACTAGTTTTGTAAAAGTCGCTTCTATGTCCTTAATCCTGCCTATTTTTCCACTTTTTGCTATCGATAATAATTTATTAAATCCGGGTGTATAGGCAGTTTTAATTGCTTCTAATAATACTAGTTTATTATTTTGAGCTAAATTAAACATTTCCCTTGCCTGGCTCACATTGAGTACCATAGGTTTTTCACACAATACATGTTTTCTGTTCTCTAAAGCTTCTTTAATATATTCATAATGTGTTTTATGAGGTGATGCAATATATACTGCGTCAATCTTATTAAAAAATTCTTCTAAATCTTTCGTATAAAACTTTAATTCATATTGATCTGCCAGTTGTTTAGCACTATGAATATTTGGATTAAATACGCCTTCTAAGTTTACTCCACTTACATACTTTACCTCTTGCGCAAAACGATAGGCTATTCTGCCACTTCCTATAATACCTAACCTTACTATTTTATGGTTTTTCTGGCGCATCATGGTGCTTGAAATGCCTTTGGTCCGTTCTAAATAGATTACCTCACAATAGTCTTTTAAAAATTCAAATTTCCCTTTCCAATCAGAACCTACTGTAAAAATATCTATACCATATTTCTGGATATCTTCTAGCTTTTGACCCTCATGATCTTCAATAATAATCTCGTCTGCTAACCCAGTCTTTTTAATATTATCAATTCTTTCCATTAATGAATCAATAACGTTCATTTTCCCTCTATATTCATCAAACTGCTCTGTTGTTACCCCAACTATAAGATAATCACCGAGCTCTTTAGCACGTTTTAACAGTCTATAATGCCCCTCATGAAACAAATCAAAAGAACCATAAGTAATTACCTTTTTCACTATAAGCACCCCTTTATTAATACACAATACTTTACTTTCATTTTTTAATAAGAAAAATAAAGATATTTCTTAACGTACAGTGTTAATCCACTCCCTTATTTCAAATCATGAGAGTGGATTTTAAATTAAAAAATATAGTATTAACAAAAACAGTCAAATATCTAGTCCTAATTAATTAAGTTTAATCTTTTTGCGGCTAAGTTATAGCCTTCTTTAGACGACAATTCATAATACTTCTTTGCTTTTTGTATATTACCAGTTACCTCATAGAAAACACCTAAATTATATGCAGCCAAAAAACTACTTGTACCTTGCACATATTGAATATTATTTCTATTATTTAGTTCTAAACAGGATAAAAAGCTAGCTTCTATTTTCCCTAGATACTTCTCTATATAATGAGGATTTTTCAAGCAATAATCTAGAAAGAATAAACCTTTGGCAAAATGATAATCCACTGTATTTTTCAATATTTCATCATTTTTTTCAATAATATCTAATATTTCCGAAGCCTCACATTCTTTACCACTATAAATCAGTTCTATTACTAACTCCCCATAATAAGAAAATTGATATTCAGCCTCTGCATAAGACCTCACTAAAAAATGATAGGCCTCTTTGTATCTTTCACTAATCCTTAATTCTTTTCCTAATTGAAATAAATAGTACGCATCTCTCGGTTTTTTTTTAACTTCAGCAATAAGCAATGGAATATTCCTTTTACTTTTATCGGCATTCAAATATCCATCATGTTTTAATTTAAAATTTGCTTTAACTCTTGGTAAGTTACTAACTAGTTGTTCATGTATTGCACCACTATACCTAACATTTCTTGGGAAAAACCGTGAGACATATGACTTTGAACTTAGTATATTATCTTCTTTTAAATATTTACTTTCTATTAGGATTCTGCCGATTTGTTGTTTATTCATTATATTTTCTAAAACTTCTCTTTTACCGTATGCCAAATATTCATCAGCATCTAATACCAATACATAGTCTCCAGTTGTTTTCTCAATGGAATAGTTTCTTGCCATTGAGAAATCTTCACACCATCCAAAAGAAAAGACATGTATATCCTCAATTTTTTTCAAGATTTCCAATGTCCCATCTGTAGATCCTGTATCAACAATAACTATTTCATCAACTAAATTTTTAATGCTACCTAGACATCTTTCAATTACTTTCTCTTCATTTTTAACAATCATAGCTAAAGATATTCTCAAAATGTTATACTCCTTACGTCAGACCTATAAACCAGTTCCCCTTATGTTAAGAGTTTCTAAATAAAAACTATCTTGAAATATTTTATAAGCTTCGTTGATAGTACTGTTAAAAATATTGACATCACGAGTATATTTCAAAATATACTCATAAAATCTAAAATCATCTTCAAATGTAAACATAGCAGCTTTTGAAAACTCTACAGCACTTGTTAGGTTGTTTGTCTTTATTAAACCATTAATAATATTTATAAAATCTCGCTGGACATAACTGTTCCAATCACATAACTCATAAAGTTGAAGAGCCTCTGCTTTAAATCCACTTTCATACAGAAGTCGAGAAACTTTAACGAGGATACTCTTATCCACTTTTTCTATTTCATCTAAAAAGACATCACATAGAGCATAATTTTTATAAGTTAATAAAATTTGTAACGAATATAATATTAGGTTTTCATCTAAATTTTCAACACTTGCTTTTCCATCAGTTAAATTAATTAGATTTTGATAAATATTATTTTTTTCAAATTCTTTTAAAACCAACTCTAAACTCTTATCAATTTCTATATATTCTCTCAAAATAAGAAGATCAATAAAGTTAACGAATTTTGATTCAAGTAAATTACTGAGCACATTAGGGTTAAGTAATTCTCTAATCTCTTCAATATTTCCATTTCTGTGTATGGTGATGTTTTTTAATAATGAAACCTTATATAAAATTTGATGTTCTTTTTCATAACCGTTTAATAAACGGATCGCTAGTTTTGCATTTCCGGCTTCAAAACTAGCTATTACGTAGCTTTTAATATTTTTATTATTAAGTAAATTATTTTCTATTAAAAAAGTCGAAATCTCTCCAGGAGAGTGGAATTTGTTTAGAATATATATTACCTTTTTAATACTTGATTCTTCGTACTTATTGATATTTAATACGCTGGTATAATGATAAATTGCATTATTAAAGTCTTCCTTATAAAGACTAATCTCGCCAAGCCTACTATGAGGTAAGAGGTCCTTCAAATCTGGTCTCAATACTACATTCGTATACCGTTCTTTACTAGAAACAATATGATTAAATACTTGTTTTGCATCTTCAAATTGTCCTCTTAAGAAATATACCTCTCCCTTTAAATATGGGAATTCGGGAGCAGTTTCATAAATTTGTTCTGCATCACGAATAACGTTTAATGCATCATTGTATCTTTTTAAATGTACTAAACAGAGTATTATTTGAACAAGTGTAGTTGGAACCCACGAATACTCTAAACCAATTTTACGCTTATAAGCTTCAAGATAAGCATCTAGTGCTTTTTCAATTTCACCTAAAGAGTAATATTCATTACCAAAATTAAAAAAGTCAAATCCTTGATTAGAACCTTTCTCCATTTCTTTATCAATTAATTCGTGGTTTCTTTCTATTTTGTTTTTTTCATCCATCGTCTTATTTAAATAACCGGAATGAAAAACAATCAAATTAGACTTTTTATTTCTAATAGGAGTGTCGTTAATATTCTTAAATTGTTCATGAATACTTCTGTAATAAATAATTTCACCATTATTTCTATAAATTCTATCATGATAGTTTTGAACCAGGCTTTCACCAATACTGCCAGTGAAATTAATTATTTTTGCATAATAAGTGTCATATTGATTTCCATCGGCTTTTAATTGTTCGATAAAAGACCGGAAATTTTCTTCTTCTACATACTCATCAGCATCTAAAACAAGTATCCAATCAGCTTTTGCCTTAGAAGCAGCATAATTTCGAGCATCCGAAAAATCATCTTTCCAGGTATAATCATAGAGATTGTTTGTATATTTACTTACAATTTCCTTTGTATTATCTGTAGATCCTGTATCAACTACTATAATCTCGTCAACTAAATGAGATACGGATTTTAAACATCTATCTATAACATTTTCTTCATTTTTAACAATCATACACAGAGATATAAATGGATTCATAAAGTTTCCTCCTTGAAGTAATAAACTTAATAAAAATATCGTGCTATCATAAAAATAGCACGATATTTTCTTAAATCTACTACTTTAAAAAAATTAACGAAGTAATTGTAGTACGCCTTGTGGTTGTTGGTTAGCTTGAGCTAACATTGCTTGAGCAGCTTGAGCAAGAATAGAGCTCTTAGTTTGGTTCATAATTTCACTTGCCATATCTACGTCACGGATACGAGACTCAGCAGCTGTTAGGTTTTCTTCAGAAGTACCTAAGTTATTAATAGTATGCTCTAAACGGTTTTGAATAGCACCAAGAGCAGATCGTTGAGTTGAAACAGTAGCAATAGCAGCATCAAGAGCACTAATTGTTGCACTTGCAGCTGAGTTAGAGCCTACAGAAATTGTTACTGAACCACCGCTTATACCTAATCCCTGAGTATCCATTGCAGAAATACCGATATTTAGTATTTGACCATCATTAGCTCCGATTTGAAGTGTACCAGAGAAGCTTCCACCTAATAGGTTTTGAGTGTTGAACTCAGTAGTTTCTGCAATACGATCAATCTCTTCCATTAATTGGTTTAACTCATCTTGGATAGCATCACGGTCAGCAGTAACGTTAGTATCGTTACCACCTTGTACTGCTAGTTCACGCATACGTTGTAGGATAGCGTGAGTCTCGTTAAGAGCACCTTCAGCAGTTTGGATTAAAGAGATACCATCTTGAGCGTTTTTCCCAGCCATTTCTAGACCGCGGATTTGACCACGCATTTTTTCAGAGATTGCAAGACCAGCTGCGTCATCTCCAGCACGGTTAATACGAAGACCTGAAGATAGTTTTTCCATTGATTTAGATTGTGCATTGTTAGCTGCATCTAATTGACGATAAGTGTTAAGAGCAGCAATATTGTGATTAATTCTCATTGATAATTTCCTCCTTGAAATATGTTTAATTGCCACATCCTTGTGGCTTGTTTTTAGACTAAAGTCGGCCGCCTTTAGCTCTATTTGTTCTTACATTATATATATCGGACACCTTTTTATATTATTTAGTCTTTCTTTTAATTTTTTTATATTTTTTTGGTTCTAAGTCAAATGTTGGGGTGAGCATTTGGCTCACTCCTAATTTATGCGACCCGAACATCTATATTTTTATATTGATGGTGTAATAACACCTTTAATCTGAATCGATCAAACCGTTTAAACCCAAATGCATTTCTTTTAATAACCTTCGTTTGGTT
>NZ_OEQK01000007.1 GCF_900240405.1 Salirhabdus sp. Marseille-P4669
AAGATGAGATTTCCCATCATTTTAAATGAGTAAGATTCCTCAGAGACGATGAGGTAGATAGGTCCGAGGTGGAAGCATGGTGACATGTGCAGCTGACGGATACTAATCAATCGAGGACTTAACTAAAAAAATAATCATGCGTGATTCCGATTCTTATCTAGTTTTGAAGGTGTTATGGATAAAAGACTTGTGTTTTTATCAAATTAACGCTATAATTTAATTTGTCTTTAATGTCTGGTGGTGAAGGCGAAGAGGTCACACCTGTTCCCATTCCGAACACAGAAGTTAAGCTCTTCAGCGCCGATGGTAGTTGGGGTGTTTCCCTTGCGAGAGTAGGACGTCGCCAGGCATAAAGAAATTATTGCATAAGCTAAGGCTTAGCATTATCGCGGGGTGGAGCAGTCTGGTAGCTCGTCGGGCTCATAACCCGAAGGTCGCAGGTTCAAATCCTGCCCCCGCAACCAAATTTATTACCGTATTACGTTGAATTACTTCGTTGTAAGGTAATATAGGTAGTACTTTAGTGCAACCAAAAATATTGTACATAAATGCAAATAAATAAATACAATTGGTCCGGTAGTTCAGTTGGTTAGAATGCCTGCCTGTCACGCAGGAGGTCGCGGGTTCGAGTCCCGTCCGGACCGCCATTTTACTATCTTAATTGCATATGATAAATTCAACCTTAGGAGAACCATCCTAAGGTTTTTCTTTTATATAGGAAGGTTGAAATACCTGTCATTATTTCTATTTTAGTAAACAGATTATTTTTGTTATGATTGTAAAGAAAAATACAGACAAATACTAAAAGGTGATACAAATGGATCCTTACATAATTCATACAAATAGTCCCGAAGAGACAATGGCTTTTGCTGAAAAATTAGCGACCTATTTAAAACCTGGAAATGTTTTAACATTAGAAGGGGATTTGGGAGCAGGGAAAACGACATTTACAAAAGGACTTGCAAAAGGACTGAAGATTAAAAGAACAGTTAATAGCCCTACTTTTACAATAGTGAAGGAATATGAAGGCATATATCCTTTATACCATATCGATGCATACAGATTAGAAAACAGTGAAGAGGATATTGGTTTTGAAGATTATTTTGCAGGTGACGGGGTTACGGTTGTAGAGTGGGCGACATATATAAGCGATTTTCTGCCAGATACCTTGTTGAACGTATCCATTACATATGAGTCAGAAAATGCAAGGAAAATACAATTAATGCCACAGGGAACATTTTTTGAGGCAATTTGCAAGGAGTTAATAAAATGAAAGTATTAGCTATCGATACATCTAATCAAACAATGAGTATTGCTCTGATTAGTGATCAAAAAGTAATAGCTGAAATTACAACAAATGTGTCAAAAAATCATTCAGTCCGATTAATGCCATCTATTCATGGTATGTTAAACGAAGCAAATGTAGTTCCACAGGATTTAGATAAAATTGTTGTAGCGATTGGGCCTGGATCCTATACAGGAGTTCGTATTGGTGTAACAACAGCAAAGACCTTAGCTTGGAGCTTAAACATTCCTGTATCTACAGTTTCGAGTTTAGAATTAGTTGCATACAATGGCTTATATTTTAATGGTTTGGTTTGTCCATTTTTTGATGCCAGAAGGGGACAAGTATATACTGGACTTTATAAGAGCAATGGAGAAAGCCTCCAACTTGTTTGGGAGGAAGCTAATTTGTTATTTGTAGATTGGTTGAAACAATTAGCAGAACAAGAAGAGTACATTTTATTTATAAGTAATGACCTAGAGCTACATAAAGAGTCTATAAAAGAAATTTTAGGAGAAAAAGCGATATTCGCACCAGCGTATTTAGCATTACCAAAAGCATCCGTACTTGGTATCGTTGGGGGAGAAAGAATGGAAATAGCAAATATCCATGAATTAGTACCAAATTATATGCGTTTAGTAGAAGCAGAGACAAAGTGGTTAGAGGAGCAAAGGAAAAATAGTAATGAGTAATGTATTTATAAGACCAATGGAATTGGATGATTTGGATCAGATTATGGAGATTGAACATGCTTCTTTTACCTCTCCTTGGTCAAAAGATTCCTTTCAGCTAGAGCTTACGGAAAATCGATTTGCTACTTACTATGTAATTGGAGATGAACAAAAAATCTTTGGTTATTGTGGTTTATGGGTAATTGTAGATGAAGCTCAAATTACGAATATTGCCATTTTACCTGAATATAGAGGGAATAAATATGGAGAGCAATTATTTTCTTATGTATTGCAACAGGCGAAGGAAAAGGGTGCAGAAAAGCTAACTTTAGAGGTTCGGGTATCAAATATTGTTGCCCAAAAGCTATATCGTAAATATGGTTTAGTTCCAGTAGGAATTCGTAAAAATTATTATGTCGATAATCAAGAAGATGCATTATTAATGTGGGTGAAATTATAATGGAAAAAAACAATCAAATGATATTAGCAATAGAAACAAGCTGTGATGAAACTGCAATGGCAATTATTAAGAATGGACAAGAGGTAGTTGCAAATGTAGTAGCATCCCAAATCGAAAGTCATAAGCGTTTTGGTGGGGTAGTTCCAGAGATTGCATCGAGGCATCATATTGAACAAATAACGGTAGTATTGGAAGAGACTTTAAAAAAAGCAAATATGACAATGGATGATATCGATGCTATTGGTGTTACGGAAGGTCCTGGGCTAGTTGGTGCATTATTAATTGGTGTAACTGCTGCGAAGTCACTTGCATTTGCTTATCAAAAGCCATTAATAGGTGTTCATCATATAGCAGGACACATTTATGCGAATCGACTTCTGAAGGAATTTCAGTTTCCATTATTATCTCTCGTCGTCTCTGGGGGACATACAGAGTTGATTTTGATGAGAGAGCATGGCAAGTTCGAAGTGATTGGCGAAACACGTGATGACGCTGCAGGAGAGGCTTATGATAAAGTGGCAAAGTCTATTGGCCTCACCTATCCAGGTGGACCTCAGATAGATAAATTAGCGCAAGTTGGGGAAGATACGTATCATTTTCCAAGAGCACTAATGGATGATGAAAGCTATGACTTTAGTTTTAGTGGTTTAAAAACGGCAGTAATCAACACCATTCATAACACCAAGCAAAAAGGGGAAGAGGTATCGAACGAAAACATCGCAGCAAGCTTTCAAGCGAGTGTAGTAGATGTGCTTGTTTCCAAGACCTATCGTGCTGTAAAAGAGCATGACGTAAAGCAATTAATTGTTGCTGGTGGTGTCGCTGCAAATCAAGGGCTAAGAGCAAAATTAGAGGATACTTTTAAACAAGAAGATGTAGAAGTGATGATTCCTCCAATCCAATATTGTACAGATAATGCAGCAATGATAGGTGCTGCAGCTAGTATCGCCTTCGAACAAGGACATCGAGCAAGCTTTGATTTAAATGCAAATCCTTCCTTAAGTTTAGAAAGATATGCGAAACGATCGGTAAAATAAAGTAGATAGGCACAGGGTATTTGATTAAATACCTCGTGCCTTTTTTTTATATTTTGATTCTACGATAGTTATACACAGATAAAACGTCCAATTGTGGAAAATAGATAACCATTGTAATTATAATGGCATTTAAGTTGTGGAGAAAATATGTGGATAAGTATGAGAAGAAATGTGGACAATGTGAATAACTGCTGTGGATAGCTTTAAATTAGTAGTTTTTTTGTGTGTAAGTCTGTGGAAAAGTAGTGGACGTCTAATCAAACACCGTTCTTAATAAAAAAGAGCTTATCATTTTTAAGATAAGCCCTCTTCGTTTAATGATAATTATTCACCGCGGCCAATTGTATTATTTAATTTTTTGCGATATTTGTCCTTCCAAGTTTGCTCATCCTTGACTAGCTCGTCACAGAAAGCAGCTACGTCTTCGCCCATGATATCAGTTATTTTCTTGCCTTCTGCTGCTGCTTGCTCCAAAAGGTCCAGAATGCCGTCAAAGATACGCTTTGTTCCCTTCCAGTCAGTGGGTGCACCACCAGCAGTCCACATATATTTTTGAATCGCTTTGTAGGCATTATGGTACTCACTTGGCAGCTCCCTCGCACGTGCCTCCATTGCTTTCCATTCCCGTTTGTCTTCCAAACTTCCGATAATTTTTTCAAATAAACTCATGTTACTTCTCTCCCTTTCTTTTATTTGCTTTGAGTTCATTAATTCTACTTGAGACGAAATCCCACTTTTTCCAAAACAGTTCAAGTTGTTCCTGACCTGCTGCATTAAGTGTGTAAAATTTTCTAGGCGGTCCTATATTGGAGGGCTTTTTCTCGATGTTAACCAAATTTTTTTTCTCAAGCCGCATAGTAATTGTATAAACTGTACCTTCAACTACATCCGTAAAACCAAGTTCTCGCAGGTGCTGTGTGATTTCATATCCGTAAGTCTCCCCACGACTGATGATTTCAAGTACACAACCCTCCAGTACCCCTTTTAGCATTGCCGTGATATTTTCCAAGCTTATTCCTCCGTTTTCGGTATAATCTCCAGTAACCTTTATCACTTGTATTCAGTATTACTTATTACTGGTATATAGTATTACAAAGTAGCTTGGCATGTCAAGCATTATAGAAATATTTTTACTTTTCTAATGCTTACGTATTAAAAAAAGCTTCGCCAAATATGTTGACGAAGCTGATGAATTGCACACTAATATCGATTGTTTTGATTTTATTTTGGAGTTCTTTTAAACTTTCGTATTCCATATAGAAACCGTATATTCTAAGAGAAACCTTCTAAAGAAGCTCCGCTAGCTTCTCTTCTGTTTCAGTCCATTCGTCCATCATGGAATCCAATTCTTTCTGTAACTGATTATTAGATTCGGCGATTTCTCGAAGCTTTTCGTGATCAGCGACTATGTCGGGCTCATACATTCGTTTTTCGTTTTCTTCCATTTTGCTTTCTATTAGTTGAATATTGTTTTCTAATTCTTCGATTCTTCTTTCCAGCTTTCGTATTTCTCGCTTTTGCGCTTTATCCTGAAAATATTGTGTTTTATCATCTTGCGTTGTGGTTTCCGTGGTATGGTTCTCATTTAAGGCATTTATTTCATGTTCTTCTTGTTTTTTCTCGGTGTAGTAATCGTAATTTCCTAAGTACTTCGTTGTTCCTTCCTTGGACATTTCTATAATCGTTGTAGCAATGCGATTGATAAAGAAACGGTCATGGGAAACAAAAAAAATCGTGCCTGGAAAATCAATTAGGGCAGCTTCTAATACTTCTTTACTGTCTAAGTCTAAATGGTTCGTCGGCTCGTCCATAATGAGAAGATTTGCTTTCTCTAACATCAACTTAGCTAGCACTAACCGTGCCTTTTCCCCACCACTTAAGGATGCCACTTGCTTTAATACATCATCCCCAGAAAAAAGGAAATTACCGAGTATGGTACGAATTTCTTTTTCGGGCTTTGTCGGATAGTTGTCCCAAAGCTCTTGTAAAACGGTTTTTTCCTTTGTTAAATTACTTTGTTCTTGATCGTAATAACCAATTTGTACATTTGTACCATATTGGATTTGTCCAGAGCTTGGCTGAAGCTGGTTCACAATGTTTTTAAGTAAGGTAGATTTCCCTATCCCGTTTGGCCCCACTAATGCTACACGATCCCCGCGGTGAATCATTATATTAACATGTTTAAATATTGGCTCATCGGTTGCGTGGTAACGAAAAGCAAGATCGTTTATTTTTAAGACATCGTTCCCACTTTGACGTGTAATTTCAAAGGAAAACTTAGCAGATTGATTTTCGATTAATGGCTTTTGCATGACATCCATTTTCTCAAGCTGCTTTCTTCTACTTTGCGCTCGCTTTGTTGTAGAAGCACGTGCGATATTTTTTTGGATAAACTCTTCAAGCTTTTTTACTTCTGATTGCTGTTTTTCAAATTGTTTTATATTACGCTCATATTCTTCTGCTTTTTGTTCTAAATACTTACTATAGTTCCCGTGATATCGAGTAGATGTTTGAAAGGAAATTTCATAGACTGTATTCACCGTCTTATCTAAAAAGTAGCGGTCGTGGGATACGATGACAACAGAGCCTTTATAGCCTTGTAAGTATTGTTCTAGCCAATCAAGCGTTTCGATATCCAAATGGTTTGTAGGCTCATCTAGTATTAGAATATCTGGCCTAGATAATAGCAGCTTTCCTAAAGCAAGTCTCGTTTTTTGTCCACCACTTAGCTGTTGAATAGGAGTTTGAAAATCATAATCTTGGAATTTTAACCCATTCAAAACGCTTTTGATATCGGCTTCGTATTGAAAGCCGCCATCTCGCTTAAATGTTTCTTGCTTCGCATCGTATTCCTTTAATAGTTGTTCATAAGCTTGGGTATCCTGTAAGACTTCAGGATCGCCCATCTTTTGCTCGAGCTGTCTAATTTCACTCTCCAATTTCTTTAAGTGGGTAAATACCTGCTCCATTTCATCCCAAATACTTAATGTAGATTCAAATCCCGTCGTTTGCGATAAATATCCAACTGTCGTTTCCTTTGGCTTATGTATTTCACCGTCATCGAATGACAATTCCCCAGCCATTATTTTTAATAAAGTAGATTTGCCAGCTCCATTCCTACCGACAATTGCGATTCGGTCCTGGCTATGTACTTCTAGTTTAATGTTCGATAAAATAAGGTCAGCACCAAAGAATTTCTTTATATTATTTAATTGCATTACTATCATTTATTTTCACCTCAACGATTTAAGTGTATCTTAACTATTAGATGAATAGCAAGATAAGAGCAGTTGCGAAAACAAGGGAAGTATTACTTGAAAAACGCTCTTGTGAAATATTTAACTTTTAATATATGATGTAAATAGACAGAAAAAAGAAACAACATTGGAAACAGCGGTTTCATTGTGAGGAGGAATAATAGTGACATTAGGAGAAAATACGAAGATTCCACAAGCTACTGCAAAACGATTGCCTTTATATTATCGTTTTATCAATAACTTATATAATCAAGGTAAAACAAGAGTTTCCTCCAAAGAGCTGAGCGATGCGGTAAAAGTAGATTCGGCAACAATACGTCGTGATTTTTCCTACTTTGGAGCATTAGGAAAAAAGGGTTATGGCTATAATGTAAATTATCTTTTAACGTTCTTTAAAGAAACATTAGAGCAAGATACATTCACGAAAGTGGTTTTAATCGGAGTAGGTAATTTAGGTACTGCCTTTTTACATTATAATTTTACGAAAAATAATAATACAAAAATTGTGATGGCTTTTGATACGAGTGAGGATAAGGTTGGGACGAAGGTAGGTGGGGTCCCGGTTTACCATATTAACGAAATGGATAAGCGATTGAAGGATGAAAATATTTCGATTGCCATTTTAACGGTGCCAGCACAAGCTGCTCAAAGTATGACGGAGCAAGTAATCGATCATGGGGTAAATGGTATATTGAACTTTACACCAGCGCGAATTAACGTCCCAAGCAATATCCGAGTTCACCACATTGACCTATCGATAGAGCTACAGTCATTGGCATATTTTTTAAAGCATTATCCATTAGATCAAGAGGGATTAGAGAACCTAGAATAAGAAGAAAAGCTAAATCCTAGTATAGACCAGGATTTAGCTTTACTTTTTTTTGCTGTTTTTCAGTTTCACATGAACCGTTAGCAGCCGAATCGCCGCAGCAAAATCTAATGTTGCAACAAGTGCTAAAATGATTGTGGTTAAGTTCCATACCGTATCTTCTACACTTTGGACAGCGATATAGGTAAAACCACTTCCCATTAGGAAATACAGTATAGCCATGGATAATGGTGATGCTCTCATAAGAAAATGAATCCTCCAATTATACTTTGCATTTGCTCATATTGTTCTAATATTTTCTCCATTTCTTCAGGTGGTACTAGAAACTGTATGATAAATACAAATGAATTTACTGATATATGGGTTAAAATTGGTACAAGAATACGCTTCGTCTTTACATAAAGAAACGCAAATACTAAACCAGCTGCAGTATATCGTAATAAATGCTCAGGCTCCATATGTAATAAACCAAATAATAGAGAAGAAATAACGATACTTAAGAAAAAGCTTCCGTATTTTTGATAGATGGAACCAAAAATGATTTTACGAAAAACCACTTCCTCTAAAATCGGTGCGATAATAGCAGTTATGACAATAAATAACGGCATATAGCTTGCGATTTCAACTAGATTTGCGGTGTTTTCTGAATCTGGACGTACTCCAAATATGTTAATTTCAATATTACCAGCTATTGTTTGGGCAATGAGAACGAGAAAAAAACCAATGATTGTCCATAAAACAATCATTCCGATATCTGTTCGATTGCGTGTAGCGGATGACTTCATATCTGGACGTAAGAAGTATAACGTTAACAATAACATAATCGGAAAACTAATGAGTGACCAGATTCCGGTTAGTGCTAGAACATCTCTTGGTGCTCCAAAAAACAATAAAATCGGTGCACCTATGTTTACCGAGAATAGACCAATAACATAGGTAAAGATAACATACCAATATCTTCTAGGCAATGAACACGACTCCTTTTTGTTGACTATAGAAATAAATTTCCATGTTTATACATACTTTAATATGGACAGCATTTTATAGATAGCATATTCCAATTATAAATGAAAAATTAATACAAAAAAAATAATAACAACACTTGCATTCTGACAAGGAATTCATTATTATAATAATTGGAATTAGCACTCAACTAACATGAGTGCTAACAAAATCGAATTTTACTATTTCTAAAATTTGAGGAGGTTGAACTTTATGTTAAAACCACTAGGTGATCGTGTAGTAATTGAAGTAGTTCAACAAGAAGAAACTACGACAAGCGGAATCGTACTTCCGGATTCTGCAAAAGAAAAACCACAAGAAGGTAAAGTTGTTGCAGTAGGTACTGGCCGTGTAACAGATAACGGTGAAAGAGTAGCTCTAGAAGTAGCAGAAGGCAATAGCGTAATCTACTCTAAGTATGCTGGAACAGAAGTTAAATATGAAGGTAAAGAATACTTAATTCTTCGTGAAAGTGATATTCTAGCAGTTATTGAATAAGTTTTCTCGAAGAACGAGATTGGTATAACATAATAGATTAAAAATTTGAGGAGGGCATATTACATGGCTAAAGAGATCAAATTTAGTGAAGAAGCTCGTCGCGCTATGTTACGCGGTGTAGATACATTAGCAAATGCTGTTAAAGTTACACTTGGACCAAAAGGACGTAACGTTGTATTGGAGAAAAAATACGGATCTCCACTAATTACAAATGATGGTGTAACAATTGCAAAAGAAATTGAGTTGGAAAACCACTTTGAAAATATGGGTGCACAACTAGTTTCAGAAGTTGCTTCTAAAACTAATGATGTTGCTGGTGACGGTACAACTACTGCAACTGTATTAGCACAAGCAATGATTCAAGAAGGTTTGAAAAACGTTGCATCTGGTGCAAACCCTGTAGGTGTACGTCGTGGTATTGAAAGAGCAGTTGCAACTGCTGTAGAACAATTACAAGCAATTTCTAAGCCGATTGAAGGTAAAGATTCAATCGCTCAAGTAGCTGCTATTTCTGCTGCGGATAAAGAAGTAGGTCAACTAATTGCAGAAGCGATGGAACGCGTTGGTAACGATGGTGTTATTACAATTGAAGAATCAAAAGGCTTCACTACAGAGCTAGAAGTAGTAGAAGGTATGCAATTTGATCGTGGTTACGCTTCTCCATATATGGTAACAGACCAAGATAAAATGGAAGCTGTTTTAGAAGATCCATATATTTTAATTACAGATAAGAAAATCGCTAGCATTCAAGAAGTACTACCAGTTCTTGAGCAAGTAGTACAACAAAGCCGTCCAATCCTTATCATTGCGGAGGATGTAGAAGGTGAAGCACTTGCTACTCTAGTAGTAAACAAACTACGCGGTACATTTAACGCTGTTGCGGTTAAAGCTCCTGGCTTTGGTGACCGTCGTAAAGCAATGCTAGAAGATATAGCTGTTCTAACTGGCGGTACAGTAATCACAGAAGATGTAGGTCTAGAATTGAAGAACGCTTCTATCGAACATTTAGGCCGCGCTTCTAAAGTAGTCGTAACCAAAGAAAATACTACTGTTGTTGAAGGATCTGGTGATTCTGCACAAATTTCTGCTCGTGTAAATCAAATCCGTGCTCAATTAGAAGAAACTACTTCTGAGTTCGATAAAGAAAAATTACAAGAGCGTCTTGCTAAATTATCTGGTGGTGTAGCGGTAATTAAAGTTGGTGCTGCTACAGAAACAGAATTGAAAGAACGCAAGCTTCGCATTGAAGATGCATTGAACTCTACTCGTGCTGCAGTAGAAGAAGGTATCGTAGCTGGTGGTGGTACAGCACTAGTTAACATCTATAACAAAGTAGCGGAACTAGATGCTACTGGTGACGAAAAGACTGGTGTAAGCATTGTACTACGTTCTCTAGAAGAACCAGTTCGCCAAATCGCTCACAATGCAGGTCTTGAAGGCTCTGTAATTGTAGAACGCTTGAAAAACGAAGCGGTTGGCGTAGGTTTCGACGCTGCAACTGGCGAATGGGTAAACATGGTTGAAACTGGTATCGTAGACCCAACTAAAGTTACTCGTTCCGCACTACAAAACGCTGCATCTGTAGCTGCTATGTTCTTAACTACTGAAGCAGTAGTAGCAGATCTACCAGAAGAAGATGCACCTGCAATGCCTGATATGGGCGGTATGGGTGGAATGGGCGGCATGATGTAACTTTAACCACTTTCTTATGAGAAGTGTTAAGTGCATCCTAGAAACCCAAGAACCATTCATTAAAAACATATATCAATGACAACAACCACTTCCTTTTAATTAGGGAGTGGTTGTTGTGTTGTTAAATAATTTGGTGTGTAAGGCTGTTTTTGATGACAACCAAGATGAACTAAAAATTACCAGCTACAGGGATGTTAATTCTAAATGGTCTTCGCCCCTCTAAAAGACTCGGATGTTTCATCTTTATCCCGTTTCAAAAACATTTTCAGGAAAAACAACGGATAAATCATTAAATACAAGTTCATAACCCACCAAGTAATTTCATAGTCATTGCTATAGACCCAAAATGTAATTGCTTGTAAACCAGAACAGAAAGTCAATATTAGTGAGATTAAGGCGAAAGTTTTCCAAGCTTCTCTATTTTTGTTATATAGATATAAGCTGGAAAGTCCGGTTATTGAAATCAATATATCTAAAGGAAAGAAAGACCAATTCCATGCGATAATGATAGAATTATCATAATCCTTGAATGCCCAGCTTTTTGGAATTAAGTTAAAAAAGGTAACGATCCAGTATATGATAAATCCTATGTCTGTTACTAAAAAAAAGGGCTTTAAGTATTTCATCCTATACCTCCAGTTTTTAGGCCAAATACGTAATAGTAAAACAGTAATCCCAGGTTGGTATTCTAAAAGAAATAATAACAGTATAACAACACAGTGTTAGGGGGGATTCATGATACGCCTTATCTTATTTAATTGCCCTTTTCTGTCATCTGTTGACTATTTTCTTTTTCGTGCTCAACAGTAAAGTTTAGTGTTGTTACACCAATAATTATTAGAATAATAGATAGTACCTTAAGCAGACTAAAGCTTTCACCGAAATAAAAAACACCGATAAATGTAATAATTAATATCCCCATTCCTGACCAAATGGCATATGCTACTGAAACATCTATTGTTTTTAATGTTAGAGTTAGGAAAGTTAGACTGCCAACATAGGATATAATCAGTAATGCACTTGGCAAAAGCTTGGTAAATCCTTCAGATAATTTCATGCATGTTGTTCCAGCTACCTCTAGTAAGATGGCTAGACACAAATAGATCCAAGACATGCTTGTTCCGCCTCCTATGATCGATTAGTGATGCCATTTAATAGAATATCCATTACGGTTTGCAGTCTCTCCCCAAAGGTTTGTTGATTCCGGGTAGAAACAGTTGGGTCATATATTTGATTGATGGCACCCAAATATATCTCTATAAATGCTTCTAAATTGACTGGACGAATTAGCCCCAACTCTTTCCCTTGTTCCATTAACTCCAAGACAACAGACCATTCTTTTTTTAAGAAGTAATCTAGCTTTTCCCACTGTTGATAATGGTGTTTTTTTAGATCTGATAATAACCTCATATCCATGGTTTCAAATTCTTTTGGTGTACAGCAAAGTATTTGATTTATTTTTTCAACTAATCCTAGGCTTTCACTCTCTGCAATTACTTTTTCCTTTTCTTTTATTTGCGAAATGAGTTTATCAATAATCATCTCAATAATCTGATCTTTTGAAGTAAAATGTTCATAAATTTTTCTTTTACTCGTCCCTAGTCTTTTAGCCAATTCTGCTGTTGTAAAAGTAAAACCTTTTTGATGTATGAGAATGATTGTTTCATCGAAGATTCTTTCTTTCAATTTTGTTCCCCCTTCACGGTACCCGCGATACCAACTTGGTTTCACAGGTATTATACTGGGTATTTTTGGTATTTTCAACAAAAAATTATAAATCTCTTAAAAATAGGAACTTTCTCCTTTGTTAGAAACAAAGAAACACGAAGGAGATAAAGGTTAATAGGTATAAGTGGTTCAGTAGGTTTAGAGAAAAGAATTTATGCTTCTTAAGGTGTAGGTGTGGACGTAAAAGCAGGACTAGAGAAAGATGGGGTGTCATGTCTTTAGGTATTCCTAAGGATACATAGATTACAATAAAGGCTAAAGCTCCTAACGAGAAAGAAGCGAGATGCCAATTATGAGTAATAAAACAAGAAAAGCTAGGGGCGTAATAATTATGTGTGTGAAGTTTGTTAATTTATAGTGTGGGCGAGTAAGAATGTTTTAAGTGAGGTGCTAACATTTTGCTAACGCAATCCAGTGAAAAGGAATAGATCCCAGACCTTAGGGTTGTATGATGTAATAAACATCATATAACCCTTATCTATCTATCAAAGATTTAAGGTTATGGGACTTTCCCGTGACCTTTTTTATTATTTTATTAGTTCGATTTTCGGAAAATTTTTTGCTGGATTTTACCTTCTATATGTTGAATCCATATGGGAAACGTTATGTAAAATGAATCAAAAGGGAATGAATAGGATGGAGGAGTCCTTATATCTCTTTCAATGATTAAAAAAAGGAAAAAGTCCTAATAACAAATGAAAGGAAGATTGAATAATGAACCAGTGGAATGAGCGTTTTCAGACAACGAATTATATTTATGGAACGGCACCAAATGTTTTTCTAAAGGATTACCATAAAAAACTAAACATTTCTGGTGCTGCCCTGGCCATAGCAGAAGGCGAAGGGCGTAATGCTGTTTACTTGGCTGAACAAGGTATGGACGTTACAACTTGGGATTATGCTGAATCTGGGCTAGCAAAAACAAATAGGCTTGCAAAAGTACGAGGTGTCAGCGTTTCCACGGAGCTAGTAGACTTAAAAGAAGCAAGATGGAGTGAAGAACAATGGGATGAAATTGTATGTATATATGGGCATTTCCCCAAAGAAATTCGCAAGAAAACACTTCAAGGTGTAAAGAAAGCTATTAAAAAGGGAGGATATTTTCTTTCGGAGGTGTATTCAAATTATCAAATTCCTTATAAGAGTGGAGGACCTCAAGATGTAGAATTCTTGTACAAACCTGAGGAATTTCTCCAAACCTTTTCTGATTGGCGTATTCTCCATTTCTTTATGGGGGAAGTTGTCCGTCATGAAGGGGAAAAGCATAATGGACTTTCCCATGTGATACAGTTTGTTGGACAAAAACCATAAGATATTAAATGTGATTGATCATCGGAACGGCCAAGTATTCAATTGATGATTAAGTGAAATATCAAGTTACAAATAATTAAGATGGTAATCTGTCTGTTCAACAGCATACCGACAATAGTTTGTAGTTGGTAACTTCTTTCTATTATATTTAATATTGCTATCTTGTTTACACTTGAAAGCACGATTGGGTTATATAAAAATTTATTTAGGAAACATGTACCCTATACAAATTTTATTCATTCATCGGGGCTGCTTCCCAATATAGTAATCACCTATTTTGCAGATTTTTATTTATTATTATTACATCTATTGTATATTCATACACTAAATTGTTTGGGAGTTTGATAGAATATTTATATAAAATTTATTGAGATGGGGGAGATATAATGGATTTGTTTTTAACATATGTTTTAGTAGGACTTTCTGTTGCAATGCCAGTTGGTGCCATCACGGTAGAAATGTCTAAGCAAGGGCTGAAAAACGGTTTTATCCACGGTTGGGCTGTGGGTCTAGGTGGAATGACAATTGATTTAATACTCATCGTTGTTCTTTACTTCGGTCTAGCTTCAATTCTTCAAATTCCTTATATTCAGGTCCCTATGTGGTTAATTGGTGCGGTGTTTTTATTTCTAATTGGATATGAATCGGTTAAGAATGCTGATAAAGATATAACACTAACAGGGGAGAAGCCCAATAAGTCATTTACCTCCTCTTATCGGAATGGGTTCCTTGTTGCTATTTCCCCCGGAAACATTGTTTTTTGGCTAAGTGTTTTTGGCACAGTATTATCTAACACATATGATACTTCAGAGCCGGTGATGTTTTTAATTATTGCTGCAGGAGTATTGACGGGGATATTGCTTCACGATATAGGGTTGCTAACCATTTTGGCTTACACTAGAAAGATAATGAGCCGAACAATGATAAAGTCCTTCTCCATTTTTGCTGGGTTAGTGTTAATTGGTTTTGCTGGTTATTTTATTTATGAGTTCATTGTTGGTATGAATAAACTGATTTAAAAAATTAAATAACCAATACTTGACCGTACTGCACAATGATGAAACAATTCCTTGAGGCTCAAGGGCTAAACTACAAAGAAGTAAATGTGCAGACAGATCCTATTGCCGCTGAAAGATTGGTGCAAGAAACTGGACAGATGGGTGTACCGCAAACAAAGGTGAATGGCTACTGGATTCTTGGATTTGATCCAGAGAAGCTGATGCAATATGTAAAAAAATAGGCAAAAAAAAGAGGCTTAGTCCTCTTTTTTTTGCCTATTTGACTTAATCGACTAGTAGTCTTTACTGTTAAATTTCGCTTTCTTGTTGTCTAGTTATATTTCCCCTCAACTTTACAATGCATCCGCCTTCATTATTAGGATTAACCGAGATTTGATCCACTTAAATACTATATCTATATCCCAATTTTAAATAAACCTCTTTTTATTCATCTCTTTTCTATGTAAGCTAATTAAAAGTAACTTCAATAAGTCTTTTAAAAAATAGATTACTAGAATATATGTTACCAGCTAATTTAAATTATTTTTTTGAAACCTTTTATCTCATCTGTCGTCTAACGTTTGAATTTTTATAAAGGGGAGGTGTCTATGAATTGAAGCAGCTTCGTTTAATCGAACAACAAGGAGTCGTATCTAAAGAGGATAAGCTAATGGAACTTATGGATACTTATGGAGATATGGTAAAGAAAATAGCTTATACATACGTAAAGGACATGAATTTAGCTGAAGATATAGCTCAGGATGTGTTCGTTAAT
Organism: Salirhabdus sp. Marseille-P4669; assembly: GCF_900240405.1. GTDB lineage: Bacteria > Bacillota > Bacilli > Bacillales > Alkalibacillaceae > OEQK01. The sequence goes on from NZ_OEQK01000007.1 coordinate 15,544, forward strand.
TGCTACAATCATTTGGAACTTTTTAAAGAAAATTCATCCCATAAAACATGGCTATATCGCATTGCGGTCAACCGCTGCAAGGATGTATTGAAAAGCAATGCTTACAAACGTTTTCTTCCATTTAATAAAATATCCGCACGGTCATACGAAAAAACACCCGAGGTAAAAGTTATTGAGGATAGTACCAACAAGGGCGTGACGAACGCTTTAATGAGTTTACCCCCGAAGTATCGAGAAGTACTTTTTCTCTTTTATTATGAGGAATTAAAAATAAAGGAAATTAGTGACATCATCAACCTTAATGAGTCGACAATTAAAACAAGATTAAGGCGAGGCAAGCTATTATTGAAAAAGGAATTAGAAAGGAGACGAATTGAGTTATGAACGATAAAGACTTCTTTCAATTAAAAGAACAGCTTGATAAAGAATCGTATCAACATATATCTTTTTCAGAAAATGAGAAGGGACGTGTCATGATGAGAATTTCAGAAAAAGAAAAGCACAATAAAAGGAAAATTGGACAAACCATCGTATTAACCATCGCAACACTTTTCGTTGTCGTTGGTGGTGGTGCGCTAGCAATTAGTGAAATTCAGAAGAGTCCAGAGGCAACTGTCGAGAAAAGTGTAGATGTAACCGAGGAAGCCCCGGTGGAGGATATACAAGTGAATGAGGATGATACAGAAATGACATCTAATGCTAGTGAGGATACACTTGATGACAAGGCTTGGGAAGATAAGACAATTACAGAAGGATTAACAGAGAATGATCCACAAAATGTCCAGGAATTCATTGCACAATTTGATGAGATTTATAAAGAGCCATTACCAGAGCAGTATTCAGATGACCCTGCACTCTATTACCAAATTGGTGCCATGCTTATTTTTACTAGCCTAGATATGAATTATAAAGCAGAAGGAGTTGCTGTGGAAAAGGATTTGCAGAATCTAAGAGATGTAGCTGCTATCGTTAGGGAAGAGCATGAGGCAAGATATGCTCATTTGGGATTAGAAAACGAAAATCCCCATAAATATGAAGACCAATTTAAGGAACCAAGTGAGAGATTGGAGCAAGGGCATGTCTATGTGAAAGCACTTCTAAATGATTTAAACATAGCGCTTAATGATGCAGAAGGAACAACAGAAGGATATACGTATATGCTAGATGGGGAGAAAATAGAGGAACTAGAAGCGTTTATTCGTAATGAGTAAATTTTAAAATACTAATCTATTTAGTAAAGTAAGAAAAATAGGAGTGATAAACGCTTCTAATCCTGGGATCCTCATGTTAAAATTGAATTACACGCATCTCCCTTTTGTTTTTGTTTATTGGTCTAAACAAAGTCAAACAAAATAGGAGATTGCGTGTTTGTTTTTTTTTCTGAATTTTATCTTCACCCCAACAAATACCATAATAAAAAAACACCCCGAAGTTCTTTCGGGATGCGTTTCCATCTCCTGACAGATGAGACGTTCTTTTATTCGTTATCCAATACTTGCTTCATTACTTCGATTTTACCAAGCATTTCAGCTTCGCGATGGGAGAGCATAATTAGTAAGTCCTCATGTGTTTCGACGCTACCATAAGGAACCTTGAACTTCACGTTTGATTTCCAAAATAGCTCTCCAAAGCTGTTGATTCGGTTTTGTTGATCAACTAAATCCTCGAATAATTGCTCAAGACTAGGTGCTTTTATAGTCCAATCAGCAGCTTTTTTATCAGAACTAAATAATTCAGCATATTCTTGAGGGATTTTTTGTGAATTTTTCTGGCTGACAAACAATAGCTTCTCATTTATAAAAAGGATGTTGCCGATATACCAGCGAATTGTATTATCAAAGTATTTAGACTGCTGATCCAAGAGGTCCTCATCTAAATCTTTAATGAACGTAAGTAAAGAAGTTCTTGCAAGGTTAAATTGTTTAAGAACAGACATGTTACTTCCTCCTATTAAATTGTTCCTCTTAAGTATAGTGGAAATACGTTGAAGGGACAAGAAACGTGCCCTCTATAACTTGTCCATTATTTTCCGGAATATTTTTTAGAATTTCTTTTTGTGAACATAATGGGAGTATAGTATAGTTATAGTATGTATCCTTTTTACTAAAAATTTTGATTATTATATGGGAGGAGTCTCGATAAATGACCCAGCAAACATTTTTAATGAATCATAAGGTTGGAAAACTTTTAAGCAACATTAAAAAGGTTATCATTGGTAAAGATGAAGTAGCAAAGCTAAGTGTGGTTGCATTGCTCGCTAAAGGACATGTGTTGCTTGAGGATGTTCCTGGAGTAGGGAAGACGATGCTTGTTCGAGCGTTGGCAAAATCTTTAAGTTGCGATTTTACTAGAATTCAATTTACGCCAGACCTACTGCCATCCGATGTAACAGGTGTATCCATATATAACCCGAAGGAACTTCAATTTGAATTTCGTCCTGGACCAATTTTAGGTAATATCGTTTTAGCTGATGAAATTAACCGTACATCTCCGAAAACACAATCCGCACTATTAGAAGGCATGGAAGAAAAAAGCATTACAGTAGATGGTACCTCCATCCCGTTAAATAAACCTTTCTTTGTTATGGCTACCCAGAATCCAATTGAATACGAAGGGACATACCCACTACCAGAAGCCCAGCTTGACCGGTTCTTATTAAAGTTGAATATGGGATATCCTTCTCAGCTAGAAGAAATCGAGATGCTCAAAAGAACCTCTGGTACCCATCCAATTGATTCTATCGAAGCGATTATGGAAAAGGAAGAATTAATAGAGTTGCAGCAGCAGGTGGATGACATTTTTATCAACGAATCCATTCAACGCTATATTGTGGATATTGTAAGTGGAACAAGGGAGCATGCAAAGGTCTTTCTAGGTGCAAGTCCACGTGCGTCCATCGCATTAATGAAAGCAGCGAAAGCATATGCGTTAATTCAAGATCGAGATTATGTTGTGCCCGATGATGTGAAATATTTAGCGCCATTTGTTTTATCCCATCGTTTAATTCTTACATCTGAAGGTAAATTTGAAGGGAAGAGTGAAAGAGCTATTGTGGAAGAAGTATTAGCTCAAGTAAAAGTGCCAATAGATAGGGGAGTACAATGAAGCGAACCATTCTTTTTAGCTTAAAGTTTTTAACGATTCTACTATTTGTCGGCATATTATTCGCATATGCAATGTTCCAAGGTGGATTTGTTAGCTGGTTTCTCTTTTTTGGTTCTCTACCAATTTTCCTATATATGGCGTTGTTACTTATTTACCCTATTTCCAATATTAAAATAGAGCGAAATATAAAACAGAATATTATCGAAGCTGGGAATGATGTGAAAATCGAAATCGTCTTTAAACGGAATCCACTTTTCCCGCTTTATTACTGCATTATTGAAGATATTATGCCTGATTCCATTGGTTATCGGGATACGAAGCATAAAAAGTTTAAGTATTTATCCAAACCCGACGCGTTAAAGGAAAAGCAAGGGGCGAAAAAAGTAATCTTTCCCTGGCTGAAAAGAACGTTTTCCTTTGTATATACATTGAAGCATGTTCCAAGAGGAGAGCATGTTTTAAATCAGTTGCGAATCGTGGTTGGAGATTTTACTGGAACGGTGAAAAAGGAAAAAATTTTTAATGTGGAAAGCAAATTACAAGTCTTTCCTGCAAAACGAAAGGTGACCCTTCATAAAACAGCAGCAAGCTTTGAAGAAGGTGTTTCCAACTCGCTAAATCGCACCATTAACAATACGACCGTTGTTGCAGGTGTACGTAATTATGCACCAGGAGACAGAGTGGCGTGGATTGATTGGAAAGCGAGTGCGAGGAAAAATGAGATGATGACGAAAGAGTTTGAGCAAGAGAAGAGTCAGGATATGCTTCTGTTGTTTGATGCAACAAGCTATGAAAATATGAATTGGTTAGCCTTTGAGGGTGCAATAGAATTGGGAAACGCGTTACTTAATTCCCTCCATGGAGAAGCGGCACGACTAATGTTCACCTCTTTTGGTGCAACAAGGGAAACGTTTGCGATCAACCATGATATTTCAAGTAATCAAAACGTATTAAAATACTTAACCTCTTTAAGGCCACAAGCCTCTTTACCGTTTGCCAAAGCCTTAAAGCAGGAGGTAAGTCTATTGCAACGAGGCTATTCGTTGATGATTATTACCACAAACTTTTCTAGAGAGTTATACGACGTTCTTTTGGAATTAAAGCTAAAAAGTCCAAGAGTTGTATTGTTCTTAGTAAAGGATTTAACCTCTTTTTCGAAAGAGGAGCAAGATTTATTTAAACGGCTGAAAAACTATGGAATTATTCTCAATATCATAACAGAAGAAAAATTAATCCACCAAAGTTTTGAGGTGAATGCATAATGGCACTTAAAAATATGCACAATCGCCAAGCAATATTAGACACAATCGTTTATATTGGTAGCTTTTTTCTATTTTGGGAATGGCTTAGACCACTTGAACAAATTACCGATACCGCTGATATTTTTATCTTTGTGCTTTATACAGCTTTTTGTTTTTTTCTCTCCTATATGCAATTGAAGTGGTGGATTGGGTCTCCATTAAAGCTAGTAGGGTTACTCTTTATATTAGATGGACTCTTTTTCTATGATCCATTTCTATCGAAGGAGTGGAGAATTCAATTTATAAATGAAATTCAATTTAATATTAGTGCAATGATGAACCAAGAATGGTGGGAAATGACGTCCATCTTCCGTTCTCTACTCTTTCTTATTCTATTATGGCTTATGAGTTATTTACTCTACTATTGGTTCGTAGTTGCTAAGCGTGTGGTGTTTTTCGTTCTCCTAACCTTTATTTATTTAACGGTTATTGATACATTCACCGCTTACGATGGCACCTATGCTATTGTCCGTACCTTTTTAATTTCATTAATTATAGTAGGATTAGCGAACTTTCAACGGATATTAATGAAGGAGAAAATATTCCGGATTCCAAAGGATAAATACGTATCCTGGATCATGCCTCTAGTAACGGTTATTCTCCTATCCAGTATTATTGGTTATGCTGCGCCTAAGTTTTCACCACAGTGGCCTGACCCCGTACCTTTTATTAAAAGTGCTGCAGCTGGTGCAGGTGGGGAAGGATCTGGTTCAGGCATAAAAAAGGTGGGTTACGGGGAGAACGATGAGCGCCTCGGCGGTTCCTTTGTTCAAGACGAAACAGTTGTATTTCATGCTACCGTTGAAAATGGGCAGTATTGGAAAATTGAAACAAAGGACGTTTATACAGGCAAAGGCTGGGTTCGCTCTAATGATGACGAGCCTTTTGTAGATAGTACGGATGGTTCTATTGAAATGAATGATTTTTCCCCTGTTGTAGAAACGGTTAGTAAAAACGGCGAGCTCGCGTTTAACCCTACAGAGAAACTACCTAAGTTGGCATATCCCTATGGTGTTTCATCGGTTTCCGCCAATGAGCCGGTTGCATTTTATTCTTATCGACAGCAGTCAAACGAAATTTATGCTTTGAATACTGAGGGAGATACGACCGAATTAATCCAATATGAAGTTGGTTTTCATGAACCGACGTATTCCTTAAAAGCATTACGAGAAGTCGATGAAAATGCAGATCCAGAGGAGGTGAAGGAACAATATACCCAAGTTCCTGAAAATTTACCGGAAAGGGTACAGGAGCTTGCATTAGAATTAACAGCAGAAGAAACAAATCGTTACGACAAAGCGAAGGCAATTGAAGACTATTTAGACTCAGCTCGTTTTCAATATAGTACAACAGGTGTAGCAGTACCGGGCGAAGATGAGGATTATGTCGATCAATTTTTATTTGAAACCCAAATTGGTTATTGTGATAATTTCTCCACTTCCATGGTGGTATTGCTACGCTCATTGGATATTCCTGCAAGATGGGTAAAAGGATTTGCGCCTGGTGAAGAAATGGACCAATTAGAAAATGGCCAACGTGTATATGAAGTAACAAATGCCAATGCCCATTCATGGGTTGAAGTGTACTTCCCAGAAATCGGCTGGGTACCATTTGAACCAACCAAAGGCTTTTTTAACCCGACAGACTTTACTTCCGGATTAGATTTGGAAGAGTTAATAAACAACCAAGAGGATAAACCGGATGTTCCTGCAAGCAATATGGAAGAGCCGAAAGAGGAAGAAAAGGAAGAAAATAGTACAGCAGCTCGTAACTGGTCTATCGATATCGATTGGAAGGATGTTTTTGTTGGAGCGAGTGTGCTTCTAATTGTCGGCTTGATTCTTTATGTAACAAGGTTTAAATGGTTAACTTGGTACAAAATAAAGAAATATCGAAAAAAGGCAGACTTAGAAACATATGTGAAAGAATATAAATTTTTATTAGCGTTACTCGCGAAAAAAGGGCTAAAGCTCCAGTCAGATCAAACGTTACGAGAATTCGCGATTGAAGTGGATAAGAAGCTGCACACCATTGAAATGCGTAGATTGACAAGTCAATATGAGAAGATTCTTTACAAGAAGGACCCAGACGAGACCCAGTGGGGTAAATTAACCGAGCACTGGGAGACGTTAATCAATCGGATATTAACGAATTTGTAGGTATAAAAATCGAACATTAATAAATAATGTTATAAAAATATTCGTTAATAGATTGACAATTTGCTAGTATGGATGTACTATATGTAATGTAATCAAGTAAATAACACCGTCGTATAATTTTGGGGATAAGGCCCATAAGTTTCTACCGGACTACCGTAAATAGTCTGACTACGAGGTGATTGCATATAGTACGTTCCTTTTTTATGTGCAATTTCCGTCCGTATGTAGAACACTCATGGCCACAAGCCTGGGTGTTTTTTCTTTTGGGGAAATTTTTTGTGACTCGCCCCTTAGAGGTTTGTAGAGTTTGGTTAGTGCCAATATACGGTGTGAAAAATGGGGAGGAAAAGAGAGTGAAAAAGTACTTTAAGTTTGATGAACTTGGTACAAATTATCGCAAGGAAACGATAGCGGGTATTACTACGTTTTTATCGATGGCTTATATTTTATTTGTGAACCCGAATATTTTAACATTATCCGATATTGAAGATGTACCAAATCGAATGGATGTAGGAGCGGTATTTACTGCTACAGCACTAGCTGCGGCAATTGGTACTTTAATTATGGGATTACTTGCTAAATACCCAATTGCGCTAGCACCTGGAATGGGGTTAAACGCATTCTTCGCTTATACAGTAGTGTTAACTTGGGGGATTCCTTGGGAAACAGCTTTAGCAGGTGTATTGGTATCTGGACTTATTTTTATTCTTATTACCGTTACAGGTATTCGTGAAACGATTATTAATGCAATACCAGCACAATTGAAGCTAGCGGTAGGTGCAGGTATTGGACTCTTTATCGCATTTATCGGTTTGATCAATGCTGGTATAGTCGTCGATGATCCAGCAACATTGGTTGCATTAGGTGATATTACAGAGCCTACGACGTTATTAGCAGTATTCGGTATCGTAATCACCGTAATCCTGTTAGTAAAAGGTGTGAAAGGCGGAATCTTCTACGGTATGATCATTACTGCTATTGCAGGAATGGTTGTTGGACTAATCGACCCACCAGCCAAGGTAGTCGATTCGATACCGAGTCTTGCACCTACATTTGGTCAAGCGTTCGCGCATTTTGGTGATATCTTTACAATTGAGATGTTAGTTGTCATTTTAACTTTCTTATTCGTAGACTTTTTTGATACAGCAGGAACACTAGTTGCAGTTGCGAGCCAGGCTGGTTTTATCAAAGACAACAAATTACCACGCGCTGGTAAAGCCTTATTTGCAGACTCTGCAGCAACAGTAGTAGGGGCATCATTAGGAACATCCACTACAACATCCTTTGTAGAATCGACTGCAGGTGTTGGAGCGGGAGGAAGAACTGGTTTTGCATCTGTTATCACAGCAATTCTATTCTTGCTTGCATTATTCTTCTCGCCATTATTAGCAGTTGTCACAACGGAAGTAACTGCTGCAGCCTTAGTTATAGTTGGTGTGTTAATGGCAGCCAACTTAAAACACATTGAATGGGATAAACTAGAGATCGCAGTCCCAGCATTTTTAACAGTATTAGCAATGCCACTAACCTATAGCATTGCTACCGGTATTGCAATTGGATTTGTATTCTATCCAATTACCATGCTTTTAAAAGGTCGTGCTAAAGAGATTCACTGGATTATGTACGTTTTATTCTTCGTTTTCGCAGCTTACTTTGTATTCATAAGCCCAGGTTTATAGAATCATAGAGTACCAGTCTGGCTAGATGCCAGGCTGGTTTTTTTATGGTGTGGGTGCGTGGGACATAGGATGCGGCGGATGGGATAAGAGGGGCGGGTTGGTTGATAAACTGGATGGGACATAAGATGGGGAGGATGGAACATAAATCCCGGGGAATGGAACACAAGGGTCGTGCGGGTTGATAAGTTGCATGGGATGGAACAAAAACCGAGTAAGGTGGAACACAAGATGGGGAGGATGGAACATAAATCCCGGGGAATGGAACACAAGGGTCGTGCGGGTTGATAAGTTGCATGGGATGGAACAAAAACCGAGTCATGGGATGGAACAAAAACCGAGTAAGGTGGAACACAAGATGGGGAGGATGGAACATAAATCCCGGGGAATGGAACACAAGGGTCGTGCGGGTTGATAAGTTGCATGGGATGGAACAAAAACCGAGTTAGGTGGAACATAAGATGGGGAGGATGGAACATAAATCCCGGGGGATGAAACACAAGGGTCGTGCGGGTTGATAAAAGTCGAAAGTTGGAACAAAAACCGAGTAAGGTGGAACACAAGATGGGGAGGATGGAACATAAATCCCTGGGGATGGAACACAAGGGTCGTGCGGGTTGATAAAAGTCGAAAGTTGGAACATAGACCGAGTAAGGTGGAACACAAGATGGGGAGGATGGAACATAAATCCCGGGGAATGGAACACAAGGGTCGTGCGGGTTGATAAGTTGCATGGGATGGAACAAAAACCGAGTAAGGTGGAACACAAGATGGGGAGGATGGAACATAAATCCCTGGGGATGGAACACAAGTAGCGTGCAGGTTGATAAGCACCGTGAGTTGAAACATACACCGAGTATGATGGAACACAAAGTGGAGAGCTTGAAACATAAACCCCAAGGGATGGAACATAAAGAACAGGTCGGTCGATAAAAGGCTTGAGTTGAATCACAAATCGGATAATCTGAATCATAAAACAAAATAAGTGGAACAAAGCCGTCGTAAACTGAACGATAAACCTTGATCTTTGGAACACAAAACCCAGCTGGTAACTTATCGTTCAAATGATGTACCATAAAACTCAATCTTTGATACATTAATCAGCTTTTTTGAAACACAATACCCAGACACTGAAACATATCCGCACAGCCTCAAAGCCGCGCCCACAAAAGATATGATTTATACATAATAAAAAAGGGTTTCCCGCTACATTTGTCGAAATATAGAGAAAAAGTATAAGGATGTGATTAATTGATTGTTTTTAAACGAGAAGTACCAATGATGATCAAGCTGTTAGAGGCTTTACTCCGTCGTATCCCCCAAAACCACTCGAAGCGTTCAGAAATAGAGGTAGAATTAAGTAAGTACAGAGCTGGATTTAAGGGTGAGCAGTCTTTAGACTATTATTTAGATTTTCTCCCTGAACAAGATTTTCTCATTTTACATGGTTTAAGACTCCCGTTTAAAGATTACCACTTTCAAATAGATACATTAATGCTATCCAGGTCATTTTTCCTCCTCATTGAAGTTAAAAATATTGGTGGCAACCTGTTGTTTGAGGATACATATAAACAATTTCTTCGCATTCTGGATAATGGTGAGAAGGAAGTGTATAAGGAACCAGTACAGCAGGTGAAAATGCAGCAATTTCAGCTTTCCTATTTATTAAATGAGTGGAAATTTCCATCTATTCCAATTGAACATCTTGTTGTGTTTGCGAATCCGAAAGCCATTTTGCAAACGAGCAATCCTAGCTCCGAATATACCAAAAAGGTCATTACGAGCCCTGGGTTATTAGATAAAATCAATGAAATAAAGACAAGGCGAAAGGAAGAATACATAACAGGAAAGGATCTTCGGAAGATTGCTAGAAACTTGATTAAAAAACATGTGCCGGCCAAACCTGATATTTACCATAAGTTTGAAATTTCTCCATCTGATATTAAGCCAGGTGTTTTTTGTTCCAATTGTGATACGACATGTATGAGAAGGAAATCTGGCAGATGGATTTGCACAGAATGCAAAAGTTCCTCACTTCATGCCCACATTGAAGCCCTCGAGGATTATTCCTTTTTAATTAGTTCTAAAATTACCAATCGACAAGCAAGAGAATATTTGCATATCTCTTCTCGGACGACCATGCATCGAATATTAAAAGAAATGAATTTAAAGCATACGGGCTCAAAAAAGAACCGGGCATATGTACTGGAATTTGATTTGTGAAATGAGGTGACCCGGCACGCAAATTACAAGCGCATCTGCTAGAACAGAAGCTTCATATTCTCCTTCACATGGTTAACATTTTTCATCCCCACCATTGTAGCTAAAATGCCATTCGTATTCAGTATTTCCCTCAATTCTCGTTTTGGATCTCGACCCTTTTTCAAAACAGTACCTAAATGGAATGGTGAACTTGTGGTGGTGTGAATTCCAAGTAACTTGGCGGCATTTATTAAAGTATGCCATTCGTCATTTACTTTTTGATTTTTCGTAGTCTGTGCTTCTGGCATGTTCGAGTTTAGTGGGAATTGAATAAACTTAAAGTGATGTTTTTCTCCATTTACCTTATGAGCAATACTCACAACCCGCTCCAATGAGATGTAACCCGCTTCTTTTGGATCACAAGTTAGTCCAGTCCATGTTGCAATTCCATAAAAACGGATTGTACCTTTTTTCACTTGGCTTTCAAAAAAGTTCAGTAAATGCTCTAGCTTTTTATAAAACCTCTCTTCTCCTAAAGCCATCATAGAAATCTCGGGGTTATGTAAATAATAGATATCAATGGTGTCTAAGTGAAGATGACTTCTACTTTGTTGAATGGCAAACTCAAAGTAGCTTGGGGCTAAGACGTGACGATGATGGTCGACTACATTAAGATCCGATTCTGTTATTATTTGTTGATCTAGTAAGATGGTTTTTAAATAATCCTTAGGTACTAGATTTGCTTCGATATCACCTGGGATTATCCCAGCTTTTGTTGAAATAATAACTTTATTTCGATGAATTACGTTTTCTTCGTAAATCAACTTTTTCAAAACAAATCCAATATCCCTTTCCGAACGCATTCCTCGATAATTGATAGCGGTATCTATGAAATTAATGCCATTTTTTAGTGCATAGGATATGGATTGGCGATATAGGTTCGAGTCTGCTATATTCATTTCCCCTAAGTGGGTACCGATTGCAATGGGGGAGGTCATAAAATAAGGTGTATTACGGAATGAAAAAGGAAATGATTGTGCATAGCTTGAAGTACCAGGTAAAGAAGCAAAGCCTTTAATCAACGTACATCCCTCCTAACGTAACACCATAATACCGGAAAAAATCCTTCAATAAAATCCTAAAAAAGGAAGTTTTTATATGCTATACTTAAGGTAAGAACAAAAAATAATTACTAATTTCTAGTAATCTAAAAAAACGGTTGACCACGTCGACAAAAACTGATATATTTTAAAAGTCGTCAAAAGAATTAAATGGGCCTGTAGCTCAGCTGGTTAGAGCGCACGCCTGATAAGCGTGAGGTCGGTGGTTCGAGTCCACTCAGGCCCACCATCCTTTGGGGCCTTAGCTCAGCTGGGAGAGCGCCTGCCTTGCACGCAGGAGGTCAGCGGTTCGATCCCGCTAGGCTCCATACGCAAAAAGCCAGAAAGCAAAACAATGCTTTCTGGCTTTTTTGTATTGTTTTTCTCATTCTTTTGAATCTGTTACCATACCAGTAGGGATTTAATTTTCCAGAACTCGGATGGGTATTTTATTTTTCTTAGACTCTTTTTGAATGAGGCGATAAAGGGTAATGTATAATAGGCCGTTTTGATAAGTTGCATTTATTTTGTCACTGCGAACCGGAAAAGGAAGTTCTATTTTGCGTTCAAAGGTTCCTTGCAGAATTTCCTCTTGAATTAACTGTTTGGAACCTGCTTGAATTGTAATGATTCCTCGTATTTCAAGGATTGCATAATCAACTAGTACATCTACACTTTTAACATCTTTCATTCCAGGTATATTTACAATACAGCTTATTTCGTTATCTGATTTATAAAGATTAATTTGGGGTATAGGTGGTTTTACAATACCTTCAAACTGAGTCCAAAATTCTTCGCCAAAAAAATGGTCCATGTTGCTTTTCCAATCTTGCATTGTCTTGAAAGGATCCATAAAATAAACCTCCATATCATGTTCGTGGTACTAAATTATTTTATGTAAAAACTGGGCGCAGAGTGATAATAATTGGAAATGTTTCAAACAATAAGGAATAGGAGGTACGCTCTTATGGAAAATTTACTTGAAAATGGTCTCATAATGGTTTCCATCATATTGGTTGTGAATATTGTCTATGTCTCTTTATTTACGATTCGCATGATTCTTACGTTAAAGGGGCAACGATATACGGCAGCGGCAGTGAGTACGGTGGAAGTAGTTATTTATGTCGTGGGATTAGGGTTAGTGCTTGATAATTTAGATCAAATTCAAAACCTTATTGCCTATGCGATTGGGTATGGGATTGGGGTTATAACGGGGATGAAGATTGAAGATAAGTTAGCTCTTGGCTACATAACAGTTAATGTTATTTCATCTAGTCCGGATTTGGAGTTTACGAAAAAACTTAGAGATAAAGGGTATGGGGTCACAAGCTGGTCAGCGTATGGAATGGATGGAGATAGATTAGCGATGCAAATTTTAACCCCACGAAAATACGAATTGAAATTATATCAATCCATTAAAGAAATTGATCCCAAAGCGTTTATTATAGCTTATGAACCGAAGACCATTCATGGCGGATTTTGGGTGAAGCAAGTAAAGCGAGAACGATTGAAGAAAAGAGAAGCACAAGAGTAGGTGATAGTATGACGAAGAAACCGAAGAAGATGCGCTTTCGGGTCGAGGAAGGCGAAACGATCTCGGACTGTTTAGCAAGGATGGACCGGGAAGGATATAAACCAAAGAGAAGAATGGAAAAGCCAATCTTTAAAGAAAAGGAAGATGGTGTAGAACCAGTCGCAAGAGAAATCATTTTTGAAGGTGTATTGAAAGAATAAGAAAAGCCCTTGAAGAATGTGGCACTCCGAAAGTTAGATTTAATTGTTCTAACTTTTGGGATGCACTTCAGTATCAAGGGCTTTTTCAATTTGCGCACTCCCAATGCTTCACATTTTGGGAGGCTCTTCATCATCAAGTTGTTGATATAACCTTTTGTCATCTTCCTGATTTGGGAGAATATCATGTAACATATTGGAAACCTTTGGACTTTTCACAACTGCCGTTACCGGACAGTATCTTACAATTCCTTCAGCAACCTTCATGGCGCTTAAAAAAATGATGAGGAGGCTGCTTTGTTGCCAAGGTCTTTTGATTAATCGTGCAGTTCCATAACTTAAAAACGATAAGCCAGCAGTTATTCGAACAAGTGCGTTCATGATACCAATATTTGATTTAAACAAAACTTTTCCTTCCCTTCATGTATTTAATGTATTAAAATTTTACATAACAAAAGTTTTTTCAGATTTTTCAGAGATGGGGGATAGACATGGGTGATTACTATCAATGGCGTAACCGACAGCTTCGTGAACAAGTAGCTGTTGTTGATGAAAAATTGCAACCTACAATGGTGTTAATAAATGCTACGTATTTAAATATGTTTTTAAAAAAATGGATGAAAGCGAATATTTGGATATATAACGACAGAATAGTCTATGTTGGTGATAAACTTCCGCGAAAGATGAAAAATATAGAAATAGTGGATTGTGAATCAAAGTATCTCGTCCCGGGCTATATTGAACCACATGGCCATCCATTTCAGTTATATAATCCCCACAGTTTTGCGCAATATGCAGGACAAACTGGTACAACGGTGTTAATTAATGATAACTTAGTGTACCTTTATTTATTCAATAAAAAGAAAGCGTTTTCTTTGTTGGATGAGTTTAGTGACATGCCTGTTTCGTTATACTGGTGGGCCAGATTTGATTCCCAGTCAATTCTCCAGGACGAGGAGGAATTTGTCCAAAATGCAGATGTATTATCTTGGTTGGAGCACGACGCTGTCATCCAAGGTGGGGAGTTAACCTCATGGACTAGTTTACTAAGAGATGATGACCGTATGCTCCACTGGATTCAAGAAACAAAACGATTAAGAAAACCTGTTGAAGGTCACTTACCAGGAGCTTCATTGGAAACCTTAACAAAAATGAAATTGTTAGGTGTTGATAGTGACCATGAGGCAATAACAGGAGAAGAGGTCTATCGAAGGCTTTTATTAGGATACCAGGTTGCACTACGTAACTCTTCCATTCGTCCAGATTTAAAAAAGTTATTCAATGAGTTAAAGGAGTATGATCTAGATTCCTACGATAATATTATGCTGACCACGGATGGCTCTACTCCTGTGTTTTATGACGGTGGGGTTATTAATAAATGCATTGAGATTGCGATTCAGGAAGGTGTCCCAATCATAGAAGCATACCGTATGGCTACGTATAATGCGGCAAAACATTTTTCCATTGATCATTTAGTAGGGAGTATTGGGCCAGGAAGGTTGGCACATATTAACTTTTTAGAATCAAAAGAGAACCCAAATCCAGAATCTATCTTGGCGAAGGGGAAATGGTTAAAGTATAATGGAAAAGTTAACAATGACAATAAGGCTTTTCAGTGGAATAAATATGTAAAACCATTGAAAATAGATTGGGAATTACAAGATACAGACTTTCGTTTCTTTGTACCAGTTGGCATGGAGATGGCGAACAACGTTATTTTAAAACCATTCGCTATTACAGAAGGACTGCAGCAAGCAGAGCTGAAAAATGATAATGATAATGCCTTTGTTATTTTAATGGATCGTGCTGGGAAATGGAGAATAGCTACACTGCTACGCAACTTTACTCGTAGCTTGGGTGGTCTTGCAAGCTCTTTTACAAATACAGGTGATATTGCCCTAATAGGGAAAAGAAAAGAAGATATTCGCTTAGCATTCAATAGAATGAAAGAGATTGGTGGGGGAATTGTTTTAGCAGATCAAGGCAAAGTTTTGTTTGAGTTACCTCTTAAATTGGCAGGAATGATGTCAAATGAGAAGATGGAGGAGCTCATTAAACAACAACATACCCTTTCGGAGATTATTTTGAAGCATGGATATAAATATGAGGATCCCATCTATACACTACTCTTTTTATCGGCTGTTCACCTACCGTATATACGCATAACGCCAAAAGGAATTATCGATGTGAAAAAGAAAGAAGTACTCTTTCCTGCGATTATGCGTTAAAATATTAAAGTGAAGAGTAAAAATATTAGTCTAAGTAAGCAAAGATGCAACAACAATAGAAATAGGAAAAGAAAGTGGGGATACAGTGCTTGCTAAAAAAAGCATGCTACTCATCTTCATGCTAATGGTATTCGTACTAGCAGCATGTAATGATGATAAGGCTAAGGAAGTAACAGAAGAACCTGAAGAAGTTGAAGTGGAAGAAGAAGTAGCAGCAGACCCAAAATCAGAATTAAAGAATGTTTACCCATTAACTGGTATTAAAACAAACGATCCCGTGAACAACCGTATTGTAGGAATTATGGTGAATAATGCGACACAGGCTAGACCTCAATCAGGTTTATCACAGGCAGATATCGTGTATGAAATACTTGCGGAAGGTCCAATCACACGGTTTTTAGCCTTTTTCCATAGTGAAACACCAGAGGTAGTAGGTCCAGTTCGAAGTGCTAGAGAGTATTATGGCAAGCTTGCTTTCGATATGGATGCCATTTATGTATACCATGGAGCTGCAACCCACGTAGAAGAAAAAATATTAAGTACAGGTGTCGATGTTCTGCAAGGGATGGTATACGATAATGATCAAGTGTTATTTAAGCGGGAAGATTTTCGAGTAGCACCTCACAATTCGTATTTCATCTATCCGAATGTGTATGAGGTTGCAAGTGAAAATGGTATTGATGTGGAGCGTGAATACGAGCCATATCCATTTTTAAAGGATGACGAAGTGGCTGAGCTTTCTGGTAACCCTGCTAATCAAGTAGAGATTGTCTATTTTGAAGGCCAAGAAGAGGTTATGTATGAATACGATCCTTCTATAGAAAAATACATTCGCTACAACGATGGGGAAAAAACAATTGAATTGGACGATGAAGAGCCAATTTTATTAGATAATATTTTCGTAGTTGAAACACACCATGAGGTAATTGATTCCGCTAATCGCAGAGCGGTTGATTTAGAATCTGGTGGTAATGGATACTTAATTCGAAAAGGTACAGTTGAAGAAGTGACATGGAAAAATGTCGATGGAAGAATTTTACCTTTCCAAGATAACGAGCCATTAAAATTTGTACCAGGTAAAACGTGGATAAATATTGTTCCGACATCGCCTGGAATTGAGCAATCTGTAACAATTCAGTAAGAGGAAGAGGAGGTAGATTACATGCAAATCGATAAATTAAGAGGAAAAGAACTCGATCAGCTTTTCAAAGCAATTTTATTACTAGAAGATGTGGAAGAATGCTATCGTCTCTTTGATGATTTAGCTACGGTTAATGAAATTCAGTCATTAGCACAACGCATGCAAGTAGCTCGTATGCTACGCGAAGGATATACGTATCATAAAATTGAAACCGAAACAGGTGCCTCAACAGCAACCATTTCTCGGGTAAAAAGAAGCTTGAACTATGGTAATGATGCGTATGATATGATTTTGGAGCGTCTTTATAAAGAAGAAGAAAAACCAGTAGAATAAAAAGAAAGCGGAAGAGCTACAGAATTAGCTTCTTCCGCTTTTTCTATCTATTAAGAAATATTCTAGCTCTTAAAAAAATTAAAATCTAATTTTTTCATTCAAGAAGCTTTTCAATTCAGCAATTGGCATACGTTTTTGTTCCATTGTATCTCGGTCACGCACGGTTACTTGCTTATCTTCAACAGAATCGAAGTCAAATGTAATACAGTAAGGAGTTCCAATCTCATCGTGACGACGATATCTCTTACCAATTGATCCTGACTCATCGTAATCGACCATAAAGTCTTTCGCAAGCTCTGCATACACTTCTCGTGCTTCCTCTGAAAGCTTTTTCGAAAGTGGGAAGATAGCTGCTTTATATGGTGCAACAGCTGGATGGAAATGCATTACAGTGCGGCTTGTGCCATCCTCTAAGGCCTCTTCTTCAAATGCATCAGCAAGGAATGATAATACTAAACGGTCCACACCTAAAGCTGGCTCAATAACATATGGAATGTATCGTTCATTGTTATTTTCTTGGTCAATATACTCAAAGTCTTCGCCAGAATGTTGTGCGTGCTGTTTTAAGTCATAATCGGTACGTGAAGCAATTCCCCATAGCTCACCCCAACCGAATGGGAATTTATATTCTAAATCGGTTGTACCATTACTATAGTGAGACAGCTCATCTTCATTATGATCACGACGGCGTACGTTATCTTCTGCAATACCTAGAGATAATAAGAAGTTATGACAATAATCCAACCAATATTGGTGCCATTCCTTCTCGGTTCCTGGCTTACAGAAAAATTCCATTTCCATTTGTTCAAATTCGCGTGTTCTAAAGATAAAGTTACCTGGTGTGATTTCGTTACGGAAGCTTTTACCGATTTGAGCAATACCGAATGGTAGCTTTTTGCGCATGGAACGTTGTACATTTTTAAAGTTTACGAAAATGCCTTGAGCTGTTTCTGGACGCAAGTAAATTTCATCAGCAGAATCCTGTGTAACACCTTGATGTGTTTTGAACATTAGGTTAAATTGACGAATGTCTGTAAAATTACTTGAGCCACATTCAGGACAAACAATATGATTGTCTTCTATTAATTTAGCCATTTCTTCAAAAGGAAGACCATCTACAACAATTTCTTCCCCTTTTTCTGCAAAATGATTTTCAATTAATTTGTCTACTCGATGTCTTGCCTTACAATCTTTACAATCCATCATCGGATCATTGAAGTTTCCAACGTGACCAGATGCTTCCCAAGTTTTTGGATTCATTAAAATAGCTGCATCTAAACCAACGTTATAAGGGGATTCTTGCACAAACTTTTTCCACCATGCGTCTTTTAGATTTTTCTTTACTTCAATTCCAAGTGGACCATAATCCCAAGTGTTTGCTAAACCACCATAAATTTCTGAACCTTGAAATACAAAACCTCTATGTTTTGCGTGATTAACTAATTCTTCCATGCTTTTTGCCATGATTTGGCCTCCTTCATTCTTGTATTGAATAAACAGAACAAATGCTCTATAATGATAGAGAATACAAACAAAAAACTCTCGTCACAAGGGCATTTAGCCCAGGGACGAGAGTTGTTCTCCCGCGGTTCCACCCTGATTAGTGTAGAGGGTAAAATTCTACACTCACCTCAAGATACGAAACACTCAGAATTGCCGTTTCTCTAAATCTTTTTCTAGGCTTACACCATCCCTAGATCGCTTGAAAAAGAGGATTTAGATACTATTGATTCGTCATCATGCACTTATTCATTTCGTAACATTATTGTCTTCATTTTAATGGATTATTCATGTTTAATCAATATTAGCATATCCCAATTGTTGCTACAAGTTTCCATACTTAAATATTCCAAATAGGATTTATCCTCAAAGAATGCTATCATTTTTGCTATAATATAATGGTGGAAAATTTGAACGATGCCAATAAGTAACGGGGGCAAAAACATGTATGATATAGCAAAGTGGAAACACGTTTTTAAATTAGACCCAAACAAAGAAATTTCGGACGAACATTTAGAGAAAATTTGTGAATCGGGTACAGATGGAATTATTATTGGTGGGACAGACAATGTCACATTAGATAATGTCATTCATTTGCTAAGTAGAGTACGGCGGTATACGGTACCTTGTGCGCTAGAAATATCTAATATCGAATCGGTAACGCCTGGGTTTGATTTTTATTTTACGCCATCGGTATTAAATAGTGAAGATAAGAGATGGTTTATGGATTTGCATCATCAAGCTGTGAAAGAGTTCGGTCACTTAATGGATTGGGATGAATTTTTCATGGAAGGTTACTGCATATTAAATCCAGAATCAAAAGTGTTTCAACATACGAATGCAAAAATGGTAAAAGAGGAAGATGTGCTTGCTTATGCTCAGATGGTTGAGCATATGTTTCGTTTTCCAATCTTTTATATAGAATACAGTGGTGCTTATGGAGATCCAGCTCTTGTAGAAAAGGTAAGCAACCAATTAGACAAGACGTTATTATTTTATGGTGGTGGAATTACATCTCCTAAGGAAGCGGAAGAAATGGCGAAATTTGCTGATGTAGTCGTGGTCGGAAATGTTATATACGATAATATAAAGCAAGCGTTAAAGACAGTCAAAGCAGTAAAAAATGATTAGAAAAGGTGGGAATACTGTGAGTTTCACGAAAGAGCAAATCGTTAACGGAATGAATGAACAACAAGCAAAAGCCGTCCAGCACACAGAAGGTCCTTTATTAATTATGGCCGGTGCAGGGAGTGGGAAGACAAGAGTATTAACCCATCGAATTGCTTATTTATTACACGAAAAGGATGTTGCGCCTCACAATATTTTGGCGATAACCTTTACCAATAAAGCGGCAAGAGAAATGAAGGATAGAGTGGGACGACTAGTAGGACCAGAAGGCAATCAAATATGGATTTCTACCTTCCACTCTCTTTGTGTCCGTATTTTAAGAAGAGATATTGATCGTATTGGTATAGATCGGAACTTTTCGATTTTAGATACAACGGATCAGTTGTCCGTAATTAAGCAGTCCGTAAAGGAGTTAAATATTGATCCGAAAAAATGGGATCCTCGTATGATTTTAGGGAAAATTAGTTCTGCTAAAAACCAATTAATAGATCCGGAACAATATCAAAAAATGACGACAGGTAATTTCTTTGAAGAAAAGATAGCAGAGGTTTACAAGCTATATCAAAAAACGTTAAGACGAAATCATGCTTTAGATTTTGATGATTTAATAATGGATACCATTCACCTATTTGAACGACTTCCAGAAGTGCTTCAGTATTATCAAAGACGCTTTCAATATATTCATGTGGATGAGTATCAAGATACGAACCATGCTCAATACCAGCTCGTTAAAATGCTAGCAAATCGCTATGAAAATCTATGTGTTGTTGGGGACTCTGATCAGTCCATATACCGTTGGCGAGGAGCGGATATTGCAAATATTTTATCGTTTGAAAAGGACTATCCGAATGCAAGAGTGATTTTGCTAGAGCAAAATTATCGATCTACAAAACGTATACTAGATGCAGCAAATCATGTTATTGAAAAAAACACCTCACGTAAACCGAAGAAATTATGGACGGAGAATACATCCGGCGAAACGATAAAATATTATCCAGCAGCTACCGAAAAGGATGAAGCATTATTTGTTGTTTCACAAATCGAAAAGCTAATGAAGGAAGAAGGAATCAATTATCGGGATATGGCTATTTTGTATCGTACAAATGCCCAATCTCGTGCAATTGAGGATGTTTTCGTAAAATCGAATATACCTTATCAAATTGTTGGTGGAACAAAGTTCTATGATCGAAAAGAAATTAAGGACTTACTTGCATACTTGCGACTAATTGCAAATCCTAATGATGATATAAGCTTTCAACGGGTAGTTAACGAGCCGAAGCGTGGAATAGGGAAAACTTCAATGGATAAATTACTAGCTTATGCTCAAATGCATGACTTATCCCTATTTGATGCAGCTAGTGAAATTGAACAAATTAACATTAGTAAAAAGGCAGCCAATGGTATCTTCGATTTTCGTAAAATGATTGACAATTGGACAAAAATGCAAGAATTCTTATCGGTATCTGAAATTGTAGACGAAGTACTAGAGAAAACAGGGTATGTCGACATGCTGGAAAAGGAAAAAACATTGGAGTCCCAGAGTCGTTTAGAAAACATAAACGAATTCAAAACCGTAACAAACCAATTTGAAAAAGATAATGAAGATAAAAGTCTAATTGCCTTTTTAACAGATTTAGCGCTTATTGCAGATATTGATCAAGTGGAAGATGAAAACGAAGATAATAAAGTCGTCTTGATGACGTTACACTCCGCAAAGGGACTTGAATTTCCTGTTGTATTCCTAATTGGTATGGAGGAAAGTATATTTCCACATAGTCGTTCCTTAATGGACGAGGAAGAAATGGAGGAAGAACGTCGACTGGCATATGTAGGGATTACAAGAGCGGAAGAGCAGCTTTACCTGACACACGCTAGAGAAAGAACCTTATATGGTAAGACGAATTGGAATCCAGTTAGCCGTTTTATTAGTGAAATTCCGGATGAATTAATTGAAAATCTAGGTGAGGAAACACGTAGTTTTGGAAGCATTAGCTTTGATAATCCATTTTCCTCAAATAGAAATGAAAAACCTATTACACAGCAAATCAAACGGAAAGCCCAGAAAATGCAGCCGCAGTCAACCGGTGGAGAAAATATTGGTTGGCAAGCTGGCGATAAAGTAGAGCATAAAAAGTGGGGTACTGGTACAGTTGTGAAGGTTCAAGGTAATGGGGAAGAGATGGAACTGGACGTTGCATTCCCAGCACCTGTTGGTATTAAACGTTTATTGGCAATGTTTGCACCAATCACGAAAGGATAAGTGAGGTGTTTTTAATGGATAAATTAGAGGCGAAAAAACAAATCGAACAATTAAGTGAAGAGCTAAATCGTTATAACTACGAATATCATGTATTAGATCAACCAACTGTTTCCGATTATGAATACGACCAAAAGATGAAGCAGCTAAAGGATTTAGAGGAGCAGTTTCCAGAATTTATCACAGCGGATTCCCCTTCCGTGCGTGTTGGTGGACAGCCACTGGATGCCTTTGAAAAGGTTCAACATACTATTCCGATGCTAAGCCTTGGGAATGCCTTTAATGAAACAGATTTAAAGGAATTTGATCGTCGTGTACGGGAAGGAGCAAGTGTGGAGAAAGTCTCCTATGTATGTGAGTTGAAAATTGACGGTCTTGCTATTTCCCTGAGATATCGTGATGGGTTAATGGAACGTGGGGCAACTCGTGGTGACGGTCGAACAGGTGAAAACATTACCCAAAATCTTAAAACGATTAAAAGCATCCCGTTAAAAATTAACGAAACGGAAACCATTGAGGTACGAGGAGAAGCCTTCATGCCAAAGCGTTCTTTCTTGTCCTTAAATGAAAAAAGAGAAGAAAATGGGGAAGAACTCTTTGCCAATCCTAGAAATGCGGCAGCTGGTTCTTTGCGTCAATTAGATCCAAAGATTGCGGCATCGCGTAACTTAGACATCTTCATTTATAGTGTTGGAGAGTGGGAAGCAGGTGATATTGCATCCCATAGTGAAAGATTAGCTTATTTAAAAACATTAGGCTTTAAGACCAATCCAGAGACGAAAGTATGCCAAAGCATCGAGGAAGTTATTGAATATGTAAAGTACTGGACAGAGCACCGACCAGAATTAGCGTATGAGATTGATGGAATCGTAATTAAAGTGGATCAAATTGAACTGCAAGAGATGCTTGGCTATACAGCAAAAAGTCCAAGATGGGCAATTGCTTATAAATTTCCTGCAGAAGAAGCAGTTACAAAATTAATAGACATTGAATTGAGTGTTGGGAGAACAGGCGTTATTACACCAACAGCTATATTAGAACCAGTGAAAGTAGCAGGTACTACCGTTCAACGAGCATCCCTGCATAATGAAGATTTAATACGCGAAAAAGACATACGAATTGGGGACAAAGTTGTAATTAAAAAAGCTGGTGATATTATCCCGGAAGTGGTCCGGGTCATACCAGAAGAGCGTAGTGGGGACTTAGTAGAGTATCGGATGCCAACAGAATGTCCAACTTGTGGGAGTGAACTCGTTCGTTTGGAGGAGGAAGTTGCACTACGTTGCATAAACCCAAACTGCCCGGCACAATTAAAAGAAGGACTCATTCACTTTGTATCAAGAAATGCGATGAATATTGATGGTCTTGGTGAAAAAGTAATTCGCCAGCTTTATGACGCTGGGCTTGTCCACACCATCGCAGATTTATATAAACTCGAAAAAGAGTCACTATTAAAGCTTGAGCGTATGGGAGAAAAGTCTGTTACGAATTTGCTTGCAGGAATGGAAAAGTCAAAAGAAAATTCCTTGGAGCGATTGCTGTTTGGACTTGGTGTGCGATATGTTGGAAGCAAAGCTGCTCAAACATTATCCGAGCACTTTGGGAATATCGATGCTTTAATGAGTGCAACGATGGAGGAATTAATTGAAATACCGGATATTGGGGAGAAAGTGGCGGATTCTATTGTTCGTTATTTTGAGGAGCCACAAGTCCGTGCGTTAATTGCAGAATTAAAGACACTCGGTTTAAATATGGAGTATAAAGGACTGAGAAAAGAGGATGTTGCAGAAGGCTCACCATTTTCCGGAAAAACAGTCGTGTTGACTGGTAAGCTAGAACAATTCTCAAGATCCGATGCAAAGAAGCAAATTGAAGCTTTAGGTGGTAAAGTTACTGGAAGTGTAAGTAAAAGTACTGATATACTAATAGCAGGTGAAGATGCTGGCTCCAAATATGATAAAGCACAGCAGCTCGGTATTACCATTTGGGATGAACAGCAATTAGTTGATGCCTTAAGTAAATAGAGGGGTAGTTAATATGAAAAAGTCTTTTCTTTTCTTCGTTAGTATCCTATTGTTCGTAACGGCTTGTACTCCTTCTTATGATAGTGAGGAGGAGATAGTACAAGATACAGACGAAGAAGATCCAGAAACAGCGATTATTCCAAAGTATAATTTTTCAGATGACGAATACAAAATTATTTTAGAATACGAGCCTGGTCAGTCAAAGGGCGTTCTAGATGAACAAATTTATAAACCAGGTAAAGCACGTGGAGTTATTGTAAATCAAGTCTTTAATCGTTATGACATTGATGAAATGGAAGAAGGATTAAGAAGGCATTCGAAATCTGTTTTTGACCCTGAGCATTTTTATTTTCAGGAAGGCCAATTTCTTACAGAGGAAGTTGTTTATCGTTGGCTAAACCGAAAATATACCGAAGCAGATTGGGAAGAGTACTATAAGGACCATGACAAAAATCCTCCTTTAACAAAGGAGCAGTTCATGAGTGGGTTAAACCCAACCTTTACCGGAGATGAAAGTGATCCAGATGCTTATAAGAAGAGCCCACGTTATTTATCACATATTTTAGAACAAAATTATTTGCAAAAAACGGAAGAAAATACAGTTGGTCGAAAAGGAATATCTATTGCCCTTGCGATGAAGTCTGTTTACCAATATCAAACAGAAGTTGGTGGACCTACCTATTACCATGAGATTTCAGAAAAAGAGATGCTGAAAAAAGGGAAAGAATACGCACAAATTATATTGGAACGAATACGCAAAATGGAAGAAGCGCAAGATCTACCAATCATGTTTACAATCTACAGAGAAGAATCGCAGTCTTCTCTTGTGCCAGGTAATTTTGTTGCCAAAACGGTTGTGGATGGTAGTGACATGACGATTGGGGAATGGACATCAATAGAAGAGGATTATGTGTTATTTCCTTCTGATGAAGCGGACAAAAAGTATCCTGGAGATGCGAACATGATGAAGGACTTTACAGAAAGTGTTCGAGAATTCTTCCCTGATTATGTAGGTGTTATTGGTAAAGGCTTCTATGTTGACGGTGAGCTGCAAGAATTGATCGTAGAGGTACCAATTGAATTCAAAGGAAAAGGGGAAGTTATTGGATTCACCCAATATGCATACGGCTTGATTATGGAAATCTTTTCGAACAAGTATGACTTAGAAATTAACGTACAATCTACAAATAAACAAGAAGCAATTCTTTACCGGGATGCTGGAAAAGAGGAGCCAGAGGTTTATATCTATCATTAATGGATTAGGCTTCGGTATATCAATATCATTTACTTGTATGTTAATTCTAAATTCTAAAATCTAAAAATTAAACATAGGACACCTTTATAAATTATTGTATGGTTACTTTACATTTATTAAGGTGTCCTTTTTATCTGCGTAAAAAAGAGTGGTATGCACTTGTTATAGTGATTACCACTCTTTTTATTTACTGACGTTTTATCCAGCCTCTTTGACTTTTTATAATGAAATACTTATTCACAAACGGAAACAAACTATTCTACTGTAATACTTCCGTTATGCGTTTTTAGAACAATTGCATGTTCACCGTCACCTATAACCAAAGGACCATTGGAGTTACCGAAAATAGTAATCTTTCCGTTGTGGACACTCGTATTAAACGTCACGTTTGTTGGTTTTTCATCTGTAGTTATGTTTATCTTACCGTTGTGTGTTTGCAAGTCTATCGGACGATCCATCTGCTTTGTTTCAAGAGAAATGGAGCCATTATGAGCCTTTCCTTTCAGCTCACCATCTATATTTTTCATCTCAATTTTACCATTATTTGTACTTACCCGTACGGACTCCGAATTAATATTCTCCATATATATTTCACCATTATTTGTGCTTAGTTCTGAATGGGCTGTTTGTAAATGGCTGACACTTATTTCTCCATTACTTGTATCCACAGTTAAGTCATTAATTTCCAAATTATCTATCTGTACACTACCATTGTCAATTTCCGCATGTAATGACTGATACACTTTTTGTGGTAAATATATTTTTAAGGTTTGGTTCCAATCAAAAAAATGAAAACGAAAAAACGATTTGGATTTATCTGCTGTTTCAACGGCCCATGTATTACCGTTTTTTTCAGCCGTTAGCCTACTGTTATTTGTACCTTTTCCAGTCAATTCCGCTTTAATAATGGAATCGGAAGTAGGGATAATTTCTACTTTTTCATTATGCACCAACATTTTTATATTCTGTATATCAGTAGCATCGATTTCCTTCGTTTGAACTACAGTGGCATCTCCATAAAGACGATAAGAAATAATACTACCTAAACCACCAACCACTATACATATAAGTGCTAACCATAACACTTTTTTAATATTAATATTAGTCACTCTTCATCCCACCCTTTACAAGCTGAACATTATAATTTAAATATCGAATTAATCCGTTTTGAAGCCATTTCGTAACATAGTACATTCCAATGATTAATAATAGTCCGGCCCCTGTTAATGCTATTGAGGAGAACATGTCTAGATAATTAAAGGTATCTGGAAAAAATATGATGTTTATGAGAAATAATAGTGGGGAAATGGTAAAGGCTCCCCCTGTTATCCACCCGGCAAGTATGATTCCGACAATGGCAACGAATGGAGCTAGCACGATTACAAGATTAAAAAAGCCTAAACCGATAACTGCCCAGACTGCTCGGAAAATATTAGCTGTTGAAGAGGAGCTTTCAACTTTCTCCAGATAGTAAGTAGCTAATAACTCTTTAGCTAGTTGATTTGGATTTCCAAGTGATTTTGTTATCTCCTCCTCTGACTTATTCTGCTCTTTTCCAATTTCAAAGTGTTCCTGAAAGTCATGTAAAATGTCTTTTCGTTCCTCGTAAGGAAGCCTTTGGAGGGATTTATCCAACTTGTTTAAAAACTGATTTTTATTCATCATTAACACCTTCCTTTATGATTTGGTTTACCCCACTAGTAAACCGCTCCCACTCTTCCATAAGCTCATGTAGATGCTCTCGACCTTTGCTTGTGAGCTTATAATACTTGCGGGATGGTCCCTCAGATGATTCCTGTAAGTAGGTTGTAAAATATTCTTCATTTTTTAAACGCCTTAATAATGGATACACAGAACCTTCTGAAATTGCTATTTGATCGGAAATCTTTTGAACGAGTTCATAGCCGTAACGATCCTGTTTATCTAATAAAGCAAGGACACATAATTCTAAAGCTCCTTTTTTAAATTGGACGTTCATCTAACCATTCACCTACATTCCATTAATTACTACTAAATAATAAACAGTAGCAATGTATATTTAGTACTAAACAAGTATACTATACCAAACACTATTATATAATGCAAGGTACTATATAAAATTTATTTACCCCCGTTTTGGATAGAATGACATTGGAGCTTGTTGGCAGGGGTATGCAAGCTATTTGTTTTGCTGTTCAGGTGTATATATGAAAGCCCGTAGAAAGTTTTTTCAAAAAACTTTAAAAATGAACAAAATATTGAATTTTTTACTCAACATGTTTGAAGCATAAGAGCTATTAGGTTAGAATGAAAAAGGAATCCCCTTAAAAAGTGGGATAAGGGACTATATATATAAAAAGGAGGAGCTAACATGGTAGTACCATACACACACGAGCCTTTTACAGACTTCACAAATAGTGAAAATCGTAAAGAGTTAGAAGAAGCGCTGAAAAAAGTAGAAGGTGAATTAGGTAAAGAGTACCCACTTATTATTGGTGGCGAGCGCATCTTTACGGAAAACAAAATTACTTCTACAAACCCAGCTAACAAAGAGGAAGTAGTTGGTTATGTTTCAAAGGCAAACCAAGAGCTTGCTGAAAAGGCAATGCAGGTTGCAGATGAAACATTTAATACTTGGAGAAAAACGAAGCCAGAATTTCGTGCAGATACTTTGTTCCGTGCGGCAGCTATTGTTCGTCGTCGTAAAGCAGAATTTACTGCTTGGGCAATTAAAGAAGCAGGTAAGCCTTGGAAGGAAGCGGATGCAGACGTTGCTGAAGCAATCGATTTCTTTGAATATTATGGTCGTCAAATGCTTAAATTTAAAGATGGTCAACCAATAAACAGTCGTCCGATTGAAAATAATCGTTTCAATTATATTCCTCTCGGTGTTGGTGTTGTTATTTCACCATGGAACTTCCTTTTTGCAATTATGGCAGGAACTACCGTTTCCGCTATGGTGGCAGGTAATACAGTATTATTAAAACCAGCAAGTGCTACTCCAGTTATTGCCTATAAGTTTATGGAAGTAATGGAAGAAGCAGGCATGCCTGCTGGTGTTATCAACTATGTACCAGGAAGTGGTGCGGAAGTTGGTGATTACCTAGTTGATCATCCTCGTACACGTTTCATTAGCTTCACTGGCTCTCGTGATGTTGGAACGCGCATTTTCGAAAGAGCTGCTAAAGTGAATGAAGGCCAATTATGGTTGAAGCGTGTTATAGCGGAAATGGGTGGTAAAGACACAATTGTTGTAGATAGTGAATCGGACTTGGAATTAGCAGCAGATGCGATTGTATACTCTGCATTCGGATTCTCAGGTCAAAAATGTTCTGCATGTTCTCGTGTTGTTGCACATGAAGACATTTATGATCAATTAGTTGAGCGTGTTGTAGAATTGACGAAGCAAAATACAAATGTAGGTGAACCTACAAAAGCCGAAACATTTATGGGTCCAGTTATTGATCAAGCAGCCTATAACAAAATTTTAGAATATATTGAAATTGGCAAACAAGAAGGTAAATTGTTAACTGGTGGTGAAGGAGACGATTCAAAAGGCTACTTCATCCAACCTACCGTATTTGCTGATTTAGCTCCAAATGCTCGTATCATGCAAGAAGAAATCTTTGGTCCAGTTGTTGGATTTACGAAGGCGAAAAACTTTGATGAAGCAATTGAAATTGCCAATAATACAGACTATGGCTTAACAGGTGCAGTCATTTCAAATAATCGTGAGCATATTGAAAAAGCACGTGAAGATTTCCATGTAGGTAACCTTTACTTCAACCGTGGATGTACAGCAGCTATCGTAGGCTATCATCCGTTTGGTGGCTTTAATATGTCAGGTACAGACTCAAAAGCTGGTGGCCCTGATTACTTATTAAACTTTATGCAAGGTAAGACGACTTCTGAAATGTTGTAACATAAAACAAAAATGTCCCCATACTATTTAAGTATGGGGATTTTTTAATTGATATTGGAGCATTACGGAGTATATAAGGGCTAAAGTCCTATAAATGTTAGGTTTTTCAGCAAATATACCCTATTATCCCGTAAAATAGACAAATATCTTTTTGAAAAATTCTTAATATTTGTTTAAAATTGATAGTATCGGAACAAAGGGGGGACAAGTAATGGAAGACTTTGCACTAACAGGAGCAACAGTGTTTTGGCTTTTTGTACCTATGCTATTAATCGTAGTATTATCTGCACTATCATTATTTAAAAAGGAGTGATTAAGCTTTTATGGAAACATTAATAACATTTATTGTGTATTTAGCCGGTATGTTAGCAATCGGTATTTGGGGATATAAGAAAACTAGTAACATATCAGACTACTTTTTAGGTGGAAGAAAGCTAGGACCTGGTGTTGCTGCACTAAGTGCTGGTGCATCTGATATGAGTGGTTGGCTATTATTAGGTCTTCCAGGTGCCATTTATGCCTCTGGATTATCAGAAGCATGGATTGCGGTTGGTTTATCCATTGGTGCCTACTTGAACTGGCAATTTGTTGCAAGACGTTTACGTACGTATACAGAAGCATCAAACGATTCGATTACAATCCCTGATTTCTTTGAAAACCGCTTTAAAGACAACAGTCATTTACTCCGATTAATTTCTGCAATTGTTATTTTGTTTTTCTTCACGATCTATACAGCTTCAGGAATGACTGCAGGTGCAAAATTATTTAGCTCATCATTTGATCTCACATACACGCAAGGTTTATGGATTGGTGCAATTGTAATTATTGCTTATACATTTTTAGGCGGATTTTTGGCCGTTAGTATGACGGACTTTATTCAAGGTATTTTAATGTTCTTAGCACTTATTATTTTACCTATTGTTGCGATTAGTGAAGTTGGTGGATGGCAAGAGACATTAAATGCAATTGGCCAAGCAAATGAAGGCCATTTAAACATGGTTGCAGGTGTTAGTGCAATGGTAATTATCTCAAACCTAGCTTGGGGACTTGGCTATTTCGGTCAACCACATATTCTTGTAAGATTTATGGGTTTACGTTCCCATAAGGATGTACCTAAAGCAAGATTTATTGGTACCGCTTGGATGGTGTTTGGTTTATTTGGTGCTATTTTTGCAGGTTTTGCAGGATTCGCGCTAGTGTCCAGTGGGGGTCTTACTGTAGGAGATGGAGAAGAAATCTTTATTCTGTTATCTCAAACATTAACGCATCCATTAGTTGCTGGAATTCTTCTAGCTGCTATTC
The DNA here is from genome assembly GCF_900240405.1 of Salirhabdus sp. Marseille-P4669. Lineage (GTDB taxonomy): Bacteria > Bacillota > Bacilli > Bacillales > Alkalibacillaceae > OEQK01. The sequence goes on from NZ_OEQK01000007.1 coordinate 45,887, forward strand.
TTTCTGCGATTATGAGTACAATTGACTCTCAATTACTCGTATCCTCATCTGCACTAGCGGAGGATTTTTATAAAGGGGTATTCCGTAAAAACGCATCTGATAAGGAATTAGTACTTGTCGCTCGTATCTCTATTTTAATTATTGCTGTCATTGCATTAATTATTGGTAGTGATCCAGATAGCTCCGTACTTGATCTAGTAAGCTATGCTTGGGCAGGATTTGGTGCTGCCTTTGGACCGCTTGTTCTATTAGCGCTATTCTGGAAACGAATTACTGCTGCAGGTGCCATTGTAGGTATGCTTGCAGGTGCTGTAACAGTAGTAGTTTGGGGCAACATGGAAGGCGGAATCTTTGATCTATATGAAATCGTTCCTGGATTCTTATTAAACCTAGTGCTTGCCGTTATTGTGAGTCTTATGACGAAGACGAAACCAGAAATGGAAGAAGAATTTGAAAAGGCTCGTGAACTAGCAAAAAGCTAAATGTAATAGAATCATGAAAACCGTCTCCACGTGAGGCGGTTTTTTTCTTGGAAAGTCTTGCATAACATAGGGACGCGAGAATTATGGCAAGGTAGACGAGTAAATGAAATGGAGTGACGAGTAAACGATGTATTTAGGCGAGAAAGCAGGGTCGCGGCGAGAATTAATTGTGGGTAGACGAGTAAATGAAATGGAATGGCGAATAAATGATGTGTCTAGGCGAGTAAGCTGAGACTTGGCGAGAATTAAGGCAAGGCAGGCGAGTAAATGAAATGGAATGGAATGGCGAATAAATGATATATCTAGGCGAGTAAGCAGAGTCATGGCGAGAATTATGGCAAGATAGACGAGTAAATGAAATGGAATGGCGAATAAATGATGTATCTAGGCGAGTAAGTAGAGTCATGGCGAGAATTATGGCAAGGCAGGCGAGTAAATGAAATGGAATGGCGAATAAATGATGTATCTAGGCGAGTAAGCTGAGACATGGCGAGAATTAAGGCAAGGCAGGCGAGTAAATGAAATGGAATGGCGAATAAATGATGTATCTAGGCGAGTAAGCAGAGTCATGGCGAGAATTAAGGCAAGGCAGACGAGTAAATGAAATGGAATGGCGAATAAATGATATATCTAGGCGAGTAAGCTGAGACATGGCGAGAATTATGGCAAGGCAGGCGAGTAAATGAAATGGAATGGCGAATAAATGATATATCTAGGCGAGTAAGCTGAGACATGGCGAGAATTAAGGCAAGGCAGGCGAGTAAATGAAATGGAATGGCGAATAAATGATGTGTCTAGGCGAGTAAGCTGAGACATGGCGAGAATTAAGGCAAGGCAGACGAGTAAATGAAATGGAATGGCGAATAAATGATGTATCTAGGCGAGTAAGCTGAGACATGGCGAGAATTAAGGCAAGGCAGGCGAGTAAATGAAATAGAATGGCGAATAAATGATGTATCTAGGCGTGTATACCTAATTTGGGCGAATAAAACCTTAAAATAGAATAGTAAAATCTTTACTTTAACGAATAAAGCTTTGCAAACGACGAGTATTTGAGAAAAAGTTGCATCTAATAACAATAAACCTATCCCATAAAAGGTAATTTAAATAAAATAGGTAAGGTCCCCCACCTACTAGTAAATTCCTTTAGCACTTAACTCCCAGACGTATCTTTAAAGAAACATACAGAATCAAATCGTGGCGAAATGGACCACACTAAGACGGAGAATCAACATATCGATTTTTGTCGAAAGGTTTTTAACGGTTTTTCCTCAAAAACGGTTTCTTTTTTAAATTCACTGTTATATAATACAAAACATAAACATATAACTGTATTATAACAATTGAAAGGGTGATGAAACATTGGCAACAGAAATTACTGGTGTTGAAGCTCGAGAGCCGGTAGAAAACAAGGAACAGCAACTATTAACTGCAGGTGCACTTGTCTTCTTACAACAGTTGGAACGTCGCTTCGGGAAACGAAGGAAGGAACTGTTACAGTACAGACAAGAGCGACAACAATTATTTGATGCAGGTGAAAGACCAACCTTCCTTGAGGAAACGAAGCAGATTAGAGAAAGGGATTGGACAATAGCACCCATTCCGGAAGAAATTCAGGATAGAAGAGTTGAAATTACAGGTCCTGTAGATCGCAAAATGATCATTAATGCATTAAATTCGGGTGCAAAGGTGTTTATGGCCTGTTTTGAGGATGCGACCTCACCAACTTGGGATAACATTATCGATGGTCAAATAAATTTAAGGGATGCTGTTAGAGGTACAATTTCGTTTACAAATGATTCAGGAAAAAAATACGAGTTGAATGAGGAAACTGCTGTACTATTTGTACGGCCACGCGGATGGCATTTAGAGGAGAAGCATTTAGTTGTGGATGGTAAACCGATGAGTGCAAGCTTGTTTGATTTCGGGCTGTACTTTTATCATAATGCGGAAACGTTGCTGGAGCAGGGGAAGCGACCCTATTTTTATCTTCCGAAGCTTGAAAGTCACCAAGAAGCAAGATTATGGAATGACGTGTTTGTCTTTGCTCAGGAATATTTCGGCATTTCCCAAGGGACGATTAAAGCAACCGTTTTAATTGAAACCATTTTAGCTGCATTTGAAATGGATGAAATTTTATATGAATTAAAAGATCATTCGGCTGGTCTGAACTGTGGAAGATGGGATTATATTTTTAGTTATTTGAAAAAGTTAAAAGGACATGGGGATGTCATCTTACCAGATCGCTCCATTGTAACGATGACGGTTCCGTTTATGAGATCGTACTCACTGTTGACCATTCAAACATGTCACAGACGCAAAGCACAAGCTATTGGGGGAATGGCTGCGCAAATTCCGGTAAAAGGGGATGAAGAAGCAAATAATGAAGCCTTTCGGAAGGTTCGGACGGATAAAGAACGGGAAGCAAAAGATGGTCATGATGGTACTTGGGTTGCGCATCCAGGCTTAGTTCCTTTAGTTATGGATGTTTTTAATAAAGAAATGCCTACACCGAATCAAGTGGAACAAAAAAAGCTTGAGAACATCCGAGTAACGGAAGATATGTTATTAGAGGTTCCAACAGGAGATATTACCGAAGCGGGACTTCGCCAAAACATTCGAGTTGGCATTTTGTATATTGCCAATTGGCTGCAGGGTAGAGGTGCCGTTCCAATTAATCATTTGATGGAGGACGCGGCAACTGCTGAAATATCTAGAGCACAAATATGGCAATGGATTCGGCATCCAAAAGGAATGCTAAGTGATGGTAGAAAAGTAACGGTCGAGCTTTACAACGAAATGAAGGAAGAAGAGCTAACGAAAATCATCAATGAGATTGGTGAAGAAGTGTATGAGCAAGGACGCTTTCATGAAGCGGTCGAGTTGTTTGATGATTTAATTTTGCAGGATGAATTGTTAGACTTTCTGACATTACCAGGCTATGAAATTTTGTGAAAACGAGTGTAGTGCTTACTAATGCATTACCTAGAGTAACTAATGAAATTGAGAGGGGAAATGAAAATGGAAAACAGAATGAAAGCATTAGAAGAAAGCTGGGAGATAGATAGTCGCTGGAAGGGTGTGGAACGACCTTATTCAGCAGAGGAAGTGATTCGCCTTAGGGGCTCGATTGATATTGAGTACACATTAGGAAAAAGAGGCGCAGAAAAACTGTGGAACTATTTAAATACAGAGGATTATATTAACGCGCTAGGTGCATTAACAGGTAATCAAGCAGTTCAGCAGGTCAAAGCAGGTTTAAAAGCCATTTATTTAAGTGGCTGGCAAGTAGCGGCGGATGCAAATTTATCTGGCCATATGTACCCGGACCAAAGCTTATATCCTGCTAATAGTGTGCCACATGTGGTTAAGAGAATTAATCAGGCCCTGCAAAGAGCGGATCAAATCCACCACATTGAGGGGGATGAATCGATTGATTGGTTCCAACCTATAATTGCCGATGCGGAAGCAGGCTTCGGAGGTCAATTGAATGTATTTGAGTTAATGAAAGGGATGATTGAATCAGGAGCATCTGGGGTTCACTTTGAAGATCAATTATCAAGTGAAAAGAAATGTGGGCACTTAGGTGGTAAAGTATTGTTGCCTACGCAAACAGCAGTGCGAAATTTAATTTCTGCTCGACTTGCTGCAGATGTGATGGGTACACCAACCGTACTAATAGCAAGAACCGATGCGAATGCAGCGGATATGGTAACAAGTGATATTGATCCATATGATCATACGTTTATTACCGGAGAAAGAACGGCAGAAGGGTTTTATCGAACCAAAGCTGGTCTGGATCAAGCTATTTCAAGAGGTTTGGCTTATGCGCCATATGCAGATTTGATTTGGTGTGAGACATCAGAGCCGAACCTGGAGGAAGCAAAGCGCTTTGCGGATGCAATTCATGAGAAGTTTCCTAACAAACTGCTAGCCTATAATTGCTCACCTTCCTTCAACTGGGAGAAAAAATTGGATAAGGAAACAATCGCAAACTTCCAAAAAGAACTAGGTAAAATGGGATATAAATTCCAATTTGTAACGTTAGCAGGCTTTCATGCTTTGAACCATAGTATGTTTGAATTAGCGAGAGGGTATAAGGAGAGTGGTATGGCTGCCTATTCTAAGTTACAGCAAGCCGAATTTGCTAGTGAACAATATGGTTATACAGCAACAAGACACCAGAGAGAAGTAGGAACAGGGTACTTTGATCAAGTTTCTATGATTGTTACAGGAGGTACTTCTTCCACAACCGCTCTGAAAGGTTCGACTGAAGAAGAGCAATTTACTGTAAAGTCCTAAATTATTTATATCATCGTGACACTACTGTTTCCTAAAAGGCTTACTCACCCCACATGAGTAAGCCTTTTTAAATGTTCCTGTTCTCTCTGGCTAACCTAAACATAACAATCCAAACGTTGTGTTGCAATCATTTTTTACTAATGTTTGAAAAAGTACTAATATTTAGTTGAATTTGTATTCATTTTTGCATAAAATAAAAGTGATTGATTAATCAATCATTCTTTTTTTAGAAAGGGGTATAAACATGAAATCTTTATCTGAAAATCAGCTGAAAAAGCGTGCAACGATCATCCAATCTGCAACAGAGTTATTTTCGTATAATGGATATGCTGACACAACCATTTCCAAAATTGCGAAACGTTCTGGCATTAGCTTTGGCAGTGTATTTACTTATTTCGAAACAAAAGAAGCTTTATTCGAAACAGTCATTATAGAGCCAATTGAAGAATTTAAGAAGCTCTTTTTTCGAATGCCCACAGGTTCAATCGACAAAACAGGAATAAAGGAAATGACAAGAAAACATATCGACTTTTTTGTGAATCAAAGACCTTACCTACAGCTCATTCAACAAGTACTAGGGCAACCTGAGAAGTTTCCTAAGTTATTTACTGAGTTAACGGACTTTTATGAGGAATGGTTACAAATTTTAATTCGGTTTATTCAAGAAAGTCAAGGACATAGGTTACTGGAACAATTTGATCCGGAGGCTGTAGCGAGGGGTTATATTAGCTTTTTAATTGGTATGCGACTCACATTAACCGATGATGAAACAAATTCAGTCTGGAAGCACTTTTATGCAATTGCCAATCGGATTTTAGGGATAAAGGAGAGTGAATAATGAAATTTAAAGAGCTCCATCCAAATATTAAGTGGAGATTTGTTGTCGGATTTTTAACGAATTTATCGTATATGATGGTTGGACCATTTCTCGTAATCTTCTTTACCAATAAAGTTGGAGCTGGGATTACGGGAGTATTATATTTGTTTATCGTTTTATCTGCTATTATCGGAAGCTTCTGTGGTGGGTATTTATCTGATCGGTTTGGTAGAGTAAAAGTACTTTTTACAACCGAACTATTCGCAGCAATTATCTTTTTTGTCATTGCGCTACTTAATTCTCCTTGGTATGATGAGCCATACTTATCAGCTGTTGCCTTCATCTTTTACACCTTCTGTACAGGCTGTTTTCAACCCGTCACCATGGCCCTTATTTTAGATAGTAGTACACCAAATACAAGAGAAGGAATTTTCCGGATAAATTATTGGATTAGTAACCTAGCTGTTGCGATTGGTAGTTTAATTGGTGGATTTTTATTTATGGATTATCACTTTTTATTGTTTGTAATTGTAACCATTACGGGTATTATCTCTGTTGTAATTACCGCGATCTTTTTAAAGGATGTCTATAAACCTAAGGTGATCGAAAAGAAAATAGAGGAAACAGAAAAAAGAGAGTTTCCACTCCTATCCGTGGTGAAAAGCTATAGGGTGGTTTTTCGAGATAAGGTGTTTTTACTATTTTTAGTAGGCTCCGTGCTTGTCTTAAGTATGGAAACCCAGTTAACGAATTATATTGGAATTAGGCTTGCCAACGAAGTAAACAATACGAAAATTCTAGATGTAGGCAGTTTGGAATGGACGATTAATGGAACCGAGCTATTAGGGATATTGCGAAGCGAGAATACCATATTAGTCGTTGTTGGAACCTTCCTTGTTACCTATTTCATTAAACGGCTAAAAAATGAAACAAAATTTATTGGTGGGGCATGTCTTTATGCGTGTAGCTTTGTGGCCATTTCCTACTTAACAACACCATGGCTTCTGTTGGTTGTTATGCTGTTAGCAACAATCGGAGAGCTTATCTATGTGCCTATTAAACAATCGATTTTAGGAAGCCTTGCTCCAGATGAATCTCGTAGCAGCTATATGGCGGTCCACCATTCCTCTATGGCTGTTACAGAAATCATGGCTGGGATTTTCATAATGCTCGGAACCGTCGTAGCTGCTCCTATTATGACACTTATATTTGGATGTATCGCAATTCTTGGCATACTGTGCTATGTGAAATTAGTGAAAATAAAGCAAGCTGTATTTGTTGTAGAGGAGAAGGCCCACACAGTCGACTAAATTACGCTTCTTAACAGGTTTCATTCTATCAATAAAATGTTAAAATAATAAGGGTACAAGTTGATAATATAAATAACTATTTGCTATTATTAATTAATATTGTGAGGGTTCGAACATATTTGGAGGTGAACGAAAGCATATGGCTGAAATTTCAAAGGATCAAGTAAAACATGTTGCCAACCTTGCTCGCTTGTCTTTTTCGGAAGAGGAAGTAGAGAAATTTACAGAGCAACTAGGTTCTATTATTAAGTTTGCGGAACAATTAAATGAATTGGATACAGAGAATGTAGAACCAACAACACACGTATTGGATTTAAAAAATGTTATGCGTAAAGATGAGCCTAAGAAGGGCTTAACGCAAGAAGAGGCATTGAAGAATGCACCAGACAAACAAGATGGTCAATTCCGTGTTCCATCTATTTTAGAGTAAGGAGGTTCAACATGTCACTATTTGATTATTCCATAAAAGAAATCGAAGAAAAGTTACATAACAAAGAAATCAAAGTTCAAGATTTAGTAGATGAATCGTATAACCGTATTGCGGAAGTAGACGACCAAGTGAAGGCCTTTTTAACCTTAAATGAAGAAGAGGCTCGTAGACAAGCAAAGGAATTAGATGAAAGAGAAGCATCAACAGAAGAAGTCCTTTTTGGTCTTCCAGCAGGTATTAAGGATAATATTGTTACAAAGGGGCTTCGCACTACTTGTGGAAGTCAATTTTTGGATAACTTCCATGACCCTTTATACGATGCAACGGTTATGCAAAAGCTGCAAAAAGCGAAAGTCCTTACGATTGGTAAATTAAATATGGATGAGTTTGCAATGGGATCATCCAATGAGAACTCAAGCTACTATGCAACACGTAATCCTTGGAATATTAATCATGTCCCAGGCGGCTCAAGTGGTGGCTCAGCTGCAGCGGTAGCTTCTGGACAAGTATTATTCGCGTTAGGATCCGATACAGGTGGTTCCATACGTCAACCTGCTTCCTTCTGTGGTGTTGTTGGCTTAAAGCCTACCTATGGAAGGGTATCACGTTTTGGATTGGTGGCGTTTGCGTCATCACTAGACCAAATCGGTCCACTTACTCGTACAGTTGAAGATAATGCACGAGTTCTAGAGGTAATTGCTGGGCATGATCCAATGGACTCTACTAGTGCAAATGTAGAAGTTCCTAAATATACAGAAGCTCTAACAGGTGATGTAAAAGGAATGAAAATCGCTGTACCTAAGGAATATTTAGGAGAAGGCGTTTCGGAAGAGGTAAGAGAGTCTATTTTAGCAGCATTGAAGAAATATGAAGAGCTTGGAGCAGAATGGGAAGAAGTATCCTTACCACATTCCAAATATGCTGTTGCTACGTATTATTTATTAGCATCATCAGAGGCATCTGCAAACCTTGCCCGTTTTGATGGGGTTCGTTATGGGGTACGCTCCAAGGATGCAACCAACATGATCGATATGTTTAAGCTCTCCCGGAGTCAAGGCTTCGGTGAAGAAGTGAAACGTCGTATTATGCTAGGTACATTTGCATTAAGCTCTGGATATTACGATGCTTACTATAAAAAAGCACAAAAGGTTCGTACTTTAATTAAACAAGACTTTGATAAAGTATTAGAGAAGTATGATGTTATCGTTGGACCAACTTCACCAACCCCAGCCTTTAAAGTTGGTGAAAAAGTGGATGATCCATTAACGATGTACGCAAGTGATATATTAACAATTCCGGTTAACCTAGCAGGTGTACCAGGTATTTCCATTCCTTGTGGCTTCTCTAATGATGGCTTACCAATTGGCTTACAAATTATTGGCAAGCATTTTGATGAGTCTACCGTATATCGTGCAGCACATGCCTTTGAGCAAGCGACAGATTATCATAAAAGAAAGCCAGAGCTTGGAGGTGCAAACGCATGAACTTTGAAACAATAATAGGTTTAGAAGTGCACGTTGAGTTAAAAACCCAATCGAAAATTTTTAGTCCGAGTCCTAATGCTTTTGGTGCGGACACGAATACAAATGTTAACCCAATCGACTTAGGTTATCCAGGTGTGCTACCAGTTTTAAATGAAGAAGCAGTAAACTTCGCAATGCGTGCAGCAATGGCCTTAAATTGTGAGATTGCGACACATACGAAGTTTGATCGTAAAAACTACTTTTATCCGGATAATCCAAAAGCATATCAAATCTCTCAATTCGATCAACCGATTGGAGAGCACGGTTGGATTGAAATTGAAGTAGACGGCAGAAAGAAAAAGATTGGAATAACACGTCTTCATTTAGAAGAAGATGCTGGTAAATTAACGCATAATGATGATGGCTATTCCTTAGTGGATTTCAACCGCCAAGGTACACCACTAATTGAGATTGTTTCAGAGCCAGATATTCGTACGCCCCAAGAGGCTTATGCTTACTTAGAAAAACTAAAGAGCATCATTCAGTATACAGGAGTTTCCGATTGTAAAATGGAAGAAGGCTCCTTAAGATGTGATGCGAATATTTCACTTCGTCCAATTGGTCAAGAGCAATTCGGTACGAAAACAGAGTTAAAGAACTTAAATTCCTTTAACTATGTACAAAAGGGATTAGAATTTGAAGAAAAGCGTCAAGCGCAAGTGTTACTATCTGGTGGTGTAATTGGACAAGAAACCCGACGCTATGATGAAAAAACAGGTGAAACCATTTTAATGCGTGTGAAGGAAGGCTCTGATGATTATCGTTACTTCCCAGAGCCAGACCTCGTGCCCCTTTATATTGATGATGCTTGGAAGGAAAGAGTTCGCAATGAAATTCCAGAGCTTCCAGATGCACGTCAAAAACGTTATGTGGATGAATTGGGGTTACCTGCTTATGATGCGCACGTGTTGACACTTACAAAGGAAATGTCTGATTTCTTCGAAGAAACCATTGCTGCTGGTGCGGATACAAAGCAGGCATCTAACTGGTTAATGGGAGAAGTATCTGCTTATTTAAACAAGCATTACAAAGAGCTAGCAGATATTCCATTAACTCCTAGTGCACTTGCAAAAATGATTAAGCTTATTGAAGATGGTACCATCTCCTCTAAAATGGCGAAAAAGGTATTTAGTGAGCTTGTAGAAAAAGGTGGAGACCCTGAAAAGATTGTAAAAGAAAAAGGGTTAGTACAAATTTCAGATGAAGGTCAGCTTACGGAGATCATTACTAAAATTTTAGATGAAAACGAACAATCGATTATTGACTTTAAAAACGGTAAAGATCGTGCGCTCGGTTTCTTAGTAGGCCAAGTTATGAAAGCAACAAAAGGACAAGCAAATCCACCAATGGTAAACAAAATACTGATTGCGGAAATGAACAAAAGATAAGTTAGGATAGAGATTAGTGCGAAGTGTACTAATCTCTCTTTTTTATGTTCATTTAACACTTACAATTACATAGTTTTTGAGTTATACTTTTAAACATTGAAAACCAATTAATCATAATGCAATTGTAACGATCATATTAATTCATAATAATACTTTTTAAGTCTTTTCAACTTTGTATATTCGCGTTATTATGAAAAGGGTGACAATTACCATATTTTAGTTGTGAAGGTGAATTTATGAAACGCGCTAGAATAATTTATAATCCAACCTCTGGGAGAGAGGCTTTTAAAAAGGAACTACCATATGTTTTGGAAAAGCTAGAACAAGCAGGGTACGAGGCTTCTGCGCATGCAACAACTTGTGAAGGGGATGCTACCCTTGCAGCGAAAGCAGCCGTAGATCGTCAATATGACATTGTTATCGCTGCTGGTGGTGACGGAACCATTAATGAGGTTGTTAGCGGTATTGCAGAACAGGATTATCGTCCTAAACTAGGTATTATTCCGGTTGGTACAACAAATGACTTTGCACGTGCTATCAAGGTACCTAGAAATATTCGAAAAGCAGTAGATGTCATCTTAGAAGATCACACAAAAAGATTAGATATCGGTAAGGCTAATGACGATAAATATTTTATAAATATTGCTGCGGGTGGAAAAATCACCGAGCTAACGTATGAAGTGCCAAGTAAATTGAAAACCATGATTGGACAACTTGCCTATTATGTAAAAGGGATAGAAATGTTGCCAAAATTACGTCCGACGAAAGTGAAAATTAAATACGACGATCAAGAATTTGAAGAAGATGTCATGATGTTTTTAGTATCGAACTCGAATTCTGTTGGTGGATTTGAAAAATTGGCCCCTGATGCAAAATTAGATGATGGCTATTTTGATTTTCTAGTTTTAAAGAAAACGAATATTGCCGATTTTGTTATGTTAGTAACGAGTGCACTTAGAGGAAATCATTTAAAAAGTGACAAAATCATTTATACACGAACAAAATGTGTTGAAATAGAGACGGAAGAACATATGCAATTGAATATTGATGGCGAATTCGGGGGATTATTACCTGGGAAATTTGTCAATCTGTATCAACATATTGAATTCTTTGTACCGAAAGACTTTGATTAAAGATAGCCACAAGCTATCTTTTTTCTTTTCTCTACAAATTATTTATAATGAAAGGATGACTTGGTTGTAGAATAATGTATCATTACGTGATAGATTTGGAAAAGCTAGAACAAGGAATAACAGATGTATAAAGGAAGAGGTACATATGGCAAAATTGAAACCACCTGTAGAAAAAAATGAAATGGTCGAACTTACCTTTGAAGATGTAACGCATGAAGGGGATGCTGTTGGGAAGGTCAATGGTTATCCTTTATTTGTGCCTTATGGTTTACCAGGAGAAAAGGCAATCGTTAAAGTATTGAAGGTTAAGAAAAACTTTGGCTATGGGAAATTAATGAAGGTCTTAGAACAAAGTCCAGCTCGAATTGAACCTCCTTGTGATGTGTTTTATCAATGTGGTGGCTGCCAATTGCAGCACATGAGCTATGAAATGCAGCTTGAGGTAAAGCAAAAGCAAGTGAAAGACGCGCTTCGAAAGCTTGGTCATATTGAGGGTATTCCAATTCATCCTACTATAGGTATGGAAGACCCATGGCGTTATCGGAACAAGGTTCAAATTCCTGTGCGTGGTGTTGAAGGTCGTTTAGAGACAGGCTTTTTTAAGAAGCGAAGCCATGACATTATTGACATGGATACGTGCCCGATAACAGATGAGCAAAATGATCGCATGGTAGAAGCAATTCGACGTATTGCGGAGGATGCAGGCATTGCCCCATACGATGAGGAGCATCACAAAGGGACACTAAGACATATAATGGTTCGAAACGGTAAAGCGACAAATGAAATTATGATTGTTCTCGTTACTAGAACGGAAAAGCTTGATTACGAAGAAAAAATTGTAAATGAAATTCATAAAGCATATCCAAATGTAAAATCCATCATCCAAAATGTGAATTCAAAACGGACAAACGTCATTTTAGGACACCAAACAAAAGTATTATGGGGTGAAGAATATATATACGATACGATTGGGGATGTGAAATTTGCGATTTCTGCAAAATCCTTCTATCAAATTAATCCAACTCAGACGAAGAAATTGTATGATCAAGCGTTAAAATATGCCAATTTAACCGGAAGTGAAACGGTAATTGATGCTTACTGTGGCATTGGAACGATTTCATTATTTTTAGCTAAAAATGCGAAGAAAGTATATGGTGTAGAGATTGTTCCAGAAGCAATTGAGGATGCGAAAAACAATGCAAAGTTGAACGGAATCGATAATGCAGAATTCTTCGTTGGCGCTGCAGAAAAAGTAATGACATGGTGGAAAGCCCAAGGACTAAAGCCAGATGTTATTGTAGTGGATCCACCACGAAAAGGCTGTGATGAAGCGTTATTGCAGGCAATGATTGACATGAAACCAAAGAAAATTGTTTATGTCTCCTGTAACCCATCTACTTTGGCGAGAGACCTACGAATTTTGGAGGATGGCGGCTTTAAGACTTTAGAAGTACAGCCAGTAGATATGTTTCCTCAGACTTCTCATATTGAGGCTGTTGCTAATGTTGTGTTAGATGTGTAAATCAAATATTAATTCTCGGGTTTGCCTTTAGAAGTACAAGTTTCATGTCTTATTCCTTTGTAAATTACAGAAACTTTCAGTTAGATTGAATAACGATTAAGATAGTAGGAGGTGCATATCTCCTACTCGATTATTACTCACGTGCAGTATGACTTTTTATTAATTGAAAAAGTTTGTCTGTAATATTCATCTGTAATATGGAGGATGATATTAGGTGATTGGAGTTCATTCATAATCCATTAAAGGAAGTTGCCTATGAATATCTTAAAAAGGTTCTTTACCAGCAGTACCCAAACAGCTAATAAGAATCTTGTTACGGTGTATGTCATATTTCGTGCAATTGCTATCTTTATGCTTATTAATCAGTTGTTTATGCAAAGGTGGGGCAATGCTTTTATTCTTGTTCTAACACTCGCTTTGTTTACGATACCATCTCTTGTGGAACGAGTGCTTAAAATGGAGGTGCCCAACTTGTTAGAACTGATTATAATTTTATTTATTTTTAGTTCGACTATTCTAGGTGAGCTGAGCGACTTTTACGGATATTTCAAGATGTGGGATACAGCATTACACACGCTTAATGGTTTTTTAGCTGCAGGTGTCGGTTTTTCGCTTGTCTTTCTATTACATAAGAATGCTGAGGGTATGAATTTGAGCCCGTTGTTTCTTGCAATCGTTACCTTCTGCTTTTCAATGACAGTTGGTGTCATATGGGAGTTCTTTGAATACTCGGCAGACCGTTGGATGAATCTCGACATGCAGAAGGATCGAATTGTTCAGCAAATTAACAGTGTACGTATTGGTGAAGAAAACGATGTCTATCAAATTGACAATATACAACGGACAGTAATTGACAGCAAAGACGATTCGGGAAATATAATTCAAACAATTATAGAACCGGGATATCTTGATATTGGTATTATGGATACAATGAAGGACTTATTTGTCAATCTACTTGGTGCCATTGTTTTCAGTGTGTTGGGCTATCTATATGCACAGAATGACCAAAATAAATATAGTTTTGTTCGGCATTTCATACCAACAAAAAAGGAGTAATCAAAAAACTCAGGTTATCATCAATAATAACCTGAGTTTTTTAATCATCCAATTAGCTTTTCAATTGCTCTTTAATAAAACGTGCTATTTCTGGATGTTTTTTGTATAAGGTAACACTGTATAGTACGGAAGACGCTGCAATTGTTGACCAGAGAATCCAATCTCCAGTCCCTGAAAGGAATTGAACTAGCTCATCTTTTGGAGATTCGCCACCATTCGTAAAGGCATTACTAATAGTAGTAATGTTAAATATTAGTAAAATGATAATCCTACCAATTAGGAGAACGAACAATCCTAAAATATACTTAATTCCACCCACTGTACTTAATTTACTGTTCTGATATACAACCTTTGTATTCACTGCCTGATAGTAACCAATTATGGCACCTAATAATAGTAGCATAATGAATTCAATCAACAATGTAGTACTCAATGTGTTTGGCAAACTTGAATATGTCTTATATAAAGCTAAGATTGGAAGTCCGATAAAATCAAATCGATTGACTTCCTTCGGCAAAAACTGTCGAAATATTAAGATGCCAATGACAACTAGTATTACTAATGAAAATTTATCCATTTACTTGTTCCCCTTCTTATTCATTAAGTAATGCTCAATTAATTGATCTACTTTTTTCTCCGTATAAAATTCTGGATTTTGAAGTGTATGGATAATCATACCATCTATAAAGGCGTATAAAATTTCGAGTTCAAATTGATTTTCTTCATTCTCTTCCAGATAGCCTAAATCAACCATGACTTCAATTATCATCTGTAGTATTTCTCTTGAATAACCATCCATCTTTTTTTGCAATGTTAATAGCTCAGAATTATTAAAAGAAATACCCATAAATGAAATCCATACCCTTGCTTCCATGATTTCTTCATAATCAGTTGGAATGAGAAATTTGATCAATCTTCTCAATGACGCTTCTTTTGTTCCGGAAAATGCTTCTAGCCTTGCTTTTGCACGCTCTTCCATTCGAGTTAGTACTAGGTTCATTGCATAATGAATGATCTTTTCCTTAGATGAAAAATAATGTTGTATCAAACCAACGGACATATTCGTTTCTTTTGCAATGCTTTGAATGGATGCTTTATCAATTCCTTGATTCAATATAACTCGCCAAGTAGCTGCAGCGATTTGATTTTTTCTTTTCGTAAGATCGACCTTTTTAGGCATAAAAAACACTCCTTTTACAATATGAGTATATTGTAAAAAATATAGTTTTGCAATATGAACATATTGTAAAAGGCTTGTGTTCTACAATATTCATGTAAACGGAGAAAACGGATTGAACGTTAAAAGTGTGTAATTTGAAAAAGTGAGTCTCTTGTTCGTAGTTGAACAGGAGACTTCTTTGCTTATCCGTTTAGATAAGTAAAACTTAAGATTTTCTTAAGAAATCCCTTAATCTCCTCTTAAGGCTTTCATCTTATAGTAAGAATACATTCATTACGTTGATAACAAGAAGAGGAGAGTGGGGATGAAAACACATACAATCTATATACTTTTAACCAATACAGGATCCGTCTTAACAAAGCTAATCAAGTTATATACGAAAAAGCCATATAATCATGCGTCCATTGCCTTAGACTCTCATTTGTCAGAGGTATATAGCTTTGGGCGGAAAAATGTGAATAATCCATTCCATGGTGGATTTGTGAAAGAGGATATAACGAAGGGCTTGTTTACACAAGCGGATTGTGCGATTTATTCTTTAACTGTATCAAAAGAAGAAATGCATAAAGTAAGAGAATATATGGAGGAATTAGCAGACAAAGAAGAGTGCTATCGTTACAATTTCTTAGGCTTATTTGGATTTCTCGTAAATAAACCGATTAAACGTAAAAACGCACTCTTTTGTTCGGAGTTTGTTGCAACCGTAATAAACAAATGTACAAACCTAAATTTCCGAAAGCCTACATCGCTAATTGCCCCATCTGATTTTCAAGACATGGCTCACTTTCAGCTTATGTATGAAGGAAAATTAAAGGATTACCATAATAAGTATGTAGGTAAAGAAAAAGGTGTTCCAGCTACACTCATCCCAGTTGGAATGTAAAACAATAGATAAGGGAGAGCTTAAATGTGCGTCAGACCATTCAAATCTTAGTTGTTGAAGATGACAATGATATTAACCAACTGCTATGTAAAATCATTGAAAGAAGTAACTATTATGCTCAGCCTGCCTATTCTGGGACGGAAGCATTGCTTTATTTAGAAAAACAGAAGTGGGATTTAGTATTACTTGATTTAATGCTGCCCGGTATGACAGGAGAGGAAATACTTGCAAAAATAAGCAAGCAAGGATCCACGCCAGTCATCATTATTTCAGCGAAAAGTGGGCAAGAAACGAAGATTAGTAGTCTGCGCTCTGGGGCAGATGACTTTATTTCAAAGCCTTTTGATGTGGAAGAAGTATCTGCGCGTATGGATTCCCTTCTAAGAAGATACCGACATCCTACAAAAACGCCACAACAGGTGCTAACACATAAGGATATTCAGTTAGATTGGGAAGCAAAGACGGTTTGTGTGAATGGGACAGAGCTTTCCTTAACAAGTCGTGAATACACGATACTAGAGCTTCTTATGAGGTCACCCAAAAAAGTTTTTTCCAAATCAAATCTATTTGAAAGTGTATGGAAGGAGCCTTTTCATGGGGATGACAATACGGTGAATGTTCATATGAGTAACTTGAGAAATAAGCTGTCAAAAGCAAATCCAAAGGAAGAGTATATTGAAACCATTTGGGGAATGGGCTATCGTCTTAAATCTTAAGGTTTACCTTTGATTGCCGTTCCATATACAGTTAAATCAAATAAGGGAGGAAATGCAGCTATGAGCAAGTCTATCCTAAGAACCAATCATCTCACTAAAAAATATGGAAATGCTATTGCTCTTGAAGATATAAATGTTTCCATTCAGAAGGGCGATATTTACGGATTTATTGGTCAAAATGGGGCGGGTAAGTCTACAATGCTACGAATGGTGACTGGCTTGTCCTTTCCAACAAAAGGGACGATAGAATTATTTGGTGAGGACAATCCCAATAAAATAACAGATGCTCAAAAACGAATGGGTGCTATTATTGAAAGTCCCGCACTTTTTTCAAACATGACTGCCTATGAAAATCTAGAGGTGCATCGCTTGCAGAAAGGAATTCCGGGTAGTGCTTGCATTCAAAAGACATTGGAGCTTGTTGGACTTACCAACACAGGTAAGAAAAAAGCGAAGAATTTATCGCTAGGGATGAAACAACGTCTTGGACTTGCGATTGCATTGCTAAGTGATCCAGAATTTTTAATTCTTGATGAGCCGACAAATGGACTAGACCCAATGGGGATTGTCGAGCTGAGAGAATTAATGAAGAAATTAAATCGAGAAAAAGGACTGACGATTTTAATATCGAGTCATATTTTAAGTGAACTACATCAATTAGCAACTCGTTACGGTATTATTCATAAAGGACGACTGTTAGAAGAAATATCAGCTAACGAGCTAAATGAAAAATGTAGACAGCATTTGCGGATTAAAGTGGATCAGCCAACAAAGGGAGCCACGGTCCTTGAATCGGTTATAGGGACAACAGATTTCGAGGTGATGCCAGATGGGACGATGAAGCTTTACGATTACTTGGGGCGTGTTCGAAGGGTTTCGAAGGCCCTAACGGAAGCTGGTCTCGTTATCGAACATCTGTCCCAAAATGGAGATAGTCTAGAAAGCTATTTTTCAAGTCTTGTTGGAGGTGCTGGGGAGTGATAAATCAAGTAAAGGCAGAATTATTCAAGCTACAAAGAAATAAAACGTTTTGGGTACTGTTATTTATCGCAACGCTTTTAAGTGCCTTGTTACATTACCTAATAATCATAGATTGGTGGAAGGTTAACGATAGTGTATTTGTTCGTGCAGGTTTAGATGAACTGAGTGGATTAACTGCTTTTACAACACCAATATTTTTTAATCTCTTTATCGGTACACTTGCAGGATTTTTTATTTCCACTGAATTTTCACAGAGTAGCGTGATAAAGAATCAAATCATGACTGGCGGCAAACGAAGCAGCATATTTATATCGAAGTACCTCATTTTTACTATAGGGGCTATTATGATTGCAATTCTCATTCCCTTACTAACTGGAATTTTCGAAGTTATTTTATTGGGCCATGGCGAGATACTGAACGTACACAATCTGGTTTATTTAAGCAGAGCTTTTGGGTTATATATACTTCAATTTATAGGATATACTGCTATTCTTGTTTTACTGGCGATTGCAACGGAAGATAGTGGGAAAACCATTATTTTCTCCATCCTAATAACCATCGTAATGTATGGAGTGGAAATGGTTCCGAATTTACCAATCATCAGTACGATTTACAAAAACTCCATCTTTTATCAATTTAGTGCGGTATTCCAAGCATCGATGACAAATGTAGATATATTAAAAGCTATTTTAATTGCTGGCATTACATTTTTTATCGTAACTATAATTGGAATCGTTGTGTTTAATAAAAAGGAAATCAAATAATCATAAACAGAGTGGGTGCAAAAAATGCTATATCTATTGATACTTGCCATCCTGCTAGTTGTTTACCAAACTATTCGTTTACTTTCTTTAAAAAGTGAGATGAAAAAATTAGGGAGACAGCTGCACGATTATAATAGCCAAATAACAAACAAGAAAATAGATATGGCCCTTTTAGACCAGCATTTTGAAAAGGTAGGAATGGAAATAAATAGACTTATCGACAAGTATGTAAAAGCAAATCGGGAAAGAATTCGTACTGAGGATGAGTTAAAACAGATGATCGCAAATATGTCACATGATTTGAGAACACCACTAACTTCAATCGTTGGATATATTCAGATGGCGGAGTCGGAGGCAATTTCAGAGGAAGAACGGAATCAATATATCTCGATTGCAAAGAAACGGGCAAATCGGCTTGAATCTCTACTACATGATTTTTTCGAGCTATCTGTGATTGAATCCGCGGAATATCAACTAAACATGGAACGAGTGAATTTGAAGAATGTGATTGTTGATGTGCTAATGACCTTTTATGATCGTTTTCAAGCTAAGCGTTTGGAGCCTGTTATGAATATACCGGATTGGGATGTCTTTATAATGGCGGATAAATCTGCCGTAACAAGAGTGATCGAAAACCTGATCGCAAACGCTAGTAAATATGCTACGAATAACAGTATCGTCATAAGCATGGAGGAGAAAAAGTCAGGGGTTCGATTTTGTATTCAAAATGAAGCGCATCATTTAACGGAGAAAGATGTTAAACTGCTTTTCGAACGATTTTATATTGCCGATCAATCTCGTACAGGTAAAAGCACGGGTTTAGGTTTGTCTATTGTTAGAAGTTTAATGGAAAAAATGGATGGACGTGTAGCAGGGGAGTTAAACAATGGTCAGTTGAGGATTATATGTGAGTGGAAGTGCTGCTAATCTGGTTTCACGCAAATTTAATAACAGGAAGTCACGCAGACCAGAAAAAGGAATTACTAAAAGTGGCTAAATTATGGAACTTTTGTGTTCTCATTTCGTAATCATAAGTAAATCTTGGTATGAAAGGGGAATACAAAATGTTCATTTATGTTCTTATTGTTGTAATAATACTAATTGGTGGATTAGCTCTTTATCATCATCTTCAATTTAAAAAGGCAGAAAAACAATATCCTCCTGTTGGGAAATTTGTTGTAGTAGATCATTGCAAAATACATTACATATCTGAAGGGCAAGGTCCGCCAGTCGTATTTCTTCATGGAGGAATACTTTCCAGTAGTGATTTTAAAGAAGCGGTTCATTTAGCCGCTAAACAAGGATATCATGCTATAGCCATTGATAGACCGGGGTATGGATATAGCGAAAGGCCGAAAAATAAAAAGGTTACCCCCATAACGCAAGCGAAAATCATTCATGAAGCATTACAGAAACTTGAAGTAGAGGAGCCAATTATCTTAGTGGGGCATTCGTGGAGCGGGACAATGACCCTTTCCTATGCAATCCATTATCCGGATAGCGTTGCTGGAATACTTTTATTGGGCGGTGCAATGTATAAGGAAGGGTATCCAGCAGAAAATGGTGATCTCTTATCGAAGCTTATTGCGACTCCCATTTTGGGTGACTTCATCTTATATACTTTACTTAAAACTCCACTTGCCAAAGGAATGGCTTCCTCGATGGTAAAGGCGACATATGCTCCTGAAAAAGCACCAGAAGGATATGTTGAAAAAGTGTATGCTTTAGGATTTCGACCGACGCATTTTAAAGCCAATCGGCAGGATGTACTAGCCTTTCCAAGAGCCTCCTATGAAATTTGCAATAGGTATAAGGAAATTAAAATTTTCGTTGGCGAGAAAGATCCGTTCTACACGATTGAGCAAGGGGAGCGATTGCGAAGGGACATTGCTCATGCTACCTATCACGTAATTCCTGATGTTGGTCACATGATTCCAGAGCTTCACCCGCAAAAAGTTGTGGAAGGTATAAAAGAGCTTACAACAAAAACAGCAATCATATAGCAACTAGCCAATGAAGCCCTGGATTCGATAAGTTCCTGTTCGAATATAGGGCTTTTTGAATGCAAATAGTTGGAAATCGCTAGCTTAGGAATTAGCCAGTTTCATATCCTCATAAATTCCGATTCCAATTCGATTACTATAGTAGTACTTGTGTTACATACATGTTAGTGAGAAGAAATTTATAACTCTATTCATGATGGGTAGTGTTTCATAATAATCTAGTTATAAACATATTGGTTTTGGAAGGAGCTTTTAAGATTAATAATATGGGGGATATGAAAACAATGGAGACGGAATTAATTAAGAAGTCCTATTATAAAACAATGATCGGTGAGAACGATAAAAGACACCCAATCGAGATTTTGGGGGAAATGTATGTAAATGAGATGGAAAAGGAAAGACCAAATCTTGGTTCCATTCGTTATGCGCAAGGCGAGGTTTATTTTGTCCATAATGATTTTGAAACGGCCATTTTTAAATGGGAAAATATAATGGATGAGGATTTTGTTCCATGGGCACAAAAGAATATTGGGGATACCCATTTTGAGATGGGCTTTCTAGAAACCGCCGAAGAGTTTTATAAAGCGGTTCAAACGGATTCGCTACAATTAAAAACAGAAGTCTTATTGCAGCTATTTTCGTTATACATTAAACAAGATAATCAGGAAAAAGCAATTGATGCGATTAAGGAAGCGGTTCGAATAAACCCAGATTATGCTTATGTAACGGAAATAGCTCGTCGATTTTTTGAGGATGGTAAAGATTGGCCAAATGCGATTGAACTTGCGGTGAACGAAGCAATCCGAACAGAGTCTCTCTTATGGTTTGAGGTTCTAGAGGGATATGTAGAGCGAGGGATTACTACAAATATAACGCCAAGCTATTTCCAAGAGGCTTTAGAGAAGCTTCTTCTTCTGGATAAGTCTCGATTTGAAAGCTTGACTCACGTATTATGGAACAGCTATAAGCAAAGTGATTTTTACTTCATATGGCTTCAAGAAGTGAATCAACTCCTGTTAAATAACAATTTGGATAAAGCTTTTGTATGGAAGAAGCTATCGAGTCTATACAAAGGAACATACTTTGAATTAATAAGTGGGGAATTTTTAATAAGCGACATTTCTGAGTTAATGAAAAGCCATTTAACGAATTGGTTCGAAATATCCTCTGTTTCCGATACAATCATCTGTTCATCCTCAATCCTTGCGTGGAATGATATTTTTCCATCTGAGCTTGATGCATCTTTCGTTAATGAGGCATCACTACAGCTTGCCAATTTTGATGGATATGAAAATGGTCGAAAAGATGGGGTGAAGCTTTATGAAGCAATTGAAAAATGGGCAGAAAACGAAGGCGTGTTACATGAGTTTTCCATGTTTATGCTGCCTTTGTTAGAAGAAAACAATCTGGAAGTGGCAAGCCCATCTAAACTTCGAGATATCATAAAAAGTGCAATTGAATTTTTGATTGGGAAACGAATCGAAGTGGAAAACAATATTCTAGAGGCTATTCAATGGAACGAAGAGCTACTATCTAAACTGAATGAAACACATCACCAGCTATTAGATATGGAAATGGAAGAAGCGAGAGTACTGAAACATGCTTTTGCAAATTTGAAGAATGAGTGGAAGCAGTACATGATGAATACCATACCGGAAATCCTTCGAAATTGCTCTGATATCGTTAAGGAAGACAGCGATTTTAGAAAACTACATGTGAATCTTAATGATGAAATGAATAGAAGAATAGCGGAATATATGGAGTCTACTGCTATATCGAACTTTAAAAGTGCCATTCAGGAATGGCTTGTGGATTGCGAAGCAGAATTCCATGACAGTCAAACGTATTTAGAGGAGATGAGCGAACAGATAAACCTCCATTATGGCGAAGAGTGGATTGGATTACATTGTGATTTTAAGGTATTAGAGGATTGGCAGCGCGATTTGGATCGGATAGCGAGAGGAATGGTTCATGTAGATAAAGTAAACATCATGATGCGGAATAATCCTTCCCAGCTCTTATTGAAAAGTGCAGGGAAAATATTTGGATCGATTTCGAAAAATAGTGGAAAACTTCATACGAGATATATAAACTTTATTGAAAGTGAAGATTACAGTGCGATTGCTAATGAAATGATCCATCCGTTTATACAGCAATTGGAATTATTTGAAGGTTCGTTAGAGTGGGATATAAGCAAGTTTTTCTCAGCTCCACTGGATGTGTTAAATAGTGTACGGGAAGAAGTAAAAACACATATAGAAGGGGAGAAGGATTCCTTAGACACTCTTCGAACAAATCCTGAAATATACCGTGATCCGCTTACGTTGTTCGAATTAAAACTTCGTCAATATGAGTTTATCAATAGCTTAAATAAATAGTATATGAAAAAGAAGCCCGAATCCAGTAAAGAAGGATACGGGCTTTCTTTGTGGGAAGGCTGTGATTTCTCTCGTGTTTAATTTATCTCTATTATTTATAAATGAAAGGTTTATACACATACTAGGAAAGTAGTATTTCTAATCTTTTATAAAAAATGGAGGTACTTATGGCACAGAAACAAGGTTTATTTAAACAAGGTAATAAATCCGCTCTTATTGCAGCCATTGTAAATACAATCATTGCTATTATTAAGGGTATTGCGTACTTTTTTACAGGGAATGTTGCGATGTTTGCGGAAACGATGCACTCTTTAGGGGATGCTGCAAACCAATTTTTCGTTTTTATTGGAAGTGCTTTAAGTAAAAAAGCGCCAACCGATAATTACCCAAATGGGTTTGGTCGACTTGTAAATTTAGTGTTACTAGGTGCAGTAATTATTGTTGGAATAATGAGTTATGAAACCATTAAAGAAGGATATCATCATATTCTTCACCCTACAGAATCAACTGGACTTGCTATTAATTTATCTGTTTTAGGATTAGCGGTTGTTTTGGAGGCATTTGTTCTTTATAAGGCGATGAAGGAGGTACTCCATGAAACTGGGATAAAGGCGACGGGATTTGGCATTTTAACGAATAGCTTCACAGGATTAAAACGAGCGAAGCCTGCTACGAAGCTGGTTTTTATGGAGGACCTAGTTGCAACTTTAGGTGGCATCATAGCCATTATCGGGATTTTGCTTTCCTATTTTGCAGAATTGCATGCTGCAGAAGGTGTCGCATCTATCATCATCGGCTTAATGATGTTTTATGTGGTAGGTCGAGTATTTCTAGATAATGCGAAGGGTGCTCTTGGTGAAACAGATCAAGAGCTAGAGGAAAAGATTGCGGAATATATTTTTACGAATCCTGAAATAAAAGATATCCAGACGTTATATGCAATAAAAGAGGGGGAAGATTTTCATATTGAAACAAAGCTTGAAATCGATCCTTCGATAACGGTAGCGCAAGCAGATGATATTAAGGACCGGATTGAAGGGAAACTAAGTGAAATAAAAGGTGTGACGGATGTAATCATTGAATTTGATGAGGATGATGGGGTTCAAACCTGGGGGAATACGATACATGGAGATAAGAAAAACGACTCAGAAGAAAAGTGATATACGACATGAATCGACAAATATCGGGTGGTGCCAGGCACTCAAAAACCCCCCCAGCGACCCACTTGACTAATTCAAAAAATTAAAGATATAATCATAAAAAACAAAATATTTTTTCTTCTTATCAAGAGAGGTGGAGGGACTGGCCCTGTGAAACCTCGGCAGCGGGCTTTTTTATTAAAGCACTGTGCCAATTCCAGCAAGTTTTAAACTTGAAAGATAAGAGCTGCGATTTGTTAACAAACCTCTCTTCTTATCTTTCTTTAGGTAAGTGGAGAGGTTTTTTATTTATTCGAAAGAGAAAGAAGGGGCTAACATGAAATATGGATTTTGGTTACCGATTTTCGGGGGATGGTTACGTAATGTGGAGGAAGAAGGGATGCCACCTTCATATGGATATGCGAAGAAGGTAGTACAGTCAGCAGAAAAATGGGGTTATGATACGACATTAATTGCGGAATTGTATTTAAATGATATTAAAGGCACAGATAAAGATTCTTTAGAAGCCTGGTCAACGGCAGCTGCACTGGCAGCAGTTACAGAAAAAATTGAGATTATGACGGCAGTAAGACCAATTTATCACAATCCAGCAGTTACTGCGAAGATGGCCGCCAACATTGATCATATTAGTAATGGTCGATTTACGTTAAACATTGTTTCCGGTTGGTGGGCGGAAGAAGCAAAGCAATATGGCGGAGATTTTACAAAGCATGACGAGCGATATGATCGAACCGAAGAATTTATCAAAGTCCTAAAGGGATTGTGGACAGAAGAAGCATTTTCTTTTGATGGTCAGTTTTATCAGCTTGAAAATACAAAGCTATCCCCAAAGCCAATACAACGTCCTAATCCTATCCTTTATGCTGGTGGGGAAAGCGAGAAAGGAAAACAGGTCATTTCCTCTCTATGTGACGCGTATGTTATTCATGGACACACTCCTCAGGAAGCAAGTTTTAAAATTGCTGATATGAAAGAGAGACGTAAAAACACAGGTTTAGAACCACTTCAAACCTTTGGAATGGCAGCTTACGTAATTTGTCGAGATACAGAGGAAGAAGCACAGGAGGAACTGGAACGGATTACAACCGTTGGCGACCTCAGCGGTTATGCAGGATTCAAGGATTTTACTTCAAAGTCCGAGCTAGAGCAAAAAATACAGCTTCAGGATTATTCCGTTTCCAATCGTGGTTTAAGACCGAACCTAATCGGAACCCCTGAGCAAATCGCGAAGCAAATTTTAGAATTTGAAAAAGCGGGAGTTGATTTATTGTTGTTGCAATGCTCCCCACAATTAGAGGAATTAGAACGTTTCGCAAAGCAAGTAATGCCGAAAGTAGAGGAATTAAGAGCATCACTAACCAACATTTAAGGAGCGATTTTGAATGAGTAAAGTATATGTATTGCACGAAAATCAGGAGTGGACAGAACATTTATTCACTAGATTAAAAGAATTAAATGTACCTTTTGAGGACTGGTTTATTGATAATGGTACAGTAGATCTTCAATCAGTGCCGCCAGAAGGAATATTCTATAATAGAATGAGTGCGTCTTCCCATACAAGAAATCATCGTTTTGCACCAGAATTAACGAGTGCTGTTTTACATTGGCTAGAGCACCATAATAGGACCGTAATTAACGGCAGCAGAGCGCTCCAGTTAGAGGTAAGTAAAGTATTGCAATATTTGGAGTTGGAGAAATATGGGGTGAAAACACCAAAAACAATTGCAGCAGTTGGAAAAGCGGAGATTTTAAAGGCAGCAGAGCAATTTGAGGGTCAAAAGTTTATTACGAAACATAATCGAGCAGGAAAAGGACTTGGTGTGCAATTATTCCAGTCTATCGAAGCATTAAAGGATTATGTGGAAGGAGATCATTTTGAAGAGCCTGTAGATGGTATTACATTGATTCAACAATATATTGAATCACCTGAGTCCTATATTACTCGCTGTGAGTTTGTTGGTGGAAAGTTTGTTTATGCTGTACGAGTTGATACTTCAGAAGGATTTGAGTTATGTCCAGCAGATGCATGTCGAATTGACGATTTATTCTGTCCTGCTGGGGAGGAAAATACAAAGCCTGCCATGTTTGAAATAATAGAGAATTTCCAAGATCCAATTTTAGAAAAATATGAAAAGGTTCTTGCTGCGAATGCTATAAAAATAGCAGGTATAGAGTTTATAAAAGATAAAGACGGAACGATTTACACGTATGATATTAATACAAATACGAATTACAATAGTGAAGCGGAAACGAAAAGTGGTACATTTGGTATGCTAGAGGTTGCGACGTTTTTAGGTGCGGAGCTTGAAAGGACAATTGGAAATATATCGGTGAAATAAGCGAATGTACTAATTGATGCTTGTCTATCTTTCAAAAAATGACGCGATTTCTAGAACTATATCGCGTCATTTTACATTCTATTTTTACTTTAGACTCACAATCTCTAAACCTTGTTCTTGCAAATATTCAATAATGGAAGGTAAAGCTTTTATCGTATTTTCTGTTTCATGGAGTAAAATAATGGTTCCCGATGGGTCTGTGCTTTTTATATAATTTAAAATTTGGCTTGAGCTCTTATTTTGCCAGTCCCTTGGGTCACTATTCCATAATACGGCTTTCGTACCCTCTTCTCGCATTAACTGCATTGTTTGGTCATTGAACGCCCCGTATGGTGGTCGGAATAACGTTATTTCTTTACCAGTTATTTCCTCAAGAAGTTGTTTGGAAGCATGATATTCCTGTTTTTGTTTTTCATAGGATAATGATGAAAGTTCAATATGATTGAATGTATGATTGCCAATAGAAAATCCATTTGTATGGACATATTTCACATTATCTTGATATTTGTTCATGTTCACACCGATAAAGAAAAAAGTTCCGCCTATATTATAATTCTTCAAGATGTCTACTATTTCATTCGTATAGGCTGATGGACCATCATCAAAGGTAATGGCTACTTTCCCTTTTGGTAAACTAAAATTTTTCACCGATGAAAGTTCGTAGTATGGATAGGAATGTTCGGCCTTTTTGTTAATCGGACTTTTCATTTCCTTCTCCTCCGTATTATTAGATACGAGTTCTACTTCATCCGGCTTTTCCGCCTTGTCTATTGAGGCATTTGGCTCTACAATTTCCTCAGCGTTTGCTCGTTCATCGGTCTGATTTGCGCTAGATTGATAGTACATTATACTAGAAAATCCTACTAATATTGCAAGCGCTAAGCTAGCAAAAATAATGGAGACCCATTTTACCTGTGAAGAACCCTTTTTATTAATCTCTTCCTTGGGTTCTAACGACTCCCTATGGTTATTAGAGACTTGATTATCGGATAAATAGGACAGCTGCGAAAGATCGTTTTGATGCTTTATCTCTGCTGCTTGGTTTTTAAAAACGTCAGAGCTAGGAAAATAGATTTTTTGACTACCTTCTTTATTGGTTTTATGTATACAACTCACTTGTTGTTGATTCGCTTTATCCCAATAGCTTACAAAAGACAAGCGATATTTATAGTGAGGATGAAAGTCTAGTTGAGCAAGAAGCTGTTTAGCTGTATAAGAATCTAGTTCCCAATAGAACTCTTTCTTTTCGTCTACTATCATTATTCTTAAATAAAATTGCGCTTCTTTTTCTTCAACACCTAGTATTTCTATGATTCTACTATGATACAACGACATCTTTTCCCCTCCCAACTTTACAATTCAACATCACTTATTCTGATTCTGATGTGGCTTTGCGAGAGAAGGAGAAAGACATTCTTTCGGTAAAATCATTAATTGTTTGCATAAGCTCTGCTTTTTCCTCTACTATCATTTGATACTGTTCTAGCGTTTTCTGGTTTTCGATTTCAAGATTTCTAACCTTTGTTTCTAGATCTTTTATCTTTAACATATTGATATATTCATTATTAGTAGACTCTTCATCTAGCTTATTATATCTACTAATCTCTTTTTCCAACTGATTTGAGATTTTTTCATATTCTTGGTTCGATTTGTTTTGAAACTCTTTATAGTCTTCTAATAATTGGTCATAGGCCATTTGCTTATTTGTTAGACCGCTTTCTAAATCTAGAATCTCTTTACTTTTTTCTTCTAGCAATTGCTCTTTTTTCAATTGGTCTTGTTTTAAGCGATTAATCGTTTCGTTCGCAGTTTGTAATTGGTTTTCAAGATCACTCTTTTTATAAAGAATTAACTGCCGATCCTTAAGCATATTTTCAAGAGATACAATTAGGTCTAACGATACTTTATCTTGATTTTCTTTCGTAAGTAGATTTGTAGTAGTATCTTCTTGTTGATGAATCTCAAACGCTTCTTCTAAAGTATTCGATTCTTCTAGAACGTCTGATTCCTTATTTTCCTCTACTAATGGTTCAGGTATTTCATCCTGGTTTGACCGTGTCCCTTTAAACCAGCCTAATGATTTTTTATCTGGATTATTTTTTGCCACGTAGACAACTCCTTTATATAAACGAACGTTCTGTTATTTCGTCTTATTTTTATTGTAAGATTTTGTTGAATAATGTCAACCAAATCGTGGAAATAAACGATATTTATAGAACTATTGAACTAGTACCATTTTAATTTAGCTTATCCAACAAACAAAAATTACCTTAGGGAACCTATAACGGAATGATTCCAAATTGAATATCATTTCGTTATAATAGGAAAGTATGTATGTAATACCGAATGTTTTAGGGCATCGATAATGCTTTTATATAGGAGAAGATTTTGAGAGGAGGAAGGCGTATGACAATGACAAAAGGTGAAACAATGGTAACCGAAATTCGTCAGTTAGATACAAAAGGATCTGGTCGCGCTGTTGTTTGGCGTGATACAGGAGAAGTGAATCCGAAAAAATTAAAGCTGACCATTCCGCAAACTCTTCCAGGTGAGAAGGTACGGGTAACGGTTGACCAACCAGAGCGCAAAAGAAGAAAAGTGATGCCAGAAGAAATAATAGAGGCTCATCCAGAGCGTGTAGCTCCACCTTGTCCACACTTTGTGCGTTGTGGTGGGTGTGTATGGCAGCATTGGCAATATACAGGCCAATTGAAGCAAAAAACAGAACATGTAAAGGCTGTCCTAGAAGAACAGGGATTTGATACAAGTTTAGTTCAAGACACCATAGGTATGGACAACCCTTGGCACTATCGTAATAAAATGGAATTTACCTTTTCGAAGGATGGAGAGCTTGGTCTTCATGAACAAGGAAATTTCCGTGCGATTATTTCCCTTGAAACGTGCTTAATTGCAGGTGAGGAGATGGTAAATGCTGCAATGGAAGTAGCTAAATGGGCCAAAGATCATGAGTTAAAGGGATATGACAAGGATGCTCATGAAGGGTTACTTCGTCATTTAATGGTGCGCCAATCCTTTGCAACAGGTGAAATTATGCTTGGTCTCTTTGCTACAGAAGCACCAGAAGGGCATTTAGAAGAGGCAGTTCGCGACTTAACCGCTAGAATTACGGAGAAGTTTTCACAAGTGAAAAGCTTACTTTGGTTAGAAAATAGAGATTGGGCTGACCGAACTCAATCGGAAAATACACATGTACTAGCTGGTCGTGATTTTATTTACGACGAAATGCTAGGCTATCGCTACCGCTTATGGTTCGATACATTCTTCCAAACGAATCCAACACAGGCTCAAAAGTTAGTGGAGCTTGCACTTGAAATGGGACAGCCTAAGGAAACGGAAAAAATGATCGATCTTTTCTGTGGAGTTGGAACCTTTTCGTTACCATTTGCTAGTCGAGTTGGAAAGCTTGCTGGTATTGAAATTGTGGAAACATCCATTGAATCTGCAAAACGTAATGCTACAGATAATGGCATCGACAACACTTACTTTTTAGCTAAAGATGCACGACGTGGAATTGATGAAGTGCTAGAAAGCTTTGGAACTCCAGAGTTATTGCTCCTGGATCCACCTCGCTCAGGAGCTGGTGGTAAAGTAATGCGTCGTATTGGTCGGGCAAAACCAGAACGAATTGTGTATGTTTCCTGTAATCCAGATACATTTGCGACGGATATTAAAGAGTTAGAACCATTTGGATATACGTTGAAAAAAGTGCAGCCTGTTGATTTGTTTCCACATACGGTACATGTGGAGTGTGTTGCATTACTTGAATTGAAAAATTGATGAAAAGAGCCCAAAAGGCTCTTTTTTTAATGCCCAATATTTTCACTATTAAAATGGCCTTTGTATGGGGATATCTCTTCTTTTACATAGGGGCTTTTATTTGAAATGCTTTTTAAACCTAGGCTTTACTATTTAAAAAAGTAGGGTAGTCATATTGGGATTTAGAAAACTACAATGAATTATCGGAATATTATGTTAACATTAACGTACGAGATAATTCACAAACGACGCTAGTCAGGACGGATTAATGATAACTTACATATGTATGCTATTTGGAGCTTTTAATATAAAAATAAATTTTTTGAATTTTTATATTAAAAGCTGTAAGGTTTTTTATTAAATTTGCATCTAAATAATAGAGGCTTAGGAATGAGGGGTGTTTGATTTAGTCATGGTGTTTGAGAGTGTAGAAAAGACAACAATTGAAGAGATGAATGATGAAACACTTTTAAATGTAGCAAGAACGGGTAATCAAGAAGCTTTTGGTGAATTAGTTAGGAGATATCGTGGAAAAGCTCTAGGGTGGGCCAATACCCTAGCAAGAGATAATGAGATGGCTGAGGATATTGTCCAAGAAGCATTGATTAAAGCATTTTTACATATGGGTAATCTCATTGATGTTAGTCGTTTCACACCATGGTTTAAAAAAATTGTTCAAAATCAAGCCCTCATGAAGCTCCGTAGTCATCATCCAAATAAAAATGAACAGTTATTTTCCCACCTAGAAACAAGAAATCAAGAAAATAAAACGGTCGATGTGTACGATGTTTTTGACATTATACATCATTTTACTCAAAACGTTTCGAGAGGGATTCAATCCTCTTATGGTAATCCGGAAGCATTAGTCCTCAAAAAGGAGACATTAGAGGGGATTCGTGATCTTCTTTATTGCTTATCAAAGAGAGAGAGAGAAGTGTTTGAAGCTTATTTTTTTCAAGAAATTACACCATCTGAGATCGCTAATCTCCTAAATGTGTCAGTAGGAAATGTTTATACCACCATTTCCAGACTACGTATTAAGCTAAGGCGTGAACGTACACAAATTTATATTTCTGGTTACATAAAAAGACAGATTGATAAAGGAATGACTACGCGAAAAGTTCTGGATAAGCCTCAAATATGATAAAGGAGGTTGTAACAATGAGCATGAAAACAAAGTTAGATTCAGAGAATTATACTTGGACTTCAGCTGCACAAGCTATTTATGCACTGCTGCAATACACAGATAAAAAATCATTAACCTTATCTGAGGTTATGGGCTATTCCACACATGCCTTTCGAATGAATATCCATCCAGAATCAGTGAGCCCTGCAGGCACAACGATGTTCGATCCACTCGACCTCGTACCAAGAGGTTTAAAAACACTCGGAATCCTAACATTAATTGAAAGCCTACAAACACCCCTACCAGACAAAAAGTTGGCGGATATGGTCCGTTTTATTCAAACACGTTTAGACAGAGGGTTTCCTGTTATTTCGTGGGATTTATTCGCACCTGAATTTGGGGTTATCTATGGATACGATAATGAAAAGCAGGTTTTTTTCGCAAAGGATGTAGAAAAGGACAGCACGATAAAATATAGTGAGCTAAATGAAAGACGCTTTAATCATCTTTTTCTTAATAGTTTCTTGCATTCTTATCCAAGAAGTATTCCAATTATGCTGAAAGAGGCTCTTCCAAGGGTGATAGAGTTTCTAAAGGGGAAATCTAAAGCTGCTATTTCTCGTGAATATAAACATGGTTTAGAAGGTTACGAGGCTTGGATTCAAGCTTTTAATGGGAGAAAAATAGATGCTGCCGGAAATGCATACAATGCTGCAGTAGTTGCGGATGCACGGAAATATGCATGTGATTTTTTCACTCAGTTGATTAACAAATGGGAAATGAACACCGATCTAGACCGCCAAGTCGCAAGCTATTTGCAGGAAGGGGAGCGTATTTACGGGAAGGTAGCAGAGATTATCGATGACTTACCTAGAATGTTCCCATTCCCCCATGGTGGTGAACCCAATGCTCCGATTAATGCCCAAAGAGCTATTGAACTCTTACAAGCAGCACATAAGTGGGAAAAGGAAGGCTTAAAGGTATTAACAGGATTGTTGGGGCTTGTTGAACAATATGAAGATGACACTTTCATGATTCCGTATAAGGTGGGATGTGACTTTGAATTTGTAGGTCAAGAATTTAAGGGGAGCCTTGCGAATCTTGATAAAGAAGTCTCTAAAAATATGAAAGCATTTCTAAAGCAAGATCAGGCTATAGAAACGAAAATTATTAATGTTCGTTTAATAGCTTATGAAACGAACAATAAGGAGGGTGAAAATACATGTACATATCTAGTTGCCCGTCCAGTATATTTTGAACCAGATGAAATCCCAATTGGAATGAAATTTATCCATTCCAAAAATGAATATGGCTATATACGGACGAAAACCTTCATGCTAAATAAAGGCTATGAAAAGCTCAGACAATGGATGGATGATAATGGGTACGAAGTTGATAATGATTCTTATACGATTGAAAGATTTCTTCCTATCCCTCATCCTACAGCTGATGAAGAAGTAGAGATTTATATACCACTTCATTCATAGTTTTATAATCTTTTATAAAAAAGGGTGATTAGATGTATCAATTTCATAAGACAGTTGCAACATTTGAATGCTCAGTAGTAACAAAAAAGTTTGATTTAGTAGGGCATAGCGTTACAACTAATTTTCCAGATGGCTTTCCGGAAGCGGCCATTCAAGTTCAAACAGAGCTTGAAAATCGAAAAGACGAAATTAAACATGTAAAGGATAAAGAGATTTTAATCAGTCCACATATGTGTAATGAGATTTTTGCCACCTATTTTGCTTGTCTTGAAGTTAAGAAAATGGAGGATGTACCAAAAGGGATGATTGGTTTTACACTTCCAGTAACGAGATATGCAAAAATTTCTTGTTCCAATCAAACGATTGGAGAGGGGTATACAAAACTCGTTGCTTGGATGAATGAGAAGGGTTACACGGAAAAAAGGTTCTATTATTCTTGTCCTATTGAAATTTATCACAACATTGAAAGTGGTAGTGAGGAAGTTGTTGAACTTTTAATCCCGATTGAGTATTGATTGTCGCAAAAGTGAAATAAAGGAGTGGTTGTAGATGAGTAATTCGTTTATTGATCAAGTTCATTATATCAGAATTCCTGTAAGAGATTTAGCGTTTTCTGCTGAATGGTATAGAGAAGTATTAGGGCTACAATTGTTAACCATTACAGAAGATCCATTTGCGATTATTAAAGTAAATGAAGGTCCGTTTTTACTTATTTTAGTTCCCACCGCTGATGAAACATTTGCACATTTTACAATTAATAATGAGTCAGCATTTAATATTGGATTTACTAGTCCAGAATTAATCAAATTTCATAAACACCTATTTGAAAATGGGGTTAAAGTAGAGGAGATAAAAGAAGACAAAGGGCATGCATATTTTCACTTTTATGACCCAAATGGTAATAAACTTCAAGCTCACTGGTAATCTTTTCGATGGCGTGCCTGATTACTTTTCTTTTTCAACTAAGTAGTCAGGAAAAGGATCCTTTAAAAAATAAGAATTATCCAATTATTTCATGAGAGGTGAATGAATAGATGGAAAAAGATATAGCCATTACAAAAAATGAGGTAATAGAAGTAGGCGAAAAGAAATTAGTAGGCTTTCGAGTCGTATGTGAAGATATGACCGGATATGGTCAAGAGATTCCTAAAGCTTCTATGACATTAAACCGACGGAAAGGTGAAATAAAGCAACTAGTTGAGCCAAATAAGCTCATTGGTGCGTTTAAACCTATGGAAACTTCTGAAGAAGACGAAGGCTACTGGGTTTGTTATGAAGTTCATGATTTTGAAGATATACCTAAAGGGATGGTCCGCCTTACTGTTCCTGCACAAAAGTATGCAGTCCTTCATTTTAAAGGTCACGCTTCCGAGATTTTTCAGGCATATCCTCATTTGCACCAATGGATAGAAGAGAATAGGTATAAAAGAACACCCGAAAAGTGGACGCTAGAAATTTACTCAAATTGGAAAGAAAATGAAGGTCATGTGGACCTGTGTGATCCGATTGATTAAGTGAATGTAAGTTAATTAAGAAGTATTACTATTTATGTTGAGGGAGGATTTCATATGGGAAGAAGCCCGATAAAAAACAGAGTGAATTTAGTCTTTATTCCAGTCAGTAATCTTAAAAAATCAAAGGAATGGTACGCAAGGATTTTAGGAATCAATGATGGGGAAATTCATTTTGATCATTTATTTGTTGCAGAAATGGAAGGAACAGGTTTAATACTTGACGAAATGCCAATGTGGAGAGATGAGAATGGAGAGCTACCCAGACTTAATGTTCCTGCAATCCAATTTGGTACAGAGGATGTTCATTCGTCCTATAAGTTTATGAAAGAGCAAGGTGTTGAACTTGTAACAGACGTTCAGCATGATCACTTTTTTGTGTTTAAAGACCCTGATGGTAATATGTTGATGGTATGTGAGGATTAGTATTTTACGAGTGGAAAATGGATTTACAGTAAGTCACAAAAGTTTGTTTGATAACTAATGGTAAAAAGGTAAACAAGTAGTACATCCTTTATATCTACCACAAACATTCTAGTTACGTGGAGTGTGCTGTTCTACTAAATACGAAATGAGAAAGCAGGGGACCAATAAGGTTCTCTGTTTTTTTATTGTCTAGGAATCTAACCTTTTGGAATCCGTTTATTGTCATAGCTTTATAGCGAAGTGAAAATAAGCTTTGGTGAAAAGGATGTAGCAGTAGAAAAAGAGAATAACTGTTATAAAAGGTGAACCATTTCCCGATTTCGTTTGTATAAGAGATAAAACAGTAAATTATTGGGGAGGTGCGAAGATGACCACAATGATTGGTTGGATCATCAGCACGATTTTTGCAGCGGTGCTAGGTACGGTATTTGCTGTCATAATTGGGACAATGAACAAAAAGGTTGTCCGTAATTCTAAGGGAGACATTGACTTTGAAAAATCCTCCATTTATTTTTATTGGACTAGATGGGATACCGTAATGGTTATCGCAGCAGTTTACACGTTTTTATGCATAACAGGATTATTAGTATTTCTTTTACGTGGCGATACGATTAACAGTCCATTTATTCAGTTCTTTATGCATCAAACCTTTGTATTTGCTCTTATTACCTTCATTTGGTTTATTACGAAATTAGCTTATGTATATAAAGGGATTAAAGAGCGGTGGTCCGATGAACTCTATTAGGGTGGAAGATGCGATCGTTCAAGTTCAACAAGGGAACAAAGAGGCATTAGAGGTAATCTATTCGATGTTTAAAGCACCACTTTATCAATTTGTTTTTCGCTATACGAATAATGAACAACTAAGTATTGATATTGTTCAAGATAGCTTTGAAAAGCTCCAAAGAAAAATTCATCAATACAATCCTGAAAAAGGGAAGCTGAAAACATACTTATTTCAAATAGCATATAACACGATGATTACGAAGGTGAAACGTCAAAACAGGCTTCGTTCGTTACTGCCTTTTCTTGCTGAGGATATCAAAGTAGCACATCGTGAGAATTACGAGGAAAAGTGGGCCGTGCAAGCTGCGATAGAGTCTTTGCCAGAGGATTTACGGGTGGTAGTGCTACTTATGTATTATCACGACTTAACACAAAAGGAAATTTCCTCTATATTAAACATCCCTGTAGGAACGGTGAAGTCAAGGCTGCATCGAGCGTTACAAAAACTAAAAATGGAATTAGAGGTGAATGAGGATGCATAATCCATTTGACGCGGAGGAAGAGCTAAAGCAAAAGCTGGATCAGTATACTGTCGAAGTGCCAGATTTCCCGGTAAAGAAAGCAAGAACAACACGGATTGCGAATTGGGTATTTGCCCCGACTTACATTCCGTTTCCTGAAGTTGGCTATAAGCAGGTATCGGCTAAGGTGATCGTTTCCTTGCCACTTTTCATAATTCCAGTTACGTTTATTCCAATTTTGTTTTTCATTAAGTAGGAATAGTATAGGGTTGAAATTTGTCTAATTTGGTAATATTTAACTTGCCAAAAATACTATTCTGTTTTACTATTAAACTATTCAATACAATATATTGTGTTGATTAATTGAATAATAACTATATTTAGTATCGCCTTAAAGGGAGATGCCAATAGGCTTAATAGGGAATCTGGTGAAATACCAGAACTGCCCCCGCAACTGTAAATGCTGACGAAATGAGTAGACCACTGTATAAGAAACTAGCAATGGTGCTTATATGGGAAGGACTCAAAGTAGAACGAAGCATAAGTCAGGAGACCTGTCTACCTTTAAGATGTTTCACTTCTTCGGGGACTGAGAAGATGAAACGGTGGCGCAGGTAGTAATAAGTACCTTTTTAAGCTGTCGTTTCATCCGCTCATTTACTGGAGCGGATTTTTTTATTTTATAGGGAGGAAAATCATGATTACACAAGTAGAAAAAGAAAGAATCGAAGCATTAGAGGTGATAGATTCTGCCTCAACGAAATTTCAATTAGATAGTGGACAACTAAAGGAGCACATCCTTCATCCGGATGTGAATCCATCTGAGATTAACGAACATATAATTAATTATGCACTCAACAATATTGCGATGGATAAGCCGGATTGGACGTATGTTGCAGCCTGGACTTACTTAAAGGAACTATATAAAAAAGCCTCCGAAAATCGGGGTTATGAAGCGGCATTGAAGTATGGAAATTTTTATTACTTAATTGATACGCTAACCAAGCGCGGTATATACTCGACGGCTATCTTAGAATCGTATTCCATCGAAGAAATTACGGAACTAGGAAAGGAAATAAATGCGAATCGGGACTTATTGTTTAATTACATAGGGCTATTTTTGTTAGCTGACCGTTATTTAGCGAAAGACCATGATGGGAATGTATTTGAACTGCCCCAGGAACGTTTCATGATTATTGCGATGACCCTTATGCAAAAGGAAGACAAAAAGAGCAGGCTGTCATTGGTGAAGGAAGCTTACTGGGGTTTAAGTAATTTATATATGACTGTTGCAACCCCGACTTTATCGAATGCAGGTAAGAGCTTTGGCCAACTTTCCTCCTGTTTTATTGATACAGTAGAAGATTCACTAGATGGTATTTATACGAACAATTGGGATATTGCTAGACTTAGTAAGGACGGAGGGGGAATTGGAGTTTATTACGGAAAGGTTCGGGCCCTTGGGTCTGATATTAAAAAGTTTAAAGGCAATTCCTCGGGAGTTATTCCTTGGATTCGATTGCTTAATGATACAGCTGTTAGTGTCGATCAACTCGGACAACGCCAAGGAGCAGTAGCGGTATATTTAGATGTGTTTCACAAAGATATTATGAATGGTTTTCTCGACTTGAAAACAAATAACGGGGATGAACGAAGAAAGGCACATGATATTTTTACAGGTGTTGCGATTCCAGATTTGTTTATGAAGAAGTTAGAGGAAAAGGATGAAAACGGTAAAAGCATTGGGGAATGGCATACGTTTTGTCCTCATGAAGTCAAACAATTTATGGGTTGGAAGGACGAGTTTGGAGATGCTCTTGGTTTAGAGGATTTCTATGATGAGGAAGACGAGAAAATGTTTTCACTCAAGTATTACGAAGCAGTAGAGCATCCACTTCTACCAAGAAAAACGTATCGGGCGATGGACATTATGACCCGAATCATGATTTCACAATTAGAAACTGGGACGCCTTATATGTTTTACCGGGATGAAGTAAATCGTCAGAACCCAAATAAGCACCTTTTAGGAGCAGGTAGAACAGCGATTTTCTGTAGTAACCTATGCACAGAAATAACACAAAACATGTCTGCAACTACAATAGAAAAAGAGTATATAGATGAACATCAAAATCTCCTCATTGTGCGGAAACCTGGTGACTTTGTAGTTTGTAATTTGTCCTCTATTCATTTGCCAAGAGCTGTACGAGCTGGTGTCTTGCAACGATTAATTCGTATTCAAATGCGGATGTTAGATAACGTAATCGATATAAATCCGCTAAAAGTGAAACAAGCGGAGATTACAAATAAACGATATCGTGCTGTTGGATTAGGTACTTTCGGATGGCACCATCTTCTAGCACTTGAAGGAATATACTGGGAGACGGATGAAGCTGTCGCTTATGCGAACCAGTTATACGAGGATATTGCATATTATACAATCAAGTCTTCGATGGAACTTGCTAAGGAGAAGGGCGCATATGCAGAAATAGAAGGATCCGAATGGCAAACGGGTCAATATTTTGAGCGAAAAGGCTATACGTCAGAACGATGGACAAAATTAAAGCAGGATGTTGGAGAATATGGTGTGCGAAATGGATGGATGATGGCGGTCGCACCAAATTCATCTACAGCAAAAATAGGTGGTTCCACAGATGGGATTGATCCTATCTATGCAGTGGAGTATGCGGAGGAAAAGAAAAATTTTAAATTTAAGGTTACACCGCCTGACCTTAATCATCGTACCTATGCATTTTATCGTCGAGCTCGTCACGAGTTAGACCAACAATGGAGCATTAAGCAAAATGCAGCACGTCAACGTCACATTGATCAGTCCATTAGTTTTAACATATATGTCCGCCATGATATTAAAGCGAAGGATTTACTTAATTTGCACCTTCAGGCATGGAAACAAGGATTAAAAACTACCTATTACGTTAGAAGTACTTCCCAAGCAGAAATAGAAGAATGTGAAGCTTGTCATAGCTAACAAGTAATGGAGGAATCGTAATGAATACTAAACCTTTAACACGTATAAAACTATTGAATTCAGATTTTCCAAACAAATCAACAGGAATCATTAATGGAAAATCTTCCGGGCTGTTAAATTGGAACGATATTGCCTATCCACAAATGTACACTTTATATCAAACGCTTTTATCAAACTTTTGGAAAGCACAAGAAATCAACATGCAGGATGATATAAAACAATGGGACCAGCTAACAGAGATTGAAAAGGATGTTTTTTTAACAATCAACACGCAGCTAGCATCCTTAGATAGCTTGCAAACCCCGACCATGAGCCAAGTTATGGATTATGTCACCGATTCTAGCTTTAAGGCAATATTCGCTGTTATTTCACAGCAGGAGGCTGTCCATAATGAATCGTATTCTTATATTTTGAGCTCATTGGTTCCTTTAAATGTCCAAAATGAACGATTCAATCAGGCGAAAAGGGATCCAATTGTGCAAAAACGCAATCAGCTTATATTAGATGCTTATGAAGCTTTCCGAGAAAAACCAACGCCACAAACCTTATTACAGCTAGCAGTTCATTCCATTAATCTAGAAGGAATATACTTCTATGCGGGCTTTGCTTTCTTTTATCATCTTGCTAGACAACAAAAAATGCTTAAAACAAGTACGATGATTAGTTATATCCAAAGGGACGAGATGCAGCATGCCTATTTTATCTCTCAGTTTATACGTATTTTATTAACTGAAAATGCGGAGCTGAATACAGAAGAAAATATGCAATACATTTACAATTCAATAAAAAAAGCAACAGAGCTCGAGAAGGAATGGGCACATTATATTTTGCAGAATATTAACGGAATAGACTTAACGGAATTTGGATTTTATCTAGAATATTTAGCGAACAAACGTCTACGTCAAATTGGACTAGATAACCTATTCACAGAACGAGACAATCCGATGCCATGGATACACGTCTTTAGTGATGAAATGATGAACGAAACAAAGTCTGACTTCTTTGAGCAAAAATCAAGAAGCTACTCAAAAGTTACCGAATCCAATGGGTTTGATGAGCTGTAGATATTATGAAAATAGCAATAGTGTATACTTCGGTAACTGGTAATACGAAAGAACTTGCAGAAATGCTCTTCAACATATTCAAAGCCGATTTTCCGAGCATCGAGTTCTATACTATTGATGAGTTTCCAATGGAGAGGCTGCATCAATATGATGGTATTATCATTGGAACGTATACGTGGGGGAATGGAAATCTACCAAGACAAATGCGAAGTCTTTATAGCGCCTTTGAGAATCAAGAGACAAAACATATTGTAACCGGAGTTTTTGGTACTGGAGATCGATTCTATCCA
Organism: Salirhabdus sp. Marseille-P4669; assembly: GCF_900240405.1. GTDB lineage: Bacteria > Bacillota > Bacilli > Bacillales > Alkalibacillaceae > OEQK01. The sequence continues at coordinate 86,168 of NZ_OEQK01000007.1, forward strand.
AACTTCTGTGGTGCTGTAGAGCATTTTCGAGACATGCTTTATGTTCAAACGGATTTAGCAGTAACCTTAAAAGTAGAACTACGCCCCCAATCTACTGATTATCATCGTTGTATAGCATTTTTACAGTCCTTTCGGAAAAAGGCATTGGAAAAATTGGTCAGGTAGGGGTTGTCTATTTGCCCGAAACAGAGCGGGAGAGTAAAAACCGGTGACATAGGGGCTGTCAACGTGCCCGAAACAGAGTGAAAGGGTAAAAACCGGTCACATAGGGTTGTCAACGTGCTCGAAAGCGAGTCAATAAGCGAAAAACGGTTACATAGCAATACTTACAACCCCCGCTCTCAAAAAAATATATATGCCAGCATTAATATTCATAAAAAAACTAAGCTGCGGAAATACAAGGAGACTCCTGTGGAAGGCAGAGTGTATTTCCGCAGCTTTATATAAGCATTTAGCTTGTACAAAAGGTCTATTAACTCACAATCATACTTCATTCAATCGAAACAAAATCTCAAAAAGAAATTCTAAAGGACGCTCTTTAGATCCTCTTCTATCTTTTCTGGATCGGTTGTAGGAGCGTAACGTTTTACTACTTGACCCTCTCGATTTACCAAAAACTTAGTGAAATTCCATTTGATGTTTTTCAGTAGCGCTCCTTTTTTCTGCTCCTTTAAATACACAAATAAAGGGTCAGCATTATCCCCATTCACATCAATTTTCGCGAACATCGGGAAGGTCACCCCGTAATTTGCTTGGCAAAATTGCGTCGTTTCCTCTATATCATCAAATTCTTGGTTGTTGAATTGGCTACATGGAAATCCCAACACTTCAAATCCTTGCTCTTTATAGGATTCATACAACTTTTGTAAGCCTTCAAACTGCGGTGTGAAACCACATTTACTCGCAGTATTGACAATGAGTAGGGCTTTTCCTTCATAATCTTTTAAATCCTTCATTTCGCCATTGGGCATTTTTACTTGAAAATCATATACACTTCCCACTCCAATTCCTCCTTATTCATTTTTCAGTCTTAAAATTCCTTCTTCAATCGTGTCTGGAAGCTCGAAGCTACTAGCTGGAAAGATAAAGGTCCAGGGCATGCTCGTTTTCGGTTCAATACGGAGAGGCTTGATTGTAAATGTATGTTCACCTAAGACTGTATTTCCATCAAGAAATTGTATCGCTGTTTGGTTGAAGGTAACATCGGTATTTGATTGATTATGTATTAATGCGGTAACTAATAATTCCTCTTTATAATTTTCCGCAATCCAAACCGTTGTAAATTGAAGCTCGTCTTCCAAGGATGGTATGGAATTAGTGAAGATTTCTTGTATCTCTTGCCGATCTTTATCTGCTAACGTTTTATCCCATGCTGCTTCAAATTTAAGCTTTTGCATGTTAACACCCCAATTATATTCGTATTCACTTCATTATACCTTCCTTTTCGAATTTCCAAAAATAATAGGTCATCTTTTAAAAGGCAGTACCATAAATTCAGGAATTTGCTTCTATTCCCATATGCTAGATACATAAAATAGGGTATTAAATATAATTCGCGTAAGTAGATTTCTTTTAAGTAAAAGAGGAGATGAGGAGCATGTCATTAGTAGGTGGAACATATGTGGAGGTAGCTTCTGGGGTAGAATTATTTGTGCAAGATGTTGGAAGTGGGGAGCCTATCGTTTTTATTCCAGGATTCACCTTTACAACAGAAGTGTTTGAAAAGCAAGTAGAGCATTTTTCCAAAACAAATCGTGTGATTGTAGTAGACCCTAGAAGTCACGGAAGATCAACTGTGGTACTCCACGGAAATGACTATGTCACACATGGAACAGATTTAGGAGTTGTTTTACAATCATTAGATATACAAAATCCAATCCTCGTTGGGTGGTCTTTTGGTTGCTTTACGGTTTGGGAATACGCGAAGCAGTTTGGTTATGATAAGGTAAAGGCTGCTATTTTAGTAGATATGCCACCAAAGTCTTTATCGACGAGCGCGGATGATTGGGTGGAAGGTTCCTTAGATGATATTGCAGCTATTTATAATGCTTATTTAATTCATTCAAAGGGCCAACGAGAATTTATTACCAGCTACATAACCTCTGTTATGGTACAAAGGGAGCTGGATCAGGAGGAGCTTACTTGGCTAGTGGAGCAATCATTAAAAACACCATACTACATTGCCGGGAACTTATTTGCATCGGGTATGTTTGCGGATTATCGCGAAGCAGCAAAGCTTGTAAGTGAAAGCATTCCGACATTAACGATTGTTGCAGAGCATTGGTCAGAAACAGCTATTGCCTATACGAATAAGCTAACACCTAAGTCAAAGGTGGAGGTGCTTGGAGGGCATATGATGTTTTGGGAGCATAGTGATATTTTTAACCAACTCGTAGGCGACTTCTTGTCCAAATAAAATGGTGCCAATCTACAAGTAGTTTTTCATAATGGAAAAGCTATTTGGGATTGGCACCTAAAAATTATGGATAGAACTCTTGCAGCATTTCTTCAATAGCATAGCCTACTCCATGCTCATTATTCGTCAAAGTGGAGTATTTACATACCTCTTTGATCTCTGGAGCGGCATTGCCCATTGCAACGCCTCGACCAACAGCTTCTAGCATGCTTTTGTCATTGAGGTTATCGCCAAGTGCCATTATATCCTTCATATCAATACCATATGCTTGTGCAACTTGCTTTAAAGCAATGCCTTTTTTGGCATATGGGTGATTGATTTCTACATTAATGTTTCCAGAAGAGGTGATGGTTACGCCTGGTTGTTTGATCAGCTGTGTATAGGCACCCTGCAGTTTCGCTTTTTCTAAAGAAAATCCGAGCATTTTGAACACCTCAATAGATGCGTCTTGAAAGATGACATCGTAATCCTCAAGGAAGTCCACATCCTCCTCTTGAAACCGCATCGATACTCTTTCTTCAACTTCCTCGTCGGTTACATGCGGATTCGCCGTTCTTAAAACATCCGCCATTACTTGCTTAAAATAAGCACGACTGCCAGAGTATGTTCCTTTATTAGTGAAAAATTCTACATACATATCAAATTCGTTACAAATAGAAAAGACATGTTCACAAGTTTCTTTATTTAAGGGCACACTCGTTATAATGTTTTGCTTTTCATCATAAACCTTTGCTCCGTTTAAACAAATGATTGGCGCGTTCAATCCTGCTGCCTGTAATGGCTTTTGCGCAGCTTTAAAGGATCTGCCCGTTGCTACGACAAACTTAATTCCAAGATTCATTGCTTTTTTAATTGCTTCCACGTTCTCTTTGCTTATTTCGCCTTCTTCGTTTAAAAGTGTGCCGTCTAAATCGGTTGCTATTAGTTTCATAATCTCGCCACCTTATGTAGTAGTTATTGAATTGCTGGTATCTTTATTTTTACTGTAAATTCTTCATTTTTATAGGTGAAGTCTAAATGACCATTATGTTTTTTGACCATTTCATCAATAAGCATTGTTCCGAGTCCTTGATGATCACCCTCTTTTGTAGTATTTCCATATGAGCGAAATAAATCATCTAATATATCATTTGGAATAGGGAGGCTGCTGTTTTTACATAGGAGTACATATAAGCCACTCCGCTTGTAAAATTGGAGTGAAAGGAATGGATTTTGATGGTGCTTTTTTCGCCATTCCATACAAGCCTCTATACTATTGGATAACAAATTTCCGATTAACGTGACAAGGTCTTTATCGTTTATCGGTAAAGTGGAAATGGGAACATCGATGTCATATACGGCATCTATGTTTTCCTTCTTTGCCAGTTGATACATATGATGAAGAACCCCAGCTATCGTACCCCGCTCTCCTTTTATGGACAAATTCGTTTCCTCGTATTGAGAAACTAATTCATCTAAGTATTGCTTTGCATCATCCGGGTTATTCTGTTCAAGTAGAAAATGAATAGCGGAAATATGCTTTAAAAACTCATGTCTTTCACTACGTACAATTCGAAAGGTTTCATTCATGTGCGCACGTTCTTTCGTAAAATCAGCTACGGTTTGGTTGAGATTATAAATGGTGTTGCACATTGAAATACGTACTACCTCTGTACCTATAAAAGAAAGGAAGAGGACCATATAAAACCAAGATGGATCCATAACGATATAGGTTAGTATAAATAGGATTTGCATACTATAGAAAAACAGATGCCAACCCTTTTTTAGTCCAGAGAATGGTAATAAAATCTTTTTCTGTAAAAGGGAAATAATCAATAAAACGAAAAGGATTGTTACATAGATTGGTATTTTAATTGATAGAATTTGAACCAATCCATAAAAATGAAAACTTGCTAATACGCTAATCGTACCCCAATAAAATAATGAGTTTCTAGAAATCTCTACCACCTCTTAGAAGTAATGATGTTGAAGGAAATCTACTTTTTCTTTTGTAATCATTGCTTTTTCCTCAATTCCTTCAAACGTTACAACATAGGAATTTTTCGCATACAGAGAAAAGTTTTTAATGTAATGAACGTTAATAATATACGAACGATGAGAGCGTAAAAAATCCCGCTCCCGTAGTTCTCCTTCTAACTCATTTAACGTTTGATATATTTTAATTTGCTCGGCTTTCGTATGTATTGTTGTGGAGCGACCTGTCCGCTCGATGAAAATGATGTCCTTTTTTTGAACGATGTGTATGTCATTTTTCTGTTTTACATAAAGTCTTCCTTTTATTTCTGCCGTTTTGGTTTTAGCGATAAGTCTTTCAATCGATTTTATTAATCGTTCTTTCGGATACGGCTTCATTATGTAATCATGCACGTTCAGCTCAAATGCATGGACAGCATACCCGCTATTACCAGTAACAAAAATAACGGCAATATTCAAAGCATGGGAATGGATAATATCCGCCAACTCATATCCGGATAGGTTTGGCATCTCAATGTCGGCGATTAGTAAATCAATTTCTTCTTTTTTAATGTGCTCATATGCTTCTTCTGCAGATTGAGTAGAAAAGACCAGCTCCAAATCAGCTAATTGAGAAACAATCCCTTCTAATTTATCTAAATCGATAAAGCGGTCATCTACAATACCAACTTTCATTATGGTCGCCTCACAAACTATAAGAAAAATTACTTTTCCAAATTATGCATTTATTATAGCATCTAAAAATGGAAAATTGCCCTTTTTACGACATGAAATGGAATTTTTACGACATAAGTGCTGATTATTTGATTTTTCCTTTGTAAGATAAAATCAAGAAATGACTTGGTGAGGTGAAGAAATGATTGAGATTAAAGAGGTAACAAAGAAATTTAAAGATAAAAAGGTGCATGTGACAGCGCTAAAACATATTTCTCTTACAGTAGAAAAAGGGCAAGTAGTAGGACTTTTAGGAGAAAATGGTGCAGGTAAGACGACACTGTTACGGTCGATTGCGACGCTTTTAACTCCAAGCGAAGGGTCTATAACAGTAGATGGTTTCGATACGGTGAAAAATACGAATGACATTAAGAAAAAAATTGGTGTATTGTTTGGAGGAGAAACGGGGCTTTATGACCGTTTAACAGCTAAGGAAAATTTAGAGTATTTTGCTACTTTATATGGATTAGGAAAACATGAGACAAAGGTTCGTATTAATGATCTATCAAAAATGTTCGGTATGAAGGACTATTTGGATCGAAAGGTTGGCGGATTTTCAAAAGGGATGCGTCAAAAGGTAGCCATTGCAAGAACACTCATCCATGACCCAAGCATCATCCTATTCGATGAGCCAACAACAGGTCTCGATATTACCTCTTCGAATGTGTTTCGTCAGCTTGTTCATCAATTAAAGCAAGAAGATAAGACGATTGTGTTTTCTAGCCACATAATGGAGGAAGTATCTATGCTTTGTGATAGTGTGGCAATGATGCATAAAGGGGAAGTCGTTTACAAAGGAAATTTAGAAGAGCTTTATGAAGAAGAGGGTAGCCGTGATTTGAACTATATATTCATGAGTAAGCTTGTAAGGGGTGACGTATAATGTTTAAAATCTTTTTAAAAGAAATGAAGGATTCGTTCCGTGATCGCCGTACGTTAGTTTTAACTGTACTTTTACCAGTAATTATGATGACCGGATTAACATTATTCTATGAAAATATGATTTCCGGTGATGAGGAGAAGACGTATACGTTAGCTGTAGAAACAGACATTGCTCCTGAAGAAGAGGGTATTCTTTCGTCCATTGAGAATATTGAAATGGTGAAAGTGGAGGATATAGAAGAAACGTTAGCCGAGGGCGATGCTCAAGCAGGTATCCGCTTTTCGGAAGCATTTGGAGAAAACGTTAGCAATGGGGAAGCTGCTACCGTTCAAATATATGGAGACTCTTTAAGTCAAAACTCTGCTAGTTTAATGAGTCTACTAAACAATATACTAAGTGAATACGAAAAAACGGTAATAGCAGATCGTTTACAACAAGAAGAGGTTGATTTAGCTCTCATCCAGCCATTTACAGTGGAGCAATTCGAAATATCGGAGGATGATATTGGGTTATCCATGCTAGCCATGTTGATTCCGCTTATGTTAGCCATTGCAATTGGGGTTGGTTCTGGACCTTCAGCTTCTGACTTGTTTTCAGGAGAAAAGGAAAAGAAAACAATGGAAGCCTTATTAATGTCACCAATTAAGCGTTCTACCTTAGTATTTGCAAAATGGTTAGCGATCTCTACAATCGGTGCAATTACAGGTATTATTACGTTAATTGTCGTATCACTTGAGATCGCCTTTTTAACGGAAAACCTAAAAAATGCAGTATCATTCGGTGATAATGCAGCAGTTATTATTGGAATCGGTGTTTTGATTACCATTGTTTATGCGATGTTTATTGCTTCGCTCCAAATGGTGACAAGTATTATAGCGAAGACAGTAAAAGAATCCCAAAGCTATAGTACACCAGTTATGATGCTGCCGGTATTTCCAGTTATGTTTGTAACCAACATCGGCATTAACGAATTAGCTTTTCATCATTTTGTCATTCCGTTTATGAATCTATTTAGTTTAATGAAAGAATTGTTATTCGGAATCGTGAACTATGAGCATATATTGCTTACAGTAGGTAGCAACATTGCTTTCATGATTGTATTCTTTATAATTGGTAGAATTCTATTTATGAAAGATAAGTGGGTCATGAATTAACGGATGAATCCCTAGGCCAAATCCTTAATGGTGGTCTAGGGATTTGTTTTTCTAATTCGCTATGTTATAGTTTAAGTACGATTAGGAGGTTGATGCGATTATGCAAAACCATACATTTGAAGTGCAGCATCATCAAAAGACCATTCAGCTTAAGGCGACAAAATTGTTTATCTATCACCAAGCGGAAATCATAGAGGCAAAAAGCAAGAAAAGGGAAGTTTATTATTTGATTTTTTATAAGTATCAATTTATAAATGCTGTAAAAGCTACGAAAATACGACTCAACTCCTTTCTAGCACGAGCTCTTCAAACAGACATGGCCTATACACCATCACACCCATTCTGCGAAAAATTGCTATCTTCTCACAAACCATATAATATGATGCCCTACCAAGCGCTACTGACAAAATTGAAAAAGCACTATACCCCACAAGAAATGGCATACATCTTAACCTTTTTTGAATCCTTTTACCCGAAGAAACAATTGTATCAGGAAATTAAATCCATTTTTTATGAATATCGACGCAATGGTCAGCTGTTCCTTGGCTATCGAATTTTGCGTGTTTTAATGGGATTTGCACCAGGAAGTAAGTTTGTAAAAGACGTAGCGAATGATCTGACTTTCCAAAAGTATGAAGCTCTGTATCGCGATATGTCTGATGAATTATACAAAAAGGATCTGCTTTTTACCGAAGTTTGGTTAAATCAACATCTCAATCATGACAAGAGCTTTCAGCAGTTGCTACATTTATTAAAGAATGAAGAAAGATGGATCGATGTTCTAGGCTTGTATGCTCATAAGCTAATGCAAAATCCATCTGAGTTTTTCTATTTACCCCTTATTAATCTTCTTCAGGAACATTTCAATGAAAAGGAAAGACTGCTCTTTTTAGAACAGCTATCTTCTAAAACCCCGACATTTTTACCTTTGTTACAAGACTTATTTGATCTATACGTAAAGATGGAATATATGGATCAAGTACTTACCTTGCTGTCGACAGGATCCTTTAAGCTTCATAAAGAGCAAATGGAAAAGTTAAGCGAAATGCTCGAAACCCAAAAAATGAACACGGATGTATTGGAACCGAAAAAACTCCAAATCGTCATCAAACATATTCTTCATAAATTTCCGGAAAAAGCAGAAGGTTTACTTCATAAATATGTGAAGGAATTACTTGAGATTAAGGAGCCAGCCTATATAAAAGAGTGGTTAACTCCCTTTTTAGAGCTTTGCAGCGATCAAACGATTTTTGAACAAATTGAAGTTATGGAAAAGGAGAGTAGGGAGCTTGAAAATATGCAAGCCCTAGGTGAGCTTTATTATGAATTTCAGCAATTTGATAAAGCGCTCGAATGTTTCAGCTGGGAGATGGAATTAAATCCAAGTGATCCAAAGCCTCTACAATGGCTATCCAAGGTTTATGCTGATATGGGAAATACAGATGAAGCCGATGCCTATCGGAAACTATGTATAGAACTACAGAGGTTCGCATGAGCTTTGCTTCTCCTCCTGTTTCTGTGTAAACTACAGGATAGATACGAAATCGATCTAATAGGAGAGGGATACACATGGATTTACAGTTAAAAGGTAAAAATGTCTTAATCACTGGTGGTTCAAAAGGTATAGGAAAAGCAATAGCTCAAGGCTTTGTTAAGGAAGGCGCCAATGTAGGTATAGCCTCCCGAGGTGTAGAAGCTTTAACAGAAGCAAAGAAAGAGCTTGGTGAACAGGTTTCCATTTTCCCAACAGATATTACAATCGCAACCGATCGAGAAAAATTAATGGAGACATTTGTTAGTGAGTTTGGAAGTATTGATATATTAATTAACAATGCTGGTGGTAGCAGTGGTACAACCGTAATGGAAACCGACATGGATTTATTTCACCAGGCACTGGAACTAAATTACTTTTCTGCTGTTCATTTAAGCAAATTAGCTGTAGAAGAGATGAAGAGAAAAGGAAATGGCGCCATTATTAATATTTCATCCATTTATGGTCGGGAAAGCGGCGGAAAGCCAACCTATAACAATGCGAAGGCTGCTTTAATTAGCTTTACGAAATCGTTAGCAGATGAAGTCAGAAAAGATGGGATTCGAGTAAATAGCGTTGCTCCAGGAAGCGTTTTACATGAATCTGGGAATTGGAAGAAACGATTAGAAGCAGATCCTGAGGGGATTGGTGCATTTGTGAAGCGAGATATTCCTGCAGGACGTTTTGGAAAGCCGGAAGAAATCGCTAACGTTGTCTTATTTTTAGCATCGGAAAAGGCTTCTTGGGTTGTAGGGACTAGTATTAATGTGGACGGTGGTCAATCTAAGATGAATTTTTAAGGATTACATTTTTTGAAAGTGAAAGGATAATAAGAAATGCTGTAAAGGGGGTGTTGTCATGCAAGAAATCAAAAAAGGACAAGGGCGTTTTTATGTTGGGGAAAGTGAAGATAACCTAAAGGCTGAGATTACATTTGTAGAATCTAAAAACAATGTTCTAACAGTGGACCATACATTTGTATCCGAAGAATTACGTGGCTCTGGAATGGCGGGGAAATTAGTAGATAAAATGGTGAACTTTGCGAGAGAAGAAGGCAAGAAGATTGAACCAATATGTGAATATGCAAAGAAAAAGATAGAGAAAACACCTGAGTATCAGGATGTTTTAGTATAGTAAATGAAAAGATTAAGTGGAAGGAACTTTCTGCTTAATCTTTTTTTTTGTTCTTATTTGTGAACGAAATCTGTTGAAGTTATGAAAAGTTTAAGTATAATAGAATTATAATGTTCTTAATTGAGAAAAATAATTCGTTGGAAAGGATAGCTGGATGAAAAAGAAAAGTATTACATTATTAGTAAATAGTATTACTACGATATGTATTCTCATTGGAATCATTTCTTTCATCGCAGTTCTCCAGTCAAAGTCCGGACAAGCACAACCACCTACACTATTAAACCATCAGTTCATGACAGTACTTTCTGGAAGTATGGAGCCTCTATTGGAGCCTGGTGACCTCATTATCATTAAACAAACAAATCAAGCAGAACGAAATGATGTTGTAACCTATCAAAAGTCTAATAATACCTATGTAACGCACCGTGTGACTGAAATTGTGAAGGGGAACGGAACAACAGCTTTGCGGACAAAAGGTGATGCAAATAATGTTGCCGATGCGAATCTTGTTCACTTGGATCAATTAGTGGGTACACTAGCGTTTACGATACCTAATGGTGGATATATCATTCAATTTCTAAAAAGTCCTATTGGAATCATAACAGTTATCTCAGCTTTTATTGTGGTAATAACCATTTGGAAAACAATCCAAAGACATAGGAATCTAACAAGGAAAGGTTCCTCATCATCGCTTTCAAATGGAAAAATATAACTCTATTATTTTGGAGGTGAACCATTTTTTGATGCAAATGAAGTACTTAATTTAGGAGGAGAAGAAATGATAGCTTATATGAAAAAGCATAAATTTTTATTTAGTGTTATAGGTTTGGTATTATTTGTGGCTGCCATTGCTGGAACTACAGCTTATTTTAGTAAAAGCTTTTCGAGTAAAAATACGGCAATTGCAGCAAGCTTTGATGTAGATGTTGTGAATGAGGATGGTACAAAAATTGGTGACGGACAGTTTAACTTAGATGAGGAGCTCTATCCTGGAATGGATACTTTGGAAGCGTACCATTTTGAGATAAGAAAAAATAATACAAGTCTTCCAACAGAGTATCATGTAAACCTAGAAGGTAGTGGAGGTTTATTCCCATCAAGCGGAGACTCACCAATTTCGTTAACACTAGAGAAGAAAATTGGTGATAAGTGGGAAGTAATCAATCATCAATCCTCTTTTAAGCTAGATCAAGACACCGAACAGTTCCGAATTTTAGTAGATTGGCCACATGGGGATAATGATATTCAATTCCAAGGAAAAAAAGGGAATATTAAGTTAGAAGTTATTGCTACACAAGTAGATGAGGAAGAGGAACCAGAAGGCCCACCATATTATACAGGAGCAATCGATTTTAAAGTGACACCGAATGGGAAAACATTTAAAACAGCAGATAAGGAAGTAAACTTTTATGTAGAGAATGGAATGAAAGTCATAGAGGTTTATATGGGAGAAGAAGATGAGGAATTCAAAGAAAAAGTAGGAGATCTTAGAATAGTAGAGTCTGTTGATGATAATGGAGAAACATGGTATCGAGTATATTCGGAAAATGAGTATTTTGCGAGTGAAAATCAAATGTGGCGAGTAAGAGAGTCTAGTGTGGATACTTCTACTAATGGCGTTCTTTTATTTGATAAAACGCTAGCACCATACTTATCTATTGAATCGCAAGTATTATACGATTGGTTTTTAGCGAATAAGTAAAAAGCAGGAAGACAATCATTAAAACGATTGTCTTCCTTTTTTAATGTGACTTATTTAATAGAATAAACAATAAAACCAATAGAACAATATCAAGTCTAGCTTGGAAGGCAAACTGTAAAAAGCCAGAATGTAGGATTGGAACTTTTGTAAATAAAATAGCACCAATCATAATAATCATTAAAGGAATTGTGGCGTATTTTACATATCTGTTTGTAAGGAGTAAAAGACCGCATCCGACTTCTAGAAAGGCGATTACATACAATGTTTGCTGAGGTAAAGGTAATCCTAAGCCCATAAAATGATTGGCAACTTCTGAGCTTAACACTTTCATAATACCTGAAACGATAAATACATAGGCAACAACATAACGAATGAAACGTAACGTTTGAACTGATGTATACATGTCCATCCCCTCCATAATCATTTGTATGCACCATTTCGGACAAACAGTATAAAAAACAGTTATGATTTTGTAAAATAATAATAAAATATTCTGAAAAAGTGTAGAAATTGGAAAAGATTCCTGTAAAATGGAAGAAGTGTATAATACGCTGAAAGTAGGGGAGAGCATGACCATATTAGAGGTTAAAGATTTACATAAATCCTTTGGGGAAGTTCATGCGGTACAAGGCATAAGCTTTACTGTTAAAAAGGGTGAAATTTTCACGATTATTGGACCGAATGGAGCCGGGAAAACGACAACATTAGAAATGATCGAAGGGCTAGTTCCACCTGACCAAGGAGAAATCATAGTTGATGAATTGAATTGGAAGGATCACGCAGAGCAAATAAAAATGAAGATTGGGGTTCAACCACAATCTAGCGCTATGTTTGACTTACTCTCACCAGAGGAGAATTTAAATCTCTTTGCATCCTTTTATGATAAGTCCCGCTCAACAGAAGAAATTTTGGAAATGGTTAGTTTAACAGAGCACCGAAATAAGCATGTGAAAAAATTATCTGGTGGCCAACGACAACGACTTGCAATCGGTTTAGCAATGATCAGTGATCCAGAAATTATTTTCCTTGATGAACCTACAACTGGCTTAGACCCGCAAGCACGCCGCAACATTTGGGATATTGTCCTCAAGCTTAAAGAATTAGGTAAAACCACAATATTAACAACCCATTACATGGAAGAAGCAGAACAATTAAGTGATCGAGTATGTGTAGTCGACCAAGGAAAAGTTGTTACATTAGATTCTCCTGCAGCTTTAATTGATAAACTAACGGAGGAAAGAGAAATTCGACTGTCTTTCCTTGATGGGGAAGAGGCAGCGATGGAAGGTGAACAATTCGCAAGCAATCTTAATACGGTTACGAAGACGGAGCGAGATGGAGCGGCCGTGAAGCTATGGACAATAAAACCGGAAGATACGTTATACGATTTGTTTGGTTTTACAAAAGAAAAAGCATACCAAGTAGAACAAGTGTCCATCCATGAAATGAGCCTGGAGGATGTCTTTATTGCCTATACAGGAAAGGAGTGGAGGGACTAAAATGAACCAGTTCAAGCAAATGTTTTTAGCACAATTAAAAATTACTTTACGGGAAAAGCAAGCATGGTTTTGGGGGATATTCTTTCCGGTCATTTTAATGGTCATCTTCATGGTGATTTTTAGTGGTAGCTCTGAGGAAGACTTCAAAGCTGAGGTTGCAATTGTTAATGAAAATCCAAATGCTACTTCAGAAATGATGCTCAGTCAATTAGAAGCAATTCCAGTATTAGAAATGGAAGAGGAATCGGTGAGCAGAGAAGAAGCAGAGGAGCTTGTAAAGGAACAAGAGATAAGCGCTGCAATCGTTTTACCAGAGTCAGAGGAAGCAACTGATATTCTGCTTATTGTCAATAAAGAAGATGAGCAAGGAACCACCACCCAAGCTGTGTCAGGAATTTTAAATAACTTCGTTCAACAAACAAATCTTTATGCTGCAGGGGCAACACCGGTTTATAGCCTAGACTTTGAATCTATCTCTGCAGGAAGCGATGACTTAGATTATCAAGATTTTCTTTTAACAGGTATGATTGCATTAGCCATTGCACAAGGCGGACTGTTTGGAATGGTGGACCTTGTTGAGATGCGAAGAAAAGGGCTTCTGAAACGACTACGAATGACACCTGCGAAAATGGGAATCTTCGGGTTTAGTGACATGGTAATGCGTGTGATTTTTAGCGTCGTTCAGATTCTATTGTTGTCTTTAATTGGGGTTTTTGTGTTTGGAGCCAATTTACATATTAACTTTTTAAGTTTAACGATAATCTTTTTAATTGGCGCTTTATCCTTTAATGCTTTAGGATATTTCTTTTCCTCCTTTAGTAAAACAACGGAAGCGTATATGGGCATGGCGAACATTGTGAGCTTTGTGATGATGTTTTTAAGCGGGGTTTTCTTCCCAATTGAACAAATGCCAGACTGGCTACAACCAATTTCTCAAGTTTTACCTCTAACATATTTTGTGGAAGGATTACGTGATAGCATGGTTTATGCAACAGGCATTGTTTCCGGCCCACTGTGGATTGGTGTCGGCGTACTAGTTGCATGGGGAGCGGTTTCCTATTTACTAGGCTCCTGGTTATATAAAACAAAATCGATCGTTTCTACTAGATAAGGATGAAGGCGGTTCCTATGGGGGACCGCCTTTGTTGTGGTTTTGTGAGCAGAGTTGGGGCTGTGGGGTAGCGTTGGGGCTGTGGAACATAAATGGGGCAGGTTGGTTGAATAAGGGCGTGATGTGAATCAATGACCCGGTGCGGTGGAACATAAAAACGGAAAGGTGGAACATAAGGGGTGGATGTTGGAACAGAGTTGTGACTGTGGAACATAAATGGGGCAGGTTGGTTGAATAAGGGCGTGATGTGAATCAATGACCCGGTGCGGTGGAACATAAAATCCAGATTATGAATCATAAACCACATCCCTTTAAGAAACCTTCCATTTTAGCAGTTAAAACTCCGTATGTTATCATTAAAGAAAATGTCAGTCAGAAAAGGTGTATAATGATGCAAAAAGTAATCGTGGTTGGAGCAGGAATCTTAGGGGCGTCTACAGCTTATCACCTTGCTAAATCAGGGGTAAATGTGACCATTGTTGATCGACAGGATAAAGGTCAAGCAACCGATGCTGCAGCTGGAATTGTATGTCCCTGGCTTTCGCAGCGGCGAAATAAAGCCTGGTATCAACTTGTAAAAGGTGGAGCGCGATATTATCCAGAATTAGTAAAAGAATTAGAGAGCGACGGCCAATTTGATACAGGATATCGAAAAGTTGGTGCTATTAGCCTACATTCTGATGAAGATAAAATAGAAAAAATGGTAGAGCGGGCGAAGAAACGAAGAGAAGATGCACCTGAGATTGGGGAAATTAAGCGATTGACACCTACTGAAACGAAAAAACTGTTTCCTGCTATTTCCGATGAATATGGTTCTGTTTTTGTTAGTGGTGGAGCCCGTGTGAATGGGAGAAAGCTTCGTAATGCCTTGATTAATGGAGCGATTAAACATGGCGCAACATTTATTAGAGGAAATGCGGGACTTGTTCAGGAAAACAATACAATAGTTGGTGTAACGGTTCGTAATGCAAAATATTTAGCGGATCAAGTCATTGTAACAGCAGGTGCTTGGGCACACGATTTGTTAAAGAGTATCCATGTACATTTCATGGTTACCCATCAGAAGGCGCAGATTTTACATTTAGAGTTAGAAAACCAACAAACAGAAAATTGGCCAGTTATCATGCCACCTAATGATCAATATATTTTGTCTTTTGAAAATGGGCGAATCATTGTAGGTGCGACACATGAGGATGAGGATGGGTTTGATCATAGGGTTACAGCTGGTGGATTGCAGGAAATATTACAAAAAGCATTATTGGTTGCACCAGGGCTAGCGGATGGTACAGTTGTCGAGACGAGAGTAGGGTTTCGACCATTTACTCCTGGCTTTTTACCTGTGTTTGGACCCATTCCTGGCATAAACGGAATGCTTGTTGCAAATGGTCTTGGCGCTTCAGGTTTAACAGCAGGACCTTATTTAGGTGCAGAGCTTGCTAAATTAGCCCTAGGGAAAGCGTTAGAATTGGAAATAGAGCGATACGATGTAGGACAAGCGATAGAATAATCGACAAAAATCAACAAAAATCGGGAAGTGACAGGCACCCAAAAACCCAAATCGACAGGAGGCAGGATGGTGGCTAGGGAGCGGAAGTTTTCAACGGGGGATTTGTTTCAGGTGGTAGAGCGTCTTCTACTTGAGCATGGATATGATGGTTTGAACTTTGGTTTATTGGCAGAGGAGCTGCATATTTCTAGAGGGGCATTGTATAAGTATTATGAGAATAAAGAGGATTTAGTGCTGGAATATATGATTCATAAAATGCATAAATTCTTTGATGATATTAAACAAATTAAGGAATACAAAAGCTTTCAAGAGCAGTTTGATTTCTTGTTTGATGTAATGTTCCAATATGCTACTATTGTTCAGTTATTGGCAAGAGCACATGAAAATCCGCAGACTAAAAAGGATCAGATTGCCAAGAACAAAAAAATAATGGATGAATACCATTTGGAGATTTACGGACATTTAGAAGATTTTATCGAGCTTGGTAAACAGGAAGGCGTGCTAAAGAAAGATATTCCAGATAAGGTTATGCTGGCTATGATTTTTCAAACCGTAATTATGCCAAACCATTTTGGCGTGCCAGAGGAGGAATGGGTCCGTTTTATAAAGGAAATATTAAGCAATGGTATGTTCGTTCATCCTAATTGACGCTTGTGTTACTTTACTACATACTGATGTAGTAAAGTACTCGATTCATCGTAAGCAAGATGATATTCAAGGATTGGGGGAAAAATATAAAACAAAAATCTACACGAGGTTGTAGATTTACTTTATATTCAAAGTGACACTACTGTCACTATAAAGGAGTGAATTAGATGAGAAAAGGAATTCGTATAATTACAGATGCTGTAACGACGAAAAAGGGAATGTGGATCACACTCGTATCCTGGTTAATGGTTATGACCTTACTGATGGTTTTTACACCGGGTGCAAGTGATTATAAGGTAGGAAGTGTAGATTCTTTGCCGGATGATGCGAAGTCGGTTATTGCACAAAATAAAATCGATCAATACTTTGAAGGGGCAGATTATTTGCCTGCACTACTTGTTTATCAATCTGATGAAGGTGAAATCAATCCAGAAGAGCTTTATAACAAGCTTGTAGAGCTTACGCCGGAAAAGGTAGAGGGGCTACAGCAAATTATACCGTTTGAACAAATTCCACCAGAAGCAGTGGCTAGCTTTTTATCGGAGGATAGAACAACGGGAGTGGTTCCGTTTGGCTTTGATTCCAATATGGAAATCGATGCCTTAGAGGTTAGTCTAGAACAAGTTACAAAAATATCGGAGCAAGGTAAGAATTTAAGCGTAACCATTACTGGTCCTGCCGGTATAGCAGTAGATACGGTAAATTTATTTAGTCGCGCTGATATTGTATTAATTTTATCTACAGTTGGCTTAATTTTAATATTATTAATTATCATTTATCGTTCCCCATTACTTGCGCTTATTCCGTTATTAGCAGCAGGGTTTGTGTATGGTGTCGTGAATCAAATACTTGGATTGTTTGGAGCAGCAGGGTTACCGCTCGCAAGTCAATCGTTATCCATTATGTCCATTTTGCTTTTTGCAGCTGTTATTGATTATTCTTTGTTTGTCTTCTCCCGATATCGAGAAGAATTGAAAAAGCATGAGAGTAAGTTTGAATCGATGAGATACGCAATGAGAGAGACTGGCACACCTGTATTTTATTCTGGTGGTACGGTGTTAGCTGCAATGCTTGTTTTATTTTTTGCCGAGTTTGGGGATTATCAAAACTTTGCCCCTATTTTTGGTACAACTATGTTTGTTGTGATGATTTCATCTATTACCCTAGTACCAGCGCTATTTACGCTATTTGGTAGAAAATCCTTCTGGCCGAAAATTCCAAAGGTTGGAGATGGAACGGAAGACAAAACTACAATTTGGCATAAGATTGGAAAATTTGTTGTTCGAAAGCCAGCTTTTTCTGCTATCGCAATGGGTATTATTTTACTTGTTTCCGCAAGTAATGTATTCCATATGACCTACTCC
This sequence comes from Salirhabdus sp. Marseille-P4669, assembly GCF_900240405.1. GTDB lineage: Bacteria > Bacillota > Bacilli > Bacillales > Alkalibacillaceae > OEQK01. The sequence goes on from NZ_OEQK01000007.1 coordinate 103,805, forward strand.
TTTGATACGATAAAGTCTTTCCCTGAAGATATGCCATCGAGAGAAGGCTATGAGGTTTTGGAGGAGCAGTTTGCAAAAGGGGACTTAGCTCCAACTACTGTTCTATTTGAGGCAAAATCAGAGGTGTCAGAGAAGGATCAACAAGCGATATTAACAACGTTACAAGCACAGCCACTTGTTCGTAATGTACAAATCAATGCTGTTTCGGGTAATGCTGTTCAATACAGTGTAACGTTTGAAGAAAGTCCATATGCAATCGAAACCATGGATGCGTTAGAAGGAATGATGGAGGATGCTGATAAACTAGTGGCAGAAAGCAGTTTAGAAGGGAAGCTTTACTTTGCAGGTGAAACAGCTACGCAAATCGATGACCGTTCTGTAAACAATCGAGATTTAATTGTCGTGGTTGTGTTAGAAACGATATTAATTCTCGCCATGCTATTCTTCTTAACTCGTTCTATTAAAATGCCGATTTATATGATGGGAACCATTTTACTTTCGTTCCTAGCTGCATTAGGACTAGGAATGTTCTTGACGGACGTATTCTTCGATATAGAGTCTATTAGTAATCGAGTACCTCTATATTCATTTGTGTTTCTCGTAGCGCTCGGAATAGACTATAATATTATTTTAATTTCTAGATACTTGGAAGAACGCAAAAAACATGCTGTTAAGGAAGCAGTAGAGATTGCAGTAGCAAAAACGGGGGGAGTTATTTCCTCAGCTGGTCTTATTCTTGCAGCAACATTTGCTGTTCTCATGACACAACCAATTCAAATTCTATTTGTATTTGGGTTTATTGTAGCCATTGGTATACTATTGGATACATTCTTAATTAGAGGCGTATTAATGCCGGCGTTAATTGTTATGCTAGAGAAGGATAAAGAAAATATAGAACAGGGCTCGTGAACCTTTTTGAAAAGATATCAACTTCTAGTAGTTGGTATCTTTTTTCCAATTTACACGTTTAAAAATTTGTAGAGTACGTATACTACACGTTAAACAATCATGAGGAGGAAATGGTAGAATGGATAAGAAAAACAATAATACTAAGCAGGAAAAGCCGTTTGATAGGGAGCAAATGAATTCTTTAAAAGGAGACGAAAGCTTAACCAATGTTTCTTTTGTTCCAGGTGAAAATACGTATTTAAACGATACAGGTGATGAAGAATGAGCAATAAGAAGAGCAGGCGTGATCCTGATAGACTATCAAAGGATAGAGAGTCACATCCGTTTTCCGAGGAGCTTTCCGATGGTGGCGAAAGAAATGAGAATATAAAAAAGTTATCTTCTTCTAATCACAATAAACCTTAAAAGAGACAGCTTAGTTAACTTTTCTTAAGTTGTCTTTTTCATTTTTTGTTAAGCTTAAGTCGTGACTATGAATCGATTATGAGGTGAGATAATGGTTAATTGGTATGAGGAAGTGCTAGCTAGAAAGGATCAGCTTTTAGATGATTTATTTGGTCTCTTAAAGATTGAGAGTGTCAAAGATGAAACAACAGCATCAAAACAAAGTCCAATGGGGGAAAAAGTTGGGGAGGCATTGGATTATGTGTTAGAGCTTTCGAAGCGAATCGGTCTAGATACAAAAGATGTAGATGGATATGCGGGGCATGGTCAATATGGTAACAACGAAAGTGCTGATACGATAGGAATTCTGTGTCATGTAGATGTTGTGCCAGCAACAGGGGATTGGACAAGTCCTCCATTTGAGCCAACTATGCGAGATGGGAAAATTTTTGCAAGAGGAGCCATTGATGATAAAGGACCGACAATGGCTGCCTTTTATGGATTGAAAATAGTGAAAGAGCTTGGACTACCGATTCGCAAAAATGTAAGAATCATTTTTGGTACAGATGAAGAAAGTGGCATGAGCTGTATGAGGTATTATCAAGAAAAGGAAACCATGCCGAAAGTAGGCTTTGCACCTGATGCAGATTTCCCCATTATCCATGCCGAAAAGGGTCAAATGAATGTGAAGGTTACCGTTCCAACTGTAGAAAAATCCAGAGCCTATGAGTATGAGCTAATCTCATTCCAAGCAGGGAGTCGGATCAATATGGTCCCCGAAAAGGCGACAGCGATTTTGTCTGGTAATTTTGGAAACGTAAAATCATCCTTTGAACGCTTTGGTGTTCAGGAAAAAGTAAATTACGAGTGGAAAGAAAACGGAGAAGCAATTGAACTAGTTGTCTTTGGTAAGTCTGCACACGGTATGGAACCACACGTGGGGAAAAATGCAGGAACGATTTTAGCTAGCTTTCTTAGAACCCTAAACGTACAAGAGGCTGCTAAAACGTTTCTCGGCTTTGTAGCGGAATTACATAATGATTTTGAAGGTGAAGGTCTAGGTATTTCCTATCGCGATGATATTACAGGTTCCTTAACAGTTAATCCAGGTAAAATCCAATTTGAAAAGGATGGAGAAGTGGGGGCATTTTTAAATATACGATGTCCAGTAACTACAAATTATGAAAGCACAAAAGATAAACTTTATAAGCGAGTTGAAGAACAAGGATTAGTAGTAGCGGAATATCGACAATCCAAGCCCCACCATGTTAGTGGTGAGGATCCTATGATACTTGCGCTGCAAAAGGCATATCAAGAGGAAACGGGTGACCATCCAACGCTTCTATCCACTGGTGGCGGAACATATGCTAGGTTTATGGAAAAAGGCGTGGCATATGGTGCTAGTTTCCCCGGAAAAGAAATGACAGCCCATCAACAGGATGAGTATATAGAGGTGGAAGACCTAGTTAAAGCAACCGCTATCTACGCGAGAGCTATATATGAATTAGCAAAATAGAGGTAAGGAAAAAGCTTACTATAAGCAGATAACGTTTATAGTAGGCTATTTCTATGTGTTTTACTAGTGTACGATCCTTCTAGTCTAGTATCTATCAACGTTTTTCGCCTATTTTTAATAGAATAGGGGACAGCCCACGCAATAATAGATTTATACAATATAGTAATAGTGTAGAAAGGTAAAAAGGAGTGAAGCAAATGAAAGATTTCAACAAAGAACTTTCCAACCTCTCCAAAAACCTAGCATCTGTAACAGTAGCTAGTGTGCTAAGAAAGCATCAAGTTAAGGATGATAAAACGAAGCTTAATAATCTACCAGAGGAGCAAAAAGAAGAATTGAGAAACATCGCTAAGAACCTAGAAGACTTAGTAAATCAATATTCTAGTGGAGAAGATATGGAAGGCTCTGAAGAACAAGTGAAACAGGTTTTATCTGAAGATAGTCCTCTTCGAATGCTATTAAATAAGAAAAAAAAGGAGCGTGATTCATAATGGCAAAAAGAAGAAATAATGTAGCGGGAGATTACTATGGCTACAGAGATGATTTTCGTAACGATTTGGGAAATAGATGCAGACGAGACAATCATAATGATGGAATTCAGCAAGATAACGCACAAGTAAATGACATCAATCAAGGATCCTTTGAAACAATTGAGGTAAGAGATTCTTGCAATGTTCATGTACGAACTTCTGATACGCAAGTAGGTGTATCCTTACAAGCAGCAATCCAGGTTGCGATTGCAATTGTTATCAATATTTCTATTGCAGATGGAGACCGAGCTGAATCTGTAACACACGAGTTGTTACAGCGTACTGGAATAGACCAAGTGAATAGACAGCATATCGTTATTGAAGGCAGCCAAGATGTAGAAGTACAAACAAGAGATACAGACGTTGCCGTTTCCCTGCAAGTATTGCTTCAAATTCTATTTGCTTTACTCATCCAGCTTGATATTCTATAAAGGTTAGTTTCTTTTGGAAATCGCAAACCCCAACCCTATGTACACTCCTTTTAATATAAATGCCAACTCCTATTAATAGGGAGTTGGCAATTTTTCTATACGATCTTATTATTTTTTATACGAATCGTCTAGCTCTTCCTCTAGTTTGTAAAATGAGCTTAGCCGACTTTGAATTAACCTTTTTAAAACCTGTTTCATATTTAGCTGGGGGTACTTTCGTATCCGTTTCTAGGGTGGTGACAGATATATTCTGGTTAACGTATGAGATTTGTTTCGCTTTCAACGACATCGTTATACCACCTTTTCTAGCAAGTATTGAATCATTTTTGTTGTAAGATTATCAATCTTTCCTAACAACATTAAATAGGAGGATGCACTTTCAAAGTGCTCTAGTTTTTGTTTGGTAATTTTACCCTCTTCTTTAAATAGTATAGCATATCCTAGTCTAAAATCACCATAATTTCGTACAAAAACAAACTCACGATGCTTCCCCTTAAAGTTTTCCTTAATTCGATCATCCCAAAATTGCGGATTTGGCTGCCGTAATGCCCACTGGATAATTCGTTTTTCTTCCTCTGAAGGTTCCGACTTCTCGTCTAAGTCTACAATCATTAAATAACTTTTTTCATCTTCCTCAACGGTATAGGCTGGGTCATTATCGAAATACAGGGCATATTCTTCACTCTTAAGTTGAAAAACCCATAAGCTTTTTAAGTCATCTGGATCTAGTTGGAATATGTTTGCAACTTCTTTATCAAACGTATTCATAAACTTTAGTATCTTTTCATTTATATCTAATTCGGAGCTTGCATCAATAGCATCTAACATTACAGCTATTTCTTCTTGGCATATTATATGTAGGTGTTGTTGTTTACCTCTTTTCATTAACAATTTCATCATTCCCGTAAAAAACAGAATATAAATAATTAGTGCTAAGGTAATTACCAGCCAATGAATGAAACGAGAGCCTTCTATACCTGGATTGAGTTTCTCGGTGAAGGGGAATAGTATGGTGCTTGTAACAAGATGTAGATGTTCTTTTGAAAGGGTAATTGCGGCGATAATAAAGCTAACAATTCCTAAAATGCTCGATATGTTACCAATACTAAGGTGCTTTCGAAATGCCATTCCACCACCCCATCTTGTCTTTAATTACATAAATATTAACAAAAGGTGGGGTGAAAAAATACATTTCTTTGTAAAAAGGGGAAATATTACCCCCTTTTTACCAACTTATTTCGTAGGCGGATGGATATACGGAATACGTTCATGAATCTCTACTATAGAAAATGTATGTGCTTTACCCTTAATTTTTACTTTGGCTTCTTGAACGGTCTTCGGAGAAATGCTTTCCCACTTACTTTTGGTGCTTGAATTAATTTTGTTAATAATGCAGAAAGCACCTCCTTCTTCATTTCCTACTCATCAGTATATTAAGTTTACAAAAAAATATCCTCACAAATTTGAAAAAATATTCAATATTTTACATGTTATAATGCATGAAGGGGGTGGTCCACTTGAAGAGAGTCTCCGGCTTTCTATTATATTTCTATACGCTGCTTTTGATCTACTCGATGTTTATTGGGTTCTCAGGCTTTTCTAGAATTCCATCTGAAGAGTATAAATATAATTTTATTCCGTTTCAGACAATTAGCTTATACTTTACCTATTATGACCACTTTCCATTATGGACTTGGCTTATTAACCTTGCTGGGAATATTGGTGTATTTGTGCCATTCGGACTTTTGCTACCTACTGTTTTTCCGAAACTGCAGCACCTACTTTCCTTCTTAGTCGTTTTTATGTTTTGTATTACCATTTTGGAATCATTACAGTTATTACTACGATTAGGAAGCTTTGATGTAGATGATATTTTACTTAACACGATTGGGGCATTGTTAGGATATCTAATTTTTAAGATCGTAAAGAAAAGGTCTAATCCTAGAGGTAGTGAATCGTAAAAAGGGCTTTCTAAACAAATAGAAGCCCATTACTGCTTATTTAATTTCCATTTCGTAAACGCTAAAAATTCCTTAAACTCTTCTTTTGATACGCCGGAGTTCATCGCTTCTTGTACAAGCCTTACCCAGTCAGCATCTAATTGTTCCATATCTGTTATGTTTGTTTCATCATGTAAAAAAGTATTAACGGAAACACCTAAAACAGATGAGACCTTTTCTAAGAACTGGATAGAAGGGTTTGATTGTAGGTTCCGCTCAATTGAACTTAAGTATGATTTTGCTACACCAGCTTGTTCCGCAAGCTCAGATAGAGACATTTTTTTCTGTAATCGAAGCTTTTTTATTCGTTCACCAATCAATACGAACCCTCCTTGCTTATTTTGATAGGCTAATTATAGCATATTGAGAAGGGGTTGTTAGTAATCATGAACACTTTAGAACAAAAAAACATGTGATTTCAAAAAAATCACATGTGAAATAACCTTATACTTTATTTTTTTGTGCTTTTTCTAATAAAAATACTTTGACTTCCTCTTTGCTCATTCCTAAATTTTTGGCCTCTTTAATAAGAAGTAACCATTCCTGATCCAAGGTATGCTCGACCTTTTTTTTCACCCGTATTCCCCTCCTAAATACTAGTGTATCAGGTAGTCCAGCCGTCCTAGCTTTTTTCGCCAGCTATCATTAGTTTTAATAGGGCGTTTTTTTATATTTCTAAAACCTTAGACCTGTGACTTTGCGTCCCCATTTTTCAATGAGTTTGCCTTTTTTCTTTTTCTTATGTATTTTGTTTCTTTATTTTAGAGGAAAAATTAGGAAAAGTCTGTTACAATATGTCGGCTTAAACTAGGAATTTTGCAACAAAATCTGCCCTTTTTATAGAAAAAGGGTGTAATGAAATAATCTCTGATTAAACGCGTAATTCCTTATGTGACAAGGAATTACACACATTTTGATGGAATAGGATTATAGGTAAATAGTAGGGTTAATATTGTCGATACATTTTTATTATTTTCGCTTGATAAGTATAAAGTAGTATAAGACTGTAGATTTCATCATTCTTACAATTAGAAAAATAAAGATATTTCTGTAATAATGGGAATACGCTCCATTAAAGATAAAGTGTATAAAAAGGTCGTGATTTCATGTTCGCTAAATCATATGTTTTATTACTCGTAACAGTCATAATTTATGCTGGAAATCTATTGGTAGGGAAGGCAATCAGTGACTTATCCCCAATCACCGTTACTTTTTGTAGGCTGCTTATTGCATTTGTTGTGCTTCTTCCACTCGGGCTTAGGCAGATAAGGGAAACACATGCTGTTTATAAAAAAGAGTGGAAACCATTAGTTGGAATGAGTATAACGGGTATCATTTTATTTAACTTTTTCGTGTACTTAGCATTAAATTATACATCCTCAACAAATGCCGGAATTGTAGAAGCGACAACTCCTATTTTTACGGTGCTTTTAGGGTTCTTCTTCTTAAAGGAACGATTACATAGGTTTCAATTGCTTGGGATGCTATTATCCTTGTTTGGCGCCATTTGGGTCATTTCGAAAGGGTCATGGGAAATGATACAAACGCTGCAAATGAACATTGGAGATATTTTTATGTTGATTGCGGTTCTATTATGGTCCATCTATACAATCATTGTGAAACAACATAATTCTAAGTTCCCTGTTTACGGTAGTTTATTGATTATGATGGGATTAGGTGTGCTCGTGTTATTTCCGTTTGCTTTGCTAGAATGGATTAATGGAGTGAATCCACCATTAACAATAAAAAGCTTTATCGGTTTATTGTATCTCGGGATATTTCCATCAATCATTGCGTTAATGTTTTGGAATCGGGCTGTTCAAGATATAGGAGCATCAACAGCATCGATCTTTTTAAATTTACTACCAGTGTTTACAACGGTTGGTGCCGTCCTATTTTTGGGAGAGAAAATTATTGTTTCACAGTTGGTCGGGGGAGCAATTGTTATAATTGGTGTACTACTAACAACGAAAAAGAAAAAGAAGTCACTGAAAAAGGTAGATGAGCAGAATATAGAAGCTGAGGTATAAGAAAAAGACGGATTCATAGAATCCGTCTTTGTTGTGGTTTAAGAAAAGATAATCATTAATCCTATAGTTAGCCCACTTCAACGATATAAAACTACTGGATAAGCTTACTTAGAAGCTTTTTGTAATTTGCTAATCATTTTTAATGATTTTCCAGTACCGATTGCCACACACTCTAATGGATCTTGTGCGATGTGAACAGGAACATCAAGTTCACTTGCTAACCAATCCTGCATACCTTTAAGTAGGGCGCCACCACCAGTAAGTGTAATACCTTGGTCTACGATGTCTCCACTTAATTCTGGAGGACAGCTTTCTAAGGTTTCTTGAATGGCTTCTAAAATTTGCTCTAACGATTCTTTTAGGGCAGATTTAATTTCTGTAGAAGATAAGGTAATGGTTTTCGGCAATCCTGTTACTAAATCCCGACCTCTTACTTCCATTGTTTCTTCTGCATGATCCACAAGTGCATGTCCAATTTGAATTTTCACCGTTTCAGCAGAGCGTTCCCCTATTAAAACGTTGTACTCTCTTCGAACATGTTGAATAATGGCTTGGTCCATTTTGTCCCCACCAACACGTGCGCTTCGAGCAGATACAATTCCACCGAAGGAAATGATGGCAACTTCACTTGTTCCACCACCGATATCTACTACCATGTTTGCTGTAGGCTCTTCTACGGGAAGACCAGCTCCAATAGCTGCTGCAATAGGTTCTTCAATTAAATGAACATACTTCGCTCCGTACTCTTTAATCGCATTATGAATGGCGCGTCGCTCTACTGATGTAGCACCTGTAGGAACACAAATGACAACAGAAGGCTTACGTAGGGAATGTCCTAATTTTTTGCTTACTTTTCGAAGCATTTCCTTCAACATTTGTGCGGTTACATCATAATCCGCAATTACGCCATCTTTTAATGGACGCACGGGGATAATGTTTTGAGGTGTCTTCCCAATCATTTGTTTTGCTTCTTCACCAACTGCAATTACATTTTTTGACGTTGTATCAATAGCAACAACAGATGGTTCATTATATACGATACCTTTATTTTTTGTATAAATTAATAAATTAGCAGTTCCGAGGTCTATGCCAATTTCTGCAGATGAGAACATATTTTACTTCCTCCATATCCAGTATTAACTCTTTGTTAGTTTACCACTATTTTAGTATATATAAAAATTAAATAATGTTAACAAAAAAATAACAGGAAGAAGTCTCCCTGTAATAAAGCTGGTTATTTTTTCTTTTCCTCAAGTAAATTGGCTAATACGTGTGCTTTGTAGACCTCAATTTTCTTTCCTTGATGATAGTGAATGCCAAGTTTTTTTAATTCATTTACGTACCATCCTTTACTACCAACGTACATGTTATTCATCCTTTCTTTCTAAAAATGAAGCACATTGTATAAATTCTTGGATGAGATTTTAATAAAATTTTATTCCTTGCAAATGGTTTATAGAACATAGAAATTGATACGCATGGAAATGACAATTTGAAAATGCAAAGATAGAGTGCATCTGCTTTAACCACCAGTTTCCATTGCTGAAATAGTGTGAACCCTGTAAAATAAATATTTTAAAAGGTTACTTAAAAATTTGCTTGCCTATACTGTTTACTAGAAAGCTAGAATAGAGGAGCTTAATAATGAATGCATTTTTAACATTTGATGAAATACAACAGAAATGCGAACAATTGAATGATAAATATGAAATAGATGAAGCGAAATTTTATCGGGTAGTCGAAAAATGGGCAAATGAAAATTTGACTGTTGATGAAAAACTGCTAGGAAGCTTCCAAGAGCTGCTAGAGGTTGTTAGTGAAGAAATTGTACAGATGGAAGAAGCAGTTCAACTGAAACCAACCTGTCAAATGGGCTGTGCTTTTTGCTGTTATTTCCCTATCATTATTAATGAGATGGAAGCAAAATTAATGAAAAATGCGATTGCTCGTATGCCAGAAGAACGTCAAACTAGGATTCATAAGCACCTACGCAACTATTTTGAACAGTATGGAAAAGAGCTTGAAGAACTAACAACATTGGACCATGAGGAGGATCCGGATTTTAAAAAGAAATATATTGCCAAGCAAATTCCTTGTCCAATGTTAAATACAGATACAAACCAGTGTATGGCATACGAAATTCGCCCTATTCCATGTCGGACGTATGTCAACTACACAAATCCATCTGTTTGTGCAGAAAATCAAATGCCCAAAGAGCCAATTAGCTATGAGTTTTTATATAATGAATATATGGGAGCACTAAACGAATTCCTACAATACCTGTACGAAGAAGGAGACACCGGATTCGTCGAGTACCCGAACGACATGTATGTATATCGCTATTTGCCTGAGTGGTTGGTTTAGGTGGGTGCCTGGCACCACCCGAATTTTGTCGAAGGAGTGGATGTCTTGGATATTGGTTGGATTCTTGCTGAAGAAAAGATTAAGTCCGCAATAAACAAGGGGGATTTAGATAATCTTCCTGGAAAAGGGAAGCCCCTACAGCTCGAGGATTTATCAGGCATTCCGGAAGAATTGCGAGCATCTTATAAAATCATGAAAAATGCTGGCATGCTTCCAGAGGAAATGAAGATCAAAAAAGAAATGGCTACCCTTGAAGAACTGCTATTGCAGTGTGCAGACGAAACCTTGAAGGCAGACTATAAACGACAGCTATCGGAGAAAAGCATTCGATTCCAAGCATTAATGGAAAAACGCAAAATATCCTCATCATCAGCTTTTGGAAATTACCAAGGAAAAATTAATAAACGAATAGGATTGTAAGAATACTAGGCTACCTTGTTAGTCTAGTTTTTTTTTGCACTTTGCTAACCTGCATCGTGAAAAAATGTGTTTTTAGCACTCAAACCGTTACCTCAGCCTAAAGTTGTAGAAAAACTTACTGCTTTTTCATGGCGAATTCGTTCTTTAAAATTTATAAGCTTTACATAAGAAATCAAGAAAGGAAGATGACCATGGAAGAGAAGGTAGTAATGATTACAGGAGCATCGAAAGGATTAGGGAAGGCACTCGCACTTGCCTTTGCTAAAGAAAAGGCAAAGCTTGCGATATGTGCAAGAGGATACGAAGCATTGCAAAAGGTGAAGGATGAGGCTGAAGCATTCGGTGCAACGGTTTTAGCAGTTGAAGCAGACCTTGCAAATCCTAATGATATAGAAAAATTTGTATCCATGACAAAATGGGAATTCGGCAAGATTGATGTGTTGATTAACAATGCCTCCATCCTCGGTCCTAGCCCGATTCCATTTTTATTAGACTATCCTGACGAAGATTTTGCAGAAGTCTTAAAAGTTAACACCATCAGTCCATTTATGGTTACAAAACAGGTTTTGCCTATAATGTTAGAACGAAATGAAGGTTCTATAATCAATGTTACTTCTGAAGCTGGAAATACAGGCTATGCAGGTTGGGGAGCTTATGGCATTTCAAAATTTGGCGTCGAAGGATTAACAGAAACGTGGGCAGATGAATTGAGCGACACGAACATTCGAATAAACATGGTGGACCCTGGTGAAATGGATACGGAAATGCATGCATTAGCTGTACCAGATTGTGATTATGAACTGGCAAATCCGGACGACTTAGTACATGTATTTTTATACCTTGCCTCAAAGCAATCAGAAGGAATCACAGGGCAACGGTTGGAAGCACAACGCTTTACGGAGGTGATCGAATGATTGCACAAGCGTTTGATTTTCACCTGCCAACCTACTTAAATGCGTCCCATCCTCCAGAAAAACGGGGCGTTCGTCGAGACCACGTGAAGATGATGGTCATAAACAGAGAAACAAATGACATTATTCATGATTGCTTTTATGCTATTGATCAATACGTAAAACCAGGAGACATGCTCGTTTTAAACAATAGTAGAACGATACCGGCAGTGTTAAAGGCAACCTTAAATCGAACGAATACAGAGTGCGAAGTGCGGCTTGCAGCAATGCGAAGGGATGATCAATGGGATGTACTCATTGTAACCCCAGAAAATGTGCAGGTTGGAGATGTGTTATCTTTTTCGGATCAACTGTACGGTGAAGTTATTAAGGAACAGGAGCAAACCCCGATTAAGACAATACGATTTTCGCAAAAAGGGACGTCTTTATTTGCATCTATTTATCAGCTAGGAGAGCCTATTCGATATGAATATATAGATGAAAAGTGGGGGCTTGACTATTATCAAACCGTTTTCGCCAATCATCCTGGTTCAGTAGAAATGCCCTCAGCTGGAAGGGCGCTTAGCTACGAGCTGTTATTCAAATTACAGAAAAAGGGTGTTAAGATTGCCTATTTACAATTGCATACAGGCTTAAGCTACCTGCTTGATGATAAATGGGACCACTCGCCGAAAAACCATCCCGAGCAATATAAAATAGCAAGGCAAACGATTCAAGATATTGAAAAAACGAAGGAAGCAAAAGGACGGGTCATTGCAGTAGGTACGACGGTTGTTCGAGCATTAGAAAGCTACGCCCAAACAAAAATCAATGCCGGCTGGACTAATTTACACATTTCAGGGGATTTTCAGCTGCAAATCGTAGATGGAATTTTAACAGGTCTACATGAACCAAAAGCAAGCCATCTCGAGCTCCTGTCTGCCTTTTTAGATCCGTCATCATTATTTCATGCTTATGAAGAGGCAATACGTAAGGAATATTTATGGCATGAATTTGGGGATATGAATTTAATTTTATAAGGAGGCGGACTTGTTGAAATTTCATCATTTCGGCTTGGAAGTCGCGGACTTATCAGCTGCAAAATCCTTTTATATACAACACCTCCATTTTCATGAGGAGATGTCGATGGAGGTTTTAGGGGAAAGGCTTGTCTTTTTACACAATGGAAAGATGCGATTAGAACTAGTGGAAGGTCAAGATAGCAAAAAGACACATATATGCTTTGAAGTAGTTGATTTCGAGTATCTTATGAAAATCGGAATGGAACAAATAGAAGGCCCCTATAGTCTTCCAAATGGTTGGAAAACCGTATTTTACAAAAGCCCTTCAGGTGAAACATTGGAGTTCTTACAAACAGAATGTTGCGAAAAATACATGATATAATAGAAGAAAGATAATAGAGGGGCGGTAAAATGGGGAATAGCTTTCGACAAGAAGAGATTCATATTTTAAAAGAAATCGCGGAGTTATTAAATGAAGGAATTGAAATCAAAACGGTCTTATCTGAGGTTCTAAAAAAGTTACTACATGTTACAGGTTTCCAGACAGGATGGATTTTTTTAGTGAATGAGGAAGGGAAGCATGAATTAGCAGCAAGTGAGTCACTACCAGCGGCCCTCTCTCAAAATGGATGTAAAAGAATGCGCCGCAAAAACTGCTGGTGTGTCGACCGATATCGTAATGGGAAATTAACGAAAGCATCCAATATTATTGAATGTCACCGGATTGAAAGAGCAATAGCAGAAAAGAGTGAGGACACAGGAGGAATCACACACCATGCGACAGTGCCACTTATGGCAGGTGAAGAGCGATTTGGTGTTCTAAATGTAGGCTCACCGTATAAAACGTTCTTTGAACCAGAAGAATTAGCACTTCTGGAATCGATTGCTTATCAAATTGGTACAGCGTTAAAACGGATAAAGCTCACACAATCCGAGCAAGAAATGGCATTAATTGCAGAACGTAACCGACTGGCAAGGGATTTGCATGATTCGGTTAATCAATTGCTCTTTTCCTTGAGTTTAACAGCAAGAGCAGGAAAAGAAATGGCAGAAAAAGAGACGGAAAAGGAAACCTTTCAATATATACAGGATTTGGCCCAGGATGCTCTCGGGGAAATGCGAGGATTAATCTGGCAGTTACGCCCTAGTGGATTGGAAAATGGTATTATCCATGGGCTAACCGAATACGCCAAAGTGCTAGGATTACAATTAAATCAGCACATAAAAGGCGTGATTCGATTATCTCAAAGGATAGAGGAAGCACTATGGAGAATAGGCCAAGAAGCAATGGCCAATTGCAAAAAGCATGCAGGTACCGATGAGATTTTTCTAGAGATGAAGAAAGATAACAAAATGGTAGAAATGAAGATTTATGATCACGGAGTAGGCTTTCACTATGATGCTACATTAGAGCTTCCTTCCTTAGGGTTAAAAAGTATGAAGCAAAGGGCAGAGCGTTTAGGTGGGAGTTTTGAATTGAAAAGCAGGAAAGGAAAAGGAACGTGGATTTCCATACAGATTCCTTTACAGATGGGGGATTAACCTATGGTACGAGTTTTAATTGCAGATGATCATCATGTTGTGCGACGAGGGCTTGTGTTTTTCCTGAAAACACAGGCTGACATTGAGATGGTAGGTGAAGCCTCCAATGGGGTGGAGGCGATTGAGCTTGCTGAAAAACTAATGCCAGATGTAATTTTAATGGACATCATGATGCCAGAATTAAATGGTATTGAAGCAACGAAGGTCATCGTCAAGAAATTTCCGCAAATAAAAGTTTTGGTGCTCACAAGTTTTTCCGATCAAGACCATGTAATACCTGCACTGGAAGCAGGTGCAACTGGGTATCAATTAAAAGATGTGCAACCAGATGAGCTTGTTAGATCTATAAAAGAAGTGATGAACGGTCAGAATTTGCTTCACCCAAAGGCAACGACACAAGTCCTATCAAATATGAATCGGGAACGGCAAAATACGATTTATTCCTTAACACGTCGAGAGCGGGATGTTTTGAAGGAAATCGCCAACGGAAAAAGCAATAAAGAGATTGCGAGTAGCTTATTTATAACAGAAAAGACCGTAAAAACGCATGTTTCAAATCTATTATCGAAATTAGGTGTAAGTGATCGCACCCAAGCAGCGTTGTATGCAGTAAAAAATGGGATGGTTGATGGAGAAAACTAGGTTGGTTTGGACCTAGTTTTTTATTGGTTTTGGGGAAGGTGGCGGCTGGATTAAAAAATATAAATTAATGAGTGATTACTCACTTTACATACATGGTTTTATATGCTTTACTTGAAGTGAGTAATCACTCACTATTGATGAGGGGAGCGACAAATATGACGACAATGATTGAAGTGAAAGGGGTTGCCCATACCTTTGGAAAGGAGCAGGTATTAAAAGATATTCATTTATCTGTTCAAAAAGGTGAAATTTTTGGTTTGTTAGGGCCATCTGGTGCTGGAAAAACAACACTGGTCAAAATGATAGTTGGAATTTTAGAAGCAGATCAAGGTGAAATCTTTGTGGATGGAGAGAAGGTTCCGTCGCTTGAGCTTATGAAATCAATTGGATATATGGCTCAGTCGGACGCTTTGTATCATGAGTTATCAGCAAATGAAAATCTTCATTTTTTTGGAACTATCTATGGATTAAGAAAGCAAGAACGGGTTCAAGCAATAGATAAAGTGCTCCGAATCGTCGATTTAACCGAGCATGTAAATAAGGAAGTCCAGAAATATTCTGGTGGTATGAAAAGAAGATTGTCGTTAGCGGCGTCACTGATGCACGACCCAAAACTATTAATCTTAGACGAACCTACAGTGGGTATCGACCCTGTACTTCGTCAATCGATTTGGGATGAGTTATACAAGCTAAAAAATGCTGGGATGACCATTGTCGTAACAACTCATGTGATGGATGAAGCAGAGAAGTGTGATCGTCTAGCAATGTTAAGAGATGGCTATGTCATTGCTTGCGATACGCCAGAAAAATTAAAGGTGAGTCAAGGCGTTTCTACAATTGAAAAAGCATTTTTGGCATATGGGGGGCGTGAACAATGAATGTAGGTGCAGTTGTAACGAGGATTATCAAGCAATTTTTACGAGATAAGCGTTCCTTAGCACTTCTCGTAATTGCACCAATCTTAGTGTTAACGCTTATTTGGCTCGTATTAGATGGGGATGATTATACGCCAATTGTAGCGATAGAAAACGTCCCACCTCCAATAGAGGAAGCTTTACATGCAGAACTAGAGGAAGATGTTGTCCAAATGTCAGAAGTGGAAGCAACGTCAGCCTTTCAAGCAGGGGAACTGGATGCATTTTTAACAGTAACCGGAATGGAGCCCAAAATAATTTTAGAAGGGAGTGATCCAACAGCAAATGCTGCAGTAATGAAAGCCATTCAGTCTGCATTTAGCACTATAACGAATCACCCTTCTGTAAAACCATCAGTGGAATATTATTATGGTTCGCAAAATTTAAATTTATTTGACCAAGTCGGTTCGGTTCTGATTGGATTTTTTGTCTTTTTCTTTGTGTTCATTATCGGTGGCATTTCCTTTTTAAGAGAACGGACGCAAGGAACCCTAGAAAAGCTATTATCCACACCGATAAAGCGTTGGCATATCGTAACCGGATATTTAGTTGGCTTTGGAATCTTTACAATTATTCAATCGCTTATTATTGTGGCGTATGCAGTTTATGTTCTAGACGTTTGGATGGTGGG
Source organism: Salirhabdus sp. Marseille-P4669 (assembly GCF_900240405.1). Classification (GTDB taxonomy): domain Bacteria; phylum Bacillota; class Bacilli; order Bacillales; family Alkalibacillaceae; genus OEQK01. Next base: position 120,030 of record NZ_OEQK01000007.1, read on the forward strand.
GGACTTTTGGCAATTACTAATTGTTACGTTTTTATTAGCGATAACAGCCTTAACCCTTGCTACTCTTTTATCAGCCTTTGCAAATAACGAATTCCAAATGATGCAGTTTATTCCGTTGGTTATCCTCCCACAAGTATTCTTTTCAGGTATCTTTAATTTGGAAACAATGGCAGATTGGCTACAAATGCTAAGTAAGTTTATGCCTCTCACCTATGGAGCAGAAGCAATGCAGCAAGTGATGATAAAAGGAAAGGATTTATGGGATATTTGGTCTGAATTAGCAGTCATTATCGGGTTTGCAGCTTTATTCTTTGTCCTCAATATTCTTGCATTAAAGAAACATCGTAGGTTATAACAATAGATAGAGGCTTTGAGAGGAGATCGAAAATGGGTCAGCTCGATAAAGAATTTATAAAAGATTTAATGGAAGTTACAGAAAAGGAATTGACACCAAAGCAGGCGAAAATTGTTCAAGCAGCAATTGAAATATTTTCTGAAAAAGGCTTTGCGGCAACATCAACAAGTGAAATTGCAAAGCGAGCAGGGGTAGCTGAAGGAACCATTTTCCGGCATTACAAAACGAAAAAGGATTTGCTCATATCCATCGTGTTACCTGTAATATCTAAATTTGCTGTTCCATTTTTTGCAGAAAAGTTTTTAAATGAAGTATTTCATGATGAGAACCTTGAGGATATTGAAGGCTTATTAAAAATTTTAATAAAAAATCGCTTTGAATTTGTGAAAAGTAATGCTCCTCTAATTAAAATATTACTTCAGGAAATGGCGTACCATTCCGAAATTCGGGAAAGCTTTAAAACGGTATTCGTGACTAAAGTTCTACCAAAATTCCAAGCGGCAGTAGAACATTTTCAAAAGCAAAATCAGATAGCTGATTTTCCAGCCGCCACGGTACTACGACTTACGATGACTACCATAATCGGTTTTTTAGTAACACGCTTTATCATAATGCCAGATTATCCGTGGGATGATGAGAAGGAAATTGAATATACAATCCAATTTGTTCGAAATGGATTAAAAGAGATTTGATGAAGCATGTGGGCTTGGGCCCATGTGCTTTTTTTGGGTGATTGGGAGTGCTTGGGTTGCGACAAGGAGGATGTTGGGACAAGAGGGTAGTGCTGGTACAAGAGGATAGTGCTGGGACATAAAACTGGGTTTGTGAAACATAAAGCGGGTGCGGTGGAACAAAAACGGAGGAACATGATGAATAAAGTGCGTGAGCTGGAACAAAGGGGTAGTGCTGGGACATAAAACTGGGTTTGTGAAACATAAAGTGGGTGCGGTGGAACAAAAACGGAGGATTATGATGCATAAAGTGCATGCGGTGGAACAAAGGGGTAGTGCTGGGACATAAAACTGGGTTTGTGAAACATAAATCGCGTGCGGTGGAACAAAAACGGAGGATTATGATGCATAAAGTGCGTGCGGTGGAACAAAGGGGTAGTGCTGGGACATAAAACTGGGTTTGTGAAACATAAAGTAGATGCGGTGGAACAAAAACGGAGGAACATGATGCATAAAAGCTATTCAATGAAACATAAAATGAACACTGGAACATAAACGTAAATTCATGAAACATAAAGCCAACCAGATGAAACATATCCGAGTTCTGATGATACATAAGAAACAAGATTTGAAACAAAAAAATCACCGGCAAATAAAAAAACAGCCCTCAGCACAAGGACTGTTTTTATTCGACAAAATTCAACAAAAATCGGGAAGTGACAGGCACCCAAAACCCAATCTCTACATATTCGCCAAGGTGCGGATCTTTGCGAATTTTTCATCTTGAATGGGTTCGTCTTTTGCAGTTGTTAGCCATACGCCGTACATACCTAGTTGTAGTGCTGGTGCTACTTCGTTCATAAAGTTATCTCCAATAGATAGTACTTTATCTGGCTCTACATTGTAGCGTTTCAATACATCCTGAAAGTGCTTGTTTGTATTGGTTGGCTTTAAAGCGCTTGGAACGATATCTGTAAAAATGTGGTCTAAGCCTAAAAACTGCAATAGACGCTCTACATCATCTGCTTCACTGTTTGTGATCAATACTAGCTTTTTCTTATCCTTTAATTTGGTTAAATATTCTTTTAACCCAGGTGTTGCCTCTAGCATCCCGTCTAAGTTTGCCATTTGCTCTTTTGTGCGGTGGTATGCCCATTGTGTATCTTCTACCTGTAATCCGAAGTGGCGAGCGATGGAATACGGTGGCCACCATCCATCCCCGATTGGTACCCATCTTTGGTAGTCAAATTCGGATACAGCGAGTGTTTTCGGTGCGTCGTTTATCGTAACTTCTTCATTATTCCAGTCATGCGCAACCGTAAGTTCGGTTGTGAATGGATCCCAAGTCCAAATAACATCCTCCTGAACATCGTATACTTTTCCGATTGTAAGGCTATGCTCCCCTGCAAGAGATTGCTGATAAAGTCTATCAAATTCTTCGTGATGTTCTTCTGGTAGACGCTTTTTAATGTTTTGTACCATTAAAGCAAAGTGTTGATCTCCTTCATATAGAGTGCCATCTAAATCAAAGATAACCACTTCTGCTTTATCAATAAAAGAATGTAACATGTGCAAAATCCTTTCTTCCTTCTTCTCTTTTTATTGTAGAATATAATTTAGTAGATAAATCATATTTTAACATAAAGAAGAAATAAAGGGAGAGGCGTTATGAGAACGTTGTGGACATATCTTTTCACCATTAGTTATGCCTTATATAGTATATTTCCGTTGCAAAAGGTTAAAAAAGCTATTAAGAACAATTTAGTAGAACAAGAGGAGTATAAGGATTTACCGTATGCGTTTCCAAGAAAGTGGGCAAGAAAGTCCATGGAACAAACGGGCTCAACGATCAACGTGATGGGAAATGAAAAATTCCCTGATGGTCCTGTGCTTGTGGTCGCAAATCACCAAGGAAACTTTGATATTTTTGCGGTTTTAGGCTTCTTAGATAAACCACTTGGATTCATATCGAAAATGGAAGTGAAAAAGGTACCTCTTGCCCGTACCTGGATGGAATACATGCATTGCGTGTTCTTAGATCGCAAGGATAAACGCCAATCTGTAAAAGCGTTTCGAGACGGTATTCAATATTTGCAGGATGGATATTCTTTAGTAATTTTTCCAGAAGGGACGAGAAGTAAGGGGAAGCATACGAATCCGTTCAAGTCTGGTAGCTTTCGCTTAGCAACAAAAGCGGGTGTGCCGATTGTGCCGGTAGCGATAAATGGAACGTATAAGATAATGGAAGCAAATAAAAACCGAATCAAAGCTGCAAATGTAGACATTCATGTTTGCGACCCCATTACCCCAGAGGAGTATGAAGGGCTAAGTTTAGACGCATTAGCAGAGTTAACACAATCGAGAATCGTAGAAAAAATACAAAACAATTAAATTTCGATAGACTAGGAGGATGAATGTGTGCGGTCGTTATACATTGTTGGCAGAAGAACTAGACATCCTAGAAGCATTTGGTATTAGCAATCCCATTGAAGAATATCAACCACGCTACAATATTGCACCAGGTCAAAACATATTGGCGATTGTATCAGACGGGCAAAAGAAAAAAGCAGATTATTTAAAATGGGGCCTCGTTCCGAACTGGGCGAAAGATCCAAAAATCGGTTATAAGATGATTAATGCCAGGACGGAATCTGCTGCAGATAAGCCGAGCTTTAAACGATTAATGGAGCAAAGACGTTGTTTAATTGTGGCAGACAGCTTTTACGAATGGAAGCGGAATGGAAAGGAGAAGCAGCCTCTACGCATTTCCCTTCAGGATCGAAAGCTTTTTGCCTTTGCGGGTCTTTGGGATAGGTGGAAGGTAGGAGATCAAGAGTTGGTTACGTGCACTATATTAACGAAAGAGCCAAACGACTTTATGTCTGAAATTCATAATCGAATGCCTGTTATTTTACCAAAAGATAAAGAGCTAGATTGGATTGAGAAGGAAAAGAAGGATCCTTATGAAATGAGGGATTTCCTTTTAGGGTTGCCTGATGAAGCCTTAACGGCATATGAGGTGAGCTCCTATGTGAATAATGCGAAAAATGATGGTGCTGACTGTGTCTTGCCTTTAGCATAAAAACTAGGCTAATATATCTTTTTAAAGAAAAATCCAAACGATGAAACGAAATTTTTTTCATTTCCGTTTGGATTTTTTTGTTTATTTAGTGGACACGCACTTTGTGGGATTGCCTCCAGCCAGTCCGCAAATGCTCTTTCTATAATCCAAAAAATGTAGAATAATAAAGAAAATAAAACGAGCCTACCCCACAATTCATTAATTTTAGACCGACGTGTAGGGCAATCCTTTTTATGTAACGTCTATACAATGTGAAGCTCGAGAAGAAGGGAGGGGGAGCATCATTCAGGAAGATCTCTTAATACGGAAAATTAAAGAAGGCAATGAACAAGCATTGCGCGTGCTTATTGAAAAGTACAAACAACACGTATTTAAAGTTACATACAGTGTTGCGAAGGACGTACAAGAAGCTGAGGATTTGACACAAGAAGCATTTATAAAGATGGTTGATGCTCTCCCTTCCTATCAATCACAAGGATTTAAAACATGGATTAGCCGAATTGCTTTTAACACTGCAATTGATTTCTATCGAAAAAAGAAGCGGCGTAAAGAGGAACTGACTTCATATGATGAGCCAATGCTCAGATATCCGCAAGAGGAAAGTGCGGAGAAAGCAATGCTAAAGGAAGAACGTCTAGTAAAAGTCCGCCAAGCAATTCAGGATATGCCGGAAAATTATCGAGCGGTTGTATATGCCTATTATATAAAGGAACAATCTTATGCAGATATTGCCTCAGAACTCGGTCTTGCGGAGAAAACGGTTGAGATGAGATTGTATCGTGCAAGAAAATGGATGCGGGAAAATTGGAAGGAGGACGAATTTTAATGGGACAGCATGTTGAAATAGATGTATTGAGAAGGTATACAAGCAATCAATTGAATGAACAAGAGCAAGTTGCGATTGAATCCCATTTGGATCATTGTGATGTCTGTTTTGAAACGTATTTACATGTAATTGATGAATGGTCTATACCTCATTCATTATCCGAAACGTTCACGGATGATACGGTGGAACGAATCAAATCTAGCCAACCGAATATGTCTCCGGACAGCTCCTTGCCAACGAAAACCGACTACCATAAGAAAACGATTACGAACTATTTTCTTGCAGCTGGTTTAACTGTCGTGTTGATGTTTACAGGGGCATTTAAGCTAGTGACAAATGTTTCAGATAAAATAAATGTATACGATGAACCAATTTCGGATGAGTTAGTAGATAAAGCAACTGGCTTTTTAACGATTCAAACTACCAATATGGGAGAGGAGGAGAGTAAAAATGAATAAATCCAAGTTATTAGCATTTATGTTGGCTTTTATTCCGGGATTGGGACATATCTATTTGCAACGTAAGGTAAGAGGTATTTTATATGGTTTAGCTTTTGCTGGTACAGTTGGTCTAGGAATTGTATTAGCAATTGTTGCTCCATCTGTTCTGGTGCCGTATGGTAGTCATTATGATCAAATGCTTATTGGTTTATTACTTTTGGCCATTGCAATATGGGGAATTAATATGATTGATATGATCATGACGCTATTATCCTTAGCTGGCAATGGTCAACGGAATGTCGGTACAGAAGCAAACAACGAACTTATAAAAGCGGATATTGAACAACAAGAGCGCTTCTTTACAATCGTCTTATCCTTTATCCCTGGTGTTGGTCATTTTCACTTAGGATTAAATTATAGAGGGCTAACCTTTTTAGTAGGATTTTTTGGCTTAGCAACAATGATTTTATTTGTCACGATTTTAACAGGTCAGGGAGGCTTCCTCATTTTCGTGCTTGGATTACCAATTATTTGGATTTACAGTTTATTTGATACGATTCAACTGTTAAATCGCAAGCAAAATGGGGAAGTGTTAGTCGATCAATCCATTATGGATGATTTAGAAATTTACAAGGAAAATGGACGGAAAAGCAAAGGAATTACAACCGTGCTCGCGATTTTTCCAGGTGCGGGTCATATGTACCTAGGACTACAGCAACGTGGTTTGCAATTAATGATCGGCTTTGTCCTTTCTATTTATATATTGGATATTTTACGTATGTCCCTGTTTCTATTTTTAATTCCTGTTATTTGGTTTTATAGCTTTTTCGATGCCCTTCAGCAGCAAGCGAAGCACGAAATGGGAACAGCAAAGGATGTCCCTGTATTTAAATACTTTATCAATCACAAGCGTTGGCTTGGTGTTGCATTCATATTATTGGGCTTGTTTTTTATCGTGGATTCTATTTTAGTGCCAGCTTTTGCAGATAATCTATATGGGGTATTTGGTGTAGATATTTTGTATTATTATCACCGATATTTACAAATTGGGATTGTCAGCATTCTGTTATTAGGAGTTGGTGTTCGCTTACTAATGGGAATCAAAAAACACGATAAAGTGGAAGGGAAATAAAGAAAGGTGTCAGCATGGTAGCTGACACCTTTTATTATGCGTCTGTTGAAATACTGCTTGATTTTCGTTCTAGCTTTTCTTGTTTTGCCACTTTCATAAAGCTTCGGGTCTCTGCAACGACGATTCCAGACAATGCTAGTAATCCGACTAAGTTTGGAAATGCCATTAGCCCATTCATCACGTCAGAGAAGTTAAAGACAACATCAATGGTTACAACAGATCCGACAAAAATGAATACGACGAAAATTAGACGATAATAACGTACACTATTTTCACCAAATAGGTAGGAAATTGCTCTTTCTCCGTAATAGGACCATCCTAAAATAGTGGAGAACGTAAAGAATAATACCCCTAATCCTACAACATAGGTTCCAAAGCTACCTAAGAATTGCTCGAATGATGCGCTTGTTAATACAGAACCATTTAATCCGCTTCCCCATTGATCTGCCATTACGATGGTAATACCAGTGATAGAGCAGATAATAATGGTATCAATAAGTACTTGTGTCATAGAAACTAGAGCCTGTCGAGCAGGATAATCTGTTTTCGCAGCCGCAGCAGCGATTGGAGCAGAACCTAGACCAGCTTCGTTGGAGAATACCCCACGTGCTACCCCGTAACGAATAGCAGAACCTAATAAACCACCAAGACCTGCCTGTAAATTGAATGCTTCACTAAAAATAAGTGAAATAGCATTTCCGACAAGATCTAAGTTCATAACAATTAAAATAAGTCCACCAATAATGTAAAATGCTGCCATGATAGGAACAAAGAAGGCTGTTACTTTACCGATGCTTTTAATCCCACCGACGATAACTAAAGCAGCTACTACGGTGAAAACTAATCCGGTAATCCAAGGAGAGATATTAAATGTACTTTTTAATGTAAGGGCTGCGGTGTTGGATTGAGTCATATTCCCAATTCCGAAGGCTGCAAGAGCGGCAAAAACAGCAAACATAATACCTAAGGTTTTCCCAGCTTTATTTGGGATCCCTTTTTCTAAGTAATACATTGGACCACCAGACATGGTTCCTCTTTCATTCTTTTCACGGAATCGAACCGCAAGCAATGCCTCTGCATATTTGGTTGCCATCCCGACTAATGCAGTAATCCACATCCAAAATACGGCACCTGGTCCCCCGGCTACAACGGCTGTTGCAACACCGGCAATATTACCAGTACCTACAGTTGCGGCTAGCTGAGTGGTCAATGCTTGGTAATGGGGGATATCTCCTTCAGACTTTTTGTCTTGCTTACCGAATGCGAGCTTTAATGCATAAGGTAAAGCTCTAAATTGTAAAAATACTAATCGAAAACTTAAATAAAGTCCTGTTCCTACGAGAAGAATTAATAACGGTGGCCCCCAAATCCAACCGCCAATCTCTCCAAGTAGTTCTCCACCTTTTTCGTTAAAGGTTTTTAAAAATGATACAAAACCATCCAAAACTTGTTCCCCCCTTCTTTTAATACTTTATATATTAGTAGAAATATTCTAATAATTCAATAAAATTTCAGAATATATTTTTTCAGAAAATATGAAATTATGTATTTATACGTAAATCATTGATATATATAATAGAAGTAAAGAAGTATGTGTTGATGGACAACCTATGCATATATTGTACATGCGTAGGAGTAAACTAAACGTGCATCAGTTAAGACTTTATAAATACAGAGAGAGTAGCGTAAAGGAGGATTCACAATGAGTTGGAAGAAACGTATGTTAATTGGAGCTTCTATTGGAGCCCTTGCCTCTTTATTAAATCGAGAAACACGACAAGGTGCAAAGGAGTGGGGACAATCCATTGTATATGAGTTAAAAGAGTATCGCAAGCAACCATCTAAGGCTGTACAAGACCTGCGCTTTGCGGTTGAAAGAGTAGATCGTATAGCAGATACCTTTGTGCATGAATTACAATCAGCTGAAAACTTATTTCAAGAAGAAAAACAGCGCAGCCAACAACAACAGCTGCATTAAGAAATAATGTTTAAGGTGGCAAGCATTTTGGAGAAAATCAAACTTTTTTTCTATCGAATGTACAAACGATTTTATCGTGATGATGTAACAGGTCGATCAGCTCAGCTTGCTTACTTTTTTTTATTATCGCTTTTTCCGTTTATCATTTTCCTATTAACCTTGGCTGCTTTCTTACCAATAACGGTTCCAGATGTGTTAGATGTTGTGGAACACTATGCACCAGGGGAAACGATGGTATATATAGAGGAAAATGTGACAAAGCTTTTAGACAATCATAATGGTAAGCTGTTGTCTTTAGGTTTAATTGGTACGTTATTTGCGGCATCGAATGGGATTAATGCTTTTGTAAGGGTCATCAATATATCATACGAGATTGAACAAAAACGAACCTTTATTACAGCGAGATTAATCTCCATTGTATTAACCATCGCTATGTTTTTAGTAATCATTGTAGCATTGCTATTACCCGTATTCGGTAAAATCATTGGAACCTACGTGTTTTCCTTTCTCGGGTTCTCCGATGAGTTTGTGCAAATATGGGGAGCATTGAGGTTGGTCATTTCATTTTTAATTATGTTGATTGTCTTTTTGTTTTTATTTAAGCTGGCTCCAGAAAAACGAGTGAAGTTTTTAGAAGCATTTCCAGGGGCTTTATTTACAACGGTCGGCTGGCAAGTAGCATCCTTAATATTTGCTTTTTATGTAGAGCGATTTGGTCATTATGCAACTACCTATGGAAGCTTAGGGGTAGTTATTGTCTTAATGATTTGGCTATATATTTCGGCAATGATCATTATACTTGGTGGCGAGATGAATGCGACATTATATCGAATGAGCTTAGGAAAATTGTAAGCCGGGTAGTTAAAGAGCTACCCGGCTTCATCTGTTATTTTAACAAACGTAGCCCGTTTAAAATAACGAAAATGGTACTTCCTTCATGACCAATAACACCAAGTGGCAAATTGAGTGCTTGCACGAAGTTGGAAAGAAGCAAAATACCGATTATGGAGATGGAGAAAACAACATTTTGCTTCACAATGCGATTCATTTTCTTTGATAGACTTATTGCAGTCGGAATCTTCGCTAAATCATTTTTCATTAATACGACATCGGCTGTTTCAAGAGCGACATCTGTCCCTTCCCCCATCGCAATACCTAAATTAGCTGTAGCCAAGGCGGGGGCATCGTTAATTCCATCCCCTATCATTGCGACTCTTTTTTGATTTTGTTGGAGGTTTTTTAATATGGTTACTTTATCCTCTGGTAAGCAATTCGCATAGTACTCTTTAATCCCACATTCTTCTGCGATAACCTTAGCCGTTTTCTCATGGTCTCCTGTTATCATTACGGTTTTAATTCCTGCTTTATTTAGCTTTTGAATCACTTGTATGGCAATTTTTCGAACAGTATCTTGTAAAGCAAATAATGCTACGATTTCGTCATCCTTTGATACAAATACAATCGTTTTTCCTTGAGCAACGTATGCTTGATAAATGCCGTTTTGAAAAGCTTCTGCCTTTTCTAAACCGACAAAATCAGGTTTGCCTATTTTCCAGGTTGAGCCAGTAGCAGTCGCTTGAACACCGTTACCAGAAGTCGTTATCATATCATCTATTGGCGTGTTGTGTAGAATGTTCTGTTTTTCAATGTAGTGAACAATTGCATTCGCCAAGGGATGGCTGGACGCTTTTTCAATAGAACCAATAATTGATAAAATCTCTTTATTTGAATACTGTTCGTTAATGAAAACATCTGTTACCTCTGGCTTTCCATTCGTAATCGTTCCCGTTTTATCGAAAGCAATCGCGTCTATATTTGCAAGATTCTCTAAATGAACGCCACCTTTAAACAAAATTCCACCTCTTGCTCCTTTTGATATTGCAGCAAGTGTGGCAGGCATAATCGATGCGACCAATGCACAAGGAGATGCAACCACTAGAAAAATCATAGCTCGATAAAACGTATCCTCAAAGCTCCAACTGAATAGGTAATGTGGGACAACCATCATCAATACAGCACCAATTAATACTACTTTTACGTAAGTTCCTTCAAAACGTTCAATAAATAATTGAGACGGGGAGCGTTCACTTTTCGCATTATTGACTAAATGGATAATCTTCTGAAACAGACTATCGGTTGATGTTTTCGTTACTTCGATGGTTAGTGTGCCATTGATGTTAACTGTACCTGCCAACACATTGTCACCTGTACGTTTATCCACTGGAATGGATTCCCCAGTAATAGCAGCCTCATCGATACTTGTCATTCCTTTTAAAATCACCCCGTCAGCAGGAATGCGATCACCTGCCTTAACGAGAATGTGATCCCCTATTTCTAACACCTCCACAGGGACAATTTGCTCCTCCCCATTTTGAACTCTTACAGCGTGTTCAGGCTGCAGCTTCATAAGTGATGAAATTTCTTTTTCGCTTTTATTCATGGTGTATGTTTCGAGAGCGCCACTTAAAGCGAAAATAAAAATAAGTATGGCGCCTTCCATCCAGTAGCCGATTATGGCTGAACCGATAGCGGCGAGAACCATTAGTAATTCTACATTTAAGTTCTTGTTTTTAATCGTTTCTTCCATTCCCTCTTTTGCTTTGGCAAAACCACCGATGAGGTAAGCAAGCAAGAATAATCCAACTGTAATGGACTCGGATAGATAGGATTCCGTCAGCCATGCAACTAGTATTAAAAACCCACTAAACAAAGCAGCGATTAGTTCTATATGTTGTAAAAATGTTTTTGCCTTTGAAGAGGACCTATTTGTTTCCTGGGTGTTCTGCATTTCAAGTGAAAGTTCGGTGCCCATTATCTCAACTCCTTAAAGTTAAAATGATTATTAGTTTATAATAATTATAATTTAGTTATTATTATAATAACATAACCAGAGGAGTTTTCAACAGAAATGAAAAAAACTTTTGCCGAAGGATTCGACAAAAGCTTTTATGGTTGTGTTGTCATACGCATTACGCTGGGACAGACATTTTATCTGGCTGCTCCTTCTTTGCATAGATCGCAATAAAAATGATACACAACATTGCTGTTATAACGTGGAAGAAGGAGATAGAAGGAAAATGCTCGATGACTACACCACCTATTAATGGCCCGAGTATACTTCCTAAGCTAAATGCAATTCCACATAGGATATTACCTGCAGGAAGCAAGCCTTTCGGTAATAAATCTGTCATATAGGATAAACCTAAAGAGAAGATGGAACCGACAAGCATGCCTGCAAGTGCAAAAAAGCAAATTAACCAAGTAGCAGAATGCTCGAAAAATGCCGTTATAAAGAAAACAAGCATTCCACCGCCAATTACACTTAACAACACATTTTTCCGACCAATCCGATCGCTTAAAATCCCAAGAGGAATTTGGGAGAGTAAGCTGCCAGCCGCAAAGAATGGGATAATGAGCGAAATCATATTTACATCAAGCCCAACCCTAATACCGTATACAGGGAAGTTACCATGTAGGGTTGCTTCTAAAAACCCATACCCGAATGGTGGTAAGAAGGCAACCCAGGCAATTTTAGCAGCCTGTATAAATCGCTTCATAGATCCCCCGGATGTCTCAAGAGATACCTCTTCTTGTGGCAATTCATTACGTACAAAAAACATGGTCGACCACACAAGCATGCAGAGGATGGAGCTAACGATAAACGGGAGTGCTGTATTGTATTCCAATAAACGTGTCATTAACGGTCCGAAAGTAAACCCTAACCCAAAAAACAAACCGTAGATTGATATATCCCGACCACGCTTTTCTGGTTTACTAGAAGCGGTAATCCATGTTTGGGTTCCAAAGTGTAAAATGTGATCCCCGATTCCGACCATCATTCTTAAAATGAACCAAAACCATAAAGCTTCCCATAATGTAAAGAAAAATAACGATATAAATACCAAAGCTCCACCGATTAAAATCATTGGCTTATATCCAATTTTACGAATTGGCTTTTCCATAAAGGGTGAAGCGAGTAAGACTCCGATATAAAGCCCTGTTGCATGCAGGCCATTTATCGAGGAGGATACCCCATTTTGTTCTAAAATAATTGCAATTAAAGGCAACAGCATGCCTTGTGAAAATCCAGAAACCATTACTAAAGATACAAGAATCCAAAAACGACCTCTTACCGAAACCATTATGTTCACCTCTAAAATTAAGTCAAATACTATTTTAACGTAACTGTTTCGGGTTGAATATGAAAAAGTTTTTATAGTATGTGATTCGTTCTTTTAGAAATAATGTGATCCGATATTGAGAAGTTCGCTTCTAGATGCATAGTTTTCAAACCGTAGATAAAAATAAGAAAAAATTGAAGAAAGGCTGTGAATAAAGTGAGAAGGCTCTCCTTTTTATTTGTGGCAATAACGTTACTATTCACGCTTTCTCTTCCGAATCAAATGCTAGCAAAGGAAGAAAAGGCCGAGGATAAAGCAGAAGAAAAGACAGAAAATGAGGAAGAAAACAAGAAGGAAAAGAAACCAAACAACGACATTCCTAGTCATGTACTAAACATTTCTAAAGAGAATACCTATCCAAATACGACTAGAGACCAAACTGTACTAGAACCAAATGAACTTGCTGAAGAACTGATTGAGAGCGCAGATGAGGAAATTACGAATCCAGAACTAATTAAAATGTTGAATGAGTCTACCTTAAAACCATCGAAGCTTGCATTTGGTTATCGTGGGGAAATCTATTTAGGATATTGGCCAATTCACTATAAATCGAAAGAATCCAATGTGAACTGGGAATACCAGCAAATTAATACAAACATATCTAATAACTTAGGTGGTACAGAAAAAGCTACGCTTAATTATGTACAAGAATCGGAAAAACGCATAAAAGGTGGCTTAACATCAAAAACAGAAAAAGCTTCGGATGTTATGAAAATGATGTTACTAAGTGCACAGGACAAGACGGACTTACCATTAGCTTTTGAAACGGTTTTTGGTAGTGGTACGAAAAAGACACAAACGTACGGTGTACCACCGAAAAAGGTAGGTTATTTATATTCTTATGCACCAGCGTTAAATGAAAAAGGTGTTGTTACCTTTGGAGAGGTTTATCTAGTACTAAAAGGATCCAAAAAGTCCTTAGAGGTTAAAAATGTTACGAAACAAGGCATAGGGGCTTGGATTCCGATTCAGGATCATGTATCCTTCTCGTTCCAGCTGAAAAATACACCTTAATGGAAATAATTCACCATATCCTTTAAGGACTGGATATGGTGGATTTCATTCCTATTTGTTGCATCGCCATTTCGATGTTATGTTCAAATAAAGTTCTAGCAATAATATACCGTGCTTCTTTGACGGCCGAAAAATAATCGTTGTCTCGAACAACACCGATAATGGTAAACGTATATCCGCGGTATTGATTGTTCAAGGACGTCATTCCATATAATTGATACGCTTCAATTGGTGAATGCGAATCGTCTGTTTTTAAATAACAACCGATTTCATTGTTCAGCCGTTTGCAGGCAATATTTAATACCTCTTGAACCTTGCTTGGGTCTTCAGAAAAGCTTGTTGTAACATGCTCAACGATTCGCATATGTTCCTTATTATAATTTTGAATCGTTTGGATTTGGCCGTTATTAATGATAATTAATTTACCGTTCCACTCTCTTAACATTAAAGAACGAAGCCCGATCGCTTCAACGGTTCCTGTAAAAGCTTGATTGATAGTCACGAAATCTCCTTTCATCAACTGCTTTTCATAAAGTAACAAAAGACCTGATAGGGTGTCGGACACAATGCTTTTGGCACCAAAACCAACAATAATACTTAAGATACCTGCTCCAGCTAATAGCTGACCAACATGTACACCAAAGGAGATAAGAATAAAGATTAGATAGCCAAACAGAGCGGCATAATGAATAAGCGAACGAATCATAGATAGTAACGTTTTTTCAATCTGTTTATCAATAAAATTAGTTCGTTTAAAAAAGATCGTTAGAAGACGATTGACGAGTTTTGCCAGCGAAAAAGTAAGGATAGCTCCTAAGATAAGCATAAGGAAAGTATTTTGATAAATGATTTCCCAAAAGCCACTTATTTCGTTTAACATAGAAGACATGTCTATTCCTCCCTTAGTATCTCCTTGGTGTTGGATGACACATACGTTGTAGCAGGAAAGGAAGAGTGAACACCATTATGAGTGAACAAGAAGATAAAATTGCAAAACTAAGAAAACGTTTGGAAGAAGTAATGACTAGAATTGAAGGGATATCTCCTGATCAAATGACTGTAGAGGACATTGATCATTTTATTCACTTATTAGATGAATTAGAAGAGAAATGCCGATAATTCTTAATTCAAGCAATTATTAAAAATTTCCCTTTATGGTTGCAATTTTAACTGTAATCCTTTATCATATTAAATCATTACCATATTAGAGAAATAAAACATGATTTAGGGGGGAATTGTATGGCTATGGCCGTTATTATATCTGTACTTTTGATGATGATTTTAAGCTTATTACGAGTAAATGTGATGATTTCCATCATAATTGCAACAGTTGTTGCTGGATTTATTGCAGGAGAATCCTTAACAGACACGATAACACTTATGGTTGAAGGGATGTCTGCTGGAGGGAATACTGCCTTAAGTTATGTATTACTCGGTGCATTTGCTGTTGCGATTACGTATTCCGGGATTACTTCCATCTTGGTTAGGTCACTGCTGAAGGTAATTGAAGGTAAAAGAAGTGTGATGCTGCTCATTATCGCTGCTGTTGCTTCTTTATCTCAAAATGTAATTCCCGTACACATTGCTTTTATTCCAATTTTAATTCCACCATTACTGGGATTATTTGACAAAATGAACATTGATCGCCGAGGTGTTGCCACTGCTTTAACATTTGGCTTAAAAGCACCATATGTGATGATTCCCGTTGGCTTCGGTTATATCTTTCAAGAAATCATTATGACAAATATGAATGATAATGGAATATCGTTAGGAATTTATGATGTTACAAAAGCAATGCTTCTTCCAGGTTTAGGGATGATTGTTGGTTTGCTGATTGCGATTTTCTTTAGTTACCGTAAGGATCGAATCTATGAAACTACCAACAAACAAGAAATTGATCTTGAAACGGAAAATATAACGTTTGAGAAGAAACATGCTTTTACCATAATTGCAATAGTGGCTGCTTTAGTCGTTCAAATATTCACAGAGAACTTAATTTTATCTGCTTTAACTGGTTTATTCTTAATGTTTCTATTTTTTGTTGTACCCTTTAAGAAAGGGGAAGAGGTCGTTAGTGAAGGTATGAAAATGATGGCAATGATTGCCTTTATTATGCTTGTTGCCAATGGCTTTGCCAATGTATTAAAAACGACAGGATCTGTTGAAGCATTAGTGGAAGCTACATCTGGAATTTTAGGAGATAACAAAGCGATTATTGCGTTTGTGTTATTGCTTGTAGGTTTAATTGTTACGATGGGAATTGGAACTTCTTTCGGTACGATTCCAATATTAGCTGCATTGTATGTACCGCTTGCTAGTGCTGCTGGTTTCTCACCACTTGCGATTGCAGCTTTAATTGGTACAGCTGGTGCATTAGGGGATGCTGGCTCACCTGCTTCAGACAGTACATTAGGACCTACATCTGGTTTGAATGCAGATGGGAAGCATAATCACATTTGGGATACATGTGTACCAACCTTTATCCACTTTAACATCCCGTTATTTATCTTTGGATGGGTTGCATCTTTAATCTTATAAATTGTACATCGAATGAGTAGGGGGCTTCCTCTACTCATTTTCAGGAAGGGGAGAATAAAATGAAACAATTTCAAGGGGACGATGTAAAAATAGCAAGAACCATTTTTGATAATGGCGAGGAATATTATAGTGCTGTGAATGCTATTTTAGCGAACGTGCGGACAGCAGGAGATCAAGCCTTATTCGAATATACGAAAAGGTTTGACCGTGTAGAGCTTCAGGATTTGCTCGTGAAAAAAGAGGAAGTAGAGGAAGCCTATACCCTTGTATCGAAAGAATGGCTCGTGGCAATCAAGCAAGCGATTGAGAACATCATGCGATTTCATGAAAAGCAATTAAAACAGAGTTGGATTGATACAAGTGAAAATGGAACCATATTAGGACAATTAATTCGACCACTAGCTCGTGTTGGGATATATGTGCCTGGTGGAAGAGCGGCCTATCCTTCCTCTGTTATTATGAATGCTGCCCCAGCTAAAGTTGCAGGTGTAGAGGAGATTGTGATGGTTACGCCTCCAAATGAGGATGGAAAAGTGAACCCTGGTGTTCTCGTTGCTGCAGATCAATTAGGAATTGAAGCGGTTTATAAGGTTGGGGGTGCTCAGGCAATCGGTGCTTTAGCCTATGGTACTGAAACGATACGGAAGGTAGATAAAATAACAGGACCTGGTAATATTTATGTTGCCTTAGCCAAAAAAGAGGTTTTTGGGTTAGTGGATATTGATATGATTGCAGGCCCTAGTGAAATTGTTGTACTAGCAGATAAAACAGCAAACCCAGCCTATGTTGCTGCAGACCTCTTATCTCAGGCAGAGCACGATCCACTATCAGCTGCTGTTCTAATTACAGATTCCAATCAGCTAGCTGAAGAAGTTCAAGAAGAATTGCAACAGCAGCTACAAGTTTTAGAAAGAAAATCAATTGCTACCGAATCCCTTCAAAACAATGGTGCTATTTATGTCGTGTCCAATTTGCAGAAGGGAATAGACATGATTAACGATTATGCACCGGAGCACCTAGAAATAATGGTTAAGGATGCTTTTTCGTATATTGGTAAAATAAAAAATGCTGGCGCGATTTTTATTGGCGAAAACAGTGCAGAGGTTGTAGGAGACTATTTTGCTGGTCCAAATCATATTCTCCCAACTGGTGGGACAGCTAAGTTTTCATCCCCTTTACATGTTGATGACTTTTTAAAGAAAACGAGTTTGATATCCTATAGTAAAACCGATTTACGTGCCAATGCAGAGGCGATTCAAGCGTTAGCAAACTTTGAGGAACTTCAAGGACATGCCAATGCGATAAGGGTTCGAGTTAAGAAAGATTAAAAAAAGTGAATGTGTAGCTTGCTTCCTGCAAAAGATAGTAAAAAACAAAGCAGGTGAGTGCATGCGTTTCACATATTTACTTTCGACAATCACATTCTTACTTGTAAGCCTTCTAATACCAGTTTCAACTGCTTCTGCTTTTGATCAAACCACATTTGGTTGGGGCTATAAGAAAAATAAAGAGCAGAACCCACCGGATGCTGGTGAATATGGTCCAATATTAGATAAGTACAACAGCTTTTACGTAGATAAATCCGGAGAAAAAGTTGTGTATTTCACGTTTGATATGGGATATGAATCTGGATATACGGAGCAAATCTTAGACATATTAAAAAAACAACAGGTTCCTGCAACCTTCTTTCTAGCAGGTCACTATTTCAATAGCGCACCGGAACTAGTAGAGAGAATGGTTGAAGAGGGTCATAATATTGGCAATCACTCGTTTAACCATAAAGACTTTACAACCCTATCTGAGGAAAAGATTAAGGAAGAACTGGAAACGATTGAAGATAAGCTTTATGAAGTAACCGGCATTAAACATACGCAATATGTTCGCCCACCACGTGGGGACTTTAGTGAACGAACATTAGAAATTACAGAAAAACTAGGATATACAACGGTGTTTTGGTCTTCGGCTTTTGTAGACTGGGGTACGGAGAAAGGCACCGATACCGCGTTTCGGAGTATTATTGAACACATTCACCCCGGAGCTATCATTTTACTTCACTCCACTCAAAGTAATGCAGACGCTTTAGAACCACTTATCGACGAACTGCGGAAGCGGGGCTATGTGTTCAAAAGCTTAGACTATCTACTATGGAAAGAAACACTGCCATTTACATTCTAGAGAATTTGTCAATTCAGGAAAACCCAAACCATAAACAATACTCTGTCACGAGTAATTGTATTGGTATGGGTTTTCGTTTTATGTTTTCTTTAGAGATTTCATTACTATAATTGTGCTACAATGAAGGGTATCAAAGGGAAGGGGAGAAGGAATGTGTGGAAGGAAATCATTACGTTAGATGGCATGTTTGATTTTGATTACTCCCTAAGTCGGTTAAGCTTTGATCCTTTAATCAAAGTAAATCAGCAGGATAGAACGGTTTACGTACCTGTAAAGCTTATGGAGGAGGATAAGCATATCGTAAAAATACAAGCACTTGGCACAACGGAAAGGCCAAAATTTGCTTTAGAAGGCGAAAATGAAGAGCAGGAGACTTTAGTACATAAAATTAAAGAAATATTTCAATGGGACAAACCGTTAGAAGCGATACAACATCATTTCCAAAAGACGGAATTAGCTCCTTTGTTTCGTAAATATCCGGGAACACCGATTGTGAAGGATTTCGGATACTACGAAGCTTTAATGAAGACCATTATCCATCAACAGCTTAATATGAAATTTGCCTACACATTATCTACTAGATTTGTTCAAAAGTATGGAGAAGAAGTAGATGGCGTATGGTTTTACCCAAGTCCAGATGTAGTAGCAGACATACCATATGAAGATTTGCGGGAGCTTCAATTTAGTCAACGAAAAGCAGAATACATAATTGATACATCAAGAGCGATTGTGGAAGGTAAACTAAATTTAAATGAACTTGCTTCCAAAAGTGATGATGAGGTTATTCAAAGCCTTGTAAAAATTCGTGGCATCGGTCATTGGACAGCTGAAAATTGGCTGTTATTTGGTGTTGGACGGAATAACTTATTGCCTGCAGCGGATATAGGAATACAAAATGCATTGAAAAAATTTTTACACTTGGAGAGTAAGCCACATAAAGATGATATTTACAAAATGGGAGAAGCATGGTCTCCTTATCGAAGTTATGCATCGATTGTACTGTGGAGAAGTATTGAAGGATAGGTGGAAATATGGCGAGAACAAGGCAATCAACTCATGAAAAACAGAAAAGAAGTCAGGAAATACCATTAACGATCAAACGGATGGGAATTAATGGGGAAGGTATCGGCTATTTCAAGCGTAAAGCTGTGTTTGTTCAAGGGGCACTTCCCGGTGAAGAAGTAGTGGCAGTAGTGGAAAAGGAATATCCGAAATACATTCGGGCTGAACTGAAGAAAATACGAAAAAAATCCAATGACAGAATACAGCCACCTTGTGACATTTATGAAGCATGTGGGGGATGTCAGCTTCAGCATTTACGATATGACAAACAGCTAGAGTTTAAGAGAGATTTGATCTTACAAGCTTTTGACCGATATGTGAAGAAAAAAATAGATCCAGCAATCGTAAAATCTACTTTAGGTATGGAGCATCCTTGGGACTATCGTAATAAAAGTCAATTACAGGTCGGAATGTTAAAAGGGAATGTAATCGCAGGGATGTATGGACAAGGCTCCCATCGCCTAATTGATATTACGGGCTGCCTCGTTCAGCATCCAACAATCAATAAAGTTGCAGAGACAGTAAAAAATATTATTACAGACCTAAACATACCAATTTATGACGAGCGAAAGCATTCCGGTTTTATTCGTACCATCGTAACCCGCTTAGGTTTTGCTACAGATGAAATACAGCTCGTACTCGTAACTGCAAAAAAAGAGTTCCCGAAAAAAGAGCTATTCGTAAAAGAAGTGCAGAAAAGACTTCCAAAAGTAACTTCTCTTATGCAAAATGTGAATGGGAAAAAAACATCGTTGATTTTCGGGGAAGAAACAAGGCATCTTTTTGGTGAAGAATACATGGAAGAGCGCCTGGAAGACATCGGTTTTGAATTATCTGCAAGAGCCTTCTTCCAACTCAATCCCGCTCAAACGGTGAAGCTTTACAATGAGGTTAAACGTGTCGCAGCTCTTACTGGTGAAGAAAAAATAGTAGATGCCTATTGTGGTGTTGGTACGATTGGATTATGGCTTGCAGAGGGTGCGAAGGAAATAAGAGGTATTGAAATTATTGACGAAGCAGTCCAGGATGCGCGACGGAATGCCGAAAAGCAGGGTGTTTCTAATGCTAAATACGTAACTGGAAAAGCAGAGGAATGGTTACCAAAGTGGCAAAAGGAAGGATTCCAACCAGATATTATTGTAGTCGACCCGCCACGCACCGGCTTAGATCACACCTTTATTGAAACCGTGAAGAAAATCAAACCAAAGAAATTTATATACGCCTCCTGTAATCCATCCACATTAGCGAAAGATATTGATGCCTTATCTAGTGTTTATGAAGTAAAGTCCATTCAGCCTGTGGATATGTTTCCACAAACAAGTCAGGTGGAAAGTGTGACATTACTTACATTGAAAAAATAAACATTTCCAATTTTCAAATGTGATAAAAATCATCCCAGTTTTTCCTTATTAGGAAGCTGGGACTTTTTATATAAAAACTAGGGGGCGAAAGAGAAAGCGTGAATAAGAAAAATTGGGCACGGCCGGCCACATAGGGATAGTCAATGAAAGTAATTTCCAATCAAATAGTTGATGTCCAATTGATAAGGATACGGATGAAGCCGCTAGAATCGATGGTCATTTTACCCTGTTTTTTAAAAAAATTAAGAGCTTAACCCTTATATATAATCGTATGTTTGGTTTGTGTCTGGATAAGTTAATTAATATATGAAATTATTGTAAAAGGGTAAGGAGTGAAAGGGAATGACTTCCAAGAGGCACTTCGTATTTAATATTGCTTTAATATTGCTTCCTTGGTTTTCGATATTATTTTTAGGAAAGCAAAATGTAAAGCGTTTTTCACTAGCAGGACTAGTCGTTGTATTATGTGAAGTGATAACGCAAATAATTGGCCATAAACGTAAATGGTGGGTGTTTTATGACAGATCAGACTCATTTATAAGAGATTTACTTCCTTTTAGCGCCGGCCCATATTTGCCGATGTCCTTGTAGATGTTGAAATTGTCGTATGGTAATTTTAAAAAATTTCTGATGCTAAATGCAGTTGCAGATGGACTTTTTGCTTTCGTGGGAATTAAATTTCTAAAAAAATTTAAAATAGCTAATTTGTTTAGACTGAATGGAATTCAATTTTTTCTATATTTATTTTCTAAAGCATTTTTATTATACGGTGTTCAAGAATTTATTGAGAGTAAAAGTGCTTCAAAGTAAATGATATTACAACGAACAAAGAAAGAATGCTTATAAAAGCCTTTACACGTGGTAAAGGCTTCTTTTTATACCCATTTACAATCCCGAAATATATCTTTATCTTTTCTTAACGTGGCGTTAACCAAACATGTTGTTTCCTTTTATATACTTAGCTTCTAAGAGAGAGTGTTCAAGGTTCCATAAAGAGAAAGATGTGGGTAAGAGAGAAAAACGATATTTTTTGGGGGTGTCATGTTGGACTCACCTTTTTTAACGTTTATCACGTATTTTAACCTCATCATGTTTCTACTGTTCGCTGTACTGTACTCGTATAAATTTGTCTATATATACATAGCGTTTAGGGCGAAACGGAAGAAGGAAGCTGTTAAAAGAAAGGTACGGATACATAACTATGCGGCTATTATTGCAGCGAGGAACGAAGAGCTTGTTATTGGAGAATTGATCAAAAGTATCAAAAATCAAAATTATCCAGAAGATTGTGTAGATATTTTTGTTGTAGCGGACAATTGTACGGATCAAACAGCTAAAGTTGCCAAGCGAGCTGGAGCTATTGTTCGTGAGCGGTTTAATAAGCTGCTTGTTGGGAAAGGTTACGCACTCGATTACATGATAAAAATTATTGAGCAGGAATATGCGGCTAATCAGTACGACGGGTATCTTATATTTGATGCGGATAATTTACTGGATGAAAATTATATAGCAGAGATGAATAAGACGTTTAATCGTGGTTATCGCGTCGTGACAAGTTACCGTAATTCAAAAAACTATGGACAAAACTGGATTACAGCGGGTTACTCGCTCTGGTTTCTACACGAAGCGGAGTACCTTAATTTACCGAGAATGGTTTTGAAAACGAGCTGTGCTATTTCGGGAACCGGGTTTCTTGTGCATGCGAATTTAATTAAACAAAATGGTGGGTGGATTCATCACCTTTTAACTGAGGACATTGAATTTTCAGTTCATCAAATATTAAAGGGAGAAACCATTGGTTATTGCAAGCATGCTATTTTTTACGACGAACAACCGGCTACCCTTCCACAATCCTGGAATCAGAGATTACGTTGGGCAAAAGGCTTTTATCAAGTGCTTGGAAAGTATGGAAGAGACTTAATTAAAAGCATCTTTTTTGGCAAGAGTAATCGCTTTTCTTGTTATGACATGACCATGACGATTATGCCTGCCCTGCTCATTTCCCTTTTTAGTCTTTTCGTAAATGGTGTTTTTTACGTTAACGCCGTTTTTGAAGTCATTGATGAGAAGGGATTTGTCCAAGCAATGAATATCGTGATGTTAAAATCCCTTATTGGTTATTATGGATAACTATTCATGATTGGTTTCATCACAACTTTGACAGAATGGAAGAGGATCCATTGTTCTAGTTGGAAAAAAATCTGGTTTACCTTCACATTTCCCTTTTTTATGTTTACGTATATACCCATTGCAGTCGTAGCATTATTTAAAAATGTGGAGTGGAAACCAATTGCGCACACAGAAGTGAAATCCCTTGATGATGTAAGGTGAAAAAAGAATGTGCTATAGGCAATATTCCATTGGGATATTGCCTATTTTCTTTTAATAAGCGTCTGCTATTTCGATATTTTGAATATATTGGGATAGGATAAAAGAAAAAAGCAGAAGAACGTGCTAAAATAAAGTCACTACGATAAATAAGTTCATAAGCAGAGGTATGATGGAGATGAATGAGGAATATATGATAAATGCCAAGCACATCTATGATAAGGCAGAGCGAAAGGCATCGAATTATTTTCGTTCCTTGTATAATCAGGTTCAACAAAAATCGTATATAACGAATCTCACAAAAGATATAAATCATTGGAAACAAAACCATATTCGGCATCCTTTTTTATCTTTATTTCATAAGGGAAAAGAAGCGAATGAGATTCGAGGTTATCACAGTTATATACAGTGGCTAAATTATACGGGTAAACTAGATGGATATTTAACACGCAGCATATCCTATCTTTATATGCGTGACTTAGGGAAGGCATTGCATGATAGTACTACTCAAAACAGTATACAATCCGTAGTGAAAAAATTAAAAAAGCAATTGCTACGTTCAAATAAAGAACATATGGAGCCTTTTCGTCTGCCGGGCTTATATCGAATGGCACAAAAGGAAAACATTGAGGACACTTTTATTTGGCTAATAAACAAACTAAAGGCAGTTACGAGTCAGATTCCAGAGGGCATGGATGCGGAACACGCGAAACGAAAAATTATTAAAATCGTTGCAGGTACGCTAATGCATGAGTTAGAGGAAATGGATGAAAGTACACCAAGTGAAATACGAGAAAGGAATCTCCAACGAGCAATTCAATTAGGATATGCATATGGTCTAACCTACCCCTTCATTGATGACCTTCTTGATGCAAATATATTGTCTGCTGAAGAGGAAAAAAATTATTCCCAAATGATACGTAAAACCCTTCTCACTGGTACAGTACCTAATTTAGATTATTGGAATGGTGAAAATAAAGCATTTGTATACTTTGTGCATTCTGAATTACGAGAAGCATTTGAACGAATCCTTAGTCATCAAACAGAAGTTTCTAGAAATAAGTTTTTAGAGGAGTCGTATATCTTTTTTAATTCTCAAGAAATCGATCGGAATAAGGATTTGGCAAATGAACAGTACACAAATGAAGAATTATATATCCCTGTGATTCTAAAGTCTTCTTCCTCCCGTTTAATTGTTCGTACGCTATTAAATACACCAGAGGATGAACATATCGATGATCGTACCTTTTATTATGGAATCTATAATCAGCTAGCAGATGACTTTGCGGATATGTTTGAGGATTTGGAGGAGGGGGCTGTAACTCCCTATACGTATTATTTAACATACTATAAGCAGCGTAATGATTTGATTAATCCATTTGAGCTATATTGGACGGTTATTTCAAATTTGATTCATCACGTGTATCAAAACGATCCAATGTCTATTGAAGTAATTTTAGATCGAGCGATAAATGGGTTAAAGCGAAATAAGAAACGGCTAGGTACTAAAAGATACAATGAAATAATTGGAATTTTTGCTGCCGATATGCCAAAATTTAATAAATTAATTCAACGTCTCGTCCAAAAGGCAAGCGACGTAGACTTTTTTGATAAATTACTACGAGACCATATGCTATCGAATTTTAAGAAAGAACGTAAGGAACGTGAGGAATTTCAACAAACGATTGAAACGATTCGAAAACAAGTTAATTCCGATTTAACGTTAGAAAGTGTACAGGAAAATAAAAATTTAAAAGAGCAGATTACAGAGGCGGCAAACTATAGTTTAGCGACTGATGGAAAACGGCTCAGACCAATTGTCTCCTGGTTTATAGGTGTTCATGAATATGGGCTAAATCGTAATGCTTTAACGCCACTTTTAAAATCATTAGAGTATATGCACACAGCTTCACTTATTTTCGATGATTTACCAGCGCAGGATAACGCAGATACGCGCAGGGGAAATCTAGCTTTACACAAAGTGTATAATACTGCAGTAGCTGAATTGACAGGACTTTATTTAACTCAAAAGGCGGTACAGGAACAAGCATCATTACAGGCAGCTCATCCTGAGACGGTTCTTCGTTTAATACAGTATTCTTCAGAAAAAACGATGGAAATGTGTAAGGGGCAAGCGATGGACTTAGCTTCAAAAGGGAAGACGTTGACGTTAGAACAGCTAAATACAATGAGTTTTTACAAAACGGGCCTTGGCTTTGAAGCATCTCTTCTTATGCCAGCAATACTAGCGCATGTAGAAGAAAAGGAAATGCAAGGTTTAAAACAATACGCCTACCATGCGGGAATTGCGTTTCAAATCAAGGATGATTTACTAGATATTGAAGGAGATTCGGATTTGTTAGGAAAGCAAGTTGGTATTGATGTGACAAATAATAACTCTACCTTTGTATCCATTCTAGGGCTGGATGGTGCTAGAATGGCCATGTGGGATCATTACTGTAATGCACTAGAAGCCTTACAAGAAGTGCCACACAAAACAAACTTTTTAAAGCATTTACTAGATTACTTTGTTCATCGTGATCATTAGAAGAGAGGGTATAAATATACCCTCTTTCATTCAACAACCTCAATTTGCCAATTGATTATGAACGACCCTCACCCATCTTCAGCTTATATAGTTCCCTCCATAATTTCTTTCGTCCATTTCACTGCTTCTACATGTATTTGATAAACGCACTCTCTTGATATTCGAAGTTCATAAGCCAATTTTTCGATTGTGTCCCAATTTGATTTTTCTAGTGAAAGAACAAGTTGATAGATTGGAACGTATTTTGTTTGCTGTCCCATTAGTGTGTGTTTTATTTCGGGATCTAAAGGTAATTGCTTAAGTAGCTTTTCCAATGGTTGCTGCATTAATGTATCCATTAAGGAAAGTAACCCTACTAAAAAATAACTGGATGCCTCATGGCGAAATCCTTTCTCTAGCGCAATGAGTTCACTTGCCTTTGCGCGTATGAAACTCATTTTTATTACTTCGTCTATATATTTTTCCTTTTTCTTTGATTTTTCTCGCAAAGAAAGAAGGAATATCCATTTTTTTAATTCTTTAAATCCTAAGTACACAATTGCTTGCTGTATGGATTTAATTTGATAGCTAATCCCTATAATAGGGGAGTTGATTAACTTCAATAGCTTATAAGAAAGGGAAATATCAGCTTCTATAAATCTTGCAAGCATTAGAACATCTGGTTCCTCTTTCGATAATTCATTCATCATAACGAGAAAATTTTGGTGCTGGGCAGGTACATCCTTCGTCGATAAGATGGTAGGCTTACTGAAAAAGTATCCTTGAAAATAGGTATATCCATCCTGTAAGCATTGTTCATATTCTTCCATTGTTTCGACTTTCTCAGCTAAAAATTGAACGTTATATTTTTTTAATAACTGCATGAATACAATTTGTTTGGGGCGTGGTGTTAAACGAGTATCTATTTTAATGATATCTGCTAGCTCTAATAGCTTAATAAAATTGTGCTGATCCCCTCTCCATTCAAAGTCATCCAAAGCAATCTTGTACCCCATTTTCTTTAGCTCTTTGCAACTATTTATGATGTGGTCTGTAGGATTAACCGTCTCTAGTATTTCCACAACAATCATATGTGGTGGGAAGACAGTAGGTGTTAAATACTCTAATAGATTTTCTGTGAAGTTAATAAAGCAAGGTTTTCCCTCTGATAATTCTTTAATCCCAATTTCCATAAAGCTCGTAATAACACTAGAGGTAGCTTGATCACCATCAATATTCGCAAACTTATTTTGCATACTGTTCCGATATAATAATTCATAGCCAAAGACATCTTGTTTTGTGTTTAAAATTGGTTGTCTTCCTACATATACCTCCACTAATTCCACCTCTGCTATAGATAAAACGTTAAAATAGTAAAAAATTTCAATTATATAAGACTATTTTACTATTAAGGAAATAAAAGTAAATATTTTTTTGTGAAAGATTGTCAACCAAAAATTTGTCCGCCATTTACATGCAACGTTTGACCTGTTACAAATCTAGAATCATCGGATGCAAGATAGACAAAGGTTGGTGCGACCTCAAACGGCTGTCCTTGGCGGTCCATTGGATTTCCAGCAAGAGGTACTTGATCAGCAGAAAAGCTAGCTGGAATGAGCGGTGTCCAAATACGTCCAGGTGCTATCGCATTGACACGAATTCCTTTCGTTACTAAGTTTCTGGCCAATGCCCGGGTGAAGCCTACGTTTGCTGCTTTTGTAGCAGTATAATCGATTAATTGGTCGTTTCCATCAAAGGCAACCACAGAAGCCGTATTAATAATGGAGCTTCCTGCTTTTAAGTGCTTCAATGCTGCCCTTGTAGTGTAAAAGTGAGAGTATATATTAACCTTAAAGGTGTCATCAAATTGTTCGTCGGTGATATCGGTTAAGCTTAGCTGTTGAAATTGAATGCCAACATGATTGCACAACACATCAAGCTGCTTAAAGGCGTCTATTGTCTTTTCTACAATATGAACACAGTGCGCTTTTTCACGTAGATCACCTGGTAAAAGCAAGCATTGTTGTCCTAGTTCTTCGATGCGTTTTTTCGTTCTTTCTGCATCCTCATGCTCATCTAAATAGGCAATAGCTATATTTGCACCCTCTTTTGCAAAAGCAATCGCAGCTGCTGCCCCCATTCCACTATCACCACCAGTAATCAGGGCAACTTTTCCTTTTAATTTATCTGTACCTGTATAATTTGGATTTTCAATAATTGGTTTTGGCACCATTAGCTTTTCTACGCCAGGCTGACGATATTGCCGTTGTTCAGGTACAGTAAGGGCTACATCCTCATATTGGGTGATTTTACCGTAGTTTGGATATAGCGGATATTGCATCTCATTTTTCTGTTCATCCGACATAATTGGTCATCCTCCTAATCCATTGTTCGTGTTGTGGTTACTTTATGAAAAATAGGCACTAACCGTGCATGTGAAGAATGTATCCCATAAGTAACGAAAGCGAATAGGATAGGAGTATAGGAGGGATAACATTGAAATATTATTATAATCCAGAGGTAGAGAGGCTACTTATTAACGTTACGAAAGATACAGAAAAAATGAGATATAACGATAATAAGAAGAAGCTGAAGGTTCCGAAAATAGGACCAAGACCACCGTATTACAAAGATCCTAAATATGATCATTATTATCCAGTGATTTAGATTAGGGAGATACTGGTGTAAAGCGTTTAGACATCTAAACCAAGCAAAGGGACCCAATAGGTATTTTCTTGGTTTGGATTTTCTGATTTCTTCAAGTATTTACAGACTACCTGTTATAATAAAATCAGAAAATATGAACTAGGAGTATAACGGAAAAATGGAAAAGACAATTGGAATATTAGCACATGTGGACGCGGGGAAAACTACTTTTTCGGAGCAGCTACTCTTTCATACAAAAAGCATTCAAAAACGAGGTCGAGTGGATCATAAAAATGCCTAGAAAGCAAAAAACATACTGCTGGAGCCCTACTATCACTTTAAAATTACAGTAGATGTTAATCAAATGGGACGCCTATTAACGGATATTCAGCATGCATACGGACAGTGTGAGCCTCCAGTGACGGAAGGGGAGCGGGTGATTATAGTAGGGAAGGCTCCCGTAGCAACGTTTATGGATTACAGTACAGCATTGGCATCTTTTACCCGTGGAAAAGGGCGTATTCATTTAACCTTTGCTGGCTATGATCGTTGCCATAATGAGCAAGAAGTGATGGAAAGGATTGCTTATAACAAAGAAGCGGACCCTGAATACACGTCTTCCTCCATTTTTTGTGCGAAAGGCTCCGGATATTCGGTGAAATGGGATGAAGCAGAAAAGATGATGCATTGTTTATAGAGCCCGAAGAGTATTATAGCAATGGTTTTAATTGAAATTGATCCAACGCCAGATTCACTTCATGGATGTTATACATCTTCTTTTCAATGCAAAACTCGATAATTAAATCAAACAAGTCACTTTGGGATAACGTATATCCAGCAGTATGCAACAGCTCCGTTGTATCCTCTTTATTTAGTTCTAATGCAAGGGCGAGAGCGATAACGGTAGATTTGCTTGGATGGTAGTCGGGGTTTGAACGTAGCTTTGAGAAAAGGCGACGGTCGATCCCGGCTTTTTTATAGATTTCTGGATCCGTTGCTCCTGATACATCGATGTAGTGGAATAGCGTTTGCTGAAAGCTTGGATTACGATGTTTCTCAATGAAATCTACTAATTCGGTTTGATTTTCTACTAGATGATAACTAGTATGTACGCTTGGGCTTTCTAAAGGCACCACTTCCAGGTTACGTTCAACAAAATCTTTTAGTTCCTTCAGCAGGTTTGGGTCAAGCAACTTAACTCCTCCTCGAGATGTCGCCTTAGAAGCGACCTAAATAACGATTTATTTCGTTACTATTATACCATCAAGAGTTTTTAGGAGGATGATGGATATGAAACAAGGTGTAACGGAAATTATATTTTTACTAGATCGAAGCGGCTCCATGGCAGGATTAGAGCAGGATACAATAGGTGGATTTAATGCGTTATTGGATAGGCAGTGTGACATTCCTGGAGAAATAAAAGTAACAACCGTGCTTTTTGACAACGAATATGAAGTGTTATGGAATGGGGCTAATGCAAGAGAGGTTCGATTAACAGACCGGGACTATTATGTAAGAGGAACTACGGCATTATTGGATGCTATTGGCAAAACGATTGTAGATGTACAGTATCGGCATTCCACTAGTAATGAAAGTCCTGAACATGTTCTTTTTGTTATTACGACAGATGGGATGGAGAATGCTAGTCGGGAATTCACGTATCCAAAAGTACAAGAAATGATAACGAAGCAGCAGGAAAAGCAAGGCTGGGAATTTATCTTTCTAGGAGCCAACATCGACGTCGCAAAGGAAGCTGAGAACATCGGTATCCATGTAGAGCGAGCCTATTCTTTCGAAGCAACGGAGGATGGTGTACAACATATGTATGACATGGTGAGTGAGGAATTGACAAGCAAGCGAAAATAAATAGAGGACGTCCTTCAAACGATAGGAAGGACGTCCTTTTTATTATCCACGTACGAAATTTGGCTTCCATCTTTAGGTGGAACAGTTAACTACTTTGCTTTTTCTGCATTTTATGCAAGGTATGTTTCGTGCCCCATTCATGCATGCTTCTTAAGATTGGCTCTAACGTTTTGCC
Source organism: Salirhabdus sp. Marseille-P4669 (assembly GCF_900240405.1). Taxonomy (GTDB): domain Bacteria; phylum Bacillota; class Bacilli; order Bacillales; family Alkalibacillaceae; genus OEQK01. Next base: position 150,387 of record NZ_OEQK01000007.1, read on the forward strand.
GTATTCCGTAATGGAGTATTCTACTTTTGGGGGGACTTGAGGATAAACGGTCCGCTCAACAATATCTTCTTCCTCTAATTCTCGTAATTGTTTCGTTAACATTTTTTGTGTAATGCCAGGCATGCTTCGTCTCAATTCACTGAAGCGTTGGGTACCTTCTTTTAACAGGTGTAAAAGAATAATCGGCTTCCATTTCCCTACGAGTATGCCTAATGCATCCTCTACTTTACATAAATCTGGTTCAATGTTCATCTCCATACTCTCCTTTAGTATCTTTTGGGATACTATGTCACTTCGAAGTGCGTACTTCTACTTTTGTCCTATATGTTACATAATATCATTATAAACAGGAAAGTTGATTCTTGTACACATAAAAGGATACATTTCTTTTAGACAAAGGAAGGGATAACAGAATGAAAAGTACAATGGAAAAATATCGGATCAATCCAAATAAAGGATTAGAATTTGGTTTATATACATTAGGGGATCACATTCCAGATCCACATACAAAGGAGCGAATTCCTGCACAACAACGTTTAAAGGAGATTATTGAATTGGCTAAGCTTGCTGAGCAGGCTGGCATTGACTTTTTTAGTGTGGGGGAAAGTCATCAGGAATACTTTACGACTCAGGCACATTCCGTTGTTTTATCTGCGGTTGCACAGGCGACGGAAAAGATAAAAGTAGCGAGCTCGTCGACGATTATAAGCACGTCAGATCCTGTTCGTGTATTTGAGGATTTTGCGACAATTGACTTAATTTCCGATGGCCGTGCAGAAATTATTGCAGGCCGTGCGTCAAGAGTAGGTCTTTTTGAATTGTTAGGCTATGATCTACATGATTATGAAGAGTTGTTTGAGGAAAAATTTGAGCTTCTTCGAAAAATTAACGAAGAGGAGGTTGTCAATTGGAGCGGTCAATACCGAGCGCCATTACGAAATGCCAAGGTATTACCACGCCCGAAGGATGGCTTCTTGCCAATTTGGCGTGCGGTTGGAGGAACGCCTACGAGTGCTATAAAAGCAGGTCTTGCTGGCGTTCCAATGTTTCTAGCTCATCTCGGTGGTCCCGCAACCGTATTCAAACGCTCCATCGATGCTTATCGAGCAGCTGCAAGTCAAAATGGTCATAATCCAGAAGATTTGCCAATCGCAACAGCAGGATTTTTCTATGCTGCGGAAACCACACAGCAAGCACAACGAGAGACATATCCTTTTATTAATGAAGGAATGAAGCTAACAAATGGAAGAGGATTTGCGAAGCAGCTTTTTGCACAAGGTGCAGACCCACGTGATATTATGAATATTGGAAGTCCACAACAGATTATCGAAAAAATCCTATATCAGCATGAGCTTTTTGGCCATCAACGTTATATTGCTCAAATGGATTTTGGTGGGGTTTCCTTTGACAAGCTTAAACGAAATATAGATTATATTGGTACAGAAATACTACCAGCTATTAAAAAACATACTGCACAAAAGTAGGAGGCGCACTAGATGAATATCGTACTACTCTCCGGCTCTATCGTTGGTTCCAAAACAAGAACGGCAATGAATTATACTTCTACTAAAATTCAGGAAAAATACCCTGATGCAGAAGTTACATTACTGGATTTAGCAGATTATCAAATTCAGTTTAGTGATGGACGGAACTATATGGAGTATGAAGGGGATACAAAATATATAACAGAAAAAATAATGGAAGCAGATGCAATTATATTCGGGACTCCTATCTTCCAAGCGTCCATTCCAGCTACATTGAAAAATGTGTTTGACTTGCTACCTGTTAATGCTTTTCAAGATAAAATTGTAAGCATGATTGTTACGGCGGGATCTTCCAAGCATTATTTAATCGCGGAGCAGCAGTTGAAGCCCATTTTAGCCTATATGAAAGCACAAATTGTCCAAACCTATGTGTTTATTGAGGAAAAAGACTTTCATCGGAAAGAAATTGTGAATGACGATGTGTTATTTCGCATCGATCGCTTAATTGAAGATACGGTGATGTTAACGGAAACCTATGAAAAAATCCGTGAAGCAAAGGATGCAGAATACGGTTTTTAAAGGAGATTCAATTTATGCAAGGAAATCAGTATATTCCTGTATCAGTCTAAATATGGCAATAGCAAAACCTAATAAACTAGCCTTTATTTTGGAAGCATGAAAATCTTTGTTTGCCACTATATAAAGCAGGATGAGTGTAAATCCAATTGGAAACCATAGCTCAAAGGAACGCTCGTCTGAGTAGTAAGAATACAGTGGTGCAACAAACGTACTGATAAGAAAATAGAAGAAGAGTGTAGCATAGCGATTGTTCAATTCTTTTCCCCATTTTCGAATGAAAGAAAAGCCAATTAAAATGAGAATGAAGATAAAAAGAGCCAGCAAATTTATGGTTACATTTCCAAATTCTAATTTCATATACTTCTCTCCTTAATTCGTACTACTAAGTTATAATCATTATATCGTAAGTGGTGTAAAAAATAACCATCCCCTTGGAAATTTAGGGGATGGTTATTTTCGTATGGTTCCAATTTCATAATAATGAGTCTTTCGTTGGATATACGATGTATCCAGGTTTTTCCTGAAGAAAAGGACCTATTTCCAAATATCTATTTCATCGTCCTTTTTCGAGATTTTATAATGTTTTTTGTAATAATATAGTAATATATGTAGTAGCAATAGTAACCAAAAGTTAGGAGGTACAAGACTTGATATGTCCCAGCTGTCATACCGAGCAACACAGTAATAAATTTTGTAATACATGTGGGGAAAATTTACAAACGGTTCAGCAAGCACAGTCAAAAGATAGAGAAAACACACAGGAGAACAATGAAAGAATAGAGCAAAAAACTACGAATCTCGTAAATAAACAAAAGAAAAAAGAAAAGAATAAACCACCCATCCAATTCACATGGAATTTGGATAATGTGACATTGGCAAAGGGAGTCGGGATTCCAGTTGGATCCTTAGTTGTTTTTGTTCTGTTGTCGGCTATTTTAGCTCCACTTCTGAATGGATCGCGCGTAATTAAGGATTACATATTTTTGTTTTTTACATCCACCCTTCAATTAGGGGAGCAAGTAGCAATATCTCTTTTATCTACGATGAAGCTGACTATGTTTGATGTTTTGCTTGCGATGCATGGAGGCACAATGAAGGGAACCGTTTGGGAGGACGGCGGTAGGGATCCTCTAACAGAGTTTACTTTTCAGTTCCCTGTAATTCTAGCCATTATCGCAACAATTACATTACTTGCAGTTGCTTTTTACTTTTTGAAACGATTTATAAAGGCAACTCCAATGCAAAAGCTTGCAATTGTTGGTATTTCTGCACTCATTTATAGTTTCGTACTTATACTTGTTTTACAAATTATGAAACCAACCTATGTTAGCAATGAGCATGCATTGGAAGTCTCCTTCTCTGGATTTGGTGTACTCGTAAAGGCATTTCTAATTGTTTGTATGGCTGGATTGATAGGGTTTGGTCCATGGAAGCTGAAAGATAGCGAGAAAGGTAAATGGTTCACTGTGCTACAGCCTTTGAAAACCTTTTTCATTACCTTGCTTTTTTTAGAGGCTTTTATTTGTATTCTAATGATTGTAACGTGGTTGTTTACAAATCCTGCCACATTAATGGCACAGCCTATCTCGAGTCCTGGAACCATGTGGTTTATTTATCGTAATGACCCATTATTTTACTTATTATTGCCTAACATTGTTTTAGCTGAACAGCTTTATGCAATAGGTGGCACATGGCAGATTACAACACCACTATTAGGAGAGCTGATACAAGTATCCAATCCATTTTCCATTAATATCCTGACTGGTAGCAATGCAATCGGAATGGAAAATGCTGCCTCATGGACGGACGGTGTGAATTCGGCTCGTTTTGTTTGGCATCCATTTGCATTATTGATTGCGTTTATTTATGCGGCTACAAAATTGCCACAAAATGTACCAGTTATGACTAAGGTTTATCATGGAGTCGGAGTAGCAGCAGTTGTTACATTACTCGCCAACTGGTTAACAATTTCTTTCAAAAATCGTAGCACAGAGGGAATTGCTGGATTTAATGCATTCCAAGTATTCCTATGTGCTGCAATTGTCATTGGATTGGTATATGTCGCATACGTTTACCTTCCAAATGTAATATCGAAAAAGAGAGTAGGTGAAGAGACATGAATCAACTGTTATATATTGGCGTTATAGCAACATGCATCGTATTTTTTATCGCCATTCTCTCTCTTTTCATCGCCTTAAAAAAGTATCGTCCGGATTGGAAAATAATGAAGTTTTTCCCCTTAGGTGTGGTCATGATTGGCATTATGGGGCTTGCTAGCTTTCAGGTCTTAACGGATAACCATGAAGCAAAGGTACCTTATGATCCTGCTGTTGACTTATACAAAAATGCAGATTGGGTATTAACGGAGGATGCAGGACTAAGTCAGTTAAGCATAAAGCATAAATGGGAAGAAACCCCAACTATTGAAAATAAATTCTTGTTTTCTTTAACACTACTAAAAAATAACGATATAAATCGTGCAGTAAAGCTATTAGAAGAAGTGAAACGATCTGTTGAGGCCTCAGAATATTTAACTGTGAATATGGTAGAGGATGCCTTAAGCATCGCAGAGGCACTACCTGAAGAAGTCAATGAACAAACAGGAGAGATAGAAGAAAGTGCGCTTGAACCAATTCATGATATTTTAGCTGAAATAAAAGAGTCCGTTGAAAAGAATTCGAAATTTGACGAGACAGAGCTAAGCTTTTTAGCGACAATCGATCGGGAGCGATTAATCTTTTTAACGAGTATAAATGGAGATACTAGTGAAGCACGGGAAAAGCTTGACACTGTATTAAATACGGAGGATGTGACAATCCGTAATCCTGTAATCAAAAAGGAAATCGCAAAATCAAGCATGTTTTTCCAAAATAATAGTGCCGCAGAAAAATACTTAATCGACGTGATTCAGGATTACCCGAGTGACCATGAAGCTATCACAATGTTAAGTGAAATTTATTTAAATGGAGAATATGTCCCATCGGAGGCTGCACAAACACTTCCGCAATATAACTTTGCGAAGCTCGGTGCGGTTCAAAGTGCAATTGAAACGTATGAAAAGATGCAAGTAGAGGATGTTTTGAAGGACGAGAAAGACGATTCAAATAACGAAGAATTTGCATTTGATTACTCCAAACAGCTTTCGAATGAATTGGCTTTTGCGCTTGTAGATTCGATAGAAGGACAATCGGATGAAAATCCAACGATTGATGTTCGAATGTCTCGCTATTATTTTAATAAAGGAGATAACGAAACAGCAAAAGCGTATATTCAAGAAATGTTAAATCATAAGGATGAGCTCGGGGTTTTCGAGCAAATGGTCATCAATACGATACAATACAACGATGAAAAGTCGAAGGATTTAACGAATACTTCGTCCTTTACAGAGCGTAGGCCCTATATGGAGGAAATGTATCAAATGAAGGAAGACCTTTATGCAAGCTTCCATACGCCAACGATTTATGGGGATGAGCGTACCGTTTCGGAGGAGAGTTATGAATATTTTCTAACGGAGACGATAAAAGAGCCAACAAACGAGCGTATTTCCATTATGAACATAGAGCCAAATGACGATGGGGAAATTACGTTATATTTAGGCGCTGAAAACATGGAAGACTTATCGAAAGGAAAGCTCTCGATTACCGATAATGGAAAACCGATAGAGGACTTTACCTTTGAGCGATTAAGTGATTTAGATGATGGGAATAGTCTCCGTTCAATCGGGTTAGTGCTTGATGTTAGTGGAAGTATGGATGGTAGTCGGATTGAAATGGCAAAAAGTGCTGGCGCATCCTTCCTCCAACAAATCAAAGATTATGAACAAGCAGAGCTCGTTTCCTTTAATTCGGCTCCAACCCTTGTACAATCCTTTACGAAGGATAAAGGAGCATTAGTAAGTAGTGTTATGGGGCTAAGTGCTGGAGGAAATACGAATATAACCGATTCCCTTATTTATGAGCTTGAGCGCTTAAAAAATGAGGATGGACATAAAGTGCTCTTTATTTTCTCAGATGGAGAAGATGATGTATTTTCTCAAGTAGAGTCTCGTGCTAAAGTAATAGATTTAGCAAACCAATATGGGATATCTATTTTTGCAGTAGGATTCGGTGCTGGTTATGAAACATTGTCTGAGGTTGCTGTCGAAACAGGTGGTGCGTACATTGCTACACCAAATGAAGCAACAATATTCTCTGGCTTTGATTCGGTTTCAGAGATGCTAGACAATGTCTATCGTGTAACATATCAATTAGATCCAGTGGAATACGGAACTCATATCGTAAAAGCGCAATATGATCAAGTTTCAGATAAGAAAGAGTATGAGCTAGCTGCACCAGCTGCTGGACCTGGAGATGATGAAGAAGACGAGGAAAATGTTCATTTTGACATTTATCAAATGATTCCAAGCACCATCTATCAATCTAAAGGGGATACAGTAGCCATCCTTTCAGGTAAAGGATTAAAGGATGTGGAGCTTCTATCCATCAATGGAGAAGAAATAGAAGATTACAAGATTTTAAGTGATGAGGAAATCGAAATAACGATACCAGATAGCATTTCTTATGGATTACACTTAATCGTAGCAGTAAACAATAAAGGGGAAGAAGCACAAACGGAATTCGTTGTATCAAAACCTGGCATGCAGGATAATTACGATTTTGGCTGGGCAACCCTTTATGCGGACTTCTGTCAAGCTCAAGGGACAACAATTGAATGTATCGGAAATCCAAGTGTTGATAAATTCTTATATCCGAGCGGTGCGAAGATGACGTTAAAGAATGATGAAGAGCTGACATTTAATGGCTTGGCATTTGATGTGCAGGATTCAAAGCTTAGTTTCTTCAAGAGTACGCTAGGTGGTCGAAATGAATTTATAAATGAACAAATTACCATGAAGAAAAAGGATTATGGGGAATTTTTCGATCTATCGAATGGATCCTTTAGTGGCATCACATTTAATAAATTGGGCTTTGACATCGCCTTAACGAATATGGGTTATCAGGCGAAGCTAGAAAAGGCACCAGGAAGCTTTACCGCAGAAACGAAATTTAATGGCTCTGATGCGAAGTCGTTAATTGGTAAAACAACCTTGACGAATTTACGACTGATTGAAAAAATATCACAGCTACTGGATTATAGCATGGAAGCCACAGCTGAAATTTCACCAGACCAGGCGAATATTACAGGGAAAATAAATTATTCAGGTTTTGATGCTGGGCTAATTGGCTTCTCCGATGTTGGCGGTGGATTCCAGTATGATGATATACGGAAACGATTTGTGTTTGATGCTAATGTAGGAGGATTCGAAATTGCGAACCGAAAACTAAAAGGGGTATTTGAAGCAGCAGATCTTTCCATCGGTGTAGAGTATCCGTTTAAAACACGATTTGGATTAACGTTAGAGGGAAATGTACCAATTGGAGCTACTGGCCTTACGTTAAATAAAGCGGGATTATTAGTTGACGCTACTTCTTATCGAGAGGGCGGATTTGACGTCGGCGTCGGAACCGTTGCAGACCCAGTAATTCAAATGGCCATTCAGGAAATCAACAACTTTGAGATTATGAATATTAAACTATTTGAACTTGATGAAAATACGCAATTACTTGGTCTAGACATTTCTGGACTGCTAAAAAACGCCTTTACCAGTGATTGGGAAGGGACCGGAAAGGCAACAGGTCAAGTAATCGGATTTAACGTAGTAGAAGCAAATAGTAGATATACCAAAAATCTCATTGAGTCGGAATTAAAACAAAATGACAAAACGTTTAAAACGACAATCGTATTTAACGATCCAGCTTACTGGAACGACCTTGTTATCTATCATGAATCAGGGATCGAGAAAAATTTACCATTCGATCTGAAAGTGATGGCAAAAGCCAACTTTGAAATTGTTCCATCAGACCTTGGGCGATCCGATGTAAAAATAAGTGGCCAAGTAGGTTGGACGAAGTTTGAATTTGATAAAGATGATTTGAATATCTTTAATTAAGGAAAGTGGGGATTAACGTGAAAAACAGATGGATACCATTGCTTATTATACTAGTATTAATAGCAACATTCTCCCCGCTTTCTATTCAAGCTGAAACCTATACAAAAACGTATGAGCTAGATGAAAAACAGGAGAATTTTCAGTTTGTAATTGAGGGAGAACAGAACAATTTTGACGTAAATATGACATTGCCAAATGGAACAAAAGTGAATTTTGAAGAATTTGACCTTGATCAGTATATGTATTTTTCGATGACGAATAAACGTATCTGGGCTTTAAAAAGTGCTCCTGCTGGTACCTATACATTTGAAATAGTAGGAGCAAGCGAAGATAATTTTTCAGTGGATACAGAGGAAGCGGTAGATCAACCAGTTGTAAACTGGACGTCACCTAGTGAGGAAACGATCACAGTTCGAAATGATGAGCCTGTTACATTGTCGTGGAAGGCAAGCGGGGACTTTCAATATGATGATGATTTGAACTTCATTCTCCAGCAAGAAGGCGGATGGCATGAGTTTGTTGTCGACGATGCGAACGCAGATGATGGGGAAATGGAAGTCACTTTACCGGAAACGATTCCATCAGGGACCTATCGGTTGTTTATCGAAGCAGATAATCCAAATGTAGAGCCGCAGCGTGTGAATCCGAATGTCGTGATTGACTATACGAACGATCGGTATGAAATGGGTACGGTCGAGATTGTCGATCAGTTTGTAGAAAATGGCATACTTTATTTGAATGTACAAGTTCCAAATGGATTGTATTTTGACTATATGGAAGCTCAACTAGTGGATGAGTCAGGAGAGAATACTCGAATTGCAGCCGGCGAAGAGGACGACCTTATTCGAATCGAAGAAACCGACGAATATGAGGTTTGGAACTGGTCGGTAATGGAATTGGAGGATGGTACATATTCCGGGAATATGATTGTTTTGGAAGATGATGATGAATTCACGCCGTTATTGGAAATAGAGCCATTTGATATTAAACAAACCGATTTCACTGAAGATATGGTGGAGTGGTCCATTACGGAAGAAGAAACGAATGCGACGTCATTAGATATTACCGTTCGTTTTCCAAAAGGTACACAAGTGGAAGTGCTTGTAGAAGAAAAGTCTGCATTAACGACCACGGTGGAAGAGGAAGAAGAAGTATTGTCGGTTGGGTTAGAAGAAGGGTTCCCATATATTATGGTTCGTGCAACCGATGAACATAACAATACACAAACCTATACAAAGCAATACAAAGTAGACCATACTCCACCACAATTAGAGTTGATTCAGCCATTACCTACACATAGCAAATTGGAGGATGACTTTGCCAGTGGATATGTGGAAATTGGTAGTAAACTGATGATAAATGGTGAAGAAGTGAAGTACGACGAGGACGGATATTTTCTAGTAGAGAATATCGGGAATGACCTTGAGTTAGTGGTTTCCGATTCGTTCGGAAACAAGGCAGAATATCAATGGGAAGCAGAACAAAAATCTGTGAGCCTGGCTTGGATTTGGATTGTCGTACTTAATGTTGGGATTGTTGGAGGAACTGGATTTACGATTTGGAGATTGCGGAAGTAGTAGGGAGCGCCATGACGAGGTCATGGCGCTTGTTTGTTATTGTACTTAAAAACTTCTCAGCCTCATAATCATAAGGAGATGCGCACGATACGTTACCACATCATATTAAACATACGTTCATCCACTAGGTTTGTATCAATCGGGCATGACTCTGCATCTCGACCGTATTGCCATCCCCATACGTTCGCATTGCAAGGCACTTTTCTTGGATTAAAGGTTGGGGCTTCACGACGCCTAGTTACACCTGGTTCTGGCTCTGCACTCCATAATACCGATTGCTGAGACACTTTTTCGTTGTTGGCAACGGCATCACAATAGGCCTTACTAAAATTACCTTCTACAGGGTCATGATAGAATCCAGGTTTATAGTCGGTTGTAAACATCGCATCTACATATCCGCGGATCCATGCCTCATCAACAGAAAAGAATCTTTCCACATTTGCATAAAGAACAGTCCCCTTAGGGAAGCCAAGACGTTTTGCGTGAAAGGCTGCATTTTGAGCAATTACTCGCCCTGCTCGGTAACCTCTGGATTCCGTAAACTTATTGTAAATAGGCAGTATCCTTGTTCCGCTATTATGAAGCAATTCCATTTCTTCTTGTGTTAGACCCTCAGAAGCGTTTGGTACAGTCGTTAAGTAACGTCCCCAAAATTCAGGCTTTCCGAAATTATTTAAAACACAATTATATAGCTCTGTTGTAACATTTGTTGAAGAATCAACTCCCCATATATATGGCAAATTACTCACTCCCGAATCGTTTTTACCTTAATATGTATATGGTAAAAACAACTAAAGGGTACTATGAGAAGACAAGAAAAAAGTCAGTGGTATCACTGACTTATAAGGATGGTTGGTCTTTCGTTTGGATTCGAATGTTTTTTAAATAAAATATTTGATTCTCCGCTTCACTTGTTAAAAATAATATCTGAATATGCTTTGACTTTGGAACGAGCTTCGTATCTGCTTGCTTCCTATCCCAAGTTGATGATAAGATAATGGGCTTACTCGTGGATTCCTTTAACAGCTTACCCGATTCATCAAACTGGGCAATCTTAACGATAATTTCGCCTTTTCCTTTAAAATTTGATTGGAAACTAATATTCTGGTTACCAGTTACATCAATGGAGGATATCCCAAACCCTTCGTTTGGCTGCTTTCCATTTGTTTTAATTTGAAAGGTAGTTCGGTCAATTTTTTTAATATCTGCCCCAATTCCATAATATTCAACTTCCCCTGCTAAAACAGGGCTTGTCCAAATAATAAAAAGAAAAATGGATAAAAAGATAAGTGCGATTTTCCTCATGTGTACATCTCCTTAAAGGGAAGTCCCTTATTTATTATTTTTCCGACTCGATGACGTTCTCGCTAAAGGAAAGGAGGCAATTAGTAAGGAATCCACCATAATGAATACTCTTGCTATTTTTAACTTCGGAAAAATGCTGCGGATATACTGCTCAGCCTCCTGCTGTAAGTTCACTTTCGGTTTTGCATTTATCGTTCCAAGCTCTGTGGAAAATTCCTCATTCATTGTATTAAGGTCTAATATTACCGTTAATTCCTCGTCCATCTCTTTTACTTCATACCCTTGAAATAAATCACGAGCCATGCATGCATTCCCTCCTCTTTATTAGTATGGTTATTTTCAAAAAATCCATGTAGATGAGAGTATGTAATATTTTATTTGATTGGGGGGAGAATGTGATTTTTTTTGTTGGTGGAAATGAGAGGGGGCTTTTAGAGCCGAATCAGAGTGGAGTCATATAGGAGTAGTTTATGACCCCGAACCAGAGTAAATGGGTAAAAACTGGAAACATAGGGGTAGGCTATGGACCCGAAAAAGAGTGAAATAGGAAAACCCGGTCACATAGGAGATTCTATGACCCCGAACCAGAGTGAAAAAGCAAAACCCGGTCACATAGAGGTTAGCTATAAACCCGAAAACCGGAGGGTAAGCAAAAAAACGATTACATAGCCCCACAGGAATACACTCCGGCTGGAAAAACGGAGTGTATTCCTGCAGCGGCTGCCCAATTACTTATCAGTTATCATCTTTTATCCGATCATGGTTGCAAAACAACTTTTATACAGTCATCTTCTTTATTGTTAAAGATTTTATATCCATGGGCTGCTTGGTCTAACGGGAGCTTGTGGGTGATGATGGATTTTGGATCAAACTCTTCGTTAATGATTTTTTCGTACAGCTCCTGCATGTAGGTTCTTGCATGAGCCTGTCCCATCTTTAAGGAAACGTTACGTGAAAAAAATGCACCAAGTGGGAACATGTTATAAAGCCCGCCATAAACTCCGGTAATTTGCACTGTTCCAGCTTTTTTTACAGCTTTGGTGGCAATTTGAATTGGACCAAGTGTGCCACCTTGAAGCTTTAATTTCTGTTCAATGAATTCCAGTGGAGATTTTTTCCCATCCATTCCAACGCAGTCGATTACGACATCTGCTCCGCCTTTGGTAATTTCTTTTAAGGTTTCCCCCATATCTGGGTCTTCTTCAAAGTTGAATACTTCGGTTTTGTTTACTTTTCGAGCGTGTTCCAATCGGTATGGGATATAATCAACTGCAATTACGCGCTCTGCTCCTTTCATCCATGCAAACTGTTGGGCCATTAAGCCTACTGGTCCGCAGCCGAGCACAATTACAGTGTCACCTTCTTTCATCCCGGAGTTCTCGACACTCCAATAGGCTGTAGGGAGTACATCGGAAAGAAATAGTAAGGAATCGTCCTCTAGCTCACAATCCTCTGGTACAACGAAAGGAGTAAAGTTACCAAAAGGAACACGTAAATATTCTGCTTGCCCTCCAGGGTAGTTACCAAACTTTTCGGAATAGCCAAAGTATCCGCCTGAATCATAGTGAGGATTTGCGTTATCACATTGGCTCACCAAACCATCGTGACAATAAGGGCAGTGTCCACACGCAACTGTAAAAGGTATAACGACTCGATCCCCTTTTTTTACTTTTGTAACATCAGGTCCAACTTCTTCCACAATGCCCATAGGCTCATGCCCGATTATGTAGCCTTTAGGCATAGGCATGTTTTCCTGATACAAGTGTAAATCCGATCCGCAAATCGCGGTAGATGTAATGCGAACAATAATGTCATCGCTTTTTTCGATATTTGGTGTTGGCTCTTCGGTAACATCAACTTTGTATCTTCCTTGATAGGTTACGGCTTTCATGAGGTACCTCCAGTGTTTTTGAGGTTAGTATTTGAAACTCTTATGGATGGTATGCAGTTTGAACCCAAATAAATAAGCTAGAAGGATGTATATTCCTTCTAGCTTCGTACAGAATTACTTCATTTCTTTGATGGGCCCAATCGTTAGAATTTCATCTAATGAAGGAGAATCGTTTGGTGCTTCAATAGGTAAATTTGTAATAGGCTTATATGTTACGATGGATCCGCCTGAACCATCGAAGGATTTCGCGACGATCGAGCCATTTACAGTTGCTCCTCCACTTAGTTCAAAATCTGCATTTGGTGCATAGAACAAGGTTGGATTTCCCCACGAGCCACCATTCATTTTAATGCTCGACCCACCAGTTATTATATGTCCCTTGAATCCGGCTCCACCATTAATGTGAATATTAGCCTTTTCAGCAATTAAAGATCCGTAAATTTCTTGTGAGCTATTAAGTCTTATGGTTTTTTCTCCCTGTAAGTAGATGTTTAATTGCTCGATACTACCATTCTTATTTATCCTGCTACTTGATACCATGTTCATTTCATTTCGTACATAAATCGTTAATTTTCCTGTACCCAGGATATTTATATGTCCCTTTTGTACGTCTAATGTATTTACTACGATACTTCTATCGAAATCCCCTACATCTATATTTAGAGTGTTATTTTTCACTTTAATCTTATTAAAAGATACATTGTCATCTAAAGTGAGTGTATATCCATCTGAAATCTTATTGTCTATGCGGAGATCACCGTTTAGAATCACATAATACTGATTGTGTGCATTTTTTTCTAATCGGAGGTTTTCAGGTGTATTGTAATTTGGAATCTCAGGAAAGGGTGGGATTTCGTATGTTTTATTTAAATTTCTCGTAATGTCACCAGTAATGCCTGCTCCGCCTTTGGTATTTACATTATTGGAATTGGTGCTTACATCCCCATCAATTGTAGAACCACCTTTTAAATTTATTGCACCTTGTGTAAATAAGGCTACATCAGGGATTTCAATTGAGGAACCACTTTCCTGTGCCGTTAACATAAAGGATGTCTCGACTGTTCTTGAACGATCACCAATAACCCCCTCAGAGATTACTCGATACACTTGGGGGTTGTCCATATCGTTAATCGTTTCTACCCTTACTTGCACTATTGGTTGCTCTCCGAAAACTTCTTCGAATGTATTTAATTCGACTGGCTCTAATAGTTCATCTAGCTCCACACCTGTAGGGGATTGATAAGCGTCCAATACAGCGTTGCGAATTTCGTTTAGCTTATAATTCGCACCAGCTTCTGCAATATAGTAGGCCGATTGGGTGTCTCTTTCTATCGAGCTTAAGTTGGCATTATTAATTGTGGTCGATAACAACGAAATACCTAGGACAGAAAAAACGGTTAACACCATTAAGACGATAGCTAAAGCCATACCTTGTTCATTATTTATTACCTTAGTAAACTTAACAGAACGTCTCAGTTCAACCACCCTCTCCCCTTAAATATATCGTTGTAGAAAGACTCACTTGTTCTCCGTTTTCAGTAGGCACACTTTGAATTTCTATTTGAACTTTATTATTGATATAGTGATATGTAAATGCACTTATATGCGAAGCCAAAATAGTGTTATCTTTTTTCAACTGGTTATTTTCAATTCGATATGTGGAGCCATTAACGATAAATTGTTTTTCGGGCTCATTCTCTATGGTTACACGATTAGGATAAGTTCGTAAATCCTTTGTTATGCTTTTCATTGCCAGTCTTACATTAGATTGTAATTGAGCTTCTGTTGCTTGATTGTGATATTGTTTAACCCCGAATAAGTGAATCGAACTAATTAACAGAACAAACACAGATAATATTGTAAATGTGGCAAGAACTTCAACTAAGGTTAATCCCTTTTCATTCTTCATCCTCTATATTACCTTTCAACCAAAATTTCGTTTCCATTTGTGCTTCCAAATCTTTATTTACCTTATTGTCATAGATCTTTACTAATAGTTTAAAAAGGTTGTCCACTTCTTCCTCTTCCTTTATTGAGAGTTCAAAGTAAAATTCGTTGCTGACCCCTTCTATTTTAAGTGGGGAATTACTTATTATGTTACTGTTTGTGTTTTCAGTATTATTAAGTGTTGTAACGGCTGCATCATCTAACTCCGTTTTAGAAAGAGGCGTCCCACTTAAACTTAGCATATTTTCCATAAGAGACTGTGCTACATAAGAAGCATCAATGATTTTTTCGGATGTTTGATTTGATTTTGCGGATAAACGAAAAAAGGATAAAAATGAAAGTAAAATAATAGAAAGAATCACAATAGCTGCAAGTATTTCTATTAATGTTAATCCCTTGTCAGATTTTAATGGTTTAATCATGGATAACTCCTTTTTAATAACATTAAGCATATTTTATCATGAACATTGTAATATATATAATTATGATTTACTGGTAAAAAAGTACTAATATATACTTAGAAAGATTGTTTTCAGATGATAATTATAGTAAAATTGTGACAAATTAAAGCAAAAACTTCTATTCCTTTTGAACTATTCTACTTCTAATTGACTATTAACCTTCATAGTAAGTTACATTTCGCAATAAAATTCATGATTATTTCACATTTCCTAGGAAATATGTACTGTTTCGATACTTGTTAATTGTAGAAATATGCATAATAATGAATGGGTAGACTTTTATGCATTCTAAATGTCTTAGGTAATTTTAGCTAGTTGGAGGTAATTTAATGCCTATCGGAAAAAATATGCGCCTTGGGGATTTACTAGTTGAAAGTGGGATTATCACAAGTGAGCAACTAGCACAAACATTAGAAGAAAAAAGCCCTGATCAAAAGCTAGGGGATCTCCTAGTACAAAAGGGTTATGTAACGGAACTTCAACTAATTGAAGTATTGGAATTTCAATTAGGTATTCCACGGGTAACTTTATTTAATTATCCAATTGATTCAGCACTTTTAAAAATTGTTTCGAAAGAGTTTGCGAAACGACATTTAGTTTTACCTTTACGTAAAGAGGGGAATAAACTTTATGTTGCGATGGCAGACCCAATGGATTACTTTGTTATAAATGATTTGCGATTATCGACTGGATTTCAAATTGAGCCCATGATAGCTGCAAAGGATGAAATCATTCGTACAATTAGCCGATTTTACGATGTAGATGAATTTGGTTTTGAATTTACAAATAATAATGAGCCAGAAAACGTAAATGACCCAACTATAGAAGATGATGATTCACCTGTAGTAACGCTAGTGAATCAAATTTTAAGACAAGCTGTTATTCAAAAAGCAAGTGATATTCATATCGATAGCATGGAAACAAAGGTTTTAGTTCGATTCCGTGTGGACGGTCGGTTGAGAAATGAACGGAATTTACCGAAGAATGTCCAGGGTTCCCTAATAACGAGGGTTAAAATTATGGCGAATCTCGATATCACAGAGCACCGTGTTCCACAGGATGGTCGAATTAAATTGAGTATGGAAAATCGCCAAATGGATTTACGGATTAGCACATTGCCTACGATATTTGGTGAAAAGATTGTGATTCGTTTATTAGATTTAACAATGGCACAAAACGACATTAGCCGTCTAGGTTTTGAAGAAGAGAATCTAGAAAAATTTAAAAGATTAATTAAACGGCCACATGGAATCGTACTTCTAACAGGTCCAACAGGGTCAGGGAAATCCTCTACCATGTATTCCGCGTTAAGCCGTTTAAATAATGAAGACGTGAATATTATTACGATTGAGGATCCGGTAGAATACCAGGTGGAAGGAATCAATCAAATTCAAGTGAACCCTAATGTTGGTTTGACATTTGCGGCTGGGTTAAGATCTATTTTACGTCAAGACCCAAACATCATCATGGTTGGAGAAATACGTGACCGTGAAACAGCAGATATGGCAGTTCGCGCATCCATCACAGGTCATTTAGTATTTAGCACGCTTCATACGAATAATTCATTAGGAACGATCAATCGTTTAAAGGATATGGGCGTGGAGATATTTTTAATTGCCTCTTCTCTAAATGGAGTTGTTTCACAACGACTAGTACGCCAAATCTGTCGCGATTGTAAAGAAGAAAGAGAAGCAACAGAACGGGAAAAGGAGATCTTTTCAAATTATGGAATGAATGTAGATACGGTTTATCACGGGAAAGGGTGTTCTACTTGTGATATGACAGGCTATAAAGGAAGAACTGCTTTACATGAAGTGCTTGTCATGGACGATGAAATCAAGCAAGCTCTATTAAACAATAAATCGATGATGGAGATTCGGGATATTGCGGTTAAAAATGGTTTGACATTTTTGATTGAAGATGGACTGAAAAAAGTAGAAAAGGGTATCACGACTACAGAAGAAATACTACGTGTGGCGTTAGATTAGGAGGTAGACGATGAGAGAAAAAATAGACGAACTACTACATGCTGCCTATCAGGACTATGCGTCTGATGTTCATTTAACTGTTGGTTTACCACCTGTCTTTCGTGTTCATGGAAAATTGAAAAGGCTGGAACTAGAGCCTTATTCTAACGGTGAATTAGAAAGTATCGCTTCCTCTTTACTGTCGGAGCGTTTAAAGGAAACGTTTGAGAAGGAGGGAGAGGTGGATTTTTCCTATGAGCTACGAGATATTTCAAGGTTTCGAATAAATGTATATCGGCAACGTGAGGGAATATCCATTGCGATACGACTTATCCCAACAGCTATCCCTACCATCGAACAATTGCAGCTCCCACCGATTTTAACGAAAATAGCCTCCAAGCCACAGGGATTAGTTTTAGTGACTGGGCCGACTGGAAGTGGGAAGTCGACTACATTAGCAGCAATGATCGATTATATAAATGAAACATCGAGTAAACACATTATTACCTTGGAAGACCCAATTGAATACATTCACCATCACAAAAAATCGTTGATCGACCAACGTGAAGTGGGGAGAGATACGAAACAGTTTGCAACAGGACTTAGAGCATCACTTCGTCAAGATCCCGATGTCATTTTAGTTGGGGAGCTAAGGGATTTAGAAACCATTTCAACCGCAGTTACAGCAGCAGAAACTGGACATTTAGTGTTTGGAACACTACATACTGTAAGTGCCCCAGCAACGATTGAACGTATTGTAGACGTATTCCCAGCGGAGCAACAAGCTCAAATTCGTTACCAGTTGGCGTCCGTCTTAGTAGGGGTTATATCCCAACGACTTTTCCCGGTGAAGTCTGGCAAAGGACGAGTTGCAGCTACGGAGATACTGGTACAAAACAGTGCAGTAAGCAGTTTGATTCGTAATCAAAAGATTCATCAGCTGCCGAATATTATGCAAACATCAAAAGAAGCTGGCATGCACACTTTAGAAATGAATATTCGTACTTTATTGCAACAACAGCTAGTAGATCGTGCGTCTGTACAAGGCTATATAGGAGATAGTTACTATGGCTCAATTTAGTTATGTTGCTCGTGATCGCCAAGGAAACAAAAAGAAGGGTGTCATACAGGCGGATACAAAGCAAGCCGTTCGTTCTATATTGCGTGAGCGAGGCTTACGTGCTCTAGAAGTGGAGCAAAAGAAACAGACAATATGGAATCAAGATATCTATTTTGGACAGCCTGTGAAGCTCGAGGACTTTGTGATTTTCTTAAGACAGTTTTCTACATTGATTAAAGCTGGTGTCACGATTGTAGATGCAACACGAATACTGACGGAGCAAACCGAAAGCAAGGCATTGAAAAAGACACTTGCTCAAGTGGAAGTCGATTTACGTGAAGGAAACTCCTTATCCAGCTCCTTAAATAAACATCCAAGAATTTTCTCGCCCTTGTTTACGAATATGGTTTACGCAGGGGAAGTAAGTGGCTCTTTGGAAGAAACACTTGAGGATATGGCTGATTACTATGAAAAGCATAATAAAACGAGGCAAAAGGTAAAGTCGGCAATGACCTATCCAGTGGTAATTGCGGTACTTGCAATTGGTGTTACCATCTTCTTGTTACTCAGTGTTGTACCAACCTTTGTCGATATGTTTGCTCAATTCGGTGGGGAAGTACCTGGTATTACGAGGTTCGTCATGGGTGCAAGTGATTGGATGACAAGCTATTGGTATGTAGTGGTTATTATGATATTCGCTCTTTTTGTTATTTTTTACCTGTTGCGCCAACGACGCGAAACAAAGTATTATCTTGATTTGATGATGCTTCGGTTACCGGTATTCGGGAAGCTGTTTCGTAAATCGTTGCTTGCTCGAATGACGAGGACCCTAAGCTCTCTTTTAAGTAATTCTGTCCCTGTGCTACAAGCCA
The DNA here is from genome assembly GCF_900240405.1 of Salirhabdus sp. Marseille-P4669. Lineage (GTDB taxonomy): Bacteria > Bacillota > Bacilli > Bacillales > Alkalibacillaceae > OEQK01. The sequence goes on from NZ_OEQK01000007.1 coordinate 169,519, forward strand.
TTACATTAACGGAAAAGGTCATTGAAAATGAAGTGCTGGCACGGGTGCTAAGAGAGTCGCGGAACACATTAGAGCAAGGTAGATCCATGTCAGAACCAATGCTTAAACATTGGGCGTTCCCACCATTGGTTACCCAAATGATTACAATAGGGGAACAGACTGGTGCTTTAGATCGAATGCTTGACCGTATTGCCGATTTTTATGAGTCCGAGGTGGACACTGCAACAGATCAGCTCAAGTCTTTGATTGAGCCATTAATGATTGTGTTTTTGGCAGGAATTGTTGGCGTCATCGTTATGTCCATAATGGTTCCGATGTTTGAAATCTATAATAATGTTAACTGATCCGGTTAACTTATTAATAAATTAAAAATTAATTATAAGGGGGAAATAAAAGTGAGAAAACAGTTGAAGCGCTTAAAGGATGAACGTGGTTTAACGCTTGTGGAATTATTAGCAGTACTAGTTATTTTAGGTATTATTGCGGCGATTGCGATTCCTTCGATTGGTGGGATAATTCAAAATTCGAAGGAAGATGCGGTTAAGGCGGATGCAATTGCGATCTTAGAGGCGGCTAAATTATATAAAATACAAAAGCCAGATGAAACTTCTACCAACTTTAGTGTTGCCAATTTAGATGATTATGTTGATTTACCTTCTAAGTCAAGTCTAAATGATGCTACAGTGGATTTTTCAAAAGACACTGTAGAAATTAGTACTGCGGAAGCTGTTAAAGCTGGAAATAGAACTCTTAAATTTTCAGGGGCAACTATTGAAGATATAAATGAACATGAAAGTGGCTCTGACGATACCACAATAGGTGAGTAATAAAAATAGTATATAAAATAAAAGCGTGGCAAACCCGCCACGCTTTTTAAAAAACGTAAGAGGACTGAAATACATTGGCCTTTCTATACATATATTTATTCATTCTAGGTATAATCCTAGGCTCCTTCTATAATGTAGTGGGACTTCGTATTCCGAAAAAGCAATCAATTGTAAAACCGAGGTCAGCTTGTCCGAATTGTCATCATACTCTTACATGGAAAGAACTCATCCCTGTTTTCTCCTATATGATCCAAGGTGGCAAATGCAAAAATTGTAGGCAAAAGATATCGCTAATTTATCCGTTAATGGAGCTATCTTGTGGTATTTTGTTTGTACTTTCCTTTCATGTCATAGGACTTCAAGCGGAATTGATTGTTGCACTTACACTTGTTTCTTTGCTTCAAATCATAACAGTAAGCGATTTAGCGTATATGATTATTCCAAATAAAGTGCTACTTCTATTTTTATTTATTATCGTAATGGAGCGCACTTTTATTCCTTTAACTCCCTGGTATGATCCAATTCTAGGTGCGATAACAGGTTTTGTGCTGCTATATGTAATTGCGATTGTAAGTAAAGGTGGAATGGGTGGAGGAGACATTAAGTTGTTCGCTGTTTTAGGTTTCTTTTTAGGGCTATCCAATCTCCTATTAGCGTTTTTCTTAGCAACTTTTGTTGGTACGGTTATCGGTGTTTTTGGTATGATAGCAGGGCAAGTAAAAAGGAAAAAACCGATGCCATTTGGGCCATCTATTGCAATCGGTAGTTTAATTGCTTATTTTTATGGCACAGATTTAGTCGATTGGTATTTGGCCTTGCTACAATAAGGAAATTAGGTGAAGAGTATGGCGTTAATTGGTGGCAAAAAGTTTGCAAATATAGAAATACAAGATTATGTCATTCGCTATGCGGAAATGAAAAATAACAAAAAGTCTGCTGTTGTTACACATTGCGATGAGTACTATATTCCAAAAGGCGTTGTAGAAAATGGACATGTAGTAGATGAAGAATTGTTTGTGAAAACATTAAAGTATTGTGTTCGTAAGTGGAAACTGAGAGGGAAAAAAATACGATTTATTGTCCCAGACTCCTCTGTTATTATCCGAACCATTGATGTTCCAGCAGATACGGCTGATGAAGAATTAACGGGCTACATCTATTTTGAATTGGGTCATAGTGTTCATTTGCCTTTTGAGAATCCAATTGTAGACGCGATTTCCTTAGGTGTAATAGAAGATAAAAAGCAGGCGCTAGTAGTAGCATCCTCTGAAGAAGTGGTAGATAGCTATTACGACTTCTTTAAAGGAGAAAGAGCACTGCCTGTAGTTGCAGATGTCTCAGCGTTATGCCAATATCGTCTTTTCCATCATTATGGAATAACAAACGAAAATGATATTTATATGCTAGCACAATTCGATGTGAAATCGGCATCTATAAGTGTATTTGAACAGCACAAGCCAATTTTCATGCAGGAAGTAACCATTCCCTATGTACCTGATACGTGGAAGGTTGCTGCATTATCTCAAGGTGGAATTTTATCAAAAGAACAGTTTAATCGAGATAACGTCTTGAGTGCCATATCGGATATTTATACAGAAATGGAGCGCATCCTCCGTTTTTATCAATATACGTTACGTAGTGGTGAAAAACAGGTTACCAAAATATTGTTAACGGGTGATCACCCATTTATGGATGAGATTTTTGAAGGGATGCAGATGAGATTGGAAACACCAGTTCAAACCCTTGCACCAGATAAAATTCAGGTAGCACAAGATATGGAAGTCGATACGAAATACTACAATGTCTTAGGTCTAGCGTTGAAAGAGGGAGTCTAATGTTAGCAGATGTTAATTTGCTTCAAAAACACGAAAATAATAATAAATTATTTTATTGGCTACTCCTTACAATTGGTATACTTATTTGTGCTCTCATTGCCGGTGCTTTTTATTATTCCTCTGTTTTAGAAAAGAATATAGAAAATAAACAAATGACCTTGCAAGCTACTGAATTACAACGGGCGAAGCTACAGGGGGATTTGACTACCTCTGGTTATACAGATTTGCAAAGCTTACAGAAGTCTGTAAATACACTACAACAGCATCCAATAGATTCAGATGTTTTGATTACGAATTTTTCAAGGCTTCTTCCTGCTGATGGTTATTTTCAAACATTTGAGTACAGCGGAGAAACGGTTTATATGGAAGTATTACTTAGTGATGATTTAGACGCTTCGCATTATTTACATCATTTAAACGAACAAAATTGGATTACTACGGTGGGGCTGTTGAGTGTATCTAGTGGCGTTGAGATAAGGGAATCACCGACATATATCGCTCAATACGAGATTGTAATAGACCAAGTGCTATTGAGGGGGAAACTGGGTGGTGATGTGAAATGAAAAAAATGACAAAGCTACAGAAAATCATATTGCTCAGTCTAACAGGTGTCTTTTTATTCGGAATCGTTGGAGTTTACTTTTTACAGATAAAACCCCTATACGACGAACTAGCCAAAGTGGAACGGTCTATTTCGACAGAAAAGAAGCAGTTGGCAGCCATTCAAAAGCGACATGATACAGAATTGGGTATGGATATTTCGGGGGAAGCAATCGCCTTGCAAAATCAGTTACCACTTCATCCATATTACGAGCAATTATTTTATCTATTAAACGACGCCCAGTCTGTATCGGGTAGTACGATTTCTAACTACAATATTGCTGAGGCAGAGCCCGTTTCCTTTGAAGAGGTAAATGTAGAGGGTTTACGAGGTATCACCTTTGTATTGGATGTGGTGTCTCCTTCCTATAACAGCATGATGGACTTTATCGATTTTCTAGAAAAAGGTGATCGTATCCTTTCGGTTGAGCAGGTTTCTTTTTCAGAATCGGAGACCGATGATGTACAATTCACACTAACTTTTTTGACATATTATCAAGAGGGACTAGATGGACTACGTGAACACCAACCATCCATCAACATCCCAAACCCAGCGAACAAAACAAACCCACTCCAATAACGAAACCAGATTAAAAGGATTCGACCATTTTAATCTGGTTTTTCTTATCTTCTAAATTTTCGAATTTGTTATAATAACAATATTACGATAGAAAGAGATGTGATCCTTTGCGGCGATTTTGGTACTCGTTTCTTCCGCTAGTTATACTCCTAGGGTTTGCAAGCTATACAGAGTATGTACAGTCTAGCATATCTCTACATATGATTTGGTTTTATAGTGTTCTATTATGTATATACTTTTTCATGCCGATTTTAAAAAATGTGCTGCACCTTTATATTGGGATGACTGGTGTTATTGGTGCTTATGCCCTGTTTTTACAGGCCGAACAAAATCTGTTTTTAATGTTGTTATGTTTCTTATTAGTTATTAAAAGTGTCTTTTATTTAACGAATAAACAGTTCATCATGTACGTTGCTTTTTCTATTGTTGTCTGTCTTTCTATCATCTATCACTATCAAGATGCTTTTTCTATGGAGTGGCTCTTACTTGCGTTGTTCCTTGCTTTTCCACTGTTGTTGTTAAATATATATTATATCGATGAGGAAGAACGTAAGGAAACGTATGAGAAGCTACTAAGTGAATATCGTATATTGAAGCGGCAAACCCATGAGGCGGAGCGAGCTGCTCGATTAGAAGAAAGAACAAAAATTGCTAGAGACATTCATGATTCTGTTGGGCATAAGCTAACCGCGTTACTTATGCGATTGCAGATGCTTTCGATGCAGGAGAAAAGGCAGGAATATGAAGACTTGAAGCAGCTTGCATCTACTAGTTTAGAAGAGACGAGACAGGCGGTAAAGCAGCTTCAGGTGGAGGAGCATGAGGGGCTGTCCTCTGTACTGCAGCTCATTCGGAAGCTAGAGGCGGAAAGTCATATCCATTTAGATTTTACGTTGCGAAAAGGTGTCTTGTTAGCTCCCTTATCCAATGAGCAAAATGTAGCTTTATATCGAGTGCTGCAGGAATCGTTAACAAATGCCATGCGTCATGCGCATTCACGGGAAGTGAAGGTTGTTTTGGCACTAGATGCGGTTGGGAATTTGACGTTTACAGTAAAAAATAAGCTCCATTTGAAGGGGAAGTTTCAATGGGGATTTGGGTTAACCAATATGAAAAAGAGATTAGTAGAGTTAAATGGGGAATTGACTGTCTATCAAAATGATTCGGAGTTTGTAGTGTCTGGTATTTTGCCAATGGAGGCGGATAAGCATGGGCTATAATATGTTACTTGTGGAAGATCAAGCAATAGTACGAAGTGGATTAAAGATGATGATTGAACAGGATAGTGCTTTTTCTGTTGTAGCAGAAGCGGAAAATGGGGAAGAAGCCATTCGGCAAATGGAGCAACACATTATTGATATTGTGATTATGGATATTCGGATGCCGATCATGAATGGTATTGAAGCCACTCGTCGAATTAAAGAGCGGTGGAAGGATGTGTATATACTTATTTTAACAACGTTTAATGATGATGAGTATGCGGTGCAAGCATTGCGAGAGGGTGCGGATGGCTTCTTATTGAAAACAGCTGACCCGGATAAGCTACTTCAGGCCATTCACAGCTGCTTGTCAGGAGGAATGACCATTCACGAAGAGGTCGCAGCAAAAATGATGCCAAAGCTGTTGAAAAAATCCTCGCCTAAGCAAGAAATTCCATTATCCAATCGGGAGCTAGCGATTACGAAATTGGTAGGGCAAGGGAGAACAAATAAAGAAATCGCAGAGGAATTGCATTTGTCTATAGGAACGGTGAAAAATCATATCACACAAGCGTTGCATAAGCTAGAGCTCCGGGACCGTACGCAGCTGGCTATCTTTGCGGTGAAGAATGACTTGGCATAAACATTCTCGGAGACTGTCACAAAATTGTTCCTTCCAAATTCGGACGCATCATGATTTTCGCTTATACTATAAGTAAAAGACTTCCAAGTAGGTGAAGCAGATGAAGGGGTTCACGAAGCTTTTTCTCATAATCGTAGGTAACCTTTCGTTAGGGTTAGGGATTGTTGGAGTTGTCCTACCATTAATTCCGACAACCCCATTGCTACTCTTAGCTGCAGCATGTTATGTAAGAAGCTCTGAGCGATTATATACATGGTTGGTCCATAATAAATATTTTGGTCCTTATATTTTAGATTATCGAGAAGGTAAAGGAATTCCATTGAAGGCGAAAGTGGTCGGTGTTTCGACTTTATGGATTTCAATTAGTTATACGGTTATTTTTGTAGTACCATTAGTGTTAGTGAAAGCTTTACTTGTAGCTATCGCAAGCTATTTTACATGGTTTATACTTCATATTAAAACACGAGAAAAAGACAGGGTAGGTGATGGGTTTGAAGAAGTACACGCTCACAGGTAATATCATTTTTTATCTTGGACTAGTTGTATTTTTAGCTGGATTATTATTACGAGACGCAAAGTCTGAAGCCTTTCAACCATATGTGGAGCACGGAACTCCAATTATGATTGCAGGTATTGTGATTGTTATCTTAACGAACTTCTTTAGAAGGAAAAATCCAAAATAGATTGTTATACTTTGTAACAATGCCTTATCGTGTGGAGCATGTACCTGAGTGGTGCATGCTTTTTTTGGTTTTTTTGGAGGTGTCACGCGACGTACTCAGGCCTCCAAAACCTAAAAATATATATAAATGCCATTAGCCTATGACTCTAGTCATGGTTCTTTATATTATTTTGTGACTGGCGATACAATGCCAATCTCCTTTTTCCAGATAAAATAAACGTATCAAGGGAGGGGTTGCGGTGTTAGAAGTTACGGATTTGAGAAAACAATTTAAAAAGACATCGGCTGTCGATGGCGTGAATTTGTATTTAGAGCAAGGGGAAATTGTAGGATTACTTGGTCCGAACGGGGCGGGGAAATCGACTACTATTTCCATGATGTCGTCCTTAATCAAGCCTACTAGTGGGGATGTTCGATTTTACAATGAAAGTATTATTAAAAAGCCACAGAACCTACGGGAGCAACTAGGTGTGGTTCCCCAAGAGATTGCGTTATACCTGGAACTAACGGCTCGTGAAAATCTATTATTTTTTGGGAAAATATATCGACTTGAAAAAGCGCAGTTACAGAGAAAAATAGATGAGGTTCTTGAGATTATCGGTTTAACAGAAAAACAAAACGATTTAGTAAAAACGTTCTCTGGTGGTATGAAACGGCGTTTAAATATTGGGGTTGCGCTACTGCACGAACCAACGATAATCTTTATGGATGAGCCAACGGTTGGGATTGACCCTCAATCCAGAAATTATATTTTGGAAACTGTGAAAAGGCTGAATCGTGAAAAAAAGATTACCATCGTGTATACGAGCCATTACATGGAGGAAGTCGAGTTTTTATGTGATCGTATTTACATTATGGATAAAGGTCATATTATTGCGTCTGGAACGAATGAAGAAATCAAAAGTATTTTATCCGCTGAACAAACCTTTGTTATTGAAACGGAAAGAGTAGAGCCGGCATTTGTAGAGGTGCTTGAGGAAAATCCTGTAGTAAACCAGATTTCGGTTAAAGAGAAAACCTTATCGATTATTGTTCCAAGGGATGTGAACTTTTTCCAAACGATAATTGAAAAGGCGGAGGAAACTAACACGCCACTCTTATCGGTGCAAGTGCAGAAGCCGTCGTTAGAAGATGTGTTTTTACATTTAACTGGCCGAGCATTACGGGATTAAAGGGGGGAGATGGAATGATTTTTAGCTTAATTAAAAAGCAGCTACTTCTCGCCGTTCGGGATCGGCAAAATATTACCCTTCTTCTTGCGATGCCATTAGTGCTAATTGCGATTATAAAGTTTTCTGTCGCGGATATGGTTTCGCCTGAAGCACCAACCATTGATGCAAAAGTAGGGATTGTGGAGCAATCGAATGAAGTAGAGGAAATGAAGCGATTGCAGGATGAATTGCTCGCATTGCCATTACCGGAAGAAGCAAAGCAGGAGATCGAAACAAACGTTGCACAGTTCCAACCGATTCAAATGCTAAAGGAAAATGTATTGGGTAGCGAAGAGCTAAAGGACATGATCAAGCTGGAAAGCATTGCTCCGGAAGAGTTGGAACAAGCAAAAAAGGATGAAACGTATGACGCAATCATTGAAGTTCCAGAAAATTTTAGCTTTCAACTTATGAAAAGCGCTTTTGCTAACGAAGCGGAAGTACCTAAACTGAACCTATATGTTAATGACGGGGAATTTAATTCAAAGATTGTTCATGATATTTTAGTAGTTTATGAAGACCAAGTAAATACAAATATGGCGCTGAACAAATATGGAATGGAAGATGTGGTCGTGACCGCGGAGGAAGTGACTGGGACCATTCAAACTATTGATGAACAAATTCCTGTATCAGGAACGTTCTATTATGTTATTGGAATGAGCATGATGTTTGTTCTCTACATCTCTTCTACCATTGGGTACTATGCATTTGATGAAAAACGAATCCATGTATTTGACCGCATTATACTAGCGAATATATCGAAATGGACGTATTTTATTGCCATTCTTTTATCTGGTGCATTGTTAGCATTTGCTCAATTAATGATTCTGTTTGGTGTTTCTGCAGTTGCCTTTGGAACAACATGGCCGAATCTATGGCAGTTTTTCCTTGTCACCTTGTTTATATGCTTGGCGGTTGGTTGTTTAGCTGCATTGATAACAGCGTTAAATTATCGATTCAATACAGACTCTGCATCGAACCTATTTAGCAATGTGATTATCTCGCTATTTGCCTTATTAGGAGGAAGCTTTTTTCCCTTCTCGGAATATTCGGATCTGTTTGCTTTTATAGGTAACTTAACACCGAACGGCTCAGGCTTAACGGCATACTTAACATCGGCACAAGGATACGGCATCAGTGAAATTTGGCCACACTTAGCCTATTTAGGCGGATTTATGGTGTTGGTACTAGTTGCAGCCGCACTAGTAATTCCACAAAGGGGGCAAGAAGCATGAAGGGATTTATATACGCACAATTTAAGCTATTAGTCCGGAAACCAGCTACATTTTTGTTGATGACCCTTTTCATGATCGTCTTTGCCTTAATGTTAGGAAACACTGGAGGGGCTTATAGTAGCTATGTTCCCGTTTATAGTGAGATGAATCAAAAGGACACAAAAAGGATAATGGAATCGCTTGAAGGGTATGGATCACAGCGATATGAGGTAGTGGATGAAGAAAAACTAATGAAAGCGGTACGGGAAGGGGACGCAGAGGCTGGTGTGCTTTTCTATGAAGACCATTTTGAGTATGTGCGCTCAGCCGAAACGCCAGGGTTTCAATTACTACAACAAAACGTAGAAAAAGCCTATTATGACTTTTTACAAGAAAAGAAGATTGTGGATTCACAAGCTACGAATTCCGATGACATAATAGCAGATTTAAATACACCGGTTTTTACAATAGATGCAAAAAGCTTAGCTAGTGAGGATGATTGGATTTATGATGGGAAGCTTCAGGCCATCTTCGGATTTGCTGTGTTTTTTGTAATCTATACGATTGGATATAACGTGATCAATCTATTAGTTGCGAAACAAAATGGAATTTGGGATCGCTTTATTTTATCGCCAGCAAAGAAATGGGAAATGTACGTTGGGATTATGGTGTATGCCTTTTTCTTAGGATACATCCAGGTTGTGCTTGTATTCTCTATTTTTAAATATGTGCTTGGAATTGACTTTTACGGTGGTTATTGGAAAACGCTAATCATCTTAATTCCATATGTGCTTTGCATTGTTTCCTTAACAGTGCTAATTGCTGGGTTATCGAAAAATGTGCAAACCTTTAATGCAATGATTCCACTAATTTCGGTAAGCTTTGCGATGATTGGTGGAGCCTACTGGCCAATCGAAATTGTTTCCAATAAAGTAATGCTCCTATTAGCGGAGGTTGTTCCCATTTATCATGTGATGGACGCCTTTAAACAAGTAACGTTATATGGTCAGGGGTTAACTGCAACCGTGTTTCCAGTCAGTATCTTAGTGCTTATGAGTATTGTAATGATGGGAATTGGACTGAACCTAATGGAGAGAAGGCAACATTAATCAGATGAGGATGGGACAAAAGATTTTCCTAAAAAGAAATACCCGAACTTTTACAAGCGAGGAAATGCCGCTCCTGAAATTCACTACACGGACCTTAGGGAGCTGCTATAGCCTCCTCGTGCTGATGTCCCAGCCTTTTTAAGGAAATGAGGAGAAAGTTATGCATTATATATTTAGCTTTATATTATCTGTTGTCTTAACATCACTATCCTATTTTTTTGGAAGTACACTTTTGAAGAGTTATTTAGCGCTTTGGCAGGCTTCTCTAATCGGTATTTCCGTCGTTTCGATCGGTGCCATAACAGAAGCTCTAGGTGCTCCAATATGGTTAATCGTCCTAATGCCTTTTCCAGTGGGCATGCTTTTGCTCTATTTATTCTTAAAGAAACCATTTAGCAAGTGGCTCATTACTTATGTAACAGTGCTCGCTTTGTATACGGTTATTCATGTGGTAATGAGTTTTTGTTTTCAATTTCATTCGTTAATTCCAGCTTGGAAGCTTTCCTAATTTGGAAAGCTCAGCTTGTAGAGAAAGTGGGCGTTTTTTCTCTACAAGCTTTTTTGTTGTATGGAGCACATAAATATTAGGTAAGTATTTGGGGATGAAAATAGACTCCCACACACCTAGCCAAGCTTGGCTAGGTGTGTGGCAATCTTCTTCATGTTCTGGCACGCTGCGGTGAGTAATACTTGTTCACTCGCATTGGCCAATCCCCGTAACCGGCAGTAGCGAAGCCCATGCAGCTGTTTAGAGTCTGCAAAGCTTCGCTCTATTTTTTCTTTTCTAAATTTATAAAGCATTTTTCCGGATGAGGATAAACGATTTTGTCGAACTTTCTCTTTATGTTCTTCCCAAACGTGACGTGTCACAACTTTTTGATGATTTTTGGCTCGGGTACATTGTTCTAAAAGAGGACAAATGGCACATTTCTTAGGATTAGATTTATATTCCCGATAACCCTCTCTATTTGTTGTGGAGTAAGACAATTTCTCTCCGTTTGGACAAATATAAAAATCTTCCTCTTTGTTATACTCGAATTTCCATTTTGGAAATAATCCTTTAGTAGGGTGATATCTACGATGGGCAATGACTCCAAATATACTACGATCTGATAGTCCTTTACATATTGGATTGGTAAGATAACCTGAATCTAAGGCAACAGCTTCTACTTTGAAATCAAATCTTTTGATCTGTCGATCTAATCGTTCTAAGTACGGGACAGAATCATGGACATTTCCTGGGGTAACATAGGCATCTGTAATGATGTTATATTTCATATCCGTGGTACGGTGGTCTAGGTAGCAGAACATTTCTTGTTTATGGTCACGAGACATAAATCCACTTTCTGGATCGGTATTACTTTTTCGAACGGTTTTTGTTTCTTTCACTTCCTCTCTGTTTTTTAAAGACTTTTTTCCATGTGCAAGTCGATCCTCTTCGATTGCTTGATTTAATTCTTTTATGTATTCTCGCGTTTCCACTTCGACTTCTTCTTTTGAAAACTTATGCTTATTCGCATTCGCTTTCAAATGGGTTGAATCTGTAAATAGAACCCTTCCACCTACCATATTATGATCTATTGCTTGAGTTACAATTTCATCAAAGATTTCCTGAAATATATTTGTATCTTTAAATCGTTTCCGGCGATTCCAACTAATAGTAGTATGATCCGGAACAGAATCAGATAACTTTAATCCGAGAAACCAGCGATACGCCACGTTTAACTGTACTTCTTTTTCTAGCTGGCGTTCGGAACGAATGCCATAAAAATAACCGATAAACAGCATCTTAAATAACACAAGTGGATCTAAGGATGGCCTTCCGTTATCCTCACTATAATACGGCTTCACTTTATCAATAATAAACTTAAAATCAATATACTTATCGACTTTTCGAAGTAAATGATCTTGAGGTACTAAGTCTTCAAGAATTACAAATTCCGCTTCATTTTGACTTTCATTTCTTGTATGAAACAACCTAATCACCGCCTTTTATTATTACTTATATTATAACAAATTAACGCGTTGAATTGTTAAAGTATAATAGAAAAATATAGGCTGTCGAGACTTTCTCGACAGCCTGAGCTTTCCTAATTTGGAAAGCTTTTTTCCTATTTGAGAAAGCAAACATTTTCAAATAAATTTGAAATTTTCTGAATTATTTTGTTAAAATACGTGTATAGTACAGAAATGAGAAAGGGAGATTAGAATGAATAACCAGCATTTAATTGCACCTGATAAGTACAACATTGCAATGGAGTTTGAGCGATTTGCGAAGGACCCAGAACGTCTAGCAATCAAATGGGAAAGTGAGCAAGGTGAGAAAAAGGAAATTACATATGAACGTTTACTCAAAAATGCAAATCAGATTGGGAATGCTTTTCTAGGGTTAGGATTACAAAAGGGCGATAAAGTATTAGTGATGATTCCTAGATTAATAGAGACCTATCAAGTGTACATTGCTGCCTTAAAGCTAGGTGTTGTCGTTCTCCCGAGTTCGGAAATGTTACGTGCTAAAGATTTACAATATCGGATAAACCATGGAGAAGTAAAAGCTGTTATTACGTATCATGCGTTTACAGATGTATTGGAAGAGGTAGAAGAAACCGGTAATCTAACAAAGCTTGTTGTAGGCGAGCCAAAAGAGGGTTGGATTCATCTGGAATCAATTATGGAAGACCAATCCGAGGAATTGGAAATAGCAGATACAAGTCGTGATGACATGTCTTTCCTTTCCTACACTTCTGGAACTACTGGTAACCCCAAAGGAGTTGTGCATACCCATGGATGGGGGTATGCGCACCTTAGAACAGCGGCAAACAATTGGTTATGTATCGAAGAAGGGGACACGGTTTGGGCTACTGCTGGTCCGGGATGGGCAAAATGGCTATGGAGTCCATTCCTATCCGTATTAGGTTCTGGGGCAACTGGCTTTGTCTATGCGGGTAAATTTGATCCGAATAAATATTTAAGTTTGTTAGATTCCTATGAGGTGAATGTATTGTGCTGTACGCCAACCGAATATCGCCTAATGGCTAAAGTAGATAACCTAGCAGATTATAAGCTATCCCATTTGCATAGTGCAGTTTCTGCTGGAGAGCCGCTGAATCGGGAAGTAATTGATACATTCCGAAACCATTTTAATGTAACGGTACGAGATGGTTACGGTCAAACAGAAAATACGTTGCTTGTTGGCATTACGAAGGGTATGGAAGTGAAGCCAGGGTCAATGGGAAAGCCTACACCAGGGAACTTAGTAGAAATCATTAACGAAGACGGACAACCGGTTAAAGCAGGTGAAGTAGGAGATATTGCAGTCCATCTCGATACGCCAGCCTTGTTTAAGCATTACTTTAAAGATCCAGAACGTACAGCAATGTCTAGAAGAGGCGACTATTATTTAACAGGAGACCAAGCGAGTAAAGATGAGGACGGGTACTTTTGGTTTGAGGGTCGGAGTGATGATATTATCATTAGCTCGGGATATACAATTGGACCATTTGAGGTAGAGGATGCTTTGGTGAAGCATCCAGATGTTCAAGAGTGTGCGGTTGTTGCGAGTCCTGATGAGGTTCGAGGTAGTATTGTAAAAGCTTTTGTTGTGTTAAAGGCGAATGTGAGCAAGGAAGAAGCGTCGCTTGTGAAGGAGTTGCAGGATCATGTAAAGGCACTAACAGCCCCATACAAATATCCGAGAAAAATAGAATTTATTAAAGAATTACCGAAAACGACCTCTGGAAAAATTCGCCGAGTCGAATTACGAAAAAGGGAGCAGCAAGCAGTAAAATAAAAAAAGGGACGTTACCAGGTTTATGGTAACGTCCTTTCTATATGTTAGGGGTAAGGATAGAAAACATATACTAGTTTGGCTTGCCTTTCTCGGAATTATACAAAATGTGTATGTTATAAGTCCAGTCCTAGTGATTGAATTGCCTCCACATGAGGCTCCTGAATGGTGTAGCAAGCTTTTTCGTTTTTAGGATCCATCGCAATTCCAGACTTTTCACTTAACCACATATAAATTGGTTTTTGGTCCGTATTTTCAAAATGAAAGGTAATTTCATAATCCTGTCTTGAAATGCTTTGAATACCATTTAGCTTTTTTGCTTCAAATAATGCCTTTTGAAATACTTCTATTTCTTCATCGCCAGTTATGTAAAAGGTTTCTCCAGTATCCGTTTTTTTCAGAACCATCTTATCGATTTGCTTGTCTGGTAGTAGTTGAGGGTCGGAACAAGCAGCTAATAAAACGATAAAAAGAGTAAATGCCGAAATTTTTTTCAATCATGACGCCTCCTCCATTAGTATAGACGGATAACAACAGCAAAAGGTTTCATAATAATTGGAAAATTCGATTTCATTTCTTTTCGACAAAAATGACAAGAAGGAAGGATTAATTCGGTTGAAGGTCAAATATGTTATATGGGAGTTGAACAAACGAATCATTTAAATAAACAACAGGTATAAATAGGAGGAAAAACATGAGTAAAATACGTTTCGGGATATTAAGCACGGCAAATATTGCACAAAAAGCGCTTATTCCTGCAATCGAACGAGCGGAGAACGCAGAGGTAGTAGCAATTGCAAGTGGAAGTGGGAAAGCGAAGGAAGTTGCAGAGAAGTTTCATATTGAAAAGGCATATGAAAGCTATGAGGAATTGTTAGATGATCCGAATGTGGATGCGGTATACATTCCTCTACCAAATCATTTACATAAAGAGTGGGTAGTGAAAGCTGCAGAGAAGGGAAAGCATGTCCTATGTGAAAAGCCCGCCGCATTAGACGTAAAGGAAACGGAAGAGCTTGTTTCCATTTGCCGTGAAAACAACGTGAAGTTTATGGAAGCGTTTATGTATCAATTTCATAGCCAACATAATCGAGTAAAAGAAATTATTGCGTCTGGTGAAATTGGTGAGGTACAAATGATGGAAGCAACCTTTTCATTCTTTATGAACGATCGAGAAAATAATATTCGTATGGATTCCACAAAAGGTGGCGGAAGTATCTATGATATTGGCTGCTATTGCATCCATTCTATCCGCAATATTTTGCAAACGGAGCCAGAACACGTATATGTAGAGGCAGATATAGATCCGAAATTTAATGTTGATGAAGCGGCATACGGAATTTTTACAATGAAAAATGGTGTGCGTGCGATGTTTAACTGTAGTTTTAATTCGCCAATGCGAAATGAATATATCGTAAAGGGTACAAAAGGCTTCATTACGGTGCCACGCGCATATCGTCCAGATAATCACGGTCATGAAGGACTTATTATTGTAGACAAAGGGAATGAAGTACGCGAGGAAAAAGTTGTTTCCGATCAATATAAGATGGAAGTAGAACATTTTTCACAAGTGATTCTAAATGATACAGAACCAAGCTACACAGGTGAGGATACGATTCAAAATATGAACGTAATCGATGCTTGTTATGAATCTGTAAAAGCAAATTCTAAATAAGGTTAGGAGTGTCATAAATGAAGTACAGACAACTTGGAAACACGGAATTAAGGGTGAGTGAGTTAAGCTTCGGTACTTGGGCTATTGGTGGAGATTGGGGCAATACTACGGACGCTGAAGCTTTAAGAGCGTTAGATGTAGCGATGGATAATGGGGTTAATTTTTTTGATACGGCTGATGTTTATGGAAATGGACATAGTGAAGAATTGCTGGCGAAAGCAACAAAAGGGAAAGAGGATAGCATCTATATTGCTTCTAAGTTTTGCCGTGCAGGGGACATTCACGACCCAGATAATTACTCAGAAAAAGCAGTTCGTCATTACTTAGAAAACACGTTGAAGCGATTAGACCGGGAGCGGTTGGATTTATACCAAATTCATTGTCCGCCATTTGAAATATTAAAAGATGGAAGTGTGTTTGACGTGTTAGATAAGCTTCAGCAGGAAGGGAAAATTCGCTATTTTGGTGTAAGTGTCGAAACGGTGGAAGAAGGACTTTTCTGTTTGGAAAATCCGAATGTGCGTGCACTTCAAGTAATCTTTAACCTCTTCCGTCAGAAGCCACTAGAGAAGCTATTCCCGAAAGCGAAGGAAAAAGGTGTTGGAATTTTAGCACGTGTTCCGTTAGCAAGTGGTCTTTTAACAGGAAAGTTTTCGAAGGAGCACCGATTTGAAGCAGACGATCACAGAAGCTTCAACGCAAATGGAGAGCAGTTTAATGTAGGGGAAACCTTTGGTGGATTAGAATTTTCAAAGGGAGTAGACCTCAGTGAACAAATAAAATGGATTGCAAAGGATAGAGGAAATCGGACAAGAGCAGCTCTTCGTTGGATTCTTGACCAAGAAGCGATATCTTGTGTCATTCCAGGGTTTAAAAATGTAGGGCAAGTGGAAGATAACCTGCAAGCTTTACAAGTTCCTTCTTACCAAGAGGATGAGCTAAAGCGATTAGAGGAATTTTATCATTCAGAAGTACATGACCATATTAGAGGTGCGTATTAATTATGTTATGGGAGAGGCTAAACGTGTGGCCTCTCTTTTTTTTGTTCAATTTTTAGTGCGACTAGGAAAATGGAGCTTTCTTAGGGTGTTTACAATATTTTTACCATTCATTTAGAATTTTTGAGTTGCCATAATGATGAAATGGTGCTATCTTATAATAGTTCGCTAATTGAACTATTCATCTATCAAACTAATTCGGCATAGGAGTATGACAATGGATTATAAAGAGACAAAACATCTTGTTGAAGCATATACGAGTGCAATGAATCTTGTATTCCGACGTGTTACAAGTGTTATGAATGAGAAGGTTCATAAAGAGCTTACAACAGACCAATTTGGAACATTACGATACTTGTATCAAAATGAGTCCTGCACAAGTTCGGATATTGCCAATGAGTTTGCGATTGGCAAAAGTGCCGTAACTGCACAAATTAATCGTCTAGTAGATCGCGGATTTATCGAAAGAGTTCGAGATGAATCCGATCGACGGGTTGTTTTTTTACACTTAACAGAGGAAGGAAAACAACTAGTAGAAAAAGGGAACGAAAAGCTTTATGAGGTTCTTGGGGACGTACTTTCCCATTTCGAGAAAGAAGAAGTTACAAATATTATTGAAAAGCTCGAGAAATTAGCAGACATATTAGAACATAAGGAATAGGTGGTTGTGATGCGAAAAATCATTCAATATCGTTGGCTTGTTTTTGTGCTTTGGATTGCGGCAGCTGTTTCTTTACTAGTTTTTGCGCCAAACTTACAAGAACTAGTAAGGGAAAAGGGAGAAATTACAGTTCCTGAGGGGTATCCGTCCACCATTGCGGCGGAACTAGAATCCCAAATGTCGGATGAGGGTGGAGAGAGTACGACAAGTGCTGTTCTCGTATTCCACAATGAAGATGGTTTATCAGAAGAGGAAAAGGCAGAGGTTGAAGCTGCTATCCAACTATTAAAGGATCAGGAAGCACAGCTTGGCATATCGAATATTTTAGCTTTCACAGATGATGCTAGAATTGAAGAGCAGGTTGTTGCCGAAGATGGCACAACAATTATAGTGCCATTTAGTGTTTCCTTAGAAAATCAAACGATTGATGAAGCGCGAGATACAATTAAGGAAAGCGTGGAATCGATTAACGTCGAGCATTATTTAACTGGTGAGGCTTTTATTTCACAGGATATTATCATCAATTCTGAAGAAGGTTTGAAGAAAACGGAAGTCATCACCGTTGTCTTTATTATGATTATCTTGTTTATCGTATTTAAATCAGCGGTTGCACCTTTTATCCCATTATTAACAGTGGGAATTAGCTACCTTGCCGCTCAAGGTGTTGTATCTATTTTAGCGGATACTGTTGGTTTTCCATTATCGACGTTTACGCAAATCTTTATGGTAGCAGTTATGTTTGGGATTGGAACGGACTATTGTATTTTATTAATTAGTAGATTTAAAGAGGAACTGGCAAACTGTGAGTCTACAAAAGATGCCGTCGTTGCAACGTATAAATCTGCAGGGAAAACAATCGCTTTTGCTGGTATTGCTGTATTGATTGGTTTTTCAACGATTGGGTTATCCACTTTCTCTTTATACCAATCTGCTGTTGCCGTAGCGGTAGGGGTTGCGGTAGTATTAATTGCTTTACCAACACTAGTACCATTTTTCCTAGTTGTATTAGGGAAGAAGATGTTCTGGCCATTTGATAAAAACATCGATCATAAAGAAAGTAAGATTTGGAAGGCAGCAGGTACGTTCTCTTGGAAACGACCAATCATTGCATTGCTCATTGTTGCTGTGATTACACTTCCATCCGTTCTTTTTTATGATGGATTTACGTCGTACAATTCCTTAGAGGAAATTGGCGATGATTATGAGACAGTGGCAGGATTTAATATTGTTTCCGAACGATTTGGTCCTGGTGAAACAATGCCTGCGACGGTGTTAATGAAAATAGATGAAAAGATTGATACTGCGAAGGAATTTCAAGATATTGAGATTATCTCCCAGCGCTTAGCTGATGGAGACGGGGTGAAAGCAGTACGAAGTGCAACGCGCCCAACTGGTGACTTAATTGAGGACTTTACGGTAACGAATCAAACGGGCTTACTTAGTGATGGAATTGGTCAAAGCACGGATGGAATTGACCAAATTCAATCCGGGCTAGAAGAAGCGGCACAGCAAATTTCCGATAGTCAACCACAGTTGAAGGAAGCGGAAGAAGGAGTGAATCAGCTTCTAACTGGAACAGAAGAAGCGAATAATGGTGTAGGCGAAATGCAAACCGCACTTCAGCAAATCCAAGAAGGTATCGCTTCAGGTTCAACAGGTGCTAAGGAATTAAGAGAAAATCTAATCTTGGTTCGCGATGGCGTTCAAGAGCTGATTAACTTTAATAATGAGCTTGTTACTAGCTTAAGTGAAATAGAGCAAGGCTTAAAGCCGATCGTGGAAGGGTATAACGGATATTATGAAACTTTAACTGTTGCTTTGGATAGTTTAAAGGCAGTGCTTGAAAATAATCCGCAGCTAGGCGCTGATCAGGACTTTATGAGAGCTTTAGGTTCCATTGACGCTGTTGTAAATGGCACAGAAATGGAAGGACAAAAGGTTCCGAGCATGGCGGAGGTTAATGGTCATCTAACTACGATTCAACAAGGCTTAACCGCTGCTATGGAGGAAATTGCAACGCAAACACAAGACAAGAATCCACAAGATTTAATTGATGGGTTGAATGGTTTGATTGCTGGGATTGAGGAGCTAGAATCTGGATTAGGTCAGGCGGCAAATGGGCAACAGCAAGTCATCAATAATGTACCTTCTTTACAAGATGGCCTAACGCAAATGTATGGTGGCCAAGAAGAGCTGAAAAATGCTTTTGTTACGATGCAAGAGCAAATGGGAGAGCTTTCTTCTGGTCTAACGGAAGGTGCAGATGGCCTGGAGCAGGTTTCCTCTGGTTTGTCTGAGGTACAAAGCTATTTAGAGGAGTTTTCAAGTGAAGACGAGACCTCTTCTCCAATGGTTAACATTCCAGAAGAAGCATTAGAAAATGAAGAATTTATGGAAGGTATTCAACCATATTTATCTGAAGATGGTACGATTGTGAAATTTGAAGTCGTATTAGAATACAACCCATATTCAACAGAAGCGAAGGATGCAATTGGCGATATTGCAGAAATTGCAGACGGTGCGAAGAAGAATACTATTTTTGCAGATAGCGAGACAGCTATTGGTGGAGTAAGTAGTATGAATAATGACTTGCAAAATATTTCGGATGAGGATTATTCACGTACAGTTGTTTTAATGCTAATCGGTATTTTCATTATGCTTGTGATCTTACTTCGATCCCTTGTTATGCCAATTTACTTAATTGGTTCCCTAATCCTAACGTACTTTACATCGATGGGAATTGCGGAATTCATTTTCGTAAATATGGTAGGATATGAGGGCTTAACATGGGCCGTTCCATTCTTTGCCTTCGTGATGTTAATGGCTCTTGGAATTGACTACAGCATTTTCTTAATGGATCGTTTCAAAGAATATGGTGAGCTAAGCATTCAAGAAGCGTTAATCACAGCGATGAAAAATATGGGAACGGTAATATTATCTGCAGCGATTATTTTAGGTGGAACGTTCGCAGCAATGTTACCATCTGGTGTATTATCTATTTTACAAATCGCAACCGTTGTATTAGCCGGCTTATTCCTATATGCATTTGTGATTATTCCATTATTCATACCAATTATGGTGAAGCTATTTGGCAATGCCAATTGGTGGCCGTTTAACCGTAATTAAGGGAAATCCCTCTAGAGTAATTTCTAGAGGGATTTTTATATAGGTTAACTCGTTATGATCATTAATAGAGAACTTCCTGCCCAAAGGATATAGGCAATTTGCGTTGTGAAGTACATCGCTTTTTCAAACGGAGAAAGCTTTCGTTCCCGTTTGATTCTTCTAAGCTGGAAAAAATAAATAAAGGAGCATAATACGAGTAATAAAACGGATATATCATAAAGAATGGTTAGTATGGTAATAAGTATTCATCTCCTTACGCTAGTTATATATTGATGTAATTTATGGGGGTGGAAAGGGTTTTGGTTTTACTTAGAAGAATACATATATGGAAATGAGGTTTTCTCGGAAACAAAGGAGCGTATCAAACATGAATATTCGACCATACGAAGAAAAGGACTTCCCATTTATTCATCAGCTTAATGAAGCAGAGGGCTGGAGCAATCTAGTAAAACATAAAGAAATCACGGAAAAGGCCTGGAGAGATTCGAATGTTACCTTTGTAGTAGAAGAAGCGGGTGAGATTGTCGGTTATGTGAGAGGGATTACGGACGGACATGTCACATTATATGTATGTGAATTGCTAATAAGGAAATCCCATCGTGGAAAAGGTATTGGGACTACGTTACTTAAGGAAATTCATCATTTATACCCGACAACAAGAATGGAGCTTTTAGCATCAACGACTTCCAAATCCTTTTACGAAAAAGAAAAATTTCGGCCGTTTTATGCGTTCCGAAAAACAATCGAGGAATGGGAATAAAAAGGGACACCTCCACTCCGTGTAATTGGAGCGGATATGTCCCTTTATTGTTTCATTTTCGGGTCCATCGCATCTCGAAGCCCATCGCCCATTAAATTAAAGCCGAGCACAGTTAACATAATCGCAAGTCCTGGGAAAATCATCGTCCATGGTGCTTGCACGAAGTATGCCCTTGAATCATCAAGCATTTTTCCCCAATCTAAATCAGGGGATTGAGCTCCAAGTCCGAGGAAGCTTAAGGCCGCGACTTCAATAATTGCAGTGGCAATAGCTAATGTACCTTGCACAATTACGGGGGAGATGCTATTCGGTATAATATGATGAGTTAAGATGCGAAAATTACTCATTCCAATAGCGCGTGCTGCGGTAATATATTCTTCTTCCTTAACGCTTAACACCTTGGAACGAATTAGCCTCCCAAATAACGGCACATTCACAATCGCGATGGCAATTAAAGCATTCTGTAAGTCAGGCCCTAGAATGGCAACGATTGCGATTGCGAGTAGAATGCTAGGGAAGGCAAGCATGATATCAAAAATACGAGAAATAATGGTATCAATCCAGCGCCCGTAGAATCCGGCGACAACTCCTAATAAACTTCCCACTATAATAGAGCCAATAACGGCCGTAAAGCCAACCATAAGGGAGATTCGCGCTCCCATAATGACACGGGATAATATATCTCGTCCGAAGTCATCGGTTCCGAACCAATGTGTGGAAGAAGGAGCTTCAAATCGATCTAACAATATTTGTTCATTCGGTTCATAAGGCATCAGCAATGGAGCGAATATTGCAATGAAGATAAAAAAGATGACGATGAATGTACCGACTAGGGCAATTTTATTCTTTTTAAAGCTTCTCCATGCATCGCGCCATGGGGAAGAAACCTTTTCCTTTTTCATTGGCTGATTTACCTTTGCCTGTGCAGGTTGTGACAATAATATCTCCTCCTTCCTTATTTGTATTTGATTCGTGGGTCTACTGCGGCGTATAACAAGTCCACGATTAAGTTAATGAAGACAAAGATGGTTGCGATGATGAGAATTCCAGACTGAATAACTGGGTAGTCACGGGCTTCAATGGCATCGTAAATGTAGCGACCGATTCCTGGCCATCCGAAAATTGTTTCGGTAAGAATAGCACCACCTAGTAAAAGGCCGGTTTGTAGTCCGATGACGGTTAGAACTGGAATTACCGCATTGCGTAGGGAGTGCTTGTACACGACCCAAAAGCTACTTAATCCTTTGGCGCGAGCCGTACGTATGTAATCTGCCTTCATCACCTCGAGCATACTAGCGCGGGTCATTCGAGCAATGATTGCCATTGGAATGGTTGCAAGAGCGACCCCTGGTAAGATGAGATGGCTTACCACTTCTTTAAATGCTTTAAAGTCCCCTTGTAGCAACGTATCAATTAAATAAAAGTTGGTTACCGTATCAATGGTGGTGGATGGGTCTGTTCGGCCTGTGGATGGAAGCCAGCCTAATTTTACCGAGAAGATATATTGTTCCATTAAACCGAGCCAGAAAATAGGAATCGAAACGCCGATTAACGCAATAACCATCGCAATATAATCGAACCAAGAGTTATGAAACCATGCACTAATAATCCCTGCATTCACCCCAACAAAAATAGCAATAAGCATTGCGACAAAGGTAAGCTCCATGGTTGCAGCTAAGTAACCCCATATTTCCTCACTTATCGGTGTTTTCGTTTTTAAAGAAGTGCCTAAATCTCCTGTAAACAGGTCTCCCATATAGGTGAAATATTGAAGAAGCAAGGGCTGGTCTAATCCTAGTTGCTTTTCCACCTCTAGAATGGCATCTGCGGTTGCCCTTTGTCCCAAAATGACCTGTGCAGGATTCCCAGGAATTAAATGAATGATTGAAAATACGAGTACACTAACACCAAACAAAACAGGGATAAGCAGTAATATGCGTCTTATCGTATAGGCGCCCATGTATTGTTCACCTCCCTAAAAAAAGTGGTGATGAGTAAGAAAGGGGAGTGTCACACTCCCCTTGATTCTTCCATCTATTATCACAAATCTAAGTTACTCCGAAATGGATGTATTGGTTACTGCCTCGGAACCGGTTGGGTGAGGAACATAACCACTTACAGATTTCTTCGCAGCTACAACAGGAGTGGAGTGTACTAATGGAACCCATGGAGCATCCTTATGAATGATTTCCTGTGCTTGTTTGTAAAGCTCATTCCGTTGTTCTTGATCTGTAATGGTTTGGGCTTCAATTAAAATGTCGTGTAATTCATCATTTGCGTAGTGTGTATTGTTGTTACTTCCGATGCTGTCTTTATCTAGTAAGGTGTAGATAAAGTTGTCGGCATCCCCATTATCCCCAGTCCAACCAAGTAAGAAGGCATCAAATTCCCCAGCTGTCGCTTGTTCAATATAAGATGCCCAGTCTGTTGTTTGGAGATTGGCAGTGACACCAACTTGGGCAAAGCTTTGTTGGATGACTTCGGCAATTTTTTCTCCCTCTGGAATATATGGACGTGGTACAGGCATATACCAAAGGTCAATTTCAAAGCCATCTGGGTATCCAGCTTCTGCAAGCAATTCCTTTGCTAACTCCGGATCATACGCATAATCTTCAATTTCATCATTATAGCCTTCCACAGATGGAGGCATTACGGTTTTCGCGGGCTCTGCGTAACCTGCGTAAAACGCTTCGATTAAATCCTTTTTCGGTACCGCATGGCTTAAGGCAACACGAACTGCTGGATCCGATAGTGGGTTGTCGCGGTTAACGGTAAAGCCAAGGTATCCTACGTTCATCGATGGACGCTCAATAATTTGTAGATTTGGATCGTCTTCTACACGCTGTATATCAGATGGGTTTAATCCATCAATAAGGTCCACTTCCCCAGTCATTAGGGCGTTTAAGCGGGCAGAGTTATCAGGAATAACAGTGTAGATGACTTCATCAAGCTTAGGTAAGCCTTCCTTCCAGTAATCTGGATTCTTCTCTAATACGATACGCTCTTCACGGCGCCATTCAACAAATTTAAATGGACCAGTACCTACTGGATTTTGATTGAATTCTTCAGCACCCATTTCCTCAAGCGCTGTAGGAGATGCAATACCAAATGGACTCATGGCCAAGTTTTTCAAGAATGGGGCTTGTGGACGCTTTAATGTGAACACAACGGTATGCTCATCTGTCGCTTCGACGCTTTCAATAATGTGGCCTTCATCCCCTTTATAGCCACCAAACATCGTGTAGTAAGGGAACTGCTCGGCATCTCCATTCATCCAACGCTCAAAGTTATAAACAACTGCTTCGGCATTGAAATCTGTGCCATCGTGGAACTTAACCCCTTCTTCGAGTGTGAATGTGTAGGTTAATCCATCATCAGACACATCCCATTCCTTAGCTAAGTTAGGTTGAATCGTTGTATCCTGTTCCCCGTACGTTAGCAAGGATTCAAAAATATTCTCTGTTACGCGAAAGGTTTCCCCTTCTGTTGTTGTGATTGGGTCGAGTGCAGTAGAGTCTCCCCCTCTCGCATAAATTAGTGTTCCACCAGTACTTTCGGCAGGCTCCTCTGATTCGGTCGGCTCCTCTGTCTCTTCTTTCGTTTCACCAGGCTCTTCCGTTTCTTCGCTTTGTTCAGGCTCCTCTTCATCGTTACTACAGCCTATTAATACTAGAGATAGCATAAAGGTAAGCAGTAGTAATAGAAGCCAAGGTTTCCTTTTCATTCTGGCATTCCCCCTATTATTGGTGTTCAATATGTCAATGCTGCATATCCTCTTCATATAGATGACATGCAACATAGTGACCAGGCTCCATTTCCTTAAACTCAGGTCGGACCTTCTTGCAAATTTCCATGCATGCTTTACATCTCGTATGGAACACACAGCCCTTTGGCGGATTAGATGGACTTGGGATTTCTCCACCTAACACATCTTCACTTTGACTTTTCACTTCTGGATCTGGAATTGGAACGGCTGATAGTAAGGCTTCGGTATATGGATGCAGTGGTTTCTCGTACAATTTCTCCGCATCGGTTAATTCTACTAGCGTCCCTAAATACATCACTCCGACACGATCACTGATTTGGCGGACCACACTCAAGTCATGAGCAATAAATAAATAGGTCAATTTAAATTCCTCTTGTAAGTCTTTTAATAGATTCAAAACCTGTGATTGAATCGAGACATCTAATGCGGAAACAGGCTCATCGGCTATAATAAGCTTTGGTTGTGTCATTAAGGCTCGTGCAATACCAATTCGCTGACGTTGTCCACCACTAAATTGGTGAGGATAACGCTTTAAATGGTAGGAATCGAGACCGACCACCTCGATCATTTTTCGAACCATTTTTTTTCGTTCTTCCTTCGTTCCTTTCTTATGTACAATTAGCGGCTCTTCTAAAATTTTTTCTACCGTATGACGTGGATTTAGAGAAGCAAAGGGATCTTGGAAAATAAGCTGCATATCCTCTCGAAGTGCTTTTACCTCTTTGGTTGATAGTTTCGTTACTTCTTTTTCTTCAAATGTGATCGAGCCATCTGTCGCCTCGAGTAAGCGTAAAAGCAGTCGTCCTGTAGTCGATTTTCCTGATCCACTTTCTCCGACTAAACCTAGCGTTTCTCCTTTTCTAATAGTAAAAGATATGTTATCCACGGCTTTGATATCACCTATTTTTCGGTCTAAAACGCCACCGGTTATTGGAAAGTATTTTTTTAGATTTTTCACTTCCACTAATGTGCTCATGGCTTCACCTCCTCTGGGGCGTGTAAAAAGCAGCGGACCTCATGTTCATCACTAGAACAAGGATATAGTGCAGGGTCTTCTTGAAAGCAACGCTCAAAAGCCATTTCACATCTTGGTGCGAATCGACAGCCCTCTGTAATCGAACCGGGCTTTGGAACGTTTCCTGGTATAGAGTATAGCTTTTCGCTTTTTTTTCGAAGATCGGGGATGGAGGCAAGGAGTCCTTTTGTATATGGATGTTTCGGATCTTTGTAAAGGGTGTGGATGTCTGCTGTTTCCACAATCTTGCCAGAGTACATAACCACTACTCGATCACACACCTCTGCAACAACACCAAGGTCATGGGTAATCATAATAATAGCGGTATTCAATTTTTGATTAAGCTCTTTCATTAACTGCAAAATCTGTTTTTGAATGGTAACATCTAATGCTGTAGTGGGCTCATCTGCAATTAAAACACTAGGCTCACAAATCATTGCCATTGCGATCATGACCCGCTGTCGCATGCCACCCGATAATTGGTGGGGATAGTCGTCCATTAATTCCTCAGCTCGAGGTAAACCGACAAGCTTTAGCATTTCAACTGACTTGTCCCACGCTGCTTTTTTGGAGACGTTTTGATGTGTTCGAATCGCTTCTATTAGTTGGTTACCAATTGAGAATAGAGGGTTTAACGAAGTCATTGGCTCCTGGAAAATCATCGCGATGTCGTTTCCGCGTATAGCGCGCATCTTCTTTTCTGGTAGGTTCACGATATTGTTTCCTTGGTATAAAATGTCGCCATCGACAATTTTACCTGGAGGACTTGGAATGAGTCCCATAATGGATAAGGATGTAACACTCTTCCCGCATCCGGATTCTCCAACAATACCGAGCATTTCTCCCTCGTGGACATATAAACTAACATCATCTACAGCAGGCACTTCACCATCGTCAGTAAAAAACGATGTTCGTAGCCCTTTTATTTCTAAAATTGGTTCTCTATCCATTACATCCCACCTTTCGCTAATGAGGGTTTGTTTTATTAAGTCATCTTATGAAAAGGCGGGAGGTAATATGCTAGATTTTGGATAAGGGTTTCATAGGGGACTGGTTTGTGGGGGAGGTGAGGATAACATGCACAAGAAAAAAAGCATACCAATCGAGATACGATTTGATATGCCTTCTTTACACTATTTTCATAGGTTATTTTTCTTTATTTTTTAATATGACAATCGATAATAACAGCATGATAATAATGAGGACAAAGGTTGTTCCAATGGTGCCCCACATTTCAGACGGGATTGTTCCGCTTTGTAAATAGTCGTTCACATAGGAAGAGATATGGCCAGGACTCCAAGTTAAGATATGACCATAAATACTAGTTATAATATCAATCCCAATAGCGAGAAGGAACGACAGGAATAGGACCATACCAGGCTTCTTAAACCACGTATTGACAAACACAATGATCGCCGTGAAAAACAAGGAATATACTGAATAAAGAAGGAAGGTCGTTAGGAATGCATCAAAACCTAAATCTCCAAACAGTAGATTTACATAATACCAACCAGCTAAAAGACCGATAAAAGTAGAGGTGACCACAAGTAATACAAAGCCTGCCCATTTTGCTGTAACATAATTGGTGTATTTCACTGGCTTTGATAACACAAGCTCGTAAACACCACTCTTCATTTCACCAGCGATTAACCGCATGCCAATGAGAGCAATTACGAGTAGGCCAAGAGAATCAATTTCGGATACACTATAAAAAAAGGCTTCAGCTGGAATGGGCATCGGAATGTCTACAACAGCGCCTTCCGGAAGTCCACCAACAGATTCTAAAATTTTAGGCAAATAATACGTCGTAATTGGATCCATAATTCCGAAGATAAAAAATACAATCGGTACCCAAATCCATTTAATGTTTCGGGCATTTTCTAGCATTTCTTTTTTGAAAATAACAGACCATTGCATCACGCGCTCACCACCTTCATAAATAAATCTTCTAGCGTCGTTTTTGCGATTTCAAACTTCGTAATCGGCCAACGGTGCTCGTGAATGAGATTGAAAATTTGTTCTCGAGCTGCTTCCACATCCGTGGTGAGTAATTCAATTTTATATGTATAGGCGGTCATTTTTGTAACAACGGAAAGTGCTTGGAGTATTTCTTCCGCATTTTCGGGTTTGGACGTGAATTCTAACACCATTTTTCCAGAATCATTTAAGTTACTTAATTCCGCGATAGAGCCTTGTTGAACTAGTTTGCCATTGTTCAAAAGTAAAAGCTCGTCACTTACTTCCTCGGCATCGTTTAATATATGAGTGGAAAATAAAATCGTCGTGTCTTTTTTTATTTCATGCATTAAGTTTAAAACTTCTCGACGTCCGATTGGGTCTAATGCAGAAACAGGCTCATCCAGCATAATGAGCTTCGGTTTGTTGATCATCGCCTGTGCAATGCCAAGTCTTTGCTTCATCCCGCCAGAGTACTTGCCGATTCTTCGTTTCTTCGCATCCTTCAGCCCAACTCGCTCCATCAATTCCTCTGCTCGCGCTGTAGCTTCCTTTTTGCTTAAGTGTCCAAGCTGGCCCACATAAACCAAAAATTCCATTCCTGACATCCAGCTATGGAAAACAGGAAACTGAGGCAGGTAGCCAATATAGTTTCGGATATCGGTTGAAAGTGCTTGTTCATCAAAGGAAATGGTACCGTTTGTTGGCTTGCTAAATCCAGCAAGCATCCTTAGAGTAGTCGTTTTGCCGGCACCGTTTGGACCTAGCAAGGCAACACATTTTCCGGGTGTTAGCTGAAAATTTACATCGTCTACAACTGGAACGCCGTCATATTTTTTTGTTAAATTCTTTACTGTAAGTAGCGACATCTAATCTTGTCTCCTTCCAAATATAAAATAACTTATTGGTCCGAGAACAGTTAAGAAAATAATGATTAGTGCCCAGACCCATTTCGGTCCCTTTGTTTCATCAATACGAATTAAATCAATGAGTGCTACAACAATTAAAATGGCTTCAATAATGAGTAATGGTAAAATTAATCCCCAATTTAAATCCATGAAGCTCCCCCCCTATCAGTAAGTAATACGAATAGCTTCCAAAATATGTTTCAAAAAAATTGTATCATAAAGGAATGGCTTCCGAAGATTCGAAAGCCATATGCATTTTTACTGTTGTATCAATCCTGCAGCAATCTGTACTTGTTGCTGATGACCTGGGGTAATTTGTCCATCTTTATGTCTCGTACTGTTTTTAAAGTGAATATCGGTATGCCCGTTAAAATTGTTATCCTTTATATATTGAACGTCATGAGGCATAGAGGTCATAGAGCCTGCAATTTTATGACCATTGACTTCTACAATGACCGCACGTTCCTTCCAGTTAAAACCACCAAAAACATCTTTTATGATTGCTGTATCCTTCGCGGTAACAGGTTCAACATCGGCGTGGTTTGCTCCAATCGTTCTCTTTACATAAAAGCTCTTGCCTGTTTGGAAGTCCGTCACCTTTGCGGTAGAACCAATTGGAAACACATATTGGGCTTCTGTCCACCAATCTAAAAATTCCCCGTGTTTTTCACTAACCGTAGGCTGGACTGCAATATTGTGCACGGGGATTTGTAATGTTTGACCGATGGAAAGGGTAGCGTTTGCTGTTAAATTGTTTGCGCGTAATAGCTCTGCTTGTGGTATCCCATATTTTTCACTTAACTTCCATATGTTATCCCCAGATTGTACAGTATGTGTTTTATAAGTGATCGTGTTTTGACTCGCGTTCATAGTAGTGTCAAGCCTTAACGTTTGTCCTACATATAAGTTGTCACCAGTCAGCCCATTAATTTGCTTTAGCTCAACCACATTCATACCAAATTTGTTTGCAATTGCGTAAAGCGAATCTCCAGATTGAACGGTATAAAATGCTGGAGTCGATTTCACTGTTTCAGTAGTAGGACTGGTGTTTTGCGGAATCGACAGAACTTGACCAATCATAATCGTATCAGAGGTTAGACCATTTGCTTCCTTAATCGCATCAACTGATATTTTAAATAAGGAGGCAATGCCGATTAGCGTGTCTCCGCCTTTGACCGTGTAGTTATCCATCTCGTCATCAACAATTGGTGTAGATGTTTCGGTAGGAGTAGGTGTTGTTATCGTTGTTTCAGCAGGAATGATAAGCTGTTGTCCGATAGTGATTGTATTCGATGATAATGTATTCGCTTGTTTAATATGGTTTACCGAAACGTTAAATTTGTTTGCTATGCCATATAATGTATCTCCTGCTTTTACAGTATAGGATTCGCTAGTTGTTCTTGTATGTTCGACAGGTGCTTCTTCAATGGCTGTTGGAACTTGATTAGTTGGAATCTGTAACGTCGATCCAATTGTAATTGTATTCGTTGTTAACTGATTGGCGCTTTTAATTGTATCGACAGATAGGTCATATTTTTTTGCTAAGCTATAAAGGGTGTCACCTGCTTTTACAGTATAGGTGGTACTTGGAATGATAAGGCGTTGACCTTGCTTAATGGTATTATTTGTTAGGTTGTTGGCGGCTTTTACATCGTTAACTCCGATATTGAATTTTTTCGCTATGGAATACAACGTATCACCTGGAGCAACATTG
The DNA here is from genome assembly GCF_900240405.1 of Salirhabdus sp. Marseille-P4669. Taxonomy (GTDB): domain Bacteria; phylum Bacillota; class Bacilli; order Bacillales; family Alkalibacillaceae; genus OEQK01. Next base: position 199,785 of record NZ_OEQK01000007.1, read on the forward strand.
TACGTAATCTGATGTTGTTCTATCGTATCCGTTACTTGCGCATGCGACACGAGTGCATCTTGTGCTAACGGAATGGTTGCAATCATCATGGAGCCAAGGACAACTTTTACTGCATTCACCTTGAGATTCGGTACTTTTTCTCGAATATATTGGTAAACGCCTTGTTTCAAGTCTGTCTCAGTTTGGTCGTTGAGGGATTTTTCACCGAATGATTGAGCAAATTCGGTAAGTTGTTCATCTAAATATAAAATTAACGTATAACCATTGTCATTTTGCTCGATTCGATGGTGTTGAAACATTTACATTCTCCTCTAACTTTTTGATTGATACACTTATTGTTTCCATCAAAAGAGTTAGGTAAGAGTATAAATAATTGGTAGAAATGTTAAGGAAGGTTTTGTTAATTATTTTAAGGGGAAGTGTGGAATAAAGGAGTAAGAGGTATAAGTGGAGCATAGCGGGTTCGAACCGCTGACCTTTTGGCTGCCAGCCAAACGCTCTCCCAGCTGAGCTAATGCCCCATAATCCTATAGTTTAATTATAAAACTTGTCTATTTCCTGTCAATAAAAAAATGCGGCTGATATCCAGCCGCAATCGAATGATTGTCAATGGGGACTATATGGTTAAAGGGGAGGAATCTATTACCGATTGATCGGATAATAAATTACATTGACAATCACTTATCTACATTATTGTCCACAAACGTATTCCTTTATACATTGAATTTAATCGCTTTATGCACATAATCCACAAATTATGCACATGAAATTGTGCACAACTCCATTGCTTACTAAGTAAAAAGTCATAGGACTTATCTACATTGTTCACAACCCTGTGGATAAGTCCTATGTGTATAAATAACTTTTCTGACTATATTCCTTTTGATTTCTGGTATACACGGTCTGCCTGTTTAAATTCACTTTGGTATAGCACTTGTTGCGTTTTAGAAAGGTTTAATCGTTTTGTATCATAGGACTTTTGCTTCTTCATACAAATTCTCCTTTCTGCAGGTTCAGCATTTTTCTTAACTTACCCTAGAACAGAAGGAATATACTTCGACACAATTCGGGGAGTGACAGGCACTCAAAAACCACCTGCACCACTCCCACCCGATTCGACAAATTTCGGGAAGTGACAGGCACCCAAAACCCAAAAACCCCATCCCGATACTTTAGGCTTCTTTTTCTTCCAGTTCTTCTTTGCGGTAGTAATGGAACGTGAATTGGTCTTTTGGAATCGCGTAAAGGTCATATACATCTCCGTCTTTATTTATCCACGATAACACCTCTGGATATAATTCGTTTGCTAGTACGGAATATGTTAATTTATCTGCTGCTTTCTTTGAACGTCCATTCGTTTTACGAATCTTCATAAATACAACCTCGATGTTTTGCTCAAAAAAGAGTTCATATAAAAAGGCTTCCTTTGCAAGATTATTGTAACCTTTTCCGAAATAAGGTTTGCCAATCCATGTTGCAAGAAAACCTGTGTTGTTGTGAATATCATATAGATTGATGGTGCCAATAGGCTGGTGCCATTCATCTAAAATCGTACGTGATATTAGTTCTCCACGGTCTTCTGCTTCTATTAAATTTTTCGTCACAAAGTAATAAGCATCACTTGTTTCGGCTTTATGTCTTACATATGGAAACACATTAGGATCAATGAGAAGTTCAAAAAGTGCGCCCGATTCAGATAGTTCCCGTTTTTTAAGCATAAAAATACCCTCCTTAAGAGAGGGTGGGTTGACGAAAGAAGGTTGTGGTGCTTGGTGCTCGTCTTCCACCCTCGAATTTTTATCAAAAGCTCACAAAAATTCGGGGTGGGAATCGAACCCACTAGAACCAGTACAACTACTACTGGTGGCGCACCATTTGCCTTCCCTTCTTTATAATTAGCTATTTTATATTACACAATTTTTTTGTAAAAATCTACAGTTTTTTTGCGACAATTTTCTCCAGAATTGTGAACTTTTTATGGACGAGATAAAGAGGTCTCAACCCCTTACGTCATCAAGGGTTGATTGTGATATAATTTAGACTAAGGAGGGGCTAGTTTTATGGCAAAGATAACCCGAATTTCGGCGCAAAAAAAGAAAGGGCGTTACAACATTTTTTTAGATGGGGACTACGCTTTTGGTGTAGATGAAGATATATTAGTGAAGTTTGCCCTTCGTAAAGGAATGGAATTAGATGAAGCTGCTATTAAGGCGCTTCAGGAAAAGGATATAACGAATAAGTTTTACGTAATGAGTATTAATTTATTAAGCTATCGGATGCGTTCGGAAAAAGAGATAGCGGATTATTTAAAGAAAAAAGAAGCGGAGCCAGAGCAAATTAACGAGGTGATTGTGCGGTTAAAACGGGAAGGGTATGTCAATAATCAGGATTTTGCTTACGGGTTTGTACAATCGCGAATGATCTCCTCCAGTAAGGGACCGTTGTTAATCAAAAAAGAGCTGCTGGAGAAAGGCGTGTCACAAGAGCAAATTGAAAATGCCTTAACCCTATTTTCACACGAGGAGCAAGTGCAAAAGATACATAAATTTATTGAAAAAAAGCTTGGGGCTAGCAGTAAAAAATCCTTTCAACAACAGCTCATCAATCTTCAAACGACGTTGATGCAAAAGGGGTATGCACCAGAGCTTATAAAAGGGGTCCTTGCTGAAACGAAGGATGAATACCGTGATGAAGACGCAGAAAAAGAAGCGGTAGTGCACCAAGGATTAAAGCTACTTGCGAAATATAATAAAAAAGCAGAAGGATACGAATTGAAACAAAAAATAAAAGCAGCTCTTTATCGGAAAGGCTTCCAAGGGGACTGGATTGATTCCTTTATAGAAGAATATGTAAAAGAAGAAAACTAGCGCAAGATGTTCGCGCTAGTTTTTGCGTTCTATGACAATCTCCATCCGCCCATCGTCCTGTAAAAAGATTGTATTCGCCACTTCAGCCGGAGACATAAGGGTACTGGTATTGGACACATGGTTGCTTTGATTCCAGAACGGTGTATTCATACCACCCATGTACACTCCGGTTACACGAATGGGTATGACCTCCAGTTCTTTTTGAAGACTTTTCGTAAACCCAGCGACTGCAAATTTTGAAGCACAATAGATCGATTCGTTTTCTTTTCCGCGAAGACCTGCCGTGGAGATGATATTTAGAATGCGACCTTTGGATTCCTTTAAGAGTGGGACTATTACTTGAGTAAGCAGGATTGTCCCTTTTACGTTCAAGCGTAACATGTCATCAATCTGTTGCTCTGTGTAATGCTCTAATGGACCAAAATGGCCAATGCCCGCATTGTTGATTAATACATCTACTTTATGTATATGGTTGGAAAGCTCTTTAATAGAAGTGGAATTGGTAAGGTCACATACGATAAAGTGTGCTTTTCCACCATCGTTTTCTATCTCTTTTTGTACTTGTTGCAATTGAGATTCGTTTCGACCTATGAGAATCAGATTGTTTCCTTCCTTTGCATACCGCAACGCCAACGCTTTTCCTAAACCACTGCTAGCTCCTGAAATTAAGATGTTTTCCACAAAAAAGTTCCCCTTTCTCTTTTATATTGTGTAGGTAGACTGTTAAAATGTAAATATAGATGAAATGTTGGACAACAAAGGAGAATTTCCATGAATAAAAGATATAGCGCTTATACACAGGAAGAATTGGAAATAGAAATTCGTCAACTAACAGAAAAGGCTCGAAAAGCAGAGCAGATGGGAATGATCAATGAGTATGCCGTTTACGAACGTAAAATTACGATGGCGAAAGCATATATGCTCGACCCAAAGGCATATGAAAAAGGAGATATTTATGAATTGCATGGAGACCCAGGATCTTACTTTTTAATTGAATATAAAAAAGGGGTTTTTGCATGGGGATTTCGGGTAAATAAAGAAGGAGAGAAAACCTCCATCAATGCGGAATTAGAGGCACTTCCATTATCGATGCTGGAGAACTTCATCGAAAACGTTAAATAAAAGGGGACTTTCTATGCCAATTATCATCGAAAAAGCAAAAGCAGACGAATTTGAACCAATCAATGCAATAATGGAAGAGGGACAGCTGGAGCATGCTGAAGCGGTACCCCATATTTTTCGAAAGGTGTCTCCGGTTATGCCGAGAGTGTTTTTTGAGGAAGTATTACATGACGAAAAATTGGAAATATTGGTTGCGAAAGACAATGAGGAAATAGTCGGGTTTGCTTTGTTGCGTGTGAATCAATCCCCAGGTTATCCATCTATTCAAAATCGGGTCTACACGTATATTGATGATATTGGGATTGCCAAAAAGGTGCAAGGAAAAGGGATTGGCCGAAAGTTGTTTGAAGCTTGTAAAAAGTGGGCACAGGAGCGTCAATCAGAGCAACTGGAATTAACGGTTTGGGAATTCAATCAGAAGGCCATTTCTTTTTATGAATCATTAGGAATGGAAACGATCAATCGGAAAATGTCCTTATCTTTAAAATAGGAACCCTTGCATTCGCAAGGGTTCCTTTACTATGACTTGAGTGTACTGCTATTTCATGCCACGCCCATGAAGAGTATCTAAAATAATATCCTTCTGGGTTAGCTTTGTTTCGCCATTTACTTGGTGAGCAGTTCGTTTAAAGCTTGCTCGTGGCGACTGAAATGGAGAATTTGGTACGGAGTTCACTGAGAAATTGCGATTGCGACCTTTTGCCATTTAGTTCACCTCATTTTCGTTTTGTCTGGAAGATTGGGCCATCCTCTCCTGTGGATGGGTGTTAATCGTTCCATTCGCACGAATTGGTGAATATTTTGCTTTAGCATGTGGCTTTTCTTCATAACCACGGATTGGGAAGTCTTTTGCCTTATTACGGACCATAATAATCAAAACCCCCATTTGTTCAGGCCTTTGCACCTTAGTGCAGTTTTATTTTTTGTAATTATGTCGATTGTATGTGTTAGAATAAGGAGCGAATTAATGGAAGGAATAGAGGTGAATTCTTTTGGAACCGATTTTTACTGAATTAACAAAAGAATTATTAAATAAAAACAGCGAACTAAAGGAAGAGGAAGCACGTACATGGATCGAATTGCTTTGGGAAGATTTTGAAACCACCCGTGCAAAAGCAGGAAGAGAATACCTTGGCAGCGAAAGAACTGAATCGATCGTACGCCAATGGATTAACAACTACGGACCAAGACTACACGAAGTTGCATTGGACCAGGAAAAATGGAAAAGCCGAATTAACCGTGGACCGATAAACTAAAGCAAAGCACCACCCGGAGCGAGAACCGGAACCGGAATCGGAACCAGTGCCTGGCTTTTGTCGAAAAATCGAAGATTATTCGACAAGTGCCAGGCACCCCAACCAAACTCCCAGCACTCAAAAACTTAACTCACCCTGGAATCGGCTTCAGCTTCTTCTTCAACTTCTCCTTCGAATAAATCCAACCCGTATAAGAATTAATGATGTTCAAATCTAAATCAAGCTTTACGACTGCGATAAATGGATAGTGCTCTTTAGAACGGTATCGTAAATCGATAAAGCGGACTTCTGTGTGATCATCCAATTCTTCAAGTTCCCACCGGTAGACTGGTGAGAAGGAAAGGAAGGCTTTAATGTTTTCATCCTCCATCGCTTTGTGCATGGCTGGGTGATCGGGTAAGGCTTTTCGTACAAATTGATCATGATAAATAATTTTGCCATTTTTCGATTCTGCCACATAAAAGTAATCTCGAGTCGTAACCGCAATACGCCAAACGTTATGCTTGATGGTAGGTGATGTAACGATTTGCTCGATATAATCTAAATCTTTATGGATTGCTTTGATAATGACCTGTTTATCGTGGTACCGTTTCATGTAGTAAATTCCCATAATGATAAAGACGATTGGAAAGATTATGCCAGGTTTTACGCCAAACAACCAAAAAAGGATACCAGCAATTAAAAATGTAAAGATATACGGGTCAAACGTATTGATAAATCCTAATGCAATCCATTTGCGATTGATTGGTCGTGCTGCTTGCGTCCCATAGGCATTGAAGATATCCATAAAAACATGTAGCATGACTGCGAAAAGGGTCCAACCAAATAAGTGCAAATAACTCACTTGGGGAACAAATAAATGGATGATGGAAGATATTGCTGCTCCCCATACGAAAATAGCAGGGATAGAATGGGTAATACCACGATGATTTCGAATGTAAACGGCATTGTTTTTCATTTTCGTTACGGTATCAAAATCAGGAGCATGAGAACCGATAATGGTGCCGACTAAAACAGCGTGAAATAAAGTTGGGTCTTGTTGGACTGCAGGGTCTAGTGTTGCAACTCCACCAAGTGCAACCCCCATCGTAATATGTGTTAATGTATCCAAAATGGGTCCTCCTTAGCGAGAAAATAATGTACAATAGTTACTGTCATCATTTGAGAGGATGAAACAAAAATGACCAAAACCTATACAGATAAATTTCCTATAGATGCATTTCAGCAAAATTTAATAGAATGGTTTCAACGAGAACAACGGGATCTTCCGTGGCGTAAAGAGAAAAACGCATATAAAACTTGGGTTTCGGAAATCATGCTTCAGCAAACGAAAGTAGATACCGTCATACCATATTTTTACGACTTTATGGACAAATTCCCGACCTTAGAAGCACTTGCAAATGCAAGTGAACAGGAAGTATTAAAAACATGGGAAGGTTTAGGGTATTATTCCCGTGCACGTAATCTTCAAACCGCCGTACGAGAAGTTGTTGAAGATTACAATGGACAAGTTCCAAATACAGCGGAGGAATTAGGCAAATTAAAAGGAATTGGACCATATACAAAAGGAGCCATATTAAGCATTGCCTTTGATATTCCAGAACCAGCTGTTGATGGAAACGTCATGCGTGTATTCTCACGTATTTTAAAAATAGAAGAAGATATCGCGAAACCGAGTACCCGAAAAATCTTTGAAGCAGCTGTCAGAGAGCTGATTTCTGAAGAAGACCCCTCCTCCTTTAACCAAGGATTGATGGAGCTTGGTGCACTCATTTGTAAGCCGAAAAATCCCGATTGCCTCTTATGCCCAGTGCAACAATATTGCAAAGCATTTGACGAAGGTATTGAAAACCTATTACCTATTAAAACAAAAGGTAAAAACAAACGGACCGAGCCATATGCAGTTCTATTAATAAGAGATGAAAAAGGCAGAGTTTTAGTGCAACAAAGACCGGAAAAAGGGCTTCTAGCTAATCTATGGGAGTTTCCGATGGCACCACTAACAGATCTTGATTTACAGTCCATACCAAATTGGTTTTATGGTGAATATGGAATCGAAGTAGAGATTCATGAAAAAGAAAAAGATGTACGTCATGTTTTTTCCCATATTATTTGGGAATTAAACGCATATAATGCTACTGTTTTATCAGGCGATCTCGACCACGCTCGTGCAAGGTTTTGCACCAAAGAAGAGCTAGATATGCTTCCGTTTCCTGTTTCGCATCAAAAACTACTGTCGACATTGTAATGTATAATTAAGCCACTTGTCTTTATTACAAGGGTGCTCTTTCTTTACATGATGTTTACCTTTATTATTGCTTTTCGTGTGGCTATTTATTCGGATATGCCTTATTTTGGTATTCCAGATTAGGGGATAACAAACGAATTAATGGACAAATTAAGTCATGCGGAGGTGATATTGAGATGGCTAAAAAGAACAAAACTTCATCTGGCACAAACATTAACCACGTAAAACAACAAAACGCACAAGCTGCACAAGGCCAAGGTCAGTTTGGAACTGAATTCGCATCTGAAACTGACGCTCAACAAGTAAGAAAACAAAACCAAAAGTCTCAACAAAACAAAAAATAAAGCAACGCTTTAAGTGAGACGAGAAAAGCACTCCAATGGTGGAGTGCTTTTTATATGTGTTCTCCTAGTATTTTCTACCTAACGTCTTGCTCGTATTATTTCCATTTCCTATTCATAATCGTTATAATAAAAGGAAAAAGTATGTAGGATTGGTTGATTAGAAAGGGAGATCCTATGATAATTCCCGAGCCAGGACAAAAAATCGAAATTCAAAGCTATAAACATAACGGTCAACTTCATCGGGTCTGGGAGAGAACGACGGTACTGAAGGCAACACGAAACATATTAATTGGTGGTAATGATCGGACTCTAGTTACCGAAAGTGATGGACGAACATGGATTACACGCGAACCGGCCATTTGTTATTTTCATGCCAAGTATTGGTTTAATGTAATTGGTATGATTCGAACGACAGGGCTACATTATTATTGTAATATTGGCTCCCCTTTTGTGTTTGATGAAGAAGCATTAAAATATATCGACTATGATTTGGACATTAAGGTGTTTCCAGATATGACCTTTACGCTTTTGGATGAGGACGAATATGCGGTACATAAAGAGGAAATGAATTATCCGAATGTGGTCGATAGTATTTTGCACAACCACGTGGAAATTTTAAAGCAATGGATTCGCCAACGAAAAGGGCCATTTGCGCCGGAGTTTGTAGATCAATGGTATGAACGCTATTTAACATACCGCACCTAATGAAAAGGAGGCCTGTTTGAGAACAGGCTTTTCTTTATCAGGTAAGAACGAAAGTACAAAGAAAGACTAGAGCCTTTGTGGTCTGTTTTTCTAATGAGGTGAAATTTTGGGTAGCATCAGGCGATACTTACAGTTTGTAAAACCATATAAGTGGAAAATTATTATTACGATTTTAATTGGAATCGTTAAATTTACGATTCCGCTATTGATTCCTTTATTATTAAAATATGTTATTGACGACATCATTGGTGGCGATTTAACACAGGCTGAACAGATTGAGCAATTGTTGTGGATTATGGGGATTGCTTTTGTTGTATTCCTTATTTTACGTCCGCCAATTGAATACTTCCGTCAATACTTAGCCCAATGGACCGGAAGTAAAATATTATATGATATACGTGACCGATTGTTTGATCATATCCAGAGGCTGTCGTTGCGGTTTTATGCACAGACAAAAACAGGTGAAGTAATTTCTCGGGTTATTCATGACGTCGAGCAGACGAAAACCTTCGTAATTACGGGCTTAATGAACATTTGGCTTGATATGTTTACCATTGTTATTGCAGTCATCATCATGCTTACAATGGATGTGAAATTAACGTTAGTAGCAATCATTTTATTTCCTATCTACGGTTTTGCCATTCGTTACTTTTATTCAAGACTACGTAAGCTGACACGAGACCGCTCACAAGCATTAGCAGAAGTACAAGGCCATTTGCATGAGCGGGTTCAAGGAATGCCAGTTGTACGAAGCTTTGCATTAGAGGACTATGAGCAAAATCAATTTGATAAGCGGAACAATAATTATTTAAATCGAGCACTAGATCATACGGCATGGAACGCAAAGGCCTATACGGTTACAAATACAATCACAGATTTAGCTCCTTTACTCGTCATTGTGTTTGCAGGTTATCACGTGATTACCGGCAGTTTATCGGTTGGGACAATGGTTGCCTTTACTGGATACATGGACCGAGTATATGCACCGTTACGACGACTCATCAACTCTGGGACTGTTCTAACGCAATCTATTGCATCGATGGATCGTGTCTTTGAATTTTTAGATGAACAATATGATATTGTCGACCGTCCAGATGCGAAAGAGCTTGAGACGGTCAAAGGAAATGTGGAATTAAAAAATGTCTCCTTCCATTATGATGAAGAAGAAGCGGATGTGTTAAAAAACGTCTCCCTTCAAGTGAAGCAGGGAGAGACAATTGCTTTCGTTGGGATGAGCGGGGGAGGAAAATCGACGCTTATTAGTTTGATTCCTCGTTTTTACGATGTAACCGATGGCAGCATCTTAATCGATGGTGAGGACATCCGGAATTTCAAAGTACGAACATTGCGGGATAAAATCGGTATGGTGCTCCAGGATAATATACTATTCAGTGATTCGGTAGCAACGAATATTCGAATGGGCAACCCAAATGCAACCGATGAAGAGGTAATTGCTGCAGCTAAAGCGGCAAATGCACATGATTTCATTATGAACCTGCCAAATGGATATGATACCCTTGTTGGCGAACGGGGTGTGAAGCTATCTGGAGGACAAAAACAACGTGTTGCCATCGCTCGCGTATTTTTGAAAAACCCACCAATTTTGATATTAGACGAAGCAACCTCTGCACTAGATTTGGAAAGTGAGCATTTAATTCAAGAAGCATTGGAAAAATTGGCTGCTGACAGAACGACCTTTATCGTTGCTCATCGTTTAGCAACAATTACTCATGCAGATCGAATCGTTTTAATTGAAAATGGGGAGATCAAAGAAGTTGGATCACATCATGAATTAATGGAGCAAAAGGGAAGCTATTATAACTTATTTCAAGTACAACATTTGGATTCAAATGATATGTAAATGGGGTGAAGAAATGAGCTTACCAGCATGTCAACATTGTCATTCTAAGTGGACATGGAGAGAGGTCTTTTTCAAAACGTTACGTAGGAAAATGAAGTGTAACTATTGTGGGGCTGTGCAATATGTGGATTCCAAATCAATGAAGCGGGTATCTTTTATCTCCGTTTTACCGGTATTTATTTGGTTGCCATTATTTTTGCTTCGTACTTCCTTAGTATGGAACATTGTTGTATTGTTCGTTATCTTAACGGTTGTGATGATGTTTATCCCTTATCAAGTAAGGTTAAGTAATAAAGAAGAGCCTTTATGGTAAGAGAAAGCGCTGAATCCTGAATTGGATTTAGCGCTTTTTTATAAGCAATTCTAACGTGACATATAGAAAGGGACCTTTATCGTTGAAGGCCCCTTTCTTCTATTTCGCTTCGGTTTGTATATGCTCTTCACTATGATAGTTTTGATAGGTTGCTAATAGCTTACGAACGTGTTGAAGCTGTTCGTCATAGTCCATTAATTTCGCAGCAAGTGGTAGGAATTGAAGCTGTGATTTTATGTTGCCTTCTGTATCTACTAATTTCTCAATTAGAGACGGGATTTCTGCTTTTGTATACTCTTCAATCGCCTCGTCTTCCTGCTCTCTAATTTTCCCTTTGCATGTTAGGATTAATCGTTCATGAATGTGAATGACTTTATCAATCTCTTCAATCAAATACGTTCGAACCTCAACCGGAACACCTTCTAATTCGTGATCGTATCGGTGCAATGTTCGCAATAATTCCAGCGATTTTTTTGTGGAATAGATGAGCTGTCGAAATAGGACAAGCTTTCTTGCCCGTTCATACTGGGATTTTTTCGTGTAGGTGCGCTCCTCCGAATATAATAAATAGGTTTGATCTAGCATCGTAATATCTTCTACTAGCTTTTTCACTTCTTCTTTTAATGCTGGTTGCTTCGATAGATGACGGGATGTAATTCGTATCCACTGCAATACTTCTGTAGTAACCTCTTCTATTTGTTTAAAAAGCTTTGTTTCATATTTTGGTGGTAAAAATACGAGATTCACAATAAATGCTGCAATGATACCAATTAAAATCGAAGCAAAACGCATAAAGGCAAATTCATGAAAAGGTAAATCCGTCGCTTCCATAATGGCAATTACGGGAACAATTGCAACCATAAAAACTTCCGATTTAATTTTAAAGCTCATGCAAAATGAAATAACTAATATGATCGTGAACCCAACAATAATCGGGTCATTTCCGAATAAGTAAACCATAAATACTGCACTGATTGCACCGATTAAGTTCGCTTCAATTTGCTCAATAATCGTTTGAAAAGAACGATATATCGATGGTTGTATCGAAAAAACGGCCGCAATACCTGCAAATACGGCAGATGTATGGCTAAATAACATTGCTACATACATGGCAACAGCTACTGCTAAACCGGTTTTTAAAACTCTAGCTCCAAAACCGAATTTCATTCTTGGAATCCTTCCTAACTTTAAGTATTGTCTTGATGTATTATACAGTAATTTTTCTAGAATAGAAGTATTTATTGTTTAACAAAAATATTACAGTAGATCAAAAAGGTTTAATTTAATGAATAAATAAACATTATTCAATAAAAATTATATATTGTTCGGCAAATAAGTAATTTTTCCTATTATTAACAAAAAATATAAGTAATTTACACTAAATTTACGAACATAGGCTTGACCTACATCTATGTGTCGTGAATAATGAGAATTGAGTGTAAATTAAGGGAATTTAAGGAGGAGAGGCATGAAAAAGCTTGCAAAAAGAAAGTTTATGAATTGGTTACTGATTGTGGCTTTAGTTTTTCCGAACTTTTCCGGTCTTATGAGTTCCGTTAGTGCGGAAGGCGTACAAGCCGAAGATTTATTTATCTCTGAGTATATAGAAGGTGGAAGCTTTAACAAGGCGATTGAGATTTTTAATGGAACTGGACAAGAGGTCGATCTATCACAATATAGCCTAGCATTATATTCCAATGGAGCTAGTGAAGCTTCTAATACCGTAACATTATCAGGGATGCTCGCACATGGGGATGTTTTTGTAGCTGCTCATAACCAGGCGGCTAGTGAAATATTACAAGTAGCCGATCTTCAAGATAGTAATGTCATTAACTTTAATGGAAATGACGCCATTGCTCTTAAAAAAGGAGACACCATCCTTGATGTGGTTGGAACAATTGGGGTTGATACTGTCTTTGCTGTGGACGAAACATTAGTAAAATACTCATACATCACAGCCGGTACTTCTACATACACAGAAACAGAATGGCAAGCTTTTCCTAAAGATACATTAGATTATATCGGGACACACACGATGGATGGGGTTGCTCCTGTAGATCCTGGTGAACCAAAGGAACCAATCGATCCTAGTGAAGTCCTTACAATAGAAGAAGCAAGAAATGCACCACTAAATACAACCGTAACAATTGAAGGCATTGTTACAGCTGATAATGCCGCAATTGGTGGAGGGCGCTTATCTACGTACATCCAAGATGAAACAGCAGGAATTAATCTTTTCGACTTTGATGCTACAGGTTATCAGGAGCTGCAAAAAGGGGACAAAGTAAAGGTTACAGGTAAGCTTGATGAATACAATGGTCTTAAAGAAATTGTGCCTAGTAGCCCGGACAATGTAGAAGTATTAAGTTCAGGGAATACCCTTCCCGCCCCACAAGAAATTACATTAGCGGACATGCAGGATGAAGCCATTGCAGAGCCTTTAGAAGGTTCGATAGTAAAAGTAAACGGATATGTATCTTCCGTCCCATCAAGTCCTGCTGGTGGAGGTTATAACGTTTCTTTAATGGATGCGGACTTCAACAGTACTACCCTACGTGTGATGGAAGATGCACTTGATATTTCGAATGTTAAAGAGGGAAAATGGTATGACATTACTGCTGTATTAAGTCAGTATAATACCTATCAATTGATCCCAACGGAAGCAAGTGACATCGTTTTAGCAGACGAACAACCGGAGGCTCCATCTGCAGCAGGGCAATATCCGGCAGTTGTAGAGTCGGTGACGGATGGGGACACGATTCGATTAGCGGCCCCTGTATTAGGTTCGGAGCGCGTACGCTTTGTAAATATGGATACACCAGAAACCTATCATTCTGTTCAAAATGAATTAGATCAAAATCAATTAGACCATGGAATTGCTGCGAAGGAGTACATTCAAACCCTTCTTCAGCCAGGTGACGAAATAACGTTGAAGATTGGTGATGAGCCGACAGATGATTACGGTAGGCTATTAGCACAAGTAGTTACGAATGATGGCGTAAACGTTAACCTGAAAATGGTTCAAGAAGGTTATGCATCGACCTACTTTATTTGGCCGGTTGGCGATGAAACAGATTATGAGACATTCCAGACAGCAGTGAAGGAAGCAAAGGATGCGGGCCTCGGAATTTGGAATCCGGAAGATCCATTACTCGAATTACCCTTTGCCTTCCGTGCTAGATATGAGGGAAAAGGATTACTACGTTATGTAGGTAATTCAGATACAAAGGAATATGTATATCCAGAAGACTATGAGGAAGTACCAGTTGAAAAAAGAATTTTCTTTGTAAGCGCTGAAGAAGCAGAGGAAAATGGCTATACACCTGCGGAAAGTGTTGAGGACAATGAAAATATTAAGGTTCAAATTTTAAGTGTGAATGACCTGCACGGTAAAATTGATGTGACGGAAGAAATTAACGGCGTGGATTATGGACGAATTGATTATTTAGCTGCTTACTTAGAGGAGCGCGAAGCAACGAATCCAGATAATACAGTGCTCGTTCATGCTGGTGATATGGTTGGGGGAAGTCCACCAGTATCTGCTTTATTACAGGATGAGCCAACTGTTCACTTGATGGAAGAAATGGGATTTGATGTCGGTACAGTCGGAAACCATGAATTTGATGAAGGCGTTGCGGAAATGCTTCGTTTGATCAATGGTGGAGATCATGAAAATGGTACAGACAACTATGATGGAATCGATTTTCCAATGGTTGCAGCCAATGTCGTATATAAGGATTCTGGAGATTTAGTTCTTGATCCATATACGGTCCAAGAAGTGGCAGGACAGAAAATTGGTTTTATTGGTGTTGCGACTGTTGATACACCAAATATGATTATTTCAAAAGGAAATGAGAACATAGAATTTACGGATGAAGCAACAGCGATTAACCAATATGCGGAAGAGCTTAAGAATCAAGGTGTTCAAGCAATTATTGTTTTAGCACACGTACCTGGTGATCAATCAGGCTCTACAGTGACTGGTGACATTGCAAATATAGCAAATGAAGTAGATGATGAGGTTGACGTTATTTTCGCAGCACATAATCATGTAAAACTAGATGGTGTAGTAGACGGTAAACTGATTGTTCAAGCAGGGGAATATGGAAAAGCATTTGCGGATGTAGATTTAGAGATTGATCCAGCAACTGGAGATATTGTGAAAAAAACTGCTGAAGTCGTGGATGTTATTCAAGAAGGAATGACACCAGACCCAGAAGCGACCGCAATCTTAAATGACTATTTGGAACAAGTTGGTCCGAAATTAAATGAAGTCATTGGAGTTGCGGAAGTGGCACTTCCAGGAGGTTACGCTGCATTTGGTGAAATTGGCGATAATCCACTTGGAAATCTAATTGCAGATGGAATGATTGCAGCGATGGATAGTGATTTTGCGTTAATGAATGGTGGAGGAATCCGCGCTGATCTTAATGCAGGAGAAATTACGTGGAGCGAGTTATTTAATGTACAGCCTTTTGGCAATACACTTGTGAAAGTGGAAATTACAGGAGCGGAATTAAGAGACGTGCTTAATACGCAATTTAGTGGTTATGGTCCAGATGTATTAATTGGTGGATTCAGCTATACATGGGACAGCTCTTTAGGGGATTACGGTCAGGTAGTGGATTTATTTTTACCAGATGGTTCGAAGCTGGATGAAGCTGCAACCTATACGGTAACGGTTAATAATTACATGTATCCACATAGCAGCGATAAGTATCGTTTGTTCGAGCTTGGTGAAAATCCAGTTCAAGGACCAGATGATCTACAAGCAACCGTTGACTTTGTGAAATCCTTTGATGGACCAATTGATTATACGCATACGTTAGGAAGAATCTCTGAAGTAGACAGTTCCGAAGAGCCAGAAACACCGGAGGAAGAAGAAACCGTAATCACACCAATTGTGGAAGGTGGTACAGTGGCGCTTACAGATGACCAACTGGAGAATGTAGGTGAAAATAGTACGGTTGTGATTGACGTTCCAACAGAAGAGTTCTCTACTTTGAAACTAACAAAAGAGCAAGTAGCATTGTTGAAAGAGAAAAATGTGAAGCTTGAAATAGCGAATAAAAATACAACATTAGTCATTCCTGCAAGCATTTTAGGCAATGGCGATGCGGAAATTGGTGTGAGTGAAGCAGCTGAGGTAGAGAACAGCGATGCTGCAGTAAGTCCAGTTTATGAGTTTACGATTCTTGTAGACGGTAAAGAGCTTCATGCATTCGAAGATTCCGTGACACTGCAACTTAAAGTAGACCCATCGAATGTTTCCAATCCGGAAAGTGTGAAGCTCTACTACTTTAATGAACAAACTAGTGAATGGGAATTAATCGGTGGAACGTATGTGGATGGAATTTTAACAGCAACGACAGAGCATTTTAGTAAATTTGCAGCCTTTGAAATCAATCCAAACCAAGTAGATGGAACGAATGGAGATACAGATGGAGAAGATAGCGCAACAGACGAAGGCACTAATAATGGAGATGAAGAAGGAACATATAACGAAGAAGCTAATGCCAATAATGGAAATGATGGAACAGACAACGGAAATACAAGTGGAGAAAACAAACTACCAAATACAGCAACAAATTCCTATAATCTACTATTGATGAGTGGAATATTGCTAGCTTCTGGATTCGTATTGTTTGTACTACAAAGAAGACGAGCGAAAGCATAAAATAAACCGACGTCTATGTGGAGTGCTGCATAGGCGTCGGTTTTTTGTTGTTTCTTTTTTCGTTAGTGACCTATAGCTCAATAAAAGACAAGTTTCATCAACAATCATATTTATTCTATAACCTTACATTTATTTAAATAAATTTTGTTAAATATTCACCAAATATTTTGTTCATAACTTTGGGTGTGTTTTCTAAATAAACATTAATTTGTTCAATGTTCGATTCGAATCTATCAGAGTATCTTTCATTAGTTGGAAAATCAGATATTCCTTTAATAATAATGCATTCAACATTATTCTTCATACAGATATAAGCAATTGCACCCGCTTCTGTATCGGCTATTGTTATTTCATTATCTTTAAGTTCTAAATAGTCCTTCCACATAACTACTGCTTTATCAGCGGTGCCAATTGTTCCAGTATAAAAATCATTTTCATATTTTGATAGGTCAATATCGACTATGAAGGATTGTTTAATAAGAGGCTCAATTTCTTTCACTGTGCAATCATATTGGACGGCTTTATTAGGTACAAAAATATCCAAATTACTGAACCTCTCATCTATTCCTGCACATGTTCCAGCAACGATTACTTTAGTTAAATTAAATTTAGAAATCATATACTGATTACCACCAACACCATTTACTTTTCTTACACCTGTAAGATAAAAAACAAGTTCCGTATCATTAATTGTTCTTATGAAATACTCCCCATATGGATAATCGAGACGTTCGTTATTATTTATGCTAAAGTATTCCAATGTCGCTTCATATTCCCACTTCGTTGCTATACTTATTCCTATCATCAACTTATCACCTTAAAAATAAAATTTTTCACATTGAATGTCCATCCTTATTTACTTAACGGATCCGTTTAGTAAATAAACCTTTTACTTATTTTACCATAAAAACACCGATTATCCTGCAAATTCACTATAAAAAAGCAGCTCCATTAAGGAGTACAAATTACACTTCTGTACTCCAAAACGGAACTACTTAGTATCTTGTCGACGTCATCAAAAATATTGTTTCCACATTATTTATTGGCTTTTATCAACAAAGTGTATTACAACCGCATTGATTAGCGCCTACTTTATGAATAGTAATTACAATTATTCCGTAGACACCGCTGGATCTGCTTGAATCTTTTCCGGTACTACTTGGATGAAATGGTCTTTTGGATTTGCGAGAAGCGCTTTAAGTGCTGCAACCTCCTCGTACTGTCCGGTTTCTTGAACAACTTCTATATACGTTGAAAGCATTTCCTTCACATCCTTAATGCCTTGCTCTGAAAGGGAGTCTAATTTTACTTTTGCCCCCTTTGCCATTCGTTGCTCTAGCACCTCTTTTGTTAATCCCATTTCCGGCTGGTGTCGTAAATAAACGACGCCGCCCGTCATCCCTGCACAAGCCCATGGACCTGGGTCACCTAGTACAAGGCCACGACCATTTGTCATATATTCAAAGGCAAAGCCTTTAATGCTGCTTGTAGAGCCAATGTTGCCCCCCTTTGTTTTGGAAATTGGCTTTGTTAGCATTTGACCAATGATAATGTCCGCTCCAGAGAGGCGGATGCCAGCTCGTGAATCTGCATAGCCTTGAACGATTAATGTACCTGCCTGTGCACCATACCCGAATCCTTTTCCGACAGATCCGTTTATATAATTTCCGTTTGCGCCCTTTGATTTCGTAATGGCTACTAAACCACCATAGGCAGCTTTTGCAACGCCATCCTGAGCGCCACCTGAAACACGGGATAGAATACCGTCTGAAATGTAGGCTGCAAAACCATTCCCTACAATCGACCCGTTTTTATAGGTTAGCGTTGTTGTTTCCAATTGGCGATAGGAGCCATCTAAACGATCGCGAACTCTTGCACATGATACGCGACTTCCGAGGTTTCGTTGTTCACTTGTAATGCTAGAGAACTCACGAGATTCCAGTAAGATTTGTTCATTGTTATCCAAATATTCCGCTCCAACAGCCATTGCAAGGCGTTGTTCGATTTTCTCTTCGGTCTTACGGTATGCTTCCATTTCTTCAACTTCCAACTTTTCAAGCAATGGAGATAAATCCATCCAGTCGGTACCTTTAACTTGCTCCAATAAATCCGAACGTCCTACTAAATCTTGGACCCGAGAAACACCGAGACTTGCAGCTAATCGCTTTAGCTCTTCGCCAAACGCTGTAAACATGTTCATAAGTCCTTCTACAGATGGATCGTATTTTCTCGGAACAAAGCGGCGTAACCCGTGCTCCTTTGCTTGTGCTTCTGTTTCAATTTGTGTGGCAATACCTACGTGACACGTATCCAAGTGGCAGCCACGACATGCCGTACAGCCAACAGCAATCATAGATAACGTACCAAAGCCTACACGATTTGCCCCGAGTAGCATTACTTTTATTGCATCCAAAGAGCTTCTCATCCCGCCATCACACCATATTTCTACACGGTGGCGTAGTCCAGCTTCAATTAAAGCATTGTGCGCCGCTTTAACACCAATCTCAGCAGGCAAACCTACATGCTGGAGTGCGTGTACACGTGCTGCCCCGGTCCCACCGTCGAATCCACTTAATGTAATAAAGTCAGCGCCTGCTTTGGCAATACCAACTGCAATGGTACCGATATTTGGAACAATCGGAACTTTAACTGCGACCTTGGCTTTGTCATTCGCTGTTTTTAACTCCGAAATCATTTGGGCCAAATCTTCAATCGAGTAAATGTCATGGTTGTTGGATGGGGAAATCAGGTCGGAACCAATTGTCGCATTACGTGCTTCCGCAATTTTCTCGGTCACCTTAGAGCCTGGTAAATGGCCGCCTTCTCCAGGCTTTGCCCCTTGACCAATTTTAATTTCTAATAGATTCGAAGAGTTTAATAGCTCTGCATTGACACCAAAACGTCCGGATGCCACTTGTTGCCCACGGGTATTCGGATATTTTCCGAGCATATCCTTGATCTCGCCACCTTCCCCGTTGAAGGAAATCATATTGAGGCGATCAGCGGCTTCGGCATAGGAACGAAATGCCGTTTCATTTTGAGAACCGAACGACATGGAGGAAATCATGAACGGGAAGTCGTGCGTCCCGACACGAATATCCACTTCACTTGGGTCGAGTTTGTTTGCAATTTCTTTTAATTGGGTTAAATGACGAATGGATATTGGGTTTCCTTCTTCTATTTCTTCCAGCTTTTCTCTTAATGGATCATACGGATTGCCTCTAGCTATGTCGCCAATAGACTTCCAAATCCGCGGGAGCACATGGTAGCTTCTCGTCGGCTTTGCTTTTTCATTTTCGTAATCTTCTCTTCGCTTGATCGCATCTTCTTTTAATGCATCCCAGTTATACGACAGGGTAGGGGCGCCGAAGAAGTTTACAATATTTAAGATATCAGCAAAATCCTCATGTAAGCCAATTGCTGAGAATAGGCGCGCATAGCCACGTAGTTCATGAATGCCGATGGTGGAAATGACCTTTTCTAATCCTTTATTTAAAGCTTGATACAAGTTATAGATAGGCTCACTATTTTCATCAGCAACCGTCGCAAACATGACGTAAGGATTGATCGCGTCTGCGCCTAAACCAAATGCGGTGATGAAGTCGTGTAAGGAGCGAATTGCACCAGAGCGTAAAATTAACGACACATCCCGGCGTACCTGCTGCTTAACTAAATATTGGTCGATTTTAGAGATGACAAGATGTGGGTCTAGCCATAAATGATTTTCCTGATGGGATAATCCATCATTTAAAATAAGGAGCTCTTTACCAGCACGAACCGCTTTCTCTGCTTCCAGTGCTAGGCGCTGTAAAGCTTCTTTTATCCCTTCGTTGTCGTGACAGGTGATGGAAATTTCTTTTACCTTCTCCTCTTTCGCAAATATTTCATATACCTGCTCATAGGAGGGTTGATTCTCTAGCTCTGTAATGTTTTTAGCATGCGTCCCTTCTACTAAAATAGGGGATAAAAGCTCCGTTGTAATCGCGGCTTGTTCTTTCGTGAAAAGCGATGGCCGTTTCCCAAGCACGGTACGAGTGGAAAAATGCTCGGTTTCCCGGTCTCGATCAATTGCAGGGTTGGTTACTACTGCAACACTTTCCTTCAAATAATCGGCGATGTTTTTGCGATTTTCCTGCATGGCCGCAAGGGGGACGTCGTGTCCAAGGGAACGAATAGGCTCGGCACCTTTGTCCGCCATTTGTTCTAAAAGCTGGATTTGCTCCCGGTCCCAGCCATAAGCAGAATACCAGCCATTGTGTACGCTTTGAATCGTTGGATTTGCCTTCGCCTGCACCGATACATTCGGCTTCAAACGATTGCGAAAGTCTGCAAATTCTAGGCGATCCTTTACCCGTTCGTAAACAACCTCCTGATACTCAGAATGCTGATAAACTCGTAATTTACCGGCATCGTCATAGGTTAAACCGACCTTTTCCCCAGGAGAAAGTGGTTTCGGGTCTTCTACGTACTTTGAATTTGGTAGAATACCAGGCTCACTACTGAAAAGATAAGCATCTACTGTTTCAAGCTGCCATAATGGTCGAAGTCCTAGGGAATCTAAGCTAAACGCTGCTTCGTTTCCATAACGAGATATAATTCCTGCCGGTCCTTGCGCAAAATGGCCCCATGCTTCTCGGAAATAGGTGTACATATCCTGTACATGCTCCGGATATTTATGCATTTCATTCACAATCGGTGGAAACAAAATATCTAACGCTTCAAATAAGCCAAAGTGATGGCGTTTTATAAAGGTTTCCAATGTCCGGTTTAAGTCTTGTGAGTCACTTCCGCCATTGGTTAGGGGAACATCGACCATTCTCGCTTCATCTCGTAGCTTTTCAATTGTGTTAATTTCTCCATTGTGTCCAATGATGCTGAATGGTTGGACTCGAAAAAAGTTCGTCTTTGTATTGGTTGAATATCGGTTATGTCCTAATGTCATGCTTGAAGCTATGGATGGGCTTGCTAAATCTTTATAGTACTTAGGAAGCTGATCGGCTGCTCCCATTAGCTTATACACCACATGAAATGAGGATAAGGACGAAACATGTACATCGTCATTTTTCTCAAATTCAATGGTTAAATCGAACAAAACTTGCTCTAAATCGTTCATTTTGTTTATGGGTAGTAATGCGAATTGCCAAAATATCGGTTCTTCCTTCGTAGCGATGGGTCCTAAAGCGTTAGAATTGGTTTCAGATGTTGAATCATAAAGGATATGGAAATGTTCTTGCAAGGTTGTTTTCATTGTAGAGCGAATAGAAGCTTGATCATTGGTTGGATTGATGAATAGATGTCCTACGGTAAATTGTTCATCATAAGCAAGGCTTGGGTTTTGGTTTTCTTGTTGTAGCTTTTCCTCCCAAAGCTTACGCGGAATATCGATATGAATTCCGACCCCGTCCCCTTCGTAGTTAATAAAGCCTGCTCTATGGTTCATCGTTGTTAAAGCTTGAATGACTGTATCGATATTTTCCTTCGTAGGAATATCTTCTTTTTGAATGCATGAGACGATTCCACAGGCATCATGCTCGTGCTCGTGAAAGTTTTTAAAGGAACTAAATGGATGATTTCTGCTCATTTTGCTGGCCGAAAACTGGCCTTCACCTCCTGTAAATTAAATATCTATTCCAATGTTTAAGCAAACATGTTAGGGACAAAGAAAGACTTTCGCGGGTGCGCAAAAGTCTTATTGCCATTTTTAATCAATTTGTTTACAAGGAAAAAGTCCGGAAAAACTAGCTTCCACCTAAGTTTGGTGAGAGCTAGCGTTCCAATGTATAGCTTAAAAGGAAGGAGTAATAAATGAAAAAACGTAACGCTGAAACACTGAAATTGTAATGAATTTTCTGAAATGTAAGTTTATTTTAGCACGACGAAAACAGTAAAGTCAAATAATTATTCAAAAAAATGAATGGAAAACCAAAAATATGCAGTTGGATAAGTAGTGTGTTTTCATTGTAAATATTATATTGTAAGCGTTTTCTTGAAAAGTTTAAATTTTTTTTGAAGTAAAAGGATTGTTGTTAATGCATAAATTATGTATAAAAGTGTATATGTATATAACTTATCCATTAAAAACGGTTAAAAGGAAACATCTAAAGGGTGGATGAAGAATGCCAATGCATAAAAAAGAGGTGCCAATCCTTTAGACTGACACCTACAGGCTTATCCTTTTGCCATTTCACCAAATGCATAATCAACTGCTTTTAACGTTACCTCTACATCTTCCTCTGTATGTTCCGTAGTTAAGAACCACGCCTCATATTTAGAAGGTGCAAGGTTAATACCTTGGTGTAGCATAAGCTTAAAGAACTTTGCAAATTGCTCGCCATCGGTTGCTTCGGCTTGCTCGTAGTTAACTACCTTTTGATCGGTGAAGTAAATCGTGAAGGCACCTTTTAAGCGATTTATGGTGATTGGAACACCATGTTTTTCAGCACTTGCTAAAATCCCTTTTTCCAATTGCTCACCCAGTTTATCTAACTTTTCATACACGCCCTCTTGTTGAAGTACTTCTAGACAAGCAATCCCAGCAGACATGGAGGCAGGGTTTCCAGCCATCGTACCAGCTTGATACGCTGGACCGAGTGGGGCAACAGTTTCCATAATTTCTACGCGGCCACCGTAAGCACCGATTGGAAGCCCACCACCAATAATTTTTCCAAGTGCGGTCATGTCTGGCTCAACACCTACAATGCCCTGTGCACTCCCATACGTAAATCGGAATGCTGTAATGACCTCATCAAAAATAAGCAGTGCTCCTGCAGCATGTGTTAGACGTTTTACTTGCTCTAAAAAGCCTGGCTTTGGTTCTACAATACCGAAGTTTCCTACAATCGGCTCTACTAGAACTGCCGCAATTTGATCACCCCATTTAAGCAGTGCTTCTTTAAAAGGCTCTACTTCGTTAAATGGCACCGTGATAACCTCTTGGGCGATCGATTGTGGTACACCGGCAGAGTCTGGAGTTCCTAACGTAGAAGGACCAGATCCTGCTGCAACAAGCACTAAATCAGAGTGCCCATGATAACAGCCGGCAAACTTGATGATCTTCGTACGATTCGTATATGCACGTGCAACCCGAATTGTTGTCATGACAGCTTCCGTACCCGAGTTGACGAAACGGACCTTATCCATGGAAGGAATAGCATCCTTTAACATTTTGGCAAATTTATTTTCGAATGCAGTTGGAGTTCCATAAAGTGTTCCGTTTGCTGCAGCCGTTGCAATCGCATCGGTAATATGTGGGTGGGCATGCCCGGTAATAATCGGACCGTATGCAGCTAAATAATCAATATATTTATTTCCATCGACATCCCAAAAGTAGGCGCCTTGCCCTTTTTCCATAAACACTGGTGCACCGCCGCCAACAGCTTTATATGCACGTGATGGGGAATTGACACCACCTACAATATGTTCTTGGGCTTCTTCATATAGTTTTTCTGAGTTCGTAAAATTCACGATTAACCCTCCATTCTTATGTACGGTCTTATTTTAGCACAATTGGGGATTCATTTAGTAGCGTTGAGGATTGGGTGAATTTATGTGAAAATTAAGGAAAATGTAATCGAAATGGAACCATTCATATAGTTAGAGAGTCTTAACGGTAAAGGGGGGCTAAGGGTGATAGAAGAACAAGACATATGGTTAGCCCAAAAGGGGGATAAAGCGGCATTTACGCGCCTAATCAAGGAGCATCAGCATTCCATGTACCGTGTTGCCAAAGGAATATTAAAAAATGATGCGGACTGTGCAGATGCCATTCAGGAAGCCATTATCAAAAGCTATCTCGCTATTCATCAGCTACGAGATTCCCAGGTTTTCAAGGCTTGGATAACGCGAATTGTCATTAACCAATGCTATGACCTTCTAAAGAAACAACGGAAAATTATTTTAATGGAAGCCGTTGAAATAGAGGAAAAGATGGATGTGCCAAAGGATTATTACGAGCTATCGGAAGCAATGGATCAATTAAACAAGGAGCACCGCATTGTAGTGACCTTATTTTACTATGAGCAATTTTCAGTCGAGGAGATTGCCGAAATTTTAGATGTCAAGGAAGGAACAGTGAAATCGAGATTAAACCGGGCTCGACAAAAGTTAGCCGAGCTGCTCCAGCTGGATGACGGGAAAAGGGGGGAACATCATGGACTTTGATAGAATTGATCAACAGCTGAGGAATCGAGTGGAGCAAGAAACACTAGAGTTACCGAATAGGATTGAAAAAACAATTGATTCAACTCTCGAGGAATTACCAGATCAAAGGTTATCAAAACCTCAGCGATTTTCCAAAGGAATGACCTACTGGTTAAGTGGTGTAGCATGTGCGTTATTTGCGGTGCTTCTTTTTACGTATTTTCAAAATGAAAATCCGCAGTCAGGAACAGTCTCTAGTGAGAATACGTTTATCCATGAACCATTTCCTTATGAAAAGGCTATTGATTGGTTGACCTTAAAGACCGATAGCTATTCGTTCCCAGAGGAATATTTTGATGAGGTAAAGATTTGGACTTCCATTCAATATGAGGGTCGTTGGTTTGCGATAATTGAGTTTGGAGAGAAGGATATTCCATTTGTTAAGTTAGTAGAGTTTATCGATAAAGGAGATCAATATACGGTATCCTTTGCGGCGAAATCTGATTTCACCATTAGTGATAACGAGGAGTACTCCCATTGGTATGACGAAGAAAATGGCATTGGTTTCGGAGCTGTGAATCCTTATGGAGACCATAACATCGTCGATTCGGTGAAAATCTATACGAAAGGTAAAGAAATCATTAGTCACGTACATGGGGACGGGTACATTTATATGAGTCCAGATAAACCGGAAAAGGTGGAGTTTTTATCTGAGGATCAGGAAGTATTACGAACAATGGAAACCTTTAATTTTGATCCAGTATATCCATTCATCGCTAGAGATGCCGGAGAATATTCATTACTCATTGTCGATCAAACAGAAGAAACGGGTGTGCTTACAGGAAGATTGCATGAGCTTGGGATTGATATTAAAACGATCCAGAGAAGGGGAATGACCGCGGAACAAGCAAATGAAGAGCATCCTTTCTTACAGCTCGAAAAAACACCTGCATTGATTCTTTTTGATGATACGGAAATGGTGTTGAAGACATATGATCAAGAGGAATTAATTCAATTTTTAAGCAGGAATCCAAATAACAAAGTAAAGCGTTAAAGGAATAAAATTTTTCTTGACACATATACTAAGGAAGTATTATTATAGTTAACAACTTAAAAGACTCTGAAAAATTGGCGTTGACGAAGAGGAGTAGCTTTTGTGGAAGCGAAAGAGAGCTGGTGGTTGGTGCGAACCAGTGCGGACATGAGAGTGAATGGACTTCTGAGCCTCCAAACCGAACCGGATAACCATAGTAGGCTTTGGCGAACGTCTCATCGTTACAAGAGACAGGTATTGATACGATACCGTAAAGTGAATTGCATGCTGCAATTAATAAAGGTGGTACCACGGGTTCCTCGTCCTTTTTGGATGGGGGACCTTTTTGTAATTCAATCGAAAAAATCATGGAGTAAGAGTAGTAAGATTACCCAGTTGCATAACAGAGAGTTAAGCGAAGGTGAGAGCTTAATATGCGATGGTTTTCTGAATGGACTTACGAGAGGCTTCTTGAACGTATAGTAGGGAAGCACGGGTTTCCGCCGTTATCACGGATAGGGTATAAGGAGTGAGCTCCCGTACCCGAAAAAGTGGGATTAGAGGAGAACTCGAATCCAAATGAGGTGGCACCGCGGTTCCAATCGTCCTCCAATGACAGGATACATCTGTCGTTGGGGGATTTTTTTATGGATCCGTAACGTTGTTAACAAGAGGCTTGGGACATAACGAAACAGTTTGAATCAGAAGGTGAATCATGAACTAATTTTCCATAGCGGTATTTCCACGCTAGTCAAAGTTCGGGTTTTCCTTTTTAGAAAAACGTTTGTCCCGTCCTCTTTCATAAATAAGGAGGGATAGTTGAGTTGAGCTTAGATGTGACGAGAAGAGATGCATTTTTAGTAGAGGAAGTAGAAGGGGATGCTTTTACCCCAATCTCGATTTTTCACCGACTGCAGGGGGAAAAGAAGTTTTTATTGGAGAGCTCGTATAAGCACGAAAAGTCTGGTAGGTTTTCATTTATTGGCTGTGATCCCTATTTAGAAATGAAAGGTATAGGGGGAAAGTGCATCCTTACAAAGCCTTTTGAAAATAAGGTGGAGGAATTGGAAGCAGAGCTCATGGATGTGCTGAAGGAACAAATCGTAAAGGTGGAGGAGACATTTCCGTTTCCCTTTTTTGGAGGTGGAGTTGGCTATATTGGCTATGATGTCGTCCGGCAATTCGAAACAATTGGTGACATACCCCGAGATGATGTAAACATGCCAGATGCCCATCTCATGTATTACGAAAAGGTAGTGGTGCTGGATCACCAATTACAGAAAATATACATTGTTCTATCAAACGGGTCTGGAAGGAAGTCGAAGGATGCTTTGCAGAAGGAAATGCAATCGATTCAAAAGCAGCTTTCCACCCCTTCTAGCCAGGAATTTAGCAACGACAAAATGAAGACAGCATCCTTTGAATCCTACACCACAAAGGAGCATTTCATAGAAAATGTAAAACGTGCACAGGATCATATTCAAAAAGGAGATATTTTTCAAGTCGTGCTATCTCAGCGTTTACAAGCGAGCTTTGAAGGAGATCCGTTTTCCTATTATCGGCATTTGCGAAAATCGAATCCATCTCCATATATGTTTTATGTGGATTTTGAGGAATATATCGTACTTGGAGCATCCCCTGAAAGCTTCACAAAGGTGCAAGGACAGGAAGTGTACACAAATCCAATCGCAGGTACGAGAAAACGAGGGATAACAGAAAAGGAAGACATACGCCTGGAAAAGGAGCTGCAAACCGATGAAAAGGAGCTTGCCGAGCATCGCATGCTTGTGGACTTAGCTCGAAATGACCTAGGGCGTGTTTGTCAGTTTGGCAGTGTAGAGCTTACGAAATATATGGAAGTAGAGCGATTCAAGCATGTGATGCATTTGGTGTCAGAAGTAAAAGGGATATTAAGGGAGCACGAAACGAGTTTACGCGTACTTCGAGCTTGCCTTCCAGCAGGAACAGTATCTGGTGCTCCGAAGATACGAGCCATGCAGATTATTAATGAGCTCGAGCCATTAAAACGTGGGGTTTATGCAGGAGCAGTTGGTTATATCAATCGAAATGGGGACCTAGACTTTGGGCTTGCCATTCGGACGATGGTCCTTAAAGGAAATCAAGCCTTTGTTCAGGCTGGTGCAGGAGTCGTGCTCGATTCGGTGCCAGAGCTCGAATATGAGGAAACCTGGAATAAAGCTAAAGCGCTACTGGGGGTGTAGAAGATGATTATACTCATCGACAATTACGATTCCTTTACGTATAACCTTTACCAATATTTTGGTGAGCTTGGGGAGGAAGTAAAGGTAATCCGTAACGACAAAATCACGATCGAAGAACTAGAAGCAATACAGCCAGATGCAATCGTCTTATCCCCAGGACCAGGTCATCCGAAAGACGCGGGGATTTGTATTAGCGTGATAAAGTCCTTTTACAAAAGGATACCGATTCTCGGAATTTGTCTCGGGCATCAAGCAATTGGAGCCGCTTTTGGTGCATCCATTACAGAAGCAAAAACGATTAAGCATGGAAAGCAATCTAGTATTACCCATATGGGAACAGGTCTGTTCGAAGGGCTCCTTATTCCACTAGAGGTCATGCGATATCACTCACTCGTCGTTGATCGGAATACACTTCCGGCAATGTTTGAAATTACCGCAACGGCAATGGATGACATGGAAATGATGGGTATCAAGCATAAGGATTATCCCTTATATGGCCTGCAGTTTCATCCGGAATCGATTGGAACGATGGAAGGAAAAGCGATTTTGAAAAACTTTCTAAATGGAATTCGAAGGGAGATGCTGTCCAATGAAACGATACTTGCGAAAAATTATGAACGGTACTGATTTAACGATAGAGGAAGCAAAAGCGGCGTCACAGCAATTGTTTGAGCAGGATGTGACAGATAGTGAAATTGCTGCATTTTTAGTAGGATTGACGACAAAAGGAGAAACAGCAGAGGAGATTGCGGGACTAGTAAGTGTGCTCCGCAATCATGCGATGCCCTTTCAAAAGTCCTATGCGAATGTTTTTGATAATTGTGGCACAGGTGGGGATGGTGTACAAAGCTTTAATGTTAGTACAACATCGGCATTTGTCTTAGCTGGAGGGGGAGTGAAGGTTGCGAAGCATGGCAATCGAAGTGTATCGAGCAAAACAGGTAGTGCAGATGTGCTGGAGCATTTAGGTGTTTCCTTATCCTTTCAAGCCGAGGAAATGAAGGAGATGCTTGACCAGAATGGGGTTACATTTTTATTCGCCCCGCACGTTCATCCAAACCTGAAGCGAATTATGCACGTGAGAAAAGCTCTAAAGGTACCAACCATTTTCAATATGATTGGTCCCTTAACAAATCCAGTAAACCTCGATACTCAGCTACTTGGCATTTACCAGCGAGATCGCCTCATGATGATGGCCAGTGTCCTTCATAAGCTAGGAAGGAAGCGGGCCATTGTAGTAAATGGCGCAGGATACATGGATGAAGCGTCATTAGCTGGTGAAAATCATTTGGTTCTTTTGGATAAGGGAGAGCTCATTCCTTTCACCTTACGTCCGGAAGAGGTTGGACTGAATCATTATCCTATTGAGGCAATCCGTGGTGGAGATGCAAAAGAAAATGCAGCGATTTTAGTACGTGTCCTAAATGGCGAAGCGGGTCCTTATTACGAAACCGTCTTACTAAATGCGGGCCTTGCCTTTTTTGCCCATGGAAGTGTAGAGACAGTAAAAGAAGGTATTGAACTTGCCAAGGAAAGCATTCATTCCGGGAGGGCACTGGAAAAGCTACACGGCCTTATTGCTTTTCGTCAGGGCGAAAATAGAGGGGTGGCGTTACCATGACCATATTAGATACGATTTTGAAAGAAAAAGCAAAGGAAATCGAAGCGTTAAAAAAGACAGAGTTCCCACAATCCACTCGGAGAACGAGCCGGTCACTGTTCCACGCTTTTCAAAAAAGCAAGACGTTACAGGTTATGGCAGAAATTAAGCGGGCATCCCCTTCCAAAGGGGATATTCGCCCGGATGTGAATCCATTAGAGCAAGCGAAGGCATATGTAGATGCGGGAGCTGGTGCGATTTCAGTTCTAACAGACACGCCATTTTTCAAAGGGTCTATGGAGGATTTAGCAAGTGTAAGGGAAGCTGTGGATGTTCCGATTTTGTGTAAAGACTTTATTGTAGATACGGTGCAAATCGATAGAGCAAGGGCCTATGGTGCGGACGTCATCCTACTAATCGCGGCAGCACTTCCAAAGGATAAGCTACAGCAATTATATGACTACGCCACATTGGCCGAGCTTGAAGTATTGCTGGAGGTTCATAATGAAGCGGAATTAGCGGATGCTCTAGCTGTTGGGGCAACGATCATTGGGATAAATAATCGAGATTTAAAAACCTTTCAAGTGAGCTTAGAGGTGACGGAGAAATTAGCGGAAAAGCTAGATGTAAAGGAAAAGCTGCTTATCAGTGAAAGTGGCTTTCGGACAAAAGCAGATGCAGAACGAGCAGCACGTATTGGGGCAAAAGGGATTTTAGTCGGAGAAACGTTAATGGAGGCGGAGGATATATATGATGTCATTCAAAGCTTTACCGTACCTCTTGGTGAGCGGGTATGAAAGTGAAAATATGTGGCGTGAAAAATAGTGAAACAGTGCAGGCCGCGGTGGATGATGGAGCGGACTTTCTCGGGTTCATGTTTGCGAAAAGCAAGCGTCAAATTTCGTTAGAGCAGGCGAAGGAGTTAGCGGCAACTGTACTAGAGCCTGTGCAAAAGGTTGGTGTGTTTGTGAACCCGACGTTGGAAGAAGTGGAGACGGCAATTAGGGAAGTGAAGCTAGATTTTGTACAGCTACACGGTGAGGAATCCCCTTCCTTTTGTAGAAATGTCTCCGTTCCAGTAATCAAAGCTTTTTCGATTACATCGAGATTAGACTTAGCGAAAGTGATGGAATATGAGACGGCTTATTATTTACTAGATAGTGCAGGTGGGAAATATCGAGGTGGAAATGGCAAGGTTTTTGACTGGAGAATACTGGAGGACGTTCAAATGGATCGGAGCAGGGTGATGCTAGCAGGTGGCTTAACTCCAGCGAATGTTCAGGAAGCGATTCAAACCGTAAAGCCTGGTGTAGTAGATGTCTCCAGCGGGGTTGAAACAGCTGGGGAAAAGGATTTGGTGAAACTAAGAGCATTTATCGATGAAGCGAAAGGGAGGATGAAGCAATGAAATATGCACAGCCTGATGTACAGGGGCAATTTGGGATATATGGAGGTCGTTATATTCCAGAAACCCTTATGCAAGCAGTCATTGAATTGGAAAAGGCGTACAAGGAAGCAACAAGTGATCCGGAATTTCAAGAGGAGCTAAACTATTATTTAAAAAACTATATTGGTAGGGAAAATCCATTATATTTTGCCGAGAACTTAACCGAAAAGCTTGGCGGTGCAAAAATCTATTTGAAGCGGGAGGATTTGAACCATACCGGAGCACATAAAATTAACAACACGATTGGGCAAGCCTTACTAGCAAAGCGGATGGGGAAACAAAAAATAGTAGCCGAGACTGGTGCAGGACAGCATGGGGTAGCAACAGCAACTGTTTGTGCTCTATTAAATCTAGAATGTGTTGTATTTATGGGGCAAGAGGATATAAAGAGGCAAAAGCTAAATGTGTTTCGTATGGAGCTGTTAGGTGCGAAGGTAATAGGGGTTAAGCAAGGCAGTGCTACGTTAAAGGACGCCGTAAATGAAGCATTGCGCTATTGGGTAACAAATGTTGCGGATACCCATTATATTATTGGTTCGGTGCTCGGGCCACATCCGTTTCCTACTATCGTTCGGGACTTTCAAAGTGTTATAGGGAATGAGACGAAGCGTCAGTTTGCGGAAGTAGAAAATAGGCTCCCAGATGCTGTTGTTGCTTGTATAGGTGGAGGAAGCAATGCAATGGGAATGTTTTATCCCTTTTTAGAGGACCAGGAGGTGGAGCTCTACGGTGTGGAAGCTGCCGGCAGTGGAATCGATACTGATGAACATGCAGCCTCCCTAACGAAAGGGTCTGTTGGAGCTTTGCATGGGGCCATGATGTATTTGCTTCAGGATGACAATGGTCAGATTCAAGAAGCGCATTCCGTATCGGCAGGACTCGATTATCCCGGAGTCGGTCCAGAGCATAGTTATTTAAAGGACATTGGCAGGGTGCATTACACGTCGGTTACCGACAAGGAAGCATTGGAAGGATTCCAGCTATTATGCAAAACAGAAGGAATTATTCCAGCATTGGAAAGCTCCCATGCGGTGTATTACGCGGCTCAACTTGCGAAAAATCTGCCTACCATTAAGTCGATTGTGATTTGTTTATCTGGCCGTGGCGACAAGGATGTAGAAACGATAAAAGGATTGTTAGGAGGGACCGATGCATGAGCAAGCATAAACTCGATGCGGCTTTTCAGAAGGTAAAAGACAATGGGGAAAAGGCGTTTGTTCCATATATAATGGCTGGGGATGGTGGACTCGATACGCTAAAGGAGAAAATAGTATTTTTGCAGGAAGCGGGTGTGACAGCAATCGAGCTTGGCATTCCATTTTCCGACCCAGTTGCAGATGGACCGACCATCCAAGAAGCAGGGATGCGCGCCTTAGAACAAGGAACCTCACTACGAGATGTGTTGCATTATATAAAGGAAATCCAAGAAGACGTCTATGTACCGATAGTATTGATGACTTATTTTAATCCCATTTATCAATTGGGATTGGAGCGTTTTGGCCAAAAGGCTCGAGAAGCTGGAGTAAGTGGCCTCATTATACCGGATTTGCCTTTCGAACAGTCCGCTATGATTCGTGGCACATTACGGAAAAATGATCTTGCTTTGATCCAGCTCGTTTCCTTAACAAGTCCAAAGGAGCGCATCCAAAAAATTGCTGAGCATTCGGAAGGATTTTTGTATGCTGTAACGGTGAACGGAATCACAGGGGAGCGGAGTGCCGTCCACGACAATTTAGAAACGCATTTAGCAGAAATTCAATCCTACGCCCAAACCCCAGTGTTAGCTGGCTTTGGTATTTCCACACCAGAGCATGTTCAGCGCATTGGGGCGATGTGTGACGGTGTCATTGTCGGAAGTAAAATTATTACGCTGTGGAACGAAGGGAAACAGGATGAAATTTTAAAGTTAGTGAAGGCAAGTAAAGGGATAAGCGTGTCATAAGGGGAGCGTGGTCTGCATTCGGAATGCAGACCAATTGCCACGTAAGTGTAAAATTTCAATAAAGTTTCCTCTCATTGAAAAGCGTTATGTCACAATGCACTTAAAAAGATTGGAGTGATGAGGGGATGGGTTTTCTACACTGGTATGATTGGATTCAACCAACGAATCCTTATGCAGCACTATTCTTTGGCTGTTTATTAACGCTTATTGTTGCAATCGTTGTTTGGTTTGATACAAAGAGCGGTAAAACGACGTCCATCGTTTGTGGAACAGGTCTTTGTGTAACGATTGTTGGTGTCGCGCTACTGTACGTTCTTGGTTTTTATGGATAAAAATCATGCATAATCTTATTCCTTTTATGGGACATTACTACTGAGGTGATGGATGATGAAAAAAATAGGAATTCTTTTATCTTTACTCACATTGTGCCTTGTCCCATTTCAGCTTACTGTACAGGCAAAAGTGAATTGTCCTTCTGGAGAGCAATTGATCGAAACATCTGCAAATGACAAGGACGAACTATTAGAAGCATTGAAGAAGCTTGTGCCGAGTACATATAGTGAAAGTGACTATGGAAATTATTTTTCCAAGTGGGACGTAGAAACAGCCCTTCCTTTACCGAAAACAGTCGGAAAAGCCAAGGATGAGGTGTACTACAAAATGGCACAAAACTATTGTGGAGAAAAGGTAGCAGACAAATCTTGGTTGGTTCGCTTGCACTTTCCACTATGGGAAGGAAAAAGTGACAGTGCAGTAGAAGGACAAGTGTACTTAGCAAAAAGTAAAGAAGACGGCTGGTTTGTATGGCATCGCTACAAGTAAGAAAGGAGAAGCGTTAATCGATTGAGGATTAACGCTTTTTCTTTTAAGCAGAATGGGTGTGCTGAAGATGATTTTCAAGAATGGCGTTGATCATATGTAACGAATCCCATTCTCCTGATGAAAACAGGATGATTGGATATTTTTTTGGGAAAAGCTGATTGCGAATTTCTACTGGGGTATGACCATCCTCATGTAGCTGGATCACCGTACCTTGCAGCTCCTCTAAATAGGCAAGCTTTCTTTGCAATGCCTCTCGCCCATTCTTCAAATATCCAGCATGGCTACAAAATACATCCTCGAAATGATACGTAAGTACTTTCTTCAAAGATGCAATTGTCGTTATTATATTCTCCTCGCGTAACACAACCTTCGTTTTTTCCTGACAGTACAAGTCTCCCGTAAATAGTTGCCCTGTTTCCTGATTTAAAAAAGCAACATGATCCATTGCATGACCAGGTGTTTCAATGACATCCCAAGTAGCAGTTCGGGATTTGAAGGTTTTGCCAAGCGCTTGTGCATGAAAAGGACCTCTACTTCCCCAAAATACTTTCCGGTAAAGGGGATAATCTGCCTTCTTTGTGCAATATTCCAGCTTTCCGTCACTCATATAAATCGGTAAATGCAGCTCCTGCTGCAAATAAGAGGCACAGCCAGTATGGTCCTCATGATAATGGGTAATGACTACCTGATCGATATCCTGTTGTTTAAAAAATGGTATGCATTCCTTTTTCAGCGATTTAGCGTTCGTATCAATTAACACCCCATCCACAACGAAGCAATGTACATTCAAGCGAATCCCTCGAAAAGAAACGGTACCATTTGCCATATGAACATTGTTTATTGTTTCTTTGGTAAAATGCTTCTTCAACAACATGTAGGATACCTCCTTTGTTCAAGATTATCACAAAATGAATGAGTATTCATTACTTGTTTTTGTCGGAGGAGGGTCTGCTCTCCTTTTTAATAGCAAATTTTTAATTTAAGGTTGTACCACAATATGCTTACATGTAAAATATGGTAATAGTGTGATTTTCGGAGGTTAAGGTGATGCAAAACACATCGTTTCGATTAAGCTGCCATCGTGCTCTAATTGGTGCCATTCCAAAGAAACTAAAAGGTTTAAAAGTGAAAATAGAAAAGGGCCATCTTCTCGTTTGGCATGCCTATTTTGATCAAGCACCAACAGAAGAGGAGAAAGAAAACTTGAGTGTTGCCTGTACGGAGGTTATTGCCGATATCCCAAATATAACCGCAGTAGATGAGAGATACATGGTGCATCCAGGACCGTTGCGTACAAAAGATGAACCTTATTCTAATTGGGCTTTTTTTAGATGGGAGCAAGAGTAATGATGCTGTTGGATAAGCGCCAGATAAAAGGAAATGTAACCAAGAATCAATACGTGACGTCTATTAGGTTGTAACTAATCAAACAATAGTGAGGGATTACAATGAAAAATGGACGAATTACAGTTGTACTACTTATTCTAGGAATGATGCTGTTCGGCTGCTCTTACAACGATGCGGAACTAAGCGGCTCCAAACCTCCAAATGCGATGATTGAAATCAATGAGGATACATATGAAACAACCCTCGGAACATATTGCTGGGGTGCAGGAGATCAAGGAGTCTGTGTAGATACAGCTGGACCAAAAGAATTGGTAAAGGATAAGGAAACGATTAAAGTGAACGCAGGTGACATGATCACTATTGTAATGGACTATGAACCAAAACCAACGGAAACAGAGCTTATCCAAATAGACGAAGAGAAGGAAGTAAAGGTCGATGTACTGGACAACCGTTTTCAGGCTCCAAATGAAAAGGGCGTTTACTATTATTCCTATGGAGTATGGTGGTTGGATGATGAGGACCCGAATGTTTCGAATGGGGATGCTTTTTATGCGTTTGTGATTGAGGTGAAGTAGAGAGGGGGAAGCGGACATTACAAACAAACATTTATTCGTATTAATTGGTTTTTACGTATTGGCATTATTATTAAATATCGTACCATCGTTAAAATATCCTGATTCAACAATACAAATAGTTCATTTGCTCGCAAGCTTATTCGTGTTGCTAGCATTGCTTCTGTATACCAAAGTAGGTACGAAAAATCTATTTATATTCTCTATCTTTGGTATCATTTCTGGATTATTCATTTATTTGATCAAAATGTTTGAGTCTACTATCACAACGTATCCAATACTAGATGCACTAGCATCCATACAGTATCTATTTTATGTCGTGTTCACAACCCCGTTATTCGGTATTAATGTATTGCTTGATTTAAACTATGCTATGTTTTCATTGGTTATATCCGTTGTTTACGTTGTGGCTTTCGTATGTTGTTTTTACTTTAATAAGAAGAGGGAACAGATTTAGGGGAGACTAAAGGTATGAATAAGAGAGAGAAAATATCTTTAATTATAAGTTTAATGGTGATTATTATCATCGTTGCAATTCCAGTCTATTTTATTTATTCATTAAATAATGGTAACCCTTTACATAAATACATTACCAATAAGTACATCCCACCCTATTTGGAGGAGAAAGGGTATACAGATACAGACTTTCAAGAGATAGGTTATGTCCAACCAAAACATACAATAAACAATGATTTTTATCATGGGCATTATATGGTAGTTTTCAAAGACGAACCCGATACTACCTATTATTATGGTGTTACGAAAAAGGGAAAAGAAGTGCATCAATTCTGTGAAAAAGATCGAGAAACTTCTGATGGTGTGAACTATTCCATAGAGACAGGTTCCAAACATAGCGAGGAAACCTGTATAAATTCCCTTGAAAATAGGTAGGATGAAAGGTTTATGAATTACTAGGTTAATAGGAGAATACTTGGTTTCGGAATATAAACCACACCCAAAAAGGGAGGTAACGAAATTGAAAGTAGATACCATCATACAGGTTAATGAAACAAATCTAGCGGAAACGGGCTGTTTTTGCCTACGAAGCAAGCCGAAGTCAGACGGATATCAAAATAAAAATGATTGGCTGATGAAGCAGTTTCAAGATGGCTTACAGTATATCAAAATCATGGATGAGGATAAGGTGGCGGGATTTATAGAGTATACTCCGATTGAGCATTCTTCACGAGTGGTCTATGGGGAAAATTACATCGTCATCCACTGCTTGTGGGTTCAACTAACTGGAAAAGGACACGCCACGACACTTATTCAACAATGTATAGCGTATGCGAAGCGAGAGAATAAAGCTGGTGTCATTGTAGTAACTAATGAAGAAACATCCTGGACGCCGGGTAAGGATGTGTTTTTGAAAAATGGGTTTGAAGAAATTGCTCAAGCACCCTATGGCTTTGCATTGCTTGTTTATAAATTGGACGCAACGCAAGAGGAGCCATATTTTCCAGATGATTGGGAGGAGCGGCTGGAGCGGTTCGATGATTTAACCATCCTGCGTACCTATCAATGCCCATTTGTAGATGTAGCAACGGACAATGTGGTTCTGGCTGCAAATAAGCTCGGGTTACCTGTAGAGGTGATTGATTTTCAAAGTCGCACGGAGCTGCTCGAGCTATCGCCTACTCCATATGGAATATATGGCGTCATTTATAAACAAAAATTAATCGGTTACCACCGACTTACAGCGCATTCTGCATTGAAGCGGCTGAAGGAAGTTTCATTATCGGATTGAAAAGTTTTCATTTCTATGATAAATTAATACAAATTTGAGGTGGTCACATGGCGTCACGCACTTATTTCATAAATAGTTCTCAACTACATCATCATCACAATTAGCCTTGCTATTCGATTTTTTCATAATCGTATATAGGAAGGCTACTTCTCATGAACCGCATTTGATTAAGTAAAACACTTAAATCAAGTGCGGTTCTTTTTTATTTACATTAAAGGAGGAATAGAAAATGAAGAAAATGGATTATCAAAATGTGAAGGGTACCCAGGATTATTTGCCAAATGACGAGGTGATACGAAGAGAGATTCGCCGGACATTGGAGGATGTCTTTATTCAATATGGTTGTAAGCCGTTGGAGACACCTATTTTAAATTACACGGAGCTGCTTGCATCGAAATATGGTGGGGGTGCCGAAATATTAGAGGAAATGTATACTTTAACCGACCGTGGGGAAAGAGATTTAGCACTGCGCTATGATCTGACCATCCCTTTTGCCAAGGTGGTAGCGATGAATCCTACTATTGGAATGCCTTTTAAACGATATGAAATAGGCAAGGTGTTCCGAGATGGACCTATTAAACTAGGGAGATATCGAGAGTTTACGCAATGTGATGTTGATATGGTTGGGGTGGAGTCGCAAATTGCCGAGGCGGAGTTAATGATGATGGCATTGGATGCGTTCGAGCGCCTTGGTCTACAAGTGACCATTCAATACAACAATCGAAAAGTATTGGTAGGTATGCTAGAAGTTTTTGAAACGCCTACGGAAAAGGTAAATAAAGTCATACTCATTTTAGATAAGCTCGAAAAGGTAGGATTATCTGCGGTAGTAAACGAGTTAACGGAGCTACAGTTATCGGATAGGACGATTGCTTCGATTGAACAGTTTTTAACCGATGAGCGTAATACAAGCTTCCGTTATTTCGAAGCATTTAAGGAGGAAAATGAGCAAGTTCGAATGGGCTTAGCGGAACTTACCGAATTGGAATCGTATTTAGCTTCCTTTGATGTGGAAAAGCAATGTGTATTCAACCCCTTTCTTGCAAGGGGATTAGAAATTTATACCGGTACGATATATGAGATTTTCTTAACCGATCAATCGATAAAATCCAGCATAGGCAGTGGTGGGCGGTATGATAATGCGATTGGTGGGCTGATTGGTACGAATGAAAGCTTCTCAACAGTCGGAATCTCCTTTGGTTTGGATGTCCTATATGCAGCGATTCAACAAACGAATAATGCCAAAGAAGCGGAAGTCGACTATTATATCATTCCTCTAAACGCGCAAAAAGAAGCGCTCGCAGTTGCGACGGCCTATCGACAAAAGGGCTTTAAAGTAGAGTGTGATTGGAGTAATAAGAAATTACGAAAAGCATTAGACCGTGCCAATAAGGAAGGCATTCCCTATGTAATTATTATTGGAGAAGAGGAAGTGAGGAACAATCAACTGAAAGTAAAAGATATGCGTACTGGTGAAGAAACGGTTGAAGCATTCATATTTAAATTCTGAATTATAAGATAAATGGTATACAATGGGATCTCTATTTGCTATAATATCCAATGTTAGGAAATAATGAAAAAAGGAAGGTGATATTGTGGTTATGGAAAAATTTCATGTAAGAGCAAAAGTGCTACGTTTCCCAATATCTTATCTTCCGTGTACAAACAAATCGATAAATTAACAAGTGGACTATCGTAGGATGCGATGGTCCTTTTATTTTGACTATAAAGATCGGGCACGTAGATATCCTAATTCTTATGCTCTTGCTCAAAATTAGGAGGAACATATCTATGATGAAGTTGTCAATTATGAATGCATTTTTAGAATCTGGTGACGCGGTTGTGGATCAAGCGTTAGAAAAATGGGGATATGACCCAGAATCTGTACGATTTATGCGAGCAAGTAGTACGTTCATTTTTTACTTTGAACGGGATCAGAAAAAATTTATATTGCGATTGACGCCTGAAGGAAACGTGGAACAGATTAATCAAGAGCTTGCCTACCTTGCTTATTTGGAGGAAAAACAGCTTTCGGTTCATCAAGCTTATCCATCAATTGCAGGAAATTTGGTTGAGACACTTGAAAGCTCGTTAGGAACCTTTTATGCTACGGTTTTCACCTTTTTGGAAGGGGAGCAGTATGAAATGGAAGACCTAACGAAAACCCAATTTTATTTGTGGGGAGAAGCCTTAGGGGAACTTCATAAGCACTCAAAGGAATATAAAAAACGTGGAGAATATACACTTTCTAAAGCTTTCATGTCAGCATCCGATATCATACCAGAAAGTGAGCATTCGGCACGTCACGAATTGGCAGTCGTAAACAATTGGCTCGAATCTCTAAAACAGACACCGCAAAATTTTGGGAGAATTCATTTTGATTTTGAATTGGATAATTTGATTTGGAAGGATGGATTTCAAATAGTAGATTTTGAGAGTAGCTTGGATGGCTGGTATTGTGCCGATATTGCTTTTGCACTAAGAGATTTATTTGTGGAAAAGGTAGAACTGACGGATCCAAGCTTTCAGCAATTTTTACAAGGCTACCGGAGTGAAACTGCGATAACAGATGAAGAAATTGCCCATATCCCAATGTTTTTACGGCTCCATAATTTGATTAGCTTTGCGAAACTAGTAAAAACAGTAGATGTGGAACGTAATCCGGAGCATCCAGAATGGTTGGAAGGGTTACGTGCAACGTTGTGTTTGAAAATAGAGGATTATCGAAGTGGCTTTCAAAGGGAAAGAGAGCGTTTTTGAGCCAGGATTAAAAAGAGAATGCGGCTCACATTAATTATAGGCTGATTTAGAAAAGCAATTTGATGCGTTTTGGAGGTTGTGTTGTGAGATTGTGGAAACAAAAAGTACTAACTTTACTTCCGTTCTTATTCGTAATGGTTCAATTAATAGATGCTAGATTTGGGTATCTCCTGTTTGATGAAGTTACATTTGCTGTTTTAATCGATATTTTAACGAATACATTACCTTTATTCATTTTCGTAATTGTGGATATATATAGAAGGAAGCTACAACATATTATGCAAATGATTGTTCTGGCGAGTTTTTATGTGTACGCGTTATCTGTTTTTTACTTAACTGTGTTTCCTTTATCTTGGGAGAATTTCGTAGCAAATGAATTCTGGTTTAATGGGATAAACCTCACACCATTCGAAATTTTGAACGACTACAGCATAGTGAGTGAACAAATTATTGGAAATTTCATTATGCTTATGCCATTAGGGATATACATTCACTTGTTGTTTAAAAAAATGGATACACCAGCAAGAGCGCTTCTTCTACTATTTGCAACTTCTTTAGCAATTGAGGTCACTCAGTTACTGTTCATGGTTGGGAGAACGGATGTAGATGATCTATTGCTAAATACATCAGGTGGCTATGTAGCTTTCTTGATTTGGTTGATTGGAAAGACATATTTTAATAAACAAACTCTAGACGTCAATAAAATAAGCTAAGTAATTAGAAAGAAAGAAGGTAATCAAATTGAAAATTCACTTATTACTTTTTGTTTCCTCCATTCATGCAGAGAGCCCTCGCGAGGAGACCCTTGTGAAAACAGTGGAATCGGACTTCCGTCCTGTGCAAGGGGATATTCTGGATGATCCGGGCTTCCATCCGGGTTTTCATAATGGATATGAAGTAGTAAAAGTAACTTTAAATTATGCTACTAATGAATGCTTTGTGTCGTTAACACCGCTTATGGTGGAAAAGGAAGAAATAAGCGTGGATGCATATGTGGAGCGGCTTCAGGAGCATGGTTGGCGTGTTTTGTCTAAGGAGGAGCTACAAGGGAAGCGAATCTAGTATTCCTATAACGTTCGTTGAAGATGAAAGGTTATCGGAATTTATTGACAGAAACACCAGTCGCTGTATACTTATAGTTAGGAGATAACGGAAGGTGGAATCTGATTTGCCAACAAACTTGTAATGGTTAAGCAACTAAATAGCGCATTTCTTTTTGAACGGAGTCGTTCAAGTGACGGGAGAAGTGTGCCTATTTTTAGCCATTACAGGGAACGCGGGATAATCAGTTGATTTACATCCAAAAGCGGGATACCTATAAGGTGTTCCGTTTTTTTGATTTACGAACCTTTCGTGATCATGATTAATAACGCTGGCGCCAACTTGAGTCTCGTTATTCTAATGGAAATTTTTCTCCATTCAACGTTATTGGCGTTCCTCTGAAAATAGGAGGAGCGAAATGAGTTCAAATCAGATGATATATGAAATTATTGCAAAGGAAACACCGACTGTAAACCGGAATTGTAGCAAATGCAAACAGACGACAGAATTTTACTGCAGTGAAAAATTTCGAGTGAATGCTAATCAAAAGCTTGTGGATATTTGGCTAATTTATAATTGTGTGCATTGTGAGGGGACTTGGAATTATCCGATATTCTCCCGAGTGCATGTTCGGAAGTTCGATTCCAATGTACTGGAGAAATTTAGGAGTAGTGATAAAGAAACGGTTTGGCACTATGCCTTTCAAATTAAGATGTTGAGAAGCTTATGCTCTGCTGTGAATACAAATATTAAATATGAAGTGAAAAAGGAAATGTTCGACTCTGTGTCGAACGAAATAACGATGAAGCTGTGCTGTAACTATGATTTTGGCCTTCGTATTGATAAACTACTTGCGGAAATTATGGGGATTTCAAGGTCAGCTGTAACAAAGCTGGCTGAGGATGGGCATATATTGCTGGAACCCGATATGAGTATGAAAAGTAAGGTCGTAGATGGCTTGCAGGTGACGTGTAAGAAGAATATGGAATTATGGACTGGCTAAAGATGAGCAAATGCGAGCTATACATCAAAAGGTATAGCTCGTATTTTTAAAGGAGGAGTCTCATGGAAGGTTTACAATTTCGAGAAGCAATGAGAGAAGATGTGGATTGTATTGTGGAAATGCTTTCGGATGATGAATTGGGGAGTAAGCGGGAGCGTTATGAACAGCCTCTTCCAGAAAGCTACATAAGGGCATTTCAAACGATTGAAAGCGATCCGAATAATGAGTTAATCGTTGCGGTTTTAGATGGGAAAATCGTTGGTGTGCAGCAAGTGACGTATACTCCTTATCTCACCTATCAAGGAGGATGGAGAGCAACGATTGAAGGAGTTCGAACAGCTACCTGTGTTCGAGGGAAAGGTGTTGGAAGCGAGCTGATTACCTATGCCATTCAGCGGGCAAAGGAGCGGGGCTGCCACTTAATACAGTTAACGACCGATAAAAAAAGAAAGGATGCCCTGCGGTTTTATGAACGATTGGGCTTTCAAGCAACACATGAAGGGTTGAAACTGAAGTTTGAATCTTAACTCCGTAAATAAATATAAAACAAGCCGAAAACGGAACATACACTTCCGCTTTCGGCTTGAAAAAATTTTCGATTTGCATACAGCTAAATATCCGTACTATCTTCTAAGTGTCTCTCTCAATTCCTCAATACTCTCTGGGCTTCCGGTTACAATTAATCGGTCGCCTAAGTGTAGCTCCGTATCCCCGTGGGGCACGATGGATTCGTGGTCACGGAAGATTCGTACGATGATGGAATCGCCAAGGAATGGGAAGTTTCTTAGCTGTTGTCCGTCGAATGCACGGTTCTTCATTTCAATTTCTACAAGACCTTCCTCTGTTGTTGCAAAGATATCTGCAACGTGTGGTGCCTCCACCATTGCTTTTAGCATGGCTTTCGATGAGAAAATCGTAGAAACGACGTGAATTTTACGATCGATTGCTTCCTTACTAATTTCAGGTGACTCAATGCGTGTCACAATATGCTTTAAGCCAATATCCTGAGCATAGGCCGAAATTTCGAAGTTGCGTTTGTCATCATTTGTTGTCGCTACTAAAATATCGCAATCAAAGATGTTATTCGCTTCTAACACTTCTTTATCAAAGCTGTCAATTAGCTGTATATCGAACTTCGATCGGTCTACATCACTGTTCGTAGCAGATGTGTGGAATAGCTTCACATCGTATTGCTCGTGATCCAATTCCTTTGATAACGGTAATGTAAGTTGGTTTGCACCAACAATATGAACGGTTTTTTTCGATACCTTGACCTCTTGTAAAGGAAAGATCTTTTTAAACAAGACAGGTGTAATGATACAAGCGACAACTGCAAGTAATATCAATGCAGAAGACATAACCGTATCAATGACGCCAATTTCTTCCCCTAATTTTGCGGCTGCAACGACAAGGGATAATGTTGATGTGAGCAGGAAGCCTGCCCCCATGACCGTCTTCCAGTCATACCATTTTTTCAACACTAATGCTGGTATTACCTTGGATAGAAGCAATCCGATAAATAGCAATGGTATTAAAACAAACACACTAGAATGCTGGAAAAGCTCCCAAATATTTAATTCTACCCCAACCATTACGAAGAAGATGGGAATTAAGAATCCATAACCGAAAGAGTCGAGCTGTTTGACAATTTCTTTCTTTGGATTTAATAAGGAAACAAGTACCCCAGCCAAGAATGCACCAAGGATGTTCTCTGCTCCAAGGGTTTCGGATAGCCCAACTAGAATCATCAGTAAAGCAAATATTGCTCTCGTTTCGATTTGGACGGTACCAGTCTGTAGCGTTTCAAAAAATGGCCTTTTGCTGAATACCCTCGCAACAAAGTAAAGCAAGACACCAGCGCCAAACAAGATTAATAATAGCCACATGTTGCCGCCTTCTTCATGTAGGGAAACAAATACAGCAAGCATTACCATCGTTACTAAGTCGGCAATAACGGCAACGAGTAAAATAATTTGCCCAATCCCTGTATTCATAATTTCTGCTTCCTTTAAGGTTGGAACTACTACCCCAAGCGAAATCGTAGAAATAACAAGGGTCATGAAGAATACGTTGTCTACCAAGCCCATTAGCTGTAGGGCATAAGAGATGAGATACGAAATGATCAAAATAAAGATAAAGATGATCATCGAAACAAGAAAGCCGTTTGGCTCCCTTTTTTCATTCGATTGTGCCTTAGGACTCTTTTTGCTCTTGAAGAGGGAGAAATCTATTTCAACACCACTTAAAAACATAAGAAATATAAAGCCTAAAGTAGATAATATATTAATCCACGCATCAGGTTCCACTAAGTCGAAACCACTTTGACCAATTATTAACCCAACAATGATTTCAGCAACAACAACCGGAATGATTGTTAGCTTGAACTTCTTTAATAAAATTGGAGTAATAAAGGCTGCGAGTAATACGATGATTAAAGAGGTTACGGATGTATGTCCTTCCATATGACCTTCCTTTCTTGTGAGTTTATTTTTGAAGGAAATGATGCTTTCTTCCTTAATTAAGTCATTAATATACAGGAAAAAATATTAGAAATAAAGTAATAATATCTCGGATTCGATGAATTTTAATATTCCTTTAAAATTCCCAGTACCTCCCTTTACCTTTTGTAATTTCCTGCTTTCTATACTTCCCAAGGGATGGACAATTCATGACTTTACGCTCTACTAAGTTCCTTTGTCATCTATCTGTCATATGAAACTTTAGCCTCTTCTTTGCGTATTTTTTCGATTAGACAAGCATACATTCAACTAGGGTGAT
Source organism: Salirhabdus sp. Marseille-P4669 (assembly GCF_900240405.1). Taxonomy (GTDB): domain Bacteria; phylum Bacillota; class Bacilli; order Bacillales; family Alkalibacillaceae; genus OEQK01. Next base: position 244,631 of record NZ_OEQK01000007.1, read on the forward strand.
GCGTATGCTCATATGGATGTCGTTTTTATTAATCGTCTATTTAATGGCAGCTTGTGTTTATGCTTATTTTAAGCGGAGAGATGCAATACGTGGTCGATTTTCGTTTGATCAGTTTTACATATTGGTAATGGTGTATATCACGTTGATGATTGGATATGGGTTGATTTACTTTTTGCTTTCCCAAAAAGGAATTCCTGTATTAGATGAGGGCTATTGGCAGGGACATTCGCAATTGGACCGACTTGGACATGCCATCTATTTTAGTGGCGTGACCTTAATGACCGTTGGCTATGGGGATGTTTCTCCAATTGGAATTGGCAAGTACATTGCGCTAAGTGAAGCGATGCTCGGATACATATTACCATCCGCCTTTTTTGTACGGGTCTTGAATGATGCGAACCGAAGCAATAAGCCGATGCGATAGAGCGTATTGGTTTATAATGGAAGCATAATGAAGAGGAGGCGGCTTGGATGACGATTGATTTTCATGATGCGAAAAACAGAAACACCTATGCTAGTAGAGAAGCAGATTATTCTTGGGTACAGTTTATAGAAGAAAGGGTCCCAATTAAAGGGAAAATTGTCCTGGATTTAGGCTGTGGCGGAAATAAGTGTTGATGTTTGAATTTCACGCTAATATTCGCTACGCTAAAGCTAGTACAAACACGTTGGAGGGATTCAAATGACAGTTGAAGTTGGAAAGAAAGCACCAGATTTTGAACTACTGGCAAGCAATGGGGAAAAGGTGAAGCTTTCCGATTATAAAGGAAAGCATGTCGTATTATACTTTTACCCGAAGGATATGACTCCTGGATGTACGACACAGGCTTGTGATTTCCGTGATCGCCATGAAAGCTTTAAGGAGTTGGATGCAGTGATTCTTGGCGTAAGCCCAGACCCATTGGATCGCCATGAGAAGTTTATTAACAAGCACGATTTGCCGTTTTTGTTACTAGCAGATGAAGAGCATAAAGTGGCAGAAGAGTATGGTGTATGGGTGCTGAAGAAAAACTTCGGCAAAGAATACATGGGCATTGAGCGCTCTACCTTTGTCATTGATAAGGAAGGCAATCTGGTGAAGGAATGGCGCAAGGTGAAGGTAGATGGCCATGTAGATGAGGCGTTGCAATTTATTAAAGAAGAATTGTAAGTAGGGAAGCTTCTAGAGAAATCTAGAGGCTTTTTTTGTTTGGGGTAAAAATACCTATTAGCAGGAATTTTATTAATATTTCAAGAAATGGTTGTTTATATATATAGTATGGAATGCAAGGAGCGAAAAAATCATGTATTCTGAAAGTAGGATATCTACTTGTCAGGAGGGCAAAAACGTGAACGTACTAACATCATGCAAGGTGAAACAAAGCATACAACAAAACCTAATCGATACATTTCCAGATGTGGAATTCCAATTTTGTAAGGATATCGAGGAAGCGGAAGCGCATTTGCCGCAAGCGGAGGTATTGATTACATACGGTGAAGATTTAACAGAAGCACATATCGAAAAGGCTTCCGCATTGAAATGGATTATGGTTATTTCCGCAGGACTCGACCGTATGCCATTTGAAAAGATTGCAGAAAAAGGAATTCTCATTACAAATGCGAAAGGGATACATAAAACCCCAATGGCAGAATACGCGATTGGCATGCTCCTTCAAGTGTCCAGACAAGCAAAGCAATTATATGAAAATGAAAAAGGGCATAAATGGGATCGCTCCGTAAAAATGACGGAAATCACCGGCAGCACCTTGATGGTTGTTGGTGCAGGAGCAATAGGTCAAGAGGTAGCAAGACTCGGAAAGGCTTTTCAGATGAAGACGATTGGGGTATCGAGAAGTGCTCGCCCGACGGAGTATTTTGACGAAAGCATTACAACGGATGCGATGCTGGCTCGCTTAAATGAGGCAGACTTTGTCGTGTCGATTTTACCAAAGACGAAGGATACAGAGGACTTCTTCCGTCTCCAGCATTTCCAGGCGATGAAGGAAAAAGCCGTCTTTCTGAATATGGGAAGAGGAGATGTGGTGAAGGAGGAGGATTTGATCCAAGCGCTCGAGCAAGGGGAAATTGGGCATGCCGTCCTCGATGTATTTAAAGAAGAGCCGTTGCCTGCGGAGCATCCATTATGGGATATGCCAAACGTAACGATCACACCACATTTATCTGGGATATCAAGACATTACCAGCCGCGGGCGTTTGAAATCTTTAAAAAGAACCTAGAAGCATATAAAGCAGGAAACACCAATTTGATTAATGTAATCGATCCAAAAAGGGGGTACTAACTTTGCGTATTTATACGAGATCTGGTGATAAGGGAACCACTTCTTTAATATATGGAGAACGAGTTGCGAAAAATGACAATAGAGTAGAGGCTTACGGTACGTGTGATGAAGCAAATTCGATGATTGGTTTAGCGCTAAGCTATGTAGATGGAGATTGGGAGAAGAAAGAGGAATTTCTCGCCTTTTTCCACCGGGTGCAGACGATTTTGTTCCATGTTGGAGCGGAGCTTGCTACCCCAAAAGGGAAAGAAGTAATGTGGAAGCTAAAGAAGGAGCATATTGAGGAGCTAGAGCAGCAAATTGACGAATGGGATCAAGAGCTTACACCACTGAAAAACTTCATTCTTCCCTCTGGACATAAAGCATCAGCTGCATTTCATGTAGCACGAACGGTTACGAGAAGAGCAGAACGGGTCGCGGTTTCGATTGAGGATGATTCGGAGAGTGCAAGATTAGTGCGCGCGTATTTAAATCGCTTGTCTGACCTGTTATTTGTTGCTGCTCGCTATGTGAATGTGAAGATAGGTGGAACAGAAATTTTGTTAAATACGGACGTCTAAATGTACATGAATTGACAAATATAGTAACTCCACGATAAACTAATTGTAAAGATTATAAAGTAAGAATAATACTTTAAAAATAGGTGACGTCCAAAGAGCGTATAAATAATAACGAAAGAGAGGTGCATGGCGGTGGCAGACCAACTCCAGGAAGCATTGGATTTATTGAGAGATTCAGGTGTACGTATTACCCCACAGCGTCATGCCGTGTTGGAATACTTAATTAAGTCGATGAAACACCCAACAGCTGATGAGATTTATAAGGCATTGGAAGGTAAGTTTCCGAATATGAGTGTTGCGACGGTTTATAATAATTTGCGAGTATTTCGTGAAATTGGATTAGTCCGTGAGTTATCCTACGGGGATGCATCCAGTCGATTTGACTTCAAGACGTCCGATCATTACCATATTATCTGCAATTCGTGCGGAAAAATTGTGGATTTCCATTATCCGAAGCTGGATGAAGTGGAATCCCTTGCAGAGCAGGTTACAGGATTTAATGTAAGTCATCATCGTTTAGAAGTGTACGGTGAATGTGATGATTGTAAAGAAATGAAGCATTAATAGCATTTGAGAAACTAGGAGCCATTTATGGGAACCTAGTTTTTTTATTGCTTGTTTCGTTTGTTGTGTGAGCTGTAACGTAAATAAAAAACAAGCATACTTTGATTTCGAGCTTAATATAATCAAAGTATGCTTTGTTTAAATTGGGCATTTACATTTTATGTGTTTCTTCCGCATTATTCTTCTTGGAGTTGTAGTCTTCGTTAAATTCTTTACCTTCTAGGTTCTTATCAAGTGTTAATGGTTGGTCACAGTGCATACACATATCTACTCGTCCTAGCATTTTGGTTGGTTTCTCACAGCTTGGACATATAATACTGACGGTCCTGGTAGAGAGCAAGCCAATCCAGAAGTATACAACAGTACTTAGAATAATCGAAATGGTACCTAGAATCATTAGGGTAACCATTAACCATTCGTGCTGTTTAAAGAATAAGCCAATATACATTAAAATCATACCAGCAAATACTAATATAAGGGCAAAAGTACGGATTTTATTAATTTTACTTTTATATTTTAACGCCACAGGTTGTCCTCCTTTTTTCAATAGATGCTCATTTTTTTGTTGCAATTTATATCAATAGAAGTATAGCATAATTTTATCTGATATTTGATGACAAGGAAAAAGGATTTTGGAATTTTGCTGTAGAAATAAGTAAAGACATTTTATTACAGTGCGAATTTTTCTGGAAAGGCCCTTCGTTTGAAAAACAAAAGACGAAGGTTTTTATAGATTTTATTGGAGGCGTTGAGCATGGAGGATTTGTTAAGACCAATTTATCAAGAGAGAGCAAGCCATTCGAATACGTTGGGGATATTGTATATAGAAAAGCAAAAGCCGATAAGCCCAATCACAGATAACTTTGATAGCATTTTGTTGATTATCGTTAAGGATGCTGAGGACCCGTGGTACATTAAGCATTATGAGTATGGCGATGAGAAGAGTGCCGCGATGCACATTGTCGATGAGCGGCAGCTGAACCATTGGATTGAGACAAGTGGATATCGCAGTATGCTGGAATGGGTCATCAATGGGAAGGTCGTATTCGATCGCAATGAATTTGTCGAGAATTTAAAGGAAGAGCTTCGTGTCTTTCCAGAGGAGAAGCGGGGCTTACGAAAGGTTATCGAATTTGCGAAGCTGATCCGTTCTTACCGGCAATCGAAGGATTTGTTTGAGACAAAGCAATTTCTAGATGCGTATAATGAAATGGTACGTTCTCTACATTATTTAGCAAGATTAGCAGTTATCGAAAAAGGTCTTCACCCGGAAGTGACCGTATGGAAACAGGTGAAGCAAATCTCTCCAGACATCTATAAGCTATATGAAGAATTAACCCATAGTCATGAATCTACGGAAAAACGAGTAGAATTAATGCTGCTGGCAACGGAATTTGAAATCAATTCCCGTGCAAAATCCTGCTCGCAATATTTATTAGATGTGATGAACACGAAGGTCAACTGGTCGATTGGCGACTTAAAAGTACATCCAGCCGTACAACCATATGCACTTGATTTAAGTGCACTACTTGAATATTTAGTCGAGCGTCATATTGTTTCGGTTGTGAATATAGAAACAAAAGGACAGGGAATTTATCATCGTACGTATAAGGTAATGGAATAAAAGGGAACCTCTTAATAGATAAGATAGTAGAGAAATAGCTTTTCGTTTCTTACTTGAGGGATCGAAAAGCTATTTCTTTCTTAAATAGTGTGGCAGCTACCTGATAGGTGCATATAGTAGTTGTTGTGTTTGATTCGATTTGTTATTCTTATAAAGTTGTTAATAAGAGTGTTTTCTTTCTTCCTGATAAAAAGTTAGAAAAAAGTGTTGACGGTGATTTTATTTCCATGTTATATTTATATCCGTCGCTGAAACGACAACAACACAAAAGGAAACATTAATCCAAAAATTGGTTCTTGCTTTCCTGTTGAAAACTATGTTAAATTAGTTACTGTTGCTGCGAGAGATTGCGACAAAAACAATTCAAAAATGTTGTTGACAAACGACGACTGAAAATGTTATGATGTAAAAGTCGCTTTTGAGAAGGCGATAAACATTTGAACCTTGAAAACTGAACAAAACAACCAGTACGTCAATTCGGTAATTTACATTACCATTTACTATTTATGAGCTTTAATCAAACAATTTATTGGAGAGTTTGATCCTGGCTCAGGACGAACGCTGGCGGCGTGCCTAATACATGCAAGTCGAGCGCGGGAAGCAAGCAATCGCCCTTCGGGGCGTGCGCTTGTGGAACGAGCGGCGGACGGGTGAGTAACACGTGGGCAACCTGCCTGTAAGACTGGGATAACTTCGGGAAACCGGAGCTAATACCGGATAATACTTTTGGATG
>NZ_OEQK01000005.1 GCF_900240405.1 Salirhabdus sp. Marseille-P4669
CCATTTCTCTGATTAATTCCCTCGGTAATTTCATGTCGAAAAACCTCCTTGGCAAAAATTATTTATCCTAATTCTTGCCAAGGAGGATTGTTTTGAAACCTATTTACACAACTTTTTCCGCACCGTCTCCATATGGACAAGGGGTTTCCTATTTACTTCGCTCGATATTTGCTTAGTTCCTCTAAGACTGCTTGAATTTCGGATACACTTAAGCTTCCCTTACTTTTAACCATGTTGTAAAGTCCATGAATCTCCTCAAAATGTTCAAGCTGGTAATGCTCGGGATCTAGGATAGAACGATTGATTACCTTTAAATAGTCAGCAAGTCCATTAATAATGCTTGCTAAATTTTGTTCAGTAGCTTCTAAACTCAAAAAATCACTCCTTACCCCACTATTATAGGGAATATCTTCTTTACTTTCTTAATCTATGATAAAATATATTAGTTGAAATATATAGTTAATATGACAAAAAACTTAAAAAAATATAGAAATGAAACACGGGAGGAAAAAATTATGTTCCTCAAACGTTTAGATACAGTAGGATTTAAATCGTTTGCAGAAAGAATTTCAGTTGATTTTGTTCCAGGGGTAACAGCCGTTGTTGGACCGAATGGTAGTGGGAAAAGTAATATAACAGATGCAATTCGCTGGGTGTTAGGTGAGCAATCGGCCAGGTCTTTACGTGGGACGAAAATGGAAGATATTATTTTTGCTGGAAGTGATACGCGAAAGGCGTTGAACTTTGCAGAAGTAACCCTTACGCTGGACAACCAAGATAATACATTACCAATTGATTATCAAGAAGTAAGCATAACCCGACGAGTTTACCGATCTGGTGAAAGTGAATTTTTGATTAACCAACAATCCTGTCGGTTAAAGGATATAATTGACTTATTTATGGACTCTGGACTAGGGAAAGAAGCTTTTTCCATTATTAGTCAAGGAAAGGTTGAGGAAATCCTTAGCTCCAAGCCAGAGGATAGACGGTCTATTTTTGAAGAAGCTGCTGGTGTACTAAAGTATAAGCAACGTAAGAAAAAAGCAGAGTTTAAGCTAACAGAAACACAAGAAAACCTTTTCCGAATTCAAGATATACTTCATGAAATAGAAGGTCAACTCGATCCGTTAAAAATTCAGGCAGAAAAAGCAAAAGACTATTTAGAGAAAAAAGAGGAATTAAAAAAGCATGAAGTATCTCTATTGGCGACGGAAATTGAAATGCTACATAGGGAATGGGAATCTCTACTAGCTGAAATTGAAAACAAGAAGGAGCAAGCTCTGGCAAAAGAATCGGAAATCAATACGGAAGAAGCAAAGCTTGAGAAAGAAAAGAGCGATATTCAAAGAATTGATGAAATCATGGAGCAAAAGCAAGCAAACCTTCTTACTTTAATTCAGGAAATAGAGAACCTAGAAGGTCGTAGGAATCTCTTACAGGAACGAATGAAGCATTATGAGGAAAACAAAGATAAATTATTAACCGATCAAGAAAAGGCTACAGAAAAAGTAAATCAGCTGCATTCACAATTAGATAGCGAAAAGGAACTTTTACAGACGTTCCTAACTAGCAGAGATAAAGTGAAAGAAGCGATTACTACAATTGAAAAACAAACAGGTCTTACGCAGGAAAGCATTGAAAGTCAAATAGAGGAATTAAAGAGTGATTTTATTGAGGTTTTGAATGAGCAAGCAGCTAAGCGAAATGAATCAGAAAGCATTGAACGTAATTTGCAGCAAAATATTCTGAAGCGCGAAAAAATGAAAGAACGATTCCAAGAGCTGCTAAAACAAAGAGAAGAGATTTTAGAAACGAAAGCAGAGTTGACGAAAAAACTACAAAAGGTTTCCGAAACACGTCAACAGGAAGAACAAAAAGCTACGTCCATTAAACAACTGATAACCAATGAAAGACAAGGGATTCAGCAAGATGAGCAAAAATTAAATCAAGGCTATCAGCTGCTACAAAAGCTCCGTTCGAAAAAAGAGATGCTAGAAGAAATGAAGGAAGACTTCGCAGGTTTTTTCCATGGTGTTAAAGCAGTTTTAAAAGCTAGAGATCGAAAAGAACTAACTGGAATTCATGGTGCCGTTGCAGAGAAAATTGATATTCCACCAGAATTAATTGTAGCGATTGAAACGGCTTTAGGAGGACAGGCACAACATATTATTACGGAAAATGAACAATCTGCACGTGAAGCGATTAACTGGTTGAAGCGTACGAATAATGGTAGAGCAACGTTTTTACCTATGACGACGATTCAGTCAAAAGAAATACCCCATAATATGGTTGTGAACATTCAGTCCCATAAAGGATTTGTTGGTGTTGCAAGTAATTTAATTCGCTTTGATGATACGTATTCGAAAATATTAAAATCTCTATTAGGCCATATTGTGATTGCGAAGACGTTGAAGGATGCCAATGAAATTGCGAGTTTAACAAGCCGAAGATATCGTGTTGTGACATTGGAGGGAGATGTAGTAAACCCAGGTGGGTCTATGACAGGTGGTGCTCAGAAAAAGACGAATCATTCTTTATTTACTAGAGAAAAAGAACTCGTTCAAGTTAGTAACAAGTTGAAGGACTTTGAAACGAAGACGAAGACATTTGAAGAAGAGTTGGCTACTGCAAAAGCATCCATAAATAAGAAAGAAATAGAGCTAGAGCAGTTAGAGCAGCAATTACAAAAGCTTCGTAATGAAGAGCATTCTTTATCCGGTACACGGAGAGAAATTGAAATAAAAGAGTCCAATGTTAATGATCACTTGACTCTCTATGACCAAGATGAAGCGCAGTTTAAGAAGGAAGAGAAAGAGTTAACAGAATCCAAATCCATTATCTCCAAACGCCTAACTGAACTAGAACACGAAGCGAATCTCATTCAAACTAAAATTGATGAGCTATCGAAAGAGCACTCCAATCAAAAAATGAATAAAGAAAAACTACAGGATGAATTAAATAAACTGCAAATCCAATTAGCTGAACATGAGAGTAATGTTAAGAATCAAAGAGAGAAAGTCTCTAGTTTGACGAGTCAACTTCATGATATTCAAGCGGAAAAGACGATCGTGGACCAAGAGCTGCAGCAAATGGAAGAATTAAAGGAAAATGGTCAAACAAATGAAGAAATAGATTCCCTTCTAATAGAGAAACGAAAACAAAAAAATGAAGTGGAATGGATGATTCAACAGAAAAAAGAAGAAAAACAAAAACGAAATCATTTCGTTGCCGATATGGAACGGGAATTAAAAGAAGAAAGTAGACAACTAACAAGCTGGAAAAATGAGATCCAGGAAAAGGAAGTGCGAGCGAATCGTCTAGATGTAGAACTAGAAAATCGCTTAGCACAGCTTCAGGAAGATTACATGCTTTCCTATGAAAAGGCGATGACTACTTTTGGAAAAACCGATAATATTGAAGAAGCAAAACAAATTGTTAAAACGATTAAACAAGCTATCGATCGGTTAGGTAATGTAAATCTCGGTGCAATAGAAGAATATGACCGAATTAAAGAACGATACGAATTTTTAAATACACAGCAAAACGATTTGCTTGAGGCTAAGAATACTCTTCATACCGTAATTAGTGAAATGGATGAAGAAATGATAAAACGATTTGAAACGACATTTGTTCAAATTCAACATGAGTTTGCACTTGTTTTTAAAGAACTATTTGGAGGCGGACGGGCAGAATTAAAACTAACAGACCCAAGTAATATGCTAGATACAGGTGTTGATATTGTTGCACAGCCGCCGGGTAAAAAGCTGCAAAATTTAGGATTACTGTCCGGTGGAGAAAGAGCACTAACAGCTATTGCATTATTATTTGCCATTTTACGTGTTCGACCAGTACCATTTTGTGTATTGGATGAAGTGGAAGCTGCCTTAGATGATGCCAATGTTAGTCGTTATGCGAAATATTTAAACTTCTTTAGCGAGCAAACACAATTTATTGTCATTACACACCGAAAAGGTACAATGGAAGAAGCGGATGTACTATATGGTGTTACAATGCAAGAGTCAGGTGTTTCCAAATTAGTTTCTGTTAAACTAGAAGAAACAGAAGAAATGTTGAAGGTTTAGAAAGGTAGGGAAGGATTTTGAGTTTTTTTAAAAAGCTGAAAGAGAAATTGAATTTGAAAACAGAAGAAACCTCAGATAAGTATAAAGATGGTCTATCCAAAACGAGAAATTCATTCGCAACGAAATTGAATGATTTAGTTGCGAAATACCGAAAAGTAGATGAAGCGTTTTTTGAAGAATTAGAAGAGGTATTAATAACAGCAGATGTTGGTGTAAATACCGTAATGGAATTGATAGATGAGTTGGAAATGGAAGTAAAGCGTCGTAAAATCAAGGATACCTCTGAGGTTGTTGAGGTAATCTCCGAGAAGCTTGTTGAGATTTATTATGGTGATGATGAGGAAGGAGATATCGAAAAGCTTCATTTAAACGAAGAGGGTTTATCCGTTATTCTATTCGTTGGTGTAAATGGTGTTGGTAAAACGACAACAATAGGAAAATTAGCACATCGATTAAAAGAAGAAGGTAAGTCCGTTATGCTTGCAGCTGGCGATACATTCCGTGCTGGTGCAATCGATCAATTAAATGTTTGGGGCGATCGAGTTGGAGTTGAGGTCGTTAAACATAGTGAGGGAAGTGATCCGGCAGCTGTTATTTATGATGGAATCCAAGCAGCGAAATCAAGGGGAGTAGACGTTTTGCTTTGTGATACGGCAGGGAGATTACAAAACAAAGTGAATTTAATGAACGAACTAGAAAAAGTGAAGAGAGTTATTTCTAAAGAAATACCAGATGCACCTCACGAAGTGTTACTTGTGTTAGATGCAACGACAGGACAAAATGCAATGAGCCAAGCAAAAACTTTTTCGCAATCTACCAATGTTACAGGAATTGTATTATCGAAACTTGATGGTACCGCAAAAGGTGGTATTATTTTAGCAATCCGTAACGAATTGTCTATTCCAGTTAAGTTTGTTGGTTTAGGAGAAAAAGTTACCGACCTGCAACCATTTGACGCCAATGCTTATGTATATGGATTGTTTGCTGATTTAGTTGATAAAGAGTAGGAAAACAGAGTAACGATTATCATTTTAATTACGTAAACATCCTTGACACTACACATAAATGTCCGTTACTCTATAAGTGAATGTAAAGGCATTTCACTTAACAAGGAGTGCTGATTATGATACAAAAAACAACGCGTATTAATTATTTGTTTGACTTCTATCAAGAGCTTTTAACACCTAAACAAAGAAATTATTTAGAAATGTATTATTTGGAAGATTTTTCGTTAGGTGAAATTGCCGATCAGTTTGAAGTTAGTAGACAGGCTGTTTATGACAATATAAAGCGAACAGAAGCAATGTTAGAAGAGTATGAAGAGAAACTTCATCTTTATGAAAAATTTGAAAAACGGCAAGAAATGATTGCGCAACTAAAAGAATTTGCAAAGCGTGATAAAATGAATCATACGGAACTGTTTGAAATAATCGAGCAGTTTGAAAATCTTGATTAACGAGGGAGGCTTATTATGGCATTCGAAGGATTAGCCGACCGACTGCAAAAGACGATCCAGAAAATTACCGGCAAAGGAAAAGTTTCCGAGGCTGATGTAAAAGAAATGACGAGAGAAGTGCGTCTTGCATTACTAGAAGCGGACGTAAACTTCAAAGTTGTTAAAGATTTTGTGAATCGTGTAAAGACCCGTGCAATTGGTCAAGAAGTAATGGAAAGTTTGACACCAGGACAGCAAGTTATAAAGGTAGTAAAAGATGAACTTGCGGACCTAATGGGTGGAGAGCAAAGTAAAATAGCAGTAAACAATAAACCGCCTACAGTAATCATGATGGTTGGTTTACAAGGTGCTGGTAAAACGACTACTACAGGTAAACTAGCAAATCATCTACGAAAAAAGCATAATCGGAAACCATTACTTGTAGCGGCAGATGTTTACCGCCCAGCTGCCATAAATCAGCTGGAAACTCTAGGAAAACAGCTTGATTTGCCAGTTTTTGCTCTAGGTACAGAAGCAAATCCTGTAGATATTGCTACACAAGCTATTCAGCATGCAAAAGAGAATCACCTAGATTATGTATTAATTGATACTGCGGGCCGATTACATGTAGATGAGAATCTCATGGATGAATTAGTCCAAATTAAAGCAAATGTAAACCCGGATGAAATTTTCTTAGTAGTAGATGCCATGACCGGTCAAGACGCAGTTAACGTTGCGGAAAGTTTTAATGAACAATTAGACGTAACTGGTGTCGTACTTACCAAGCTTGATGGGGATACACGTGGTGGTGCTGCACTTTCGATTAAAGCCGTTACTGGAAAACCAATTAAGTTTGCGGGTATGGGTGAAAAGTTAGACCAATTAGAACCTTTCTATCCAGAACGTATGGCTTCTCGGATCCTAGGTATGGGTGATGTCCTTTCTTTGATTGAAAAAGCCCAGGAAAATGTAGATGAGAAGAAAGCCAAACAGCTAGAAGAGAAAATGCGTACGATGAGCTTTACATTTGAGGATTTCCTTGAGCAAATGCAGCAGGTTAAAAATATGGGACCATTAGATGAGCTCCTGAATATGATGCCAGGAATGAACAAGATGAAAGGGTTAAAAAACGTACAAGTAGATGAAAAACAACTTGGACATGTAGAAGCGATTATTCAATCGATGACAAAAGAAGAACGAGTTAACCCGGAAATCATGAATGGAAGTAGAAAAAAGCGTATTGCAAAAGGTTCTGGTACTTCAGTTGCAGAAGTGAATCGTCTGTTAAAGCAATTTGAAGACATGAAAAAAATGATGAAACAAATGACAAATGTGAAAAAAGGGAAAAAGAAGGGACTCAATTTCCCATTTATGTAGATTAGATTATAAAATTTATGGAACTGGAAAAAGCCCGGTGTTATGCGCTTTTTCTTAGGGGATTTTATAATGTAATGTAAAAATACTTTACAGACATAAAAATGTCTGTTAAAATTCTATCTTGTGTAAAACATTTATTGTGGAGGTGCTAAACATGGCAGTAAAAATTCGACTAAAAAGAATGGGTTCTAAAAGAAAACCATTTTATCGTGTAGTAGTTGCTGATTCACGTTCTCCTCGTGACGGACGTTTTATTGATCAAATTGGAACATACAATCCAGTTGCTGAACCAGCACTAGTTGACTTAGATGAAAACAAAGCATTAGATTGGATGGCTAAAGGTGCAAAGCCTAGCGATACAGTACGTAACTTGTTTTCACAAGAAGGCATCATGAAGAAATTCCATGAATCTAAAAACCAAAAGTAAAGTAGTGGTGATATCATGAAGGCCTTAATTGAGACCATTGTTCGTCCGCTTGTTGATTATCCGGAGCACATCGTTGTCACGGAGGAAGAAAATGAACACAAAATCCGATATCATCTATCTGTTCATGAAAATGATGTAGGTAAAGTGATTGGGAAAAATGGTCGAATTGCTAAGGCGATTCGAACCGTAGTGTACGCAGCAGGGTCTGATGTGAAGAAAAAGGTTTATTTAGATATTATGTAAGCTGTAAGAGAGAATTCGTCTTGTTCAGGCGAATTTTGCTCGAACAGCTTTACTTGAGATAAGAGAACATCATAACACTTATCCAACACGACAGAATGGGAGAGGGCTAACCTTTCCCTTTTTTATATGTAAAGCAATTGCTTCCCATTATGGTTAGGGGGTGTCCCTCATGAAAGTAATCCGAAAAACACAAGTTAAGCAAGTAATTACACAGGATAGCAAAGACAACCTTAAATCGAAATTCCAAACTCAATTATCTCAGCTTGATAACGAGTGTAATCAACTACAGTTTGAAAAACGCAAATTACTTACAAAAAAGAATTTGTCCTCAAGTGACGTACATAAAAGATTCCAACAAGAAATTGATCGTAGACAAAATAAAATGAAGTGGATAGAATATCAACTGGAGCAGTTGGACATTTTACCAATAGGTAGCGAAATAACAGAATCGGAAATAGATGAAATGATAGATGTTCAAATCGGCGACAACTGGAAGAAAATCATGGATGAAAATCGATCTGTTATTATAAAAGATGGTATTGTAATACGAATTGAATAAAGGTAGGGCGTCGTTGTATGAAAATGTATAATGTAGGAAAAATTGTTAATACACATGGAATTAAAGGCGATGTTAAAGTAATACGTATCACAGACTTTGATGAACGCTTCGCTAAGGGTTCCAAGCTATTTTGGGCCTCAAAGGATGGGAGTAAGAAGTTATCTCTAGAGGTGGATGGCCATAGAAGGCATAAAAATGTAGATTTACTACATTTTAAAGGGTATGAATCCATTAATGAAGTAGAATTTTTAAAAGAAGGCACTCTACAAGTATCAGAAGAGCAATTAACAGATTTAGACGAAGGAGAATTTTACTACTACGAAATTATCGGATGCACCGTATACACGGTTCTAGGTGAGGAGCTTGGGAAAATAAAAGAAATATTAGCTCCTGGCGCAAATGATGTTTGGGTAGTGCAACGAAAAGGAAAAAAAGACCTATTAATTCCGTATATTGAAGAAGTAGTAAAAGAAGTAAACATCGAGCAAGAGAAAGTAATTATTGATCCAATGGAAGGACTCATAGAGTAATGCAAATTGATATCTTAACGTTATTCCCGGAAATGTTTGAAGGTGTTCTACAATCATCTATTTTAAAAAAAGCACAGGAACAAGGTGCGTTTACTTATGAAACGATTAACTTTCGAACATTTACGGAAAACAAACATCAAAAAGTAGACGATTATCCATATGGTGGTGGAGCTGGAATGGTGCTATCACCACAGCCTATTTTCGATGCAGTGGAACATGTAAAAACGAAGCGTCAAACATCTCCGAGAATCATATTAATGTGTCCACAAGGAGAACAGTATACACAATCGAAAGCAGAAGAATTGGCTAAAGAAGAACATTTAATTTTTATTTGTGGCCATTACGAAGGATACGATGAAAGAATTCGTACCCATTTAGTTACAGATGAAATATCGATAGGTGATTATGTCTTAACTGGTGGCGAATTAGGGGCAATGGTCGTAATGGATAGTGTGGTTCGACTTTTGCCGGGAGTATTAGGAAATGATGAGTCTGCTATCCAAGATTCCTTCTCTACTGGTCTATTAGAACATCCACATTATACAAGACCACGTGATTTTAGAGGTATGAAAGTACCAGAAGTTATTACATCCGGTAACCATCAAAAAATAGAGGAATGGCGTAAAAGAGAATCTTTGAAAAGAACCTTGGAAAGGCGACCGGATTTATTAGAAAACATTACGCTAAGTGAAGAAGAAAAAAAGTGGTTAAACGAGTGGAAGAAAAATCTATGACGTATTGCATCTAGCAACCAATTATGGTATATTTACATTTGTGCTTAAGAGTTCTTAAGCGTTAATGACGATACTCCGCTGCTAGTTTTTAAAGCATGAGTGTTTGTTGGAAGGAGTGACAAACGTATGCAAGAAATTCTTAAAAAAGTAACGAGTGATCAACTGCGTACTGATCATCCTGATTTCCGTCCTGGTGACACACTTAAAGTACACGTGAAGGTTGTTGAAGGTAACCGTGAGCGTATCCAGGTATTTGAAGGTGTAGTTATTAAGCGTCGTGGTAGTGGAATCAGCGAAACTTTCACTGTACGTAAAATATCATACGGTGTAGGTGTTGAACGTACATTCCCTGTACATTCCCCTCGAGTTGATAAGATCGAAGTATCTCGTCGTGGTAAAGTACGTCGTGCTAAGTTGTACTACCTACGTGCATTACGTGGTAAAGCAGCTCGTATTAAAGAAATTCGATAAAAATCTAGCGTTAAGAAAAGAGCGCGTGGAGCGCTTGAAGCTAGGTAGTAAAAAGGAGCTTGGATTTTCAAGCTCCTTTTTTTATCGTATAATGAACGATAAGTACTACGAAGAGAGCATTTCTTCCTGTGCAATCATTCCAATCGAAACGATACATTTACAAGTCTTTGTATCGTATGTAAACTCGTCTTCTGTAGTCCTAAATAACGTTAGAAAAACAATATCCAATCATTTTAATTCAAATGTGAAAAATACGATACAATAAATAGGGTAGTCTATAATAGGGTTAACATAGAGACATTTGTATGCTTGTTCGGTAAACTGCGGAGGGAAACGTATGACGCAAAATAAGGAATGGATTAGCTGGATTAAACTTATTCTACTAGCATTTATCGTAGCATTAGGTGTACGAACTTTCCTCGTTACGCCAACCGTTGTAGAAGGGGTTTCCATGCAGCCTACTTTACAGGACGGCGATCGAATCATAATTAATAAATTTAGTTATTTGATTAGTGAGCCTAAACGATTCGATATCATTGTCTTTCATGCTAATAAAGAGCAAAACTTTATTAAACGAATTATCGGATTGCCAGGTGAGCACATTCATTATAAAGATGAAACGTTATATGTAAATGGAGAGCCTATTAATGAAGCTTTTATAGACGATAGACTTGACTCACTTCAACCTAAAAGTCATTATACACACGATTTTAGTTTAGAAATGATCCCTGGACAAAACAAAACAATTCCTAAAGGATATGTTTTAGTATTAGGGGACAACCGAACAAATTCCACAGATAGTCGTGAATTAGGATTAGTATCCTATGATCAAATAGTTGGCAAAGCGATAATGGTCTATTGGCCATTTGAAGATTTAGGCTCTATAAACTAACATACATACCTATTTTTTATAAAGGGTGATGAAAATTGACAATACAATGGTTCCCTGGCCATATGGCAAAAGCCAAAAGGGAAGTTCAAGAAAAATTAAAGCTTGTAGATTTTGTGATTGAGCTAGTAGATGCAAGAGTTCCTGTATCCTCACAAAATCCTATGCTACAAGAAGTTCTTGGCCAAAAGGACAAGTTAGTACTTTTAATGAAAAAAGATTTAGCAGACCCAAAGGTAACCAAAGAATGGCAAAACTACTTTGCTGAAAAGGGCATTCAAGCAATAGCAATAAATGCCCATGAATCTAGTGATATCCAACAAATTATAAAAGAAGCAAAAGCACTTGGTGAAAAGAAATTAGAGCGACTCGTAAAGAAGGGAATAAAACCAAGACCAATACGGGCCATGATTGTTGGAATCCCGAACGTTGGAAAGTCCACGGTAATTAATCGTTTAGTGAAAAAGAAAATTGCCAAAACCGGTGATCGACCAGGTGTTACCACCAGCCAACAGTGGATTAAAGTGAAGAAGGACTTTGAATTATTAGATACCCCAGGGATTCTATGGCCGAAATTTGAAGATAAAGAAGTGGGATACAAACTAGCTGCCATTGGCACAATTAAAGACCAAATTTTACATTTAGACGATATTGCAGTATATATATTAAAATTTATGAAGGAACATTATCCAAAACAGTTAGTAGAACGATATCATATTGATTTAGAGGAAGAAGAAATAGTAGCATGGTTTGATGAAATAGGTAAACGACGAGGGTGCTTAGCAAGTGGAGGCATCGTTGATTACGATAAAACGTCAGAAGTTATCATACAAGACTTACGTTCTTCTAAGCTAGGCTTTGTATCATTCGATTGGCCAAAAGAGAAGGAAGAGTTGAATTAAAAGGTATCTATCTGTTGGTAGATGCCTTTTCCTTACTGTTAAGGAATTAGGAACTATCGATAAGCAGCTTGTCTATGCTCCTGTAGAAAGACTTTGTGTTTAACAGATAGGAGAGATTGCCGATATTAATCGTATGGGGGAAGAAAAAAATGAACAAAACCTTAACTATTTCACAAATAAAAGAAAAGGTTCATAATGAATCCTTTACTAATGAAGAATGGAAATCCTTTCAAATAGATGAACGAAAGGGAGTGCAAACAATCCTTAGTAGTTATCAGAAAAAGCTAGAAAAAAAAGAAAGCCTAAAGAAACACTTTTATGAAATGCTTCAGTATGAACAGAAATGTTGGAATTCAAATATACACTATGTTGCAGGAATTGATGAAGCTGGAAGAGGTCCGCTTGCAGGTCCTGTAGTCGCAAGTGCTGTTGTAATTGATGAATCCTTTTACATAGAAGGTTTAAATGATTCCAAGCAGTTGTCTGAGAAGAAAAGAGAGCTGTTTTTTGATCAAATTAAAGAGCAAGCAATTTCTTATGGTATTGGAATTGTAGACAATCACACTATTGATCAAATTAATATTTTTCAAGCAACGAAGCTAGCAATGAAGAAGGCGGTTGCTAGCTTATCCGAGACACCAAATGCCCTGCTCATTGATGCAGTAAAACTACCAGAGTTACCGATAAGACAGGAAGCAATTATAAAAGGAGATCAAAAGTCCATTTCTATTGCCGCTGCAAGTGTGCTTGCAAAGGTTACTAGAGATCGTATTATGAAAGAGCTCGATCAGCAATATCCGGCATATCAATTCGCTTCAAATATGGGCTATGGAACAAAGGAGCATTTGGAGGCATTGCAGAAATATGGACCTACGCCTTTTCATCGCATGTCTTTTGGACAAGTGAAGAAGGATTAAAAACAAGTAGAGGGAGGGTTTTTTACATGAACAATCGGGTAACACAACTGTTTCAATCTATTCGAGTTTCGCAACCAACATCTTCCCTTTCATTAAAAGTAGGGCAAATTATAACTGGTAATGTACAAAAGTTTTTGCCACAAAATAAGGCATTCATTCAAATTGGAAAAAAGACTGTCGTTGCTGAGTTGAAAAATGCCTTACAAGCGAATCAACGTTATATTTTCCAAGTAAAGCAAACAGCTCCTTATATAAATCTTCAAGTTTTGAATGAGAAGCCTGTACGTAGTCAAAAGGATAGTGTGGCGAATCTTTTACAACATTTTGGATGGAAAAGCACAGAAAAACGAGAAGGCTTCGTTTCCCAGCTACTAAAAGAAAATGTACCTATTAAAGAATCTACAATTCCAGCGGCGATCTCGCTATTGGATCGACAGCCAGACGGAAAAAAAGCAAATGTTGTTTTATTAGAAATGTTAAAGCGGGAGCTCCCCATAACCAAATCGGTTTACCATTCTTTATATCAACGTATGTTCGAGCCACTTTCCTTTTCAAATATTGCAACCAGTCTGAATCAGTATTTGCTAGGAAATGAATCTCTAGATCATAAACAATTAAGCTCTTATTTAACGCTATTTTCTAAAGGCGATGGCGGGACATTAAGTGAAACAGAATTAAAGAACCAAATTATAAATGATGTCAAAAATGGAAGTTCTGCTACTTTTTCTATTTTCAAAAAGGCAGGCTTTATCCAGGAAGAGGTAACCTTTTCGAATTGGAGAGAAGCCTGGACCACCTATGCTAAAGGAGAAGTTGTTAAGCATGGAAATGAGCCAGCTTCAAATGGTAATGTTAAAAGTATATTGCCACTATCCACTTTGCAAAGTATGGAAGACTTTTTCTTTGGTCTCAAGTCGTTATTACAAAGTGAGCAAGCTTTCACAAAACAAGAAAAGGCAATGATCCATGTATGGTTGCTTCAAGGGCTGTCTTCTTTAGAAAAAGCAAATCATTCAACATTGAACGAATCCTTTATGATTAAATTAAAAGGCTTTATGTCATTAATGAATCCCGAGGGTCATAAAACCCATTCGTTACCTATGTTACTGCAGTCCGTTCTACAAGAAAGCCACAATCCGGTCCTTAAGCAAGATGCAACTACGCTATTACAAGCTATTAACGGCATGCATTTATCAAATGTGGAACATAATGATTGGCAGCAATTTAGTGTGCAGTTGCCTGGACAGCTATTTGGCTTGAAGAAAGACGTATTTACAGACTTTGAAGGAAAGAAAGATCCGAATGGAAAGGTAAATGTTAACCACTGTAGAATCATGTTTTATTTAGACTTGGAATTCCTAAACGAAGTAGTAATGGATATGAAGGTGCAAAATCGAATCGTTACGTTAACGGTTTTTCAAAGTAATCCAGATATGCTAAGACCAATTGTTAATCTATTGCAACCAAAATTAATAGAGACTTTAAAAGATATGGATTATAAAGTTTCTTCCATCCATGTAAAGGATTTAAATCAAAACAGTACACCATATCCTAATGAAAAGCCATCACATTCATTGACTCATTTTGCAAAAGGAGTGGATTTACAAGTATGAAGGATGATAAAAAAAGAAAGAAAGCTGTTGCACTGTCCTATAATACAGAAAAAGATCATGCTCCAAAGGTAACAGCAACAGGTAAGGGACTGGTTGCAGATACCATTTTAGCAAGAGGGAATGAGCATAATGTTCCAATATACGAGGACGCTTCATTAGTAGAATTGTTAAGTAAGCTATCTATAAATGATTCTATTCCTGAACAATTATATAGTGCAGTTGCTGAAGTATTTGCATTTATATATGAAGCAGATCAAATATATCATAAAAAAACAGCAAATAAGGGCTAGTTTTATCATCGTTTTATGGTATGATTCAGTGAAAGAATGTATATAAGTAATGGAGGGGGAATTGCTAGTGAAATGGATTAGAAGATTACTTATTTTTGTCATTTTGATTGGAGCTATCGGATATGGTGTTTATCATTTCGGTACAAAAATTGCTGCAGAAAAGATAATGGATTATTATGTTGAAGAACTAGCATCTAGTCCTGTTATGAACGACGTGAAAGAAAAAATTAATAGTAACCCACAAATACAAGAGTTTCTTAATGAGGGCGCTAATATTGATGAAAGTGTGTTGCCATTTACGACAAAGGAAGAAGCGGCTAAGGAGCTTGTTTCGAAATTTGGTGCTTCTGAAATCGTAGACATTGTGACAGATGTATCGGATGGCGTATCAGAACAAGAGCAGTTAGAATTGTTGCAAAAGGTGGAGGGGAAACTTTCCGAAGAAGAATTACTAGCGTTACAGGTTATTGCCTATAAAGAATTGAATAACCAATAATATCAATATACTATTACCACCAATTAAGCTTGGTGGTAATTTTTTTAATTTTCGGGAGAGAATTCGTGTCCCTCCGTTGTTATTTTATTCTATTAGTTTTATAATGAGTAAGTGTGGACAATTTCCTACATTATTTTATAAAAACAAAAGCACGGAATACTTGATGGGAGGATGGAAGATGAATATTCACGAGTATCAAGGGAAAGAAATTTTACGAAAATATGGCGTAGCTGTTCCCAATGGTCGTGTCGCTTTTACTGTAGATGAAGCTGTTGAGGCTGCAAAAGCTTTAGGTTCTGAAGTTTCTGTAGTGAAAGCACAAATCCATGCAGGTGGACGCGGTAAAGCTGGCGGTGTTAAAGTTGCGAAAAACCTTGATGAAGTACGTACATACGCGGAAGAAATACTTGGTAAGACTTTAGTAACACACCAAACTGGTCCTGAAGGTAAGGAAGTTAAACGCTTGCTTATTGAAGAAGGCTGCGATATTAAAAAAGAATACTATGTTGGTGTTGTATTAGACCGCGCTACATCTCGCGTTGTTATGATGGCATCCGAAGAGGGTGGAACAGAGATTGAAGAAGTAGCTGCAGAAACTCCGGAGAAAATCTTTAAAGAGGTTATCGATCCGGTTACTGGTTTAATGCCTTATCAAGCTAGAAGATTAGCATTTAATATAAATATTCCAAAAGAACTAGTTTCGAAAGCGGTTAAATTTATGATGGGTCTTTACCAAGTATTTGTAGAAAAGGATTGCTCCATCGCAGAAATCAACCCGTTAGTAACAACTGGTGATGGGAATGTTATGGCTTTAGATGCGAAGCTTAACTTTGATGATAATGCATTATATCGCCAAAAGGATATTCTAGAATACCGTGATTTAGATGAAGAAGATCCAAAAGAAATTGAAGCTTCTAAATATGACCTTAGCTATGTTGCTTTAGATGGTAACATCGGATGTATGGTTAATGGAGCAGGTCTTGCAATGTCTACAATGGACATTATTAAGCATTATGGCGGTGAGCCGGCAAACTTCCTTGATGTTGGGGGCGGCGCGACTGCAGAAAAGGTTACAGAAGCATTTAAAATTATTCTTTCTGATAAAAATGTAAAAGGTATCTTCGTTAACATTTTTGGTGGCATCATGAAGTGTGATGTTATTGCTGAAGGTGTTGTAGCTGCTACGAAGGAAGTAGGTCTTGAACTTCCACTAGTTGTTCGTTTAGAAGGTACAAATGTTGATAAAGGTAAAGAAATCTTAAAAGAATCTGGACTTGCAATTACACCAGCTGATTCTATGGCAGACGGTGCACAAAAAATTGTAGAACTTGTGAAATAATTTTACAGAAAGGCGGGGTAAGGATGAGTGTGTTTATTAATAAAGACACAAAAGTAATTGTTCAAGGTATTACTGGGTCTACAGCCCTTTTCCATACAAAGCAAATGCTTGAGTACGGCACAAAGATTGTAGGGGGAACTTCACCTGGTAAAGGTGGTCAAGAAGTAGAAGGTGTACCTGTATTTAATACAGTTCAAGAGGCTGTAGAAGCTACAGGAGCTACTGCATCTGTCATTTATGTTCCTGCTCCATTTGCAGCTGATGCTATTGTGGAAGCGGTTGATGCGGAATTGGATTTAGCAATTTGTATTACGGAGCATATTCCAGTAATGGATATGGTTAAAGTAAAACGTTACATGGAAGGCAAGAAAACACGCTTAGTTGGACCAAACTGTCCTGGTGTTATTACAGCAGACGAATGTAAAATTGGTATTATGCCTGGATACATTCATACAAAAGGTCACGTAGGTGTTGTATCCCGTTCCGGTACATTAACATATGAGGCAGTACATCAATTAACAACTGCTGGAATCGGCCAAACTACAGCTGTAGGAATTGGTGGAGATCCAGTTAATGGAACAAACTTCATTGATGTATTAAAGGCATTTAATGAAGACCCAGAAACAGAAGCTGTTATTATGATTGGTGAAATTGGTGGTACAGCTGAGGAAGAAGCTGCGGAATGGGTTAAAGCGAATATGACAAAACCGGTTGTAGGATTTATTGGCGGTGCCACTGCCCCTCCAGGAAAACGTATGGGTCATGCTGGTGCGATTATTTCTGGTGGTAAAGGTACTGCTGAAGAAAAAATTCGTGTCATGAATGAATGCGGAATTAAAGTTGCAGAAACTCCGTCCGTAATGGGAGAAACTTTAATTAGCGTACTAAAAGAAAAAGGTTTATACGATAAGTGTAAAACACATTAATATAAAACTAGAGGAGCTCTCTTATCGTTTGATAAGAGAGCTTTTTTAATAGAATTACAATTCAATAAAAACTAGAAAGGAATGAATCCATGTATCAAGAATTTGAATTTCGTCTTTGTCACTTGCATCGAGTAAGATGGGTTGGTAGAAAGCGTATGTGGCAGTGGTTAAAGCTTGACCCAACCTTAAACAATATGTATAACCTCAACTTAAATGACCTTCAAACACAGTTTTCTTTCCCCCGTAATCAAGCCATTGATGTATTATCAGATTTACACTCTAGTGAACTGAGATCCTCTGTAGAAAAAGATCTTCGCGACTTCAACGTATTACTTATTACCCATAGTAATTATCCTGTCTTGTTAAAACAAATTCCAGATCCACCGTTGTTGTTATATATGTGGGGAAATCCTGAAATTCTAACCGAAAGCCCCAAAATAAGTGTAATCGGAACGAGAAACTACTCGAATGAGGCAGCAAAAAAGGTGGATTTTCTTCTGGAACCTTTAATTAAACAAAACTGGGTTATTGTAAGTGGCATGGCCAAAGGGGTTGATACAATGGCCCATAAAGCGGCAATATATTACCAGGGTAAAACGATTGGTGTATTAGGATTTGGCTTTCATCATATTTATCCTAAGGAAAATGCACAACTTATGAAGCATATTCGAACCCATCATTTACTCGTTTCGGAATATCCCCCAAATATGCCCCCACGTAAATGGCATTTCCCAGAAAGGAATCGGATTATAAGTGGTTTATCCTTTGGGAGTTTAATAATAGAAGCAAAAGAGAGGAGTGGTACTTTTATAACGGCTGAGCAGGCCTTGGAGCAAGGTCGGGAAGTATTTGTTGTACCTGGTTCTATTTTTCTTCCTCAAACTGCCGGTTGTCACTTGTTGCTAAAGGAAGGGGCTGAACTAATTACGGATTCTAAGGATATTATAGAGTCATGGAATACACGAAGGAAAACATTAAACTTCTTGTAATAACGGAAGTCTAAATTGGTCTAAAAGTTCTTACTCAAGCGTAAATTTGAAACACTATCCAAAAAATAATTTTTCTTCTCTTTTTTAACCAAATAGAAGTTGACAGAATAAGTTCCATAACGGATGCTAGCTTCTCCATAAATAATGGGGGAAAGTATTGAAATAATTAGTATCTAGGCGGTATTGTCAAGGATGTAAATATTAATAGAATTTTTTAAAAATTTAGGTTTTAAACACTTAGAATACAATCAATTCTGGTGGTTAATTATGGGGAAAGCGAAAAATATCGTTTGACAAATGTAGTACATGTATTTAATAATAGGGAAGATTTAAGAATCACAACCAATAAATTAAAAGAAAAAGAGAAATCCCTCTTAGGAGGATGTATATATGGCGGATTATCTAGTTATTGTAGAATCACCAGCTAAAGCAAAAACAATAGAGCGTTACTTAGGAAAAAAATATAAAGTAAAAGCTTCAATGGGACATGTAATTGACCTACCCAAGAGTCAAATGGGTGTGGACGTTGAAAAAAACTACGAGTTAAAGTATATTACAATTCGTGGAAAAGGTCCGGTATTAAAAGAATTAAAAACAGCAGCAAAAAAAGCGAAGAAAATTTATTTAGCAGCTGACCCCGATCGTGAAGGAGAAGCAATTGCTTGGCATTTAGCGAAGAGTCTTGGGGTTGATGTCGATTCTGATTGTCGTGTTGTATTTAACGAAATTACGAAAGATGCAATTAAGGAATCTTTTAAACATCCACGTAAAATTGATATGGACTTAGTAGATGCCCAACAAGCAAGAAGAGTGTTAGATAGGCTAGTAGGATACAACATTAGTCCATTATTATGGAAAAAAGTAAAAAAAGGGTTAAGTGCAGGAAGAGTTCAATCAGTTGCTGTACGACTCATCATTGATCGAGAAAAGGAAATACAAAATTTTGAGCCAGAAGAATATTGGTCTATTGAAGCCGATTTTGCTAAGAATAAATCAACTTTTCAAGGTTCTTTTTATGGTGTAGACGGGAAAAAGCTACCGTTAGCTTCCAAAACTGAAGTAGATGCGATTTTAAATAAGCTAAATGACAACGATTATAAAGTAGATAAAGTAAACAAACGGGAGCGCAAACGCAACCCTGCACCACCATTTACAACGTCATCTTTACAACAAGAAGCGGCGAGAAAACTTAATTTTAGAGCACGGAAAACGATGATGCTAGCACAGCAATTATATGAGGGAATTGATTTAGGCAAAAAAGAAGGTACAGTCGGTTTAATTACGTATATGCGTACAGACTCTACTCGAATTTCCAATACAGCTCAACAAGAGGCAATGGGGTATATTGAAGAAAATTATGGTAAAGAGTTTATTGGGAAGTATACAAAGAAAAACGATGGAGAAAGAGCACAGGATGCACACGAAGCGATTCGTCCAACGTCAGCGATGCGAACACCTAATTCTCTTAAAAATATACTTTCACGAGATCAATTACGACTTTATAAATTAATTTGGGAACGATTTTTAGCTAGCCAAATGGCTCCTGCAATACTTGATACAGTTACAGCACATATTCTAAATAATGGTGTGGAATTTCGTGCGACAGGCTCTCAAATTAAATTTAAGGGATTTATGAAGGTATATGTGGAGGGCCAGGATGACGAAAAGAAAGAAGAGAATAAGCTTCTACCTCCTTTAGAAGAAGGAGAGAAAATCAAAGTTACGAAAATGGAACCAAATCAGCACTTTACCCAACCACCTCCAAGATATACAGAGGCTCGTTTAGTTAAAACCTTAGAGGAATTGGGTATTGGACGTCCGTCTACATATGCTCCAACTTTAGATACCATTCAAAGAAGGGGTTATGTAGCATTAGATAATCGACGGTTTGTTCCAACAGAGCTTGGTGAAATTGTTATTGAAATATTACTGGAGTATTTTCCGGAAATTATTGATGTAGAATTCACTGTAAAGATGGAAAACGATTTAGATAGCATTGAAGAAGGAAAAAGAGAATGGATTAAAATTATTGATGAATTCTACAATGGCTTCGAAAAACGTCTGGTAAAAGCAGAAGAAGAAATGGAAAAAATAGAAATACGTGATGAACCCGCAGGAGAAGACTGTGAGAACTGCGGGCATGAAATGGTTTATAAAATGGGACGATATGGGAAGTTTCTGGCATGCTCCAACTTTCCAGAATGTCGGAATACTAAACCAATTCTAAAAGATATTGGAGTAAAATGCCCGAAATGTAAAGAAGGAAACATTGTAGAAAGAAAATCGAAAAAACGCCGCGTATTTTATGGCTGTGATCGTTATCCAGAATGTGATTTCCTTTCT
Source organism: Salirhabdus sp. Marseille-P4669 (assembly GCF_900240405.1). GTDB lineage: Bacteria > Bacillota > Bacilli > Bacillales > Alkalibacillaceae > OEQK01. The sequence continues at coordinate 20,563 of NZ_OEQK01000005.1, forward strand.
TGGGATAAACCAATCGCAAGACCGTGTCCAAAATGCGAGGGTTTACTTGTTGAAAAGAAGAAGAAAAAAGGTACACAAGTTGAATGCGTTTCTTGTGATTATAAAGAAGAGGCGCAACAATAATGGGGTAAACGTAAAAACCTTGTCCGTTTGTGACAAGGTTTTTACAATTTTGTGAAGAATGTAAAAACGTGGCAGGTTCGTTCGCATTTTATTTGACATAGTGAAAGAGTTAAAGCTATAATTGCTCAGTGGTAAGGTTATTTACTTGACAGATGGTGAAATAGATTGGGCAACACCTCGTATTTTTCGGTTTTCATTTAATGATAAAGCAATTAAAACAACTGCTTAAAATACAATTCAGAATTTTATAACAATTTCGTTGCATTTTATCTATTAAGTATGTTACTATTTAATCGCTTCATGTGAGGTGGCCAAAATGAATTTCCATCAATTCCAAAAATTATTCATGGAATATTTGCAAATTGAAAAGAACGCATCACCCTACACGATAACTTTTTATCAAGATGATCTTGATACCTTTTTTTTGTTTTTAAAAAGGGAAGGTATAGAAGATTTAAAAGAAGTAAATTATGCGATTATTAGGGTCTTTTTAACGGAACTTTATGAACAAAAGCTTTCGCGAAGAAGTGTATCACGAAAAATATCGAGTTTAAGAACATTTTATCGGTTTTTAGACCGAGAAGGATATGTAGAATCAAATCCATTTCTTAGTGTTTCATTGCCAAAGACAGAGAAAAAAATTCCCGGTTTTCTTTATGAAGAAGAAATTGAACGATTATTTTCAGTTAGTGACTTACATACGCCACTTGGTCAGAGAAATCAGGCTCTATTAGAATTGTTGTATGGTACGGGAATTCGAATTAGCGAATGTCTCAAGATTACTTTAGGCCATTTGGATTTTAGTATTGGTACAGCGTTAGTAATGGGAAAAGGCAGTAAAGAAAGATATGTTCCGTTTGGAGATTATGCAGAAAATGCATTAAAGCAATATATCGAGGATGGAAGACAACAGCTCTTATCGAAATCTTCAACTAGCACAGATGCGTTGTTTTTAAATGCTCGGGGCCAAGCGCTTAGCCCAAAGGGTGTACGTTATATTTTAAATGAGATGGTAAAGAAGGCGTCCTTAACGGTACATGTTCATCCACATAAGTTGAGGCATTCGTTTGCTACACATATGTTAAATGCTGGTGCAGATTTGCGTTCGGTTCAGGAGCTACTTGGACATGAACATTTGTCCTCTACACAAATTTACACACATGTGACAAAAGACCATTTAAGAAATATTTATTTAAAATCACATCCAAGAGCATAGGAAATGATGCTAGTAGTTCGTTGCTCGATGGGTTAAGGTAATTCGGGAAGAAAGAGGTGTGAGTGAAGCGTGTCAATTCAGTTTCATGCTACAACAATATTTGCGATAAGGCATAATGGGCAGTGTGCAATGAGCGGTGATGGTCAAGTTACAATGGGAAATGCAGTTGTAATGAAACATACAGCAAAAAAGGTTCGTAAAATTTTTAATGGTAAGGTACTAGCTGGATTTGCTGGTTCTGTTGCAGATGCATTCACACTGTTTGAAAAGTTTGAGAATTATTTGGAAAAATATAATGGAAACCTAGCTCGATCAGCTGTGGAATTAGCTAAAGAGTGGCGTAGTGATAAAGTACTCCGGAAACTAGAAGCAATGTTAATTGTTATGAATAAAGAGACAATGCTACTTGTATCGGGTACTGGTGAAGTAATTGAACCTGACGATGATATATTAGCAATTGGCTCAGGAGGAAACTACGCACTAAGTGCAGGAAGAGCGCTTAAACGTTATTCCTCTGAAAAGACTGCGTCTGAAATTGCTCAAGCAGCACTTGAAATTGCAGGAGAAATTTGCGTATACACGAACGATAGAATTATTTTGGAAGTTCTAGATTAAGGAGGGGAAAGAAGTGAATAGGAAAAGCTTAACCCCAAGACAAATTGTAGATCGGCTTGATAATTTTATCATTGGTCAACAAGATGCAAAAAAAGCAGTTGCGGTTGCGTTACGAAATAGATATCGCAGAATGTTAATGGACGAGAACATTCGGGAGGAAATCGTACCAAAGAATATACTAATGATAGGCCCAACTGGAGTTGGAAAGACCGAAATAGCGCGCCGACTTGCTAAATTAGTTGGCTCACCGTTTGTTAAAGTAGAGGCAACAAAATTTACAGAAGTTGGATATGTTGGTAGAGATGTGGAATCCATGGTACGTGATTTAGTAGAGACTTCTGTTCGACTAGTAAAAGAAGAAAAAATGGCAAATGTAAAAGAACGGGCAGAGAAACTTGCCAATGAACGACTTGTTAAATTGTTGGTACCTGAAAAAAAGAAAAGCAGTTCAATGAAAAACCCTTTTGAAATGTTGTTTTCAAATCAGCAATCGAATGATCAAGATAGTGATTCAGAAGACAAAACCGAGATTGAACAAAAACGTAGTCGAATTCGCCATCAACTAGCTCTCGGTGAACTAGAAGACCATATGGTGACTGTTGAAGTAGAAGAGCAACAAGGTTCTATGTTCGATATGCTACAAGGGTCGGGAATGGAACAATTTGGTATGAACATGCAAGATGCATTAGGTCAATTCATGCCAAAGAAAAAGAAGAAAAGAAGGTTACCAGTACGTGAAGCGAGGAAAGTACTAACACTGGATGAAGCGTTAAAGCTAATCGATATGGACGAAGTGACGCAAGAGGCAATTGAGAAGGCCGAACAATCTGGTATCATCTTTATTGATGAAATAGATAAAGTTGCCGGAAAAAATGAGTCTTCTCAAGCGAATGTGTCAAGAGAAGGTGTTCAGAGAGATATTTTACCAATTGTGGAAGGCTCCACTGTTGTAACAAAATATGGGCCTGTAAAGACAGATCATGTTTTATTTATTGCTGCTGGTGCATTCCATATGGCAAAGCCCTCAGACCTTATACCAGAGTTACAAGGGCGTTTCCCTATCCGTGTGGAATTACAAAAGCTGAGTGTTCGTGATTTTGTCAATATATTAACTGAGCCTTCTAACGCATTAATAAAGCAATATGTTGCATTATTAAAAACGGAAGGTATAAATGTAGAATTTTCTGACGATGCTGTAAATAGGATTGCAGAAATTGCATTTGAGGTAAACCAAGAAACAGACAATATTGGTGCAAGAAGGCTACATACCATTTTAGAAAAACTTATGGAAGACTTATCCTTTGAAGCGCCAGATATTAATATGGACCATATTAAAATAACCAAAGAGTATGTAGATCAAAAATTAAATTCAATTGTTAAGAACAAGGATTTATCACAGTACATTTTGTAAAGAAATGATTAGGAGGATCATTATGAAACTTTTAGAACGTGCAAGAATTATTAATTCCATGTTACAAACAGCAACTGGTAAGAGTGTGAATTTCAATCAAATGTCTGATACATTACGTGATGTAATAAGCGCTAATATTTTTGTTGTAAGTCGTAGAGGAAAACTTTTAGGTTTTTCCATTAAGCAAGAAATTGATAACGAAAGAATGCAGCACATGATTTCAGAAAGACAATTCCCACAAGAATATACAGAAAACCTATTTAAAATTACGGAAACAACAGCAAACCTTGATATTGATAGTGAATTTACGGCTTTTCCAGTTGAAAATCGTGATTTATTTGAAAATGGACTCACAACAATTGTTCCGATTATTGGTGGAGGAGAGCGTTTAGGGACCTTAATCCTTAGTCGCTTACAAGAATCTTTTATTGATGATGATTTATTATTAGCTGAATACGGTGCAACGGTTGTAGGGATGGAAATTCTTCATCAGAAAACAGAAGAAATTGAAGAAGAAGCAAGAAGTAAAGCAGTTGTTCAAATGGCGATTAGCTCTTTATCTTATAGTGAACTAGAAGCAATTGAACATATTTTTGAAGAACTAGGTGGTAAAGAAGGATTATTAGTAGCAAGTAAAATTGCGGATCGTGTAGGTATTACGAGATCGGTTATCGTAAACGCATTAAGAAAATTGGAAAGTGCTGGAGTAATCGAATCTCGCTCACTTGGTATGAAAGGTACGTACATTAAAGTATTAAACGACAAGTTTTTAGTAGAACTTCGTAAAATCACAAACGATTAATATTCATAATTGCAAAAAACCCTACTGAGCCATCAGTAGGGTTTTTTAGTGTATAGAAACGGAAGATTTTAATACGAGAGGAAGGTTTGTAATTTAGTAGCTTGTATCCATGTTGCATAAAACGAATAGAGCGCATGTTCTTGATAGGTAGTTCTATATACCTACTAAACACCTATATAATAACCATTTTTTGTAATAAAAGGTTGAATATTGTAAAATGGGGCGAAATCACGAATTACAAATAATCCAATTGACCTAAAAAAAGTTTGTGACTTTTGTATGAATATCTAAAAAAGATAAAATTTACTAATGTAATCAAGAAGATTTTATGGGATAATCTAATATGTACATTAACGACAAAATTATACAAAAACCATCAAAATAATACTGATATAAATATTGTGGTAAAAAAGATATATGTAAATGGAAGGAGTGAAACTTTTTGAGCTTATTCGGAAATACGATTAGTGTTTTAAGTCAATCTTTAGATTATGCATCCTTAAAAAATCAGACAATATCTAACAATATTGCAAATGTAGACACACCGAATTATAAAGCAAAAGACGTTTCCTTTAAAAATGTATTAAATGAAGTGACATCCTCGTTTGAAGCAAAGCGAACTAACCCGAAACATATTGCTTTTGGAGATAATAATAAAAATTGGTCATCTTTTCATATTGTCGAAAAAGGTAATACTACTTATAATCATAATGGTAATAACGTCGATATTGATAAAGAAATGACAGACTTAGCAAAAAATCAAATTTATTATCAAGCACTAGTTGATCGTCTAAACGGTAAATTTAATAGTTTACAAACTGTTATAAAAGGAGGTCGTTAACGTTGGGAATCTTTCATTCTATTAATACAAGTGCAAGTGGCTTAACCGCTCAAAGATTACGCATGGATGTAATTTCATCCAATATTGCGAACGCAGAAACGACGAGAGCTACGCTCAATGAAAATGGAGAATGGGAACCTTATCGTCGTAAAACCGTTGCATTTCAAGCAAGTGGACAGTCTTTCAACTCCGTTTTTCAAAAAGCATTAAATCAATCGTCCACTCCAGGAAGTGGTGTTAAGGTTTCTCAGATACGTGAGGATGAGGAGCCTTTTAAATTGGTCTATAATCCGAACCATCCAGATGCGAATGAAGATGGCTATGTTCAAATGCCTAACGTTGACCCATTACAAGAGATGGTTGATTTAATGAGTGCTACTCGTTCGTATGAGGCAAACGTAACAACAATGAACGCTTCAAAAGATATGCTATTAAAAGCATTAGAAATTGGTAAATAAGGGGTTTCGAATCGATGACAACAATTAATCCTGTTACACTAAATGCTATTTCAGAAACAACGAATACAAATAAAATATCCCCTTTCAAAGCACAGCAAAGTTTTGCTAATTCATTAAAAAGTGCGCTTGAAAGTGTAAATGAAGCACAAATTACTTCTGATCAAAAAACAGAAGCATTGGCTAAAGGTGAAATCGACAATTTACATGATGTAATGATTACTTCTCAAAAAGCTAGCATTATGCTACAAACAACTGTAGAAATCCAAACTAAAGTCATTGATGCTTACAAAGAAGTCATGAGGATGCAAATTTAACGAATTATAATGGAAACATTATATCTTTCGTTATAAGAAATAGTTTTTTGAGTGTTATCCTCCAAAAAAATTAGAAAATCATATCGGAGGTAGCTATGGTCGAAAAAATGAAAACGAAATTTAGCAAATCGATACAGCAATGGAAAGAAAAAAGCTTAGCGAAAAAATCTATTATATTGGGTAGTGTGGTAGGACTTATTTTAATTATTATCGTTTTTACAATGCTATCTACAAAAGAAAATATGGTTCCCCTATATAGTAATTTGTCTTTACAGGAAACAGGGCAAATTAAAGGTGAGTTGGATGCAAGAGGGGTAACATATAGTGTGGAAAATGGAGGAACAACTATTCTAGTCCCTGAGGCAGAGGTTGATAGTTTGCTAGTTGACCTCGCTGCTCAAGGACTACCGAATAGTGGGAATATTGATTATTCCTTTTTTAGTGAAAATGCTTCATGGGGAATGACTGATGGACAACGAGAAATGATCGAATTAGATGCCCTTCAAACAGAGCTGTCAAATTTAATTAATAGCTTTGAAGGTATTCAAAATTCAGAAGTGCTCATCACTTTACCGCAAGAAAGTGTTTTTGTGAGCGATCAAACTGGAGAGGCTTCTGCTTCCATTGTAATTCATACAGAGCCTGGTTATAAGTTTGACCAAAATCAGATTAATACGCTTTATCATCTTGTTTCCAAATCAGTTCCAAATCTCCCTACTGATAATATCGTCTTATCTAACCAATATTTTGAGTATTTTAATGAAAATAATTCAAATAGTTTAACGGCTGGTAATGCGTATACAGAACAACAAGAAATTAAGCAGGCTGTAGAACAAGATATTCAGCAACGTGTACAACAGCTATTAGGAACTATGATTGGTAGAAACAATGTTGTTGTTTCCGTTACAACCGATATCGACTTTACACAAGAAGACCGTGTAGAAGAACTAGTAGAGCCAGTTGACATTGAGAATATGGAAGGCTTACCAGTTAGTGTGGAAAGAATTACAGAAACCTATACCGGTGAGGAACCACCAGCTAATGTTGTAGGAACAGGTGAGGAAGAAGTTACGAACTATCCTGCAGCAGAAAATGGGGATGGAAATTCTGAATATGAAATGGTTAAAGAGTCCATTAATAATGAATTTAATCGCATTCGTAAAAATATCGTAGAAAGCCCGTATACAATACGTGATATAGGAATTCAAGTTGCAGTGGATAGTAAAAAAGATCAGCTAGATAATGCTGGAGAGGTTCAATATTTATCAAATGAAGAACAATCTACAGTTAGTGATAGTATCTCATCTATTCTAAATTCCATTATAACGACGACAGTATCGAAAGAATATGGAGATATAAATACAGAGGATAAAGTATCCATTGTGTTTGAAGAATTTAATGAACAACCAATGTTCGATTCCAATCCAAAAGCAACTGGAATCCCAATGTGGGTTTATATTGCAATTGGTGCATTACTATTACTTGTCATTCTTCTGTTATTTGTTGTAATGCGAAAGAAAAAACAAAATCAGATGGAAGAAACCGATTATACTGAGATCCATCAAAAAGAACCAATCAATATACCTGAAATTGGCGATGATTTGGAAGATAATGAAGAACGTGTGAAGCTGAAGCAGATAGAAAATATGGCAAAAGAAAAGCCAGAGGATTTTGCAAAATTATTACGCTCATGGATTTCCGAGGATTAGGAGGGATTGGTAGTGCCAAAGCAAAAAACTGGTTTAACTGGAAGACAAAAAGCGGCAATTCTCCTAATCTCATTAGGTCCTGATGCTTCTGCACAAGTGTATAAGCATTTAACGGAAGAAGAAATTGAACAGCTAACGTTAGAAATTTCTTCGGTTAAAAAAGTAGAAGCAAAGCAAAAGGATGAGATTTTAGATCAATTTCACCAAATTGCATTAGCACAGGATTACATTTCACAAGGTGGGATTGGGTATGCAAAAACAATATTAGAGAAGGCTCTAGGCAGTGATGAAGCTTTTAAAATTATCAATCGGTTAACGTCCACTTTACAAGTTCGACCTTTTGATTTTGCAAGAAAGGCGGAGCCAACTCAAATATTGAATTTCATTCAAAATGAGCATCCACAGACAATTGCCCTCATTTTGTCTTATTTAGATACGGAGCAATCTGCACAAATATTATCTGCTTTACCTGATACAGTGCAGGCGGATATTGCCCGAAGAATTGCGACTATGGATTCCACTTCACCAGAAATTATTACAGCAGTGGAAAACATATTAGAAAAAAATCTGTCGACTGCCGTTACACAAGATTACACGCAAACTGGTGGTATCGAAGCTGTTGTTGAAGTGTTAAATGGTGTAGACCGGACAACGGAAAAAAATATTTTAGAGGAACTAGAATCTGTAGACCCAGAACTTGCGGAAGAAATTAAAAAGAGAATGTTTGTATTTGAAGACATTGTTACACTTGATAATCGTTCGATTCAACGTGTTATTCGTGAAGTGGAAAATGAAGATTTAATCCTTTCTCTTAAAGTTGCGAGTGAGGAAGTTCAACAAGTTCTCTTTAAAAATATGTCTACTCGTATGGCAGAGTCCTTTAAGGAAGAAATGGAATATATGGGTCCAGTCCGATTGCGTAACGTAGAAGAGGCTCAAACAAGAATTGTAAGCATTATAAGAAGACTTGAAGAAATAGGTGAGATTGTGATCGCTCGTGGTGGAGGAGATGACATCATTGTCTAATATTTATAAATTTCAATCAAAAACAGATGAACCTAAAAAAATATCTGTTAGACAAATAGTATTGGAAACAAACGATGAGCCATCTGAAGCTGAGCCTAAGGAAGATCCGAACTTGCTGTTAGAGCAGGCAAAAGTTACCCTTCAACAAGCAAAACGAGATGCCGATAAATTAATAGAGGAAAGTAATCAGCAAATTACGCTTCAAAAGGAACAATTTGAGCAAGAAAAACAGCTTATTATGGAGCAGGTGAAGAAAGAAGCATTTAGCCTTGGTTTTGAAGAAGGTAAAAAAGAGGCAATGCAAAAATATGATCAGGACCTACAAGTTGCTTTTGCTATCGTTAAATCTGCACAAGAAGAGCAACAAAAGTGGATTGACAAACAAGATAACGTCATATTAGAAATTGCCTTAAAAGCAGCAGAAAGAATTTTACATTATACCGTGCAGGAGGATGAAAAAGCCTTTCGGTCTCTTGTAAAAGGTGCTATGGAAGAGGTTAGTGGATTACAATCCATCGCATTGTGCGTTCATCCTGATGATTATCAAAATATGATAAATGTAAAGCAAGAAATAGAGCAAACAATTGGAAATCAAGCAAGTCTTTCCATATTTCCAAATAAAGAATTAGCAAAGTATAGCTGCATTATTGAAACACCATTTGGACAAATTGATGCAAGCATCGATACTCAGCTTACTGAGCTTAAAACAAAACTCATCGATTTACTTGAGGAGGATAAACGGCGTGAAAGCAAATTCCATACTACAGTGGATTGATGATGTGGAGACAGTAAAGAAATACGGGAAAGTAACTCGTATTGTCGGTTTAATGATTGAGTCAAAAGGTCCTTCAGCTAGTATTGGAGATGTTTGTTACATTTATACGAAAGACCAAACATCCCCACCAATTTTGGCTGAGGTGGTCGGTTTTAATAATGAGCATGTTTTGTTGATGCCTTATACACAGACAAAAAATATTGGGCCAGGCTGTAAGGTGGAACCAACTAATAAACCATTAACCGTAAAAGTAGGGAAGGAATTAATCGGTACTGTGTTAGATAGTTTGGGGAATCCACTCGACCATTCGACATTACCAAAAGGTCTTATGTCTATCCCGACAGAACAAGACCCACCAAACCCGATGGAACGTCCTCCTATTAGAGAGAAAATTTCAATCGGGGTCAAAGCAATTGATGGTTTACTTACGGTTGGGAAAGGACAGCGCTTAGGTATTTTTGCCGGAAGTGGTGTTGGTAAAAGTACATTACTTGGCATGATTGCCCGCAATAGCGAAGCGAACTTAAATGTGATTGCATTAATTGGTGAACGTGGCAGGGAAGTTCGAGAATTTATTGATAAAGACTTAGGGCCAGAAGGTTTGAAGAAGTCCATAGTCGTGGTCGCAACTTCTGATCAACCTGCTTTGCAAAGAATTAAAGGGGCCTATACAGCTACCGCAATTTGCGAATATTTCAGGGATCAAGGATACAACGTGAACTTAATGATGGATTCTGTAACGAGGGTTGCTATGGCGCAGCGTGAAGTAGGATTAGCTTCAGGTGAACCACCGACTACGAAAGGCTATACGCCAAGTGTTTTCGCTATCCTACCAAAGTTATTAGAAAGAGCTGGAACGAATCATTTCGGTACCATAACAGCTTTTTATACGGTATTAGTGGATGGAGACGATTTTAATGAACCAATCGCAGATGCTGTCCGAGGTATATTAGATGGTCATTTAATATTAGACCGCTCGATTGCAGAGCAAGGAAGGTTTCCTGCTATCGATATTTTGAAGTCCATAAGTCGTGTTATGAATCAAATTGCAAGCCCAGAACATAAAGATGCGGCCAATACGTTAAGGAAATGGTTAGCAAAATATGAAGAGAACAAAGAACTAATTCAGATTGGTGCATATAAGAAAGGCGCTTCTCGTGAAATCGACGAGGCGATTCAAGAGTATCCACAAATCATTGATTTTTTAAAACAAGGAATCGATGAAAACTATACGCAAGAAGAGACGATTCATTTGCTACAATCGTTAACGAATAAGGGGTAGATCGGAATGTTAAACAATATTGCTCCGTTTGAGAAGTTATTAGATTTAAGAACAAATGAAAAGGACGTTGCTTTAAAAGCATACCAGCATTCTGTGGATAAGTTTGAATCTGTGGCCATGGAGCTTTATTCCTTACTAAAGGAAAAAGAAGAAATTCAAGAGGATTTAGAGCATCGTCTTGAAGTCACAATTCCAGTTCAGGATATTCATCATTACCAACATTACTTAGCAAAGTTGGATGAAAGAATTGAATCCCTACAGAGACATGTACAAGCTGCCCGATCGAATATGGAGCACAAACAAGAAGATTTATCAGAGTCTTTTATAGAAATGAAGAAATTTGAAAAAGTTGTGGAATTGAAGAAGAAAGCGAATCAAAAAACCATTGCGAAAATGGAAAATAACAGTTTGGACGAAGTTTCCATACAACAGTATCTGCGGAATAGAAAAAGGTGAAGCTATGAAACCAAATGTAAAAAAAGAAGAAAAGAAGGCTGGAAAATTACAATGGTTCTTTTTTGTTATTGTAGTTCCCATCATTTTTACCATAACTTTGCTCATCGTAATTCTGCAAATTGCAGGTATAAGTGTAACGGACATCGCTGAGAAGTATGGAAGTAAAATACCAGTAGTTTCTTCTTTTGTTGATTCAAAGGATACGAAAGAATTAGAACAAGAGCTCACAGAACGTATTCAGGAATTAGAAGGACAAATAAGTGAGTATAAAAATCAAGTGGAAACACTTGAATATGAGGTTGAATCAAAAGAAGAACAGTTAACAGAAAAGAGCAACCAGGTTACGGAATTGACAACTAACCTTGAAAGTAAGGAAGAAGCAAAGGTGAATGAAGATGAACAACTAAAGACTTTATCTGATTCCTTTGTTGATATGGACCCTGAAGCGGCAGCACCCATATTTGAAGAAATGGAACAAGAACTCGCAATTCAAGTTTTGCAGCAAATCAATGCAGATAAACGTGGGGAAATTTTTGCGGAAATGGATCCTTCTATTGTCGCTACCCTATCACAAGCCTTTGTCGATTCTAGTAATTAATTAAATTTTATTGCTATTGAAAGGAGGTGAAAAAGATGAACACGACACCGATTATGCCTTATATGGTGAACCCAACTAGAGCTACTACGCAGGTTCAAGGAGATACGTCTACGGAGAATACGAATACTTCTTTTATGAACATGTTCGAATCTGTCATTGCGAAGCCAACTGGAAATGTACATGTGGAAGAAAAAAGCAAAATCTCAACAGACTCACTTGTTAGTTTATTAGAACAGCTGGAACAATTACTTCAAGGCGAGCAAACAGCAGAAAACGAAGGGGAACTTGATGCCCTTTTAAATCAACTTTTAAGTATGCTAACAGATCAAAATGTTCAATTAGAGTCTAGCTTAAGTGGGGATGAAAACACAGAATCTGTACTCGGATATAACATGCTTTTTTCATTAAATCGATTAACTCCTAATGAATCTAAAGCTCCAATAAATGCAGCAACTGGAGCTAAATTTGTGGAGACATTATTAACTATTTATGAAGGAATGAAGCAAAACCCTACAAGTAAAGGTTTAGTTGAGAAGCTTGAACTTACTCTTGGTAAATTAGTGGAAACACTTAATCAAGCCAACCTAGCAAAAGACATTACGAACAAACTTGAAGGAAGTAAGCACGAAAAAGCTTGGAATTCCATTCTGAATGCATTGACGCAAAAGGTTTCTACTAATGGGACTCAACCTGCAACAGCAACTGACCAAAATAAACAATTACAGCGGACAGTTGCAAACGTACTAGCTGGCATTCCATTGACAGATGCTTCTCATCAAAAGGTCAACAACCAAGTAAATGTGGACTCAATGCCGATGACAAAAATTGAACAATATACGATTTATGTTCAGCGTCAACCAGGAACAGAGCAAACCGGTTCACAGAAGCAATTGTTAGACCAATTTGAACAAGCGATAAAATCAAGTCGTTTTCTACAAAAGGATGGGGCATTACAATTAACACTTAAGTTAAGGCCTGCTCATTTAGGGGATATGGTCGTGAAACTAACTCAGGTTAATGGGGAAATGGCAGTTAAAATTTCAGTAGCATCTACTGCTGCGAAAGAACTGCTGGAGTCCAATATGAATCAGTTAAGACATATGTTTTCACCAAACCAAGTAGTAATCGAAAAACAGTCTGATCCAATCTTAAATGATTTACCTTCTCATTTTACGAACGAAGAAAATAAAGAAGAGCAGAATCAAAACCAGCATCTATTCCAAGATAATAACGAAATGGATGAAGAGGAATTGGATAAGGAAGGCACAAATTTTAGAGATATTTTATTTCAGACACAAACATAAGTAGGTGAAAAGATTGACAAAGATTGATCCTTCGTTGTATTTGTCGAATAATACAGCAAACAAATCAGGGAGCAGTGCATTAGGAAAAGATGAGTTTATGAAAATATTAATGGTTCAATTGCAAAACCAAGACCCTTTAGAACCATTAAAAGATACAGATTTTATTGCTCAAATGGCAACCTTCTCCTCGTTGGAACAATTAATGAACATTTCTAGTTCCATGGAGTATCTATCCTTAAATCAGTCTAATGCTTCTCTATTAGACTACAGTCATTTAATAGGGAAAGAAGTAAGCTACAATACCTATAATGATGAAGGATTACTCGATAAAGTAGAAAAAGGAAAGGTTCAGAGTATCTCATTCCGGAATAATGATATCCAAGTGGTTTTAGAAAATGGTGAAAAAATAGATACAAAGGATATTATTGAAATCGCAAAAGGTACAACTGAACCAGCAAACGAATAACACTTGAAATGAAAGAAGGGATGAAAATGGATCATCGTATTCATCAGCTTCAACCTCATCCTTTGATTCCAAAAGTTAACAAACATGTTCAGTCACATAAAAGTGATGGCAAAACATTTGAATCGTATTTAAACGAAGCGAAATCAAAAACTTCTTTAACGGTGAGTAAACACGCTCAATTAAGACTAAATGAACGCAACATTGAAATTAAGGAAAGCGATTGGTCTAAAATACAATCCAAAATGGAGCAAGCGAAAGCTAAAGGAGTAACCGACTCATTAGTCATTATGGATGACGCATTACTCGTCGTTAGTACGAAAAATAACACCGTGATTACTGCCATGAACAAACAGGAAGCAACGGATCATATTTTTACAAATATAAATGGAACGATTTTAATGGATAACTAAGGCTGGACCTTCGGGAAGCCTTTAGCTGCTGATCGATTGATGCAGCTATTAAAAAACAATAAAACATTAGGAGAGATAATTGTTATGTTACGTTCAATGTATACTGGTATTTCAGGTATGAAAGGCTTTCAAACAAAATTAGATGTTGTTTCCAATAACATCGCCAACGTTAATACGTTTGGATTTAAAAAAGGTCGTATAACATTCCAAGATATAATGAGCCAAACGGTACAAGGTGCACAAGGCCCGCAGGTTAATGGAGGAGTTACTGTTTCTGGTGGTCGTAACCCAATCCAAGTTGGTCTTGGTGTAAAAACTGGTAGTATTGACACCATTGATACACAAGGGAACCAACAAACAACAAACCGTACCCTTGATTTAGCACTTGAAGGTGATGGAATGTTTGTTGTTGCAGAGAGAACATCAGCTACAGATAATACAGATGCAATCAATCTTTCCGGGGATTCTGTACAATTTACACGTGCAGGAAACTTCTACTTAGATAATGACGGATATATTGTTAACGCAAATGGTCAATATTTAGTAGGTAAAGCTTCCAACGATACAAACGATGTACTAGTAGATGATACGGCTGCGCGAATTCAAATAGATCAAAATGCCCAAAGCTTTAGTATTTCTGCAGACGGTACTGTAAACTATGTAGATGAAAATGGACAAGCTAAAATTGCTGGTCAAATTATGCTTGCGAAGTTTTCAAATACAGGCGGTTTACAAAAATCAGGAAGCAACAACTTCCAGTTAACTAATAATGCGGGTGTGTTTACGGACGATGGTACATTTGATTCCATCTACGATTTAACTGCACCTGGTGAAAATGGTTCTGCTTCCATCGTAGCCGGTGCCTTAGAGATGTCTAATGTGGATTTATCAGAGGAGTTTACGGAAATGATTACAGCACAACGTGGATTCCAAGCAAATACAAGAATAATTACGACATCAGATGAAATATTACAAGAATTAGTAAACCTTAAGCGATAAGGTTTAAAGGGGGAATAAGGAGTCAAGTGTCACTTGACTCCTACTAAAAATGATTCAAGTAACGAGATTAAACGGAGAACAATTTACGGTAAACGCATTGTATATTGAAAAAATACAGTCGCTTCCAGATACAACCATAACCTTAACGAATGGCAAACAACTTTTTGTTCGAGAAACCGAAGAAGAAATATCAATCAAATCAATTCAGTTTTATCAAAAGATAGGTTTAATACGGTTTCCTGCCGATATAGGAGGATCTACTGATGAATAAAAAAGTGATTGGTGTCATGATAACTCTTCTACTTGTAATCACCACTGTCGGTGTTACCGTACTTATTTTTATTATGAATAATGATGATAAATCCTCTGCAGAAGGTGAAAAGACAGTAGAAGAAATGATCGAAGATTCCTTCGAAACGGAGCAAATTACAACCGATTTAAAAGATGGAAACTTTGTTCGAATTAAGTTTCGACTTGTGACGGATAATGAAGATACAAAAGAAACATTAGAACAAGACTTTCGACTAAAAAATATCATTATTAAAGAGCTTTCTACTAAAGAAGAGGAAGACTTTAGAGATGGACTAACGAGCTTAGAAGAATCAATCAAAGATAAAGTAAATGACCTCTTAAATGAAGGGGAAGTAACAGATGTTTATACAACGGAGAAGGTCCTTCAATAATAAAGACTTCAACCTATTGGGGGTGAGGAACATTGGCCGAAGAGGTATTATCACAAAATGAAATTGACGCCCTCCTATCTGCACTCTCTTCAGGAGAGATGGATGCAAATGAGTTAAAGAAAGATGATCCAGAGAAAAAGGTTAGAGTTTACGATTTCAAAAGAGCTCTTCGTTTTTCTAAGGATCAAATTAGGGGTCTAACAAGAATACATGAAAACTTTGCAAGAATTTTAACAACGTACTTTTCTACGAGGCTTCGGACATTTGCTAATATTAATGTGGCAACCGTAGACCAACTACCTTATGAGGAATTTATTCGTTCCATACCGAAGCAAACGATTTTAAATGTATTCTCTGTTCCGCCTTTGGATGGACGTTTAATTGTTGAAATTAATCCTAATATTGCATATGCGATGTTAGATCGTGTGTTAGGTGGAAAAGGAACCAATTTCAATAAAATTGAAAACTTAACAGAAATTGAAACGAAAATCATGTCTCAGCTTTTTGAAAAGATGATTGATAATTTACAGGAAGCCTGGAGTTCTTTAGTGGAAATCGAGCCAATATTAGAGGAATTTGAAGTGAATCCACAGTTTTTACAAATGGTTTCACCTAATGAAACAGTGGTAGTAATTTCTTTAAATACAGTAATAGGCGAAACAAGTGGAATGATTAATATTTGTATTCCACATGTTACATTAGAACCGATTATCTCCAAGCTTTCTGTACACTATTGGATGGAAAACAAATCGAATGTAACTTCCGTAGAAGATACAGAAAAAATTTCTAGTCATCTTCAATCGTCTAAAGTTGACGTAAAGGCGATTTTAGGAGAATCTACAATAACTGTAAATGAATTGTTAAACTTAGCTGTTCATGATGTTATTCAATTAGAGCAAAATATAAATGATCCAGTTCCAATCTATGTTTACGATGAACATAAATTTGATGCTCAACTTGGTAAAAGAAAAAATAAAGTGGCAGTACAAATCTTAAATCAAACGGAGAAGGGGGAGGCAGAATGAGTGATCGTGAAATGTTATCCCAAGAAGAAATAGATGCCTTACTAAATGGAGAAGAAGAAGAAGTATTTGCTAAACACTTTGATGAAAATCCCCCAGTAAATGATTTTCTTTCTTCTATGGAACAGGATGCATTAGGGGAAATAGGAAATATATCATTTGGGAATTCGGCAACGGCATTATCCACTTTATTAAACCAGAAAGTTGATATTACTACTCCTAAAGTGAGTGTAGTTGAAAATTCCACTTTAGCTCAAGAGTTTCCAAATCCGCATGTATCAATCAATGTAAAGTATACAGAAGGATTTACTGGTGCAAACCTTTTAATTATGAAAATTCGAGATGCTGCAATCATTGCAGATTTAATGCTGGGTGGAGATGGAACTACTCCAAATGAGGAGATGAATGAAATTTCCTTAAGTGCTGTCCAGGAGGCAATGAATCAAATGATGGGCTCGGCAGCAACGAGTATGTCATCCATCTTTAATAAACGTATCGACATTTCACCACCAAGTACAGAAATTTTAGACGTAAATAATGGAGAAGGTTTAGAGGAGTTTCCTCAAACAGAATCCTTTATTAAGATATCCTTCAACTTAAAAGTTGGTGAATTAATCGATTCGGATATTATGCAACTTTTACCTATTCAATTTGCTAAAGATCTTGTGGAAGAATTATTAAATGTTGGTGAGGTTCAAGAAGTGGAAGCAACTACTCAAGCACCTACTAGTCAAAAACAAAATACACCACAACAGGCTCCTGCAGAAGCACAAGTAAAGCAAGAACAAAAAGTGATTTCGTCAAAGCCTACTAGTGCATATACAGAACCAAATGTTAAGGTCCAACATGCAGAATTGCAAGAATTAGAGTCCGTATCTTTACAACCAAAGGAAAAACAAAACTTAAACATGCTGTTAGATATTCCGTTAAAGGTTTCTGTTGAACTAGGCAGAACGAAAAAAACCATTAAGGATATTTTAGAAATGGGTTCAGGTTCTATTATAGAATTAGATAAATTAGCTGGTGAACCTGTGGATATACATGTCAACGATAAGTTGATTGCCAAGGGAGAAGTAGTCGTTATTGATGAAAACTTTGGTGTACGAGTAACGGATATTATTAGCCAAACAGAAAGAATTAAAAATTTAAATTAGTAACTTAGGGGGAAACTTAAAATGGCAAAACGTGTACTAATCGTAGATGATGCAGCTTTTATGAGAATGATGATCAAGGATATCCTAACAAAGAATGATTTTGAAGTTGTTGGGGAAGCACAGGATGGCAACCAAGCTGTAGAGAAATATCAAGAATTACAACCAGATTTGGTAACACTTGATATCACAATGCCAGATAAAGATGGTATTACAGCATTGAAAGAAATTAAAAGCATGGATCCAAATGCAAATGTCATTATGTGCTCTGCAATGGGTCAACAAGCTATGGTAATTGATGCAATTCAAGCTGGAGCTAGAGACTTTATCGTGAAGCCGTTCCAAGCGGATCGTGTAATTGAAGCAATTAATAAAGCATTAGCTTAATGTTATAGGAAAAGCATCACGTAAAAATGGGGAATGGTTATGAAAAAGTACACACTCACACTATTACAACTTATACTCCTAACATCTGTATTGTTTTTTGTTACGGATACCGTATATGCAACGAATAATAGTGTTAGTGATTTATTCGATGAGGAAAAGAGTCAAAAAGGCGATGAGGAAACACCTGCTACGGAATCTGAGCCAGAAGACGAACTTCAAGAAGAACTAGCTTCCAATAATGATTCTTTATTATTTGATTTAATCAAAATGTTTTTTATGCTGGGAATCGTATTAGGTCTTATCTATTTTTTGCTGAAGTTTTTACAAAAGCGTAACAAAATGTTCCAGCAAGTTCGGGCAATGGAAAATCTAGGTGGTATTTCACTTGGATCAAATAAGTCCATTCAAATGGTGAAAATAGGTTCCAAAGTTTACGTTATCGGTGTTGGGAATGACGTAAATATGCTAACCGAAATAGATGACCCTAAATTTATCGAGGAATTAGAAAATAAAGAGCAAAATCCGTCGCAACTGAATGCATCGTTTCAATCGTTATTTCAGCAATTACGAAATAA
The DNA here is from genome assembly GCF_900240405.1 of Salirhabdus sp. Marseille-P4669. Classification (GTDB taxonomy): domain Bacteria; phylum Bacillota; class Bacilli; order Bacillales; family Alkalibacillaceae; genus OEQK01. The sequence goes on from NZ_OEQK01000005.1 coordinate 39,186, forward strand.
TAAAGGAAAACAGCCGAACAAGCAAAATGAGTCAACCATTCATTCCTTTAAGCAATTATTTAATGATGAGTTGAAAACGATGAAACAGGAAAGGAAAAACATCATTAATCATAACAATCCAGAAAGAAAAGGGGATCAAAATGAATGAGTTTGTAGATCTATATTCCAACTTTGATCCCAATAATGTTTCTACATCAATACGGTTGTTATTATTATTAACAGTTCTTGCATTAGCTCCAAGTATTTTGATTTTAATGACGAGCTTTACAAGAATTGTGATTATTTTATCCTTTACGAGAACATCACTTGCGACACAACAAATGCCACCGAATCAAATATTAATCGGACTGGCATTATTTCTAACGTTTTTCATTATGGCACCAACTTTTCAAGAAATTAATGAGGAAGCCCTACAACCTCTATTTAATGAAGATATTACACTCGATGAAGCATATGACCGGGCTAGCATGCCAATAAAGGAATTCATGGCGGAGCATACAAGGCAAAAGGACCTACAATTATTTATGGGCTATAGTGAAATGCCTGCCCCGGAATCTCTAGAAGATATTCCATTAACGACATTAGTTCCTGCTTTTGCTATAAGTGAGTTGAAAACAGCCTTTCAAATGGGGTTTATGATTTTTATCCCGTTTTTAATTATCGATATGGCAGTAGCAAGTATTTTAATGTCTATGGGGATGATGATGTTACCACCAGTAATGATTTCACTGCCGTTTAAAATATTGTTATTTGTTTTAGTAGATGGATGGTATTTAATTACACATTCTTTATTGCAAAGTTTTTAACGTTTTGGAAGGGAGCACGACACCTTGAGTAGTGAATTTGTTATTGCATTAGCAGAACGTGGTGTTTATACATTATTAATTGTTACTGGTCCAATACTTTTATTAGCATTAGTTGTTGGTCTTATTGTAAGTATTTTTCAGGCAACCACTCAAATACAGGAACAAACGCTTGCTTTTATTCCAAAAATCATTGCTGTGTTTTTAGGCATCGTTTTCTTTGGCCCATGGATGCTCGTTCAAGTCGTTGATTTCACTGCGAATATTTTTAACAGTCTTCACCAAGTGATCAGTTAATATGTTTGATGTATTTGAATTGACAAGGCTTCCGGGGTTTTTGCTTATTTTTGCTAGAGTGATTGGATTTTTTGTAACTTTGCCTTTGTTCTCATATCGAAATATACCTATTCCTCATAAATTAGGTTTTGCATTATATTTAAGTTGGGTTATGTTTTTCACAATAGATATTCCAATAATGGAATTTGATTCAAATTATGTGATTTTACTTCTAAAAGAAGTAATGGTTGGGTTATTGGTTGGCTTTATTGCATTTTTGGTGTTGGCAGCTATTCAAATAGCAGGTGGATTTATTGATTTCCAGATGGGATTTGCAATTGCGAATGTAGTGGATCCCCAGACTGGTGCACAAAGTCCATTAACAGGTCAATTTTTGTATACGGTAACCTTATTATTTTTAATAACAGTTGATGCACATCATATGTTGTTGGATGGAATTTTTTACAGCTATGAATTTATCGCAATAGATTCTATGATATCTCTTGGGACAGAATCTATTCCTGAGTTTGTTATTCAAACATTTAGCCAAATGTTTCTAATTGCCTTTCAAATGGCAATTCCAATCGTTGGTTGTCTATTTTTAGTTGATGTTGCTTTAGGAATTGTTGCAAGAGCTGTACCACAAGTGAACGTGTTCGTTGTGGGACTACCATTAAAGATTTTTGTCAGTTTTGTAGTTCTTGCTTTTTCATTAGGTATCTATACGGTTTTGATTCGAAAGCTTTTCGAATTCATGATTTTTGCCATGCGAGATTTAATGGCACTACTCGGAGGTGCTTAAGATGAAGCAACTGTCATTAAATCTTCAGTTCTTTGCGGGGGAAAAGACAGAAAAAGCAACACCCAAGAAACGTAAAGATACGAGAAAAAAAGGGCAAGTTGCCAAGAGTCAAGATGTAAATACAGCCGTCTTATTATTTTTTGTTTTTCTTTCGTTTTTATTTATTGGTGGCTATTTACTGAATATCTTTTTAGATGTGTATAAAACTGGCTTTACGGAGTTTATTCATTGGGATTTAACGGTGGAAAACCTAGAAACCGTAATGCTGCATGCTACATTAGAGGGGGCAAAGGCACTCGCTCCAGTAATGGGTATTGCTGTAGTAGCAGGGATATTATCCAACTACTTACAAATTGGTTTTCTATTTTCAGGAGAACCATTAAAATTTGATTTAAAAAAGATCGATCCGATTAAAGGCGCCAAAAAGATTTTTTCTATTAGAGCAATAGTGGAATTATTAAAGTCGATGTTAAAAATCGTTGTGGTAAGTGCTGTAACCTTTTTTATCTTATGGATAAACAAGGATGAAATGATGATGCTGTCGTTAAAAGATGTTAGTGAATCGTTATCTTTTTTTGGACAAGTTACAGTGACAATGGGGCTTTCTGCTTCCATAGCGCTTTTAGCAATTGCGGTTTTTGACTATTTATATCAGCGGTATGACTATGAAAAAAATATCCGAATGTCGAAACAGGATATTCGGGATGAATATAAAAATATGGAAGGTGACCCGCAAATTAGGGCGAAAATTAAAGAAAAGCAACGGCAAATGGCGATGCAACGTATGATGAGCGAGGTGCCAAAAGCCGATGTTATTATTACAAACCCTACTCACTATTCCATAGCTATTAAATATAGTGAAGATAAATTTGATGCACCATATGTTGTCGCAAAAGGTGTGGACTATATTGCATTTCGAATCCGTGAAATTGCCAAGCATCATAATATTATGATGGTAGAAAATCGGCCGTTAGCAAGAGGTCTCTATGACAAAGTAGAGATTGGAGAAGTAATCCATGAGGAATTTTATCAAGCTGTCGCAGAAGTGTTAGCATATGTATATCGCATGGAAAACAAGGCTTAATTAGTTAGGAGAGAAGAACTCATGCAGCTAAGAGATTTATCAGTTGTTTTTGGAGTCATTTTAATCATTATTATGCTTGTCATCCCTTTGCCAGGATGGCTATTAAGCTTTTTAATTTTAATCAATATATCCCTTGCACTTATTGTAATCTTAGTCGCTATGAATACAACGGAAGCACTAGAGTTTTCTATTTTCCCGACTCTCCTATTAATCTTAACTTTGTTTCGTTTAGCATTAAACGTTTCCACAACAAGATCCATCCTCTCTGAAGGGGAAGCAGGTGGAGTAGTTGAAACGTTTGGAACATTTGTAATAGGTGGGAATGCTTTAGTCGGTTTCGTTGTTTTTTTAATTCTTATTCTTATACAGTTCTTAGTTATTACAAAAGGTTCTGAACGTGTATCTGAGGTTGCTGCGAGATTTACATTGGATGCAATGCCTGGTAAGCAAATGGCAATCGATGCGGATTTGAACGCTGGTTTAATTTCCGAAACACAGGCAAAAGATCGCCGGGAAAAAATCTCAAGAGAAGCAGACTTTTATGGAGCCATGGATGGTGCTAGTAAGTTTGTGAAAGGGGATGCCATTGCTGGGATTGTCATTGTTTTAATAAATATTATTTTCGGTCTTATTATTGGTATGGTTCAAATGGGCTTACCTTTTGGGGAAGCGGTCGATAAGTTTATGCGTCTTACGGTTGGTGATGGACTCGTTTCCCAAATACCTGCATTGTTAATTTCAACAGCTACAGGTATTGTGGTTACGCGTGCAGCCTCAGATGGAAACTTAGGTCACGACATAACTGGCCAATTATTTCGTTTTCCTATATTGCTTTATATTGCTGCTGGTACGATTTTCTTATTGGGTTTAACACCAATCAGTATGCTTGTAACAACTTTAATCGCTGCACCATTAGCGTTTTTAGCTTACCAACTAAGTAAGGCGGAGAAGGTACGACAAATAGAACCTGAAGCACCTGTAGAAGAAGAGATTGCTACTAGTGATTTAACCTCACCAGAAAATGTTGTTCAAATGCTAAGCATGGATCCAATTGAATTTGAATTTGGGTATGCTTTAATACCACTTGCAGATACAAATCAAGGCGGAGACTTACTAGACAGAATTGTTATGATCAGGCGTCAGTTAGCATTAGAGCTTGGAATTATTATTCCTGTCGTTCGTATACGTGATAATATTCAGTTAAATCCGAATGAATATAGCCTTAAAATAAAAGGAAATGAAGTGGCAAAAGGTGAGGTATATATTGATCACTTCTTAGGGATGAGCCCGGATGTGGAAAACGATGAAATTGATGGTATACAAACGGTTGAACCTGCTTTCGGTATGCCTGCCAAGTGGATATCCGAGGACTTAAAAGACGAAGCAGAAATGCTTGGATATACGGTAGTCGATCCACCATCGGTAATCTCAACTCATATTACAGAGGTAATCAAAAAACATGCCTTTGTCTTGTTAGGACGTCAAGAAACAAAGCAGTTGGTTGATCACTTAAAAGAGTCGTATCCAATTCTTGTGGAAGAGGTTACACCAGAGCCACTTGCTATTGGAGATGTACAAAAGGTGCTAGCGAAATTGTTACGTGAACAGGTCTCAATTCGAAATTTACCTGTTATATTTGAAACATTAGCAGATTTTGGAAAAATGACGAATGATACGGAATTATTAGGGGAGTATGTAAGACAATCCTTATCTTCACAAATTACGAAACAATATGTAAATGAGCAAAATATCGTTCAAGTCATAACAGTATCTGGTCAAATTGAAAAAATAATTGCAGACCATGTCCAACAAACGGAACACGGAAGCTATTTATCATTAGACCCAGAATCACAACAAAAAATTATACAAGCTGTAAATCAACAAATTGAACAATTATCATTACAAGCAGTGGTACCTATTATATTGTGCTCACCAGCCATTCGAATGTATGTTAAGCAACTAGTTGAGCGCTATTTACCACAGGTTGTTGTCTTATCCTATAATGAGTTAGAACCGAATGTTGAGGTTCAAAGCGTAGGGGTGGTGAAACTATAAATGAAGGTAAAAAAATATACAGCCCCATCAATGCCTGAGGCAATGATGCAAATAAGAAAAGAACTCGGAAAAGATGCCGTTATTTTAAATTCGAAGGTGATTAAGCCAAAAGGACTTCTAGGACTATTTAAAAAAAGTAGTATTGAAGTTATAGCTGCTACCGATCCAGATCCACAGCAAGCTAGAATGCCGAAAAATGATACGTTTAAAGGTTCGAATAAAGGAAAAGTGGATCAGCCGTTTATGAAAGAACGAAAAAAAGTTGAGGCTTTGCCCGCAGATCAGACAATTCTTGATGAATTAAAAAAACTAACCACAGTAATAGCTACGCAACAAAGTAGCGGAGGGAATCAAAAACATTATCCGGATGCCTTACAAAAGATTTATGATTTCCTCCTTAATCAAGAAATCGAACCGTTGTTTGTAAATCAGATAATGGAAGAAGTATTAGAAAAATTTTATGAGCGCAAAAAGCAAGTAAACCAAAAAGAGCTATTGGAATGGGTAGAGCAGGAATTGACAAAATTCATGCAGCCCTTCTCTTTTGGAGCTGATGGTTTTAAGAAAAAAATGATTTACTTTGTAGGACCAACAGGTGTAGGGAAAACGACAACAATCGCCAAAATTGCAGCAAAAGCAATGCTTGAAAACGGAAAGAAAGTAGCATTAATAACAATGGATACGTATCGGATAGGGGCTATTGACCAATTAAAAACCTATAGTAAAATTATGGATGTACCACTAGAAGTAACCTACAACCTTAAGGATTTTCTGGAGGCTAAGAAAAAATTTGCAGATTTCGACATCATTTTCGTTGATACAGCAGGTCGAAACTATAAGCAAGTCGAATTTATACAACAATTAAGTGAAACCATCGACTATGACAAACAGACCGATGATATGTACTTAGTTGTTTCTGCAACAACGAAATTTAAGGAATTAGAACGCACGTTTCAACAGTTTGAACCGTTTTCGATTAACAAAGTGATTTTTACCAAAATGGATGAAGTATCTGAGAACGGTGTTTTATTTAATATGGTACTAAGATGTAAAGTAGGTATCGCATTTTTAACAAACGGGCAAAACGTGCCTGATGATTTAATGGAAGCTACACCAGAGAAAGTGACCTCTATGATAGTGGGTGAATGGAATAATGAATGATCAAGCCCAGCGCTTACGAGACCTATTAAATCAAAAGAAAAATGTGAAGGAAGCTAGGACAATTGCCGTATTAAGTGGTAAAGGTGGAGTTGGTAAATCGAACTTTGCGCTAAATTTCGGGATAGGTCTTGCCAAGCATCAGAAAAAAGTAATACTCTTTGATTTAGACTTTGGAATGGGAAATATCGATGTGTTAATGGGATTGGCTCCAAAGAAGACAATCGTGAACATGTTTAATGAATCATTATCTCTTTCTGAAATTATTGAAACCGGTCCATATTCATTATCTTATGTGGCTGCAGGTTCAGGACTTTCCGATCTCTTTGAAATGAATGATTTGCATTTTGAATACTTTGTTAATCAACTAAGAGAAGTGGCGTATCAATATGACTACATTATTTTTGATTTAGGGGCAGGTTTGCAAAGACAGCACGTACATTTTGCTTTGGCAGCACATGAATGTGTAGTAGTAACCACAACAGAGCCTACATCTATAACAGATGCTTATTCCGTATTAAAGCACTTATATAGCGAGCGGGAAAACATTTCCTTACAACTGCTTGTGAATCGAGCCGTAAGTGAAAAAGAAGGCAAGCAAACGTTGCAGCGTTTAACAAAAGTAGTGAAGCAATTTTTATCAAAGGATATAAACTCGCTTGGTTTTGTCTATGATGACCGTTCTGTTATCGATGCGGTTAAAGAACAGACTCCTTTTTTGTTAAAGAATGAAAAATCCTTAGCAAGCAGAAGCTTAACGGCTATTATTGACTCCTATTTAGAACCAACGAGTACTGAAATGAACAGGCCAAGCCATTCATTTGTCACCAAGCTGAAAATGTTGTTTTCGAGAAAGGTAGAGTAACGAATGCAGACAAAAGTGCTAGTAGTGGATGATTCAGCATTTATGCGAAAAATGATTACGGAAATCCTTGAGTCAGATTCTGCCCTTACAGTGGTCGGTACAGCACGTAATGGGCAGGATGGCTTGGAAAAGGCGAATGCTTTATTACCAGACGTCATAACTCTCGATGTTGAAATGCCTGTCATGAATGGGTTAGAAACACTAGAAGCAATTATGCAATCAAGACCTACACCTGTTTTAATGTTATCTAGTATCACCCAAGAAGGAGCAGAAAGTACGATTAAGGCATTGAGTCTAGGTGCTGTTGACTTTATTCCTAAACCATCTGGTCCTATTTCATTAGATATCGAGAATATTAAGCAAGAAATGATTGAAAAAGTGAAGCATGCAGCCAATGCCAATATAAATATCGTTGCCAAAGATGAGAAAAAGGCTGATTCTTCAAAGGATGTTATCGTAAACAAGAGGATTTTTTATCCACCAAAACCGAATTACGATCAAAGAAAAAAAATCGTCGCAATCGGGGTTTCAACAGGTGGACCAAGAGCACTACAAAGGGTATTAACAAAGCTACCAAGTCCATTTCCCGCGCCAATTGTAATTGTTCAACATATGCCTCAAGGCTTTACCAAGTCTTTAGCTGAGCGATTGAATAAATTGTCAAAAATCCATGTAAAGGAAGCAGAGCATGGGGAGATTTTGCAAAATGGGACGGCTTACATAGCGCCTGGGAATTATCATTTAACCTTAAAAAAAGTAGGTACAGCAGTAACCGTATTTTTAGATCAAGAAAAACCAATTGGTGGCCACCGACCATCTGTTGATTATTTGTTCGAATCTCTCATCCCACTTTCCAATTATCAGAAGACAATCGTTGTACTGACAGGGATGGGTTCAGACGGGACAAAAGGATTAAGTAAAGTAAAAGTGGCAGACCCACAATCGCAAATTTTAGCAGAATCGGAAGAATCAGCTATTGTTTTTGGTATGCCAAAATCAGCAATTCAAACAACATTTGTTAATCATGTTTTACATATCGAAAAAATGAGTGAAGTACTGACTCAGTTAACGGTTTGAGACTCAAGGGGGAATTGGAATGGATATGAATCAATATTTAGAAGTATTTATTGACGAAAGTAATGAACATTTGCAAAATATCAACGACAACTTATTACAATTAGAAAAAGACCCAGCTAATTTACAAATCGTTGCAGAAATTTTCCGCTCTGCTCATACACTTAAAGGAATGTCTGCAACTATGGGGTATAGTGATTTAGCGGAACTAACACACAAAATGGAAAATGTGTTAGATGAAGTACGGAATGAAAATATTAAAGTAACAACGAGCATGCTTGATGTTGTATTCGAAGCAGTTGAGCACTTAGAAACGATTGTGGAGGATGTTTCTCAAGGTGGTAGTGGTAAAAAAGACGTAATTGGTGTTGTGGAAAAATTAAAACAAATTAGTAATGGCGAGGAAATAACCGAGTCAACCACTCCAAACCAAGCAGAGCCACAAACGGAAAGTGTAAACGATAATTCGAATCATAACACACCATTTATGGAACTTGATGAATTTGAGCAAACGGTGTTAACGGAGTCTACAGAACAAGGTTTTAAACCTTTATCCATACATATCGAGCTAAGAGAAGACTGCTTGCTTAAGGCGGCACGTGTTTATATGGTGTTTGATGTGCTCGAAAAAATCGGAGAGGTTATGAAAGCATATCCTAGTGTGGACGACCTAGAAGCGGAAAACTTCGAAAATGATTTTCATATTTTATTTGTTACAAAGGAAGATAATAATGATGTAGAGCGCCGTATACTAAAAGTTTCTGAAATCGATAAAGTCCATATACAACCATTTACATTACAGAAGAATCAAACGGAGCAACGTCCTAGTCAAGTACAAGAAAATCAAGCTGAAAAAGCGCCAGAACAAGAAGCTACTCCGTCTAATCAGGAGAAAAAAGAACAGCAATCTACTCAACATACATCTAAAACAATTCGTGTTAATATAAATCGATTGGATGATTTACTTAATTTATTTGAAGAATTGGTAATTGATAGGGGTAGATTAGAGCAAATTGCACAAGAATCAAGTAACAAAGAATTAAAAGAGACAGTAGAGAGAATGACTCGTGTTTCAGGTGAATTGCAAACCATTATTTTAAATATGCGAATGGTTCCGATTGAACAGGTATTTAACCGATTCCCTAGAATGGTAAGACAGCTTTCTCGTGATTTAGGGAAAAAAGTGAATCTCCAAATTATTGGTGCGGAGACAGAATTGGATCGTACGGTGATTGATGAGATTGGAGATCCTCTTGTTCATTTAATACGAAATGGATTAGATCACGGAATCGAAACACCAGAAGAACGATTGAAAAGCGGAAAGCCTGAGGAAGGTCAATTAATTCTAAAGGCATATCATAGTGGAAATCATGTATTTGTAGAAATACAGGATGATGGTAAAGGAATTAATCGAGAAAAAGTTCTAGAAAAAGCAATCTCTAAAGGCTTAATCTCAAAAGAAGAAGGCCAAAAGCTTGATAATAGACAAGTAAATGAACTTATCATGCAAAGTGGCTTCTCTACTGCAGATACCATTTCTGACATTTCTGGACGTGGAGTCGGCCTAGATGTTGTAAAAAATAAGATTGAGTCTTTAGGTGGTGCTATCTCCATTGAATCCGAACAAGGAAAAGGTTCCTTATTCTCTATACAACTACCGTTAACATTATCAATTATTTCTAGTATGCTCGTACAGATTGAAAAAGAAACCTTTGCTATTCCGCTCTCTTCAATTATTGAAACAGCAATTTTCAAACGAGAAGAAATTTTGTATGCACATGGTAAAGAAGTAATCGATTTTAGAGGAAAAGTTGTACCACTTATAAATTTGAAGCATTTATTTAAAGTTCCTTCAGTTGATAGCCTAGAAGATGATCTATATTCAGTTGTTATCGTTCGAAAGGGCAATAAAATGGCAGGATTAATTGTGGATTCATTTATTGGTCAACAAGAAATTGTTTTAAAATCACTTGGAGATTATTTATCAGATGTTTTTGCCATTTCAGGAGCTTCCATTTTAGGTAATGGAGAAGTTGCGCTAATCATTGATACAAATGCTTTAATAAAATAAACAACTTAATATTTGGGAGGAATAGAGATGACTATAGAGACACAGGATTTAAAAGTAATTGTTTTTCAATTAAAAAACGAAGAGTATGGAATTCCTATTGAATATGTTGGATCTATTGAAAGAATGATGGATATTACACGAGTACCGGGTACAGCATCCTTTGTGAAAGGTGTCATTAATTTGCGTGGTGTAATCACACCAATTATTGATCTTAGAGAACGCTTTGGTGTTGAAGAAATGGAGTACAATGAGTCCACAAGGATTATTATTGTTACAATCGACGATAAAGAAGTAGGAATTGTCGTAGATAGCGCAAATGATGTAATCGATATAAATCGAGGGCTAATTGAACCACCACCAGAAGTTATTGGATCCATTGACGTAGATTATATTGAAGGTGTGGCAAAATTAGAGAATAGATTATTGATTCTGTTAAAAATTGATAAAGTTTTAACTACAGAAGAGTTAAAGGAATTGAATAAGGTGGAGAGGGATTAATGTAATGAAAACATATCCATTTCGCTTAACCAATTTCCACTTAGATATTTTAAAAGAAATTGGCAATATTGGAGCGGGGAATGCGGCAACCTCCTTGTCCAAAATTTTAAACCGTACGATAAATATGAATGTTCCAGATGTTCAAATCATGTCGTTTGACGACATGATGGAGCGTCTTGGAGGACACGAAAAAGAAATAGCTTCTGTATTTATTCGTATAGAAGGGGATGCACCAGGTAGTATTTTCTTCGTGTTAACTCCTGAGGAAGCATCGATGTTTATATCTGATATGATTGGTGTAGAGGATAACCATCTACAAGCCCCACCTTATAACGATTTAGCAATTTCCGCCTACATGGAGCTCGGAAATATCGTGTCCGGTAGTTATTTAAGCGCATTGTCCGATTTTACCAATCTAAATATGCAGCCGTCTGTCCCCTCTGTTTCCATTGATATGGTTGGAGCAATATTAACATTTGGTTTAATGGAGCTATCAAATATTTCAGATCAAGTAATTTTAATTGATACAAAATTAACAGATGAGTTGGATAAATATAGTGATATTACTGGGCGATTTTTTCTTCTGTTAGATCCAGATTCATTTGATAAAATATTTGATTCGTTAGGTATAGCAGAAGATGATCAAAATAGATGATATCGTAAAAGTAGGTATTGCGGATTTAAATGTAGTACAGGCACCACAAAAAATAAGAACATCTGGTTTGGGATCTTGTGTTGGTGTCGTAATATTTGATGTATCAATGAAAATTGCTGGATTAGCTCATGTAATGCTGCCTGATTCCAACATGTTTAGAGGGGAACAGTTGAATCGAGCAAAATATGCTGATACCGCTGTACCAGATCTTGTAGAAGCGGTATTACAGCTAGGTGGTAGAAAATATGCTTTGAAGGCCAAAATGGCTGGAGGGGCACAAATGTTTCAATTTACAAGTGGTAATGATATGATGCGAATTGGAAATAGAAATATAGAAGAAGTGAAAAACCAGTTAGACTTACTTCATATACCCATTGTAGCTGAAGATGTTGGCGGTCAAAACGGAAGAACAATTGAATTTGATCCGTCAACTGGGCTGCTACATATCCGGACAGTCAACCAGGGTACAAAAGAAATTTAAAAGAATAATTGAGCGTGACAAATTAAAACCTATCCTTATAACGCTAATTACCGTTATCTTGTAAATATCATTATTGGGAGGTTACATAATGCAACAAGCTGCTCCCCCATTCCAGACATTGTGGCAAAAGTGGCAAAAAAATAAGGATGAACAAGCCGGGAATGAACTGGTTAGCTTATACATGCCGTTAGTGGATTATCAAGTTAGAAGAATCTCATCCCATTTACCGAAGAATGTTAGCAAGCAAGAAATTACCAGCTTGGCTTTAATGGGGTTAGTAGATGCTTTGGAAAAATTCGATGTCAACCGCGACCTAAAATTTGATACATATGCTTCTTTTCGAATTCGTGGAGCTATTATTGACGGATTACGTAAAGAAGATTGGTTGCCCAGAACGGTTAGGGAAAAGGCAAAACAAATTGAAAGTATTTCTCGCAAATTAGAACAACGATATAACCGAACCCCAACATCAAAAGAAATCGCGCTAGAAGGAAATATGACTGCTGATGAAGTAGAAGAAATAATGAAGGATAGCTTATTTGCGAATGTACTATCCATCGAAGAAAAGAACAAGGACGATCAAGAGAAAAAAGAAGGAATCGGATACAGTATTCCTGACAATCGCACCCCTTCACCAGAAGGAAATGTTTTGTATAAAGAAAAGGTTAAAGAACTTACAACAGCAATCCAAAACTTAAATGAAAAGGAACAACTAGTTGTTAGCCTTTTTTATCAAGAAGAGTTAACCTTGACAGAAATTGGGGATGTGATGGGATTATCAACATCACGAATATCTCAAATCCATAGTAAGGCTATTGTGAAACTAAGGGACATTATTTCTAAATTATAAAGCTTAGTAGGTGATGATTTTGAGTTATAGAGCTATTGAAATGCAACTAGCTTTACCTAGAACTCAAGATATTGGCCAACTACAAGATCAAATGCAGCAAAGAGGTCAGATGGTTCAACATCACTTAGCACAAGCAAACTTACAAGAAGAACGTATAAAGCGTCAGAAAGTGCATGAGTTGAACCAAAAAGATGAAGGAAAAATAAAAGATCAAGATGATCAAAATAAGGGGACATTATTAGCCAACCTACAGCATAAGGGGAAACAGGCAAGTAACAATGTACCCTTTTATTATAATCATCCTTATTTAGGAAATAGAATAGATTATAACGGATAAGAAGGAATATTATGACACAATTCTTACTAGTTTTTAGTTTGCTTTTACACGGAATTACATTTTTTATTCTTATTTATTTTTATCGCCATTTTAAAGATCTGCAAAATATGGACAAGATGGAAAAGTCGATACGAGAAGTTGACGACCTTTTTCATTCTTATCTATTAGAGTTAAAAGATGAAAACGAAAAGCTTTTGAATATATTAAGAGAAAATGGTAAAAATGTGAACGTGCACCAGACGGATAATAGAAGCATCCATTCCAACCTATTAACGGATAAAAATATGGAAAAGCTCCGAACGGAAATCGAAAAGACAAATGTTAAACAAGCGGAAATGGATACAAAAACAGAGGAAAGAAAAGAAGAAGTAGAAACGATGCCAGAGGCTTTATACACTCCAGAAAGTATTAATCACCGTGATGTGGTAGAGGAGCCTTCTTTGAAATCTAGTGTTTTAAGCCTTTATCAACAAGGAAAAACGGTCGATGACATTGCCAAACAATTAAATCGTGGTAAAACAGAAATCGAATTAATTATAAAATTTCATACAAAATCGTAATTTTTCTTGATTGAATAGGTACCTTATGATATATTTACTTTTGGTGTAAAACACACACGCATATCGATTCTACAAGTGGTGCTACTCGTTAGTCCTTGTTGAAGATGAGAGTTGCGGAGGATAAAAAACCATATTATTAGGAGGAAATAGAATGTCTGTTATTTCTATGAAACAGCTTTTAGAAGCAGGTGTACATTTTGGACACCAAACTCGCCGTTGGAACCCTAAGATGAAGAAATATATCTTCACAGAGCGTAACGGTATTTATATCATTGACCTTCAAAAAACAGTTAAGAAGGTTGAAGAAGCTTATGAGTACGTGAAGAACGTTGCACTTGATGGTGGTACTGTTCTTTTTGTAGGTACGAAGAAGCAAGCACAAGATACAGTTAAGGAAGAAGCAATTCGTTCCGGTATGTATTATGTGAACCAACGTTGGTTAGGTGGTACATTAACGAACTTTAGTACAATCCGCAAACGTGTTCAACGTTTAAAAGATATTGAACGTATGGAAGAAGACGGTACTTTTGAAGTACTTCCTAAAAAAGAAGTAGTAATGATCAATAAAGAAAAAGATCGTCTTGAAAAATTCCTAGGTGGAATTAAAGACATGGAAAAAATTCCTAATGCACTTTTCGTAATTGATCCACGTAAAGAAAGAATTGCTATTGCAGAAGCACATAAACTAAACATCCCAGTTGTAGCTCTAGTAGATACGAACTGTGACCCAGATGAAGTAGATTATGTAATTCCTGCAAACGATGACGCAATTCGTGCAGTTAAATTACTAACAGGTACAATTGCAGATGCTATTCTTGAAGCTAAGCAAGGTGAAGTAACAGAAGAAGTTGCAGAAAAAGTTCAAGAACCAGTAGCAGAAGCTCAAGAATAAAAATTTTGAAGGTGATAAGAGGGGAAGCCTTTTATCACCTTTTTCTAAAAATAATCATTGAAAAGACTACATATGTAGATAAGTACATGTTAACTTTGTGCATCTACCTCGTATGTTAAAAAGTCCATTGCTATCATCAAGTAAGGACTACATTTAGGATTACTTTGGCTATCGAGGTACATTGCGCAACCGTTTTTCTAAATAAAGGAGGAATTATAATGGCAATTACAGCACAAATGGTAAAAGAACTTCGTGAAAAAACTGGTGCAGGTATGATGGATTGTAAAAAAGCGTTGACAGAAACTGATGGTGATATGGATAAAGCAATCGACTACCTACGTGAAAAAGGTATTGCTAAAGCTGCGAAAAAAGCAGACCGTATTGCTGCAGAAGGATCTACTTATATTGAAGTAGAAGGCAATACTGCTGTACTACTTGAAGTAAACTCTGAAACAGACTTTGTTGCAAAGAATGACCAATTTAAAAACCTATTATCTGTTTTAGGACGTCATCTATTAACACAAAAACCTGCAACTGTTGAAGAAGCTTTACAACAAAAGCTAAACGGTGAAGGGGAAACAGTGGAAGAATACATTTCTTCGAATATCGCAAAAATTGGTGAAAAATTATCTCTACGTCGCTTTACTGTGCTAGAAAAAGGAGATAACGATGCATTTGGTGCATACTTACACATGGGTGGAAGAATTGGCGTGCTTTCTCTATTAGAAGGTACTACGGACGAAGAGCTTGCTAAGGACATAGCTATGCACGTAGCGGCTGTCAATCCTAAATATGTATCCCGTGACCAAGTATCTGAGGAAGAAGTAAATCATGAGCGTGAAGTACTTAAACAACAAGCGTTAAATGAAGGTAAGCCAGAAAACATTGTTGTAAAAATGGTTGAAGGCCGTCTAGGTAAATTCTTTGAAGACATTTGCCTACTTGATCAAAGTTTCGTAAAAGATCCAGATCAAAAAGTTAAAAAAGTAGTGGAAGCTAAAGGAGCTACAGTTAAAACATTCGTTCGTTATGAGGTTGGCGAAGGAATGGAAAAAAGAGAAGAAAACTTTGCTGATGAAGTAATGAACCAAATCAAAAAATAAGGATTAACTAAAAATAGGGGACACTTTGTGTTCCCTTTTTATCCACATTTAGTCAATACATACTCGTCATAAAAATTTGGAGGTTACTATGTCAACAACCCAATATAAAAGAATTGTGTTAAAATTAAGTGGTGAAGCATTAAGTGGAAAAGCTGGATATGGAATTGATCCAACGATTATTAAATCAATCGCAAACCAAGTAAAAGATGTCGCTGAATTAGGCGTAGAAATAGCAATCGTGGTTGGTGGAGGTAACATTTGGCGCGGAAAAGTTGGAAGTGAAATGGGAATGGACCGCGCAAACGCTGATTATATGGGTATGTTAGCAACTGTTATGAATTCCTTAGCACTTCAAGATAGCTTAGAGAACCTCGGGATTCCAACTAGAGTACAAACATCTATTGAAATGCGTCAAGTTGCAGAACCGTATATTAGACGACGCGCAATGAGACATCTAGAAAAGAAACGTGTTGTCATTTTTGCTGCAGGAACAGGAAACCCATATTTCTCTACCGATACTACAGCTGCTTTACGTGCCGCTGAAGTAGAAGCTGAAGTAATTTTAATGGCAAAAAATAATGTTGACGGTGTATACAACGCCGATCCAAAGATTGACAAAAACGCTACAAAATATGAAGAGCTTACCTATTTAGACATTTTAAACGAAGGCCTAGGGGTAATGGATTCTACAGCTTCATCACTCTGTATGGATAACAATATCCCATTAATAGTATTCTCTATTACAGAGCAGGGTAATATTAAAAAGGTTGTAATGGGTGAAAATATTGGAACGATCGTGAGGGGGAAATAAAATGGATGCAATTATTAAGGAAACAAATGAAAAAATGGAAAAGTCAATTCAAGCTTATTCTCGACAACTAGCTACTGTACGAGCTGGTCGTGCGAATCCTGCATTGTTAGACAGTGTACAAGTAGAATATTATGGTGCCTTGACACCATTAAAACAATTAGCAACAGTATCAGCACCAGAACCACGTATGCTGTTGATTACACCATTTGATAAAACAGCGATTAATGACATGGAAAGAGCTATTTTAAAAGCTGATTTAGGTCTTACACCGTCCAATGACGGTAATGTTATCCGTATTAACATTCCGGCTTTAACAGAAGAGCGTCGTAAAGAGCTTGTTAAAGTTGTACGTAAATACGCTGAGGAAGCAAAAGTGGTTATACGTAACATTCGCCGTGATGCTAACGATGACTTGAAAAAATCGGAGAAAGATGGCGAACTAACAGAAGACGAACTACGCGGTTATCAAGATGATGTTCAAAAATCAACCGATAACTTTATTAGGAAAATCGATGACCTAACGAAAGAAAAAGAAGAAGAAGTACTATCTGTTTAATTACTAGGAGTAGTATGGACAATACTTTGATAACAGATCAATTGTTTTCTACCGGCTTTCGCTAACCATTGCGAAAGCCTTAAAGCTTTTAAAAGAAACGGGTACTAATCCTGACTGGAGGATTTTAATAATGGCTTTTCGGTTACCGTTTTTAAAAAATAATAGACAAGTAAATGATAGACTTTTAACTACGGAGAATTTACCAAAGCATGTTGCTATCATAATGGATGGAAATGGGCGATGGGCAAAGAAAAGAGGTTTGCCAAGAGTTGCTGGACACAAGGAAGGTATGAAAACCGTTAAGAAAATTGTGCGCAAAGCAGTAGAGCTACAAATCGAAGCTTTAACCCTATATGCGTTTTCAACAGAAAACTGGAAACGACCAAAGCCAGAAGTGGAAACGATTATGAAGCTCCCAAATGAATTTTTAAGTACCTATTTGCCTGAACTAATGGAGAATAATGTTCGGGTCCAAACGATTGGATATACGGAAGCACTTCCACAACATACACGTAACGCGATACATATTGCTATGGAAAAAACAGCAAATAACACAGGTCTAATTTTGAATTTTGCTATCAATTATGGCAGTAGAGCTGAAATTGTCGAAGCAGTGAAGCAAATAGCAACAGATGTAAAACAGAATAAAATCATGATTGATGACATTGATGAAGATTGTATAAGTGAGCATTTATTTACGAGGAAGATAAGCGATCCGGATTTATTAATTCGTACGAGTGGGGAAGTTCGATTGAGTAATTTCCTGTTATGGCAAAATGCTTACTCCGAGTTTTATTTTACTGACGTTTTATGGCCAGACTTTAATGAAGAAGAATTTGAAAAATCCCTCGCAGTTTATCAAAATAGAAAGAGACGATACGGGGGAATATAAGGTGTTGAATACATAATGAAACAACGAATTTTAACCGCTATAATAGCCTTACTATTGTTTATACCGATTGTTATTTATGGGGATTGGTTGTTTACGATAGCAGTATTTTTACTTGCAACCGTTGCTTTATTAGAACTCATTAAAATGAGAGACATTCCCTTATTTTCATTTCCTACCTTTTTCTCCGTACTTTTACTATGGACTATGTTATACGAAGACTTTTCGATTTCCATTACGGATACATTTAGTATAGATAAACAAGGACTTTTATTATTAGGTGTATTTGTGCTTATGGCCTATATTGTACTCGTTAAAAATAAGATTACTTTTGACCATATTAGCTTTTTAATTATGTCCCTTTTGTATGTGGGAATAGGTTTTTATTTTTTAATTGCCACAAGGGGTAGCGATACGGAAGGGCTATTGAATTTAGCTTTTGTTTTACTTGTTATTTGGGCTACAGATACAGGTGCTTATTTTATTGGACGAGCTTTTGGAAAAAGAAAGCTATGGCCTCATATTAGTCCGAAAAAAACGATTGAAGGGTCTATAGGTGGAATTGTGATTGCTGTTATTATTGCAGCAATTTATCAAGTATTAACAGAATTTCAAGCTTCTCTTATAGCTGTATTAGTTGTTACTGTTATTATCTCGATGGTAGCTCAAATTGGGGATTTAGTAGAGTCGGCAATTAAACGTAACTATAATATTAAAGATTCAGGTACCATTTTACCAGGACATGGTGGTATTTTAGACCGTTTTGATAGTTTAATTTTTGTTTTACCTGTTATTCATTTAATCCACTTTATTTGATTCGAGAAATAGGAGAGAAGAATATGCAAAACGTTACACTTCTAGGAGCAACAGGATCTATCGGTATTCAAACAATTGACGTAATTGAAGAACATCAAGAAGAATTTTCACTATTTGCGATTTCTTTTGGAAGAAATGTCGAGAAAGCTCTACCTATTATTTTGAAGTTTCAACCAAAATATATCGTTGTAGGTAGCGAGGATATAAAGCAAAGCGTACAGCAACAATTACGATATCATGCAACAGTATATGTAGGAATTGAAGGGATGAAGGAAATTGTTACCCATCCCGATGTAGATATTGTTGTAAATGCGGTACTTGGTAGTGTTGGTTTAGAACCGACAATAGACGCAATACGTGCGAAAAAAAGAATTGCTTTTGCAAACAAAGAGACGCTCGTTACAGCTGGCCATCTTGTGATGAAGGAAGCAAACAAGTATGGTGTGGAATTGCTACCAGTCGATAGTGAGCATGCAGCTATTCATCAATGTTTAAAAGGCGAAAGTAAGAAGGAAGCGAAACGGATTATTATAACTGCATCAGGTGGAAGTTTTCGAGATAAGACTAGAGAAGAACTTAAAAATGTTAGCTTAAAAGAAGCTTTACAACATCCCAATTGGTCTATGGGCGCTAAAATTACGATTGATTCAGCTACGATGATGAACAAAGGCTTAGAAGTAATTGAAGCACATTGGTTATTCAATATGCCGTATGACAAAATCGATGTATTACTTCATAAGGAAAGTGTCATTCACTCGATGGTAGAATTTCAAGATTTAAGTGTGATGGCTCAACTAGGTACACCGGATATGAGAATCCCAATTCAATATGCTCTAACGTATCCTTCTAGGTTTGCATTCCCGAAAGGAAAAGGGTTAAACTTAATGGAAATCGGAACATTGCATTTTGAAAAACTTAGTACGGAAAGATTTCCAGCGTTAAAAATGGCGTATGAGGCAGGTAGAGCAGGTGGAACTATGCCAACTGTACTAAATGCTGCCAATGAAGTTGCTGTCCAATTATTTTTAGATGGGAAAATTTCTTTCTTAACTATTGAAGATTTTATCCAAAAAGCTATGGATGAGCATACAATTATTAATAACCCTGAATTAGAAACAATTTTAGAGATAGACCAAGAAACTAGGAGACGGGTAAAATCTTATGTTAACTAAAGGTAGGTGCTTTGTTTGAATACCATCATTGCTTTTATTTTTATGTTTGGACTACTCGTATTTGTCCATGAACTTGGACATTTAATATTTGCAAAACGAGCTGGAATGCTAGCAAGAGAGTTTGCTATCGGCTTTGGACCAAAATTGTTTTCATTTAAAAAAAATGAAACGTTATATACGATTCGCTTAATTCCGGCAGGTGGTTACGTACGAGTGGCAGGGGAAGACCCAGAAATTATTGAACTAAAACCAGGTCATCATGTTGGATTAGAATTTAAAGAAAATGGCCTAGTAAATAAAATCATCGTTAATAATAAATCCAAACATCCAAATGCTCGAGTAATCGAAGTAGAGCGTGCGGATTTAGATCATGATTTAGTAATTGAAGGGTATGACGTGGACAGTGAGGAACGAGTGGTGTTCCAGGTTGATCCGAAAGCCGATTTTGTAATGGATGAAAAGGAAACACAAATTGCACCTTATGATAGACAATTTGCTTCTAAGTCTGTTCCGAAAAAGGCATTGCAAGTTTTCGCTGGTCCGTTAATGAACTTTTTATTAGCGATTATCATCTTTATTATTTTAGGCTTTATTCAAGGTGTTCCTGTCGATGAAGCTGAGCTTGGAAAGCTGACGCCAGGTGATCCTGCAGCCGAAGCTGGACTTAAGCAGGGAGATATTGTGGTTAAGGTTGATAATGAAGATGTGGATACATGGACAGATTTTGTACTAACTGTTCAGGAACATCCGAATGAAGAAATTGAGCTTACGATTGATCGAGATGGAGAAATCTTAACTGTTCCTTTAACACCAGAACAAGTGGAAGAACAAGGTGAGAAATTTGGTCGAATTGGCGTTATGCGACCATTTGAAAAATCTCCTGGTGAAGTTTTAACCTATGGTTTTACCCAAACATATGAATTATCAAAGTTTATTCTAACAAGTGTTGGTCAGTTAGTAACGGGTCAACTTTCCATTGATAATTTAGCAGGTCCAGTTGGAATTTATGACGCGACCGATGAGTTTGTGAAAAGCGGCCTATATAGCTTTTTAACTTGGACTGCAATGTTAAGCATTAACCTTGGTATTATTAATTTACTACCACTCCCAGCTTTGGATGGTGGTCGCTTACTATTCCTAGGAATTGAAGCTGTTCGAGGCAAACCATTAGAGCCTCAAAAAGAAGGTCTCGTTCACTTTATAGGGTTTGCGTTATTAATGTTATTAATGATTGTTGTTACTTGGAATGATATTCAACGCTTATTTATGCAATAGTAATGGAAGAATTGAGGTGTAGTAATTTGAGACAAAGTAATATGCTTTTGCCAACTTTAAGAGAAATACCATCTGATGCAGAAATAAAAAGTCACCAGCTTTTAGTTCGGGCTGGGTTTATTCGCCAAGTTGCATCTGGTTTATATAGTTTTCTACCAATTGGAAATCGTGTTCTTCGTAAAGTAGAACAGATTGTTCGTGAGGAAATGGATAATGCCGGTGCAAATGAAATGTTTATGCCAGCTCTACAACCAGCCGAACTTTGGCAGGAGACTGGTAGATGGAATACCTTTGGTCCGGAACTAATGCGTATGCATGACCGTCATATGCGAGAGTTTGCGTTAGGAGCAACACATGAAGAGGTTATTACAAGTATTATACGTGATGAAGTGAATAGTTATAAAAAATTGCCACTTGCCGTTTATCAAATTCAGTCCAAATTTAGAGATGAAAAGAGACCGCGATTTGGATTACTGCGTGGCAGAGAGTTTTTAATGAAAGATGCTTATTCGTTTCATGACTCTGCTGAAAGTCTAGATGACATGTATAATAAAATGTATACAGCTTACCAAAATATCTTTAGAAGATGCGGTTTAGACTTCCGTGCGGTTATTGCAGATTCTGGTGCTATGGGTGGAAAAGATACGCATGAATTCATGGTATTATCAGAAATTGGCGAAGATACAATTGCATATTCAGATACTTCCGATTATGCAGCAAATATTGAAATGGCGCCAGTTGTGATGAATTATGAGAAAAGCAGCGAAGAGCCAAAGGAACTGCAAAAAGTTGAGACACCTAATCAAAAAACAATGCAAGAAGTTGCTGACTTTTTAGGTCACACGTTAAAAGAGGGCTTAAAGTCCATCATGTTTAAAGTGGATGAAAAGTTTGTATTAGTTGTAACTCGTGGAGACCATGAAGTAAACGATGTGAAGCTGAAAAACTTATATGGAGCAAGCGTTGTGGAATTAGCTTCAGAAGAAGAAACGAAAGAAGTTATGAACGCTGGTTTCGGTTCCTTGGGTCCAGTTGGTGTAGGAGAAAATGTGGAAGTCGTTGCGGATACAGCAGTTCAATATGTAGTGAATGTATCTTGTGGGGCCAATGAAGATGGCTATCATTACATAAATGTAAATCCAGAACGTGATTTCAATGTTAGTCAATATGCAGACCTCCGTTTTATTATGGAAGGGGACCCATCTCCAGATGGACAAGGTTTCATTAAGTTTGCTAAGGGAATCGAAGTAGGACATGTATTCAAACTAGGGAAGTTCTACTCTGAAAAAATGAAAGCTTCGTACTTGGATCAAAACGGGAAAGCCAACACTATGATAATGGGCTGTTATGGAATTGGGGTATCCCGAACTGTTGCAGCTATTGTGGAGCAGTATAACGATGAGAATGGGATTACGTGGCCAAAAGCGGTTGCACCTTTCCATGTCCATTTATTAGCTTTAAATGTGAAAAAACAAGAGCAAAAAGAACTTGCGGATAACCTATATGAAACATTGAAAAAAGCAGGCATTGAAGTTTTATATGATGATCGACCTGAACGAGCAGGAGTAAAATTTGCTGACAGTGATTTAATTGGTATCCCATTACGAGTAACAGTTGGAAAACTTGCAGATCAAGGCATCGTAGAAGTAAAGGATCGTCAATCCGGAGAACAACAAGAAGTTCACGAAACGGAGATACTGAATTTTGTACAATCCTTTTTACAACCCTAAAACTATTAGATAATTAAAACATTAATTAAACCCTTGTCTATACTTACAGGCAAGGGTTTGTCGTGTTAAAATAAAGGGATACTCCATGCATTAGGTCCATTTCATTTGGGTAATGTGCTAAAACAATTTTGGAGTGTAAAATTCGTATTGGATAGTATTTAAGCATTAAGAATATAGATTCAATTGATTTTACTATTACGAATAGACCATTTCGTTGTAGAATAGATAGTAAAGAGAGTACGAAACGCTAAACGTTTAAGGGAGCGTTAGCAAAGTTTTCTTTAGGAGAGGATTATTGGTGAGTGTTTCAAATAGAGAAAAAATGCAAATTTTACTAGAACAAATACAACTTTCAGAGGAACTTGTATCTAAATACTTCTCTACTGCTTCGATTAAGAAACTTGCCGTATGGAAGCAAGAGAAAAAGTGGAAATTCACATTTGAAATCCCAGAGGTTTTACCTCCAGATGCATTTCAAGTGTTTCATGTAAAACTACGTGATGCATTTGCCCATATTGCTTCTGTTGATTTTATTTTTGAAACAGAAAATAAGCAATTTCATCCAGATTATTTAGCAGGATATTGGCAATGCTTCTTAAGTTCCATTCCTAGTCTTTCTCCTGCATATGTGAATATTTTGCAACAACAAACACCAAAGCTTGCCGGTCAAAAATTAAACATCGTAACACGCAATGAAGCTGAGGCTAGTAGCATAAAGAAGAGATTAGAGCAGCCATTGAAAGATTTTTGCTTGCAAATTGGTACAAATCCTTTTGTGATTGAGTGTGATGTAAAACAATCTGATGAAGATATGAAAAGATTTGTGGAACAACGAAAGCAAGAGGACCAATTATTTATTCAAAAAGCAGTGAAAGAAAAGGAAGAGCGAGCTAGAAAAGAAGCGGAAGAGGTACAAGAAGGTCCATTCATGCTAGGTTATCCAATCCAAGACGAACCAGTTCGAATGGAAGAAATCCTTGAAGAAGAACGTAGAATGACAATTCAAGGATACATCTTTAATGTGGAAATTCGTGAGCTTCGTTCAGGACGTCATTTATTAATGGCGAAGGTTACAGACTATACAAGCTCTTTACAATTTAAAATGTTCTCCAATGGGGACCAAGATACGGAAAAGTTTAAACAACTTAAAAAAGGTATGTGGGTAAAGGTAAGAGGTAGTGTACAAACGGATACTTTCTCTAATGAGTTAACGATGATGGCAAAAGATGTTAATGAAGTGAAAGTGGAAACAAGACAAGATTTGGCACCAGAAGATGAAAAGCGAGTGGAATTGCACGCACATACAATGATGAGCCAAATGGATGCTCCAGTTTCTGCTTCTCGATTAATTGAGAGAGCTGCTAAATGGGGCCACCCTGCAATTGCTATTACCGATCACGCTGTTGCTCAATCGTTCCCAGAAGCTTATGCTGCAGGGAAAAAACATGGAATAAAAATCCTTTATGGGGTTGAGGCGAATGTTGTAGATGATGGTGTGCCTATTGCATATAATCAACAAGACCGCTCTTTAGAAGAGGGAGAGTATGTTGTATTTGACGTCGAAACAACAGGGCTTTCCGCTATTTACGACACGATTATTGAATTAGCAGCAGTAAAAATAAAAAACGGAGAAATTATCGACCGCTTTGAGTCTTTTGCCAACCCGCATCATCCATTAAGCGATACAACTACAGAGCTAACTGGTATTACAGATGAGATGGTAAGGGATGCTCCTGAAGTTGATGAAGTACTAGAGAATTTCTATCAATGGATGGGGGATTCGATATTAGTTGCGCATAATGCGAGTTTTGATATGGGATTTTTAAATGCAGGATTAAAGAAAATTGGTAGAGCAGAAGCGGATAATCCTGTTATTGATACACTAGAATTGGCAAGATTTTTATTCCCGAATTTAAAGAATCACCGATTAAATACATTATGTAAGCATTTAAATATTGAATTAGTGCAGCATCACCGTGCTATTTACGATGCAGAAGCAACGGGATATCTTCTCTGGAAATTGATTAAAGATTGTTTGGAAAAAGGTATTGTGAATCATAATCAATTAAATGACAACATGGGAGAAGGGAATGCATATCAACGTTCCAGACCTTTTCATGTCATTTTACTGGCGAAGGATGCAGTTGGCCTTAAAAACCTGTACAAGCTTATTTCACACGCACATATCGACTACTTTTATCGGGTGCCGAGAATACCACGATCTATGCTACAAAAGCTAAGAGAAGGTATTATTGTAGGTTCAGGCTGTGATAAAGGGGAACTTTTCGAAACGATGATGCAAAAGTCTAAAGAAGAGGCTGAAAAAGTAGCAGCATTTTATGACTATATCGAAATCCAACCACCCGCTAATTATGAGCATTTAATTGAAAAGGAATTAGTAAGAGATCATCACGATTTAAAAGATATTATTAAAAACCTAGTAGAACTAGGTGAGAAGTTAGAGAAACCGGTTGTCGCTACTGGAAATACCCATTATGTTGATCAGCATGAAAAAATTTACCGTAAAATATTAATTGCATCACAGGCTGCAAATCCCCTAAATCGCCAATTGCAACCGGATGTTCATTTTAGAACAACAGATGAAATGCTAGAAGAATTTGCTTTTCTTGGAGAGGAAAAGGCAAAAGAAGTTGTTGTTCACAATACACAGCTTGTTTCAGATTGGATTGATGATGTCAAACCAATTAAAGAGGACTTGTATACACCGAACATCGATGGAGCAGAAGATGAAATTCGCCAGATGAGCTATGGGATGGCAAGAAGTATATATGGTGATGAAATTCCAGAAATAGTAGTAAAACGCCTGGATAAAGAATTAAACAGTATTATCGGTCATGGGTTTGCGGTTATTTACTTAATTTCTCATAAGCTTGTTAAAAAATCCTTAGATGATGGGTATCTTGTAGGTTCTCGTGGTTCGGTTGGTTCTTCATTGGTAGCAACAATGACAGAAATTACAGAGGTAAATCCACTTCCACCACATTACGTTTGTCCGGAATGTAAACATTCTGAATTCTTCACGGATGGCTCAATTGCATCTGGTTTTGACTTACCAGAAAAAGACTGCCCGAAATGTGGACATTCGTATAAGCGTGATGGGCAGGATATTCCGTTTGAAACGTTCTTAGGATTTAAAGGGGACAAAGTACCAGATATCGACTTAAACTTCTCTGGTGACTATCAACCGAGAGCTCATAACTATACAAAAGTTTTGTTCGGTGAAGACAATGTATATCGTGCCGGAACAATTGGTACTGTAGCTGAAAAAACAGCTTATGGTTATGTAAAGGGATATGGGTCTGATAATAATATTGTCTTTCGTGGCACAGAAGTGGATCGACTTGTACAAGGATGTACAGGGGTTAAAAGAACTACAGGACAACACCCTGGTGGTATTATCGTAGTACCTGACGACCGGGATATATATGATTTTACACCGATACAGTATCCAGCTGATGATAGAAATTCAGAATGGCGCACAACCCACTTTGATTTCCATTCCATTCACGATAACCTATTGAAGCTAGATATTCTTGGGCACGATGATCCGACCGTAATTCGTATGCTACAAGATTTGACTGGAATTGATCCAAAAGATGTACCAACATCAGACGAAGAAGTAATGAAAATCTTCTCGGGAACAGAATCAATTGGGGTTACCCCAGAACAAATTATGTGTAAAACGGGAACTTTAGGCGTTCCAGAGTTTGGTACTCGATTCGTTCGACAAATGTTAGAAGATACAAAACCATCTACCTTTGCCGAGTTAGTAATCATCTCAGGTTTATCACATGGTACGGATGTTTGGCTGGGAAATGCTCAGGAACTTATTAACCAAGGTATTTGTCAGCTGCCAGACGTAATTGGTTGTCGTGATGATATCATGGTGTATTTAATGCATAAAGGATTGGATGCATCACTAGCATTTAAAATCATGGAGTCTGTACGTAAAGGAAAAGGTCTTCAGGACGAATGGATTGTTGAAATGAAAAAGCATGATGTACCGGATTGGTATGTGGAGTCATGTAAAAAGATTAAATATATGTTCCCGAAAGCTCACGCTGCAGCATATGTATTAATGGCAATTCGGATAGCATATTTTAAAGTACACTACCCTATTTATTTCTATGCTGCATATTTTACCGTTCGTGCAAGTGATTATGAATTAGAAACGATGGTAAAAGGAAGCAATGCGATTCGAAAGCGAATTGAAGAAATAAACGCGAAAGGGAACGATGCGTCACCGAAAGAAAAAAGTTTATTAACCGTATTGGAAATTGCTTTAGAAATGTGTGAACGTGGATTCGCTTTCCAAAAGGTAGACTTGTATCGCTCCTCTGCAACAGAATTTATTGTGGATGGCAATACACTAATTCCGCCATTTAATGCAATAGATGGATTAGGTACAAACGCCGCTATCAACATCGTGAAGGCTCGTGAAGAAGGGGAGTTCCTATCCAAAGAGGATTTAAGAGAACGTAGTCGTATTTCAAAAACGGTATTGGAATATTTAGATTCACAAGGATGCTTAGAAGGACTACCGGAGGCTAATCAGCTGTCTTTATTCTAAAATCAGTTGTCAAGTACGAATCGTTAGGAAAAGATTTGCAATAAAGCTATATTTATGGTATATTTTTAATGGTTAAACAAAGGATACGTACTAAGAAGAGAGTGGGGAAACCCACTCTTTCGTTTTTATCTTATACTAAAAATCCTTTTTTGTTTGATGGGATAGATATAGCTTTAGCTCACTTTAACTACGTTATTCTGTCATTTTACAACGTTGTAACTAAAAAATGCCAATGGTGGCGTTTTGCTCATCTGTCTTACGTGTAATTCCCTGCTTCAAAGCGGGGAATTTTAACGTACATATACATCTTTTTAGGGCATAAAGGAGTGATGACTATGGGAAAAAAAGTAACCGAAATAACAGAAGAACTCGTAAAGCCTATCGTAAATGAGATGAATTTGGAGCTTGTTGATATCGAATTTGTAAAAGAGGGTAAAAACTGGTTCCTGCGCGTTTATGTAGATAAAGACGGTGGTATTGATATTGAAGAATGTGGTATCGTCAGTGAGCAATTGAGTGAAAAATTAGATGAAGTAGAACCCATTACAGATCCATATTATTTAGAGGTTTCTTCTCCAGGAGTAGAGCGACCGTTAAAAAACGAAGAAGCATTCGCAAAGAGCATCGGGAAGAATGTCTATGTTAAGCTCTATCAACCTATAGATGGTCTAAAGGAGTTCGAAGGCATCCTAACATCATTCGAAAATGGAGTTGCAGAATTAGAAGTAACAATCAAAACGAGGAAAAAGGTTGTTCCAATTCCTTACAATCAAATCGCAAAGGCAAGACTAGCTGTTAGTTTTTAAATGAAAATTATCGATGGAGGGTTCATAACATGAACTTTCCTACGTTCCAAAGGAGGATTTACGTTGAAAAGCGAGCTCTTTGATGCTATTCAATATTTAGAGAAGGAAAAAGGTATTGATAAGGATGTGTTAATAGACGCATTAGAAGCGGCATTAATATCTGCATATAAGAAGAATTTTAAGTCAAAAACAAATGTACGTGTCGAACTGAATGAAGAAAAAGGTACGATGCAAGTGCTGGCTCGTAAAAAAATAGTAGACGAAGTAGAAGATTCTCAGCAAGAAATTTCTATTGAGGAAGCTACTAAAATCGATCCGAATTATGAAGTAGGAGATATAGTAGAAATGGAAGTAACTCCTAAAGATTTTGGTAGAATTGCTGCTCAGGCTGCAAAACAAGTTGTTACACAAAGAGTTCGAGAAGCAGAACGCGGTGTTATTTTTAATGATTTTATTGACCGTGTAGAAGACGTAATGACAGGCATAATCCAAAGAAAAGATAATCGTTACATTTATGTTGATTTAGGGAAAGCGGAAGGTCGTCTTCCTTTAAATGAGCTAATGCCTAATGAAAATTACGAAGTTCATGAACGAATTAAAGTAATACTAACAAAAGTGGAAAGCACAAATAAGGGTCCACATATCTATGTTTCTCGCACTCATCCGAACCTTTTAAAACGTTTATTTGAGATGGAAGTACCTGAAATTTATGATGGAGTAGTAGAAATTAAATCGGTCGCTCGAGAAGCTGGTGATCGTTCCAAAATCTCTGTATATGCAGAAGACCCTGAAATTGATCCAGTTGGCTCTTGTGTAGGGCAGCGTGGGCAGAGAGTACAAGCAATTGTCAATGAACTGAATGGCGAAAAAATTGATATCGTGGAATGGTCTGAAGATCCAGTCGTGTATATTTCGAATGCACTAAGTCCGGCAAAAGTAATCACTGTACTTGTGGACGAGGAAGAAAAAGCTACTACTGTAGTAGTTCCAGACTATCAATTGTCCCTTGCAATCGGTAAGAAAGGTCAAAACGCAAGATTGGCTGCTAAATTAACTGGTTGGAAAATAGACATTAAGAGCGAATCAGATGCAATTGCCGATGGAACCATTGAAGAAAACAACCTAGATTTGGATGATTCTTATTCTGATTTGGACGAAATACCTGAATAAGGAGGTTCATTTCGATGGCAAAGAAAATACCATTACGTAAATGTGTTGTAACGAACGAAATGAAGCCTAAAAAGGAACTAATTCGTGTAGTTCGTAATAAAGAGGGAGAAGTTTTTGTTGACGTTACAGGTAAGAAAAATGGTAGAGGAGCTTACGTATCAAAAGATGCAGACGTAATTAAAAAAGCAGCTGCCAAGGATATCTTATCACACCATTTGAATACAAAAGTAGAACAGTCAGTATACGATGATTTACTGAAACACGTTGAAGGTGTTAAAGGTGAATAAATCATATTTAAACATGATCGGGTTAGCCTTCCGTGCTGGAAAATGTACTGTTGGAGAGGAATCTATAGTTAAAGACATTCAAAAGAAAAAAATAAAACTTTTACTACTAGCAAGTGATATTTCTGAAAACACAAAGAAAAAGTTAACTGATAAATGTCATTATTATAATATTCCTTACGTTTATGCCGAAAGTAGAGAAATTCTATCCCATGCAATAGGTAAAACGGGAAGAGTGGCTATTGGCATAACAGATATTGGATTTGCAAAAAAAATTACCTCGATACTCGATCAAAATAACCGGGGGTGAACGTATGACTAAAATGCGAATTTATGAATACGCAAAAGAACGAAATTTAAAAAGCAAAGATGTTATTACAAAATTAGAGGAATTAAACATTGAGGTCTCAAACCATATGTCAACCATTACAAGCGAAACAATTAATCTACTCGATAAAGAGTATGGAAATAAACAACAGCAAGAAACAAATCCTAAGGAAAAATCTGTAACTGAAAAGAACGATCGTCCGAAAAAGCCTGAGCAAAAAACTGCTCAACAGCAAGGTTCCAAGGATGCTAAACAAGGAAAAAATAGCCAAAATAACAAACAACCTAAACAAGAAACTTCAAAACCACAAGCAAATGATTCAAAAAAGAATAATAAAAAGAAAAAACAAAAGAAAAATAAGCATATGAATACAAACAACAATGACAAACAACAACCACAACAAAAGAATACGGAAACACCGAACAAAATTACCTTCAGTGGAGGATTAACTGTAGGTGAATTAGCAAGTGAGTTGGGTAAAGAGCCTTCTGAAATCATTAAGAAATTAATGTTCTTGGGAGTAATGGCAACAATTAACCAAGAGCTTGATAAGGATACGATTGAATTAATTTGTGATGATTATGGAATTGAAGTAGAAGAAACAGTGGAAGTAGATGAAATTGCAATCGAAAACTTTGACTTTGAAGACGATCCGGATTCTTTGGTAGAACGCCCGGCAGTTGTGACAATTATGGGACACGTTGACCATGGTAAAACAACTTTACTTGATTCCATTCGTAATACCAAAGTAACGGAAGGTGAAGCTGGAGGTATTACACAGCATATTGGTGCATACCAGATTGTAAAAGATGGTAAGAAAATAACGTTTTTAGATACGCCTGGTCACGCAGCTTTCACTAGCATGCGCTCAAGAGGTGCACAAGTTACAGATATCGCGATTTTAGTAGTTGCTGCAGATGATGGTGTAATGCCACAAACTGTAGAAGCTATTAATCATGCGAAAGCTGCAGAAGTACCAATTATTATTGCAGTAAACAAAATCGATAAAGAAGGCGCGAACCCAGACCGTGTGATGCAAGAATTAACAGAGTACGAATTAATTCCTGAAGATTGGGGTGGCGAAACCATTTTCGTTCCAATCTCCGCCTTACAAGGTGAAGGGATTGAAGATTTACTTGAGATGATCAACCTAGTTGCTGAGGTAGAAGAACTAAAAGCAAACCCAGATCGCCTTGCAACTGGAACTGTTATTGAAGCACAGTTAGATAAAGGAAGAGGTCCTGTCGCTACACTATTGGTACAAAACGGAACGCTAAAAGTTGGAGATCCAATTGTAGTTGGCGCAACCTTTGGTCGTGTACGTGCAATGGTTAACGATTTAGGTAGAAGAATTAAAGAAGCAGGACCATCGATGCCGATTGAGATTACAGGCCTAAATGAAGTTCCTCAAGCAGGTGACCGTTTCATTGCCTTTGACGATGAAAAGAAAGCTCGTCAAGTAGGGGAAGCTCGTCAACAGAAGCATATTGAAGAACAACGAAATGATACGGTTCGTGTAAACCTTGATGATCTCTTTGAACAAATCAAACAAGGTGAAATGAAAGATATAAATATTATTATTAAAGCGGATGTACAAGGATCTGTAGAAGCATTGGCAGGTTCTCTTCAAAAGATTGAAGTAGAAGGCGTAAAAGTAAAAATCATTCATACAGGTGTAGGTGCGATTACAGAATCAGATATTATTCTAGCGTCTGCATCCAATGCAATTGTCATTGGCTTTAACGTAAGACCTGATGCAGGGGCTAAGAAAACAGCAGAAACAGAAAATGTAGACATTCGATTGCATCGTGTCATTTACAAGGCTATTGATGAAATTGAAAGTGCAATGAAAGGGTTACTTGATCCAGAATTTGAAGAAAAAGTGACTGGTCAAGTAGAAGTTCGTGAAATCTTTAAGGTATCGAAAGTTGGAACAATAGCAGGCTGCTTTGTTACAGACGGTAAAGTTACCCGTGATGCTGGTATTCGCTTGATTCGCAATGGCGTCGTTATTTATGAAGGAGAACTTGATTCCTTAAAACGTTTCAAGGACGATGTGAAAGAAGTAGCTCAAGGCTATGAATGTGGTATAACCATCAAAAATTATAACGATATTAAAGAAGGCGACGTTATTGAAGCCTATGTAATGGAGGAAATCGAACGGAAATGATAGGCTATCTCGAGGTGGATTGTCATATTTATGATACACATTCATTAAAGGATAAAAGATCCGTCTTAAAAAGAGTAATGAACCGCCTGAGTAAGCAATTCAATATATCCATTTCTGAATTAGACCATCAAGACCTTTGGCAACGAGCGACCTTAGGGATTGCACACGTATCGTCCTCAAAGGTTCAAGCCGAAAAGGTTTTACAAGAAGTGTTGAAGCAATTCGATTCCTTTACAGAACTAGAAGTTGCGAATAAACATTTCGAATGGTTTTAAAAGGTCGATGTGTAAGTAAATTTGAAGTTTGTTATTCACAGATGTTTAGCTTAAGCGTTAAATACGAGAAGTAAGGAGCGCTTAAGCTTTCCTTAGTGAGGTGAGAGTATGAGTGAATTACGTTCTAATCGTGTTGCTGAGCAAATGAAAAAAGAGCTTGGCGATATTATTGGAAAAAAACTAAAAGATCCACGAATCGGTTTTGTAACAGTTACAGATGTTCGAGTTACTGGAGACCTGCAGCAAGCAAAGGTCTTTATATCCGTTTTAGGTGATGAGGATAAGAAAAAAGATACTCTAATTGGCTTAGCAAAGGCGAAAGGATTTATTCGGTCAGAAATTGGGAGACGAATTCGCCTTAGAAAAACGCCAGAAATCACTTTTGAATTGGATGAAGTACTTGAATATGGTAATAAAATTGAAACGTTATTACGGGAATTAAACGAAGACACGAAAGACCAGTAATGAAAAAAAGGGTAGACCACATGTGTCTACCCTTAACTTTCTTTTAAAATGTATTTTTCGATAAATAGGAGGGATGAACTTGGATGGTATCCTTCCATTATGGAAGCCAAAGGGTATGACATCACACGATTGTGTTTATGCAATTCGAAGGCTATTGAAAATGAAAAAAGTTGGACATACTGGAACTTTAGACCCTGCTGTTGAAGGGGTTTTGCCAATTTGCTTAGGTCAAGCAACAAAAATCTCAAGCATTATTATGGAATCCCAGAAGGTGTATGAGGCAGAGGTGACACTCGGTGTTTCGACTGAAACCGAAGACCAAGAAGGCGCAGTTGTAGAAGTAAAGAAACTAACGGAGCCATTGACGATGGCTGAAGTAGAGCGTGCATTGCAGGGATTCATAGGGGAAATGGAGCAAATTCCACCTATGTATTCAGCTGTTAAAGTAAAAGGAAAGAAATTATATGAGTATGCTCGTTCTGGTGAAGAAGTAGAGCGACCAGTAAGAAAAGTACACATTCACTCCATAACTTTGCTGTCTGAGGTGAAGACATTAGAGGAGGGAACTGCCACATTTCGGATTCGGGTTGCTTGTTCGAAAGGAACGTACATTCGCACACTGTGTGTAGACATTGGAAAAGAACTAGGATTCCCAGCGCATATGTCTCAATTAGTTCGTATAGAATCAGGCACATTCCAACAGGAAGATGCTGTCACTTTTGAGGAAATACAGGAAGCGGTAGAAAAAGGAACCGTGGAACGAATGGTGAAAAATCTCGATCAAGCTCTTACAAAGTATGATCAAATTGTCGTGTCAAAAGAGGATGAACTACGAATCAGGAATGGTCAAGTACTTCCATTACCAAAAGAAGAATGTAAAACCAATCCATTTCGAATGAAAACTAGTGACGGAAAGCTCTTAGCACTTTATCAAATACATCCAACAAAACCTCATGTAATGAAACCATTTAAGATGTTTGTTGTGAAATAAGAAGAAGGTGAAAACGATGAAAACCATTTATATAGAGCATCCACATAATTTGAAAAAAGCGGATATAAAAGAAACAGCCCTTGCAATAGGATATTTCGATGGAATCCATAAAGGTCATCAAGAAGTAATCTTAACAGCGAAAAATGCTGCAGATGAAAAGGGATTTCAAAGTGGAGTTATGACTTTTCATCCTCATCCTTCCGTTGTGTTAAATAAGAAGATTCAACATGTCCAATATATAACTCCTCTTGAGGATAAACTAGAACAGCTAGAAAAATTAGGCATCGATTGTGTGTATGTCGTCAAATTTACGGAGTCCTTTTCTAATTTAGAGCCAGAAGAGTTTGTCCAGCAATTTTTAATTGATCTAAATGTAAAACATGTAGTCGCTGGCTTTGACTTTTCTTACGGGAAAAGGGGGAGCGGGAATATGGATTCTATGGTTGAACATGCTCGCGGCTTATTTACAATTACAACCGTAGAAAAAATAGAGAAAGATGGGGAAAAAGTGTCATCTACTCGTATTCGTAAAGAGCTTCAAAATGGTAATGTAGGCGAGGTTCAACGACTATTAGGAAGACCTTATCATGTAAAAGGTAAAGTCATTACTGGATATCAACGTGGTCGTACAATCGGTTTTCCAACGGCAAATATTGCAGTAAAGGATGAATACTTAGTTCCACAAATTGGTGTTTATGCTGTAAGAGTGACGATACAAGACAAACAATATTATGGTATGGCAAGCATTGGCTACAATCCAACCTTTGAAAATGAACATAAAAAACCTTCTGTAGAAGTGAATATTTTTGACTTTAATGGAAATATTTATGATGAAGAAATAAAATTAGAATTATATGAATACATGCGTGAAGAGAAGAAATTCTCTGGAATTGAGGAACTAAAAGAGGCATTAAGGCAGGATGAGGAAAATATTAGGTCTTATTTTTCTACTACAATCATATAATATCTCTTGCTTTTTTGCTTGAAAAGTTGTAATCTAGTATCCGTACGTAATTAAACCATCGCTTGGCTTCTCGAATCACCGACGTTTAGCTAGGGGATTGGGGATCAATAATAGGAGGTGAAAAGGATGGCAATCACAAAAGAACGTAAAAATGAAATCATTAACGAATTCAAAACACACGAGAATGATACTGGTTCTCCAGAAGTTCAAATCGCTGTCCTAACGGAAGAGATTCAAAACTTGAACGACCATTTACGTGTTCATAAAAAGGACCACCATTCACGTCGCGGTCTTTTAAAAATGGTAGGTAAGCGTCGTAATCTATTGAACTATTTACGTAATAAAGATGTTACTCGTTACCGTGAATTAATTCAAAAACTAGGTTTACGTCGTTAAGTAGTAAGCGGGAGATTCTCCCGCTTTTTCTATAGATTCGTTCGTATTACTTATATTTGGTTTTATACGATTTATACATATATTTTATCTTGTTTGAGGAAATCTAAAAATACTTACATTTACTAAACGTAAATATTGTTTGAGAGGAGTTAATTGATATATGTCCGAAAAGAAAACATTTTCGATAGATTTAGCAGGCAGAACGTTGACCGTTGAAATCGGTGAATTAGCAAAACAAGCTAATGGCGCCTGTTTAATCCGTTACGGAGAGACAGCTGTATTAAGTACAGCTACTGCTTCTAAAGAAGCCAAAAATTTAGGATTCTTTCCATTAACTGTGAATTATGAAGAACGACTTTATGCTGTAGGTAAAATTCCAGGAGGATTTATTAAGAGAGAAGGCCGTCCTAGTGAAAAAGCAATCTTAACTTCTCGCTTAATCGACCGCCCAATCCGTCCTCTTTTCCCAGATGGATTCCGGAATGAAGTACAGGTAATAAGTACTGTAATGAGTGTGGATCAAGACTGTTCCACAGAAATTGCTGCTATGATAGGTTCTTCTATTGCATTGTCTGTATCCGATATTCCATTTAATGGACCAATCGCAGGTGTTATTGTTGGTCGAATCGATAATGAATTCATCATTAATCCCACTGTAGAGCAACTAGAACGTAGTGATATTCATTTATCTGTAGCAGGGACGAAAGATGCTGTAAACATGGTAGAAGCAGGTGCGGATGAAGTGCCTGAGGAAGTAATGCTTGAAGCTATTATGTTCGGGCATGAAGAAATTAAGCGTCTTGTAGCATTCCAAGAAGAAATTGCACAAGAAGTAGGCAAAGAGAAATTTGAAGTAACCTTATTTGAAATCGATGAAACTCTTCGCGAAGAAGTAAAAGAGAAGGCTCTTAATAAACTGTTATCAGCAATTCAAGTTCAAGAGAAACACGCTCGTGATGAAGCAATCTCTGCTGCAAAGGATGAAGTGTTAACGGAATATGCGGAACAAGAAGTGGAAGAAGAAACAATTGGTCAAGTAAAAGAAATATTGGACAAGCTTGTTAAGGAAGAAGTTCGTCGCCTTATTACAAAAGAAAAAATAAGACCAGATGGACGTAAACCTGATGAAATAAGACCGTTATCTTCAAGGGTAGGTATTTTGCCAAGAGCTCATGGGTCTGGTCTTTTTACAAGAGGACAAACGCAAGCACTAAGTGTATGTACGCTAGGCGCCCTTGGGGATGTTCAAATTTTAGATGGTCTAGATTTAGAAGAATCAAAACGATTTATGCATCATTATAATTTTCCATCCTTTAGTGTTGGGGAAACAGGCCCAATCCGTGGACCTGGTCGTCGTGAAATCGGTCATGGTGCACTAGGTGAACGTGCTTTAGAACCAATTATTCCTGATGAGAAAGCATTTCCATATACGATTCGTGTCGTATCTGAGGTGCTAGAATCAAATGGTTCAACATCTCAAGCTAGTATATGTGCGAGTACGATGGCAATGATGGATGCTGGTGTGCCAATTAAAGCACCTGTTGCTGGTATTGCTATGGGGCTTGTGAAATCTGGTGAAGACTACACGATTTTGACAGATATTCAAGGAATGGAAGACTTCCTTGGAGATATGGACTTTAAAGTTGCAGGAACTAGTGAAGGGGTTACAGCTCTTCAAATGGACATTAAAATTGAAGGTCTTTCTAGAGAAATTTTAGAGGAAGCTTTAACCCAAGCGAAAAAAGGAAGAATGCATATTTTAGGTCATATGTTAGAAACGATTAACACACCGAGATTAGAGCTTTCCCAACATGCTCCTAAGATCTTAACAATGTCTATTAAGCCTGAGAAAATTCGTGATGTAATCGGTCCAAGTGGAAAACAAATTAATAAGATTATTGAAGAAACAGGCGTAAAAATTGATATTGAGCAAGATGGTAGTGTGTTTATTTCTTCCGTTGATATGAAAATGAATGAAAAGGCGAAAGAAATTATTGAAGATATCGTTCGTGAAGTAGAAGTTGGAAAAATTTACTTAGGAAAAGTAAAACGTGTCGAAAAGTTTGGAGCCTTTGTTGAAATATTTAAAGGCAAAGAAGGACTTGTACACATTTCCCAATTAGATGAAAAACATGTGAAAAATACATCTGATGTTGTTTCTGTAGGCGATGAGATATTAGTTAAAGTAAAAGAGATTGACAATCAAGGACGTGTAAATCTTTCAAGAAAAGATGCAATGAAAGATCAAGAAGCAGCAAAAGAAACAAATTAAACAGAAAAGAAGCTGGAATTCCAGTTTCTTTTTTCACAATTGCATAAAAGGATTGAGACTAAGGTTTGTAAAACACCTTAGTTTTTTTAATGGCTGAATTTAAGTGGAGAAATGTTCTAAGTTGTACAACCCCTTCATATTTTTAAGGGAAGGGGGAATGATTATGAAACGGCATCATTTACTACAATTATTTTTATTTACGACAATTGTCTTTTTAAGCTATACCTTTTTACAAAATACATATACAAAAGTGGATATAGATGTTATGAAAAATATTGAAGTTACAAAAATAGATAAATCCGATTCCCTATATCAAGAAATTGTAAAAAAGGCGAAAGAATATGAAACGAAGCCTCAAAATGCAACAATTGATAAAGTGTGGAAAAAGATGCCAGGATTAAGCGGTTTACAAGTAAATATTGAAAAATCCTATCTTAATATGAAAAAGAAAAATAAATTTGATGAGAAGTTGATTGTTTATAACAATATAAGACCAGAAATATCCTTGAAAGATTTACCAGCTTCCCCAATTTTTAGAGGACATCCCGATAAGAATATGGTAACATTTTTAATTAACGTATCTTGGGGAGAAGAACACATTCCTGATATGTTAAAAACGTTAAAGAAGCATAAAGTGAAAGCAACATTCTTCATCGATGGTGCCTGGGCTGAGAAAAATGTAGAGCTGGTTAAAATGATTAAAGAAGAAGGACATGAAATTGGTAGTCATGGATATAATCATCCGAATATGAGTAGGTTATCTAATGAGGAAATTCGCAATCAACTTACGAAAACAAATAATATACTAAAATCGATCGTTGATGAAAAACCAATGTATTTTGCACCACCTGCCGGTAACTATACAGATTCAGTAGTGAAAGTGGCAGATGAATTAGAGATGGAAACAATCCTTTGGACAGTGGATACCATTGACTGGCAAAACCCAACAAAACAAGCCCTTTTAAATCGAGTATTAACAAAAGTGGAGCCTGGTACGATGATTTTAATGCACCCGAAAGAAGTAACGAAAGATGCCCTGGATGAATTAATTTTGAAAATTAAGGATAAAAACTATAAAATTGGTACTGTTGGTAAATTATTAGATGAAGAAAGATAAAAAGTAATCGGAAAAGGAAAAGTACTAGGAGGATTTATATTGGTGAAAAAATACACATGTCAAAATGGTTTAACAATCGTATTAGAGCACATTCCAACTGTAAGGTCAGTCTCCTTAGGTGTTTGGGTGCTAGCTGGGTCTAGAAATGAAGATGAAAAAAATAATGGAATTTCACATTTTATTGAACATATGTTTTTCAAAGGTACTAAAAATAGAACTGCCAAAGAAATAGCGGAAGCTTTTGATGCTGTAGGTGGACAAGTTAATGCCTTTACCTCAAAGGAATATACATGCTATTACGCTAAGGTTTTAGATTCACATGCAGATTATGCTTTAGATATATTATCGGATATGTTTTTTCATTCTAAGTTTGATCCAGAAGAAATGGAAAGAGAGAAAAAAGTAGTTCTCGAAGAAATAAAAATGTATGAAGATACACCTGATGATATTGTCCACGATCTACTATCACAAGCAAGTTACGGCGGTCACCCATTAGGTTTTCCGATTTTAGGTACAGAAGAAACGCTACACTCCTTCAAGCCTGACGATATCCACCAATACATGGAGGAAAATTACACACCTGAAAATGTTGTTATTTCAGTAGCCGGGAACGTTGACGAAAGTTTCTTTAAAAAAGTGGAAGAGCATTTTGGAACCTTTACGAGAAAAGGACAAAGGAATGCTATTGTGGAGCCATCCTTCTTGACAGAACAAATCTCG
Organism: Salirhabdus sp. Marseille-P4669; assembly: GCF_900240405.1. GTDB lineage: Bacteria > Bacillota > Bacilli > Bacillales > Alkalibacillaceae > OEQK01. Next base: position 78,548 of record NZ_OEQK01000005.1, read on the forward strand.
AGAAGAAAAGAGACTGAACAGGCTCATCTTTGTTTAGGATACAAAGGTCTTCAAGTAGGGCATGAAGATATTTATAGTTTAGTTGTTGTAAACAATGTACTCGGTGGTAGTATGAGCTCAAGACTATTTCAAGAAGTACGTGAAGCTCGTGGATTAGCATATTCTGTATTCTCCTACCATAGCTCCTTTTTAGACAATGGTTTGTTAACCATTTACGGAGGAACTGGTAGTGACCAATTAGAAATATTACAACAAACCGTTGAGGAGACCATCCAAGAACTCGTTTCATCAGGTTTAACAGATAAAGAATTAAACAATAGTAAGGAACAATTAAAAGGGAATTTAATGCTAGGCTTGGAAAGCACAAATAGTCGAATGAGTCGAAATGGGAAAAATGAATTATTATTAAAACGGCACCGATCTCTAGATGAAATTATTCAAGAAATCGATCGCGTAAGTCATGATTCGGTCCATAAAATCATTCAAGACATCTTTAATAAACCGTATTCTAGCGCATTAATTTCGCCGAAGTAAAATAACTTGTATCCCTCTTGCATAGAATGATGTAGGAGGGATTTTTAGGATGCGATTCAAAGAGCTTAGTGGAAAAGAAATGATCGATGTAGAGCGTGGGGCAAGACTTGGTGTTTTAGGCCAAACGGATTTGGAAATTGACTCGAAAACGGGACGGATAAATTCCATTATCGTACCGAGCTACAAATGGTTTGGGGTAAAAAAAGGGGAAAGTGAAGTGAAGATCAGTTGGAATGAGATTGAAAAAATTGGGGATGATATGGTCATCATCAAGCCAAGAAATGATATGTAAACAACAACAACACGACACCTGCATGATACGGAAAGCTTTATTCTGTATCGTGCAGGTGTTTTTTATTGGTTTGGAAACCACATCTAATCGAACGGCAAGGTAATCTCTAGCTCCCGCAAAAATTCAGCCATTGCTTCCCTTACATTAGAAGGGAATAAACAAGATGCTACTACTTCTTACTTAACAATAAACAAGCACAAGCTCTATTAATTATGCACATAGTTGTTATATCTTCATAAGATAAATCGAAAACAATTTGGGCTCATATTATTTTTGAAGTTGTATTTCGTTTATGAAGTTACCTAAAAAGAGGTGAATTTGATGTTAACGAATTATCAAATAGGAGTCATTGGCGGTGACGCTCGTCAGCTTGAGATTATAAAAAAACTATGTGACGCAGATGCTAATTTATTTCTAGTCGGATTTGATGAACTAGACGAGGATATTCCAGGTTCAACGAAAACAGATATGGAGCGGATTTCTCAAAATCAATTAGATGCCCTTATACTACCTGTAGCAGGAACGGACCATGAGGGTTATTTAGACTCTCACTTTTCCGATTACTCCCCGCAGCTCACAAAAGAATGGGCGAGCAAACTAAAGGAGGATTGTTTTGTGTTCTCCGGCATTACGAACAGTTATTTAACTTCGCTATGTGAGGATGCCAATGTTCAATTAATTCCTTTGTTCAATCGTGACGATGTAGCCATTTATAATTCTATTCCTACTGTAGAAGGTGCAATTATGATGGCAATCCAATATACAGATTTTACGATTCATAGTTCCAATGTCGTTGTAATTGGTTTTGGTCGGGTAGGTAAGACATTAGCAAGTGCATTTAAAGCGTTAGGTGCAAAAGTCAAAGTAGGTGCTCGAAACAAAGCCGATCTAGCCCGAATTTATGAAATGGGCTTTCATCCTTTTCACGTGGATGATTTAAGCACGGAAGTATCCGATTGTAATATATTGTTAAATACAATTCCTGCACAAATTGTAAATGTAAAGGTTCTCCAAAATATGTCTACAGAATCGTTAATTATTGATTTGGCATCAAAACCAGGAGGTACGGACTTTCGTTATGCGAAAAAACGGGGGATAAAAGCAATTTTAGCACCAAGCCTACCTGGTATGGTAGCGCCAAAAACAGCAGGTAATATATTGGCTGCTGTTATAAAACAAATTTTATTGGAAGAAAAGGGAGAGAGGAGTATATAATATGGATTTAAAAGGTAAGCGAATAGGCTTCGGTATCACTGGATCCCATTGTACGTATGAAGAGGTGTTCCCGCAAATAAATAGTTTAATGGAAGCTGGTGCAGAGGTAGTACCAGTTATTTCAAAGACGGTACAATTTACGGATACAAAGTTTGGGAAAGCGGTCGACCACGTTGCCAAAATCGAGGAGTTGACTGGACAGAAAGTAATTGCATCTATTCCGGAAGCAGAACCATTAGGCCCAAAAAACCCACTAGATTGTATGGTTATCGCTCCCCTAACAGGTAATTCCATGAGTAAACTCGCTAATGCAATGACCGATACTCCGGTACTAATGGCAACAAAAGCGACCATTCGTAATCAACGACCTGTTGTTTTAGGGATTTCCACGAATGATGCTTTAGGATTAAATGGTGTAAATTTAATGAGGCTAATGGCGACCAAATATTTATATTTTATCCCATTCGGTCAAGACCACCCATTCAAGAAGCCTACTTCCTTAGTTGCAGATATGAGTCAGCTAAAAGAAACCATTGAGCACGCGCTAGAATTTAAACAACTACAGCCTGTTTTAATCCAACGAATGTTCAAGGAAAATGAGGCATAAACCGTATTTTTATTGCTATGAATATGGTAAAATAGTAAAAACAAAGGAATGACAACTATTAATCCATCCAAAAGAAAGTGATTACAGTAGTTCGTCAATCTTATGACAAAGGCGCCCGTTATCATACGGGGCCTTGTCAAATTTTCCATATTTAGAGAGGGGTAAAAATAATGTTTCAAGCAGATGGATATCATGTAGCAGTTGTTGGAGCTACGGGGGCTGTAGGGCAGAAAATGATTGAAACGTTAGAAAATCGAAATTTTCCAATTCAAACTTTGTCTTTACTTGCATCTAAACGTTCAGTAGGAAAGAAAGTTTCATATAAAGGGCAAGAAATTGAAATTAAGGAAGCAACACCTGAAGCTTTTACAGGTGTAGATATAGCTTTGTTCTCAGCAGGTGGTTCCATTTCCAAACAGCTAGCTAAAGAAGCGGTAGTACGCGGAGCTGTAGTAGTAGATAACACAAGTGCATTTCGTATGGACGAGAATGTACCTTTAGTAGTTCCAGAAGTAAATGAAGCAGATATTAAAGAGCATAACGGAATTATTGCGAATCCAAACTGTTCTACTATTCAAATGGTTGCAGCACTTGAACCAATTCGTAAAACATACGGATTAAATAGAGTCATAGTTTCCACATACCAATCAGTATCTGGATCTGGAACAGCGGCAGTTGAAGAACTAAAAACACAAACGAAAGCCTTTCTAGAAGATAAGGAAATGGAAGCAAATATTCTCCCTGTAAAAGGGGATAAGCACCATTATCCAATCGCTTTTAATGCATTACCACAAATTGATGTATTTCAAGAGAATGGTTATACATTTGAAGAGATGAAAATGATAAACGAAACGAAAAAAATTATGCACCTTCCAGAATTAGAGGTAGCGGCTACTTGTGTTCGTTTACCGTTTTTCACAGCTCACGCCGAAAGTGTATATATTGAAATAGAAGATGAAAATGTTACAGTAGACCAAATAAAAGGTCTATTAAAGGATGCTCCTGGGATTGTTCTTGAGGATGACCCAGCTACGCAAACGTATCCAACACCATTAAAGGCACAAGGTAAAAGAGATGTATTCGTGGGAAGAATCCGCAAAGACCTTGATCGACCAAATGGTTTTCACCTTTGGGTTGTATCCGACAACCTGTTAAAAGGGGCTGCATGGAACTCTGTACAAATTGCAGAGCGACTAGTTGAAAACAATTGGCTTAAAAAATAAATAAAACAATTCTAAAAAAATGTAGCGTGTAAGCCACGAAAGCTAAAATATCGTAAAAAATCTGTTAACCAGTCCCTTCCGAATGGATTGCAATGGAGATGGGATTGAACCCATCCCTTTTTTAGGCTTACGCTTTAGAAGAAGCTAACGAGGTGACTAAATGAAGATTGTAGTACAGAAATTCGGTGGAACTTCCGTACGAACGAAAGAAACACGAAAGAATGCTATCCATCATATACAAAACGCAGTGAATGAAGGCAATAAAGTCGTTGTTGTCGTTTCAGCTATGGGAAGACTTGGAGACCCTTATGCAACGGATACACTGTTATCCTTAATTGGAGATAAAGAGAGTATTGTTTCGGATCAAGAGAGAGACTTATTAATGTCATGTGGTGAAATAATATCATCTGTAGTGTTCTCGAATGAGCTTAACGTTGCTGGTTTGAAAGCAAAAGCATTGACAGGATCTCAAGCGGGCTTTTTAACAAGTGATGAATTTACAAACGCTAAGATAGAAAAAATGGAAACAGATCGTCTGCGCAAAGAATTAGAAAATCATGATGTAATTGTTGTAGCAGGTTTTCAAGGGAAAAACGCAGATGGTGATATTACCACATTAGGACGAGGAGGTAGCGATACCTCTGCTGCAGCTTTAGGAGCAGCTCTGCAAGCAACCTATATCGATATTTTTACCGATGTAGAAGGGATTATGACAGCAGATCCGAGGATTGTAGATAATGCAAGACCTCTTTCTGTTGTTACGTATAACGAAATCTGTAATTTAGCATATCAAGGCGCGAAAGTAATTCACCCGAGAGCGGTAGAATTAGCAATGCAAGCTGAAGTACCAATGCGAATTCGGTCTACCTATTCCGATGATAAAGGAACGTTAATTACAGCATCAAGAACCGATGAAAAAGGTAAAGATGTCACAGACCGTCTCATTACTGGAATCGCGCATTTAGCAGGTATAACACAAATTCATATTGATACAGATGAAAAAATTGAAAATGTGCAAGCTGACGTTTTTCAAACTATGGCTAATGCAAATATATCCGTGGACTTTATCAATATTTCAAAAGATGGAGTAACGTACACGGTACAATCACACCAGGCTGATAAAGCGGTAAAGCTAGTAAAGGAATTAGGTCACGAGCCTATTATTGAAAATGAATGTGCCAAAGTATCAACCGTTGGTGCAGGGATGTCAGGAGTTCCTGGTGTAACAGCTAAAATAGTGCATACACTAGCATCTAAAGGAATTAAAATTTTACAATCTGCGGATAGTCATACAACAATCTGGGTGCTAATAAAAGAGAAAGATTTAAAACAAGCTGTCTCTGCATTACACGATATTTTTGAACTGGATCAATATTGAGTTAAGTGAAAGGAGATAGGAGCTTTGACTTTCGGGAAGATCTTAACGGCTATGGTAACACCTTTCAACAATGAAGGAAAAATTGATTATGAGAAAACGGAAAAGTTAGTTGAGTATTTGCTTGAAAATGGAACGGATGGGCTAGTTGTTGCTGGGACTACAGGGGAATCTCCAACCTTAAAAGTCGAAGAACAAGTAGAATTATTCAGACACGTAGTAAAATTTGTTAATGGACGTGTACCTGTGATTGCTGGAACAGGTAGCAACGATACACAACATGCGATAACGACAACAAGACTTACAAATGATACTGGCGTAGATGGGATTATGCTTGTAACTCCGTATTACAATAAACCAAACCAACGTTCAATTTATGCACATTTTAAAGCGATTGCTGAGGTAACTGATTTGCCTATAATGCTATATAATGTGCCTGGACGCACGGTTGTTCGAATTGATCCAGATACCATTTTACAATTGTCGCAGCTAGACAATGTTGTTGCATTAAAGGATGCAACAGGTGATCTAGATAGTATGGCAGAAGTAATTGAACGTACGAGTGATGATTTTATGGTCTACTGCGGTGATGACAGTTTAACGTTACCATCCTTAGCAATTGGAGCAGACGGTATCATATCCGTAGCATCTCACATCATCGGTAATGAAATGAAGGAAATGATTCAATTATTTGAAGCGGGTGAAGTTCAAAAGGCAGCTCAACTTCACCGTAAACTCGTACCGATTATGAACGGAATATTTATGACACCATCCCCAACAGCTGTTAAAGCAGCCCTTAATATGAAAGGGATTGAAGTAGGTTCTACTCGCTTACCATTAGTAGACCTAACAGAGGATGAATTAGAAAAGTTATCCACATTATTAAATGCATAAAAGGTAAAGTCGACATACCCATGTCGGCTTTATTTTTTTAGGAACACTTGGTTTTGTAATGGTGCATTTTTTTGCCATGGCTGGTGAAACTATAAGAAAGCTATGATGAAAAGGAGAGCTGATAGTGTGACTGAAAGAGATGATAATCAAAATCAAGAGGAAGAAAAAAGCTCACCAGCTAGTTCACTGGTGGAGAAAATTCAATCATTAGGTCAGTCCAATGTGGCATCTGCACCGGATTCGAACATTCATATTCTTCCAATCATTGGGCAAATAGAAGGTCATGTACAATTACCGCCTAAAAATAAAACAACTAAGTATGAACATTTAATACCACAAATTATCGCAATTGAGCAAAACCCGAAAATAGAGGGATTGATTGTGTTATTAAATACAGTTGGTGGTGATGTAGAGGCGGGGCTTGCTATATCCGAAATGATTGCATCCATTTCCAAGCCAACTGTATCCATTGTGTTAGGTGGTGGTCATTCCATTGGTGTACCAATTGCCGTATCCACTGACTATTCCTTTATTGTCGGTACTGCGACCATGACCATTCATCCTATTCGCTTAACTGGACTTGTTATTGGAGTTCCACAAACTTTTGAATACTTAGATAAAATGCAAGAAAGAGTTATTAAGTTTGTAACAGGACATTCCAATATTACTGAGGAAAAATTTAAGGAATTAATGTTTGAAAAAGGAAACTTAACAAGAGACATTGGTACGAACGTTGTCGGTACAGATGCTGTTCAGTATGGCCTTATCAATGAAATTGGCGGCGTAAAGGAAGCCTTACAAAAGCTAAATGAAATGATTGAAGAAAGACGTAAAAATGAAGAAAATCAGGTGATTCAATGATTCTATATACACCGCTTAGCATGGATGATATTTTTCCCGAAGATGAAAGGGAATACGAAAAGCATAAATGGATAAATGTAGAGGGGAAAATGATGAAAGTATATGATCATAATGATGGGACAGTTGAATTAACACAAATGATCTCTACAAACCCAAATGATTACTTAGATACACGGTATATGCCAGGTTCAAGATTGAAACTGTAAGATTTAGTAGACCTTAGGATTTTATACCAAAATGAAGGTTTCTATGATATAATAAGATAGACAAAAATTTTAAGCAGCCATTTTGTGGCTGCTTAAAATTTTATCCTACAGGAATACTCAATAATTACGAGCGATGAATATTACATATATGTACGACTTTTCGCTAAATGTAAGCGGTGAGTCGTGTTTTTTTCTGAGGTGATGATATGGCAAAAAAACGAACTAGACGAAAACGAAAACTACGAAAAGGTCTTAAATTTGAACTGTTAGGCCTACTTTTTATATCAATTGCTATTTTTTCGAGCGGGATTAGTGCCATTGGACAAGGGTTTATCCCAAGAGGCCTTGAACAAATAGCTCGATTGTTTTTTGGCTTTTGGTTTACGGTTCCAGCCTTATTTTTATTTGGCTTGGGTATTTACTTAATGATTAAACGAAGCTGGCCAAACTTTTTTACTCCCAAGCTAATCGGATTTTACATAATCTTTGCATCTGTTTTGTTATTTACACATGTCCAAAGATATGAGCCAATTATGGTATCTCCAGAAGATCCTTCCATTCTAAAAACGACATGGAATCATTACACACTTTATTTAAGTGGAGATGTTAGTTCTTCCTTTTTGGGTGGAGGAATGATAGGGGCCTGCTTGTTTGCATTTGGTTTCTATTTGTTTTCTCCAACAGGGGCAAAAATTTTATCGGTAATGGGGATTTTAGTAGGTATCTTATTCCTTACACAGGTTTCCCTAGGCGACATGATTAAAAAGTTTTACGAGAGATTCAAAAACAGACTATCGGAAGCATGGACAAAAATGAAAGCAAAATGGGATGAAAAGAAGGCATTAAAGGAACTACAAAAAAGGGAAAAGTCAATCTCGGAAGATGCATCCTTGGATGATGAAGTAGAGATAGTAGATGATGATCATTCAGAACCTATAATTGAGGACTTTACCAATCGAATTTATACAAAAGATGACATAATTGAAGATCAAGAAGCAACGGAACAACCTCCAGTAAATGTTACAGATCCAAATGCAACCGAGCAAGAGGAAAAGGAAACAACGGTTTTAGATCAAGCATTGCCACTAACAGAGATTGAAAATGAAGAATATTTATTACCTTCTCTTGATTTACTAGCAGAGCCAGTCCATAATTCGCAGCAACAAGAGAAATCGCAAATTCAGGCAACTGTACGTAAATTGGAACGGACGTTTGACAGCTTTGGGGTTAAAGCGAAAGTTTCAAAGGTACATGTTGGTCCATCTGTAACTAAATACGAAGTGTATCCAAGTGCGGGTGTAAAGGTTAGTAAAATCGTTAATTTGCACGATGATTTAGCATTAGCATTAGCAGCGAAAGATTTACGTATTGAAGCACCAATTCCAGGTAAATCTGCAATCGGCATTGAAGTTCCAAACCAAGAAATTGCAATGGTTGCTTTACGAGAAGTACTAGATGAAACAATCAAAAGTAAAGATTCGAAGCTATTATTTGGATTAGGTCGAAATATTTCCGGCGATGCTGTTACAGCGGAATTAAACCGAATGCCCCATTTATTAATTGCAGGTGCAACAGGAAGCGGTAAAAGTGTATGTGTAAATGGAATCATTACTAGCATTTTAATGAGAGCTAAGCCTCATGAAGTGAAAATGATGATGATTGATCCGAAAAAAGTAGAATTAAATGTTTACAATGGGATTCCCCATTTACTATCGCCAGTAGTGACAGATCCGAAAAAAGCATCGCGCGCCTTAAAAAAGGTTGTATCGGAAATGGAAAGACGTTATGATTTATTTTCTGATACTGGCACACGTAATATCGAAGGGTACAACGAGTATGTTAGAAGGATGAACACAGATAGTGAGGACAAGCAGCCATTATTACCATACATCGTCGTGTTAATTGATGAATTAGCCGACTTAATGATGGTAGCTTCTAGTGAAGTAGAGGATTCCATTACTCGCCTAGCCCAAATGGCACGTGCAGCAGGCATTCACTTAATTATCGCTACACAGCGTCCTTCTGTTGATGTTATTACTGGAGTAATCAAAGCAAACATTCCTTCACGAATTGCATTTAGTGTATCATCACAGACAGACTCTAGAACGATACTGGACTCTGGTGGTGCTGAAAAATTATTAGGTAGAGGGGATATGTTATTTTTACCTGTTGGAGCAAACAAGCCAACACGTATACAAGGAGCATTTCTCTCAGACGAAGAAGTAGAGCGAATCGTAGATCACTGTATCGAACAGCAAAAGGCCCAGTACCAGGAAGAAATGATTCCAGACGATCAAGATGAAGTCATGGACGAAGTCGACGATGAATTATACGATGAAGCAGTTCAACTCGTGATGGAAATGCAAAGTGCAAGTGTATCCATGCTTCAGAGAAGATTTCGTATTGGATATACCCGAGCAGCTCGACTAATCGATGCCATGGAAGATCGTGGAATCGTAGGGCCATATGAGGGTAGTAAACCAAGAAAGGTTTTAGTTACTAACGTGAAAGAAGAGCAAACATTATAAGTTATTCGTAAGGAACCCAAGCCACGATTAAATCCTCCTAGTAGAGGATTGGAATGGTTTGGGTTTTTTAATTGGATATAAAATCAGACTATGATTATACAGCTGTGCAAGCATACGCTACAAAAAAAACAAACTGCTAACACCAGGGGTCTCCTTGTATTACCGTCACTGATTTTTGGTTTTTAAAGAATGTTTGTGCCGTATGGAGATGTTAATTGCGTACGTATTTGAGCAAAGGGATTCTTGTAAAATATGGTTCATAGCCAACTCTTATGTGACCGGTTAATGCAGGTACTCTTGGTTCGGGCACATAGCTAACCTCTATGTTCTGGGTTCTTGCTGATGCCCTTGTTTTTGGTCACATAGCCACCCCTATGTTCCCGTTTAATGCTACTGCCCCATTGTTTCGGTCACATAGCCACGCTGTATGTTCCCGTTTAATACGCATACCATCGGTTTCGGGCACAAAGCCAACAATCACTCAATTATTTTAGCAATTTCACTTTCGTATCACTTTTTTAAAAAATGTATTACAGAACACGATTTTGTATTTTTACCCATTTCGAACACCATTACAACAAAGTAAGAATAGTCAAAAAACCGAAAAGAATTAGACTTTTTGAAAGTTTGCTAGATTTATTAAGTGTTTCTCAATTTCAAAAAAAATGTTATTTCATTTCGCTAGAAAAAGTGGTATATTAAAATGCGGAAGCTCACAATTTGTCAGGTTTTGTTTTCTAGTTATCTTTTATTTTTAACTAGAATAATTAAAATATTCAAAACGAATAAGTGGACTTATTTTTTTATAGGGTCTGAAAGCGTTTGTAAAATGTTTTGAGATGGATATAAAGACCTTGGCATTTTGCGTTCTTTCTTAAAAAATATTAAATGGGGGTAGGACAAATATGCTTAAAAAACGCATTTTGTTTGCATTAATGTTAGTTTTAGGCCTTGTCTTAGCAGCGTGTGGTACATCTGATAAAAAAGAAGCTGCAGATGGAGAGAAGGAAGCAACAACTGATTTTAAAGCGGCAATGGTTACAGACATTGGTGGAGTAGATGATAAATCATTCAACCAATCTGCATGGGAAGGTTTAAAAGCATGGGGAGAAGAAAATGGTCTTTCTCAAGGGGAAGGATTTGACTATGCTCAATCTAACGCAAAAGAAGACTACATGCCTAACCTTACTAGCTTAATTCGTAACGATTACAATCTCGTATTTGGTATTGGGTTTGAACTAAAAGAAGATATTCAAACGGTTGCGGAACAATATCCGGACACATACTTTGCATTAGTAGATGATACTGTTGAAGCACCGAATGCTACAAGTATTACGTTTAAAGAGCACCAAGGTTCTTTCTTAGTAGGTGTTATCGCAGCACTTAAATCAGAAACTGGTAAACTAGGATTTGTTGGTGGGGTAGATTCTCCATTAATCAACAAGTTTGAAGCTGGTTTCATTGCTGGTGCTAAATCTGTAGATCCATCAATCGAAGTAACTGTTGAATATGCAGAATCCTTTGGTGATGCTGCAAAAGGTAAAATGATTGCTTCTAGCATGTACAATGACGGAATTGATATCATTTATCATGCTGCTGGTGGTACAGGTAACGGTGTGTTTAACGAAGCAAAAGATATTAAGCAAAACGATCCAGAACGTCAAATTTGGGTAATCGGGGTAGACCGTGACCAACACGAAGAAGGTCAAATTGGTGACCACAACATTACATTAACTTCTATGGTTAAACGTGTAGACGTTGCCGTACAAGACGTTTTAAATCGTGCTATGAAAGATGAATTCCCTGGTGGCGAACTTCTTGAATATGGTTTAGAAGAAGATGGTATTGCTTATGCAACTACTAACAAAGAAGCAGTAACTCAAGAAATTATTGATGAAGTAGAAGCATACAAAGAGCAAATTCTAAATGGTGAAATTCAAGTTCCACAAACTCGTGAAGAATTAAAATCTTTCGAAGCTGGACTATAAAAATTAAAGAGGAGGCTTAGGCCTCCTCTACTAATAAAAATCTTCAACTGAAGTGGATATATAGTTATATATCCTTTTCATTTGGCGATTTTTAAAAAAATCCCATGCAATTTTATTTATTTTTTTGAGAGATGGTTTAAGGGGGGAGTCTAATTGGATTACGTTATAGAAATGCTTAACATACGAAAAGAATTTCCTGGAATCGTTGCAAATGATAATATAACCCTTCAGTTAAAGAAGGGAGAAATTCATGCCTTACTAGGGGAAAATGGTGCAGGGAAATCCACGTTAATGAACGTTTTATTTGGACTTTATCAACCTGAAAAGGGAGAAATCCGCGTAAAAGGTGAAAAAGTTATGATTACCGACCCAAACAAGGCGAACGAACTTGGGATAGGTATGGTGCATCAGCATTTTATGCTTGTAGAAAATTTTACGGTAACACAAAATATTATTTTAGGTAGTGAGCCGAAAACAAAAACGGGCAAAATTGATATTAAAAAAGCTGAAAAAGAGATACAACAACTATCTGATAACTATGGATTAAAAGTGGATCCCACTGCAAAGATTAGTGATATATCCGTAGGAATGCAGCAAAGAGTTGAAATTTTAAAAACCTTGTATCGTGGAGCAGATGTGCTTATTTTTGATGAACCGACAGCGGTACTTACCCCGCAAGAGATCCATGAGTTAATTGAAATCATGCGTTCTTTGATAAAAGAAGGTAAATCGATTATTCTAATCACGCACAAGCTTAAAGAAATTATGGAAGTATGTGACCGATGCACCGTTATTCGTAAAGGTAGAGGGATTGGTACGGTTAACGTTTCCGAAACAAATCCAAATGAATTAGCATCGTTAATGGTAGGTCGGGAAGTTAACTTTAAGACAGAAAAGGAAAATGCGAATCCTAAGGAACCTGTTCTTGAAATTCGTAACTTAGTTGTAAAAGATGCTAGAAAAGTAGAAGCGGTAAAAGGATTAGAATTAGATGTCAGAGCAGGAGAAATTGTTGGGATTGCTGGTGTTGATGGTAATGGTCAAACTGAATTAATTGAAGCCATCACAGGTTTAACAAAATCGGATTCTGGTTCTATTAAACTACGAGGTAAAGAAATTCGTAATCTTTCACCAAGAAAGGTTACGGAAAGTGGTTTAGGCCATATTCCACAGGATCGACACAAATATGGATTGGTTCTAGATTATTCCATTGGGGAAAACATGGTCCTACAAACCTATTATAAAAAGCCGTTTTCAAAAGGTATTGTATTAAAGCATAATGAAATTTTTGATAAGGCAAGATCCCTAATTCAAGAATTTGACGTGCGTACGCCAAGTGAATATACAAAGGCACGTGCATTATCTGGAGGAAATCAGCAAAAGGCAATTATTGCTCGTGAAGTCGATCGTTCTCCTGATCTACTAATTGCGGCTCAGCCTACTAGGGGATTGGATGTTGGTGCAATTGAGTTTATTCACAAAAAGTTGATTGAAGAGCGTGATAAGGGGAAGGCTATTCTTTTAGTTTCCTTTGAATTAGATGAGGTCCTAGATGTGAGTGACCGAATTGCTGTAATGTTTGATGGTAAAATTGTAGCCAATGTGGATCCAAAAGAAACAAATGAGCAAGAATTAGGTTTACTTATGGCTGGAAGTAACGCAGCAAAGGTAGGTGATAAGGCATGACATCCAATAATAAGCTGTTTGCTATATTAGTTCCAGTTATTTCTGTTTTACTAGGCTTACTAGCTGGTGGAATTATCATGTTATCATTTGGTTATAGTCCAATAGAAGGGTATGCTGCCCTTTGGAATGGTGCTTTTGGTGATGCCTATACAATTGGGGAAACAATTAGACGTACAACACCATATATTTTAACAGGACTAGCAATTGCATTTGCTTTTCGCTCTGGACTGTTTAATATTGGTGCAGAAGGACAAGTAATTGTAGGTTGGCTTGCAGCGGTTTGGGTTGGTTTAGCAGTGGATGCTCCAATGTATATCCATTTACCGTTAGCATTAATTGCTGCAGCGGTTGCAGGTGGTCTTTGGGGCTTTATTCCAGGGATTTTAAAGGCTAAATTAGGAGTACATGAAGTTATTGTAACGATTATGATGAACTATATCGCTCTTCATGTTGTGAATGCTATTATACGTGATGTACTAACAGATCATTCTACAACAACAGAACATATCAGTGGTTCTGCATCCCTAGCTTCTGAGTGGTTAGCGAGTATTACGTACTTCTCTCGTGTCCATTACGGATTCATTGTAGCAATTCTAGCTGCTATTTTAATGTGGTTTATCATACAACGAACCACAGTTGGTTATGAGTTAAAGTCTGTAGGTTTTAACCAACATGCTTCAAAATATGCTGGTATGAACGTAAGTAAAAACATTATGTTGTCCATGATTATCGCTGGTGGATTTGCTGGGTTAGCTGGTGCGATGGAAGGTTTAGGAACGTATGGAACCATATCTGTCATGTCTGGGTGGACAAACCTAGGTTTTGATGGAATCGCAGTTGCTTTAATTGGGGCAAATAACCCATTTGGTGTTATTTTAGCGGCTTTCCTTTTTGGTGCCTTGAAAGAAGGGGCAAGAGAAATGCCTACAGCGGCAGGTATTCCTACCGAACTTGTTGATATTATCATTGCATTAATTATTTTCTTTGTTGCTTCCAGCTATATTATTCGCTGGGCATTGACTCGCTTTAAAAAGGAGGGGAAATAAATGGTTGAAGCTTTACAATCAATAATTCCAACTGTGTTATTCTTTTCAGCTCCTTTAATTTTTACAGCACTTGGCGGTGTATTTAGTGAAAGATCTGGTGTTGTTAACATTGGCTTAGAAGGTTTAATGGTAATGGGTGCCTTTGTAGGTATTGTATTTAATTTAACCTTCGCGGATGTGTTTGGCGCGGCAACACCTTGGATTTCGATTCTTGTAGCAGGTCTTATTGGTGGTGTATTTTCGACACTTCACGCTGTTGCATCTGTTTCATTTCGTGCAGATCAAGTTGTTAGTGGGGTTGCGATTAACTTTTTAGCTCTAGGTATTGGTGTGTTTTTAACAAAGCAATGGTATGGAAAAGGCCAAACAGACATGGTTACAGAGCCATTCTTTAGAACAGATATACCATTACTTTCAGACATTCCCGTTATCGGACCAATGTTCTTTAAAGGGATTTATATCACTTCTTATGTTGCCATTCTTGTTGCAATAATCTCTTGGTACGTTCTATATAAAACAGCTTTCGGTTTACGTTTACGAGCAGTTGGTGAACATCCAATGGCTGCAGACACAAATGGGATTAATGTTTCAAAAATGCGCTATATTGCAGTAATCTTGTCTGGGGTATTAGGTGGTTTAGGTGGTTCCGTATTTGCTTTAACAATTGTATCCAACTTTTCACATTCTACCATCGTTGGACAAGGTTTTATGGCATTAGCTGCCGTTATCTTTGGTAAATGGCATCCTCTAGGAGCAATGGGAGCTGCCTTGTTCTTTGGATTTGCCCAAAGTTTAACAGTTGTTAGTGGAAGTATTCCATTCTTGGAGCATGTACCAGAAGTATTCTTGTTAATAGCACCATATGTGTTAACCATTCTGGCACTTGCTGGCTTTATCGGTCGTGCTGAAGCGCCAAAAGCGAATGGAGAACCATATATAAAAGGTAGTCGATGATTTATACAATGCTGTCTCATTATGATGGGACAGCATTTTTATATGGATTTAGACTTTCTTCGTGTATGCTTCCATTCTGTAAAATGGCATTAGGAGTCTTTCACAATGCTTGAAGGTAATTTTTCTTATGGAAAACTATTCTTCTATAAGGATAAATTTAGCAGTTTCATGATATGCTATGGTAAGATGTTTATTTTATTTTAGAAGCTGTAAATACTTGCGGCTTTTTGATTTAGGAGGTAGAACGAGTGTCAGAGTTGAATGAACAAATTATCGAACAAAATGGGTATTACTTACACATAATTCCAACGAAAAAATTTAAAACGAATGTATTATTAATTCGCTTTTTAGCTCCTCTCGAAAAGGAAACAGCTACAAAACGAGCACTCCTTCCTTTCGTATTACAAAAGGGTACAAAAAATTTTCCTAGCGAACGTCAATTACGTACAAAACTCGACGAATTATATGGAGCAAAGTTAAATATGGATTGTTCTAAAAAAGGCGAAAATCATTTAATTACTATCCAAATTAGCTTTGTAAATGAGAAATTTCTCCCTACCGATGAACAGATTATGGCAGATGTCCTATCACTTGTTAAAGAATTGCTTTTAGAGCCTAATGGTGAAAATGGTTCCTTTAAAAAAGAGATTGTAGAGAGAGAAAAAGATACATTACGTCAAAAAATCCAATCAATAAAAGATCAAAAAATGAGTTATGCCAATATGCGATTAATCGATGAAATGTGTAAGGGTGAACCCTTTGAAACGCATGTTCACGGTTATTTAGAAGATTTAGATGAGATTAATGAGAAAAATTTATATGAGACATTCCAAGCAATGTTAAACGATGATCGGATGGATATCTATGTGTTAGGAGATATTGATGCCAATCAAGTAGAAACATCTATTCAAAAGCATGTAAACTTTAGAAGAAATCGTAAACATGAGGCAACAAATGTGAAGGCTAATAAAGAAGTCAAGGATTATAACGAGGTAATTGAAGCCGAAAAAGTACAACAAGGTAAATTACATATTGGTTTCCGCACCAATACCACTTTTAGTGATGATGATTACTATGTACTGCAAGTGTTTAATGGTTTATTTGGTGGATTTCCACATTCTAAATTGTTTATGAATGTTAGAGAGAAGCATCAATTAGCCTATTATGCATCTTCACGTATTGAAAGTCATAAGGGCTTGCTTCTTGTATTTAGTGGTATTGCACCCTCTGTATTCCAAAAGGCAAAAGAAATTATTATGGAACAGTGGAATGAAATGAAACAAGGTAATTTTACAGATGAACAGGTTGAGGAAACAAAACGATTAACGATTCATCAATTAAAGGAAACGTTCGATCATCCTGTAGGCATCATAGAGCTTATGTATCATCAAGTGATTGGAAATAAATCGATTACACCAAATGAAATGTTTGAAGCAATTGAACAGGTTAAGAAAGAAGACCTTATTCAATTGGCGGAAAAAATGGAGCTTGATACTATTTATTTCTTAACAAGTGAAGGTGAAGAGCAGTGAAGACCATTAATTTAGAGCAAATTCAAGAAACATTGTATTACAAACAATTGGATAATGGATTAGACGTCTATTTGTTGCCACGGGCTGAAATGGAAAAAACATATGGCATTTTTGCAACGAAATATGGTTCCATTGACCAGACATTTACTCCAATTGGGAAAGATGACTTTGTTACGGTTCCAGATGGGATTGCACATTTTTTAGAGCATAAAATGTTTGAAAAGGAAGATGGGGATGTTTTTCAGCAATTTACGAAGCAAGGGGCATCCGCCAATGCCTATACTTCCTTTACTCGAACAGCTTATCTATTTTCATCGACTACGAACGTGATGGAAAATATGACAACTCTACTGGATTTTGTTCAAGAGCCATACTTTACGGAGGAGACCGTAGAAAAGGAAAAAGGAATCATTGGTCAAGAAATTAAAATGTACGATGATCAACCAGATTGGCGCCTGTTTTTCGGTGCAATTGGATCCATGTATAAAAATCACCCGGTAAAAATTGATATTGCTGGAACAGTAGAGTCCATTCAAGAAATTACGAAGGACGATTTATATACGTGCTACGAAACATTTTATCATCCATCCAACATGATTTTGTTTGTTACAGGTGCGTTCGATCCGAAAGAAATGCTTGATCATATTGTTCAAAATCAACTTAAGAAGACATTCCGGAAAGCGGATGAAATCAATCGATCCTTCCCGGAAGAACCAATGGAAGTAGCAAAAAAAGAAGATCAACTTCGAATGCCAGTTTCCATATCAAAATGTTTAGTTGGAATAAAGGGTGATCCGACGCAGCTCAATCAAGAAGCTTTACCAAAAGTAAAGCTTGTAACGCAGATGGTATTGGATTACTTTTTCTCGAAAAGTGGGGAGTACTTTGAGGAGCTCTATAACGATGGCCTTATTGAAGGGGATCTGAGCTATGAGATGCACATAGAGCAAAACTTTGCCTTCTCGTTAGTAGGTGGGGATACGAAAGACCCAGAAAAATTGTCCAATAGGTTAAAGCAGATGTTATTAAATATTAAAAATGAATCGATTGCTGAGGAAAGTTTTGACGCGATGAAGCGAAAACGATTAGGTGAATTAATTCGTTCGCTAAACTCCTTAGAGTCTACTGCAAATCAATTCATTGACTATTATCAATTAAACTTAAACTTATTTGATGTTTATGAAACATTACAAAATATGACCAAACAAGAGTTTGATGAGGTTGTTTCTAATTGGATAAGCGAAGAGAGAATTAGTACATTTTCCATTGTCCCAAATCATGAATAGAAGGTGAAAATGTGGAGAGGAAAATATGTTTAATTACAGGGGCGAGTGGTGATATTGGGGAAGCCATTACGAAGGCCGTTCTTCATGATGGGTGGCAAGTCATTCTCCACTGTAATCAAAATATAGCAAAAGTTAGGGAAATGACAAAGCATTTTCCAGAAGAATCTGTTTTAAGTATTATTCAATCGGATCTTTCTAGTGAAGCTGGGATTCAATTACTGTTGGATTCACTTGCATTTTCTGTGGATGCATTCGTGCACGCTAGTGGGACAGCGTTATATGGTCTATTCCAGGAAACATCCGATCAACAGATGCACGATATGTTTTATTTGCATGTCTATGCACCATGGAAAATTAGTAAAGAAATACTTCCTAATATGGTGAGAAAACAACAAGGGCATATTGTTGTTATTAGCTCGATTTGGGGAGAGGTTGGTGCTAGTAACGAGGTAATCTATTCATCAGTGAAAGGTGCCCAAAATAGTTTTGTAAAGGCACTTTCTAAGGAAGTAGCATTTTCGAATATTAATGTGAATGCGGTTAGCCCAGGATTCATTAACACGAAAATGAATGGTCACCTAAGTGGAAGTGAACGTGACGAGCTTTTGGATAGTATACCAGCAGGAAGAGCAGGTGCTCCAGAAGATGTTGCAGAACTAGTGTCGTTCCTAATCAGTTCAAAAGCAAGCTATATAAATGGCCAAGTTGTAAGTGTTAATGGCGGTTGGTAATGCCGAATTAGAAAATGTTTTCAACTATGCATAATCTTATTCGTCCAGTCCAAACTAACTCATGATAGTTATATCAAGGAGGAATGTTCATGTCCGTATTAGATAACTTTGAATCATGGAAGGACTTTTTAGGAGATAAGATGCACAATGCCGAAGGGCAAGGTCTTACACAACAAGCAATTTCGAATCTTGCTTTTGAAGTTGGGGATTACTTAGCGACTAAAGTGGAGCCACGTAATGAACAAGAAGCAATCTTGCGTGATTTATGGAATGTAGCATCAAATGAAGAAAAACATGCTATCGCAAGCATGATGGTAAAACTTGTTCAAAATGAAGGCAACACGCATTAAACAAGAGGGAGAAATTCCCCTCTTGTTTTTCGTTGTGGTTAATCGGTTTTGTCATTTGCATAATTTTTGGTTTTTTGTAGAAATTAATGCTAATATTTCCTTTAATAATAGGTAAAAATCCTTTATTATTATAATTATAGATCGTATTAGGGTATGCCCTTTAGGAGAGTGGGGAAATGGAGAAACGGAAAGAATGGTATTTTGAATACGAAATTGAGCATAATCGCCCTGGATTATTAGGAGATATATCCTCTCTTTTAGGAATGCTACTCATCAATATTGTAACCATTAATGGGGTAGAGGATTCTAGACGTGGGTTACTTTTGCTTTGTAAAGAAAAGGAACAAATTGATCGTCTGAAATCAATATTAGACACAATGGAAACGATTAAAGTAACAAAATTACGTCGCCCCAAACTCCGCGATCGACTTGCGGTCAGACATGGACGTTATATTCAAAGCGACGTGGATGATAAAAAAACGTTTCGTTTTGTGCGCGATGAGCTTGGACTACTCGTTGACTTTATGGCTGAGTTATACAAAAAGAAAGGTCATAAACTAATTGGAATTCGCGGTATGCCCCGTGTCGGCAAAACGGAATCGATTGTTGCTGCAAGTGTTTGTGCGAATAAGCGCTGGCTTTTTGTTTCCAGTACGCTATTAAAACAAACGGTAAGAAGCCAATTGATAAAAGACGAATATGATGAAAGTAATTTGTTTATTATAGATGGAATTGTTTCAACAAAAAGAGCAAATGAAAAGCATTGGCAATTAGTAAGAGAAGTAATGCGTATGCCGTCAATTAAAGTCGTAGAACATCCGGATATATTTGTGCAGCATACAGAATATACATTAGATGATTTTGATTACATTATTGAATTACGTAGTAACGAAGACGAAGAAATAACTTATCAAGCAATGGAAAAACCGATGTTTTCAAAAGATGATGGTTTTTCAATGTTTGATTTTTAGGATGGACGGTGTTAAGGGTGGAACTAGGAGAAAAACTGAAAGATGCTAGAGAACAAAGTGGGCTGTCATTATATGATGTGCAGGAAAAGACGAAAATACAGAAACGATACTTAGAAGCAATTGAAGAGGGCAATTTTACGATTTTACCTGGGAGTTTTTATACGCGAGCTTTTATACGTGAATTTGCTTTAGTTGTTGGTTTAAATCCTGATGTATTATTAGAAGAACATGCAGCAGATTTGCCAACGACCAAAGAGGAAGATTTTGAAAGATTATCGCGGGTACAAAAACATAGTAAGCCAGGTAATTCGAGCAAAAACTCTGCAATTTTCTCCGTCATTCCTAAAATACTGACAGCCGCACTCATTATTGGCATTATTGCTGTTGTATGGTATTTTCTACAAAAAGAGGTGGACCCTGAAAATGAAGGTCCGGTCGATGAGACGAATGAAGTAGAATTTGAGAGAAATGCAGAAGCATTAGAAGAAGGAAATGCACAAATGAATGAAGATAATGCAAATGAGGATGAACCAGCTCCTGAAGAAGGAGTGGAAGAAGAACCAGAAGAACAATCGGAGCCTGAGGAAGAGCCTGAACCAACTACGAAATTAACATTAGTTGATCAAGATGATAGTGGCACGCCATCTTCCGTTTTTGAAGTGACGAAGCCAGAGGAGCTCGTTATTAAGGTAGAAACAGAGAATAACAGTTGGCTAGATATAAAAAATGCGGATGGTGATGTATTTTATAGTAAAAACTTTACGAAGGACGATTCTCCCGCTGAGTTTGAACTAACGGAGGAAAATGAGATTATTTTAAATATTGGTCGTTCTGTAGATATTACTGTTACCGTTAATGGTGTTCCTATTGAATATCCATTTGATGAAACGAAGGCAGAAAATTATCATCAAGTAGTAACGTTGAAAGTGGTTGAGTAGTGGTAGCCATTATCGTTTTAACATAAAGAGTCATCGTGTATTGCTCGATGACTCTTTATTTTATGTGAAGAAAACGATATATTTAAATGAGTAAATGCAATTAATGTTTATTGGAGGGTACAAACATGAATATACCAAATCGAATTACTGTATCTAGAATTTTACTTATTCCATTTTTTATTCTTTTGTTAGCAATTCCTTTTGAATGGGGAGAAATACAGATTGGAGAAGAAGTCCTACCAGTTTCACATTTAGCAGCTGCTATTCTCTTCATCATTGCTTCTACTACAGACTGGATTGATGGATATTATGCAAGAAAACATAATTTGGTAACAAACCTAGGGAAATTTTTAGATCCGTTAGCAGATAAATTATTAGTGTCTGCAGCCTTTATTTTACTAGTGGAGATGGGATTAGCACCGGCATGGGTCGTAATTGTTATTATAAGTCGTGAGTTTGCAGTAACAGGTCTAAGACTTGTCGCTGCAGGTGAAGGTGTTGTACTAGCGGCTAGTAATATGGGAAAATTAAAAACCTGGATTCAAATTATCGCAATCTCTGTATTATTACTACATAACTTCCCGTTTTCGTATTTAGATTTCCCATTTGACACCATTGCATTATATGCCGCATTAATCATTACGGTTGTATCAGGGCTAGATTATTTCATTAAAAATTGGCATGTAATGAGGGATTCTAAATGAGTAGAGAAGTAAATGCTGAAATCGTTTCCGTTGGCTCCGAATTGCTGCTTGGCCAAATCGCAAATACGAACGCACAATGGATTTCAGAACAACTTGCTCAAATTGGAGTAAATGTATTTTTCCATCATACAGTTGGGGATAATTTTTCTAGGCTGGAATCAGTGATGAGATTAGCAGAACAGCGATCTCATTTAGTAATTGTAACTGGTGGCCTAGGTCCTACTGATGATGATTTAACTAGAGACGTAGCTAAAGAGGTATTAAACCAACAATTAGTTATAAATGAAACCGTACTAGAAAAGGTCCAACATTATTTTTCGAAGAATCACATTGTCATGACAGAAAACAATCGCAAACAAGCATTAGTGTTTCAAGGTGGAGAAGTATTTCTAAACGAAGTGGGAATGGCTCCAGGAATACTTGTTAAGAAGGGGGACACCATTTGGGTATTTTTGCCTGGAGTCCCACGAGAAATGAAAAGTTTAATGACAAAGAGTGTTCTTCCATACTTAGTAAACTATTATAAGTTAGATCAAATTATTCAATCTAAAGTGTTAAAATTTATCGGAATTGGTGAATCCATTTTAGAAGATAAATTAAAAGACATTATTCGAAGCCAAACCAACCCAACTATTGCTCCATTGGCAGGGGAAGGGGAAGTAACCTTACGCCTAACAGCAAAGGCAAACAATACCGAAATAGCATCCCAACTAATAAGCAAAGTAGAAGAAAAAATAGTAGAGAGGGTTGGAGCATTTTGTTACGGTAAGGATCAAGAAACCATTGAACAAAGGGTACTCACTCTGTTACAAGAAAAAAATAGGAGCCTTGCTTCAGCAGAAAGCTTAACAGGTGGGAAATTCATTGAAAAATTAATTGCGATTCCTGGTGCTTCATCTCATGTAGCCGGCTCTATCGTCAGTTACCAAGAGGAAACAAAAGTAAATGTTTTACAAGTTTCAAAAAGCATAATAGAGCAGTATGGAACAGTTAGTAGTGAATGTGCAAAAGCAATGGCAGCTCAAATCCAAGCATTAATGAACACTTCTGTAGGAATAAGTTTTACTGGGAATGCTGGACCAGACGCGAGTGAAGATAAGCCTGTTGGAAAAGTTTTTATCGGTGTCAAAGTAGCAAATAAAGAAGCCGAAGTTTATGAGTTTCAATTTAACGGTAACCGTGATACAATACGAAATCGCGCAGTCAAAAAAGGATTTGAAATTTTATATAATTTATTAAAAAATTAATTTTACTATTATATTTATACTGGAAAAGAGCCATTTTCTATATTAATAATGATGTTTTACCTAAAAATTGCCGGCTAAAAAACCGAATAAATGTTCTACTTTTTTGTTGGCAAAAGAATAAAAAAGAGGTATGATAGTAGTAGATTGAAAAAGGGAGGAAACTCGTGTGAGCGAACGTAAACAAGCGTTGGATATGGCGCTAAGACAAATAGAAAAGCAATTTGGTAAAGGATCTATTATGAAACTTGGGGAGAATACAGATCAAAATGTATCTACAGTTTCGAGTGGATCTCTAGCATTAGATATAGCATTAGGTGTAGGTGGTTATCCAAGAGGTCGTATTATTGAAATATATGGACCTGAATCTTCAGGTAAAACAACTGTTGCGCTTCACGCGATCGCAGAAGCACAACGTAAAGGTGGACAAGCGGCATTTATTGATGCAGAGCATGCACTTGATCCACAATATGCACGTAAATTAGGAGTAGATATTGAAGAACTTCTATTATCACAGCCAGACACTGGGGAACAAGCTCTAGAGATTGCAGAGGCATTAGTACGAAGTGGTGCCATTGATATTATCGTTATTGACTCCGTTGCTGCGCTTGTTCCAAAAGCAGAAATTGAAGGCGATATGGGTGATGCTCATGTTGGTTTACAAGCACGTTTAATGTCTCAAGCATTGCGTAAATTATCTGGGGCCATTAACAAATCAAAAACAATTGCTGTATTTATCAACCAAATTCGTGAAAAAGTAGGGGTTATGTTTGGAAATCCTGAAACAACTCCTGGTGGACGCGCATTGAAGTTCTATTCTTCTGTTCGTTTAGAAGTTAGAAGAGCGGAAACATTAAAGCAAGGTAACGATATGGTAGGGAATAGAACTAGAATCAAAGTAGTTAAAAACAAGGTTGCTCCTCCATTTAAGCAAGCGGAAGTGGATATTATGTACGGTGAAGGAATATCAAAAGAGGGTGAACTGTTAGATATTGGGGCAGATCTAGACATCGTTCAAAAGAGTGGGGCATGGTATTCATACAATGATGAAAAACTAGGTCAAGGAAGAGAAAATTCTAAGATCTTTTTACGTGAAAATCCGGAAGTAATGGAAGTCATTCAAAATGAAGTGCGTAAACACTATGATTTTGAAGGTACAAAAGATTCAGAAGGAAAAGCGAGTGAAGAGCAAGAAGTACTTGATGTATAAAAAGTATAATTAATAAAAAAGGTATCTATTATGTGTCATGTTTAATGAAAAATCGACATATAGTAGATACCTTTAAAAGTATAATGGGCATAATCTGATAATTCCTTGACAATAATTTTTTACAAGCTTAAAATTAGTATGTATAATTTTATTTTTATTTCAACTATAACTTTGAAATGAATGTTATGAAAATTGTAAATTTGTACATGCCGACTGTATTTAAGTACGAGCATTACAGCAAGAGGAGGTGAACAAATGGAAGTCAGTTTACTCATCCTTATCATCTCCGCTTTGCTTGCCTTGATTGTCGGTTTGTTTGTTGGTTATTTAATTCGCAAGTCAATTGCAGAAGCCAAAATTTCGAGTGCTGAAGAATTGGCAAAACAAATTGTCGAAGAAGGTCGGAGAAATGCAGAAGCCGCTAAACGTGAGGCGCTATTAGAGGCTAAAGATGAAAATCACCGTCTGCGTCAAGAAACAGATAATGAACTTCGTGAAAGACGAATGGAAGTAAAAAGCCAGGAAACTCGTCTTTTACAAAGAGAAGAAAACTTGGACAGAAAAAGTGAAACGCTAGATAAGCGCGAGCTCATGTTAGAAAGAAAAGAAGCGTCACTTGCTGAAAAACAACAACAAATTCAAGAGATGGAAAGCAAAGTGGAAGAATTAGTTAAGGAACAGCAAGCTGAGCTTGAACGCATTTCAGGTTATACATCTGACCAAGCTAAACAAATTATTTTAGAGCGTGTTGAAAAAGATGTGACACACGAAACGGCCATGATACTAAGAGAAGCTGAGAACCGTGCTAAAGAAGAGGCAGATAAAAAGGCAAAAAATATTTTATCACTTGCCCTACAACGCTGTGCAGCTGACCATGTAGCTGAGACGACTGTATCTGTAGTAAATTTACCAAATGATGAAATGAAGGGTAGAATCATCGGTAGAGAAGGACGGAATATCCGCGCAATTGAAACACTTACAGGAATTGATCTTATCATTGATGACACACCTGAAGCGGTTATTTTATCCGGTTTTGACCCGATAAGAAGAGAGACTGCCCGACTTGCACTTGAAAAACTTGTTCAGGATGGACGTATACATCCTGCAAGAATCGAGGAAATGGTTGAAAAATCTCGTCGTGAGGTAGATGAATACATTCGTGAAATTGGTGAACAATCTACTTTTGAAGTAGGTGTGCATGGATTACATCCAGATTTAATCAAAATACTAGGTCGACTAAAATACCGTACAAGCTATGGTCAAAATGTATTAAAACATTCAATGGAAGTCGCGTATTTAGCTGGCTTGTTAGCAGCGGAGCTAGGTGAAGATGAACGTTTAGCACGTCGAGCTGGATTACTTCATGATATTGGTAAAGCAATAGACCATGAAGTGGAAGGAAGCCATGTAGAAATCGGTAAGGAGCTTGCTCAGAAATATAAAGAACATCCTGTCGTGATCAATGCAATTGCATCCCACCACGGCGATGAAGAGCCAACTTCAATTATTTCAGTATTAGTAGCAGCTGCCGATGCACTTTCTGCTGCACGTCCTGGAGCTCGAAGCGAAACGTTAGAAAACTACATCAAGCGCTTAGAAAAACTAGAGGAAATTTCCGATTCTTATGAGGGTGTAGAAAAGTCTTATGCAATACAAGCAGGTAGAGAAATCCGAATTATGGTCAAGCCTGATGAAATTGATGATGACAAATCCATTATTCTTGCAAGAGATATTCGGAAAAAGATTGAAGATGAATTAGATTATCCTGGACATATAAAAGTTACTGTCATTAGGGAAACGAGAGCAGTCGAATATGCTAAATAAGCGATCCATATACGGATCGCTTATTTTTGTATTCACTTTTGACAATCACCTAGTTCTATGTGACACTATCAATGGATAAAACCTAATAACTATGCAATAGAGAGGACCTCGAAGATGAAAATACTTTTTATAGGTGATGTAGTTGGTTCACCTGGAAGAGACATGCTGAAGGAAAATCTACCAAAGCTAAAAAACAAATATAATCCAAATATAACGATTGTAAATGGAGAAAATGCTGCACATGGTAAAGGAATTACGGAAAAGATTTATCGTCAGTTTTTAGAATGGGGGGCTAATGTCATTACATTAGGTAACCATGCATGGGATAAAAAGGAGATATTTGAGTTTATTGATGATGCCCCACATATGATTAGACCGGCAAACTTTCCTAAAGGAACCCCAGGGAAGGGAATGACTTTTTTTAAAGCAGGTAAACATGAGCTTGCTGTAATAAACGCACAAGGTCGGACATTTTTACCACCATTAGATGATCCATTTCGCATTTTAGATGAATTAGTGGTAGAAGCAAAAAAAAGAACACCTTTTGTATTTGTAGACTTTCATGCAGAAGCAACGAGTGAAAAGCAAGCGATTGGTTGGTATTTAGATGGTAGAGTAGGTAGTGTTGTAGGAACGCATACACATGTTCAAACAGCCGATGAACGAATCTTACCAAAGGGTACAGCTTATATTTCGGATGTAGGGATGACTGGTCCTTATGATGGTATTTTAGGAGTGCAGAAAGAAAATGTTATTAAGAGATTTTTAACAAACTTACCTGTACGATTTGAAGTACCTTCAGAAGGCAGGGCACAGCTTTCTGGTGTGATTATTGATTTAGATGATTCTACTGGTTTAGCAAAAAATATATCACGTATTTTAATCAATGATGATCACCCATTTTTCTCATAATACGAAACTAGATACTGTATGATTCAGTATCTAGTTTTTTTACATATATTTATTACAGTTCTTATAGCGCTATTCTATGGAAATATATCTCCTAGACAGTATTTATAGAAAACGCTTACAAAATCAATTAAAAATATTTGTATTTTTCAGAAAAATCTTCCATAATAAAGAGGAATATCAAAAGTTTTCGTGAATATAGTAATTGTGGGAGAAGAATAGAAATTTTGAGGAGGAACTAGTAATGGAAATATTAAAAGTTTCAGCAAAATCAAATCCGAACTCTGTAGCAGGGGCCCTTGCTAACGTTTTACGCGAGAGGGGCACAGCCGAAATTCAGGCGATCGGTGCTGGTGCATTAAATCAAGCAGTTAAGGCTGTAGCGATTGCACGAGGATTTGTAGCGCCTAGTGGTGTTGACTTAATTTGCATTCCCGCTTTTACAGATATTATGATTGACAATGAGGAGCGGACTGCAATTAAATTAATTGTGGAGCCAAGATAATACATTAATGAAACCTGTTTGCAACGGGCAAGCAGGTTTTTATTTAATTATGTTACGTAACCTTATACATCTTGAGAGAGGAGCATTTTTATGATAATAGATGCACATTGTGACGTATTATTTCAATTATGGAAAAATCCAAACCTACAATTTAAAAATAGTCCAGAATTAAGGGTTACATACGACAGTTGGAAAGATAGTATAGCGAAGGTTCAATGCTTTGCAATTTTTGTTCCAGAAGATGTACCGGAATCGATGCAATTTGAGACAGCATTAAAAATGGTAGATATTTTTTACGAAAAGATTATTAAACCTTTTCCAAATATTCGAGTAGTGACAAATAGCGAGGACATTTTACATTTAAAAGAAAATGAACTAGGGGCCATGTTAACGTTAGAAGGTTGTCATCCAATTGGAAGTGACATTACAAAATTAAAAACGTTGCTTCGTTTAGGGGTTCGCGCTGTTGGGTTAACTTGGAATAATGCAAATGCAGTTTGTGATGGTGTTGGGGAATCGAGAGGTGCTGGTCTTTCCACGTTCGGAAAACAAGTAGTAGAAACCTTAAATGAATATGAAATTCTTACAGATGTATCCCACATTTCTTATAAAGGCTTTTGGGATGTAATGGAGCTAGCAAAGTATCCAATTGCCAGTCACTCCAATACGTTTAAGCTTTGTAACCATCCACGGAATTTAGATGATAAGCAATTAAAGGCGCTTATAGCGAGAAAAGCATTTATTGGTGTTACATATGTTCCAGAATTTTTGACGAACGAAAAATCTGCATCTATAAAAAATGTTTTTGAACACATTGAAAAGATTTATAAAATGGGTGGTGAAAACTCCGTAGGGCTTGGCTCTGACTTTGATGGAACAGATGGATTTGTTGAAGGAATTGAGGATTATTCAAAATATAATGCTTTTTATTATGAACTAAAAAATCGTTTTTCAAAGGAATTTGTCCAAAAGATTACATCGGAAAATTTTCTTCACAATCTCCCAAATTAACTTTTTGGTGTAATAAATCTTTTGACCTTCCATTTGGTGGTCAAAAGATTTCAAGTATGTAAAAAACTTATGCTTCGTCTTGATGACAGGAGTTTAAGTTACTAATAAATTTATTTAGGGGGTGTTAAGTATGACAAGCCAGCTTTCTTGGAAGGTCGGTGGACAACAAGGAGAGGGTATTGAAAGTACAGGGGAAATCTTTGCCTCTGCATTAAACAACTTAGGATACTACTTGTATGGATACCGACATTTTTCGTCCCGAATAAAAGGCGGACATACAAATTATAAAATACGTGTTTCTACTTCCCACGTTCGGGCAATCCAAGATGATTTAGACATATTGGTTGCATTCGACCAAGAAACGATTGATGTCAACTTTGATGATTTACATGATCATGGAATTGTATTAGCTGATGAAAAATTTAACCCCACAATCCCAAATGGAACAAACGTAACCTTATTTGCAGTTCCGTTTACGGAGATAGCTAGAAATCTTGGTACAACATTGATGAAGAATATGGTGGCGGTTGGCGCATCAAGTGCCATTTTAGGTTTGAAGGTAGAGGATTTTGAGGAAGTCGTAAAAGACACTTTTGGAAGAAAAGGTCAAAAAGTAGTGGAAAATAATCTGAAGGCTATTGAAGCAGGTGCCAAAACCATTCTGGATCAAATGGCTCCGGACAAACAAATACATTTGGAGGCTGCCGATGGAAGTAAGCGTCTATTTATGATTGGAAATGATGCATTATCGTTAGGACTGTTAGCCGGAGGGTGCCGCTTTATGGCAGCATATCCGATAACACCAGCATCAGAAATTATGGAATTCATGATTAAACACTTACCGAAATTTGGTGGGACGGTTATTCAAACAGAAGATGAAATGGCTGCAGCCACAATGGCTATTGGAGCGAACTACGGAGGTGTACGTTCCATAACAGCCTCCGCTGGTCCTGGTCTATCTTTGATGATGGAATCAATTGGACTTGCTGGTATGACAGAAACACCAATTGTAATCGTCGATACCCAAAGAGGAGGCCCTTCAACAGGATTACCAACAAAGCAGGAGCAATCCGATTTAATGGCGATGATCTATGGTACCCATGGGGAAATACCGAAAGTTGTAATGGCCCCCAGTACGGTAGAAGAAGCCTTTTACGATGCGGTGGAAGCATTGAATATCGCTGAAGAATACCAATGTCCAGTCATCTTTTTAACGGATCTTCAGCTATCACTTGGAAAGCAGACCGTTGAGCCATTGTCAATTGAACAAATCGAAATAAGAAGAGGCAAACTTGAACAAAATCCAAATCTTCCAAAACAATCTCCAGGTGACTATTTTAAACGTTATGAAATCACAGATGACGGTATATCACCACGAATTCTCCCAGGCACAAAAAACGGTATTTATCATGTAACAGGTGTAGAGCATGATGAAACAGGAAAACCAGTTGAAGCTGCCAAAAATAGAAAACAACAAATGGATAAAAGACTCCGAAAACTAAAGGACCTACCAAACCATTTTTACAATCCTGTTCATAAAACAATAAAAGACGAAAGACCAGAAATATTATTTATCGGGTACATATCTACTAGGGGTGCGATAGAAGAGGCGATGGAACGTTTAGAGAAAGACGGAATATCTGTAAACCATGCGCAGCTTCGATTAATTCATCCTTTTCCGAGTGATGAAATCAAGCCATTAGTAGAGAGTGCTAAAAAAGTAATTGTTGTCGAGCACAATGCTACTGGACAATTAGCAAATATAATAAAGATGAATGTAGGCTACAGCGAAAAGATGACTTCAA
Organism: Salirhabdus sp. Marseille-P4669; assembly: GCF_900240405.1. Classification (GTDB taxonomy): domain Bacteria; phylum Bacillota; class Bacilli; order Bacillales; family Alkalibacillaceae; genus OEQK01. The sequence continues at coordinate 108,977 of NZ_OEQK01000005.1, forward strand.
TTCTAAAATATGATGGAACGCCATTTTTACCAAATGAAATATATAAAGAATGCATAAAGGAGGTTGTCGCTAGTGGTAACATTTAAAGAATTCCGCAACAATGTTAAGCCGAATTGGTGTCCTGGATGTGGTGACTTCTCCGTTCAATCTGCTATTCAACGTGCAGCCGCTAACATTGGAATTGAACCGGATAATCTAGCGGTTGTATCTGGTATAGGTTGTTCAGGACGTATTTCTGGCTATGTAAATGCATATGGTTTCCATGGAATTCATGGTCGAGCACTACCGATTGCACAAGGTTTAAAAATGGCGAACCGGGACTTGAATGTCATTGTTGCTGGTGGAGATGGAGACGGTTTGGCAATCGGCATGGGGCACACCATTCATGCAATAAGAAGGAATATAGATATTACGTATATTATTATGGATAATCAAATTTATGGATTAACGAAGGGCCAGACCTCCCCAAGAAGTGAAATTGGTTTTGTCACAAAAAGCACCCCAGATGGTTCTATTGAGTCTTCCGTCAATATTATGGAGATGGCATTAAGTGCAGGGGCTACCTTTGTGGCGCAGGGATTCTCTAGTGATTTAAAAGATTTGACAACGCTTATTGAGCAAGGGATCAACCATAAGGGGTTTTCCCTAATTAACGTGTTTAGTCCATGCGTCACTTATAATAAAGTAAACACATACGACTGGTTTAAACAAAATCTAGTGAAATTATCGGAAATGGAGAACTATGATCCTAGTAACAGAGCAGAAGCGATGAAAACGTTAATGAAGCACAATAGTTTAGTAACTGGACTAATTTATCAAAATAAAAATCAAAAATCGTATCAAGAATTAGTATCAGGCTATAAAGCGAGTCCGTTAAAAGATGAAGATTTAACATTGGATAAAGCTAAATTTAACGAAATTGTTGCAGAATTCCAATAAACAGCTGCTATTTCCTGGGTAAGCGCAAAATATCCGAAGAATATGGAATAATCGACAATTTAGTAAGAGGGTAAAGAAAGCTGACTTGAGGTTTGTTAGCTTTCTTTTTTCTTGGAAAGCTGTCTTCCTGTATTATAAATGGAGTCCTATTTAGACGATTGGACTATGTACCCTTCACTTTATTCTTCTGTTTTCTTTTGTTTGATTTTTATTAAATGAATCCCTCAAGTTTTTATACAAACCTTATAGGTAAACTGAGGAAAATCGGTTTCTTCACTATTTAAGTATGTGATATAGTTAACATGTTCCATTATAATCTACCACACAAGGTAGAACATAACTCGATACCCTTTTTGGATTATGAGAAAGGCAAATGATTCATAGTGCTTCCGGTTCCTTCGGCGCCTTCTAAAAACTAGGAAATCTTCTTTCCAAAAAGAAATAGGGGGTTCGGTTATATGGTTAAAAAGAATAAAGAGAAATTCATTGTTTTCTATGACAGTTGGTGCCCATTATGTACAAAAGCAAAGGAAAAAATCGAACAATATGACACTAAGAAGCGAATAACTTTATTATCCTTCCGCGAAAGAGAAGTTTTTGAAAAGTACAACTTAGGTGGTCAAAACGTAGAAAATCGGATTTATGCTAGAGATGAGGTTTCTGGTAAATCCTTTTCTGGAATTCATACCGTCCGCCAGATTGCAAGGCGAATTCCAAAATATAAAGTGTTCGCTCCTTTTATCTCTATTTCCATATACACGGGTCTCGGGACAATAATATATGATTATATCGCTTCTAAGAGAAACATTGTACCTGTCGGTCATTGTGATGAGGAAGGCTGTCCTATACACAGAAAAGAGGATAAAGATCACTTGTAAGCCTATCTATTAATCAGTATGCTCTTTGTCATTTAAAAGAATAAAAGGAATGCTAACTCTTGCCGTTTTTAGTATAATGACAGGTATCATTTCTTTAATAATTGGGCAGTTCTGCTAAGTATGGTACAGGGAAATAGTGACAAAACCTTGAACCATTCGAAAACCTATTTTCATTTTTCTATATACACTGCTATAATAATACAGTTAGATAGGGCTTTTTAGAAAGGAGATTCGTAATGAACGAAAAACAGCGGAAAGAACTTAACAATCAAATTAAACAAGTAAATCCAGCGGACGTAAAATCCGATCAGGATAACTTAGAACGTTTAAAACAGAAAACATCTGAAGACTTTGTTAAGTATTTCCAAACGACTTATGAACCACCTAACATAAATAAAGCGAGAAAGCGTAAAAGAGAAGAAGTTAAATATTTTAATGATTTTGAAATCCCAGAAGAACTTCAGGGCTTCGGTAATGGGAAAAAATTTTTAATGCGCACGTATGGCTGCCAAATGAACGAGCATGATTCAGAGGTTATGTCCGGAATATTTACCGAACTAGGCTATGAAGCAACACTTGATCAGGAAGAAGCAGATGTTATTCTTTTGAATACTTGTGCGATTCGTGAAAATGCAGAAAATAAAGTGTTTGGAGAGCTTGGTCATTTAAAAGCACTAAAGCGTGAAAAACCAGGCCTTATTATCGGGGTTTGTGGCTGTATGTCACAAGAAGAATCCGTTGTAAATAAGATTCTTGCAAAGCATCAGCATGTTGACTTAATCTTTGGTACTCACAATATCCATCGCTTACCACATCTATTAAAAGAAGCGATGTTTGGTAAAGAAATGGTTGTGGAAGTATGGTCCAAAGAAGGAGATATTATTGAAAATCTTCCAAAATCCCGTCAAGGTAAAACAAAAGCTTGGGTGAACATTATGTATGGATGTGACAAGTTCTGTACATATTGTATCGTTCCAATGACACGTGGTAAGGAACGCTCTAGACGTCCAGATGACATTATTCAAGAAGTTCGACATTTAGCTGCTCAAGGGTATAAAGAAGTAACCTTATTAGGGCAAAATGTTAACGCATATGGAAAGGATCTAGAGGATATTGAATATGGACTAGGGGATTTAATGGATGAAATCCGCAAAATCGATATTCCACGGGTTCGCTTTACGACATCTCACCCGAGGGACTTTGATGATCGCTTAATTGAAGTCCTTGCAAAAGGTGGTAATTTAATGCCTTATATTCATCTTCCAGTACAATCTGGTAGTACCGAGGTATTAAAGAAAATGAACCGTAAGTATACTAGAGAAGAATACTTAGAACTTGTACGAAAAATTAAAAAGGCAATCCCTCATGCTGCATTAACAACAGATATTATTGTTGGCTTCCCAAATGAGACGGATGAACAGTTTGAAGAGACAATGACCTTATATGAAGAAGTAGGCTTTGAAAGTGCATATACATTCATCTACTCTCCACGTGAAGGTACACCAGCTGCTAAGAAAAAAGATGATGTACCAATGGATGTGAAGAAGAAGCGTCTGCATCGACTAAATGAGTTAGTAAATCAGTCCTCAAATGATGCACTTAAGAAATATGAAGGCCGTGTTGTGGAGGTTTTAGTTGAAGGAGAAAGTAAAAACAATCCGGAGGTCCTCGCGGGTTATACACCGGAGAACAAATTAGTAAACTTTAGAGCGCCTAAATCAGCTATAGGCCAAATCGTTAAAGTAAAAGTAGTTAAAGCGAAAACTTGGACATTAGATGGTGAAATGGTAGAAGAAGCGGTAGAGGTGAAATAAAATGGCACAATACACACGTAAAGACATTATGGAAGAAGCAAAGAAATTAGCTAATATGTTAGCGAACATTGAGGAAATTGATCGTTTTAAACAAGTGGAGGAAAAATTAAACGAGAACGAAAAAGTTCAAAGTTTGATTTCTCGAATTAAAGCATTGCAAAAACAAGCAGTGAATTTCCAGCACTATGGAAAAACAGAGGCGTTGAAAAAAGTGGAAAAAGAACTAGATCGCTTACAAGACGAACTAGATGCTATTCCAGTAGTTGCTGAATTTAAGGATACACAAATAGTTATTAACGATATTCTTCAAGGAGTAACGAATACAATTGCGAACGAAGTAACAGATGAAATCATTCGTTCAACCGGTGGAGATGTTCTATCTGGACAAACAAAGTCGCAAAGAGAAAATGAACCTTCTTGTCACTAGTGGATAACAAAAAGGATATGGACCGTAAAAGGTGTCCATATCTTTTTTTTTTATGACTATAATCCTCTTCCCTGTATATCTCATAATATCCTTTTAGATAACCGCCCAACTTCTTTCAAAAGACACACAATTAGGTGAATGTGCATAAACTTTAATAGACAGATAACTAGTCACCAGAAGAATTTTATTCGAAGTTTCATTCACTTCGGGCGAATGCCTTGAATAAAATGTCATGGAACTAATTAGAAGGAGGTAAGCTCTATGTCATTCCTTGATAAACAAGTACGACAAATCATTACCAAAGCGGTTATTGGAAAAGGAAAAAAGTTTACGGAAGCAACACATACAATTTCTCCAAATCATAGTCCATCCAGCATCTTAGGTTGTTGGATCATTAACCATCAATATAAAGCTAGAAAAAAAGGAGATTGTGTGGAAGTTTCAGGAGCATACGATATTAATGTGTGGTATTCCTTTAACGATAATACGAAAACCGAAGTAGTAACAGATAAAGTTACTTATACAGACTCCATTCCTTTATTAGTTAAAGATGAAAACTGTGTAACAGATGACCTAGAAGTAATTGCTCGTGCTACACAACAACCAAATTGTTTAGAATGCAGCATAAATGAAGCTGGTAATCGAATTTTAGTTGACGTAGAAAGAGAATTCATTGTAGAGGTTATTGGAGAAACAAAAGTATTTGTTAAATTAGACCCAGACGGTTTCGTAGAGGAAGACGATTTTGATTTTGACGTATTAGAAGCGGAGCTATCCGAAGTAGATCCGGATATTTCAAGTTCTTCCTCAAGCTCTAGTAAAAAGTAGTAGCGAGTTGGTATCTTTTTTAAGTGGAAACACGTATGTGGAGTGTCGGACAACTGGCACTCCTTTTTTTGTTTGAAAATCGTGCTCTTTACTAGAAAAAATCTATAAAATAGAACAATATCGCGTTACTTAGCGGTAATTGGACAGGTGACTATTCTCGTACCCGATGCAAAAAAACTGTTGTATAGCAAAAGCATGATTCCCTTTATATATGTTATAATAATGAAATGATTGGGGGCAGGAGAATGGCACAGTATACGCCTATGATTCAGCAATATTTAACGATTAAAAACAATTATAAAGACGCCTACTTGTTTTTTCGGTTAGGTGATTTTTATGAAATGTTTTTTGAGGATGCAGTATCAGCTGCGAAGGAATTAGAAATTACATTAACGAGCAGAGATGGTGGAGAAATTCCGATGTGTGGAGTTCCATATCATTCTGCTTCGACTTATATAAAAAAATTAATTGATAAAGGCTATAAGGTTGCAATATGTGAGCAAGTGGAGGATCCAAAAGAAGCAAAAGGTGTAGTGAAAAGAGAAGTCATACAAGTTATTACACCAGGAACCGTTATGGAAGGCAACTTGTTAAATGAAGAAGAAAACAATTACATCGCCTCTATTACACCCTTTTCTACAGAGCATTATGTAATTGCATATAATGACCTTTCAACAGGTGAAAATAGTGTCGCACAAGTACATGATGGCTGGGATTCCGTTGTTAGTGAGTTATTTAATCGACCGGTAAAGGAAATTGTCATTCCTACTGTTTTAGATGAACACCAGGTTGAAGTGTTAAAAGAACAATTAAAATTAACCATTTCGTACGAAGATGAAGTGGACATGCCAGAGGAATACCGCTACTTAACGAATACGTTATCCGAAAACGAACTAAAAATTGGCTTTGGACGCTTATTTCAATATTTAAAAAAGACCCAAATGCGATCCTTAACTCACCTTCAGCCCGTTACGTATATTGAATTAAATCAATATATGAAGCTAGATATGTACTCGAAGCGGAATTTGGAGTTAACAGAAACCATTCGTAACAAAGGAAAACATGGCTCCTTGTTATGGGTACTAGACCGTACAGTTACAGCTATGGGAGCTAGAATGCTTAAAAAATGGCTGGATCGACCACTATTATCTAAGGATGCGATTGAAGCCCGTCATCGTTTAGTGGAAGCGTTGATGGAACAATTTTTTGAACGAGAGTCTTTACGAGAAGCATTAAAAGAGGTTTATGATTTAGAACGACTATCCGGAAGAATTGCTTTTGGGAATGTAAATGCTAGAGATATGCTGCAATTAAAACGTTCCTTACAACAAGTTCCGAGAATTATAGACGTACTTTATTCGCTAGATGGGGAATGGAAGAAGTTTTCGGAATCTATCAATCCATTGACAGATGTTCAGGCGATACTAGAACAAAGCATACATGAAGAACCTCCTATGTCCGTTAAAGAGGGGGGAATTATTAAAGATGGTTTTCACCAAACATTAGACCAATACCGTCTTGCTTCTAAAAATGGTAAACAGTGGATTGCGGAATTAGAGCAACAGGAAAAACAAGAAACAGGGATTAAATCGTTGAAAATCGGATATAACAAAGTATTTGGTTATTATATCGAAGTAACGAAAGCCAATTTGCATTTAATTCCAGAAGGTCGGTATGAGCGTAAGCAGACGTTGAGCAATGCGGAGCGGTTCATTACCCCAGAGCTTAAAGAAAAAGAAACGCTTATTTTGGAAGCTCAAGAAAAAAGTGTTGAATTAGAATATGAGATTTTTACAGATATTCGAGAACAAATGAAACAGTACATTCCAAATCTTCAGCATTTAGCGAATCAAATCAGCCAAGTTGATGTCTTGCAAAGCTTTGCGGAGGTAAGTGATCAAAATCAATATATCAAACCAACGTTTATCAATAGTCGCGAAATAGACATTGTTGGTGGGAGACATCCGGTCATCGAAAAGGTGATGAAGAACGAAACCTTTGTTCCCAATGATGTCAAAATGGATGAGAACAATAACATTTTACTCATAACTGGTCCAAATATGGCCGGAAAAAGCACTTATATGAGACAGCTCGCTTTAACGGTTATTATGGGGCAAATTGGATGTTTTGTACCTTGTGAGTCATGTGAGCTTCCTGTATTTGATCAAATATTTACCAGGATTGGTGCAGCAGATGACTTAGTAGCGGGTCAAAGTACGTTTATGGTTGAGATGCTAGAAGCAAAGCATGCTATTACGAAAGCAACGAGCAATAGTCTCATTTTATTAGATGAGATTGGTCGGGGTACAAGCACCTACGATGGAATGTCTTTAGCACAAGCGATTGTAGAATATATTCATGATCATATCCATGCCAAAACATTATTTTCTACACACTATCATGAATTAACATCATTGGAAGCAACCTTAAAACAATTAACAAATGTTCATGTGAAAGCAGAGGAACATGATGGGGAAGTTGTTTTCCTTCATAAAATTCAGCAGGGTCCAGCTGATAAAAGCTATGGTATACATGTAGCAAAGCTTGCGGATTTACCAGAGGCATTAATCGATCGGGCATATGAAATTCTGCAACAATTTGAGGGTGAACAAAAAGTAATAAAACCGATCGTGAAAGAAACAAGTGATCAACAATTAAGCTTCTTTCAAGAAGAGGTAAACAAAAAGACATCCAAACGCTCCTCTGCAGAAGAGTATGCTTTAAACGAGCTAAAAGCTTTAAACTTACTAGAAATGACGCCGATGGATGCGATGAATATGCTCTATGCGATTCATAAAAAGTTAAAATCCTAAATTCATAGAGACGGAGGTGAGAGCGTGGGAAAAATTCAGTTGATGCCAGATGCGTTAGCCAATAAGATTGCAGCTGGAGAAGTTGTAGAACGGCCAGCTTCCGTAATTAAGGAACTAGTTGAAAATAGTATTGATGCCAATAGCACATGGATTAAGGTAGAGCTAGAGGAAGCAGGGCTAGCCAAAATCAAAATAACCGATAATGGTGACGGAATGTCTGCTGACGACTGTGAGCGTGCTTTTTTCCGTCATGCTACGAGTAAAATTATCTCTGAAAATGATTTGTTTCATGTTCGGACACTTGGGTTTCGGGGTGAAGCACTTGCTAGTATTGCGGCGGTAAGTAGATTAACAATGCGTACATCCACTGGTGAGAGTGCTGGAAATCAACTGCAATTCGAGGGTGGTAAGTTACTAGAAAATGAAAAAAGTGATGCGAGAAAAGGTACGGAAATTACGGTTGCAGACTTGTTTTTTAATACGCCAGCACGATTAAAATATATGAAAAGTCTTCATACGGAGCTTGGTCATATTACCGATGTATTAAATCGTATGGCGTTATCGTACCCGCATATTCGATTTGAATGTTATCATAATGGCAAACAGCTATTTTATACTTCAGGTAGAGGAGATCTCCTCCAAGTAATAAGCCAGATTTATGGTATGCAAACGGCCAAAAAAATGATTCGGGTAAACCATAGTACGCTAGACTTCGAGATTAACGGATTTATCGCGCGTCCAGAAATAACTCGGGCGAACCGCAACTACATGTCTACTATTGTGAATGGAAGATATATTCGCAATCATATGTTGAATAAAGGCATTATACAAGGTTATCATACGTTGCTCCCGATTGGTCGATATCCACTTGTTGTATTAAATATTGAAATGGACCCTTATTTAGTCGATGTCAACGTACATCCAGCGAAATTAGAGGTTCGCTTTAGTAAGGAAAAGGAATTATTTGATGCAGTAGAAACAACAATTAAGCAAGCATTTAAAGCACAAATATTAATTCCAGAGCCTAGTAAGACATCAACGAAACAAAAAGAAGTGTCGACACAAGCTTATTTCACACTTGATGAAAATAGTAATAAATGGGATTCTACTAAGGTAAAGGACGATTACCCTTGGGATGCGTTAATTAATATTGGTGAACCGAAACAGGGCTTTCCTAACCAGACTTCGGATTCGATTGAAGTTGAGGATAAAAGTAAAGAAGAAAATGGGGATCGTACCTTTGACGAGGAAGTTGATGAATTAAGAGAAAATACACCAGTAGTAGAAGAAAAAGAACGAGTACCAGTACTTTATCCAGTTGGACAAGTTCATGGGACGTATATTGTCGCGCAAAATGATAAAGGACTGTACCTCATTGACCAGCATGCTGCTCAAGAGCGAATAAAATACGAATTTTATCGTGAAAAAGTCGGAATCGTTGCGCAGGAGTTACAAGAGTTGCTTGTTCCAATGACCTTTGAATTCACGAAACAGGAATCGATTTTGATTCAAGAATATGATGAGGAATTGAAAAAGGTAGGGCTATTCTTTGAACCTTTTGGTGAACACACATACATTATTCGTTCCCATCCTCAATGGTTTCCAAAAGGGGAAGAGGAAGAAATTATACGGGATATGGTCGATGAAGTGCTGGAGGAACAAAAAATAGACATTAAAAAATTGCGCGAGGATGCTGCGATATTAATGTCTTGTAAAAAATCGATTAAAGCAAATCATTACTTAACACATGATGATATGTATCGTTTACTAGAGGATTTAAGGAAGTGTGAGGACCCCTTTACATGTCCTCATGGAAGACCGATCATTATCTTCTTCTCTGAATATGAACTAGAGAAATTATTTAAGCGAGTAATGTAAGTTTACGATCGAAGAAAACCTGTAAACACATCAACTACATTCTAAACAGTATGATTCAGAAAAGGCTCGCCTCAGCCTATTTAACGAAAGGAAGCAGGGATATAACCCGCTTCCTTTTTCAATAAATTTCACTGCCTACTATAAATCGATAAAATTTAACCATTAAATTTTGCTAAACGACGATTTTAATGTATAATAATTTTTAAGTTGTCAATTATTGGTTTTGAAGGAAGATAGATGAACCCGTTCGTTAATCAGAATAGTTCCTTCTAACATGGAAGGACCATCTAGAATTTGAGTATGTCGCTTCCGTTTGATAGTAAATGGGGGAAATGCATTATATGAAAATACCAGTTGTTGCAATTGTTGGTCCTACAGCAGTTGGAAAGACAAAGCTTAGTGTAAAAATTGCGAAACGTTTTAATGGTGAAATTATAAGTGGAGATTCCATGCAAGTATATAAAGGCCTTGACATTGGAACTGCAAAAGTTACAAAGGATGAAATGCAGGGGATTCCACACTATATGATTGATATAAAGAATCCGGAAGAATCTTTTTCGGTGGCAGAATTTAAGGATAAGGTTCAAGGGTACATTGAATACATACATAACAAAGGTGCCTTGCCGATTATTGTTGGTGGTACCGGTTTATACATACAATCAACCCTTTATCAATTTAACTTTGCAGATGAAGGTAGAGATCCCGCATTCGTTCAAAAAATAGAAACGGAAATCGACCAAAATGGTATCGATGAGGTTTATCAAAGACTAGTGGCAGTTGATCCTGAGCAAGCCCAAAAAATACATCCAAATAATAGACGGAGAGTCATACGTGCTCTTGAAGTTTATGAAAAGACAGGTCTTACTATGTCGGAGCTTCATGCAAAGCAACGTCGTGAATCCCCGTATAATCCGATAATTATTGGTTTAACTATGGAACGGGAGGAATTATATCGTAGAATAAATAATCGCGTTGATCAAATGGTGGAAGATGGCTTAGTTGAGGAAGTAAAGTATTTTTATGACAAAGGTTTAAAACATGCTCAATCCATGCGAGGAATAGGATACAAAGAGTTAATACCATATTTTGAAGGCGATATATCAATGGAATATGCAATCGAACAATTGAAACAAAACTCAAGACGTTACGCCAAACGACAATTTACATATTTTCGAAATAAACTAGATGTTCATTGGTATCCGGTTTCTGTACCTACTATAGAACATATTTTTTCCATAATTTTAAGGGATTTAGAAGGAATGTTAAAAGAAGTACCGAAATAATGAAATATAGATAAATAGAGGAGGAAGTAATCCATGGGTCAAACAGTAAATATTCAAGACCAGTTTTTAAACCAGCTTAGAAAGGATCACACTCAGGTTACGGTATTTTTAATTAGTGGCTTTCAAATAAAAGGTGTAGTAAAGTCATTCGATAATTTCACAGTTTTATTAGAAGTGGATGGTAAACAACAGCTTATTTTTAAACATGCGATTTCTACTTTTGCGCCTGCAAAACCTGTTCAATTTGATAAAGAATAAGCTAGTACAAACGGATGCATGAGGCATCCGTTTTTTCATGTTATGAAATGAAGTGGTTCCTACATGTTGCCGATAAATTTCCTGAAAATGGACTATGGGCGAATGTCACACTTTTCCCCTAATGAACGTATAGTAATCGTAGTAAGGGGTGAAAAGCCGTGGGATTGCAAACAAAACGAAATGGCCAAATTAATATTGTTTTACATGATCAGAAAACTGATAATTTGCATCAAGATTATTATCGAATCACAGATAATCAAAGCGATACTTTTGGGTTTATTAATCATGCCTTTGATGCTTATATTGGAATGAATAAATTAAAGAATACATTAAAAGAAATCTATGCTAGTGTTGTCATTAATCATAAACGAAGAGAAGCTGGACTGAAAACCGAAAACCAAATGCTTCATATGCTATTTAAAGGGAACCCTGGTACTGGTAAAACATCAATTGCAAGAGACATAGCGAAGCTTTTTCATCAAATGAACCTGCTTTCAAAAGGTCATTTTATCGAAGCGGAGCGAGCGGACCTTGTAGGAGAATATATTGGTCATACCGCCCAAAAAACTAGAGATTTAGTGAAAAAGGCGATGGGTGGTGTACTCTTTATTGATGAAGCATACTCGTTAGCAAGAGGTGGAGAGAAAGATTTCGGAAAAGAGGCTATTGATACGCTTGTAAAGCATATGGAGGATGCGCACCAAGATTTTGTATTAATTTTAGCTGGTTATCCGGAGGAAATGGATGAGTTTTTATACCTAAACCCAGGATTGCGATCACGGTTTCCAATTATTGTAGACTTTCCTGATTATACAGTTGATGAATTAATAAAAATAGCACAAATTATTACGGAAAGGAAACAATATGAGTTATCAAAATCAGCTGAAGATAAATTAAGAAGACATTTGCAGGAACTAAAACACGCAAACAGTAAAAATTTCTCGAATGGACGTTATATTCGAAATGTAATGGAAGATGCAATTCGACGACATGCCTTGCGATTAGTCGCGACAGAGCGATACTCAGCACGTGATCTTCTATACATTTCAGCGGAAGACTTGGATTTTGTAAATACGAAACCATAAATAGTAAGAAATAGACAAGGAGTATGAATATGGATGAAAAAGAACGCGTACTATTAGTTGCTTGTCAAATTAAAGGTGAAAATGAAGACAGATTTGACACGTCGTTGCAAGAATTAGAACAACTTACCGAAACAGCCAATGGCAAAGTTTTTGATATTGTGACACAAAAAAGAGATCGTAGACATCCTGCCTATTATTTAGGTACCGGAAAGCTTGAAGAAATTGAGAAAAAAATTGAAGAATACGATATTGATTTAATTATTTTAAATGATGAAGTTTCTCCCGGGCAGCTGAGGAATTTAACCGACCGGCTAAACGCCCGGGTAATTGATCGTACCCAGTTAATTTTAGATATCTTTGCAGGACGTGCCAAAACAAGAGAAGGTAAATTACAAGTAGAGCTTGCACAAATGGAATATATGCTACCGAGATTATATGGAAAAGGTATTGAAATGTCACGTCTCGGTGCAGGAATTGGGACAAGAGGTCCTGGGGAAACCAAGCTTGAGACAGATAGGAGACACATTCAAAGAAGGATAACTGAGATTAAGCAACACTTACAGACGGTAGTAAATCAGCGTAATCAATATCGAAAGCGGAGAAAAGAAAATAAGGCGTTTCAAATCGCAATTGTTGGTTATACGAATGCTGGTAAATCAACGCTTTTTAACAGGCTAACAAATAGTGAGTCCTTAGAAGAGAATCAGTTGTTTGCCACATTAGATCCGCTAACAAGAGAGATTCAATTAACAAAAGGATTTCATGCTATCATATCGGATACAGTAGGGTTTATCCAAGACTTACCTACAACGCTAGTAGCAGCATTTCGTTCCACTTTAGAAGAAGTAACGGAAGCAGACTTTATTTTGCATGTTGTGGATGGCTCAAACCCAGACTTTCCTCAGCATGAAAAAACGGTTTATGATTTGTTAGAGGATTTAGGTGCAAATCATTTACCAATATTAACGGTGTACAACAAACAGGACCAATTTACAAAAGAGTTTACACCTACATCCCACCCGTTTTTTACAATGAGTGCTTTTAATGAGAATGATATAAAACAGCTCTTAACAAAAATAGAAGAAGTAGTAAAGGGAGAGTGGGAAGAGTATCAAGTCCAAGTATCTGCCGATGATGGTAGAAAATTAAATGAAATGCGAAAGCATACAATCATCGAATCGGAGACCTTTCATTCGGATACGGAAAAGTATATTTTAACCGGATATATTAATCCTGAACATCCGATATATCACCAAAACATAGTGAGGGGAAATACAGACAATGAATTCGGCACAACTAATTGAATTAACCGATAAGATAGAAGAAAAGTTAACTCCATATTTTAAAAGAATAAGACAAGTAGTAGAGTTTAATCAAAGGAAAGTATTAGAAGCGTTTCAAAAAGAACAAGTTAGTGACTACCATTTTAATCCAACAACTGGATATGGTTATGATGATATTGGAAGAGACAAGCTTGAAAGTGTTTATGCTGCGGTTTTCTCTACGGAGGATGCTTTAGTACGACCACAAATCATTTCGGGAACCCATGCCATAACATTAAGCTTGTTTGGGGTGTTGCGGCCCGGAGATGAACTTTTATATATTACAGGAAAGCCATATGACACGTTAGAAGAAATAGTGGGTTTACGGGGAAGTGGTAAAGGCTCATTAAAGGATTTTCACATTGGTTATGATACAGTTCCTTTAAACGAAGAGGGAGCTGTCAACTATGACATGATAAAAGAAAAAATAACAGCAAAGACGAAAATGATCGGAATTCAACGCTCAAAAGGGTATGATAATCGTCCTTCCTTTAGCATTCACGATATCAAAGCTATGGTTGAATATGTCCGGTCTATTAGGCCAGATATTATTGTGTTTGTGGATAATTGTTATGGAGAATTTACCGAAAAACAAGAGCCAACTGATGTAGGTGTTGATCTTATGGCTGGCTCTTTAATAAAAAATCCAGGAGGCGGAATTGCAAAAACAGGTGGGTATATTGTTGGACGAGCAGATTTAATAGAGCTTTGTGCGAACCGTTTGACAGCACCAGGGTTAGGGAAGGAAACGGGAGCGAGTCTTTATAGTTTACAAGAAATGTATCAAGGGTTCTTTTTGGCTCCTCATGTTGTTGGAGAGGCGTTGAAGGGTGCCTTGTATACTGCCTGTCTCCTTGAATCGTGTGGATTTAAGACAAGTCCTTCCTATAAAGAGCCGAGAACAGACTTAATTCAATCAGTTATCTTTCCTGATAGTGAATCGATGGTTGCCTTTTGTCAAGCGATTCAAAAAGCCTCTCCAATAAATTCGCATGTGACCCCTTATCCAAGCTCAATGCCTGGCTATGAGCATGATGTTATTATGGCGGCAGGTACATTTATCCAGGGTGCTAGTATGGAACTAACCGCTGATGGCCCTATAAGACCCCCATACACTGCATACGTCCAGGGTGGTTTAACATATGAACATGTGAAAATAGCGGTTGTGAATGCTTTAAAAACCTTACAAGAAAAGGGATTTCCTCTACATATTAACGATGATTTGAACTGAATCTGAGTAGGATAAAAATAATGCATAATTTTCATGTTATATTTTCTAACATCTCTTGACAGGTATAAAGACATTGGAATATAATAAAAATACAAGAAGTAGATAGGAGGTCACATCATGAGTGATATGAACCGCCGCTCAATGCCCCTATTCTCCATGGGAATCGTCATGGAGTTGACAGATTTGACAGCTAGACAAATACGATATTATGAAGATAACAACTTAGTTCAACCAGCTAGAACTAAAGGTAATCGAAGACTTTTTTCCTTTAATGACGTGGACCGATTACTTGAAATTAAAGAATTAATTGAAAAGGGTGTGAACTTAGCTGGTATTAAGGAAATGTTTGCTATGAAACAAGGAACAGAGAAAGAGGAGATTGTTGTAGAAAATGAACCAGCATTTACCAAGGATTTATCGGATAAGGAATTGCGTGAGATGTTGCGAAAGGAATTATTCAATGCTGGTAGGTTAAACAATGCATCGTTAAGACAGGGAGAGTTATCAAGATTCTTCCATTAAAAATAGAGGAGGCTTTTTCCATGGGGACAAAGTATACTAGAGAAGATGTTATTAAGAAAATTCAAGAGGAAAACGTTAAGTTTATTCGACTTCAATTTACGGATATTCTTGGAACTATTAAAAATGTTGAGATTCCATTAAGCCAGCTAGATAAAGCATTAGATAACCAAATTATGTTTGATGGATCTTCCATTCAAGGTTTTGTACGAATTGAAGAATCCGATATGAAGTTATATCCAGACTTAGATACATTTGTAGTTTTCCCTTGGACATCAGAAAAAGGGAAGGTAGCGCGATTTATTTGTGATATTTACAAACCGGATGGTACTCCTTTTGAAGGGTGTCCACGTTACAACTTAAAGCGTAACCTTCAAAAGATGGAGGAACTAGGCTTTAATGCCTTCAATATTGGTCCAGAACCAGAATTCTTCTTATTCAAGTTAGATGATAGAGGAGAACCAAGTTTAGAATTAAATGATAAAGGTGGCTATTTTGATTTAGCTCCTACAGACTTAGGTGAAAATTGTCGACGTGATATTGTACTTGAGCTTGAAGAGATGGGCTTTGAAATTGAAGCATCTCATCATGAGGTAGCTCCTGGACAACATGAAATAGACTTTAAATACTCGGACGCACTAAAAAGCTGTGATGATATTCAAACCTTTAAACTAGTAGTTAAAACGATTGCTAGAAAGCACGGATTACATGCAACGTTTATGCCAAAACCTCTATTTGGTGTAAACGGATCTGGAATGCATGCAAATATGTCTTTATTTAAAGACGGTGCTAATGCGTTCTTTGATGAAGCCGGAGAACTAAAATTAAGCAAAACAGCTTATCAATTCATTGCAGGTGTGATAAAGCATGCGACAAGCTTTACTGCAGTTACGAACCCAACTGTTAACTCATACAAACGTTTAGTACCAGGATATGAAGCTCCATCTTATGTTGCTTGGTCTGGCCAAAATAGAAGTCCACTAGTACGTATTCCGGCATCCCGTGGAATGAGTACTCGTATCGAGGTGAGATCTGTAGACCCAGCTGCAAATCCATATTTAGCAATGGCAGTAATGCTTGCTGCAGGTCTAGATGGGGTTGAAAATAATCTAACAGCACCAGCTCCAGTTGACCGTAATATTTATGTTATGGATAAAGAAGAGCGTGAGAAAAATGGAATTCAAGATTTACCAGCTACACTTTATGATGCATTAGAATTATTAAAGAGTAACCCGGTTATTGTAAATGCATTGGGTGAACATTTATTTGAGCACTTTATTGAAGCGAAAGAGATTGAATGGGATATGTTTAGAACGCAAGTCCATCCGTGGGAACGTGAGCAGTATATGCAAATGTATTAATAGCTAGCAAAAACCCTTGACACTATTGGTGTTGAGGGTTTTTTATTTTTTTTATAGGTGGAATATATTTATTTAAAATTTACAGAAGACTCTAATGCTTAAACTAGGAAAGATATATACGGATCAATAGTAAATCAGCATTCTATCACTACTTCTTTATCCCTAAAACTATAGTTATATACTACCAATTACTTTATAAATTATTGAATATTATTAATATTTTGATATATTTGTGTTGTGCGCATAATTAATGAAAAGGAGGTTTTGTTGCATGAAGAAGGTATTGAAAAAGTCAATAGGAATTGTTTCTTTAGCTGTATTAATCTCAACAGGTTTACTCTTTAGTCATGCTTCTGCTAGCTCTGTAACTCCAACAAACACTTCAATCAGTTCAAACTCCGGAGAATACGGTACATTTGCTTCAAGTAAATATGTTGAAGTAAGAATGTACGTTGGATCAGGCTTACCAGCATCAAAGTATTATTACAGTAAGAATGGTTACACTGGATGGCTCACTGTAAAAGAATTCGATGGGAATTACGTAATTTATAGCGGGATCGTCTCATGTTCAGGCGCTTGCGGCTAATTCCATAAACCTATTTCAACAAAAAGCCCTTCCTAAATTGGAGGGGCTTTTGTTGACGATAATATTGTTACTAATAAATGGAAAACTGTTAAAATTATGATGGATCACATTAGATATTTAACATGTTAATAGAGTGATTTCTAGAGCTTCGGTTAGATGAAAATGGATTGTTCGATCCTATAAACAAATTGTTAAGTGGGAGGTGTGGACTATGAAGAAAATTCGAAAACCAATAGTAACTCTAGCTCTCTTTATTCGTTGTATTATTGGAGTGATATATTATAATATATTGCAATCAAGCCATATATCTCCATCATCTTAAGGAGTAGGGCTTAAGGTACAAGGAGAAAAGAATCTTAAATCCTTAAACTCGGATTTAATCGTAAAGGGAACGGTTGATGGAAATTATTGATACAGAGATACTAATGGAGGATAAAGAATTTAATACATATATAGTTTTAGAAGGATTTTCACAAGTAACTGTTAATAAGACTTTTAAGCAGTCTAAAGGTGCAATAGATAGGAAAAAAATTACTTTTCCCGTAGGATTTCAACAATTAAATGAAAATGGGGAGGCTATAAGTGATTTAGTATTACTAGACGATGAACTTGTATTTATAGAATCAGGTGCATATATTCTATTCTTAGATGAGATTAGCGGGGAATATCATTTTGCTAATAGCAACCATATTTATAAAAAGGTAAATAAAAATAAATACGAGAATATTGCAACGGATTCTATTTCTACCATAATGGTAGAGGATCTTTCGGCTAAGTAGAAACAAAAATAGCTTGATTATATGTAAATTTCTGTGTTAGTCTACTCCCAAAAACATAGTTTTTAATTGTACTGACACTTAAGATTATAGACGTAATAAAACAAACGACTAAAAGGATAAATAGTACACCTCTCATAAACTTGCTTTCTTTTATTTTAGTTGGCAAATAAACGGTAATAGATCCAAGTATATATAGTAGAGCGACAAACGGTAAAAGGAACATAAACAAAATCAACATTATTCCTATCATTAAATCCACATTATTCTACCTCCCAACATAATTCCTCTATTATTTACATTTAGAACTTTCAATTATTCCACCATTATAAGACCTGCAGATTTCTAGAAAACCATTTTGTTTGTCGGCTTAGCGGCTAACTTTAATAATTTTACAATAAATTTCCTTAACATTATAAGAAAAATTTTGTGAATTTTACTTGTAACTTTCTGGAAACTTGGTTTTATTCACGCGGTTTTATTAATCCTATCTTCCTATTATTATAGTAATATATAACCAAACCATGTTAATTGTATTGAAAATTTATAAAATTCTGATATATTTTGTGTTGTGCTACATAAAAACAAAAGGAGGAATAGGTTAAATGAAAAAAGTATTTAAAAAGTCGCTTGGTATTTTACTTTTAGCTGTACTGATTACAACTGGTATATTTACTCATGCTTCTGCAAGCTCTGTAGCCCCATCAAACACCTCAATCAGCACAAACTCTGGAGAATATGGAACATTTGCTGTTAGCAGATATGTTGAAGTAAGACAGTATGTTTCATCTGGCTTACCAGCATCTAAGTATTATTATAATAGGAATGGTTATAGTGGCTGGCTCACAGTAAAACAATTCGATGGCAATTATGTTGTATATGGAGGTTATGTATACTGTTCAGGCACCTGTGTTGCGCCGTAATCCAAATAGTAAAGCCCTTACGTTAATTTGTAAGGGCTTTTTATAACAAGAATATAACGATTCCGTCTTTATTAGATAGTTGCTTACTAGTTATTGGATTTCTCGATACAATCCAATCACTTTACCTAAAATAACGACATTTCTTACTATAATCGGTTCCATTGTTGCGTTTTCTGGTTGTAAGCGGATATAATCCTTTTCTTTAAAAAAGCGTTTTACAGTTGCTTCCTCTTCCTCCGTCATAGCTACAACAATCTCTCCATTTTGAGCTGTTTGCTGTTTCCGAATAATTACTTTATCCCCATCTAAAATACCAGCTTCAATCATACTTTCTCCTTGAACATTCAGGACGAAAAGATCATCTTCAGAAGTAGCAAGGTGAGCAGGGACTGGAACATAATCTTCTATGTTTTCGATGGCTGTAATCGGAATTCCAGCAGTAACTTTTCCAACAACTGGAGCATAAAATGCTTCAGTCTTTGGAAAATCATTTATATCTTCTTCATGTAATACTTCGATGGCTCGTGGTTTAGTAGGATCCCGTCTAATAAACCCTTTTTGTTCTAATCTGGATAAATGTCCATGTACAGTGGAACTAGATGCGAGGCCCACTGCTTGTGCAATTTCACGTACTGAAGGCGGGTAACCTTTTAAATTTACTTGTTCTTTTATGTAATCTAGTATTGCTTCCTGTCGTTTTGATAGCTTTGTCATATCCAACTCACCTCGTACATATTATTAAGTAAATATAGTATAACATGGTTATTTAAGGAATACAAACATTCGTTCGTAAAAAGTGTTGACAAGAACGAGTGTTCGTGTAATAATGAAAACAACAAAAAGCGAACAAAGGTTCTTATGGAGGCGAATTAATATGTTTGGTAAACTAACTAAAATGGATTTGACGCTTTATGGATTATTCGGATTAAGTCTAGCGTTTATTTATTTTGCAGTTGTTGTTAGTTAATTAAAGTCATAACGGGGGATACAGAATGAGAGCCATTCTATATTGTAGAGTGAGCACGAATAAAGATGAACAAACTACTTCCTTAAAGAGGCAAGAAGAAGAGTTACTTCAACTCGCAAAGATACATCAATTGGAAGTGGTTAATGTAATATCCGAGCGTGCTAGTGGTTATGAGATAGAACGGGATGGCATATTGGAGCTATTGGATTACTTTTCTAGTAAAAGGGCAGACATTTTATTAATACAAGATGAAACTAGATTAGGAAGAGGGAATGCTAAAATAGCGTTACTTCACCAGTTAAATAAATATGGAGTGCAAATTTATACCATTTCACATCAGGGTGAAATGCAAGTTTCCGAGTCGGATTCTATGGTACTCCAGATTGTTTCCATAGTGGAAGAATATCAAAGAAAATTACATAATATTAAAATCAAACGAGGGATGAAGAAAGCCGTTTCCAATGGATTTCGTCCCGAGAAAAATCTATCCAATATTAGGGAAGCACCTGGTAGAGAGCGGAAACAGTTTCCCTTAAAAGAAGTGATCCGATTAAAAGAACTTGGTTTTTCCTTTAAAGACATTGCGTTAAACTTAAAGGGAATGGGGCACGACGTATCAAAGGCCACCGTACATAGGCGATACCAAGAGTACTTACTTGAAAAGGAAGATAAATAAAGTTACTATATAATAGATAATAGTAAGAAGCGAGGGTCTATAAAGCTGACACTTGCTTTATTTATTTTAGAAGGAGCGTCCCCATGATTTCCAAAGATAAGTTAGACCGTATCAATTTTCTTGCAAAGAAATCCAAAAGTGAAGGATTAACTAATATAGAAAAAGAAGAACAGCAAGAACTACGTAAGGAATATTTAAAAAATGTGAGAAAGTCATTTAAAAACCAGCTGAAAACCATGACCGTTATAGATCCTGCTGGAAATGACGTTACTCCAAAAAAATTAAGAGATGAACAAGAAAGAAATAAACATCATTAAAAAAGGTAGACTCCATCATTTGGTGGGAGTCTATCTTTTTTATATATGTAGAACGAATAAATTAGGAGCTTTCAATACACTTTATAAAAGAATCAACTTTACAAAAAGAATAAAATGGTTAAAATGTCACTTTTTTGCTTGTCTAACAACCTTTTTACGTTTAGGATAAACATAGTACATATTAAATTTGAGCAATGTTAATCATTTGCACATTCTAAAAAAAATTGATAAAAAAGATGGAAGAATAGAAGGGAGTAAGTAGATATGTCTTTAGAAATGAAATCGATAAACACAATACGAACTTTATCCATTGATGCTATTGAAAAAGCAAATTCTGGTCACCCTGGAATGCCTATGGGGGCTGCGCCAATGGCTTATACGTTATGGACAGAATTTATGAATCATAACCCGAAAAATTCAAAATGGTTTAACCGTGATCGTTTCGTGCTTTCAGCAGGACACGGAAGCATGCTTTTATATAGTTTACTTCATTTATCTGGATATAACGTTACTATGGACGATCTTAAAAATTTCCGCCAATGGGGTTCAAAAACACCTGGGCATCCGGAATATGGACATACAGACGGTGTAGAAGCTACTACAGGACCACTTGGTCAAGGCTTTGCGATGGCAGTAGGGATGGCTATGGCAGAAAGTCATTTAGCAGCAAAATACAATCGAGATCATTTAAAAGTGGTGGATCACTACACATATAGCATATGTGGTGATGGGGATTTAATGGAAGGCATTTCCCATGAAACGGCATCTCTTGCAGGCCATTTAAAGCTAGGTAAATTAGTTCTTTTATATGATTCGAATGACATTTCCTTAGATGGAGATTTGGATCGTTCCTTCTCCGAAAACGTGGAAAAACGTTTTACATCCTATGGTTGGCAAGTCATACGAGTGGACGATGGAAATAATTTAGATGAAATTCGAGATGCAATTAAAGCGGCAAAGCAAAATACAGAGCAGCCAACACTTATTGAAGTAAAGACAGTTATAGGTTATGGGTCGCCTAATAAATCTGGTAAATCAGCATCCCATGGCGCGCCACTAGGTACAGATGAAGTGAAGCTAACAAAAGGTCACTATGAATGGGAACATGATGAGTTCCAGGTACCTAACGATGTATATGAAGATTTTAAACAAAAAGTAATAGAAAATGGTAAACGTCAGGAAGAAAAGTGGAATCAAGTCGTAGCAGAATATAAAGAAAAATATCCTGAGCTTGGTAATGAGTTCGAAGCTGCGATTCAAGGTAAATTACCTGAGGGATGGAAAAAGGACTTCCCTGAATATAAAGTAGGGGAAGATAAGCCTGCAACTCGGGAAACCTCAGGGAAAGCCTTAAATGCTATTGCAGAAAAGGTACCTTTCTTCCTAGGAGGTAGTGCTGATTTAGCAGGTTCCAATAAAACAACCATTAAAGATGCTGCAGATTTAACAGCAACGGATTATAGCGGACGAAACATTTGGTTTGGAGTTCGTGAATTTGCGATGGCAGCTGCCTTAAATGGTATGGTATTACATGGTGGGGTTAAAGCATATGCAGGCACATTCTTTGTATTTAGTGATTACTTGCGTCCTGCAGTACGTTTAGCTGCATTAATGAACATACCTTCCATCTTTGTATTTACACATGATTCCATTGCTGTTGGAGAAGATGGACCAACTCATGAACCGGTTGAGCACCTGTCTTCATTCCGTTCGATGCCAAATCTTTCGTTAATCCGTCCAGCAGATGGATACGAAACGAATGCTGCTTGGCAACTTGCATTAGAGTCAGAGGACCAACCAACAGCATTAGTGTTAACGAGACAAGGACTTCCAACACTTGAAAGTACAAAGGAAAATGCATATGAAGGGGTAAAACGTGGAGCATATGTGGTTTCTAAAGGTGAAAAAGCAGAAGCAGATGTGTTGCTACTTGCTACAGGATCCGAAGTACATCTTGCTATTAATGCACAACAAGAATTAAGAAAGAAAGGTGTAGATTGTGCCGTTGTAAGTATGCCATCATGGGATCGCTTTGAAAAGCAGCCTCAAGAGTATAAAAACAGTGTGATTCCGAAAACCATTAAAAAGCGTTTAGCAATTGAAATGGGAGCATCACTAGGCTGGGATCGATATGTTGGTGATGAAGGAGCGATTATTTCAATTGATGCATTTGGGGCTTCAGCACCAGGAAATAAAGTAATAGAAGAATATGGTTTTACTGTTGAAAACGTAGTGAAACATGTAGAAGAGTTAGTAAATAAATAATAATAGGAATCCCCTACAAGTTGAGTAGGGGATTCGCTTTTATAAAAGAAGTTTGTCAATAAAATAATATATTTTTATCCAAATTTCGACAGACTTTTAAAAAAATTCTGATAGAATAGTCTCCAAGAGGTGAGACAAGCTATGCAAAAATATTCGTTGTACTTTATAGAGGATGAATTTTTTCATCATTATTATCACAAAAGTACGCTTTTGTTTGATTTCTTTATACATGTACGAAATCAGCCAAGCAATAGTATAATTCGTAAGCAATATGAGTTTATTACGAAAAAGATTCCGTATAAAAAAATGAAAGAATTTCTTGCCTATCACACGAACTTAACTGTACATGAAACAGAAGAGGGACTATTAATAAACCACTTACAATCAAACATTGTTATCGAATGTGAAGATAGAGAATGGACGGTTTATGCATCCTCATTACACGAAGTCGAAAGGTTATTATTTGAAAACCTACGATGTTTTGATATATCTTTTTATGTAGTAGATTTCGAACATAATCAATATGGGTGGCTATCTCCTCTACGAAAAGAAATTCTGCTATAATAGAAAAGCTATTGTCATATTTATAACGTTTTACTATACTGTATGAGAGACAACATGAAGGAGGAAACCGTTTTTATGAGTACAATTTGGGTAGTATTAATTGCAATCGTAGCATTAATCGCGGGTATTGCATTAGGATTTTTCATTGCTAGAAAATATATGATGAACTATTTGAAGAAAAATCCTCCTATTAATGAACAAATGCTAAGAACAATGATGATGCAAATGGGACAAAAACCATCTCAGAAAAAAATAGCACAAATGATGCGTGCAATGAATAACCAAACAGGTAAAAAGTAAGAAGAGCCTTTGAGAAACTTAAGGGATCCGTTTTTGCTTGACATTAAGAAATCCTTCTTCAGATACAGAAGAAGGATTTCTTTTTACGAATACATAGTTAGTGGCATGAGCCTTCACAAAAATGTCAATAATGAATGAACTATAGAGAAGGATTTCCCAATACAGTTTGATAAAATGATGTTAAGTTACTCCCATTATACGGTTGTAGATTAGGAAGACCCATGCAAACAGATAGAGTAACAGGATAACTGAAGCAATTTCTTACAAGTACTTACCGTTTTTTCAACAGACAGCCACTTTGAAAAGATGCAAAAAACTCAATGATTAAAGATTCACATTCATTATCACTATTACATGAAGGAGCGTTCATCATGGTAGAGGAAGTTAATTTATTTCTATCCTTTGGAGCGGGGTTTTTGTCTTTTATATCCCCTTGTGTATTACCGCTTTATCCTATTTTTTTATCTTATATTACGGGAATGAGTGTAAATGAATTAAAAGAAGACAATGCAATGCTACGTAGACATAGCCTGCTTCATACCTTAAGCTTTATTGTTGGTTTCTCTGCAATCTTTGTCATACTAGGATTTGCAACTTCTGCAATAGGAGAAGTTCTGATCGAATATCGAACATTAATTAGACAACTTGGAGCCATACTAATGGTGTTCTTTGGTTTTGTTATGATTGGGGTATTCAACTTTGAATTTTTAATGAAGGAGAGAAAAATTTCCTTTAAAAATAGGCCAGCAGGGTATATAGGCTCATTATTTATTGGTATGGCTTTTTCCATGAGCTGGACACCTTGCGTTGGACCTATCTTAATGTCTGTAATCGGACTTGCTGCGTCTAATCCGGAATCTGGTGTTGTTCTTATGATTGCATATTCATTAGGATTCTCTATTCCATTTTTTGTTTTATCCTTCTTTGTAGGAAAATTAGGTTGGATAAAACGTAATGGTGCAAAGCTTGTGAAAATTGGTGGATATATAATGATTTTAGTCGGTGTTGCCTTATTCTTTGACTGGATGAGAGTTTTTACTGCATATTTATCTAGCTTTTTTGGGTTTCAAGGTTTTTAATTTCTAAACCGAACATAATATAAGAAATCATACCTAAAACTTGTGAAAATAGTAAAAATTATTTATTATGATAGTAATGTTACTTTTTTCGGTACAGCTAAAAATAAGGGGGGTACATACTATGCGCTCAAATGATTTAATTTTAAGAACGACTACGGCCCTTATTGCCTTCATATTATTAGGCTTTTCGGTTTATTTATTTTTTGCTGGACATAATTCACCTGGTGGGGGATTTATTGGTGGATTAATGACAGCATCCGCGATTGTTTTAATGTATATGACGTACGGTTTTGATGTTATCCGTAAAGTGTTGCCATTCAATTATAATATACTAATCGGGTTAGGATTAATGACTGCTTTATTAACAGCTATTGGCTCATTTGCCTTTAATCAACCCTTTTTAAGTCATACATTTGACCATTTCCATATTCCAATATTTGGAGATGTTGAATTAGCAACGGCAATGTTGTTTGATTTAGGAGTATATTTAACCGTTATTGGAGTGACATTAACCATTATTTTGTCAATTGCAGAAGATAACTGATATATATGCGATGGGGAGAGATTGAGATGGGGAAAGTTTTGGTAGTTGATGATGCGCAATTTATGAGGTTAACACTGTCTAATATACTGAAAAAAGCTGGTTTTGAAGTTGTAGGTGAAGCTTCTGATGGTCAGATGGCTGTTGATATGTATGATCAATTAAAGCCAGATCTGGTAACAATGGATATCACGATGCCGACAATGAATGGGCTAGATGCTACCAGAGAAATCTTAAAGCAAGATCCAAACGCAAAAATTGTAATGTGCTCAGCGGTAGGTCAACAAAAGATAGTAGTAGAAGCGATTCAAATGGGTGCAAAGGATTTTATTGTTAAGCCCTTTGATGAAACTCGAGTTGTTGAAACAATTCATCGTTTCATTCAAAAATAATTTATAGACTTCAGAGAGTGTGAAATGGTATGAACTACTTTGTTATAGCTAGTACGGTAGTCGCAATGTTTATGGCAGTCACTATGATTTTTGTACGAATGAAGGCTGCTAAGAAACCTGCTTCCATTAAGAAGATTATTTTGCCACCAATTATGATGAGTACGGGTGCGTTCATGTATGTTTTTCCAATGTTTCGAATATCATTTCTGCAAGTTGCGGAAGCATTAGGAGTAGGAATTCTCTTTTCCATATTACTAATTGTTACATCAAAATTTGAAATACGAGAAACAGAAATTTATTTAATACCATCCAAGATCTTTATCCTTGTTTTAGTTGGTTTATTAGTGGTTAGAGTCATCTTGAAGAGTATTTTAGGACATGTCATTACTCTTGGAGAAACGAGTGGAATGTTCTTTATGCTCGCATTTGGTATGATAATCAGCTGGCGATTGGCTATGCTATTTAAATTCATCAAATTGCAAAAAGCGTTAAACGAAGGTGCTGTGTCTACAATAAAATCCCAAACTACTACATAGTAGTTTGGGATTTTTCTTTTTCAAGTAGATGTTCATATGGGGAAAAATCAATTTCTTTACGTTGTAATGTTTTTATTAAAAATTTATGGTCTCTTTTTGGTGTAGCTAATATGTATCCTTCAATTAGTACATCTTGTGTAATTTTTTTCTTCTTTTTTTCTAAAGCTAACTGCCCAATTTTACTTGCAATTTTTTGTTTCGCAACGTCTCGAAATAATTGTGGAACGGGGGACACTAATTCTTCTAAAAGTCTTTTTTCATCTTCTCCCCAAAGCTTTGCTGTTTTGTTTACATAGTACTCTTCCCAATCTATTATCGATTTACCATCCTCTTTTGGTAGTCGTTTCAGGAACTTTCGGAACATAAAAAAGCCGCCGATCCCCATTAATCCAACTAATATGAATGTCCAACCAATAATAAAAATTAAGAATCCTGTTGACATATTGTTCACCCGCAATTTTTTCATCTTATCCAGTAAAATATAGCATATTCTCAGTAAAATAGCTATTACAAATACGCCGTCACCTATAATTATATTATGTAAACTACTTAAATCCAAAAAATAGTATTTGGTTGTCCTTATTATCAATCATTTGCATAAACATATGTATCAGAAGAGTAAAGTGGGGGATTACATGATACTTCGTTTTAGTGGTTTAGTTATTAGTATTGTAGTTTTTACTTTAACCGAAATATATTGTAGCTTGAAAATAGGGGCAGACGGCATGTATCCTAGGTCGGAAGTGTTGATGCAAATTTTAATCCATTATATCTTGTTATTTTATCTTTTTACCTTTGCCATTCTTATCATGCAGTGGAGTGCAGTTAAGCTTACGGATGACTTATATAATGATCAATACTCCTTATTGGAAAAAGCATATATGCTTATTTTCTATATTGGATTTACCATTATCATACCAGGGTATATGCTTCTTCGGTTTCTATATATCATTTGGGAAAAGACCTATATGTTTACTCTATCTATCTCCTTGATCTACTTATTAGCAAGTATTGTTGCGATAATTAAAAAGAAATGGCTTTGGGAATAAATCCATTTCTTTTTATCTTTCTTTTGGTAGAGTCAATTCTTTTCAACCAACTTCTCTAATACAGAGCATGACTATCCCGAATAGTTTTAGGGGATAATAACAATTTTATTGGATATATATGCTAATATTAACGATAAATTGGAATTTTCGTCACTTAAACGGAATGGATGTAATAAGCTAGTATATGTTACTCACCGGCTTCCGATATAACAATTCATAAGGAGCTGTTCAATATTATGAATAGTGTCAGGAATAAAATCCAAAACAGTAAAACACTCATAGGGCCATTTCCAACATTTGAAGTCCAAGATACTCCTTATACTCCCTACGAATTATTCTTAACATGGTTTCAATTTGCATTTGATCATGATATACATGAACCTCACGCAATGACTCTATCTACAGTAGATAAAAAAGGCAATCCAGATTCGAGAGTACTTATACTTAAAGATGTGGATGAAGAAGGCTGGTACTTTGCAACTAGTACTATTAGTGAAAAAGGTAAACAATTACAGACTAACTCTAATGTTTCCTTAAACTTTTATTGGTCATTAATTGGTCGGCAAATAAGAATACGTGGTAATGCTATGAAGATGGATAAAAAAACAAACATGCAGGACTTTTTGAATCGCGGAAAGGTTGCACGTGCTATTACTTTAATAGGTAAACAAAGCTCAATTTTAGAAAAACAAAGTGACTTTGAGGAAGCATTGTCAACACAACTGTCTAATTTGAAAGATAATCCTGTTGAAGTTTCTGATTCTTGGGCCCTTTACAAGGTTAGAGCTAATGAGGTTGAATTTTGGCAAGCAGATGAGAAGAGACAGCATGTTAGATTAAAGTATTTTTTAGAAGGTGGGAATTGGGTAAAAAAACAATTGTGGGCATAATCAATAAATACTTTAAAATTGCTATTCGTTATCTCATGAAAAGACGGTGCATAACACATCCCCTATGAAAGAATTTTTTCATGTCTAAAGTGAAATTATCTAAAATGACAAAATTGGAGGAGAGTGAAGTGTATGGATAAAAAATATAATGACTTAATAGGCGACATAATTAAAGAAAATAATTATGAATATGAAAAAGAGCTACCTGGAAAAGGAAAGCCCCTTCCTAAAGATTATATGCAAAAGGATACATTTCAACATTTTCAAAAGATTGCAAAAGATGCTGGCTTTTTACCGCCATGGTTAGAATTACAAAAAGAAATAAGGGTTTTATTGAATGCAGCCAAAACAGAAAGCGATATAGAAGTTATTAATTTGAAAATTAAAAAACATAATCGAATATGTCCAACTCCAATGCAAAAAAATCTAGTAAGCTTATCTAATTTAGAGCAAAACAAAAAAAACTGGTAATCAGATAATAGGTAACGAATAGTCGACGTAGCTCATCTGGTAATGATATAGCACCCTGAGAAGAACAGGTGGTTTGCCGAGGCAAGATACTTAACAAATAGTTGGCGGGACTGTGTGGGAATCGAACCCACCAGAGATGACACGCACCTCTCAAACGGTTTTGAAGACCGCGACGGGCACCAGCACCGTAACCAACCCCATATCTAACAAAATTTAATTATACAGAAAGCCTCTATTTATTTCAATTATCGAATCACTAGAATTGATTTTTGATGGTTGAGCCGTAATAATAAACCTACATACTAATTTAGAAAATGACGGTGAAAAGCAATGAATAATAGAAGTTATACAATAGGGATGGCCGGGCATATCGATCATGGAAAGACGTCGTTGACCAAAGCACTAACAAATGTGGATACAGATCGGCTAAAGGAAGAAAAGGAACGGAAAATTTCGATTGAGCTAGGTTTTGCCCCATTAAAGCTAAAAGATTCGAATTACAATATTTCCATCATTGATGTACCTGGACATGAGAAGTTTATTCGACAAATGATTGCAGGGGTTGCAGGGATTGATCTTGTGTTGATCATTATTGCTGCTGATGAAGGGATAATGCCACAAACGGTAGAGCATATGAATATTCTTTCCTTATTAAATATCCATAACGCCATTATTGTTATAACAAAGGTGAAGCAAGCGGAAGCAGAGCTAATAGATCTAGTTGAAAATGATATCAAGGAATTTATAAAGCAAACAACCTTCGCCGATGCTCCTATTGTTCAAGTCGATAGTATCGATGGTGTGGGAATAGAGGGATTAAAACAACGAATAATGGACCAGCTAAATTATACGAAGCATCGTAATGAATTAGCTCCATTCCGTTTGCCAATTGATCAAGTATTTACGATGAAAGGTGTTGGCACTATTGTACGAGGCACCATTTATGAAGGTACTGTTCACGTAGAGGACCAGCTTGTAGTGCTACCAAATGACCAAAAAGGAAAAGCGCGGCAAATTCAAGTACACTCCCATTCGGTTAATCGTGGTTTTGCTGGACAACGGACTGCAATTCAACTTGCGGGCGTTCATAAAGACGATGTGAAACGCGGGGATGTACTAGTGAAACAACCAGAATTTTTTACGACCACCACGACGATTGATGTTGCGATGCGTTTTATCAATCCACTTAAAACGCCTATTAAGCAACGTACCCCGATAAAGTTACATACTGGAACTAATGAAGTGTATGGACACATCATCTTCTTTGACCGAAACAAAGTAGAAAAGGAAATGGATGAAATCGTTTGTCAAATACGATTGAAAGAACCAATTGTAATAAAAAGGGAAGACCGCTTTATCCTGAGACGAGCCACTCCTGTCGAAACAATTGGTGGAGGATGGGTAATCAATCCAAATGGAGAAAAGTATAAGTTTGGAGAAGAAACGATTACAAAATTAACCCAAATGAAGGAGGGAACACCAGAAGAGCAAGTGCTACAATTGATTTCTAGACACAATTGGATTACAAAAGAAGAGCTTGTGAAAAAAATACCGATAGATTTAAACCAAATGGAAGAAATGGTTCATCGCTTGAGCATAGATGGTACAATCAAGAAAATAGCAAATTATTATACATTAACAAGCTACTATGAGCAGATCCAAAATGAAATAATCCAGGTTTTAAATCAATTTCATGATGAAAATCCAATGAAAACAGGTATGAACAAACCAGAGTTATTAAAGCATATAGAGGTCCATAAATCGATCCAAGAGATGCTTATCAAACAATGGATTGGAGATAAAAAAATAAACCAAAAAGGTCATTATATTGCAATAAATGGATTTGAACCACATTTACCTACTAAATGGGAAACAAGAATGTTATCTGTTTTAGATCAATTAAAGGCGGACCAGCTAAAGGTTAAAGAATGGAAAGAGTATGTGAAGGGGCTTCCTATGGAGTTCGTAGAGCCTTTTCATAATTATTTAATAGAACAAGAAATTATTACGCCATTAATGGAAAACTATATGATTCACACAAATGTATGGGAGGAAAGTGTTGCTTTATTAAGACAACAGACAGAAGCCACCTTTACGTTGAAAGAAGCGAAGGATATTTTGAAAATATCGAGAAAATATTTAATCCCATTTTTAGAACGATTAGACAAACGAAACATCACGATACGAATAGAAGACAAACGAAAATGGGTGTAAAACACAAAATTTGAAGTATTTTGAATCTTTTTCTATACTGAATTTAAATGATTTAAACTGGAGGAGGCAATAAAAGAATGTCTTGTAACGTATCTATTGAATTCTGCATGATGTGAAATTATGCACCAAAAGCTGCGCGTGTCGCAGAAGAATTATTTAGCCATTATCGTCATAAAATTACCAATATGACGCTAACACCAGGCTCAGGTGGTGTTTTTGAAGTAACAGTAAATGGGAAGAAGATTTTCTCGAAAAAAGAAATGGACAGATTTCCGAATGCAGATGAATTGATTGAAAAAATGGATGAACACTTTTAACAATTAGCATACCCTTAAGTGGTGTGCTTTTTTCAATTGAATAGAGCATTGATGTTATAATGAGGACAATTGATAGTTTTAGGGAGGTATGACCTTGAATTCACTACTACGATCTATTCCACCTGTGCACGAAATCCAAAGGGAAGCTGCTATATTAGATATCCAAAAGGAGTTAAACCTAACGACTAACAAAGTGACGGAAACAATTCAACAGGTTGTGAATCAGATTAGAGAAATGATTATAGAGGAAAAGCTTAGCTTGGATTCTCGTTCTATAAAAACGCATATTATTGATATCGTTGTACAATCGTTAACGACATGGAACGAATATACGTTAAAAAGAGTTATTAATGGAACAGGTACCGTTTTACATACAAATCTTGGGCGAGCAAGACTGTCGGAAGAGGCTGCAAAACATGTTGTTGAGATTGCTACGAGTTATAGTAATTTAGAATATGACATACAAAACGGCAAACGGGGTTCAAGACATGCCATTGTAGAGGATTTAATTAAAGAGGTAACTGGTGCCGAGGCTGCGATTGTAGTAAATAATAATGCCGCAGCTGTGTATTTTATCCTTCGATGCTTTGCGAAAGGTTCGGAAGTTATCGTATCCCGTGGAGAATTAGTCGAAATTGGTGGAAGCTTTCGAGTTTCCTCCATAATGGAAGAAAGCGATGCAAAGTTGGTGGAAGTCGGCACCACAAATAAAACCAACATAAATGATTATGAAAAAGCCATTTCTGATCGAACCACAATGCTGTTAAAGGTACATACAAGTAATTTCAAAATTGTTGGATTTACAAAAAGCGTAGAGCGTAAGGAACTTTCCAAACTAGCTGAAGAGCATGGAGTACTTTTTTATGAAGATTTAGGTAGCGGAGCGTTATATAATTTTTCTGACCATCACATTGGGGACGAACCTGTTGTTAAATCAATTTTAAAGGAAGGCCCACACCTAATTTCTTTTAGTGGTGATAAGCTTTTAGGGGGCCCACAAGCAGGTATTATTGCTGGAAAAAAAGAACTGATTGATAAGCTCAAACAACATCAGCTTGCAAGGGTACTTCGAGTGGATAAAATGTCACTCGCTGCACTAGAAGTAACATTAAAAGCGTATGTGAAAGATACTATACCTGCAATTCCTACTGTTAAGGATATGTTAAAGCCTAAAGAACAGTTGCATATGCAAGCCATGCAATTTTTAGGGCGATGTCGAGACTTTTCGAACATCCGTTTAAGTATCAAAAAAGATATGTCCATGATTGGCGGGGGGACTATGCCTACAGAACAAATCGAAACATACGGGATTACACTTAACACCAAAAAAATGACGACTGTTGATATGGAAAGAAATTTACGTGTTCGCAAGCTTCCAGTTATTTGTAGATTTGTAAAGGAAGAATTATTCATCGACTTTCGAACACTTTCCAATCAAGATATAGACGATTTATTTCACATTCTTACGCAAGTAGAACAAGAATTACAGGTCGTGTGAGGCACCTTTTTTCTGTCTAGAATGATTGCGGTTCTTTACCTTTTTGGAGCCTTTCATTGGCTCACCGTAAGGCTGTTTTACTTGATCTTTGAATTTCGATTGCTTTTCTGACATAGAAACTCCTCCTTTCCATCTTATTATTTGAAAAACATTTAGGAAATATTTAATGTTTTTATGTATAGAAAAGAAAAATTTAGTTGAATCGTTTTACTTATCTAACATTTTGATTTAAAATGAATACGTGCGCAAAGACTGTCAAAGGTAGGGACATGGGAACAGGAGAAGCACTTATACATATTTTCTTAGGGGGTATACAAATGACAGCTAATAACGCTTACAATGCGAAAAAGCAGTTTGAAATTGATGGCAAAAAGTATAATTACTATGATTTGAAAGCGTTGGAGGAAGCTGGAATTGGTAATGTATCACGCTTACCATATTCCATTCGTGTTCTTCTTGAATCTGTACTACGCCAGCATGATGGACGTGTAATTAAAAATGAGCATGTTGAAAACTTAGCAAAATGGGGCACAGCTGATGTAGAAGGTAATGTGGATGTTCCATTTAAACCTTCCCGAGTTATTTTACAAGACTTTACAGGGGTACCAGCAGTAGTAGATTTAGCCTCCCTTCGTAAAGCTATGGTTGATATGGGTGGAAGCCCTGACAGTATTAATCCAGAAGTTCCAGTTGACCTAGTAATTGACCACTCCGTTCAAGTTGATAAATATGGTTCTTCAAATGCCCTTCGATTAAATATGGACCTAGAATTTGAACGTAACGCGGAGCGTTATCAATTCCTAAACTGGGCTCAAAAAGCATTCGATAATTATCGTGCTGTTCCACCTGCAACAGGAATTGTACACCAAGTTAACCTAGAATATTTAGCAAGTGTTGTTCATGCGATCGAAAATGAAAGCGGTGAATATGACACATATCCAGATACTTTAGTGGGTACGGACTCTCATACAACGATGATCAACGGTATCGGTGTTCTTGGTTGGGGTGTTGGTGGTATTGAAGCGGAAGCAGGAATGCTTGGTCAACCATCTTATTTCCCAGCTCCAGAAGTTATCGGTGTGAAACTTGTAGGTAAGTTTCCGAATGGAGCTACAGCAACAGACTTAGCTTTAAAAGTAACGCAAGTACTTCGTGAAGCTAAAGTAGTTGGTAAATTTGTTGAATTCTTCGGTCCTGGTTTAAGTGAAATGCCTTTAGCTGACCGTGCAACTATTTCGAACATGGCTCCTGAATACGGTGCTACTTGTGGTTTCTTCCCAGTTGATAATGAAGCGTTAGCATATATGCGTTTAACTGGACGTTCTGAAGAGCACATTAAAGTAGTTGAAACGTACTGTAAGGAAAACAACTTATTCTATACACCAGATCAAGAAGAGCCTGAATTTACAAAGCTTATTACAATTGATCTTTCTGAGCTTGAACCAAACCTTTCTGGTCCTAAGCGTCCGCAAGATTTGATTCCTTTATCACAAATGAAAGAATCATTCAACAAAGCACTTACTGCTCCAGCAGGTAACCATGGTTTTGGTTTAGATGAAAATGAAAAGGATAAAACTGCTACTGCTAAGCTTGCAGATGGTAGAGAAACAACAATGAAAACAGGTGCAGTTGCAATTGCTGCAATCACATCTTGTACAAATACTTCGAACCCATACGTAATGCTAGGTGCTGGTCTACTTGCGAAAAAAGCAGTAGAAAAAGGCTTAGAGGTACCTGCTTATGTAAAAACATCTTTAGCACCAGGCTCAAAGGTTGTTACACGTTATCTTGAAGATGCTGGTTTACTTGATTATTTAGATCAATTAGGATTTAACCTAGTTGGTTACGGATGTACTACTTGTATCGGTAACTCTGGTCCACTACTACCAGAAATTGAGGAAGCGATTTCTGAGAATGACTTAACTGTAGCATCTGTACTTTCAGGTAACCGTAACTTTGAAGGTCGTATCCATCCATTAGTGAAGGCGAACTTCTTAGCATCACCACCACTAGTTGTAGCATATGCGTTAGCTGGTACAGTGGATATCGATTTATACAACGAGCCACTTGGTCAAGATAAAGACGGTAACAATGTATTCTTTAAAGACATTTGGCCTTCTAGTGAAGAAGTAAAAGCGGAAATTGCAAAAGTAGTAACGCCTGAAATTTTCCGTAAAGAATATGAAAACGTATTTAATTCAAACGAAAAGTGGAATGCGATTGAAACAACAGATGAGCCACTTTACCAATGGGATGAAGATTCCACATACATTCAAAATCCTCCATTCTTTGAAGGATTGTCCAAAGACCCAGAAGAGGTTAAACCCCTATCTGGATTGCGTGTAGTTGGTAAGTTTGGAGATTCAGTTACGACTGACCACATTTCACCAGCAGGGGCTATTCCTAAGGATATGCCTGCAGGTAAGTATTTAACGGATAAAGGAGTATCTCCACGTGACTTTAACTCTTATGGCTCTCGTCGTGGTAACCATGAAGTAATGATGCGTGGTACTTTCGGTAACATTCGTATTCGTAACCAAATTGCACCTGGTACAGAAGGTGGATTCACAACATACTGGCCAACAGAAGAAATTATGCCAATTTATGACGCATGTATGAAATACCAAGAAGACAATACTGGTTTGGCTGTTATTGCTGGTAACGATTACGGTATGGGATCTTCTCGTGACTGGGCTGCAAAAGGTACAAACTTACTAGGAATCAAAACAGTTATTGCCCAAAGTTTTGAGCGTATTCATCGCTCTAACCTTGTAATGATGGGTGTACTACCATTACAATTTAAAGAAGGTGAAGGCGCTGAAGCTCTTGGCCTAACTGGTAGAGAAGTACTTGATGTTCAAATTGATGAAAATGTAAAACCACATGACCTAGTGAAAGTAACGGCTACTGATGAAGCAGGTAATAAGACAGAATTTGAAGCTATTGCCCGTTTCGATAGTGAAGTGGAAATTGATTACTATCGTCATGGCGGTATTTTACAAATGGTATTGCGTAACAAATTAAAATAAGTAATATTCACATGCACTCCTCTATTGAGGAGTGCTTTTTTAACATTTATACGGATTCACCCATAGCTTTTCTTACATGTATAACCATGTTAAAATGGACAGTAGCGAATACATATTGGAGTATAAAGGATGGTTACAACGCTATGATTAAACGCCTATTTGCAGTAACAGTTCTACTTTTAATGATTGGTTTTGTTATATACAGCTTTACAAAAGAAAAAACAGCTGCAGAGAAAGGATACAGCTTCACAGAAGAAAATACAGCTGCAGAGAAAAAGGAGGAGTTACCAGTTGAAGTGGAGGACGAATCCTTTGATGGGGTTATTTGGGCAACTCCTGAGGACGATCGTGCTGTAGAGGTTTCAAGTGTGAAGGTGCAGGATATTGCACCAGATTTTACTTTAGAAACGTTATCTGGTGAATCATTAACATTATCCGACTTGAAAGGGAAAAAAGTGTTTTTAAATTTTTGGGCTACTTGGTGTACTTACTGTATCGATGAAATGCCAGCTATGCAACAATTTTATGAGGACCACAAGGATGAGCTTGTTGTTCTAGGACTTAATGCAACCGGATCTGAAAAATCTGTAAAAGAGGTAAAGTCCTTTGTTGAGGATTTAGGTGTTACCTTTCCAATAGCTCTTGATAAGGATTTAGACGTAACCTATAACAAATATCAAGCATTTGGTTTACCAACAACGTATTTTATCAATACCAAGGGAGAAGTGCAATTACCAAAACATGTAGGTCCAATGGATATAGAACTCATGACTGAAAAGCTAAAGGAACTAGAATAAGTTATTTTTCTGACTTCTCATCGAATAAACGTGCCTTTTCTTGGAAATAATGTTACAAAAAGGAGAGTATTTCCAATGAAAAAGAAACGTAAAATGTCCTACGCAGAAATTTTGGCAAATGAAAGAGAACAAATAAGACAAAATCCAGAACTTATGGAACAAATTGAACAAAAGCTTGAAGAACGTTTATCCTCAGGAATTATGGAAGCAGCCGAAAAATAGGGCTGCTTTTTTATTCCACTTATATATTCTGTGATAAAGCTCAAACTATTTACGAAAAACTTCATAAAGGAGTTTTGATGCCAATGGGTAATCCCAAAAAGGACTCAAAGCATTTTCAGCCAAGACATCTTGGTTTAGCAAGTCGCAAGTATGATGGTAATATGGGTAAGAAATATCAAACGAAACCTGAGCATGGTGGAGGGACAATCTGGGCTCAACCAAAAGGAAATTAGAGGGGGAGTATAGATGAATCATTATCACAATAAGCCAAAACCGGATGATCGTTCCGATAACGTAGAAAAGTTACAACAGATGATTCATGATACGATTGAAAATATGGAAGAAGCAGAGGAATCAGCTCAGTTTGCAAATGAACAAGACCGCCAAGATATCGAAGCGAAAAACGAACGCAGAAGACATGCAATTGAAGGGTTTCGAAGTGAAATAAAAGATGAAGTACGAGATAACAATCACTAATTACGAGAGCCTGTCGTGAAGACAGGCTTTTTTTCAATCTCGAGCATGTAATATCAAACACTGGGAAAATCCGTCTAACTTATGATAAAATCACCATATTACATATAGCAGTAATTAGAGGGGAGTACTTTCATGAAAATATCAGAAGCAGAGGTAACCGTTCGATATCAGGAAACCGATCAGATGGGGGTCGTATATCATGCCAATTATTTAGTATGGTTTGAAATTGGACGGACAAAATTTATGGAGGACTTAGGTTTTCAATATCATGAAATGGAAGAAGAGGGAATAGTTGTTCCAGTAGTAGATGCGAACATTCAGTTTAAGCAACCTGTACGCTATGGACAAACTGCAAAGGTGAAAACGTGGCTCTTAACGTATACTGGAGTTAAAATTGTATATGGATACGAGATATTAGATGGAAATGGTGAAACAGCAGTAACAGGTACGACAACACATGTTTGTGTCAAGAAAGAAACATTTAAGCCAATCTCTACACGCAAAAAATTTCCAGCCTTACATGAAGCTTATGTAAAAGCAACAAGGGATGAATAATTATGGCATTTGGTGTAAAACGTGATGAACTTATAAATTGGAAGCAAAAAGTCTTAAGTGGCGAAATCGCATTTTTAACCCATTATTGGCTCGATGACCGCTTTCCAAAGAGTAACACCGTAACAAAGGTTGGGTGCTCTGATCTAGCTAAGCTTATGGAATGGGGTAAAAAGTACGGACTAAAGCCAGAATGGATTCACAAGGATGAGCGATTTCCACATTTTGATTTAATTGGCTCCTTTCAACGTGACATATTAGAACAAGAGGGAAAGATGGAACAATTAAATCGTTTTCATTTACGTTAAAAAAGAGGTCCTTATTTCGAGTAAGGACCTCTTTTTCTTAGCTTTTCCGGTACAGGATCAAATCCACCTGGATGGAATGGATGGCATTTTAAAATTCTTTTCGTTGTTAAATAAAACCCTTTAAAGAAACCAAATCTTCTAAAGGCTTCCAACCCATATTCGGAACATGTTGGTTGAAATCGGCATGATGGTCCCCTTAATGGAGAAATATATTTACGATACACTTTAATAATGCCAATAAATAAATATTTCATAATCTAACAAATCCGTTCCTTAGATATCGGTACGCTTATCAAATGTAATCGATGCAACTGCGTCATGTAAATGGATGGACTCTTCATTTACACAGGAAACCTTGAATTTTTGAACAAAAGGCATTTCAAAAAGGTCAGCCGCTACTAATCGCACCATGTCCTCAACAAAGCGAGGATTCTCATAGGCTTGCTCGGTAACCATTTTTTCATCTGGTCGCTTTAAAACAGGATGGATTCGAGCACTTGCATTGGATTCCGCTGCTTCTAATAATGATTCTTTCCAATCGATGTCATCCTCATTAAAGTCATCTGTTAGGGTCGTCACGATTTTAACGTTACCTCTTTGGTTGTGTGCACTATATTCACTTATCTCTTTTGAACAAGGACATAGAGTGGTAATTGTTGCTTCGAGTGAAACTTCAATTGTGAAACCTGTGTCTTTGTTATACGTAACTTTCATGGAAACATCAGCATGATTTAAACCAGTTAGATCGGATTGAGGACCTTTTCGTTCATAAAACCATGGAAATGTAACTTTCATAGATGCATCCGTTTGTTTTAAACGATCTGAAAGTTCGGCAACAAATTTTTTCATCGTATTCAGGTCAATGATAAAACCATTTTCATAATACTGATGAAGCTGTTCCGTAAAGCGACTCATATTCGTGCCTTTACTATCTTGTGCAATACTCGAAGTAAATTCAAACGTACCAATAGTTGTTTGCTGATATGGCTTTAGCGCACTTTGAACAACAATAGGATGTTTCACATTTTGAATTCCTACCGCATCTATTTTAAATAAGAAATCATTTTTCGTATTTTGAAGGTCTTTCATTTTATCTTTTTCAGTTGGTTTTGTTTTGGGACCTGGTTGTACCGACCCAAATAATTTATGGCGCTCCCTTTTACTTGGTAGTTTTCTTTTTTGATCTGCTTCTAACATCTTCATGACTCCTTTCGCCATAGCTAAATCCTATTAATGATTCTGTAACTATGAATACTTAAAATTATACATGATATTTTACAAAATGTTCAATTATTCTACCTTAACGGAGCCACTCTATAGTTTTTCTACAACGGTAACATCGTCTGTATAGGATTTCATATGTTCTTGCATTTCTTGAAATAGCTCTTTTGCATCGGATAGTCCATACTGATCGGCATCTATTAAGGGCACTACTTTGTAATTTTGATAATTTGGTCGATAATTGTATGTCGGCATGATTTTTACATCCGAAAGGGAGACGGTCTTATTGTTGTTCTTGTCAATGGTTTTTGACAAATTTAAATGTAAGATGGCACCAATACGTTGATAGAGCTCTGCCTGCCCAGATAGAAAATTACCTAAAGAATAGATAACAAAAGTCCGATGACCATCATCTTGTTCAATCCAATCAGCTGGTTGTAATACATGTGGATGGTGACCTAATATAATATCCGCACCAGCTTTACTTACTTCTTCTACTAATAGTTTTTGTACATCATTTGCGTAACGTTGATATTCCAATCCGAAATGAAGACTAACTACTACAAAGTCTACTTGTGGTTTCAAGTTTTTAATGTCTTTTATAATTTTATCCTGCTCCAGATATTGAACAAGATAGTCTTTACCCTCTGGTCGGATTAAACCATTTGTTCCATAAGTATAAGCAACAAAACCGACCGAGATGCCATCCTTTGTTATGATTCTTGGTTTCTGTTGGTCTTCTTCGCTGCGATAAGATCCTACATATGGAATGCCGATTTTATCGAAATAAGCTGTAGCGTTTAAAATACCTTGCTCGCCTGCATCTAACGTATGATTATTCGCCATCGAAACAATGTCCACTCCAGCATCCTTTAATGCATCTCCTACCTCATATGGAGAATTAAACATTGGATAGGAGGAGAGACCAAGCTCTGTTCCGCCTAATATCGTTTCTTGATTTGCAAACATTATATCTGGTGAAATCATATATTCTTTCACTGGTGCTAGCATTGGGGTGAAATCATATCCTGTTTCAGTTTTTGCATCATTATAAACAGAATTATGAATTAAAATGTCTCCAACTGCCCCTAAAGTAATCTCGCTTTGAAATTGTTTTCCGGCTGGTTGAGCCTTCGTTTTCATACCTGTATGGTTTTGACTTGTATACGTCTTGTCGACAGCATCCGTTGGTTTATGACTTGAAATGATAAGGATAGCGATACAAACAACTAATAATGTCGCAATCAATGTAACAATACTAGATAACTTTCTCATTCTTCATTCCCCCTAAGAAGTTTTAAACCTAAAAACATATGGCTTTATCTTTTTATTTTCCGCCATGTATAGCATTGTTATGAAACGAAAAAAACACAACACTAGAGAATCGTGCTGTGTCTACATCCATTTGATCTTCGGCTCTGTTTTATTCATTATTCGTTTTATATTTGCACGGTGGCGATATACGATAATAGCAGTTAGTATTGCTGTCACGATAATTAATCCAATATCCTGAAAAAAGATAGATAAAATAATGGCTACTAAACCTGTAACCATAGATGACAAGGATACATATTTTGAAATTTTAAGCGTTATCAAAAATGTACAAAAAATGGATACAAATAGAATTGGGTTAACAGCTAAAATAACGCCACCAGAAGTTGCTACTGCTTTACCACCTTTAAATTTTGCAAATAATGGATATGTATGTCCTAATACCGCAAAAATACCTACCACTAAAGCATTTGCATCTGCATGGAATAATAATGGGAGCCCCGCTGCCAAAGTCCCTTTTAATACATCGGCGATTGTTACGATTAATCCAGCCTTAATTCCTAATACACGAAAAGTATTGGTGCCTCCTAAATTACCGCTTCCGTGTTCTCGAATATCAATACCGTAACCAAGCTTCCCTACGACAAGGGCAAAGGGAATCGAACCAAGTAAGTAGGCGATGATTCCAAAAATAACATAATCCATAAAAAATCTCCTTTTATCTCGAAATGATAAACGTAAAACAAGTAATACAAAAATGTAGTCATATTACAGTATAGGACGCTTTTAATAAATTATAAATAGATTTAGTACCTGCTCATATTTTATCATGAAATGACAAAAAACCGAATAATTTTTACAAACTTCATTTCCCTATTTTAAAAAATAGAAAAATCCTTTACGATTAGAAAGGGGAGGAGAGGCGAGAAATGTCACAGATTCAATTAAAAGAGAAAAGGAAATTAGGACGATTTGCATTGCCTTTGTTGCTATTATTTATCGTAACCAGTATTGTAACATGGGTTATCTATCCATTTCCTTCTGATATAAAAAGTGCGTATTTCGATAGTGAACATCCGATTCTAATAAATGATGATGTAACAACATATGAAGCAAAAATGGCAGAGGAATCCATTTATGTACCAATTGAATTCGTCCAAGAAGAGATAGATGAGCATCTATTCTTTGATGAGAATACAGGGTCTGTGATTGTTACGACTAAGGAAAAAGTCTTTCAATTACAAACGGATCATTTAACCTATTTTGTGAATAACCAAGAGCATTCGTTGTCATTTCCAGCACTTGTAGATAACAATGATCAAAAGTATATCGCAACAAGCTGGATGGAAGAAGTATACCCTATTGAGATTTCCTATTTAAGTGAAACAGGTGCGGTACATGTTATCGATGAGGGGAAAAGCGTCATGACTGGTAAATCGGTTTCCGAGTATGATGTAGATTTATTTAGACTTCGTGAAAAGCCAGATTTAACGAGTCCATATTATGAAGAACTCGAAACAAATGAAGAAGTGGTTATTGTTGACGAAAAAGAAAAATATTACAAAGTTAGAAAAGATAACGGTATTGCAGGCTATGTAAAAAAAGAAGTAATCGAATTAACCGGTGTGGAGCAGGTAGAAGTAGAAATAGAAGAAGAGCCTAAGTCTACGAATCTACCAAAACTAGAATGGCCGATTCATATGACTTGGGATGCGATATATCACCCAGATGCAACACCTACTGTCCTTACTGATTATGAAGGTGTACAGGTGATTTCTCCTACTTGGTTTCACCTGAACAAAGCGGATGGGTCCCTTACAAGTTATGCGAAGGAAGCATACGTGAAAGATGCAAAAGAGAAGGGCTATCAAGTGTGGGCATTATTTTCAAATGATTTTAATGCAGATTTAACACATGAAGTATTAAAATCCTATGAGACAAGAAAAACGATTATTTCCCAATTGCTTCACTATGCGAACATTTATAACTTGGATGGCTTTAATATCGATTTTGAAAATGTATACTTGGAGGATGGGGAATTATTAACGCAATTTATGAGAGAATTCACCCCTCTAGCACATGAAGCTGGTTTAGTAGTTTCCATGGATATTACGTTTATTTCTACGAATGAAAATTATTCGATGTTTTATGAACGAGAGCAGCTAGCAGAGGTTGTGGACTATTTAATCGTAATGGCATACGACGAACATTGGGCTACATCTCCAAAAGCAGGGAGTGTAGCAAGTATTCCGTGGGTTGAAGAAAATCTCACAAGGTTATTAGAAGTAGTACCAAATGAGCGCCTAATGCTAGGTGTCCCACTATATACGAGACTATGGAAGGAAACAGAAAATGCAGATGGTACCATTTCTGTAGAGTCTGAATCCATGTCCATGGATGATGTTGAAGCATGGATTACAGAACATCAAGTAACACCTAAATACGATGAAGCATCTGGCCAACAATATGTTGAATGGAAGGATCCAGAAAATCCAATCACATATAAAATTTGGATTGAGGATGCTCAATCACTACAAAAACGCACGGAATTAGTCCATAAGTATAATTTAGCTGGTATGGCGAGCTGGAGTGATTATTTTGCCAATGAAGCGGTTTGGAAAGAAATTGATGAATCATTGCGTACAAAAAGCGTGGTTGCAGAGTCAGATTGATTTTAACTAGACATTTGAATCATCTTTATAATACAGTTAATAAAAAAGGAGTGTGCGCATATGCAGAATCCAACAAACGAAGAAATTAAAGAAGTATTAGAAAACGCAAAAACGATTGCGGTTGTAGGTCTTTCGAACAATCCTGACCGTACATCGTACCAAGTTACGAAAGCGATGCAGGATGCTGGTTATCGAATTATCCCAGTAAATCCAAC
The DNA here is from genome assembly GCF_900240405.1 of Salirhabdus sp. Marseille-P4669. Taxonomy (GTDB): domain Bacteria; phylum Bacillota; class Bacilli; order Bacillales; family Alkalibacillaceae; genus OEQK01. The sequence goes on from NZ_OEQK01000005.1 coordinate 152,739, forward strand.
TGTGGATGAAGTTCTAGGGGAGAAGGCATATCCTTCTTTAAGAGATGTCCCAGAGTCATTCGATATTATCAATGTTTTCCGCCGTTCGGAATTTCTTCCGGAAATCGCAAAAGAGGCAGTCCAAACAGATGCTAACGTATTTTGGGCTCAACAAGGTGTCGAGAACGAAGAAGCTTATCACTATTTAAAAGAGCATGACGTTACAGTAATTATGGATACTTGTATAAAAGTTGCTCATAGTGTATTAATAGGCAAGTAAAATTCATGATATAATAGACTTAGTTATAAAATCCCTGTAGAAGCAGGGATTTTTATTTTCCGTATCAAACTCGCTATTATCCGTGTTTATTTTACGTAATGAGACTTTAAAAAATAGTACAAATACCGATAGAAATACTAGGCTTGTTCGGAAATATTTTGAAAACGTATTTGCGAAAGCGGCAAAAAAGGCTACAATAGTAAGAGTATATGCCGTAAAATAGTAAAGAAGAACAATTGTTCTAGTAATAGTTATCTTATATTTGTGTATGTTGGTTGAAAGGGGAACATTCATTTTGAGTAAACAACAATCATCTTATAATGACGATTCCATTCAGGTCTTAGAGGGGCTTGAAGCAGTCCGGAAAAGACCTGGTATGTATATAGGTAGTACAGATCACCGAGGCCTACATCACCTCGTTTTTGAAATAGTCGATAATGCAGTTGATGAAGCTTTAGCTGGTTTTGGAAATGAAATTAATGTAACCATACATAAAGATGGAAGTGTTTCTGTAGTGGACCATGGTAGAGGTATGCCAACAGGTATGCACAAAATGGGGAAACCTACTCCGGAAATCATCTTAACCATACTCCATGCAGGGGGTAAATTTGGACAAGGTGGTTACAAAACTAGTGGTGGTCTTCACGGTGTAGGGGCATCCGTCGTAAATGCTTTATCGGAATGGTTAGAAGTTACGATTCATCGAGATAAAAAGGTTTATTATCAACGTTTTGAAAATGGTGGGCATCCAGTAACTACTCTCGAGCAGAGAGGTAATACTAGGAAAACCGGTACGAAAATTCACTTCAAACCAGACCCAACTATCTTCTCAACCACTTCCTTTCAGTTTGAAATTTTATCTGAAAGATTGCGAGAAGCCGCATTCTTATTAAAAGGATTAAAAATAGAATTAATAGATGAAAACAAAGACTTACAAGAGACGTATGAATATCCTGAAGGTCTTGAAGCTTTTGTAGCATATTTGAATGAAGAAAAGGATACATTACATCCAATTGTATCCCTTGAGGGTGCCAGTCAAGACATCGAAGTAGATTTTGCTTTCCAATTTAATGATGGGTACACGGAGAATATTTTGTCTTTTGTAAATAATGTTCGGACGAGAGATGGTGGTACCCACGAATCTGGAGCAAAATCTGCTATTACACGTAGCATTAATGAATACGCTAGAAAAAATAACTTGATAAAAGAAAAAGAGAAAAATTTAGATGGAAATGATATTCGCGAAGGCTTCACTGCGATTGTGTCTGTTAGAATACCAGAAGAGTTGCTTCAATTTGAAGGTCAAACAAAAGGGAAGCTCGGTACATCTGAAGCACGATCTGTAGTAGATGCTGTCGTATCGGAAAAATTAACATTCTTCCTTGAAGAAAACCCAGATGTTGCCACGATGCTGATCCGGAAGGCAATTAAAGCTCGTGAAGCAAGAGAGGCAGCTAGGAAAGCAAGAGAAGATGCGCGTAATGGAAAGAAGCGAAAGAAAAAGGATACGCTATTAAGCGGAAAACTTACACCAGCTCAATCGAAAAACCCTGCAAAAAATGAACTCTATTTAGTGGAGGGTGATTCTGCAGGGGGCTCTGCTAAACAAGGTAGAGACCGTAAATTCCAAGCGGTTTTACCTTTGCGTGGTAAAGTAATCAACACGGAGAAAGCGAAAATCTCCGATATCTTTAAAAATGAAGAAATTTCGACGATTATTCATACAATAGGTGCGGATGTTGGTCCGGATTTTACCTTAGAAGATTGTAATTACGATAAGATTATCATAATGACCGATGCCGATACGGATGGGGCTCATATCCAAGTGTTACTCTTGACGTTCTTCTATCGCTATATGAGACCGTTAATAGAAGCAGGAAAAGTATATATCGCACTACCACCCCTTTATAAGGTTTCAAAGGGGAAAGGGAAAAACGAACAAATTGAATATGCTTGGGAAGATGATGAATTAAAGAAAGTAACGGCGAAGTTTAAAAATGGTTACACGATCCAGCGCTATAAGGGTCTTGGGGAAATGAACGCAGACCAACTTTGGGAAACAACGATGAACCCAGAAACTCGTACGTTAATTCGCGTTACAATTGAGGATATTGCGAGAGCGGAACGTAGAATTACGACCTTAATGGGGGATAAAGTAGAGCCTAGAAGAAAATGGATTGAATCTAATGTCCAATTTACATTAGATGAAGATGACAATATACTACAAAACGATAAAATTCATAACTAAAGGGAGGAAGAACTCTTGGCTGACCAGGGAAAATATTTAGATCTTCCTTTTGAAGAGGTAATTGGGGATCGATTTGGGAGATACAGTAAATACATCATTCAAGATCGGGCACTACCAGATGCTAGAGATGGTTTAAAGCCTGTTCAACGTCGTATTTTATATGCAATGCATAAAGAAAAAAACAATCATGAAAAACCATTTCGTAAGTCTGCGAAAACGGTCGGGGTGGTAATCGGTAATTACCACCCGCACGGTGATTCGTCTGTTTATGAAGCACTTGTTCGGATGAGTCAAACATGGAAAGTTCGTAATGAGCTTATTGAAATGCATGGGAACAACGGTAGTATTGACGGTGATCCACCTGCTGCGATGCGGTATACAGAAGCAAGATTGTCTAGTATTGCTTCTGAGCTCCTTCGCGACATTGAAAAAGATACGGTAGATTTTATACCAAACTTTGATGATACCGACCAGGAGCCTGTCGTATTACCTGCAAAATTTCCAAATCTGTTAGTTAACGGATCTACAGGTATTTCAGCAGGTTATGCTACAGATATTCCACCGCATAATTTAAACGAGGTCATTGATGCGGTTATTATGAAGATAGATAAACCATCCGCTGATGTTAATGAGCTAATGGAGGTAATCAAAGGCCCTGATTTTCCTACAGGCGGAATTATTCAAGGCATGGATGGAATCGAAAAGGCTTATCGAACTGGTAAGGGGAAAGTCATTGTAAGAGCAAAGGCTGAAACGGAAAATCAACGAAGTGGTAGACAGCAAATTGTCATTACTGAATTACCGTATGAAGTAAACAAAGCGAATTTAGTTAAGAAATTTGATGAACTACGATTAGACCGTAAAGTGGAAGGTATGGCGGAAGTTCGTGATGAGACAGATCGAACCGGTTTACGCATTGTCATTGAGTTAAAAAAGGACGCAGATAGTGAAGGTATTTTAAACTTTTTATATAAAAATACCGATTTGCAAATCTCGTATAACTTTAATATGGTGGCCATACATAATCAACGACCACAGCTTATGAGTCTTACGGCGATTTTAGATGCATATATTGCCCATCAAAAGGAAATTGTTACACGTCAATCAAAGTATGACTTACGAAAAGCGAAAGACCGTTCGCATATCGTAGAAGGATTGATTAAAGCTATATCTATTCTCGATGAAGTGGTGGCAACGATACGTGCTTCAAAAGATAAACAAGATGCAAAAAACCGCTTAATGGAACGCTACGGATTTACAGAGCCACAAGCGGAAGCGATTGTTACGTTGCAATTGTATCGTTTAACAAATACTGATGTAACGTCTTTACAAAAAGAAGCAGATGAATTGCAAAAGCGAATTCAAGAATTAGAGACGATATTAAATAGCGAAAAGAAATTAATGCAAGTTATTAAGAAAGACCTTAGAACGATACAAAAGAACTATACGACAGAACGATTAACGAAAATTGAAGCAGAAATTGAAGAGCTAAAAATTAATTTAGAAGTCATGATTGCTAGTGAAGATGTCTTAGTTTCTGTAACGAAGGATGGGTATGTGAAACGAACTAGTCCAAGGTCCTATGCTGCTTCTAACGAAGGAGATTTCCCATTAAAAGAGGGGGATTATCTCACTAGTTTATATGAAGTAAATACGACCGATACGATGCTATTTTTTACGAATAAGGGCAACTATTTGTTCGTTCCTGTTCATGAATTACCTGATATTAGGTGGAAAGACTTAGGTCAGCATGTAGGGAACTTAATCGCTATAGAAAAAGACGAAAAACTAATTAAAGCAATTCCTGTTCGAGAATTTACAGAAGATCGTTATTTACTATTCTTCACAAAAAACGGCATGGTCAAGAGGACGGATCTTAAGCAATACTTCGCTCAAAGACGGTCTCGTGCGCTAGTTGCAATTAACTTGAAAAAAGAAGATGAAGTAGTAGATGTTCAATTAACAGATGGAAACTGTGAAATCTTTGTTACTTCTAATAAGGGATATGGTTTGTGGTATCATGAGTCAGAAGTGAATCAAGTAGGGCAAAGAGCTGCCGGAGTGAAGGCCATTCAATTGAAGAAGGATGAATATGTTGTAAGTGGTGAGGTCTTTGATGACCTATCCTCTCCATCTATCGTTTTAGTTACACAACGTGGTGCTTGTAAGCGAATGACGTTAAATGAATTTGAACAAGGATCAAGAGCGAAACGTGGATTGGTCATGTTACGGGAGTTAAAATCAAGGCCACATCGAGTAGCTGGATTATTATTTGTTAATGATCAAGAACTGATTCAATATCAAACAAAGAATGGCGAAGTACATGAAATATTTCCATTAAAGTTAAACAAAAGTGATCGATATAGCAATGGATCATTTACAGTTGATACCGATATTGAAGGAGAGGTTATTGCAGTATGGAAAAAGCCATCTGTTATAAAGCCTTTCGGTGAAGTGGAGCAATCTTAATAACGAACGTTTAATCACCTGTTTCGTGCTAGAAGCAGGTGATTTTTCATGTTCTAAACCATTTTGGACATATTATGAATAATGGCTTACTAAACTATTGTTTTTTTGTGAAAAGGAGCAATTTTAAGACTTTACAAAAATGGGACGTTCTTTCATGAATTCATAATAAGATTTCGATATAATGGAGATTGTCTTTCAACTTTTGTTAGGACAACTATAGAATAGGAGGTATAACAACATGAAAACATCAAAGAAATTTTTATTGCTAGTTGTAGGTGTTGTGCTTAGTATGATTTTGGCAGCCTGCGGCGGTAATGATGAAGGCACTGTAGAAGACACCGGGGAAAATACAGGTAATACAGAACAAGTATTACATTTACCAAATGGTGACACCATCCCAACTATGGATGCATCTATGGCTACGGATGAATATGCATTCCAATTTCTAAGTGCTACAACAGACGGTTTATATCGTCTTGGTAAGAATGGAGAAATTGAAGAAGGCATTGCAATGAACCATGACATTAGTGATGATTCTTTAACATGGACTTTCCATTTACGTGAGGATGCAGTTTGGTCAAATGGTGACCCTGTTACAGCTCATGATTTTGTATATGCTTGGCAACGTGCAGTAAATCCTGATACAGGTTCCGAATATGGTCCCTACATGATGAGTGGTGTAATTAAAAACGCTAAAGCAATTAGTGAGGGTAAAATGGATGTTTCTGAATTAGGAGTTCGTGCAGAGGATGATTTTACACTAGTTGTTGAACTAGAAAATCCAACGCCTTATTTCGAATCCTTGACTACTTTTGGTACCTTCTTACCACTAAACGAAAAGTTTGTAGAGGCACAAGGTAATGATTATGCTTTAAGTTCTGATCATTTACTAGCAAATGGTCCATTTATTCTTAAAAATTGGGAAAGTACCTCAAACTCATGGGAGTTAGTGAAAAATCCTGATTATTGGGATGCGGATGCTGTTCAATTAGAGCGCATTACATTTGATGTATTGAAAGATACACAAGCTAGTGTGGATTTATATGAAAGAGGCGAATTACATCGCACAAATTTAAATTCAGACTTAGTTGATCGCTATAGTACTAGAGACGACTTTGTAACAACAATGGAATCAAGTATGGCATTCCTTAAATTTAATCAAACGAAGCATGAAGCATTAAAGAATGTTAATATTCGAAAAGCGATTAGTATGGCAATTGATAAGCAAGCAATGATTGATGTTATCATCAATAACGGTACGATTGTTGCTACTGGTGCTGTTCCAAAGGATTTTGCTAAGCATCCAGAAACAGGTGAAGATTTCCGAGATATCAATGGTGATCTTGTAACATTTAATTTAGAAGAAGCGCAAAGCTTATGGGAAAAAGGGTTAGCGGAGCTCGGAACAGATACCGTTGAACTTGAACTTTTAGGACAAGATGATGAAGTTTCGAAGTTGATGAATGAATATATCGCAAACCAGTTACAGACGAATCTTCCAGGATTAACTGTAACATTAAAACAAGTACCATTTGAACAACGTTTGGATCTAACGTCCAATCTTGAATATGACATGGTTATTTCTGCTTGGGGTGCAGATTATTTAGACCCTTATGGCTGGTTAAACTTATGGTTAACTGGTGGAGGAAATAACGAAACGGGTTATTCAAATCCAGAATACGATGCATTAGTACAAAGCACAGTTCAAGAGTTTGCACTTGACCCTGTGAAGCGTTTTGAAGCATCATTAGAGGCGGAGAAGGTTCTATTAGATGATGCTGTTATTGCACCACTTTATCAAAAAGGGAATGCACAATTAGTTTCACCTAATTTAAAAGGTGTTATTATCAACGCATTTGGTGCCGAGTACGAGTATAAGTGGGCATATATGGAATAATAAAGTTTTTTCAAAAGAGTACATACGATTTTTCGTATGTACTCTTATTTTCTATAATTGAAATTTGTCTGTACATAAAGTATAATTAGAACCAGGTACTAATAGTTGTTATAATTTATTGCTAGGAGGATATAAAATTGACAGATTTACTTCAATTAAAGGATAAAACGATTGTTATTATGGGGATAGCTAATGAAAGAAGTATCGGTTGGGGAGTAGCACAATCTTTATATAAAGTTGGTGCGAAGCTCGTATTTACATATCGGCAAGAGCGTTCACAAAAGAAACTACTTAAGCTACTTGAAAAAAATGAGTTTGAAGCAGAATTAGTTGTTGAATGTGACGTAAACAATGATGAAAGCATATCAAATGCGTTTAAGCAGATAGGAGAAAAGGTTGGCACAATCCACGGTGTGGTTCACTCCATTGCATTTGCCCACGCCGCTGATTTAAAAGGTGATTTTATTAATACTTCTAGAGAAGGATATGCATTTGCTCAAGATACGAGTGCTTATTCGTTAATAGCAGTAGCAAGAGAAGCAAAACCTTATATGACAGAGGGTGGATCGATCATTGGAATGAGCTATCTTGGTGCACAGCGAGTAATTCCAGAATATAAAGTAATGGGTATTGCCAAATCCGCTTTAGAAACAACAGTTAAATATTTAGCTTCTGATTTGGGACCGGACAATATTCGTGTAAATGCAATTTCTGCAGGTCCTATTCGTACACTTGCGGCTAAAGGAATTCCTTCTTTTAACGACATTCTGAATGAAGTAAAAGAAACAGCACCGCTTCGCAGAAATGTTACACAAGAGGATGTTGGAGATATGACGCTTGCCATGATGAGTCATTTATCTCGAGGTGTAACAGGAGAAATAATTTATGTGGATTCAGGCTATAACATAATGGCCTAAGAAACCAAACTCAAAACGGTAGGATTTTATTTTTCAATGGTCCTACTGTTTTTTTATTTGTGAATTTGAATTTTCAAAAAGTTATGATATTATAATAAAGAAAAGAAAGGATGGGAGGTCTTTTGAGTGAACTTAAGGATAAAATAGTAGAAACAGCTTTGTTATTATTTGAAAAAAACGGATTTCACGGAGTTTCTGTTAAAGAAATTGTGGAATACAGTGGAACATCAAAGGGTGGGTTTTATCACCATTTCCAATCAAAGGATGAGCTCTTATATAAAATCCATGATACCTTTATTTCGTATGTTCTAGAAAAGGCAAATGACGCAATTACAACCTACCAAAAACCTACCTTACAACTCAAAGCAATTATTCACTCCTTTGTGAAAGTATTTGATTTATACAAACCACACATCTCAGTTTTTTACCAAGAAAGTATTTATTTGAAACCACATTTTGAACAGCAGATCAAAAAGAAACGAGAAGCTTTTAAAAAAATCATTTTTGAAGTTATTGATAATGGACAGCAATCAGGGGAATTTCGTAGCGAGCTACCTGTCGAAATTACAGGAATGTCCATACTAGGAATGGTGAATTGGACATATAAATGGTACAAAAAAGACGGACCCAAAACGATTGAAGAGATTGCGAATGTTTTTACGGACATTATTTTACAAGGCATCTTAACAGATAAAGGAAAAGCTTTATACTCGAGGTAATTTGTAGAGTACATTCACACGCTGTAATTTTTAAGCGCTTTCATTTATATTGAACAGACCAACTAGTCGGTTTGTCCGACTGTCAACGGATAAAGGAGGGTAAAAATGAATTTTGAATTATCAAAAGAGCAGGAAATGACAAGAAATATGGTTCGAGAATTTGCTGAGAAAGTAATAGGACCGAGAACAATTGATATCGATACGAAAGCCATTTTCCCAGAAGATATTTTTGAGGAGATGGGGAAATTAGGGTTGCTTGGTATTCCCTTCCCTGAAAAGTATGGAGGGTCTGGTGGTGATACATTAATGTATGCCATCGCGGTTGAAGAAATTGGCCGAGTTTGCGGAAGTACTGGATTAAGCTATGCTGCTGCCGTTTCTTTAGGCGCTTCTCCTATCTATTACTTTGGTACGGATCAACAAAAGGAAAAGTACCTAACCCCATTAGCTAGTGGAAAGGCTTTAGGTTCGTTTGGATTAACAGAGCCAAATGCAGGCTCTGATGCTGGTGGTACGAAAACGACAGCAAGACTAGATGGAGATGGATATGTCATTAATGGTGAGAAATGTTTTATTACCAACGCAAGCTTCGCCGACACGATTATAGTAACGGCTGTTACTGGAAAAAACGACAGAGGAAAAAATGTTATTTCGGCAATTATCGTACCTGCTAATTCAGCAGGCGTAACGATTAATAGTAATTATGACAAAATGGGTGTTCGTGGTTCTAATACTGCTGAAATTATTTTAGAAGATGTTCGGGTTCCGAAAGAAAACTTACTCGGGGATCCAAAAAAAGGATTTAGTCAATTTCTTTACACATTAGATGGTGGAAGAATTTCCATTGCAGCACTTGGCTTAGGTATCGCACAGGCTTCCTTCGAAAAAGCATTGGCATATGCAAAAGAGCGAAAACAATTCGGACAGTCTATTTCTAAATTTCAAGCCATTCAATTTAAATTAGCTGACATGGCGATGGAAGTGGAATTGGCACGTAATATGGTATATAAAGCAGCGTGGTTAAAGGACCAAAGCAAACCATTTACAAAAGAATCCGCATTTGCCAAGTTATACGCTACAGAAACGGCATTTCGTGCGGCAAACCAAGCAATCCAAATCCATGGTGGGTACGGATACATGCGGGAATATGAAGTGGAGAGGTATTTGAGAGATGCCAAGTTACTTGAAATCGGTGAAGGTACTTCAGAAATTCAACGAATGGTTATTGCACGCCAATTAGGATGTTAGGAGGTTATGTTGTGCCTTTTCAAAAAATATTAATTGCAAATCGTGGTGAAATTGCAGCACGAATTATTCGGACTTGTAAAAAACATAATATTTCAACAGTAGCCATTTATTCCGAGGCTGACCAACATGCGCCCTATGTTAAGCTTGCAGATGAAGGGTATTTAGTTGGTGGACCACGTGTCCATGAAAGTTATTTACAAATAGAGAGAATTATCGAAATTGCAAAGCAAACAAAAGTAGAAGCCGTTCATCCAGGCTATGGATTGCTAAGCGAGAATGAAACATTTGCTAAAAGATGTGAACAGGAAGGAATTGTATTTATCGGACCATCTGCGCAAGTAATTAAACAAATGGGAAGTAAAATTGAGGCGAGAAAACAAATGATTGCAGCTGGTGTTCCTGTTATTCCCGGTGTAGAAGAGCCGATTCAAAATGTAGAGGAAGCGCTTCACATCGCTGAGCAGATTGGATATCCTGTGATGTTAAAAGCATCTGCTGGGGGTGGCGGAATTGGTATGCAAATCGTGAAGGATGCCAATACATTAAAAACTGCATTTGAGCGTAATTCGGAAAGGGCGACCAATTTCTTTGGGGACGGCACTATGTTTCTAGAAAAAGTAATTGAAAACGCCCATCACGTAGAAATACAGATACTAGCAGACAAGTATGGTAATGTGGTCCACTTGTTTGACCGAGAATGCTCGATTCAGCGTAGGCATCAAAAAGTTCTAGAGGAAGCTCCTTCTCCTTTACTAACAAACGAAACAAGAAGAAAAATGGGGGAAATGGCTTGTCAAGCTGCACGAGCTATTCATTATACAAACGCAGGAACCATAGAATTTTTAGTAGATGAAAAACAAAACTTTTACTTTTTAGAAATGAACACTCGACTTCAGGTAGAGCATCCCGTTACTGAAGAAATAACTGGTATTGATATTGTAGAGGAACAGTTGAATATCGCTGCTGGTCTAAAACTGAAACAAAAACAATCTGATTTATTTATTCAATCTCATTCCATCGAGGCTAGAATTTATGCCGAAGACCCAGTAACCTTCTTCCCATCCCCAGGGAAAATTACGAAAATGAAGGTGCCAGAAGGAAAACACATACGTAATGAGCTAGCTGTTGAAGAAGGTATGTCAGTTACACCTTTTTATGATCCGATGATTGCAAAACTCGTGACAACAGGTAAAACGAGAGAGGAAGCGATTCAACTATTGGCTTCTGCATTAGAGCACTATGTTGTAGAAGGGATCAAAACGAATATTCCATTGTTAAAACAAATTGTAGACTCCAAAGAATTTCAAAAAGGAAATACTAGAACATCTTTTATTGACGAACATATTCAAACAAATCGTTAGGAGGAAAAGAAATGAGTCAAGTAGTAGCAAATATGGCAGGTAGTGTATGGAAGATTGTTGTAAAGGAAGGAGAAGCTGTAAGCAATGGGCAGGATGTGGTCATCTTGGAATCGATGAAAATGGAAATTCCTCTATCATCTGAGGTCGATGGAACAGTAAAGGAATTAAAGGTTAGTGAAGGGGATTTTGTTAACGAAGGTGATGTTATCGCGATTATTGAATAACAAATAAAAGGAGTCTAATTTCTATGAATCTACCAAAGCAAGTAACGATTAAAGAAGTTGGTCCACGAGACGGACTCCAAAATGAGAAGGCAATTATACCAACTGAGAATAAAATTGAGTGGATCAATTTATTGTCCCAAAGTGGTCTTTCCTATATTGAGGTTACATCATTTGTGCATCCGAAGTGGATTCCACAGTTAGCAGATGCAATAGAAGTTGCAAAAGAGATTAATAGAGCAAAAGATGTCACATATGCTGCATTAGTACCAAACATGAAAGGCTTACAAGGTGCTCTTGCTACAAATGTCGATGAAATTTCAGTTTTTATGTCCGCAAGTGAAGCCCATAATAAAAAGAATATTAATAAAACCATTAAGGAAACGTACCCGGTTTTAGAAGCGGTTATCGGAGAGGCAAAAAAAAATGATAAATCGGTTCGTGGTTACGTTTCAACTGCATTCGGGTGCCCCTATGAAGGAGAAATTTCTGTAGAACAGGTTGTTTCGGTATCTAGGCAGCTGTTTGATTTTGGAATAGATGAATTGTCGTTAGGAGACACAATCGGCGTGGCAGACCCACTGCAAGTGAAAGAAGTACTTACGGTATTGAAGGATACGTTCCCAACGAAAAAAATGGCACTGCATTTCCATGATACGAGAGGAACTGCCTTAGCTAATTGTCTGATGGCTTTACAAATGGGATTCGACACCTTTGATAGTTCCTTAGGTGGTTTAGGTGGATGCCCTTATGCTAAAGGTGCATCCGGTAATTTAGCAACAGATGACTTATTGTATATGTTAGATCGAATGGGGATTAAAACCAATATTAACCAAACCAAATTACAAGAAGCGGCACAATACATCCAGCAATTTATTCCGAAGCCATTACCAAGTCATCAGATGCAAATTTGTAGCCAAGAAGGGAGTGCTACAAGATGAACAACGTAAAACTGGACATTACAGACGAACATATTGGAATCTTAACAATAGATCGACCCGATTCCTATAATGCGTTGTCTAACAGTCTATTAAATGAAATAAACGATTCCATAGAAAAAATAGAGGGAAATGACAATCTTCGAGTCCTTATTGTAACTGGAAGCGGAAAGGCTTTTTGTGCAGGTGCAGATTTAAAGGAACGGAAAAACATGAATGAGCAACAGGTTCTTGCAGCTGTAACCTACATTAAGGAAACAATCAACAAACTTGAATCTCTACGTATCCCTACTATTGCAGCAATTAATGGAGCTGCATTTGGTGGGGGACTAGAACTAGCGTTAGCATGTGATATTCGCTTAGCAAGTCACCAAGCTAAAATGGGATTAACAGAAACTTCTTTAGGCATTATCCCTGGTGCTGGAGGTACACAACGCCTTAGTAGACTTATCGGTATTGGAAAGTCGAAATACTTAATCTATACGGCAAAAAGATTAACGAGTTTCGAGGCACTCGAATATGGCATTTTAGAAAAGGTTGTCGATGCAGAGGAGCTAAATGATGTAACGCTAGAAATTGCTAGGACGATTGCTCAAAATGGACCAATTGCTGTTCAACAAGCTAAGAAGGCGATTCAGCAAGGCTTTAATATAGACCTACCAAAAGCCTTAGAAATTGAAATGGCCTGTTATAAACAAACAATTCCAACAGAGGATCGCTATGAAGGTATACGAGCATTTCAAGAAAAAAGAAAACCTATCTATAAAGGGAAATAGTAAAGAAAGAGGTGACATGGAATGATTACAACAGGATCAAAATTACAGGAAATGAAAGAGAAAATAGAACATGGCGGAGCAAAAAAGTATCACTTGAAAAACAAGGAAAAAGGGAAACTTTTTGTTCGAGATCGTTTAAAGTTGCTATTAGACGATGACGTTCAAGTGGAAGATGCATTTTTCGCAAATTGTATGGATGGGAACCTACCTGCAGATGGTGTTGTCACAGGAATCGGTAAGATAAACGGCCAAACTGTATGTGTAATGGCGAATGATTCTACAGTAAAAGCGGGTTCATGGGGTTCACGTACAGTAGAAAAAATTATCCGGATTCAAGAAACAGCACAAAAGTTGCAAGTTCCGATGTTTTATTTAGTAGATTCAGCAGGTGCAAGAATTACAGACCAAGTGGAAATGTTCCCTGGTCGCAGGGGTGCTGGCAGAATATTTTATAATCAAGTAAAAATGTCTGGGCAAGTACCTCAAGTTTGTTTATTGTTTGGACCATCCGCTGCTGGAGGCGCATATATTCCTGCCTTCTGTGATATCGTTATCATGGTTGAAGGAAATGCTTCCATGTATTTAGGGTCTCCACGCATGGCGGAGAAAGTAATTGGCGAGAAAGTAACATTAGAGGAAATGGGTGGTGCAAAAATGCATTGCTCAGTTTCAGGATGTGGAGATGTACTTGCCAAAAGTGAAGAAGAAGCAATTCTTTTTGCTCAAAAATACTTGTCTTACTTTCCTGCAAACTTTCGTTTCAAACCTAAGAAGGTCGACGCATTACAACCAAAGCATTTTGAGAAAACCATAGCGGAATTAATTCCTGAAAATCAAAATGCACCTTTTGACATGTATGCATTAATTGATCGTTTGATAGACGAAGAGTCATTTTGTGAAATAAAACGAGAATTTGCGAAGGAATTGATTACTGGCTTAGCCCGTATCGAAGGGCAAGTCGTGGGAATCATTGCCAATCAACCACGCTTTAAAGGTGGCGTTTTATTCCATGATTCTGCAGATAAGGCGGCAAAATTTATCCAACTTTGCGATGCTTACCATATACCGCTTATTTTCTTGGCTGATATTCCTGGCTTTATGATTGGGACAAAAGTAGAGAGAGCTGGTATCATTCGCCACGGAGCGAAAATGATTTCCGCAATGAGTGAAGCTACAGTACCTAAAATCTCTGTAATTGTTCGTAAAGCATATGGTGCAGGACTATATGCGATGGCAGGTCCTGCGTTTGAGCCAGATGTCTGTATCGCACTTCCAACAGCGCAAATTGCAGTAATGGGACCAGAAGCGGCTGTTAATGCCGTTTATGCAAATAAAATAGCAGAATTACCCGAAGAAGATCGACCAGCCTTTATAAAACAAAAGCAAGAAGAATACAAAGAAAATATTGATATCTATCGGCTGGCTTCCGAAATGGTTATCGATGATATCGTGGAGCCAAATGAGTTGCGTCATGTGTTAACGAATCGTTTAGAAGTATACGCTACAAAAGATATCACTTTTAGTGAAAAAAAACATGGAGTATATCCAGTTTAATTTAGTGAAACTCATGCAGTCTTTTCATACTGCATGAGTTTTTTGTTTCTCGTCTTCTGGGATTAATGAAATATTCAAATGGCAATAAACCAGATTCCCTTTTTACAACACATGGTGTATATTGGAAGCGAGGTGATGAAAAATGACCAATCGTGAGAAAGAGAAAGTGATTAACAATTTCACCAAGAATGCCTCATCTTATGTAACGAGTCCGATTCATGCTAAGGGAGAGGATTTAAATGCGTTAGTGGACTGGCTCCAGCCAAAATCGAATTGGGTTGTACTGGATGTTGCAACAGGAGCAGGACATGTTGCAAAAACGTTATCTCCTTATGTAAAGCAATTATTTTCAACAGATTTGACGAAAAAAATGCTTCAAACTGCGGCGGACTTCTTGGAAGATTATACAAACATTTTCTATATGCTAGCAGATGCAGAACAATTACCTTTTTTAGACGAAACCTTTGATGCCGTTACATGTCGCATTGCACCACATCATTTTCCGCATCCAGAAAAATTTATAAAAGAAATATCTAGGGTCTTAAAGCCAGGGGGTATGTTTATGTTAATTGACAATGTAGCCCCAGAGGAATCTGCTTATGACGAATTTATAAACGCAATAGAAAAATTACGGGACAACAGTCACGTAAGAGCACTAAAGATGAGTGAATGGAATCATTTGCTATCTCATAACCAAATGCGTGTTATAAAAGATGAAACGAGAAGAAAAACATTTGAGTTTGAGGATTGGGTTAGTAGGACAGCACATACAGAAGCGGAAAGAGAAGCAGTACGAAAATATATAATAGATGCGGAAGATTCCATTAAAAAGTACTTTCAAGTAATAACAAATGGGGAACAAATTGTCTCCTTTGAAACGAATGTTGGTTTATTGTTAGCATCGAAAGAAGAATAAAAACAAACACAATACCGCTTGGTACATTAAGTAATGCCAAGCGGTATTTCTTTAGACTTTATACGAAATTTTTTAGGTTCCGTATTTCCTCTAAACATTGAGGGTTTTCTAGAGCTGATAAATCTCCTCCATCCTTATTTAGATATGCTGTTTTAATTGCTCTTCTCATAACCTTGGCATTTCTTGTTTTTGGTAAATCCTGCACGATATATAGTTCACTAGGCGATAAAGCTTTCCCTAATTTTGCAATGGATAATGTTTTCAGTTCCTCTAAGACTAGCACTTCATTTATATTACTTTTATTTAATACAACAAAGCCAACTGGCACTTCACCTTTAACGTCATGGGGGATACCTATAACGCCAGCTTCTAAAACATCATCATGTTCTACAAGAATGGATTCAATTTCTGCTGGTCCGATTCGTTTACCAGCAACATTTAACGTATCATCAGACCTCCCTGTTATCGTAAAAAAGCCTTCTTGATCTTTTATAACCCAATCGCCGTGAACCCAAGTGTTTTCCCATCTATTCCAATAGGCTTCTTCGTATCGTTTCGGCTCTTGATAAAACCCATATGTCATACCTACCCATGGTTGTTTGATGACTAATTCCCCAACTTCATTCTCAACCGAGTGTCCTTGTTCATCAAACACATCTATATCCATACCTGGAAGAGCAGCATTAAAGGTAATTGGTGAAATTGGCTTCACTAATACATTTCCTAATATACCGCCTGATATTTCGGTGCCTCCAGAGTAGTTAAAGATCGGAACCTTACCTTTACAAACATTCTCAAATAACCACATCCACGGCTCCGGATTCCAAGGCTCTCCAGTAGAACCAATCATCTTTAAGGTGGATAAATCTCTAGTGGAATACCAATTGTCTCCCAATCCCATTAAAGAGCGGATTAAAGTAGGGGAGATACCTAAATGTGTAACACGATGGTTTTCTACTAATCGCCAAATGCGGTCTGGCTCGGGATAATCTGGTGTTCCTTCAAAAACTACTATTCTAGCACCGTTCATTAATCCGCCAAATACCATAAATGGTCCCATCATCCAACCCATGTCGGTATACCAAAAGAGAGTATCCTCTGGTTGAACGTCCATACATATCCCTGCATCAAAGGAAGATTTAATCGGAAACCCATGGTGAGTGTGTAAAGCACCTTTTGGTTTTCCAGTAGTTCCAGAAGTGTAGAGTATCATTAAAGGATCATTTCCATTTGTCTCCTCAATGTTGAAATCGCTTACATTTTGTCGTATTTCCTTCCAATCTACATCACGTGTCTCATCCCAAGGTACATTGCTTTTTGTTCTTCTTACCATGATCACTTTTCTTACTGAAGGAGCTTGCATTACTGCTTTATCTGCTTCTTCCTTTAACGGTATTTCTTTTCCACGACGAAAGAAGCCATCAGTCGTGATTAGCCATTTTGCTTGAGATGCATTCAGTCTTTTTGCAACCGCATCGGCTTTATAACCAGAGAATGCAGGTGAAAATATGGCGCCAATTTTCGCAACCGCAAGCATAGCAATGACCGTTTCAGGAAGCATCGGCATATATATCGATACAACATCTTGTTTTTTAATACCTAGATTCTTCAATCCATTAGCAACTTTGTTCACTTCTTTGTGTAGTTCCACAAAAGTATAGGTCTTCGTTTCTCCGTTATCACCTTCCCATACAAGAGCATCTTTATTACCAGTTGTAGCATTTTCCGCCCATTTATCAACACAATTGTATGCGACGTTCATTTTGCCGCCTACAAACCATTCTGGATAGGGGATTCCATTGGATAAATCTAAAGTCTGTGAGTACTCTTGAAACCATTTTATATTTAATTCCTTAACAGCCTGGTCCCAAAACCATGCAATATCGTTTACGGATTCCTGATGAAACGAATCGTATTGATCAAAACCTAATGACTTCATCCAGTTATAGAGTCTTGTGGTTTTTATATATGAATCACTAGGATGCCATACTGCCTTTGCCATATGTAAGTGCCTCCTTATAAGAATATTTAAAATAATCTATCCTTTTCATATTATATAATAAACATGAAAAGGATGAAATGATTATATAAATGACAAGAACAGTCGTGAAGTTGAAAGAAGTAAAATATGATAGTTGTCTGTTAATAATACTTCACATGTTTCTAATAACGGCTTCCAATTACCATAGAGTTTTTTCTGAAGTATGATTAAAACTTGACTACAGCTGAAGTATTAGGGAGGATGAGGAACTAGAATAAAGCAACGAAAACAATTTAACATAATGAAATCTATCCATCTACAATAATATAGCAATAAAAACACATTGGTTGTTAATAATATAATTATGTAAACTAATAAATTAAAATTCAATAGGACATAAAAAACGCCCCCTAAAGAAAAACAGATTTTTACTTTTTAAATCTATCTACCTTAAGGGGAGCATATCCATGTTGTAGTAACTCGGTTTTTTTATATTATTTAATTGTATGTTTATCCATTTACGGATTTCTTATTTTCACGCTTTGATCTTATCAATAAATAAACGTAAAATGCCATAGATAAGAACACAGATCCAGCTGCTGTTGCATATATACTAGCGTAATTAAAAAGATAAGCCAGTTGACCAAATCCAATAGCGCCAATTCCTACCCCTAAATCAAAAAAGGAGAAGAAGGTTGCATTTGCCATTCCTTTTCGATTTTTTGGTGACTTATCTACTGCCCATGCTTGAAGTGCGGGCTGTACACTACCAAAGCCTAAGCCATATAACGCTGCGGCAATAAGCATAACAAAAGTACTAGGTAACCAGGATAATAAAATCATAGCAATCAAAATACATAGCGTACCAGGTAAGAACACGTATATATGACCTTTTTTGTCATAAAGTTTGCCAGCGAAAGTTCTTGAAATCATTAAGAAAATGGCAAAAGTTAAAAAGTAAAGCTCTATTCCGCCGATTCCTTTTTCCTCCGTATATAAAGGGAGGAAGGTGGCAATACCCCCAAAAGTAACCGTAATAAAAAATAATAGTATGGAAGGCTGTATAGCAGACTTTTCAAATATATCAAACTTAACAGGTACGGTTTTTTCTTCTGATTTTTCCGCTTTTTTATAGTGGATTTTTGTTGAGAGTAAAAAAGCAATAAATCCCAATGCAGCACAAATTAAAAAGAGCGATTGAAATGAAATAACTCCGGCAAGTGTTAATCCAAGTGAAGGTCCAAAAGCGAGTGCAATATTACCAGATAAACCGAAATATCCTAATCCTTCACCACGACGATGTGGCGGGATAATATCAGTTGCGATTGTACCAGTTGCAGTTGTGGAAAATCCCCATCCAACCCCTTGAACCACGCGCATTATAAACAATATGATAATACTTGTAATAAATGCAAACGATCCCACAGCTAGAACAAAGATTCCTAAACCAAGCATGTATACAAATTGACGGCCTTTTGATTCTAAGGAATGTCCTGCGTAGGGCCTTAATAAAAGGGCAGAAAAAGTAAAGACACCAACAATCAGTCCAATTAACTGGTCACTTCCACCTAATTCTTCTACAAACAAAGGAATCGTTGGTAATGTCATTTGAAAGCCAAGAAAAATAAAAAAGTTAGCGAGACAAACTAAGACGAAATCACGTGTCCAAATTTTATCAGAATGTTGATCTTCGTATGTTTTTTGTTTTTGTGCGTCTTCCATAAAAGACTCCTTTCTTCGTTACTCGAAATATATTATACATGAGTAACTGGAAAAATGGAATCTTTGTACAATAATGATAATGAGTGTCCAACAATTACGATTAATAGTGGAATTGAGTTATAAAGGATAAAAATTCACGAATGATATCGTGATCGTATTTATAAATAGCAAAGGTTTTAGCTGTTGGTAAGGGAATTTCACTTTGTATTTCCATCATTCTTCCTTCTAAAAGCTCTCTTCGAACCGTTGAAGCAGGTAAATAGGATGCACCTAATCCTTCTATAATAAAACGCTTTGTAATATGAACTTGTGAGACTTTCATCGTTTTTACAAATGGATAGGTTCTTTTAATGGTAGGTAGTAAGTCATTCCAATAATCTGGATGGCTATCCGTTAACAAATGGTATTTTGACAGAATTTCTTCCTCTTCGATAGGTGGACCTGACTCTAAATCATAACCATCGTGAGGAACAATTAATAAAATGGAATCTTCATGTAATTTATCGCAATGAAGAGTGGTGTTTCGAGTGTTTAAACAACTAATGCCAATATCAACGGTTCCATTAAGGATTAAGTCCTCAATATCCTTTGATTCCATTACTTTAATGTTTAGTTCCACATCGCCATGATGCTTTAAATACCGTTTCAAAACTGCTGGTAATATCGTGTCTGCAATAAGTGGTGAAATTGCTAAAGTTAGCTTATAAACATAACCTTGTCGAAATCCTTGTAGATCTTCTAATCCTTCGTGGTAAACCTTTAATAAATGCTTAGCATGATGTTCGAAACGTTTTCCTTCCAGCGTTAGTTGTATTTTTCTTCCTACCCGTTCAAATAATGGAATCCCTAATGCTTCTTCTAAAAGCCTAATATGAACAGTAACGGTAGGCTGTGAAATAAACAGAGTTTCAGCTGTTTGTCTGAAATTCTCAAACTTCGCAGCTGTTACAAAGGTTTTGATCCAAGCGAAATCCATTTTAATCACTCCTAATTAACAAAGATAATTAATTTGATTACATTTATTTAATTTTTATAATTAACATTATTTTATAAGATAGAAGTAAAGATGGAAAGGAGTTGTTGATTATGTATTCAAAGGGTTTGAAAGGAATTGTTGCAGCAGAAACAAAACTAAGTTTTATAGATGGAGCAAATGGTATCTTAACTTATCGCGGTATACCAATTGAACAATTAGCAACAAAATATACATTTGAAGCAGTAGCATACTTTTTATGGCATGGTTCGTTTCCGGACACGGCTCAATTAAATCATTTAAGAAAAGATATGAAAAAATATCGGATTTTACCCGACCATGTGAAACAAATTATTCAAACGCTTCCAAAGGAGATGGATCTGATGAGTGTATTAAGAACTGCACTATCTTCCATATATATAGAAGAAAGTAATCCATCATTGGATCACGCCATTCGTATTACTGCGATTATACCTACCATTATCGCTTCAAGATACCGTTTTCAACGAGGTTTAACAGTATTAGAACCTCACAGTGAATATGGTCATGTTAAAAATTTCTTATATATGTTAAAGGGAGCTGAACCATTAGAGGATCATATAACTGCACTAGAGACCTATATGATTTTAACGATGGAGCATAGCATGAATGCATCGACTTTTTCAGCGCGCGTAACAATTTCTACTGAATCAGACATGATATCGGCGATTACATCTGCAATTGGTACCATGAAAGGTCCGTTACACGGCGGAGCCCCAAGTGGAGTCATTAATTTATTGAATGAAATTTCTGATAATTTAAAGCCGGTTGAAGTGATACGAACGAAAATAGAACATGGTGAGCGTTTAATGGGATTTGGTCATCGTGTATACAAAACAAGAGATCCTCGATCCATAGCGCTAAAAACAAAGCTATTAGAAATGAACTCAGATGACCCGTGGTTACGATTAGCTTTACAAGTAGAAGAAATTGCTGTTGAGTTGCTAGAAGCTTATAAACCAGGAAGAAACTTAAAAACAAATGTGGAATTTTATGCTGCAGCAATTATGAAAGCAATCGAACTAGATACCGAATTATTTACGCCAACATTTTCAGCTGCACGAGCAGTTGGATGGACTGCGCATGTATTAGAACAAATTCAAAATAACACAATTTATAGACCTGAGGCATTGTTTATAAAATCATAATTTGATATATAAAACTAAAAAGCTTGTCCAATTAGAACTAAAATGCTAATTGGATTTTTTTGTGTTTGGATCTAAAAATAATCCAAAACGTCTCACTATCCTAAGAATACTTTACCAATGAGACAATAAAAGGTTTATTTTTCATAACTAGCTATAATATATATTATGTAAACTAGAAGATAGTATATAAAATAGGCACCTACTTCATAGTAACTTTATGTATTTCTTTAACTCTTACAATATAGAATCCATAATGCTGCTTTACCAGTCGAGTATACGCTCCATAATGGCATAGATGTATAAGTAACTGCAGAAGAAACCATTATGAATCCATATCAATAACAATAAAATGTGTAAGTGCCATAGGAGTTTTTATTATGTTCTCTAGCAGTTAAAAAGCGAATCATCCTTACTTAGTGCAACAGATCCCCAATTATCGTAATGGTATTCCATTAACTATATGCCAGTGAAGATGTTTCGAATCCTGATATGCTCCTAAATTTGTAAGGATTCTGCATGCTCCATATTCTTCTGTTACCATTGCAGCAACTTTTTTGATGACGCTAAGTAGCTTCAGTAAAAAGTTCATTATCGCTCTCCTCCAAAGTAAGAAATGATGAAATGTGCTTTTTAGGTATTGCTACAATGTGGACTGGGTAAAATGGTTTTGTATGATAATAAGCTAAGACACTTTCCGTTTCCAACACTTTATTTACTTTCGTATTTCCACTTAAAACTTCTTCACAATAAAAATCCTCCGTCATAATAGCCTCCCTAAAAGAATCAATTCAATTTACAAGCACTCCTATATTCTTTATGAGATGAGTTAATTTTCAATGACGATTTCCCCTTCCCCATTTGGTACATCGAAACCTTTAATATAGGTAGATAAAATGTCTTCTGTGATTGGGAATGCATTGGCATCAAAACGTTTATTTCGTATTTTGAGACGTTCACGCAAAACATCGGGATCCACTTTTAAGTAAATAAGTTTCCATTTACCGCCGGCTTTTTCGATTAGCTGTTTATATTGGTCCCTTCTATCACGATTCCAAAAACTATAATCCACCACAACCCGTTCTTTTTCGTGGATGAGCTGCACTAAACGTTTACGTAGTTTTCTTTCTGCTTCATCATTGTATATCTCTATCTCATCCATTGGAAAATCACGCCATAGCGTCCTTTCGTTGCCCAAATTTCTTCATCAATCGATAAACGAATAAACCCTTCCTTTTCTAATTGTTGGGAGAATGTAGTTTTTCCGGACCCAGCTACGCCACACATCATAATGACTAGTGGCATAGAATCGTCTTGGGCGTTATATAGGAAGTCAAAATGATGCTGATCGAACATATAACTCTTCCCTTCTCCTCATTTAAGAGTAAATACTATAGTAACTGCTAATTAGCCACATTCCTTTATTTTGTTTTATATTAACCTATTAGTTACAATTTTTCTACTCAATATTCAGAAAATATAAATAACTAATGTGATAAACATTATAAAAAGACATCTCAATTGAGATGTCTTTCCTACATTTTGAATCCAATTAGTACAAAACGTGTTTAAATCATTAGTATGTCGCGAATGTCCTCTTCGGTTAGTGTGCTTCCCATTTTTTCTTCTGGGTTCAGGATATCTGCAATTAGATGTCGCTTCTTTTCCTGGAGATCGTTCATTTTTTCTTCAATCGTCCCAGCTGCAAGTAGCTTAATTACCTGAACTTCATTTTTCTGACCCATTCGGTGTGCTCTGTCTGCTGCTTGCTCTTCAACTGCAGGGTTCCACCATAAGTCATACAAGATAACCGTATCTGCACCAGTAAGATTAAGTCCAGTACCACCTGCTTTTAAAGAAATTAAAAACAGATTCCTTTCCCCTGCATTAAATCGATTACATAGTTCAACACGTGCATCAGATGGAGTTTGTCCATCTAAATAAAAGTAGGATTCCCCTCGGTTGGTCATTTCTCTTCCAATTAGATTTAGCATTTTCGTAAACTGCGAAAAAATCAGTACTCGTCGACCAGAGATTTTCGATTCTTCCAATATTTGCAGAAGCTGTTCGAATTTTGCTGAGCTCCCTTTATAGCCTTCAACAAATAAGGCGGGGTGACAGCAAATTTGCCGTAATCTCGTCAAGCCTGCTAAGATGCGGATGCGATTTTTTCGGAAGGTCTCCTGATCTAAATGCTTTAATGTATCTTCTCGCAACTTCGCTAATAATGCAGCATAGAGCTTCTTTTGCTCAGGGAAAAGGTCAGATCTTTCTAGTAACTCTTGTTTTTTTGGTAGCTCTCCTAATACATCTTCTTTCACCCGACGAAGAAGAAAAGGTCGTACTCGATCAGCAATCGTCTTTCTTGATAAATGGCTATATTCTTCTAGACCTTTGAAAAGTTCAGGAAAGATTACGTGATAAATGGACCAAAGCTCTTCTAATGAATTTTCAATTGGTGTTCCCGTTAAGCCAAAACGACGTTCAGACTGAAGTTTTTTAACAGCACGAGCTGTTTGAGTAAATGGATTTTTAAATGCCTGTGCTTCGTCAAAGAAAATCGTATGAAAGGTTTGATTCTTGTACCATTGTATGTCCTGACGTAATAAAGGATAAGACGTAATTAATACATCCATATCTTTCATATCTTTTCGTAGAATTTGCCGCTCTGTTTGATTTCCATCCATAACAATTGCCTGAAGCTCAGGAGCGAATTGCATTATCTCTTGCATCCAGTTATAGGTTAAAGACGAAGGACATACGATAAGAACCGGCGTTTGGCTTTCTCGAATGTTTGAAAGCTCCGAAACAATGAACGCAATACTTTGTATCGTCTTACCTAATCCCATATCGTCGGCAAGCACTCCACCAAATCCGTATTTAGCAAGAAGTTTCATCCATTTATAACCATCCTTTTGGTACTCTCTTAGTACGGTAGATAAACGTTCTGGCATCTTAAAATCTAACGAACCGGGATGAAGTAATTCATCAAGAAACTGTCGAAAAGACTCCTCCGGCTTAAAAATAGAGTTTTCATTAATCAAATCAAGGAACTTAAGACTATCAAGAAGTGGCATATGTAACGTTGCTTCATATTGATTATCTTGAGTCGGTCCTGCCTGCAGAAATCGTTTCATTTCTTGCATTTCCTTTGTCTCTAAAGACAGTAGAGATCCATTAGGAAGACGATAATATTTCTTGTTAAATTCCAAATCAGCTAAAATCTCTTTAATTTGGGTTTGAGCTATACCATCCATTTCAAATTTGAATTCTAACCAATTTGTTCGTTCCTTATGAACCTTTACTCGGATTTTCGGATGCGTATTCGTTTTTATTACTCTATTTCGAACGGCCGTTGTCATGTATATCTGCGCGAGCTCTTGAAGCTTTGGAACGACATAATAAAGAAAGTCATACTCCAGCTCCTCATTTTGCATAAAATAGCCGCCTTCTGTTTTTGAAAAGCCACTCTCTTCCATTATATGAAGAATTTCCTCTTCTTTATCAAAATACCTTACAATCATTGGATTATCCTGACTTTCTAATGGCTGAATAACAAGGTGATCGTAATGGAACTCAACCCCTGCGAGCAGTCGATTTTTCAAACGATCCAAATAGATTTTCGCAACGAGTGGCGTGTTTATAAGTTTCTTCGACAATTTCGGTGATATCTGCACATCCCCTAATCTCCTCAAGCCTGCCACTACCTTTTCAAGGAAAAAAGGGAACTGCTGCATCGGTATTGGTACGTAATACTTTCCTGGTGCCTTAATCATTTGACTAAGCTGGATTAACCGCTCCATATCCTGTTCTTCCAATAAGTAAACTTTTCCATTACATAAAACAGATTGATAGCTATTTAATAGAAGTAATTTGTTATATCCATTTAGTAACAGGTGGAAATGTTGGGAGTCCCCTACTTCTACCTGAAACTCTATGGGAAGTGGTTCCTTCACGAATTGGAATCGATCATAACCCACTCCGTTTTGTTCAATAGTAACAAAAGGAAGCTTTGTAAGTGTTTTGCTAAACAATCTCCATGTCGATGGCGGTATAAACATGGTATGTGCTAGTTCAGAAAGATCCGTAATGCTAGATAGTGTATCTAGTATCGTTTTTTCATCGTGAACGATACGAATCAGCATGTGAAGTGCCTCATCTGTATCACTTGTAAAGCAATGACGATTTGGATCATAAGTGAATCGGTTGGATAGCTTACTCTTTTTCCCATGGCCGAGATCTTTTAGAAATTTTCGGATGTTTTGAACGGGAAGTTGGTCTATAGCTATTTCTATTCCGAGTACATTTTGCTCTATTTCCATTTCAAGGGCTTTTACCTTAAAGTGAACATCAAGAACCTCTCTCTTTTCAAAGTGACGCTGATGACCACTGCTTCGAACTGGCTGGTTTTGAAATATAGAAAGAAAATCATTTTCAAACTCCGTTGATTGTTTTCCTTCGAAATCGCTTATTGCAATTTCCCCTTGCTTTTTGCGTTCCAAAATTGCAAATAATACAGCAGCAACGTGTTGGCAGCATTTACTATAATTTAAAAGCGTTGGGCAACTACAAGTCGTCTGAATGCTGTCAGAAATACCTTTATTCACAGTAACTTGGAAATCCTCTGCTCCATGAACAACCGCTTCACAGAAATTATCATTGTATTCGTTAATTGTTACTTTATTCGTGCGATAAAAAGAGTCTCCACGTTTGAAGGAAACGGTACCACACATTTCTTTAATAACTTTTTGATTGAGTTTTATATTCATGGATTCCGCTCCTTCCAAATCTAAATTCACTACTCATCAGTTTAACATTAAATGTATCCTTATTCGATATTTTTACTTTCTACTATGTAAACAAAAATGTCAGTTACCTTAATGAGAGAAAATCTCCATAAGGTAACTGACATTTAATTTTATGGTATATAACTAGACTAAAACGATAGCGAACTTCTTTATTGTTGTGTTGGTAGTGGTTCTACACTGAATTTTTCTTTTTTGAATTTTACGTAGAACACAATGTATGCTAACACACCAGCACCTGCAAAATAGATGAACAATACACCAATACTTCCGAATACATTGGAGAAGTTACCAAGGCTAACAATACTCCTAAATCCGTCAATGGTATACGTTAATGGAAGAAATGTACTTAATTCTCTAAATTGTTCTGGTAGCATGTCAATTGGTAGTGATGACCCAGTTGTTGGCATTTGTAGGATAATTATGACGAGAGCAATAAATCTTCCAAGGTTTCCTGCGAACGCTACCAAAAATAGAACGAGCATTAAGAATGTTAAGCTTACCATGATGGAGAAAAGTATAAATAATAGACTACTTTCCACTTTTACACTTAAGAATGTAAGTACGAAAACCGAGATTAGAATTGCTTGTACTACTGCCAACACTGAAAGCTTTAATGTTTTGCCAATAAACCATGAAGCCCCTGAAGCGGGAGCAATCGCTGGCTTTTGGAAATGTACAATAAGTGACATCGCTACAATTCCAGCAAATAAAGCGATTGACATAATGTATGGAACCGTAGAATCTCGATAAAATTCAAATCCGTTTACAATCTCACCATCTAAGACGACTGGGGATGCAAACATGGCCATATTAGCGTCTCCAGGACGAAGTTGACTTGTGCTTTCTGCGCCGCCCTTCAGTCCTACTAGTAATTCATTGCTGCCAGATTGAAGATCACCTAAACCATTATCCACTTGAGATACACCGTCAATTAAAGTAGTCCAGCCCTCCTTAACCGTGGCATTTCCCTCACTAATTTGTCCAGCCCCATCATTCAGCTGACTAGCACCTGCTGATAGTTGCTGCCATCCAGCTTCAACAGTTTGGTTTCCATCGTTTACTTGTGATGCTCCTGCATGAAGTTCTGTAGCACCATTGATGAGATCATACCAGCCTTGTTCTACTGTAGCATTACCAGCAGCTATTTGACTTGTGCCATTATGGAGAATTGCTACATTTTGAGAAAGCTCATTCCAACCATAGTAAACGCTTTCATTTCCTGCTGAAAGTTTCTTCGATCCTGCTTCAAGTTCTATCGCACCATTACTTACTAGTTTTTGTCCATCTACAAGAGCCGTTAGTCCATTATTTAAATCCTCGACACCTGGCTTTATTTTTGACTCTAACCCTGCACTTATAGCATTTGCTCCCTCACTTAACTTAACCAGCATCTCTTTCGTTTCTGGCATCTGTGCTTCAGCAAGTGACTGCTGCAAAGAAGTTTTAATCGCGATATATCGTGGGTCATTCTTAAAAGCTTCATTATCTCCAGCAATTTCCTCTAGTGTTTGATACATTGATGCTAAGCTTTCACCTGTATCCTCTACTTTGGATATAAGAACGTTGACCCCATTTGCAACCTCCTTACTTCCTGGAACAAGTTGAGTATTTAAACCACCAAGTAACTGAGCACTTCCTGATTTAGCTGACTCCAATCCAGCTAGTATTTCAGCAGCTCCCGTGTTTAAGGATTCAGCACCATTTGCCAATTCTTCCGCACCAACTGCCAAGTCTTTTATATCACCTTTTTTTCCTTCAATCGTACTCAACAACAACCCAGTCCCTGCATTCACTTCCTCGGCACCTTGGGCAAGGGTTGCAATATCTCCGGCTTTTCCTTTTAAATTAGCTAACAGCTCTTCCGTTCCATTGTTCAATTGTTCTGTTCCATTAGCTAATTTCGTTATGTCTCCTTGCTTCGAGGTTAAGGATTGCAGCATTTCTTGACTTCCTGCTTCAAGTTCCTCCGCTCCGTTTGATAGTCTCTCAATATCAGGAGCTTTTTCGTTAAGAGAATCTAGTATTTGTGTCGTTCCATCCTTTAATTGAATAGAACCATCATAAATTTGTGCTGAACCATCAGCAGCACTTTGGAATCCATCTGAAACTTCACCAAGCTGTGCAAAAAGATTTCTCACATATGTTTCCGTTACTTGTGTAGATAGCTGTGTACGTAGTGTTTCAATTGCACTATCTGTAATTTGGGATGCCATATAATGTAATCCTTCATTTTTAATAAACTTTAACTCCGGATTGACAGGCTCTTCATCCAATACAGTGGTTACATTTTGAGAAAAGTCTTCAGGAATTTCAATGACCATATAATATTCCATGTCATCTAGACCTTTTTCCGCTTCCTCAGATGTAACAAAGTCCCATTTTAATGTTGGATTTCCCTTCAAATTCTCTACTAGATCATTCCCAACATGTATTGGTTCACCATTTGATTCTGCTCCTACATCATTGTTGACAACAGCAACTGGAAGATTATCTAAGTTGTCGCGTGGTCCTGCTTCTGAAGCTAATAATATTGCTCCATAAACCAATGGGACAAGAATAGCAGCAATAACAGAACCTAGCACTTTCTTCTTTTGAAATAATGTCTTAAGCTCGGTGATAAATAATTGGATTCCGTTCAATAAATTTCCCCCTCCTTTTCGAACACCAAAAAAATGAATGACTATTCATTTTTTGGGTAAAAAAACAGATAACAACAGGAATAGTGTTAAAATTAAATAATTTTTATATAACCCCCTCCCCTTTTACCAAATTTTGAGTAATTCTACTATATTATAGTTTTGTTAGAATTTTCTGTCAACAACACAAAAACTATTAACATTGAAGTTATAGTGATTGTCAATAAAAGTCTCCGCATAAATTCTTAACAATCTCATATAAATGAATAAACCACACTAGACTGGAGGAATATGGTTGTGACGAATGAAGTGAAAAAGGATATGGCTTACAATCTTACAGAAGATCTATTGAAGAGATACTATGACTTGAACATACAAAAAAAAGAACTTGAAAAAGAAATGAATCATATGAAGAAACAAATCCATCAGTATTTTGATGAAGCAATCGGAAGAGAGCAAAAGGGTGAAGTAAAGCTAGGAAAATATAAAGTACAGCGTGTTATCCGTTCTTCTATTACTTACGATGAAGAGAAAACGGTAAAAAAGCTAGAAGCTTTAAATTTGGAAGACTTTATACTTCTAGTAAAACGACCAGATACAGAAAAACTGGAAGCGGCAATAAAAATAGACTTGGTCAAAGAAGATGAGTTCCTTGATTGTAAAACAAACAAGGTCTCACAAGCTATTACAGTAAAGGAATTAAGCATCTAGTAATTGGAAAAACGTTTGGATTAACACTATCCAAACGTTTTTCTTATCCTGTATACATTAGTTTTCGCTATAGGGTAAGCATAATGAACTCAACTTATTTTCTAACACAAGCACTATCATTTACTAATATATGTAAAGAATATCATGAATTTACAATATAAAGTAAAAAGCAATTAGAAAAAAAGGAGCCATTCTGATTTAAGAAATAGCCCCATCAGCCTTCGTTTTTCATTTTACAAGATTAACCTCTTACTAGTATGGTAGAATCTAGTTCCGATATCCGTGCTTTTCCTGCAGTTGCTAATGAAACGTCAATATCGTTACGAAAATGATCTAGTACCTCTACAACCCCCTCAAAGCCATTTCTTGCAAGTCCATAAACGTAGGGACGACCAAGTAATACACCAGTAGCTCCTAATGCAATGGCCTTCAAGACATCGGTACCTCTACGGATTCCACTATCGAATAGGATGGGAATCTCTCCCTTCACTTCTTTAACTATTTGGGGAAGAGCATCTAAGGAAGCGATCACGCCATCCAATTGACGTCCGCCATGATTGGAAACAACGATTCCATCCATTCCATACTCCAATGCTTTTCTCCCATCTTTTGGATGAAGCACCCCTTTTAGAAAGATGGGGAGATTTGTAAGTTCACGAATAAATCTTAAGTCTTTCCATGACAATGCTGGATGGAAAACGATTTTCAATAGCTCTTCAATCGCGGCATCCGGATTTTCTTCAGGTGTTTCTTTAAGTCGTTTTCTAAAAACGGGGTCGCTGAAATAGTTTCCAGAACCATAGCCTTCTCTTAAAGGGAAGAATTGATTGGTTAAGTCTGCTTCGCGAAAACCTAGTATAGGTGTATCAATCGTAACCAATATCGCAGAATACCCTGCCTTTTCTGCGCGCTTAACAAGACTTGCGGTTAGTTCTCGATCCTTACTCCAATATAATTGAAACCATCTCGGAGTATTTCCTAGTTCTCGGGCAATTTCTTCTAATGAAAACGTGGTTACAGTACTTCCGATAAATGGCACTCGAGTATTTTTGGCAGCTCTAGCAACAGCTAGTTCTCCGTTGGGATGGACCGCTCCTAAGTGACCAACAGGAGCTAACAAAAATGGATGCTCATACGATTCCCCTAAAATAGATATGGATAAATCCAGTATTGAAACATCATGTAAAAACTGGGGGACAATTTTCCACTTTCGAAAAGCCCTTACATTATCTTCGAGGGTTTCTTCATTACCAGAACCACTCTGGATATACGTAAATACTTCAGGTCGAATAGCGTTTTGTGCATCCTTTTCTAAATCTGAGAAATGATAAATAGGTTTTGTTTTTTGGCTATTTCCGTACATTCGTGCCCACCCCTTAATCCTTCTTCAATCTTGCTGCGGTACGGTTTCCAATCGTTTGTAAACCTTGAACTAGCAAGATTAATAGCCCTACAGTTACATACATTACAACTGGCTCATAACGGAGATGTCCGAATCGGTAAGCGAGGTCGCCAAGCCCTCCTGCTCCAACTAGTCCTGCCATAGCGGTCGCTCCAATCAACCCAATCGTGGCAATGGTTAATCCTAATATGATCGATGGCTTTGCTTCTCGAATCATAACATTCCAAATAATTCCTCTTGTCTTGATTCCCATCGCCTCGTATGCCTCAATAACACCTCGATTCACCTCAAGCAAAGAGGTCTCCATTAAGCGGGCAATATAAGGTGCGGTAAAAACAACTAGCGGGACAATTACTCCCTTCACTCCAATTGTTGTTCCAACGATCCATTTTGTAAAAGGTAATATAAAGAATAACAAAATAATAAATGGTACGGAGCGGATAATATTAATGAGTATATTTAGTAATCCAAATAAGTATTTATTTTCAAGCGCTTTTCCTGGCCTTGTTAGCACGAGTAAAACACCGAGTGGAAGCCCAATGATTACGGAAATTACTAAAGAAATGGATACCATCTGAAAGGTTTCGATAATGGCCTCCCATATATAGGATCCCCACTCCTCAAGAAATGCGTTTATTGTCTTCATATCGAATCACCTCGTCTGTTTGAATACCTTGGTTTCTTAAAAAATGAAGCGCTCTTTGAATCTCACCTGTTTCTCCCTTAAAATGGACAAGTAAACGACCAAATGGCTCATTTTTCACCTGGGTAATCATTCCGCTCAAAATGTTTGGATATACGTCGAATTTCTTTGCAACCACTGCTAGTACTGGTTCCTCGGAAGATTGATCGATAAACTTTAATGCGATGATTTCACCAGTTTTTCGAAGAGATTTTACTATATCTCCTGTAAGCTGGAAATTAAAAATACTGTTAACAAATTTTTGCGTTGTTGGATGCTTTGGAGCGGTAAATACGTCAAGTGTGTGGCCTTGCTCCACAATTTCACCGTTCTCCATAACAGCAACTCTGTCACAAATGCGCTGAATTACATGCATTTCGTGGGTAATGAGTAAGATGGTAATTCCGAATTCTTCATTTATTTTTAATAGCAAATCTAGAATGGAGTCTGTTGTGTCTGGATCAAGCGCACTAGTTGCTTCGTCACTTAAAAGCACCTCTGGCTCATGGGATAGTGCTCGAGCAATTGCCACGCGCTGCTTTTGACCACCAGATAGTTGAGCAGGATATGAATCTTTTTTATCTGCTAATCCAACGATATCGAGATAGCGATTCACTCGCTCGTCAATTTTGTTTTTCGGCACTCCTGTTAATTTCAATGGTATTGCAACATTCTCATATACAGTTGCTGTTTTTAACAAATTAAAGCCTTGAAAAATCATGCCAATTTTTCTTCTGGCTTTTAATAAATCCTTTGAAGATAAGGAAGTTATTTCGGTTCCATCAATTTGAACAGATCCTGCAGTAGGTTGTTCTAACAGATTTACGCAACGTATTAAAGTGCTTTTCCCTGCTCCGCTATAGCCTATAACTCCGAATATTTCACCTTTCTTAACTTCTAAGGAGACTTCTTTTAGAGCATCTACTTTCCCTTTCTTAGATGTAAATGTTTTGGAAAGGTTATGAATGTTAATCATGGTTAAACTCCTTTCTCTTATGAAAAATTTAGAAAATGAACAAAGTAGTGTGAGTCGCAACAAGGCGACTCTATAACTCTAGATTCTTACCAAGAGGCAACGACAGAACCGTTAAAATTCTCTTCCACAAATTGCTTCACTTCATCTGAGTGATAAGCTTTAATAAGTTTATCCACTACAGGATCATCTTGGTTTTCACTACGGACAGCAATTAGGTTTACCCAAGGGGAATCTTTTGGTTCGATAAAGATAGAGTCCTCAGATGGTATAAAGCCCGCTTCCATTGCATAATTCGTATTTATTGCTGCAGCAGTAAGCTCACCAAGCTGACGTGGGATTTGGGATGCTTCTAATTCAATAAATTCAAGGTTTAACTTATTCTCATCAATATCCTTTACAGACGCATTTGCTCCTACCCCTTCTTTTAAGGTAATAATGCCAGCTTGCTCAAATAACATGAGGGCACGGGCACCATTTGTAGGATCATTAGGAAGGCCTACTTTATCTCCTTCCTTTAGTTCACTCACGTCTTGTATGGCTTCAGAATAAATCCCCATAGGAAAATTCACGGTATTGGCAACATCTACAAGCTCGAGATTCCGATCCTCATTCATTTGATCTAAAAAGGGCTTATGTTGATAGCTATTCGCATCCAGATCTCCTTCAGCTAAAGCGGTGTTAGGTGTAATATAGTCACTTATTACCTCTATCTCGATTTCCAAGCCATCTTTAGCTGCAACTTCTTTTACCTTTTCCATAATTTCTTCATGTGGACCAGCAGTCACACCAATTTTTAATTTATCTTCGCTTAATGTTTGTGTTTCTTTCTCTCCTCCACACGCTGTTAGAACAGTTACAAACAACAACCCCGATAGTAAACCTAATACTTTTTTCATATTCATCTCTCCCTTTAACAATTATTAATTAGATTACGAAAACGTGAACGAAACGATATTTTCCCTCCTTATCCTGTTTAACGTTAAAAAAAAGAAATAAAAAAACCTCTCCAAAAAAATGGAGAGGTTTTATCATCCGATAAACTTCGACCTCTCTCATCTTTCAAAACAAGCAAACTTGTTTTGCTGGAATTAGCACCTTTTCTTAACTATGTAAGAATGGTTGCCGGGCTTCATCGGGCCAGTCCCTCCGCCTCTCTTGATAAGAGATAATGCATATGTAATTTTTATGTAATACAGTCCCTTTTTAGAAATGCTTGGAAAAGGAATAACGTAATTTTATGCGAGAATGGTAAAAGTGTCAACAGAAAAAAATGGCCTTTTTTAAAAAATCAAAAAATGATACAAAATTACTAGAAATTCGTGTTGCTCGGCTTCTTACCTGCTTTTGGTCTAATAACATAAGCTGAATGATTGGAGGCTAAATCATTCAGTTAAGTGTGCTATTATACACTAGATACTGCTTTACGAGCTTGGCGAGCATGTAATTTATTCCTCGCAAAATCTTGCAATTGATTGTGCGATAATGCTTCTATCCAATATGCAATAAAAAGTTACTCCTTATTTCAAAAAATGCCTGTATGAAGACATGACATATTGACTAGGAGCAATGTGTAGCGATAGGATGATAATATTAGAAAACTAGATAAGCAGGTTAGGAGATTAAGAATGAGCAAAACAAAACAATTAAGTGAATCTTTTGGTGAAACCCGTTACCAACTATCGGGACATGGTAAGCGCAATATAGCCGTTCTAAAGGATGCTTTCCTCCAAATTGAGGGAGATCTTCAAAGCGACATGTATGGATCAGGAAAAATAATGGAAGACTTTCAAGATAAGTTTGCTAATCTACTCGGAAAAGAAAGTGCTGTCTTCTTTCCTAGTGGCACGATGGCCCAACAGATCGCATTGCGAATTTGGTGTGATGAAAAAGGAATACATAAAGTGGGGTATCATCCTCTCAGTCATTTAGAAATTCATGAAGAAGATGGATTGAAGGAACTGCACCCTATTGAAACTGTTTTGTTAGCAGATAAAAATCGTGTGGTTGAATTAGAGGACATCAAGAATTTGAAAGCCGATGTTGCATGTGTGCTTTTAGAACTACCTCAACGTGAAATTGGCGGCCAATTGCCTACATACGAAACGTTGGAGCAAATCTCTTCTTACTGTCGAAATGAAGGGATTAAACTCCATCTTGATGGAGCACGTTTATTGGAAGTGCTTCCCTACTATAAGAAAACGGCTGCGGAGCTTTCTGCTTTATTTGATAGTGTTTATCTCTCTTTTTATAAAGGGATTGGTGGTATAGCCGGTGCCATTTTAGCTGGGAATCAAGAGTTTATAAACAAATCAAAGGTTTGGAAGCGGCGTTATGGTGGGGATTTAATTAGCTTGTATCCCTATACCCTATCAGCAGATTATTACTATGAAAAACGAAAAAATAAAATGAGTACCTACTATCATGATGCAAAAGAGCTTGCAGCATATTTCAATAGATGTCCTAACACTACGACTCTACCAGAAATACCAGTATCCAATATGTTTCATGTTCATTTTCATAAACCAAAAGAGCACATGGAAGGTATGCTTACAGAAATTCATGCAGCCACTAAAATTGGAATCACGAGCTATGTACGTGAGATTGATGAGCAGGGCTGCTATTTTGAAGTGAGCTTGGGCGATAATTATTCTTCTATTTCAAAAGACGCTCTTGTAGAAACCTTTACTCTTCTTCATAAAAAGATGATATAAATAAAAAACAAGGAGCTTAGAAGCACTTAATCCATTTTCTAGGTTCCTTGTTTTATTTGTATTCACGAATCGAGCTACTCACAGGGGATCTGTTGATTTGTTCCTTTTTCTCCACAATCCGAAATGTAAATACATACATAATTGCGCTTAGTATCGTTACGAGGAACAAAAGATTAAAAGTCCAACTATATCCAATCCAACCGGATAATGGAATAGCTATTGGAGCCAGAGTTCTTCCTACGGCAAAACGAAGACTACCAGCTGCGAAGTATTGTCCACGCATATTTTCAGGGGCTAACTTTGAAATAAAACTATCTTGTATTCCAACTACCATAAGCTCACCCATTGTGAAAATCAACATTCCTAATGCAATTATCCAAAGATTCGTAGTATGACCGAATGTTAACATTGCGATTCCGTATAAACAAGCTGATATAATAAACACATTTCGTTCATAATATTTTGTCATCCATTTAGATATAAATACCGTTAGCAATGCGACAAGTAAACCATTTTCCGAGATAATCCAACCGAATGCTTGTTCTCCGCTCGCAGTAATCGACCATTCCCCTAAGGAAATCACTTCCTGTACTGGCACCTTCTCACTCATATAAACGGCTAATAATAAATCCATTTGCATAAAGGACTGTGCTACTAAAATACCTGCGATAATAAATAACATAAAGGCTTTGTCGGTTACAATAATTTGGTAATCCTTGACCTGTTCTTTTATTGCATTCGTCCATTTGCTATTTTTGGTTTTTACTTTCATTGATCCATTTAATATGTTAGGAGCAGTTTCTCTTACTAGCTTATAAATTAAGAAAGTTAATAAGAAGCTTGCTAACGCACTTGCAATTAGCAAAGCAAAACGGTATTCAAAAAAGAAAACCCCACCTAAAATCGGACCTATAACTACAGAGATATTAATGGCCGTGTAAAAATAAGCAAAAACTTGACTGCGATGTTTTTCTGGAACAACATCTGCGACCATTGCGTGACTGGCAGGCCAGTAAAAGGAACCAAAGAAGCCAAGCGCTGAAAAACAGATAAAGCTTAGGATTGGTGACTCCAGCCACGGAGAATTTGCGAATGCAAAACAAATAAATGATATAGCTTGACCAAATGCCGAAATAACCATCATTTTTTTCCGGCCAAACGTATCTGCACAATATCCTCCGATTAAGTTCGTAAATACACCAATTAGCTGTGAAGCAATTAATAATATACCCGCAAGCTCTTTTCCGAGGTGTTCCGAAAAATAAATGGCCATAAATGGGAAAAACATCCAAAAAAGAACATTTGTTAAAAATTCACCTAATAATCGTACCTTTAGATTTAGATCCCAATCTTTCCACTTCATTTGTGTAAACCTTCCTTCAACCGTTTTGTTATAGTGGGATCTCATTTTTAGTCTTAAGAACAATTGTTCGATTGGTGAGTATGATAAAACCTATGCAAAACGATTGTTCACCATAGGCTACAGACTAAAACTGTGTTTTCGAAGAATTAGTAATAGATGAATATATTTAGACTAGATATGCTTTTCAAAAGCAGCCTAACGAAACTCCAAAACAATTCTACTTGACTATTTTTACTTTTAAAAATTACCACACTTTTTTAGGAATAACAATATGAAATTACGGATAATTCGTAATTTACGTGCATATAAAAAGAGTGCGATCCATCTCGCACTCTTAATCAATAAAGCTATTATTTTGTTGCAGTTAATTCTTCAATTTCGTCTAAAGAAACGCCTAGTGCTTTTGCAACACCTTCACCATATTTCGGATCTGCTTTATAGCAGTTTGTAATATGACGAATTTGGATTTCTTTCGTAGTTCCATCCATTGCACGAGCAGTGTTTTCAAATAATCTTTGTTGCTCATCAGCAGTCATAAGATTAAATAGTTTTCCTGGTTGTTCATAGTAAAGATCATCATCTTCACGGAAGTTCCAGTAGTCTGCTCCTCCAGTGATTGCTTGTGGTGGATCTTGATGCTCTTTAGAATCTTGCCATTCACCATAGCTATTAGGGAAGTAGCTAATTTCTCCACCCTCGTCTGGATTAAATACTCTCATAGCACCATCGCGATGGTACGGATGGAAGTTTTTCGCATTTTTAGGATAGTTAACTGGAATTTGCCAGTGGTTAACTCCTAAACGATAACGCTGTGCATCACCATAAGAGAATAAACGACCTTGTAACATTTTATCTGGAGAGAAACCAATACCAGGTACAATGTTAGTAGGAGCAAATGCTGCTTGCTCTACTTCTGCAAAGTAGTTTTGAGGATTACGGTTTAATTCAAGCTCCCCTACTTCAATTAGAGGGAAATCTTTCTTATACCATACCTTCGTTAAATCGAATGGATTATATGGTAGATTGTTAGCTTCCTCTTCTGTCATTACTTGGATATACATTGTCCATTTAGGGAAATCACCACGTTCGATAGATTCGTATAAATCTCTTTGGTGGCTATCGCGGTCTTTACCAACGATTGCTTCCGCTTCTTGGTCTGTTAGGTTTTTAATTCCTTGTTGTGTTTTAAAGTGGAATTTAACCCATACACGTTCATTATTAGCATTGATCATACTATATGTATGACTACCAAATAGATGCATGTTGCGGTAAGTTGCAGGAAGACCACGGTCACTCATTACAACTGTTACTTGGTGTAATGCTTCTGGAAGAGATGTCCAGAAATCCCAGTTTGCTTGTGCGCTATGCATGTTCGTCTTCGGATTACGTTTAACAACGTGGTTTAAATCTGGGAATCTTTTCGGATCTCTTAAGAAGAATACGGGTGTGTTGTTACCAACTAAATCCCAGTTCCCTTCTTCTGTATAAAACTTCATAGCTGTACCACGAATGTCACGCTCAGCGTCAGCAGCACCGCGCTCACCGGCAACTGTAGAGAAACGTAAGAACATATCTGTTTTCTTGCCTACCTCAGAGAAGATAGCAGCTTTTGTATATTTTGTGATATCATGAGTTACAGTAAATGTACCATATGCACCAGAACCTTTTGCGTGCATACGACGCTCAGGAATAACTTCTCTATCAAAGTGTGCTAGTTTTTCAATAAACCAGAAGTCTTCCATTAATAGTGGACCACGAGGACCTGCTGTTTTCGAATCTTCGTCATTTGGAACAGGTGCACCAAATGCTGTTGTTAGTTTTTTCTTTTCATCCATTTGATCAAACCTCCATATATAGATTTAATTACAATTATTATAATATACCTTCTTTAGAAAAATTACAATTAATTTGATGTGATATTTATTATAAAAAAGAAATTATTAAAATGAACAGCTTGAGGATTCTGTATTCTCATTTAGTTTCTAGCAATGAGAATTTTATAGGTTGCGAACCAATGGAATTCGTTTATATATCCCGTTCCATTATTATGGATGTATATTCGATGTCTTCTTGATCAACATTCTCTTCGCGATAAACAAAACCTAAAGATTGGTAAAATGAAATGGCTTGTGAATTGGACTTTAATACACGAACAAGTTGTTTTGTTGCACCTAGGTCCTTTTGTTGTTCTGTCACGAAGGTTACTAGTTTGGTTCCAACACCTCTGCGACGAACAGTTAGGTCAAGATAAATGACAAAAAGCATCCCTGTGTTTTCAGTTACTAAGCCTCCACCTGCTGCCCCTACTACTTCTCTTTCTCTTCTAGCTAAAACCCAGCCATTCCACGATGTGTTAGTATGTACGATTTCATTACGAATTCGGCTGACGTTATAATATTTTCTAATCGCTTCTTTTGCTTTTAATTGATTGTTAAATTGTTTCGTAGTAAATGCGTATCCTTTACTACAAATATCTATAATTCTATGAACATCATCTAATGTAGCTAATTCTATGTTTATATCAAACTTCATTATGAATTACCTCTATTCATAAGTCTAAGAAAACGATTCCTTTAATTTTACTTCATGTATTATTGGTGCGCTAATACATTCACCATTTTCAAAAATTGTTTCGATTACAGCAATTGACTCTATTTTCCCTGCTAATTTTCGAAGTCTTTGCAAACAGTAGCTCATCGCATCCTCCAGACTTTCGGGGTTAAGTCTGTTCGCTATTGTGCAATGAGGAACCCACTTCCCTGGCAAATAAAGAGAATCTTGGTCGGTATTGTACTGTTTAAAATAGTCATGAAATGCTTGGTGGAAATCGAGTAATTCTTTATTAACAGTTGGAGCAATATAAAGCACACTAGTATTAAGAAAAATTCCAAGCGATTGTAATGTTATAGGAAGTTTTGACTTGTTCTGATAAAAACGTTCTAGTTTTGGTGCAAACTCGTTCATGGATAAGTGATCATAACTGGCAATTGTAAGATGTGGTCTATTATTCTCAACTTTTTCAGCGTAAAAAGAAATGGATTGCTCACTAAGTTCTTCCCAGATCTCTCGAATCTCCCTTTCTGTTTTGGAATCAAATAGAGCAATTACTGCATACATACTTTCTTCCCCCTCTTCCCTATTCTATTATTTCCTTGGAAAGCGCAAAAAGTGACAGTTTCATTTACTTTCTTGCAATTATTCGCCAATATTCGCACCTTTATTTTTAGTATATATGGATTCTAGCCTATATGCCAACAAGATAAAACGTTAAAAAAGGTCCTATTTCCTAATTATAAAATATGACTAATGCATCTAGGAATTAATAGGTTAACTCGGATAGTATAGTACATAACACCATAGAGCTGACTTCAATTCTATATCGAGGAGGAATAGATATGAACGGTAATGTTCGTCTTATCCACTACAGATTAATTGAGCAGCTAGAAGAAGTTTATGAAGTACCTAAAGGTGTGGAAATGATCCAAGCTCCACAGGTTTGGGAGCGTTCCAAAGGTGAAGGAGTCACAATCGCTATTTTAGATACTGGCTGTGATACCACACACCCAGATTTAAAAGGGAATATTATTGGAGGTAAGAACTTTACAACAGACGATGAGGGAAATGCAAATATCTTCGAGGATTATAATGGTCATGGCACACATGTAGCTGGTACAATTGCTGCAAAACAAACCAATGACCATGGTGTAATGGGTGTTGCTCCAGAAGCAAAGTTACTTATTTTAAAAGTATTAGATAGAAATGGCTCTGGCCAATACGATTGGATTATAAACGCAATCCACTATGCGATTGAGCAAAAGGTAGATGTCATTTCCATGTCACTTGGGGGACCTAACGATGTTCCAGAGCTTCACGATGCCATTAAGACTGCAGTATTAGAGCATAATATCCCAGTTGTTTGTGCTGCAGGAAATGAAGGAGATGGCAATCATGAAACAGATGAATTTGCTTATCCTGCTTCCTATAATGAAGTTATCAGTGTTGGCGCTGTAGATCTAGAAAGGAATTCCTCCGATTTTACGAATTCCAATAATCAAGTTGACCTAGTAGCACCAGGTGAAAAAATTACTTCTACATTTTTAGACGGAGGTTATGCCACGTTAAGTGGTACATCAATGGCAACTCCACATATTTCCGCATCTCTTGCCTTAATTAAAAATATAGTAGAGCATAACTTCGAACGCTCCATTACAGAGGCGGAAATGTACGCGCAATTAATCAAAAGAACCGTTCCTTTAGGAAATTCCCCAAGAGTAGAAGGGAACGGAATGGTGTTCTTAACGTTATTAGATCACTTAGATAAAGTTTGGAACGAAGTAATCGAACAAATTCAATATCCGATAAATGCGCTTGAATAAGTATCTCCTTATAACATAAATAAAAACGACTCGATCTAAATCGGGTCGTTTTTGCATATAATGAAGATTCTCCGCATTTATAGGACTTCTTGTATTATCTCGATTCTATTGCCAAATGGGTCTCGAAACTCAAAACGCTCATAATTTGGAATAGGTACCGATTCAAAAATCGTTATCTCATTTTGTTCTAATACGTTTCTCCAATAGCTTATATTATCAACTAGATAGGCAATATGTGCTTTTGTTTTCATTCGATCAAATCCATCTTCGGTGCCGACGTGTACATCCTTATCCCCTACCTTTAACCAAAAACCCCCGCGCCCTTTTAGAGATTCAGGTTTTTCCATTTCAGGTAATCCTAAAATACCACAGTAAAAGTTTTTTCCTTCCTCTTCTCGCCCTTTTGGAATGGTAATCTGAACATGATGCAAACCGAGAATCATAATACCGCCTCCTATTTCTACAAAAATGGATAAACGTATGCCTGTGTATAATAATGAAGACTTTACTCTATTACATATGAAATTGTATCACATAGATGAAGATTAAGAAATTTCCAATAATGTTAAAATAATCTGTTAGCAGTAGTAACGAAAGGGAGGAGTTTTTTAGTTGGTCACGAAATAGGTTAAATACACTGAATAAAAAGGATGATGAGAATGGAATCTAACTTGAAAGTGGTTCGTGTACCAATTACAACCCCAACACTTTATCCAAATACGGAATCAAATAGCTATTTAATTGGTAATGACAAGGAATGTATTTTAATCGATGCAGGCTATGATCAAACCGAAACAAAAGTATTGCTAGAGCAAGCGATAACAAAGCATAATCTCGCAATTCCAAAGAAAATTATATTAACACATGGTCATCAAGACCATGCGCCTGGTGTAAAACAATTAACGCATTGGTCCCCTACTGTTTACTGTCATGAAAAAGAACGGAATATGATAAAGGAAGCGGTTTATCCTTTTACCCAAATTGTTCCCGTAAAGGATAATGAAGCATTTATTATTTTTGATACAAAAATATTTGTGCTCCATACTCCAGGGCATACGAAAGGGCATTTAAGTGTGTATATTCCTTCTAAGAAAGTACTAATCTCAGGTGATAATATCGTTTCAGAAGGAACTACATGGATCGGACCTCCTGACGGCGATATGCATGATTATCTTGAAACATTAAAGAAGCTTAATCAGTTAGACATAGAGAGA
Organism: Salirhabdus sp. Marseille-P4669; assembly: GCF_900240405.1. Taxonomy (GTDB): domain Bacteria; phylum Bacillota; class Bacilli; order Bacillales; family Alkalibacillaceae; genus OEQK01. The sequence continues at coordinate 195,001 of NZ_OEQK01000005.1, forward strand.
ATTGGCCCTGGACATGGGGATTGGGTAACAGCCCCTTATGAAAAAATACAATTTGTACGAAAGCGCAGAATCGATAGGGAAAATCAGATTATCAATTTGTTAAAAACAAATAATAATCTTTCTTCAGAAGAGATTACACAATTAATTTATCAAGACACGATCCATCCAAGCGTATTTGGGGTTGCAAATCGTACAATGGAAGCACATCTCCTCAAGCTTATCCAGGATGGAAAAGTATCCAAGCAAGGAGATCGGTATTCAATTTCGTAGTTCCGATTCATTTTTACGTTCTGGTAATACTAAAGGGCCAGAGCCAACTAAATAGTTCGCAATTGTCTTTAAAGATGCTTTTGTTGGCGGGGCTAAAGCAATTTCGCCCTTATCAAAAGCTGTTAAAGCCTCCGTTGGACTGGCCCAATATGCTTCATCAATTTCCGTTTCTTCTGGCTGAGGTGTTTGGCCAGGTGGCATCTTGGCAATAAAAAAACGGGTATCATAGCGGTATTTTTGAGTTTCAGGAGTGATGCGATGCCCAAAATAGTGCAGTTTACCTAAATCTAATTGTACATTTTCTGATTCCAAAAAATGTAAGAAAGTAATGTCTCCCTTTATTAATTGTTTTCTATAATGCCATTTAGCGTCAGCTGGGATCTGTTCATCCTCCACAAGTAATACCCCCACCTCTTCAAACAATTCTCGAGCTGCGGCTATGTAATATGAAAAGTCAAAGCAACTGTCTTTTGGACAATTAATAAAATACTTATCATTATATAAAGAATCCTTCTCATCCACTGAACCACCAGGAAAAACAAAAAATCCTCCTAAAAATTTCATTGTTACGGGGCGCTTCGTTAAGTAAACGTTATTTTGTTGATCCATTAAAATGACAGTCGATGCTGGTTTTGGAATAGAAATCATATGTTCCTCCTTTACGTTTACAAGACTTGTATGTAACTACTAAACATATTCAACAATAAAGGCAATATTCCTCTACTATTCTTCTATTCAACCATATTCCTATTGATATTTTCCTAAGTTTGTATAAAAGTGATGTAAAAAGTTATAAAACAATTCCTCTGTAGGTAATAAAGGTCTCTCGGAAGATATAACTGTACCAATCGTTCTTGTGACTGCTGGCTCTCTTACGGGTATACGAACAGTTGCTCTTGGAATGTTGTCTACTAACGTAAATTCAGGAACTAAAGAAATCCCAAGTCCTGCTGAAACTAATCCCTTTATTGCTGTCATTTCCTCTCCTTCAAAGGATACATTAGGTTCAAATCCTAGCTGTTGGCAAGCATTTGTAATAATATCTCGTAAAATGAACCCTTTCGGAAATAACACAAACGTTTCATCGCGTAAGTCCGTTAATCGAATGGATGGGAATGATGCCAATTTATGATTTCGAGGTATAAGCGCATCCATCTTTTCTGTGAATAATATAGAGCTTTTAATTCTCTTTGAGGCTTGTGGGACAGGTCCCATTAATGCAATATTAATATCTCCTATAATTATTTTTTCTTCAAGTTCATAATACGTTCCTTGAAAAAACTGAAATTTGACATTTGGATGTTCTTTTCGAAATACAGAGATAGAGGTTGGTAAAATGTAAGATGCTAGACTGCTTGTAAAACCGATGTGTATCGTTCCTCTTTCCGGGTCTACATATTCATCCATAACCTGCTTTGCGTGTTCGAGCGCATTTACTGCATTTCTCATGTGCTCTAAAAAGATATGACCAATAGGAGTCAACCGTACATTTCTTCCTTCACGGATAAAGAGTTTAACACCAAGTTCATTTTCTAAATTAACGATTTGTCTACTAATGGCAGACTGAGCAACATGTAATGCATTCGCTGCGTCCGTCATATGCTCACGTTCTGCAACTTCAATAAAATACATTATTTGACGAAGTTCCATTTTATCCCACCATTCATGCTGATTTAAGATTGATTTTATCTAAAATCTATATTGATTCGATTAATGTATTCATTATACAATAAAAACAATATTTTTTTTTGAAATATGAGAAATCTTCTCTTTAAGAAAATAATGAAAACAAGCGTTAGATAGTTAATACTCCGATTCACAAAATAAAAGAATCCATGATTACAGTAAGCATTAAGGGGGATTGCAATGCAAACATTTGAGAAAGATTTTACGAAAGTAGAAGATTCTGTTCAGCAATATGTTACAAGTGTCCACAAAAAAGTTCTGGATAAAAACCCAAATGAAAATGAGTTCCATCAAGCAGTCGGAGACCTCCTACATACCATTACACCTGTTCTTCAAAAACATCCTATTTATATCAAACAAAATATATTAGAGCGTATTGTGGAACCAGAGCGTTTCATAAGTTTTCGTGTGCCATGGATAGATGACAGCGGAAATGTTCAAGTGAACCGTGGTTTTAGAGTACAATTTAATAGTGCATTAGGTCCATATAAAGGTGGATTGCGCTTTCATCCTTCCGTAAACAATAGCATTATCAAATTTTTAGGATTTGAACAAATCTTTAAAAATGCATTAACAGGTCAACCGATTGGTGGTGGCAAAGGTGGCTCTGATTTTGATCCAAAAGGAAAATCAGACACGGAAATTATGCGTTTTTGTCAAAGCTTCATGTCCGAGCTTGCTAACCACATCGGTCCAGATATAGATGTACCAGCGGGGGATATTGGCGTAGGCGCTCGTGAGATTGGCTACCTATTTGGGCAGTATAAAAAAATGAAAGGTAGATACGAAGCAGGCGTACTAACCGGAAAAGGACTTAACTTTAACGGTAGTTTAGCACGTAAGGAAGCAACAGGGTATGGTACCGTATATTTTCTTCAAGAAATGCTAAAAGATCACAACATGGACCTTCGTGGTACTACGGTAGTGGTTTCCGGATCTGGCAATGTATCTATTTATGCTATGGAAAAAGCAATGGAATTAGGTGCTAAAGTAGTAGCTTGTAGTGATTCTGATGGTTATATATACGATGAAAATGGAATTAACCTAAAGACTGTTAAGCGATTAAAAGAAGTGGAAAGAACTCGCATTGCCAATTATATTGCGGAGCATCCAAATGCTGTTTATTCGGAAGATTGTACCGGTATATGGTCCATTCCTTGTGACATCGCATTACCTTGTGCAACTCAAAATGAAATTGATGAAAATGCTGCAAACAACCTAGTTTTCAATGGCGTAAGAGCCATTGCAGAAGGTGCAAATATGCCTTGTACGCATGAAGCCATATCCATATTTCTAGAAAACAACATTTTATTTGGTCCAGCTAAAGCGGTTAATGCTGGAGGTGTTGCTGTTTCTGCTCTAGAAATGTCCCAAAATAGTTCGAGAGTATCATGGTCATTTAATGAAGTAGATGTAAAGTTAAAAGCAATAATGCGAAAAATATATCATGATTGTGTAGAAGCTGCTGATGAATATAACAATTCAGGCAATTTAGTAGCGGGTGCCAATATTGCAGGATTTACAAAGGTTGCCGATACAATGATTTCTTTAGGTGTTATATAAAAATGGAGTGGGATTATGTTTTACTTTTCTGGATTCGAGAAGTTTATTTCATGGGTTAAAGAGTTCTAGTTCGTAAACCGTTACAAGCCGAAAACAGACGCGTATTTTCTGTTTTCGGCTTGTATTATTTTGGTTTCGACTCGTAAATCTTTTGCATAGACGAGTATTTTTCTGACTGACGCGTATTTTCGAACATAGGCGAGTATTTCCCGTTTATTGACTAATAAAATAACCAATAGACGCGTATTCAGGATTTGAACGAATAAAAACGTAAAACAGACGCGCAAAATTATAGAGGTGGCGAATATTATTCATGGCACGACGAGTATTTGTCCATTTTCGTTATTTCCCCATAGATTAGGATAAAAATGCGAATGAATAATCAACCTAAACAAAAAACTAAGACTCCGTTATCGTAAAAAAAGTGTTTTCGAACTGTCCCATCCTCTTTTTTCACACTCTCCCTGTTCCCATTTCACATCACGCGTTTCTTACATTGTTCAATTACCGCAATGGTTTCCTTTTGTTGTCTTTTTAGTTGTTCTTTAGACCAATTTGTCTCTTTTTCATGTAAATCCTTATTTATTAACAGCAACATCCATATCGAGAAAATGAGAGAAAAACGATAATAATCTGCTATAAACGTCTTTCTTAAATTTGGATCTGTAATTTGTATTGTATTTAAATAATTATGGAGTGTTTCTTCTCGTACTGTTTGGTCTGGCATTTTAGGAAATTCAGGATGTGTACTGTCGATTAAGAAATATAAATCCCAATGAGGAATATTCAAATGCAAGTGCTCCCAATCGATTACAACAACATCCATGTTGGTAGTGTATCCGAAATTACCTAAATGGAGATCACCATGAGAAACAACCTTTTTATATTCAAATGTCTTATGTACTACCTTTTGAAAGAAAAGATTGCTATCTTTTTCTGACCAATCTATTTCCTTGATTATTTCTATAACCATAGCTTTCTCGTTTATGAGCGAGTGTTGAATGTCTTCAATAGTTGGCTTTTGCCCCTGTAGAGTATTAAGCTCCTCCTTTGATGTTGGAAATGCATGCCACCAAGCTATATAATTTGTTACCTTAGCTAGAAGCTTCCTACTGTACTCATGTTTAATAGAACCAAAGTCTTCCATAAGAATCCAGCTTTCATCAAAATTGCTAGAGTAATGGTGTGCAACGATTTTAGGAAATATTGCTGGAAAGTCTTTTAAAATATGTTGATGTACCCAAAGCTCTTGTTTAATGGGGGTTTTGGTTTTTATCGATTTAAATATATAGCTTCTGTCATTCTCGAAAAACACTCGTTCCACTAATCTGTCGTTTAGTCCCTGATAGAGTTTCTCTTTTCGAATGACTTTTTGGTCATTTAAATTTCCGTTCGGCAAAACGAATTCGTGATACATTTGGAGTCGCTCCCAATTAAATACTCATTTTTTATAATTTTACCATGATTTTCTAGTCATAGATAGAAAGGGATTCCTATATCTTTTTTTCCCCTCCCCCATTAAAATACAAATCTATTTTTAAACGGATATGTTGTAATATGAAGAAAATATCGTTAAAATAATAGAATCGAATATACGTTCTTATTTTAGGGGGTTTTCTTAATGAAGGATATTAGCCTAGCGTTTTATAAGGATTCTTATAAAAAAGAATTATCAATGTTTTCCCTACCCGATGAACAAAGTCAATTTACAGCTTATCCACTAGAAGCATTGAAGAAATGCGAACTGGATCAGGAGCGGTTCCCTATTGTCATACTTTGGAAAGGGATACCTGCTGGCTTTTTCGTCTTGCATGGGTGGAATGGTGTTAAGACTTATAGTGAAAATCAAAATGCATTATTATTAAGAGCTTTCTCTATCGATTCGATATATCAAGGAAAAGGCATGGCAAAACAATCTATAAAATTATTACCTGCCTTTGTAAAAGAGCACTTCCCGCATATAAATGAAATCGTATTAGGTGTAAATCATGCGAATAGTGTTGCTCAGCATGTATATTTAAAGGGAGGATTCATGGATAAAGGAAAGCGAATAATAGGCAAAAAAGGAGAGCAGTTTGTCTTTCATTTAACTATAAATTAAACGACAACAGCCATCCCCTATCCTTGGCTGTTGCCGTTCTCTTGTTTAGCAAATGCTTCATTTTTTACCACTGACAGAATAAAGTTAGATCGCCCCTTATTCAGAAAGACAATCTTTAGAGCTTACGCCATTACTTTACAAATATCGTTTGTGAACTCCACTGGATCTTCAATAGGTAGTCCTTCAATCAAAAGAGCTTGATTGTAAAGGATATTCGTATAAAGCTTCATTTTTTCTTTATCCTTGCTATCGTGAGCTCGTTTAATCGATTGGAATACATTATGAGTTGTGTTAATTTCTAATACTTTTTCTGCTTTGATATTTTGGTTCTCTGGCATGGCATTTAAAACTTTTTCCATTTCAAGGCTAACTTCACCATCAGCTGATAAGCAGACTGGATGGGTTTTTAATCGTTTGGACACTCGAACATCTTTCACTTTTCCAGTTAAAAATTCTTTCATGGCTTCAAAAAGCTCTTTGTGTTCCTCATTCTCTTTTTCTATATTTTTATTATCATCCGCTTCTATACCTAAATCTCCACTCGAAACCGATTTGAATTCTTTTTCCTTATAGGACATTATCATCTTAATTGCGAATTCATCAATATCTTCTTTGAAATATAGAATTTCATATCCCTCGTCTGCCACGAGTTCAGTTTGTGGCAGCTTCTCAATTCTGTCATAGGAATCCCCTGTTGCATAATAAATATATTTTTGATCCTCTTTCATGTTGGAAATATATTCATCTAACGTAACAAGCTTCTTTTCCTTTGAAGAATAGAACATTAATAAATCTTGTAATTCCTCTTTGTAGCGACCAAACTCATGATAAGCTCCAAATTTTAGTTGACGCCCAAATTCATTGTAGAATTTCTCGTATTTTTCGCGATCATTTTTCAGTAGCTTTTGTAATTCTGTTTTGATTTTTTTATTAATATTTTTAGCAATTAGTTTCAATTGACGATCCTGTTGAAGCATCTCTCTGGATATATTGAGAGACAAATCTTCTGAATCCACCATACCTTTGACAAAACTAAAATGATCTGGCAAGAGATCACCGCACTTGTTCATAATAAGTACGCCATTGGAGTAAAGCTCAAGACCTTTTTCAAATTCCTTTGTGTAATAATCAAATGGAATGGTTTCTGGGATAAATAAAATAGCGTTGTAGCGGATGGAACCGTCCACATTTAAGTGAATATGTGTTAATGGCTTATCAAAACCGTACCGTTTTTCCTGATAAAAGTTTTCATAATCTTCATTAGAAAGCTCCCTTTTATTTTTTCTCCAAATGGGAACCATGCTATTTACAACTTCTTCTTTAGTAACATCTACTAATTCCTCATCGTTGTCGTCCTTAGGCTCTTTTGTTGTTATATCCATTTTAATTGGATAACGGATGAAATCAGAATACTTTTTGATGATTTCTTTTAAACGATACTCCTCCAAAAACTCATCGTAATTCTCATCTTCTGAATTCTCTTTAATTTTTAATACGATATCAGTGCCTACGCCCTCTTTTTCCACAGGCGTAACGGTATATCCATCAGAGCCTGTGGACTTCCATTTGTAGGCTTCCTCACTTCCTAACGCTTTACTAATAACCATTACTTCATCGGCAACCATAAAAGCAGCGTAAAATCCTACACCAAATTGACCAATGATATCATGTCCATCTTTTAGCTCTGTTTCATTTTTAAACGATAAGGAGCCACTCTTTGCTATTACACCAAGGTTATGAACGAGTTCGTCTTTCGTCATTCCAATCCCTGTATCCATCACAGTTAATGTACGTTCCGTCTTATTTGGTACCACTTTAATATAGTAATCACTTTGGTTAAACGTAATGGAGTCATCTGTAAGTGCCTTGTAATAAATTTTATCAATGGCGTCACTTGCGTTTGAAATTAATTCTCGTAAAAACACCTCTTTTTGCGAGTAAATAGAGTTGATCATTAAATCTAATAATCTTTTAGACTCTGCTTTAAATTGTCTTTTTGCCATATGTAGTTCTCCCTTCCTAAACATACTACTTATAGTTTAGCACTCTTTAGTTCCGAGTGCTAATTGACAATAATTTTTTATCACATATTGCTTCACGTGTCAATATGGAGTAATTACTATACATTGTCTTTTTTAGTCATTGGCTAAGTTACACTTTACTAATGATATTTTTTGAAAACAGAACCTCCATAAAAGGGGAAGTTCTGTTTGATTTAAACGCTCCCGTTACTTTAAGTGAATTCTTTACAATCTCAGCGAAAATACTCAATACCTTAAATATGCAGTCTATACAAAAAGGAACACCCTCCTGACTTCATCGTTGTCATGGACGTGTTCCCTACTTGGTTAGTTTCACTGCTTTAAAATTCAATAACTGCACGAATTTGAATGTACAACCCTTGATCCTATTCATATTTAAGCAAATGGTTGTTTTCTATATAGCTTAGATAGAGTCTACAAGTTCTAAGTTACTGTAGCTTGCTTAACTTTTGTATATTTTTTATTCGTGCCTAATATAATCAAGGCAACATAAATTACGATAGCAATAGAATCTACTACTGTATCCATAAGAGCTGAAACGTTAAGTAATACAGTAACGCCAAGGATGACAATCAGTCGGACGATTAGAATCGCCGCGATGATCCAAGCGGCAATTCGGATTTTTAATTGCTCCGGTTGGAATGACATGTAAAGGAATGCAATGCCGAAGACCAGATTTTCAGCAGTAATAATGTGCCAAACATACGTCAAGACCGTCTGGGTATCCATTGGTATCGCCTTAATGTCAAGTGTCGGTAGCTCAACGGATTGCCCGTTCCAAGCATGCGTAACTGCAAACAAAATCGCAAGAAACCCAACAATCAGATAATAATAATTCCTAATCTTGATGACGCTCACAACCCTCCTTAGAAATTTCCGGATCATTCTCTCGGATATCTTTGTAAAGCTCCAGAACGAACTCTGCCAAACGTTGGTCGCTTTCTTTATTAAAGTCCCTTAATGTTTCGGCTGCCATATCGAGCAGCATGTTAACCTTTTTAAGATGAGCAATCTTCATCCGTGTATCTTCAATTTTAGCCTGAAGGAATAAAGCAACATCTTCACAGTAAGCGGTATCCATACTTTCCATCTTACGGAAACCAATAAATTTCTCTTTGATATCGTCAAGAGAAAAGTCCGCATACTGCATGATTTGAATATTCATCAAGTCAATAAGGTCATTCATCGAATACTTGCGGTACAGATTGTCATCCCGAGTTGGCGAGACGAGCCCAATTCGGTCATAATATCGTAGTGTATCTTTGGGTATACCAAGCTTTTCTGAAACCTCTTGTATAGAGTAAAGTTTTTCCATGAGTTAAGAATATCATTGGAGTTAGCTCCAATGTCAAGTAGTATTTATACTTTCCCTACATATGTGTTGTGTCAAATTTACTGCGTTATCCGATATTTAACGAAAAAGATTTATAAAATAGATTCTTTTCCACTTTACGTATGAAACTTAACTTTAAATATATAAATAAAGAATCTAATATGCATAAGAAAAGAGGAAATATTCTCATGTATAGAACACAATACCAAAAAAAACCAAGTTACATTAACTTGGTGTTTAAATAGTACCATCAGTAACCGGCGTATCTGTAGTGGTTTCATTTCCTGGCCCACTATCAATCGTTACGGTTATAGTTGAGGTATAAGTTCCTGCTTTAACATCTTTAGGGAGTAATTTTAGGTTTAATGCATCAGCGCCAAAATTAACTGTAAAAGTACCTTTACCTTCACCAGTGGGAGCGCTGAGAATTGTTACGCCAGTACCATTATCGAGTGTTCCTCCACTTTTTGTAATACTAGCGGCTGAACTAGAGCCACTTTCAGCAGTTAATGTTGGTGCATCAACTTCTAAAGAACCTGTTGGAAGCGTATTCCCACTAGCATCTGTAAACTGGGAAGCTAACATATGCACATTCCACCCAGCACCTGTACCAGAAGGATCAATGACATCAAAGTCAGAAATAGTTGCTTTTACATCTTGCGTTGCCCCAGTTAAAGTAACATCTACTCTACCTACAGTAAACTCTTCTACTTGCAGTGCTCCACCGGATATTCCCATTGTAGATGTTGTATTACTAATCTCTTCTGCAAAAACATGTGAACTAGCATGTGGTGGGACTAATGTGAAACCGAGTATGGATGCTATTACTGCACCACCAATCATTACTTTTATTTTATTGTATTTTACACCTGGTAAATTCCGCTTCAAATATTCTAAAGCGGATTTCTTTATATTTTGTTTATCTGGTCTTTCCCCTAATTCTGTTGAAAATTCCTCTAACCCGTGAGAATTGGTATCCAAAAATAATCGGACTTCTATATTTCCCTGTTCGTCAGTTATAATTTCATGTTTTTTAAATTGAACCAAAATGTTTACACACTCCTTTCCGTATATAGGTAGTTTAAACCTTCTGATAAGAAATATGCACTTTGGATACACTACGGATAATGTTTATAAAAATGGAGGTCAAAAATGAAGAATGTAAAGTGGATTTTTATTTTTATTATTTTTTTTCAAGTTGTAAATCAAAATGTATTTGCTCAACAGAATGAGATTTCTATAGAAATTGAGCCTGTTTTCCCAGAAAATCAAGATGAGCAAATTAAAGGTTATTTCAAATTAAATGTTCGTCCTAATGATCAACAAGCATTGCATATTAAAGTAAAAAATAAAAGAGAAGTAGAAACAACCGTTTCGATTGAAGGGGCGAATGCATTTACCAATCCGAATGGTGGTATATTGTATCGGGAAAATGTGGAAAGTGAAGACTCCCTTTTATTAGATAATGCAATTAGGCTTGGATCGTTAATAGAAGTGGACAAAGAGGTGGTATTAAAACCCCATGAAGAGAGGGAAATACCTATCCTTGTTAATGTTCCCGATATTGACGAAGGTACCATTTTAGGAGGTATATTAGTAAAAACGATCGAGAACACCGAGGAGAATAGAGTTAATACCGAAGATGGAGAAGCAAATTTTAAAATAGATACGGAGGTTGTTCATGCAATTGCTATACAGTTAGATTTGCCAAACTCTGCTTCCACGGACTTTGAACTTGGTCAAGCAGGATTCAATTTATTAGGACCGAGTATAGAAGTGGAAATGAAAAATAATGCTCAAAAATTACAACGTGATATTTCCGGAACTTTTGAAGTTACCGATGAAACAGGAACCAAGCTTTTTGACGGACAGATTCCCTCTTTTATGATGGCGCCTAGTACCCAAATAAATTATCCAGTCGATTGGACTTATGAAACATTAGAAAAAGGTTTATACACAATCGCTGTTGAATTAACCGTCGATAACCAAAAATATACCGCAAACGAACAATTTAGAATAGGGGAAGAAGAAATTGAAGAATATGTAGAGCGCACTCAGCCAGTAGTTCCCCAAGCTAACACTGAAGACACTAGTGATATACCAGTTTGGGTTTGGATTTTAGCTGGAGCGATTGTTTTAGCTGGAATTATGTTTTGGCTCGGATCAAAAAATCGTAAACAATAAGATAAATTTATCTCCCAAAAGGCTCTGAATCTCGATATTCAGAGCCTTTTTATGTGAAATATTTTTAACAAAGTAGGCATTTGACAACTTTTCAACACTTCCATTACTCAAAACGTATTACCTAGTTATTGAAGTATAATTAAATGGTAAGCTATTTCTATATTATAGGAGGATGCAGAATGGATATTACGAGAGAGGAAAAATCTGCGAGGTTAGAGGTAATGTTACAGGAGGCCTTAAAGCCACTTCATCAAAAAATAGACAACTTAGAAAAAGAATTAAAAGTCATTAAGGATAATCAAGGGGATATAAAACAATCACTTAAATAGTATTCATCAAAATGGGCTCTCACATAAAATGAAAGCCCATTTTAAATTATGGTCCTTGTATAATGGCAAAGTTTAGAGAAATTATGTATTGATTCCCTTCTTCATAGGAAGGAACAGATAATTGAAGACTTTCATCTGGAAAAGTAAGATTAACGATTCCCATTCCTTCTGTCTCATAGGCTGTTAACAACGTTTGTGGATGCATGTAGTCCAAAGGTAAAATACGCTTGTCATAGATATGAGGTAATTCCCCACCATTTGATGATATTGTAGCACCATGTTTATGTAGTAATAACGACCCTTGAGGAAGTATTCGTTCCTCTCCATGTCTTGTTTTCTCCAATACAGGCGTCCCTTGTACCATGACCTTCCAGCCGAGTCCGGTTCCTGTTGCATCCGTAACTTCAATCTCCCCTAAACTTCCAACGATAGTATGAGTACCTTCATGGTAATTCATGTCAAATGAGGGTTTTGCAATTGCTAACGTTAATGGACCACTCTGAATGGAAACACGCACTGTATCTAATTTACTTTCTGCTGAATAAATAGAATGTTGAGTTACAAATAAACTTCCTAGAATAACGACAAATAAAACTTTCATTACTTTAAACATATCCATTGTTCCTTCCTTATACTCTACAATGGATATATTACTATAGTTTTATATCAAAAAGAGCAGTTAAATTCTACCACAATCTAACTCAAATATTTACTTCCCTCCCGAATACTTAACCGTTGTAGTGGCGTCTTTTCAATAAACTGTTTAACAGAATGGGGATTCGTCTTAGAATACTCTCTTAATGCCCAGCCGATTGCTTTTTGAATAAAAAATTCTTTGCTATCTGCATTCTGTTTAATAAATCGATATAGTAGTTCTTCATCTGTATTTTCTTTATATTTCAGTTGAAATAAAATAGCAGTTCTTCTTAACCATAAATGCTCTCCATATGCCCAATCTTCAATTTTTTCTTGTATTACACTTGGATTATCTTTTGCTATTTTACCTACCGCTTTTGTGGCAAGCGTATCTACTGTATCCCACCATGATTTTGTCGTAATTAGCTGTTCTATTAGTGTTATATCTTCCTTCTCTAATTTCTTTAAGGAACGGTCAATATAATCTAATGCTGCGTTCTGATATTCTCTTTCTTCAAGTTCCCATAAATCCAGTACAAACCCTTTATGAAATGGCTCCTTCAAAAGCCCCGTTTCCTTATAAAACTTTTTCATAATTTCTCTGCGTAGCGGTGTTTTAATCCCGAGAAATGGATATCTGTTTTTCATATATTTTTCCATCGGCACAGCATTAGCTGTATTTTGATGTTTTTCGAATTCACTTACTAATAGTTGAATGAGCTCCATTTATACATCCCTTTTTCCTTTCAATACATGCTTTACTACTACTTTTTCCCATAATGCCCATGGTAATAAACTTTTGAAGAGGATTGTCATTTTAACCCCTGAACCAACGGGATATCTAAGCTTCTTTATTTTTTTCATCGCTGCTATCTGACTAATTAGCTCTGCAACCTCCATTGGATTACCATGCGCTTCTTCATTGGCGTTTATGTACGATTTCAATGCTGCTGTATATTCGTAGTATGGGGAGTCCTCCTTCATATATGCCTCCGATTGCTCCACACTTGAAGACCAGATATTCGTTCGGTAAGAGCCTGGTTCAATCAAAGCTACTTGAATGCCAAATAGCTTTACTTCTAATCGCAGGCTTTCCGAATATCCTTCTAACGCATACTTTGATGAGACGTATGGAGACATTCCAGGAAAACCAACTCGCCCACTAATACTACTAACATTAATAATCGTACCAAATTGCTGTCTGCGCATAATCGGAAGAATGGCCTGCGTGACATTTATCGCCCCAAATACATTCGTATCAAACTGCTTTCGGTAGTCTTCTAGCTTTATCTCTTCCGAAAAACCACCTAATGCATACCCAGCATTATTAACAAGTAAATGAACATGAGGAAAAGCATTTAGTTTTACTTTAAGGTTTTGAATAGATTCTTCGTCTGAAACATCCACATAGAATGGCTCAATTCGATTCAATACATTTTGATCCTTTACCAATGAAGGGAATACCTTTGCCTTATCTAGGTTACGCATTGTAGCTAATACATCATAACCTTCTTCAGCTAATTTTATTGTTGTAAGTAAACCAAATCCACTTGAAGCACCAGTAATAACCGCAACCTTAGACAAGTACTCTACACCAGCCTTTCATCTCTTGAAATTACTCATTCGCTACCATAATTACCTCAGCATACACCTTAATGGCATTTACATAATTATCGACACTAATATGCTCATTCGTTCCATGCATGCGCTCTAAATCCTCCGAAGTAAGTAGAACAGGTAAAAAACGATATGTATTTTCTGAAATTCGATCATAATGTTTCGCATCAGAACCCGCAAACATTAAGTACGGTGCTATAATAGCATCCGAATATACATTTCTTGCTGCCTTTTGGATGACTTCGAATTGCCAAGTGTCATAAGAAGATACTTTACTAGATTCACTTCCTGAGACAGTTACATTTATCTTTTCATCAGCTATTGTTTCTTCTATAAATTCTTGCACACTTTCTAATGTTTCACCAGGCATAAGTCTTAAATTAATGACTGCTGATGCACGCTCTGGTAAAGCGTTATATTGTTCACCTGCTTGGAAAATCGTTGGTGCAATGGTTGTACGAATTAATGCAGCAGATGCAGGCTCGTCTAGAAGAATATTTTCTATCAATGGTTCAAATACAAAGGAATTTGCAAATACATATTTCATCCCAAAGCTCATTTCAGGGGCAACATATTCAAATAATGCTTTTCCTGGTCCTTGTAAGTCAGCATCAAATTGTGTCTCTTCTAATTTAGCGATAGCAGCGGCAATTCTACCGATATTCGTACTAGATTTTGGTTGTGAGGAATGTCCTCCACTACCTTCAATACTTAATTCGGCTGTTGCAGATCCTTTTTCAGCTATCCCAACAACGCCAACAGGGTGATCTACTCCTGGAACCATATTCTTCACAATCGCTCCACCCTCATCTAAGACAAAGTCAAAGGTAATCCCACTATCTTCTAACGTATCTACAATTGCTTTTGCTCCTTTTTCTCCTCCTATTTCTTCATCGAAACCAAACATAAAATACATATCTCTAGTAGGTTGAAAGTCTTGTTCTATTAAATAGGAGACTGCCTCTAATATACCAATAACTCCAATTTTATCATCCAGTGTGCCTCTTCCCCATATAACCCCATCTACAATTGCGCCACTAAAGGGATCTTGCTTCCAATTCTCTTCCGTGCCTTCTAATACCGGTACAACATCATAATGTCCAGTTAACCCAATTGGATTTTTATTCTTGTCGCTACCTTCCCACTTATAAACAAGTGCGTATTCATTTATCTTTTCCAACTCTAGTTGGTCATGTACCTCTGGATAACTTTCTTCTAGATAAAAAATAAATCGATCAAACTCCGCAAAGTCAAATTTAGACCGATCTTGATAGGAAATGGTTTTATATGTTAAGCTTTCCGAAAAACGGGCTATAGCCTCCTCCTCATTTAATAAGATTGTAGTCTCTTCAGGAGTTGGTTGTTTAGAAGAAACCCTCATTGTATTAAAAACGGTTACAATAATGAATATAAGAAGCAATGATAATAAAATTAATAGTACAAGCTTCCACTTTTTCATGCTATACTCTCCCTTCTTCTCCTAACCTATATTCACTACGACGTTTGAAAAGTCCTTTTAAAAATGAAAAAAGCCAACGATTTGAAGTTGACTTTTGTTTTCATCTTCTATTTTTAATTCGTTCGATTACCAGTAAAAAATAATAACTATCATGCGGTACAAAATGTGCTTTATGTACCTTTTTCTGAATCGGTGTAGATACACCATATTTATCCTTCCAATATCCAGTTACTTGAATTTCCTCTACTTCATTTGAGAATAATCTATATAAGTCATCTATATTAGCACACACCATACCACTAACTTCATTATCTTGAAAATGCAGTGGCTGAACTTTTGGATTATAGTCATACACAAATACATTAGCGAATTCCTTATCTACAAACGGAGGAATTTCAATACAATCTTTTATAATGCCTATTGGGGTTAATTCAGAAATGGAAACATCGATCCCTAGCTCTTCTTGTATTTCTCGAATACCATCTTCTATACGTTCACCAGCTAATACATGTCCTGCAGCAGTAATATCCAACAGACCAGGAAAGTCTTTTTTACTATTACTACGTATTTGCAAGAAAATATCATTCGTATGGACAAACCAGCACTGAAACGTTTGATGCCAATACCCTTTTTGATGTACCTCTTGGCGTGAGGCTATTCCAATATTATTAAGCTTGGTGTCATATATCGTAATCATTTCGTTTTCAATCGTTAATCATCCTAACTGTAATAAAGTACATTTGATATCTTCACACGTACACTATTGATACGTTATATGGAATATTTTTTCGTTAAATTGCTCTGGACTTCCATCGAAAATAACATTTCCGTTTGAAAAAGAAATGATACGCGTTGCAAATCGTTTAGCTAATTCAACATCATGGACATTAATAATCGTTAGCAACTGATGGCGTTCGTGCAGCTCTTTTATTAAAGTGAATATACGATTTGAAATACCAGGATCAAGACTGGAGACTGGTTCATCACCTAGTAGCACTTTAGGGCGTTGCAATAAAGCTCTCGCAATACCGACTCGTTGTTTTTGCCCGCCACTTAAATGCTCGACTCTTTGATGTATATAATCTTTTAGTCCTACTTCCGCTATGACTTGTTCAGCTGCTTTCTTTTCTTCTGCGGTAAAGATGCCGAACATGTTTTTAACAGAGCTTCGATAACCAGCAAGACCAGTTAAAACGTTTTGTAATACGGACAAGCGGGGAATCAAATTAAAGTGTTGAAAAATCATCCCCATTTCTCTTCGTATTTTTCGAAGCTCTTCTTCTTTTTGATTCGATATTTGCTTTCCTTCCCAGAAGATATCCCCACTTGTTGGTGTTTGTAAACCATTCAAGCTTCGAATAAAGGTGGATTTTCCAGCACCGCTTTTTCCAAGAATACAAATAAACTCACCCTGTTGAAAGGTTAAGCTAATGTTGGAAATAGCATTATCTTTACTTCCGAAATAACGTACGGATAAGTTATCAACAACTAACATTTTAAAACTCCTTATATGACCCGTTTTCGAGCATAACTACCAATTACATCCACTAACACTACCATTCCCATAATCAGTAGAACATCAAGAGCTACTGCAGAATAATGAAATGTTTTAAAATCATTAAAAAGCCGTTGACCTATTCCTCCTCCCCCAATAAAACCAAGAATCAGTGAAGTACGAATGGCGACTTCGAAACGGTAAAAGTAATTGGATAGTACGTTTGGCCATATTTGCGGTAAAATACTAATCAAATTGGCAAAGCCTCGTTTTGCTCCTACTGCTGTCATTGCTTCCCTTGGACCAGGATCAGACGCTTCTATCAATTCGGAGATTAGTTTACCAAGAACTCCAACGTTGTGAAACAAAATTGCCAATACTGCTGGAAAGGGGCCTAAACCGATTGCAGTAAGCAAAACCAAGCCCGTTACGATTTCCGGAATAGAGCGAACAAAACTTAACAGAACACGGGAGGAGTGAAATGTTAGTTTATTAGGTGCTGTATTTCGTGCTGCTAAGAAGCTTATTGGTAGTGAAATGAGTAAACCAAGAAAACTACCTAAAAAACCCATCGCCACTGTTAATACACTATCCTCAAGCATCCCTTTCCATTCAGTTGTAGACATTGGAAACCATTGAGATAAAAAATCAATCATATTACGAAAGTCTTTAAATTTTGATAGATCAAAATCTGTTATCCTCATGCTAATGAAAACAAATAATAGCAGCAAAATACTAGTAACAAATGTTCGTTTCTTAAACCACAAATCAATCATCTCTATTCTTCAATGAATCCCTGCCTTATCGCAGCTTGTTTAATGCTAATATAATCGTCATCCGTTGCAGTAGTAAAGCCTGATGCACCAAATGCATCTAAAATAACATTATCGTCAATCGCTAAAAAGGCTTCTTGTAATTTTTGAATCGTTTCTTCATCTGTATCTTTATGTACTGCCCATGGATATTGGAAAAGTTCCTCCGACTGCCAAACTATTTTCAGTTGTTCCGCATCTATTTTTCCTGCGTCTACTAATTGATTGTATATCGCGCTGTCGATTGCACCTGCATCAACCTGTTTATTTTGAACAGCTAAAGCAGTGGCATCATGAGAGCCAGTAAAACGAATAGAATTAAATTTGTGTTCATTTTCACTCGTATAAACACCTTGATCTTGTAATTCGATGCTTGGTATTAAAGAACCTGATGTTGAGCTTGGATCTCCGAAAGCAAAATCAATTTCAGTAGGATTATCTAATAGCTCATCAAGCGAGTTCCAACGATTATCTTTATGCGTAATAATATAGGAGTAATAATATGGTTCTCCATCAATTAATTGCGTTATGATTGCTTTCGCTCCGCTTTTCTCTTGAGCAACAACGTATGTTAGTGGTCCTAAATAGGCCATATCAATTTTATCGTAATTTAATGCTTCTACTACCCCGTTGTAATCGGGATAAACGTCTACCTTCACTTCTTGTTCTAATTCTTGGGTGAGAACTTTTTGTAATCGCTCCATGGCATCCGCCATTTCTCCTTCTGTTTGTGCAGGTATGACACCGATTGAAAATACCTCTTCTTTTGTACTTATTTCTTCGTCGTTACCTCCGCATGCTGACAAGAAAACGATTAAGCTAGCGATAAGAGTTCCAATAATTTTCTTCATTTTCGTACACCTCAATCTAGATAAAAAAGGCCTTTTATCTGGCCTTTTTATCTATTTTACATATATTTTTCCAGAAAAGTCATCCGTAACTTCACCAATGATTGCTGATTCGACTCCGTTTGAACGAAGAGCATCATTTAGTGACTCTGCCTGCTCTTCAGGAACAGCAATTAAAAGACCACCAGAAGTTACAGCATCACACAAGATAATTTGGTCAATTTCGTCAATATATTCAGCGTATTCAATGTTATCATTAAGCCATTTATGATTTTTCCTAGATCCACCTGGTATGACACCATCTAAAGCTAATTGTTTCGTTTTCGGTAAAACGGGAACTTTATTTTGATAAATGGTAATACCGACATTACTTCCACTAGCCATTTCGTAAGTATGGCCTAATAAACCAAAACCAGTAATATCTGTACTTGCATGAATTGTATAGTTATTCATGATTTCTGCCGCGGTTTTATTAAGTGTTGCCATTACCTCCATTACGCGGTTAAGGTCCTCTTGTTCTATTAAATCTCTTTTAATCGCAGTCGTTAATATGCCAACACCTATTGGTTTTGTTAATAGTAACCGGTCCTTTGGCTTTGCACCTATATTCGCACGAATTTTGTCAGGATGAACAATCCCTGTTACAGAAAGACCGAATTTCGGTTCTTGATCATCTATCGAGTGTCCCCCAACTAACACAGCACCCGATTCTCTAACTTTATCAGATGACCCAGCCAAAATTTGCGCTAAAATGTTTTTATCTAATTTGTTAATTGGGAATCCGACAATGTTCATTACTGTTATCGGTTCTCCACCCATAGCATAAACGTCACTTAATGCATTTGCAGCAGCGATTTGACCAAACATATAAGGATCATCCACTATAGGGGTAAAATAATCTAATGTCTGTACAAGCGCAGTCTCATTGTTTAATTTATATACACCTGCATCATCAGAAGTATCTAAACCGACCAAAAGGTTTGGGTTAGGTTCATTTTTTGGTATATGACGCAAAACTTGCGCCAGGTCTTCAGGACCAATTTTACATCCTCAGCCACCTTTAGCCGTTAAAGAAGTTAATTTAAAAATATCCTCTTTAGACATATGTACCACATCCTTCTCATTTGACGTCCACTACTATTGTAATACATTTAACAAAATTAATCTTGAATAGGGATTTTTATTTATTGTAAGTGAAGTTTTTTCAAAAGTACAACCACGATGTATCTATGTATAATTGTACATTCCCTTAAAATGGTATTTCATCTATAATAGAAGAAACGAGGAGAATTTGGAGGTGTGGATTTGAGCGGAATTGTCGGGTATGTAGGAAATCGTTCCTCACAAGAAATATTAATACACGGATTAAAAAATTTAGAGTATCGTGGATATGATTCTGCAGGAATTGCCGTTTCCAATGAAAAGACTATCGAAGTTCGACGAGAAAAAGGTCAGATTCAAGATTTAGAAGCTTCCTTACAGCTAGATCCAATTTTAAAAGGAAACCTTGGAATTGGTCATACACGTTGGGCTTCACACGGTACTCCTTCTGTCACCAATTCGCATCCATTATCTGATACGAACGGAAAATATTTTGTTGTGCATAACGGGATTATTGAAAATTATCGTGAATTACGAAAAGGACTTGTAGCTGACGGTGTAGATTTTCAAACTGATACAGATACAGAAGTAATTCCACATTTGCTAGCGAAATATGATACAGGTAACTATTTAGATACGGTACGACAAGTATTACCGTTACTAAAGGGATCGTTTGCTTTAGCCATTATGTGTAGTACATATCCTAATACGATTATTGCGATATCACAAGAAAATCCATTAATAGTCGGCTTTGGATTAAAGGAAGGATTTTTAGCCTCTGACATATCAGCATTGCTACCATATACAAAAGAAATTTATCCAATTAAAAATAATGAAATAGCAATGTTAACGTCTGAAAGGATAACAATTGAAACGTTGGATGGTGAACCAATCCATCCGAAAAAGGTTCTTATTGAATGGGACCAAGAAGAAATAGACCTTCATGAATATGATTACTTCATGTTGAAAGAAATTATGGAACAGCCAAAAACAATCAAGAAAACATTAGAAGGAAAAATCAAAAACTCCCATGTAAGGATAGCTGAATTAGAACCTTTACTTAACCAGTATGAGTTTCACCACTTTGAAAAGATTGATATTGTTGGCAACGGAACATCTTATCATTCTGGTATGGTAGGAAAAAAAGTAATGGAGCAATTATTCCGGATTCCTGTTGAAGTGCATATTTCCTCAGAATTCAGCAATGAGCATGGTCATTTATCAAATCGGAACTTAGTCATTGTATTGAGTCAATCAGGAGAAACTGCAGATTCATTATCTGCACTGAAAGAAGCAAAACGGAATGATTGCGTTACGATTGCAATTACGAATAAAAAACGAAGTAATATTGCCCGAATAGCAGATTATATGCTATTAACAAATGCAGGACCGGAATTAGCTGTAGCTGCTACCAAAGCGTATACATCTCAAATTACTTCATTGATTTTGTTGACAATCTTTTTAAGTCAACATTCGGATAAAACGAACGCTTATGATTATACAGAACTTCTTGATGCTTTAGTGCAATTACCTGATGTTGTAGAACAAACCCTAATTATGACGCAGGATGCGATTGATTCTTTTGCCCAAGTAACAAATGATCAAGATCACCTATTTTTAATCGGTCGAGGTTTAGACTATGTGCTTGCATTGGAAGGGGCATTAAAACTTCAAGAAGTAGCTTACCTACACGCTGATGCTTACGCAGCTGGTGAAGTCAAACACGGAACAATGGCTTTAATAACCCCTGGGGTACCTGTTATCGCACTTGCCACTCAAGCCCATCTTAGAGGAAAACTTGTGAGCAATATACGAGAATTAAAAACGAGAGAAGCATTTGTAGTTGGCGTAACTACTGTGGGAGATGATGCTGTGGGAGAAGTTGTGGATCAAGTATTATATATTCCTGAAGCACATCCTTACTTAATGCCAATTGTTGCTGCAATACCACTACAATTATTAGCATATTATGCTGGTACCGTTCGTGGGTATAATGTGGATCGACCTCGAAATCTAGCGAAAAGCTTAACAGTAGAATAAAAAATAAGCTTGGATCATTCCAAGCTTATTTTTGTATTAAACTATTGAAGTTCAGTTGCTAGGTCAGGCGTACTGCTTAAGCCAGCTTCTTCAAAAAGTGTTGTAGCTTTTTCTGTGTATGCTGCAATTTTTTCATCTGCTGCATTGAAGTCTGTAGCGTCACTTTCAATAGCTTCTTTATATGCTTCAAAAGCACCTTTCACTTCTGAAACCGCTTCTTCATAAGTTGTTTTTGCTTCTTCTGTAAAGCTATCTGCTTCCGTTAACTCATAAGAATCTAAAGCGGCAATTGCTTCGTCTGCTGCAGTTAAAGCATCTGCTTTTAACGTTTCTAAAGCTTCGGCATCAGCCTCTTCATTCGCAGTTTCAGCAATGTATGCATTTACGGTTGCATATTGATTACGAACTGTATTTGCTACTGCGATATGATTTTTTAATAGTGCAGAGCTTAGAGCTTTTGTATCTTCTGTATTTTCTTCTGTTGCTGTTTCATCAGATGCATTTGTTTTATCTGAAGCGTCTTCAGAATCACCACATGCAGCTAAAAACAATACTAGAGAGATTCCTAGTAAGCTTAGTAGTTTTTTCATGTTATTTCCTCCCCCTTTTCACTTACAGGAGATAGTTTAATCCTTACTTCACAGAAAGTAAATAAGTTTTAAAAATGTTTTAATTGCAAGTTTATTCTATTATTTCTCAATATTTATTTAACTCTCTCCCCTTTCTTAAAATTCTTGTATATTATGACGGAAACGGCTCATAGTAAAAATGGAGGTGTATAATATGCCAAGTCCTTATCGTTGTCCGAATTGCAAAACGAACCGTTCTCGCTTTAACCTAATTGAGCAAGTCCCAACATCCGTTAAAATGGATTCCCAAACAGGGGAAGTTATTGAACAATATACACAAGATAATTTAGATGTACTTCATGTTCCGTATAGAGGACCTGCATACAAAGTACAATGCGGAGTTTGTGGACTTGTTGAGGATGAACAAATGTTTATTAAGCATGGAGAACAAAGATAATACGGCAATAAATGAAGAGTCAAGAATCTTATTGTCCAAGATTATTGGCTCTTATTTAAAAGCAAGATCATTTATTGGATATAGATATGAATTTTAACAATAGAAGGTGTACATATTGAATGAAGTTATAAAAGAGTTAAATCATTTTTTAGAAGGAAATTATATGGCGATTCATGCTTATGATCAGTATATTTATCGTATAAAAGACCAAAAGATAAAAGAAGTTTTCCAACAGATTCAACAAGAACATAAAAAACACGCTCAGATTGTAGCGGAAAGAATACAAAATGTTGGTGGCAAACCAGTTGATGACGTTGGAATGAAAGGAAAAATGGTTGAAATGTTGGAAAAAATGAAAGGTACAGATGGCATTTCGGCAATCTTAAAGGATGCTATTGCTGGTGAAAACAGAGGTATTAAGGTTTCGAAAGACCTTGTAAGAGGTGACTTAGATGAAGAAAGCCTTGCCCTCGTGAAAGACATACTGAATGCCGACGAGGGCCATGTTCAGCAGTTACAAGATTTGCTTAAATGAAAGTGATTACTAGTAAAAATTACTACCGCTAAGTTCAGGCTTGAATAGAGTTACTAGATTATTTAATTTTAAATAAAGATGGTTTGATAACACCGTTTAATGACTTGATTACTACATTCTTTCCATTTACCCATTCATCCATCTTAAGATTTAAGATTTCATCGCTTCGCGCAACCGAAATCAACAATCTACTATCTTGAAATCGATAAGAAAAAGTATGCAGCGTTCCAAAAAGCTGTTCATATTCTGTGAAAAATAGCGGCGAATTTGGATTTCGAAAATGATCAAACATCATCTGCTGGGAGTAATGAATAAAGTTGTTTGATTGAAAATAAGCATCTCTTTTTATGGAATTGTTCATGCTTTTGCGATTATAGTTACGCATTTGTTCCGTTTTAAAGTGATTTTCACAAGATAAATGTTGTTCTCCATTTCGTATTGTGACTTGTTCTGGAGAGGCTTCCACAACTACCATCTGTCCATTAGAATCACTTAACGAAAAGTTATAACAAGCTGCATGCGGAACCTCCTTTAACATATTGATCGCTTCCTTTACATTACTACATGTTTCAAGTATCATACGTACTGCAACCCACGATTGGATTCCCTTACGATAGCCATTATTACTAACAAAATGCAGTCCTGCTACTAAACCCTTTTCATTCACTCCATCATGTCGACCTAATAACTGTAAGTTGAAACCCGCTGAAGCAAAGGAAGTAGCAGGTTGACTAAACGTAAATATGCCGTCATAAAGTATAGGAGAAAAATCATAGTTTCGTACATAAAATTCTTTTGTTGCAAAGGAAGTACAGCCCATAGCCTCTGTTTTTGGCACGTCATATCCACTAAATAAGGCGCACGCTTTTTCGTATGGTACATTCATTCCATCAGCAATGCCCTTTAATTCTTCTACTAGATTAGGAGAAAAGCCTCGTAGTATTGCTTCCATTTCTTTAACGTTAATATTGTCCTTTGCTATCTGTTTAAAAATGGATAATTTAGGACTGTTTTTGAGGTGTTTTCCTATCTGGAATCCAATATCATAGCTACTCGCTCTAAATTGCAAAACATCTACCTGAAAAGGATCCATATCATCATCCCCTTTTCCGAATCGGTAACCAAATTTCGGTTCGGTACTTTTCATTTTTAACGTCTAATTCTGATGGAGGATATACTTCCATTTCAGGTGTCCCAGCGTGCTCATATCCAGTTGCAGGTAACCATTCTGTAAAAATCGTCTGCCATGCTTTTTGTATCGCGTTAGGCATCGATCCTTCTACATTAAAAACAGCCCAAGTTGAAGCAGGAATGGTTCTTTCCTCTAATTCTATGTCGATTTGATCCTTACCCTTTTCGATCCCGATAAAGTAAGTAAATGCTTCTAAATCCATTGTAAAATCCATGCAAATACCTAACATACCTAAGGTACTAGCATGACGTGCTAATGTTTTCCCAGTCTCACTTGTATTTATTTCTGTCCAATAAGCAGGTATTTTTTCTAAATTTTCGCCATCCTTTTTTGTTACGTTAATACTTTTTCCGACTACCTGGAAAGCTTCTTTTTCCAAAATCTTATAATCCATCTGTTGTTCACCCTTCACTTCAATTGTAAAGAACAAAGGTGGAAAAGCCTTAAGAATGGTGTCTGGTTTTTTCGATTCCGTTGGTGTAATTCCATGGAAATTACGAAATGCTTTTGCAAAGGATTCCGGTGTTTCGTATCCGTATTTATAGGCAACATCGATTACCTTTTGCTTTGTTGTATTTAATTCTTGTGCTGCCATCGTTAGTCTACGATTGCGAATATATTCTGCAACTGTGTATCCTGTGATCATGAGAAACATTCGTTGAAAGTGAAATTTTGACGTACCAAACAAATCCGCAATTTCTTGAATCTCTAGTTTTTTCTCTAAGTGCTCTTCGATAAACCGTATACATTCATTTATTTGTTTAATTCCATTCACCATTGTTCTCCTTCCAATCAAGAATACCAAGTAATAACGGGTTGCTCCTGTCATTTTGTGCTCTCTATAGACAGATTTTACATTCTCGATCTTGTGAAAATCATAATTATATTAATTCTTGTAGACTAAAAATGTTGTATTTCTTAAAATCTCTAATAATAGTAGAAGGTAATATAGAAAGTAACTCGTTTTTGGTTGCCCATTTATAGTCCATGTGTTCATTCGATAATATTACGTTATCGTTATCTGTACTACATAAATAGCTGAGCATTACAATTTGTCTAGCAGGATTGGTTTTGAAGGAATTAGCAAAAAGCAGCTTTTCCACTGAAACGTTGAGACCAACTTCCTCTGAAATTTCCCGGATTAGTCCTTCTTCTATATCTTCTCCAAAATCTAATTTACCTCCAGGACATTCCCAGGTTCCTCCGCCAACATCTTCGGGTGCACGTTGGACAACGAGTATTTTTCCTTTATGTAAAATAACTCCTTTTGTTGCTACGACAATTTGATTACGATCGTCTCGAACTGTCAATTGATACCCTCCTACTAATAGGTGAAACATATAGTATGTTCTTACCTTGAATGTTAAGCAATTATAGTAATATTTTATCGTAACAGCAGTTAAAAGAGAATGATTATTCAGAAACTCATAACAATACAAAAAGACGCCATCATAGATGACGTCTTCTTGCTACCCTTTATTTCGCTTTTTCGATTGTTCACTGCTTTGCAATTTAGTTGCACCCGCGTTATCAAGACCTTGATCACGATCAGATTCTACTCTTCTCGACTTTCTTAATTTCTTCTCTTGTCTATCTCGACCCATAACAACTACCTCCTTTCACTAAAGTAGTATGTTACAGGTAGTATCATTCTATTTTAACGAAACCTAAACGAACGATTTGTGTATAATAAAAATTTATAAAGAGGCTAAAGGTTTACCCTAACTACAAGCCTCTTTAAGTACAATCCGAGTACCAACTTGTTTACCGCTACAGAATGAAGTTAAATTTCCTTTTTCTACGCCACTTAAAATGACAACATCAGATACTTGGAAACGAAGTGCATCCAAAGCAGCCTGAACCTTTGGAACCATCCCTTGTTTAATATCACCAGTTTTTATAAATCTGTATGCTTCGATCTTGGTTAGCACGTTAAGTACCGTACTTCTACCGTTTTTGTTTACATAGATACCAGGTATGTTACTTACAAAACAGAGAGCCCCACCAAGATGCTTCGCAATCGCTGCAGCTGCCATATCCCCATTAATATTTAATCGAGCACCTGTTTCGTCAATTCCAATCGGGGATATCACAGGTATATACTTTTCTTCAATCAAATTTTTTAATAGTCCAGTATTAACATTTTGCACATTACCAACAAGACCAAGCTTATTATTTGTAGTGCGGGTAGATTGTAACAAGTCTCCATCAATTCCACTTATTCCTACTGCCCGACCACCATAACTGTTTAAGAGACGTACAATTTTCTTGTTGACAATTCCGCTTAAAACCATTTCCACAACATCTAATACTTCCGAAGTCGTTTTCCTCATTCCATCAAAAAAAGTGGTTTCAATATTTAATTTTCGGAGATATTCTGTTATAAGTGGTCCACCTCCGTGAACAATTATCGGCTGCCAGTCATCCGAGTGATGCAATTGAACGACTTCATCGTAAAAGGATTTCGGTAAATCTTCGAAGATACTACCACCAAATTTTATAATAAGGTATTTCATGAATTCACCATCCTAAGTTCGGTAAGAAGCATTAATTCGAACATAGTCATAGGAAAGATCACAGCCCCATGCACGACCTTGACCCTCTCCTTGATTACATTCTACTAAAATTTTTATGTGCTCTTTCTCTAATTCTCTCTTAGCTTCTGGCTCATTAAAAGCTTTCGGAACGCCATTTTTTAAAACATACGTATTTCCGATTGCTATGGAAACGACATTCGGATCTAAAGCGATGTCGCTGTAACCGACAGCACAAACAATACGACCCCAGTTTGGATCTTCTCCATAAATAGCTGTCTTTACAAGGTTAGAAGAGATAATCGTTTTGGCAATTTTCCTTGCGGCGTCATCGGATTCTACTCCTTTTACCTCTACCTCGACTAGCTTTGTAGCTCCTTCTCCATCTCTTGCAATTTGCTTAGCTAAGCATTCACAAACAAATTGTAGAGCATCCACAAATGCATTCCAATCTTTATGATCAGCTGTTAAAAGTTGATTTGCAGCTAAACCGTTTGCCATAACAAGCACCATATCATTTGTACTAGAATCACCATCGACTGAAATACAATTAAATGTTTTATTGGTAACCTGTTGAAGCGCTAACTGTAACGCTTCATGATTTATATGTGCGTCCGTAGTGATAAAGCCAAGCATTGTCGCCATATTTGGATGAATCATACCCGATCCCTTTGCTGCTCCCCCAATACATATCAATTTACCGTCAATTGTAAGCTCGACTGCAACATTTTTGGTAAATGTATCTGTTGTAAGAATCGACTTTTCAAAATCATCTGCTGACTTATTTAATAGATTGGTAGAAATATATTTAATTCCATTCTTTATTTTTTCCATAGGGAGTAATTCCCCAATGACTCCAGTGGAGACTACGGCAGTATAATGATTTTTTAAGCCGATTGTTTCAGAAAATACATTACGCATTTCATAGGCATCCTCTATTCCTTTTGGACCTGTAAATGCATTTGCTTTACCTGAGTTCACTAATATAGCTTGAAGTTTACCTTCCTTCGCAATACTATCCTGTGTCACCTCTAGTGGTGCAGCTTGAAAGTGGTTTGTTGTATAAACTCCAGCCGCTACTGCAGGAACTTCTGAATAGATCCATCCCAAGTCTTTGCGTTTTCTTTTAATACCACAGTGAAGACCTCCTGCAGAAAATCCTTGCGGTGTTGTTACATTTCCTTCTGTTAAAATATGAAGCTGCTGTTCACTTGCTACTTCATAAAAGACACTCATCCTACGCACCCTTTCTTATGGATAAATAGGGATATTACGAATTCCTTCATCCATATCCCAGTTGTTTAACAGATTCATATTTTGAATCGCTTGACCTGCTGCTCCCTTTACAACATTATCAATCACACTAACGATGGTTAATCTGTTTGTTCTTTCATCGACATACAAGCCAATATCACAATAATTAGATCCATACACTTCTTTAGTTGTCGGAAAATTCCCCTCAGGTCTAATTCGGATAGACGACGAAGCTTCATAATATTCCTCATATACATCTAATAATTGTTTTGTCGTAATCCTGTTTTTCCGATTTACATAAATGGTACACATAATGCCTCTAGTCATTGGAATCAGATGAGTGGTAAAGCTAATGTTTATCGGATTGCCGCTTATTTCCGACAGTACTTGCTCTACTTCTGGGATATGTTGATGTTTTCCAACTTTATATGCTTTCACATTTTCATTAACCTCAGAGAATTGAGTAGCCAGTGATGCCTTTCTACCAGCTCCTGAAACTCCTGACTTCCCATCTATTACAATGGTATTCGGGTCTATTAGACTGTTTTCTACACATGGAATTAAACCCAACAATATAGCAGTTGCATAACAACCAGGGTTTGCAATGAGCACGGCGTTCTTTATTTTTTCCTTGAAAATATCCACTAGCCCATACGTAGCTTCTTGTAAAAAAGATGGACTACTGTGTTCAAATTGATACCACTCCTTATAAGCATCTGCCTCTTTTAAGCGAAAGTCTCCAGAAAGATCAATGCATTTAATCCCTCTATTGATAAATTGGGGAATCCAATCCTTACTTACACCAGAAGGAGTGGCAAAAAATAATAGGTCTACTCGCTTCACTACCGTATCGATTGTCAATTGCTCTAATTCCTCTTCTAAGATGTTTGTTAAATGTGGAAATAAGTTTGCAATGTTTTTGCCACTATTGGAGTTTGCAATGATTACTTCAATTGTTACAAATCGATGATTAAGAAGAAACCGAATGAGCTCGATTCCGCTATAACCATTTGCACCAACGATACCAACTTTCAAGCATCTTCACTCCCCTTCAATCAATTTTGGATAATTATACATTTATATAAATAAATATTCAATAACCAAATAAGAAAAAATCGGAAAAATCCGATTTCAATTTTATTTATCCCCCCATATTCTTTCTAAAGTGCTGTTATTTTTGGAAACTTGTAGGCAATATACATCCGGGTTCGTTAATCCTTTCCATTTTTCAAATCCAAATTGCTGGTCATAATAATTTAATAACAATGCCATTAAATTACCGTGCGTTACAAGCACAATTTCCTTACTCGAGCTACGTATTAGCTCGTTGACTACATCTACAATTCGTTTTTGAGCTTCTCGGCTTGACTCTCCACCTTTAAAAGCTCGATCAAAATCAAGAAAAGTTGTTTCTAGCTTTTCCATCCAATCTAGAGCATTTTCAATAGTTAAAACGCGTTCTGATAATCTACTATCCAATTCAATAGGTAGCTTTTTTTCTTCACTTAAAGGTTGAGCGGTCTGCTGGGCGCGTAAAAAAGGACTTGAGATAATGCGATCTATCTTTTTCTCTTTTAAGAATTCTGATAAACGAATCGCTTGCAGAAATCCCTCCTCTGTTAAGCTTGCATCTGGTGATTGCCCTTCTGCTTTACAGTGGCGAACAATATACATTTTTTGGTTCATGCTTTTCTCCTTTTCTTATCTTTATTCAATACAACCATAGCTACGATAATAGCACTAATGCCTCCGGCTAATTTTCCTACGATCATGGCAAAGACGATTTCCTTCTCAATCCCTGCAACGAAGCCTAAGTGTCCACCAAACACGAAGGCACCACTTACAGCAAAAGCAACATTGATCACTTTTCCCCGATCATCCATATCTTTTAAGATGGTAAACATCGGTATATTGTGGGCTAAAGAAGAGATCAACCCTACTGTTGAAGTTTCATTTATACCTAATTTACTCCCCAATACTGCAAGAGCTTTTCTCATAATCAGTTGTATGAATTTTACCATTGGAAAAGCACCAGCTAAAAATAGAGCGATGGTACCTACAATTTGTACCCCCTCCGTTAATGGAGTCAGATTAGGAATGACTACATAACCAGTCATTGTTTCTACTGTAATCGCAATTAAACCAATAATCGCAACAATTTCTACTAGTTTTCCGAATATCGAAAATCCGGCAATCATTTTTTCCAAGTTCGTTATTAAACCAATGCCAATTAAAATGGAAATGATTATAGGAAAAATTAAATTCGTAATAATTAGGTCGAAATCGAAACCAGCTACGAATCCACCAATAAAACATCCAAATGGTACTGTAATTAAGCCAATTAGAATACCTTGAGCGAAGAAAGGGTGATCTGTTTTTCGAATGATTCCGAGAGCAACGGGGATTGTAAACACAATAGTAGGCCCCATCATCGTTCCTAGAAAAACCCAAGAAAAAAGCTCTCCCTCTTTTGTATTCGACATTTCGGTTGCTAAAGCATATCCTCCCATATCAAGTGCTAAGAGCGTATTCGCAAAGGAGGAGGGATCTGCTCCGATAAATTGATAGATTGGTGTGACTATTGGCGTTAAAAGGGAAGCAAGCACTGGTGCAAGTGAAATAATCCCAACCATTGCTAGAGTCAGAGTACCCATTGTCATGATTCCTTCAGTAAAACGCTCCCCGAAACCGAATTTATTCCCTATTAATCGATCCAATGCTCCTAAACAAAAAAATAGTGCAACAATGATGACAATGATTTCATTAATGTTCATGTTATATCCCCGTTTCAACGCTTAACATTGCTAAATACTACTACGATACTCTTATAAAATAAAAAGATACCTAACGATAAAACTTCAATCTAAAATAGAATTTCTTAAAAACGTACAAACTTATTTTAACTAAACCTTTTTATATTTTGTAAATTTCCGGTCTTCTATCTGCAAATATCGGTATCGTACTTCTTACTTTATCAACTTCTTTTAAATCAATTGATGCATATAAAATAGTCTCTTCTTCTCCTGCTTCCTTTATTACCTCACCCCATGGTCCGATAACAATAGAATGGCCACCAAATAGATTATTTGGGTCCGCTCCTACACGATTGCAGGCTACAACAAAACACTGATTTTCAATGGCTCGACTAATTAGTAAAGCTCGCCAATGATCAATCCTAGGTTTTGGCCATTCTGCCACGACAAATAATATTTTCGTTTCGTTTAACATATGGGTACGAATCCACTCCGGAAAGCGAATATCGTAACAAATAACACCTGCACTAGGGGTTCCCTCTAAACGAAATGTTCCTAAATCGTTTCCTTCTGTTAAATATTTTTCCTCATCCATTAATCGAAATAAATGGGCTTTGCTATATTCATTCAGTAGCACACCATGTCGATTAACGACCAACAATGTATTCGTAACCTTGTTGTTCACCCTTTTTGCTATGGATCCAGCAATAATATGTACGTCATTTTGTTTCGCTAGTTTGGATAGGAAAGCGAATGACTTTTCCCCATTTAAATCCGCGATCTCATCTAAACGCTCTAAATCATAGCCTGTTGTCCAAAGCTCTGGAAGTACAACTACGCTACTATGTTTTGCCGCTTCTTTCACTTTACTTTTCACTTGTTCATAGTTTTCTTCAGGATTTCCAAAAGCAATATCCATTTGAACCAACGCTATATTCATATTCACAAGAAACACCTCTTTAATTTGTAATCCTAACACGAATCATAAACTCTTCTAAATTGAGCATTGCCTCTTCTACTAGGTTAGGTGTAGAAATACCCATTAAGTGTATCGATTCCTCTTCTCTAGTTGCCCTTATTGCAACTTGTTTCACGACTTGCTTCACATTCTTCTTTATACCTAAATCAGCTAAACACAGTGGAAATTGAAGGTCTTGGAATAAAGAAACCAAATTTGATATTTCATCAAATCTATTTTCCAAAGCTAGTTGTACTAATATACCATAAGCCACTTTATTTCCATGTAAAATTCGATGGGTTTCTGGCAATGTAGTAAGTCCATTATGGATCGAATGTGCACCTGCAATCCTTCCATATTTTCCACCAAAGCCTCCTACCATTCCCCCAGCCATAATAATAGTTTCTATAACGTTTATAAAGGATGAGGATACCATCTTATTTTCTACAGCTTGAAGTGCCCTCACGCTTTCCTTTACTAATACCTCTTTACATAGGGTCGCGGCATGAAGAGCGATTTGAATCGCAAGAGGTTTGTTCTTCATACTTCTACTTAAAACATCTGCTTCATACCATTTCGCTAAAGTATCTCCAATTCCTGCTTGAATAAACTTGATAGGTGCTTCGAGTAAAATTCTAGGCTCTACTAATACCATGAAGGTGCTTTTTGGATAAACGATATATTCAGTAAAATTACGATTTTCATCATAAAAGACACTTAATGGTGTCCAAGGAGCACAGTTTGAGGCCAGTGTAGGAATTAAGATAACTGGAATATCGGATAAATGGCCAGCTGCTTTGGCTATATCTAGAACCTTTCCGCCACCAACACCGAGAATAAAATCCGTCTCTTCTTGAACGATTTTCTTAACAATTCGATTCACTTCCTCTTGCGTACATTCTCCTTTATATAATACTTTCTTCATAGCTAAAGGAAAATCTGGTAAATAAGGATTGGCAGCTTGTAACGATTGGTTACCGTGAAGGAAAAGTCCTTTTTTAAATCCTTGTTCTATTATTTTGGTAGGTAATTGGTCTAATACCCCAACTTCACATTGATAATAACTGGGTGCACCTTGAATAGAAATGGAATCCAAATGTAATTCTCCCCCTTTAAAAAAACCTTTTCCATGGAGGAAAAGGTTTTGGTTACTTTTTCCTCTTATTTTGCAACAAATGCTGCAGGAATTAGCACCGTATGCAAAAAAGCACCGGTTGCCGGGTTTCATAGGGCCATTCCCTCCACCTACTCTTAATAAGAGATAACTTCATTTAATTTTACTGAAGATTATGACACCGCTAATTTTAGTTGTCAAGAAAATTTATGGTCTTTACAAAAGAGATATTCCTAGCTATCATTAATAACAGTTTATTTAAAACAGTTTGGGGAGTGTGAATGTTATGAAAATATTCGATCAATCTGCTGCATTAAAGAGATTACCAGAACAGTTTTTTGCAAAATTAGTACAAAATGTTCAAGTTTTGACCAATCAAGGTCACGATATCATTAATTTAGGTCAAGGTAATCCAGATTTACCAACACCTCCACATATTATAAAAGAATTACAGGAAGCTAGTCTTAATCCCACTTTTCATAAATATTCACCCTTCAGAGGATTTCCGTTTTTAAAAAATGCAATAGCCGAATTTTATCAAAGCGAATACGGCGTACATATTAACCCAGAAACAGAAGTTGCGATTATGTTCGGAGCTAAGGTTGGCTTAGTAGAGGTTAGCCAATGCCTTTTAAATGCTGGTGATTTAGCGTTATTACCAGATCCAGGCTATCCAGATTACATGTCTGGAATCGCATTAGCTAACGCCGATACTTCATTTATGCCACTGCTCGAAGAAAACGATTTTCTCCCTGATTATTCCAAGCTTCATGAGAAGGATTTACAACGAGCTAAATTAATGTTTTTAAATTACCCTAACAACCCAACCTCCGCAATCGCTACGAAAGATTTTTTTGATGAAACTGTTGCCTTAGCAAAAAAATATAATATTTGTATCGTACATGACTTTGCATACGGAGCATTAGGGTTTGACGGTCAGAAACCTCAAAGCTTTTTGCAATCAGAAGGAGCGAAGGATGTCGGTGTCGAATTTTACACACTGTCCAAAACTTATAATATGGCGGGCTGGAGAATTGCGTTTGCTGTTGGGAATCCTTCCGTAATAGAGAGCTTAAATCTAATTCAAGATCATATGCATTGTAGCTTATTTGGTGGGATTCAATATGCTGCAGCGAAAGCTTTAACTGGCAGTCAAGAATCGGCTCATAAGCTAGCCAAAATTTACGAGCAAAGACGAGATCGATTTATACAAAAATTAAATAACATTGGATGGAAGGTTAACCCTTCTAAGGGGACCTTCTTTGTATGGTTACCTGTTCCCTCTGGGTATACTTCAGAAGCGTTTTCCACATTACTTTTAGAAAAAGCACACGTCGCAACCGCTCCTGGTAATGGGTTTGGAGAATGTGGTGAAGGATATATACGAGTTGGATTATTGGATGATGAATCTCGATTAGATGAAGCTGTAAACCGAATACAGAAATTAAATATATTTACATAATTGGATAATAAATCTCCCATAAAAAAGATATGGGAGATTTTATTCTGTTTAAAATGGAACATAAAATGGATGATCATCCTCGTTCAAACAATATTCAATCCGCTCTCTAAAGTTTTTCCATGTAACCATTTTCAAAGCTTTTTCAATTGAAAAGAAGCCTACTTCAAGACTTTCCTCACTTGTTTTAAACTGACCTCCAATAGGTTTTGCTAAAAACAAGGTATTGCAAATGCTTTTGTCGACATTTTGAAAAACGCCACAAAATTTAATGATCTCAACGTCAATTCCAGTTTCTTCCTTTGTTTCCCGAATAGCCGCAGCCTCCAGAGATTCCCCTTCTTCAACTTGACCTCCTGGCATTTCCCATCCACGCCTAGGTCCTTTTATTAACAAAAGTTCATTTTTATCATTTCGTACAATCGTAGCCGCAGAAATGATATGCTTTGGAATATTCATAGAACGCCCTCGACTTTCTTTTATTTTCTTGGTTACTAGATTTAGTGAGATTATTTATCTTCATTCCATTTTATGTGAAAAAAATTGTTTATGTAAGTTGGCTAGGCTCGCTTCAATTATCCTCTAACATGCATTTAATCAGTTCGTCTAACTTTATCGCTTCTAACGTAATGATTTCTTCTTTATTAAGCTTTCTTAAAACACTTTTTAATTCCATTATCTATCAACCTTTTCTATTGTACGACTATATATTATTTTGATACTTTTATCCCCATTTCCTATCTATTTCTATTTTGTCAGTTTATTTTTAAATTTACAAATATTATTTCATGAATTACGCTAAAAAGGGATGTTTTAAAAATCAGAAAAAATATTTGGATTTATGATAGATATTAATAACTTCTGGCATCTATACATATGACGACGAACAAGGAAGGAGGAACTCCATTGATTAGTGGATTGGATTCTGAAATTGAAAATGAAGCATTAATGGAAAAAGAATTAGTGGAGCGAGCGAAGCGAAATGATAAGGATGCTTTTGGAGAACTAATTCGACGACATCGTGCCAAAGCTTGTCGATGGGCACAGAAATGGACGAAAGACCCTTTTTTAGCAGAGGACATTGTGCAGGACGCTTTGTTAAATGCGTTTCTTCAAATTCACAGCTTAGTTGACTCAGAAAAATTTAATGCCTGGTTTTACCGAATAGTAGCAAACCAAGGCTATATGAAGCTAAGACGCGGTGGTCACTTTGGTAAAGAAGAGCCTTTTTCATCTCTTTCACCTAGACAAAAGCAACTGGATTGGTCAAATATAGATCACATTCTGTTTCACTTAACCAAAACGGTTGATACCACTCCATCCACTAATCCAATCGATCAAGTGATTCGTAAAGAAACAATCAAAGGAATTACGTTAATGCTACAGTGTCTTACAGAAAAAGAACGTCGTATTTTTGAAGGGTATTTCTTTGAGCAATTATCACCGACAGAAATTGCGAACATGTTTCAAACGAAGGTTAGCAATGTGTATAACCTACTCTCTCGATCAAAAAACAAAATTCGTATGGAAAGGATTCGTATTTGTATTGGGGAATATGTGAAGACAAGAAAAGAGAAAGGTCTTCCTACAAAACGAGTTTTGGATCATTCAAAATTACTTTAAATTAGGAGTGAATATGAAATGGGAAAAAGCGTAATGACAGAATCCTGGTCATCGGCAGCAACTGCATTATATGGTGCATGTGTATATGTAAAGGAAAAGCTTTCCCTAGTAGAAGTAATGGGGTATACAGGTCATGCATTCCGTATTAATATTCATGCTGATACTGTAGATGTAGCTGGTCCTACTGCCTATGACTGGGAAAAATTCTTCACGAAAGGACTAATGAATTTAGGGTTTACTTGTAAAGCTATCCGTACAAAGGATTTTATTCCCCCGACTCCAGAGGAATTAACAAAAGCAATATCACTCGTTCAGGATAGTATTGATAAAGGAATTCCTGCAGTAGCTTGGGATATGTTTATTCCAGAGTTCGGTAATATTTATGGGTATGATGATGATAAAAAAGTATTTATGGCAAAAGATCCAAAAGCGGATGGTCATCTGCAATATGAAAAGCTTGGTAGAGGAGAAATACACGAGCTGTTTGTGTTGACGATTGACAAACAATTGGAGGTTACCGAAACAGAAATGTTAAAAGGGGCACTTGAGCTGGCAGTAGATCACGCCTATAATCGTGAGCACGAATTTCCAAATCCACCGTTTGAAAATGGAATTAAAGGCTATGAAGCTTGGATCCATGCTTTCCAAAAGCAGAAAGTGAGTGACTTTGGAAATGCTTATAATGCAGCTGTGGTACATGACGCTCGTAAATTTGCTGCTTTGTTTTTTGAAGATATATCTCATAAAGAAAGTATAAACGACGATGTACGACACTTAGCTAAGCAGACTAGTCAAAAGTATGGAGAAATAGCAGAACACTTGAATCAACTAGTTCGTATGTTTCCTTTCCCACAAGGTGGAAACCCAAATGATCCGTTAGAAGCGAAACGCGCCATTGAAATACTGTATGATGCAAAAGGAAAGGAAGAACAGGTAATTAAAATACTTGAAGAAATGCTAACGAAATTAGACTAAAAGAAGAAGCGCTTGAATAATTGGATTCAAGTGCTTCTTCTTTTTTATGTGAAACTGTTTATTCGTAACGTATTTGAATTTCTGTGGTACAACCTTTAACCCCTAATTTGTTTATTGCACAAACTTTAATTGTATTTATACCTTCTCTTAATTCACAGTCTACCGTTGACTCATTTGTATAGAATTTTTCTTGTTGATTTATTTGGATTTCATACTTATTGAAGAATTCCATATTATTAAGAAATTTTAATTTAAATTTAGGTTGAGTTTCAAACAAATCTAAATTTGCTTGAAATTCTTCTAATGTTTTAATGTTGTTTTTCTTAAAAATAGCATTAAAGTCAATTTTTTCTTTGTAATCGAAAAGAATGAGTGTTTGATTTATTGGAAAATAGAGATCATGAAGATTATTCGTATAAACAGCATTACTTAATCCCATATATTGAAAGGCTAATTGTTGCTTCGGGTTATTTAAATGCAAGGTTAATCTTGTTCTAATATCCTGTTCGTAAACAAAAATACACATAAAG
The DNA here is from genome assembly GCF_900240405.1 of Salirhabdus sp. Marseille-P4669. Classification (GTDB taxonomy): domain Bacteria; phylum Bacillota; class Bacilli; order Bacillales; family Alkalibacillaceae; genus OEQK01. Next base: position 232,470 of record NZ_OEQK01000005.1, read on the forward strand.
CCAAAATAGTTAGAGAGAAAATCTTTATACTTTTTGATTGCTTCACTTTTATCTATCCCAATTATGGCAGCTTTTGTATCCATATAAATAATATGTACTTCATCAAAGTTCGTATATATTTCATAGTAGTTTAATGGTATGTTGTCTTTTGTAGCATACATACTAAATTGCGGGTCGAGATAAATCCACTTTTCTAGACTATTAGACCAAACTTCTACCGCCATATGTGCTTTTCCAAGTCCACCATAGTCGGCATCCTCGCTGATGATGTTAACAAGCCTTGCTACATAACCTAATGCATTGAAAACATCTACAGTAACCTTCGCGTACTCTACACAGCGGAATTTTTCACCTTTACCAGCTCTTTCCAAGATCTCTAAAGATGTCATATCTTCAGGTGCATTATTGATACCATCATGTTCCCATTGGGAAGAAACCCAATCCATAGTCTGATAGAAAATATCCGGATCACTATAGATAAGTAAATTTACTCTAGATAAGACATATTCTCTTAACTTGCGCATCTCATCACCGTCAACGTCCTTTAAGTTAAAATGAGCAGGTTTTTGTATGTTTCTATTATTAGATTGTAAGATCTTGACTTCCTTCAATGGAAATCCCCCTTTTAGTAAAAAACGATTTCTCTACCATTTCTTTTTCTATGATAGATTTTATGTATTAGAGCCTATTAACAGTTTCTCAAAAAGTAGCTCGTCCCGAATTGCAATTCCATTATCTGCAATAAGTGGGATTTGTGGCTTTACTTTTCGGGCTTCTTCTACTGCATTTGAAAAAATGTGAACCAAACGATATCCTCGTTTTTGATAAAAGGCTAATGCACGAATGTTGTCATTGGTAGTGATGACTTTTACAAGCTTGCATGTATCTAGAACCTTCTCTTCCACTTTTTTAAGTAAGCTAGTACCAATTCCTTTGTTTTCTACTAAACTATCCAACGAGATTATCTCACATTCCTGTTTGTTGATTGTATAGGTAATTAATCCGACAATTTCCTCTCTCTCATTAATTGCAGCATATCCATCTAATTCATCACAATGAAAAACCCCACTGGAAATAACCATTTCCGTGCTTCCCCAGTGCTGTACAAAAAAGTTTGTTAATTTCTCCTTCTTTATATTGTTTAACGTGTAAATTTTCAAACCTAGTCCCCCAGTTTTATGTGTGTTGATAAATTACTCTACTTATTAAAAAGCAGAAGGACACGATAAAAGGTTATCTCCTCTTCCATACAAGTATTACAATTATTATATATTATTTTGAATATGGACAAAAGTAGTAATATTTTAACTTTTACTAGCGTGAAACTCTCATTGAGAAAATAGGAAAACTCAATGAATTTACTTGTTTAACTAAAGCTTTTATGATAATTGCAATAAAAAAGTTTTGTCTTGCTAATACCTACATTAATTCAATACTTTCCAAATAAAAAAGCAGACTTTTTGTGTTGTAACAAAAAAGTCTGCCTACTATCATTAATCTAAATCCACGTTATGGTAAACCTGCTGAACATCCTCTAGGTCTTCTAAAACATCAATCATTTTTTCAAATTGTTCTTGTGCTTCTCCATCAAGCTTCACTTCATTTTGAGGGAGCATTGTTAATTCTGCTACAGTAAATTCGGTAATACCAGCATTTTTAAATGCTTCTTGTACAGTATGGAATTGATCAGGTTCTGCATAGACAATAACGATGTCATCTTCAGACATAATATCACGGACATCAATATCTGCTTCCATCAATAATTCCAGAACCTCTTCTTCATTTTTACCTTCTATACCAAAAACAGCTGTACGATCAAACATATATGCTACGGAACCATTAACCCCCATATTTCCACCGTTTTTACCAAACGCAGCACGTACTTCAGAAGCAGTACGATTCACATTGTTTGTTAAGGCATCAACAATTACCATTGATCCATTAGGTCCAAATCCTTCATAACGATGTTCATCGTAATTTTCGTCCGAACCACCTTTTGCTTTTTCAATAGCTCGGTCGATAATGGATTTCGGAACGTTATATGTTTTTGCACGCTCAAGGACCATTTTTAAAGCCACATTTATTTCTGGATCTGGTTCACCTTTAGCGGCTACATAGATTTCACGGCCGAACTTTGCATAAATACGACTCGTATTTTTATCCTTAGCTGCCTTCTTTTCTTTTATGTTATTCCATTTACGGCCCATAAAAACACTCACTTTCAATGTGTCTAAATTTTCTGATGAAATATGCTAACCAATCAAAGAAAGCTTCGAATTGTTTAGCATACCTCACCTGTATTTATTATACCTTAATTACGAAATTTGTTAAGAACGAACTTTGCAGAGTATGATTTACATTACTTTCCAACTTCTCTAGCATACCGTAACGAAATATAGTCTTCATGTACTCCCTTTTCATAGGCTTCTTCTTCGTGTTGAAAACGAAATCCTTTCGCTTCATAAAATGGTATTGCTTTTTGATTATCTTTGGCAACAGATACCCATTGTATTGTTGCACCTAGTTCTTGTTGCTGCAATGTAATAGCATGAAGTAATTTACTACCAATACCTTCATTTCTCCGAGTAGGTTTTAAATATAATACATAAATCTCGGCTTCGCGCGCTCCAGTCATTCCTCCTCCTCCAGCACCAACTACTTCTTCACCATCCAAGGCTACAAACCAACCTCCCCAGCCCCTTCCTGTTTCTGTCACTTCTTTATAAACACGTTCTTCGTTATAATACTCGCTAATAATTTGTTCGATATACTCTTTCGAATATAACTCCTTATACGTTGCCCATTGTGCTTCTATGCATACGTTCACAATAGCTTTTACATGTTTTATTTCTGCAATTTGTACAGTTATCATCATTACGCTCCTTCTAATCTAGTAATAAACCTTCCTTTTTTGCAAATTGAATGAACTCGTCGTATGGATCTCCTGGAATATTTAATAGTTTACAAAACGCAGGCTCCGTCTTATAACCTTTCCTTTTCAAGTCTCGTACTTTTTGCCGCATACTAGAATCTACCTTTAAGAGGGCATTTTCAATAACCATATGTAGGTATGCATTTTGTTCACACACTGGTTGCGGCTGCCCAAATAATTCAAATTCAAATCCGCCATACAAAAAGTTTGCTTTCACTACTTTTCGTTCTCTTATTACTTTTTCGGTTATTCGAAACTTACTTAAATGCCCATATCGCCTAATTATTTTTTCTTTGAACGCATTCAGATGATAAGCTTCCATAATAATATCCAAGTCAGAATTCTCTACGTCTATATTAAGAGGGATTGTTCCACATAAGGTTGGATTATAGTCTTTAAAATCCTTTAAAATATTTAATTTGATTATATTCTCGTAAGCTAGTTGTTGCCTTGGATTACCTGTTCTTAATACACCAAGCGAATCAAACACCAATATTCTCCTTTACTCTAGATGAAATAATTTGTACAACTTCATCACTGGATATGGTATCGGTTATTATTTTTTCTTCAAAAAGGTCTTCCTGAAAAGCCTCCACACACTTATTTGTTTGCTGGAAGCTCCAATTCCCTTCATCTTCACCTCTTTTTAGTAGACGGGCATGAATCGTTTTTTCGTTAGCTGTTAAACAAAAATGGTACGTATCTTTATCTAAGTCTTTTAACTGATTAAATATATAAGTAAAGTTTTCTTTTTTATAAATCGTCATCGGCACAATGAGGGTTTTGTTATATTTGTTTTTTATCATGGTAGCTACTTGAACCGTAAGAATTTTCCATAAATCAAAGTCCTGAAAATCCCCTGTTCTTTCGTGTTCTTGCCTCATATTTTCAGGAACCAATTCTCTTAGTAAATACCCTATGTTTTCAGGATCAAATATAATGCTATTAGGTATTAGTTGGTTTAATTTTTTTGCTGTAGTGGTTTTCCCGACACCAAACGCACCATTAATTAAGATAATTATGGGAAACACTCCTTTTGCTTTTAATTATGAATAACTAGGTTCGCATGTTTTTCCGGGTTACGATTTTCTAAATAATAACTCTCTGCTATCCAATATCTAGTCTTAAACTTATCTATCTTTTTTTTAGTGTCTGCATGCTCTCTTTGAAATCTTTTATCTTTAGAACTGGTAATGAAAATGAAAAAATCAAAGTACTTATGCCATTCTTTTCGTTGGAGAAATACCCCTTCAATTAAAATAATGCAAGGTGTAGGAAGCTTCATTTTTTTCTGTACAATATCATCATTGTCAGGATCATAAGATGGAAGTACTACTTGTGAAGCTGTTTTTAATTTGCTAAAAAAGACTTTCTTCAAATAGTCAACATCCCATTGGAGCTGGTAATATTCATACCATTCATCGAAGGGAGTATCGTATCTTTTCTTCCTTTCTACGATAAAATCATCCATATGAAAAACAAGAATCGGCATCTGATATTCAATAAGTTTTTGGTGAAGTAAATTGGTGTAGGTTGTTTTCCCGGACCTGCTTAAGCCATCAATACCAACAATAAATCGTTCACTATTCGATACTGTGGGTATGCTTTCTATACATGTTTCAATTTCTTTTTCGAATATGTTCCTCATTCCTTTATAGTGAAGTAAGACCTGTACATTATAACAAATCTAGCAGTTTATCGTTTTAATATTTAGAATAATTAATGTTACCATCTTTTCTTCAGATTTCCTTGGCTATAGCTCTACCGGCGGTTCTACCGGTAAATAGACAACCACCTAAAAACGTACCTTCTAATGAACGGTAGCCATGTACTCCTCCACCACCAAATCCTGATACTTCTCCTGCAGCATAGAGTCCTGGTATGGGATTGCCTGTTTTATCCAGAACCTGTCCGGATAAATTTGTTTGTAATCCACCAAGGGTTTTACGACTCAATATATGTAATCGGATTGCAATTAACGGGCCATTTTTGGGATCTAATATTTTGTGTGGTTTTGCAACCCGGATTAATTTATCCCCCCGATAAAAACGAGCCCCTCTCATAGCAGTAATTTGAAGGTCTTTTGTAAATTTGTTGTCTATCTCACGGTCACGTGCTTGAATTTGTTTTTCAATTTCTTCATAGTTTAATAGATTTGCATTCGTTAATTGATTCATTCCGTCTACAAGCTTATCTAGTGAATCCGCTATAACAAAGTCTTCTCCTTTGTCCATAAATGCTTGTACTGGACTAGGTGCTCCTGAACGAATACGTGACAACAGTTTTTTCATACTTTTTTCCGTCAAGTCTGGATTTTGCTCTGAACCAGACAATGCAAGTTCTTTCTCTATTATTTTTTGCGTGAGAATAAACCAGGAGTAATCATATCCTGTTTTCATTATTTCTTCCAACGTCCCTAACGTATCAAACCCTGGCAAAAACGGTGCTTGAAACCTCTTTCCATTTGCATCTAACCAGATCGATGATGGACCTGGAAGTATACGTATCCCATGTTTACTCCAGATTGGTGCCCAGTTTTGGATTCCTTCGGTGTAGTGCCACATCCGATCTCGATTAACTATATGTCCTCCTATATTTTCAGTAATCTCTAGCATCCTACCATCTACATGAGCTGGCACACCCGAAATCATGTGCTTCGGTGGCCGACCTAAACGTTTCGGCCAGTTTTTTCGAATTAATTCAAAGTTTGCTCCAATACCACCACTAGAAACAAGTACAGCTTGTGCATGATATTCAAATTCTCCAATTATTTCTCGAGAGCTATCCTCTCCACGCGAGACATTACTTTGCTGAAGGATGGACCCTGAAACACCAGAAATCATTCCATTTGTACGTAATAATTGATCAACACGATGTCGAGGTTTGTAATCAACCAATCCATTCTTGATATGCTCACGAACCCGACGTTCAAACGGAGCGACGATTCCAGGGCCGGTTCCCCACACAATATGGAATCTTGGCACCGAATTTCCATGGCCATCCGCTAAGTAACCGCCTCTTTCGGCCCAACCAACAACAGGAAAAAACTTAACTCCCATGTCTCTTAACCAAGCTCTCTTTTCTCCTGCAGCAAAATCGATATAGGCTTCTGCCCATTTACGCCCCCAATAATCTTCTTCCCGATCAAATCCTGCTGTTCCTAACCAGTCTTGCCACGCTAGTTCTTTTGAGTCCTTTATCCCCATTCTTCTCTGTTCCGGTGAATCTATTAGAAAAAGTCCACCAAACGACCACCAAGCTTGTCCGCCCAATGATGCTTCTGGTTCTTGATCTAAAAGTAAAACATTTTTACCTGCATCTCCTAACTCTGCAGTAGCAACTAGTCCTGCAAGCCCTGCGCCAACAACGATAACATCATATCGCAACCGAACCCCTCCTTCATCAAGATAACGCTTACATATTATTCTATTTTAGTATACTTTAAAAATTTCATTGGTTGAATATTAGTTTTGTAATATTTTCAATCAACCCTTACTATAACTTATGTTGGTCGACAAATAACGATATATTCGGTCTTTGGAGCATCAAAACCAGTTAATTGAGGTTAGCGAAACAAACAAAATAAAAGCTCCCTAATACTAGATTAGAGAGCTCGTAACAATAACGTTTATTCGACATATTCCGCTAAAATGTGGGAGGTGACAGGCACCCCAACTCCACGCATTGTGCCATGCTCTGCAAAATTCGTGTGCCAGGAGAATGCTTTTTCCAATACGTGTGGTGTTTGGCCACCTTTTGTCAACGCTTCTTTATAATAAGACCATAATTGTTCACGATACATTGGATGTGCACAATTTTCAATAATTAATGGAACTCGCTCACGTGGTGCAAGCCCGCGTAGGTCTGCATATCCTTGTTCCGTAACAACAACATCTACATCATGTTCGGTATGATCAATATGAGATACAAAAGGAACGATACTTGAAATATCTCCACCTTTTGCAATGGATTTTGTCACAAAAATAGCTAACCGTGCATTACGAGCAAAATCTCCAGAGCCACCAATTCCATTCATCATTTTAGTACCTGATACATGAGTGGAATTTACATTCCCATATATATCAAATTCCAATGCTGTATTAATTGAAATTAATCCGAGTCGCCGAATAATTTCAGGATGATTGGAAATTTCTTGTGGTCGCATCAATAACTTGTCACGATATTGATCAAAGTTAAGGAATACTTGCTTCATTTTTTCTTCTGACAATGTTATGGAACAACAAGAAGCAAAGTTTACTTTACCAGCATTCATTAAATCAAAAACGGCATCTTGTAGAACCTCGGAATATACTTCTAGGTTTTCAAATTCTGAATCAAGCATACCGTGTAATACGGCGTTTGCAACAGAACCAATACCAGATTGTAATGGTGCAAGACTTTTCGTTAACCGACCTGCATCAATTTCTTTTCGTAAGAAGCTCATTAAATGATTTGCCATAACCTGTGTTTCGTCATCTGGTGCAATAATCGTAGAAGGTGAATCTAATTGATTTGTAAAAACGATCCCTTTTATCTTGTTCAAATCAACTGGAATTCCCATAGTACCGATACGATCATTTGGTTTAGTCAAAGGAATCGGTGAGCGCTCCCCTTGCTTTGCTGGACTGTAAATGTCATGTACCCCTTCTAGTTCAAGCGGCTGTGACAAGTTGATTTCAATAATAATATTCTCGGCATGCTCAGCAAAAATCGATGAATTTCCAATGGATGTTGTCGGTATAACCATACCATCTTCTGTTATAGAAATCGCTTCCAAAATAGCGTAATCAATCGTATCAATTACATTTGCACGTATCAATTCGGCAGTATGTGATAAATGGTGATCAACGAATAAGTGCTCACCAGAATTAATTGCTTTTCTCATAGTTGGGTCTGCTTGGAATGGTAGTCTCTTGTTAATAATTCCTGCCTCTGCGAACATTTTATCAATATCAGACCCTAAGGAAGCACCGGTGTAAACGTTTACTTTAAACTGTTCAACTTCAGCCCTCTTAACAAGCGCCGTTGGTACCGCTTTCACATCACCGGCACGTGTAAATCCGCTTAAACCAAGTGTCATACCATCTTGAATCCACAATGCAGCTTCTTCAGCAGACACGACTCGTTTATGTAATCGTTTATTTTTTACCCGTTCGATGTGTTTCACCATTATGCAATCCCTCTTTCCTAACTTTTAGAATTATTTTAACTTATAAAAAAAGGAACTGCAGAAAAAAGGATAGAAATAGAATTTTATCGGTTAGAAAATAGTAATTTGTGTTTAAACCAGCATTTTTTTGTAGAATCCATTAAAACCCTAATAGTTTACGAAAATAACTAGAATAAGACTGACTAACAGGTACCCTGTCTCCATTTGACATTTCTAATACAAAAGTGGAATGGGAATCAGGAAAAATTTCTCTAATATGATGTACATTTACAATATAGGAGCGATGACAGCGTATAAAGGTTTCCCTAGGTAAGCTATATTCAAATTCTTGAAGTGTGTTTTTATTTGTTCCGGTAATTTCATTTGAAAAGATATACGTCTTTCTATTTTTCACTTCTAAATAGATAACCTTTTCAAATGGGATAGGCTTCCAGCCATCATGGGTTTTTATCGTTACAACTGATTTCCCCTCTGTTAATGCTGGATAGATTGCAGTCACACACCCTTCTAGCTTCCCGTTATATTCAAACGGAACTGCCATTCCATGATACGGAACTCCAAAAACATCACGACTAATAAATTCAGAAACCTTTTGTTTTGAGGTAAAAGCTTTATAGGTTATTGTACCTTCCTTAATAAAATCTCCCGGCTCTATTTTTAAATCAATCCGTTTACTAGGTCGGTAATAAATATATTCATTTGTATTGGAGACTGCAATAGAAATTTCGTCTGAAAATAGTTCCCCAATAACATCTAATAAGGATACAATTGTTAGTTTTTGCATGCTTGACTCTCCCCTATGCTCCAAAATCCATTTTAAAGCTAATTTCAGTATTGTATACCACCACCATATAATAACATAATGTTCTAACTTTTTAGGTTACTTTTTTGATAATGTAAGCTTCATCATTTAGGGAATACTAAACAAAAATGGTGATAAAGGGTGATGTAATTGTGTCTGCAAACGATAATATCCCACATGATCAAAAGCTAGATAATAGTATTACTCTAATACAAGAGGGCTATCTTTTTATCAAGAATCGTATCAATCGATATCAATCCGACATTTTCAAGGCAAGAATACTAGGTCAAAATGTTATTTGCATGTCGGGGGAAAACGCAGCAAAAGTTTTTTATGATCCGAAACGATTTACGCGAAAAGGTGCTGCCCCCTATCGCATACAGCAATCGTTGTTTGGAGTTGGTGCCATTCAAACATTAGATGATCAAGAACATAGACACCGAAAAAAGTTATTTTTGCCTTACATGGAAATAGCAGATCAAAAGAGATTAGGAAAAATAGTCAAAGAGGAATGGGAAAAAGCAATAACAAAAAAGAATAAAAAAGAAATAAATATTTTTGAAGAAGCAGGAATACTTTTATGTCGTGTTGCTTGTAACTGGGTTGGGGTACCTGTAGAAGCTTCTAAAGTGAGCGTCTTAGCAGAGGATTTTATAGCTATGGTTTATGCATTTGGCGCAATTGGACCAAGACATTGGAAAGGAAGACGTGCTCGCAATAAGGTTGAAAACTGGTTGGAAGAGCTAGTAAAAGCGGTGCGAAATGGCAAAATAGAAATAAATAAGGATTCTATTATGTATTCTTTCACTTTTCACCGTGATTTGGATGGAAACCTGCTTGATAACCGAATGGTTGCAATAGAGATTATGAATATCCTTAGACCTATAGTTGCCATTTCAACGTATATCACTTTTATGATATTAGCACTTCATGAACATCCTGAACATGTCGAGTTACTTAGAATTGGTACGGAAGAGGATTTGGAAGCTTTTGTAGAAGAAGTACGTCGGTTTTATCCATTTGGTCCTTTTCTCGCTGCAAGAGTTAAAGAAGACTTTGAATGGAATGATTGTACCTTTAATAAAGGAACATTGGTCCTATTAGACGTTTATGGAACGAATCATGATAATAGAATTTGGGAGGATGCAAATCATTTTAATCCTCGCAACTTTCATAAAAGGACGGAAAATAAATATAATTTTATTCCTCAAGGTGGTGGAGATCCATCCTCTGGACATCGGTGCCCAGGTGAAGGAATTACAGTAGAAGTAATGAAGTCTACACTAGATTTCTTTGTGAATCAGGTTAAATATGAGGTGCCTGCTCAAGACTTAAGCTATCCATTAAATGAGATGCCAACACTACCTAAGAGTGGATTTATCATTTCAAATGTAGCACTGACAAAATGAGGGACAAGTCAAAACTTGTTCCTTTTTCAATTGTGTTTATGCATAAAATTGCCTTATTCGTTAAAAATTAAGCAAAAAAGAGGTATGTTATGCAACACCCTATTTTCTTTGAACTGACAATCCTATTTTTAATCTTTTTTTATTCCTTTACAAAACCATATTCTTTTTTTGAGAACAGCTTTATTTTTATTATTTTAGAACTGTTGATTAGTAGCTACTTTTCAGTACTTTATGTGAATACGGAAGTGTGGGAAGTAAACAAAAATACTGCTTTATTTGTAATGTTTCGTATTTATGAAATCATTATTTTACCCATACTAATCCTATTATTTATTAATATACTTAAGCTCATTCCGCGAAAATGGTTGAAAGGAATTACTTTTATTATATTTTTGCTGGTTACTTATGGAGTAGAATATACACTTGTTCATTGGGATATTATCACTTATATAGAATGGGTTTATTGGAAATCAATACTAATTTATATTCTGTTATTCATATCGGTTATGCTTCTACTGAAGTTTTTTCAAAGGTTATTTCAAAAAGAAAGGATTATCTCTTAATGCCACTTCCTAATGCATTTGATGCAAATGAAATATTTGTCCTTATCTGTATTATCGTTTTTTATAGTGTTTTTTTCATGCTTCCTAAAAGGATCCCTTGGAGTATAACGATTATTTTAATGCTTTTCGGAATTTTATTGGCACGATTTGCAGATCATTTAATGGCAGGACCGTCAATCAATTTTTATGACATCATGGATTGGGATAAATATGAGTTATTTGACGTTTTGTTGTACTTGCTATATGCTCCATTTGCTTATTTCTTTCTTTATTTATACGAGCGTCTACATATAAGAGGATTCTTTATCCCTATCTTTATTGTTCTTTTTTCTATATTTGCCATAGTCTTTGAGTGGATTAACGTGTTATTTGGAGTATTCCATTATAAAAATTGGGAATTAAGATATTCCGTTTCTGTATACTTATTAGCACAAGTTACCTTATTGTTATTTTATCAGATTTTAAAACACAAATATAATAAGGAGTTAACTAATTTTAGAGAGTAATTTCATACTTACAATGTCCTCCATGAATATTGGCGATATCGGTTAACTTATACATTTTCTGATAATAATTAGTTAAACCTTTATTCGTAGCTACACAATCAAAACGAATACTATTTTTACCTTGTTCTTTAACATATCGTTCACACCACTTTAACAGGTTTGTTCCGATTTGTTTGTATAGTTCCGATGTACAACAAGTCGGTGTAAGTACATAACATCTTCTCGTTTCGAATCCGCTCCCCAAATTTCCTGGTCCCAATCATTTGGCTCTTTTTCCAATGTAACGGAAGCAACAACCTCGTTATCTATCTCAACAAGAAAAGTTGATGCCTTGGCAATAGAATCGACAACTTCTTTCGTATTTCCTTCTAAATCTGTAATGTAATAATCCCATTGTGAGGTTTCTTTGGTAGCTAACCATTCCGCAGCATTAACAAGAAGTTCTAAAATAGACTCTACATCACTTTCTTTCGCAACTCTTACTTGGTATGCCCTGTCAGTACAATCTAAAATATGATGTCTCAACTAATCACACCCCCATTATAATTCTAGTTCTATATACCACTTCAACGCCTTGTTCTCTAATTCCTTTATAAATTGGTCTTTTCCCATTATATAGGCCTCTATATCAGCTGGATGTTTATCCGCAAGTTGTTGCTTCAACTCCCCATACTTTTTAGCCTCTACGGGATGTTGGATTAAATAATCCCGGAATGCCAAATGCCTAATGACATTCGGGTCCCCTTTTTCATAAATATGCACATGGTGTGTTCGGTTATCTCCTCCCTTTTGAAAATACCTTCTCCCTATTATTCCATTCTCCCCCATCGCTTCATATCCTAGATTTTTCATCTCTTTATTAAAATGATCGACAAGTTGAATATCCGTTACAATAGGCATTAAATCAATAATTGGCTTGGCTGACAATCCAGGGATTGATGTGCTTCCAATATGATGGATATCCAATAATACATGTTGAAAAATAGAATGTAACGAATTCGCCTCTTCCTTAAAAAAGCCAATCCAATTTGGGTTATAGTCTTTCACAATTACTTTCCGCATATAACGTCCTCCTTTCCTCAAAACAGAGCATCACAGCAACACGAGATTACGTTCGTTTAAAATAGTAAAAAGACTCATGAACATAATTATTCAAGAGCCTTTTGCTTCTTCGTTTTCCTTTTGTTCTCTTTTCATTTGTCTATATACTTTTACGAAACGGAACAGACTGTTGATCAATATTATACATCCTAAAAGAATAAAGCCAAATTCATATGTCTGTGTATAAGCATATAGGATTCCAAACGAGAAAATGATTAATGCGGAGTGAAAATAGATTTGAAATTGATTGTATCTTTTAGAATCCAATGATTGCTCACCCTCTTTTATGTAATGTTATAAATAATCATAACATATTAGGAAATAAATTATGTAAGAAAAGGGTACATCACTCCAATGTACACAATGATCAGAATCAGTTTACATAATAAAGTTACCGTTAATCAACTATTTTAATTTAGCCTATCCAAAAGTTAAACGTTCTGGTCTTGACCAATTTCTTCATTAAACGAAACAAACCGCAAGAATTTGGTATGTCTCACCAAATATCTCGCGGCTTGAATATTGATTACTTAACTGTTCTTACTATCGTTTTAACAATTTTTAAAATCCATCGTTATTTCTTTTTATATCTTGTACTTGTTGACGGATATCATGTAATTGTTCATATGTTTGTTGAAACTGTGGATTATGTGTTGCCTCTATACCTGACTCATTTTGAGCGTTTTGTAGCTCACGTTCTACTTCTTCTAATTGCTGTAGGGCTTGCTCCAGTAGCTCAGGCTGAGAACCTTGTGCATCCAAAACAGCCTGCTCGGCATCATGTATCTTCTTACTTAATTGTTGTAATTGCTGATGCAAGTTGTGTGTCATATACGTACGCCTCCATTTACGATGTGTTCGACAAACTATACATATTGTTCCAAAGAAGAACCTTCATTATGTATCGTTTGGCTTGGCGTATTATAAAAGTAAAAGACTATTTACTTTTCTTTTAGAACTAATTTGTAATCTCCAATGTTACCTTCCTCGTAAAGGTTTGTAATGGATGTCGAGTAATTTGCGATATTTGCTTGAAACGCAATATCTTTTTTAGGAATCTTAACAATAAAGTCATTTTTATATAGGAGAGTCGTTATATCATGGTAGTTTTCATGCGTTACTTTAAAATGAAGAGTAAGGAATTTGCGATCATCTATCTTGTCTAACTTTAAATCATATGGATGTATTTCATAATCATTTATTCGTACCGTTTCCAAATCATATACCTCCCATAACTCTAAAAAAAGCTTCGTATATGTTGCTTCATTATCTCAGGTTGTTCGATGATAGTCCAATGACCTGCTTGTTTAATTTCCACTAACTCACTGTTCGGTAAATACGGAACCATGGATTCTTTAATATGGTTTGGTGATAGGATATCATGTGTTCCTTGAGCTATTTTTATAGGTATACCCTCTAATAATTCGACCTTTGTTGTTAAATGATAATTCCTTTTAATATCTTCGCCTATTTTTTGATTTACTTTATCATTAAATTCCAGTAATTTTTTCTTTTTTACATTATCTTTGGAATATACATAATATGGATCAAGGATGTTGGTGACTCGTAAGGATGAGGGAGTTTTGCTGATTTTATTTAGGACCGAGAAATAGACGAACTTCAATTTGTCAAATATTGTTAATCTGCTCATAAGTTGTTTTTGAAATTTATGTAATACATCATTCGTTAAGCCTAATGCTGCTGTTAACATAACTTTCTCTACAGCGTTAGGATAAGTTGTAGCGTAACTTAAAGCTAGAATACTGCCCCATGATTCTCCAAATAAGTTAACCTTGGATAGCCTTAGTTCCTTTCGTAATGATTCCAGCAATTCTACTTCACTATGTATGGAATAGCTATCATCCTTACTTCTTTCTGATTTTCCACATCCCATTTGATCATAAAAAATGAGTTGATAGTCACGAGCAAGTCCCTCTAGGTGTGGTAAAAAAAATTCGTGATTGCCACCAGGCCCCCCGTGCAGAAAGATAAGTGGTTTACCCTTTCCTATAGTCCTCACAAATATATTTGCATTATGAATCTTTAGAAATTGTTCCATAAAAATCTCCCCTCATTATTTGTTATTGATTATATCAATAATGAATAGTTTTTTCAGAAAAGTCATAAAAATCGGAACAAAAAAAGAAAATACTAAGATGTTCACTTGCTAACAACTTATTTTCTTCAACCTTATCTTTCTATATAGTGAAACCAAATCGATTTATTTAAGTAAAAATAAATCGAGAGGAGTGATTATAATGGTATATATTGTTCTTGGGAGTATTTCTCTATTATTTATATTGGTCTTGATATTTGCGGATAAATTTTCACCTCCATCTGGAGTAGAAGAAAAATGGGAAGCTGAATTCATCCCATTAGATCAAAATATCATATCATCTTTAACAAAGAATTATCAAATTCATGATATTTATAAGGTTTCCCCTTACACATTCATAGAAAAAGGTAATGTTACTCTTAGAATAATTAATGGAGATAAAGAAGTAGAAAAGTTAAAAATAGAGGTGAAATAAAAAACGCTTAGGAAACGAGATCCTAAGCGTTTTTCTTTTTAAGCTATTTTATGACAATTGCATCTTCTTCCACAACGACGTGAAGTTTCTCTACACTTTCTTCTTCTAAAAGAATATCTGCTATCTTATCCTCTAATTGCTCTTGAATGACACGACGTAAAGGTCGTGCACCAAATGCAGGATGATAGCCTAGTTCAATTAGTTTATTTTTAGCTTCTTCATCAATATCCAATTCGATTCCTTGCTTTATTACTTGAGTATGAAGTTCTACTAGCATCAAGTCTAGGATTTTGATAAGGTTTTCCTTACTTAACTCATTAAACTCAATAATTGAGTCAAAGCGGTTTAAGAATTCTGGTTTAAAATAGGATCCTAACGATTCTAGAATAGATGATTCTTTTTCCATATCGTTTGCGACAGATGTAAAACCTACTTTAATTGGTTTTTTATCTGTAATTCCTGCGTTACTGGTCATGATGATAATACTATCTTTGAAGCTAACAGTTCGCCCTTGACTATCGGTTAACCTTCCATCTTCAAGGATTTGCAAGAACATATGTTGTACATCTGGATGTGCTTTCTCAATCTCATCTAATAGAATGATACTGTAAGGATTACGTCTTACTTGTTCTGTTAATTGACCAGCTTCATAATGTCCTACATATCCTGGAGGAGAGCCGATTAATTTAGAAACAGAATGCTTTTCCATATATTCACTCATATCTAAGCGAATCATTGCATCTCGTGTTCCGAACATTTCTTCTGCTAGAGACTTCGTTAACTCTGTTTTACCAACTCCTGTTGGACCTACAAATAAGAATGATCCAATTGGACGGTCCTGTGATTTCAGACCTGCACGACTTCTGCGCATTGCCTTCGCAACTTTTCTTACTGCTTCATCTTGCCCGATTACTTTACTTTGTAGGTTTTGTTCAAGGTTTTTCATTTTTGCCTTGTCATTTTCCTGAAGTTTACCAACTGGTATCCCAGTTTTCGCTTCAATTAATTGAAGAATAAAGTTTTCGTCTACAATACCTTTTTCTTCCCTACCAGCATGAAGTTGTTTTTCCAATTCTAGTTCTTTGTCACGAAGGCTTGCTGCATCTTCATATCGTTCTTCCTTCGTTGCATTTTCCTTTAAAAGTCGTATTTCGGTTAATTTCTTCTGAATTTCGTTTTTTTCTGTTCCAACAGATAAGAGGTTTGCTTTTGAACCCGCCTCATCTAACAAATCAATCGCTTTGTCTGGCAAAAAGCGATCTTGAATGTATCGATGTGATAATGTTACACAAGCATGAATGGCATCATCTGTAAACTGAACTTTATGATAATCCTCGTACTTCAATTTTAAACCATTCAAAATTTCAAGTGACTCTTTAAGAGATGGCTCTTTTACCATCACAGGCTGAAATCGACGTTCTAATGCTGCGTCTTTTTCAATTTGTCGATATTCTTTTAATGTGGTTGCACCAATCACTTGAAGCTCACCTCTTGCCAGTGCAGGCTTCAATATATTTCCAGCATCCATTGACCCTTCCGCAGCACCAGCACCAACCAATTGATGGATTTCATCAACGAATAAGATGACATTTTCTCTTGATTGAAGTTCTTGGATAATATTCTTAAGTCTTTCTTCAAAAGAGCCTCTAATTCCAGTACCAGCTGTTAAAGATGCAACATCCATTACATATAACTCTTTATTTAACAGCTTAGCTGGAACTTCTCCTTGTATAATTTTTAAAGCTAGTCCTTCTGCAATAGCTGTTTTACCAACACCCGGCTCACCGATTAATACAGGATTATTTTTGTTTCTTCTATTTAAAATCTCTATAACTCGTTCTACTTCCTTATCTCGTCCAATAACTGGATCAATAGCCCCTGCTCTTGCTTGATCTGTGACATTTCGTCCAAATTGGTCGAGTACACCATTTTGTTCTTGTCCAGTATTTGATTTTAGATTTTGATTGTAATTCATCGATGAGGAAGGATTGGATCCCATTCCTTTAAATAATTCATCAATTGGAAAACCAAACGGACTATGAAACCCAGAAGGCTGTTTATGCTTCGCCTGCTGATTCTTGAAACATGCATGACACATATTTAGATGCGACTTTTCTCCATTAACATGTGTAAACATTTGTACAGTTGCTTGATTTTGTTTACAAATTTGACATAACATAAGATAACCTCCTGTATGATTAGCATATATTTTACTATTTAATTTGACTTTGACTTTCTTTGACCTTCGAATGATTATATTATACTTTGACCTTTTTTGACTTTCAAGTCCTTTGCTTCATTAATTCGTTATCCTAAAAAATATTAATAATGTTCTATGCATTTTCTAATAAAACTGTTACGATAAATGCATCATCATGGTAAAGGGGTATTACGATTGACTTGGGAAATTTTTAATATAATCGGAACAATTGCTTTTGCAATTAGTGGTGCAATCGTTGCGATGGAAGAAGAATACGATATTTTAGGAGTATATATATTAGGACTTGCAACTGCATTTGGTGGTGGAGCAATCCGAAATCTTTTAATAGGGATTCCTGTTTCGGCTCTTTGGGATCAAGGGCTATTATTTTTGCTTGCTATCATTATTATAACCCTTGTATTTTCTTTCCCACTTGGAGCTTTAAAGCACTGGAAAAGGTGGGGAACCTTTACCGATGCAATAGGCTTGTCGGCTTTTGCTATTCAAGGATCTCTATATGCAACTAGTATGAATCATCCTATAAGCGCGATTATCATTGCAGCTTTATTAACTGGAAGTGGCGGTGGTGTCATCCGTGATTTATTAGCAGGAAGAAAACCAGCATTATTAACCGGGGATATATACGGTGTTTGGGCAATGCTGGCCGGTCTTGCCATTGGTTTAGGCTTTATTAATGAAACGTGGGGTTTATATTTGGTATTTGTGGCAGTAATTCTATTACGGATGTTAACAGTCCAATATAATTGGCACCTCCCTTATCGTTCCTTGAAAGAAGATCGTTCGTCTTCTTTTAGTCAAAATAGTGGAATGTAAAAACGCTAACCCTACTTGTTAGGATTAGCGTTTTATTTATCTTTCTTTAATATCAAAGGAAATTACCCGGTCTGTGTTTGGATTATAAATGACATTACCTTGAACGCGAATTTGACCATCATCTGGGGATTCTAATACAAATTCATATGTTTCTTGTGTCTGATTTGCTGAAATGCTTTTTTTCTCTACTTGTTTATAATCTGTTATGTTGTAACTTGGATATGCAACTTGTGTAACCTCTAATAAATATTTCCCCCACTTTTCTTCTTCTAGCTCAGGGGATGATAATATTTCAATATTTATCACACCTACTTCCGGTCTTGCACCGAGTGCTTCAAATGCTCTTTTGTGTAAGTTTAAACGATTAGCTGGATATCCTCTTACTTTGTCTACTACGGTAACAATAACTTCTCTAGGACCTAATGACGTATAATGTCTTACTTTAATTGTTTGACCGCAAGTAAATGGAGACTGCTCCCCTACTGCAACGGTCATATATTGATTTTCCGACCAAGGAATTCCACAGTTTGTAACTTGTCCTCCATCTGTCCAGGTAGCTTGCCCACGAACTGGTCGTTGACGATGATAATAATGATTGGAATATGGTAAATAAGCTTCATGAGAATTCCAATAATAATTCTCACGATACCAATTAGGATTGTAATAATACATAGTAAGACCTCCTCTTTTCCTATAATGCAGTTTATGAGAAGACGTGGTTGTATGGTGACTAGAAAAGAAAATTACTTTTCATTTAAATTACAAATTCTGTTACTTTTATGGTTATTAGAGAATAAAAAGGGAGTCTAATTAAATAATAAAATTAAGCAATCCTATTTGAAGTAAATTAGCAAAGGATCGAAAAACGTGGACAAAAAAGAAGCTATCTTTTGGAGCATCGCGCTTCCCGGATTTGGACAATTGTTAAATGGTCGATATATAAAAGGTATACTCTTTATTTTTTTGGAGTTTTTAGTAAATGTACAGTCCCATTTTAATCTTGCAATTATGGCAAGTTTCCAGGGTGAAATAGCAAGAGCATTTCAAGTAATTGATTACCAATGGCTCATGTTTTACCCGTGTTTGTACTTTTTTGCAATGTATGATGCGTTTCGAGACGCAGATATAATAAAAGATCGTTACATATTTCTTCCATTTGTTTTCTGTGCTTATTTTGTAACAGTAGGATTAATGATATCTCCTAAAGTTACTTTTTTCGGGTTATCTTTAGGACCGGTGTTTTTACCTATGTCTTTCGTTATTCCTGGTTTGATTGTAGGGTTTACGATTCGGAGAATTTTTTTGGCTACACAACGAGAAACTTAAGTCGCAGTGTAGCCAAAATTTGTTGTTTAGAAGTTTTCTAAAAATACTCGAATGATATCTGCTCCACCAATAAATGTTCCTAATGAACTACCCAAGTTAGCAAAGACAACAACAAGTAATATTCGTGTTACTTTGTTTTGCCAGAAGCCCTTCACTGTTAATACATCATCGGATAGCTTTTCGAAATCACTAACATTTGGTCGATGAAAATAGGCTTGTACAAAACCAGCGAACCATCCAGCAGCTGTAATCGGATCTAACGATGTAATAGGAGCTGCTATAAACGCTGTAAGAATCGTTAGTGGGTGGGCAAATGCTAATGCAACACCGATAGCAGACAAAGATCCATTCCATAAGATCCAGCTTAAGGTCTGATCCATTGCCGCAGATGGATTTGCATTAAACGTTAAGAAAATTAAGGTTAAAATGACTATTGGTATCGTCCAAGCAATTACTTTTGGCCATTTAGACTTAGGTGGTCGCGCATTCAACTTCTTTAAGTCGTGCTCTTTCTTTATTTCTTTTGTAATACCAGGAACATGAGCTGCTCCGAGAACTGCAACTATTTTATCCCCTTCAGCCTCTTTAATCTTTTGACTTAAGTATTGATCACGCTCGTCAATTAATGGTGTTTTTAATTTAGGGAAATTCTCTGTAAAATCATCCAGCATAGAATCCAACATATCTTGCGTTTTTAATTTTTCAAGCTCTTGTTCCGAAATTTCTTCACGACTAAATATACTATAAATAATTTGAGTGAGAAGCTTCATCTTCCCCCAAAAACCTACATTACTCCATATTCGAGCAAAGGTAATTTGTATGTTACGATCGGCTAAAACAAGATTTGCACCAACATCTTTAGCAGATTCAATACCTTGGATCATTTCTTGCCCAGCATTGATTCCAAATTGATTTGCCATTCTTTTTTGAAATGAAGATATAGCTAAGTTAATTAATAACAGAGTTGCCTTTTTTTCCTTTATCACTTTAAAAATATCTTTTTCTTGCCACTTTGAACCTTCTGTAATCGACTGATACCGCTGTTCATCCAACTCAATGCATACGGAATCAGGTTTTTCTGCTTCAATAATTTCTTTTACCTGTTCAGCGCTTTGCTTTGACACATGTGCTGTACCGATAAGTATGTATTCTTTTCCATCAAGCTGTAATCTTGTTATATTTTCATTTTCAGACATAGCTACCATCCTTAATCTTTGTCAATATCCACTTCTTTTATAATAAACTAGATGACTTAAAATTAGAATGAACTTTTATTAATTTCCCGTTTATACGCATCGATAAATTGCTCTGGTGTCGATTTTATTTTATAGGAATAGACTCCTTTACTTGTATGCAAATACAAAAATCCAACATCTCGCCCAATCATCCGATAGGAAATATCAAACACTTTCTGAATAGGAAATTCTCGATATTGAGAACAAATCTTGTCCTTATATAAAATCAATTCACGCTCTTCTTCAATATCTTTTTGTTCTGTGCTGCTCACATGTCTTTGTACCTTATAGTAAGGATGTGTAGCTAAAACTTGCATGTAATACCTCCAAAACTTATGGCATCTTTTCATTCTTAACTTTAGACTTCATCTGGCTATAATGCAACTTGAAAGAAGTTATAACATTTAGTGAGGACGATCATGATGTACTCTAATTTCACCTACCTTTTCCCATAATTTAATGCCTCTAATATTACCATTATAGTTCGCTCTAAACGTTATCAATTCCTTTTAAAATGTATGAGCAAGTCTTTTTGAGCAATACTTTGTCTATGATAAACTAAATACATATTATTGAATGAGGTGTTTACATGAACATACAGGTTTGGTCCGATTTTGTTTGTCCCTTTTGTTATATTGGTAAAAGAAGATTAGAGCTTGCTCTTGAACAACTTCCTTTTAAAGATGACGTTGAAGTAGAGTTTAAAAGCTTTGAATTAGATCCTAATGCTTCTTTCTATTCTGGAAAAAGTATTCATGAAGCTCTTGCATCAAAGTATGGAATGAGTGTAGAGCGTGCGAAGGAAATGAACAAAGGCGTGGGTGAGCAAGCTGCATCTGTTGGTCTAACATACAATTTCGATGAGATGAAACCAACTAATACCTTTACTGCCCATCGGCTAGCAAAATTTGCGAAAGATAAAGGCAGTGAAGTTGAGAAAAAAATGACCGAAAAACTGCTCTATGCTTATTTTACAGAATCTCGGTTAATTAGTGATGAGGAAACACTCGCTGATATTGCCGAAGAAGTAGGATTAAATAGACAAGAGGCATTAGAAGTGATAAAAGATACGAACAAGTATGCAAATGAAGTGCGTATAGACGAGAGTGTCGCACAGCAATATGGTATAACTGGTGTTCCTTTCTTTATTATCAATCAAAAATACGCGATTTCAGGTGCTCAACCATTAGAGACATTTACTTCTGCACTTCAAAAGGTTTGGGAAGAAGAACACCCTAAACCTACATTTCAAGATTTATCAACGAATACGGATGCTATTTGTACGGATGATGGTTGTACAATACCAAATCAAAAGGATAGTAAATAAAAACTGTGGGCGGTTTTTTCCGCTCCTTTTTATTATTCAAAAACAAGGCACCCCGTTAAAGGTGCCTTGTTACAATTGTTATTCTATACTGTTGTATTCTTCCTCAATCAACTTTATGGTTTCATCCAATTCAATGCCCCAATGGTCATTTCTTTTTTGAAAAATAGTATTCCCATTCTCATCCATTAATGCATAGCCACGATATGCAATGTCCCCATTACGCATACCAATTGGATCGATAATCTCCAATTCAGGATCTGATACAAAAGGTAAGCTCTTTCCATATAACCTTTTGAGTTCCTCATATAAAAGCTTTTGTTCTTCAGGGCTGTCCGCACTTATAATATAAGTGTCAACATCCATATTTAATGACTCTAATTTATCTAGATTTTCGTGCAACTTAACTAGTTGCTGTTGACAAGTACCTCAGGTGTAAGTAGTAATAAAGAAAAATAGAGTAGGTTTATCACCAGGAAAAGTAACATCTACGTTATCCTGATTTTTTAAAACCACCTTATCTACATCTCCTTGTCCACAAGCAACTAGAAATAACGTGATGATTAATGAAAAAACGGTAAGCTTTTTTTTCATAGTTAGTTCCTTTCTTCATTATATTCCTTTTCAAAGTTAATAGTGCTTCGAACCGTATCAATAGGTCTTACAAGCTTTTCTATTTGTTCTCGTTTAGGCTCTAGGAATGGTGGTAACGCTAGCTTTTCCCCAAGTGTTTCATAAGGTTCATCTCCCATAAAACCTGGCCCATCTGTTGCAAATTCGAACAAAATTTGTGGAGCAACATTTGCATATAAAGATTCAAAATAGAAACGATTCACATAGCCTGAGGTACGGAAACCGAAATTAGCCATACGTGTTATCCACGCTTCTAATTCTTCACGATCTTCCACTCTAAAAGCAGCGTGATGCACAGTACCAAAGCCTTGTCGTGCTGGTGGTAAAACAACGTTATGTTCTACAATAACTCGAGCACCATTACCTCCTTCTCCAACTTCAAACAAATAAGTAGATCCATCTTTTGCAATTTGTTTAAATTGCAACACCTTTTCCATTACTTCCTTGAAATAGTCAAACTGTTGAATTCTCACTACAATAGGACCCAATCCAGTAATTGCAAATTCTAAAGGAATCGGACCTTTTTGCCAAGGTGTACCTGAGGGAACCCCATTCTGACCTTCATCTGATATCAATTGATATTGTTGTTCATCAAAGTCTACAAAGGATAATGTTTGCACCCCGAATTGTTCTTGGATTCCCGTATGTTTTACATCTAGTCGATTGAATCGCTCCACCCAGTATTTTAAAGCCTCGTTCGTTGGTACACGAAACGATGTTTTATAAATTTCATTTGTTCCATGAACTCCCTTTGGTATCCCTGGGAAATCAAAAAAGGTCATATCTGTACCTGCACTGCCCTTATCATCTGCAAAAAATAAATGATACGTTTGAATATCATCTTGATTCACTGTCTTTTTAACTAAGCGCATTCCAAGAATATAGGTAAAAAACTCATAATTCTTTTCTGCACTACTCGTTATTGCTGTAACATGGTGCATTCCTTTTAATCCATTCATAATAGTCCTCCATATTGTTTACGTATTATCTATATTTTTGCTTACTTTTTGATAATTAATCGAGTAAAAATACTTCTATTTTAATTATCTCTAATTAAAGATAATATATCATGAATGTGGATAGAATGCAAAATTGCAGCATATAACTTTAACATTTATATGTAATTCCATTTCCTTACAAAACTTTTGACATGTAGTAATCCGTAATTTCATACCCCATACTTTTATACAATTGAATTGCTGTTTCATTATAAGCAAATACGTGCAAACTAATTTTTTCTATAGCGTTAGATATTGCATATTCGTCAAGTGCTTGCATCGTTTCTTTACCGTAACCTTTTCCTCTAGCCTCTTCCTTTAAATAAACATCATAAATAAAGGCTTGTTTCTTATTTAATTCCACATAAATCCATAAATGTCCAATGCTGTTTTGTCCCTGTTGAATCGTGAACAATTTATGATCTTTTGTGTTAAGTCCCTGTGGTAATAATTGGTCAAACTGTTTCGCTGCATTTTCATTAGCCTCCTTTTCTGACCAGTTACCCGCTTTAATATGACCTTTTGCATATTCTCGAACCGAAAAACGATAAAAATCGATATATTCCTCTTCTGACATTGATACTAGGTCAATCGCCACCTAGACCATCCCTCTCCATATTACTATTTACGCTTACTTACTAATTGCAGTATCTTCTCGTGAAACAGATTATTCTTCCGTTCATTATTCCACAAATACAGATAAATCTCTCCAGCAGTATGCCATCTCCTCAACTTTAAGTCCTTCTATAAAGGTAGTATCTAAAAGTACTGGATTGTATTTTTCATAAAATGTTCTGGATGGATTGTCTTTTATCACCCAAACAAGCATGGAATTATAACCTTTGTTTCGTAATTCTTTCACCAACTTCCGAACCAATTTTTCTCCAATTCCCATACGCTGATAACGTTGCAACAAATAAATGGCGTAAAGCTCTGATTCGACATTATATCTACCGGTTCGTTCCTCTCCACCATCAATATAGCCAATTATTTCTCCTTCCTCATTTTCAGCTACAAAATTTATATGCGAAGGATTGTTTTTTTCAAAGATGTTTCGCCATTTGTCTTCCCTTTTTTCATATGATAAACGAGCTAAAATTCGTTCATCCACAATTCCTTTGTATGTTGTTCTCCAGGAATCTACGGACACCTTAGCAATCCCTTTTACATCTTTAATGGAACCTTTTCGAATTGTATAAATGTGTATTCACTCCTTTACCACACTATTATTTCTGCGTACACATTTGAAAGTCCTCCTTAAACTAATTTTCTTATTTCTATATGCTGTTCCTTCTTAAAATCCGCTTCACACTAAAAAATTCAAGCCGAAAACGAGAATACTCTTCCCATTTTCGGCTTGTTAGAAATTTGTGATAAGATCATCTTTACCTCTATTTAAACCATCCTTTACGCTTAAACCAATAGTACATAGAAACTGCTATAATACCCATTATTCCCAGTGTTACGAAATAGCCGAGTGACCAAGACAACTCAGGCATATTTTCAAAATTCATCCCATAAATTCCAGCGATAAACGTTAGTGGAGCAAATATCGAAGTTATAATCGTCAGGACCTTCATTACATTATTCGTTTGATGAGAGTTTAAGGAAAGATAATTGTCGCGAATATCTGCTGTCATTTCTCTATTGGACATTACCATTTCGGAAAGCTTTAATAAATGGTCATATATGTCCGAAAAATATTCTCTCCTTTCCATTACTCCGTTCAAATGATGTGAATTTAACATTCGATATAGAAGGTCACGCATTGGATTTATGGAGTGCCTTAAATTTAAGAGCATATTCCTTGTTTCAAATAGTTCCATCATTAAATCGTTCATGGATTTATTTTGAGTATTGTCCTCAATCTTATCTAACTCATCTTCAATTTTATAAATTAATGGAAAATAGTTATCCACAATCTTATCTAAAATTTGATAAAACACATAAAAAGTATCCCATTGACTCACATCTGCATGTGCTATTAAACGATTCCATACTTGGGTAACCTCTGCTGCAATAACCCGATGAAAGGTGACAACAAAATTTTCTCCCACAAAAAAATTTAATTGTTCTTTTAAAATTTCCCGTTCTTCCTCCCGTACGATGTGCGTTACATAAAAGGTATGATTATCATAATAATCAAGTTTAGGACGCTGTAATCTTTGGGTGCAATCTTCAACGGCTAGTGGGTGAAAATGTATTGTTTTTTCTAGATGTTCAATTTCGTCTTCAGTTGGTTCACTAAAATCGATCCAATACCATTTGTATTTTGTAAAATCGACATGGTTAATAGATAAATCCTGCTCGAGCTTATTTTCATATGTAATTCCAATCATGTTTATCAATACTGCTACACCTCTTGCGCAATTAGATATGTTCCTTCTTATTCATTTCTATAAATGTATTATGTATGTATTATTAATTAGTATCTTATTTCTAATTAATCCTTTTTCTTTAAAACACTCAAATATGCAATCCATGGTCCAACGTCATCCCGATATCGATTTGCCATTACTCTAACAATTTGGGATATGTGTGTTAAATCATGAACCACCCATGTAGAAATTAATTCCCGAACTTTCACATTCCCAAACTCCGGGTGTAAACCAGTTTGATCAAAGGAATCTTTCTCCCCAACTAAGTGAGTTAGTTCTTTAATATTTTGCTGACGAATTGCTTGAAAGTCATTAAGAAGGTTTTCCATGGATTTACATTCATCTTTATTCAGATGAGAGAATCGATCAAACGGAGGAAATGGTTCCTTTTTTTCTTGTTGATGTAAAATAAAGGTTAATCGCGGAATCCAATTACTATGTTCTGCTTCTATAAGGTGTTTTATAACTTCATAGGTATTCCATGTACCCTCTCCCTCATTACAGTGTAGCCAGCTATCCGATAAACCTGTCAAAAAGTGTTTTAATGTTACAGGAGTACTTTTTAACAGCTCAATGGACTCGTTAAGAGTAAAATTCATTTCTCGTTCCCCCTTGTTTTTTAAACGGACAATTTTTTTCAATCCGCGTATGAAAAAAGAGATGCTTAGCACCTCTTATAACGCCTTTTGCATGTCAAATATGTTATATTATCAATTTGATTGTTTGGATTAATTATCAGATGGTTCTTACCTACTCTATGTGTAGTAAGGCTTCGTTCAAAACAAGTTCCCATTCATGAATAACGTATTCTCTAGCATTATGCACTACGTATGGATCCTTTTTTGCAAATTCCGTTACCTCATCAATAGAATTTGCACGGTAAATAACCATTCCGCCATTCCCATCTGCAAATCTACCATTAGCTATAATATGACCAGCATTTCTCATATCTTCCAGATACTTTAAATGTTGCGTGCGATATTGTATACTCTTTTCAACATCTATCATAGGTAGTAGTACAGCATAATATCTCATTCTTCACCCCCTCGCTAACGAAATTTCATGAAAAGTGGTGTTCAAATAATGGATCTATATAGTAAGGATATGACGATAACCGAAGCAAAAGAAATACTAAATTGGAAATATCCAAAACCATATGATTTTTATAACAATGCCCTTTCAGTAGATGCAATGGATGAGTTGTTAAATGGAGATTATCAAGCTATTTTTAATCGTAATGATTTATTAGTAGGTTTTTTCTGTGTAGGAAAATCCGCTCAAGTTCCTGCTGGCAGCAAAATAGGTGTATATAAGGGAAATTACATAGACATGGGGCTAGGAATGCATCCCTATTTAACAGGAAAAGGTAATGGAAATACTTTTTGCACATATATCTTGAACAACATTCAGGAGCACTATAAAACGAAATCCGTACGATTAACGGTTGCTACTTTTAACACTAGAGCAATCCACCTTTATAAAAATCTTGGATTTATTAAACATCAAGAATTTTCTAATGGTAGTACAAATTTTATAACAATGATTCATTCCGAGTAGTAGTAATCTATTTATCTATTACACCCTATTGTATTTTGTCATGTTGATAGGATGTAATAGATTTATATTTTATTTCAATAATTCTTCTTCAATCCCTTTAAGGATATCAAAAGCACCATCAGATTTGTTTGAGCAAACGGTAACAAACGATGATGTATTAGGATAATAACCAGAATGAAAACTAACCCCAGGATCATAACCCATTACATGATACTTTACGACATCATCTTGGTCTTTTCGTATCCAAACGCCATATCCATAAAAACTGTTGTCATTTACCTGAATGTGAGGTTTCAATAGCTTCTCTGTCGTATCCTTATTGAGTAGATCAAAGGATAGAAGTGCTCTCCATAATTTTTCCATGTCCTTTGATGTCACATATATTCCTCCATCAGAACCACCTTTAACAGGTAAGGAGTAAATATTCGTTTTCCAACTGCCATCCTTATGATCAATATAGCCATATGCTGTATTCATCGGTAATGAATCAAACGAAAAGAAACCTGAGTCCGTCATATTAGCTTTATTCAGAATAAACGTTTGAACGTAATCAGTGAAATTGTAGTTTGAAATTTTTTCAACAAGTAAACCTAATACAATATAACCAGCATTATTATAGTGAAATCTTTCTCCAACACTATGTTTCATAGGCAAGTTTTTAAATAATGGTAAGAAATGTTTTAGTTCTCGAAAAGTATACATTGGATTTTGAACCCATAATTCTTCAAAGTCGTCCATCACTTCTTCATCAAAGTAATCTGGTATTCCGGAAGTATGTGTGAGTAAATGGTGAATTGTAATATTCTCATGAATATGTGGCAACTCATCGCCAAAAAAATCTTTTATTCTCGTGTTAAAGGAAAGTAAACCTTTCTCAGCAAGTTGGCATGTTGCAATGGCTGTAAATAGCTTACTTCCTGAGGCAATGCCAAAGCGCGTGGAGGAATTATTTTTTAATTCCTCCGCACGATTTGCATAACCAAAACTACCATCATATTGAAAAGCATCACCGCTTATCAAAATCGACCCAGAAAAATCTATGTTTCTACTAATCTCTGAAATATTATTATTAATCATCTTCTATCCCCTTCATTGTAAATTTCCTAAGACTATTTCGTTATCTAAAAAACATCTCCCTTATGATTACTATTAAAAATAACATTTTTTTCTAAATTTAGCAAAAATAAAGAGATGTATTGTGTACACCTCCTTATTTGTTAGATGTTATAAATTTATTTCAACCGTACTCATAATTTCTATATCATTTAATGCTTGAGTCGCTAACTGATCTGCTTCTCTATTTTCTTTTCTAGATACAAGATTATAATGAGGTGTTACCCCTAACTTTTTCATTCTATTTTCTATTCGATCCGCCCATTTTGATAAGTCTTCTTCATAGCTTGGCCATTCCCCATTTAATTGGTTAATAACCACTTGAGAGTCACCGATAATCGTAATGGGTAAATGTTTTACACCAAGCATATCAAGTTCATGTAAAGCAAGATGTAAGGCAGCATACTCCGCTTCATTATTAGTTTTCATTTCTTCAACTAATGCATTTTTTCTTAATCGGTAACATTTTTTGTTTTGCTCATAATAAATGGCACAACCAAGTCCAGCTCTCTTTGACTGTTTATCGAAACCTCCATCAAAGTAAAGTTTTATATTGTGAGGCTCTGTCTCTACTTCTTTCACAAAATTCTTTAGTTCTTTTTCGTTCCATGTCGTATCATTCGAATCAACAAAAGTTAAGTCATTCATACGACCTGTCTTTTTCAGATCTTCCGCAATTAATAAAGCCTTTTCAACAGTCATATCATCTGACTGCATATATGTACTTGTTCCTTTTGGAGTGCGATAAGTAAATCCAATTTTGACATCCATGTTATAGCCACCTTGCAAATTTTACTTTAGTCTATTAATAATAGTATTTACATTTATTCATTTAATCATTACGCAATAGGAATAGATGTTTCGACAAACTCGTTATATAGCTCACCAATTATACCTTGCAATTGGTGAACACCTAAATCCGCGTTCGTCATTATTACCATCGCTTTATCCAAATAAGGATAAGCAACAATCATACTTTGAAATCCAATACCCCATCCAAAAGAAGCTAGTTCTAAATGATTTTTTGAATAATCGAGGAAAATTCCCAATCCAGCCCAATGCATACTTCCTTGTGCCTGAATTATTTCCTGTATATTATGTTTAGATAAATGTAGCTTACTCGTTCCTTTTAATCCATTTACTAATTCCAATACTAATAAAGCCAGATCTATAGGAGTTGTCCATAATCCCGATGCCGCAAAATATGGATAAACCGGATACTTACCTTCCACAACTTCCCCATTTTTATTGTGACCACTTGAAAAGTTATTACATTTAGTCGTATTCCAAAGCTCTGAATGTAAATATGTGCTGTTCTTCATTTTTAATGGTTTCAAAATATACTCACTCATCGCTTCAATAAATGTTTTACTAGTATTTTCTTCAATAATTTGCTGGATAATGCAGAACCCAGCATCTGAATAATGGAACTCGGATTCTATTATGTAGGAAGGTTCAATTGGTGAATTACAATGGCGTGACTTCCCCTGGAGAAGATCTATTATGGTAGGCGTTTTTTCTGAAAGCGGAATAGAACCAAAACTATTCTTCGGATCTTTTATACCTGCTTGATGACTCAGTAAATTCCGCAACGTTACTGGTTTATTTACTGTAAATGTGTTTCTTGGTACTTTCCATCCCTTTACTGTTTTATTAATATCTACATCTAAATCTAATATCCCTTGCTCAACTAATACCATTACTAACATGGAAGTAGCGAATTTGCTTATCGAGCACGCATTTAGAATAGTATGTTTATTTATTTCACTAGCTGTACCTTTTTCTCTTACACCATAACAATGTTCCTGGATACTTCCGTTCTCCAAAATAGCGATACTTACACCAGGTACGTGATAATTCGCCATTTGTTCTTCTATATTTCGAAATTCAATGCTCATGTAAGACCTCCCTATTCATTTCATTACGCTAATTATAACACAAAACAGAACAAATGTTCTCCGTTATTGTGATTTTTTTTCATTCTATCCTTACCATTAGAAAGCACTTCTCTCTAATCAAGAAGTGCTTTCTAAATGTATATTCTATAATCTATCTATTCTTTCTTTTTCGATTTTGACGAGACAGTTCTTTATCTAATGCGTTTAATTCTTTTTTACTTTTGTTCTTCTTTTTTGGTTTCGTCATCATACTCCTCCTAAGACGGTGTTAGTTATTGTCTTTTCTTTGTTTTTTTGTTATTAGCTTTTTCATTTGATGTTAGTGGTTCATTTGCAAATTCATGATCAAACTGCTTTGCTAAATTTTTTCGAACAGCCTGTTCATCACTTACGCCATCGTTTAATTTTTTCTTTTTGCCCATGGCATCCACCTCCATGTTTGTATTTTGGCTAACCTGTTACGTTATTATGTTTTAAAGCCACAAATCCATCTGCACTTATTTCTAACATCGCTCGATTTACAAAAGGAATTCCTACATCGAAAACAAATTCGTTTCGTGACATATCACCAATTCTCAGCTTATAATAGGTAAAGTGAATCTTATTAGAAAAAGGTGTTTATGAAATCATGAGTTTACTAACAGTTCAAAATTTAAGTCACGGTTTTGGAGACCGCGCCATATTTGAAGACGTGTCATTTCGATTATTAGCAGGTGAACATATTGGACTT
This sequence comes from Salirhabdus sp. Marseille-P4669, assembly GCF_900240405.1. Taxonomy (GTDB): domain Bacteria; phylum Bacillota; class Bacilli; order Bacillales; family Alkalibacillaceae; genus OEQK01. The sequence continues at coordinate 263,710 of NZ_OEQK01000005.1, forward strand.
ATTGGGGCAAATGGTGAAGGTAAGTCCACATTTATGAATATTATTACTGGAAAAGTAGAACCTGATGCTGGAACGATTTCGTGGTCAAAGCATACAAGAGTAGGCTACTTAGACCAACATGCAGTATTAAAGCAAGGGATGACAATCAGAGATGTGTTAAGAACCGCATTTCAATATTTATTTGATATGGAATCTGAGATGAACCAACTCTTTGCCAAAATGGGTGAGGTAGAACCTGAAGAACTAGAAGCCCTACTTGAGGAAACAGGTCGTATACAAGATGCATTAACAAATAATGATTTTTATACGATTGATGCCAAGGTTGAAGAAATAGCAAATGGACTGGGATTGAATGATTACGGTTTAGATCGTGATGTCCACGATTTAAGTGGTGGTCAACGTACGAAAGTTTTGCTAGCGAAGCTTTTATTAGAAAAACCAGATATACTCTTATTGGACGAGCCTACAAACTATCTGGATGTAGAACACATTCAGTGGTTAAAAAACTATTTATTGAATTATGAGCATGCATTTATTCTTGTATCTCATGATATCCCATTCCTAAATAGTGTAATCAATGTCATATACCACGTTGAAAATCAACAATTAACCCGGTATCCTGGTGATTATGATGAATTTTTGCGTGTTTATGAAATGAAAAAACAACAACTTGAGGCTGCTTATAAAAAACAACAAAAGGAAATTGCGAACCTTAAGGATTTTGTTGCCCGTAACAAGGCCAATGCAGCGACTAGTAAAATGGCAATGTCTCGTCAAAAGAAGTTAGACAAAATGGATATTATTGAACTAGATGCTGAAAAGCCAAAACCCCATTTTGATTTTAAACTTGCCCGAACTCCCGGCCGATTTTTATTTGAAACGAAGGATTTAGTAATTGGGTATGAGGACCCATTATCAAAACCTTTAAACCTAACGATGGAAAGAGGTCAAAAGCTTGCTTTAACCGGTGCAAATGGAATTGGGAAAACAACTTTATTGAAAAGTATCCTTGGGGCTCTAAAACCAATTTCTGGCTCTGTTCAATTAGGAGAACATCTTCACATTGGGTACTTTGAACAGGAAATAAAGTCAAAAAATGGAAACACCTGTATTGAAGAAGTATGGGATGAATTCCCTCATTTCACTCAATATGAAGTGCGATCTGCATTAGCACGTTGTGGCCTTACTACGAAACACATTGAAAGTAAGGTGCAGGTTTTAAGTGGTGGAGAAAAAGCAAAAGTACGTTTATGTAAGTTAATGAATAGAGAAACAAATTTACTCGTATTAGACGAACCAACAAATCACTTAGATGTCGATGCGAAGGATGAGTTAAAAAGAGCACTAAAAGAGTATAATGGCAGTGTCTTACTTATTTCACACGAGCCGGACTTTTACAAAGATATCGTTACAGATATTTGGAACGGTGAAAGTTGGACAACGAAGGTATTTTAAAAAAGAGAAACAGTACTTAGATTTTAAATAATCCAGTACTGTTTTTCTTTTTCAGTTATACGTTTAATCTTTCACAAATGGGTTTAAACTGAAGATATCATAATTAAAAAGGGTTGGTAACCTTTTCATGGTATTTTTAATAATATCTATCATTATTTTTCACTTCATTTTATATTTAGTTCCTAAAAAAATAAAACGGCATGAAATATACAGTATTGCTCTATTTTCTATTGTTTTAGGATTTTGTTCCGACGTCCTTTTTGATCTGAAATATAATTTCTACGGTTATTTCGAAAAAGGTCCACAACTTGCAGGTTTTTTACCTATATTGGGGCTTTTCTCTCCTGCTGGTATTTTATTTTTGAACTTCTATCCTTTTCATAAAACAATAGCGATGAAATGCACTTATATTTTGGTGTGGACTTTATTTTGTTTAGTATTCGAATACTTTTCCATTGTTTTTGGCTTCTTTTACCATAACGAATGGAAGTTTCTTTATTCCGCTATCGCCTATCCTATTCTGCTATTACTGCAGATAGTGCACTTCCGTATTTATCAGACATATACAAGAAAGTTATAAAAAGCATGTGGTTGCCACCTTCGTGTTTTAAGGCTATTTATTCCTATTTATTCAATATCAATATTATCCTCTTTTCGTTCCTCAATTTCTTTCTTTTCATCACGCCACCATAAAGCTTCTTCTGGTTCTTCTAATATCTCCTTTATTTCTGATTGCTCTTCTACTGCTGGAGGTGAACCTCTTAAAGCACGGCCTGCAGTTTCCTTCAAGAATATGGTTACAACGACTATTCCAACAAGTGATGCAAATATAACATAATAAGCGGGTATCATCCGATTCATTGTTGTGCTAATTAGCCACGAGACAATAAGTGGCGTTGTTCCACCAAATAGAGAAGCGGATATATTATAGGTAATTGCCAAAGCGCCATTTCGGACACTCGTAAAAAACAAAGATGGTAAAAGTGCCGGCATGGTCCCTTGAAAAGAAGATGAGAAAATGGCTAATATCATTAATCCTAAAAAGACGAGTATCGTATTCCCGCTTCCGATTAACATAAAGGCTGGTATCGATAGGATTACTAAGCCAATTAATCCACCTTGTATAATCTTTTTTGCACCAATTCGGTCACTAAAGTATCCCATTAATAAGACGATCGGTATCATAATAACCATCACAATGACAATGAGAAGTAAACCCTCCGCTTCTCCATAGCCTAGCACAGCAGTCAAATGGGAAGGCATGTAAGATAATACCGTATAATTCACCACATTATAGAAAAATACAACAAACATACCAATTAAAATTGGTCGCCAATGATATTGTAAGATATCCTTCACGGAAGCATGTTCATCATCATCTGTTTTCGCTTCTTCCATCGCTTCGAATGCAGGTGTTTCCTCCAGTTGATTACGCAAATAAAAACCGACTAATCCAATTGGTGCGGCGATAAAGAATGGTATACGCCAACCCCATTCAAGCATTGTTTCATCACCTAAGATAAATGTTAACAATGTAACAACACCGGCACCAGCAATATAGCCAACTAACGTTCCAACCTCTAATCCACTTGACATAAAGCCCCTTCTTTTATCTGGAGTGGATTCAGCAATAAATGTCATCGCTCCAGAATATTCTCCACCAGTAGAAAATCCTTGAACTAATCGAGCAACTAACAATAATACGGTTGCTGTAGAGCCAATAGATGCATAGCTTGGAATTAAACCGATAGCCAAAGTAGCGATGGCCATCATAATTAACGTAATCGCTAATACTTTTTTTCTTCCAAGCCTATCCCCAAGCATTCCGAAAAAAATGCCCCCGATAGGTCGTACTAGAAAGGCAACAGCAAAGGTTGCAAAGGAATATACTAATTGCATTGGCCCACTAGCAACAGGAAAAAATACTTGTCCAATAGTAGCAGCTAAGTAAGAGTAAATACCAAAATCAAACCATTCCATACCATTACCAACCGCTGTAGCAATAACGGCTTTACGTGCTGACTCGGAGTCAACCACTGTTATATCGTCTCGCTTTAACTTAGGTTTAGATTTTTTCTTACGCTTTCTAATTTTATTATCCTTCCTGTTATCAGACAATGTGTACACCTCCCTGTTCTACTTACTTTTTTAATTTGTGCCATTTACATCTAATTATTAGAATCACACGCTTTTTGCTGCTTAACTGGTATTTACTAAAACCTTTTAAACAGCAAAAAAAGAAACCTTAAAAATTCTCTTTTTTAAGGTTTCTTTTTGAGGAAACAGCTTTATTTTGTTTTTACCCATTTATACATTAAAACATCATCTACATAAGTGGTCTCGTCTAATTTTACCTCGCAAAATTTACGCCCTTCTTCCATAAAACCAAGCTTTTTATATAAAGCGTAGGCTAGTCATTAGAGGAAAGAACAGCTAAACTAACTTTATCAATTTTTGGGTTGCTTTCTGCCCATTCAATTAAATATTCCACTAGTTTTCTACCTATACCTATGTTACGATAATCCTCATGAAGCATGACTCCAAATGTTCCTGTATGGGACATTTTTTTCAATCGCGAAGCTTTAAATAACAAAAATCCAACAACCTCACCATTATATTCAGATACAATCATTGTATCCGTATCGCTATGTAAAACGTCGTGAATGAATTGAACCTGCTCCTGCAGTGTCCTTGTAAACTCTTCTGGTGTGTTTAATAAATAATTATTTTCTTTAATGACATCTCTTTGTATCTTTAACGTTATTTCTGCGTCCTTTATTTGCACATTTCAAATGGTTACATTTTTACTATTCACGTACTTCCCCCATTAATCCCTTAGAAAACGATTAATTTGACTATTTTTCTCTGTTTTTTTTCAATTGGATTTCATCATTCCCTAAAAGGGCTATTTTGGCATCTTTTCTCTTATCCTTATCGACTAATACAAACAAAGTATCTCCCTTTTGGATAACCGATGAACCTGTAGGTGTTAATAAATCCTTATTTCTTGTAATTCCAATTACTAATGTTTCAGAAGGTAAAACAAGGTTCGTTAAAGACATTCCAACAGCAGGAGAATGTTTGTTTATAGAAATACGCATAATTTCTGAATCCGTATTTCCTAAATTAATAAGCTCAATGCTGGAGTGATCATCATCCTCATCTCCTACAAGACCAAGCTTCTCCGCTAAGTTGGAAAGCGTACTTCCTTGCACTAACGCTGAGATTAAAACAACGAAAAATACGGTGTTAAATATTAAATTGCTGTTCTCCAGTCCTGCAAGTACAGGGTATGTTGCCAATACGATTGGTACAGCGCCTTTTAATCCAGCCCATGATATGAATAATTTCTGATTCAAATTATATTTCATAAACATCATACTAATAAAAACAGCTATTGGACGAGCAATAAATACCAAAATGATAGCAATTAAGATACCTTCCCAAAACACGCCGAGCAACTGTTTTGGAAATACTAATAGTCCTAAAAGTGTAAACATTACAATTTGCATCATCCATGCAAAACCCTCGTTAAACCGCAAAATCGAGAAACGATGGGTTAAATCACTATTCCCTACAAATACAGCCATTACGTATACTGCTAGTAATCCACTTCCATTAAAATAGTCTGTTACTGCGTAAGTTAAAATTGCAGCACCCATTGCTAAAACTGGATACAGTCCGGATATATCTAACTTTATATGATTTATGATGAGAACAGTAAGCTTCCCAAAAATAAAACCTAAACCAAGACCGAGCCCCATTTGTAAAAAGAAGCTTCCAATTGCAGCCCAAATAGACATATCTGGAATTTGAATCAATTCAATTAACGTAACAGTAAGAAAGACTGCCATCGGATCATTAGAACCTGATTCAGCTTCAAGAGTGGCTGTTAATCGCTTGTTAAAATTTTTATTACCTAAAACAGAAAATACTGCAGCAGCATCCGTAGAACCAACAATGGCGCCTAAAAGCAGCCCTTCCAATAATGAAAAGTCGAGAAAGTACATCGCTGCCAATCCAGTTACGAACGTAGTGATTAACACACCTAGCGTTGCTAACGAAGCAGCCGGCCCTAATATTGGTTTGATTCTTCTCCATTTTGTTTGAGTTCCACCATCAAACAAAATGATTATTAATGCCATCGTACCGATAAATTGAGTAAGATGTACATCTTCAAAGTAGATAAATCGATTTAGTAACATACCACCAGCTAAGAAGAGGATTAGAGCGGGAAGTCCTAAACGAGAAGAGAATTTTGTAGCCATTACACCTATAATTAACATTATAGATAGTAGTAATAATAGTCCATCAACAAGGCCCATATACTTCCTCCTTTCAATGGTATACATACTAAGTATAGTATATAAAACGAGAAATCGTCTAAGAAATGGTCTTCAGGACGGCCAAAAATTTTCCGAGAGAATGATTAGAAAGCCCGTCTTTTTTGTCCGCTAAAGGCATACAGATATGTTGAGGTGAAGAAATTGAAAAAGACAACAAGGGACAAATTACATATCTTTATCGTCATGTTTTTTATCGGGTTAATCATGCGAATTCAAATGCCAGTGTTTACACCTTTTGCTTCAACACTCGGGGCATCAAGCATTATTATTGGAATCATTCTAAGTGTTACATCTTTTTCAAATTTAATTGGTAACGTAATTGCTGGCCCTCTTATTGATCAATATGGTAAAAAGGTATTTATCGTTGTGCCAATGTTAGCTTCTGCAATTCTATTTTTTTTACATGGAATGGCGTCAAGTTCTACTGATTTAGTCATCCTCCATGCTATGAATGGTTTTGCATTAGCATTTCTAATTCCTGCAGCGTTCACCCTTCTTTCTGGTTATGCGAAAAACAATCGGCAACAAGGGAAGAACATGGCTGTCTACGGTATCCTATCCACTATTACTGGTATTGTTTCTCCAATGTTGGGTGGAACATTAGTAGAATTTATTGGATATGAAAACACTTATTTTTTTATCGGCACCGCAATGCTACTCACAACGATTTACACATTTTTTTATCTGAGAGATAGACAACTAGTCGTAGTGAATAATGCATTTCAAAAGAAACAAGAGATACATGCTAAAAAAATGAACTCCAACTTATCCATGATCTATTTAATTGCTTTTGCGGTTATGTATTTACATGGGGTTCTTGTTTATGAGATTCCCTATTTAACAGTAGATCAAGGTATTTCTACTTCTGACACAGGAAAACTATTTAGCTTTATGGGCATCGGAACTTTACTTACTTTGTCATTATTTTTTATTCATCGATTTGAACCGTTACATCGTCTTTTAACAGGTTTAACCGGTATGTCTTTGGCAATCTACTGCATCCTTGTAACTAATTTACCCCTTTACTTACTATTATTACTCATCGGTATATTTTTTGGTCTAATCATGCCTGCAATGGCAACAGCTATTACAGAACGGACGCCTAGGGAAATGCATGGAAAAGCATTTGGCTATTTATCCGCAGTATATTCACTAGGAATTATCACAAGTTCTTTTATTACAGGTGCAGTAAGAGATTTTATCTCACCGTATTTTATTGGGTTTTTAGTTGGGATGCTTGTAGTTACTATGATTATTTATAATAAAATACATCAAACAGACCAACCAAAACAGGCATTTGTTAACAATTGAGTAAAACAAACCGATTTTTTAAAATAAAAGGAATCGGTTTGTTTTACCGTTATATTATTCCATATAAATCTATTTCAAGTCACACACTTATCCTTAAAACGACTTCATAACTATTTTCCTTAACTTCCCCCGAAAAAATTACGGAATTTATCAAGCTCTTCCTTTGTATACGTTTTATTTTTATCAAAATAAGGGTTATCTTCAATAGGATCTTTCGGATCAAGATTTGTCTTCATCGATATCGTACCCTGTTCATTACCTTCCGAAATTAATCGATCTGTAAGGTCATCAAATTTTGGTAATTGATTCACTCCTTTTTCATTATCCAACAAGTACACCTCCTTTTTATTTGTAGGGTGTACCTACAATTTCATTTTATTCTAGTTTTGTTTAGCTGGATGGGTAAGGTTTGATGAAAACCAAAGTTGAATACCATTACCTTTATGTGCCTATGAAAAAGGGGTATTTTCACACAAAATAGGAGTATTCCCATTTGGAATACTCCCACTTTCAATTGCTTAGTGATTCGTTTGTGCTTCTTCCCATATGGAAACTTCTTTTTTCACAATAGGCGCTACTTCCTTACCTAGCAGCTCAATTGCTTTCATAACATCATGATGTGGCATCGATCCTACTGGAACATGTAACATGAAACCGTGTGATACCAATATTTTTTCTTAAATAAATAATCTTTTCTGCGACTGTCTTGGAATCTCCAATATACAATGCTCCTTCAAAGCTTCTGGTAACATCATATGCTTCCCTTGTTAAGGGACTCCATCCTCTTTCTCGGCCAAGTTTATTCATCGCATATTGGTACGATGGAAAAAATTTATCCGCTGCAAGCTCATTGGTTTCTGCGACGAAGCCATGGGAATGTGATGCAACGGTAAGTTTAGAGGAATCATGACCAGCTCGTTCCGCTGCTTGTTTATACAATCGTACAAGCGGCTCAAATTGTAATGGTTTACCCCCAATAATTGCTAAACATAGTGGTAATCCAAGACTTCCTGCCCGAATTACGGATTCAGGAGTTCCCCCACTTGCGATCCATATAGGTAAAGGGTTCTGTACTGGCCTCGGGTACACACCACGATTATGTATTGCAGAACGGTGTTTTCCGTTCCATGACACTTTTTCAGATTCTCGTATTTTCAAAAGTAGCTCTAACTTTTCATCAAAAAGCTCATGATAATCATTTAAATCATATCCAAATAAAGGAAAGGACTCAATAAAGGATCCTCTACCAGCCATTATTTCTGCTCGCCCGTTCGAGATAGCATCAATAGTGGAAAAGTCTTGAAAAACACGAACAGGATCATCAGAAGAAAGTACGGTTACAGCACTTGATAACCGTATATTCCTTGTTCTTGCAGCTGCTGCGGCAAGTATAATTGCCGGAGCTGATGCTGCATAATCTGATCGGTGATGTTCTCCAACACCATATACATCTAATCCAACTTCGTCAGCTAAGACGATTTCTTCAACCACTTCTCGTATTCGTTCTGCATGACTTTTCACTTGATTGGTTTCCACATCTGGAGTAGTTTCCACAAAAGTAGTAAGCCCAATTTCCATTAGATTTTGCCCCTTTAATGTTATAAAGATTCGTTATATGTTTTGTTCGTCTTTCAGGTTATACTTTTCTTTAAATTCCGGACTTAGTTCGCTCCATACATCGAATAGGTTCCCATCCAAATCATAAAACACAAAATTATTCCCGGGATGTCCACGGTCTTCAATTTCACCAACCTGTACTTGCTGCTCTTTTAGAGTTTGATGTAATAAATGTAGTTGATCAAGACCATTCACTTCAAAAGTCTGTGTAAAATGTACATTATTATTACTATCTCGAAAACTATTTTTTTCATTCGATTGAGCTTTTACAAGGAAAAATGCTTGATTTGCAAAATCCAAAATCGCTTTTTCCTCGTTTCTAAAGTTTTCTACTGCACCTAGTTTATGCTGGTACCATTTGGATGCCACTTCAGGATTTGTAACTGGTACATACGTTGTACCAACTCGTTTAATGATACTATTCATATTAGTACACTCCCCTTTTCCTCTCATCGTTTATTAAAACGTAACAAGCTCAAATACATTTCCATCTGGATCGAAAACTTTGAAAAAACGCATACCATCTCCACCATGAATGTCATCTACTTTATAGCCATTTGATTTCAAAAAATGATGCATTCCGTCAACATCCTCCGTATAAAAGTTAAAGGCAATGTGTTCTTGCTTCGGCACCTTATCCACTTGATAAAGCGTTAATGCGGTTTTTTCATCACCTTTCTCTTGAAAACGAAAGCCTACGTATTTTCCATCACTACTTCGATAAATTACCTCAAAAGGAAATACGTTAAGATACCACTCCTCCGATTTTTTTAAATTTGTCACAGGTACAAAGACTGCATCAATCCTACTTACTTTTTTCAAAAAAACACCTCCTAATTAATAAACGAATCAAATGAAAGAAAGGATACGAAACAAATTTATATTTTTTCAATAATGTTATATTTATTTCCATCTGGGTCTGTAACAGTAAATATAAAATGGTGATCCTTTTTCTTTATTTTGATGCCTCGTGTTATTAGAATCCTGTATGTAGATGCTACAATTCTAGCGTTATTTTCTTTTAAACTAGTTAATAAACGAAGGATAAGTTGCTCTGGAGGTTCATTTGTAGGCACTGTATTTTTCATTTGTGTTAAGTTAACTCTTGCGCGGTGTAACGTGGCTTTTACAGCTCCTATCGTTATGGTTAACATTTCAGAGATCTCCTTAGAAGTAAATCCAAAATACTCGGTTAGTAATAGGACGCATGCTTGTTGAAAGGGAAGTTCACTTATTAAAACCTCCACAGTCTCTAGTAATTTAAAATTCACATCTGTATAATGGATATTACATTCTTGTTCGACTGTTTTCTCTTTCTTTCTTTTCCGCATTATGTCACGCCACTGGTTAATAGCCATTTTAAATAAATAGCCTTTAGGATTCTGGTGCAATTCGATAGTAGAAGCCCTACGCATAATATTAAGAAGTGTGTCCTGATAGAGATCTTCCCCATCCCATGGGTTACCAGTTATGCTATAGCAATATCTTTTTAACTCATGTAAATATGTAGTAAAAATAGGGTTCACTTCCATATCGACGTCCCCCAACAAAGTTAGCTAATTTTAAGAATATTTTACCATTTTTTTTAGCTATTGAAATCTATTTTTTTTTAGGCACTAAGAAAAAAGAAAGTTCTTCCCATTGTATTCAATCAAAATACACAACACGATTAAGATATAAAAAAGCATGAATCCCGGTTATTTAACCAAAACTCATGCAATATACCATCTTAGCTGCTTGCTTGAAACATCATTCTAATCATATTGATTTAACATTCGTTAGCTTTTCATATAACTTTATCGAATCACCAAATATTCCATAAACATAACCGGAGTGAATCCAGCCATATTTTTCATAATAGCCTTCTAAATCTGTAGTAAGATAAAGCTTAGGATAGCCTTTCATAGCGGTTTCGGTTAATGCGTGATTTAGTAATTTTGACCCTATCTCCCTCCCTCTATTCACCTCTGTTACATACAAACAAGCGAACCAGGGATAGAGATCTTGTCTACTATTTAAATCGTTTCTCAATAAAGCGTATGTACCAATTATATGGTTGTTCTCTACCGCAATATAAAATCTTGGAATTGGATCATTCGTTGTAGTGGAATGTCTAATACAATCCTCGTAAAAAGGAAAATTCTTTTCGTTTCCCCATTGATTCCAAAAGATTGTTATTGCTTCTTCCAAATAATTGGACTGTTTGTTTAATTCTATAATTTGCATACTTCTTCTCCTGATTGACATTTACTCTGTTATCAAAAAATAATGTACTTTATTTAAATAATAACTACTTTAATCCCTTTTGTAAGGCTATCATTTCTTCTGCGAGCTTATGTAAACGTCTTTCTGCTTGTTCATCCTCTAAATCACCTTCTTCGGTAAAGGATTTATTATGTATGAATACAGTATTTGTCGGCACAATCCCTTTTAAGTAAGAGAGTATTGGTTTCAATTGATATTCACCAACTAAAAAGTGTTTTCCAGAACCACCGACAGTAACAATTCCTGTTACCTTTCCTTTAAATGCGTCTTGTGGCATAAAATCCAATAAATTTTTTAATGCTCCTGAAATGGATGCTTGATAAATAGGAGTTGCAAAGACAATAAAGTCTGCAGTAGTAATTCTGTTCACAATGTCCCATGTATGTTGATCATAATAAGCGAGAGATGGTCCGTGAAATAATTCTACTTCTTCTTCCTTTAAATCAATAAGATCTGTTTGAATATTAGAATCAATTGCTTTAGCAGCTGATAATACATGGAAAACAGCTTCCGATATTTTTGCACCTACTAATGAGCCTGAGATTCCCACTAACTTCAATGAAACGTCCCCCAATATTTTGTAATAAGTTCTATATAAACTACTCCTTATAATTTCACATCAATATTACTTCCTAAATGTGGTTGTGAGGCTTGTTGCATTTGTTTTCCTGCGTCGTGAAGCATTTGTATCATCGTCATCGCTTTACTTTCAGATTGATTCATCATGTTTTTCATTAGGGTAATGCCTACATCTTGTCTAAAATTCACTTGATTTAATGCTATTGACAATGCTGGGATATCCATTTGATAACCTCCTCCGTTTTTTTATTCCTTACTATATCATACATTAAAAAGCGCACGTTAAAAATGTATTCTTGTTCTACGTAGAGCGTTTTACCACTTAGTATTTGCACCCTTATCATGAACAACCCATATAACACTTTTTTCACGTATTATAAATTACTCAATGTTACCTACACTATATAAAGGTGATTTAAAAAAATATTTGGTCCTTTCGGTTTTCAATGAACCAAATATGGAGTATAATAAATACAAGAATTATGCATAAAGTATAAAAAGACCGTTGGTGATCCTACACCAACGGTAATGTACAATAGCCCTTCAAGGGGGCGACTCGCTTTCGGGAATATAATCACCCTTATTTGCTTGTCCGGCTTAAAGGGTGGTTATTTTTTTATGTTTGACAATATTGCAACAACGAAACTTCCAAATGAAATCATTAGGACTAGCGTTTCAAATACTGTCATCCTTATCACCCCCTTTCTAAAAAAAAGGGAGCGAGTAACCACCCATGAAAGCCTTATTGTACTAACTTTATTTTACCAAAAAATCCCCCAAAAGAACAGAACGTATATTCGTATTATGTAAGAACAGAACTTATGAACTATTTTCTGTAGTATACAGGATAGTTAAATAGTGCACTGTATCAATACTGATTGCTAAACAAAACGAAATTTAACTGATCCCCTTAATACATTTTCTCCATGCTGATTTATTACATATATTTGAAATAACATATCTGTTTCGTTTTTTTCTTTTATAGAAGCCTTCAATGTCAATATATCCTCTAGAAAAACCATGTTAGAGAAACGAATTTGATAATCTTCTAAAAATCCTTCGTTATAATATGGAGTAAACAATTTTGCCAAATTCCCCATTGTCCACATTCCATGAGCTATTACTCCGGGTAGGCCCGATTTTAATGCTTCTTCATCAATTGTATGTATTGGGTTAAAATCACCAGAAGCTCCAGCGTATTTTATTAAATCTAAACGGCTTACAGGATTTAACGTAACTTCTTTAAGGGATTCATTCACTTCATATTCCCATAATCGCTTCACTTTAACATCTCCCTTCTCACAGCCTCCGTAATGATTACTACTTGTTTTTCTGTAAACAAGATGTTTTGATCTGCATCTTCTCCGTAACGCATAATAATTAGAAATCCCATTAAACCATTTTTTCCCTCTTTTTCATAATAATCCTTGACCTCTGAATAACAATACACATCCTCTCCAACAAAAAGCGGACGTTCATAATGATAATGCTGCTCACCATGAATTAAACCAATAGAAGGAAGTTTAAGGTCAGGAATTGTACCAAAGTCAAACACTATCGGAAACGTTGGTGGAGCTATATTTTTACCATATCGTGATTCCTTTCCAAATTTTTCATTCGTATAAATTGGATGGTTATCTTGAATGGCTTCTGCAAACCTAAGAACCAAACCTCGTTCTACTGTGTTTTTTATTCGATTTGATTTTTTCCCAATAAATCCGTTTAACAATTAAAACCACTCCCTTTTACTATTTAGAACCTCCAGCCACATATTGTACTTGACCGTTTACAAAGGAAAACCACTCATCAGCAAAAAACTAAAGCATTTGCTATGTCCGCAGGTTTTCCTGTTCTTCCAACTGGGATGGTTTGCGCACTGTGATCTACCATGACTTCAAATGGAATACCAATGCGATTTGCTGTTATAACGCCTCTTCATTTATATCGACAATGGCAACCTTCGCTCCATCCTCTAACAGCCGTTTTGCTGTTGCTTTTCCAATACCATGACATTCCCCAGTAATACAAGCAACCCTACCTTCCAAAGGTTTTGACAACATGTTAATTCCACAACAATATCTCTATTAATATACGTATTCGTTATTTCTACCTATGATTCCTTGCAGATTGCATTACATCATGGATGGTCGTTCCATACGGAAATTTTAAGAAAATAATGTTTGAATATCTAAAATTTTCATAAAATATAGGAATAATATACTGTTTGTTTTTGGTAAAAGTATTAAAAAAGACCTAGTTTGCATATGTCGCAAATATTACTTAAGGATAAATTAACAGTTATTTTGGACTAATCTTTATTAACTAGAATAATAAGATACCAATATCCTAGATTTGTGTGTTAAAATGTAAAAGATTAGCCTAAAGGAGGAAGATGTAAATTGAAGAAAATTAAAACACTAGGCGTACTAATAATTACAATCTTATTTTTAGCTGCTTGTAGTAGCGATGATGAGAAAAGCAACAAAGAAGTTGTGGTTAACGCATTTGAATCACTAACAGAAGAAGCGAAAAGCATGGACGCTACGTTTTCCCTTGATTTAAATGTAGATGCAGCTGATGCACCAGCCACTGTGCAACCTTACCTAGATATGGTTAATGATGCAACTTTTGATGTAAACATGAAATATGACGAAGAAGCACAAAAACAAGAAGCGACAGTAAACCTAAAAGGTTCCATGAGCCCTATTAGTGTTGATTTATCTGTACCCGTATTATACGATCAAGCGTCTCAAAAAGGATACATTCAAACAGACAGCCTTTATGAAAACTTTGGTATGATGTTTGGTTTACCTGCTGAGCTTGATGGAAAACTAATCGAATTTGACCTAAACCAATTAGGTGTTGGGGAAGTAGTACCTGCAGATGAAGAGCTTCAAGGAAAACTAAATGAATTAGTAAAAGATTTCTTAAACAGCAAAGATGAAGATGACTTCAAGAGTGAAGGAGATAATGTATATAGCGTATCCTTTACTCAAGATGAACTAAAGGATTTTATTATTGATGCAGCTGCTTCTTTAGATGAAACTATTGATGATGCTGCTAAAGAACAACTTAGCGCTGAAATTGATACAATGTTCGAAACAGTTTCTGTAGATACATTTGAAATTAAAACAACAGTTAAAGATGATCAAGTTAAAGAACAAAATATCGTTGCTGATTTTGTAATTGATGATCCTTCTACTGGAAAAATTTCTATCAATGTAACAATGGGTACGGTTTATAACAGCATTAATGAATCTGTAGAATTTACTATTGATCCAGAAAATGCAGATATCATGCCATTTGAAGAACTTAACTCTATGATGTATATGTATTAATCCTAATCTTTTAGGATTAACGACACTTAACAAAAAAACCAAACCACTTTCAAGTAATATTGGTGGTTTGGTTTTTTTCTTTTAGATTAGGATGATATACCTACAATGACCCCTACTCGCCCAGTTAATTGTTAATGAGTGACTATATACGCTGCTTAGACTTTTGGAACTTATTTATTGAAAGTCCAAGGTTAACATGTTCTTTTATTCCCTTTCCTTATTAATAGTGATCGTAAAGCGAGAAATATGGGTAATCTACTGTGGGAGTAAAGGAAGTAATCCATAATCTGAAGACAAATCTCATTCATTTTTCACTTATAATAATTACATCTATTTCAAAAACTTAGTATGCTTATCGATCATATCAGGATTAAGTCCTGTATTTAGTTGAGCTTCTACCTGCATTGATTGATTACATTTTTTACATATGTATAGTGCATTGGGGTTTGCTTTTATTTTTTGGTATTGTAAGTCGGTATGGTCAATTTCGAATACTTTTTTACAAGTATAACACTTCTTTTTTAACATGTTTTCCCCTCCCATATCGAAAATTCATTACAATATCATACCCTTCTAATCTTCTTCGACACCATTATTTTTTACCCTTTAGCAATAGTGCAAAAAATGCGGTCCCCATACTAAGGTACCACTTTTATAGTATGTACTTTCCGGATATATTGCTGTTGAAACCCTCTGATCTGATTGTTCACCTATTTACTTTACTAATTTATTCAAAACGATTTATCTACATAACCTTTCATTCGAATCACTTTTCCGTTTACCTCTTCGCCCACTTCTGTCATGCCAAGTTTTTGATAAAAGGTTCGAGCGGATGAGTTTGTCTTTGAAACTCTTAGATGATATTCGTCAACACTTTGTTTCTTAAAAAATTGTACTGCATATTGATGTAGCTTTACACCTAACCCAGACCCTCTTTTTTCCGGTATTAAATAATATAAATGGACATAACCAATCTTATTGTCTTTATACGCCTTAGTCGTTAATTCTAGCTGTCCTATTGGTTTGTCGTTTTCAAGAACAAGAACAAATCCATCGGGATATTTGACGGCATGCTTTTGCACCCAACTGATATAGTCCTTATCTTCTCCAAAACCTTCATCTGTTCCAAAGCTCACATAAAATGAATCTCTCCGAAATGGTATAATGATATCGGTATGTTTTTCTACATCCATTCTTTTAAATTCCATTTAGTTCACCCCTCTTATATCTTAATATTTTATCATCATTTTTTTTTAAAAGTAGTTTCATAGAAGATAAAAATGGGTATAACTATATATACCAAAATGCATTAAAACTTAATCACCTTATAGTATGAAGTGAGGGGGGAAATACATGAGTGACACTCAATTTGCGACAGCAATAAATTGCATGGATGGGCGTGCCCAATTGCCGATAATTAAATGGATGCAAGAAAAATATTCGGTACCATTCATTGATATGATAACAGAACCAGGTCCCACAAAGGTTTTCTTACATGGAACCGATGATGAGATTGAAAAAATAAAAGACAAAGTCATCATATCAAGGGATGCACATGGATCTAAATCCATCGCTGTGATTGGACATCACGATTGTGCTGGAAATCCAGTTAGCCGTGACGTGAAATGCCGCATGATTGAAGAATCTGTGGAAAAAGTCAAAGCTTGGGGCTTTGATATGGAAGTAATAGGACTTTATGTAAATGAAAATTGGGAAGTAGAACAAGTCATTTAGTAAACATGTAAGTAGAATATCCAAATAAAAAAACCCTTTATATAGGGTTTTTTGTTTGTGAATTTTCTCTTTTTACAATATTACTCATGAATTCTTTGCTTTCGTTCATGTTCCTCCGTTAAAAACTGTAGAAAGGCTTGAAAACCTAGTTTTGGTTGCATTTTTATTGTGTTTATATATTCTTTTTTTGTAAAATCGTTTAATAATTCACTTCTGTTAATTCTTTCAATCATTCGTTCTGTACTAATAGATTCCATTTCTTTTTGGACATGCTTAGATTCTTTAAATAAAGCAATACCAATGGCACCCATCAACGCATAAATAGCTAGTGTTGGAATAGCGTCCAAATACCATCCTCCTGATAGAAGGAGCAAAAATAAATTCATAATGGGAAAGACCATTAAAGGAATAGCAAAGATACGATATTTGGAAAATTTTTTCATATAGGGTTTTAAAACACCCATAATGATTTCCATTTCTTTCTTAACAAATGTAGGCATATTTTTAAACACAATAGGATTCATTTTGCTTCCTCCAATGTTTTATTTTACCTGATATACAAAGAGACCTTACCAAATGATACTTATTCGTTTGGTAAGGTCTTGCTAACAACGAGCGGTTGCCAACAAAGCCGAGGGATATTCCCTGTAATGACGACTTTGCTGTAAAAGCTACTCCCCTTATAGGAATTATATTAGGTTAATTTAATTGTATATCATTTCACATGGATTGTCATTCCATAACTACTGGGAAATATAAACATATTTTCAACAAGCCAAAATCCTAGCTATTTACAATCTCCAACTTATAGTCGTAAAATCCTTTCCCTGTTTTCCTTCCAAAATGTCCTGCTCGAACTAACTGTTTCAATCGTTTTGGAATTCGATATTTTGGGTCACCAGTTTCCTTAAATAATGTCTCTTGTACATAAAGTAATGTATCTAGACCAATATAATCTGCAAGCTTAAGAGGGCCGATTGGATGACTAGCTCCCAGCATCATTCCCTTATCGATATCTTCTTTTGATGCTATCCCCTCTTCTAATACAAAAATTGCTTCCGAGATCATCGGAATTAAGATTCGATTAACAACAAACAAAGGAGTATCTGTAACCACTATACTTTCTTTATTCAAATCCGCAACAATATTTTCTACTTTTTTCAAAACCTCTTTATCTAAGTGTTGGTGCTGTATGATTTCGACCAACTTCATTATTGGTACAGGATTAAAAAAGTGTATTCCGCATACTTTTTCTGGCCTACTAGTTGCAAAAGCGATTTCTGTTATGGATAGTCCAGAAGTATTTGAAGCAAAAATAGTATCCTGTTGACAAATTGCATCAAGTTCTTTGAATACAGCCTTTTTCACATCCGTTTTTTCTGTGACTGCTTCAAATAGCACTTCGACATCGTGTAGTTCTTGCTTATTGGTGGTAAATGTTATGCGGTCCATCACCGTTTGCACAGACCAAGAATAATGTTTCTTTACTAGAATTTTATTTAAACTCTCGGTTATACTGGCCTTCCCTTTATTTAATGCATTGGTATTGGAATCCATAAGAATGACATCGTGTGCATGCATTGCCATTACTTGTGCTATACCACTTCCCATAATACCTGAACCGACAACACCTACCTTCACTTTACCTCATTCCTTTCCTTAAGGAAATCTGGTAAATCATTGCTTGTTAACGGAAATTTAGGTGGCCTCTTTTCCAAAAAAGATTGTATTCCTTCTTCTGCATCTGCATTCTTCCCTGCCCAATAAAGAAACTTAGACTCAGCTAAATGTGAGGCGTACGGGTGATTTTCGCCAAGCATTCCCCATATTAACTGCCTAGTAAAACGATTAGAAGTAGCAGCAGTATTGTCAACAATTTCCCTAGCTAGTTCATATGCTTTCGCTAATGGATTGTCCACCTCATATTGAACTAAACCGCATTCTTTTGCTTCTGAAGTAGGGATATATCTTCCTGTATACGTCCATTCTAATGCCTTTCCAACTCCAACGATGCGTGGTAAGAACCAACCTGATGCCGCCTCTGGCCCAATTCCTCTTCGGCCAAATACGAAGCCAATTTTCGCCTCTTTTTTTACGATCCGAATATCCATAGGTAATGTCATCGTCATCCCGATACCAACAGCAGGACCATTTATTGCCGCTATAATTGGCTTTTTCATATTATATACTTGCAAACTTACTTGACCCCCTAAGTCCCGATAATCATCGATTGTTCCATCCGAATCAAAAGTTGATCCCCCTTCACTTAAATCCATACCGGCACAAAACGCTCTACCTTCTCCAGTAACAATAATTACACGAACGTTATCATCATCGTCTGCCTTTTTATAAAAATCTAGTAATTCTTCATTCATTTGGTGTGTATACGCATTCATTTTATCTGGACGATTAAGAAATAACGTGGCAATACCATGATCCAATTCCGATTTAATCGTTTTGTACAAGACGAGACACCCCCGAATCATATTCTTTTTTTAATTGATTAATAATGTCCTTCATTGACTCTACTTTTTGTACCGATGTAACACCATGTCCAGCAGACCAAATATCTCTCCATGCTTTGACATCAACCAAATGAGAAAGGTCGATATCCTCTCTTGATTTCAAGCTACCTGGTTCAATTCCTTCCTTTATTAAACTTGGGATTAAGACATTTGCATAAACGCCACTAAAAGCATTTGTATATAATACATCCTCCATTGTAGATTCAATCACCATTTTTTTATATTCTTCAACTGCTTGGCTTTCCTCCGCTACTAAAAATCTCGTTCCCATATATGCATAATCAGCTCCCATTAATTGAGCTGCTGCAATGTCTTGACCAGTTGAAATACTTCCTGAAAGAATAATAGTTCCGCTATAAAAAGCTTTCACAGCTTGTATAAATGCAAATGGATTTAAAGTTCCTCCATGACCACCAGCACCAGCACAAACCAAAATAAGACCATCCACACCTATTTGAGCTGATTTTTTAGCATGTTTAACAGTAGCTACATCTGAATAGACGAGACCTCCATATTGATGTACAATGTCGATAACCTCTCCAGGATGTCCAAGAGAGGTTATGACAATTGGTGGTTGAAACTCTTTAATTAAGTGGAGGTCCTCTTCGTATCTTTTATTTGATTGTTTATGACATATAATGTTAACAGCCCATTGGTGATCCTTTAATTTTTCTTTAATCTGTTTCAGCCATTCCGCACATTTCGATATTGGTCGTGCATTTAGCAAAGGGAATGACCCGATTACACCAGCTTTCCCTGCTTCTATTACCATTGCAGGATTAGATACGAGAAACATGGGAGCAACAATTAATGGTAATTTAGACATGCTCAATCACCATCGCAATTCCCTGACCTCCACCTATGCATAGGCTAACTACAGCATATTTCCTATTCGTACGCCTTAACTCATATGAAGTGGAAAGTAATATTCTAGCTCCACTTGCACCTACTGGATGACCTAGTGCTATTGCCCCACCATTTACATTTGTCTTTTCTCGGTCTAGCTGTAATTCTTTTTCTACAGCTAAATATTGGGCTGCAAAAGCCTCATTTACTTCTACTAAATCCATCTCTTTTAATGAAAGATTCGCTCGTTTTAACGCCTTCCTTATTGCAGGAACTGGACCAATTCCCATAATGGAAGGATCTACTCCAGCAACAGCCCATGATAAAACTCTCGCAATTGGTTGAAGGCTATTTTCTTGTACGGCTTTTTCACTTGCAATAATTAAAGAAGCAGCACCGTCGTTTATCCCCGATGCATTCCCAGCTGTAACGGTACCATCTTTTAAAAAGGAAGGTCTAAGCTTACTCATTGTCTCGATGCTAGCATCTGGTTTAATGTGTTCATCCTGATTAATCGAAACCGCACCTTTTCTACTCTTTATTTCCACAGGCACAATTTCTTCTGCAAATATATTCTTTTCCACAGCTTGTTGAGCCCGTTTGTTTGATTCAATTGCAAAATAATCCTGTTCTTCCCTCGTAATTTGGTATAATTTCGCTAGTTTTTCAGCAGTCATTCCCATTCCTTCACCTGTGTATTGATCGGTAAGTGTTGTTAACAACATATCTTCAAAAGCTAGATTTCCCATTTTTCCCCCACCGAATCGTTGTTCAAAATTGGAATATGGGGATTGTGACATATTTTCAGTTCCCCCTGCAAGAACAATCTGTGCATCTTCCGCTAAAATAAGGTGGGCGGCAGATATAACAGCTTGTAGACCAGACCCACATAAGCGATTTAATGTAAGAGCGGGCACCTCTTTTGGAATACCACTATGCAAACCAATATGGCGGGATAAATAGGAAGCATTTTTCTCTGAATGAATAACATTACCATAAATAACATGATCGATTTGCTCTGGGTCGACCTTAGATCTTTTCAAAGCTTCTATTGCTGTAGCTTTACCTAGTTCTGTTGCTCCGGTATTCACAAAGGAACCTCCGAATTTTGTAAATGCTGTTCTTGCGCCATCAACAATGTAAATAGATTGCAATTACACTTCCTCCTCTATTTTATTTTCAGGTTAACATATTGTTATTAGCTTATTCTTCAAACACTTAACGTTTTCCTTTTCTCTATCACAAGAGCTGTTTTGTTCTTGCTAAATCCGCCATTTCAAATAAATTCTTAATGGATATATTTAGATGCTCGAATCTTGAATCATTTAGTTCACCATTTTTCCATCGATAATAGATTTGTTGTAAAATGACAGCCAATTTATAAAAACCAAGTGCAACATAATAATGTATGTTTGATAGATCACGCCCACTTAATCGAGCATATTCTTCGACAAATTGTCTCCTACTGTAAAAGCCAGGCTGATTGGTAACAATATTAATTCCGAGATATGGGTCTCCACTCTCTCCCCAATATGCCACTGTTGAACCTAAGTCGGTTAAAGGATCTCCGATTGTTGACAATTCCCAATCCAATACTCCATTAATGTTTCGTGGATTTTGTTCATCCAATAGTACATTATTTAATTTAAAGTCATTGTGCACAATCGTTGGGTTTGGCGATGTAGGTATATTTTTTCGAAACCAATCTTCCAAATCTGAAGTATTGATAATTTGTTCTGTTTTTGATTGATGATAACGTTTAATCCACCCATTTACTTGCCTATCTAAATATCCTTCAGGTTTCCCGATATCTGTAAGATTAGCCTCGACAATATTAATAGATTGTAGTTGATTCAAGGCATGAATCATACTATTGGAAATAATAGGACCTACCTTTTTCGATTCCCCAATAGATTTTGGAATTGTGTCATCAAGTACGACACCTTGTTTTTTCTCCATCACATAAAAGTGTCTCGACATGATTTCTGTATCCTCCTTATACAGCAGAGGCTTTGGGGCCAATGGAAATACACGATTTACTTTGGATAATATCGTAAACTCTCTTTTCATATCATGAGCTTTAGAAGGTATATTTCCGAATGGAGGTCTCCGTAATACAGCTTCCCAATTACCAATAGAGATTAAGTAGGTTATATTCGAGTAGCCCTCTGAAAATTTTTTCACCTGAAGAGATTCATCTGGTACATCAACGAGCTCCTTTCTCAAAAGGCTTCTTAACTTAAACCAATCAATATATTTGTAATCTACTAATCTTCCAATTGTATTCATTCGTCTCACCTTTCTAACAAATACGTTATAAGCTACCTATTCTCTATAAAAGGTATGAAATGATAATCTATTAAAGAAAAGGTGCAAGGAATACTCCCCACACCCTTTGAAATGTTTATCGGGCACTAGCTTCTTCTTTGGCTTTCGTATCGTTTATAGCTTCACTACCGCCAAATATACGATTCGGATTTTTGATTAGTATCGTATCAATTTGTTCTTCCGTAACTCCGCCCTTTAGTAGAGCCGGTACGATATTTTCAAAGATATTTCCTGGATGCCAATTTTCAATTAATTTAGCTAATTCTTCTGGCCATTCAGGAGCCTTTCCTAACCAATGGTTTACTGTATCGTGAGACATCATTAGTTGGTCCGCATAACCTAATCCTATTAAACCTATTAAAGTCCCAACTCGGTCTTTATCCATTGGTGCACCAACAAATCCTTGAATTCCAAAACGGTCAAACCCAACAAATACACCTGTTTCTAATGTACGGAGATGATAGTTGATATCTGTATTTCCATCCATATGTCCAATAAGGATACGATTTGGGTTCGCCCCTTCAGATACAAGTAATTGCGCTTGCTCTGGTCCCATTGTTCCTTCTTGTGTATGTGTAATAATGGAAATACCTGTTTCCTTTTGTACTCGGGCTGCGACTTTAAAGAATACTTTTTCATAATCAGATATTGCATCCTTACCCGATCCTAGTTTAATAACACCAGGCTTAATTCCAGTATTCCCAATACCTTCCGTAATCTCCTTCATAAACATCTCATAGATTTCGTCTTCAGCTGATCCAAGAGCTTGCTTAAATTTAAAGTAAGCAGGTGCACCTTCACCTTCATAATAATAACCTGTTGAACAGATTATATTTAATCCCGTTTTCTCTGAAATCTCTCTAAGTAATTCAGGATCTCTACCTGCTTCATTAGGTGTTGCATCAACAATTGTTTTTACACCATGTGCTTGAACAGTTGCTGCAACCTCCATTCCAACTCGAATCACTTCCTCTTTATCTACTGGATAAGCAGAATTTCCATAAAAACCTGGGTATCCAAAAAAGAAATGCTCATGCATTAACGTTTTTCCTAGTGCGTCTGCACTGATTGGTCCTGTCACCGTATTCACCATTTTACTCATTATAAATTCCCCCTTAATTTTTACTAACTTCCGGTACATAACGTAATTCTGTCTTCACTACTTTCCCATTTGGATTTCTTGGTAAAATAGTCAAGAATTCTACATATGTTGGAACTTTATATTTAGCAAGTCTATCTTTTACCCAATTCTTCACTTCTTCTTCCGTGAGCATCTCGCCATTACGAGGAACAATGCATGCTTTTACGACCTCACCATATTTATCATCTGGTACTCCAACAATTGCCGCTTCCATTACTTTTGGATTTGCATATAATACGTCCTCTACTTCAACAGAAAAAATTTTCTCTCCGCCGCGGTTAACCATATCCTTTATTCGGTCCATTATCGTTACGAAGCCTTCTTCATCGATAGCTGCTAAGTCACCTGTAGCTAACCAACCACCTGTAATTGCTTTTTTTGTTGCCTCCTCGTTATTCCAATATTTTTGGATAACCATAGGACCTTTAAATAACAATTCACCAACTTCACCAGGTTTTCGTTCTGCCCTTGTTTCTGGGTCCACAATTTTTGCTTCTGTAACTGGTGTTGGAACACCCACAGAACGTACATGATTTAATTGATATTCATTCGGCATAATGACTGCTGGTGATGTCGTTTCGGTCAAACCGTAAGTATTATGAAGCTCTATGTTTGGCACCCAATTTTTAAGCGCTCTTAGTGTTTCACTAGGCATTGGTGCTCCACCGAAAGCTCCGACTCGAAACTTCGATACGTCATAGTTTTTATGTGCTGGATCTAATAATGTCATTACATAAACAGTAGGAGATGCAATTACGTGTGTAATTTGTTCGTCTTGAAGGATTTCTAGGAATTGTGTTGATTTAAACATTGGCATTAAAACAGTTTTGCCACCAAGTAAAACAAACGTCATTAGTTGAGCAGCTAATCCCGTAATGTGGAAAACAGGAACTGCAATAACTGTAGAATCATTAGAGGAAAGATTATAACAATATTTATAGTTTAACGCCGTGTGTATCATATTAAAATGGGTAATTAAGGCACCTTTAGGTCTTCCCGTTGTTCCAGAAGTATACATAATAAATGCGTAATCATGCTCATCTACTTTTTCTTGTATATTTTCTTCCGCTGGTTCGATCAATCTGGAGTACGGCAATGTACCATCCGGCGGTGTTTCATCTGTAATAAAAACAGATTCCACGTGTGTATCTGTTAATATAGATTCAATATTTGGCCACCATTCTAGGTTCGATACTACTACTTTTGCACCTGAATTTTTTAGCATAAAGGATAGCTCTGTTGATTTTAATTTCGTATTAAGCGGTACAGCTATTGCACCTATTTGTAACGCAGCATATACCCCAACTACAAAAGGAATACCGTTCATAAGTAAAAAGGCTACTCGGTCTCCTTTGTTTACACCATATTTACGCCTTAACTGATAAGCAGCGTTATTCACTTGTTCTTGTAATTGCTTATAGGTTATTCGTTCATTTCCATGAACGAATGCTGTTTTTTCTGGAAACTTGTCTACACTTTCTGAAAGTGTTTCATTTAAATTGCGAGGTCGTTCCCGATACGTTTTTAGTGTAATTCCTTTAACTTCTTCCTCGTGAACGAAAGGATTAATGTCTTTCCAATACTCAGGCATTCATTCCCCTCCTTTTTTAAATATTTATTATTTGATACTATCCATTTCTCTTAACTTGTTTCCTCCCCCCTAATTGCTTGTAATATATATGAACCTTGTCTACTAAACCCATAATCAAATGATGTTAATGAAACAAGGTTATATCTTACAAATTTGTAGATCATACTAAATTTTCACAACTGATTTACCCCACGTTTCTCTTGATTCTAAATTAGTTAAAGCATCAATCACCTCATGAAAGTCATATTGGTGAAAAATCAATGGTTTTATCTTACCTAATTTATATAAATCCATTAAATGTTCATGTGCTAATCTTACTTTATCTGGGAATAATTCACGATAATATCCAAAGTGAACACCAACTATCGAATAATCCTTAATTAGTACATGATTTATTGGCACTTCCGGGATGGTACCACTAGCAAAACCTATTGTTAAAAGACGGCCATTAAAGGCTATACATTTTCTTGATTTATGAAAAACATCCCCACCAACTGGGTCAAAAATTACATCTGCACCCTTTCCATCCGTCACTTTTTTTACAATATTGACAAAATCGTCTTCATTATAATTAACAACTACATCTGCTCCTGCTTTCATACATATATCTAGTTTCTCTGTGGATCCCGCAGTTGCAATCACCTTTGCACCAAATGCTTTACCTATTTGGATGGCAGCAGTTCCAACACCACCTGCACCAGCATGAACAAGTAGCGATTCACCTTCTCTTAGATTGCCACGACTTTCCAAAGCATAATAACTAGTATGGTAGGTTATGTACATTGCTGCTGCATCTTCAAACATGAGTCCATCAGGTATTAGAAACGCATAATCTTCCTTAACAGTGACGTACTCGCTAAAAGCTCCCGATGGCAATTGGGGTGTAATTAATACACGATCTCCCTTTTTAAAGGAAGTACCCTCTCCAACATCTTCAATATAACCAGCCGCCTCAGCACCAGGTGTAAACGGTAAATTAGGTTTTTCTTGATATTTACCTTGGCATTGAAGAATATCAAAAAAGTTCAAAGAAAACGCTTTCACTTTAATGAGTAATTCGCCTGCCTTAGGAACAGGCTTTACTATTTCCTTTATTTTTAACGCATCTTCTGGATTGCCGATTTTCGTTACAAACCACGACTTCATTTTTTCACCTGCCAACAAGTTCAGTTTCCGTTTCCTTTAAAAGCTGTTCACGTACTTCAAGCTTGCCTATATCACGTAGGTGAACTTGATCTGGACCGTCAACAATTCGTAAGGTACGAGCATTTGCCCAGTGCTCAGCAAGTGGAAAATCATCCGATACACCTGCCCCACCATAAACTTCAATTGCGCGATCAAGTACGTTTAGAGCCACACGTGGTGCGGCAATCTTAATCATAGCAATCTCTTTTCTTGCCGCTTTTGCGCCTTCTTGATCGATTTTATTAGCAGCATGGAGTGTTAGCAATCTAGCTTGCTCAATTTCAATCCTACTTTCTGCAATTTGAGCACGGATAACATCTTTATCTATTAATTTTGAATGAAATGCTTCTCTACTATTCGCTCTTGTAATCAATAATTCCAATGCTCTCTCTGCTGCACCTATCGCTCGCATACAATGATGGATTCTACCAGGTCCAAGTCTTCCTTGTGCAATTTCAAACCCTCTTCCTTCGCCCAACAATATATTGGAGGCAGGAACACGTACATTATTATAATGGATCTCTGCATGACCATTTGGAGCATGATCATAACCAAATACCGGCAAATGTCGTTTGACTTCTACACCTGGTGTATCAAATGGGACTAAAATCATCGATTGCTGTTTATGGCGCTCTGCATTCGGATCTGTTTTTCCCATTACAATGGCTATTTTACATCTTGGGTCCATCGCACCTGTAGACCACCATTTTCGAGCATTAATGACATATTCATCCCCATCTCTTACAATACTACTTTGTATATTTGTAGCATCAGAAGAAGCAACAGCAGGTTCTGTCATGGAAAAAACCGATCTAATTTCACCAGCTAATAATGGTTCAAGCCACTGCTTCTTTTGCTCTTCTGTACCATATTTAACTAAGACCTCCATATTTCCAGTGTCTGGTGCATTACAATTAAATACTTCAGGGGCAATTAAAGATCGACCCATTATTTCACATAAATGTGCATATTCATAATTGCTTAGCCCAGCACCATATTGTTCATCTGGTAAAAATAAATTCCATAATCCTTTATTTTTAGCCTTTGATTTCAATTCCTCCATAATGGGTGGGATTTGCCATCTGTTTTCTTGGTTACTCAACTGTTCTGTATACACCTTTTCATTTGGGTATACATACGCTTCCATAAAATCTACTAATTCTTCTTTTAGCTTAACAGCTCGTTCTGATAGTTCTTTTAACATATCATCCCTACTTTCTTCATAAATCAAAAATTTTTTTAACACTTAAATGGCTTATAAATTGACCTATATATGGCTATTTTATAAGATAAATGTTATGTATAAGAGAACCTAATTTGTGCTGTTCGTTTAGAAAGCTATTTGGATTGGAAAGTTACTAGTAGGATTGGTGGATGTTGTGGGAAATTGTAGTTATCGTTTTATTAATAATAAGCGCAATCTATTTCATTAATAATTTGAGCAATTTGTCACTATACATTTTTTTAATTTCTTCTTTCGTTAACCTGCCTTCTGCTTTAAACCATTGTTGAATCCAATTCATAGAACCTAGTATAATCATTCGAATAATAATAGGTTCATCCGTTTCAAATTCTTTTGATTCTAAACCCTTCCTTATGACTTGATCAAAAAGTTTTTCATATTTTTTTCTGAGTTCTAGAACGAATCCTAGCTGCTCTTTATTAAAAAAACGTTTTGGTTCCATAATCATATTAAATACTTCTTTTTCTTCTATGGCGTATTCAATATGGGTTGCAATCATTTGTCTTAAAATATCTTCAGGTGAACGCTGTTGAATCACTATACTTTCTAGGTCAAAAATAGCTTGTGATAAAACGAAATTATGACATTGATACATTAAATCACTTTTGTTTTTGAAATAGTAATATAAAGACCCTTTCGTCATTAGTAACTCGGAAGCAATTTCCTCCATAGTGGCCCCGCTATATCCTCGGCGATTGATTATCTTTATAGCAGATAGGAGAATTTGTTCTTTTTTACGTAACATTTTTTTTTCAGATAATTTCATTCCATCACCTTATACTTTTTTGTATCCTAAAACCATTGTTTTATTGCTAACTTAATAGTTATAAAGGATTGGGTTATTTTCTGAATTTTCTATATAGTACCAACAATTATTATAGATTGCAATACTTTTTTTGAACTTTGTTTAAAATTTTACCTTTGTTTAAATTTAATACATCAGAAGCTATTATAGAACCTCTTTATTTCCCTACAACGTGATTATTTATTTTGCATAGCAACAAATAATTTTTTACCATTATGAATCCATCTATTATTGGTAATAATAAAGAATAAAAGGGAAACGAGCTAAACGATAGGACGGTGATTACGTGAAAAAGATGTTGCAGCTATTCGCAATTTCACTAGTGACGCTTACTGGGACAAACACCAATGCGGAAACAAAGGTTGAGGAAAAATTAAAAGAGGAGCATAGTTGGGAACAGGTTCATGTACATACAGAAGAACAATTAGTAGACAAGTATAAGAAAAAAGTAAAAACGATTGCCTATCATCATTATCATGATGTTCATGTCTATCGTACCATTCAAGTGTTTACCTACTATTGCCCAATTCACAATGAATATAAATCTGTTGTAGATATTTCAAATAAACGTGAAGAAGAACAGCCTCATTAAACTCACCCTCTTAAAGGGTGAGTTTAGATTACTAAATTTAATTTATGTATAAAATTTCATATGCTGCTTTTCTTCTTTATAGTAAGACATTCGATCTTCCAGTGTACCGGTATGAAATTCAAATTTGTGACCATCCAAATCTGTAAAATAAATAGATTTTTTATCTCTCTGATCTCTTTCCCTACCTGGCAATATAGTGACTTTTAATTTCCTCAATTTTTCTACAACCGCATCAAAATCTTCTTCATCTATTGAGAAGGCAATGTGTGTATAGGATTGATTTTTTTCATTTCTTGGAATATGTTTTTCTTCATTTAGTGCTATCCATAGTCCATTTAAGTCGAAGTAAGCAGTAGTTCCCCCCTCTACAAGAAGTTTTGCATCAAATACGTTTTTATAAAATAAGACGGATTCCTGTAAATTGGACACGGAGAACAGTAAATGATTAATCCCACTTATTTTCAATTCATTTTCCCCCTCTACAATACAAAATCTCTTTAAAGTAATTTCCGTTTAACTGACAAGCCCTAGCAAATAGGTAAAATTGTATGTTTAGTTACTATTCTGTTATGAAAATAAATCTTATTTTATAATTAACCATAAACGATGGAAGGGAGGATATCAATGAAAAAGGTTTCTCAAAGATTATTAGATGAAAATACGATATACCAAGTAATAACTGGTTCTACAGCATATGGTCTCGAGGTCAAAGATTCTGATCTTGATCAAAAAGCGATTGTCATTTTACCAATTCAACATACGTTGCAGTTAGAGAAAGAATGGGAGACAACCACCTTACATAATCCAGATATTGAATATCATTCTTTAAAGAAAACGATGAGATTGCTGCAAGCACAAAACCCTACCATACTCGAAACTCTATTTGTAGATGAATCACATATCGTTAAAAGTACAAGCTTTGGAAATCATTTACGTAACAATCGCGAAACCTTTTTGACGAAAACTTGTTATTATACTTTTGGCGGCTATGCGAAAGATCAGTTAATGCGAATGAAACAAGGATTAAACCAAACTACTTCATCAGACATAGTGGAACACCTTTTACACAAGCTTGAACATATTATAAGAAATGCTACGGACCGCTATCCTAGCCTAAAAAACGGAAAGTTTCATTTATATGCTGTAGAGAATGACCTTAAATGTTGTATATCTTTTGAACAAATACCATTAACTGAGCTTTTTGGAATTACATCTGAATTATCAAATACAGTGAAAAGTGTTCAAAGTCGTAAGCAAAATAACATTCAGTCCGAACATAAATTACACAAACAGGCAATGCATCTCATACGATTGCTTCTGATGGGGATTGAAATTTTAACGGAACGTACACTTACGGTACTTCAAAGGCACGATAATCAGGATTTATTATTATCCATACGACATGGCGAATTATCTTGGGAAAACATATTTCTTTTAACGGAACGATTGTTTCTACAATTGGAGAACGCATTTCAAAATAGTCCTCTTCCAGAAAAAGTTAACCATAATGCTGTAGATTCATTATTTTACGAAATCATGAAGAACTATTATGGAATAAAATAATTAGTTACGAAAGAAAACTAACTTGTCCTTTTTTATACATGAACTGCATATAATGCTTAAGATTATGTATGTAAAAGGAGAAAAAGCAATGTTCAATTATATCGAAAAAGCGGTTTTGGGGATGGCGCTTCTAAGAGTTCTATCCGGAACAATTGAAATTTTTGCAGCAATTTTAATATTAAAGTTAAATCAAGTGGACAAAGCGTTAATTGTTAATAGTTCGTTGTCAATAGTTGGACCCTTAATATTCTTATTAACTACAGCAGTTGGCTTGTACAGTATTGCTTCTGATATTCCTTTTAGTAAGCTTTTATGGATTTTTATAGGTATTGGTTGCATTATTTATGGGGTAAATAAATAGAGCACAAAAAAGCCTCAGATCCAATAGACCTGAGGCTTCGCCTTTGCCTAGCGATGTCCTACTCTCGCAGGGGAAACACCCCAACTACCATCGGCGCTGAAGAGCTTAACTTCTGTGTTCGGAATGGGAACAGGTGTGACCTCTTCGCCATCACCACTAGACTTACAG
>NZ_OEQK01000008.1 GCF_900240405.1 Salirhabdus sp. Marseille-P4669
TTATTCCTTGTATGAAACAACTTAACCACCGCCTTTTATTATTACCTATATTATATCAAATTAACGCGGTGAATTGTTAAAATATCCACATAAAAAATAGGCTGACGAGGGTTTCTCGACAGCCTGAAAGCCAGTAAGTATACTGGCTTTTTTAGTAGGGTATTTACGCTTTCACTTCCTCTTTCTTAAAAAACTCCTTCATCGCAAAAAACACATCTGCTTTTTTATTCAACACATAATATTTAAATTTTGGATTTTCTATTTTTCGGTAGGCGGACATTAATGTGGAGTGACGGTTGTATTGATTCACTTCACCATACCCAAACATGCTCGATTTTTCCATTAGCTCTTCTACTAATTCAACACAGTTTCGGTTATCTGAAGTTAGGTTATCTCCGTCAGAGAAGTGGATTGGATAAATGTTGTATCGAGAGGGGCTGTAGCGTTGTTCAATTAATTCTAGCGCTTTTCGGTAGGCAGAAGAACAAATGGTACCACCACTTTCTCCTTTTGAGAAAAATTCATCCTCTGTTACTACTTTTGCTTCTGTGTGATGCGCGATAAATTCAATGTCTACCGTATCATAATTTTTTCGCAAAAATCTTGTTGTCCAGAAGAAGAAGCTTCGCGCCATATATTTTTCCCAGAGCCCCATCGAGCCAGATGTATCCATAATTGCAATCATCACTGCTTTCGAGTCCGGCTTTTCGATGTCTTCCCACGTTTTATAACGAAGGTCATCTGGATAAAGTGGTTGGAATGACGCGTTTCCGCTTTGCGCATTTCGTTTTAAGGCTTCCATGAGGGTTCTTTTTTTATCAATGTTGCCAGTTAAACCGGTTTTACGAAGGTCACGAAATTCATAATCCGTGTGCATTATATTATCTCGTTCTTTTTGTTCTAAATTTGGTAGCTCTAAGTGTTGAAAAAATTCTTGTTCTAATTCTGCAAAGGAAACTTCTGTCTCGTAATAATCCTGACCAGGCCGGTCCCCAGCCTTATTACCACCTGCCGCTTTTTGCTCTGATTGCGAATCCCTTCCTAATACATCCCCAACTTTACTATCCCCTTTACCTTGGCCCGCGTGTTTATTTTTGTCGAAATTATACTTAATTTTATACTCATTAAGGGAACGTACTGGAATTTTTATTACATCTTTTCCTTTTGACATAATAATGCTTTCTTCCGTAATAAGATCGGGTAATTTTTGTTTGATGGCTTCTTTTACTTTTTCTTGGTGACGTTTTTGATCTTCATGCCCTTTTTTATGGAGGGACCAATCTTCTTCAGAAATCACAAAACTTTTTCGATCATCCATTCATTTCCCTCCTTCTCTTATAGTTACTCTATTCATATGCAGGAATTGGACTTCTTTTCACTCCAAAATTAAGATTTTTATAAAAATGATTGGAATTACTATTCGCCTGAATGAATTTTTATAAAAGTGAAACCTTTCCCATTCCTTATTCGTCTTAATAGATGGTGCATAAATTCTAGTACAATAAG
This sequence comes from Salirhabdus sp. Marseille-P4669, assembly GCF_900240405.1. Lineage (GTDB taxonomy): Bacteria > Bacillota > Bacilli > Bacillales > Alkalibacillaceae > OEQK01. Next base: position 1,507 of record NZ_OEQK01000008.1, read on the forward strand.
AATTTTGACCTCCCACAAATTTTATATTTTTTTTGAACAAGCCTCGTGCTTGTTCTTTTTTTATCCATTTTTGTAGATAAGGAAAAACTTTCTCCTAATTATCCAAATAAACAAAAACGCCACCTGCAACAGGTGGCGTTCAAATTTAATATTTTAGCCTTCTAATAATAGGCTGTATGGGTCTTCTAGTAATTCTTTTACTTTCACTAAGAATCCTACAGCTTCTGCTCCGTCAATTACACGGTGGTCATAGGATAACGCTAAGTACATCATTGGACGTACTTGGATGGAATCATCTGGCATCACCATCGCACGTTTTTGAATTTTATGCATTCCTAAAATACCAACTTGAGGTGAATTTAGGATTGGAGTAGACAATAAGGATCCAAATGTTCCGCCATTTGTAATTGTGAAGGAACCTCCTTGCAGGTCTCCAAGTCCAAGCTCTTTATTACGAGCTTTTTTAGCTAATGTACCAATTTCTTTTTCAATCGCTGCAAACCCCAGGCGGTCCGCATCGCGTACAACTGGTACTACTAGACCTTCTTCTGTAGATACTGCAATACCTACATCAAAGAACTTCTTGTAAACTAGTTCGTCACCTTGAATTTCAGAGTTTACCGCTGGGTATTCTTTTAATGCACCAACAACAGCTTTTGTGAAGAAGGACATAAATCCAAGTTTTACTCCATGCTTTTCAACGAATTCGTCCTTACGCTCTTTACGAAGCTGCATGATTGCTGTCATATCTACTTCGTTGAATGTTGTAAGCATAGCAGCAGTCTGTTGTGCTTCCACTAAACGTTTTGCGATTGTTTGGCGACGGCGAGACATTTTCACGCGTTCCACTGGCTTCGCAAATTCTGTTTTTTCTTGAGCTTTAGGTGCCTCTGCTTTCGAAGCTTTTTTCGCATTCTCAACTTGTTGACGAGCAGCAGCCTCTACATCCTCAACACGGATACGACCTAGTGGATCTTTTGGATATAGGTCTCCAAGATTAATACCAAGCTCACGCGCACGCTTACGAGTTGCAGGTGAAGCAACAACATCTTGGCTTGAAGTAGATTCTTCCACTACTTCTTCTGTAGCAGCAGGTGCTTCTGTTGCTGTCTCTTTCGGAGCTTCTTCTGTTTTTGGAGTTTCTGCTGCAGGTGCAGGAGAAACTCCAGTACCGTTTTCATCTACCTTTGCAATGACATCTCCAACTTCTACATCGTCGCCTTCTGCAGCAACTAGTTCTGCAATGACACCAGCATAGTCAGAGTTTACTTCCACATTTACTTTATCTGTCTCTAACTCTAAGATCGGGTCACCTTTTTCAACTTTATCTCCTACTTTTACAAGCCATTGTGAGACTGTACCTTCTGTAATCGATTCGGCTAGTTCAGGAACTTTAATTTCTCTCATTTTTCTTTCTCCTCCTCTTTAGACAGCGTTAATGTTTCATTAACAATGCGGCTTTGCTCTGATTTGTGAACATTTGGTTCACCAACAGCTGGTGATGAACGACGAGGACGACCAATAAATTTCAACGTTTGGTTGTCTTTTACAATGTTGTAAAGCTCTTCTTTCACATAATCCCAAGCACCAGCATTTTTCGGTTCTTCTTGTACCCATACAATCTCTTCTACATTTTTGTAACGAGCCAAGATTTCCTCTACTTGTTTCGCTGGGAAAGGATAGATTTGTTCTACTCGAGCCATGTGCAGCCAATCAAAGTTTTGATCCTTTTCCTTTAGAAATGCATCCTCTAACTCTACCATTATTTTACCAGAGCCTAAAACGAGGCGTTTCACTTTGGTTTTCTTTGTCCCTAGTCCTTTTTGCTCGATAACAGGCTGGAACTTGCCTTCGGTGAATGCACTCACTTCAACAGCTGCTTTCGGACTACGTAACAGACTTTTCGGTGTCATGACAACTAATGGACGAGCTGCATCTGTGCCACCAATTGCTGCTTGCCTACGAAGCAAATGGAAGTATTGAGCAGAAGTAGTTACATTTACAACTGTCCAGTTATTCTCTGCTGATAGTTGTAAGTAACGCTCTAGTCTAGCACTGGAATGCTCTGGACCTTGACCTTCATATCCATGTGGTAATAGTAATACCATGTTAGACTTTTGACCCCATTTTGCACGACCTGCTGCAATAAATTGGTCCAAAATAACTTGAGCCGTATTGGCAAAGTCACCAAATTGAGCTTCCCAAATTACGAGAGTTTCCGGTGCCTGCACACTGTATCCGTATTCAAAACCTAGTACCCCAGCTTCAGATAATGGACTGTTGTAGATGTCAAAAGAAACGTTTACATCTTTTAGTCCATGCAGTGGGCTATATTTTTCTTCTGTTTCCACATCGTTTAAAACAATATGACGGTGTGCGAATGTACCTCGTTCACTGTCCTGACCAGACATACGAATTGGTGTACCATCCTTTAAAATAGATGCAAATGCTAGCGCTTCACCTAGACCCCAATCAATTTGGTCATTTTCTAGACCCTTCGAACGCTTATTTAGAATTTTTTCTAGTTTCTTGAAGGCATTGAACCCTTCTGGACGCTCTAACATACTAGCATTAAGTTCATTTAGTAATTCAAAAGAAACCTTCGTTTCAATTTTATCAAGTCCATTTGCTACCGCTTCTGGAACTTCTACTTCTTCCTCTTCGTATACATCTTCCTTCATGCTATCATAAATCGCTTTTAAGTTAGCATGCACCTCATCTTTAAGCGTGTCTAGCTCTGCATCTGAGAATAAGCCTTCTTGCTTTAATTGATTTGCGTATACATGAAGAACGGTTTCATGATTATCAATATCTTTATATAGTGATGGTTGAGTTGAACGTGGTTCATCCATCTCGTTATGACCATAACGGCGATAACCAACTAAATCAATCAAAATATCTTTTTTGAACTTTTTACGGTATTCATAAACAAATGTAACCGCTGTTAAACATGCTTCTGGATCATCCGCGTTTACGTGTAACACAGGAATCTCAAAGCCTTTCGCTAAATCACTAGCATACGTAGTTGAACGTCCATCGGTATTGTTAGTTGTAAAACCTACTAGGTTATTCGCAATAATGTGAACCGTTCCACCAGTTTGATAGCCTTTTAGCTGAGATAGGTTTAAGGTTTCTGCTACAACACCTTCTCCGATAAACGCAGCGTCTCCATGGATTTGAACACAAAATGCACGATCTGTACTTTGTGCTGGATATCCATTTTGATTGCGATCATCTTGTGCTGCACGTGTATATCCCTCTACTACAGGATTTACAAATTCTAGGTGAGATGGGTTATGAGCCAATGTTACTCTTGTTGAATTATTGTCCTTTTGCACATCTCGATCTGCTCCAAAGTGATACTTCACATCACCAGTCCATCCATAGTTTATCCCCGTAGAACCTTCAGAAGGGACAAGCTCTTTATCTGGTGAATGGTGAAATTCAGAAAAGATTTTATCGTAAGGTTTTCCTAACACATGGGCAAGTACATTTAATCGCCCTCTATGTGCCATACCCATCATAATGTGTTGAACTGTATCATTAGCGCCTTTCTCTACTAATTTATCAAGCATTGGAACCATTACGTCCAATCCTTCAATAGAGAAACGTTTTTGCGCTACAAATGTTTTAGCAAGGAAATTTTCAAATCCTTCTACTTCTGCAAGACGTTTCAACAATGCTTTTTTCTCTTCCACATTTAAAGACACATTAAAACGTCCAGATTCTACGTTTTCCGTTAACCAATCTCGCTCCTCTTCATCTTGAACATGATAGAATTCAAATGAAATACTTCCAGAATATCGAGCTTTTAACTGATTCACAACATCTAAACCGTTTTTCACAGAAGTCGGAGCATTTTTCCAAAGCCAGTTCGCTGGCAATGCTCGAAGATCTGCTTCCGTTAACCCGTATGTTTTCGGATCCACTAATGGAGAGTAACGGTTTTTTCGTTTTCCAACCGGGTAAATGTCCGCTTCTAAATGACCATGACGTCTTATTGCTTCAACAAGCTTTAAGGCTTGCGAATACTTTTGAACATCAAAATCTGACCTTTCAGATACTCCGGCTTGTGTTACTCCACTACTTGCAATCCATTCTGGAGCACCATGCTCCTCAAAGATTGCACTCAAGGATGAATCAACTTGACTAGGGTCTTCCAAAAATTTTTCGTACTGTTCTTCAATATACCCCATATTTGGGCCATGGAACTGTTCCCAAACGCTAGTATTTGACCCTTGATTTGACACTTTTCACTACCCCCAATAGAAAGTTCGTATAGAGTGAAACGAGCTTCAAAATAAACGATTCATACTCGAAGTTTCGTTAAACCCTTCTGGGTGTTTGCGACCGCTTACCAAATAGGCATCCATAAGAACAGTCTACTTGGATATACGGGCGACTACCACCGTTTTAAAACCCAATCTTATTATAGTGCTACAACGCAGTAGTCTCAAATCATTTACTTTATGTATTCAATTTGTAATGTAAATGAAATAGGTGCGTTAAAAATATATGAATATACCATACCTCATTAGTATATAAAAAAAGCAGCAAGGAAGAAAGCCCGTTTGTCTAGAAAATTCAACTTTTTTCTACAATTTCTAATGAATAAGCATTCAGATTTTGTAAGATCTGAATGCTTATTTAGACATATGAAATGAATATTCCCTCTCCCATATTAGACAAAGTTTCAAAGGGATATACATGAATACAATACGATTTATCCTAACGCTACATCTAACGTCATCATTATTGCAAAGCCAATCATTAAACACATAGATGCAAGCTGTGTGTGTCCTTTCTCATGGGAGCCCGGGATAATTTCCTTCGCTACTACAAAGATCATCGCACCTGCCGCGAAGCTAAGGGCGTAAGGTAAGATTGGTTGAATGAACAATACTGCAAATGCTCCAACAACAGCTGATATTGGTTCAACCATACCAGAAAACTGACCATACCAAAAGCTCTTCCCTTTAGACATTCCTTCCCGTCTTAGTGGCATTGAAACGGCCATCCCCTCTGGGAAGTTTTGTATCCCTATACCAACTGCGAGTGCGATAGCAGCTGTTAAGGAAGCAGAAGATAAGTCAGAGGCAACTGCACCAAAGGCAACACCAATTGCCAAGCCTTCTGGGATATTATGAAGAGTAACCGAAAAAACAAGTAAGGCTGTTCGCTGTTTTGCTTTTGGATCTTTTATGTCGCTCATTACTTTGTCTTTTACTAACGGTATAAAACGGTCAACCAGCAATAAAAAGAAACCACCTAACAAAAAACCAATAACGGCCGGGAGCCATGGAGGGATTCCATTTGTATCTGCCATTTCAATTGCTGGGGACAGTAGTGACCAAAAGCTTGCTGCAATCATTACGCCACCTGCAAAGGCTAGCATACCATCTAGAAATTTTGGATTTGATTTTTTGGTAAAAAAGACGAATGCAGCACCGAACGCTGTCATTCCCCAAGTAAATAACGTTCCGAGTAATGCTTGAATTATTGGATTTAGTTGAATAAACCAAGCAAACAACTTCTTTCCCCTCTCTTCGTTGTGGATAGTAATAATCTTTTACATCATCATACTTTTTTGCCCTAATACAACTCATGGATATATACATATTCAACGAAGTGGGAAAATGTCAAAACTGATTTTTAAATTAGAATTTCTCCTAGTAGAAAACCGATAAAAGCTAGAGTAATTCCGCCAACATAACTAAGAATCAAATAATAAAGGCCTGTATTTCTTCGATGCTGCAATAATTCCAGTAGTTCTTTGTTAAAGGTAGAAAATGTAGTAAATGCCCCTAAAAAGCCAATTCCAAGAAAAGCATACAAGGAACCTCTTATTCCAAAACAGATGAGCATTCCTAATAAAAAGGATCCAAGCAAATTTGCCAAAAGCGTACCAATTGGCATATTTCGTTTTCCATTCCATTTGCTCATTGCAAAGCGAAGGATTGCTCCAAAGAATCCTCCAATCGCAACCGTTACAGTAGTCATTGCGTTCTAATCCCCCTTTCCAACCCTATAGCCTAAATAGGCCATAATAAGCCCTCCGATGATACTTAGGAATACATATAAGAAAACGAGAATCCACTCGCTCTGACGGGTCAATTGCATCGTTTCGACACTGAAGGTAGAAAACGTTGTGAAAGATCCGATCAAGCCTGTACTAATGGCAGTAACAATCGGTTTCGGCAAACGTAAAGCTGTAGTCGCTCTGAAATGAAAAACGACTAAACAGAATGTACCTATGTAATTAATAAGAAGTGTTCCTAATGGAAAGGGAGTCATCCAAAAAGAGGCAAGGGAAATCGAAACGAGATAACGAAGAACGGCCCCTATCATCCCCCCTATTCCGATATACAAATACTCGCTCATTATTTTTCACATCCACCTGTAGATATGTAGATAAGAAAAACTCCTCCCAATTGGAAGGAGTTCTTTCTTCAAGTTTAAACTGCATACGTAGCTTTCGCAAAAGTTTTTATCAAAATACATGGCATTAGAGAAGAGATGTCTCTTCACTTGCCAAAAAGTGATTAATGGTGTTGGGCATGTTTAATCGTTTGCTCTAGGACATTCATCACATGCTCATCATCTTGAGAATAGTAAATGGTTGTGCCTTCTCTTCTAAATTTTACGAGCCTCAAGTTTTTCAAAAACCTCAGTTGGTGAGAGACATTCGACTGTCTTAAATTTAACTTATCTGCTATCTGATTCACCGAATACTCCTGATCAAATAGTAAGTGTAAAATTTTAATACGTGTTGGGTCTGCCAATGCTTTAAAGGTTTGGGATACGATAAATAAAGTCTCTTCATCTAACAAATCCTTCTCCATTTTTCTATGCTCTTCCACCATTTTTCCTCCTCTTAATGACAGTTATCACAATTTTCATGTGCTTTGGAGTTTTCCCCCTCTAGCTGAATGGTTGTATGTTTAAGATGAAAATGTTCCCGTAATAGCTTCGAAGCTTGATTCAACAATTCATCCCGGTCTGCATTTCCCCTTACCGTTAAGTGACAGCTTAAAGCTGGAAAATCAGACGTAATCGTCCATACATGTAAATCGTGAATACTTTTCACACCAGGAAGTGCCATCAGATGCTCTTCTACATGATCAATGTCAATGTTGGCAGGCTTTCCTTCCATTAACACATGAAAAGAATCCTTTGCTACTCGCCAGCCGCTTATTAATATAAGCAATGATACGAGCACACTTGCTAATGGATCGGCAATATTCCAATTAAAGAAATAGATAAGAAGACCTGCAATTAATGCACCAACTGAACCGAGTAAGTCTCCTAGCACATGCAAAAAAGCACTACGCATATTTAAGTTTTCGTTCGTGTCCCCTTTCATTAGGATCCAAGCAACGAAAATATTAATAATAAGACCAATTGCTGCAATAATCATCATGCTTGGACTAACATTTGGCGGCTCCAAAAACCGATGATATGCTTCATAAAAAATATATATAGAGATAATGATTAACGTGATCCCGTTTAAAAAGGCTGCTAATATTTCAAACCTTTTGTAGCCATACGTTTTCTCTGAATTTGCTGCTTTTTCCCCAATTTTAAAAGCCAGCAAACTTAATCCTAATGCAGCGGCATCACTGAGCATATGACCTGCATCCGAAATGAGGGCGAGACTGTTTGTAAGTAGACCTCCAATAAATTCGATGAACATAAATGTACCAATTAGAATAAAACTGATTAACAATGCTTTTTTGTTCGCATTATGACCGTGGTGATGACCATGATGATCATGGGAATGTGAGTGTCCCATATCACGCACCCCTTTATTTATTAATATATGTGTATCTATTCATATATTAACATACATATGTTGTGTTTTTCGATTTTGTTATTGATAATTTTTAAAAATGTACATATTCTAAATAGCAAATTCCAAATATTAGGATTCTTCTTAGAGGAGTTATGATTTTGTCTACAACAACACTTTCCACAATTGCCTATTATTCTGCTATGGTCATTGGTATCTTCGGCACAATTATGTTTCTACGTTTCGATTGGAAAAGATATGGTCTATTATTTTCTTTAAGTGCCTTTTTTGCTATTTTGCTCTGTTATCTATTCGTAGTATTCGGTTTTTATTCTTTCCCATACATTCCATTGCATCAACTAAAACTTCCTGTCTATACAATGATAGTAACCTTTCCTTTAGGGGTGATGATAGGGGTTCGGTACAGCCCGAGAAAATGGGCTTGGAAAATTCCATTTTACTGGGGATTCATTCATATCGGGGTTTTTATTGAGGTTATGATCAAGCTTCATACAAATCTTTTTCAATTTAGGTTTCAATGGGATATATGGGATTCGTATACTTGGTGGTGGATTTATTTTCTACTTTTCGAATGGATTGGTGGTAAAATAATTCCCAATCATTTGCGTAAGCCCATCCCAATTAAAAAATTTCATTACGGACAATGGGGTTGGTTAATCCTTCATGTTATTGTAATCATCACTATTTTTCTGGCAGGCTATTATTTAGGTAAAGTAAGTTAATATCGGTTTCATAGACGCTTGCACTGTTTATGGTTAAACTCAACAAAAAACATGACCCCATCAGGAGATCATGTTTTTTTGGATGTTAACGATTTAGCAGGCTACCTACATAACGCAGCAATTCATTAGCAGATGTCGTATCATAACCATATTCATCCACTAAGGACGCGATAACCTCATTGATCTTTTTCAATTGCTGTTCATCTGGTGTTTTTGTGGAAGTCGTGATTTTCACTACATCCTTCAAGTCAGCGAACAGCTTCTTCTGAATAGCTTCTCGTAATCGTTCATGAGATTGATAATCGAATCGTTTTCCTTTCCGTGCGTAAGCAGAAATACGAATGAGAATTTCTTCGCGGAAGGCCTTCTTCGCATTTTCCGAAACACCAATCTGTTCTTCAATCGAGCGCATTAGCTTTTCATCTGGCGACATCTCATCCCCAGTTAACGGATCACGTAGCTTTGATTTGTTACAGTATGCCTCCACATTATCTAAATAGTTATCCATCAGTGTCTTCGCAGATTCTTCATAGGAATACACAAACGCCTTTTGCACTTCATTTTTCGCAATTTCATCGTATTCTTTTCGTGCTACAGATATAAACGTGATGTAGCGCTCTTTATCTTCTTTTGAAATCGACGGATGATTGTCTAGCCCATCCTTCAAGGAGCGAAGGACATCGAGAGCGTTAATGGAATTGGACTCCTTTTTTATAATGGCTGAGGAAATACGATTCATAATAAAGCGGGGGTCAATACCATCCATCCCCTCCTCCGAAAATTCCTTTTTCAACTCCTCCACATCTACTTCACTAAAGCCTTCTACATTTTGCCCATCATATAGGTGCATCTTTTTCAATAAATCAATATCTTGCCGCTTCGATTCCTTTAATCTTGTTAAAACAGAGAAAATCGCAGTAATTTTCAACGTATGCGGAGCAATATGCACATCCTTCATATTACTTTCGTTAATCATCTTTTGATAGATTCGCTCTTCCTCACTAACCTTCAAGTTGTACGGAACAGGCATGACAATCATCCGAGAATGAAGTGCTTCATTCTTTTTATTCGCAATAAAGGAACGATACTCCGATTCGTTTGTGTGTGCGATGATGAGTTCATCCGCACTAATCAACGCAAAGCGCCCCGCCTTAAAATTCCCTTCCTGTGTTAAAGAAAGCAAGTGCCATAGAAACTTTTCATCACTTTTTAAAATTTCCTGAAACTCCATTAACCCCCGGTTCGCTACATTTAGCTCACCATCAAAACGATAGGCGCGGGGATCGGATTCTGAGCCGTATTCTGCAATTGTGGAAAAATCTATCGAACCAGTTAAATCCGCAATGTCTTGCGATTTTGGATCGGACGGGCTAAAGGTACCAATTCCTTTCCGTTTGTTCTCCGATAAAAATACTCTTTCCACGAGCACATCTTCAATTCTACCATCGTATTCTTGTTCCAGACGCATCATGTTAAGTGGAGATAGATTACCTTCAATTTTGATGCCATACTCCTCATAAAAATCATCACGTAAATGTTGCGGGATTAAATGTAGAGGGTCTTCATGCATTGGACACCCCTTAATTGCATATACCGCTCCTGAATCGGTATAGGAAAACTTCTCTAATCCCCGCTTCAACATCGTTACAATTGTGGATTTCCCTCCACTCACGGGTCCCATTAGAAGCAATATACGTTTACGTACATCCAATCGCTCAGCTGCTGGGTGAAAATATTCTTCTACAAGTCTTTCTAACGCTTCTTCTAATCCAAATAACTCATTACTAAAAAATGTATATTCTTTATGCCCGTTTTTTTCTTCCACACCAGCACTTTTAATCATTTGATAAATTCGAGAATGTGCGGATTGAGCAAGGTATGGCTTTTCTTTGAGAAGCTCCAAGTAATCTCGGAAGGTGCCTTCCCAACGAAGCTTCTCCTCCTCTCTCCGATCCTTCTCGATTCTATTTAGAATATCCATTCACCGACCTCCCATTTTTTTGTATTAGATTTACGGTGATTATACGATTTGTACAATATATGTCGAGGACGAGCTAATCATGAATTTTATTAGGGAAAAATGTATTCCTATAAAGTCACTGGAATATAAAGGGAATTTAATAAGATTGAAGAATCTAATAAAGATGAAGAACTTTATCGGAGGAATGTATGATTTTTATTTTGAATATAGGCATGTTGTTTTTATATTTATTAATACCAATCTTATTGATTAAGTTAATCCATGCCATCATAAAGCAAAAACCAAGAAAAATTTTGATTCAAATTGCTACAACCATCATTATTGGAATACTTATTTTTGTCTTATATTATTTGCCTAAAGAATACGACTTTCGAAGCAATTACGAGTATCATATCGATTATGGTGAGTCATTTTATAATTTAACAAAGGAACAGAAAGAAATATTTACAGACCTATTAAACGAGCAACTGTTCCAACGAAATATAGAAAAAACAGTATTAAATCCAGGTCCATATCCAGCTGGACAAGCGATAACGATTTTCATTCCTGAAATGGGTCATACAACGATACATGTTCGACTCGATAAGGTTCACTATTCCTATCTCCAGGATGGTGCGCAGCTTTATACTATTTTAGATGCGGAACCATTTAAAGACCAATTGGTTGATTTTGTGAAGAAGTTGGAACTTAAAAATTAGAAAAGAGCTGATCGTCTGTGATCAGCTCTTACTCGTTATTGTTTACCTTTTTTTACCCAGCTTGCCACTTCCACTGTTCGCTTCGCCTGATGTTTTACCGCTCCTTCAACATCCTCTACCATTTTCCCATCCTGACCTTGGGAAACACTTGTACCATATGGATTTCCGCCGGCACCAAACAATACAGGATCTGAGTAGCCTGGTGGCACCAATATAGTCCCCCAATGCATCATAGACGTATAAAGCGCTAAAACGGTCGCTTCTTGTCCACCGTGCGGATTTTGTGCAGAGGTCATCGCACTTACGACTTTGTTCACTGTTTTTCCACTTGCCCAAAGCCCACCTTGTGTATCAAGAAACTGCTTCATTTGAGACGGAACATTCCCAAAGCGTGTTGGGACACTGAAGATGAGTGCGTCCGCCCATTCAATATCATCGGACGTTGCAATCGGAACATCTTTTGTAGCATCTACATGGGCACGCCATGCTGGATTGGAATCAATTGCTTCATCAGGTGCAAGCTCCGGTACCTTTAACACCTTCACTTCCGCTCCAGCATCCTTTGCTGCTGCTTCTGCCCATTGAGCAAGCTGATAATTTGTCCCTGTAGAACTGTAATAAATGATCGCTAGATTGACATTCGCCATATGTAATCGGACTCCTCTACTTTAATTTTTACTATCAAAAGTTAGAGTGCCCAACTGTAAAATTTCTAATCTTTTACCCAAAATTTTTCCGAAACCAATCCGCAGCTGCTTCTACTTCGCCTCTTGTTAATTGGTGTCCATAATTTTCCCAGTGAAGAACCACATCTGCACCTGCATCCGTCAATAAATTGTTCAAGTCATTCGATTCCTGCGCCGGACAAATTGGATCATTAGTCCCTGCAGCAATAAAGACTGGAGTACCATTTAAGGAAGGTAGTTCGATTCCGCGTCTTGGGACCATTGGATGATGCAGAATTGCTCCTTTTAAGCTATCTGCATAATGGAATAATAAACTCCCCGCAATATTTGCCCCATTCGAATAACCAATTGCTACAATGTTGTTGCGATCAAACTTATATTCCTTTGCTGCATCATCTAAAAATTGATAAAGCTCCTTTGTGCGAGCAACAAGATCCTCTTCATCAAAAACCCCCTCAGCCAAGCGACGGAAAAAGCGAGGCATTCCATTTTCCAATACATTACCTCGAACACTTAAAATCGATGCCTCTTGATCTATCATACCAGCCAAAGGTATTAAGTCCTCTTCCGTACCACCAGTCCCATGAAGTAATAGCAAAACCGGTTTATTCGGATTTGTACCCTTTTTAAATATATGTTTCAACATAAGCCCTCCTTATCCTGTTATACATCTCGATTTCGAGATAATTATAAATTAGATGTAGTCGTATGTCAAAAAGGCAGCTTTGATTCGGGGCTTTTCTTATTATTAGTAATAAATTGGGGTGTTATGTTCCGGATTTTGCGGATTATGAATCAGTAATGGTATGTTGTGATTCATCTTCGGCATGGTGCGTTTCACTTGAGGCATTTTGTGTTTCACTATCAGGTGCTTATGTTCCAAACCTGTTCCTATGTTTCAGCTTGACACTTTTATGTGCCACATACTGCTTTTTATGTTCCAGCTTCGCACCCTTTTGTTCCATCCTCTCCCCATTGTGTTCCACTCCTACCTTTGTGTTTCACCTGCACCTTCTTCTATGCCAAACTCCGCATCTTATGTTCCAACTTCGCACCCTTTTGTTCCATCCTCTCCACTTTGTGTTCCACTTCTATCCTTATGTTTCATCTGCACCTTCTTCTTTGCCAAACTCAACATCTTATGTTCCAGCTTCCCACCCTTTTGTTCCATCCTCTACCCATTGTGTTCCACTCCTACCTTTGTGTTTCACCTGCACCTTCTTCTGTGCCACATACTGCTTTTTATGTTCCAGCTTCGCACCCTTTTGTTCTATCCTCTCCACTTTGTGTTCCACTCCTACCTTTGTGTTTCACCTGCACCTTCTTCTGTGCCAAACTCCGCTCCTTATGTTCCAAATTCGCACCCTTTTGTTCCATCCTCTCCCCCTTGTGTTCCACTCCTATCCTTGTGTTTCATCTGCCCCATCTTCTGTGCCAAACTCAACATCTTATGTTCCAGCTCCGCACCCTTTTGTTCCATCCTCTCCCACTTCTGTTCCACCCACCGCACCTCATGTCCAAACCGCACCCATTCAACCAAAAAGCCCCTTCCATCCAGAAGGGGCTTTACACTATAAATTCGTTCCATTTTTATAAGGATGCAACAGTGCATACACTGCTCGTAAGCATGGTGTTGCGACTCCTGTTTCTTCTCCAACCTTAATCAAAAATCCGTGCAGGCTATCCAACTCAAGTGGGAGACCTTTCTCCAGGTCGCGATGCATAGAGGAGGTCATTGTCTCGGATAGTCCATGTAGTTTGGTAAGGGTTTTTTCAACTGTATCCTCTGGTAATTTAACATCGCGAGCAATGGCTAAATCATATAGTTCTTGAACGAAGTCCGCTAAAAATTGTGCGGTGACGGGATCCTTTGTTGCGACTCCGATTGGCTGTCTCATGCTGGAGGTAATCCCACTAAGTGATGTTAAAAAGATGTATTTTTTCCACATTTCTGCTAAGATTTCATTGCTAGCCACGACGTCAATTCCTGAGGATTTCATCATATCGTATAGTTCCATTACAATCCCTTGTTGACTATCGTCCAATGCTCCAATGACTACATCTTGCATTGGACTTGTTTGAACAACATCGCCTGCCGCGTTTAATGTGGACTCCACATAACAAAGGCCACCGATCACATTTTTCAACCCATATCTAGAAATCAATAAATCCAAATGCTCCACACCATTTAATAAAGGTACAACTTTTGCTCCTTTAGTGACTAGTGCATCCATTTGAGGCAATGCTTCTTCTAAATGATAGTTTTTCAATGCTACGAGAACCACTTCTGGATTTTCAATTTCCTCAATATTTTTCACTATTGTTGGCTTTAACGAAAAGCTTCCGTTCACACTATCTACAACTAGGCCTCTTTCTTCCAGCTGTTTATACCGTCTTTCCCGAACGTAAAACGTAGTCGGATATCCTTTCTGAGCAAGCTTTCCTCCAAAATATCCACCAACTGCACCAGCGCCTAACACAACGATATTCAATTTATTTTCCTCCTTCACTACACGTATCTACCTTCCAATTTCGCGATATATAGAAAAAAACCCTTTTAATAAAAGCTATTGATTAACAAAATAAAAATGATAAAATTGAAAATTAGAGGAACATCTTTAACAAATTGTTAAATTCCATTTTATTTGGTGTATAATAAGAATTACAATTTGTACATATGAAGTACCCATAAAGGAGGACATCTTTATGACAATGAAATTATTTTTACTTATAGGCGTGTCGGTTACTTTCTTAGTTTCCATCTTTACGGCAGGTTACAACTCTAAAAAGGGTTAATGAAAAACACATTTACTAGGACAAAAAAGGCTAACCAATAGGGAAAATCCCGTTTGGTTAGCCTTTTTATTTAAGATTAGGAAAACCTTGTTGACGCAACGCTTCGTAAATAATAATCGCTGCAGTGTTTGAAAGGTTTAAAGAGCGAATTTTGTCTGTCATATGAATTCGCAGACACTTCTCTTCTTTTCCGATTAACAGTTCTTTCGGGATTCCATTCGTTTCTCTTCCAAATACGAAGAAAATATCTTCCTCTGAATTACTAAAATCGTAATCCGTATAATGCTTCGTACCAAAGTTTTCAATATAATAAAACGTTCCTTCTGGATACGTATCGTAAAGCTCTTGAATGGAATCATAATAGTTAATTTTTACATCGTGCCAGTAGTCCAAACCTGCGCGACGTAACATTTTATCATCTGTCGAAAAACCTAACGGACGAATTAAGTGCAATGTTGTATCTGTACCTAAACAGGTCCGTGCAATGTTACCAGTATTAGCAGGAATCTCTGGTTGATATAAAACGACATGTATTCCCATTTTCTCACCTCATTGATTGCTTAACCCAATTATTATACCATAGGTTAACCACCAATTCGGAAAAATTTGTACTGACAGTTTATGGTCCATGCAGTAGAATCTTCATATTTCCAATTTCTATGTCTACTATTATGAGTATGGGCGTTTACGAGGGGCTCTCCGTATTGATCTTTTGCTACCACAATCGTTGTATGGTTCCATTTCCCATCTCCTTCAAAATCATAGCAAATAATATCCCCTGGCAATAAGTCTGTCGCTTTGTCCACTTCTATTGCAGTTAATCCTTTATTTGCGCTAGCTAAATACCATCTCAACGCATTGGAAACCGACCAGCTATAGCTCCAATTTGTACCGCTATACCACCAGCCTCTGGAGCGATTGGGCTCTCCCCACATTCTTGCTCCGCCTGCACGTAAGCATTGAGAGATAAAATTCGTACAATCATCCTCAAAATGATGGTATTCCGGATTGTATTCATTCCACCATCGTTCCGCATATTGAACCGCTTTTCTTCGATCATATACGAAAGGTCTCATCACTCGTTGTCCTTCCGAATCATCCTCGAGATCAGGAACGAACTTTGCCTCCTCGCTATCTACCACATCTTTTTGGGCTCTCATAATCTCATGAGAAACGATTCTTTCTCCTTCTAATACAGCTCGAAATGGAAGGAGCTCTTCTTCTATGAAAATATTTTCTTCTTGCTTTAATAAAAATAACAAATGCAATAAATAGGTCACTTCCGCTTTCGACCGTTCCTGAGTGATAAGCTGAAAAACCTGTCCTTCCCCTGTTATTTGTAATACCTCTATATTTCGTTTATCAAAATCATTTTGTTTTTGTTTCCACCAATCTAGCTTTTCAGGTGCATCTTTTAAAATGCTTTCCCATTGTTCCTTTAGTTTGTGCTTCCTCATTCGGATTTCCACCTCCATCTTTACTATATGAAGGGGTACCGTGAAAAAATGATAGTTTTTATATTCCAACTAAGAAAAGTAACAAGATTGTTAAGGTGAGTAAGGAACTAATTGTGGTGGCAAGAATCCATTTAGGCATTTGTTCATAGAGGGTCTTATAACGTTCCGCAAATACATAAGCCATTGCCCCGGTTGGCAAACCCGATAGAATAATAAGTGCAATTGCCCATGTTTCCTCTAACGGAAAAGCAAATCGTATAAGCAAAAAGGCAAGAATAGGCTGAACAAAAAGTTTTAAACTTAAGATTATGGAAAGCTCGGAAATCTTTATTTTCTCCATTGGGATACCTTTGTCACGGACAAGCCCAAAACCCAAGGCAAAAAGCGCAGTAGGGCCTGCTGCATTTCCTAATGTTTCACAAAATACTTGTACGGAAAGTGGTACATCGATTTTTAACATAGCTACAAGGATACCTAATAGCAAAGCGATGTTAATCGGATTGAAGCAAATCGTTTTAAGTAATCGTTTGAGTATTGGTGTTTGATGTTTTTTTCGTAATTCAAATGAGACTATTACGAAGGTGATAAGCAATACATCGTACATAAAGGTTGCTATCGCAGCAGGTACTAAAGCTTCTTGTCCAAAAGCTGCAATCAAAAGGGGGATGCCAAGAAACCCAGTATTCCCATAGGAAGAAGCCATTCCATACAGAGATAATTCTGGAAACCTTTACTTAAAAAACAACCTGAATAATAGGATGGCGAGCAAAAAGCCAGTTACAATAATAATGGCATTCGCATACATAAAATTCCGATTCGAGATGTCTTCCAGCGGAGCTGTTGCTATGGAGTAAAATAAGATGGCAGGTAATGCGAAAAATAGACAAATAGATTTAACGTTTGAACACTAGCACTAGGTAAAAGCTTTCCTTTTTTCGCAATAAAGCCACATAATAGGATTGCAAAAATAGGTAGGATATTGTGAATTAGGATGGACATAATTTCCCCCTTATTACATTTCCATTACTTGCTGGCCACGCTCATGATCTAGTAAAAATTCCTTTTTTTCCAGCCCCCCATTATAGCCTACCAGCTTGCCACTTTTGCCAATTACGCGGTGGCACGGAGCGATGATGCTAATTGGATTTCGATTCACAGCACCCCCAACTGCTCGGACAGCTTTCGGAGCTTGAATTTTATCCGCAATGTCTTTGTATGAGCATGTTTCTCCATAAGGAATGGTAAGCAAACAATTCCAAATCTTTTTTTGAAAATCCGTTCCATAAAATTGAAATGGAATCGTAAATGAATTGCGCTTCCCTTCAAAATACTCACTCAATTGACGCTTTACCTCCATTACTGGTTCGCCTTTATGTTGGAATATAGGAGCTGGAAAGTACTTTTTTGCCCATCCTTTGAGATAGGATTCCCTTTCCGCTCTAGTACCAAATTCGATATAAAGTAAAGCCGTCTCACTAGAAAGTATAGTAATGGGACCGATTGGCGTTTCCATTTCATCTAAAAATAACATCTTTTTCATAAAAACACCTCTTTTCTAGATATGGGGATATACGTCTAAACTTGAAGAACCATTCGGACTGTTTTTAAAGTATGACCATCAAAATCATCGTCAAACTCCTCTACAAGTTGAAATCCCTTCGCTTCATAAAATGTTCTTCCAATGGTATTATCCTTTTCTACATTTATATAAATGGATTGGACACCATCAATATGGTGTATTCCTTTATGTAACAGGTGAGATCCAATACCCATTCCTTGGTATTCGGGATAGATGTAAATAGCACCTAGCTCTACTTCCCCGATCTCTTTTACTGGTGAGAAGTTTGCAAAACCAACAACCTTCTTTTCTACTTCTGCTACGAATAGAAAAGAGCCCAACAACCGTTTTTTCATCATTTCATCACTATAGGCAGATTGTAGAAAACGTTCTTGTACCGCATTCGGTATAATTCCCTCATAGGTTGCATGCCAGCTTTTCTTGGCAATATCTTGAATTTGTTTGATATCGTTTGCCTTTGCTTCTCTAATCACAATATGCACTATGATCTCCCCTTATCCCTTTTCACCCATATTAACATAGTAGCGAAGTGAGACGTATAAAACGATAAAAAAAAATCATTCTATAAACAAAAAGAACCCTCAATGCATTCATTGAAGGTTCCCTCTCTATTAGGAACTAAAGGCTTTTTCCTTCTGGCTTAGTCCAAGTATCTCCGCTGTAGAACGATGAACTTCATCTAATAATTCACGATTATCCATTAAGGACATACCATAGGAAGGAATCATTTCTTTCATTTTTGGCTCCCACTGATTCATGTATTCTGGAAAGCATTTTTGAATAACTTCAAGCATGACGTGAACAGCAGTAGACGCACCTGGTGAAGCACCTAATAACGCCGCAATAGAACCATCAGCCCCTGTAACTACTTCTGTACCAAACTGGAGCGTACCTTTGCCGCCTGCTTCTGTATCTTTAATTACTTGTACGCGTTGTCCTGCAACTACTAAATCCCAATCCTCGCTTTTCGCATCCGGGATAAACTCTCGTAATTCGTTCATCCGTTTTTCCTTTGACAATAACACTTGCTGAATCAAATATTTTGTCAGTGGCATTTGTTTTGCACCTGCAGACAACATCGTAAATATGTTGTACGGTTTAATGGATTTAAATAAATCTAGATTAGAGCCTGTTTTTAAAAACTTTGGTGAAAAGCCAGCAAATGGACCAAATAGTAGCGACTTTTTGTTATCAATATATCTTGTATCAAGGTGCGGTACGGACATTGGTGGTGCTCCAACCTTTGCCTTACCGTATACCTTCGCGTTGTGCTGTTCCACTACTTCTGGATTATTACATACCATAAATAATCCGCTTACAGGGAATCCACCAACATGCTTTCTTTCCGGTATTCCAGACTTTTGTAGCAGAGGTAAGCTTCCTCCACCGCCACCGATAAAGACAAACTTAGCAGTATGACGTTCTACAGAACCAGTATCGAGATTTTTTACCTTCACTTCCCACATGCCGTCTTTATTTCGCTTCAAATTGCTAACTTTATGGTTATACTGCACTTCTACATTTTTATTTTCTAAGTGATCAAACAGTCTGCCCGTTAAGGCACCAAAATTCACATCTGTTCCAGTGTCGATTTTCGTAGCTGCTATCGGTTCATCGGATTCGCGATTTTCCATAATGAGCGGAATCCATTCCTTTAACTTGATCGGATCATCCGAAAATTCCATTCCTTCAAATAATGGATTGTTTGATAGCGCTTCAAAACGTTTCTTTAAAAAAGCTACATTGTCCTCACCTTGAACGAAACTCATGTGTGGCAATGGCATAATAAAGTCTTGTGGATTATGTATTAATTTGTTGTTCACTAAATAAGACCAAAACTGTGTGGAAACTTGAAACTGTTCATTAATTTTTATTGCTTTACTAATATCTATTGATCCATCTGGTTTCTCAACTGTGTAGTTCAGCTCACACAATGCCGCATGTCCCGTCCCGGCATTATTCCATACGTTTGAGCTTTCTTCTCCTGGTTTTCCGAGCTTTTCAAATACTCGAATGTTCCAATCCGGTACTAACTCTTTCAACAGTGTCCCTAAAGTTGCACTCATGATCCCTGCACCAATTAAAATGACGTCTGTTTTCGTCTCTCTGTTGCTCATTTTAACCAACCTTTTCCCATAAAATTTGCAGAAAAGATGTAGGTGTTATACCCAAAACGTGTCACACACCTTTTCTGTATCCTATATAATCATATCATAGAGTTACAAAATAATAGATAGATTACGATAAACTATTATCTGATTATTATAAACGATTTAGAGCTAATTAAAAAGAGAAGTTTACGTAATAGGTTCTTACGAAGACTATTTTCATTTTAGTAAAGTAGATTCATTATTTCAATAAAATATAGGCTGGCTTATTCTATTTCCCAGAAAATAACAAGAGAGTGTATTTCGTCTTACATTATGGTCTCTTTTAACACCCAGCCAAGTTTCCCATCTTTCTTTATTAATGCATATCCGGAGCAGTTTGGATCAACTAATGAAATCCGATCACCTTTGCGTACGCTTATTTGAGCACAAGACACATCGGCCTTTACTGTAAACCTATCTTCATCCTGTTTTATTATGTATTCATTTTTTACATAGAGTTGTTGGTTCGTCTCAATCTGGCGACAAATCGTAAAATGCTCACCACGTTGAAGAGGGAGAATATCATAATGTGGATATTGAATGGCCCCCTTCGCCATCACGTCGTTTGCTTGAAAATCTTTCAACACTTTACAGGTTGGAAAATGGTCCACAAACATATGCGAAAAAGAATCCTCACCATCCGCAGTTTGAATAATGAACGCATTTAGCTGTCCGGTTGATTTAATAACATTCCCACCATCTATTGCTATTATTTTTTTCTTTTTATCTATAATTGGATTGTTTGTAGGGATATCTGACTTATAATTGACTACTGGCCAATGACCTACGATAACAAATTTATCCGCATGGTGTTCCTTTTCTAAAAAGGACGGCATAGAAATGGCATTTAGACGATCTGTTTCCTTCCAATTTTCACAATTCTCTAGTCCTGCATGAACAAATAGATACTTATCCGTTTCAATGACGGTTGGTAAATGGTAAAGCCATTGAATTTCTTGATTGTATTTTTCCATTACGAGCTCTTTTATTTCTTGCACTTTTGTCTGTTCCCCAATAGAAAATCCTATTTCATCAAGCCATTCATTAATAAGAGCATGCTTTCTTGCAAGAAGATAGTCTATTAGCTTTGGATTTTCATCGAGAAGATCCTCTACCAACGTATCACAATTACCTTCTAACACATGTACATTTGGATTATTTTGAGACAGTTCCATTACGTACTGTACGACCTCTTTACTATTGCTTCCTTTTTCACAAAGGTCCCCATTAATAATTAGATAGTCATCCGCACAGAACTCTACTTTATGTAAAAGATTTTGGAAAAGATTAATTTCCCCATGTATATCCGAAATTACGATTACTCTACTATTTACCGGAATCGAAATACTTTTTATCTTATCCATACGCATACTCCCTCATTTGTTGTTTTATACCGTAACAATATTCGACAACATTTACCTATCTCCTTTTTCTTCTTACCATATTTAGCAGATTAAAAAAGCAGCCGATATCACGACTGCCTTACACTTTGGGTAATAATGCTAGCCCTTTTTTCATTTCAGCTAACACTTGCTCATCCTTTTCTTTTTCCATTGCTTTTATGATCGCATCTTCGCTTTCTCTTGTTCCGATTTTACCTAATGCCCATGCGGCGGTTCCGCGAATTACTGGGCGAGGATCATGTTGCATAACATCGATTAGATCCTCCACTGCAGTTTCATCACGGTAATTTCCAAGTGCAAGAATAGCATTTCGTTGAATCGGCTTTTTCCCTCTCCAGGAACCAGAAACAAATCCGAATTTCTCTTTGAATTCTCGATTGGACATTTTTAAGAGTGGGCGAAGCTTTGGTTTTGCAATTTCCGGGTCTGGTTCCATCTCATCATGCAGGTGAAAGTTCTTCCCTTTATTTTTCGGACAAACTACCTGACACGTATCACAACCGTACAAACGATTTCCAATTTCATTACGAAAATGCTCTGGCAGGAAATCCTTTGTCTGGGTAAGGAACGCAATACATTTTTGGGCATTTAATTGACCACCTTGCACCAACGCACCCGTAGGACAAATATCAATACAAAGTGTACAATCTCCGCAATCCTCTTCCAGTGGTGTATCCGGCTCAAAAGGAATATTCGTAATCATTTCACCTAAGTAGACGTAGGAGCCAAATTCTGGTGTAATAATCGAACAGTTTTTCCCGCTATAGCCAATACCCGCTCTCTCTGCTACTGCACGATCGGAAAGCTCACCTGTATCTACCATTATTTTGTATTTTGCATCCGGATGCTTTTGTTTTAAAAATTCTCCCAGTTTCTCTAGCTTCTCCCGGAGGATATGGTGATAATCCTTCCCCCAGGAAGCACGACAAAATTGACCTCGGCGCTCCCCTTTCGTACTTCTAGGTGCATTTTCCATTTTGGAGGGATATGCTAACGCAATGGAAATGATCGACTGTGCCTCGTCAAATAGTAGCTTCGGAGTTGTTCTTTCTTCAGGATTTCCTTTTTCAAATCCAGATTGGAAGCCTAACGCTTGTTGCGTTCTTAACCTTTCCTTCAAGGTAGAAAATACATCGACAGAGGCAAAACCAATTTTATCAATTCCAATTTCTTTACTATGGTGAATCACTTCTTCTTTTAACACTTGAAACATTGCATCTCCCTCCTTTCCGTTTATTTTATTTTCGCATGACGTATACGATTTAAGGTTGCTGCTATTTCAAATTTTCGTGGTCTCGCTAGTTCTCCCGGATGTTCAGTTGGATTTTTGGAAAAAGATGCAAGACCATGCTTCTCGATTTGATTTTCAATTTGTGCGAGCAATTCTTTTAAACAAATGTTCCTTTTTAACCAGCCTTGGCGGTCTACATAATGAAGGATCTCTGCAATCATGCGAGTTTGAGATGGATCTACTAACTGCTCTACTTGGGAAAGGTCAATGGTCGTTCGCCCCATGATGATGGAATGAAGGCCCTTAGTCTGCACTTTCTGTTTGTTTCCTTTTCGTGTATCTATTGTATTTGGTAAAAAGATTCTATCTGTAACCTTACCAAAGGATTCTGCTGTATTATTGCGAGACATTGGGTATTTCGCAACGATGTTTTTTACCTTTTCCGTAACATTAAAAGGTACGTACTCATCTAACATAATACAACAATCACAAACATCAAAATAGTCACCAGAACCACCCATTACTAAAATGGTAGATACGTCTCGCTCATCTCTTAGGTATGCTATTTTATCAATAAATGGGGTAATCGGTTCTTTTTCTTGCACGACAAGCTCCTGCATCCGATGGTCTCGAATCATAAAATTGGTTGCACTTGTGTCCTCATCCATAAGTAACGTTGTTGCACCAGCCTCTAATGCTTCCACCACATTAGCCGCCTGAGAAGTGCTGCCACTAGCATTCTCCGTGCTAAATCGTTCCGTATCTGCCCCATATGGTAAATTGTTAATAAAAGGGGATATGTTCACTGATGTGATGGAACGTCCGTCCTCTGCTCGAATTTTCACAGCATTTGGGTCGGTAAGTACATACTCTCTTCCATCACCATCAATATGAGGATACACGCCTCGCTCTATCGCGTTCAAGAGGGTACTCTTTCCATGGTACCCTCCCCCAACAATTAACGTAATACCTTTTGGAATCGCCATACCAGACAACGGTTCATCGCGATGTGGGATGGAAAAGGTAACTCGGTTTTCAATGGGGCTTTTAAACCGAATGGCATTCTTTAACGGACGATCACTTACTCCACTTTCCCGTGGTAAAATCGATCCATCCGCGATAAAACTCACCCAACCATTCGCAAACATTTCCGCACGTATGGCATCATGTTGATCAGCTAAGTGCATGACTTGTTGGATGGTTTTTTCTTCAACTGTGAAGATGGATTTTTCCATCACATCTGGAATGATCGTACAAAATAGCTTTTCTGCTTCTTTGCCATTTATTCGGCGACCATTTGCTGGTAAACCTATGGATAGACAGATTATGGTTTCCGTTTCCGTTATTGTTACAGCTGTTCTTTCCAGTATTTCTTGACCTGGCTCATCGATTAGCACAAGTCCACTTTTTCCAGAGCCCCTTATGTTAGAAGTAGTGCGCTTTATTGCTTTTGCAATTTGTCTTGTTAAGCAGTCTTCCACATAGATTTTCCTTGATTTTGAAGTTAGCCATTCGTATTTCATACGAAACTTACTATTCGGCACAATTATGCGAATTTTGGATGGTGATGCGAATGGATCCCCTTGGACATAATCTATTATTAGTTTGTATTTTGGAAAATGCACTTCCGTATGCTGTAATTCCTTGTAAGCTTTATACCCTTTTCCATCAATCCGTCGTAAAGTGGTTTGCATGGGTGCCTGTCACTCCCCGAATTTTGTCGAATTTTGTAAAATGTACATATTAAAAAACGCAATGCTTCGTGGCAATCCAGACGAAACACTGCGTTGGTAACGTAGTTAAATTTATGGAGCGGGTGATGGGAATCGAACCCACGACATCAGCTTGGAAGGCTGAGGTTTTACCATTAAACTACACCCGCAATTACTATAGTTTGTTTACTTCTTTGTTAAGATGTTTTTAATTATATCAACCGTTTTTTAAGATTTCAACAGGAA
Organism: Salirhabdus sp. Marseille-P4669; assembly: GCF_900240405.1. Taxonomy (GTDB): domain Bacteria; phylum Bacillota; class Bacilli; order Bacillales; family Alkalibacillaceae; genus OEQK01. The sequence goes on from NZ_OEQK01000008.1 coordinate 25,978, forward strand.
ATTTTAACTTTTATTAATTTATGTTTAATTTTTGTAAATGTGCAGCCTTTTTTGGATCCTATTGAATGCTTGTCTTGCAGGTCTTTTCGCCTGTTGCAGCATGCTATAGTCACCTGCATATTTTATTGTCGAAAAAATTCATCTCTTTCATCATTTTAACTAAAAACAATAAAATTAAACATTTCATTTATATTTCTATTATCACCCATTATTGGTTCACATTTTTTGCTTTCATTTTTGCATGTTTCCTACTACTTTTGGGCTTCCTAATAGGTACAGGGGGTGTTGACTTTGGCTCAAGATGTTTTATGTGAAGTGAGAAACTGCAAATATTGGTCTGAAGGCAATCGTTGTTCTGCCGATGCCATATATGTAGTAAGCCACCATGGCGAAAAAGCTTCCAACCAGGAAGAAACAGATTGTAAAACGTTCGAGCCAGAACATTAATTGCCTCGCTGTATCATGTACCTGAGCCTATGATTCGGCTCAGGTGCATTTTTTGTATTTCGACAAAATTCGGGTGGTGCCAGGCACCCAAAAACCCGATCCTCCACTAAACTTAAATTTTTCCAAAAACTCATTGACTTATTTGAAGATTCTGCTAAGATTATAAAAAATATATCCTTTAATACATAAATGCGGTGAAGAAGACAAGTATATCGTTTCTGAATCGAAAGAGAGCTGATGGTTGGTGTAAATCAGCGTTTCGTACGATGTATTCCACTTTGGAGCAGGTAGATTGAATGTGAGTAGGTCTACTCGGAGCATGCCCGTTATGCATTGCAAGCCGTACAATGAAGGCTGTTTCTAATTGAAATACAGTTACAGCAAAAAAGGGTGGTACCGCGTAAATAAACCTTTTCGCCCCTTATACCTAAGGGATGAATGGGTTTTTTTGTTATCTTTTTGGAAATGGTTCAAAAAAAGAGAGGAGTAGTGCGATGTTAAAAGATCAACACTTTTTACGAATACCTGGTCCGACGCCTATACCGCCTAGTGTAGAGCGTGCGATGACACAGCCGATGATTGGTCACCGAGGTCAAGAGACAAAGGAATTACTTGCACAGATTACACCGAAACTGAAAAACATCTTCGGAACAAAACAACAAGTAAATATCCTATCTGGAAGCGGGACTGCTGGTTTGGAGGCAGCTGTTGTCAATATAACAAAAGAAAATGATGATGTCCTTGTTATCGTAACAGGTTCCTTTGGCGACAGATTTGCAAAAATATGTAATGCCTACGGAAGAAATGTTCATACACTTGAAATAAACTGGGGAGATGCCGTTAATCCGGAGCAGGTAAAAACGTACCTTGAACAAAATCCATCCATTCAGACCGTCTTCCTCACGTATTGCGAAACGTCTACCGGTGTATTAAATCCTGTTCAAGCTATCGCAGAAATGGTCCATAAGGTTTCTGGGGCATTACTTGTAGTAGATGGGGTGTCCTGTGTCGGTGGTGTAGAGACTAGGATGGATGACTGGGGCATTGATGTCCTTGTTACGGGTTCCCAAAAAGCCATGATGCTACCACCAGGGCTCACGTTTGTTGCAGCCAGTGAACGAGCAAAGAAGGTCATGCGCACGAATCCACAAGCTCGATTCTATTTCAATTTACAAACCTATGAAGAGAAGCTCCAAGAAAATGCAACACCATACACTCCAGCAATTAGTTTACTATTCGGTTTGAAGCAAGTGTTGCACCTGCTTGAAGAAGAAACATTACTGGAGGTATACCGTCGTCATGTATTGATGCGCGATATGACGAGAGCAGCAATGAAGGCGCTACATATCCCATTGCTCACAGCAGATGATGACGCATCTCCTACCATCACATCGATTCAACCAACTGACTTTGATCCAGAACAATTACGCAATGTTGTGAAAGAAGAATTTGGTTTAACACTTGCAGGTGGCCAAAATCATTTAAAAGGAAAAATATTTCGAATTGGTCATATGGGCTACTGCTCCCCTGCTGATGTCCTACAAACCATTAGTTTACTAGAAGTGGGGCTAAAGAAAATTGGCAAGAATGTGGAGCTTGGTACAGGAACAGCTGCTGCTCAGGCTGTTTACATCAAATCAATTGGAAAGAAGGATGAAAATGACTTTTAACATATTCATTAGCGATTCCTTAAGTGAGGAAGGAATAGCCCCACTTAAACAAGCAGAAAACGTCCAGATTACTGTAAAAACGAATTTAACAGAGGAAGCACTGCTTCAAGAAATTGGGGAATACGATGCACTACTCGTTCGAAGCCAAACGCAAGTAACTAGAGCCGTTTTGGAAAAAGGGAAAAAGTTAAAGGTGGTAGGGCGTGCTGGTGTTGGTGTGGATAATATCGACCTAGATGCCGCAACAGAACACGGCGTTCTTGTTGTCAATGCTCCGGATGGAAATACAAATTCTGCTGCTGAACATACCATGGCGATGTTAATGTCTTTAGCTCGGAAAATCCCTCAAGCCTATTATTCTTTGAAGCAGCAAAAATGGGATCGAAAATCATATGTAGGTGTAGAGTTAAAAGGAAAAACATTAGGAATCGTTGGTCTAGGTAGAATTGGAGCAGAGGTAGCTTATCGTGCTAAAGGGCAACGTTTAAAAGTATTAGCATATGACCCCTTTTTAACTGAGGAAAAAGCCGAGAAAATGGGGATTCAATACGCCACTTTAGAAGAAGTATTACAGCAATCCGACTTCATTACTGTTCACACACCGTTATTAAAAGCGACAAAGCATATTATTAATAAAGCAGCTTTTGATCAAATGAAGCCAGGTGTACAGATTATTAATTGTGCCCGTGGTGGAATTATTGATGAAGACGCTTTGTTCCAAGCAATTGTTCATAAAAAAGTAGCAGGTGCTGCATTGGATGTGTTTGAAGAAGAGCCAATCCAAAACTTTTCCTTACTCGAATTACCGGAAGTAATTGCAACTCCCCATCTTGGTGCGAGCACTATCGAAGCACAGGAAAATGTTGCGATTGATGTCAGTCTTGATGTGCTGACTATCCTAAATGGAGGGCCTGCCAAAAATCCAGTGAACCTTCCATCTTTACCAGCAGAAATTATGAATCGAATTCGACCTTATTTTAATCTATCCGAAAAGCTTGGAAGCTTCGTTGCCAACCTAGTGAAGGATCCAATTGAAGAAGTTACCGTTTATTTCGCAGGAGAGCTTAACAAATGGGATGTTTCTCCTTTAACGCGCAACACGGTAAAAGGGCTGCTAAAGCTTCATTTAGGTGATCATGTCAACGATGTCAATGCGCCTTATTTTGCGAATAAAAAAGGGATAACAGTAAATGAGCAAAAAACATCCTCTAGCAAAGGCTTTACAAATCTGGTAACAGTAGAAATTAAGACGAAAACTGGATCCGCTACCGTTGCTGGTACACAGTTAAATGGATTGGGAACCCGGATTGTAAAAGTTGATTCCTATAGTATTGATGTAATACCATCTGGAAATTTAATCTTAATTCGGCACAAAGACCAACCTGGTGCGATTGGTCGCGTAGGAAGCTTGCTTGCCCAATTTGACGTAAATATTGCTACGATGCAGGTAGGTCGTTCTGATGTAGGTGGAGATGCGATTATGATGCTAACCGTTGACCGTCCTGTGGAAGAAAATGTTTTGAAAGAATTGAAAGCTCTTGCGGATATTTACCAGGTTATCCCGATAGAATTGTAAAAAGGAAACCCCAGTTTACGTATGAAACTGGGGTTTCTATTTTATGAATCCATTAGTAATGTAAAGCTACCGATTCCTAAATAGGTTCACCCTAAAGGATAACTCATCCTATTTCCACTTGAAAAAACGTGCACTTCTTTATATCCTACAGACTTTGCTAGCGCAATGCTCTGATCATATTGAAAACCAACGTGCTTCGGGGCATGGGCATCCGAGCTTAATACAATCCCCACATTTGCCTCATAGCATTTTTGGAGTAAAATAGGGTCTGGATAAATCTCCCCAACAGGCTTTCGTAATCCTGCCGTACTAATTTCGATACATGTGCCTGACTTCGAAAGCGCTTCTACTGCACGATCGTATTGTTGTTCCACAAAATGTTGATCATCTGGTTTATAGTTGAAGATTTTAATTAAATCAATATGGCCTACAAAGCTAAATAATTTGGACTCAGCAAGCGTTACAATCTGGTCAAAATATTGCTCGTATGCCTCATATATATCACGTTTTTCATATTCTTTCCGATGGATGGCAAGATCAATTCCCCAATCTCCAATCCAATGTACCGAACCAATAACGTAGTCAAAAGGATACGATTTAATAAACGCTTCCATTTCCGAATGCTTTCCAGGTGTATAGTCCATCTCAATTCCCATCTTCACCTGTAATCCTGCTTTTTTCGCTTCTTTAAACATGTTCCAATAATCTTGAAAATGGAGCACTCGTCTATTTTCAATCCATGGGTTGGATATAATGTTCTTTGTTTCATAGAACATATAAGCATGCTCAGATATTCCAAGCTCTTCAATGCCTTCTTCTCTGGCTTTTTGAATATATTTCTGTAGATAGTCGATTGAGAATTCTCCTGTTTCAATCATATGTACATGATAATCTGTTCGCATAATATCCCTTCCCTCGTTTCTTTTCCCTATTATAACGTTGTTCCTAATCCCATTCATCCTATTTTTAAAAAATTCAGGTTTATTTCGACTATTTTCTCCATATAAAAAAATACCTAAACCATAAATCTTGATTTAGGCATCTTCATTCCGATATAGTCAAACGGTTTCCGCTATTTTTCGATTACGCTGAACCGCTTCTGAAAACGAATAGGATAATAAAACACTAAAAATTTGATTCCTCATCGGGTCATCCTTTGCAATGAGCGCATCCATTAAAAATTTAGCATTTACAAGAACCTGATTTAACGTATCCTCCAATAATGTTTCCATTAATAACGCGCCTTTTTCCTTGTTCACTTGCTTTCGATTCCTTAATACAACAGACTCTGCAGCATATAAATCAATGGCTATATTGGCAAGCTTCACTAGCACCTCTTGCTCATTCCCCATTTCCATGCCAAATTTTCTACGAGCATACTCTGTCAATACTAAATAGATAGAACGAATATCTTCTATTATTGTTAACTCCCTGTCCCTAGTACGATTTGTATTTTGTAATCGATGAAATGCCTGCTCAACAGCACGCTCGTAAGGTAGCTCTCCTTTTAGGGATTTTTTCAAAAATTGTCCGGTTAGCAAGAGACGATTAATCTCATTCGTCCCCTCGAAAATACGATTGATCCGGGAATCCCGATACACTTGTTCAATAGGATATTCGCTAATAAACCCTGCTCCGCCATGAAGTTGAAGTCCTTCATCAGCTACATATCCTAATGTTTCGGATCCATACACTTTACAAATTGCGCACTCCATTGCATATTCAGACATTCCTGTACGAACCTTTTCCCAATCCCTTTCCTCATCTAGTCCTTTTAACGCCTCTTCAATCAAATATGCTGTTCGATATTGCAACGATTCCGCAGCATATATACGGGCCTTCATTCGTGCTATTTTTTCCTTCGTTAAACCAAATTCAGATAGAGTTTTTCCGAATTGTTTTCTTTCTGAAATGTGGTTCAACGTTAAGGATAGGGCTTGCTTTGCTCCACCTGTACAAGCAGACCCTAAGTTGAATCTTCCTAAATTTAAAACAGTAAAGGCAATAATATGACCTTTGCCAATTTCACCGAGCACATTCTCTACCGGAACCTCACAATTTTCCAAAATAACCGATCGTGTAGAGGAGCCTTTAATCCCCATTTTCTTCTCTTCTGGACCAAGTGATAGCCCTGGAAAACCTTTCTCCACAATAAATGCGGTAAAATGTTCCCCATTCACCTTTGCATACACAATAAACGTGTCCGAAAAAGAAGCATTCGTAATATAAATTTTTGTACCGTTTAATAGATAATGAGTTCCCGATTCATTTAAGGCTGCAGTTGTTTTTCCGGCCATGGCATCTGAACCTGCATCTGGCTCGGTTAAGCAGTATGCACCGATATATTCGCCACTTGCTAGCTTTGGCAAATATTTTTGCTTTTGCTCAGGCGTTCCATAATAGGTAATCGGCAGAGTCGCAATACAAGTATGATTGGAATGTGCAACTCCATAGCTACCAGTCCTCCCCACTGCTTCCCCAACAATTCCCTTGCTTACCTTGTCAAGCCCAAGCCCGCCATAGGCTTCTGGAATACTATGTGCAAGTAAACCAAGCTCACCAGCCTTTTTCATCAAAGTCGCAACAACCTCATACCCGTGATGTTCTATTTCGTTACGCTTATGTACTACTTCTTTCTGCACAAATTGTTCCGCTGTCTTTTGAATCATTTTATGTTCATCGGTAAAATCCTCTGGAAAAAACGCTTGGTTTTCCGATATTTGCTCGATTAAAAAAGCTCCACCTTTTACGGAAACTGTACTTGTCATCCAACTGCCTCCTTGAATTTATTTGTGCTCTCGATTCCATTCTAGTATTAAATCTAGTAACCTTTCTTCATTTTCATGGCCTTTACCAACAATTTGAAAACCATGCTTTTGATAGAATTTTTGCGCCTTTTTGTTTACATCAAAGGTATATAACCTCAATCTTCCACTCGAATACTGCTTGGCTCTTTGGAGTAACGTTTCCCCGATTCCTTTTCGTTGGTAATCAACATGCACATAAAGCTGGCTAATTTCTTTTTTACTATAAGCAATCATTCCGACGACTTTATCGTGAATAAATGCCAATTCAACCTTGTAATACTTTGGTAATATCCAATTTAGAAAATAGACATGGTCCTCGAATCGATGCTTTTCCTTTTGTCCTATGGCTCGTTCTTTACTAGTACGCCACATGGTCACTGTTTCTTCCGCAAAATCAGGATGGTAGTTTTTAATAAGGATTTGCTGTTTGATCACAATTCTTCTCCTTAACCTACTTATTTTTCAGTTAAAAAATAGGAAGCCTAAATCGTTAGATGATTTAGGCTGCTTTGATGTCAATCTCTCTAGCATCCTATCCATTTTCATTCGACAAAATTCGGGGAGTGACAGGCACTCACAATCGAGCCATTTGGTTGTAATATTGGTACTACATTTTCTTGGTCTGTTGCTGCTACATATTCTACATCTTTAATGAGTCCGTGCTGGATGAGAGATTTTCCAACAGAGGTCTCCTTCAAAAGTGGTAGGATGTCCTTGCGCTTGCTTTCATACAAATACATTGCTCCCCGTGCAGAATCGGTTAATTCGAATGCATCAAGATTCATGAAGTGATGAATGAGATGACCTGCTCCTATATAGTCTTCTAAATTAAACCGCCCAGAGGAACCAGCACAGACGATAATTATATCTTCTTTAGACGAAATTATAGAATGCGCAACTGCTTTGTTATTTAATAGAGACGAAGCATAAATTCGCTTCGCTTTATGGCATTTTCGTAGGGCGACCGTTCCATTTGTTGTGGATAGTATGAATGGTTTATCCCAAACTAATGGACGCACTAAAGTTGGACTTGGAATAAGAAAGTCCTTTATCGGTAAGCCTTGGCTTTCCCCTACAAGTCGATAGTCTCGTCTCGGATATTCCTTTGCCTTTCGAAGCGCTTCTCGTTCATTCAAAACCGGATACACTTCCGTTGCGCCCTCAGCTAACAAAAAGGTGATAAAGGAGGTTGCCATTAACACATCAAAAACGATAGCATGCTTCCCTGTTAATTTGTTCGGATTGAGATCTTCTTTTTTCAAAATGACATTAATTTTTCTCAAATTTCTCGTCCTTTACATTCCTTTTTTGGCAATTTCGTTGGCATAGGAAATTAGTATTGCAGTGGCCATATGAAACTGTGCAAATCGTTTATCTTTTGTTTGACCATTTTTATATCGGAAATAAATTTGTTGCACAATAACAGCTAATTTAAAGTATGCAAACGTAACATAATAGGATAGGTTTGATAAATCTCTACCTGTATATTCTGCGTATTTCTGAGCAAATTCCCTCCGTGAATAAAATCCACTTTTTGTCGTTATTGGCGGTTTTCCAAAGGCTTGCTTAAAAAAGTCCGGATCCGAATCCTCAACCCAATAGCTAAGGGTTACACCTAAGTCAGCTAATGGATCTCCTACTGTCGTCATTTCCCAGTCAAATAATCCTGTCATTTCGGTTAGATCATTTGGATTGAACATCGCATTGTTGCATTTATAATCGTAATGGATAATAGAGGATTCAGAATTGACAGGTATGTGATGAAGCAGCCATTTTTTCAGTTGTGCAAATTGTGGTACCTCATCGGTTTTGACCTTCTCATATCGCTTTATCCAACTCTGGACTTGACGCTCCATAAATCCTTCTGGCTTCGTCATGTTTACAAGGTCTGTTTTCGAGTAGTCAATCTGATGTAGGTCTACTAGTGTTTTTACCATCGTATCGGAAATGATACGACCATTCTCTTTCGTTGCCGCAACTTCCCCTGGATATTCCGAATCAAAGACAACTCCTTTTCTTCTTTCCATAAGGAAAAACGCTGAGCCTATAATCGATTCGTCTTCTTCGTAAACATATGGTTTTGGTGCGAGAGGAAATTTTGCGTGAATGGCTTGTAAAATAGCAGATTCTCGCTTCATGTCATGAGCTTTAGCAGCTACTGGGCCAAGTGGTGGTCTTCTCAAAACCGCTTCCCAGTCTCCTATTTTTAATAAATACGTTAAATTCGAATGGCCTGAAGGGAATTGCTCAACGAAAAGGTCTTCAGCTGGAACATCTGTAATCTTATTTCGTATGTAAGCACTAAGGCGCTCCACATTTAGCTCTTCACCAGTACGGACAGGTATCGTATCTTTTATTTCGCTTGCGGTCACGCTCTTTCCTCCTTCCATTCATTCGAAGTATAATATTGTTCTAGTTTCCATCTCATGTCATCTGGTATTACAGTTGGGCATTGCTTTTGAAAATCAAAATGTACAACGACTGCCTTTCCAGTAGCAATAAGTCCTCGCTCGTTTTGGACTTGATGTTCTATATGAAAGCTTGAGTTTCCGATTTTCCAAACGGATGTTTGAATTGTAAGTACTTCATCAAAATAAGCTTGTTGCTTAAAGTCACAGGAGGTAGAAGCGAGAATAAAATCCCACTCCTCCATATTTAACGGCATTCCAAGCTCACGAAAAAATTCAACACGGGCTTCTTCCAAGTAAATAAAATAACTAATGTTACTTACATGCCCTAATCCGTCTGTTTCACATGCACGAACTTTCACCTTTATTTCATGCTTCAACTCGTCTCCACCCCTTTTTTGCTGTAGTCATACCAGCCTTTTCCGGTTTTTCGACCGAGATGACCTTCCTTCACCTTTTCCTGTAGTGATTTTGCCGGCTTATCCTTCGGGTCGCCTGTTTCTTTATAGAGTTCTAGATTGGCATAATACCCAACATCAATACCGGATAAGTCCATAATTTCAAATGGTCCAAGTGGATGGGCTAATGCTTTTTTCGCAACCATATCGATATCTTTAAAATCGGCATAGCCTTGTTCATACAATCGAATGGCTTCATTGGAAATAGCAAACAATAAACGGTTTGCGATAAAGCCGTATATTTCTTTTTCCATTAAAACTGGATAACGACCGATGTTGTTACAATATTCCATAACAGCTGCAATCGTTTCATCTGAAGTCTTTTCATTGCGCACAACCTCAATACAATCCATGACAAGAGGTGGAAAGAAATAATGCATATTGCATACTTTATCTGGACGACTCGTTACCTCAGCTAGCTTTGAGCTTACAATCGTGGAGCTGTTGGTCGCTAAAATTGTCTTTTTTGGTGCAAATTGATCTAGCTGTTGAAACACTTCTTGTTTAATTTCTAGTTTTTCCACCACTGCCTCTATCACTAAATCTGCGTCAACAGCTGCTTCCTCCATACTTGTAGTGACGTACAAATTTCGAAAAGCCACATCCTTCTGTTCCTGCGTGAGTTTGTTTTTGTCTACCCACTCCTGCATTCTTTTCTCTAGCTGATCCTTTGCTTTCTTTAATGCATGCTCGTTTATATCTTGTAATGTTGTTTGAAAACCATTCAAGGCTGATAGCATTGCAATTTGGTGCCCCATGGATCCTGCTCCAATAACAGCCACTTTTTTGATTCCCATACCTTCTCCCCCTTATGCAAAAGTATCGCAAATAGGGAGGTAGTCATCCTCCCTTATTTGCTTCCTGTTCAATTCCGGTATAAATCATGTTTATGAACATATCGGCGATTTCAGTATCTAAATATTTCCCACCGGGCTGAAACCATTGATAGCTCCAATTACACGCTCCTAATATGCCTAAGCTTATGATGTCCGGCTCTAAATCTTTTTTGAATGCACCACTGTCCATTCCTTCTCGCAACACGTTTTCAAAAGCATGACGAACTTGATTTCGCTTTGCACGGACTTCTTTCATATGCTCATCCTTTAAATGGCGGAACTCCCGAAAGAACACACGGGCTTGATCTCCATTCGGAATAATATTCATGAATAGCATACGAATTAAGGCACGAAGCTTATCTTTATTGGTTAACTGTTTATTTTGCATAATTTCAGCTTGCTGCAGCAATAAGTGATCAATGTATTTCGTGTGAATCATCATTAGTACTTGCTCTTTACTAGAAAAGTAATAATAAAACGTGCCTTTCGTTACACCTAATTCCTCGACAATTTCTTGAATCGACGTCTCCCGAAACCCTTTTTGCTCGAAAAGCTGGGTACATGTTGCAATGATTTGCTCCTTCATCTACTCCTCCCACACTTTTCCTTTATACTAGCTCTTCTCTTACTTTCCGACGTAAAATTTTCCCGACATTCGTTTTTGGTAATTCTGTTCGAAATTCCACTTGACGAGGTACTTTGTAGGCAGCCATCTTCTCACGACAATAGGTAATGATTTCCTCCTCTGTCGCCGTGGTCCCATCTTTTAATACAAGTACAGCTTTAACCGTTTCCCCACGGTATTCATCCGGCACCCCAACCACCACTGCTTCCAGAACAGATGGGTGTGTGTACAATACTTCCTCTACATCGCTTGGGTAGACATTGTAACCACTTGCTATGATCAAGTCTTTTTTGCGATCGACGATGTAGACGTATCCCTCTTCGTCCATACGGGCGATATCACCAGTAAACAGCCAACCATCCCGTAACGTATTCATCGTTTCATCTGGCATGTTCCAATATCCCTTCATCACTTGTGGCCCACGAATAATCAGTTCTCCAATTTCTCCTGGTGGCACTTCTTTTGAGCCATCCGCAAGATCCACCACTTTATATTCCGTGGAAGGAAAACCAATACCAATACTGCCTGGTTTCCTCTCTGCAAAAGCTGGATTACAGTGCGTAATTGGAGAAGCCTCGGATAGACCATATCCTTCTAAAATGGTCGCCCCTGTCTTTTCTTCAAAGGAACGCATTAACTCCCCAGGCATTGGTGCACTTCCACTATTACAAATGCGAATACTATCAATGCCATATTCCTCTGCTTTCGGATGAGCATTAATGGCCACATACATGGTTGGCACACCTGGGAAGGAGGTCGGTTGTAAACGTTTAATCGTTTGTAGAACTTCTTCTAAGTCGAATTTTGGAAGTAAAATATTCATGGAGCCTGTATATATGGATAGGTTCATGCCTGCTGTCATGCCAAACACATGGAAGAGAGGAATTACTGTGAGATACTTTTCTTGACCAAATTCAATTTCATCGGAAAAAAACTCGTAGGCTTGAAGTGTGTTGGCAACAATATTTCGATGGGTCAACATTGCTCCTTTCGAGCGCCCAGTAGTTCCACCCGTATATTGAAGAACCGCAATATCTTCTTTTGGATTAATTTCTACTGGTGTTGGAGGCTTTGTTGCTTGCTTTACATAATCGGTAAATTCGATAGCTAAATTATCTTCCCCAGGTTGTTCTCCAAGACTTACTTGAATAACCTGCTTTACGGACGTATTATCCAAAATTTGATTTAATACAGGTAGTAATGCCTTATAGATTACAATGGTTTCTGCACCAGAATCGTTTAATATATGCTCCAGTTCACCACCCACTAGCATCGGATTCACTTGCGTAACTGTACCTCCTGCTTGTAATATTCCGTAGTAGCTAGCTACATATTGAGGACAGTTCGGAAGCATAATTGCAACTCGATCCCCTTTTTTCAAACCGTTGTCTTGCAGTACCGATGCGAATGCACCAACTTGTTTTCCTAATTCTACATACGTAAATTCATGACCATAAAAATGAATTGCCTTTTTATCACCAAATTGTCCAATGCTTTGTGCTAACATATCATACACGGTCATGCTTGGAATCTCTAAATCCTTTTTAATATGTGCTGGGTAATGCTTTTCCCAAACCTTCTCCATATAAATTCCCCTTTCTTATTTAACTTGCACTCATTCCACCATCAACTGGAATAATCGCACCTGTTATGTAACTAGAAGCTTCAGACGCTAAAAATAAGGCTACCCCTCGAATTTCTTCCTCTCGGCCTAACCTTCTTAACGGCGTGAGTTCCGATACGATTCCGCCTCCTTGCTCCAACACTCCCTTCGACATTTTTGTTGGGATAAACCCTGGTGCAACTGCATTGACATTTATGTTATACTGCCCCCATTTTGCACTTAAGTCCTTTGTAAAGGTGTTGATAGCGCCTTTACTTGCATTGTAGCCAATTGCGTCCATGACACGCGGGTCTACACCTTTTGAACCAGCAATGGAGGAAATGTTGATGATTTTACCACTTTTTTGTTCTACCATATGCTTGCCTACTTCTTGAGACATTAAGAATGTACCTGTTACATTTACATTCATTACTTTATACCAGGCTTCGAGTGGCATCTCCAATACTTTTGCCCCCCATGAGGCACCACTGTTATTAACTAAAATATCAACTTTTCCAAACCTCTCCATCGTTTTCTCTACCGCGTTTTTCACTTGCTTTGGATCTGTTACATCACACGCAATGGCTAGGCCTTCTCCACCTAATGCTTCGGTTTCCTTTACTACTTCTTCACAGGCATCTATTTTACGAGAACAAACCATTACCTTTGCCCCAGCCTCCGCATAAGCAAGCGCTATTTGTCGCCCTAGTCCGCGACCACCACCTGTAACAATCGCGACCTTCCCTTCTAAACGAAATAGCGTTTCAATACTCATTCGACAAAACCTCCTAAATTATGATAGCGCTTTCATTTTTATGTTATTAAAATACTAACCAGTTGGTATGTTACGCATAAATCCATTATAACAAACTATTCTGAATTTTTAAAAGTTTTATATGTTATTTAATTCCATTCTATTAATCTTTCTTTCACTTCTTTTATCTGCTCCAAATGTCTCTGCTCGTGAAAACCAATAAATTCTACCCACTGCTTTAGATTCAAATCACCAAAAACCATATGTGGCATAGATTTAGATTGTAGCGTTTCTTCATCTACTCCAGCAATAGCTTGTAGCAATGCATCCCTTGACCCATCTAGCTTCCTTTTCATAGCAATTAGAGGAACAAAATCATTGGATGGTATCGAAAAAGCAGGTGCATCCACTCTTTTTTTCCGGATTGGGGTTAAATGAATTGGCTTTTCCTCTGTTTGTTTACCATGCTCTTTCTCCACTTCTTTTGCAAGCCCTTTTGCAACTGATTTTTCAATTAAATAAAGGTGCTCTAACACTTGCATAATAGACCATGTGCCCTCTTCAACAACGAAGTTCAATTGTTGATCGGATAGATTTTCTACTGCAGCCAGCAATTCCTCTCTTGCTTTCGAAATAAATTCCTTCATCGCAATCCTCCTTTAATCCCTATTTATATGTATGAGTATCCATTCTAAAATATCCTTCATCACTTCTTCTCGGTTGAGCTCATTTAGTATTTCGTGCCTTGCACCAGGGTATAATTTATAGGTAATGTCTGTTATTCCTATCCTTTGAAAACCTTTATAAACCTCTTTCACGCCTTTTCCGTAATTGCCTACCGGATCTTTATCACCAGCAATGAGAAAAATAGGCAAGTCTATTGGCGTACGTTTTCTGTTTTCCATGCGATGAATCACTTCGAGACCATCTAGTAAATCATAGAAAAAACCAGTAGAGCAAACAAAACCACAAAATGGGTCATTTATATAGTTATCTATTTCTTTTCTATCTCTCGTTAACCAATCAAAATCAGTTTGAGCTGGATTAAACTTTTTATTGTAATTACCAAAGGTGAGTTTATTTAGTTTTTCACTGGCAGTTTGGGCTCCGACTTTTTTGATTTCTCGCTTTGCTAGGTATTTTCCAACCTTTCCAATAAAACCTGGATCTCCACCTGTACCCGATAGAATTAGTCCTGTCAGTACATCACCATATTTTTGAACATAGCGCCTAGATAAGAAGGAACCCATGCTGTGACCGAAGAGAATGATTGGTATATTGGGGTGCTTTTCTTGAATGATTGTTGTCAATTGATACAAATCCTCCATAACAGTCTCAAATCCATCTTTATCCGCAAAATAACCTATTGAATTGGCAGCCTCCCCAGTTTTTCCGTGACCACGATGGTCGTTTCCATACACAATAATTTGCTGATCATTTAAAAATTGAGCAAACGCATCATATCTTCCCATATGCTCCGCCATCCCGTGTGCAATTTGAACGATTGCTTTTGGATTTTGGACAGAAACCCAACTTCGGGCATGTATTTCAGTTCCATCTACACCCTTATATGTAAATGCATTAGACATTGCTATTTCCTCCTTTCTTTAAGTATTCGAGAGATGGCGGGATTATCCTTGTGAGAATCAAGTAAATTTTTTGTATTTAAAGTTATTGGCTTATAAAGAATGACAGCATAAAATAAACCACTGGCAAATATATATTGCCAGTGGTGTAAAGCATTTCTATTAAGCTACTGCTACGTTCTTTTTGTTTCCTTTTTTTCTATTAGTAAAAGTGATCTTATGGTTGCGTAGGAATGGTAATACCCAACGGTCTAAACCGTATTTACCTGCATTGCTGCCTGCAACGATTAAGAAAATGGTTAGTAAAATCATTTGTCCATTTGTGCTAACTGTTCCACTGAATAGGAATGCAAAATTCATTGTAATTGCCATTAATGCTGCAAAGTTTGTAAATAATCCTAAGATAAGTGCTAAACCTACTAGAATTTCACCCCACATAACGAGGAAGCTGAAAATTTCTGCATTTGGAAGGGCAACTGCTTCTAGAAATGCTGCCCACCAGCCTTGAACTGCTGGATGCTCCCCACCTGCACCAGCAATAGCGCCCTGGATAAATCCACTTGCATCAAAACCACCACTTGTTAGTTTGCCAATACCACCTGTGATCCATGTGTAGCCAAGATAAATTCGGATGAATGCCAATACTCCTGCAATGATATTATTGTTACGGATAAATGTATTAAACATGTAAAACACTCCTTTTAGCATTTTTTGTTTTTTTGAAAGTTTGTTCACTATTTCACATATGTGAGTTTGAAAGGTTTTTGTTTTCCTTTCTATGTCTAGATAATAGCATGGGATGATTCTGAATAACATAACTTTGCTCACCTTTTCACATTCTTGCAATAAACTTTTGTCGGATTTGTGAATTGTGTTTGGAGTTGTTGACAAAGTTGATGATGACAAGAATGTCGCCAAGAGGATACGTAAAGAGTGATACGTTACGGATTCGAGGTCGGGGCCAAGTAATAAGACTTTCCTTTTCTTATTCCTGTTTGTCCCATTGCAAAGAAAAAGCAGACTAAGCTCTTATACTCAATCTACTCTTCATTAATTAACCTATTCAGTTACATACTTTTTCAAAAATTTATCTAACTCCTCATAATACGCTTCTTCGTGCAATACAACGGACTCTCCATGATTGGAATCTGGATAGGTCACATAATATGCATCGCTTTTCGTATTTTCAAAGAGTTTCTTTGACATTCTGGTAGGGACAAAGGTATCTGCTTCTCCATGTATGTAGAGGATCGGCACTTCTGCCTTTTTCACTTGATCAAGTGCAGAGGCTTCCTGGAAGGAGTAATCAGCCTTCCATTTTGTTACTAGGCTTGTCGTCGGTAAAATTGGGAAATCTGGCAAATGGAACATGCGCTCCATTTGATAGTCAAATAAATCGTAAACACTAGTGTAAGGACTATCGGATACAATCGCCTTTACATTCGAAGGAAGCTCCTCACCACTTGCCATTGCAACAGTCGCTCCACCCATAGATAAGCCATGTAAGACAATCTCTGTTTCCGGACCTAAATATTCAATGACTTTATTCGTCCAATCGATTAAATCGATACGATCATGCCAGCCAAATCCGATGTAATCCCCTTCACTATCTCCATGACCACGCATATCAAAGATCAACATATTATAGCCGAGCTCATCATAATAATGCTGCCCAAATAGCCCCATATCTGTCGCTCGTCCAAGATAACCATGTGCAAAAACAACCGTCTTAGCTGTAGGCTCCTTTGCCTCTAAAAAATAGCCTTTTAACGTTAAGCCATCAAAGGTTTCCATTTTCCAAGTTTCAAAGTTTTGCTCTCGCACCCAGTCCCGCCAGTCCCCTTTCGTAAAAGTATCCATGGCTTCTGCGGAAACTTCTAAATCTTCATTCCCTTGGAGAAAATCCTTAACATTACGCTCAACAGCTAAGTCATAAAAGTAAAAACTAACCACAACATTAACGATGCATACTATAGTAATAAGACCAATTGAAATATATAGCCAACGTTTTCTTTTTTTTCGTTTCATTCCTTTCGCTCCATTCCTGATGTTATAGTTCTATTATACTAAAATTTCCGACAATTAAAAACACTCATTTCTGGGAATGAAAGGGAGAATTTGGCGATTAGGCTTCATTTTTTCATAGACAACTTGTTGTGTGCTATAGTACTAAAAAAGTGTTTTCTTAAAAACGAGAAACTGGGGCAGAGTCCAAGCTGTTCTGGAAGGAGTTTAACAATGAAAGCATCCTTAGAAGAGGTTTTTCAATATTTGCATGACCATGCAGAGATTAGCTGGAAGGAGCATCATACAACCGACTACATTCGATCTCTATTTAAAAAGGAAAATTGTAGAATTAAAGCGTTTGACGATATCACTGGACTTATTATCGAAATCGGTAGTGGTAAACCAGTTGTTGCGCTTCGTGCAGATATGGATGCCCTTTGGCAAGAAGTAGATGGGGTATTTCAAGCAAATCATTCGTGTGGCCATGATGCTCATATGACCATTGCAATTGGAGTATTGTGGCATTTCCTGGAACATAAACCACCTTTTGAAGGGACAATCCGCTTTCTATTCCAACCTGCTGAGGAGAAAGGTACAGGTGCATTAGCACTTGTGGAAAAAGGAATAATGGACGATGTTGATTATTTGTTTGGGATGCACTTAAGACCAATTCAAGAATTAGAGCATGGCTATTTTGCACCAGCTATTCGTCATGGAGCAGTTCGCTTTGTAGAAGGACAAATTACAGGAGAAGATGCCCATGGTGCAAGACCCCATTTAAATGCAAATGCCATTTTAATTGGGACCGAGCTTTTTCAACATATAAACAACATTCACCTAGACCCGAAAATACCATATTCCGTTAAAATGACGGCGTTTCATGCTGGTGGTAAAAATGCAAATATCATCCCAGGAAATGCAGCCTTTTCATTAGACTTACGTGCTCAAACGAATGATATAATGGAACAATTAATGAAGCATGTTGAAAAAATAGCATCCATGCTAGCAGACTATCACGATGTTGAAATTGATTTAAAGGTAAGCTCGGATGTCGCCGCTGCTGTACTTCATGATTCTGCAACGAACATCATGAAAGAAGCAATTATAGAGTGTGTTGGAGCAGATATGCTTACAGATGTAATCACGTCAACAGGCGGGGATGACTTTCACTTTTATTCAATCAAACGGCCCCACGTCAATGCAACAATGCTAGCAATAGGGTGTGATTTACAGCCTGGTTTACACCATCCAAATATGACATTTAACCATGCTGCCATTCCACCATCAGTGCGCATTTTAACGAAAGCAATTGAAAAAGCGTTGAAGCAGTAACATGAGGAGGCAATACCGTGTCAATAGCGATAGAAAGGATCAATCTCTATAAAGCAAATATGCGACTAAAAAATCCTTTTCAGACAAGTTTTGGAGTTATGCAAGAGAAAGAGTTTTTTGTAATAGAAGCAATAGACCATGACGGCAATCGTGGTTACGGGGAATCTGTAGCCTTTCGTTCCCCATGGTATACAGAGGAAACGGTCAAAACGACGGAGCATATGCTAGAGGATTTTCTCATTCCAATTTTACAAAAAAGCGAGATTGATCATCCAAATGATGTGTTTCGGCTTTTCCGGCCAATAAAACGGAACAATATGGCAAAGGCCTCTATTGAAGGTGCTATATGGGATTTATACGCAAAACAACAAAATATCCCGCTCGCAAAAGCAATTGGTGGGGAAAAAACAACAATTGAAGTAGGCATTAGCATTGGACTCCAACCTACCATTAAGGAACTACTAGACAAAATAGAAGCCGCGTTAGCAACAGGGTATAAACGAATCAAATTAAAAATAAAACCAGGCCAAGATATCGAAATGCTCAAAGAGGTTCGCCAACATTTCCCAGTAACACCTATTATGGTAGATGCAAACTCTGCCTACACGTTAGAGGATGTTGACCATTTGAGAAAATTGGACGCGTTTCAATTAATGATGATCGAGCAACCATTAGCACATGACGATATTGTAGACCACGCATTTTTACAAAAGAAGATCGAAACACCCATCTGTTTAGATGAAAGTATTAACTCTCTGGACGATGCCAAAAGAGCAATTCAACTCGGCAGCTGTAAAGTAATCAATATAAAAATTGGACGAGTTGGTGGTATTTATGAGGCCAAAAGAATCCATGACTATTGTAAAGAAATGGGTGTTGATGTTTGGTGTGGTGGGATGTTAGAAGCTGGCATCGGACGCGCCCATAACATCGCTTTAACAACTCTATCTAATTTTACGCTACCAGGAGACACAGCAGGATCATCTAATTATTGGTACGAGGATATTATTCAACCAGAGGTAATTGTAGAGCAAGGTCTTATCCAGGTTCCTACCAAGCCTGGCATTGGATTTGATGTAAAGGAAGAATCCTTGAACCGGTTTACTTCATCTAGTAAAACGTTTACTTTTAACTAGTGATGTCAGAAATTATAAAACGCCTCCACCTCCCTAATTTATACAATCCGAATGCGGAAAATTCGATCCCGTTTTCGGGTTGTATAACGTTTTAACATGTGAAACTACTTAACAATTCCTCCCCATTACGCTCTAGCGAAAAATAAATTTCGAAATAAACTTCTCTAATTTTTGAGACACTTATCCCAATCTTTTTTTACTATCAACCGCACAAATATAGAAATACCAGCCATGTAATGATAAACTGATATAGACAAAAATTGACAAGAAATTTATTAACTCATATAGGGTGAAAAGAATGTTAAAAAGGAAAATTCAAATACCACTTTTTGTCTGGGTTTTTGGTGTTGTTCTTCTCGGCTTATCTGTTTGGCTAGAATATACATCATCTACTAATACAAATATAATCTGGGTATTAAATCTGATTACTGTATCCTTCATCGCTTATTACTCAGGAATAGCTGGGGGCATCATAGCACTATTTGTCGTATTGTTCCTTCGTATTGGCGTTAGTTTAGATACCATCGTTGGTCTAACCTTTGATGAACTAGTTTCTGCACTCATTTTAAATATTTTTTTATTTATATTTACCATTACCATTGGTTATATGGCAGGCAAATTAAAAACAAATGAAGGAAAAATAAAACAGATTTTTAACAATAATGATATTACCTTTTGGACTAGAAACCTAATTAATGGAGAGATGTCCGTTAGTAAAGGTAATGCGGATATTCTCGGATTATCCAGAGCTGATTTTGAAAAGGATCCAAATGTATGGTTTAAGGTGATTCATCCTGATGATAAATCCATACTAAAAAATGCAATGAATCAACAAAGCGCAGGCAAAAGAACGAAAAGCGTGTACCGGATTGTTCGGGATGGAGAAGTGCGTTGGGTAGAAGACCGGGCAACGCCAACTGTAAATAAAAAAGGAGAAGTTGTTAGCGTTGACGGTGTCATATTTGATGTAACCTCCCAAAAGATTGCGGAAGAAAAAATGAATAAAATGGCATATCATGATTCGTTAACGGATCTACCAAATCGAAATTGGTTCCAAATCTATTTAAACTCTACTATTCTAGTTGCAGAAAAAAATCAAACCCCTATTGCAATCATGTTTATTGATTTTGATAATTTTAAACGTGTAAATGATACTTTAGGTCATAATGCTGGAGATACGTTATTAAAGCAAATTGCCAAGCGTCTACAGACTTGTATTCGCAAAGGCGATATAGTCAGTCGACAAGGCGGAGATGAATTTTTAGTATTAATTGAAAATGCAAGTAAAGCAGAAGTCGAAGAAATTGCACAGCGCATTATTAAAGAAATGAATTATCCATACACGGTAAACGGGACTGAGATATTTGCAACCCCTAGTATTGGAATTAGCTTTTATCCAGATGGGGCTGACACAGCAGAAGCTTTAATTGAAAAGGCAGATTTCGCGATGTACCTTGCAAAAGAGCGAGGGAAAAACAATTATCAATTTTACAACGATGAACTAAACCAAAAAATGAAGCGACGATTGATGCTCGAAACGAGACTTCATAAGGCGATTGAACGAAATGAGTTATCCGTGCACTACCAGCCGCAAATTGATATTGTTTCAGGTCGTTTAGCCGGTGCAGAAGCGTTATTACGTTGGCAAACAGACTTTGGGAATATAAGACCTGATGAGTTCATTCCAATTGCGGAGGAAACAGGAATGATTATTCCAATTGGAGAATGGGTATTAAAAGAAGCCTGCCGTCATTCCAAGGTTTTTAAAGAGAAGGGCATGTCTTATTTTCCAATTTCCGTTAACATTTCAACAAAGCAATTAATGAATCCTAATTTCATTCGTAATCTAAAGCAAATTATATTTGAGGAGGGTGTTAGCCCTAGCATACTGACACTTGAAATTACGGAGTCTGCCTTACTCTTTTATGAGGATGCGAAGAAAAACATTCTCGAGCTTCGTAAGTTAGGTGTAGGGATTTCCATTGACGATTTCGGTGTCGGATATTCTTCTTTAAGCATGATTAAAAACATTGAAATCGACGAGCTAAAAATCGATCAATCCTTTTTAAATGATGCATTAGAAAATAAGCGCGTTCGCTCCTTGCTAGAAACCATTATTTTAATCGGGAAGAATTTAGAGGCAAAGGTTGTTGTAGAAGGCATTGAAACAGCGGAACAATTAGAAATGCTCATGAGTCAAAATGTGTTTGGACAAGGATACTTTTATAGCCGTCCGCTACCGATAGATGAATTCGAAAAATGGTATTATGCGTTTTATGAAAGACAACAGGGACGAGAAGATTAATCTTCTCGTCCCTGTTTTTTGTTTATTTATCGTTGATTCGTGAGTATTCAATGGTTTATTGACAATATTCATATAGATAAGGCCATATTTCCCTACTATTGAGAAATAATTCAATAAAATGATGTTCGATTCATGCAGTTCGTTTAGATAATTCAACATAATCATGCTCGATTCATGCAGTTCACCTAATTAATTCAACATAATCATGCTTGATTCATGCAGTTCATCTAATTAATTCAATATACTAGGACCCAGCTTGGATGGTTATTCGTTGTTCAATTTCTTTATGATCATCTGCTTGCTTTACAAAATCCCCTGCTAAGTTTTCTCCTGTTTCTCCGTAGGTTTCTAATACAAGTGGACCTTGATCTCCATGGGTTGGATCTACTGTAAGAACAATTTCATATTCTGTTAGATTTTTAATACGACTATCTTGCTCCGGATCTTTTATATACAATACGGCAGAACCGTCTGGATTTGTATAAGCTGAACCACTAAAGCCTGTTGTAATGTAGTTTGGAATAGCGGCTTTCGCACTTACATATGTACCGTCTACTAGATTACTAGTAAGATTTACAACAACGTATTCGCCTTGTTTTTTCACAGTCGGATCCATTAAAACGTTTGAATCTCCAAGTTCGTCGGAAGCTGTCCATTCAGGCTCTTCAATGGTAATCTGTTGTTCAGAGTCATCGATTATCACTATTGTTGTATAAGATGCTTTTTTGGCTACAGTATCAGCATCGGGGTCTATCCTTACAAATGGCCCGCTAATGTTGCTACCATAATGCTCCTTAATTTCATCGATTTGATCATCAACATCAAAGTGCAGTTCCAACATCGTTAAGCCTTCTAAGTCAGACGGAAGCTCTTGTTCTAATTCAAATGTACCATTCGCTTCTACTCTTGTTGTCGACCAACCACCAATTAACACGCCGTCGACTACATCTGCAGAGAAGGTAAGCTGTGAGTCTGGCAAAAGATTTGTTTGTCCTTTGACAATGACCGTTTTGTCAACAATGGAAAACTCCCCGTCGAACCAAACTTCCATCTCCCCTTGATCTTCAGGGGCGGGTGTATCTTCTACCTTAAATGAAACTTCCTCGGATTCCTCTTCTATTGCCTCTTCTTTTACATCCTCTGCTGTTGTAGAATCTGAGGTTTCCTCTTCACTCTTATTTTCTTCCACTTCTGGAATTTCATTTGATTTTTCATCACTGTTCTCTTCATCGTTATTACAAGCTACTAAAAACACAGATAATAATAGTACTACTAAAAATGCCCTCATTGAATCCACCAACTCCTAAGTAATTAGTCTCTACTAAAATAGTAATAACTAAATTTTAGGATAACAACAGGACGTTATACCCCTTTCCAATTGATCGCGTGGCTCTTGTGTGACTTTCGAACTAATAAACCATGAAATAATTGTTAGGCTTCACTCTCATACCATGCTTTTGATGGTCTTGTCCTTGGATAACCGTGTACACTTCGAAAAGCTTTTCGTTCCTCTGTAAAGTGAAACCACTGCTTGTTACTGTCTGGATGGTTAGCATAGTGGATTACACATCGTAATTGATCCTCAACACATGGGTCTGTCCACACCCCAAGTGCTACTTCAAGCTCGTCTAATAGCTTTGCTCCATCTTTCTCTTTCATTTCTCTAAGACTATATATACGAAGGTGATATACAATTTTCTCTGCTAGCTTCAATCCAATGGAAGGCACTTGTTGAAAATCCGCTAGCCCTATTAATTCATTAGCTCTCTGTATTGTCCCGTTTAATACACTTGCCAGTTCAGCAGGTTCAAATTTATGGATGTCCTGAAATTTTATTTTAGCCTTTCGTAGTAAACTCCGTTCTACTTCTATTAAAGGCAATTTCGGATTTTTCATTTTGGTAATCTCCTATCTTTTAACGGTAAAATGGATAAAAGCTCAGCTAAATCATGAATAATAAAATCAGCATCTGGATGCGTATCACCAACACGATTTGGACGTTTCCACACACTAATCATCCCTACACGTTTAGATGCTATTACATCATTTTCTAAATGGTCTCCTACATATATGCTTTCCTCTGGTTGAACACCCAACCTTTGGAGAGCACTTATAAATATTTTGGGATTTGGCTTTTTTATTCCTTCTGACTCCGATACGAGGATGGTGTGAAAATAGTTTTTTATTCCCAACGCGTCTATGTTCTCTACTTGAAAAGGATTCCTTCCATTCGTAATCATTCCTAAAAAAAGGGATTCTTTTCTTAAGGCCTTTAAAACAGAAATTAGGCTTGGGAATGGAACACAATAGTTCTTAAATTCTAGTAAATAATCCTGTAATAGAAATTCCAAGCTTACATCTTCCATTATAAATTCCTCAATCATCAGGGAATATACTTTATCCTTCCATACATAGCCGTTACAATCTAGCTCGATAAACCTTTTCGTATAGGACTCTTTTGGAATATGTGATAAATGTTTCCGAAGACGTTCATACTGATGATCAATAAATCTTTCCAGCGATATTTCTCGATTTAGTAACGTTCCATCTAGATCGAACAAGACGGCTTTTATCATTGCTTCCCCTGCTTCACACATTTTTTTTGATTTTTCTTATTTTTTTACAATGTATCATGATTTTAATTATTTCTCCATTAAAAAAGAAGCTCCTCATTCCGTTTTGGAATAGAGCTTCTTCGATAGGGGTTATTTGTATTTCTCCTCAACAATTATATAAACATAATGAATATTTCCATCTTTGTTATAAACGGAAACGTCATGGACTCCTTCTGCGTGGGCTTTTGTTACAAAGTCATTTAGGGAAATGATGCCGCTTTCTAAACCAAGCTCATTTAATAATTCATTAATGGTTGCTTTATCATACGCAATAGCATCTGCAGGTGTATACGTAACCCGCTGTGCAGTTCCTTCGATATACAGAATTTCGAATGTTCCTTTTTGATAAATTGTTTGGACTGCAGGTACAGTTGTTTCCGTTCCAGATAATCGAAAATCCGTTTCTTCCCTACTTTCCGGCTCACCTAAAACTTCATTGACTTTTGATTCCTTTTTCCCAATAATTTCACTAACAGCTGGGAGGTCACTCGTAACCGTATCCCTTTTCGTATCGTCCTCTGAATGTATTTCAGATTCGGTTGGCTCATCTTCTTCATCTGTTAGTTGATTATCAATCATGTCGCCCTGTTTTGCTAGCTGTTGTTCCACCGTTTGTTTGCGCGTATCTACCTCTCCATCATCCGTTTCTTCTTCACCACCAAAAATGATCCATATTACGGCAATTACGATAACAAGCCATAGCCACCACTTTTTATAAAACGGTCGTTTCTCCTCGTTCAATTTTAAGTCCTCCCTATTATATGAGACCTCAGGAGTGAAGATTTTCCTGTTACTCTTCGTTTATTATCCAAATGCTTTCGTCCGGTATCTACCAAGGAAGATAAATATTTTAAAATAGAGTCTTACGAAACAGTTGCACCCAGATGTGCATACATATATTCTGCAAGTTTAACCAAAAATAAAGTAATGATACCTGGTGAACAAAGAAGTGCGATCTCAGGATTTATTCACTAGGCATATCTGTTCATTTTTTGTACCAATTGTGTAATAATAGAGTGGAAATATATTATTATATCGAGATAACTTTCAAAGGGGGATTATAATGAACTACAAAAATGTTACAGTAGCTGGTAGTGGGGTTTTAGGCAGTCAGATTGCTTACCAAACTGCTTTTAAAGGATTTAATGTCTCTGTTTATGATATTAGCGATGAAGCAATCCAAGCAGCTCAGGAAAGAATTCAGAAGTTAAAGCCAAGATATCAAAAAGATTTAGGTGCAACAGAGGAAGAAGTAAATGCTGCATATGAGCGCATGTCCTTCTATAGTGATTTAGGTGAAGCTGTACGTAATGCTGACCTTGTGATTGAGGCAGTACCTGAGGTAGTAAAGATTAAAACGGAATTTTATCACAACTTAGCAAAGGTTGCTCCTGAGGATACGATTTTTGCTACAAACTCGTCCACTTTATTACCAAGTCAATTCGCAGAGGCTACTGGCCGTCCTGAGAAGTTTTTAGCACTACATTTTGCAAATGAAATATGGAACAACAATACTGCAGAAGTAATGAAACATCCTGGAACAAATATGGACGTATTTAACGATGTGATTGAATTTGCAAAAGCCATTGGAATGGTTCCTCTACCATTACATAAAGAACAGCCTGGTTATATTTTGAACTCGTTATTAGTTCCATTTTTGGAGGCTGGACAAAAATTATTACTGAAAGGAATTGCAGATCCAGCAACAATCGATAAAACATGGATGATTGCAACTGGTGCTCCAAAAGGTCCTTTCGCCATTTTAGATATTGTTGGAATTACAACCGCTTATAACATTGCATATGGTAAAGGCGAAGCAGGTATTGAAGAATCCAAACAGCTCGCTGAAATGCTGAAGAAAGAGTATATTGATAAAGGCAAGCTTGGAGTTGCAACTGGCGAAGGATTCTATAAGTACCCAAACCCAGCTTATGAGGATCCTGAATTTTTAAAAGGATAATTTCAAAATAAAGAAAAAAATCATCTCTTCTATGTATCTTCACATAAGAGATGATTTTTTGTTGTTATTGTTTTTTTATCGGAGTACAAACAGCATATATGCTATTTGTAGGATCCGTCATATTTACTTCTATAATCTTCGTATCACCTATTTTTGATTCATGTACAATCGTCTTTTTCATCATACTTTCTTCCTTCCCTACAAATTTCACACACAATAAATACTATATGTAGGAAGTTTAGTCATGTGCACTATTTTTGATATAGTATTAAAAAATGCTTCATAGGTCCTATCTGGAGAAAAAGGACAGAAACCTGTCCTTTTTTTAAGGCTGCACCTCATCATCCATTGCATTTAAATTCGTAATTGCTCTCTCCATTGTATGCTGTAGCTCCTCTACCCGAAGTTGTGCCTCTATTAAAGGTTGACTAGAGCTACCGCTTCCATTTATCGCTTTCCCTCGAGCATGCTGAATTCGATGTTGAACATCACGTAATTGATGTTGTAACTGCTGAATTTCTCGTG
Organism: Salirhabdus sp. Marseille-P4669; assembly: GCF_900240405.1. Classification (GTDB taxonomy): domain Bacteria; phylum Bacillota; class Bacilli; order Bacillales; family Alkalibacillaceae; genus OEQK01. The sequence continues at coordinate 52,628 of NZ_OEQK01000008.1, forward strand.
GGTCCGCACTGTTTTTCGCTTCTTGTACAGCATGTTCTAACTCTTTGGATAAATGATATAACTCATGAATTTCATGATCGTTTTGAATAGGCATATCCATTTACCTCCCTATTTGTTTTCCTATATCTTTTGCTCTAGCTTCAAAACCTACTCTTCCATTTTTACATTTTATTATCAATTTCTGTTGTATCGATGTCATCATCCCCAAACCAGTCTCGGAGTTTTTGCTTTGCTAAGCTTTTAACATCGTCATCAATGTATTGTACTACTTGATATAAAGCTGCACTTAAGACACCGAGATCATCCACATATCCAACACCTAACAACACATCTGGTATGAGATCTATTGGCAAAATAAAATACCCTAAAGCCCCAGCAATAGTTGCCTTTGTTTTTAACGGAATTTCCTTTTTTTGTAATGTATAAAACAAAATCAAAACGACATAAACCACTTTGGATCCTGCCTTCTTTGCGAACCTTTTTAACTTATCCAATAGCTTTTGCTCGGAATAATGCTTTTGGTGTTCCTGAATGGAAGTATTATCGAATTGTTCAGCTCGTTTTTTCGCAATTTGGATGTCATATTCATCCATATGGAATTGTTGTCTTTTTCTTTTTCGGAATTTATCAAACACGACAATCCTCCCTTTTTAAGCTGTATAACTTATCATGATGCAAAATGCTTCGAGTCATACTTTCCTTTCGTATCCTTATCCGCATGATTTTGTAAAAGAATAAACCTTTTCTATATATCCAAAACTAATAAAAACACAAAAGAAAGGAAAACAGCAGTATGAGGCGATTTCTAATAGGTTTAATGATTATTATGCTAATCTGTCATGTGAATGCTCCATTACATGCAGATGGTAATCATACGATAATGACTCGAGAGGAATTTCAAGAGTGGCTCTTCAATCAAAACGTAACGAGGAAGGTAACATTAATTCAGCAGCATCATACCTGGGCTCCATCCTATAAGCATTTTAATGGTTCAAATCATCATCGATTGTTAGAAGGTATGCGGAACCATCATATCAAAAAGATGGGATGGAACAATATTGCTCAACACATTACGACATTCCCTGATGGTAAAATAGCCATCTCACGTCCACTTAACTCGATACCAGAAGGCACAATTGGAAAAGAAGCAAATGCTGAAGGTATTACCATTGAAAATCTTGGCAATTTTGATGCTGGGTATGATGTGATGACAAAGGAACAGAGAGACACTATCGTTTATATCACTGCCCTACTTTGTATTAAATTCGGTTTAACTCCATCCATTGATAGCATTACGTACCATCACTGGTGGCATTATAGAACGAAGGAACGAGTACTAGATAACGCTGATGATAAGGATGTAAAATCCTGTCCTGGCACTTCCTTTTTTGGTGGTAATACAACGAATGACGCAAAAAAATACTTTTATCCTTTAGTATCTAAAAAAATCAAAGAAATCAAAGCGACCATGGAATAATTCATTTTCTAAGTTAAGGAACATATGGTATAATAAATCTTAATTAAATAAGGTTATCTAGAGTGAACGAGAGAACTGGCTCAATGACTTCACAGCAACCTGCCTTAGGTAAGGTGCTCCAACCAGCCAAAGTAAAGTAGGACACTTTGGATGATAACGGACGGCGAAAGGCTCTATGTTACATTCAGGTGTAACATAGAGCCTTTTTTGTAGCGAGCTGAGCTAGATGACCTTTTTTATAATTAAAAAGGAGGAAACAGTATGAACGCAAGTGGAATGATTAGAGGGTATTTGGCCAAAAACCAAAGTAGGGAGCAGTTTCTTCATTTTGTTCTTTCTACTATTGAAAAACAATTAAAGGAGTGGGATGAGGACTATAAAGTAATGCTACTAAAGTTACGTAATTACGAACTAATTGTACAAAATGGTAAGGAAATTTATAATGTGACCATTTCAGAGGAAGAACTAGAATACTTACAAAGCAAATCACCGTTCTCCTTGGATCGAAAAATCTGGGATGACCTTAAGAGTCATGGCATTACAGTTCGGAGGCAAACTGGCAACTATTTAGAATATGTATATTTGTAATAAGGAAGAGGACAGGGATATTAGCTGAACCCTGTCCTTTTTCAGGATGATTGTAACTTCTTATCGTATAAGTATTGAACGCCATATAGAATAAACGCTTTATGATATAGATAAAGAAAAAATTGAAAAGGATTCAAGCGGTGCAGGCCAATGATTTTTATTTTGTTCAGCAATTGGATACCCACAAAGGCAAACATGCCATCGGATATCGCATTGAGTATAAAAAACTTTTTTAAATCTCCATTTCCTAACTTCAACAACCACATCGACAAGGGCATATATGGCCCAATACTGAAGGGAAGTTCGTTGGTAAGATACGATTTTTTCCGATCGTAAAACTTCCACCATTCTAATTTTTGGCCAATCTTATGACTGATAAGTTCTAGAATAAAGATGACAAAACTAGCGAACCAAAATCGTTTCACATTTCGTTTACCTAAAAATAGGATTGAAAGCCATGGGATAACGATAATCACAATATTAAAAATGAAATGGATGGTAGAAAGCTTTTTCCTCTTTTTATACATCGATGTATTCTCCTTAATTACTGTGAAATAATACTTTCTTAAAATATCCAAAGAATAGGTTTTCTATTCTAGCTATAAATTTATATAAAAATCGTTTCGCTTACCTAAATAAGCAAAAAAACAGCGGTCTAAACCGCCGTTCTTTTCATTTCCCTCTCGCTATTTGTTGTAGTAATCTTTTTCCCTCTTTTGTTAAATACACACTTTTATTGTTTAGCAATTTCCGTGCTAGATTGGGAGTCATATCATGATATAGAGCCATTTGATTCTCTCCTTTTATATGATTATGATTATCCTATTCCTATTATCGACAAAAGAGTGTACAAGTGCACTACGGTATATGTGGAATTTTTATAGAATAGACAGCGATTTGAATTATTTTACGTATGCTTCATTCTTCCCGTAAAATAGAGGTAACAAAATTACATAAAGAGGTGCTAATTATGAAAACGGAACAACAATATTTTGAAGAAGGTAAATCTATTCAAAGCTATATGGATGATATGCGTACATTAAAGCAGGAAAGCCTTTCTGTTTATGAAAACTTCCAGTTACCAAACGATGGATTCACTGATGAATTAAAGAAGCATTCGGTTCACTTTTTAACTATTACAGAAGACTGGTGTGGAGATGCAATGATGATTAATCCCGTGATTCGCAAAGTTGCAGAAAGTGCAAATATAGAAATGCGGGTAACATTAAGGGATGCCGATACCGATTTGATCGATCGTCATTTGACAAATGGTGGGCGTGCGATTCCAATTGTACTTATCTTAAATGATGCAGGCGAATTAATTGGAAAATGGGGTCCTCGTGCTCCTGAAGTACAGCAAATTGTGGATGACTATCGAGCAGCACTTCCCGCTAAGGAAGATGAGACTTTTGCAACAAAGCAAAAAGAAATGTACCGTACGTTACAACATCGATATGCTACCGAAAAAGAACTATGGCAATTTGTGTACAATAGCTTTAGACAAACTGTATTAGAAATTTTATAAAAACGAACGTTAAAACAATAAAATGCTCGGAAAAAAGCAAGTTTTTCCGAGCATTCATCATGTAAAGTCTTCAAGGCAAACTCTCACAAACGAAACCATCTCCATCTGTTCCATCCAAGTTATGAGGGTCACGATTCGGTCCACCTGCTGCAATAAAAAAGGCTTGTGCCTCTTCCTGGGTACGAAAATCTCCACAATCTCGATCTGGACCCGATGGATCATACGGACCCGTATATGGACTTGTGCCCACCTGTGGATTGGGTGAGCTTTTCTTTTCTTCTTCATGCTGATTAAACCCATCAGCAGTTACATAACCATCTATACTCCAAATTCCTTTTTTGGCATTTTTTGCACGGTTTTGAGCCTTCATAAATGCACTTGAATGGGTGTATGGGGGATCATAGACATAGGCATATCGGGCAAGTCCTTCTTCTAAGAGCATTTGATTAAAAATAGAGTTCCCAATCCATAAATACCCTAGCAATCGATCATATTTATCCCGCTTCGGTCCGTCATATTCCACTTGGACTTGTTTGTTTAGTAACGTTTTTTTAGCAAATTGAGAAGCTTCTGGGCCAAATTGTTGCACAGGGAGACTTGGGTGTTTTGTTTCTGGAGTATCTACTAATAAAAGACGAATGGTTTCGGTAGTACCATTTTCAAACCTTAACTCAATCGTATCTCCATCTACCACACGCGTAACAGTAGCTCGTGCAAAACCTTCTTTTGGTACGTCTTCCTTAGGAGTTGAAGGTTGTTTGGCTTCCTCTTTTTCTTTTACTGGTTGGTCTTGCTTGCCCTCATCAGCTGGTGCTTGCTCTCCATCATTCTTTTCACTACCATCTTGTTCTTGCTCTTTCTCCTTTTCCTCTATCGTATCCTCTTGTTCATCCTTTTTTTCATCTTCCTTAGCTGGTGTTTGCTCCCCATCTTTCTCTTCAGTACCATATGGTTCTTGCCCTTTCTCCTTTTCCTCTCTAGCATCCTCTTGCTCTTCTTTCACGATGTATTCCTGTTTTTCGTTTTCGGGTGCTTTCGTTTCATTAGGCATTGGGTTCGCAAACCAAGAAAAAGCCAAAACCACTCCAACTACCATCAAAATTACCGGTACAGTAGATTTTGTGTTTTGTTCTCGATTCTGTTTCCATTTGTATAATCCATAGACTGCTATACCAATCCCAAGAAATCCAACAAAATGTTTGATAATGAATCCAATAATTGCGATAACTAGAACAATTGCAATGATGGTAACGATAATCTGTCTCATAAACGTAGTTGTTCCATCTCCTTGTTTCTAATTGTTTGGATGTGGAGTTTTGTTTATCATCACCCCTGTCCATTACTTCGAATACGCTTGTTCCGAACTCCCTAATAATGTATCACGTATAAAAAATGCTATTCTCCATGAAGAAGAATAGCATTGTCTGATCTTACTCAATTCCTATTACGGATTCCCCACGGACTGGTTCCTCTCCGTTTTGGAGCTTTATTCTAATCGAAGTAGCCTTTTCCCACTCTATACTATCTGCTACATGATAATGAATATGTGGTTCAGAGGAATTCCCGGAGTTCCCTACCAAACCGAGTAAGTCTCCTGCATTTACTTGGTCCCCCTCTTCCACCTTTACAGATCCTTGCTTCATATGGGCGATGACACTGTATTCGTTATGCTCGTGCTCAATAATAACATGGTTACCAAGTGGCTCTTGTGCATTCGTTTCTACTCCCGGTTTATTATCCGGTATCTCATTCTCCACGGATACAACTTTTCCTTCACCTGGCGCTAAAACTTCCATGCCAAAAGCATAATAGCTTTCATTTTTCGTTGGGTCCCCTTCATAGGAGAAATTGTCTTTAACAATGACAAAATCGTAAGCATATCGTTGGACTGGTAATGCATAATGGTAATTCACAAGCTCATTTGTACCACCCCAAAAGACATACCATTCCCCAGCCATAGGCAGCTGATATTCGTTTTTCGTATACGCTTCATCGCCTTCAGGATCAGAACTAATAGGCATTAGTTGAATTCCTTCAATTGTATTGTCCTCCGCAATAAGCGCGCGAATGCCTTTGTCCCCACCATCACTTATCCATTGATATTCTGTTAAGTCTTGAGTAGGAAACGAATGAGTAAGCTCATAACTTTGGACTCCTTCATTAAAATCTGCACCTAATCGTTCAAATTGATCCAAAGGCACCATTTGTTTAAACGAATCACTTGTTTGATTGTATATTGCTTCTGTATTATTAGCTAAGAAATATTCAGGGATTTCCTCTGGTGTAATAGGTTCTTGCTGCTTTGATTCTTCAGATTCCTCGGTTTCCTTTTGTTCTGAAGGACTTGTTTCTTCTTTGGTATTTGATTCTTCCGTAGACTTAGAAGTATCCTCTTGCTCTTTAGTAGAATTTTCATCTGATTTGCTACAAGCCACTAAAACAAAAGTAAATAATAGGATTATCGACAACTTCATGTAATTTTTCATATACTTTACTCCTTTTTTTATTATCGCTAGTATTCAGTACGATAAATTGGAGTTAGATGTTTCATCAAAGTATGGAAACCCATCTTTGGACCTATTCATTTCCACTATATTAAACACCCATTTTTATTTTTGCCACTGATATTCGTTTAAATTCACCTTGGTATTTTGATTCACTTTTACACCTTCTATTTGTAAATTTAAAATTTGCTCCTGAAACAAATCTTCACTTTTTATTACGATTTCTCCTTTAGCATTTAGTACACGGTACCATGGCAATTGGTATTTTTCACTCATGGAATGAAGGATCCGAACTACTTGTCTCGCAGCCCGTGCATTCCCAGCAAGTCTAGCAATCTGCCCATATGTCGCGACTTTCCCTTGGGGGATTGCTTGAATGAGTTGAATCACTTTTTCTGTGAAGGGTGTCATAGGTAGGTCTCCTCCTAGTTGGTAAAATAAAATTCTATGTTTTTATTATAACGTTACAAATATAGAATTCTCCCTTTAAAAGCTATACCTTTTGTGATTTCACTAAAAAGTATTATGATAAAGTAAGAAAATTAGTTGGAAGAAAGGAAGTCCATTTTGAAAACACTTTTGATTGTTTCTCATCCCGATATTATAGAGTCAAGAAGCCAGCAGTATTTTTTGACCTCCTTAAAAAATAACGAAAGCGTGACGATTCATCATTTAGAGGCACATTATCCAGATGGAAAAATAGATATTGCCAAAGAGCAGGCACTCCTTGAACAGCATGATCGGATTATTTTCCAGTTTCCATTTTATTGGTATAGTGCTCCTCCCCTTCTAAAGCAATGGCAGGATGACGTATTAGAAGAGGGCTTTGCTCATGGGGCAAGGAAAGCATTAGCCGGTAAGGAATTTGGTTTGGTGTTAATGATTGGAGTATCGGAACGGGAATACCAAGCAGGTGGAGATGAGCTTTTTACAATTAGTGAGTTAACAAGGCCATATCAGGCTATGGCGCATAAAGTCGGAATGATATATTTACGTCCCATGTCTATTTTTCAATTTGCTTACATGGAGGACGATCAGAAGATGGATACATTGATTCACTATTGGCAAATGGTAACGATGGAAAATAATCATCAATTGGCTACTCGTGAAAAGTGGATCATGGAGGCATTACAAAAAATTCAATCCCAAGATTTAGAAACCATTAATTTTACCATTGAGCAAATTCAAGAAAATCGTGACAAGATAGACGAATTGAAAATGGTATTAGACGACATGTATTAGGAGGATGTCATTTTGGAAAATAACGAATGGATACTAGAGCAAATTCATCAAGCGTATGAAAAAAGCGACGATTACAATACAAGGACACTTCTTAAGGCTGCACAGGATATCATCAAAGAGCAAGTAAAGCGCATTGATCAAATGGAAGGCGAAATGGAAGGGACCATTTGGAGTCCAAGAAGATGGAGTGAATAAAATAAAGATGGACCAGTTACGATAGGTCCATCTTTATTTTTGAATTTGTGTTATATGGAATCCACTGCATTCTTAACCGGTGTGGAGCCACCAATCACTTGAAATTCCTTGCCGATTGTAGCTTGATTCTCTAAGCACGCCACAATGACACGGGCTATATCTTCTCTTGGAACTTCGCCAATTTCAAGGTCAAATCCTGCTGTAATTTCCCCTGTGCCTTTATCATTCGTTAAAGCTCCAGGATGAATAATCGTATAATCTAAATCTGTTTTTCGAAGCCATTCATCTGCATAAAATTTAGCCGCAACATAAGGAGCAAAGGAAGGTGGAGCTGCAAGAATTGCTTCTCTTCTTGTGTCAAAAGAGCTAATCATAATAAAACGTTTTACTCCAGCACTTTTCGCTGCTTCTACTGTTTTTATCGCACCATCTAGATCCACCATGATGGTTTTATCTTTTCCTGTATGCGGTCCTGAACCAGCAGTAAACACAATCGCATCCACGCCTTTTGCAGCTTTGGCAATCGTATCAATGCTTCCTTCTAGATCTACCAATGCTGTTTCCGCACCCAAATCTTCAAAAAACGCAGCCTGTTCCTCCTTACGTATCATTGCTTTTGCATGTAAATTGCTGTTTTCCTGAATAAAAGTCACAAGATGCTTGCCGATTTGTCCATTCGCTCCAACTACTAAAACATTCATATTTATCCACCCTTTCTGAGTATCTATGTATTAATCCTAAAACCAATACGGAGCAATGTCTAGAAATACAGCTTCACGAATAGTATTTGATAAAGGTTGAAAATGATAACAAATTTTGGTTGTACTATTCTTTTGGTAAAATTCACCCAACATTTCATAAAGCGCACACCTCTACAACACCCCTTCCAAAATTGTCCATTAACAGGAAAATGCTTGGATAATATATACCCAAGCATTTTATCAATTGCTATCCCTTTTTTAGACATCCGCAATCATGTCTAACCATTTCAAATCGGCCTCTAAATGAAGCAGAGCACCTTCGATTAACATCTTCATTGTTTTATTATCCATTATCACCATTTGTTTTTTCAAATGCGTGAGATGCAAGACATCTTTTAACATCGTTTCTTTTTGATTGCGAATCATCGTTTGTTTATTTTCGTATGATACATGACTGGCACAAAGAAATTTGAAATAAAACTCATCTTTCAACAGTGACCTTCCAACAGGCTTCTCTAGCCAAGACCAAAGCTCCTCTTGCCCAGCATTTGTGATAGTATAAAGCTTCCGATCCTTTTTATCATGTCCAGGTGAAGTTACAAATTCGTCACGCTCTAACCGATCGAGTGTCGTATATACTTGGCCAGCGTTTAACGGCCACATCCCTTGAACCAATTCCTCGAAACCTGTTTTTAATTCATAACCGTGTCTAGGTTTTTCATATAACAAGGCAAGTAATGAATGTTTTACTGACATGAAAATCCCCACTTATTCATAATTTATCGCTTCTTTCACAGGTATTCGTGATGCTGCTCTACTTGGTAACCATGATGCTAAAAGTGTAAAAATTATTCCACCTGCCACGGCTAAAGCGAAACTATTCCAAGGTATGATAAAGCTTACTAATCCTTGTGCATCCTTCGAAATACTATTTAGATAAATAACCAAAATACCATACAGCGTTCCAAAAATCACACCAACAATACCGATAAATAAACCTTCTGCCACAATCATACGTCTCACTTGTCCTTTTGTAAATCCAATTGCACGCATAGTACCTAACTCTCGTATACGTTCCATCGTATTCATAAATAACGTATTGCTTACGCCGACTGCTGAAATAGCAATGATTAGCAGCAATAGTCCTTGCATTAATTCTTCCATTCCTGAAATGGCACGAGTGGTTTGTTCAATATTGTTTGTAACTGTATCGGTATTCGCAATATCTGCACCAAACTGATTCCAAATTTCACTTAATACAGTCGAAATGTGACTTTCATCCTCTACATCTAGCATAACATGATAGCGCCCTGGCCAGTTCAATTCATCGCTCATCACGCTTTCCTCTACTATTCCTACATAATTTGAATAATGGGTTGTTTGGGCAATTCCTTTCACGAAAAAGGCTTGCTCCCCAGCTGGAGTATTTAATGAGAAAACATCCCCAACCTCTCCTCCCCATTCTGTAAGAGCACGCTCACCAACATAGATAGCAGGATAGTCACTCTCTTGATCTGTTTCATCTGTTACCATAAATGGTAATGAGGATTGCTCCGAATAAGACATTAACGAAAACTCTCGAAGTTCATTATCCTTTGTTAGCCATGTTACATTTGGAATTTCTTTATATGCAAAAGCTGTTTGAACCCCTTCCATTTCCATAAGGGAACCTAGCTCTGAATCAGTCCATGGTGTTTCTTTCTCTACAAGGATGTCGCCACCATACGTAGCTCGTATTTCCTTCTCCATCCCCTTAGGTAACGCCTCTAATGCTGCACTCATAAATAGAGCTAGACAGACACCAATAGCAAGCATTGCGGTTGTGTTTGCTATTCGATTTTCAAACTGTTTGATCGATTGTATCGCCTGTTTACCGGAAAAGCGGAACAACAACCCGACTATTGGATGGAGACAAAATCCAGCTATTCTCATCCACAGCGGGAACAACAAGACAAGTCCGATGAATAAGAATAGAAAGGCCCAAACGTTATCAATTAAGCCAATTCCTGTACAGACGAGACCGATTATAATGCGAGCTCGATGTAGTCTCTTAAAACCAGTTTGTGTACCGTTTTTATTGAACATCCCCTCTAATATCGGCGTCCTCCCAGCCTTATAAAGCGGTAGTGCTGCCGCCAAAAATGGAAATAGGAGTCCAATAATAATAGAAATGATGATTGGTTCCCCAAGTACTAGGTCATAGCTGACTTCCTGGCTTGAAATGGCTGCTATTAAAATATCCTGTACAAAAACCCCTAACCAAATGCCAATCCCAATACCAAAGAAGGTTCCAATAACAGCTAGAAATCCAGTTTCTCTTAAAATCAGGCGTATGACACTACCAGATGTATAACCCAAGCTTTTCATAATAGCGATCTCTTTTTTACGCTCTAGAATACTCGTATGGATCATATTAAATGCGATAAACCCACTTATAAAGATAGATAGAATTGCAATGAGATCAAAAACAAAATACATGTCATCTACATCATTGTTCTGTTTACTATCCATTACAATTGGTTGAACAAAGAGGCTCGTGCCTGCTAAGCCAGTTTGATAGGTTGTAAGTAATTCATTCTTGTTTGTGTCCTCTTTCACACGAAAACGATAGTTGGATATTTGGCCTTCCTTACCAGCCCATTTTTGCAATGTCTCTAATGGCACCATTACACGAAAGTCTTTATATAGCGCCTCCTCCATTGTTTTGGGACTATTTAGCATCGCCCCTTCATACACAATCGCGGTAATCTCCATTTCTCCCATATCTTGAAATGTTACCTTGTCTCCAACTTTTTTCTTCCAAAGCTTTGCTGCATTTTCGGTAATTATCAATCCCTCTTTTGTTACATCCCCGTCCTTTACTGGTAAGGCAATCAACTCATTTTGAAAGTTGGAAACACCAGTAAATCGGACAGAGTTTTCTGCGAGGCTCCCAGATTCTTGCTCCACAAAGCCATGGACGAATAAGGAGGATACAGAAGCATCAATTTGTTCCTGTTCAAGTACTTCGTTCCATTCCTGCTCGGAAAAGAAACGATCACTACTTTGAACCCAAAAATCAGCCTCACCTGCATATAAAGCCTCCTGCTCCTCCATCAAATTGGCAAAGGTCCCTTTAGCGATAAACATGCTTGTCATAACTGCTACACCAAGTACAGTAGCTATTAATGTGAAAAGGAATCGTTTCTTGTGACGAGTTACATTACGCCATGAAACGAGTAAGGAACTTAGCATAATCGTCATCCTCTCTTTTCACTTCTGCTTCAATAACACCATCTTTAAACAAAATGATTCGATCCGCATACCCCGCTGCAAACATGTCATGCGTCACCATCACAATTGTTTGCTTACGCTTATAATGAAAGGTTGCTAATAAATCAAGAATATCTCCAGAGCGCTGTCTATCTAAGTTACCCGTTGGCTCATCTGCCAGTAATATTTTCGGATTATGAATGAGTGCTCTAGCTATAGCTACCCTTTGTTGCTGCCCACCACTTAATTCATGCGGAAAACGTTTCTCATATCCTTTTAAATCTACCGCTTCTAGTAAAGTTTCCACCTCTTTTGGTGATACCTTCTTCCCATCTGCGTGTATTGGAAAAACAATATTTTCATATACCGTGAGCGTTGGCAGTAATTGATAGTTTTGAAATACAAACCCTATTTCTCTACGCCGAATAAGTGTACGTTGCTTTTCCGATTTAGAGGATAATTCAGAGCCTTGCAGCTGAATGTTTCCTGATGTTGGTATGTCAAGCCCACCTAATAAATGCAAAAGGGTCGTCTTACCGGAGCCACTTGGCCCAATAATACAAACGAATTCTCCTTCTGAAATTGAAAGGTCTACCCCTTTCAAAATAGGTACTTTCTCATTTCCAGTTTTATATTCTTTCGTTACATTTGAAATCTCAATCATTACATTCACCTCTTTATTTTGATGGAAATACGGTGTAAGACCAGGAATAAATAAAATCCACAATAAAAATCAAGCCCCAAATCATCGAAATTCGATACAACGAATCATTTGCATATGGTGTTTCTTCTACATTTTCCGTTCCAATCCAAGATAGGTCTGTGAGATAGTATTGAACTTGATCGAAATGATTTAAGCTGTAGGACAAAAAGATGATCTGAACGAATAGGAATAGCAACAAATGAATAATGGAGCTAATCCGGTATTTTTTCGCAATGTATTTCGGATTTTTTTGTTTTTCCATTACGTATTTATCTTGCTCTGTTAGTAAATCTACTCCACGAAAATTACCAATTTTTGATCGCATCCACCGGTCTAGCTTTTTGAAATCACTAATCCCAAACGTACAAGCGTACACTAAGAAGACTGTAATCACGATCTGGAAGGTTGACATCTCCCCTGTTTCCCGATAAATAAGGAAAGCGAGCACGGCCTCTAGGACGAGTAATAAAACAAACAACAGAAGAAACATCAAACTGAATTTTTGTTTCAAGAAGAAATAACGTACAACTCCAAATAGTAGGATAGACAAAAGGGAGATAACCTCTATGAAAATAAAAATCTCCCATTGATATTGCACCATGAATTCGATCTTGAACACCACCTTTTTATATACTGAGTATTTATATACTGAGTATATGTATACCGAGTATATATGTCAACAACTTTTGAATTAAACTTTTCGACAAAATTGAAACTGTAGTATATGGGGGCACATAACTTCTACTGTGGTACAATGAATTTGTCATTATTCCACAGTCTCAAGGAGGAATCGAAATGAATAAGAAAATCGTTGACCATGTGGGACGAACCATTACTTACTCCTATCCACCAAAACGTATCATCTCCATAGCACCAGGACTAACCGATACCTTATATTCCCTACAATTAGAAAACGAGATAGTTGGAAGAACCCGATACTGCATCCACCCCAAGAATAAAGTAGAGCAAGCAACAATCGTTGGCGGAACAAAAAAAATAAATCTAGAAAAAATACGTAAGCTCAAGCCTGACCTTATCTTGGCCGAGAAGGAAGAGAATACAAAGGAAATTGTCGAATTACTAGAAAAAGAGTTTCCTGTTTTTGTAGCAGAAGTCCAAACGGTTCAAGATGCGTATCGCATGATTCACAATTTAGGAGTAATTACAGATCATAAACCACAGGCAGAAGAGCTACAAACAATGATTCAAACTGCTTTTCAAACGCTTCCTAGTATCGATGGAAAACGATTCGCCTATGTTATTTGGAAGAAACCATATATGGTCGTTGGAAATCATACATATATTCAAGATTTACTAAAGACATTCGGATTAGAAAATGCCTTTTCTTCCTATGAAGGTCGTTATCCAATAGTATCAGAAGAGGATTTTCATAAGGCTAAGCTGGACTATATATTTCTTGCAACAGAACCCTTCCCCTTTAAAGAGGAACACAAACTAGAGTTTACGAAACAGTTTCCAGATGCGAAAACGATGATTCTCGATGGCGAAATGCTTTGGTATGGTCCCAGAATGCTGGAGGCAGCTGCTTATTTCAAAGAAGTATTTCAGTTTGAATAAAAAGAGCACATCTCTTTTAAATTAGGATTAATTGAGGCACAAAGAAGAAGGGGGAAACACCGGGTTTTCTTTAGAATACTGCGGGTTATGGATTGGAACTTTATGTTAATATAATGGAGATAGGTTAGGTATGTATTAGGCTATGAAAATAATTTTCATAGAAGGGGGATTCTTATGAATAGAACAATTCATAAATTAGAGGTTGATGGAGTAACCATTGAGTATTCGACGATAGGAGAAGGGGAACCAATACTTCTATTCCATGGCGGTCATTCGAATTGTAAAGAAGAGTTTGGATTCCAATCCTTAATCGAAAATGGCTATTCAATCATAACACCGTCACGAGCAGGTTATGGGGAAACTTCCAAAGAAATAGGGGATAACCTACTGAAAGCTTGTACATATTACGCAAAACTGTTGGACCATCTTGAGATCGAAAAGGCACACATTATTGCAATATCAGCAGGTGGACCTACTGGTATCCGTTTCGCTTCTTTATTCCCAGAGAAGGTTCTAAGCTTGACACTGGAGAGTGCTGTATGTAGGAAATGGTTAACCAGGAAAGACCTGGAATACAAAGCAGCTCATATTATTTTCCGTCCATCTACAGAATGGCTTACTTGGAAGATGTTAGGTATGTTCAGTTCTTTACTTCCAACGTTTATCTTTAAAGTGATGGCTGCTCAATTTAGCTCCCTTGATAAAAAAGGAATAAAAGAGCGCATGGACCAGAATGACGTTAAAGAGTTTAAAAGAATGAATACACGTCAACGTTCCGGTCATGGTTTTCTAATCGATATTAAACAAACGAGTGACCTAACAGATCAAGATTTAAAGAAAATCACCTGCCCAACATTAATTCTTCACAGTAAAAACGACGGCTTTATACCACTAGATCATCCACAACATGCACATGAAACTATCCCTTTGTCCGAACTACATCTACTAGATTCCTGGGGGCATTTAATTTGGCTAGGTACTGCTGCAAAAGAACGTGATGAGAAGCTTTTATCCTTTCTTAGAACAAATAAGCGTACGATTCAAGTAATGTAATGGAATGGGGCTTTGAGCTTGGCAATGTTACCGTACTACAGCAATTAAACAAATAACGGGCTCCTAGACCTTCTCTATGAGCCCAATATAAAAAACACCAGAAAAAAAGCCACCAAGCAACCACTTAGTGACCAAAAATGTTAATAAAAATAGCAACTGTATAACTTTATATCAGAAATCACTCAAAATCTTCGCTCCACCACTCTGTCTTTTCCTCGAACGGTATGCGTGGGCTTTCTTCCTTTGTAGTATTTGGATAGCCAAGATAAAGGAATCCGAGAATTTGTGCATCCCCTTCTAACCCAAATAGATTTTTCATTTTTGGATGATAACATGGGGCTCCTGTACGCCATATAGCTCCTAGTCCTAGGGCATGAGCAGCAAGCAACATGTTTTGGATTGCAGAATTAACAGCACCAATTTCTTCAACTGGAAGGGCCTTCGGATGTTCAGAGGGTACAACTGCTGCAGCAATTATGACAGGGGCACGAAATGCTTTCATTTCTTGCCCTTGTAAGAGAAGCTGATTTTCTTCTGTTGTTGGATCATCCATTTTTTCCGCTGCAATCTCTGCTAGTGTTCGACCAAGCGGGCGACGACCCTCTTCTGTTAATACGAAAAACTTCCATGGTTCTGTTTTATAATGACTAGGAGCTCTAGTACCCGCTTCTAGTATTTTATGAATCTTTTCTTTTTCAACCGGATCTTGTTTTACCTTACCAATGCTTCTTCTCGAATGTATCGCTTCAAATATATCCATTTTTACACCTCACGATTCTAACAACTACTTTTAACTATAAAGAAGGGGGAATTTTTTTGCAATGAAAAGAAAGCCCTCTCAATCCTTATTTGTCCTTAAAATCTATTCATTTTCATACCTATTTATACCAGCTATAATAAAATAAATGATAGACATGTTCTACTCATAAAAGCTTTATGATATTATAATACCAATCTTGGGGGTGGAACAGATGAAGCAATCGATTTTATTTCTAATAGGTGGTCTATTTTCCTTAGCTATTGCAATGGGGATTGGTAGATTTGCATATACACCTATTCTACCACTTATGCAAGAGGAGCTTGACTTCTCCAATGCCATTGCTGGGTATCTTGCCACAAGTAACTATGCTGGATATTTAGTTGGAGCAATATTTTTAAGTTTCATTCCCTTTACAGGTAATCGAATACGCACTTTTCGAATTAGTATTTTAATTAGTATTGCTACTACCATTTTGATGGGGATTATGGATTCCTATTTTATTTGGTACATACTAAGGTTTGTCTCCGGTGTAGCAAGTGCATTTGTATTTGTATTATCCTCGAGCATTGTATTGGATACGCTCGCTCGGAATGGAAAATCTAGTATTTCTGGATTGTATTATGGTGGGGTTGGCTTTGGAATCTTTCTATCTAGTGTTATTATTCCTCCTCTTAACCAGTTATTTAACTGGCAAGGAGCCTGGATTGGTTTAGGTATGTTGAGTCTATTTTTTGCAATCTTTGTTTGGATTTGGTTAAAAGAAGCTCAACCGCCTGAGAAAAGGAAGAGAGAAGAACAAACGAATACATCAACTCCTTCCAAAAAGTGGCGTCGCTTACTAATTACCATTTATGCCTTAGAAGGGCTTGGATACATCGTAACTGGAACATTCATTGTTGCGATTGCAGAGCAGTCATTAGATTTTCAAGGTGATGCAACTACGGTTTGGCTAGTCGTTGGATTAGCAGCAATCCCATCTTGTATCGTCTGGTCCATGCTTGCTGAGAAATTCGGACACATTAAGGCATTAATTATTTCCATGACCATACAAGCAATTGGTATTGGAATTCCTGTATTTATTTCAACTAGCTTTTATTTAATCGTAAGTGCTCTACTTTTTGGTGCTACATTCATGGGAATCACGACACTTGCAACGTCTTTAGCACGGCAGATGTATCCGATTAACAGCACTCGGATTATCGGTTATATGACCGCTGTGTATGCCCTTGGTCAAATGATAGGTCCAGCAATTTCAGGTATCCTTTCTACTTATACCAATAATTTTAATGCTGCCTTATTAGGAGCTGCAGGGATTGTTTTACTTGGGGCATTACTTCTTTTGGGTGGAGTAATTGGAGAAAGAAAAGCAGATTTGGCAGGTGTTTCAGGAAAGATATGAAGGGTCACTTAAATAAGGTTCATTCCCAAAAGGATGAACCTTATTTTTCTTTCAAATTACTTTTAATATATTCATTAATTAGTTCATCAAGCACTTGGCTGTTATATACGGTTTCTTGGTGAGTTAATCCCAACTCATTTCCAATTTTAAGAAGATGCGCCCTACAGTTTTCAATTTCGGAACGGAGTGTCTTATGATATGGAGTAACGTTGTTATTTCCCATATAAATACCATCCTATTCTAATTTCAGGCACAAAATGCCTATTTCTTTTGTCTTATCATATAGTTTCTGGAATAGAATGTCTAATCGATTTAAATCATAAAATGAACGATTTCAGACATCAAAGGATTCCATTTCAAACCATGAAATCGACATTTGAAACAAAAGTTTAATAAAATAATTTTTTTCACAAAAAACCCATGCCAGGAGAGCATGAGTTTTAAAAGGTTGATTTGTAGTTTTTTAACGGTATAACCATATTGTTAGAGATTTTCGCGGTATAGTCAAAATCTTTAAAATGAGCAATATACTTTGTTCCTTTTTGTTCGATTACCTCTAAAAAGTCAATGTTCAAAATAAAAGACTTGTGACTTCGTATAAAACGTTCATCTAATTGTTGATGCAAGCTCGTTAAAGCTTCATACGTTTCATTCCGTCTATTATACGTGTGAATGACAGATTTTCGTTCCACTCGTTCGATGAAGATTATCTCATCAAGAGGAACGAATATCCATTTGTAATTCTCCTTGATCATTAAGTTCTTTCTATCGGGAGAATGAAAGGGTTGCACATTTTGATTTTCATCCAAATCTTTTTGTAGCTCTATATGATTTGTAACATTAATACAAGAACCAACAACCTCCACCACTTCACCTCCGACAATAATCGGCCTTAAGGAAGCAATATAGTAAATGCCTTTACTTCTACTTTCATATTGTACAAATTTTCCTTTCCAGGCTTCTTCATAATATGTAAGCTTTCGATTGGCATGGTCTAGTGGTAAGAAATCATATAATGTTTTCCCAATAATCTCTATTGGTGTATGTCCTAATCGATTCAGTAATTCTCCTTCAATCTTCGTATGAATAAAGTCATTACCTTTTCTAATAAAAGAATACACCATTCCACAATGGTCTAGATTCAATTTTCGTACATATTGGAAGTCACTCATTCTATACTCTCCATTACGATTGAATTTGGCTATGATAACTACATTGAATTGTTACCTATTGCATTAACGAATGTTTTAACAGTTGAGGAATAAACAAAATGCGTGTAAAGAGTAAAGAGTTCTAGATGTATTTTCGAGGAGGCTTCACATTAATTATAATAATTCAAATTTTATAATTAATATTGATTGTTTTCAATATAAAAATGAAATTCGTCATGCATAAATTAAAAATTATATATAACCTTCTTTACTTACTAGGAAACCATCTCCATTTACTGGCATTCATTCCAAAGCAATAAAGGATATTAAAGATGACGCGATAAAATATCGCGTCATTAAGACAGTCTATGATTTCCTATGATTGTTCATTGGTTTTTCCAGAGTTATCATGAAAAGACGCCATACTTCTCAAATCATTCCCAGTTGGATTCTGGAATAATCGAATTCCAAACTCTGGTGCAACAGCAAACAAATGATCAAAGATATCAGCTTGAATGGTTTCATATACTGGCCATCTAATATCATTTGTAAAGCAATAGATTTCTAAAGGCAGCCCATGTTCTGTAGGAGCTAATTGTCTTACCATTAAGGTCTTTTCCTGGTGAATCCCAGAATGGTGTTTTAAGTAATTACGAACATACGCACGAAACACACCAATATTTGTGAGTGCCCGGCCATTCACTGGATTGTCTCGATTGATCCTATTTTCTACATTGTATGCCTCAATTTCCTGCTGTCTCTCCGTAATATACTCCGAAAGATAGTGGATATTTTTAAATTTCTCAATCATCTCTTCTGTACAGAACATAATACTCGTTTTATCAATGAACAAAGAACGTTTAATCCTTCGTCCACCCGAGTTTTGCATCCCTCTCCAGTTTTTAAAGGAATCGGAAATCATTGCATAGCTTGGGATTGTTGTGATTGTATTATCGAAGTTTTGTACCTTAACCGTATTTAGGGAAACATCAATAACATCCCCGTCCGCTCCATACTTCGGCATTTCAATCCAATCCCCAACTCGAACCATATCATTAGATGACAATTGGACTCCTGCGACTAGTCCTAATAGGGAATCTTTAAATACCAACATAAATACTGCTGATAAAGCACCAATACCGCTTAAGAGAATTAATGGACTTTGACCAATTAAGCTCGAAATGACCAAAATAGCCCCAATAATAAAGATGAAAATTTTCCCAACCTGGATATATCCTTTAATTGGCCGTGACTTTGAAATTTCATAGGTTTGGTAAATATCGTTAATCGCATTTAGCAAGCTGTTGATTACCATTAGCATAACAATAATGATATAAGCAATCGCCGCTCGTTCGATTACAAATTGGTAGTTTGGAAACGTGGAAGCAAAGAAATAAATAATCAGCGCTGGAACAATGTGCGATAGCTTATGAAAAACCTTCCGCTCTAATATTTTATCGTCCCACGTAAATTTATTCTTCGTCACAATTTTGGTAATAATCCGCATGACTACCTTTTTCGTAATAAAGTTTGCAATCACACAAAGTAATATAATCAATAGGATTGTTGTCGCTATGGATAGATATTTTGCTAACGTTGGGTCCATATTGTAGCGAATAAAATAATCCTTTATGAATTCCATTGCATCCCCTCCGTATGTAAAAGTTATGCTTTAACTTGTGTTGAAGCATTATGTTGATCATTCGTAATGGGATATTATCCATTATAGCAGAAGACATTCATATTCTCTTTTATGAACCTCAAAGACTTAATCATATCAATACAAAAGGTAAGCAAATAAGCACAATCGAGCAGATAAGTAAACAACTGGACACCATTCTTGGAAGCATCACTTGCCCAGCCCCTATACCATCCTGAAAATTGGAGCTTATTTGGATACAAATCTTAAGTTTCACTCCCCTTTTTAGTTGATTATAACAAATCACTAAGTCGAACTCTCGGCTAATTCAATAAATATACCTTATCTAAAAAAACAGCCTAGTTAAGGTCAACTAGACTGTTGTATTTTTTTAAAAACATACCTTATTTTCGTATGAACATTTGTGCTGCATAATGACCTTCTTGAACATAACCTACGCCTATATGTGTAAAGCTTTCACTTAAAATATTAGCACGATGCCCCGGGCTGTCCATCCAGGCTTGTACTAGACTTTCAGCAGAGGGATAGCCATATGCAATATTTTCGCCTGCTGCCGTGTACTGAACACCAAAGTCTAACATCATATCGAAGGGCGAACCATATGTTGGACTAGTATGATCAAAATAACCTAACCGCTGCATATCCTGCGACTTATACCAAGCAACTTCACTTAACTTATGATCTATTTGAAGTTCCGGTAATCCGTTTTTTACTCTTTCCACATTCGTATAGCTAACGACGTCTTTTTCGAAGGAGCTTATTCCTCCATAAGAAGAACTAGAAGGTTTTTCCTCTGTTGGTTCTGCTGGAGGATTTGGTACAGCTTGCTTCTCCTTGTTTTCATTTTCTTGACTCGGTTGCTCTTCCTTAGCCTTCTGTTCGGCAATTCGTTTTTCCTCTTCGACACGCTGTCGTTCGGCTTCTTTTTGTTTTTCTTCCTCAATCCGTAATCGTTCTGCTTCCTTTCGCTTTTCTTCTTCCAACCGTAATAGCTCTGCTTCTTCCTTTGCCTCTTGCTCAATACGTTCTTTTATAAATTGAATTTCAGTCTCAACGTTCCTTGGCATTTCTTTTAATGTAAGCAGTTTTGCACTATGATTAGAGGCCATCTGTGTATCTGATTCTTGCTGAAAGATTTGGAAACCCCAAAATACAAAACCGATTACGAGTAAAAC
Organism: Salirhabdus sp. Marseille-P4669; assembly: GCF_900240405.1. Taxonomy (GTDB): domain Bacteria; phylum Bacillota; class Bacilli; order Bacillales; family Alkalibacillaceae; genus OEQK01. Next base: position 73,591 of record NZ_OEQK01000008.1, read on the forward strand.
AAGAACGAGCATACCCCATTTAGACTTCATATTGACACCTCATAATTTCATCGTTTTCTAGTAGCAATGTACTTTTTTCAACTGCATTTTCCTTAGTTATAAAATACCATGGAAATAGGGAAACCACATTTAGTAATAATTGGTTTTTATTTATACATTTCCTCTTAACTTGTCCTTCACAATAAGAAGAACCACTAATTGATATAGACAATTAGTGGTTCAAATGTACAAATCGATTCGATTATCCCAACGTTAACTCATAATGATAGAAGTCTTCATCCTTTTTGTATCCATTCTTTTCGTATAATCGTTGGGCAGCATAATTATCAGGCGCTGTACTTAGGCTAATGCTGTTAGCACCCGTTTCAACAGCGTATGCCTTCGCTTTATGTAAGAGCAATTCCCCTACACCATGTTTTCTAGCATGCTCAACGACATATAAATCATTCAAAATCCAGGCTTTTTTCATTGAGATGGATGAAAAACTAGGATAGAGTTGTGTAAAGCCAACATATTCATGTTCATTTTTGGCAATAAAAAGAATAGATTCCTTTTGTTCCATTCGGTTTTTAATGTAATTCCGAGCACCATCTAAATCTGCTTTTTGATGGTAAAACACACGGTATAAATTAAAAAGCTTAGATACCTCGTCTAAATCTGCCATTGTTGCTTGAACTATTTCCATATTTCCCCCACCTTAATTGCTGGATTTTTTCTATTTGGTTGTTCATTAAGCATACATAATCAAGTATAATACGAAAACCTTATACTAGTTTGATAAAGAAAAGAACGCGACATACATATCAAATCCAGCCACAAGAAACAGGACGACTGCAGTTGCCTTTTTTTTCACTCGAAATTCTAACACGCCCATTGTTATTAGCAGTAAACCTAACAAAATTAGCGAATAAGTCAGCATTTCAAAAACATCTGTAACAAAAATATAAACTGCTAAAATAATTACAATAACTGCTAAAATTGATCTAACTAATTTCATTCCTAAATTCCTTTCTCTACCATTCTTTAATTTCCAACCGAACACACCATTCCAAAGTGTATATATTTTGAATTATATTTGCAACACTTGTATTTTATTTCCTTTTCTTTTGGAAAGCACCTAGCAAACTAGCATCCTGCCATTCCAGCGTATACATACATATTCAAATCATATCCCTCTTTTTTTCATTATACCACTGTTTTTTAGATATCTAACCCGAACCATTAAACAGAATACAAGCAAAACTTTCCATTCCCCTACATCCTAAATGATTTTAAAAAATACTGCCTTATCAGATCAATCAAGAATACATTTAATCTATATTCAACCTTTTTGAAAAAAGATCCACGATTATCCCGAATAATCCAATTCCTAAAATGATATACCCATACATATTTTTAGCCCCAAAAAATGAATGATACAAGCCGACCCCTGCGACTAAATAGGAAATAATAACAAAAAATATTCGTTTCATCTGTTCCTCCACCTTTTTCATATATTAAGCGACTAGTAAATACTTTGTAAAATAAGCAGCTAAAATTAGTAGAATAATCGTCATAAGCCAACTTATAATCCCCAACCATCCAAACCAATAAGCGAGTACGTTCGTTATCACAATAAGGTAAAAACATATTGGAGTTAAGGCACTTTTAAATCCTGTTATCCTTGCCTTTTTTCTCTTTGTGATAAGAGCCATAATGGAAATAAGAAAAGCAACTAGTAAAATGATCGTTAAAATAATAGGTATCCACATTCTGGTCACCTCTTTTTTATGTACAACATGATTGGACCTTTATTCTTTTACAAGCCATTAGTGCTACTCATCCTTTATAAATCTTATTATACTATTAGCATTTATGTTCTGAACCCTATTTTTCCATACTTATTACTATCTAGCACATTTATATTCTATCTTTTCTTGTAAAACTTCTTGTTTTCCATTCCTTACAAAACGCCCACAAAAATATTAACATATTATTCCAAATCATTCATGTTTTTTAACAAAATAAATAGACGATTCCTATATAATCGCCTAATAAATACCTTTCATTCCTTATCTATTCGGTAACTACTGGTAGAATGCGATACTCCCAGTGGGTTCTACACTCAAACAATTTATAATATCCTTCTATTTCATCCTTCGTCATATAGCTACATTGTTGTGGGGCATTGTTAAAAACATCCTGCACCTCCCCCTCATAGGTTTGATAATAAGTCATATCTGGTCGCACTTCAATCCAAGCTTGATTAGCATTTGCATCATATCTCGATTGTAAATCGTAAATAATCGATCCTTGATTATCAACCTTAACAACTCGAATTTCCCGTTCATTATCCTGTCCATTTTCTCCTGCAATCTCCATGAATTCTTCTAAAATTTTAACATTTGTCAGGGTATTCGCTTTTAATACAATATCTGATTCATTCGGGACATATTCTTCAATCGGCTCTTCATTTGATTCATCAGGTACTTCTGATGAATCATCCTTTCCATCAATGGATGTTTCAGATTGCAGTTCTTCTTTTGTTGTTCCATCAGAACCATTTTGTTCTTCTGTTGTATTGCAACCAGCAAGGAATAGCGTGAATAAAGCTCCAAACATTACGAATAATCGTTTATTCCTAATTAACATCAAATTCACTCCTAGAAAATGCCTTTATAATTAAAAATGGAGGCTGTTTCAATATTCGATCATAACTTTGTGGCGCCTTTTCTTTAAATGTCCATGTAGGAAGGGGTTCGATTACTTCTGAAATTGTAAAATACTGAAGAGTATCGTTCATGATGTCTTGAAGAGGTCTTCGATAGTATACTACTTCGTATAATTTTCCTTCTTTATCCCATTCATCCGTAATAAGTTCCGTTGAGAAGTAGTTGGGATTCGGTAGTAAACCAATATCTGAAAATGGATGGTGTACAGAAAACAAAAGCATCCCATTTGGTTTTATGATTCGTTGAAATTCACGAAAGGTTTCGTTCCAGTCCTGTATGTAGTGAAGTGTGAGGGAGCTGATGATGAGATCAAAGGAGTGTTGTTCAAAAGGTAATTTTTCCGTTAAATCTAAACAAAGCACTTCTGCTTTATTTCCAACACGCCTCTTCGTAGCGTTTACCATTTCAGGACTAATATCACTAGCAGTCACGTTAGCTCCTCTATGAAGCAATTCATTAGTATACCACCCAGCCGCACACCCAGCATCGAATACTTGTTTACCTGTTAAATCTTCAGGAATCTGACTCATCATGGAAGGTCTTTCGTATTCACTATTATACAAACTTGATTTGTCTACACTATTTTCATAAACCTTAGCAAGCTGATTAAAAGCATCTATTACTCGTTCTTTCATGGATTCACCCCTTTTATAAATATCACTTTTCGGCTTGAGTCTATGGTGTATTTAATAATACTAAGAATCATCCATTTGCCTTAAAATATCAAATTTTTAAGATACAGAATTCCAACTATTAACCCTCCACCTAAAATGACAAATAAACCAACCATCACAAAACCATAAACAAAGCCTTTCCCCATTGCGAACATATCTAAAAACATCTCTTTAATATAATTCCTTATTTTTCTCATAAGCACCCTTTTTTTTCCTTTTTATTCACCCATCGCTGGAATATATCGCTTTTCTTTTCCATTGAAAATGGCGATTAGAATGTCACTGCGCTCCGCTGCAGAATAAATAATCGTGCCATCCGGTAATTTGTTCGCCATTCCCGATTTAATTTCTCCTACTTTATCCCCCAAAGTAAGAGACTTTTTATCTGCCCATTCTACTCGTATATAGACTCCACCATCTAATTCAAAATAGTCTGCGTTTGGATTCAATTCGACTATTTCTTCAACAGATAGAGCACCTGCATATTTCGTACTCGTTATTTCATCTGTTAAAATCAAATACGTGACAACCATAAAAACGATACAGATTATAAAGAAAATAAGCTTTTTCATAAAACCTCCCTATAAACATTCTGAAACCTTATTGTCTATCTTTTAAATAAAAGACCAACGAAATTCATAATTCTTCCTTAATCTTTCTTTTTCCAAAGCAGCATTGGATTTTCTCGAAATTCCTTAAGGGATATTTGCTCCATGTTCAACGAACGTTCTTCTCTGTTTTTCTTGAGTTCTTGATAGATAAATTGTGACTTACCCAATCCTGCCAGAGCGGCATCTTCCACTGATTGGCAATAATAAATCTCATTGATTCCGATAAAATACATCGCCGTCAAGCACATTGGGCACGGCTCACCACTCGCATACATTGTAAATCCAGATAAATCATTCGTGCGTAATTGCTCCTGGGCTCGACGAATTGCTAACATTTCCGCATGTCCACTTACGTCGAAAGCTTTATGTAATTCATTGACACCTTCAGCCACTATGTTGTTGTCCTTTACGAGTACTGCACCAAAAGGTTGACCACCTTCCTGTACATTAGCAAGCGCCAATTCGACTGCTCTCTCCATATACTCATTCATTAAATAACACTTCCTTATTAGAATAGGTTAGTAAAGCATCATTACCCCTTCGAAAATCCTTCTTTCTATATTCTATAAAGATAACGATTATCCTGTCCAGTGAACTTAGCAAAACATTAAATGCCACATTCCAACTTATCGTTTTACCGAAAACAGAAAGAACCGTTAGCTGGAAGCATTTCATCCAACAAACGGTTCTATTATGAGCTTCGTTTATTTTCTCTCCATTACCGCAAAGTAATTTCCTTCAAAGTCTGCAAAATTAAAAACTGGGCCATTAGGCATATTAATGATTTCCCCTATCGTGATGTCGTGTTTAGAAAGGTGTTCATGTAATTGCTCAACGTTGTCTGTGAAGAACATTAATGAAGGTGTTCCTAGGTTCATATCTGGTTCCATCTTTGCAACAAACGCTTTATTATGAAGAACAATCGTTGTTACGGATTCTGTTCTTGGAGACATTTCAATCCATCTCATTCCTTCACCATTGTCTTGATCATCCACGACACGAAAGCCCATAATGTCTTTCCAAAAGCGAACACATTCATCTTGGTCATCCACATAAATCATGATTTGGCCAACTTTTTGAATCATCACAATACCCTCCTATGCCTTGATATGCTTATTCAAGCGCTTTTGAATCCATCCATATAAATTCCCAAAGATGACCATCAAGATCCTCAAATCCCCACTCATACATAAAGCCATGGTCTTTCGGTTCTTTCGAATGCTTTCCTCCTGCAGCAAAAGCATTGTTAACATAATGGTCAACTTGTTCCCGGCTTTCTACAGAAAGGGCTACAATTACCTCAGAGCTATTCTCTGTATTTGGTATTTCCTTTTTCGTAAAGGATTTAAAATAATCCTCTACTTGAAGCATTGCAAAGATGTTGTCATGGATGACCATGCAAGTAGCATTTTCATCCGTAAATTGTGGATTAAAGGTAAATCCTACTTGCGCGAAAAACTCCTTTGACTTGTTTAAGTCTTTCACAGGCAGATTCACAAAAATCATTTGAACCGACATATTCATCTTCCTTTCCGTATTTCACTAAATTAACTTTATAAAAGGTAAGTTATGTTACACATATAATAAAATACAATTTACCATATGTAAAGTTATAATTTAACAAAAGGTAAATTATGTTGACTTTTAATAAGGTTATTAATACGATAAGTAGTAAGAAAGTTGAGGTTGATACAACATGGGGAAAATACGCGATGCCGAGCGCACAAGAAAAAAAATTTTAGAAGCAGCGAAAATAGAATTTTTCGAAAAGGGCTATAATGGGGCAAGAGTGGAATCAATAGCAAAACGTGCGGGGCTAAACAAACAGTTGATCTACCATTACTTTAAAGGAAAAGAAGACCTCATTAATGAAACCATTGCCCATTTCGCATCATCTGTCCCTACCACAAATTTAACATTACCTGCTAATCCAGTGGAAATTGCTGATTTTCGTTTTAAAGTAAACGTGGAGCATTTAATGGAGTTTTTAAAATTTACCGCATGGGAAGCAGTTGAAGATCTCCCAAAAAATTCTAACGGAGAAGAAAGTCGAACCAAGGTCTTACATTCCTATGTAAAAGATATGAAAATAAAGCAGGAGTTGGAATTAGTCCCTGCGGAATTAGACCCTGCATTGTTAACATTATTTATTTCAAGTATCACAATCTATCCACTTCTATACAGTAACGTAACCAAGATGATTACGGGCATGGAAGCTTGTGATCCACAATTTCAAGAAAAATGGTCTGAATTTCTTCGTTTGATTAGTGAGCGAATATTTACCGAAGGATTATCTAAAAAAGGGGACAGTTAATCGAACTGCCCCTTTTTCCCTTTATTGCAATGGACTTCCACCATTTTGAGATTGTTGATTTTGCTGTTTTACTTCCTCTGCATTTGTTCCTGCAAACCCTGGTTGGAATACAGATTGGGATGCACCAGTTGATGCTGTATAGCTTTGCTCCGTTTGGCTTTGTTGAACAAGGTTTTGCACCTTACTTAATTGTTGAGCGGCATTCTGCTCTAGATTAGCCATTTGCTGCTGTGCACCAAATTGTTGGCCTTGTTGCAGCTTTTGGGCATTCTGTGCCTCTTGTTCCTCTAATTGTTTTGCAATTTGGTTTATTTGATTCAAAACTTGTTGTTGTTTGTTTTGTTCCATAGAAAAAACTCCTTTCTTAAAAGGTTACCTTTAATTTACCTTACCAGCTAAACTCTCATCCGCTACATTTATTACTACGTATAAGCTTGAGTTAATGAGAAATGGGGTAATAGGCATCCATTTAGGAAAGGATAAAAAAAACAGATTTATGTACAAAATGTAATTTGATTCTTCCTGCGTGTGTACAGCCATAATGAAAGGAATATACAAGTCATCCCAATTAAATAACCACCAATAACATCACTTAGATAATGGGATTGTAGAAAAACTTGCCCTAAACCACAGAGAAGGATAAAAAGTACAAGCACCATCTTTAAATAAGGTATGTATTTTTGATTCCGATAAAATGTATGTACAATCCAAACGATAAATCCAAACAAGAGCAGACTCTTCATTGCATGCCCACTTGGAAAACTATAGGAAACGATATTATTACCTAACCCCCAGAAGTCAATATAATGCACCTCACCTGGGCGTTCAACCTTCATTATACGTTTTAATATGAGTGTAACAACAATTCCTGTTGACATAAGAAAGAGATATAAAATAACTTCCTGAATCTTTTTTGTCGAATACAGGAAAAATACGATAATAAGGGAAAGAATTGCAAGCATTTCCGTATCTCCAAAAATCGTAAACATGCGCCAAAAAAAATCTGTTGATGGGGTGGATAATGTATTGGACCAGTCGTAAATAATTTGATCCATATTTGATAGGCTATCCAATTTAACTAGCCATACAAAAAAGACAGTAATGAAAAAGAAAGTGTAAAAATATCCTTTAAATCTCAATCGTATATCTCACCTCCCCCAAATATTTCCTTAATCTTTTTTATTCAACACTACCGTTATTTATGAAAAGACAAAAACCCCACAACCAATGAAAATTCGAGCGTGTTGTGAGGTTACATTTTCTATCCTAATTAGTGCTCGATTACTTATATCGAAATCCTTGTTTTTTTAGCGTAGGACTTGTGCTTTTTTCGTATGCCTCAAATCCATGTTCATAGAAATTAGCAACCTTTGTGGACCAATCACTAGCATCTTTTCCGTTGGTTCGTTCATACATATAAGAAGCAAACGTGTCATCATATTTCGGAATCGCTTCTTTTTGTTTTTGTACATCATAGCGTTCTTTCATGTGAGTAGCTTGCTGCGGAAGTCTAGGTTTTTGAGCAGGAATTGTTCTCGGATAACCAATCAATAACCCTGCAACCGGAAATACATATTCGGGCAGCTCTAAAAGCTCCACAAAGGTATTGGAATTTCTGCGGATTCCTCCAATAGGTACTGTACCAAGACTCATGGATTCAGCAGCAACAACAGCACTGCCTAATGCAATACCTACATCAGTAGAGCCAACCAATATGGATTCCATATCCTCTACTACTCGAAGATCTTTACCGTGTTTTTCCGCTGCTAATTTTGCACGATAAAAATCGATGCAAAACACGAGGAAAACCGGTGCTTCCTCTATATATTTTTGGTTGCCTGCAGCTTTAGCTAGTGTTGATTTTCGTTCATTGTCTCGAACTTCAATTACAGTCACTTGTTGGCCATTAATCCAGTTCGGAGCAGACATTGCCGCTTTTACAATCGTATCTACTTGTTCTTCGCTCACATTTTTGTTCGAGTCATATTCCCGAACGGAGCGATGGTTCATTAGTAATTTTAACGTTTCGTCCATATTATCACTCCTCTTCTATACACTACTATAGAATTTCAGCTAGATACAAACGAAAACAAAAAATTAAGGGAATTGGCAAAGGGCGATTGAATACATTATATGAATATGGTAATCTACTAAAAAATGAATCATACCACTAAACATACAAGTAGTACCTCTAACACCACTTTTCATACTTTTTCCATTAATAGTACTAGATTTCTAATTAAGACCTATCGCTGAACCATTCTTTTTACCTACTATTTTAAATTATGCAGCTGAATACCTTATGTAAAGGAGTGATTCATACTTTCACATTCTAACCTGAAAACGTTTACAAATTTTCGAAAGGAGGACGATAGATGAGTCAATTAATACGAAAAACAGTTGGGGAGCTTTTAGCGGAAAGGGCTATCGATATGCCCAATCACGAGGCGCTCGTATACCCTGATCGCGGGTTACGTTATACCTACTCCCAATTTAATGCATTATGTGAGGAAGTTGCAAAAGGATTAATGGCTTTAGGAATTGAAAAAGGGGAAAACGTTGCAGTTTGGGCAACGAATGTACCAGAATGGGTAAGCTTGCAGTTTGCTACAGGGAAGATGGGTGGTGTGCTGGTTACCGTCAACACCAATTATCGAAAGAAGGAATTGGAGTATTTATTAAAGCAATCAGAGTCTACCACTTTATTCTTAATTGAAGATTATCGTGGAAATTCGTATATCGATACAATCTATGAGCTATGCCCTGAGCTTGAATATTGTGAGCCTGGAAACTTACAATCTGAGAATCTACCTTTATTAAAAAATGTAGTCGTGTTGAGCGAAAACAAACATAAAGGAACCTATAACTGGTCCGATATTTTAGAAATGGCAAAGGATGTTTCCGATGAGGAATTACGTATACGTTCTAGTACGATGGTTTCAGATGATGTTATTAACATGCAATACACATCAGGTACAACGGGATTTCCAAAGGGAGTTATGCTCAGTCATCGTAATTTAACAAATAACGCGTACAACATCGCCCAATGTATGAAAATAACCGTTCAGGATCGTTTATGTATACCGGTTCCATTTTTCCATTGCTTCGGATGTGTGATCGGCACATTAGCAGCAGTGAGCGTTGGAGCAACAATGGTTCCAGTACAAGAATTTGATCCAGAGCAAGTGCTTCAAACCGTTGAACAAGAAAGGTGTACCGCACTCCACGGGGTTCCCACTATGTTTATAGCAGAATTAAATCATCCGAACTTTGAAAAGTATGACTTATCTACACTGCGAACTGGAGTAATGGCAGGCTCCAATTGTCCAATCGAAGTCATGAAAAAAGTCATCCATAAGATGAATATGTCGGAAATCACCATATGCTACGGACAAACCGAATCTTCTCCTGTTATCACCCAAACACGCACCGACGATCCACTAGAATTACGAGTTGAAACTGTAGGCCGAGCACTTCCAAATGTTGAAGTAAAAATAGTAAAACCAGGAACAAATCAGGAAGTACCATATGGAGAACAAGGAGAGCTTTGCACCAGAGGGTACCTTGTCATGAAAGGATATTATAATAATCCAGATGCCACAAAGGACGCAATCGATGAGGAAGGATGGCTACATACAGGGGACCTTGCAGTAATGGATGAGAATGGATATTGCCGAGTTACTGGTAGGTTGAAGGATATGATTATTCGAGGCGGAGAAAATATATATCCACGTGAAATAGAAGAATTTCTTTATACACATCCAAAGATTCTCGATGCCCAAATCATTGGGGTTCCAGATGAAAAATATGGGGAAGAGGTTCATGCTTGGATCATCTTAAAAGAAGGCGAAACGGCAACAGAAGAGGAAATCAAATCATTCTGTGAAGGCGAGATTTCACGTCATAAAATACCTAAACACATTTTCTTTACAGATGCATATCCAATGACCGCTTCCGGAAAGATTCAAAAATTTCGGTTGAGAGAGCAGTCGATGAATGCAGTTAAGATTACTTAAGGATAAGGGATTCGCTCCTGTGTTAGCAGCGAATCCCTTTGTTATGTGTTGATGTATTTCATTTTCCTATATACTGATTGCTCATGCTTTCGATTTCCGCCAGCGCGAATTAGAGATATGACTATCACCCTTTCAACCGCTCCATAAATTCATATAATTTATCTATCGAAGTTACATTTTGATTGCATCTTTCACTATCCTTACAAATATAATTTCCTCTTTTAATGAAAGTTCCTTGCACTTTTCCCTTCTCCTTCGATTGAAACATTCCTACTTCTTCATGACTTTTACAAAGTGCACAAATCCCCTTTTGATTAGAAGGCGTAAAGGAGCCATGTAACCCAATCCATTTATGATCTTTTCTTGCTACAATAAACTTTTTATTTGTGTTCGGATCCACCCAGCTTAAATAGGATATTTCCTTGAGATTTATTTCGTCTATAGATGGTACCTTTAATTTTTTTTCTTTCGGAAATAACTTCTTAATCCCTTGCTCTGAATATGGGAAGGATTGTACATATGGATGTAAACGATGCAGAAAACTTTCTGCCTTTTCCTTATCATCTACTGAAGTAATAGGTAGCAATAGCTGTTCCTGTTCGTTACTGATACTTGGAAATATTTTCAATACACTTTCCTCGACCAATGATTTCACCGTATTCTGCACATCCTTGTCATTTGCAGTTGCGTGTGCATTCACAAGCTTTTGTACTTGTTTTCTAATAAAATGATATTGATCCGCACGAATAAATGGTTCCACTATATTCACTCCAATCGTTTCTACCATGTAGTTTATAAAAAAATACAGCTATTTAAAATGGTTTTTTTAATTCGAAAATGTTTTCTACATAAAACGCGCTGGGTTTCTCATAGAAAAACCCAGCGCGTTTATAATCATTATTTTCTCTTTGTGTAAATAATTTTTTTAATCGTTTCAGGTGAAAGAAAATATGCTTCACTTAACTCTTCAATCGAGGTTCCCTTTTGAAAGGATTGCTTAATAGTGGCATTTCGATTGGCAATGGACTCACGTGCGCCAGAACAAGCACCCCATTTTTGATATGCTCCTTTAGGCTTTGGGATATAAAGCGTTTCCCCCTGAACATACTTTTGAATCTCTTTTAGCAGTTCTTCCGGTAATACTGCATTAGCCTTCACATAATTCATGTTAGACAGCTCCTTATTTCAATTTGTTTCAAAAAATAAGGTGCAAAGCCTAATCGGTTTTCATAGGCGATTCAATTAATTCATCTCACTCATGTAAAGGATCGCCTATCCAATAGTAGGCTTTACATGAGAAGCTGCAATATAAGACATATTCAATGCCATTTCTACCACCCCTAAAAAATGATTACATTTATTGTAATCGAATTGTATTGTATTTTCATCCTTTAAGGGATACTTTTCTGTTTTCTCTCTAAAAAGAATACCTCCATGAAGAAAAGCTAAAACTCTATATCAATCGTCTAGGTCATTATCCAAAAAGGATTTTTTATCCTCCATTATATCCTGCTTCTGAGTGAAACGCTGACCAATTACAGAATTGTTGATGCCATTTCGTACAGCAGATTCAATAACCATATAAAGAACGAACAGGCCAATTATGATACCACCTGCATAAAATAAAAAGGCAATAATTCCAACCACAATATCACTCCTAATCTGCTTGCTATTATTCGCTGTAACGATTACTCTTCCAATATTCTTATTTTCGTAGCTAGTAAACGTTCATTTACTTCCTGTACCCAAACTTTTATTTCCTGTCCATCCTTAAGATCCCCCAGTTTATCCCCTATTCCGCTAACATACGTTTTGTCATCAATAAAAATTTCATATGCTAAATATTCCGCCTCTGGATCCATTCTTATTGGTTCTAAAGTAAAGGAAGACTCCTGTATGTTTGTTATTATCCCTTTGAAGTCTGATTTAAATGGAAGCCAAACAAGTAAAAAACTAACGATTAACGCAAAGAAGATGCCAATCACAAGCATTAATAATTTTATTTCTCCCTTCATGTAACGATTCATTTCCTCTCTCCTTTTACGATAGGGGAATTTAGCTAATCTCTGTCTATTAAGCTACTTCCTAAAAAAAGGCAATCTCCTGCTTGAAGATCTGCCCTAATCTACGTATGCTCCTAAATAAGAGACGTAGCATTTATAGCACCATATTTGCAATGGAATCGACCCAGTCCTCATTTACTTCTATCATATTTGCAAATCCCACACATACTAAATCACTCTCCCAACGCACATTTATACTACTTCTTCTAATGTACCTATTCTCATGCCACCCTTATAAACCATGTACTTCTTTCGGTCTGCATACGATAATGTTTCACAGCCAAACTGCTTTGCCCAGGCATTACATTGTCTTTCAATATCATCTCCGTGTAGCTTTTTATCTAGATTGTAAATTAAACTGTGTCCAAATTCATGACCTAGCGTGTGCAGCAGCTCTTTTTTGGCCTGCTCCTCTGTTATCAAAATATAAGGTCTATCCTGAATGTCATCCTGTACCGGAAATCTTTTTTCTAAGTCTTTGTAAAAAAGATACATCCGATAATATTCCCCGTCCTTGCTAAGAGGATATAAATCAATGGTTGCCCCTTGAGATGAACGATAGGATTGGAAGCTATGGTAAGCTCCATATACACTAAGCGACAATGCATCAGGACGGTTCCGTAATCGGATTGTTTCAACTCCTTGAACTGCCGCAGGACGTTTTCTTCGTGCTTCTTGTACAAAATCCTCCACGTCCGTAATTGACAATGGAAAACCAAATCCAGGCTCCGGCTCTTCCGCAATCATTTGAATGCTTTCAAATCGCTTGTGCTTCACAATCCATTTCAGTCGTCTTTTTTTCATCCACCTCGAAGCAAGTACCCTTTCTTTTAAAACCAAATAAAAAAATAATACAAAAATAACAAATGCAAATCCCAGCATTCCCCATACAATCAGCTGATACACCTTTAACACCTCTTTATATCCACGTGTATTTCGTAATACTAGTATAATTCAAAGTCTGAATAGCAAAAAGCGAAACTTTCTAATGCTTCAAACGAATTACGTATTCCTTGTATTACATTTGGACAAAATGACTATCCTTTTGCGAAATGCGCACAGAATTTTGTCATATGCCATATACTAGTTGCATAATTTGAAGAAAACAATTGTGGGGTTGAATACAGTGGAGAGGTTTAGACAAGGGCAAGTAGTGAAATCAACCTTAGATGAAGATGTGGGAATTATCATCGGGAAAAGCAGTAAGCCCGATCCTTCCTGGTATGTTGTCCTTAGGAAACGAAGGTATAAGGATATTATCATAAAATGTATTCATGAACGATACCTTGTTCCCTATAGCTACCTATGTCCAAAATGTAGTAATAGATTGGATAGTTCTACGAATCCTGCATGCGATACGTGCGGGTGGCTAGTATGCGGAAAGTGTGGATCCTGCAGTAGTAGACGCGGAAAATGTCGCTCGAGAGGATTTCGAATTATGGATGAGGATGACATTATTGACGATAGTGAAGAAGTTAATTAAACAAGCTGTATGGAGAGGACGTAATGGCATGAATTTATTATGTCTACTTGTTGTTGCCATTTTTTGGACGCCTTTTCTTATTGGTATTCCCCCTTGTTTTCTACTGTTCTCCGAGCTCTAGGTATTATTTATATCCGGTGAAGTGGATTGTTGTAGTTTGCGGGCTCTATGAACCCCTCTCGAACAGAAAGAGGCGACTATATCCTATAATCACCTTAGAGACTCATCTTTATCTCATTTCTCGCTTTTCTAAGATATAAATCCATTTATAATAGCCTAATAAAATGAATAAAAGAATAGGAAGCGCAATAATCTCATACCATAATTTCCACCATCCATAATGAAAGAACCCCCATGGCTCAGGAAGCGAAGCTAGGATTTCATAAATCATAATTGCAAATGTCCAAGCTATAATAAACATAGCCTTCTTAATTAAACTCGTATGAAAAGGAAACCAATTTAACAGCATTATGTTTACAGGAGGTATTAACAACGTGTGTCCTAGGAATCCAAATAAATCGATTCCCTTATCAAAATACCAATAAGCTTGATATTTAAATTCAATAATAATATCAAATAGCATTTGAAATGCGATTGTAAATGTCCATATATGTACAACCCGTAACATAGGAAATCTATTTATTTTCCAAGCTATAAAATTAAACAAAATAATAGAAAGGGAAAGTACAACCATAATAATTTTTCCTTTTATTTTTTAAACTGTCCTGTTTGAATTTTATTTATGCTTCCTTCTTCTATTCCCCCTATCTTTATATTATCAGTAGCAGTTCCTTGTATGCTCACACAAGGATGAACGACCGAGCAATTTCGAAATTTGCTGAAATGGAATACCAAATTAAAAATTTTCAGACTCTCCTTACTCTCTATGCTAATATATACAAGAATAGACAAAAGGGGGTATGCATCGTTGAGAAAGTATTTTATTATCATGCTATTATTTACTTTTTTATTATCTGCTTGTAGCGAAAAGAGGACGAATAAGGAAATTTTCGTGGATGCCTTAACATCTGTGATGGATTTAGAAACGTACGATATTACCGATTTAGTGGATGTATCCGTGGAACTTGAAAAGGAACCGCGAGCGACTACGAGTAATGTATATTTAGACATGTTG
The DNA here is from genome assembly GCF_900240405.1 of Salirhabdus sp. Marseille-P4669. Taxonomy (GTDB): domain Bacteria; phylum Bacillota; class Bacilli; order Bacillales; family Alkalibacillaceae; genus OEQK01. Next base: position 88,598 of record NZ_OEQK01000008.1, read on the forward strand.
AATAATTTGGACTTGAAAATGAATCGTAAATATCGAAAAGAAAAAGATAAAATAGAATATACCTATTTCATTAAAGGACAAGTTAATCCTTTTCAACTGGACTTGACTATACCGGTTTTGGAAGATAGAAAAAATAATGTTGCCTATATGAACATAGATAGTGTTGTGGATAACTTGGGACCAATATTAGGTCTTACAGAAGATTATAAGGGTAAAATTGTGGAGATGGACATTAGTGACGTAGCTAGTGTGGTACACCAAGATATAAATTTAAAAACATTCCAACAATACTTAAAGGACTCTATTCTTCAAATAATAAAAGAAAAAGGGGAAGATTCCTTCTATAACGATGGCAAACATTTCTATGCTGTTCAGTTAACAAAAGAAGATTTAAAAGATCTCTACTTTGACATCATGTTAAGAGTTGAGAATGATGCTAACCCAGAATCGGCGACAACTAGTGAAGAAATCTTAGCTTTTATCGAAACCGAAGTCAATTCCATGTTTGAGAATTTTGAGGTGGACAAGTTTAAATTGATAGCAAAAGTAGATGGCGAAGAGCTTCAAGAGATTATGTTAGACGCGGATGTTTCGATTCAAAATATCCAAATAGGTGAAATAAAGGTAAGCGTAGCTATGAAAGAAATTTATAACAGCTTAAATAAACCCGTTCAGTTTTCGATCGATCCCACAACAGCTGATTTGATGCCACTGGAGGAATTCGAAGACTTGATATATTAAGAATAAGCTGATCTAAGAGAGTATGTTATGTAAAAATGCATACTCTCTTTACCTTGAATTCGAAAAGAGTTGGATAACATTAACCTTAACCACCAGTGTATACACTATCACATGTCCCAGCTTGCGGCTCATAATAACAATGATTTTTAAATTGACCAGCAAATGGTTGGTTATACCACGTCGGTGGGCATGGTGCATATGGATTAAAGTACCAGAGCGCATATTTGCCTGGGTGCTGTCTCCAATAATCCAGGTTTTGTTTCGCTAATCTTTTTTCAGCTTCTCTCGCCCTTTGATAAAAAACATTCCCCTTTTGAACAGCTTCAAATGAATAATTACCCCCTTGCACCTGAAAAATAACCTGTTCCACAGTACGTAAATCCTTAAAATCTAAACAATTCGCTTTAAGGCGATTCACTATAACATTCCCTACATATAACATTCCTAATTTCCCTTCACCTTCAGCCTCTGCCCTCATCATCCGTGCCATTAAGGACACATCCGAGCTTTTGTACTTTACTCTAGGCATTTCCTCACCCCCAAACTATAGTATGAGAAGGTGCTTGTAAAGTTGCTAATTATTGACGTAGTTTAGGAATTGCAGAAAAACAAAAAAGCATTTGTGATATACAACTTAATCTATTGACAGCCTCCTATTTACCAATACCTCCTATATTTTTATTGTAAAAGTGATTACGTGTGGGAATAGTAAAAAATAAACTGAGCTTTCTATCTGTCTTTTTTTAGTCAACCAATCAAGGAATATCACATCATAAAAAGGATGATAAAAAGAATGGAGCCATTTACTCATTACAAATTAAACGAAACAGCTGAAGGAATCGAAGTCATTTTATATCTAAATGAACGCTTAACAGAGTTTGCGAATGAATTGGGAAGTCCCACTAATGCAGACCAGTCCAATATCAAACAAGACGCAAGGAGTTTTGTGAAGCAAAAATTTCCTAAATTAAAAATTAAGTCGATTAAAATTATGGCTGGTGCAATGGTATTAACAACGCTAGGATTGGGCACGTTGCCTACTTTACAAGCATCTGCTGCTGAAACTACTACAGCCCAATCGCAAAAAACCACTTCATCCTATACTGTACTTCCTGGGGATACACTCTATAACATAGCGAAACGGTACGACACAACCGTGGACACAATAAAGAAAGCGAATGGATTATCATCGAACCATTTACAAATCGGACAAGCCTTAACCATTCCTAATAGTAATGACATAGCAGCTCCAACCATATCGACAACTTACCAGGTTGTTGCCGGTGATACGTTATATGATATTGCGAAACGGAGCGGAACGACGGTTGATGCAATCAAGCAGGCAAATGGATTAACATCAAACCATTTACAAATTGGACAAGCCTTAACCATTCCTAATGGCACGGAAATAGTAGCGCCAACGAAATCGTCAACATACCAGGTTGTTGCTGGGGACACACTTTATGATATTGCGAAACGGAGTGGAACGACGGTTGATGCAATCAAGCAAGCGAACGGATTAACGTCAAACCATTTACAAATTGGACAAGCCTTAACCATTCCTAATGGTAAAGACATAGTAGCACCAACTCAATCGACAACTTACCAGGTTGTTGCTGGGGACACACTATATGATATCGCAAAACGGCATGGCACCTCAGTGGATGCAATTAAACAGGCGAACGGGATGTCGTCAAATCAGCTACAAATTGGACAAGCCTTAACCATTCCTTCTAGTGTGACACTTGCTCCGTCCGAATCCCAGGTAACACCATCTGAACAAAAATCCGAAGTTAACCAAGAGGATGTAGAGTGGCTCGCAAAGATGATTTATAGCGAAGGAAGAGGGGAATCCTTAGAGGGGCAAATTGCAATCGGTGCTGTGATTATGAATCGTGTAGAAAGTCCGTTATTTCCGAACACTGTTAAAGATGTATTACTTGAAAAAAGCTACGGTTACTATCAATTTACCCCAGCAGCAACTGGAGCAATATATAAAGCCGTACCAAATGAAGAAAATATCGAGGCAGCGAAACGGGCCATTAATGGTGAGGATCCAACAAACGGTGCATTATTTTTTTACAATCCCGATAAAACTTCTAGCACCTATCTTAAAAGCCGAACCGTTTCTACAGTGATTGGGAATCATACGTTTGCTTTTTAAGACTGAGTTAGGCACAAAGGATGAAAAACATGGAGAAACAGGAAAAAGCCGAAAGGGTAGGACAATTATTTGAAGAATTTCATCATCTCCATGAAGAGTATGGTCGATTTTGGTTAAATGAGACCTTTCTTCGCTGGGATTGGTGGGTTTCTGTTATTCTCGCTGTAGGTCCGTGGATATTTTGGAGCTATTATCGAAAGAAGAAAAGTACACATCGCCTGCTTTACGCAGGTGTTGCTGTCATGCTCATTTCCTTATGCTTAGACTATATAGGGACAGCACTTGGTCTTTGGTATTACACAGGTAAGGAAACGCCTTCTTTTCCAGCATGGTTACCATTTAACTTTTGTATGCTGCCCGTTTGCATAATGTTTTTAATTCAAACCAAACCTCATATTGCAGCCTGGAAAAAGGGGATATTTTTTGGTGCTTTAACTGCGTATCTTGGTGAACCCCTATTTGTTTGGGCTGGTTATTATGTATTAAATGATTGGCGCTACACATACTCTCTACCAATTTATGCGCTTATATTTATTTTTGCAAACTGGCTTGCTAGAAGACAATCATTTTCAGATGTCCTATAAAACTTTTTATAGAAGAGAAGGTCAGGAGGAAGGCTCCTGGCATTCTCTTCGGCAACTAAACCGTCTCAGCTAACACGTTTTCGATTGCCTCAACTAATTTTTCTGCAAATGCTTCTGGAGATAAAAGCGGATCTCCCCCACCTTGGGCAATCATTGGGCTCCCTCCACCTTTACCATTGATTACAGGTAACAGCGCTTTTACTACTTCGTTAATTCGAATATCGATATCCTTACTTCTTGCGCAGACAAATTGAAGCCTGTCATCCTTATGGCTCATGAAAAGGACGACTCCTCGGCTCGTTTTCTCTGTTACATTCTTCGCCAATTGTTGAAGTTCTCCCATAGGCTTATCTGTAAAAATCTTCTCTACGAAGCGGTAGTGCTTTTTCTCTTCTGCCTGCTCTGCAAGCCTATTTGCCTCTTCTTCCAACAAAGTGAATTTTAACGCACTCATTTCTTTCTTTAAGTCTTTTTGTTCGTCGAGAATTCGGATTGCAGCATCAGCCAGTTTATCCTGTGGGGCATTTAATAATCCCGTCAGCTGTTGGATCACACGATGCTTTTCATGAAGCTGTTTTCGAGCTCTGTTGCCACAAACAAAATAAATACGAAGATAATTTTTCTTTTGCTTCTCCCAGTGCAAAATGTTTATAGTGCTTACCTGTCCGGTAGTGCTTGGATGGGTTCCACCACAGCCGTTGTAATCAAATTCTGGAATAATCACAAGGCGTATGTTATCAGTCACCGATAAAGCCTTTCTTAATGGCAATCTGCTCGCTTCCTCTGTTGTTACCCACTTCACTTCAATAGGACGATTTTCCAAAAGTATCGCATTTGCTCGCTCCTCCACACGGCTTGCTTCCTCGACGCCTAGTGCTTGTACCTCCAAATCAATCGAACACGTTTCCTCACCTAAATGAAAGCTTACCGTTTTATAGCCATACATTTCTTCAAAAGCTGCTGATAAAATATGCTGTCCTGCATGCTGCTGCATATGATCGAATCGTCTTTCCCAATCAATCTCTCCACTACATTCCTTCTCCTCAATTGGAGTTTGGATAAAATGCCTTATTTCTCCGTCTACTTCTTCCACATCATAAACAGGGACGTTATTTATCATCCCAGTATCATTTGGTTGCCCTCCACCTGTTGCATAAAATGCCGTTTTATCTAGGACGACATAGTGGCGGCCATTTTCATCTACTCCGTTTTCGACAAGTTGAGCATGAAAATTTCGTATGTAAGGATCTTCATAATATAGTTTTTCTGTAGCCATAGGTTTGTGCTCCTTTTTTATATCCGTACTATTGACCTTATTTTATCGAATGTTGATATACAAATGATAATATTCAGTTTAACAAAATACAACCAAACAAATACTTGGAACAATAATATTTTTTCTATAAACATCAATTATTTATTGACAAACGATAAATATATTCCTATAATCAATAACGAAGTATAAATTAAAGAGGTGCTTATTTATGAAACAAGGAACGACGTTATTTTTAAAAGTAACGGTAATTCTGATGGGAATTCCAGTTCTTGCATTAGGTCTATATGGGTTATATTTTTTAATTAATAATCCGTTTAATCCAGATTATGACCATATACTCTATCCGATTTTTGTAGGTATTTATGTATCTATAGTTCCATATTTTATTGCGTTGTACCAAGCCTTTAAGCTTTTAAGCTATATCGACAAAAACCTTGCTTTCTCTAATTTATCCGTAAAGGCTTTAAAAAATATTAAAATCTGTGCGGTAATCATTAGTTGCTTGTATGTGTGTATTTTGCCATTTGTTTATATGGTTGCTGAGCTAGACGATGCTCCAGGCCTCATAATTATTGGGATGATTCCTGTTTTTGCTTCAATGGTCATTGCAGTATTCGCGGCAGTTCTCCAAAGGCTTTTACAAGAGGCGATCAAAATAAAATCAGAAAATGATCTAACGGTTTGAGGTGAGAACAATGGCAATTATCATTAATATCGATGTTATGTTGGCAAAACGAAAAATGAGTGTAACAGAGCTTTCCGAGAAGGTTGGCATTACAATGGCTAACCTATCTATTTTAAAAAATGGCAAAGCCAAAGCAATTAGACTATCTACGTTAGACGCAATCTGTAAGGCATTAGAATGCCAGCCCGGGGACTTATTAGAATATAGAAGTGAAGAAGACTTTAACAAATAGAGCAACAAACCAAGAAGAGGGGCGAATCTAAAAGAAGGATATGCCCCTTTTTCAATATACATACTTTCAAAAAAGTAAAGGATGCATAGGCGATGAATGCGATGAAACAACTTGTTCATTTTGGATGGGAGCAAGCTCTATCATGCTTGTTTCCCGTCGTTATTTTTGCCTCTTTGGCTATTACACAATTGATATCCCTCCCCCTTCTACCACGCTATGACTGGTTGCTTCTAATCTGCATAATCATGCAGTGGTTCATGGTTCATTCTGGACTGGAAACACGAGATGAATTAAAGGTTATTACATTATTCCACATTATCGGTCTAGCACTTGAAATCTTCAAGGTTCATATGGGATCGTGGGCTTATCCAGAGGAAGGAAACTTTAAAATTTTTGGCGTGCCTTTGTATAGCGGATTTATGTATGCGAGTGTAGCAAGCTATCTTTGTCAAGCATGGCGAAGACTGAACATAGAACTTATTAACTGGCCACCCTTTTGGGCTGTCGTTCCACTTGCAGCAGCAATATACTTAAACTTTTTCACTCACCACTATTGGATAGACATACGCTATTGGTTAGCTGGACTGGTCGTTCTGGTCTTTTGGCAAGCTTCGGTATCTTACAAGGTGAATGGGAAACGGTATCGTATGCCAATCGTACTATCCTTTATATTAATCGGATTTTTTATCTGGATCGCAGAAAACATTGCGACCTTTTTTGGTGCATGGGAATACCCGAACCAACGGGATTCTTGGAGTCTCGTTCATCTCGGAAAGCTTAGCTCTTGGCTCTTACTAATCATTGTAAGCTTTTTAATCGTAGCTACATTAAAGCAAGTAAAAGGATCAACCTCCAAAAAAACAGATGCTAATTCATCCGTTAAGGCTTGATTAATATAGAGAATGGAATCTTGAATTTGTGGATATAAAGGGAAAGTAACCTTTAAAATAGAAGAAGATATTGAATGCTGTTTGAATAGGAAAGGTGGATTAGGATGGCGAAAAAAGGGGACAAAACGAATGCTGTTCGTATGATTGAAAGGCAAAAAATAGCATATGAATTGTTACATTACGAAATACAGGATGCCGAATCAGTAGACGGTATCTCGGTTTCAGAAAAAATCGGCTATTCCGTTGAGTATGTATATAAAACATTAGTCGCTACTTCAAGCACAAATCAATATTATGTATTTGTCGTACCAGTTGCAGAGGAATTGGATTTAAAGAAAGCGGCTAAAGTAGTAGGTCAGAAGAAGGTTGAAATGATTCCAGTCAAAGAACTACTTAACATTACTGGCTATGTGCGCGGTGGATGTTCACCAATTGGAATGAAAAAATTATTTCCAACCTATCTGGATGCTTCAGCAGAATCGCTTGAATTTATGATAGTAAGCGCAGGAAAAATTGGCTTACAACTCAAACTATCACCACAGGATTTGGCGAAAGCTGCAAATGCGGAATTCGTAGACATTGTATAGTAAAAATCCGTTTCAAAGTCATTTTAAGGGAAGGGTCGTCTCATTCGAAAAGACAATCCTTTTCCATTCATCTCATACATAGAATTAATGTTTTCTCTTCATTCTAAAAAAAACAATTCCAGTTAGGAGTAATATCCCAATCCCAACGGCAACAGGGTAAATTACACCTGTATTGCCACTGTTTTCAACCGAAGTCTCGTACTTTGTCTTGGCTTCCTTCTCCGTTATTTGTTTCCCTTCACCAAGCTCGGCAATGTCTTCATCGGCCATTTCAAGCTGAGCTGTGCGAGTGCAGTAGCTTGTCTGGAGGTTTCCTTCTCCCTCAGAAGCATAAACCAAATATTCTCTCCCAACCTCAAATTCGAAACCACAGCTAGCAGAATTGGATGCGGTATAAACGACAACTTCTTTTTGATTTAATCCTTTCCAACTCTTCTCTACCTCAAATTGAACTGCTACTTGCTCAATATCTGGAGGAAAGGTAAGGCTACCCCTATCTTTATTGGCAATTTCCGTTACTTTTCCTAAAAAAACGGCCGAGCTTTCTTTCATTTCTTCCACTGGTGCACCCGGTGGCACACACGAGCATGCATACGATTTCATAAATGGTGCATAAAAAAACACCGACACAAAGGTAACGATTAATAAAAGGAGCAAAACCATTTTCTTTTTCATCTAAATACGCCTCCTTTTTTTCCATTAGACGAAGTAGCAGCATATTCGTTACATCCGAACGGTGCATAGTCCAATAATTTTTTGGAAAAATAGAGGAATAACAAGATTAGGAGGCATTTGAAATGAAAAACAATAATAGACAAGGGACAAATAAAAACATGGATCAAGTCACTAAAAAGGGAAAGGGCTCTGCTCAGAAAGATGGATTTCGTTATGATTATACCGATTCTTCAGATTTTAAAGAGGATAAATAAGGCTATGGAAAAGTCCATTACGGGATCGTAATGGACTTTTATTACGTATTTTTCTTTCTAGCCGTTACAAATCATAATGATGTTATGGTCGGGATCGCTAATATTGAAGTATGCGAAGTCATCAAATTCTACAATATCGGATTCTATTTGATAGCCTAACTCTTTTATGTAGTTAAAAGCTTGATGGATATCCTCTGTATGAAAATTAAACAATGGGTAAGCAATTGGTATTATTTTCTTCTCTTGATCAGCAGGTCCAGCATCCAATGTTAGACCAGTATACTGATTCATTTGGATATTATATACAGGTCTTGTTACCTCTGAAACGTCCACTTCTTGATTGAGTAATTTTCCATACCATTTTGCCGACTTCTTTAAATTACTTACATGAACAAAAATAGTATTTGTCTTGTTTTGAATTGGGTTTATCAAAATGAGACCACTCCTTTACATATTTATAGAAAGCTCAACACATGCAGAATTGCCATGAATGTTTAAATACTTAAATATCTCTAAGGATTTAATATTTCGAATTACTAAATTGTTTTGTTGTTTAGTTGTGTATACTGTATGAATTAAACATTTACAATTTTAACGGTCTTGAAAGTTGGTATAATATTGTAGAAGACCTCTATTTTTTCAAAAAAAGTATTGGTATGTGATGGAAAGGATGTTGAAAATGCATGCAGATCGACAGAATATTAACAAAAAAGAGATGGCGATTTCTTTTCTAAAGCAGATAGCCTCAGGGAAAATTCGAGAAGCATACGCACAATTTGTCGGTTCTAACTTTAGTCACCACAACCCTTATTTCAAGGGGGACGCAGAATCGCTCATGCTTGCAATGGAAGAGGATGCAACGCAAAATCCTAACAAAAGCCTTGAGGTTATACTTGCTATACAAGAAGATGATCAAGTAGCAGTATATTCTTACCTAAAACAAAATCCTGACGACCTTGGCAGTGGGCTAGTACATATCTTTCGATTCCAAAAGGACAAGATTGTTGAAATGTGGGATATCGGACAAGCATTACCAGAGGATTCCCCAAATGAAAATGGCATGTTTTAAAGTCATTCGACAAAATTCGGGTGGTGCCAGGCACCCCAAAACAAACTGCCTAGCACCCTATAAAGCACCTGCACAATACTATTCCGAATACTTACCCTCTATCTCATCCAGCCATTTAAAGTAATCCCCTTTTACTTCTTCTGCGGTTTTACCGTCTAAAGAATATGGCGGGCTAGCGAGTGGTGTGCTGGCAATTGGATAAGACCAACCTCCAATTACTTCTCCATTAACGAGAAAAACGGTGACTTTTGTTTTCCCCTCCCGATAACGATCATCAAGAGGATGATTTTTTACGGTGAACCCTACTGTATCAATCTTCTTGCCTAAAAATTCATCCGGTTCCTTGTATTGAACCGCCCAAACTTGCTGAGCATCCTTTGTAAGCAAATCCTTCTTAGAAAGTTCCTGAGTTCCTTCTTTATCCACCTCTTCCACTTCATATCCCATTTCTTCAAGATAAACTTTAGCAGCTTGTCCGTTTTCACTTAAGGTTTTTTCTTTTTTTTCAGTTTGACTACATCCTACGAGAGCGATTGCTAAGAGTAAGAATGCGATTATATACTTCTTCATAATTACCTCCGTGTGTTTTTCAATGACTTAGATTCCTATTCCTTATCATTTTAATGTAAAATAAAAATCATTGCGAATAAATGGAGACATTTTACCGAGCAATCGATACAAAAAGAAATAGGACAGGAATCTACCCTGTCCTACTAGAATTTACTTTTGCTTGGATTTCGGCTTTGGCTTTAGATACAATCCTAATTCTCTTTTCTCCTTCGTTAACGAACGATAGAGAGAAAGCATCATCAGCACAATGATTAAGGAGAACGGGAATGCCGCTCCTATTAAGGCATTTTGGAGCGCTTGTAATCCACCGCTATACAATAAAATTAAGGCAACAGAGGATTGTGCTATTCCCCAAGTTAATTTTACGGAATTCGGTGGCGTTAAAGAACCGTATGTTGTTTGCATCCCCAAGACAAATGTTGCTGAGTCTGCTGATGTGATGAAGAAGGTACAAACAAGTGTTATGGCAACGATAGAAAGAATGGTCGACCAAGGTAATTCACTAAAGACTCCAAATAACACTTCCTCGGTAGCAAATTTCGTTAAGTCTATATTCCCTGCATTTTGCACGTCGATTGCAGCCGTACCAAACACTGCAAACCATATAAAGCTAACAAGGGAAGGCAGTAATAAAACACCGACTAAAAATTCGCGAATCGTTCTCCCCTTGGAAACACGTGCAATAAAGATTCCAACGAATGGGGACCATGAAATCCACCATGCCCAATAGAAAATGGTCCAATCATTAATCCAAGTACGGTGCTCCTCGTTTAATGGCGCAATACGGAAACTCATTTGTACTAAGTTTTGAATATAGCCACCAATCGTATCAGTAAACATGTTGAGTGTTAAGATTGTTGGTCCTACGATAAACATTAATACAAATAAACCTATAGCTAAAAACATGTTTGTATTACTTAAATACTTAATTCCTTTGCTTAGTCCAGACCATGCTGAGATCATAAATAATACCGTAACGACTAAAATAATGAGAAACTGCACAAAAAAGTTATTTGGTATGCCAAATAATGTCGATAATCCTCCATTAATTTGTGTTGCACCAAACCCTAACGTTGTGGCTACCCCAACAATGGTGGCAAAAACAGCTAGGACGTCCACTACCGTTCCTAATGCGCCATCCATTCTTTTTCCTAGTACCGGCTTTAATGTAGCAGAAATTAGACCGGGAGCACCTTTACGAAACTTAAAGTAAGCTAAAGCTAAGGCTACAACCGCATAAATGGCCCAAGCATGAATTCCCCAGTGGAAGAACACATATCGCATTGCTTCCTTATTCGCTGCATTCGAGCCACCTTCAGCGAGTGGTGGATCGATATAATGGGAAAGTGGTTCTGCTGCTCCCCAAAACACAAGTCCAATCCCCATACCAGCACTGAATAACATAGCAAACCAAGTACCTTTCGAATACTCTGGTTTATCATCAGGTTTCCCTAATTTAATAGCGCCTACAGGACTGAAAATAAGAAAAACACAAAAGACAACAATAACCGTTACTAAAATAAGGTAGTACCATCCAAATGAAGTGGTAATCAGTGATTGAATATTACCTGTTACCCTTTCAAATGCATCTGGAGTTGCTACACCAAATACAACTGCGACGAGAACAATCGCAAGTGAAATCCAAAAAACCTTTGATATTCTTTCCATAACAAATTAATCCTTTCTAAATATGGGAGTAAACAGTGACTAAACGGTCTCTCACCATATTTCTTGTTGAAAACCTCCATTTGCTGCAATTGGTAAAGCTTTGAAGCTGCTTGAAAAACCCGATAATAAGGAATATAGTTTAAACCCTTTTTATAACCGCACAAAATGTATTGGAAATATAAAAATGTACTGTTTGTAGAAAAATGGCAGATTCGTAGAATTCCTTTTCAGAAAGGAATAAACAGAGAATGATCGTTATAGGTTTTCATATGGAGATAAGTCGTCAAAAATTGTCGAACAAAAAACAGACTTTTTCATTTTAACATAAACTGTATTTTTTTACACGGGAGGAGATGTTTCCCACAAAAAAGTGCTAAGAATCCCTTTTTCCCAGATTATTATTTAAATACCCTAAAGATATTTTTTCTAACATAAAATAGGAATGTAACATAAATATAAAAAAACTGCTAAAACAGACGTATCTGTCCTAGCAGTTCGTTACAGTTATTTTGTCACCTATACATTAGCTTAACCCGGTATTGCCATGATCCCTAATCCAACTAGAATATTAGCAATGATACCTACAGCAATTGCCCCTACAGGACCTACTGCCATACGAACGATTGGACGTCCAGCCGCTTCGTTTAGTAGATAAAATCCGGCGATAAAGAAAAATCCGAATCCTGGTGCGATCATGTTTGCAGCGTTAGCACCACCGATTAATAATGCAACCTCTAATAGCTTCGTCATAGCACTACGAATATTTTCACCAGAGTTACGTACTCCAGGATATTTATCTAGGAATCTAGCAATAAAGCTTAATAGCATTACTTCTAGAAAAATTACAACTGCCCCTATGATTACTGCTACCCATACATTTGGTGAGAATAATCCAACAACGAAGATTAGGGTAAATCCAACTGGACTGTAAACACCAGTTGCAATAGCAGTACTTGCTACTAGTGGAATGAACCCAATTGCTCTTGCTGCTGCAGCAATTCCTGCATCGGTTTGTTTTCCTTCTGCAAGTAAGTTTAAGGAAATAGGGTCACCAGCCATTAAGAGTAGATTGGTTGCACCAGCAATTAATGCACCAATAATCATGAAGAAGACAACGTTTTTCTTAATGGATTTTACTTTTTCACTAAATACAGATGCTAAATCGACCGAAGCACCTTCTTCTGCTTTTTCCCTCATCGCAAATGCGAATAAGAAAACCATCCCAACGATTAACGCCATACCTTCTTGGTTAATGGAAACAACATTGTCTCCAATTTGAAGAAAACCTTGTTCGTTTACCCATACAGCAAGCTGTCTTACAAGGGCTGCTAGTGCAAAGGTTAAAATACCTTTCTTAATACCGAATTGCATTGCAATGGCAAGCGCTGGGAAAGCCATAAATGTTACCACAACTGGTGTTCCAACCTCACCTAGTGGCTCAAGGAAGTTAACTGGTAAATGATCAAATAATTTCACGAATCCTTCTAATCCAGCAAGTAGTCCCCATCCATAAAGTCCACCAATTGCCGCTGCTACTGGAGTGCCCCATTTATTTTTTGGAGTAATTAAACCAATGATATCTGTTCCTAATAAAATACTATGAATTAAAATAATACTAGCCGATAATGTAAATGGTATTCCGAAACCTATTACTAAACCAAAACTCATTGCAAACGCTGTTAAACCAAGCTCTCTTCGCTTCAGTCTTCCTTCAATATGCTCTGATACAATTGGGCGTAACCCATCATTAAAGACTGCGATATTGCGATTGGCTAAAATAGCAGCGACCGCCCCAATTAATACGACAAATAATGTTTCCATCGTCCTTCCCCCTCCATCTTATGAATTTGATTTAATTGCATTTAAAATCATAGGTACTGCAGTTTCAATATGATCTCCCGTAAATCCAAATGCTTTTTTGCCACTCTTCACTGCTTCTACGACATTCTCTTCCTTCGGTTTCTTTCCTGGCATTGAAACGGTTTCACAATTGTCTCTACCAATAAGCGCAATCGCCATCGCTAAAGCACCACCGCCTCCTGTATGACAGGCACCAAAGTAGTAATCTGCCTGATTTGTTTTCATTGCCATTGCTGCATCTAAATCGGATTTAACAACGGTTTCAATAGAAGGGTCTATTTCCTTGATTAATTTTTCAATTTCCTTTTTCTCTACTTGGCCACCAATTACAATTTTCATCGATATTCCTCCCTATAAATTTGTATTTAGTACATTTGTATAATGCATATAAAGATACTCTTTTTCTCCTTGAGGTAGAGGACTACTCCATTTTTCCTCAATCAATTGAACTTGTTCTTTTACCTTTGTAAAATGACTGGATTCCTCGATTTCACGCATGATTTCTGCTGCTGGCTGTTCTACCTCTTCTCCACTATCAATCCGACTCAAGGCCATTGGCAAATGGGTGAATAGCATTTCTGCTTGCTCTATATCTGTTTTCTTGACAATTTCCGTTAATTGCTGAAAGGCTTGTAGGGCAACATCGTGTGCCTCATTTGAAATAACCTGTTGCTCCAGTAAGATTCCTAGTCGTACCTTATACGCTGCTAAATCCATAATCATGACCACCTCGTTTGCTTAATCTAGGAATGATTCAAAATCCAACCCTGAATACTTCGCTTTTGCTTCTATAAAATAGCGCTTCCATATCTCTGGTAGCTTAATAGTTTCCTCTAATTTTCGAGCTAGTTCCAAAGCATAGCAACCATTGTCTATCCCGCTCTTTGCGATGAGAACCATTCCGCTAGCTAGTTCCCCTGTTGGAATCGTAATCGCGGTTGTGTTGCTCATGTTGGCTGCCCGTATTAAATATTTACCGTGGCTGCGAGTAATACTTTTCCCGACTTCACCAAGCTGCTGTGGAATGGTTTCACCATATCCATAAACATCAACAGGACCTTCATATGTTACTATCATGTCGACTTGGTCGTTATGGAAGCATTTATCTATTAACTCCAATCCTTTTTTCCGATCCTCGATTCCGCTCATATCGACTTCCTCAAGCCTATAAGCATCGATCTCAATTGCAGATAAATGTTTTCTTACTCGCTCATACATATCGCTATTGTCTGGACACCTTATCGAATTTTTCTTCGGTATTGCGATTCGTAACGGTTTCCATTCTATTGGTTCTAATCTTTTCTCTGTCAAGCACTCCATTACTTCTTTTAATACTGAAACACGTTTTGCAATAACCCCAACACTTGCTTGAAACTCTAGTTTATCGGTAGAAATCTTTTTCGTTTTCCCCTTTAATCCGAATCCCGCACCAATGATGGATGGTAATTGACAGCTCATCGCTGGAGCGAGAACGGAGCCACCGCCATCTGTACCAATAGCAAAATCATTGATACCTTTTACGATATTGATTGGTCCTCCACTCGATGATCCTGTCATCGCTCGGTAGGTAATCGGATTCATCAAATCCGTATCAATTGCTCTACCTTTGTCTGAGCCTTTATCAATGGTAAGCCATGCATAGCTGGGATTTTTCTTCAGTTTTGCAATGATTGATTTTGGTATTTGATCTGTGTCTTTCACCCCAAAATACTTCAAGTCTTTATGCTTTGCTTTGACCTCATCTTCCAGGTAGGGGTTAATACGTATTACCGATTTTCCTAGCTCCCTCTGTGCGAGCTTGATTTTATTCGATACAGTCAACATGTACTCATCTCCGATTTCGCATCGAATCTCTTTGTACAATATATTGTATATTGTAATTATAACGCTTTCATAATGGATGTTCAACACAATTTATTTTCCATTTTTTCAAGTGTTACACATGTACTACATTTCGATTCGGTACTTCTCTTAACGCTGCTTCATCTGCAATAACATAAACTTTCGGGTGTTGTTGTAATATCGATGCCGGGAACGCTTCCGTAATCTCACCGTCGATTAGTTTCTTCACAGCTGCTGCTTTCTTTTCTCCGGATACAAGTAAAAGAATGGTTTTACTGTTCATAATGGTGTCGATGCCCATTGTAATCGCCTTAGTTGGTACTTCATCCAATGAATTAAAATATCGAGAGTTAGCCAATCGTGTAGATTCAGCAAGCTCTACAACATGTGTTTTGCTTTGGAAAGATGTCCCTGGTTCATTAAAACCAATATGACCATTCACACCGATACCCAAAATTTGAATATCAATCGGACCTACATGCATAAGCTGCCTTTCATATAATTTGCATTCTTCCTCCTCATTCCGCGTGGTTCCATTTGGGATATGAACATTCCTCTTGTCCATATCAATATGCTGAAATAAGTGCTGATTCATGTAGTAATGATAGCTTTGCTTGTCTTCTGGCTTTACACCAATATACTCATCTAAATTAAAGGTTATTACATTTTGAAAGGAAATCTCTTTTGCGCGATTGCGCTTTATAAGCTGTCTATATAGTCCTTCAGGTGTAGAGCCAGTTGCTAGACCAAGTACCGGTTTATCAAGACCTTGCAAGTGCTCCATCACGATATCTGCTGCCTTTTCACTCATCTGGTCATAATTTTCCACCTTCAAAATCTCCATAGTAATCCTCCTGTCCTGTATAAAACCTTAACGAATCAAGTTCCCCATAGAGTCATAGATTCCGAGTAATTTGGGATTGGAATTTACATCCTGTACAATTGCAATTTGTGCATTTGTTACAAAGATTTGGGTTCGAAAAGCATACACAACGGTATCCCCTACCTCCACTTGATCGGTTGCTAATGCTCCATAATAATCAATATTAGATGGGTCATTTTCGATTACAGAAACCTGCTTCACATTTCCGATGTTTGTACCTACTAACGCACCCTTCATTCGGGAACGTGGGTAAAAACCTCCACCAAATACATAGGCATGATTCTCATAATGATGGGAAACCTCTGATACATATACCATGGCAGGCTTTTCTGCTAAGTCCCCGGAAGCGTGCAAAGGTGTCGTTCCAGTTAATGCATGCCCTGGCTCTCCTTGTGTAGCCCCATTTTCTTTTAAAAGTTTCATAGTAGCTGTTGATGTGGCACTAGGCATGTTCATTACTAAGTTGGTTCGACCTTTCCCTTCTAGCAATTCCTTTGCCTTTCGCATCGAAGTGACATTAGGTGTTGGTTTGGCTACATTATCCTCAATTAACACACATGGAAAACTGGTTAAGCCTGCAACTTCTATTCCTGGTAGCATAAGTAGAGCATCTAGATCATGCACAAGTTGTGATAATGTAAATCCGCCTTTTTGTCCGTCATACATAAAGTTATCTGTATCCGCAATTCTTAAGAAAACCTTCTGTTTCATGTTTCTTTCCATTGCAGCATCACTAATATTACGAGCATTTTCATAACTAAATACCGTTACATATTCAGGTTCTACGGATAAGATATCTCCAATCATCCGCTTCGGAATTTGAACTAAGTGCCCAACATGACCAATTGAAATGCCGTGCTTGTGTAACGCTAAGGCCTCCCATGGATCAACCGCTACAGCTTTCTTAATCCCTGCCTCCATAATCGCTTTGGACACTAGCTCATTTCGGCCAAATTGTTTTGTCATAAACAGTAATTCCATATCCTGTTTATTGGCTTCTTTAACCATTGCTTCCGCATTTTTCTTCACGGTATCCAAATCTAGCACGTACGTATTCGGAGAAATATGCCCTTGTTGATGCAAGTCGATTGATGTTTTAATTAAATTTCTGTTTTGTCTTAACGTTGCTTCTAAAAACATGCGATTTTCTCCTTTCTAGTTTTGGATTTGCAACGGAAGAAAGGAGGTTCCATTTTCGGTCTTACCGATTCCTAAATAATCTGCTCCCGTTGCCGCAATGTCCGATAATGTCTTTCTTTCCCCAATCCGCGTTGCTTTCTTTGTTTTCTGATATGCGAGTAGATACGTTTTTTCTCTCGTATGCTGATTATGGCCGATGGTCGGATCATTCCCATGGTCGGCGCTCATAATAAGCAAGTCCTCGTCTGTCATTTTTTCTAGTAATTCCGGCAAATAGCTATCTACCATTTCAATTCGATTCGCATAACGTTCTGGATCCTGTGCGTGACCAGCTAAATCTGTCTCTTGTACCGTAGCTGCAATCACACCATGCTTTACATGATCCATTTCAGAAAGTATATCCTTCATCACTTGTTCTGTATCGACACCTGGTAACTTGGTTGCTCCATCACAATAAATAACATCCTGCATTTTTCCAATAAGGGACACTTCTAGTCCTGCATTTATTGCAATGGTAGGCAATTGATATTCAGGAGAAATTCCAAATCCAAGGTGTCTTACCTGATATCCTCGTTTATATACATTGGACTTTGGTGAGTTAACCCCAACCAATCCATCTTCTCTTCTCTCTACTGATTGACGTAAATACTCTGGCGATACATTTTCCCCACCAAGTGCAATGACACGATTCACTTTTACATTTTTCCGTACGCACTGACCAATTTTTAGAACTTCATCAAAGGATATATAGTCCAGTGGTGCGCTCACATTGTAGATTTGACCATAATCCGTTTCAATGTTATCCGCTACTATAACAAGATCATTTACTAATAAATAAGGTAAGTCTCTATTTGGTATATTTACCTTATATCCCTCTTTTTCTAAAGCTACTTTAACCTCGTTCATGTTCTCGATAAATGGAGCCAAATAGGTTTTCTTTGGCTTGGAGCCCATGATTTCGTTATGACCCTCAAAGCTATCTGCACCGTTATGCATCAAGTTCAAACAACCGTAACTAGCTAATGGATTTTCATTCTTTTTTAATGTTGGGTGGTTAACGATTTTGTTTATCCCTAGCTTTTCAAAGGTAGGAATCTTTATATTCGGAACTGCATCGATAATATGGTGAAATGTATTGGCACCAACGTCTTGAGGATGATAATCCTTTGCATCCTCCATATACCCAACACCTAAGCTATCTAATATTAGGATAATGACTCGTTTACTCACGAAAAGTTCCTCCTCTTGTGTTCGACTAGTGATTTGCTCTGTTGATGGATTCCTTGAGGATTCTAATAATCGTATTTGGTCCGCTCCGAAGTGGATTTATTCGAATCATGGTTTTCGCAAGTGTCGGGTCCGCGGCTAAAAACGTACCTGATACTTTATAAAACATTGGTACAAATTCATATTTTGATTCAGCTCCAACTGGATTCGGCGCTGCCCCAAGTTCATTTGCATGTTGAAGCACTTCCTCTGCAATTGGCTCCTCTAGCTCTACAAGCAAGACCTTCGATTGGGCATTTGCTAGAAAAGCCTTCTTCACACCAGGAACCGCTCCATTATTCAAAAACTCCACGACTTGATCGTTCACTTGGGCTTGGAGTGCTAACATTACAGGTGCATATACAAGTCCTCGTAATGCCTCTAATGCCTCATGACCTTGTACTTGACTTCCACCGGAGTAGTTAAATTTTTCGATTTTGTCTATAAACTCCCCTTTTCCTAGAATGATACCTATCCCCTCAGGTCCGAGTAACTTGAATAAGGAAAAGGTTGCTAAATCAGCTCCAACCTGTGCTCCAATATGCTCCACTTTCATCGCAGCATAATTATCGTCTGTAATAATAGGAAGAGTTGGTTTAATGGATTTTATTACCCCGATTGTTTCTGCTAGATCGTAATGGTCTCCTATTTGCTGACGGGTATGCTGGATGAGAGCACCTTTTATATCGGGATTCCTCTTAAGCACTTCTTTTATCTCTTCATGATGATGATAATCCGCATAAACAGGAACGACGCCCATCGTCTCTAAGGTCGTTTTGCTAGTTGGATAAATGGGCGCTTGATGAACCAATAGCTTATCATTTGGCTTTAAAAAGCTCATAAAACCATAACGCAAGGCTCCAGTTCCAGCACCTCGAACGAATTTGGCTCGCTCCACACCAAAAAACTCTGCGAATACATCCTCTACCTTTTTCGTGTATCGGGGTTTATTCAATCCCTTCACGACACCCAAATCACCAAGAGAGAGAATCTCTTCTCCACGAAAATGCCTTGTTACAACATCTATTAAGGAAAATTGTCTTTGTTGTGCTTCTTCTAGTGAAATACTCTTTAGTGGCGTTGTTTCCATGACGCTTCACCTTACCCTTTCATAAATGTGATTGGGTTCTTTACTAATACCTTATCAATGGATTCATCTGTAATTCCAGAACGCTCTAGCAGTGGAATAAACGTATCTAGCAAATAGGCGTATCCTAGACCACCTTGATATTCTAAATGAGATTTTCTCGTGATATCCATGGATACCAACACTTGGTCAATAAGCCCAAGCTCTTGGATTTTTTTCAAAATGTCTGCTCGAACTTGGTCTGGCATATAATTTTCCTTGCCAATCGTATCAAATTCCACGTATGCACCCTCTTTTAACATGTGGATGATGTAGTCCGCATCCCCTGCTAAATCCACGTGCCCAATAATTACCCGACTTAAATCAACACCATTTTCCTTAAAGAATGCTACCTGTTCATGTCCTAATGTTCCTAATGTCGTATGGGTTGTGATCGGCTTATTCGTTTCCTTATGGGCAATCACAACCGCTTCAAAAACCTTGCGTTCCGTTTCTGTCCATTTGTTATGGCTCGTGCCTATTTCCCCAATGATTTCTGCTTTTACATCGGTTCCTTTAATACCTACTGTAATGTCGTTAATCATTCTTTCGGCTAATTCTTCCCTAGATTCACGAAACACTTGAATAGGATAAAACGTTTCTTGATAAAAGCCAGTCGCATGAATAATGTTTATGCCACTCTCTTCCGCAACCTTCTGAACAAAGGGAATGTTTCTACCCATACCAAAATTCGTTACATCTACAATGTTTCGAACACCTTTTTCATACAGTTTTTTGTATTCCCTCACGGTTTCAGAGAACACATCTAGCTGGCAATCCTCATTATTTTTCACTTCGGATAAGTCGATTGTTGTATGCTCGTGCATATATGTTATCCCTGGCTTTAGCATGTTTCTCCCTCTCTTCCCCTTGATGTATTTTTTAGAGAAACGCTTAATACTTAGGTATTTTCTTACCTGTCTCCACCTGCTGTTGGATCTCTAAAATGTCCTTAATGTCTACAGAACCCCATTTTTCCATAATTTCCTCTTCTCGTTCACGATCAATGACAAGAACCGCTTCGGATGTATCCTCGGAAATTTTTTTCGCTTTCGCAGATTGAAAGTCCACCGATTCAAATGTTTTGGTAATACGCTTATCATCCAAACTCCAAACGGCTGCATCGATTTTTTTGGAATCGAGCATATCAAAGATTTGCATGTAGTTTAGTTGAACAAATTGAACATCCATCCCCTCAAATTCACTAAAGGTAAGTTCCTTCTGGTCCGGAGAACTCATATCCACTCCAACCTTCATCCCATTATAAATGGAGGCTTCCTTCGATTCTGCTAAAAAGATTTTGTGGGCCGATACATAGCTTCCCACACCTAATTTTTTCATTATTTTTAAATTGGGATATTTGGATAAGCTATTTTCTGCAGTCATTTTCGAAACAATGGCAACATCACTTCTCTTCGTCCGGATCGTTTCCATTCTATTTAATCCACCGCGCATAAACGAAAGATTTATTTTTTTACCTGCTAATTCAAATGCCTCTACAATTCCAGTTGCCAGACCTTCATATTTTCTGGAATATGGTAATGGCATCGAACCGATCAGTGGTGAAATACCAGCAATTTCTTGCAGTAGCTCAATATCCTTGTCGACTAAAAAGGTTCCAAGATGTCCCCTTGCTTCAAGGTGAATCGCCTTCAGCTCCTCCAGCAACCCAAGCGCTATTTGCACCGTTCCTCTACCAATCGATAGTTTCGTGCTATAATCGGATACACGAGGAATCTTATTGCCAACTTCTAAATCCAGCATTTCTTTTGCGATGTGCTTTGCTGTTAACCCGTTTTTTGAATATAACTTTTCCCACATAATGTTATTACCTCTAATCAATATACTATTTTTTGTATATTATAAGTATAAGCGTTTACATTCCCTAAATCAATGAATCGTAACAACTTTTAAAGAACTTTCATTACAATAGCTTACCTGGGTTAAATCGGTTATTTGGATCAATGGCATGTTTTATCTTTCTCATTAACTCTAATTCAACTGGATTGCTCATTTTTTCTAAATACGGCTTCTTCATAACACCAATCCCATGCTCTGCTGAGGGCAGCCCTCCTAGCTCTGCAACTTTTTTATACAAGTCATCTAAAAATGCCTTGCGTTTTGCTTGCCAGGTTGCTTCATCTAATTGTTCTTTTAAAATGACGGTGTGGACATTACCATCCCCCGCATGCCCAAAATTGATCACGTGTAATCCATGCTTCTCTTGCAATGTTTTTGTATAATCAATCATTTCGGCAAATCTATTAATGGGCACCACTTCATCTAACATTTCATATTCGGTAAATTGCATTAAAGCTACTAATATAGCATCTCTCAGCTTCCAAGCTTTTTCTTCCTCTTCAGGAGAGGCTAGTGGAACAATTTCCACCACGTGATTGGCTAAAATCTGTTGAACGGTCTGGACTTTACGTGAGATGGTATCCGCTTCATTACTATCGATGGTCATTAACACATAGGCTTCTCCCTTTTGGCTTTGCAGCTTCAGGCTTGTAAACTTTTCACTATATTCAATGGTACTTCTCTCAAACAATTCGAGCGCTGTAGGCTCCACACCCGCTTGTAGAATCATTAGCACCCCGCTCGTAGCACTCCTTAAGGAATCAAATGCTAATAAAACAGATTGTTTATATTTTGGTAGTGGTAGTACTTTTAATTTAACCTTTGTTGTAATACCTAGCGTTCCCTCTGAACCTATGAAAAGATTTTTCAAATCATATCCAGAGCTACTTTTAATATTTAAACTGCCTAATGTTACCTTTTCTCCATCGGGTAGTACAACGTCTAATGCACGCACATAATCTCTCGTTGTTCCGTATTTGACCGCGCGCATTCCACCTGCATTCGTTGCGATATTTCCACCAATTGTGGAATGCTTGGAGCCTGGATCTGGAGGATAAAAGTACCCTTTGCTTTCTACAAAGCTTTGAATCTCGTGTAAGGGCACGCCCGGTTCAACTGTAAGTGTCATCGTTTCCTCATCTAGCTCTAAAATTTTGTTCATTCTTTGGACATCAATTATTAATTCTCCACCGTGTATTGGTACTTGTGAGCCTGCAACTCCTGTCCCTCCACCACGTGCAATAATCGATAATCCTTCTTCGTTTGCATATTTCACTAAATCGATGACTTCCTGCTCTGTATTTGGTAGTGCAACGGCGCGAACTGCTGCAACCTCTTTATACGAATAGTCGGTTCGATAAACGTCTGGGACATCGTAATCAAGAAAAAGACGTGTCTTGTCTTGTATGACATCTTGTAGTTTCATCAAATATCCTCCCTGTTCTTTTTACAGAAAACAATATACTATATTTTGTATATTTATATTGTAAGTGTTTTCAGTGGATTTGACAAGGGCAGGATTTGGAAGAAGAAAAGTTAGCGTAACCTCCCCTATATGTACAGCCTAATCTTTTAATTTCCAAATTCCTTGCCATAAAAAAGGAAAAAACGATTGTGCTATCGAAACCATTATTCGAACAAGAAGGTAATGATATCATTCGAAAGGAATCATTCAAAATGGGAATTAGCAAATACGAAGGAATCGATTTATGTAACGGAATCATTAAGATTGAGGGATATAATCGAATTGGATACCATAATAAAATAGACGATCGGAAAGAGGTTGCTGTTCGCATTGATTCAAAGGTTACTCCTATTTTTTGCTCCGCCTGTAATAAGCAAGTTCCAGGATTTTATAAACATCTTGGCTCAAGATATGGTCAGGTTGGTGCAATCACATGCGAAAGATGTCAGTCCACGATATACGTAACGGACAATGATAATATAGTTGACACATTACACAATAGCGTTGGAACTTATCGAAACCCTTTCCTGATGGATGTAGAAAAATTGGATAACGTAATGCAAACCTATACGTTCGATTATTCTTCGCTCTATTTTCTGAATGGATGGATCTTTGAGCAGATAGAGGCTGCCACAGGGTTTCAACTGCTTCAAGAATTCGATGGATGGGTTGATTTAGCTGATGTGATTGTTCGTATTTGTGAAAAAATCAATCAAAGCATTTCTCCTTTTACAAAAACACCATACTATACCGATCCACGCATTGCAGAATTACCAGATGTAATCCATACTTGGTTGGGGTTATTGGTTTATTTAGGCATTATAAAAGAAAAAGAAAAAGAAAAAGAAGAGTTTAAGAATTGGGTTATGTAGTGTATTACTAATAACGAAACCAGAGGATGGGACATAACTAGTTGAAATCAAAAGGCTAATAATGAACTAAATTAGCAGAAAAATAGTGGGTAAAATCATCCGTCGATGACCTTACCCACTAATCTTAGTATGTTTATATGGTTTCCCAATCTTACTCCACTTGCTCCTTCAGCAAAAAGTCCGCTTCTTTTTTCGAATCTTTGTTTGCAGCTTCTTGAGATCTAACTCGTTGCTCCAAGCTTGGAATAATCGTATTAATAATTAAATAACCCGCTAATCCAGTGATGAGTAAAAACATACTCATCAACTCCTTCGATAAAAACGCCCCTAACGTTACAGATAGAGAAGCTAGAATCATAGAGCCTTGGTAGGTAAATGCATTAACCGCCATATAGCTGCTTCGTTTATCATCTGGTGGAATAGCTGCCATATAGCTTTGTTGGACTGGAACTCTCATCAATTCTCCTATGGTAGCAATGACCATGGCAACTAGGAGAACCCAGATGTTGTTAAAGTAACTGATTGCCGTATAGCCAATAGCGAACAATACAATAGATGATAAATAGACATGCTTATCTTTATATTTCTGGATGAATTTCATCACAAATGCTGCAAAGATTACGACGAGTACTGTATTTTCCGTCCGTAAAATTCCCGTCATTTGCAAACCATCTATGGACCAGCCAAATACGCTTTGGGTTGGCATATCATCATGCAGCCGGACAGCAATGTAATTTGTTAATTGAAATTCCAACGATTGAATAAAAAGCCCTGCAATTACAAACAGAATGAAAACCTTATCGGTTGCTACAGTTTTATAGCTTTGAAAAATATCCCGAAAAACCTGCAGCCTTTTGGAGCTCTTATTTTCATTTGACGTTTGCTTCGGAACATAGCTTTCCTGAATGAAGAAAATCAAGACAAATGCCACAATAATAGACATCACCGTCATTCCAATAAACAATTCAAATAAGTAATCCTCAAACAAGAATGCCCCAACTGCACCACCGATCGCAATAGAAAGATTCCCTGACCAATACATTATGCTATACATAATCTTACGTTGTTCTGGTTTGCTCACATCAATTAACATGGCGTCCGTTGCTGGACCTTCAATTCCCCAACAAATACTTCCTACTAAAAACATCAAAAAGGTTAATGTAGGGGATTCAAACCAAGGAGAGTTTGCGAACGTCATGACAATTAAGGATACCGAACGGAGCACTTCCGCTATTACCATTAATTTCTTTCGCCCCATTAAATCCGATAAATAGCCACCATAAAACCCTACAAGTGCACCAATAATTATATTAATAATTAATAGAATACCAGTTAATTTTGCTCCAAAGTGAACCGCAAAATAAATCGCCATAAACGGAAAAATCATACTTCCAATAATTTCACTAAAAAAACCAAAAATAATTCTTAATTTAATATTTGGATGAAAATCTCTAAATTTCATCATATCTCCCCCCTTTTTCCTAGGGTTAAAGCAAATGCGACGAATCGTATTACTCTTTCTTTTTTAACATGTTGCCTAACCAAGAGTTTTCTCGTAATCAATCATATAATCTTTCCTCGGCAAATTCTTCCTGCAGTGGGATGAAAGATTCTCAGACTTGAGATGTAGAAGAATGGAGAAGTTTACATATGCGTTTATAGGGGATCTGGATGTGTTGAAACAAAAAAAGAAGCAACAGATTCCTATATCTGTTACTTCTTGACCTTTAGTATTCTGCTAGCTTATCTGCAAATGCCTTCACATAAGGAGGCAAATCTGGTGGTCTTCGACTGGATACGATATGTCCGTCTACAACTACTGGCTCATCAATCCAGGTAGCACCTGCATTTGTCATGTCGTCCTTAATACCTGGTGTACTTGTTACCTTTTTACCTTCTAGAATATTTGCGGAAATAAGGACCCAGCCTGCGTGACAAATTTGACCGATTGGCTTTTTCTTCGCATCCATCTCGCGAACCATTTCCAATACTTCTGGATAACGTCTTAATTTATCCGGGGCCCATCCTCCTGGAACGAGAATGGCATCATAATCTGCAGCATTAATGTCCGTAAACGCATACGCGGACTCAGCAGGGACACCGTATTTTCCAATATACTTTTTATGCGCTTCTTTCCCAACGAGATCTACCTGGGCACCTTCTTCTTGCAAACGTAAAACTGGGTACCAAAGCTCTAAATCCTCAAAGTCATGCTCCACGAGTGCAATTACTTTTTTATCCTTTAGTCGCATGTAATCCCTCCATGTTTTGATAGGTTTAGTATAACAGGAATGCGTTGATTTTTCGATTCGAAGCATGAACTTGTAAAAGTGTTGATTTCGTAACTGATGAAAAGAACCAATAAAAAAAAATCAGCTCCCACCACATAACCGTTGGTAGGAACTGATTTTTTACATTATTAAACGGAAGTAGCGCCTTGTCCACCGTCAATTCTGTAGTAAGAGCCACTAATAAAGGATGCTTTGTCAGATGACAAGAATACCATAAGATCAGCAATTTCATCTGCTGTTGCGTAACGATTCATTGGCACGGAAGCTTCGAATGCTTTACGTGCTTCTTCCGCTTTATCTCCTGCTGCATTTGTCTCAATTCTTCTCATCATTTCCGTGTTTACACCGGAAGGCGCAACTGCATTTACTCGTACTCCGTATTCTGCCATTTCTAGTGCAGCTGTTTTATTTAGTCCAATTACAGCATGTTTCGATGCAACATATGCACTCATACCAGGTGCTCCAAGTAATCCACCGTTGGATGCAGTATTCACAACTGCCCCACTCTTCTGTTCTTTCATGACTTCAAACACATATTTCATTCCAAAGAAGACACCCATTACGTTTACACCAAATACGTTTTGGTAATTTTCTGCTGTTTGTTCTGTGATGTTTTTAAATTCGCCGTTAATTCCAGCATTGTTGATGAAAACATCGATACGACCATAGTGATCCTTCGTTTGTTGCACATATGCCTTTACTTCCTCTTCCTTCGCAACATTCGCTGTAAGCAACAATTTATCTGCTGCCTCTACTTGTTCCGCTGCTTTTTCTAGTGGTTCTCTTTTTAAATCTACTAATGCTAATTTTGCACCTTCACTTGCAAATGCCTTTGCAGCAGCAATCCCGATACCACCAGCTGCACCTGTAATTAAAACGACCTTGTCTTTAAATAACATATGTAAACGCCCCTTTGTTTTTAAATTTTAGTAATTGACTTTTATTGTGCTGTAAACCCACCATCTACAATCAGACTGTTTCCTGTCATAAATGTAGAATCATCACTCGCTAAGAATAAAACTGCTTTTGCCATTTCTTCAGCTTTTCCAAGACACAAAATTTCCGCAACGGATCTTAAAAATTTATCAAGAAAAATTTCTCTTTGAAACCATTAACAACATTCCTGTAAACATGGATTATTTTACAAGGTACACAGCATATGGCTTTTATGGGCTTATTTCCAATTGGATTCAAACAGGCTTTAAGGAGTCGCAAGCAGATTTTATTCATGAGGTTATTGATTTGGCAAGGACCCATATGAAAGCTGTGAAGTATGTTGATGGAGAATAAAGATAAAAAGATTCTTTTCCAAATTATTTCCAGGGAAAAGAATCTTACTTCCTATCTATTTTATAAAGTAAAATCAATTTCGGATAATGCACTTGGTTTGCCTAAATAGTAGCCCTGTGCATTCGGAACTTCTAATTGTTTCGCAAGCTCATAATCTTGAGATTCTTCTATTCCCTCTAAAATGAGGGCAATCTCAGTATTGTTACAATAGGTTAGCACCGATTTGATCATTTCTTGTTTTGGCTCTGATAAAGATAGATCCTTGGAAAAGTAACAATCCATTTTAATAATGTCCGGATCTAATTCAATGATGGCTACTAAAGATGCGGCACCCTTTCCTACATCATCTATCGCAATAGCGTATCCTTGCTGCTTTAACTCTAATATGCTTGATTTTAACGAGATCGTATCATGAATAACTTCAGCTTCATTAATTTCGAGTACGATTTGGTTCTTATCTATTTTATTATCTAGGAGTAGTTTACTTAAGAAGTTAGAAAAGGACTCATCTGCCAGCGTTGATGGAAATACATTTAGGAACAGTTTTCCTTCCTTGTGTTTAGGACTTGCCTTCGCAAAGGTTACAATCGCCTTCTGAAGGGAATTAAACTCTAAAGAAAACAGCATATCCGTCTGTTTAGCTGCTCGGAAAGCCAATTCAGGATTATCGAATAATTCGGTACGAAATAGAGCCTCATAACCAAATAACTCTTTACTATCCAATTTATAAATGGGCTGAAATACATGATAAAAATATTGTTCTTCGATAAGCTTCTTTACTTTCTTTTCTGGCATGTTACCTACTCCCCTTAAATTCCACGAACAATCGTGGATATATCCTATTCAAACGCTGATATTGAATCAATCACCTTATCCAAATAATTTCGTCATCCATTTTTTGAAAATGCCACCTTCATCAACTTCCATCTCTTCCAAATCTTTCGTATAGATTTCATATCTATTCTTCCCGTTGTTCTTCGCGAAATACATCGCTTTATCCGCATTTTGAATCAACGTATCCTTATCCTCACCATCATCAGGGAACATACTTATTCCGATGCTTAATGAAATGTTTGCTTCGTTTCCATCAATATCATACGGCAATGACACGCTTTTAATAATTCGATTTGCAATGTCTTCGATTTCTTCCTTACTCGTCTCTTCAAATACGATGATGAACTCATCTCCGCCTAATCTCGAAATGAGATCCTCTTCTCTCGTACATTCGGTTAATCGTTCCACTACTTCCACTAATAACTGATCTCCCGCTTCGTGACCAAGCGTATCATTGACAATTTTGAAATCATCCAAGTCGATAAACATCAATGTTAAATTATATTGATGTCGTCTTGAACGCGCAATTGCCTTTTGAATATGTCGATCAAGCATTTTTCGATTCGGTACCTCTGTTAAATCGTCAAAAAAGGCCATTTGTTTGAGCTCTGCTTCTAATTTCTTTTGTTTCGTATTATCCATAAAGTTACCGATGATTGTGGTAACTTGTCCCTCTTCATTCTTTATCGGCTTCGCTACATGAAGAATTCGTTTCACACCTTGTTCCGAATGTAACAAACGAAACTCCTTATGAATCGGAAAACCTTGTAATAGTTGTAGCTCTGCCTCTTCAACGAGTCCTAAATCGTCTCGATGAACACTCGCCTTCCATAGCTTTGAATGAGCATTAATCTCCTTTTGAGTTCGTCCCAATAAGTTTTCAATCCCTTTAGAGAATTTGATTTTCTCACTAACTACATCATGAATGTATAGAGTAGTACCATCGAATATATTAAATAGGTAATCATATTCTTCAAACCGATTCTTCATATTTGCTAGGTCTTTTTCTAATTTACTTTTATCTTGTTGCCATTGATCCTGCCTTACTTTCCATTGTCCTTGCTCTTTTTGTAAAAGCATGTGCACATATCCCAATATCAGGATGAGGATAATGCTTAAGCTAACCTGTATCCAATTCTTATCCGTAATCCCAAAATATACGAACATAATGAAACTAAGAAAAATGACCAACAACAGGAGTTTCACTTTCTTCATTCTTTCACCTTTATTCCCTTTATTTTCAATAGTCTGCTTCTAAACTAAAAAAAGGATACTATAGAACGAATGAAAAACATACGAGAAGGTATTCCTATTTTAAGAATAGGAATAGGAGTCCTATATACGTAATGAATAATGGCTATGTATAATTCAGATATTACATAAATCGGTTTCGACGACGCCCATTAGACGAAAAAGGAGCTATCACAAATGAAAAGAATATTATTAGCTGATGATTCTACTTTTATGCGTGGCTATATTAAAAATTTGATTGAACAGGATAATACTTGCAAGGTTGTTGCAGAGGCAAGTAATGGAGAAGATGCTGTTAGCAAATATGTGTCCCATAAACCAGATGTTGTTTTAATGGATATTACAATGGAGCATGTGAACGGACTAACAGCATTAAAGGCTATTCGCAGTTTTGATCCACATGCTCAAGTCATTATGTGTTCTGCAATGGGAACACAGCAATATGTGATCGAAGCGATTAAATCTGGAGCAAAAGACTTTATTGTCAAACCATATTTCGAAAACTTAGTTTCCAAAATCAACGAATTAACGCCCAGGCAAGCCCATGAAGAACTATTCGTATAAAAGAAAAAAGGAAAGAAAACACCGATAATAGGATTCGCTTACTACTATTAACGTATGTTCTTTCCTTCCAATTTTTGGTTAAATCACGTTATTTCGCATGCTCATCCGCTTGATGAATGCCAAAGATATTACCTTCTGTATCGATATAATAACCCTGCCACGCCATTCCTGGTAAAGCATACTTTGGCAATGCCACCTTGCCACCATTTCTTAGAATTTTTGCTTCTGCAAAATCGTAATCCTCGACACCTATCGTACATGCAAAGCCGTTTAAGGGGTGACCTTGCTCTGGTGCCGGGCCATGTCGTTGCATTAAAGCACCATTAATTCCAAGCTCCTTGTCCTCACCTGTTACAGCACCGAAATAGGGCATACCTGCATATTCGCTCCAATCCTGAAAAGTCCACCCAAATACCTCTCCATAAAACTGCTTTGCCCGGTCCATATCAACCACATGAATTTCGAAATGAATTAATCTACCCATAGTAACCTCCTAATTATTTTTTTCAAATCTACTATGTATTCTATTAAATAACCATATCTCCTACATTATGGTGAAAAATTGGTAAATGTATACACTTCCTCTACAGGACCAAAACTGTTCTACTATAGCTAGATGAAAGTTCAGTATTTTGACATAGTCATACAGTGTAAGAAAAGGTATAATGCAAGCTATGGACTAAGAATGGGTGTACAAATGTACATAAGCACTCATAGTATACGAAGAGGTGAAAATATGAAAAGATTTCTTTTTTTTATTACGATATTGTTGGTCATTTTAGCAGGATGTTCAACCAATAAAGAAGACAGCAAGAATCATACAGATACTGTTCCTGAAATGATAGAGGTAGCCTTAACAACTCCAGAAACAATTGCTAAAAATGAAGAAGTGACAATCGAAGCCCACGTTACTCAAGGGGATGAGAACGTCGAGGATGCAAGTGAGGTTAAGTTTGAAATTTGGAAATCCGGTGAAGATGAGCATGACATGTTGGAAGGGGAACACCAAGGCGATGGGGTGTATGCCGTGCATCAAACCTTTACAGAAGACGGAACCTATTACGTCGTATCCCATGTGACTGCAAGAGACATGCATATCATGCCGAAGAAAGAGTTTGTTGTTGGATCACCAGATACAACAACTGGAAATGAACAAGAAGCATCTGTTGAAGAAGTTCACCACCATGAGCACAGTAATGTTTCCATCGAAATCGAAAATAAAGAAATGAAAGCCAATGAAGATACAACGCTCTCTACCATCATTCAAAACGATAAAGAAGCACTAACAGATGCCACGGTCCGTTTTGAAATTTGGAAAGAAGACGCGGAAAAGCATGAGTACATCGACGCAACCGAGCACAAGAATGGAACCTATCAAGCACAATATATCTTCCCCTCTCCAGGAGCCTATGTTGTGAAAGTACATGTAACGAAAGGGGAAGAGCTCCACGAGCATGTACAAGAAACATTTGTAGTAAAAGAGTAGCTTTCAACAATCCAATTGTTTAGAATTGGATTGTTTTTTATTAATACGAGAGAGGTGATTTGGGTATTTGTGTTGAATTTCTAATGCAGAAGGACTTTAGAAAAGAGGGGCTACGATGATAGATGAGCAATTGTTAGATGCATGGTTTAACAAGAAGTCAAAATCAAAAAAGCTATTCTATTGGGGCCTTTTTAGTACATGCATTATTTCTATTTCCCTTCTCCTCTTCTTTTTGCTCGAAAATAACGACCAAGAGCCTACCTTTTATGAAAACAAGGTAATCCAATATCTATTAGAGGAACAAGGATACAAGGAAGCGGATATAACGTTATTAGAGGAACGGGGAACAGTAGGTAGCCTTCCCCCGCGGTATGTGATTGTAGTATTCCAGAATGAACCGTATGTTGAGTATACGTACTATGCCCATAGCCAAGTAAAGCAAGCAAGCTATCATATTACAGATGACAAGTATGTGGACTTTACAGAAGCAGATTTAAAGAATATTGATCCGGGCGGTTTCATTAAGTAGATATTTCATTTATAGGGAGCTAGGCTGATGCCGCCGTTCTCTAAGGAAAAGTGCATAGCGTTGACTAGCACTCGTCTTCCATTATACGAGCCGGGGACGTGACCTCTTTATATATGCAAAAATAAAATAGAAAATCCAAACCAATACATATTTAAGACATTGTATAATGGTTTGGATTTTTTTCTTTGATTAACATACTATCTCTAAATTATCGAATTTTTCTACCACCACGTGTGTTTGATTTTGCTTTTCCTCGTTTTTGTTCATCCGGGATGTTAGGATGACTTTCGTTTCTCTTTTCCTTCGGTGCATATGAATCTTTAACCATGGGATTCCCTCCGTTGAAGTTTAGTACAATCTTGGCAGTATTATCCTAACCCCAGCGTTCGATTTTATTCAGCCTCCACATATCTTATTCAATCCCTCTCCACTAGAAGTCATTGCCTATCCACAAAAAAAGTTTAATAATTTCAAATAATTTTCGTTGACAATGTTTCTGAGTGTTATATAATTTGCATCAAGGCAAAACTATTTATATAATGAATACTTCTTGTACTAGGTAACAAAATTAGCGTAATTTCATAAATTAAACAAAGATGAGGCAGAAATGCTGCTTCGCTATTTAAAACTTTTCTACAAGGAGGAGAGCACTTGTGATGAATCATGCGATTTCCATTGAAAATCTTCACGTTTCCTATCATGGAAATGAGGCTGTGAAAGGAATCAGCTTAACAGTTGATCCTGGAAATTTGGTTGGAATTATTGGTCCGAATGGGGCTGGTAAATCGACCTTTTTAAAGGCTGTTTTACACTTAATTCCTAGAGATAAAGGGGCTGTTACTGTACTCGGTAACTCCATTAAAAATGCCCGCAAAAAAATCGCCTATGTACCGCAGCGAAACGATATCGATTGGGACTTTCCAATTACCGTACTGGATACCGTGTTACTTGGTACGTTTCCACATCTGAAATGGTTTAAACGTCCTAAGAAAAAGGATAAAGAATGGGCGCTTCAATGCTTGGAACGCGTCGGTATGCAAGACTTTAAGAAAAGACAAATTGGAAAGCTTTCTGGTGGTCAGCAGCAACGGGTCTTTCTAGCACGAGCATTGGCACAAAATGCAGATTTGTTCTTTCTTGATGAACCATTTGTCGGTGTCGATGCTGCTAGTGAAAAAACAATCGTGAACATCTTAAAGGAGCTCTGTCGAGAAGGAAAAACCGTTATGGTCGTCCATCATGACTTAAGTAAGGCTACGGAGTATTTCGATCAATTGATTTTGTTGAATAAGGAATTGATTGGATTCGGTCCAGTGTCAGAAGTCTTCAAGCCAGATGTAATGGAAAAAGCCTATAAAAGTCCATTTACATTAAGGAACGAGATTGGGGTGACTATGTAATGGACTTTATTGAAGCAATCATGCAATATGAATTTTTGCAAAAAGCATTGTTAACTTCCATTATGGTGGGAATCATTTGTGGTGTTGTCGGCTGTTTTATCATTCTTAGAGGCATGGCATTAATGGGAGATGCCATTTCGCATGCCGTGCTACCTGGTGTCGCAATCTCGTATATGCTAGGAATAAATTTCTTTTTCGGCGCTGTGTTCACTGGTATCCTTACTGCTATTGCAATAGGGTTTGTCAGTCAAAATAGTCGAATTAAACACGATACGTCGATAGGTATTATGTTTACGGCCGCTTTTGCATCTGGAATTATCATCATTACGATGCTGAAAAGTAGTACAGATTTATACCACATTTTATTTGGGAATGTGCTAGCAGTAAGGGCTTCTGACATGTGGATTACATTAGGTATTGGATTATTCGTCATATTTGCTGTTTATCTTTTTTATAAGGAATTATTAGTAACGTCCTTTGATGAAACGATGGCTGCAGCTTACGGCCTCCCTGTTCGCTTGATTCACTATTTTTTAATGACCTTGTTAACTATGGTTACTGTTGCTTCTCTACAAACAGTTGGAATTGTATTAGTTGTTGCCATGTTAATAACTCCCGCAGCAACCGCTTATTTGCTAACAGATCGACTATGGGTGATGATTTTTCTTGCTGCTGGAATTGGAGTGATTTCCTCTATTGTTGGTCTATACTTTAGCTTCACCTACAACCTCGCATCAGGTGCAACCATTGTAATCGCAGCAACCGCTATCTTTATTCTTGTTTTCTTCCTATCGCCAAAGCATGGATTAGTTTGGAAATCTTTGAAGGCACGACGAAAAAGGGCTTCATTAATTTAACATAAATTTTTCATTAAAGGAGGATGATGAAATGTTGAAGAAGCATTTACTAGTATTGTTCCCTATGATTTCGGTCTTTCTATTACTTTCTGCTTGTAGTAATGATGAAGAAAGCAGTAGTTCCAGTGAGAATGGAAAAGTTCAGGTTGTCACCACTTATTCCATTGTGTATGACATTGTCAAAAATGTTGGTGGTGATCTCGTTGAAATTCATAGTTTAGCACCTATCGGCTCCAATCCACACGAATATGACCCACTACCTGAGGATGTTCAAAAAGCAACGGATGCCGATGCAGTATTTTACAACGGATTAAACTTAGAAGCAGGTAATTCATGGTTTGATCGGTTAATGGAGACCGCGGGGAAAGATGGTGAAGACGCTCCTGTCTTTCTTATGAGCGAAGGAGTAGAACCAATGTACTTAACGACAGAGGGGAATGAGGGTGAAGAAGACCCTCATGCATGGTTAAACGTACAAAATGGAATCCAATATGCAGAAAATGCTCGAGACGGTTTAATCGAAATAGACCCAGATAATGCGGATGTATATAAGAAAAATGCAGAAGAATATATTGCGAAGCTGGAAGCATTACATCAAGAGGCAATCGATCAATTTAAAAAGATCCCTGAAGAGGAACGGATACTCGTAACAAGTGAGGGTGCGTTTAAATATTTCAGTGAGGCATATGGATTCCAAGCTGAGTATATATGGGAAATTAACCAAGAAAACCAAGGAACACCAGAGCAAACTACTAGAATTGTAGATATTATAAGGGAGAAGCAGATCAAAGGCTTATTCTTAGAAACGAGTATTGACCCACGAAGCATGGAAGCCGTATCTGCTGAGACAGATGTACCAATCATGGGGAAAGTGTTTACCGATTCATTAGGAGAGCCTGGTGAGGATGGGGATACCTACATTTCCATGATGGAGTGGAATATTCAAACCATTATCGATGGGTTAACGAAGTAAACTAGATAACTAGCCACTTCTTTTGAAGGGCTAGTTTTGTTTTAGTTTGGGGGCCGATTCTGATTTGCAACATCTACATGCATCCGGCTTCTTTAACGTTCCCATTGCAATCCCACAAAAGATTCATGGTAAAATAGACAAGTATAGAAATGGTAACAATGAAAAAAATTCTCATACAAAGAAAGGAAGTGAAACCATTGGATTTCGATACAGTCATGCAGGAGCTTGAAGCACTAGGTAAGGAAAGAACGAAAAAAATATACATATCCAATGGCGCACACGAGCCCCTTTTCGGTGTTGCTACAGGGGCAATGAAACCAATGGCAAAGAAAATAAAAATCGATCAACCGTTAGCAGAGGAACTTTATGCGACAGGAAACTATGATGCCATGTACTTTGCCGGAATTATCGCAGATCCGAATGCGATGACCGAATCGGATTATAATCGTTGGATGGATGCAGCTTATTTTTATATGCTTTCCGATTATGTGGTGGCCGTGACCTTGTCCGAATCAGATATTGCACAGGATGTAGCCGATAAATGGATCGCAAGTGGTGAGGAGCTTAGAATGTCAGGGGGCTGGAGCTGCTATTGCTGGCTTTTAGGTAATCGCAAAGACTATGAATTTTCCGAAAGCAAGATTTCGAAAATGCTTGATTTGGTGAAGGAAACAATCCATGATTCACCGGAGCGGACAAAGGCCTCTATGAATAATTTTCTATATACCGTGGGAATTTCTTATTTTCCTTTACATGAAAAGGCGATGGATATCGCAAGGGAAGTCGGTATCGTAGAAGTTAAACGAGAGAAGAAAAAGAACAGTCTCCTAAATCCTTTGGAAAGCATTCAAAAAGAAGTAGATAAAGGACGAATTGGCTTTAAACGAAAATATGTAAGATGTTAAGAAATCAAAGGGCTTGGGACGAATCCAAGCCCTTTCTTACCCAAATTGATCCTTTATAATAACTTTTTTAAAATAAGATATGTCAAAGGTTAATGTTGACTTTTTATATAATGAAATGGAACTCCATTAGGGTTTGGGCTTCCATTCTAGGTGAAAAGCACTTTATATGGTGAAGGGCAGTAAGTAACCAGGCATATAATTGTATAAAACTATTTAAATGTATCTGCAACTA
Source organism: Salirhabdus sp. Marseille-P4669 (assembly GCF_900240405.1). GTDB lineage: Bacteria > Bacillota > Bacilli > Bacillales > Alkalibacillaceae > OEQK01. The sequence continues at coordinate 124,919 of NZ_OEQK01000008.1, forward strand.
TATTACTAAATTCCCTTAGATAATGAAGATAATTGTCTCCACCATAGTTATATCGCTTATTATACATTTTTGCTACGACTAGATTATACTTTGGTATCACTAACAAAGTTGGACCAGTTATTCCTAATATTTGATAAGAGCCTTTAGGTACTCTTTCCCCAATTTCACTTTTAAGAGAAGGCATATCTTGAACATACCAAAACAAGCCGTTATGTGGTGTCTCTTTGTCATCGGAATTTGGGCTTTGTACTTTGGTAGCTAATTGTATTACTTCTTTCGGCACTATTTGTTTACCATTCAATAACCCTTCGTTCAAATGGAGATTACCCCATAATGCAAATTCACGTGCTGTTGTATGAAGGTTTGAGTCACGTCCATCGTTTGTACTTCCTATTTTGAAGTTAGCAGATTCGTTTGGATTATCAATCACTTTTACTAGTTCATCATTAGTGTTTGTATACCATGATGTTTCATTTAATCCTAACGGTTGGAATACTCTTACTCTTAGTAATTCGGGAAAACTCATTCCATATAGCTTGTTTATTAATTCCGTCATCATAAATATGTTAATTCCTCTGTAGGCCCACCTTTTACCTGCATCAAACTCTCTAAAAAGAGTGCCATCATCTTTCTGATGTAATCCGTGAGAATGTGTAACTAAGTGCCTAATAGTTGTGTCTGCAAGTATTTCTTTATCATATCCATCAAAGTAATCTACTGCATAGTCATCTATGCTTTTAATTTTCTTTTCATACAAAGCAAAAGCTACCGCTAGTCCTAAATAACTTTTTCTTGCAGATGCTACGTTAAATTTAGAGGCTTCGGTAATGGGTACTGAAGGAACTAAATTTGAATGGTAGCCGCCGTAGTGTTCTAAAACGATTTCATTATCCTTTATTACAACCAATGCAGAAGCACTGCTTTGATTAAGTGCCTTTATTTCTTCTACATATGAAATTAATCTTTGATAGTTTAAATGCACTTTCTCCATTACCTCCGATGTCACCTATTCTAAAAATTCAGATAGTAACAGTTTATCATACGTGGGCATCCGTTGAGAACAAACTGCTTTCAACATACGTCTCTCTAATGGTTGTATAGTCATTTTGATTCTTAAATTGGTCCAGATATTGAAACCAACTCAAATATTGGTAGAGGTATTATGTAGTCATGCCATTTAGCCCAATAATCCAGCCCTCCTAACAACTATGATAACGAATCACATTTTGAATATGTTGCCTTTTAGCGGTCTCTTGCCACTTGTACAAAGGCTTGTTCTTTGCGTAACCTCGTTGTGAAGAAGGACCGCCTTGTTTACGGGCTCCTCCTCTATGCGGCTTCCCTTTTCTAAGTATCGAAATTAAGTTTCATCCGTTTCCACAACCACTAAACTGAAAAAATTTTCTGTTATTTCACATAACTTAGACATAAAAATCCAACCTCAACTAGTACACTAGCTTACGTTTACTTCCCTTCATACGCTTCCTTTAATTTCTCGATATCAAACTTTTTCATTTTCAGAAAGGCTTGCGTTAGTCGCTCCATTTGTTCTCCGTTCGCATTTCCCATCATTTCTTCCATCACCTCTGGCCATATCTGCCAAGAGACACCAAACTTATCCTTTAACCACCCACATTGTTCTGCTTTTGGATCTGCGGAAAGCTTTTCCCAGAAGTAGTCAATTTCATCTTGATCCTCACATCGAACCAAAAGGGAAATCGCTTCCGTAAAGGTGAAATTATGTGAATGAGCACTGTCCATTGCAGAAAACCACTCGTTCTCAATCATAAAGTCCGTAAACATTACCGTACCTTCCTTATCTGGTTCCATGCCTGCAGGATATCGAGCGAGTTCTCCTCGTTTGGAATGTTGGAATACAGAAAGATAAAAATCTGTAGCTTCTTCTGCCTTTCCGCACACGTCTCCTACATACAGAATCGAAGGTATTATAAATGGGCGTTCCTCACCGTCTGGATTTGTGAGAATAAGCTGCCATGTTAAGCCATACTTATCCTGTATCCATCCGTATCGCTTACTGAACGGATATTCCTGAAGCGGCATTAATGGTGTCCCGCCCTCGGAAAGTGCTTCCCAAAGCTGATCTAAATTCTCCCTTGCCTTTTCATCTCTAGAAGGATCAAAATTCACAAAGAAGGAAATGGATGGGTTAAACTTGAAATGCGGCCCACCATTAATGGCCATAAAGGAATACCCCGCAAGTGTAAATATCACCTGATCGCTATCTCCAGACGGCGTGTTGCGAATGGTGACCATTTTATCGATTGTGGAATCTGGGAAAATAGATGTATAAAACTGGGCCGCCTCCTTTGCTTCCGTATTGAACCATAGATGGGGAACAATTTTTTGATTCATGAACATTCCTCCTCTTGTCTTTTTACTTTAGATATCGCCTTACTTCATCTTATTTCGCGGAACTACTGCTTATTTCCTTTATTCACCAATTAGCGAAATATCATACTATATAACTTATCCTTTCACTCTCTCAAACAACCGCTCCCCATACGAAAAGAGGTGTCATCCCCCTTAGATGACACCTCTTCCTACTTAGCGAAACAAATCAAATAGCTTATCAAAAAATCCTTTATCTTCTTCTCTCGGTTCTTCTGTTATATCAGGCTCCTCATATTGAATGCTATCTGTTTTTAAAACAAACTGAACCGAATTAATCTTTTCGTTTTCCTTCGAAACAAAGGAAACCGGTTCGAAATCTGATTTATCATATTCTGCCATCATCTTATCGATTTCTTCATGCATTTCACCTGGCATATCCCTTGTGGACTCTTCTAATTCAGTCGTTCCACTGTGCAATTCACCGACTCCGCTTGCTAATTCCGCCGTTCCACCAGTTAAATCGGAAATGCCAGTGTGCAATTCTGAATAAGAATCAGATAGTTGACTTACTCCACCAGTATATTTCACAAGTCCTGCATGAAAAGCATCATAGTTGGAAGCTATGGCAGCAATCCCTTTCTGCAATTGAACAAAGTCCTCTGCACCACTAGTATCGTTTAATTCCGAAAGCTCTGTTGCCATCGCATCTAAATTGCTAATCATTTCATTAAGGGCGACAATGACATCATCTATTGAACCGACAACCTTGCCGAATATAGGTTTATTCTCAACATATGTGTCCTTTACCTTTTGTGCAGCTTCATATGTTTCTAGTAATTGATCAACGACCGCCTCATTGGCATTACTATCATATAATGCTTGTTCTTCTGTCTGTGAAAGCTCAACTGCTGGGATTGCGTTGATTGCTTCATCTAACTCCATATATGCTACAGAATAGCTAGTTTTTAATGCTTTCAAATTTTCCACAGTTGTACTTAAACCGGCAGACATTTGGTCAAGTCCTGCTCCCAATTCCATCAAACCACTTAGGTCCATTCCTTCCATCTCATTAAGAGAAGAATTCAAGGCTGACAGTGCTGCCTGAATATCACTTGAACCATTTACTATACCAGCAGAACCTTTATCAAGCTCTGTAATGCCATTCTTGTATTCTAAGGAGCCGTCTTGTAGCCTCACTACACCATCATGTAACTCGGAAACCCCTTTATTTAGTTCTCCTACACCACGATTAATCTCCGAGATGGCGTCCGATAGGGATTCCATATCCTCTGTCATTTCGTCCATTTTAGGTGTATCCATTGGCATCGACATCGGAACTCCTGAGATATCAATACCATCGAGTTCAAAACCAACAGCATCTGCTTCTACTACAAATGCTTCTTCATCCTCCGGCATCAACGTAAAGGTTACTTGCTTGTTTTTACCTGCCGATGCAATCATACCGTCTTCCGCCTGAATGTTACTGAAGATTCCTGTGTTAAGCGCAAGAGAGATTTGTAGCATATAGTTTTCAAAAAAGACCGAGTCTACATCCTCATTTTTAGAGGTCTTAATTCGAATTTGCACACGCCCCTCTTTACCCGCAAGCTTCTCTGGGACAATTTCCTCTCCATTTAAGAAATAGGTAACCTCGATATCCCACGGTAAAGCTGCCTGATCCAGTGTCCCCTGGTAATAAAATTTCCCTTCTTCTTCAGCCGTGAGCTGAACAGTATTATTGATTTGTTTCATTTCAGATAGATTGGTTAAATTCTTCACACTGGAATACGCCCCGATATCCGTTATGCTCCCTGGCTTTTCTATTTCCAAGGTGTTCACGACATAAATCTCTTGTCGTTCACCAGATGCATCAAGCTTGGCGTAAACTACCTCATCCTTGGAGGAAAACTCCCCATTCTCCTGAATAGCCTCATGCTTTTCCTCAAGTTCCTTGTCATTTGTAGTAGCAGTTATAAGAAATGACGGCAACACAAGGATGAATGTAGCGAAAACTGGCAATATCCATTTAAATCTCCTCATCATCATTTCTCCTTATTATAATTTGCTTTCCATGTCGTTTTTTCGATCACCTTATCAAACACCAATAATATGGCTGGCAGGAAAAACACTACCATAATAAAGGCGAGTAACGCTCCACGCCCGAGTAATAAACCAATTGCACCGACAATTGGATTGGACGACGTAGCCGATAAAATAAAGCCAACACTAGATAAAATAGAAGCAGAAACAGCAATAGAGAATATTTTCTCATCCAAGGTCTGTTTAATTGCTAGGCGTGCTGGCATTGCCTTTCGATTCTCCTTATATGCTTCTGTTAGTAAAATAGCGTAATCCACCGTGGCGGCAAGCTGCACCGTACTAATGATTAAATAGCCTATATAAACCAGTGAAGCATTTTGGAAATATGGAACTGCTAAATTAATCCACACCGCCGACTGAATCGTTAATAAAAGAACGACCGGATAGGAAATCGATTTAAAAGTAACGAGCAATACAATGGCAATTGTTATTACCGTAAGCATATTGACTACCGTATTATCCTTTTGCACCGTTTTTTTCATGTCATAGAGTGTGACACTTTCACCAAGCGCATATGCCTCATCACCATAATAGCTGGCGGCAGTCTTTTGGATATCCTCTATCAATCCAAATGTGACATCTCCCTCAACCTCGGTATCCGTTTGTAAAATGATGCGACTGTAATGTTCCGAATAAAATTGCTCGGTAACCGATTCATCCAAATATTCAGGTGGAATCACTGGACTAACCGTATTCACGTAAGCGAGCACACTCTTCACACGATCCATCCCTTCTAGATCGTGCACGAGCTCCACTTCTTTTGCTGGTTCTCCTTTTGGCACGAGTAACACCATTTGTGTATTCTTGCCAAATTCCTCATTGATTTTTGCAATGTCACTTCCAACTCGAGTGGATTCTGGTTGTTCCCCAAATCCATAGGTGAAATTATTTTGTCCTTGTGCTAAAAATGCTGGAACAATTAATAGAAATACTAGAATTAAACTAGGAATTTTACATTTCATTACCCGCCGCCCAACACCTTTGAAGGCAGGGATAATCGGTTTATGTTCTGTTTTATCAATCCATTTATAAAACATGAGTGTTAAAGCTGGTAAAAAGACCATAACACTAATGAAGCTTAATAAAATTCCTTTTACAAGGTTGAAGCCTAAGTCTGCGCCAATCTCGAAGTTCATAAAGGTCAGCGCAATAAAACCAAAGAAGGTCGTAGATGCACTTGCTGCAATTGCAGGAAAGGACCGCTTCATTGCCTGATGCATCGCTTCCTTCGGTCCTAAGCCCTTCCCTCGATAGTCTGAAAAACTATGAAGTAAGAATATAGCGTAATCAAGAGAAACCGCTAACTGTAATATTGGTGCTACCGATTGCGTAATGAACGATATTTCACCAATAAAAATGTTCGTACCTAAGTTAATTAATACGGAAACACCTATTGCGGTTAGGAAGAATACAGGCTCAATCCATGAATTTGTGGATATTACTAGAATAATGATAATAATCGGAACTAATAAAGCCGCTGCTGCCATTGTTTCCGAAACAGCCATTTTTTGCTGAGTAGCAGTATTTAACGCTTCCCCAGCCATCGCATCCTCATCCCCAATAAGTTCATAAACGGCATTGGTTGCTTCAACTTCTTTTCCAGAAGCGATATGGAAGGAAAATAAGGCATTGTTGTCCTTATAATAGGATTCAACCGTATCTCCATCTGCCATTTCAATTGGGGTCTTTATATCAATGGCATCATCTAACCACATAACACCCGACACGCCGTCAATTGCGGCAAGTTTTTCCTTAAAGGCAAGAGCCTCTTGTATGGATACATCCTTCATCATCACGCTTGTATTCGGAACTGTTCCTTCGAATTCTTGCTCCATCAGCTCCATAGCTTGTGTAGAACGAGCATCCTCAGGCAAGTAATCTACCATATTGTAGTTAACCGAAACAGCAAACTGTGCCACAATGCTTATAATGGAAATAATGAAAAAAGTAATGACGATGGGTTTTTTATGTTTTATAATCCGAGCTGCAATACCTATAACGATTCACCCTTTCTTGCGTTCACCCAAAATACACTTTACAATTATATAAAACACGGTGTTGTTTATACAACAGACAGTTTAACTGCTTCCGTTTAGAATCCAACACTAGTCGTAAAACTGTTGGAAAACGCAAACTTTTTGGGAGGGAATTCGAATTTCTAAAAATCTAGATCGACGAAAGAAATATACTCGAATGGTGTTAAAGGAAAGTTTTTTGACCTTATTACGAAAAAAACAGCTCTCCACCATTACCGTTAAAGAAATATGTGAGCTAGCTGATATTAATCGCTCCACATTTTATGCCCATTATGCTGACCAGTATGACCTGCTCACACAAATAGAAGACGAAATAATAGAAGATATGAATACGTATTTGACTACCTATCGGTTCGAACATGAAGCGGAAGCGATTAAAATGACAGAAAAGTTACTGGAATACTTTGCTTCTAAGCTAGACGAATGTAAAACACTCTTGAGCGAGCATAGCGAGTCTTCCTTTCAGCAAAAAGTAATGAAGGTTACCCAACGATTCATCCTGAAAAACTGGATAAATATGTACGAGCTGGATGACGCCGTATCCGAATATTTGAGCTCCTTTATTGTTAGTGGTGGTATCCAAGCAATCAAAATGTGGATGTACAACGACATGGATAAATCCCCGAAGGAAATGGCAGAGCTCATTAATAAATTTGTTCATAAAGGACTATCGAATATGTAAAGAGGTGGAGGACAGTAATGAATCGAATAGCTGTCCTCTTAATATTCACTTATATCTCAATTGCGCCCCCAGCGATTCGCTTAAATCCACGTAGTTTACTTATATCCTCAACGAGCTGCAATGCTGCTTTATCCTTCGCTTTTGCCTCAACCATAATATCCGCAGATTTACCATGTTCCTTTAGCGCTTTGATAAAAGGAAGTGCAAAATCTAAATCTACATAATCCGCATGTGCACGAATTAATTTTTCAGATTTTGGTGAGGATAAGTGAAATTTAGGCACCTTCAGCGTCCGCTCCCAGCTCGCAAAAATACGTGGAAGTAGCTCCTCATATGCTTCCTGACATGGATTAGCCCAGTGATGATGATAATCAAACACAAAGGGAATCCCATGCTTTTCACAAACTTGTAAGGTTTCTTCTGCTGTGTATGTTTTATCATCATTTTCAAGCGTGGTTTGCATGCGAATGTCTGGATTCAGCGATACAAAATTTTTATGAAATCTTTTTAGTGTCTTCTCCTTGTCTCCATATGCCCCACCAACATGAATATTGATGTTCGCATCCTCATGTAATCCCATTGCCTCCAGCATCGTATAATGATAGGTCATATCAATGATTGCATTTTCCGTTACATGCTTTTGTGGACTTGTAAATAATGTGAATTGGTTCGGATGAAAGCTAACTCGTAATTGATGCTGTCGAACGAGACTACCTATTTCTTTGAAAAGCTTTTGAAAAGGCGTTACAAAATCCCATTTCACCTCAGGATGTGTGGCAAGTGGTACGATTGATGAAGACATGCGGTAAAGCTCTATTTCCTGTCCAATATTATAATGAAGCGTTCGGATCGTATGCTTTAGATTTTGTTCGGTAAGATAGAGAAGCTTTTCCTTTCTCTTTTCTTGGTCAAGCTTCTTCCAATTCGTAAACGTTAGGGTTCGAGAGGGTGAGGCCTCCCATAAATTTAATGCCGTTGAGACATAACCGAATCTAAGTATCATTATGAACACCAGCCTATGCGTATCGATGAAGGTAGTTTTTGTGAAATGGAAGGTGTTCATACGTTGAGATTGGTTCAGGCAAGAAGCAGAATTACGTCCTATCCGTGTGTTACTACCCCTTTTTGAGCAATATAATGTAGCTGTACCAGAGGATATATCTAGAACATTTATTACAACTCCAGAAACGATTAAAAATGCCTTTGCAGTAGGCGTACAAGGAGAAATTGAAAACATTAGCATGTATAATAGGTTTCTTACTTTTAATCTTCCAGCAGACGTAAGTGCTGTTTTCACACAATTAAGAAATGCATCTATGAACCATTTAGCAGCATTTGAAAGAGGAGTAGCACGATATTAATTCAAATACGGTATAATTTGTCTATTAATGTTAAGGCACCACTTTAAATCACAACTTCCTACTTAAATATAACTTTCCATTAATGTGCCAATTTCCAAATACCTTAAGCAAAAGACACTCGCAAACATTTTCCATGTTTGTGAGTGTCTCAACCATAACGTATCAAAAATAAAGTACTTTACTTTAATAAACCTTCAGCAGCTAAAAATTCCTTCGCTACTTCAAACGGACGTTTACCTTCTACATTTACTTCATAATTCATTTCCCGCATCTCGTCATCCGTAATTTTTCCAGCCAATTTGTTTAGCGCATTCACTACCTCTGGATATTCATCAGCTGTTTCTTTTCTTAATAATGGGGCACCTTGGTATGGTGGAAATAAGTCCTGATCATCCTGTAAAACACTTAAGTCATATTGCTGCAGCTCGCTATCGGTCGAATACGCATCTACTAAATTAATATCACCAGATTCCACTGCAACGTAGCGTAGCTTTGGCTCCATCGTAACCAAATTCGGAAACGCTATACCGTACAACGATTGAATCCCTCGGTAACCATCTTCACGATCCGAAAACTCCAGTGTAAAGCCTGCTCTCACCTCGTCTTCAATCGCCTTTAAATCTGAAATCGTTTCTAGATTATATTGCTCTGCTAGCTCCTTTGTTACAGCTAAAGCATATGTATTGTTATATTGCATTGGCTCTAGCATAACGAGGTTGAATTTTTCGTAAAGTCCCTCTTTCGCTTGCTGGTAAACCGCTTCTCTATCCGTACTGTTCGCCGTTTCTTTTAAAAACTCAGAAATGGCCGTTCCCGTAAATTCCGGATAAATGTCAATACTCTCAGAAGTCAGCGCATTAAATACAAAGGATGTTTTACCTAATCCAGGCTTCAATTCTACCTGCAAATCTGTTTCCTCTTCTATTAACAGCTTATACATGTTGATTAATATTTCCGGCTCCGCCCCAAGCTTTCCTGCGATGACAATTTCTTTATTTTGATTAGCAAATAATGGTGCCAATACAATGACAAGTGCTATGACAACAATACTTCCCAGTGTTAGGAGTGACTTTTTAAAGGATAGACGCTCCAGCCTTTTCAATAGAAAATCAAACAATAAAGCCAATAATGCCGCTGGAATGGCTCCTAGTAAAATAAGATACGTATCATTCCGGTCAATACCAAGTAAAATAATATCCCCTAATCCTCCAGCACCAATTAATGCTGCCAATGTTGCCGTCCCAACAATTAAAACCATTGCAGTTCGAATTCCTGCCATAATGACAGGCATTGCTAAAGGCATTTCAACTTTAATGAGTCGTTTTCGATTGTTCATCCCCATCGCCCGAGCTGCCTCGATTAACGATGGATCAACTTCCTTTATACCTGTATAGGTGTTCCTCAAGATAGGAAGCAACGCATAGGCCACTAACGCGATAATAGCTGGAACCTTCCCAATTCCAAACAATGGAATCAGAATACCTAACAATGCTAAGGAGGGAATGGTTTGCAATACTGCTGTTATTCCAATAATTCCCTCGGAAATCTTTTCCTTTTTCGTTAAATAAATACCTAAAGGGATTGCGATTATACTTGCTAGAACTAATGCAATGAAGGAAATTTGAATGTGCTCCAGTAACGAATCCCAAAGCTCTACTTTTCTTTCTTGAAAGACTTGGATGAAATTATTCATTGGAAATACCTCTTTCTTGTAGCCTTGTGGACAGATGCTGGATTATCATTTGACGATTTACCACACCTATTGCTTCCCCATCCTTTTCTACTGTTACCTGTTCATGTTCGGAGAGCTTTTCCAATAGTTCATCAAGTGATGAAGAATACGATACAACTGCCCCAGTTTCCAGGCTTCCTTCATCCTCAACGGGAAGGAGAAGCTCTTCTAAATAAAAGTCTTCAAAGCCGTGTCTTGCCGTATCCCCTACAAATTGTTTTACAAACGCATTTACTGGATGATGAATAAGCTCCTCTGGGGTACCAACCTGAACGACTTTCCCATCCTTCATGATGCAAATCCGGTCCGCAAGCTTTAGTGCCTCTTGCATATCATGGGTGACAAACACAGTCGTCTTTTTCAGCTTTTTCTTTAATGCAAGCAAGTCATCCTGAAGCTTTTCCCGACTTATTGGATCCAAGGCACTAAAGGGCTCATCCATTAAAATAATTTCGGAATCCGCTGCAAGCGCTCGTATGACCCCTACTCTTTGCTGCTCTCCGCCTGATAGTTGACTCGGTTTCCGCTTCGCATAAACCTCTGGATCCAAACCGACCATTTCCAACAGTTCGTGTGCCCTTAGCTTCATCTTCTCCTTTGGCCACTTTTTCATTTCTGGAACAATCGTAATGTTTTCTTCAATGGTCATATGAGGAAAAAGAGCAATTTGCTGCAAAACATACCCAATTTCCCATCTTAATTCATAAATGTTATATCCACTTACCTCTTTTCCGTTAATGTAAATCATCCCATCTGATTGGGGGACAAGCTGGTTGATCATTTTCAAGGATGTGGTTTTCCCGCTTCCACTAGGCCCAATAAAGACAAAAAATTCACCTTGTCGAATCTCTACATTTAACGAATCCACAGCAACGGTACCATCATCATATTTCTTTGTGACATTTTCAAATTTAATCATAAAAAAGGACCCCTTAACAGTTTCTTATCGTAAAGTGTACCAAATCTTTGTGTTCATTTCCTGTTATGGAATTTTTCACCGACATAGTTAGAACTTTTATGAAGGCACACTTTAAGCTACGGACAGTTCATATACTAGGTTTTTTTCAATTTATCTTTTTCATAAAAGCTGCGCAAAATTATGATACGATTACATCACAAAGATACGAAATGAAGAACATATTACTCTCCCTTATGACTACTCTTAACTTAAAAGAAAAGTAAAAGCTAGGAGAAAATCATTTTCTTCTAGCTCATTTTTTTGAAACTTTTTCATCCGTTACTTGCTCTAACTGGTGAAAGGAGGTTAAACCTTGGAACATTTATCTCTAGTAAAAAAAGCAATAAAGGGAAACGAAGAAGCCTTTGAAGCACTTGTGAAAAGCGAAAGTGAGAAACTATATAAAACTGCTTTTCTTTATGTCCGGAATAAAGAAGATGCTTTGGATGTAGTTCAGGAAACAATCTATAAAGCCTACATATCTATTCAACAAATCAATCAGCCCGAGTTTTTTAATACATGGTTAACAAAGATATTAATTCGCACAGCTTATGATGTCTTACGAAAAAGAAAGAAAATCGTTTTTGATGATAAACTTTTAACCAACATTTCAAACGTTAGCAATCAAGATGTGGAAGGAAAGATGGACGTAATCAATGCAATATCAGGATTAAGCAAAAATTATCAAACGGTTATTATCTTATTTTACTACCATGACTTATCCATTCATCAAATTGCTGAAACAATGAGCATACCAGAAAACACAATTAAAACATATTTAAGAAGAGCAAAATTGGAGCTAAAAAATAGGATTGGAGGAGTAAATGACAATGAACAAAGAGCGTTTTCTTGAAGAAATAAATGAAATAGATGTTCCAAAGCATGAACTATTTACTGCCATCGATAAAGGGTTGGCAAAAGGACGGAAAGAAAAAGTTCCGAAGAGAAAGTCGAAACGGAAATTATTTACTGCTGTTTCATCCATTGCCGTAGCCACATTTTTAGCTGCAGGTTTCATTTTTGCACCGATTTCCTATGCTTTATCTACCATTCCACTATTGGGTTCCATTTACGATAAGGTTGGATTGCAAATCGGGTATGAGTTATTAGAAAGTGATTTGGTGACCGAGCTTAATCAAAAGGCTACAAGTAATGGCGTCGATATTACGATAACCAGCGCTTATTACGATGGAAATATTATTGGACTTACCTTTCATGCTAAAGGTGACAAAGTATCCATAGATCGTGTAGGTGAACATGGACCAGAAGCTGGATATAGCTTTCATCTATTTGATGGAAAGGAGCAAAATCAATGGGCTTCCACAATGACAGAATTAAAGGAAACAGAAGATGGATACATAGCTTCGATAGAATTTTACAACCCGAATACGGCTATCTCGAATAACGATACCTTACCCTTAACCTTTACAAACATTACAGGTGTTAAAGGTCTGTGGAATTTTGACGTCCCAGTCGAAAAAATCCCTTCTGAAACGATTTATTCAGAAGCTGAAACGAAACTCCAAGATCAAGGCTATTCACTAAAAATGGAGTCGATTATAAAAGGAAACGCAACAACAATAGTAAATTATGAAACGATTCTACCACGTGAGGGCAAAAACGATAGGATTAGAATTACAGTTTTTGACGATAAAGGAAATCGACTCGTAAAGTTCCATCCGAATGTTCTAACAACAGACGTAAAAGGAACATCTGTTATAAAAGAAAATCAGGAACTATTCAGTAGTAAAATTAGTGAAGATGCATCCTATTTAACAATCCAGCCTGAAATCGTAAAATGGGATCAAGATATTGTAAGTTCTCTTGATCAAACCACTCCTTTTGTCATTGAAAGTAGTAGATTTGACTATGCTATACAAGTAAATCGTATACAGCAGAAAGGAAATCAACTAGTACTGGATTATCATATCCAGAATATCGAAACAGGTTCCATCAAAGAGGATATTATCCAAAACTTTGCTGACTACATTACGATAATTAAGACTGACCAAATTACAAAAGATAATAATGGGGAATTGGATATGAATCAAATGCTAGAACTACAAACTCACAGTAACGAAGCAAAGATACTAGAGGATGGCAGTCTACATTATCAATCCACTTTTGAATTAAAAAATGATGAATCATTTAATTATCGGGATTATTCACTAGTTGTACCATTCGGAACACTGAGTGCGAATGAAGAACCTATTAAAATGAAATCGATACAAGTTGAATTACAGTAACATTGTAAAAAGGTGTTGAAATGGTTGTTTTTCAACACCTTTTTTATTGAATCTTTATTTTAAGAATGACAGTACTATTTAACGAATGGTTCAAACAATTATGCTATAGTTAGTTACAAAGTTAGGATTAAGAAAGGGGAATTTCCGTTGTCGAAGGGATTGCTTCATCATATTGAAATCTATGTATCCGATTTACAAAGAACTGTAGATTTTTGGGGCTGGTTTCTTGGTGAGTTAGGATACACTCCTTTTCAAAAATGGGATAGTGGACAAAGCTGGAAATTAGGGGATACATACATGGTTTTTGTCCAAGCAGAGGACAGATTTTTAGATGTTCCCTATCATCGACGCCGAGTGGGACTTAATCATCTAGCCTTTCACGCAAGTTCACGGCAACATGTTGATGAGATGACTGCTACGTTAAGGGAAAAAGGGATGAACATTCTGTATCCAGAGAAGCATCCCTTTGCAGGAGGAGAGCAATATTATGCTGTCTTTTTCGAAGACCCAGATCGAATAAAAGTAGAATTGGTGGCTCCTGCTGAATAGGAAATCTTATTAGTAAAAGGTATGGAAGATTCTATCGAATTCGCTTTGGAGTTCGACGTGGAAAATCAAAGAGGAAGTCACAATTATCTAAGGAAATTGAAACTCATTTTCTCAAGTAAAATTAAAAGGCATGAATCCGGCTCAATACCGCACTCATGCCCAACAAGCTGCCTAATAAAATATCATGTTTAACTGTTGGGGGCACTTTAGTATTAGCTCCAATCTTGTCGCTACTTTAACTGACGCACCCATTTCTTTATGTAGACTTCTTCACATCTTGTTGTTAATCATTATTATAATGACAGTGAATATTGTTTAATGAGGTTTTGAATTAATGGATTTAGTCCTTCTGGTAACTCATTAGCTTTAAAAAACTTTACATCCGTAGTTTCTTGATTGTCTGCTTTAAGAACCCCACCTTTTATTTCCTTTGTACTATACGCAACTGTAACAGGATAGAATTCATCCCCGTTTGGTAATTTAACAAAATGCTGTTTTCCGGAAAAAACTCCCACCAAATCCAGTTTACCTACTTTAATGCCAGTTTCCTCAAATACTTCTCTTCTTCCGGCTTCTTCCGTGGATTCACCTAATTCTAAAAATCCACCTGGAACTCCCCAAATTCCGTCCCTGCGTTTTTGTAATAAGAATTCACCTTCTTCATTTATTACAGCTACTGCAACTCCAACTAATATTAATGGCTGGTTTCCAACTACTTTGCGTAAATCTTCTATATACCCCATATTCCCCTCCTAAAATGACTCCATTTTTTCTAAACATAGTTCGACAATCGTAAATATTTCCCCTTCTTTTTCGACTAACCAGCCCCGTAATCTGTGGTATGCTAAAGATAAGATAGAACGTTGGGAAGAAGGCCATGTGATGGAATTTTTTATGTTTTTTTTAGTTGGATTTGCAGGTAATATAGTTGGTACGTTGGTAGGAGGGGCTGGACTGATTAGTTTACCGATTATGCTACTTATGGGAATACCAGTGCATTCCGCAATCGGTGCGAACAAGGTATCCAATACGGTCAGTTCACTCTCAAGCTTTCTTGTCATTTTTAAGAGTAAAGAAGTTTCCATGAAAGAAGCAATTTCAGTCGTAGTGTTCTGTCTAGGCGGAGGGATATTAGGCGGGCTTATTGCATCCTTTTTAAGTGGAAATATACTGACAATCATTGCAATAATTTTATTAAGCCTTGCATTTGTAACTTCTTTCCTGAGTAAAGGTAATTTTGATGGTACTGAACAGTTTAAGGTTACGAATAAATCAGGACCTGCACTGATTGGTATAGGTATGTACGACGGAATGTTTGGGCCAGGAAGCAGCACAATTGCCTTGTACTTATATGCAAGTCAAAAAATAGCTTATATTCGAGCTGTTGGCTTAGCAAGAATTGGGGTTTTTGCGAGTTGCTTTGGATCTGCCATCACCTATATCACAGCTGGTAAAATCATTTGGCCCCTCACTTTAGCATTAATGCTAGGAGCTATCGTGGGTGCGCAGTTCGGAGTAAAACTAGCACGTAAATTAAAAAACGAACATATAAAACCACTTCTTAGATTAGTAACAATTCTTTTAATCGTTCAGATGACGGTAGACTTTTTAAAATAAAAAAAATTCAAGTTCAGCCAACTAGACTCTATACAAAAAAACAACCATTATGAAATAATCTCTTATTTACTATTGCCCCCATTACTTGAAAAAAATATCGGAATTACTTTATCTGTAAAGTGTCTACTAGATTTTTTTCATAGTAAGAATACACCTCTTTATATAAGGATTTATCTTTTGCTTTATATAAATGCTTTCCTATACCTTTTTCAAATTCTATCCATATCATTGTTCCATCTTCGTGTACGTTGAACATTGGATAGATTTCTTCCTTGGAGTTATCCGTAATCGTAGGAATGACTAATAGTGAATTAGATTGTTCATTTTTTCTATATATTTCCGCTGCTTTTTTAGAAGAAATTTTTACAAAGTTAATTTCACTCACAAAGTTATAAAATGTTTCGATGTCTTTCTTATTAGATATAATCCCTTTTTTTCCTATATCAGAAAATTTCTTACCATCTCGAAAGGTACTAGCTTCAATTATAATCTCATCACTTTCTAATATATATGTAAGGTCAATCTTTTCTCTGCTGCAGCCTGTAATCAATAAGGATAAAATTATAAATAATAAAATGCTCTTTCCCATAATTCCCCCCCTTATTATAAAATCCTTCTCCGTTCATTTAAGATCAGATCCACGTATACTCCATTAACATTTATTGTTATCTTACCACAATTTACAAGGTGACCTTTAATTAGCATCAGAATTTACTGGTGTAATCCCAACAAATCCACAGTCCTCCAATATTTATAAAGCAATTCATAGTGGTGTTTATTTTGGAGATTTTGGAAACTGGTTTCCGTTCCAGACCAGTTCAGATTCGTATAATGGAGGACTTGTTTGGAAATAAATGATAAAAAACACATAAATAAGGTTGCTAAAAATGAACAATTATACGAATGACAACTCCGCAAGAAGATATCGTGCACATGTTAGCATTTTAGGAACAACACAAATTCACCTTAGAAATCCCTACATTATTGCGTGGTGGAGTGCGGCGTTCCCAGGGTTTGGACATCTTCTCTTATCCAAGTACCTCAGGGGGTTTGTCTTATTTATTTGGGAAGTTATCGTTAATATAAAAGCGAATGTTAACTTAGCTATGATTTATTCATTTCTAGGTGAGATTGAGCAAGCGAAGGAAATTTTAGATACACGTTGGTTATTAATCTATATTCCGGTTTATCTATTCGGAATATGGGATAGTTATCGAACAACAGTAGATTTGAACAAGGTTTTTGTTTTGGCTGAACGCGAGGAACATAGATTTAATACCTTTAGCATAGGCGCACTCGAAATAAATTATTTAGATAAAAGGAATCCTGCAATGGCTATTATTTGGTCATTATTTATACCAGGATTAGGTCAGCTTTATATACATAGGATAGTGACCGCTTTTTTCGTCATCATTTGGTGTGTAGTATTTTTTTATTATTCCCATGGCCTTGAAGCTATTTCACTTTTGTTTTTAGGCGAAATAGAACAGGCAACATCCGTTTTAAATCCCGAATGGCTGTTATTTTTTCCATCTCTATATGGTTTCTCTGTTTACGACTCCTATATGAACACAATCGAAAACAATAAATTATACGATAAAGAACAACGGAAATATTTTCAAGAGCATTATCAGTCTCAACACTTTAACGTATGGAAAGGAAAAAAGGTGGAATGATCCATGCAACTATTTTCAACCTTTGAACATAGTATAAATCTAGAGATGGCTGTTGTTACTTTAGAGAAAAAGGGTATTAATTAAAGAAAAGATATTTATTGTTCCTCTTGATAACCGAAGAGAAGATCATAACGTTTTAGATAACATACACCGTTCAGATGGAACTTCCTTAATTGATATTGGAGCAGCGCTAGCGACAGCATTTTCCGTAATTGGCGCAAGTATAGGCTTTAAGCTAGCATTAGGACCTATTTATTGGGGTCTAATAGGTGCATTTGTTGGGTTCATTGTAGGCTTTGCAATCCGTCTCTTTAATGAAAAGGTCATTAAAAAGAAGCGAAGACTTCTAAAGGGATTCCATTCTGAAATTATTGTAATTGTAGATTGTGAGGAGTCTCAAGGTGAGCTTGTTGAGAACATTTTATTTAGCCACTATGCATTAGGTGTAGCAAAAGTGAAGTAAGCTTGTGGAAAGACAACTAAACAAAGTCATGGAGAAAAGCTCTCCATGACTTTCTGTATATGACGTTATTCTTTGATTTTGTATACTCATGCTTTTGTGATTACGGATACTAAATTGCTATCTTTTATATCACCATAAACTTGGAAATTTTAATCATTACTTCATATAACGATATTCCAGCAAGCTATTCAACATCGCAATTTGCTGAATTAATTCCTCTCCAACATTGGTTTCTAACACCTTTTTCCGTTCTAGCTCTTTGTCTACCAGTCGTTTAACCGATAAAACATCTGTCCCATTTTTCAGAACGTCCTCTTTGGAATTAAAGTGTTTATGAGCAACTAGCTGCATCCCATAGGAATTATAAAGTAATGTGTATCCTGCGATTCCTGTTGTGGATTGATAGGCTTTGGAGAATCCGCCATCAATAACAACCATCTTACCATTTGCTTTAATCGGGTCCTCCCCATCAATTTCTTTTACAGGAGTATGACCATTGATAATATGACCATGCTCTGGATTTAGATCAAACTCCTTTAAAATTTTACGACAAATATCTTCTTGTTCTCGTAAATAATAGTAAGGATTTTTCCGTTCCTTGTGCGTTTCCTTATCCCGAATGAAATAACGCTCAAACGTAGTCATTTCTCTTTTTCCAAATAGAGAAGAGTGCTCACCTGTCCATAAATACCAGACCATATCGGTTGCTAGATCATCTGTCTCCTCTGGATGTGCGAATGCATGACGCAAATAATGCTCGAACGTATCTAATAGTTCCCGACCCGCATACTCTTTCTTGTCGATGACCATTTTTTCCATGTTTCCATTATCATCTACAGGAATACAGCCATGAATTAATAGGTTTCCGTTATATCGCAAATAGAGACTTCCTTTTTTCATTAGAAAATTCATATGTCTCGCCAGTTTTTCTGAATGCTGAACAGCAAATAATAGCTTGTTCATTACTTGTTCTTCTTCCTCTAGTAGCTGATCTGGCTGTTTTGGATTTACGGTTGCAAAGCAAGTATTTTCTAAAGGATACGTTTTACCGTTAATGGTAATCTTATTATTGTCATAATCGATTTGCTCCAGTAGAAGCCTTTTCGACATATTAAAGAATGGACGTCGCTTAATGATTGGCATTTCCAGTTTAAACTGAATCATCGCAATCGCTTGATGAATCTTCGTAATTTGTAATTCTTCTTCTTTGGATAAATGCTTATCGGACTGCCGCTTCGGTCGAAATGCCGGATTATCTCCATAGTATTTCTCCGCAAGATTAAGCAGTGGACGAAGATTAATCCCATACACATCTTCAATAATGTCTAAATTATCATAGCGTGCACAAATCCGTAAAATATTCGCAAGACAAACCTTAGACCCAGAAAAAGCACCAATCCAAAGCACATCATGGTTTCCCCATTGCACATCAACAGAGTGATAATTGATTAACGTATCCATTATTTTATCTGGCTCTGGTCCTCGATCATATATATCCCCAACAACATGGAGATGGTCCACAACCAATCTTTGCGTCGTATGAGCAAGACCAATAATCAGCTTGTCCGCTTGTCCCAAGGAAATCGTCTTTTGCACAATTCTCTCATAATAATGCTTTTTATTCGTAAACTCGTCTGTTTTGTACAGCAATTCTTCCACTATATATACAAACTGACTAGGCAGCGCCTTACGTAATTTCGAACGCGTGTATTTAGAGGAAGCATATTTAATGAGCTGAATTAAATAACTAATTATCTCGTTGTACCATTTATATAAATCCTGTTTATTATCAAACGTCTTCTTGATTAGCTGAATTTTTTCCTCTGGATAATAAACCAATGTGGCAAATTCATTAATCTCCTCTTCAGACAATACATTTGTAAAAAGATCCCTTATTTTCTCTTTTACCTTTCCTGAACCACTTCTTAATACGTGTTGAAAGGCATGATATTCCCCATGTAAATCACTAACAAAGTGCTCTGTCCCTTTTGGAAGATTAAGGATGGCATCAAGATTAATAATTTCCGTAACGACTTCTTCTTCACTATTATACTTTTCTGCCAGCAATTCTAAGAATTTTGTATTCAAGCTATGACATCCTCCCTGATCGTGTAATTTCCAGATGCTTGTAATATTACTTCTATTATAACTGAAAATGGGGAGGAAAGTTATAATAGAAGTAAAACGGTGATTCTACTAGCATTGGGGAACAAATAAACCTTTTACTGTTCCAGTTTTGTTAGATCGACTCATCTATCCCATTAAGAAAGTCCTTCATTACTTGCACATACTCCTCTTGCTCTTCTAGATAAGCCATGTGGGCACTATTTTCAAAAACGTGAAAGTGACTATTTGGTGTAAGACTGCTAAAATACTTCGTTGATTCAGGTGTCGCCTCATCATACCGCCCGCACGTAAAAAGGGTTGGAATATCAATGCTTCCGAGCTTTTCTGTGCAGTCGAAGTTTTTTAAATTCCCTGTTACATGAAACTCAGTTGGTCCCCACATGATGTTATAAATCTCTGCGTTTTTATAATGTCGGCCCTCTTTTAACCAATCCGGAAAATCGTGAAGCCTAGAAATAAAATAGCTTCCGAATACCTTCGTTGCTTCTTTATATGCTTCAGAATCGGTCGTTCCATTCGCTTCACATTCCTTCAATGTCTTCTGTACATCTAATGGTAACTTTTCGCGATTTCGGTCTTGATCCTTTGCCCATATTGGCGCACTTAAGCAAGGACTAGACAAAATCATACTCTTGATACCCTTTGAATGCCTTAAATAAAAGGCAGCAGCAAGTGTAGTACCCCAAGAATGACCAAGTATATGAAAGCTATCGAAATGCAACGCTTCCGTCACTTGGTGCAATTCTTCAACAAAACGATCAATATGCCATAACGACGGATCTGCTGGACGATCTGATCTACCACACCCCAATTGATCATAGAAAATAACAGGGCGGTCTACAGCCAATGCACTTAATTTTTGCATGGACCAATGAGAAGAACCTGGACCACCATGCAGAATGATAACTGGCGTGTTATCTGCTCCCTCGTTATGGACTTGATACCATACCTTTCCTCCGGTTACATTGATATATCCTTCTTTTGTACTCAATCTCTTCTCCACCTTTTATAAGATTATTATCATTATTATAACAGTTAGATTAATTCCGACGTATGTTTTCAATAAGGGGCATAAAATAAAAAATGTGTTGTATAGGATACAACACGATCTTGAATCTATTATAATTTTAAAATTAAGATTCATTCATTTTAATTACTTGATAATGCAAAGTGACTTTTTGATTATTCATATCCATAATTAAGAGTTCATAATCTTTAGCTTTATTTCTCATAATTATTTTATAAGCTTCGTGATAGTTCCGATTCATATTTTCATGCTCAGTGATTAACTGAACTATTTCATTAATAATTTCTCCATCACTATCCGAAGTTTCTTGATGAATAAAGTTTTCTAATTCATATCCCAATTCAGATAATTGATTGATATCATTTAGAAAACCAACCTCATTATCATTTAAATCCTCATGATTATCGAAAGTTTTTTCGATGGTCATTTGTTTCCATACCAAAGGGTATTCCCACCTTCCTATCCAACATAATTTTTAATTGATAATTTTGTTTGCTATCTCCTCATCCTTATCAAATAAACACTCTATTGAGAATTTCAATTTATACAAAAGCTCTCTGCCTCTATTAATTTCCTGTTCATAATAGGAAAACATGCTTTCAAAAGCACCTTTAAAATTATAACTCAATGGAGGTATGTCTTCGTGAACATTAATTTTCTTTAACAAATAGTAATATTGTGTATCATATGTAAATCTCCCAAGTATATCTTGAAACAGAAAAGGAGAGCCTTCCATTTCACCAATTTTTAAAATTAAGATTTTCTTTCTTTGTTCATAATCATCTAAATAGACAATATTATATCTTTGCTTCATTTTATTTAAAACATATTCCTTCTCATCATAGATAGACTGACCTTTTTGATAAATTCGAACCGGTAATGAAATGTTCACTTTTATTACTTGATCATTTTGTTTAGTATACATAATTAAATCACCCGATGTTGTATACTCTATACCATTTGCTTTTCCTAATGCCTTAACAACATAAAAAATTGAGTGTGCATTTGCACTTTTCTCAAATAAATCTATGATTTTGGATAAATTATCTTTGGTAACACTAAATCTATTTTTTAGACTACTTACACTATCTACAATTTTGAATACATTTCTAATAGTAAGTGACAATATAAATGGGTTTGTCACTTTAGAAACAAATCCTGGTGCCGAATTCATTATTCGATCTGTGTATGTGACAATTTCCTCCAAGTCATGTATAACACCTTTAATTTCCTTTAGTACTATCTCCTTTTCTTTATTTGTTAAATAACCTAAGTTTACAATTTCCTCTATAATTGGTTCTAGGTTTCTATGGACAATCTTTAACTTCTCAAGTAATTCTGGGACTCGAACACTCATTTCCTCAACCATAGGTAATAACTCATCTATTTTAGGAAGTAGTTTTACGTAGTCCAATCCTTTTAATTCCATAACATACTTTACTAAGCCAGCATTGGCACCAGTCATTTCATAGATGACTGCATCGAATCCTTTTGAATTATAAACATTACCGTATAAAGCTAAATATGCTTGAACTGCCTGAATGTCTTCATCAGGAATTTTTTCTAGTAAAGGAGTAATATTCTTCATGTTTGGAATCGAATCCACAAATTTATATTCACCAATTTCTATAAAACCACGGATAGATTGACTTACTGCGTATAATAAGTCCTCATCCGCAACTAAGTGGATTATGTTTTCCCCGGCATCTTTGTAATATTTTTCCGTGAATTTTTTAAGGGATGAAGGATCGATTGAATAAATTTCTGAATAGTTTCTGGCATTAATACCAAATTCATTAGATAAAGCCCTATAAAACTGTTCGTCAATATATCCTAATTGGTATGTTGATGGTGGCGCATCATTAATGACGTATACTTTATCAAATAATCTGTCAACTAACTGTAGTACTTGTACTGTATTCCCTCCAAGTGAATGACCTAGAGCAATTTTTAATAAATTTGATTCACTAGAGTTTGTTTTACGTAGTATAATTTCTGTTATTTTTTGTTCAAAAATCTGTGCATCTTCATATTGTTTATCATTTTGACCAACAAAAATCCCAAATAGATTATACATCCAATCTTCCGGACGCCAATTTTCATCTTCTGTTTTCTCACTTCCTCGTGAAATAGAATATACTTGATTTATTCCAGCAGCATCATCATAAAAGTGAATAATTGTACCATCAAATCCATTATGACCAATATTAAGTTCTTCCATATAATCTGCAGAATGATATATCTTAATCTGCGCTCTTAGATCACTACCTGTTTCCTCCATATATATTTTTTTAATTTCTTCTTCTGATAAACTATCATATTCTAAATCCATTATCCTTGCCCTAAGCTCATCAGTAAACAAAACTTCATTAATATTCATTCAATCACCGCCAATTCCCCCTAAGGCTTAAATCTAACAGAATGAAATACTTTTTTAGCCTTTTCCCTTTCTATATCTAAATTTAGCAGGCAATCCTGAGTACTGCTATAGCATTTAGAACTATACGACATACTCAGCGCTTTATTACTATTAGAAGACATGATATATGCTAAAAACACATAATAAAATCCGTTCTTCTCTTCACTAACTTTGTCAATGAATTCTGCATAATAAATATCATTATTTTTTTGAGTATACTTTCGAAATTCTCCTTCATATCCATTTGTTTTTGATAATGAGTTTAGATATGAATCAACCCACTTCGTACTTTCTTCATCTCTTAAAGTACCAACTACAACATAATCTATATTTTTTTCTACACTTGTTTCTCCAAAGTTAAACTTCTCATACTTTCCACCATCACTTTGATAATACACTTTATCCATATTCGCATTTTTGGGGAAATTTAACGTGAAGGCCTCAATTCCTGACTCAAACAGATAATACCCATTTTCCATTTCTTCTGTGGATGCCATAAAGTTACGAGTAAATTCATCCTGAAATGCATTGGTATTCGGTAACTTTTCTGGTTTTACCTTTTCGGCTTCCTTCTCTTTATCCATGCCGCTGCATCCTCCTATAAATAACAATAAAGTTATGCCAAATATTATTATTTTTTTCATTGAAAACACAAAACCTCCAAATGTTAAAAATTTCCTAATTAAATATTAGCATAAGACTATTATTAACATAATATCCTCAATAAAAATCAAAACAAATTACCCAGATTTAAAGGAGGAAGCAGAAAGAAACAGGAGGAAAGTCTTAGATAATGAGCCTTTTAGCATTAAGGAATAGATAATTCTATTAGTAAGATTAGTCCCCGACCGACATCATTGACGAAGTTCTCCATGTCATTTTCTATACAGATTGTTCTACTAGAAAATAAAAAAAGGCTATCGAGGGTTTCTCGACAACCTTTGGGCGTTTTATCCTTCCTTCAACTGCAACAGCTTATGCTTCAAGTCACTTTCCATTGCACTTAACTCATGCTCGGCTTCTAATCGTTTTCTCCTGCCTTCATCTTGTATTTTCAAGGTTTCTTCTAGTGTGGAAATTAAGCTTTCCTGTGTTTTCTTTAGGGTATCAATTTCAACAAGTCCTTGCTCATTTAATTTTGCTGTTTCAATGGTATTTGTTTTTAACATTTCAGCATTTTTTAAGAGAAGGTCATTTGTTGTTTGGGTAACTTGTTTTTGTGCTTGCACAGCATGATGTTGACGAAACATGGCAAGGGCGATGGCGATCTGATTTTTCCAAAGTGGAATTGCTGTCAAAATAGATGATTGTATTTTTTCCACAAGTACTTGATTTGTATTTTGAATTAATCGTATTTGCGGTGCACTTTGGATGGTAATTTGTCTGCTTAATTTCAAATCATGAATTCGCTTTTCCAAACGGTCTGCAAACTGAATTAAATCATTTACTTCCTGGAACTTCATTTGGTCGTTTGTTGCTTCGGCCGCTTTTCTTATCTGCGGTATTTCTGTCTTTTGCAATTCTTCTAGCTTCAGTTCCCCTGCAGCAATGTACACATTTAAAGCCTTAAAATATTCTTTATTGTGTTCATAAAGCTTTTCTAACATCTCTACATCTGATAATAAAACATCTTTATTGCGCTCTAGCTTCACGGTGATTCGATCAATTTGAGCGCTTGTTTTTTGATATTTCGATAGTAGCTCTTGCACGGAGCTCGATAGCTTGCCAAACATTCGCTTCCATACACTTTTCTTCTCTGGCTTCAATTCATCTGGGTCCATCTCATTAAATTTCTTCATTAAACTACTAATGATTTCCCCAACCTCACCAACATCCTTCTTTTGAACATGCTCCAGCATAGAGTGGGAAAAAGACAATAGCTTTGTTTGAGCCTGAGTACCATAGGAAATAATCGATTGGGTATTAGCTGGATCAATTTGCTTTGCAAGCTCTATCGCTTTTTCCTGGTCTTCCTCTGGTATCACATCGATTAACTTCCGTGGTTTTTCTTCGCTTATTTCTGCGCCTTCTTCTTTTGGAGTATGCTCAAATGGATTTGCTAATAAGTCATCCATTAAATTGCCATCCTTATTCAATTGCATCGCATCATTGTTGCTCATCCAAACACTTCCTTTCCTCTTACTATTTATGATTTCTTAACCGAGTTTGCGGATAATTTTGCAACATCTATTTCGAAGTGAAGTTGATCAATATCATCAGAAAGGATTTGATATAGATCGTTTTCGACTATTCGTATAAGCTCCTTTATCGTCCGTCGCGTTTCCAGCAGCGCCACTTCTACCTCGCCATTTTTCATTGGCTGGGAAGAAAGAAATGCATACTTTTCTATTAATTGAACGGCAGAGTCTAAATGGGAATAGTAAAACTTCTCCCCTTTAAAAAAGCGTTTTGGTTCTTTTTTGGTGACACTATAAATTTTCCGAATGATTCGCAATAGCTCCATAATATCTTTTATCGAGGACATTTGCCGAATGGAAAAAAGCGCTTTATGCATTCGACGGACTTTTTGTTTTGCTTCATCTAAATGCTTTCGAATATAACGATATTCCTTCATGGATAAGTGATGCTTTTTCAAAAAACGAAAACGCAAATAGACCGTAAGAATACCATATGTTAAAGCTGCACCAACCAATGATAGTATAATGGACCTCAAGAATGGCTGATCAAAAGCAAAAAAACTAACCAGCCCTGTAATAAGCATAACCGGAAATGCTATCATTAATCGAACGATTGCTGATAGAAACTTGTACATCATCTATCGACTCCTATCTCAACATCTATTCTATTTACGATTTAGTAGACCTGAAAGTTTCATCTTTTATGCATTACTTGTGACTAAACCTACCTCATTGTCATTATTTATTACAATAAGGTATGCGTGTTATACCTCCAATGGTCTCGGTATGTAATCTTTTCTAAGACCTTAGATGTATAGACAAGGATATTGTATGCTAGTCTGATTGAAGGAACATGAATCCAAAGGACCTTGTTCCCTTTTATTCCCCTTGTTATGATGAAACGTAACGTAATACCAAATAATGGTTTTCTTAGAGGTGTGAAGAAGTGAAGAAATTTTTTTGTTTCTGTTTTGGCATGTTTCTAGTTGTTACTGGATGTAAGGATGTGTCAGATGAGCCAACAAAAGCTATTCAATCGGTAGATACAAAATATGATATTTACGATTTTTCCTACATCAAAAAAGCCCCTGATGCAGATGAAGAGCACCCAATAGATGACGTTATCAAAATCTACTTTTCCGAATGGAGCATGGAAGGTAGCACGGTAATTGCGATAGATGTAGAAAATAGGGAAATATTTAAAGACCCACACTCTACACGGAATGGGATTGAATCTTTTGAGGATCCTGTTTTCGTGGAGGATGCGAGAGAGGTTTTGAAAATTATAGAAAAATATAACGTCCAAAAATGGAAGGAAGATTACACATTTGAAGACCCTTCCACTTATGAAGATGGGATAAGCTTTGATATATGGATTCAATTTTCGGACGGAACCGTTGATCGGCATGGCGGAGCAGGCACCTCGAAAAGCGCCATAACCCGGGAAGGCTTTGATACGTTAGCGAAGGAATTAATAGATTTTGTGGATACGAGATTATAATGTAAAACACACTCACAAGCCTCTACATTTGTGAGTGTGTTTTATCCTGTTAGGACGGTTGTAATTCTTCTGTCTTCGAATTTTTCTTTAATTTGTTCCGCTTTGCCTCATCTATCGGCATAGTGCCATTTTCAATTCCTAATTCATCCAACCATCGGCGATACGCAATTGTTAGGGCGTCGGATTTCAAATGCATTTCTGCTTGTAAGTCTAGAGGAAGTAATTCGGGCTTCTGACTTTCTACTATATCTAAGTCCTGATAGAATATCGTATCCTGAAATTCACGGAATGGCTCATCTGGTGCATCCAAATCATAATTTCTCGTTAGCAGCATAAAAACACTCGTTTGTTCATGGTCCTCTTGATTAACCGCTACTAAAATCGTAAATTCTTCATCCGAGCCTTCTGTTGTTTTCGTGAAGCGCGCTATCGTTGGACTTAAAATTTCATACACATAATCTGTATAGCCACCCTTAGAACGACCATCGGAATTTGGCTGATAAACTGGGATTTTACTCGTAATAAAGCGACCATCGATAAAGTTCACATCATAATCTACTACTTCTGCGTGGTCCGCATCACCTAACATACCTTCATGAACGAACATAAGATGGGATACATCTAAAAAGTTTTCAATAATTCTAGGTGCATTGGCTTTTACATCATATGGTCCACAAATGATTGTATGGAAGCCTTCCTTGTCATATTCCGGGTATGAAATCAAAGGTGCTGGTTCGTCCCCAAGGTTTACCCAAATAAGCCCCAAATACTCTTTGCAATGATACACCGTTGCTCTCGCCTTTTTAGGAATTGGTCGCTTACAAGGTAATGCTGGGATTTTAACACATGTTCCTTTTTCATCGTATTCCCAAGCATGATACGCACAAACGAGCTTACCATCAACGACCTTCCCTAATGAAAGGGCCGCTCCTCTATGAATACATAAATCCTTAAAAGCATGAACACCTTTCTGATTGCGAAAGATAACGACTCTTTCTCCAAGAACATGGACTTGTTTCGGATCGTCCTTTAATTCCTCGGCCTTACATACTGGATGCCAATCGTTCCAAAGTTTATCTTGTTGCATAATGGATTTCACCCCCATTCGGAGCAACCTTACTGTCCTCCGATTTTTCTGGAAGGACAACATTTAATAGCAATGCACCGATTGCTCCTACTGCTGTTCCTGAAGAAACGAAGTACGTCACAATGTTTGGTAGGCTATTCATTATTTCTGCAGGAATCATTACAGCAAACAACGCGAGCATGATTGGAACACCAATGACAATCATATTTCTTTCCGTAAATGGTTCATTTTTGATTACCTTAAAGCCATTCATCATAATCACAACACAAAGTATTGCAAAAACCCCATTAATTACAACAGCTGGAATACTAGCAATCACATTCATGAACTTCGGCATCATTCCTAAAAGCACTAGAATCAAACCACCAGCAATTATTGGTTTACGACTTTTCACCCCTGTAATCGCAATGATACCAGCGTTAGAGGAATATCCTGTAACCGGTGTTCCACCAAAGAAAGAGCCAGCAAAGCAGCCTAAGCCTTCCCCGAATGCGCCACCATTCAAACGCTTCTCATCTAGCTTTTCGCCAGTAACTTCACCAACAGTAAACCATGTTCCAGTTGTTTCAATAACAATAATGAAATAAATTGCCAGCATGATTAAGATGGCATCTAATTCAAAGGTTGGTGTTCCAAATGCAAAGAGGCTAGGTAAAGCAAACCAAGATGCATCCTGAACCGATGAAAAATCTACTAATCCAAAGAAAGAAGCAACGATCGTGCCAGTTCCTAAAGCTAAAATAACAGATGCTACCTTCACAAACTTAAATCTGTTCTTTACCTTTTCCCCAATATACATACAAACGATAAGTACTCCCGCTGTAACAAAGGCAATGAGCATGTTAACGTTATAGCTGCCAGATGCCGTATAAATGGAGTTGATTGCACTAGGCATCAGTGAAATTCCCACTACCACAATAACCGTACCCGCAACAATTGGCGGTATAAACTTCTTTACCACCTTACTAAACACCTTCAATGGACGTCCTAACAATGCAATTAAAAGCGCCCCTGGTATTAAACTACCAATCATGGCCCCAACTCCTGAAGTTGTACCAATTGCTGCTAGTGCACTAAGCGGCACAAAGGAAGGTCCTTGCATAACAGGAAGCTTCATCGCAAACCCAGCTTGGATAAGGGTCGCAATTCCACAGGCAATAAAGGTCATTTGGATAAGTAATGCACTATCCGCAACAGAAAACGATAATAACCCAGCCAAAATGATTGGAGGAATAAAGAGATCCATTGCTAACACATGTTGAAGGCCAACAAATATGGATTTCCCGACGGAGACATTCTCTTGTTTACTATTTTGCTCTTCACTCTTTAACTCAGAATCTATGTTTCTAGTCGTACTCATTTTCGAACTCCTCCCACTTTTTGGATATTTGTCGTTCTCCATATAATCCTACAGAAAAAAGCTCGAAATACATGCTTACTATGTAAAAGCATGTACTTCGAGCTCTAAAAGTTCGAAACAAGAAAAGCATCTATCAAAAATAGAGGCTATCCGTACTCGCTTTCCATAGTCAGTTTATTTACGGTAAACTGGTAGAAACTTGCAGGCCATATCCCCGCGATTATATGAAAAACTTGATTAAGTTTGTATTTAGTATACCACCGTTTTTTCACATTACAAGTATCTTTTTTGAAAAAAATAAATTTATCATTGTCCAAAGTGCGGTCAAAACCCTTATTTCACAAAGGTTTATACAAATAAAAAAAATATAAATTCGCACCAAAACACCTTTTCATCCTCTTAAGCATAACGTTGCCGAAATCATTAAAAAACGAATAATATTTTAATTTAAATTATAAATATTCGATTATATTAATCGCATAACAATATTTTTATCGATAGAGTAATTAATTAGACGAAACAGGGAAGGCCCATGTAAAGCCTTCCCTTGTTACTTATAAGGAGTCCACAAACTTCTCTAATTCCTCTTTTGTTTGTGGTACTTCCACTTCCCCATTCAGAATTTTTTCTTGCCAAGCTTCAACAGCAGAAACGATTTCTTCTGTCATCGCTTCTTCATTTGCTGTCGAAATCGCGATTCCATTTTCTTTTATACCGTATTCTAGCTGTTCGCCACCTGGGAATTCTCCATTCATTCCTTTGTTGATAACATCCTGAACAGCAACGTCAACTCGTTTCACCATGGATGTTAACGTTACGTTATGCTCACCAATTTGACCTTCATCGTACTGATCACGGTCTACACCAATTACCCAAATTTCTCGCTCTGCATCATTTTGCTTGATGTCTTTTGCCTCGTTAAATACACCATTACCTGTTCCACCAGATGCATGATAAATAATATCCACATCTCTGCTATACATATTCGTTGCGATTAGTTTCCCTTTCGCAGGATCTGTGAACGATTCCGCATATTGCACCGTCACTTCAATGTCAGGATTAATAGATTTAACACCTGCGATAAAACCAGCTTCAAACTTATTAATTAACGGGGAGTCAATCCCACCAACAAATCCAACTTTATTTGTTTTCGTCTTCATAGCAGCCACTACTCCAACTAAAAAGGATCCCTCATGCTCTTTAAATTTAATACTAGCAACATTTGGCGCATCCACCACTTCATCTACTATTGCAAAGTTTGTATCTGGAAACTGACCTGCAGCTGTTTCCAAATCTTCTTTTAATTTATAGCCAATTCCAAATATAAGGTCATACTTGTCCCGAACGAAGCCAGTTAGGTTCGGCATATATTCTGATTTATCATTGGACTGTGCATAATGATAGCCTTCACCCTCTGTTAAATCGTTCTCTTTTCCCCAAGCTTCAATACCTTCCCAAGCAGATTGGTTAAAGGATTTATCATCGATACCACCTTCATCGGTAACCATAGCAACCTTATAATCTGTTGATGCAGTACCACTCGCCTTGTCCTTCTCTTCACTTGTTCCCCCACCACATGCTGCCAGGAACAATCCTAGTGATAAAACAATCATACTAAGTAAAAATTTACGATTTTTCATCGTTTTTCCTCCTCATAATCTAAGTTGATATATTTGTTTCCCATATAACCCTACAGAAAAAAGCTCGAAACACATGCCACTATGTAAAAGCATGCATTCCGAGCTAAACAGATTCGAAATAAGGTAGACATCTAGTAACTAGATATCATCCGTACACTTTCCATAGTCAGTTTATTTACGGTAAACTGGTAGAAACTTGCAGGCCCTATTCCTGCGATTATATGAAAAACATGATTAAGTTTGTATTTAGTATATCATCTATTTTTCCTTTTACAAGTATTTTGACTGTAAAAGTATATAGCAAGCCCTTAGCATCTTTTACCAAAACCCTTACCAGTATTAGGTTTAACCAATTTTATAAGTCCTATTTTACTTAATTGGACTTCTTATTTCGAATCTATTATAATGTTTAGCATATTACAAAAATACGAACGATAAGGTGATAATATGGATAATTATTCGCAAATATTTCACGGAACGGCTTTTACAAGTGGGGAAGAAAAAGAAGTCATAATCTTAAAAGACCACCTTTTCTGTGTAGATGAAAAAGGGATGATCCAAAACGTTGTAGCGCCAGAAGATGACCTTTATGACACCATTATTCAGGAACAGGAAGGTAAAGAGCGTTTCCACCGTTTAAAGAAAGGGCAATACATTCTACCAGGGTTTGTAGATTTACACATACATGCACCTCAATGGGCTCAGTCTGGAACAGCATTGGACCTCCCACTTAACGACTGGTTACATACGTATACCTTTCCGCTGGAGTCTAGATTTTCCGATATAAATTTCGCTGAAGAAGTCTATTCCGACCTTGTTGCGACACTACTAGCAAACGGAACAACAACAGCACTATATTTCGCTACCATTCATAAAGAAGCAAGCTTTCTTTTAGCAGAAATATGCGCAAAGAAAGGCCAGCGTGGACTAGTAGGCAAAGTGGTAGCAGATGATCCAGAGCAAAATCCAGCCTATTATCGTGACCCCGACACGAAAACGGCATTAGCCGAAACGGAAGAATTTATTGTGGCTGTAAAAGAATTAGCGAAAGCAACGAAGCAAGGTGTATATCCAGTAGTTACACCGAGATTTATTCCGAGCTGCTCTGACGAAGCATTACAAGGATTAGGAGAGTTGGCTGCAAAATATGATACGCATATCCAATCTCATTGCAGTGAAAGCGATTGGGAGCACAGCTATGTAAAGGAACGATTCCATAAAAACGACGCTTTTGCATTGCATGGTTTCGGCCTATTGCAGGAAAAGTCGGTAATGGCACATTGCAACTTTTTAGAGGATGACGATGTAGATTTGTTTGCGAAAACTGGAACAGCTATAGGACATTGCCCATTATCCAATGCGTATTTTGCAAATGGTGTCATCCCTATTTCCCGATTTTCCAAAAATGGCGTAGAGATTGGTTTAGGCACAGACATTTCCGCTGGTGCAACGCCAAGCCTTTATGACAATGCTAAACAAGCAGTTATTTCTTCTAGAATGCTAGAGGACGGTGTCGATACAACCCTACCTCCAGATAAGCGAGGAGTGGCCGACTCTCGTCTTACCATGAACGAAGCCTTTTATTATGCAACAGCTGGTGGAGGAGAAAGCTTAAGCTTACCTGTTGGCCGCTTAGAAAAGGACTATGCTTGGGATGTGCAAATTGTCGATACAAAGGCAAAGGAAAATAAACTACCTATTTTTGATGCCAACGAAGATCTCTATGATATATTCCAAAAAATCATGTATCATGTGAAGCCTGTGAATATAGCGGAGGTTTGGGTGCAAGGGGAAAAGGTGGTTTCCAGATAGCAACTAAGAAGACCATTCGTAAGGTGAATTTTTTCAGCTCACGAATGGTCTTTTTGCACTACTAGTTAAACCTCAATCAAAATCGGAACAATCATCGGTTCCTTCCTTGCACGATCTTTTATATACTGTCCCACTAATTTCTTAATTTGCTTCTTTTTCACATTCCAAGAATATCGATCTGCTTCATGAAGTTCGTTTATTGTATCGACAATAATTCGATTCATACCTTTACGCAGCTCGGAGAATTGATTATCTACAAACCCCCGAGAGATGATTTCTGGATTGGATAGCAGCTTTCCGTCTGGTTTGCTCATTGGCAAAATAATCATAAGCATCCCTTCCTCGGAGATTTTCTTGCGATCCCGTAAGACGAATTCCATATCGCCAACATCCAATCCATCCACATACGTGCTGCCAGCTGGTATTTTTCTAGTGTGGCGAGCAACAGAATTTTCAATATCCACAACATCGCCATTGTTTAAAATAAACGTATTTCCTGGCTTGACCCCAACCGATTCGGCGAGCAAACGATGATGGTGCAGCATACGATATTCCCCGTGGATAGGGACAAAATACGTCGGCTTCATAAGCGTAAGCATTAATTTTAAATCCTCTTGATAGCCATGACCTGAAACATGCATGCCCGAACTGCTCCCTGAACCATAAATAACATGAGCGCCTAGTTGAAAAAGATTGTCAACGATTGTAGAAACATTCTTTTCATTCCCAGGGATAGGTCCGGCCGCTAAAATGACGGTATCCTCGGCTAAAATGTCTACATCACGAAAATTTCCCGTCGAAAGTCGACTAAGCGCAGCCATCGGTTCCCCTTGACTACCTGTACATAAAATGGTCACTCGCTCTGGCGGATAATCATTGATTTCCACCGCATCAATCAGCATATCTTTCGGTACCGATAAATAACCAAGATCCATTGCTATCTTAACGACATTCACCATGGAGCGTCCGAGCAATGCGAGCTTTCGGTTTGTGACCTCAGAAGCATGAACCACCTGCTGAATTCGACTAATATTGGAGGCGAAGGTAGAAACAATTACTTTACGAGTTGCTTTTCGAAAAATACTTTCTAAATTTTCTCCAACCATCTGCTCCGATGGGGTAAAGCCTTTTCTCTCTGCATTCGTGCTTTCCGATAAAAGAAGCAATACCCCTTTATTGCCAATCTCCGCCATTTTATGAATATCCGGCCGCTCGGCATTTGCAGGAGTCAAATCAAATTTAAAATCCCCAGTATGTACAACGGTTCCCTCAGGAGTATCAAAAACAATTCCAAGACAATCCGGAATACTATGGTTCACTTGAAAAAATCGAATGCTTAGATCCCCGATTGAAAGATTAGAGTCTGCATGGATTTCATACAGCTCGCTTTCTCTTAAAAATCGGTGCTCTTTTAACTTGTGTTTAATTAATCCAATGGTAAACCTTGTCCCATAAACAGGCACATTAATTTTCTTCAAAAAGTAAGGGATACCACCAATATGATCCTCATGACCATGCGTAACCAATAACGCTTGAACCTTATCCTGATTTTCGATTAGATAGGAAATATCCGGAATAATCAAATCAATACCTAATAAGCTTTCATCCGGAAACTTATTCCCGCAGTCAATCAATACAATGCTATCCCCATATTCAATGGCATACATATTTTTACCGATTTCATGTAAGCCTCCAAGGGCAAATACAGATAACCCTTTATTTTTCGCACCCATCGAAACACCCTCTCGCATAAAATATACTTTAGTATGTCCATTGGATGGCTTTTTTATAGGAAAATTCCTTTGTAGTAGAAAACATTTCAACCAAATACTAGAAGCCAGCCACTAGGAACAGCTTACTTATGAAAAGGGATTTAACGAAAATATCCAGATAATTATGATACAATCAGATTACCTATGTAGCACGTAATACGTGGAATGGACACGAAACGGGGGTGCATTTTGAATAAGTATAAGAAAGAAATTTTAGAGCATCAATTAAACTTTATAAAATTTGCGGAATCCTTGTATTCTTTAAGCGAAAACCAATGGAGAACACAGATAGAAGAAGGAAAATGGACAATTGCTGAGATAATGGGGCATTTCAAACCTTGGGATGAGTTTGTGATTAAAAAACGTTTACCTTTTCTTTTCTCGGATGTGGAGCTTCCAAAAGGACCAGATGCTGAAAAAGTAAACTCTGAATCATCATCTATCAGTAGAAAAGAGAGTAAAAAAGAGACATTAACTAATTTTATCTCAATAAGAAAAGAGCTTTATGATCACATTTTACAAATACCAGATGAATTATGGCAGAAGCAGTTCCATATCGGAAAATCTCAACTATCCTTATATGAATATTTTAATGGATTAGCGAAACACGATCGTCACCATTATAAGCAAATTAAAAATATCATCCACGCTTAAACTAGTGAAAGCCTAATT
This sequence comes from Salirhabdus sp. Marseille-P4669, assembly GCF_900240405.1. GTDB lineage: Bacteria > Bacillota > Bacilli > Bacillales > Alkalibacillaceae > OEQK01. Next base: position 160,246 of record NZ_OEQK01000008.1, read on the forward strand.
TTCCTGAACCAAAGGGAAAAATTAGGCTTTCGTTGTGTTTCCTATTCTTTTAACACTGGTAAAAAGAAAGGTGTTTTTTAATGAATCCCATGCAAAATATACGGAATGACTCCTTTTACATAATCTTCTGGCGTAACCTCTCCGCTGCATCTTCTCCATTCTACCGACGCCCCATAAAGACCCCAGCTCAACATAGCAGCTGCTACCTTCAACTCCTGCTCCGCTTCGACTCCGTGTTGTTTCGCTAGCATCCTATTAAAAATAACCTCCAATTGGTCTCGAATAATACGAGCAATCGTATCTTCATACCCACGATGGCAGCGATTGGACAGAGACAATTGAAAATCTGTGATTGCTTTAAAAATACGAACGAGCACATCTTCATTTAAGTCACTTTTTTCATAGAGATTACAATCTAAGTTAATTAACAATTCCTCCGATAACACCTTCTCCAACAAATCATAGATATCCTCAAAGTGATAATAGAAGGTTGCACGATTAATCATTGCCTCTGTTGTAATGTCTTTGATCGTAATATCCTTAAACTCCTTCTTTCCGGAAAGCTCAATAAAAGCGTTCATGATCAGCTTACGCGTTCGTAAAATTCTTGGATCCGTCTTCGTCACACTCACCGTATTCCCTCCTTCGTTTTCCAACAATTTTTCCAATGTGTTGGATAAACAACATATCCGCTTTTCTATTGGTATTATTGCTTTCTATTATGGACTAAAATGAGCCTATAAACAATTCGAAGCCTTTAAAAAAAGGTTTCACATGATAATAGAGGAGGAATTTTACATTTGTATTGAGGGATGAATTGGGTAAATTGATAGATTCTTCATGCTTTTTGGATAATTAATAGGTTTTATTGAGGGATTCTTTATTCTTGTTGGAGGATTATTGAGTTTACTTGAATGATTAATTTAATTTTATGGGGAATTAATGGGCTCAGCCTGATAATTCTTACTGATTCATAAATTAATAGGGTTAATTGAATGATTACCTCCATATTTTGATGAATTATTAGGTTTACTTGAATGATTATCCTCACCTATTAAGGGATTCGCGCATGAAACTGCATGATTCCCCCCAATCATCAAGGAATTAACACCCTGAACTGCATAATTCACCCTCTCACTTCCAAGAATTAACCTCATGAACTGCAAGATTCATTTAAATATCCATAAAAAAGGAGAATAAAACATGACAAATAATAACCTAATTTGCGATTTAGAAACTGGTGTGTGCGCTGTATCTGGAGAAGAAGGAATGGAGGTCATTAATTTAACTCCGAAGAAAACGATTGATTTATATTATGTGACAGATCCGATTTGCTCACATTGCTGGGCATTGGAGCCTACCCTTCGCCGCTTCTTACAGCAATATGGACATTATATTAATATCCATACTGTAATGGGAGGTTTACTAGAAAAGTGGGGTGGTGGACCGGTTGATCCTGCGAATGGAATTTTTGGACCTCAGGATGTAGCTGGGCATTGGAGAGAAGTCGGGGAACATTATCGCATGCCAATTGATGGCTCCCTAATGATTAACAACCCAGTCCAGTCCTCCTTCCCTCCATCTCGCGTATTTAAGGTGATCCAAAAGCATCATGGCGACGAAAATGCATTTACCTATTTACGCCGTGCGAGGGAAGCACTCTTTGCATTTAATCAAAACATCGGCGAGACATCGGTCATGATTGACATTGTGAATGAGCTTGGTCTTAATGGAGAGAGCATTGTTAAGGAAGCAGAAAGTCAAATTGGACAACAATTATTACAGGAAGACTTCGCTCTAACTGCAAAGCTTGGGGCAAGAGGCTTCCCGACAATTATTATGGTGAATGAAGATAATAAAGGTGTCAAAATTGTGGGTAGTCGCTCCTTGGAGTATTATGTTTCCGGATTAACTAAAATTTTAAATGGTGAAGAAGTAAAACCGAAACAACAGCCGCCACTTTCAAAGCTGCTGGCACAGGAAAAGCTGCTGTTCGCCAAGGAAATTGAAGTTATGTATGATTTGAAAGCGACGGAGCTGCCAGCATTTGCGGAAAGCGAATTAGCTCCGGGCACAATTGAGGAAAAGGAACTGCTTGGGGAGAAGTATTTTGTTCAAAAGTAATGATTTTACGAGCCGAAATGGGAAGCTATTTTCCACTTTCGGCTTGTGCTATGTATGGCTCGATTCGTAATTCATTCATTGTTTTTGCAAAGTAATTTCACTTAACATTTCATTTAACATTTTCCTCGCCTGCTTGTCTTTCAATTTATAAACCACTTCCTTTGTTCCCCTTTCTAATAGGTCGTAATCTTGACCAAAATCCTTCCAAATCCTAATCATTTCAGACGTCCCCTCTTTATAGAATAGCGTTAGTTTAACGTCTTCGTGATCTGCTTTTTCATAGTCCGTGCGCTCGTGATCTGCTTTATTTAAAATTTTTGTTAACTGGCTAAGGCTATCCTCGTCCTCTAAAACTGCTACTTCCCCATACTTCTCTTCAGGATGATTATACTTTTGATATTCGACCCTTGTGATATTGACAAAGTCGTTAGTGAGCATTAAAACAAATACGTACAAAATTATAATTCCGAAAACAACTCCGCCCCCTATACTCTTTTTCACACATATCCCCCCTTTATTACTTAAGACGATTTTGTTTTTATTTTGTTGCAACATTTTACCGACGCTTACACTCCGCGTCAGTTATTCCCGAACCATACGCACATCATCTTTGTCATTTTGACCATTATACTTGTCAAAATGACAAAGATTTACAATATAACCGAGGTGATAAAATGAAAAATCGGCTCAAGGAATTACGTTCAAGAGATGGTCTTAATCAAACGGAATTAGCAAAAAGAGCAAGAATTTCGCGACAAACGGTTAGTTTAATTGAGCGAAATGAATACATGCCATCCCTACTTATTGCGGTAAGAATTGCAAATGTATTCCAAGAACCAATTGAAAAAGTATTTCTATTTAGTGAGGAGGAATTATCATGAAGCTGTTGATTGTGTATATTCTCTTATTTTTATATGGGGTATATGAGTTGTTTTCAAGTTTTTAGGATCAAATCCTCGAAGCAAATCTATTAATGATTACCAATTTAGTAGTGATTCTTTGCTTACTATTCGCACGCTATCAAGTACATAAAGCAGAGAAAGGTAGCTTAATAAAAGTCGATTTCGTACTAGAAGATACGCATCAAGTCCGATTAGAAAGACTCGCTTATACTGCTGTGACTTATATCCAAATCGCACTTTCCCTTTCCTTTACAGCAATGATTATCGGATTTTTACTGCTAAGAGACTCCGAACCAGGTATTGCGCTATGGAGTAGTTTATTATTAATCGTTTCGTTCGCAAGTTTGGTTCCAAGCGAAAAAATAATCCGAATTACGAATCCAAATTTTAAATTTCCCGATCCTCAATCCAAAAACTACGAACAAGAATATATGAATCAATTTGATGATGGTGAAAAATATGTAATGCTAAAGGCGTTGTATAAACTATATTCACTTGTTACATGGGGTCTTGTGCTTTTGGCATTTGCCCTAATGTTTTATTCCATCTTCACCGACGACTCGCAATTAGTTAGTATTATTGGTATTGGTTTATTGATATTACTCATCCAAGTTAGCTACACCATTAGATTAAAGCCAAGTAAATTGAAATGATTGGGATCTATTCATAAAGAACCGGGGTAGAATTATTGAAATGTCAATGGAAATAGTAAAAGGGAACCCCAATCTCTTGGAGTTCCCTTACTTTTGAGAGTGTATCAATTTAATAGAGATTGAAGCTTAAAAGCAACTTCAATCGGTCTTACATCAATAGATGATAAACTTTCTCTATCAACCCACATTGGTAAATAGGTTTCTCTATTTCTATTTTCGTCTTTATATTCTGTCCCTTGTCCAGTACCTAAAGTTCCAGAAATTATTTCAGACTGAAAGAAGAAGTATTGAGTTCCATTGAATTCTACTTGTAAAATGCAATCATTGACTGTTACATCTACTCCTAATTCCTCAAAGGCTTCTCGTTTAGCTCCTGCTTCTGGAGTTTCGCCATTCTCTAGCAGTTGCCCCTCCTGAATGATACGCATAGTCTGTTGCGCCATTTCAGCGAGAGTTCCTACAAAAATAAAAATAGCATCATGTTCTTTCGATAAAGTTGTTTTGTAACCATGAACAAGTCGTAGTCACTTGGTAGATTTAGCGCAACCAAACTGTTGTATTTGTATGCTTTCCTTTATCTAGAATTGTCATCTTGTTCTACTACTCTTGTTCTAGCCTTTCCAAATAACGCTTTAATGCATCCAAATCCTTTGCGCAGGCTTCCTTAAAGGTCCCTGCCATCATCTTCCCAAATAATTTCGCTATGCCAGTTAGCCCATTAATCTCCCCGTGAAGGGTCACTTCTGTGGACTCTCCTGAGGAAGTGATTTCATATGTAAACAAAAATTCTCCTTTGCCTGTTGTACCTTTCGTTCCATCACAGCGAAGAACAACTTTTTCTGGTTCCTGAAGCTCCATTACCTCAAAATGCTCGGTTGCCTCTTTGCCAAACATTTTTCTCGTTTCCTTCCACTCGCTTCCCACTTTCATTGGTCCATCATCCAACCGCTCCATACGAACAAGTCCTTGCATCCAATGCTTCGCAGCCTCAAGGTCTAGTAGGCTCTTGTAAGCTACTTGTTGTGGCACGTGAAGCGTTTGTTTTACCTTAAAAGTAATACTCATGATGTAAACCTCCTCATTACTTAATCTCTCCATTAACGATGTTGATCCATTAAAATCTGATTTCCATCTGGGTCTTCCAATGTAATGTGTGCTGGTCCTTCTGTTGATTCGTCCGCTTCTTGAATTAAGGTAACACCCTTTTCCTTCAATTCCTTTTGAATCTCGCGTACATCCGTAAATTCCTCTAGATTTTCCGCATTGCTATTCCATCCTGGATTAAATGTTAAAATATTTTTCTCAAACATCCCTTGGAAAAGACCTATTACCGTCTGTTCATTCTTCATAATAAGCCAATTTTGATTGATATCTCCACTTAAAGTTTTAAATCCCAACTTTTCGTAAAATGCTTTTGATTGATGAATGTCTTTTACACTTAAGCTTACAGAAAAAGCTCCTAGCTTCATCAAGACTCCTCCTTATATAGGCTTTACTTAGGACTTCTATATTCTAAGAGAAATTCCCTTTATTTGAACGGAATAACACTAATCAACCAATTTCCTTTTTAAATTCCAAATGTATATACTTAATCATTTTTTAATACATAAAAATTTTACTGGTCATTAGAATGGCATTTGCTTAACCTTCCCACTGCATAATTCCCCTTCCTTTCAACATACTAAAGCAAAAAGGAGGGAAATTCATGGCGAAAAGAACGAAGAAAAACGATCCGCAGCAAAAAAATAAACAAGGTTTTGATTCCAGCAAAAAGGATTCTGAATTTGCAAATGAATTTGGCAGTGCGAATGCAAATCGGGCCCATAAAGAGAAAGCAAAGAAAGCGCGAAAATCAAAGACTGTAAATACCGATTTTATCGACTAAGCGGAAAGGGGTTATGATATTTATGTCTACATCAAAAGGACAACGGGAACGGGAATGGAAGGATCGAAAACAATCCCAAAATCCTCCCCACGGTAAAGTTCCTTCTTTTGAGGAATTGGCTAAGGATGCGAAGCGAGAAAACAAATAATAATATTGCTACATATAGAAAAGGCTGCACACCAAAAGTTGGCTGCAGCCTTGTTCCTTGAATGAATCCAAAAAAAGACTAGCATCTAAGCTAGCCCTTTCTCCATTACTTCCCTATAAATTGCTGTGTCCAAACGTTACCATTTTCCACATATCCAACACCAATGTGAGTGAAGTTTTCATTTAAAATATTGGCACGATGGCCTGCACTGTTCATCCATGCATTCACAACCTCTTCAGGAGTGCGTTGACCCTTCGCAATGTTCTCACCCGCCGTACGGTACGTGATTCCAAAGCTATTCATCATATCAAATGGTGAGCCATAAGTTGGACTGTTGTGAGAAAAGTAGTTGTTTGTTGCCATGTCGCGTGATTTTTCTCTTGCTACTTTACTTAACGCTGTATCAATTTGCAGTGGAGCTAAACCGTTCTTTTGTCTTTCTTCGTTTGTTAATTCCACTACTTCCTGTTCGAATTGACTAAGCTCCGAACTTTGTGTTTCCTTGGTATCCGATTCTTTAGCTTGTTCTGGTGTCGCTTCCTGCGCTTGCTCATTAGTAGTTGGTGCCTCCACAACGGGTTCTTTTACCGGCTGTTCCTTATGTGTTTCTTCTTGAGCAGGCTCTTCCTCTTGCACTTGCTCCTCTTTTGGAGTTGTTTCTTGTTTTTCAGCAGGTTCTTCCTTATGTTCAGGCTCTGCTTTTTGCTCATCCTGATTATAGAAATCTTGCCAATCTATATTATATTTTTCTGTCCATTGTTTTAATAGATGATAAAACTTGGTTTGTGCTTCTTCTCCTAATAAACTACCGCTTTCCCCATTGAAGGAATAGTAGACTTTATGGTTTGTTGAATAGTTAGATTCGGCATCTACTCGATCGAAAGCAGAGCCAAAAATAAATGCTGATGATATTGCTGTTACCATTGCTATTTTCTTAAACATGGAAAATCCCTCTCCTTTGTAGCCAAATTAACTTACATCCACATCATAGCATGGAATTTTTGTAATAATTCAGGGGGGATTTTCCAATAAGAGGCTTAAGGCTTCTCATTCAATCCAAAAACGCTCGACATTCCCGACTCAATCTTCCATGAACGAAAAATGATAGATTATAGAGATTTGGGTTAATCTTCAAGTACAGAAAAGGATTACCAGGAAAAGAGTATTGACAGCATGTTTGCAGGTTTATTTTTTGTAATAAACCATGCGCTCCTGTAATACATGTAATGGAATTGTTATGATTTTTGTTCTAATAATTTACCAATCGGTTTCCCCTTTAAAAGCCACGGAATGGAAATAGGCGTGTACAATCGCAATCACAATAAGCAATGTGAAATAAAGAATTGGCATGACAATCTGAAAACCAAATAAGTTCGCCGACCAATACCCGATTAAAGAGCCTACCCCACTTCCGAGTAGTCCTAGGGCTACAATCATTTTTCCTATCCATGTAGATGGTGACTGCATTTCGATACGTATCCGATTCGCAAATCGATGACCAAGGAAAATCGTTACAACAAGGAAAAAGAGTAATAGAATAGAGGCGATCGCGTTATCGTATAATCTTGAGATAATAAATGTCATAAACACCATGCTTATATCTAAAAGCACCGCTAATACCCCAAGTCGCCAGCCCACATAATATTGCCACTTTTTTATTTTCGTAAACGCTAATAAACCTACCATTAGTAAAAAGAAAGGAAACGAAACAATCAAAGCTATCATGCTTGTATCTGGATAGAGTATGTAACATAGCATTATGATAATTGGAAATGAGGCAGCAGGTATTACATTGTGCGCTGCAGCGTCATCTCGATATGGGCCCATATACATATATATCACCTCTTGAATATAGTAAAAACCAATAGATTATACACAAGGCATCCTACATCTATACCAAATTTTGGTACTAATGGATTTAAACTAGTATTATTATAAGTTAAGCGCCAAAGCATTTATAGGGTATATCGTGCCATATTACACGCGAAAGAGGCTTAGTTCGTGTTCGTCAAATGAGCGCAAAGACCTAGATAGGTACGTTATAATATTAAATCAAAAAGAAAAGACCTCAGCATTATCGCTGTGGCCTTCCATTACGATGAAACATTGTTGACCCCTTAACCATCTACTTCTTCCAAGGCGGGTCTCCACTCTCATGCAGTTTTTGGTTTATTTTATACACAAGAAATGGAATAGCAAAGGAGCTTATGATCGCAAAGGTTTCGAGTGGATCTGGAATTCTTATTAAAATAGATTGCCACATTTAAGGTCCCTTCCTATCTTCTGAAGTATTTATCGCATTTCCTTCATTTTTCATACTGACGTTTACATTCACTTTGATTTTACTTTTTTGAAAATAGTTTTCCCCTTGCTCCCAATCATCCTTGATACTTTGCCAAAGCGAATAATGTCTCCCTCGTAAATATTTATTTAATCCGATTATATCCGTATTTAATTCCTGCTGTAGTTTATTAATGGTACTCTCCACGATTCGTTTGATCTCATCTTCTAAGGGTTTTCCATATTGCCTAATATGGTAGGTATTATACGGCCCATAGTTCTCTCCAAGGTTTGCAAACAAAGATATATCAATAGCAAAGGAAAGATTTTGTTTATCCTTATTTTTGAGCTTGATTTTAGCCTTACCCCTTATATCTCTCGCAACAAGCTGGTTCCCTTTATACTGAAATATAACAGTTCCGCTTTTCACTCTACCTGTTAAAAAATTAAATCCTTTCGTTTCCTCAGAAGTTAAATTACCAACAATATTTTTATTGGTACTATTAAATACAGATACACCATCATATTCAATGTTTTTCTCATCTAATATTTTCAAATGGGGAATAGGGAAACTCATATTAGTTATTAAATCTTCCTGTATATCTCCTATGCGTATCGGGTAAATGGTTTCAGAAAAACTCTGTACTTCTAATAGTCTTGCAATATAATCTACAGGAACTTTTATATGCTCTGGTTTAATAGTAAATAATTCCTTAGCCTGCCCATTTGTTGTGGCTACTTTTATCCCTCTTCGCATCTCATGACCACGGATAAATGTATCAAATAGTTTATTTAATATCTTCGGTTCTCTCAATAATTCTTCTGAGATTAGAATGACTTGTAAATGTTGTGCATTTACAGTCCGATTCGTTTGTTTGGAAAAGTCTTGATTAATCTGAAATAGACTTTTCCCTGTTCTGGATATATTACGAAAAGCTTCTTCACTCCCACCACCCCCACCACCAATAGTGGAAAAACCACTTGGAGCAATAACTTGATTCGTTAACATAATTTCTACATTATCATCCGCTCCCTTATTCACTAAGTCAATGGCAATGCCATAGGTAAACGCCCTATCCTCTAATTCAATGCTATCCCAGCAGCTAGAAAGAACAGTACATAACACAACAATCATGATGACTTTGACGAATTTAGCCATTCTTTTTCACGCCCTTTATTTTTAAGATGAAAAAGAATAGAACCGTTGCGATAATCGTTAATCCAAAACCATAATAGCTAACAACCCTGCCAAATTCACCTGTTTCCGGTAAGCTTTCTGGTATACCGGCAAGAAAAAAGATGATGGGCGATAAAGCAAAAATCATTCCCATCCTACTAGTATTTTTAAAAATTGACTGGAAGCCCATAATTGCCATATCAAATGAAATAATGCTTGTAATGAAAATGGTCATAATCCAGATGACAAAAAATAAAGATTCAAACCTTGTAAAAAAACCCCCAGGAATTTCTACAGCTCTCGCTAAATCAATTACTGGAAACATTAAATTTGAGGTTACTTGAACTCCAAATACAACAATACAAGCTAGATAAAAGATAAGATGAATAAAATATAATAGTCCCACACCCATCATTGCTTTACGAACTGGCTTTTCTGGTTTCTTTATCAATGAACCATAGAATAATAAATAGCCCAATACACCAAATCCCGTTAACGCGATTGACCCTATTAGGAAAGAATGAAGAAAACCGTTTCCATCGGTTTGCATAATGGGTAGCATATTATTTTTATTCGTCATTCCAATAGATAATAGTGCTACAAAATTACGCTTGAATGAGCTCTTTTTACCCTTTTCCGTATTCATTGCGTTATAAAAGAAATCCTCGAACCAGAAACGCCATAAATGACAACGAGAAAAAAAACTAAGGCGATAAAAACAAGAGGCGTTTTAACAAATAAATGGAGGTGGGCAATTTCCGAAATCCCTCTTACTTCAAACGCAGTAAGCAATAGACCATGTATCCCAAATAACACACTGAACAGAATGGCTATTGGTTTTGTTACAAGTTTTGGTGCATATTCCATAAACGATGTATTCGGAAAATTAGTTGCTACTTTCATAATCATCACCGTAAAAGCAAGTGTAAAAAGGAAACCAACCGTGATTGATAGAAGCCCATCCAGTCCAATTGTATGTTCCGCAATTCTTCTCGGTAAATATAAAACACCAATCGCAATAGACATTCCGGGAATAACGAGCATGATGTCTCGGTCACGAATGCTCTCTTTACCATATTCGGACTTTTTCATTTATCATTCCTTCCTTTGCTCGTTGACAGTTTTTTCTTATCTTTTGTTTTGTAAAAGCTTGGACGTTTCCCTAGCATCGTTAGTGGTGATCGAATGAATAAATCCTTCCAATCACTAAAGTAAACAGGTGCAAATGGTGTGGTATAAGGGGTTCCAAAGCTTTTTAAATTTACCATGTGAATATTGATCATAATATAAACTAATACAATACCGAATAAGCCAAGTATTGCTGCAGCAAACATAAAGGAATACCGCAAGTTACGAAACGAAATCGCAACACTATATTGAGGTGTTGTAAAGGATGCAATGGCTGTTAGGGCTGTCACAATAACCATAATTGGACTAACGATTCCAGCACTAACTGCAGATTCTCCAATAACAAGTCCTCCAACAATACCAATCGTAGAACCAATCAATTTCGGTAGACGAACTCCTGCTTCGTGCAAAATGTCAAAGGTGATTGCCATTAAAAATGCTTCTATAACGGCAGGAAACGGTACACCTTCCCTACTTGCTTGAATGGAAAAAACAAGCTTTGTTGGGAGCATTTCTGGATGATAGGATACTAAGGCAATATAAAGTGCCGGAGCAAACATTGCGATAAAAGCTGACAAATAACGAATTAATCTCCAAATCGTAGCCGTCATCCAGCGTTGACTATAATCTCCTAGGGATTTTAGGGTATCCGCAAAAACAATCGGTGCTAATAACGCTACAGGTGTCCCTTCGACTAAAATACCTACCTTCCCCTGTAAAACAGAGCTGGCAATTCGATCCGGACGCTCTGTTTCTAACAGCTGTGGAAACGGAGATAGAAAACTATCTTGAATCCATTGCTCCACATGTCCAGCACTTAATGCATAATCGGTGTCCATGCTTTTAAGCCGACGGTTCACCTCATCCACTATTTTTTCATTCGTTATGCCAGCAACATAGATAACAGCAATTTTCTGTTTTGACCTTTTTCCAGTTTCATACGTTTTGATTCTAAGATTCGGATCCTTTAAAATCCTTCTAACCATTGCTATATTCGTATGTATATCTTCTATGAAACCTTCTCTAGGACCACGTATCAATGCTTCTGACGGAGGCTCGTCAATGGATCTCTTTTCTCCACCTTTAGCACTGATAAGAAGGGCCGTTTCGTATCCATCTAAATACAAAATCGTGCTTCCAGATAACAAAGCATAGGATACCTCATCCAGGGTCTGTGCCTTCTTCGTTCCCGCGATTGCAATAACCGCTTCATAAATATGATCAATAGTAGGGTCATCTGATTTTTGGAGGTTTTCTTGAATGGTTTTAATAATATTGTTCTGAACCAGCTGCTCATCCACTAATCCACCAATATAAAGAATGGCACATTTTTGCGTCGAAGTTTTACCCGTTAATTCCCTAACAGTAAGATCACTAGGCTCACCCAGCATGGTTTTAATATTGCTTACATTTTCATTTAGACTTTTCGTGATTTCATTGTTGAAATTATTTTTATCCAATTCGTTATCTTTATCTTTTGTATTGGTCGATTTCGCAGATTGCTTCTTTTCCTTTTTATCATTAGAACTCCTAAACCTCAGTTTCATGGCATTCCCCTTAAAAGATATTCTTACCTTTTGTTTCCCAAGAAAGTGGAAAAATATGCATGAGGGTTTTGGTTTTTGGGTGCCTGGCACCACCCGAAATTTGTCGAAACACGCGGGAGGGGGTGGTGGTGCCTGGCACGGCCCGGTATTTGTCGAATATTGCGATTTGGTATGTCCGCTTTATTTTTTAGGATGCTCTGGATATTTATCCAAGCAAAAAGCACTGCGACACGCAGGTGCTGAGTCTGTCTAAGTTAACTCGGACATTCTGCTAAAATTAAGCACCCATCACTCAATCACAAAACTCCCCAATTATCTGAGCTTTAATTTCCTCAACTGGAAACTGCTGTGGATAGGTTGATATCATTAGCATAATCCCCTGAAGCGCAGACGAAAAGTACAAGGACCGTTTCCGCGGCTCCTTCACCCCAAGTCTCTCAAATATTTCGCATTGAAACTCAAACTGTCTTGCGCTCTCTTCAATAATCATCCGGCCGTATTTGTTCAATTCTTCATCTGCCTCTGGTAGGGTTTGTAGGTGTAAATAAAAACGGAATACTTTTGGATGTTCGTAAACATTATTTATTGCTTGATCCACGATAAATTCCAGCTGCTCCATCGGGCTTTTCAGAGCAGTTTCACCTTCCATAACATCGGCTACTTGTGCAATTCTCTCCTCAACCATTTTCGCAAGGAGCTCCTCTTTCCCTTTGAAATAATTGTACAGCAACCCCTTGGATACCCCTGCTTGCTTGGCGATATCATTGATGGATGTTGTGTGATATCCCTGTTTCATAAACAACTCCATCGCACTGGTCAGTATTTTGGCTTTCGCTTCTTGGCGTATGCGCTCGTTCTCTTCTGGCGTTCTTGGCATCGTATATTATTCCTCCATAAAATTCGTAATGTGGTTATATAGAATATTTGGGTGTGTAAGTGTCATCATATGGTCCGCATCTGGAATTTTTACAATTCTAGCATTAGCGTGTTCCTGAAAGTATTCAGCTACTCGTATGTTATCAGGAATTTCTTCTGTACCAATTAGTAATAATGTTTTGGGATTCAATTCTTCTAATCGTTCAGCAGCATGTGGCTCTGGCCAAATCAGTTCAAAAGCTGGCCAATCAAATGTACGGAGAATATGGTGTCGAAGCATTTTTTCAGCTAACGTACGATGTGGACTAGATTGGACAATACGGTATAGAGGTGCGCTTTGGGAGATCTTGATCATTTTATCAATATCCGGAAAAGCCGCAGTAATCTCATTCATATAATTTGAAAATTCTTGTGAGTAAGGAAAGCCCGTTAAAGATGGAGCTATCAAAATTAGTTCCGAAACCAATTCAGGGTATTCTAGAGCAAAATCGGTTGCAATCTGTCCACCCATGGAATGGCCAATAATTGTTGCATGTGAAATTTTTAAATGGTCTAGTACTTGCTTCAAATCCTCCACGCAATGGACATCTCCTGTTGGGGTAGGAGATTTACCAGCACCACGGCCGTCATACGTAATTACCTTGTAGTCATTGGCTAAAAGCGGGGCAACATACGTCCAATCTCGTGAATCAGCACCACCACTATGAATGAGTACAACTGGATGCCCATCACCTTGTACCTCATAATACAAATCCATTGGAATCCCTCCTGTTTTTTATTTATTCATCTTTATTTTATTATTGGTTGAACGTTCGGTCAATAGTAAAATGAATTTTTGGTGCGACTTTACATAGTGAGGCTCAAGGAATAAACTGATTATCCAAGGAATCTTAACTTGTTGTTCTCGATCGATAAAATTCCATTCCAAAAACTAATAGAATATTCACTTTTGAATCTAGTGGAATAACCCCTAAATTGTGTATCTACCTTCTCTTTTACACTCTTAAATAAATATGCACGATGCCCTTTCTATTTGTAGTTATATGTACACTACCTCACATTCCATCGTAAGGCAATTGGACACCAGCCCAACCTTAATTGGTTTCAACTGCACCATTTACGGATAAAATAAACCCAATCTCTCCTGTAAACCTTCCAACACTTCTTCTGGCATTTCCCTGACATTGATATCTTCACCTAAGAAAAGGAGCCAGTTTGTCATTTCCGTTAGCTCTTCTGAATTTTCAACATTGATAAAGGTTTTTAGAATGGCTGTGGTTTGGTAAGGATTCGTATAGGATAAGGATACTTTAAAAGGATGATATTTTTTAAACTGGGCAATCGCCTTTGGGCCTAGTTCAAGGACAAGGTTCATGAACGCTTCCTGCTTATTTCGTTTTTCTAAAATCTTTTTCTTACTCACTCTATTTTTCGCGGTGTACGGCTCTACACTTGTGAGGTTATCTACGGGAAAAATCCGGAATTCCTTTTCCTTTAAATCATAGCCTTCAATCAGCCAAAAACCGTTTTCATGATAGAGGTGTAAGAGATAAATGGGATAAGCTTTTTCTTCCTTCCCATCTTTACTAGTAATTAATAAATAGCTATCTAAAAGAAGAAGTTGTATAAGTTTTTCTAGCATAGGATGTGGGAGGTCGGACAGCTCAAGCAAATCTGGATTATTAGGGTTGGTTCCCTCAAATAACAAGACTTGATTTAATAAGACGAGGTCATCCTGCTGGTTTTCTGAAAGGAGTCCTAATAATTTTTCAGCTAAAGACTGACGACTTTTTAAATACGGGAGTTGTTGATTTCTTGTGGCCATAAAGGCTATAAAAAGCGCTTTGATCTCATTATTAGTAAAGCGAATGGTGGGCAAAACGGAATTATTCATAACCGAATAGCCCCCATCCCTTCCAACCTCAGCTACAAGTGGCATGCCCATGGATTCAATTTCTCTGATATCCCGAATAGCGGTAGAACGAGAGATGTTAAATTCCTGCATGATTTCAGAAATCGTAAAGTGGCCACGATTGTTGATATATCGCATAATTGTATTAATCCGTTCAATTTTTTTCATAGGTGCCCCCCTAAACAGTTTCATTTTTTGACACGTTTTAAAGCTATTATAAAGTTATCAAATAAATAAATCATCTGTTTCATTAAAAAAAGGAGGATGTTTGAAATGACAAATTATACTTTAGAAGAAAAAGAGAGCTTTACCGTTTTAGGGATTGGAACAGAACTGAAGAGCGATTACACAGACTATGCTGGCATAAACAAAGAAAAAGTAGACTTTTGGCAGACCGTCAAACAAGATGGAAGGCTTGATGCTTTAAAAGCTATCGCTACAAATGACTATATTTTTGCTGTGAATGAAGCTGTAAATAACAAGATGATGTACTATGCTGGGGTCATGACAGAAGAGACTTTACCAGAAGCATCAAGAGTAATTCAATTTCCTAAAGGCGAATATCTAGTAGTGAAAGGGGAAGCCGAAAATGCTGATATGTTGAGTAATATGCTCACTGGGATCGCCTTTGGTCAAGTCTTACCAGAAGTATCAAATGTCGCCTATGTTGGTGGGCCAAATGCAACAGTTGAGATGGGAGAACGAAACGGCTTCGTATTTGGAGAAATGTGGATTCCTGTTGTTAAAAAATAAAAGGAGGAGTGGAAATGTCCTATATCGTTGATTTTAAAAATGTGTCTACAGTGGGATTAGAGTCTTCACCTGTAAAAGAAGCGTTAGCTGGTTTACGAGCTAATGAAGCCCGCTACTTTATGAACAAATACAAGCATGAATTTACAGTGGTACCAGCTAATGAAAGTAAAGAGACTCTTGACTATGTGAACCGAATTTTAAAAGAAGAACGTGATATTGAATTTGCTGCTAAACCTCTTGAAACGTCCCATTTTCAAGTGGAGAATATTAATTGGGCGTTTGTCTTTTATGAAGACGGTCTGGAAGTTAATGTCCTGTATACCATTGACGGTCCGAAGCCGAAGCGAGCAGTTGGCTTTAAGCTTTCAGAAGGAATGGAGGTACCAAAGGAGTTAGAAGATAAGTTTAAGTTTGCTAGGCAGAAGTCGAAATTAGCTGGAACCATTCGGGGTTCGTTTTTTGTCATTAAAGGAGACTATTAAAAGGGAATCTATTTAATATAGATAACAACATTGCCCTCTGTTGGTCACGTGACCGCGAACCCATTTTCATCGCTGCTCAGTCGGACCGCTCTACAGTGAACATAACCGATGACGATGCAGTTATTAACTCGGTAAAATAACATGAAAACACGAACTTAATAAACCCAGCTAATCTTCTTATGATTAGCTGGGTTTATTTATTATTTACCTAATCCTTTTCGAGGGATCTCGTAAGTAAACACTGTTACATCCATCTCATCATAAGAAACAAAAAACTCGGGCAACCTAAAATACAAAAAAATCCGCACCATCCTAAGTTTATTTCTTTTACAAGATTTCCTTTCAGCGTTATAATACATTCTGGAATCAAATTATTCCGATAAACTTACTGGGGGTTTAAACATGAAAAAAGGATTATGGGTATTATTTTTAGGACTTATTTTGACTTTAGCAGCATGTGGATCTGCTGATGAGGATAACAATAAAGATTCAGCTGACTCTGCAAATCTTTATGATCAAATTATGGAAAAAGGTGTTATTACAGTTGGTACAGAGGGCACATACGCACCTTACTCCTTCCATAATGAAGATGATGAGTTAACTGGTTATGATGTAGAAGTGATGCGTGAAGTGGCAAAACGCATGGGCGTGGAGGTTGAATTTAAGGAAACGCAATGGGATTCCATGTTTGCTGGACTAAACCAAGAACGTTTTGATGTTGTTGCAAACCAAGTAGGAATCAATCCAGACCGCTTAGAAAACTATGACTTCTCAGAACCTTACACTGTTTCTGCTGCAGTCATCGTTGTACCAGAAGATAATACGGATATTACATCATTTGAGGATTTAGAAGGCAAAAAGTCTGCACAATCCTTAACAAGTAATTTTGGTGCGATCGCGAAGGAAAATGGAGCTGAGCTTGTAGGAGTAGAAGGACTTGCGCAATCCATCGAGTTAATCAAGCAAGGACGTGTGGATGTTACAGTAAATGACCGACTTGCGGTACTTGATTACATGAACCAACAACCAGATGCAAAGATAAAAATTGCTGTTCGTTCCGATGATGCTTCTGAAACAGCATTAGCATTTAGAAAAGGGAATGAAGAACTAGTGGAAGCTGCTAGTGCTGCCATTAAAGAAATGAAAGAAGACGGTACCTTAGCAGAAATCTCTGAAAAGTGGTTTGGTGAAGATGTTTCTAAATAATTTTTTACTAAACATAACAGCGAACATGGACGGATGGGAGTTATTCAAAAACTCCCTCTGGCCCATGATCCAAGGAGGAATCAAATATACGATTCCTCTTACTTTAATTTCCTTTGCACTTGGCTTAATTGTCGCTTTACTGCTTGCTGTCATGCGCCTTTCGAATCGGTTTTATTTTACATTTCCAGCAAGAGCTATCGTGTCTGCGATTCGGGGAACACCATTACTCGTTCAACTTTCGATTGTTTTCTATGGTTTACCGAGCCTTGGATTAGTCATTGACCCTTTTCCTAGTGCGATCATTGCATTCACGTTAAACGTAGGGGCTTATGCTTCTGAAATTATTCGTGCTTCTATTTTGTCCATACCAAAAGGACAATGGGAGGCAGCTTATACTATTGGGATGGGGTATCCAAAAGCTTTAAGACGGATTGTTCTTCCACAAGCGGCAAGAGTGTCGATCCCACCGCTTTCAAACACCTTCATTAGTTTAGTTAAGGATACGTCCTTAGCTTCCTTGATATTGGTTACGGAATTATTCCGGAAAGCACAGGAAATAGCTGCTGTAACGTATGATTTTATGCTGCTTTATCTCGAAGCCGCTTTACTTTACTGGGTGATATGCTTTATCCTTTCGATTATTCAGGATCGAGTGGAAAGTCGGTTAGAACGATATGTCGCGAAATAGAAAGGGGGAGCATCCGTGTTTTTATCTGTAAAAGATCTAACTAAGTCATTCGGTGATTTAACCGTTTTGAAAAATATTAATCTCGATATCGAAAAAGGAAAAATCGTTACCATAATTGGTCCTTCTGGTTCTGGGAAAACGACCTTACTTCGTTGTTTTAATGCATTGGAGACACCGGATCAAGGTATATTCTCCTTCGATGACGGAATGACGGTGGACTTTAGCAAAAAGCTCACCACTAAAGAAACCATAGCATTACGCCGAAAGTCGGGAATGGTTTTTCAATCATACAATTTATTTCCACATAAAACGGCTTTAGAAAATGTAACAGAAGGACCACTTATTGTTCAAAAGCGACCAAAAAAAGAAGTGCTTGAATTGGCCAAAAGTCTGCTTACGAAGGTTGGGCTCGAGGATAAAATGGACCTCTATCCCCATCAGCTTTCAGGTGGACAGCAACAAAGAGTGGGGATTGCAAGAGCATTAGCCATTCAACCAAAGCTCATGTTATTTGATGAGCCTACCTCAGCATTAGACCCCGAATTGGTTGGGGAAGTGTTAAAGGTCATTAAGGATTTAGCCAATGAAGGGTGGACCATGGTAATTGTCACCCACGAACTCAAATTCGCTTATGAAATATCAGACGAAATCCTCTTTATTGATGGTGGACACATTATCGAACAAGGACCACCAGAAGAAGTATTAAACGCACCTAAAAAGGAAAGAACCAAGCAATTTTTAAAACGGGTGTTGGAGTATTAATCAGTGAATTCTTTCACGTTGGATCACAAGGGGGCGGGTACCTCGGTTCATTTTTTGCTGAGGGCCTGGCACACCTGACAATAAATTCAGAGTGAATCTTAAGAAACCCACATACATAAATCCCAAAAACCTGACCTCTCTATTCCCCCAATAGTTTGTCCCTAATGCTAGCTTAACTCTCCTAATCTATATAACTGCTTCCAATCGCTCCTTAAAAAAGACTATGTTCCCCACCTTCATCAACTAAAACCCACAGCCATTCCATAACCATCCCACATCCCAACATATATTTCCCTCATACAGCATGTTCACATGAATATAATGATAACAAGTATTTTCATAATATTTTCAAAGAAAACGAGAAAAAGGAGGTAGGAACGTTGGACTTTTTATCCATATTGCCACCGATTGTTGCGGTTGCGCTTGCAATCATTACGAAAAGAGTGCTAATTTCTCTGTTTATTAGTATCTTGGTCGGTGGTGTCATTTATGCCGGGGGAAATCCGCTGGAAGCCGTTGGGGTAACGTTCACGTGGATGAAGGATGTGATGATTGATCCTTGGAATGCACGATTTCTAGTAATGACCGCATTGCTTGGTACAGGTGCAGCCTTCATGTATAAGACAGGAGGTTCGATTGGATTAATTCATGCGCTAGGAAAAAAATTAAATTCGAGGAAACGAGTGCAATTACTCCCCTATTTCCTAGGTCTCATCATCTTCTTTAATGATTATGTGAACTCAGTGATTGTCGGAAATGCTTCCAAGGATGTGACAGCGAAGGAAAAGGTATCAAGAGAGAAATTATCCTATATTATTGACTCCACTTCCGCACCTATTGCGACCATTGGTCCTGTGTCGGATTGGATTGGTTTCCAGGTGTCCTTGATTGCTGCGGCATTTGCTAGTATTAGTCTTGTCGGATTAGAGCCGTATTTTGCCTTTTTACAATCGATTCCATGGAACTTCTATGCGATTCTCTGTTTGTTAGCAGTCCCAATGATTATTTTGGGGAAGGATTTTGGACCAATGGCGAAAGCAGAAAAAAGGGCGCAAACAACAGGAAAGTTAAATCCAGATGGAGCTACCCCACTATCATCCGTGGACCAGGATTTAGGGGAGCCCTTCAAAAAAGAGGGAAGTGTCTGGAACTTCTTTTTGCCTCTCATTGCCTTGATTTCAGTTAGCCTTTGGGGATTATGGTATACAGGTGGTGGACCAGCAGGAAAATCGATCATGGATGCACTGGCAGATACGGATGTTTCCATAGCCCTAACCTGGGGTGCATTTGCGATGACGGCAGTCGGAATGATTATTGCCCTTTTCCAAGGAATGAAACTAAAGGAATGTGAAGAGACCTTACTTGGTGGAATACGTACGATGCTGCCAGCTCTCATCATCATCGTGCTAGCATGGTCCATTGGTACAGTAACAGCAGAGCTTGGTACCGCCGAATTTGTCGTTCAAGCAACAGAAGGCTGGATGACAGCAGCACTGCTTCCATTTCTGATTTTCCTTATTGCGATGTTTATATCCTTTGCAACAGGGACTTCTTGGGGAACCATGTCTATTCTAACCCCAATTGCTATTCCATTAGCCTATACATTCGGTGGCGAAGAACTCATTCCAATTGTGATCGGAGCAATTTTCGCAGGAGCTATCTTTGGCGATCATGTGTCACCAATCTCGGATACTACCGTTATGGCATCGATCTTCTCTGAAGCAGACCACATTGCCCACGTTAATACTCAAATACCATACGCCCTCGTACCTGCTGGAATTGCAGCATTTTTATATTTGATGTACTCCATTATCGGAAATGGATTTATCCTGCTATTAATAGGGGTAATTATTCAGTTTTTCCTTTTAAGGTTCTTGGGGAATCGGAATGCTGAAGCTTGAGGATGAATATCTTAGAGGGGCTCCTGGTAATTATGAACCGGGAGTCCCTAAAGAATACTTCAATGAACTACAATAGATAACATTTAAATATTACTTTATTTCAATAACCTGCTCCCCTAACTTTTCACCCATAATACCTTGTGTAGCAATTAGCGTTACAGGCGTTTCTAAATCATCTAGTTTATATGCGACGGCATTTTCAACTGTTCCATCTTGCTTGATGGTTTGCAATTGACTATCACGAAATTGAGAATCCGGAAGGGAGCCAACATCTAGTGTATTCACAGCATTCGGATCATTATCTTGTACTGCTTCAAATACAGCTAGCCAAGCAGTAGTCGGATTAATGTCCTTCTCGCTTAAGTTCGTTGTTTTATACCAAATCGCCAAGACAGGTTGATCACCATATTCATTACCAGTTTCACCGACTGGAATTACCTTCGTATCTGTTATTTCTATTTTTAAATCTCTTAGTTTTGCCACATTATCTTTAAAATAGAGCTCACTTTGTTCATTTGTTTCTTCATCTGCTTCTTCTTCTTTATTTTCTGTGATATCTTCGTTCTCATTTGCGTTTTCACTTTCACTTCCATTATTTTTCTCTGCGTTTTCATCCCCTGTTTCAGGTTCAGCAGATTCATTATTCGTATTCTCGGTTTCCTCTTGGTCCCCATCATCTCCACAAGCCGCAGCTACAAAAAGAACTAAGACAAAAGTGAACAATAAAAATAAGTATTTCTTTTTCATGTTATCGTTCTCCTTTCCAAGCTTCGTTCAATTTTTATTTTTTAAGTCTAGCCGTGATTTAATACTTGTTAAGTTATTCCGTTATGACTATACCTTTTATTAATGGCGTTTTTTTTTTTGAACATTGATGAAGAATATTTTTTAGACTGTGGAAAATAAAAAGTCAGTCACCTTTATACTAAGAAAAAGTGACTGACAGACTTTTACTAATTTAACAGGGAAAGAAGAACATGCTTGAAAGGAAGAGTAATTGTATCAACAAATGAAAATTCTAAACTTCCATTTTCTCACTTTTCTTTAAAATAACCACAAACAAAACACTCAGTGTAAACACGCCAATAGAATATTGTAGAGGACTAAACGAATCGGACCCAACCATAATTGGATAGAAATACCCAGGAAAATTCTCAATCCAATCCAAAAGAATATCGTTATGAATAAGCCCTTGGATATTAAACAATGCATTTGGCAAAAACAACAACATAGCTGTCAAGATCCCGTAAACAGTGCCGCTTCGAACGTTATATAGGAATAGAAGATATCCAAATAAGTAATAAGTCATCACTAGAAGAAGAACATTCACAGAAAATGCTACAAAGAGAGAGGGATCTAAGTCACCAGGGACACCTAGTGTTTTCGCAACGAGAAGTAATACGATACCTGTCATCGCATAGAGTAAACTTACCGAAAGTGCGATGATGCAATTAGCGAAATAATAGTTTCTTCTATTCTGAATGGTGTTATTCATCAAAGAAATGGTTTTGGTCGAGTAGTCTCGATTGATGAAGGAAAGAGGCAATAACACTGCAGCCAGCATACCCAGCATACAATAAAAGTTTGAGACATGTTTGATCGTAAAGGTTGTGGACCCATTTAAGATAAAGTAAGTCATGGTGATCGCCGGTACACAAGCAGCCAACATCCCCACTATAAGAGAACCATTTTTCACGAGTTCTGTCAGGTTGAAAATCACATATTTGTTAATTCGAAGTGTCATCCTATTCACCTCTGAATTTATTCATATAGACCCTGCGTAACGTTTTCTTCTCCGCAGTGAAATCAATTAATCTAAGGTCTAAACGATTTAACATCTTGAAAATATCAGCGTTTTCCACCACTGTTTCAATCTGGATCTCTTTGTCACCGGAGTGGATTATGCTCCCGAATTGCTGCATCTTAACAAATGTAGCTAAGGCAGTAGAATCTTCAAAGACAAGTGTAAGAATTCGTTGCTTATTATTACGAAGTTGCTGTTCATCCGCAATCGCCCCATTTTCTAAAAATAAAACTCGATCACAAATTGCTTCAACATCCTCGAGCTTATGGCTCGATATCAAAATACCAACATTACGCTCTTCAGCCAATCTTCTCAATTCCTGCAAAACCTCAAAAGTTGTTTCCACATCCATACCGTTCGTAGGCTCATCTAATACAATGTATCTCGGATTATTCAATAGACTCATGACAATTCCTAACTTCTGACGCATGCCTAACGAATATTCCTTCACCTTTTTATTCAACACATCGAATAATTGCAGTTTTCGCAAAAGCCCTTCGTATTCATGGAGTTTAAACGTGTTTCCATAAATATTCGAAAAATAAGTTAAGTGGAATAGCCCCGTTTTATTAGGTATTAGCTTAGGTTCCTCAATCAAGTACCCTACTTGATCATTGTCCGAAATAGATCCATCATAGGCTTGAATCGTTTGCGCGATCATTTTCATTAGGGTACTTTTTCCAGCACCGTTTCTTCCGACCAGACCAATGATATCTCCTTGGTTCAATTCGAAAGAGAGATTGTTTAAAATCACGGAGCTACTATATTTCTTCGTAACTGAGTTTACAAGCATTGCTCGAACCTCCTGTTTCGTTAAAAGAAGTCTTTTTTGTACCGAACAGCGAGATAGATTGCGGAAGCGAGGAATGCAAAAGCATATTTAAATAAGAAGAAAACTTGCCACATATATTCTTTCGGAAAAATCAAGTCGCATAAAATCACTACATATAACACAATCATTGCACTATTTAATGATATATGCTTTGTTCTTTCGTCCGCTTTCCCCATTTTTTTCTGTAATACAAGGGTTAGGATGACTCCAACAAATACTAATATGAAACCACTAACAATTAGTACATTCCAATTTCCCTGAGATTGTTCAGCCCAAGACTTTAACGGGTTAAAAATTGTATTCGAGATTTCCGTGAAATTAATTGTCATTTGCATCACTACCTTTCTCATAAGTAAAAATATCGTTCACATCAACATTAAAAAACTCGGCAATTCGATAAGCTAACAGCAGAGTCGGTACATAATTTCCTTTTTCCATTACGAAGATTGTTTGTTTGGAAACCCCGACCTTCTCTGCTAGTTCCTTTTGAGATAATCTCGCAAGTACACGATATTCATAAACCTTATTTGATATCGAATCACCAAAATCTTTTTTCATGATAATCACCTCTTGGATTAGATTATAAACTGGATTTTAATAAAAGTAAAGTTTACTTATATAAAATAGTGGAATGGTTTTATTTTTTATTATTTTAATTAGAATGGAGTAAAAGAAAAAACTGATGGAATTTATTAATTGCATCAGTTTTTTTGGTGTGTTAGTTTCTTTTCTTTGTTTTTAAGGAAATAGATGAAGAGATCATTATTAGAAATTTCAGCAGAAAAAATCCCCCGAGAGATGATTTGAGGGATTTTTCGTATAAAGATAGGCTGTTTTCTCAAAGATTATTGTTTCTCACATAATATATTTGTGTGTTTAGAATTTTCTGGTAGAATTATTAAAACTGTCAATAATAGGAGTGAAAAAGAATGAAAGTGGAGTATTTTATAGGAATTGTCCCACCAGAAGAATATTTAGAACGAATTGAGCATTTTCAAAGTAATTGGATTAAACAATCGGGTGTAGAACCTCACATAACTTTGAAAGCACAAGGGGGACTAACTCCAGATAAAAAATGGATAGACAAAGTGCAGAAAGTCTGTGACACTTTCAAACCTTTTCAAGTGTCATTAGATAAGCCAAAGTATTTTGGTAATAACATTTTATATGTGAGTGTTAACTCAAACAATTTAACAAAATTGCACCAAGAAATAGTGCAAGAGATTTCACCGTCAGATGACTTAATAAAAAAGTATTTTGAACTTGATGCATTTGTACCTCACTTAACTCTCGGGAAAGAACAATACGGTGGAAACATTTCTACTGGACTCTCTAAAAAGGAACTAAAAGAAATGGAAAAATTAGCGGACAAAGAATTGACACCATATCCCAATTTTGAAGTGAATTTTATTAGAGTATATGAACTAAACATTGAAAAGCAAAAATATGAAAAGTATTCCGACATCTCTTTAAACAATTAACCTCACTGTTTTGAGGGAATCCATCATTAGTTCGATATATTTTTAGGGTATCGTTAATCTGCGAATGGAGTATTCCTGATATCATTGAATGACTTATTGCAATCCTTACATAAATAGCGTTGACGAGTACGATATTTGCCATTGCGTTTTACAAATGTACTTCCACATGAACACAGGCCATCCCCGAAGCAAATCGTGTTTCACGATTAGTAATGAGTAGTTTTCGCATTATTAAAACTTTATACAGTAAGATCAAGATCCAAAATATTTATTCGCATATTCTAATAAATTTTTCTTTATGCCGCTAAAATCTTGTCGTAAATCAAGAGATACAACAAAAATCTGATTACCTTTTATGTGATAAATATGGTTGGGTTGATTTAATGCGTTTGTTTTCGCATAAAGTAACATACCTGCAACCGTTTCATCCCTCTCTTTTTTCCAATTATTTATGTATGTAAATATTTGATAGAGGTTACCAGATTTTTGTTTTGCAGCTCCACCTTCAAACCTTCTTGCCATATTTTCAGAATAAAATTTCGCATCTACAATTAATGTTTTTTTATCTTTTTGAAGTACAAGGTCTGTTTGCATAATCGGTAGTGCATCAGTGAATCCATCATCAACACCCCACTGAATTTGTGGATGGGCTACAATATATTTCGTTTCACGTTTAAAAAAGGCATAGATGAACTTTTCATATAAAGAGGATAATCTTTGTTCTTCTTGAACCTCTTTCATCATTTGAGATGTAGAGCTTTCATCAAATAATAACTGCTCATAAAGATATCTACACACGTCTATAATAAATTGATAGCGAACGTTTTGGCGGTTATACTTAACGTTTTTCCAAAGTTTCAAATCTAGCTCTACATCGGATACCTCCGAAAAATAAGGCAACAAACTGTAAAATAGTCTACGCATTTTTTTACTTAAATTATTGGAGCGCGAAAGATAAACGAGTGTCGCTTTAATAATTTGATTTAACATTATATTTTCAGAAAACTCATCATAAATTACTGCCATTTTCTTATGTACTAATGAATTTTGCTTTATTGTAGAATTGATATTAATTTTACCTTTCATAACATTGGAAGTTTCTTCAACACTAATATAATCCTTACTTAATCCTCCGCGAATCAAAACAGGTATACCAATGGATAAAATTTTTGCGTAAAGTTCTTTGACGTTCTCAAACCTTTCCGTTCCGATTTGCTTATACTCGGAAATATTTAGCGTTTGATATGCGTAAGAAAGCATATAGTATATATTACGAATAGGAATTTTATTATTTCTCTCCATCGTAACAACCTCTTAGTCGGTCAGCCCAATGGTTTGCTTTCTGTTCATCATCAAACCAATACTCGAATAGCTGTGGAATAATTTCATATTCGATTACTTCCTCTACACGATTTGCAGTATTTACTTTATAAGCATCACCTACAAAGTAGCTATGCCCAATTTGAAAGCCTGTCCCAAGCTCTTCAACAATTTGAATATTTAAGTTTTGAATTTCATCAATGATACGATTTAAAGCTTCTGGATTGTTTAATTCTTTTACATACGACTTAAATGTCTCATTGTGGAACGCTGGTTTTATTTCAAAAAAAGAAAACCTTCTTCTAAGAGCATAGTCTAATAAAGCTAAGCTTCTATCAGCCGTATTCATCATTCCAATAATGTATAAATTCGATGGCACAGAAAACTTATCATTAGAATAAAGTAGATTGATTTGCTCCCCTCGCTTATCCGCTTCGACAAGCATCATTAATTCCCCAAATATTTTACTCATATTCCCACGATTAATTTCATCAATTATAAAGAAGTAGTCTCGCTCAGGATCTCGTGCTGCTTTTCTAGCAAATTTCACAAATGGACCTTGTTTCAGCTCAAATCCATCGCCTTCAGCTTTTGGACGGAACCCTTCAATGAAGTCCTCATAACTATAGCTTTGGTGGAACTGAACCATTTGAATACGCGTTTCATCTTTTTCTTCCATCATTACATACGCTAAACGTTTGGCAATAAACGTTTTACCTACTCCTGGTGCACCTTTCAAAATAAGATTCTTCTTATTTTCAAGTAGAGAAATTAGACGTATAAGCTCCTTCTTCTCAATAAAAACATCCGAAAGAAAATCATCCATCGTAAAGGATTCGTTTTCTTGTACTGTAGGTTTAGATTCAATAAAACGAATATAGTAGTCAATGGAACTAGCCGATACGCCTTTATACCTCTTGTATGTTTCAGCAGATTTAACAACATCTTTAAACCGTTTTAATTGCTCAATATCTGTTTCACCAAAAATTAGGGCATCAAAATGGCTCTCCATATCCTTTAACGCATTTACTTTTTGCGTAACTGTTTTATCATTCAAACTAACTCCTGTATCGGTAACTTGATTGGATAACCAGTTTCGAAATTCATTTACTTCAGCATTTTTTTGATCAATAAAATCTTCATTCATTACTTGATCAATTTCTTTTATAAAACTTGGATAGGGATTTAGACATGTTAACGTTTTTTGAGCAAAAGTCTGATGTAGTTCCCACTTTCCAGCTTGAAGCCAATCTACTTTTCTTCTATGTTTATACTCTGATGCTTCATCATCGAAGTAATAATCTCCCGTAACAACTCCGCGTGCTAGGATTTTCTTAATTCCTTCTTTCACATATACTACGTCCCCAGTTTGAATTTCACGATAGAAATCCCACACAGCCTTTGTATCATTGACTGGGCGCACCCCATCCGCTCTTTGCTCAGCTATTTTTCGTTCGACTGCTTCCTTTGAATCATAGTGTTTTAAATCCCCTAAATAGTCCCAACCAAGCGCTATCATACTTTCTGCGTGGAACTGATCCCATAATCTCGATGATTCACCTGGTGAAATTACCCAATAATTAATACTGCTATCAATTTCATCTTCATGATTTGCAATTTTTTTCTCTTTTTTAGGATAAGTTAGTGTAGGATTTTCATCATAATATAAGAAAATTAAATATGAACGCATTAAAACGCCCCAGTCAGGTATCCCACCTATATTATCAGGCTTACTTCTTACACCGCGATTATATTCTTCTTCCGCATATTTTTTCCGAAAATGAATTCTAGTCGCACCAAATTTTTCTGGATATCTAGGAGTACTTTTACCCGTTATTAATCTCTCAATAGCTTCATCACTTTGTTCTGTCATTTGTTGATATATATTTTTAAATTCCGAATATGATTGATAATCAAAGAAATTTACATTATAACCACTAGCCAATCCAAACTTTTCTAATAGTTGGCCAAGTTTTTCAAGATATGGCGTGTACCATATACCTGTTTTTTCACCTAGATTTTCCGTAACCCATGCTTTATATTTTTCTTTTTGAGTATTCACAATATCATTCATAGCGCACCTCCAAAAAAGAACTTATTACATTAAATTATAACACTGTAATACTTTAAAAATGGATTTACTTGAATTTTGGCTCTCTTACATATATTAGATGATAAATCTAGAAAGGATAAGAAAAGGTGTCAGGAACCTGAAAGAGACATTGGTCTACTTTTAGTACCTGACACCTATTTTACAATATCGATAATTTATACATTTTATTCAATATTGTTTATTCTAAGCTCCATTTCACCATTATATTCCTGCGTCAAACCATAAAATATATACGTATCTCCTTCATTGATGTAAGGAGTTTTTGTTCCTTTATATATAATAGCAGCATAAGTAAATCCATTCGACTCTAACTTAAGAAATTTATTACCACTTGATTCATCATAATAGAAAGATTTTACTTTAGCCTCTACTTTGAGTGCATTATCCTTATTTTTAAGCGCTTTTCGAGGATCTGTATATATCCCATCATTATAATAGCTAGAATCTATAGAACTATTACCTCTAGCTTCGTGTTTATCATTAAAGTAGAATATACTAAAACCAGCAATCAAAATTACAAAAACAATAATTCCAATAACCCACAACCAAGGTTTACCTTTTTTTGGTGCGTTTCTAGTGTTTGTATTTTTATTCGAACCATGAGAATAAAATTCGTCATTATTTGACTGAATTTCTTTCAATAGTTTTTTAGTCTGCTCGTTCATCTCTTTTAATTCTTTTACATTTTGTTCTATCTGTTCAGATTGTATTAGTATTTTTATGTCACTCTCTGTAAGAACTCTATTGGATATCCTAACACTTTTAACTATATCCTCTATATGTTTTATAGGGATTTTACTAGATTTAAACTTAGTTGCATTTTTTAACCTTTCATCCAATTGACCGTTTAGCTCATCACTAAAAATGTGGTACTTTAAAAAGTCACTTTTACCCACTGCACTCCATTCATTAGTGAATTCGTCTATTTCCCTTTTAGTAAATCCATATTGGATATTTACATAACCTATATACGTATGATAATTCCCTAAGTGTGGAAAGTTGTCATTTAAATAACTTTTCAAATTATCAACATGTTTCCTCAATTGGCTTAAGGGAGTTTGTTTATCACTTGCAATACTAAAATTTCCATTTGAAGTAATGTTATTTATAGAATTTATTGACCAATTCTTCACTTCTATTAACCTAAATCCGTAACGTGGCGAAATCACCAGAAAATCCGGCTCATATTTTCCAATAACTGGTTGTGCAATAATATAAGTATCATCTGGTAAGTATTTTGTTAGAAGATCTCCAACGGCAATTTCACCTTGTAGACCCTTCATTTCATTCTTAGTAATCCTTGATACCTGATCAAGATGATCTAAAAGCATATCTCTTCCAATAAATTTCCCCATTATTTAACCCCATTATATGTACTGTTCTATACATAGAGTATAACACACAAATTTTTTCTTTAAACAAACTCCAAATACACCGCCCCAGCTGCCCCATTCCGATGCTTTGAAACAATAACTTCCATCTTTTCCGTCTGCCCCGTCTCCTTCATAATAAGTCGCCCATTACATAAAGGTTATCATATCCGCATTCAGTGGCCCAAAACTCCGCATATGTGGCTCAATTCATCTGCAATAATCCAATAAAATACGCGCATTTCAAGTTGTAACAAGACTGATTGGTATGAGTCCGGCTGGATACTGACTTCATAATAAGTTGTGAACGACTTTCTTTCCTAACCAAGTATTGTCGAACGTTAAATAATAACTGTAAAAAAGTATATAAAAGTATCGATTAATCTTGATGTCACTACACGTAAAAAAGGACGTCAAAACGTTAATTTCACTACGCTTTGGCGTCTTAATAATTCTTTTATTTCTTATATTCAATTCGAAGATACTGGTGGTCGGGTTCGAACCGACACTCCTCACGGAACACGATTTTGAGTCGTGCGCGTCTGCCAATTCCGCCACACCGGCTGATACTAAAGGATTTCTTATATATTTAATCAATGCTAATTATGTATTGGTCCACACGATTTATAGTTGCCTATATTTATAATTTATAACTATTTGTATAAAGTTACAATGGAAAATTAATGTAGGATAAACTGTTTTTCGTTTCAAATATTGTTGTATCAACCTTTTTAAAATTTAAAATAAATTTACACATGTTTTACACAAGCTTTCCTTCAAAAGTGTTTATAGTTTTTAGTTCATCCTCTTTCCGCAATTCTTTAATAATATGGGCATAATACTTATAAGTAGTTTCAATATCTTTATGTCCCAACCTTTCACTTACATAATAAATAGAAACATTTTTATATAGCAGGATACTCGCATGCGTATGCCTTAATCCATGTATAGTAATTGGTTCTATCTCAAGATCGATTAATGTATTTTTGAGAAGTTTATTAGCGTTTGTATTACTAATTACCTTGTATTTGGATTTTTCTACATAAAAAACTAAGCCATATTCATTACTTTGTTGAATTTCAAAAAGCCGTTTAAATAAATTCATAGTTGCCATGTCTATTTTAATTTTGCGAATCGATTGATCATTCTTAGTCAGATTAAAATTATGTGAGGACCGTTTCATATAACCCCAAGTTTTATTTACTGTTATCGTGTTACTCATAAAATCAAAATCTTTTCTTGTTAACCCTATCATTTCAGCAAATCTCATACCGGATGTTAGGCCTAGTAATAATAAATAGTATCCTAAATTTAGTAATAGTCTATTGTGTATTTCTTTAATTAATTGTTGGCTTTCCATATAGTTTAAGTGTTTTTCACTAGGTCTTTTTGCTGGTACTGTCCATATTAAAGTGGCCTTTCTCGTAAAATCATGCTTTATTATTCCTTCTTCAATTGCGTCCTTCACACAAGCCCGAATATGTGAATTCACCTTTCCAACAGTCTCTTTTGCTTTATTAGAACCAAATTCATTCAGGAACATTTGATAATCGTGGCGTTTTATATTTTGTATAGGAGTACTACCAAAAAAATCCTTTATCGCTTTGGATGTATAAGCATAGTGACGTTTGGTAGTATTTTGTAAATTTGATTTATAAAGCTTGACCCATTTATCAAAATACTCATCAATAGGGATAGGTTTTAAATGAGTTATTAAACCTTTACCTAATTGCAACTCAATTTCAGCAGCTGCTATTTTAGCTTCCCTTTTAGTTTTAAATCCACCTTTACGGATAGGTTTAGATTTCCCATTAACCATACGACTCACAGTGTATTGATATGTGTTGCCTCTTTTTTGTATACTAGCCATTTTATAACCCCTTATAAGTTTTATTTTTTAATTCTTGACTAACATTAAGATAATGATCCTTATAAATTTCAAAGCATACATTATTTTCTCAATATTCCATTAATATCTTTAAAGTGTTATAATTTGGTAAAATAAATACCCTTATATTTAGATAGAAAGGAGAAGTTATGAATAGGAATTTCTGAAATGTTATGCATTAAAATTAAAATCTTGACAATTTATTTAAAGGAGTGTGAACGATGGTAAGCATAGAGAATACAATTAAGAATATTGCTAACGTTGATATTTTTAAAGAAGCAAAGAAATCTGAGTATTTTGTTGGGAGACCTTTCTATCTAGATTATGATAAAGCATTTCTGCTAGTCGCCGATTCCTGGAAACAACGAGTTAACGGCATACCACAAGGTACATTCTTGTTAGCATTTTATGAAAATGAACCTGATGTTCAGGAAGCCATTCTATTACGCGTGTTAAAACCAACAAAATTACCGACCGATAACGATGTAATTAGTTCTATGATCGAGTATTATAAGGACAACTTAAAAACAAGTGGAAAAGATACACAATTAGACGATTTTACTAGATATGAGTTTAGTTTTTCTGGAATTGAATGTAGTATACTAGGTACTTTTTATAAAGATAATCTAGGTAATATAAAATTTGGTGCCGATTTAGAAAATTTTTATAGTTCACATAACTATAGTATTTATAAGCCTAGTAAAAATGTTTTAGAAGTAATAGCTAATATTCGCGATGGCAATAGCGTCCCTGGTGGGGCATCTGATGTAAAAATCGGCAAGGTGCGTTTTAGTTCTAGCTCGAGATTTCAGGAAAATTTAGAAGATGCTGCTGTATATGTTACACCTAAAGACTTTCTCGGAAAAAGAACTGCATTGTTTGGAATGACCCGAACAGGAAAATCTAATACAGTTAAAAAGATTATTCAGGCAACTGTTGAAATTAGTAATTATGCACCTTATAAATTAGAAGAATCCCTAGAGGAAGGGGATAACGTACTTGATCCTTTTTGCGAAGATGGAAGTCCTAAATATCCTGCAGGCCAGTTAATTTTTGATATAAATGGTGAATATGCCAATGCAAATATGCAAGATGAAGGTACAGCAATTTTTGAGTTGTATAAAGAAAAAGTCGTAAGATACAGTGTCTTAAATAAACCTAATTTTAAAGTTATGAAAGTAAATTTCTATCAAGATATATTACCTGGATTTGAATTAGTTATTTCGCATCTTGATACTGATAGTAGTGACTATGTAAATAGCTTTAAGGCTGTTGATCTTAATGAACCAGACGATAAATCAGATTTTAGTGCAGTTACTAGATATGAAAGAAAAAAAGCTGCTTACCTATGTTGTTTATATAGAGCTGGGTTCAAACCACCAAAAAATCACAAAATAAAATTTAAAGGTAATGATGCTTTAAATAAAATGGTTCAAAAAGATGGGAAGATAAATCCAGACAGAGGTATTTCTTTAGAAGACGCATCTAATTGGTTCTCAACAATTTGGGACAATTATAATGATGACTACTTTACAAACTATAAAAAAGAAAAAGGGCATGAATGGGCCGATGAAGATTTGAAAGCTTTATTAATATTTCTGACTAGGACAAAGACTCCTGGAAAAGCTCCAACGATTAGTGGTTATAGAAAATTAAACAACATTAGAAAACTACATACTGATACTGTCGATAAGCCATTTCAAGTAGAAATAACAGAGTCATTAAGAAATGGAAAAATTGTAATAATTGATTTATCTCAGGGGGATCCTCATATTCAAAATCTATATTCTGAAAGAATTTGTAAAAATATTTTTTCAGACTCGATGAACAGATTTATTGATAACAAACCTAATAATTTTGTGCAATTCTACTATGAAGAAGCTCACAATCTATTCCCAAAAAAGGATGATAAAGACTTAAGTCAAATATATAACCGTATTGCAAAAGAAGGTGCAAAATTGAATCTTGGTATGATTTATGCTACACAAGAAGTTAGTTCAATAAGCACAAATATATTAAAAAATACACAAAATTGGTTTATAGCACATTTAAATAATGAAGATGAGTTAAAAGAATTAAGGAAGTATTATGATTTTAGGGATTTTACTGATAGTTTATTAAAATTCAGTTCAGAAAGTGACAAAGGCTTTATAAGGATGAAAACATACTCTAATCCATTTGTAGTACCTGTGCAAATTGATAGATTCAGTGCCTCTAAGGAGTATGAATAATGGGTTATATGAGTCGAGCAGGTAGAAGACCAAATGAATACGCTAGTAAAACATCTCATAGTAATATAATTAACGAATTATCTGTAAAAAGTTTTTTAGAAGGTTGTAGCCTTCCTAAAGGCGCAAAGGATATTAGCTTAAGTAAACATAAATTAATTAAATTACAAATGCCTGAAGAAAACAAAATAAAAAATATAGTTGCTATTGATGGGGGATATACAGAGTTAAAAGTAAAAACCGAGTTCCCATCTTCTACAATAAGTTTTTTTCAATTTGGAGCACTTATTTTTAATACAGAAGACTTAAATGAAATATCCAATAAGTCATTTATTGACCCACAAGACATATCTAAGCTGAAGAATATACAGCGGTTTAAATTCACATTACCTACTAAGAATATAACGCTTGAAACAGAATTAGACTTGATAGATTCAGTTAGAAAAAGTCTATATGACTTTTTTGTAAATGAACCATTTAATGATAAAAATGATAGATTTATAAAAACATTAAAGTGGTTTATCTTTGAAGAGTATAATAGTGAGCAAAAAGACGCCTGGAGTTTAGCAAGTTGTCCAAAATGTGGACATAGAAATATTAAACTTGAAAAAAGCAAAATGGATTATAATTATACGTATATTTGCCCAAATGATGAATGTAAATCAAAAATATTTCTAACAGATGTTTTTAGATTACACGAAGCAATTGATAATGAGTTAGGTGCCTCTGGAATTTTGGGTTATTTAACATCACTTTTAGAACAGTTTATACTTATTCACCTAATACGTATAATGCTCAAGATTAAAAACTCTTTATTAGAAGAAACTTTATTCTTAAAAGACGGTCCATTAGCTTTTTTTGGACAAACAGCTAATCTCCATAAACCTATGAGAACTCTCATTAACTATCTTCACAAAAATTATGCACTTAATTTAGCTGGTCTAGAAAAAAGTGGACTTTTTGTAGAACACGCACACGAAATTTCTAATAAGTTAGGAGAAAGAGAAGCATTACTTTTAGATAATGATTATATATATAAATACATAACACCAGGAAAAGCAAATGATGCTAAACCTTACGGCTCAACTTCTTATTATAGTTCTAAATTAATTTTTAAAGCTATAGATGGAAGAGTATATGTAATTACATTACCTACAGAAAGATCAGATGTAGTTTTGAATCCGAATTTTGGGGACTTTAAAAATGCAAAAACAATATTACAAAATATTGAGTTACTAAAATGTGATATGTATGAAAATGGTTTAATTCCTATTGCACTAGTTAATAAACTTGTATCATTGTCAAACCATCCAAGTTCGACAATTTTAAGTAAGTTTGCACGAGATAAAATTTCTAACTAATTCTTCTCCACTGTTTAAGAAAAATAAGCGATGAAATAATCACCGCTTATTTTTCCTTTTATTAATTAATTATTATTTATAGCTAATTCATCAAAAGTTTCAAAATTAGTTATAAAAATTTCCTTACCTTTATACCTTTTACCCTTGGTTATTACGGTGGTTTCTTTTCCTACACACTTTTTTTGATTGTCTGTCCTATTTATTTTATAGTTCCATTCACGCTCTAATGGCTCATAACACCAATGATATAATTCTTTTACTTCAGAAGTATTATCATAAGTAAGTAAAAACTTAATTCTCCCACTATGTTTTCTTAATACCTTTTCTAATCTTAAGTGATCTATTTTATTAAAACCACAAGTATAAAATTTTTCTTGATCAGCATTATAGTATGGTGGATCAATAAACAGAAATGAGTTATCTGGCACATTCGATATAACTTCTTCAAAATCCAATTTAGTAATTTTTACACCCTGAAGCTTTTCCGAAGCACTTCTTATTGCTTTTGGCCAGTTTTCAGGCCTCTTACTATATTTATCATCATACCCCCAGTAACAATTTTGTTTATTCATAATACCGGAGAATGATGTTCTATTTAGGTAATACCATCTTCCAGCACGTTCTAAATCACTTTGTGGGACGTAATCATTTTTATAATATGCATGTAATTCTTTCAATGCAGGCTTACCTTTTAAAAAATTAATTAATTCCTCTGGGTAATCTCTTATATGAATATAAGTATTAATTAAGTCCTCATCTAGATCATTCAACCAACTATTTTGAACCTTCTCTTTTGCGAAAAAGATTGAACCCCCACCCACAAATGGTTCTATATAATAGTTGTGAGGAAGTATATGTTCTAAAATCAATTTGCGAGCATAATACTTTCCACCAGCATACCTAAAAGGGGAATTGATAGCATTGCGCATGGTGTATTCCTCCTCTTAATCTATAATTAAAGTTATTTTTATATTATAACATACTATAAAAATACAGAATTAAAGCTCCACAATAAGGTAAACTTGGTAGATATAAGTTCAATATGAAGCATCTAAAGCTTTTCACAAATGCTGCTCATAAGAAATAAACCCTCCTATTTCTGTTGTTAGGAGGGAGCAATATAATTAATTATTTATCTTTTCTTTAAATGAAGACAATAATTATGAAGAGTATTACTTACCCAATGAGTACCAACCGCAAAAGGTTTTAAACCAATGTTGTCTTGACACCATAATGTAGTCCCTGCATAACTATATTTTCCATCAGTCCCACATAATTCAGATACTAAGTCCCATGCGAATGGATAAACAATATGATCACGCTTTATATTTTTTACTACGATAGTCATATATGAACCTTCTACCAAATACTCACTAATATTATTATAAATTTCTACAAGCTTATTAAGAAAATCCTCATAATTACTAATATTACCTAAATCATTTTCATCTTCTGAGTAAACAATATCAAGCTTTTGTTTACGACGTTTTCTTTGGTTTTCACTACCTTTATTTGATAACATTGACCAATATGGAGGGCTAGTGATACAGTAATTGAAAAGTTGGCCCTTAAGTTCATCTATTTCATTTAAATTGCTTGCATCACCATTAATAATTATTCCTTCAACTTGTGGGAGATACTCTTCAAACAAAGTTGGTTCATATTTTTCTTCAACTCGTTTAAGAGCAATATCAGCATATTTTTTATTTAATTCTATACCATACCCATTACGCTCTGTTTCAATAGATGCTACAACTGTACTCCCTGTACCCACCATAGGGTCTAGAACGTTGTCACCCTGTTCAGTAAATAATTCTATAAATTCTTTTACTAATGTTTCAGGATACTTTGCAGGGTGTAAAATTTCGTTCTTTTTTCTAGGTGGAGCTGTAGGTATTGTCCATCCCGGAACTGCTGTATCATTACATATTTTAATATTTTTAGTATTAATTTTATGTCCTTGATCCTCATCTTCTTTTTGTTGCATTATAAGGCAGTAAAATATAGTATTTTCTAGTTCTCTAAGTCCCACCTTCTCATCTCGAAGGCGTAAGTAACTTCTGCTAGCCTTCGCAACAGCCCACGGGATTGGAAAACCTCCTCCTCCTATCCCTTCCATATTCACAAAAATAGAACAATATCTTTCTGGTTTTAGAATATTTTTCATTATAGTAAAAACTTCATCTGAGTATTCATCTAAGAAAATTTCCAGATCTTTCATATCTATTAAACAATTAAACATATCAATTAAGACAAGGTCATAGTAATTTAATTTTTCACTCTCTTTTTTTAGAGCATCAAGCACTTCTGACATTTCAGAAACATTATTGTAGTGAACTAAATTTCTTGGAGCCTGTATTTCTGAAACATTAAATTGATCAAATCCAATGATTAAAGTATTAGAGTGGTCCCCCTCTGGCCATGTAGCCTTCGTAAAAAAGTGAACATATTCTTCAATTAATGTTTGAATACTTTCAAACCTAAAAAAGCTTTTTTGAAACTTCATCCAGGTACTATAATTAAGATCGTTCATTCTATTAGGAGGACCACTTCTCTTCGATTTATTTTCTTTGATAGCTTCTACAAGTTTAGCCATAACTTCCTCCTATTTTAAATAATCTTATAGTTCTCTGATTGGATTTAGAGCATTTACGATAACAGACATATTTTTAGTCCTAGTACCATTTGTATACACCTGCGTAATAGTACCATCTGGTAGATATGTTCCGCTTAAATATGTCGACCTGTCTCCCCAAGAAGCAAAAGTAACTTCTGGTTTTTCTAACCACATATCAAACCAATGGTCACATTTAACAACATGTTTTAATCCATTTACACTTAGAATTATATCATGAGTGGGTCGTGCATCTGTATTTAAATATTGAAGTGATGAAAATACATTGGTGCTTAAGTATTGTTTTTGTCCGTTACCTAAAATGAATGACTCTGATAAGTCATTTGCATTAGTCCCTACAATGTTAGCATCTTCACCATGCATAGTCAAAGTTATTCCTTGGAAGTTTCCAGGTTGTGTTTGAATCCCTACATTACTAACATTCTTCCATCTATCTGTCCAATTTTTAGGTAGAGTAACTATAAATCTCTTCTGGTTAGAATTGTTTGCATATGGTGAAACAAGAAAGGCTTGAACAAAAGTATCCGGCCCATTTATTTTTTTTAGTTGACCATAAGGAACTAAACCTTCTACGTTAAGGAACCAATGCGGAAAATTTCTATTTTGATTCGGATATACATGATATCCTTTTATATCAACTATTCTATTATTTATATAAAATTCCGCTACATCTGGATTCCTCCAATGTGTTCGTCCTTGTGTTGTAAATGGAATGCCAGAATTTATTAAATACGTTTCAAATGCTTTTTCCATAATAATTCCTACGGCAATCCTTCTTAACCTTTGTCTTGCTTGTGAATAATTCATACGATTATAAGTATAGTTCAGTGATCTTCCAGCATATTCAATAGCTGCATCTTGCATACTAGTAGTTACTCTTATCGGAACAAAATCATTTACTGTAACCATTTTTATCCCCCTAGTCTAAAAGTGAATCCATAGAATATAAATCTTTAGGTAATACATATAAATTTGTTTCTTTAACTCCCCCATTCATCCCAATGTTAGGATAATAATAACAACAGGCTCCCCCACCACGACCATTCGTTTTTAACCAACCTGCATTTATTTTGGATGGCATTCTTTCAATACAGTCTTTAAACCCTGCTCGACTCAAATGTTGCATATCTTTTTCTGTTATCTGTGCCCACAGTTGATTTTCAAATTTATTTATCGAATCTTTCGGCCAAACCCAACCTGTATACTTCTTTGTATTTTCTATAAATTCATCCTTAGTCGTCCATCCTACAACATAAAGTGTATAATCAGAAGGGAGCATCAGATTACAGAAGTCATCTCTTTTTATTACTAGACTTTCTTTTGGAGGAGTGTTAATATTCCGTCTAGCAGAATTTAATACTCTTTTTTTAAAATTATTCATAGAAACATCGATATAAATTTCCCCATCAGACCAACTATCATAAGAATTCTTGGTTACCTGAAAAGAAGAAACACATGAGAATGGTCCAACTTCAATCTCGACCCCATTCTCTAATTGTACTGGGATTCTATGGACTTCATCCATCCATTCACCGATAACAGTAAATTCTATATCTTCAACAAATAACGATTCTCCTTTATATACAATGCTGATATAGAACCCCTTTCCTGATTCTTCTCTCTCAAGACACAATTTTTTAGAGCAAAGGAAAGGCAAAGCAGGGCCAAATGGAAATGCAGTAAGGATATAGTCTTCCCTGTTTTTTTCAATATTGTTTCTAAAATCTATGCTGCTAGCGATAGCAAAACAATAGCCTTCCTTACCTTGTTCAATTTGTGTATGAGGAACTAACATTGGAAAAAATGTTCTCCAATCAGGTCCTGGATAATCAGCATTATCTATAATTAACTGTGGAGTAAGCGGAGCTCTTCCTAAAGAGTTATAATCAGAAAAATAATTTACAGTTTTAAGATCTAACTTTTTTTTCTCTCCATATATATCGACCCGAAAATCAAACAAATCGTCCGCTCTATGACTTTTCCGTTCAAGTTCTACTTCTAACCCTTTCTCTCTAAATGCCCTACTTAGCATTTCCTGTGCTGTAATACCTTTTGCTATGTTTAAAGCCCTTGATTGCTGACCTTTTGAGCCTGTATTTAACATCATTCTATTAAATGTCCATGGTAACGTTATCGAAGCATAGTCGGCTCCTCTCTGTAAATCCTCTAATTCAGGCTTTAATTCCCAAATTTGACTCTGATTACTAATCATTTGCATCATCTTTCCACCTTTCCAAACATATTTTGATTAAGTCACAAGCAGCGCATGATTTTTTACTTGGATTTGGCATAAAATACCCCTCTGATATCTTTCGCATTGATTGGTCCAAGTCACTAATTAAATCATCAATTTCATCCTTATTTACATTCACTTCTTGTGAGATCAATTTCTGTTGTTTGAATGATTCCCCAACATTTACAATGTCTGTATTTTTCACTTTTTTACCCATACGCTCTAATACGTAATTATAGAATTGAAGCTGTCTCTCATATCTCGGGAGTAAATGCTCATGAATATTTGATTTCCAATCTCTTATTCTGTATGAATCTTCATTTTCCAACTCGATACTATCGATAATTCCATATATCACTCCTTTTTCTAAAGGCAACTCTATTTTAACTTCTGATTCAACATTACTCTTTAAAGCACCTATACTTTGGAGGAATTGTATTCTCTTAATTATTGCCCTCTTATGTTTTTGCTCTCTCTCCTCAGTCACATAAGGAAGATGAACATACAGGTCCACTTGCCGCTTAATTTCCTCCAACGACCATTCTCTATTGTCCTCAAGACGTCTCTGTATTAGCTCATGCAATCCTTTACCGAAACCAAGCTCATCGCCAACAGCAGGTTGAACACCAGCAACACGACGCACTCCAAATTGGAAACCACATTCTAAATGGAGTAATAAATCAGATAATCCAATCATTATTGGAGAAGTCTCCTCCTCCGATAAATCTTCAGGTGCTATTGCCCAAATAGTTTTATCTATTTCTTTAATTGAATTCTTTTTAGTGATTAGCCCCTTTTTTGCCAACTCTTTCAAAAAGATCGATCGTTTTTTCTCTGTTCTATTGTTTGGATCCAATAAGTAGAGACGTTCTTTTGCTCGTGTAACAGCAACATAAAAAAGCCTTCTTTCATCCTCTGTAGTAGT
Source organism: Salirhabdus sp. Marseille-P4669 (assembly GCF_900240405.1). Taxonomy (GTDB): domain Bacteria; phylum Bacillota; class Bacilli; order Bacillales; family Alkalibacillaceae; genus OEQK01. The sequence continues at coordinate 200,860 of NZ_OEQK01000008.1, forward strand.
TCCATATCTTCCTGCTATTTCATCAGGAAAACTTGTACCATGACCACGTGGGGATAATGGGAACCTTTTGGATGATAACATTGGTATTAAGACTATTGGCCATTCAAGTCCCTTTGATTGATGGACAGTTGAAATAAGAACACCATTTATATTTTCTTTAATAGGCAGACTTTCACCGAAATCTTCTTGATTCCGGATTAAAGCATAATAAATCTCAGAAATTACTCCTCTAGGGGTTCGTCTGGGACTACCAGGTATTCTTCTCCTATGTATTTCCTCTACACTTCTAATAATTTGTGTTGCGATTCCAAGTGCCGCTAATAGTTCTGGATCATCTTGCTTAAGCCCAATTCCGCACTTGTCTAAAAAATCATATAACATTCCTCTTACATCGTAAGTTGCATTTGATAGATTCTCTATCGCATCTAACCAGTCATTTAGGCTATCCCAAAAGACATCTTCTGCTTCTTCGATATCCAACCATATTGAAACACTGTTCCAGAGAGCAAGCGCTTCCCCTTCTATTTGTTTTTCCTCAATCTCATTTCTCGGTTCAACATGCTCTTTACGAAGCCAGTTAAATATAGGTAATAAAAATTCATTAATAAATTGTGTACTTCGACTTAACACTGGACAATAAACTGGTATCCCATGTGATCTTAATGTTTCCATAAATGGTACGCCTGCACCTGTTACCGATCTTAAAAGAATGGCCATTTTATTCCAAGGTACACCATTTCTGTAATGTTCCATCAAAATTTCTACAACAGTGTCAACTTGCTCTGATTCAGAAGAAAGGCTTAACCAATTTACCTCATCACAATCTACTTCTTCTCTCCCAGGAATCATTATTTTTTCTCTATCTCTTAAAGCAATGTTTTCCGCAACAGCATTTGCTAAACGAACAATTTCTGGTCTAGACCGGTAATTACTAGTTAAGCGATGAACTGTAACATCATTAAATTCCTTTGGGAAATTTAAAATTCTTTCAACATCGCTCCCTCTCCAGTTGTAAATTGATTGTAAATCATCACCTACAACAATTATATTTGCTAAGTCAGGTGCCATTAATTTTATTAATTCTACCTGAGCTGGATTTACATCTTGATATTCATCTACATAAAGCGACTTCAATTTACCTATAGGACCATGCTCTTTTAACAAGTTTGTGGAATATCTAATCATATCTCCGAAAGTCATCATTTTGTTTTTCTGCACAATATTTACAAATCTAGCAATACTATTTTTTATATTTGATGGTAATTCATTCAAAGTCAGGTTTTCGTTATAGAAAACTTCGAGATCAGATATATAATCTTCTACTCCAAACGGATATACCTTTCCATATATTTCAGCTAGATTTAGTTCATCATAAAGTCTACTCACCAAAGTTTTTAAGTGTAGCTCATCTATAGGGGAAAAGTTATAAAATGTGCTCTGATTTGAAAGGTATTGTAAACACCAACCATGGATAGTACCAATGTAAATCCCAGTAAGGTCTATTTCTGGGGCTACTTCACTCACAATATTATGTACTCTAATTAATAATTCTTCAGCTGCCTTTTCCGTGAATGTAAAAGCAACTATCTCCGAAGCAGGTATGCCTTCAATTAAATCCGAAATAAGCATTTGAACTAAAGTACGGGTTTTACCTGATCCTGCTGCCGCTAAGATAGATGCATTTCTACTTGATCGTAATAAAGGTTGTTGTTGTTCTAGCGATAATCCATGAATAAATTTATTCAAACTCATCCCCCTCTATTTAAAAAATTATTATGTAAAACTTAACCTTTATAGTAAATTTTAACTATATAGTATTATCCTACCAAATAATTAGCTCCTTTTGTAATTAATTCTTAAACTTTATGTCTTAAACTTACAACTTCTAGACACATCTCTTCTAAAACTAAATTGTTTTTATTATTGTTGTTGATTCCGTCTAAAAGTTAGTCTAGAATTGAATGTACAGAAGTTATAAGACTTTTAGATGACAACAAAGGAGATAACATCATGGCTATTATTGGATATGCTAGAGTAAGTACCATTGGACAAGACTTAGAATTACAGAAAGAAAAGCTTGAGGAATATGGATGCGAGAAGATTTTCATGGAAAAACAAAGTGGGGCAAAATCCGATAGAATTGAATTAGAAAAGGCGTTGAACTATTTACGACCAGGGGATAAGTTAGTCGTATATAAGATTGATCGCCTAGCTCGTAGCACATTTGATTTACATAAAATCGCTAGAGAGCTACAGGACCGTAATATAGGTTTGGTGTTTATTAAAGAGCAGATTGATTTCACTACACCAGCCGGAAAGCTAATGTTTACCTTGTTAGGTGCAATCGCTGAGTTTGAACGTGATTTAATTAATGAACGTACTAGAGAAGGAAGGGAAAGAGCGAAGAAGCAAGGAAAGCATATGGGACGTAAGGGGAAAGACGAAAAAGACATTCGGAAAGCTATAAAGCTCTATGCAGAACGAGAACAAAATGGCCTTAGTGTAAACGACATAGTGAAAATGACAGGTGTTCCTCGTTCTACTATATATGCGAAATTGAAAATTTAGTAAAAAAATCCTTGCGACTACACAAATGGTTAGTCGCTTTATAGGTTTATTACAACAAACCCCCTTCGAATTAAAGAAATTTGTGTTAGACTATCTCTTACTTTTATTGTTATTGTTTTTATATTCTTTAATCATTGTACGAAATCCTTTGTGGAAATTTAGATTAAGTGGTAACCCAAGCTCCGAGAATAATTTACTTGTGTAAACCATTCTCTTTCGTCCATTTGTTAAGGTTAATAAAAAATCTTTGCCCTTTGTTTTTATTATCCTACTAAGCAATAAATCAGCAGCTATTGCATATTCGCTGTTTTTGAAAATGGGCTTGTCCAATATATTACCGATCACCTTATTATATCCATTCGGAAATAATGAGTTATAAGCAATTATTGCATAGCCTTCTAATTCATTTAAGGATGAAAATCTTGTATTTTCCAAAGGTATTAAACTTATACAAAAATCATCTCCTAAGTTAAAATCCTCGTATACTCCAATATTTCCTGAATTTAAAACAAAGTGCATATAGGCCCTATCAAATACTTTTTCTGCTTGACCAATATAATATTTGTCTTGTACATAATTATGTATGATATAAATACCAGAAAAATTTTTTATCGACTGACGCTCTCTTTCACTCTTATTTTTCAGTTTAAGTAACTCTTGTGGTGTAACTTTTAACATTGCCCCTCTTAATTTGTCTAATTCTTTCTTAACCTTGTCTTTATTATTAAGCCAGTCTTGCTTAGTTTTTATTATGTGAAAATATAAAGGTGAGATTTCATTAGGTTCGTTATCTTCTAAAACATGTCGTATCCAAGTTAGTTCATCCACTGATAACATATCTTTATCAATAGCTTCCCTAATTGATTTTCCAATTAAATTTTCAAAACTTTCTTCTGTAATCATTTCTTTATACCTCCTTTTAGTTAAAAAATTCCCTGCCATTTATTAAATCAAAAAACCAATTAAAAATTAAAGCGACTGCCTAATCGGTAGTCGCTTTATTAAATTAAAACCAAGTTTATTCGCTCTTTGATTTGGCCACAAAGTACTGGGTCTTACTCACCTACCATACCATCACCATCACGATCGTCCATATATGGATACAACCAATGGTCGCTCGTTATCGGCATACTGAAACCTGCTGCTTTTGCTTCTTTAATCGTAACTTTTCCATTACCATTTGTATCAACACTAGAAATATCACCGTTTGTGGTTGGACTTGTTGGCTCCGAAGGATTATTTTCGGTTAAACCTTGGGATTCGTTTACTTCATCAGGGTTCACATTGTCAAATGTATCAACAATTTCGTTACCCATTATAGTGTAGGAATATTGATAACTTGAAGGAATCTGCGTTTTCGTATCAGGATAGGTGATAATGGCTTCAAAATTCGTAGCTCCACCGGCATCACGAATTACTTTTTCCATATACGCTTGATCACCATGACGGTTCAGTGTACTATCTTGTGGTGTAATATTATAAGCATTCGATACCCCACCGAGAGAATCGGCAATCACATGACCTTCATCTAAACTGTCGCTTTCCACTCCGGGTACCTTTGCTTCATCAGAATAATACCTGCCAGATGATAGTACTGGTTCATTCTCGTCATCTTGAAGAATGATTTCGTCAGCAATTACACGTACCAGTTGGCCGTGTTCATTCGTAAATGCCCAATATTCACGGTCCCCATAACCAATGTCAACGACAACATTAGGTTCACGATAACCAGACAAATCACCACCATCGACTTCAATCAGTTCGTATCCTGGAAATCGTTCATCATTTGATTGTTTAGGTGGTTCCTTAACAACTGGTTCTTCCGTAACAGGATCCTCTACGATCGGATCTTCCACAACCGGAGAGGTAGGTTCTTCCTCTTTTTGTTCTTCTTTTGTATTTGGCTCAACCGTTGTGACTTCTGGTGGATTGGTTTGCTCAACTGTTTTAGGTGTAACTTTTACGCTGGTACAACCAACCAAAAATATAGTCACTATAACTAAGATTAAATAGTTCATTTTCTTTTTCATTTTATGCTCTCCTATAATATTTTCATATAATTCATTAATAAAATCTGCTAACGTTGTTACCCTATTGATGAAGACAATTAAGTATCTTAATTCCCGCATGTTTTAAAATTTTTTATAAACACTAGACCTATAACTAATCATCTACTTTTTTCGTCAGGGTTATTGCCAAACTTTCTTAGTGCCTCTTCATTCTGATTAACAGCTTTATTGTATGATTCTCGTATACGATTTGAACGCTCATCGCGTTCTATTATATCGTCTAACCATTCATCTAAATTACCTTTAACCTGAACCATATCCTTTGAGTAATCTTCAAACATTCTTTTCATGGCTTCAGGTACTTTAGCCTGTATTCGTTTAACCTCACAATCTAGTTCTCTATCCTTAAAACCTTGTTTTATTAAATCCCTTCTAATTAAATCTGTAAAATCCATATCCACGAATAGTTCCCCTTCCTAAAAAATTATACAATATCCGTAATTTAAGCTTTTGTTATGGAGCTTACAATAGTCCTTGACAGCTGTTTAGCTACGTCCCCATTTATAGTTAATGCATAAACCGTTCCATATGTTATTCCTGCAACGACAATTACACCACATGCTGCTGCACCATAAGCAAATATTTTACCATTATCTCTTACAACATCACCATTAAGTTCAAACTTAAATTTGCCAAACTCGATTTTTATATTCTCTTCTCTACTGTTTTCTTTACTTATAATCAGTCATCTCCTTTATACTCTATCCTTTTGTTCATTATGCTTACGACAATATTCCTTAAAACCTTCCAAATCTGGGTTTCTAGCTGATTTTGCAAAAGCTAATACAATATTAGAATACTTTTTATAGCATTTTGAGCATCTATACCCTATAAATAAATTATTATCATTATGCAACTTATGCCGTTTTCTTTTTAATTTTTTATTACAATCCTTACATACAGTAAGATCTACAAAATTTTCTCCCTTTAGTTTCTTTTTTTTTAATATCATATAGCCTAATTCCTTCCACCAATATTATGCCATTCATGTTTATGATAAAGCTGTAGCACTTTCGAACCATCCTCTGAAACAAATGCATTTTTCTCATTAATGTACCTAAATGGAGATTTATAGTGATGAAACATTTTATGGTGCTGAGGACAAACAACGACAACATTGCTAACGTGATCTACAACAAAGTCTCCACTGTCTTGTTCCTCAGAAGTTTTATTTAACACTTCACTAAAGCCTTCAATGTGATGTACTTCAACATATTTCTTGCCATTCTGCATTTCTATTTTTGGTATAGGGTTGCTAGGATCACACAATTGGCACTCATAGAGATATAACTTCTTTAGATTCTCAACTAATTTTCTACTTCTGTTATATCGCTTGGTAATATTCGTATTACTTATTTTTACTTTTTGGAGATCGCCCTGGATATTCATAACTTCATCAATTAGGGATTGCTCATTAAATCTACCTTTTATCCTTTTAAACGAATCCTTGTAATCATCATATTTTTCATTGATAATGGGTTTCATTTCAAATGTATATACACTTCTAATCTTTCCATTATCATCTGGCTGTGATTCAATATGATAGTCCATCACTCGAAACATGCCTAAGAACATATAATGATTGTCTTTTACTTTTTGGAAAACATGTACGGGTGTCTTTTCAATTTGACATTCATATAATCGTAAATTACCAAACTTTAATTCTTGGTCACCATTTCTTCCTTCACCAGTGTAATATAGTGTGTCATTAATAAAACGATCTTCATATGGATTGTCATGTTTTCCACTAATAGTAGTTATTATTGAAACATTTGGATCTCCTGTACGATAGCGAATCCCTTTAACGCCACGATTATTAATGACTTCCGTAAACTCTTTATATGTAAATTTATCCCCTACCGATATCTTATAAGCATTTGATGAAGCAATATTCATACTTAAAAGTTGACTTAGAATTAAGTTATCGGAACGCTTAGATTCATTTCTAACCAGATACTCAACTTCATCCTCGTTCACTAAATACATGCCTTTTGAAGCACGTTTGACAGGAATTAATCTTTCTTCTCTTATCCAGCGACGTATCGTTTCTTCATGTTTAGCATACTTCTCTGCTGCTTCTGATACGGTTATTAAATTACTCAGTAAAAACATCCCCTTAACAGATACAACACTTTCTCTACGTTAAATGTTGTATCTAAACTTTTACTGTTATTATAACCCTTACATTTAAAATAACAAGAGGAAATATAGAAAATTATGCATTGAAGTGTAACCACTACCATTAGCGAAATATTACTATATAATAGGTAAATCCATCGAAAAAAGGAGAGTAGAAAAATGAAAGAAGTTACTGTAACTTTTATTGCCCAAGATGATGTTAAGGGTGGTAGATACACTATTTATAAAAAAGCGTATCAACTTAACGACGAATGGATTGCTTATTCAAGTCAAAATAGTATTGATCTTGATTGGATAAAAGTCTGTAATGAAGAAGGACCAGTATTAGATTTAGTAGATAAGACTTTCAAAACGATTGCTATTGACTTACAAAACGTAGAGAACATTAATATAAAAGATGAACAAGTAGTGACTTTTTTAAAGTGTTTAGTTGGAAAACATGCTGAATGATTTTAAATACCGCTGCCAAAGGAGATAGATAGATAGATAGATAGATAGATAGATGAAACCCTTGATGAAATGGAACTTCAGGAAAGCCCATCAGTTTTGATGAGCTTTCCTGAAGTAGCAATAATGCCACTACACTTCTTATTAATTTTTAATTATTTCTATTTGGAAAAGGAATAACATTACCTACTGGACTCTGTACCTCTGCAACACTTACTCCATTAAGAAAAGAGTACTTATCTAAAATATACTTATATGTACCTTTGTCTAGTATTTCTAAAGAGCTTGAGTTATAGCATCTTTGGTGAATAACTGTATTTAAAATATCAAGAACAACCCTATCAGTTGCTTTATAATGCATTTTACAAATGGGACACCTTAAACGATTATTCATCAATATACCTCCAGTGAAAATTTTTACATAATATAACTTTAATACAATAAGATTGATATTATCTCCTTCTAAATAATAAAATTTGTCGAAAAAAGTTAAATAGTAGTTTGCTCCTATCAATTTTAAATAAATATTTTTAGTGGAGCCTCTGGTTTTTTTTATGAATACGTTCAAAGTGAAAATAATAAAAAGCCTTCCCTAATCGGAAGGCTTTTCTTATTCGTTACTTTGTTCTGTTGGTGTGAACACTATTTCGATAGGTCTTTTATCAGGACCACTCAATTCCTTTTTATCAATAGGTGCAAAACCAGCTCTATCCAGTAGATCTTTCGCTGCCGTTATTTTATCTCGATTCGAAGCTTCAGGGTCATTAAGTACATCAACCATCACTTGTCGAGCTACGATTGCGTCATACAGGAACAAGTGCCGTAGTTCCTCTGCCATTTTCTTACGTTGTTCATTAATTTCCTCCCGGATGTTAGCATTTGATAGCAACCTTGAAGCTGTTATACGTGCAGAATTTTCCCTATACCCTGCACGAATAGCCGCTTGTGTAGCATTGAAATCTTTCAAATATTCAAAGACAAAAACTTCTTGTTTAGGTGTTAAATCATCCATAAACATCATCACCTTTACTTAAAATGGGTTGTCTTCTATCATAGGTGGTTTAGGAAATAGAACTTCTTCAATCGACCATAAAAGATCTAATTGCCCCCCACTTTTATAAGTCTCATGGTCGGATAGTCTTGATTTCCATAATGCGTAAATTTGTTCAATTTCATCATCGAAATTTGTGCCACCGTTCTTTTTATGAGTTTCATAGAATACCTCTATCTCTTCAACTGATTTATATGGTGGTCCAGCTAGGCTAATATGTGGATATGGTGACGGAAACATAATTTTCTCACTATATAACATATCCATAATAAATAGTGTAATTAAAGCCTTAGGGTCTTCTTTAAAATACTTTTCCTCATAAGCATCTCTTTCTTTTGCCAAAATTTCAGCTTCTTTCATTAATGGGTAATTAAGCTGCACAATTTCAGCCCTCTTACTATTTCTGAAATTTATTCGAATTCTTTTATCATCCAAGAAGCTATTATCATTGTGTTGAATATACATAAAGCATTTCTCTAACATTTCTATCTTTTCATCTAAAGCCTCGTCACCTTTTATTTGTGACTTCCACAACTGATATATTCTATCAATTTCTATATCATAGTTTGGGTGGTCATTGCTATATAATTCATATTCCTTAAGGCTATACCCACATTTCATATTCTCCTTATAAAAATCAAAAATCTCTTTTGCTGAGTCCCGAGGTGGCCCATACATCCCTAATAATGATTGATCGTCCTCTTGTTCGTGAATTTTTTCCATGTAAAATAGAGTAATCAAGGCTCTTGGATCTTCTTGAATCAAATTACGGTACCTTTTCTTCTTTTCATAATCTTGTTCTTGATGTTTATTAAATAAATATTCTGCATAAATTTCTGGCATTATTTTCATCCTTTCATCGTTTATTGGATTTAATCCACTGCAAATAATTGTTTCCTATATCTAATGCTTTTTCAAAATGTACATTTTCAGCTCGGTATATTTCCAGAAATGGGGAAGTCCCCTCTTTTTTCCATTTTAAACGGACAACATCAAATCTATCTTCATCGTTTTTAAAAATATACAATGATGTGAAACGGCTGATTGGTATTTCATATATTTCTCCTGATAAGCCAACCAGCCAACCTGATTGATAGGCTAAGTTATCCTTTTCATTTCCGAAGCTTAACCCTCCCTTAGAAACATTAGATTGGTTACCTTTACTTTTTACCAAAGGCTTAGGTTTTCTTTGTGACTCATTTTGTTCTACCCCTTGTAATGCAAGCTCAATGAGGTTCAATTCTATCACCTCTAAATTCGAAAAATTCGCAAGGGGTTCGAATTTGTAAATCATGGTGAACCCCTGGTGCTATAACTACTAACCTACTAAATTCGCAAATTCGAAAATTCGCTACTTAACAGGGTAATAGGTTTTCTTCTTACCCTCTTTATGTTCATACACCACCCCCTTTTCTATTAGAGAAGCGAGGGCTGGATTTAATTCTTCGCTTTTTACCTTTCTACCAAACAAGTCATAAAGCTCGGAACGTGTTAAACCTTCTTTTCTATGTTGTTTGATATGTCGATATACTTTGTCACTTATGCTTTCGTCAACATTATTACCGAAAATGTATTCACACGAAGCTATGCTGTATTTAGCTATGGAAAGTGCTGCCATTAAATGAGGTTGTTTTATCTTAGTTGAACAATCCAAAATTGCGTAGATTAGTGCTATTCGTAGTACTTGAGGTGCCATTCTGCTTATGATATTATTAATTAAAGGTGATATGTTATTGGGTGATGTTAGAGGTTCATATACATTAACCCATATTTTTTTTGATTCATCATCAAATTCAATTCTTCCTACAGTTCTTCCAAAGGAAATCGCTTCATTTAATTGGATTATCAATGGACTAAAATCTACTTGTTCAATATTACCGCCAAAAGCTAATAGCTTCGATCTTCTGGTACATATAAAAAGAAATCTATTTGCAAATCCATTAGCCATTTCTGTACTTTTTAAGTTTTTGGTAAGCTCATGTTTTGTTATATGACCTAAAATACTTACATGAGCATTTGTTGTTTTGACCGGGCTGTTCTTTGTTAATGTTTGTACGGAACCGTTGTCCCACATTTGCCGAATGACTTCTGTTATAGTATTACCTTCTCGTTTAGCTACCTTCAATATAGAAGCAAATTCTGATTCAACTACTAACAAACGCTTATCTTTCACACCTTCATCTTCAAGGACTTCTTCACCAATTACTTCACCATCTTCTTTTGTCTTTTCCTTGTATTTATAAATTGGATCACGAACGTGATAAACAAGCCCTTCTCCACTTGATAAACCGGATTTGACGTTATTCTTCACGTATCCCATATCAGCCATTTCAAATAGGCGTTTTATGTGCCCCCATGACGTTCCTTTACGCCCAACAGATGAATCTCCAACTAGTACTGCAAATAGCCGTCCAGGGTGCTCATTTGCTTCTACAAGCTTATGTGCTTGGTTCCCAATAATATTTCCAAATAAGGTAAGGAAGTTTACTAATAAAGCAGCTATATCACCTTCAGTGTGTGGTTCAATTGCCTTAACTATGTCACCCGCTAGACCATGGAAAGCATATTCTTCTAATGGTTCTGGATAACTATACACAAACGTTGCTTCTTCACTGTCATCAGGTAGGTTAATAGATTTCCTTGCATGTTCTCTCCAACCTGGTTCTACAGTGTCTCTAAAGTCCTTAAATCCCTTACCTTTACATGAATTATGCTGACACATAGCGATAATCTTTCCATCTGGAAACTGGACAACAATAGCTGAATTATCCGTGTGAGAAGGGTCCCAAACACACTGATCAAGCAAGTACTTCCTACCACCTTGCCATTGCCCTACTGACTTTACCTTGATTCCTTTTTGATTTAGCCATTCTCCTACATCATTAATTGTATATGAAGCTTTATGGCTAGATTCATACTTGTGTGGAGCTTGTCGAGGTAATAGGTTAGCGACTGATTCTATAAGCTCCCTATCTACACCTATAAACTCTTCAGGCACATGTAAAATTTTATTTAAGCGATGGGGTCTTTCTTTTGTGTGATCTCCCTTACAAGACATAGTGCCGTATACTTTAGATATCCTTGAAGGGTTAGAGGTTGTAGTATCTATTTCGACCGCTTCATTACTAAATTTCAAATCTAAAGCACTAAGGAACCTATTTAGTAATTGTCTTGATTCGGTATCATTTGGTAACTTAATTCTGTATTTAAGGTGATAACCATTTCCACTATCTGCAACAATGCAATCTGGGAAACCAATATCTTTAAGATACTTGTAAACTTGTCTTGCTCTCGTGTATGCCATTTCTTTTTCTTCATTGCTAGAACTAATTCCGGATGGACGTACTGGGTCAATGTCGATATATAACCACTCAAGAGATAATATTTCATTATCATTAGTTGTACTTTTTGCAAAATGTATAATCTTGTTGTTAGCCCTTCCTAGTAAAGCAGGGTTAACAGGATTTAACGTGATATATACACCAGGACATTTTCCACTCCAATAGGCACAAACTTCTGCAAGCTTGTCCATATTGTCAAAATATCCGGAGATCGTTCCTTTACCTTTTACACTAAATAGACGTAATTCATATACCTGGTGTTCAAGAGTACAAATGTTTAAGGTACGTTTAATGTCATCAAGGTTATATTTCACACGTATCTCCTTTCTATCTTAATTATGTTATTTCAACGTTCGAATTTTCGAATTTTCGAATTTTCTAGTTGAAATAACTGATAAATCAATGTTTTTTCATGTCACGTAATTTCGAAACACCGTCGAAATTTTCGAATTTAGTAATGATTTCTCAATGTAAGCTTCATTATGTGCCTTTATTATCTTATCGTACTTATTTTCCTTACTCTCATTTCTAAAATCAATGGCTCTACCTTTTGCAATTAATTCGTCGAATTTTAGATTTAATTTCAAATATGCATAATACAATTCCTCATTATTTTTTCTTTGGAAATTCTCCAACTCGCTTACCTCCTTCCATGATCCACTTTTTAAGCTCATCTTCATCAACTCGAATCAATTTACCTATTCGAACAACAGGAATTAACTCTTCACGTGCTAGATAATAAAACCTTTGAATTGGTATACCTAATACGTTTGCAACTTGCTCTGGATTGAGTAGTTTTTTCATACTAAAATCACCTCCTATAAACATAATAATTCTCATTAAAAATAATAAAAAGGACACTTTCAACAACTTTGAAAGTGTCCAATTCTAAAATTATATTATGTGTTACTTGGTCTTCCTCTGGAAGCTTTATTTATTATTAATCCCGTTGTTTTTGATAATTTCTTTATTGGCCTACCAATAATATTGGCTGCACTATTCTCATTAAGAGCAACATTACATGCATACGCAACATCTTTATAACTGTACTTCTTATTTTTGTATAATACTAACCAAATAAAATGTTCAAAATTAATTTTGTTTCTTACGATTTTATATCCATTATTCATCATCTTACCTATTACCATTTTATAATGCTTAGTGGCCAAATCTAGATATTGTTCTAACGTATAGTGGGTAATCGGTAGTTTGGGCGTAAATGCAGTTTCTAGTTTGAATTCATTATAAATTTTCGATTCTATCTCTATCTTATCAAACCCATAATTTGCCTTATACATAAAAGTTTTGTTTGCTCTATGTTCGCTATTTTTAAGCCAACTTGATAGAACCTTTGGTATTTCGTCTATTATCCATTTTTCTTTTTCTAAATCAAAATTATATTTTAAACACCATGTTGATAAATCGTCCAGAAAACTCCTAGTAATTAAAGAGCTATGTTTTTTAAAATACAAGTGTATCTCTAGTAGATTCCAGACATATTTATTAACTGGTAGTACCCCCTTTTTTCTCATTTCATCTAAAAGTTCTGAGTAAGTTGTAAGCAGCTTTTCTAAATCCATAATTGCTCTTGGAACATAATATTTAAAAGCTAAAAAATAATAATTCCTAGCCCAAAATACATCATCAATACCTTCCAAACCGATAGGTAGCCCTAACCAACCATTATCTAATTGATCTCTCCATTTTTTATCCATGGCACTTAGATGTATACTTTGTATTTTTTCAATATCACTATTGGACATGAGTGAATATATCCCTCCCACTATTTCTTTTCAAAATATATCTCAATATAATAAGAACTAACTATGTATATTAATTTGTTGTGCATGTTTTAAATACCTTCAATATAAATGTAAAAATACAATTTAATTATTTATTATCAAAATATACCCAATAATAGTCTAATAATTAAAATATTTTTTTATAAAATGGTAAATTAAAGGACTTGGTCTAATCCAAGTCCTTCTTAATATTATAAATTCCTTTTACCTCTATTCTTTCTTGGCTTCTCTGTAAAACAAGCTAAAATACTATGTTTGTCAAAGCCTTCCTTTAAATCCTTACCATACAAATTAACATAATTTAATGTTACATCTAAAGACGAGTGACCTAGTAATCGCTGTAGCTTAAAAGCGTCACCACCACTAGTAACATAGTGTTTTGCAAAGGTATGCCTAAAAGCATGAATAGATGTTTTTTCTACTCCTCTTTTTTTGTTATAACGTGCTATAGCATGTTGAACAGAGTTCCTGGTTAATTGCTCCCCATATTCATTTATGAAAAGATATTCATTTTCTTTTAGATCATACATTCGGATATATTCAGTTAATATCTTAACAAGATTTTCACTAATGGGATTGAATTGTGCTTTTCGATTTTTAGTTGTATTTAGTATTACCATACCGTTTTCAAGATCAATATCCCTTACGTATAGGTTCAATATTGTATTTAATCGATTCCCTGTTTCTAGTAAATAATTAACCATTACCCAACTGCGATGCTCAATAAAACCACAGCTACGCAAGTTAGGCTTCTTAATTAATTTTTTAATTTCTTCCTCAGTATATGGTTCTTTTTGCTGCTTATTTGCTTTAATTAACTGGATATCGAACTTATCAATATAATGTTCTCTCATTCCAAAATAAAGGAATGACCTTGCTGCTCTTAAATAAGTATTAATTGTATTATCTTTTAATTCCTTATTACCGAGGAAAATGATGTAATGCTCAACGACCTTTTTATCTATGTCCTTAACTAACTCAATACTTTCATCTTTAAAGTATCTAAATAAATGAATTAAATTTTGATCGTAAAACCTTATTGTCATCTCCGATAAATTTTTTATTTTGTTTTCAAGCTGAAAGTCATCATATAATTCTTTTACTGTTTTTTCTTCTGGGTCCTCTGTTACAATCCGTTTTTTTCTTGGTGCCATAATTCTGTTATCTCCTTTAAGAAGTATATTTAGGCACTAAAAACCGAATGTTGTTGTCCACACGATTAGCAATTCACTTTATTCCAATAAAGTAAAAAAAATCAATACTCAGAAAATTGCTCTAAGCATTGATTTAATAGGATTCTTTAGTCTTTGAAATACCGGTGGTCGGGTTCGAACCGACACTCCTCACGGAACACGATTTTGAGTCGTGCGCGTCTGCCAATTCCGCCACACCGGCAAATAATCATGGAGGCGCCAACCGGATTCGAACCGGTGATAAAGGTTTTGCAGACCTCTGCCTTACCACTTGGCTATGGCGCCGTTCTTACTAATATTATATTCTGGAGCGGAAGACGGGATTCGAACCCGCGACCCCCACCTTGGCAAGGTGGTGTTCTACCACTGAACTACTTCCGCGATAATTGGCTGGGCCACTAGGATTCGAACCTAGGCATCACGAGACCAAAACCCGTTGCCTTACCGCTTGGCTATGGCCCAATAAGAGAAGGGCGATTGATGGGAATCGAACCCACGAGTGCCGGAGCCACAATCCGGTGCGTTAACCCCTTCGCCACAACCGCCATAAAATTTTCTTTAAATAGAAAATGGCAGGGGTAGTAGGAATCGAACCCACATCAAAGGTTTTGGAGACCTTCGTTTTACCATTAAACTATACCCCTACTACAATATTTAGATGGTGGAGGGGGACGGATTCGAACCGCCGAACCCTGAGGGAGCGGATTTACAGTCCGCCGCGTTTAGCCACTTCGCTACCCCTCCATAAAAAGCAATGGTGCCGGCCAGAGGACTTGAACCCCCAACCTACTGATTACAAGTCAGTTGCTCTACCAATTGAGCTAGACCGGCAAAAATGGTGGCTCGGGACGGAATCGAACCGCCGACACACGGATTTTCAGTCCGTTGCTCTACCGACTGAGCTACCGAGCCACTATGTAATATGATCAAACTTTCTCTCATATTAAGTATGTAATTGTAAATGGCGGTCCGGACGGGACTCGAACCCGCGACCTCCTGCGTGACAGGCAGGCATTCTAACCAACTGAACTACCGGACCAAATAATTTTGGTTGCACTAAAGCACTTCTTATATTACCTTCCTACGGAGTAGTTCAACGTAGTGCGGTAATAATTTTGGTTGCGGGGGCAGGATTTGAACCTGCGACCTTCGGGTTATGAGCCCGACGAGCTACCAGACTGCTCCACCCCGCGATAATACATTAAGCTACTTTTAGCCAATGCTATATGAAGTTAAATATGGTGGAGGATGACGGGCTCGAACCGCCGACCCCCTGCTTGTAAGGCAGGTGCTCTCCCAGCTGAGCTAATCCTCCTGGGAATTTCATTAAACCATGTAAGAAATAGTGGTGACCCGTACGGGATTCGAACCCGTGTTACCGCCGTGAAAGGGCGGTGTCTTAACCACTTGACCAACGGGCCAATATAAGTAAGATAATGGCGGAGAGCGAGGGATTCGAACCCTCGAGACCGCTGTAGCAGCCTACACGATTTCCAATCGTGCTCCTTCGACCACTCGGACAGCTCTCCAATGGCTCCACCGGTAGGATTCGAACCTACGACCGATCGGTTAACAGCCGATTGCTCTACCACTGAGCTACGGTGGAATAATAATAATACCATACCACACTGAGCTGGAGTGATAACTTACTAGCCTAGCGATGTCCTACTCTCGCAGGGGAAACACCCCAACTACCATCGGCGCTGAAGAGCTTAACTTCTGTGTTCGGAATGGGAACAGGTGTGACCTCTTCGCCATCACCACTAGACCAGCTTGCTTAAAAATTCAGTGACAAGAAATATTATATCTTGTTTTTATAAAAAATCAAGTGTTTTTTGAAATAACACCTTCAAAACTAGATAAGATTAAGAATCAGCATGATTTAAAAATTTAGTTAAGTCCTCGATTGATTAGTATCCGTCAGCTGCACATGTCACCATGCTTCCACCTCGGACCTATCTACCTCATCGTCTCTGAGGAATCTTACTCATTTAAAATGATGGGAAATCTCATCTTGAGGGGGGCTTCATGCTTAGATGCTTTCAGCACTTATCCCTTCCACACGTAGCTACCCAGCTATGCCCCTGGCGGAACAACTGGTACACCAGCGGTGTGTCCATCCCGGTCCTCTCGTACTAAGGACAGCTCCTCTCAAATTTCCAACGCCCACGACGGATAGGGACCGAACTGTCTCACGACGTTCTGAACCCAGCTCGCGTACCGCTTTAATGGGCGAACAGCCCAACCCTTGGGACCGACTACAGCCCCAGGATGCGATGAGCCGACATCGAGGTGCCAAACCTCCCCGTCGATGTGGACTCTTGGGGGAGATAAGCCTGTTATCCCCGGGGTAGCTTTTATCCGTTGAGCGACGGCCCTTCCATACGGCACCGCCGGATCACTAAGCCCGACTTTCGTCCCTGCTCGACTTGTAGGTCTCGCAGTCAAGCTCCCTTCTGCCTTTACACTCTACGAATGATTTCCAACCATTCTGAGGGAACCTTTGGGCGCCTCCGTTACTCTTTAGGAGGCGACCGCCCCAGTCAAACTGCCCACCTGACACTGTCTCCGAACCGGATTACGGTCCAGGGTTAGAATGTCCGTACAGCCAGGGTGGTATCCCACCGATGCCTCCACGTAAGCTAGCGCTCACGCATCCAAGGCTCCCACCTATCCTGTACAAGCTGTACCAACATTCAATATCAGGTTGCAGTAAAGCTCCACGGGGTCTTTCCGTCCTGTCGCGGGTAATGCGCATCTTCACGCATAGTATAATTTCACCGGGTCTCTCGTTGAGACAGTGCCCAAGTCGTTGCACCTTTCGTGCGGGTCGGAACTTACCCGACAAGGAATTTCGCTACCTTAGGACCGTTATAGTTACGGCCGCCGTTTACTGGGGCTTCGGTTCAAAGCTTCGCACCGAAGTGCTAACCCATCCCCTTAACCTTCCAGCACCGGGCAGGTGTCAGCCCCTATACTTCGCCTTACGGCTTCGCAGAGACCTGTGTTTTTGATAAACAGTCGCTTGGGCCTTTTCACTGCGGCTCATCCATTACTATGAACGAGCACCCCTTCTCCCGAAGTTACGGGGTCATTTTGCCGAGTTCCTTAACGAGAGTTATCCCGCTCACCTTAGGATTCTCTCCTCGCCTACCTGTGTCGGTTTACGGTACGGGCACCTTCACCCTAACTAGAGGCTTTTCTTGGCAGTGTGAAATCAGGAACTTCGGTCGCATTTGACCTCCCCATCACAGCTTGAGCTTCACGGTGTGCGGATTTGCCTACACACCACTCTCACTGCTTAGACGTGCACTTCCAGTCGCACGCTTTCCTTATCCTACTGCGTCACCCCATTGCTCAAACAGATGAAAGGTGGTACAGGAATATCAACCTGTTATCCATCGCCTACGCCTTTCGGCCTCGGCTTAGGTCCCGACTAACCCTGAGCGGACGAGCCTTCCTCAGGAAACCTTAGGCTTTCGGTGGACAAGATTCTCACTTGTCTTTCGCTACTCATACCGGCATTCTCACTTCTAAGCGCTCCACCAGTTCTTACGATCTGACTTCACTGCACTTAGAACGCTCTCCTACCATTGTACCTACGGTACAATCCGCAGCTTCGGTGATACGTTTAGCCCCGGTACATTTTCGGCGCAGAGTCACTCGACCAGTGAGCTATTACGCACTCTTTAAATGGTGGCTGCTTCTAAGCCAACATCCTGGTTGTCTGGGCAACTCCACATCCTTTTCCACTTAACGTATACTTTGGGACCTTAGCTGGCGGTCTGGGCTGTTTCCCTCTCGACTACGAACCTTATCACCCGCAGTCTGACTCCCAAGTCTAAGTCATTGGCATTCGGAGTTTGACTGAATTCGGTAACCCGATGAGGGCCCCTAGTCCAATCAGTGCTCTACCTCCAAGACTCGAATACTTGAGGCTAGCCCTAAAGCTATTTCGGAGAGAACCAGCTATCTCCGTGTTCGATTGGCATTTCACCGCTACCCACACCTCATCCCCGCACTTTTCAACGTGCGTGGGTTCGGGCCTCCAGTAAGTGTTACCTTACCTTCACCCTGGACATGGGTAGATCACACGGTTTCGGGTCTACGACCACATACTATAATCGCCCTGTTCAGACTCGCTTTCGCTATGGCTCCGTGTCTTCCACTTAACCTTGCATGGGATCGTAACTCGCCGGTTCATTCTACAAAAGGCACGCCGTCACGCATTAACGCGCTCCGACTACTTGTAAGCACACGGTTTCAGGTTCTCTTTCACTCCCCTTCCGGGGTGCTTTTCACCTTTCCCTCACGGTACTGGTTCACTATCGGTCACTAGGTAGTATTTAGCCTTGGGAGATGGTCCTCCCGGATTCCGACGGAATTTCACGTGTTCCGCCGTACTCAGGATACACTCCGGAGGAAACAAGGTTTCAACTACAGGGCTGTTACCTTCTTCGGCTGGCCTTTCCAGACCGCTTCATTTACCTTGTTTCTTTGTAACTCCGTGTGGAGTGTCCTACAACCCCAGAAGGCAAGCCTTCTGGTTTGGGCTGTTTCCGTTTCGCTCGCCGCTACTCAGGAAATCGCATTTGCTTTCTCTTCCTCCGGGTACTTAGATGTTTCAGTTCCCCGGGTTGCCTTCCT
>NZ_OEQK01000009.1 GCF_900240405.1 Salirhabdus sp. Marseille-P4669
CATTGCCCTATCCTGTTTTATGGTAAAAGGCAATTATATTGTTGCCAGATTGTATTTTTTCATACCTATTATTTCTTGCCTTGAGAAGATTGTCGAATATTACTTACACAAGATTTTACGCAGACCCATACACTTCGCTATTTCAGTTCATTATTCGCCTTTTATTCAAACTGTTTCGTTATGCCCAGTCTCTTCTTTTTTTTGCCAAGTACTATGTTCCTTTTAATTAAGGAGATATTACATGCGTAACTGCTCCTCAATAGCTTGGACCCATTCTTCCCTTTTGTACACGACAAATTTATAAACACTTCCAGATTTGTCTTTAATCTGCAACCCATTTTTAATAGGAAGCCCTAATACCTTATTATTGTACACATCAATAGATTCAATATCTTCTAAGTTAATTTCGACTGTTCCCCGCTGAACATTCATTTTATGGGCTTTATGAATCACCTTATCCGTCGTTAAATAAAGTTTTCCCCCTACCCCTTCTTTTCCTTTAAATATATTTGCCATTCCTTCTTTTACTACATTTGTTATATCCATACGTATACCACCTCATTTTAAAATCAATATCGTAAACCGTTATGTTTCATGTTTATTCGGTAAACGGATCATAAATCCTCTAACTGGATAAGTGGATTTATAAAATAGTACGAACGTCCTGTTATAAATCTAGGTTTTCGCTTTTAATGAAGTCGGAGTATTAATCTATTTAATCTTCTAATAGTATAACCCACTGTACTTTGTTAAAATGGCAGTAGATAAATGGTTACGAGGAGGGAATAGAATTTTGCTAAATCTAGTTATGAGTGTTCTACTTTTTTTCTTCCTTCTTTTTAAAGGCTATCAATTCCTCCTAACGATGGGGAAGCTTAAGAAACCGGCCCTTCTACCGTCTAGTGAGGAAGAGAATGCTTCGATAAGAAAGTATCCCGAAAAAATAATAAAAGCACCAACGTATAGGGAGCAAAAGGCAGGAATAATAATTAATATAGTTCTATGGACGGCTTTAATTCTAATCTATTTACTCGGGTTGTTTGTTTTTAAGATGGAATGGTATTACTTTCTTCCTTTACTCGTGCCAACTGTAAACGCGTCTGAATACTTAAATTTATTTGCTGTTACTCATGATGGAATCATTAGTGGAAGTAGATTTATAAAGTGGAAAAACGTAAAGTCTCTTAAATGGAAAAAAGTCGATATACATAATAAGTTTTATGGCTATTCTCAAGAAGTGAATGATAAGTTTGAATTATATGTGGAGACTCGAGGCTTTCCCGTTCGTGTGTTTGTGACGGATGATGATGTAAAAGAAAAGCTTACCAATATATTAAATGATTGCTTAAAGTAGGGAGTAATAATGGTAGAACAACATAAACGGGACTATTTATACGAAAAAGTAAAATGGATAAAAGGCTATGATTTTATTACGATTGAAAATACGAAAGAACTTAGTGAGGAAGAAGTACTTCTCTTTTTAAAGTGCTTAAGAGAGGATACAAGCATGAGAAAGTATAATAATGTCCATATACTTATCGATGACAAGTTTTCAAATCAAGTGGATCAGGAGCTTCTTAGTCAAGCGTTTGTCTTACATGATGAAACCGTCATGGTCTATAAAGACTTAGAACATCTGTCAAACGATCCATTGCATTTTCAATATAAGTCCCTTTATGAACTGAAACGGGATATGTTTGTAACAATGTGGGAGAATTGTATGTATCAATCATGGAACGCTTCTTCATCCTTGAATGTGGAGGGTCAAATGAAAAGTGTAGAGGTAGAGCTAGGGCAACATTATAAGAGATCCTGCCTTGTTGCATTTGAAAAGGATAATCCGATTGGCGTTATACTGCCTCATATCGAGCCAGGAACAATTGAGGAAGGAAGACTGTTTTACTTTGGAATTCTCCAGACGGAAAGAGGTAAAGGAAAGAGTAAACAACTGCACCAGGATGCATTGCAACTGCTAAAAAACACATTTAAAGCCACCTATTATATCGGTAGCACCAGCAGGAAAAA
The DNA here is from genome assembly GCF_900240405.1 of Salirhabdus sp. Marseille-P4669. Lineage (GTDB taxonomy): Bacteria > Bacillota > Bacilli > Bacillales > Alkalibacillaceae > OEQK01. Next base: position 2,026 of record NZ_OEQK01000009.1, read on the forward strand.
CATACCAATGCTCAAAACCTTTGAAAACAACGGGTGTAAGGTTGTGGAGCGTAATCGATACTATAAAAAGAAGTTTCGTACCCAATTCTAATGTTGCTCTCGCTCATTTAATTGTTGATGAATAAAAACCTGGAGTTGTGAGGAAATACAACGCCGTGGATAGAGTACTGAGCCTTCCAGGGTAGTTTTGTATTAGTGTCTGATCTATGTCTCTTCATTCACCTACAGTTGTGTATTTACGAATCTCAAATGAATTATAGAGTAATTGAGGAACGAATCAACCAAAGCCTCCTAGGGGACCAGCGACCCCGCAGCGGTGCTTTTCCGCGAGGAGGCTTTGACCGTGCCCCAGGAAAGCGAAGTATTTTGCCGCAGCACATACAAGCACTCATCATTAATCAAATGAGCGAGAGGAATATACAAAAAATTAGACTAGCACTACTTCAGCTCTCGATATTTACTACTGTAGTAAATAATTGGTTCCTCCTCATGCTCATTCACCTGAAGGTCTGTTACTTGCCCAATTAGCAGCATATGATCACCAGCCTTCACCTGATCATAAACTCGACAGGCAAGTGTAGCTAGAGAATTCTTTAAAACAGGAACACCATCTAAATAATCAAAATCTATTTCTCTATCCGTATTTTTTTGCTTAGCAAAAATCATCGACATATCCTTCTGTTTTTCATTTAATATGCTCACACCAAATTGTTTTGTGCTTTGTAATCGTTCATACATCGAAGCTTTTTCATCGATCGAAACAACTATTAACCTAGGATGTAACGAAACGGACATAAAGGCATTGACAGTCATTCCTCGTACCTCATTGTTATGCGTACTCGTAACGACTGTAATCCCAGTTGCAAACTTCCCCATGGTCTTTCGAAATAATAGATCATCCATCAGAACCTACTCCTTTAACGTTATGCAATTCATGTTCTCCATTATCCCTATAGTAATATTAAGACACTTTTCAGATAATTTTGCAAATTAACAGTTTGGTTGTGTATGCTCTTTAACTTTTAGTCCATATAGTAGTCTATTCGAAAAAATGCAATAGTTGATTAAGAGGGGAATTTCGGTTCTGTAGCCCTACCTATAGAAGCCATCCTGTATAATTATAAAAAAAGGATAAAGTACGTAAATGTGGGATTTTGCTATGATACATTCAATTTAGGAGGAATCGAAGCAGATGGATATGCAATTATTACTCGTAGAGGATGATCCTGAAATTGCCCGGGTTATTCAGGATACATTCATCCGTGATGGTTACTTAGTTACATGGGCAACAACTGGTTTAGAAGGTTTAGAGGATTTTCAATCTCAATCCTACGACCTTGTCTTGGTCGATTTAATGCTTCCTGAAATGGATGGTTTCACTCTATGTAAAAATATTCGCTGGAAAAGTGATGTTCCAATCATGATTATCAGTGCTAAAAAAGAGGATGAAGATAAAGTTGCCGGTCTTAATTTAGGTGCAGATGACTATCTTGCTAAGCCCTTTAGTTTAGTAGAGCTAAAAGCAAGGGTTGAATCCCTTCTCAGAAGATGGCGAAGGTACAAAGGTGTACCGGAACTGAACCAAATGACAAACTATACGAATGGTTTAACCATCAACTGGGACCAAAATAAAGCACTTATCGATGGAACGGAAGTATATCTTACAACAAAAGAATTTGATCTCTTAAAAGTATTGGCTCAAAATCCAAATCAAGTTTTTACAAAGAGTGATCTGTATCAACATGTTTGGAAGCAAGCGGATGCGGAGGGTTTACATACGGTTACCGTCCATATAAAATCCATTCGGGAAAAATTAAAGGATCCTGTAAAACAGCCTTATTATATCCAGACGGTTTGGGGGAAAGGGTACCAGTTTGTTGGTGAAATACGATGAAATTGAAAACATGGTTGTTGCTTTCTTACTTTATTGTCATGATTCTTCCTTTAGCTGCAGCTTATTTACTTTTTGCATGGATTAATTCGTATCATAATGACCAAAATGTGTCGGAGCATTTGCAAACCTGGACAAAGGTACAACCAATCATTTCGATTTTAGATGACCCTAGTCTTTACCAAGCAAGGGAGGACCGGTCTCACTTAGAAGATTTAATGGACGCACAGGTTTCTATCTTTCTATACAACGATGATGGTATTACGTTATTTTCCTCTAGCCCAATTCAGCAGTATGTGCCTAATAAAGAGCAGTTATATGAGGATTTATACAAACTAAACCGAGGCTATCGTTCTTATACCTATAAGCAACCAGTATGGAATAAGAATGAAATTGTCGGGTTCTTTAAAGTTGAAATTGCTAGAGATAAATGGGTAGAGGAAGTTTCGAGTAGAAGCTGGATTACCATCGGTTTATTTGGTGTATTGTTTATTTCCATTTATAGTGTTGTTGTTTATTTTGTGAATCGGAAATTAAACAAAAGGCTGGATTATCTAAGAGATCAAATGACAGCATTTGCGAATGATGCATTTGTAGAAGAAATTCCGCTGAAAAAAGATGAAATTGGGGAACTGACTAGCCATTTTTACCGAATGCAACAACAAATTAAAGCAGCAAGAGAAAAAATAGCGAAAGAACAAGAGGAAAAAGCTTATATGATTGCAGCAATTTCCCATGATCTAAAAACACCACTTACATCCATTCGTGCCTATGCAGAAGCATTGGCGACGGAAGAGAAGATGTCACCTATAGAAAGAGAAGATTATCGAAATACAATTGTGGAAAAGGCAAATTTTATGAAGCAAATGTTAGATGATTTATTAATGTACACTCTTCTACAATCTCCTACCTACGAAATGAAACGTGTAGAAGTGGATGGGAATGAGTTTTTTGAGATGCTGGTTTCTGGTTATGAGCCAATTTGCCAGGAGAAAAACATTAAGCTTCGGACCTATTCGAATGTGGATGGCAAGTACCAGGTGAATCCAAAACAAATGATTCGAGTGGCGGACAACTTAATGAGCAATGCGATTCAACATACAAAACTGGACGGCCATATTTCAATAGGTGCAGTTTCCAATGATCAAGAATTGCCTAGTTGGTTGTTTCCTTTTGTGCAAAAATATTGCGACTTCACGCATAAGGATTGTGTGTATCTCATCGTTCAAAACGAAGGTGTGGGTATTGAAAGAGAGAAATGGAATCATATTTTTGATCCATTGTATCAAGCCGATCAGGCGAGAAGTAAAAAAGATGCAAGAGGTACTGGATTGGGCTTGAGCATTACGAAGCAAATCGTGGAAAAACACGGAGGCGAAGTGAATTTCCTTTCAGAAATAAATATTGGTACATGTGTCGTTTGCAAGTTACCTAAAAAGGAGGTTATGGATGATGAAAAATAAATGGTTTGGATATGTTGCTGCTAGTATTGTTTCTTTAAGTCTATACGGCTGTGGTTCTACTGCGGGTGAGAATCAATTTATGCCCGAACAAGTTTTAACAAATGCACTAGAAGAGCCTCAAGCGACATTAGAGTATTACGGTGAAGCAACTATTAAAATGTATGAAAAGGACGAAGTTATCGATACAATTCAGCTGAAAGAATGGGTTAATGAACAAGGTCATCGTAAAGCGGAAACAAGTGAAGGAGAGGACAAAAGCATTGCGTTAAACGATGGAAAAAAGCTTACCACCTATACGCCTAAGACAAATACCGCATTTACAATAGAAGATGCAGAATTACTTTCAATGAATCAAATGTCCCCGAAAGAACAGGCGGAGTCATTACTTAAGGTTATTCGTGATACTCATGACCTTACTGAAGGTGAAGATCAGGAAGTAGCTGGTAGGAAGACCTATCATCTTATTGCAAAGGCCAAAGACAAAGCAAACCTGTTAGGGGATATAGAGGTATGGATTGATAAAGAAAATTGGATGGTCTTAAAGATGATTTCGACCTCAGGTGATATAAAAACAGATTACGAATATACGAAGTTGGAATTCAATCCGAAGTTTACATCGGAGACGTTTACGATAGAGCTACCATCAGATGTAACGATAGAAAGTATGGATGACTTGCAACAAGCAACGGAGGTTACGTTGGAGGAAGCGGTAAAGAGTATTGGGAAGTCCTTTTTTGTTCTTCCAGAGATAGAAGGACTAACTATTGCTAGAATAGAGCAATTAGAGCTCAAAGGGGAGCTAAATCGAACGGAAATAAATATCGAATATGAAAAGGATGGATTCCCATACTTTTTCATAACCGTATTTCCATCAGATGAAAAGATCGAAGCTACTTTTGCGGATGAGGAAGACATAACAATCCGAGGTCAACAAGCGCTGTACATGGAAATGAATGATTTCCGATCCTTAACTTGGCAGGAGGAAGGTCTAAATTATTCCGTTGTGTTTTCAGACACAGAGCTATCTCTTGAGCGTTTTCAGCATTTAGCTGAAAGCATGGTGGAGGCTAGTAAAATAAATGAGTAATGTACTAGAAATTCGTGGTGGTCCGAGTGGTACCTAACTTCTTAGTAATAGGAACAATCCTTTTTCTCGGTATCTCATTAGGTATCCTATCGGGCATCCTACCAAAAAAGATCAATCTTATAGTGGAAGTAGCTATTGTTATTGGTGTAACTATTTATTTATTTGTTTCCTATTCTTTTGGCGAAGCGATGTTACTAATTTCACTAGGGGCTGCAAGCTATGCAGAGTTTGCACAACTATTTGAACGAGGGAAACGTATCAAGCGCCAAGAGATAATGGGATTTTTAGCTACTGTAGAATATGTTGAAATAAAACAAAAGCGTGAAATGAAGCGGCTCCTTATGGATTATACTATTACTTTGTTTGTCTCATTTGGAGCCATTTCCTTTTTACTGTTTGGACCCGAAACATATGCAGTAATAAAACTTTTTATTGGATTTATGCTTATTTCGATTGTTGTTCAATCGATCATACGATTGGGGAATTTTGGAACAACGAGCATTTATTTTATTCCAAAAGACGAGCGTATCGTTATCGTTTCTCGGTTTCAATCAAGAGATTATCCATTGCATGACGTAAAGGATGTGACGGTCGAGACTTCTGTAGACCTTCTTAAATTGCATCCGATGTTTTCTTTTTTGTCTTCTAACTTAGATTTTACACAATCCTTTCAAAAAGTACTTAAACTTACTTTTCCTGGAGAAATTCTTTATTTAACACCAATAGAGGTAGAAAAGTGGAGTCACCAATTACGAGCCTTTTTACCAACAGCGAATTTGGAAGAGGAGAAAAAGGTTCTTCCGTTATGGCATTCCTCTAATTTGAAACGTCTATTTTGGAAAGGGTATTTTGCGATAACCATAAAGGGTATCTCAGGCTATACAGGCTTACTATTACTTCTTATATGGCTAGATGTTCCAATAGTAGCTATGATTATAACTATTGTAGGTTGGTGGCTGTTGAATCTTTATGTATCGGATAAGGTATTACGAGCAGGTTCAGATGCCATTCCTGTATTAGATGGTGATTTATACGAAAGAGCAAAAAAAATCTTTGCAAAAGCAGGAATTCCAAATGCCAAACTATATATCTCGGAGTCTCCCATTTATAATGGTCTGGCTACAGGAATGAATATTGGAAGTGGAACCGTTATTTTAACATCTGCTACTTTGCAGCTACCATCTGATTCGGTGGATGCGATATTAGCTCATGAAGCAGTCCATGTTAAGAAACGAGATGTTTTAACTATACAGTTAACAAGATTACTTTACATTGGGATGCTAGCAACTGTTGTATATTTTTTGTTTGATGAATTAAAGTGGCTTGCAGAAAATCATGGTGTCCTATTATTTGTCATTGTGTATGGTATCATGTTTGCCTTTCCTTTGCTCCTATCCTTTGTGTCACAATGGACTGAAGTACGTGCGGATTATTTAGGTGCGGGCTTGCTGCCGAATGGACGTAGGCAGTTAGCGCAAGGATTAATTGATTTGACGATAAATCAGGAAAAAGATGTAGATAAATCAATGGAATATCAATTTTCTAATCAACAAATGCCAACTGCAAAGAAGAGTGGCGTTGAAAGAGACACTTGGGGATGGCGCTTCTTAGAATTTCAATTTCTTCCCCATCCGCCAATGTATTGGAGAATTCACAGCTTAAACAGTTACAAAGACTGGACAACTATACGTAAAGATTGGTTGAAGGATAGATGGAAAGAATCGATTCCAGATCGATTTCGAAAACGTGTTTAAGAAAGAGGTTGCTTTTTCGTTAGGAAAAAGTAGCTTCTTTCTTTATAATTGGAACAAAAAGGATTAAGGTTAGGAGTTGATATACGTGAGCCAAACTTTATTTCAATATCAAATTTCAACCTATGAAAAGCAAAGTTTCACCGAGTTAGACCCATACTTAGAGGATGCCCTAATGAAAAGTGGAGTGAAAGATGGTCTCATGGTTGTATATTGTCCTCATACCACAGCAGCCATAACGATCAATGAAAATGCTGACCCAGATGTGAAACGAGATTTAAGTGTTGGTCTAAATCAAACCTTTCCGAACAAAAGGGAATATGTACATATGGAAGGGAACTCAGATGGCCACATGAAATCATCGGTTATCGGTGCAAATGAAACATTGATTATATCGGATGGCAAACTTATTCTTGGTACATGGCAAAGTGTATATTTTTGTGAGTTTGATGGTCCGAGGAGAAGAACGGTGTATGTGAAAGTATTGGAAGGGTAACCTTAACAATATGCTTTAGATTAGACATACAATTTAGTTAGGTGATGAAATGTTAGAAAAGTGGAGAAATTCATCTTGGATATTCGTGCTTACAATCGGCTTGGGTACTATGCTAAATCCATTAAATTCTTCGATGATTTCCGTTGCGTTAACCCGTTTGCAGATGGAATTTGAGTTGACCTTTGCGGATGCAACATGGTTGATTTCTATCTTTTATTTAGCTAGTGCGGTGGGACAACCGGTCATGGGGAAATTGAGTGATATGTTTGGTGCGAAACGAATGTTTATGGTAGGTCTTGTGCTGGTAGCAGCTTCTTGCTTACTTGCACCATTTTCACCTAATTACTATTTCCTGCTCGGTTGTAGAGCTTTACAAGCTATCGGGAGCTCTACGCTTTTTCCTAGTGGCATGAGTATGGTGCGAACAAGCATAACGGACAAGCAAGCCCAAGCTTTAGCTACTTTATCGGTTTTTGCCAATATATCCTCTGCTTTTGGTCCATCTATTGGTGGGGTCGTAATTGGTGTATGGGATTGGCCATCTATTTTTATCATTAATTTTCCTTTTATCATCATATCATTTCTTTTGGCTATTTTTATTTTGCCAAATACAGGACAAGGAAAATTTAATTTCAAACGAATGGACATAATCGGTATTTTTTTATTTATCGTATCTGTGATTGGATTAATTTTGTTCCTGTTGTCTTTAGAACAACATATAAATTGGATTGCTTTTGGTATTTTTCTGTTATTTGGAATCCTATTTTATTTTTATGAGATTCGCTATCACGCGCCATTTATTGATATTACAGCCTTAAAGAAAAATGGGAATGTTACGCTTGTATATTTGCAATTTATGACGATTAATCTTGTCTATTATTGTTATTTTTTTGGTCTGCCAACTTTTTTGCAGCAAGCAAGGGGATATAGTGCGGAGCATACCGGCTTCATTATGCTAGCTCTTGCTGGTTTTAGTGTTATCGTAGCACCGATTGTTGGCAGAATGATTGATTGGTACGGCTCAAAAATACCTATGCTAACTGGAGCAAGCTTCCTTTTAGTGGGAACAGGTCTATTATTATCCTACAATGAAGCCTCCCCTCTTTGGTGGTTGCTTATCATTATGTCCATACTTGGAATAAGTAATGGCTTCAATAATATTTCAGCTCAAACGGCTCTTTATGAACATGTCCCTAGGGAGGATACTGGGACGGCATCCGGCTTATTTCAAACAAGTCGCTATACAGGGGCAATATTATCAGGGAGTTTATTAGGTATTTTGTTTAATCAATATGTGGATACAGAACATCTTCATACTGTAATAGTGGTTTGCTTCATCTTCTGCTTGCTAAATGTAGGACTATCCCTCCGGTTGCCAGGTAGGCAAAAGGTAACGCAAAGTAATCATTAAAAAACTCCGATTCGAATGTTGCTAATCCCATTCGAATCGGAGTCTTTTCATTAAATTTTAAACCTTGACGGCATTGGTCTTGCCTAACGGCTTACTGCGCGTGGATAAAATAGCAGTAATAAGAGACAGGGTAATGAGTATACCTCCTACCAACGCATTTTGCTCCACAGAAAATGTCTCAATTACATATCCACCTATTAAAGATCCAACGGCAACTCCCAAATGTAAAGAGGAGTTATTTAAGCTTTGTTGAACATCGGCGGTATCCGGTGCATTATCAATTAAATAGCTTTGCATTGCTGGGGATATCGCCCAGCTTAAACATCCCCAAATAACAATTCCAACGAAAAATAGCGGTAATATACCGGTCATAAATGGTAATACAAAAAACACGATGCTAAAGATAAAAATTGAGGTTAAAATGGTTCGTTTCGTTCCAAATAGATCCGCTAATGTCCCGCCAATTCCACCCCCACTTACAGCTGCGATACCAAATAAGAAATAAATAATACTTATCCATGTACCCTCTAGTCCAGTAGTTGTTTGGATAAAGGGCTTAAAGTAAGCGTATAGAACTGTATGTCCTGTCATGTATAAAAAGGTAGTTGCTTGTGCAAAAAAAATCTTCTGTCCTTTTAATGATGCCATCATTTTACTTAAAGGTGCATAGGCTTTTGGTTCTACTTTTTCCATAAGGAAGTAAACACCAATGATGGACAATACGGTTAAACAAGAGATTAGAATAAATGGTGCTCGCCACCCAAAAGCATTTCCGAGCATAAGACCAATCGGAACACCTAACACTAAAGAACCGCTAACTCCCATGGAAATAGTGCCGATAGCTCGTCCACGGTATTTCGGCTCTACCATACTTGGAGCCATTACGAGACATAAAATAACGAGTAGAGCCCCACTTAAACCTGAAATGATCCTACCCGCCAGTGCCATCGCATAATTCGTGCTCAATACCGTTACAATATTACCGATTAAAAAAATAAACAAGTTCATAAGTGTTAGCTTTTTTCGTTCCACTTTAGCAGTTGTAACTAAGAGAATAGGACCGCCAATTGCAAAAATTAACGAAAAAATAGTGATGAGAAATCCGGCTTGTCCTAAGGTTATATGTAAATCATCGGCTATTAAATCAAGAATGCCGCTAATAATTAATTCAACCATTCCAATTACAAACGATACGATCATTAAAAAATAGACACGTTTATTCATGTATTTCCTCCTATGTAGAGCCGATGCTTTTAATATGTGCAATATATTTATTTTATAGAAGTTCACCTACTCTGTATAGAAAAAATAATTTCACTATAACGTTTCGGTGTAGGATGTATGGAACATTTAACTGTACAGTAAAACGTAATTAACTTAATATTATGTTGTATACGATATCCCTTAAATCTTACAAAATAATATCGCCCATTTTCGGAAAGAACTAAGGGAAATTTATACGATTAGGAAATAAAACGGTGAACAGCTGTTTAAAAAATACAAATTAAAAGAAACCATCTTTAGGAGAGTGACATTTTTTGGACGAAATACCTCTGAATACCATTATTTTATTAGTTTCATTAATATTATTATCCGCATTCTTTTCATCTGCAGAAACAGCATTTTCAAGTGTAAATAAAATTCGCTTGCAGAACTTTGTGGAGGAAGGTAGAAAAGGCAGCAAAAGAGCACTTTATATTGCTGAGAACTTTGATAAAACCTTAACAACAATTCTAATAGGGAATAATATTGTAAATACCGCAACAGCCAGTATCTCTGCGGCACTTGCTACCCAATTGTTTGGTGGGAATTTGGCTTTAGTAATCAGTACGGTTTTGGTTACCATTTTAATCCTTATCTTTGGAGAAATTCTTCCAAAATCGTTAGCAAAGGAAAATGCAGAATCTTATTCATTAGCTATTTCCGGAATTTTATTTTACTTAATAAAATTGTTTACACCATTTAATTACTTTTTTATTAAGCTAAAAGCTTTAGTGAATAAATATTTTGCTAAGGGCGATGATTTACCATCTGTAACAGAAGATGAAATTAAAGTGATGATTAATATAAGTGAACAAGAAGGTGTTATTGATAAAGATGAGTGGAGATTGATTCACCGATCCATGAATTTCGATGATACCATTACTGGAGAAGTATTGACGCCGAGAATTGACATGGTGGCTATAGATGTGAATGATACGTTAGATAGCGTGAAAAAAGTGTTCTTTGATGAACGTTTTTCGAGAATACCGGTTTATGAGGATAGTATTGATAACATAATTGGTATATTATCGGAAAAGGAATTTTTCGTGCACTTGATTAAATATAATAATGCGAACATTCGAGAGCTGTTAAGAGAGCCGATGTTTGTAGTCGAATCAATGAAGATTTCAGATCTCTTACCACAGTTACAAAAAGAAAAGGTTCATATGGCGATTGTTTTAGATGAATATGGTGGAACTGCTGGATTGATAACTTTAGAAGACGTGCTTGAGGAGCTTGTAGGTGAAATTTGGGATGAGCAGGATGAAAAGATAACATCCATGAAACAAATAAATGATCATGTATATAAATTTGATGCTCAATATCCTTTAGACGATTTTGCTTATATGATGGGTGTGAAAGAACCAGAAAGCTCTTACCATACACTCGGTGGTTGGGTAATTGAGAACTTTGGTATCATACCGTCAAAGGATGACTTCTTCCTCTATAAGAATTTAAAGATTAGTGTGGAAGAAGTAATAAACCGACGTGTAACAAAAGTAAAGGCAGAGATTGTAGAATCGACTGACGATAAAGAGCAAGAACAATCCTAATATGAGAAAAGCATTCCTAAAGGGGATGCTTTTTCTATCTAATAATGGCGGAAAGGAGAAAGAGCTATTATTAAAGCACACAAATTTAGAAAATACGTTTGGATCTATGTTACAAATTATAGACAATTTTAAAAATGAATTTACGAAACATAGAGAAAGCGTTAAAATTGTATAATCGTTTCATTATTGATAGATTTATATTTATAGACTACATATAGTATTATTACGAACAACGGAGGGATACTAGATGGCTTTTATTATAACTGCTCCCTGTAAAGATGAAAAAGCAGGGGAATGTGTAGATGTATGTCCAGTAGATTGTATAGAACCAGGAAAAGATCAGTTTTATATAGATCCTGATATTTGTATTGACTGTGGGGCTTGTGAAGCGGTATGTCCAGTAGAGGCAATCTATCATGAGGAAGATTTATTGGAAGAAGACAAACCATACTTAGAAATGGCACGTGCCTTCTTTGCAAAATAAGAAAGCTTTCATGAAGTAGAACGATATTGTCTGAGACAATATCGTTCTTTATTTGTATATCTCATATAAATAGTGTCGAAAATAGCTTATATATGGCCCTTTACATGATGTGTGATTGACATATAAAGGGATTTAGCTTATAATTATTTCGAATCCGAGATATGAATAAAAGGATGGATAATATGGATAACCAGGTAAAGGATAGTGAATTGTCCTTAAAGCTATTTGTAGTGCTAACGCGTGCATTACAGGCTGTTGAAAAACAATCCGTTAAAGATATTAAGAGTCATGGTGTAAATTTAACGGAGTTTTCCGTGCTTGAATTGTTATTCCACAAAGGTGAGCAACCAATACAGAAAATTGGAGAAAAGGTATTGTTAGCAAGCAGTAGTATTACGTATGTTGTGGATAAACTTGAAGAGAAAAGCTTTATTAGACGTCGAGCTTGTCCTAGTGATCGCCGGGTCACGTATGCAGGGCTTACGGAGAAAGGTCAACAGTTTATGGAAGATATTTTCCCAAAGCATCAAGAGGCGATGAGAATGATTATGGGTGGTCTTTCAATTGATGAAAAGCAGACGATGATTGAATTGTTAAAGAAGCTTGGATACCATGCGCAAGCACTTTAACTTTTTTTGCACTAAACACTCGAATTAGAAATAAATGAATTCGAAACAAAGGGATTGACTTTTGGAGTCTTTTTCATTTATAATTTATTTCGAATTCATAATAAATGAATTTAATATATAATTGCTTACAATAGAGCAAAAATTTTATCATAATTGGAGGAATCATCATGCTAAGAATTGGTATTGTTTTAGGTAGTGTACGTCAAGGACGTAATGCAGAAGCAGTTGCTAACTGGACTTATGATTTTGCAACAAAACGTAACGACGATGTGGAATATGAAATTGTAGACCTAGCAAACTACAATCTTCCATTTTTAGGTGCTGCTTTACCAGAAGCGCAACAGGAAGAAGCACAAGCAGCAATTAAAGCTTGGTCTGAAAAAATGGCTTCATTCGATGGCTACATCTTTGTTGCTCCTGAATATAACCACGCTGTAGGTGGAGCTCTTAAGAATGCTCTAGACTACTTAAACCCTGAGGTAAACAACAAAGCTGCAGGGTTTGTAGGATACGGAAGTCTTGGCGGAGTTCGTGCACACGAAAACCTTCGTCTAATCCTAGGCGAACTACAAGTTGCGGATGTTCGTACAGCTGTAACATTCTCACTTATGACAGATTTCGAAAACATGAGCGTATTCAAACCAGCAGATTACCATGCTGACAACGCAAACCAAATGCTAGATCAAGTTATTGCTTGGAGCACTGCTTTAAAAACAGTTCGATAAGTAATAACAACGGGCTTCCATTAAGGAAGCCCCAAAAAATTTAACCATATATCTCGAATTCGTAATAAATGACAAAAAAGGAGCTAACAGCAATGGGTTTTTTAGGAAAATTATTCGGTAAATCAACAAAGCAAAAGGAAACAGTCGTAGAAGAGAACCTTAAGATTGGAATCGTTATTGGAAGTGTTCGTGAAGGAAGAAATGGGGAAGTGGTAGCAAAATGGGTTTATGATTTTGCGACAAAACGAAATGATAGGGTCGAGTATGAAATCGTTGATCTAAAAGAATATCCTCTAGCATTGTTAGGTGCAAATGTAGCAGATAATGAAAAGCATAAAGCCGAAATGGCTGCTAAAGATTGGTCAGATAAAATAGCTTCATTTGATGGTTACATTTTTATTACTCCTGAATATAACCATGCTATTGGCGGGGCATTAAAAAATGCACTCGACTATTTAAATCCAGAAGTAAACAACAAAGTAGCTGGATTAGTTGGCTATGGAAGTTTAGGTGGTGCTCGTGCTCACGAAAACATGCGATTAATCTTGGGAGAACTTCAAGTAGCCGATGTACGCACAGCAGTAACCTTCTCATTAATGACCGACTTTGAAAATATGAGTACTTTTACACCAGCAGACTATCATGCAGACAATGCAAACCAAATGCTTGACCAAGTAATAGCTTGGGCGAGAGCGTTTAAGCAAATTCGATAATGAATTAAGGCTTCCTTGTGTATAGATGGAGGCCCTTCATTTTTTTAACCCCCTTTTATAATACTTCAAGTACGATAGATACTATAAAGGAATGGATTTAAGACTTCCCTAAAAATGGTTTGAGAAGAGGATGATAAAAATGGAAAAACAATTTTTTGAAAAGCCAACTGTATATGTAGGCGGCCTGAGTATAAATGTTACAGATCTTGATAAATCCCTACAGTTTTATCAAGAGATTGTAGGTTTTAACGTATTAGAAAAGACAAATAATAAAGCAGTATTAACGGCTGACGGTAAGAATGCGTTGCTGACGATTGAACAACCAAGTGATGTGGTGCCGAAAGAGAGTAAAACAACAGGGTTATATCATTTTGCTATATTATTACCTTCACGCGCTGATTTATCTGCTTTTCTGAAGCATGTAATCCGATCAGGTGTCCAATTGGGCGCGTCAGATCACCATGTTAGTGAAGCACTTTATTTCTCTGACCCAGATGGAAATGGAATCGAAGTATATCGTGACCGTCCAGCATCTGAATGGATATGGAACAATAATCAAGTTCATATGGTAACCGATCCACTTGATGGAAACGGGCTTCTTGCGGAAAGTCAAAAAGAATGGAATGGCTTACCAGAAGAAACGGTTATGGGTCATATTCATTTGCATGTATCCGACTTAAAAACAACAGAGGATTTTTACATGGGTGGTTTAGGATTTGATATTGTTACTACTTATCCTGGTGCACTATTTACCTCTACAAATGGATACCACCACCATATTGGTTTAAACGTTTGGAATGGTGTTGGAGCAAAAGCGCCAAGTAAAAACAGTGTTGGTCTGAATTGGTATACATTGGTTTATCCGGATGAGGCGAAAAGAATGGAAGTTGTCAAACAACTACAATCAAAGGGCTATGAGGTAATAAAAAAACAAGACAAATATGTGGTTGAAGACCCATCCAAAAATGCGATTCATATGGTAATCAAATAGAATCCAATCCATTACATTCGTATGGACACAGCTTTAGTTACACGATAAAAGACATTCTTTATCAACATGAATTATTTGGTCATACTCGTTTTATGCTCCAAACGGATATTGGGGCAATGCCATTTACAAAAATCGCAAAAACAATTGAGCTCCTTGCTGTTAAGGTTGCGCCAATATTACGCAAAGAGACAAGGAAATAGGAAAGTAAACTGTTTAATTCGGTAGTGGACAAGATGGCCACATCGAACAGTTTTCGATGGAATCATTAATGAGCTCACAGATTTTATAGACGAAGCCTGTGAGGCATACCCTGTTGATCAAGATAATATGTTTTTGCTCGGTTTTAGCCAAGGAGCAATCCTTTCCATGACGCTTGGATTATCGCTAGGAAGTCGCGTTAAAGGAGTTGCTGCACTCAGTGGATATATACCGGATTTCGTAAAAAGAGAATATACCATTCAAGATGTACAAAATGTATCCTTCTTTATTTCGCACGGGGAGACAGATCATGTCTTGCCTTTTGAATGGGGAAAAGAGAATGCGAGCTTTTTACAGGAACAGGGTGCATCTGTCACATTTCAACATTATCCTGTAGGACATACCGTTTCTTTACAAAATCTCCATGACTTAGTAAACTGGATGAAAAATCATATTATGTAAATTGAGGGGAAAACAATGAACGGCATTACATTTCGTAACATTTATAAACAAGGGAAAGTCGTTGCTGAGAATGAACGGTACCGTCATGTACATTTTTCCGATTTTCTATTACTCTATGACGGGAACTTCATAGAATTTAAAACAATTCCTTCCGTAGAGGAGTTCCAAAAGGTAGCAGCATACTTGCGTGACTATCACCTTCGTAATGGGCAGAACCATGTGAAGTTTTATTTGCCAGAAAATGTAGCGCCGTCTAGTGAGTTGGTAGAATACTTTCAGAAAGCGGAATATGATTCGGGCTTTCTTGAGTTGTATGGGATAAGACCACATGAGTTTCCTCGTATCGAGCATAACGAGGATATCCGTGTTCAAAGAGTTACAAAAGCGAACTTTAATCAATATCTTGCACTCCAGTATGATCAAGACCTTGCTTATGGGGAAGCATTTGCAAATCGAAAAGTAGATATTCATAAAGAGAACTACTCAAAAGACAAAGTCATACAGATTCTAGCATTCTATAAGGGAGAACCGGCTGGAGCAGTCGATTCGATTGTAAACGATGATACAGTTGAAATAGACGGGTTGTTTACAATAGAATTATACCGAAATAAGGGGATTGCTAGTAGATTGCAACAATTTGTCATGGAGCAATTTAAGGATAAAACGGTTATCCTAGTTGCGGATGGTGAAGATACCCCACGCGACATGTATCAGAAACAAAATTATTCTTATTTAGGATTTCAATATGAAGTGTTAAAAATCTATCCTAATTAAAGAAGCTTAGGAAGTCGTCATTCTGTTATAGATTGACGATTTTTTTGTTCGGGAAATTTGATCCCCCCGAACAATATTGTTGTCATGAGAAGCTGTGGCCAAGCTTCATCGCGTAACCCCTAAGATAATCAATGTGGTTTGGTAACATGACATTTGTCATGAAAAATTTGTGACGTTTATGACTTATAAAATAATCTGTTTTTTTCTATTATAAAATTAGAAGGATTTATCGAGGAGGACATTATGAGTAGAAAAAAACAAGCGGAATTGAGAAAAAATGTAAAGCCGTATGAAAAGTCTGATCTAAAAGCCAGCATTATGCAACTTGTAAATACAATACCACCATTCTTTTTAATTTGGTATTTAGCATACGAAAGCCTATCTATAAGTATTTGGTTATCCTTAGCATTATCGGTAATAGCTGCCCTGTTTTTAGTAAGAGTTTTTATCATCTTCCATGACTGTACACATCAATCCTTTTTTAAAAATAACAAAGCAAATCGAATTTTAGGAACATTTACTGGAATACTTACACACTTTGCGTTTGCAAAATGGAAAAGAAGTCATGCGATTCACCATGCTACAAGTGGAAACTTAGATAAGCGTGGCACAGGTGATGTATGGGTAATGACCTTGGAAGAATATAAAGAAGCGAGCTTTTGGGGACGTTTAGGATACCGACTATATCGTAATCCAATAATTATGTTTGGTTTTGGACCACTTTATTTATTTCTAATTTCAAATCGCTTTAATCGTAAAGGTGCAAAACGAAAAGAAAGATGGAATACGTATTTTATTAATGTATCCATTGTAGCAATATACGCATTATTAATTTGGGCGATCGGCTGGCAGGCGTTTCTTATTGTGCAATTGCCAATACTATTTGTTGCAGGCGCCCTAGGAATTTGGTTGTTTTATGTACAGCACCAATTTGAAGATTCCTATTTTGAAAATGAAGACGAATGGGACTATGTGAAAGCAGCTGTAGATGGTAGTTCCTATTATCAGCTTCCAAAGCTTTTCCAATGGCTCACTGGGAATATTGGTTATCACCATGTGCATCACTTAAGTCCGATGGTACCAAATTATAATTTGGAAAGGGCACACGAATCAACACCACCATTACAAAAAGCAACAACCATTACGCTGTTAACTAGTTTAGAGTCCATCCGATTCCGGCTTTACGATGAGGAACATAAAACATTTGTAACGTTTAAAGAGGCGAAAAAGATACTAGCGGATTCGAAAAAGGAAAAAATGACATTAAGCCATAAGCATCCCCAATTACAGGAGAAGTAATTGTAGAAAAGACGGAAACAAATTAAAGAAAATCCAAACCTCTTCCAGCAGTATTTGTGTAGGTTTGGATTTTCTTTGTTATGGAAATGGGAGTTAGAATGAACTGGATTACCTTATCATCAGGTATAAAGAAACTACACTTTATCTGGTATACTTTATGAAAAAGACAGTAATCTTGGAGGTTTTCATGAAAAATTGGTATCAAATTATACCGAAGAGTACGGTACTTAGTATTTATGTGTGGATTATTTTTTGTATTTTGCCGTTTTACTTTATTTTCCGTTCATCCTCTACATCTGCACTAATATACGGTATTTGTATGGTCTTGGTGTTTTTTATTTCGTATCGACTTTCCTTTCTATCTAAAGGCTGGACGTTGTATCTTTGGATTGCGATTCAAATGGGGATTAGTATTGCGATGACCTTATTGATTGGTTATGTTTACTTTGCCCTCTTTTTGGCGTTTTTTATTGGGAATATCCAAAGCAAAGCAGCGTTTATAAGTTTGTATGTTGTACACCTTACAAGTACGATTGCAGCCATCAGTACCGTTGTATTTATCCATCCAGAATTAATACTATCCCAATTCCCTTTTGTCATTGTTTGTGTAATTGGTGTCATTTTATTGCCATTTACAATGTATAATCGTATGAAAAGGGAAATATTAGAAGGTCAGCTGGAGTCTGCCAATAAAAGAATCTCTAGACTTATGATTGTGGAGGAGCGTCAACGAATTGCCCGAGACTTACATGATACGCTTGGTCATAAGCTTTCTTTAATCGGACTAAAAAGTGATTTAGCAGGTAAATTATTAGAAAAAAGCCCCAATCTAGCGAAGAAGGAAATTCAAGACATCCACCAGACGGCAAGGACGGCACTAAAGGAGGTTCGAGAGTTAGTTTCTGATATGCGTGGGGTAAAATTGAAAGAAGAGATACTACATATTCAACAAATTTTAGAAGCGGCGGAAATGGATTATACGATTGAAGGAGACCCTGTTTTAACGGACACCACGTTGCTTGTAGAAAATGTGTTAAGTATGTGCCTGAAAGAATCTGTTACGAATGTAATTAAACATAGTCAAGCAACGAAATGCCATATCTTTATCACGGAATCTTCCAACGAAGTCTTACTTAAAGTAAAGGACAATGGCGTTGGGTTTAAAGCCCAATCGGAAATAGTTGGTGGTCATGGCTTGGAGGGAATGAAGGAGCGTTTGGAATTTGTTAATGGGCACATCGAAATTATCTCAAATAACGGAACGACGATTGTATTACGAGTCCCGAAAGTTGCGGGAACAAATTAATCAGGAGGAATGGATTTGATTCGAATTGTTATTGCAGAGGATCAACGGATGTTGTTAGGTGCTTTAGGCTCTCTATTAGATTTGGAAGACGATATGGAGGTTGTTGGCAAAGCAAGCAACGGGGAAGAAGTGCTCGAGCTTGTGAAGGAAAAGAAGCCAGATGTTTGTATTATGGACATCGAAATGCCGGTGAAAAATGGACTAGATGCTGCTGAACAATTAAAGGATGATCCATGTAAAGTCATTATTTTAACTACCTTTGCGAGAAGTGGTTACTTTCAACGAGCGAGAAATGCAGAGGTGAGTGGTTATTTACTAAAGGATAGTCCTAGTGAGGAATTGGCAAATTCGATTCGAGTTATTATGGATGGCCGTCGAGTATATGCGCCAGAACTTATTGATATGGCATATAGTGGAGAAAATGAAAGTCCATTGACTGAGCGGGAAGAGCAAGTAATTCAGCTTATTGCAGACGGTAAAACAACGAAAGAAATTGCTGGTGAATTACACTTAACAAATGGAACGGTCAGGAATTATGTATCGATTATTTTAGATAAGCTAGGTGTGAGCAATCGAATAGAGGCAATCTCTAGGATAAAAGAAAAGGGATGGCTTAAATAAAAAATTCGTAAACCATCCCTTCATTCTTTCGTCTTACTTTTTTCCAGCGATCCCATAGAAAAATAAATGGGTAAGTTCATTTGTTAAAGGAAATATTTTTTTGGAAACATCTTCTCTTTGCATGTACTCTTTAAACATTTGTAAATATAGAAGAATCGCTTCATTTGAGATGTTTTTATCGATATAGCCATTATCACGCCCTTCATTAAATAAAGTCATTAATTTTGGTAGAGCTTCATTAACATATAGTTTCTCTACATAACTTTGACCAGCGCTATAGTCTCTCATAAAATCCTCATAAAACTTATTCGTCATTTCTTGTGTTGCTTCACTTTTGGTGAAGGCTGTTTTTTTTATTTTTTCATGAAATGGAAGGTCACTATCTAAAATCTTTCTTTGTTCCTCCCATATTTGATCTACATAATATTTGAATACTTCCTTAACTAGGGAGTCCTTACTTTCAAAATAATTATAAATCGTAACTTGAGACACATTGGCTTTCTTTGCGATTTCGGCAACAGATACCTTTTGTGTTCCAAAATCCATAAATAATGAAAGTGCAGCTTCTAATATGCTCATTTTCTTTTGTTCTCTTCGACGTTCAAAACCATCCATTTTTTCCACCTCAACCTCATTTTAATAAAATTTATGAAATAAAACAATTAAATTAGTTCAAAAACTATTGCTTATAATTTACATGTTGTATATTATGAACTGTATAGATTAAAATATTTCAAAACTTAATGGTTTTAGGGAGGGATTGGAGTATGTCAGTGCTTAAGGCTACGAATGTAACAAAAAGATTTGGTGATTTTGTTGCATTAAACGGTGTAGACTTGGAAGTGAATCAAGGTGAAATATACGGTTTTATTGGACCCAATGGAGCAGGGAAATCCACTACAATTCGCATTCTTCTTGGTATTTTAAAAGCAACAAGTGGGGATGCAAAAATCTTCGGGTTAGACGTTTGGAAGGATGCAGTTGAAATTCATAAACGACTTGCCTATGTTCCAGGCGATGTGAATCTATGGCCTAACCTAACAGGTGGTGAAGTTATCGATTTATTTGTTAAATTACGGGGTGGAAATAATAAAAATAAACGAGAAGAGCTAATTGAAAAGTTTGATTTAGATCCAACGAAAAAGTGTGGTACGTACTCGAAGGGAAATAGACAAAAGGTAGCTTTAGTGTCCGCATTTGCTTCTGATGCAGATTTATATATTTTAGATGAACCGACATCAGGTTTAGATCCTCTAATGGAAAACGTTTTTCAACAATGTGTAACGGAAGCGAAACAGGAAGGGAAAAGCATTTTACTTTCCAGTCATATTCTTTCCGAGGTAGAGA
Source organism: Salirhabdus sp. Marseille-P4669 (assembly GCF_900240405.1). Taxonomy (GTDB): domain Bacteria; phylum Bacillota; class Bacilli; order Bacillales; family Alkalibacillaceae; genus OEQK01. The sequence continues at coordinate 22,490 of NZ_OEQK01000009.1, forward strand.
AGCTATGTGATCGGGTAGGAATTATTCGGCAAGGTGAAATTATTGAATCCGGAACGTTAAATGAATTGCGTCATTTAACTCGTATGAATCTTTTTGTGGAAACAAGACAGCCTATTACGCGAGTGGCAGAGCTAAACGGGGTTCATAATATAGAAGAAAAAGACAATGGTCTATCCTTTCAAGTGGATACAGAAAGCTTAGATCGTGTCATTCAGCATGTGAGTCAATTTGAGGTAGTGAAGTTAGAAAGTGCACCACCTACTTTAGAGGATTTGTTTATGAGACACTACGAATCTAGTCAATCGGGAGTAGGGGGTAGAGACTAATGGCGAAGGATTCCTACGAAAGTACAGGGAGGCTCGTCAGATTTATACTAAGGCGAGATCGTATTCGCATCCTTGTTTGGATACTTTCCATTGCGCTTGTAACATTTGCTACTGCCTTCGCATTTGGTGATTTATATCAAACAGAGGGTGAACGAGAAGCTATTGCAATGACCATGAAAAATCCTGCGATGGAAGCGATGCTTGGACCAGCATATGGAATAGACAATTTAACAATTGGCTCCATGATGGCTCACGAAATGTTGCTATTTACAGCTGTAGCGGTTGGGATTATGAGCATTTTGCTCGTTATTCGTCATACGAGATTGGATGAGGAGGAAGGACGAACAGAAATGATTCGTGCTCTTCCAGCGGGTCGGTTATCCAATTTAACATCGACAATCATCGTACTAATTGGAGTCAACCTCCTTTTAGCGTTAGTAATAGGCTTTGGATTGTATGCATTTCAGATTGAAAGTATGGATTTTCAAGGGTCCCTTTTATATGGACTGACAATTGGTTGTGCGGGTATCATGTTTACAGCTCTTACTGCCATCTTTGCGCAAATTACGAATAGTTCTCGTGGAGCAATGAGTTTTTCTTTTGCAACGCTCATTATTACCTATCTTGTTCGGGCAATCGGTGACATAAGTAATGAAACCTTATCCTTACTATCCCCACTAGGTTGGATATTAAGAACAGAGGTTTATGTTGCTAATTATTGGTGGCCAGTATGGTTATCCATTGGAGTCTCCGTTCTATTCATTTTCCTAGCTTTCTATTTAAATAGTATTCGAGACCTTGGTGTTGGTCTATTACCAGCAAAGTCTGGGAAAAGTCATGCTTCTCGACTATTGCTAAGTCCTTTAGGGTTAGCACTACGAATTCAGCGAACAGCAATCATTTCGTGGGCAATTGGGATGTTTCTATTAGGTGCATCTTACGGGTCGATTCTTGGAGAAATGGAAATGTTTATGGAAGAAGTAGAGATCATCAAGCAGATGCTATCGGCTATGACTGGCGTTTCCATCACGGATCAATTTATTGCGATGATTATGAGTATTATGTCGATGTTAGCTACTGTTCCTCCGATTGTGTTTTTATATAAGCTGAAGGGAGAAGAAAAAAGAAATCGCACTGAGCATCTATTAAGTAGAGTGGTTTCCCGTTATAAACTACTAGGAAGCTATGTAGTAGTATCTGTAATTGCTGGTTTTTTGATGCTTTCACTTACAGCAATTGGATTGTGGGCTGCTGGTGATGCAGCAGTAGAAGGTGGTTTATCCTTTTGGGACACCTATCAAGCAGGGATTATCTATTTTCCTGCGATGGCCATGATGATAGGTCTAGGAGTCTTATTTTTAGGTGTTTTACCTAAATGGACCGGTTTCACTTGGATTTATTTAACATTTACCTTTTTTGTTGTTTATTTAGGGGAGTTGTTGAAGTTTCCGGACTGGGTAAGTAATATGTCTCCTTTCCATCACATTCCGCAAATGCCAATGGAGGATATAAACTATACTCATATATCCATTATGCTAGTTATTGCATTTGTGTTATGCATTGTTGGTTTTATCGGTTATCGAAAACGTGATGTAGAAGGTTAGGAAGAAAAAAGGAATGATAGCTTCGAGCTATCATTCCTTTTTTAAAAATGCTTAGAGTAATCCAATTGCATTATTGATTTTTTACTGCTTGCACATTTATACAAACGTTTGCACTAATTTATATTGATTGTACGAGTGAAAACTATCATATCGTTTTTTGAAATAATATAAGTATATCTTTAATTTAATAACCTATTAATATTTGAAAACGCTTGCATTATTTTAAGGTGCGTGTATAATATGAATTGTAGTTTGTGCAAACGTTTTCGCAAATTTAAAAAGGGGTGGTCTAATTTGAAAAAGAAAATTGGATTGTTGTTTGTATTCGTACTTATGCTTTCTGTTTTTGTTGCTTGTGGTCCAGATGATGAGGATGAGGCAACAACAGACGAAGCTACAACAGAAAATAATGACACCACAGAAGACAATGGTGAAACAAATACAGAAGCAGAAAAACCAAAAAAACTGATTGTGTGGGAAGACCAGGATAAAGGTGTAGCGTTAGAGGATGCTGCTAAAAAGTTTGAAGAAGAGCATGGAATAAAAATTGAGTTTGTGGAGTACAACATTACCAAAATGCAGGAGAACATGGCTTTAGACGGAAATACAGAAAATGCTCCAGATGTTGTTACGATGTCTCATGATGGTGTAGGTCCTTCCGTAGTAAAGGGGTATATTGCACCTATTGAAGTAAGCGACGATGTGCAAAGCCAATATACAGAATCATCTGTTGAAGCATTGATGTATGAAGGAAAGCTTTATGGTTTGCCAAAAGCAACGGAAACGCCAGTGTTTATTTATAACAAGGATTTACTTCCAGAGGTTCCGGAAACAATGGAAGAGATTTATACATTATCTCAAGAGGCTACTAGTGGGGATAACTATGGTTTCTTAGCAATATGGGATGACTTCTATCACGCACATGGTATTTTCCATGGACATGGTGCCTATGTTTTTGGTGACGATGTTTCAGATATTGGCTTGAACAACGATAATGCAGTAGAAGCAATGGAATACATCGGTAATTGGTATGAGGAAGGATTATTCCCAAGTGGTATTATCGGGGAAACCTCTAATGATCAATTAAATGCATTATTTAAAGATGGGAAGGCATTTGCGGTACAAAATGGACCTTGGGCTTTTAAAGACTATCAAGATGCAGGAATTAATGTAGGGTTTGCACCAATGCCTAAGCTACCAAATGGTGAAAATATTGGTACATTCATGGGTGTTAAAGGCTGGTTTGTAACGAACTTTAGTGAGAATAAAGAATGGGCTCAGAAATTTGTTGAGTTTGTATCCAATGAAGAAAATGCGAAGACTCGCTATGAACTAACAGGTGAAATCCCACCATTAGTATCGTTAATTGAAGATCAAGCTTGGGTAAGCGAAAACCAAGGCGCTGCTGCTGTAATGGCGCAATCTCAGTTTGCTGTTGCGATGCCATCTGTACCAGAAATGGCAGAGGTATGGGATCCAATGAAAAAGGCCGTTCAAACGGTAGCAACTGGTGATGCGGAACCAAAGGATGCATTAAATCAAGCGGTAGAAACCATTCAACAAAACATTGAAATGAACCATAGTGGAAACTAATGGAATGATAGGGTGGTATCTGTATAGATACTGCCCCATTATTACATATGTAAAAGGTTAGCTTTATACTTTTAAGCTATCGAATCGTTTAATGAAGTGACATTGGACCTTATCGGTAGCTTAGGGCTTTTTAATAAGAGAGGAGTCTCTTGTAAATGGATAATCAATACCAAACAAATCACAGAAAAGTCGCAACCCTGTTATCGATTATTCCGGGGTTTGGACAATTTTATAATCGCCAGTTTCTAAAAGGAGCGTTTTTTTTCCTTTTAGGTGTTTCGTTTATCTATACATTTTGGGATTTTCTAGATATAGGTTTATGGGGGATTGTAACGTTAGGTGAGAAGCTGCCACGAGACAATTCCATTTTCTTAATGGTTTATGGCATTATTTCTATTATTCTACTAATACTTGCTGCTATTTTTATGTTCATAAACATGCGTGATGCATATAAAAATGGCAAAAGACGTGATATAGGGAAGCCACTGCATTCCATTCGGGAACAATACCATAACTTAATAGACAATGGATTCCCTTACTTAATGTTGTCTCCAGGTTTCTTTTTATTATTGTTTGTTATCGTTTTACCAATTATTTTTGTAGTTTTATTAGCGTTCACAAACTACGATTTATATCACAATTGGCCTGCAAGTTTAGTAGATTGGGTTGGATTCCAAAATTTCTCCGATCTATTTAAGTTGGAAGCTTGGCGAGATACATTCTTTGGCGTATTTGCGTGGACGTTGATATGGACGTTTGGTGCGACGACATTACAAATTGCATTAGGGATATTTTTGGCTGTATTAGTAAACCAGAAGGATTTAAAGGGGAAAGCGGTAATTAGAACTCTATTAATTCTTCCTTGGGCGGTACCGGCATTTGTATCCATCTTAATATTCTCGGGGATGTTTAATGAATCCTTTGGTGCGATAAACCGGGTTATTCTGGATGCCCTAGGTATTGATGCGATTCCGTGGATGACAGAGGCGGTATGGACACGGTTAGCGCTAATAATGATTCAAACGTGGCTAGGATTCCCGTTTATTTTTGTAATGGTTACTGGTGTTCTACAGTCTATTCCTAGTGAATTATATGAAGCAGCAACAGTTGATGGAGCTAGTGCATTACAAAAGTTTCGCAAAATTACGTTTCCACTCATTATGTATTCCATTGCGCCAATAATAATTACGCAATACACGTTTAACTTTAACAACTTTAATGTCATTTTCTTGTTTAATAGTGGAGGGCCTGCTGTGCCAGGGCAAAACGCGGGTGGAACGGATATTTTGATTTCCTGGATTTACAGTCTAACCATGACCACTCAGAAGTACGGAATGGCAGCTGCTATTACGATGATTATGTCCATTGTCGTCATTGCTGTCGCAATCTGGCAGTTTAGGCGTACAAAATCATTCCAAGAAGAGGATATGATGTAGATGAATATGAAAAGAACAAAAATATGGAGACTAACTGGAACCTATTTCGTGATTTCGTTAATGGCGCTATTTATTATCTATCCACTTGTATGGATATTTGGAGCGTCATTAACTCCAGGTACAAGCTTGTCGTCTTTTAATATTATTCCGAAGAACCCTACATTTGAACATTATAAGCAATTGTTTAATTCAGATGAGAGTCTTTATTTGACCTGGTATTGGAATACAATAAAAATTTGTGTCATTACAATGGTGGCTTCCGTTATTACCGTTAGTCTAATGGCGTATGCTTTTTCAAGATATCGTTTTGTTGGCCGCAAAAATGGTTTAGTTTCCTTTTTGATATTACAAATGATCCCGAACTTTGCGGCGTTAATTGCCATTTTTGTTTTAGCAAATGTAACAGGGCTAGTTAACACACATTTAGGCCTAATATTAATTTACATTGGCGGTAGTATCCCCATGAATACTTGGTTAATGAAAGGGTATTTGGACTCTATTCCAAAAGAATTGGATGAGAGTGCCAGAATGGACGGCGCAGGACATTTCCGGATTTTTTGGCAAATCATTATGCCGTTATCGAAACCGATGATTGCAGTAGTTGCGGTATTTACATTTATTACCCCTTTTACAGATTTTATTTTAGCTAAGGTTTTACTACGCCAGCCGGAACAGTATACGCTTGCTGTTGGGTTATACGAGATGGTTTCCCGCCAATACGGCAGTGAATTTACTTTATTTGCCGCAGGAAGTATTTTAATAGCTATCCCAATTGCGATCTTGTTTATTTCCTTACAAAAATATTTCATTTCTGGTTTAACTGCAGGTGGAATTAAAGGTTAATAATAGTATTCCCCTCACCAGTAGAAGGAGCGTCGATTATGTTAGAAGATACAAGTTTTGCCATACACCCTGGTAAGGAAAAGGATACAAATACAACCCCTTACAAGAGGATTGGAACATTACAAGCATACAAAGAGGCAAAAGATACGTACTTATTTGAATGTACGAAAGGTCATGTAGCAATCAAATTTTATACCGATTCAATCGTTCGTATTGTGATGAACCCATTTTCACAACCAAAGCTAGATGCTTCAAAGGCTGTTGTTGCTGAAGGGAACTCTGTGGAAGTTAAGGTCAAAGATCAAGACCAAGCCGTAAGCTTATTATCAAAGCATTTAATCGTAACAATTGAGAAAGAGACTTTTTCTATATTGATACAAGATGATAAGGGTCATGTTTTGTTAGACGAAGGCAATAGGGGAATGGGCTTTAAGCCAACAGGTGAAGTGATTACATATAAAAAAATGGATAAAGATGATCATTTTTATGGTTTTGGGGAAAAGACTGGATTTCTAGATAAACGAGGAGAAAGATACGAAATGTGGAATTCAGATGTTTATATTCCACATAATCCGGAAACAGATCCGCTTTATGTATCCATTCCGTACTTTATGACACTTCGAAATGGGCGTAGCCATGGTGTGTTTTTTGATAATACCTTTCGAACAATCTTTGACATGAAGTCGGAGCTTGATTATTATTCCTTTGAAGCGGAAGGCGGACAGTTAGATTACTATGTGATGGCTGGTCCTGAACCAAAGCAAGTATTGGAACAATATACGTATTTAACTGGTCGAATGCCATTGCCACCAAAATGGTCTCTTGGCTATCACCAATCTCGTTATAGCTATGAAACGGAAGCGGAAGTACGTGAGATTGCGCAAAATTTCATCGATCGTGATATTCCATTGGATGTTCTTTATTTGGATATTCATTATATGAATGGTTACCGAGTATTTACATTTGATGAAGAGCGTTTTCCCGATCCGAAAAAATTAATCCAAGACTTAAAACAAATGGGTATTCGAATTGTTCCGATCGTAGACCCAGGCGTGAAGAAGGATCCGGAGTACTACGTTTATCAGGAAGGAATTAATCAAGATCAGTTCTGTAAATATATTGAAGGAAACATTTACCATGGTGAAGTCTGGCCTGGTATTAGTGCATTCCCTGACTTTACGGATGAGAAGGCAAGAAAGTGGTGGGGCGACAAACATCAGTTTTATACAGATTTAGGTATTGAAGGTATATGGAATGATATGAATGAGCCTGCTGTTTTTAATGAAACAAAAACAATGGATGTTGAAGTGATGCACCGAAATGATGGAGAGCCAACTACACATCGAGAATTGCATAATGTTTATGGCTTTTTAATGGGTAAAGCAACGTATGAGGGATTAAAACACCAGTTAAATGGGAAACGACCATTTTTATTAACAAGAGCAGCATTTTCTGGAGTACAACGTTATGCTGCCGTCTGGACTGGTGACAATCGTAGCTTCTGGGAACATTTGCAAATGACGTTGCCTATGGTAATGAATCTAGGTCTATCAGGTGTACCTTTAGTTGGTCCTGATGTAGGCGGATTTGCACATGATACAAATGGAGAGCTATTAGTTCGCTGGACACAAGTTGGAGCTTTTACACCATACTTTCGAAATCATTCTGCTATTGGAACTTTATATCAGGAGCCATGGCGTTTTGGTGAAGAGAATGAATCGATTATGCGAAAGTATATTCAGATGCGTTATAAATGGATGCCTCATTTATACAAGGTATTTCAAGAAGCTACGAAAAAAGGCTTACCAGTTATGCGACCTTTATTTATGGAATTTCCAAAAGATGAAAAAACATATAACATCAACGATCAATTTATGATTGGAGATAATGTGCTAATTGCCCCTATATTAGCTCCTTCAGTAACGGATCGGGCGGTTTACTTCCCTGAGGGAGATTGGATTGAAATGGAAACCGGTAACGTATACGCAGGCGAACAAGTACACTTGGTACATGCGGAATTGGATTATATGCCGATATTTGTCAAAAGGGGAACGGCTATTTTTCAAGGGGAAATACAGTCCCGCCAAAATAAATCTCCGAAACAGGTGGAGATGCATATTTTTGCAAGCCCAGAAGAACATTGGTATGAAGCTACCTACTATGATGATGATGGGGAAACATTTGCATATGAAAATGGAGAGTACTTGGAGTTGAAGCTGAAGGTCGTACACTCAACTGAAACGATAACCATAACAACATTAGAGCATAATGGCGATTACAAACCAGATTATGTGGAAATCCCAATCGTTATCCATCACTTAAGTAAGCATCAAACTGTTATAATGAATGGAGAAGAAATAAATGGCCGTGCAGTTTTAACATTATAATAACTTTCAATAATTGAGGATGAAAAATATGGTAACAATTAAAGATGTAGCGAAAAAAGCAGGTGTTTCACCGTCCACTGTTTCTAGAGTAATTGCGGACAGTTCTAGAATTAGTCAGGACACGAAGAAAAAAGTAAGAAAAGCAATGTCTGCTCTAGGATATCATCCCAATATCAACGCTAGAAATCTAGTTGCTAAAAAAACAAAAGCTATCGGTGTTATCATGCCATCCTCAGCGGATAAGGCTTTGCAAAATCCCTTTTTCCCAGAAATTTTGAGAGGAATTGGTTCTGTAGCCCATGAGATGGAATACTCGATAACATTATCTACGGGTATTACAGAAAGTGAGATTCTTAATGAAGTAAAGCGGATGGTATATGGTAGTTATGTTGATGGAGTCATCTTACTGTACTCAAAGGTAGATGACCCTGTCATGATGTTTTTATATGAACAGAATTTTCCCTTTGTCGTAGTCGGGAAACCACATAAACAAATTAATGAAGTAACTCATGTGGATAATGATAATGTAGCAGCGGGTCATCAAATCACAAAGCATTTAATTGACCTAGGTCATGAGCGAATTGCATTTATAGGAGGTTTTCTTGACCTATTTGTAACGAGAGATCGTGTGGAAGGCTATGAAGCAGCGATGAAGGAAGCAGGACTTCCATGTCCTAGTTCTTATAAAATCCATACCGAGTTTTTGAAATCGGGCGGAAGAGAAGCGGTTGAATTTTTGTTATCTTTAGAAACGCCACCTACTGGATTAGTGGTAAGTGATGATATTATGAGTTTGGGTGTGTTAAGTCGATTAGAGGAATTTGGTGTTTCGGTACCAAAGGATATCTCTTTAGTTAGCTTCAATAATGTATACTTATCCGAAATAACGAAGCCATCCTTAACAACTGTAGACATTCAAATCTATGACCTCGGCGCATACTCAGCCAAAGCACTCATCGAAAAAACAACAAATAAAGCAGAACCAGAAAAACGAATTATTATACCCCACTCCATCGTCTACCGCGAAAGCAGCGCCCGTAGGTAGGGGTGTTTTTTGGGTGCCTGTCACTCCCCGAGTTTTGTCATATTATGTCGAACAAAAAACTAGAACCTTTGGTGTTCTAGTTTTTTTATTTTGCTAAATTAGTAAAGTTTCTTGATTATCCAGGAAATGAACCGATATTAACTATATCAACACCATGGAGGTTACCGTTATATGAGTATTTTTAAAAAGAAAGTAAAAGCAACTACCAAGCAGTCCTTACAAGATTTAGCCGCTAATACGAAGCCAGTTGTGCAAGTAAATCCTGATTCAGATTTGGCGATGCAATTGAAAATGCTAGATTTAACTGTCGAGGACTTTGCGATTGCACAAGCATTAAAGCCAATGGTAGAGCAATACAGTAAGCCAATTATTGATGGCTTTTATGATAATCTAAGGCATAATAAAGACCTTATTACCATTATTGAAAAAAATAGTTCCTTTGAAAAATTAAAGAAAACCTTGATGAGACACATTGTTGAAATGTTTTCTGGAGTAATGAATGAAGCATTTATGGAAAGAAGAAAAAAGATTGCATTTGTACATGTAATGATTGGACTTACTCAAAAGTGGTACATTGCGTCCTTTCAAAAGTTATTTGATGGATTAGTAGGTTTAATTTTAGAGCATTTTACGGATGCAAATGACCGTATTCTTGCTATAAGAGTTGTGAATAAGCTGTTAAATTTAGAACAACAAGTAGTATTGGAAGCGTATGATGATGAAATCAGTAGACTAAAGGACCAAGAGCTACAGAACAAATTAGAAATAAGAAAATCCTTAGAATCTACCTCTTCTGAACTTGCAGCGGTAGTGGAAGAAAATACGGTATCCATTGAGGAAATGACGAAGCAAATGGATGGGATTATTTCCTATTCGAAATCAGGTACACAACTAACAGAAGAGGCAATGGGTACTGCAGAGCAAGGAGAAGCACAATTAAAAAGAATGAGCGAATCCTTAGAAAACATGCAGGATAGTACGGAACAAGTAAGCGAAGATATGGGGAGTCTAGAAACAACATCAACAGAAATTAAAGCAATAGTAGAAATCGTGAAGTCGATAGCAGAGCAAACGAATTTACTTGCTTTAAATGCATCAATTGAAGCAGCTCGTGCTGGTGAACACGGTCGAGGCTTTGCGGTTGTTGCGGATGAGGTTCGCAAATTAGCGGAACAAACAGGCGCCTCCGTATCAGACGTAACAAGACTTGTAAATCAGACAAATGATCAAATTCATAATAGTTCAGCCTCACTACAACAAACGAGAAATATCCTGGTGAAATTAAAAGAGCAAATGGGGCAAACAGAAGAATCATTCCAAATGGTACATCAAATGATGAAAACCACAAAAGAAAGTAATCGAAAGATAGAAGATGACCTAGAAGCATTCGGAAAATCCATCCATGAAATGGAGCAGTCCGCAATAACCATCTCCAGCTCAGCGGAAGAACTCAAAATGCTAATGAGAGAAGGGGAATAGGTGCCTGTCACTCCCCGAAATTTGTCGAATTATAGAACGAGGTGTCCGGTAGCTTACCGGACACCTCGTTCTTTCGTTGGCCAAATAAAATGGGAAATGGAAATAAGAAGGTCAATTCCTAACACAAGGGACCACAATCTAGCTGCATTCAATAAAGCTTCTGTTCTAGAATGGTCGTCAATGACAATTGTTAAAATGAGAAGCATTCCTGCGCCAATAGCATATGCAACTAGGTGTCTCAGCCAACCCTTGAAATAATGCTTTGCATGCTCTATGCCAAATTTTTTCGAAGGTTTTGACCCCGTCTTTGTAACGTAATACGTAAAACGTTCGTCTGCCCACCGAATCATACTTTTACCGAAAGCAATAGATACTCCGATGTAAACCGCCGCAATAGCATGTGTCAATGTAGCGGTAGCGCCGTTGTATAAGTCAATACTTGTTGTAATTAGCAGAACAAGGTCTATAAGAGGGGTTAATGCTAGGAAAAACAGTCCCAGCCCCTCTTTTTTAAGCATGTATCTTGTCACAAGTCCTAAACTAATTACAATCCAAAATCCAATTTCACTTGCCACAATCATCCAAGCTACGAAATTCACACTTATCACCTCCTATAACCGAACTGACACCCGTTTCGTAATCGTTCGTATGATAACGAAAAGAAAAGCAATAAGGAAACATGAACCAATGAAGGAAATGAATAAGGATGGAGTACCAAAATCCAACGATAAATATTGCGCCAAAATATTTCCTTCTGTTGCTTCCCAGAACAAATCAAACAAACTAACCAAGATAATAGAAAACGCGATGGATCCGAAACCAGCAATTACACCAGCTCGATAGAAGGATGCACCAATAAACCAACCAATTGCATAAAAGAACATGGCACGGATTAAGAAAACCCCAATGGATAATAACCATGGTACATTATTCATGTCTCCAAAGGACGAAAGGACGATGGATAGTACAAAATTCGCGATGATGTTCTCTTCGTTTTCAATCGCTCCCTCATTAATAAATGTAATATCCATGTTCGTTAGATTTACAATCGTATATTCCACTCCTGTAATGATAAGCGAAACAGCAAGTAGTACAAGCGAAATAAAGAAAATGGCTAGTGTGTTACCTACAAAATAATCCTTTCTTGTAATGCCGTGGTTTACATAAAGCGGCAAAAACGTATAGGCTGCAATAATTCCGATTATTAACATAAATACAGTGCTTCCACTGAACGTTATATTAAAGAAGTTCCCAATTTCTCCTCCTTCATGAAACAAAGAAGAGATATATTTAATGATGTTGTTGAAAATTAAAATTAAGAAAAAGATGATGGACCAGCCACTTTGTACAGAAGTGATATCAAATGCTACCTTCAAGGGTATATTGTTTTGTTTCATTTTATCGCTCCTCTCTTGTTAAATGAATAAATAGATCCTGCAGGGATATCGTACCTATTTCTAAGCCTAGTGCCATTGCTTCGTTACGCTCTGATTCACTTAACTCGTCATAGATCATTACCGATTTTGTATTTCCTAATTGTTGTTCATTTAATATGGATTTCCCCCGCACGAAATGATCCACTGTCGATTGACTCCCTGTAATGGATGCTCCACGGGAAACTAAAGACTCATAATCTTCATGAAGTAAGAGGCTCCCATTATTAATTATCAATATCTCATCAAATAAATAATCCATCTCAGACACTAAATGCGTAGATAATATGAAAATTCTTGGATGTTTCGCTTGCTCAGCCAAAACTTCCTTATAGAAAATTTCCCTAGTTGGTGCATCCATCCCTTGATATGCCTCATCAAAAATAGTAATGGGCGTTCTGCCAGCAAGACCAATGACAACATTCAGTGCAGATAGCATCCCTTTGGAAAAGCTTTTTACTGCCTTATTTAAAGGTAGGTTGAATTTATCAATTAGATAATTCGCGTATTCTTTATCGTAATTAGGGCGATATCGTTCTACCAATTCTAGTAACCCTGGTATTTTCTCTGTTTCTTCTTTACGGTCTTTTTCGTAAATAAACGCTACACTGTTCATGATAGCTGCATTTTCAAAGGGCTCCTCACCGTTAATACGAAGGGCTCCACTTGTTGGCTCGCGAAAAGATGCTAATAAAGAGAGCAAAGTAGTTTTTCCGGCACCATTTTTACCAAGAAGACCGTAAATTTTCGGACCATCTAAATGAAAGGAAATATCATTTAATATGTCGGTTTTATTGATTTTAAGAGAAACATTCTGAAAATCGATTTGATTCATCATATTACGCACTTCCCATCGTTTTTTTTATTAATTGAATGATTTCGTTCTCGCTAATACCTAGCTTCTTCGCTTCTTCAACAAGACCGAGTACATGGTCATGAACAAACGCTTCTTTTCTTTTGGACACTAACTTTTCCCTTGCACCAGCAGCAACGAACATACCAATCCCCCTTTTCTTAAAAAGAATGCCATCCTCCACTAATTGGTTAATTCCTTTTGAAACAGTAGCGTGATTGATTTTATAAAAATTAACGAGCTGTGTTGTGGACGGGGCTTGGTCCCCCTCTTTTAATGCTTTATTTACGATGTCGTCTTCGATTTTTTCTCGAACTTGTATAAAAATTGGCTTGTTATTTTGAAACAAATTACTCAAACACAATCACCACCTTTTATGTTATTACAGTTATATGGTTATACACTTAAGTATATAACCATAATACCTAAAAAATATGCAATGTCAAGTGCCGATTTTAAAAATCCATAGGAGCCCTTCTTCTATTTGTAAATATCTTTTAATAAACGAGAGATTCGTTTTGTGGTAAGGTAATGGTAAATCTTAAGGATTGTCTAAGCTACTTACTATACATAGTTACGAATAATTACATAATATAAGTAAACAACGAGGTTTCTTCCCAATGAATCCGTATATAACGTTTTTCATACCCATCTAGCAAAACAGGAAATCATTGCTTTCAAAGGAGGTCCTATCTATTGTCGAGGATATTAATTGTAGAAGATGAAAAAAAACTAGCTCGTGTTTTGCAACTTGAACTAGAGTACGAGGGTTATGAAACTGTAACCGCCTACAATGGAAAGGATGCGGTTCAGGAAATAAAACAAGGTAAGTTTGATCTTGTACTGCTAGATATTCAATTACCAGAACTAAGTGGTTTTGAAGTGTTACGAAGAGTGAGAAGAGAAGGAATTGCAATACCAATATTACTATTAACAGCCCGAGACGAGGTTCATGATAAAGTAAGTGGACTTGATTTGGGGGCAAATGACTATATAACAAAACCTTTTCAAATTGAGGAATTACTAGCAAGAATTAGAGTGCACCTTCGAACGATTCAGTCTGCAGTTAAATCGGCTGAAGTGATGCAAATTGGGGAACTGTCGGTTAACCTTCAAACAAGAGAGGTAATACGTGCGGAACAGCATATAGAACTAACCCCAAGAGAATTTGATTTATTAGTGTACTTATTAACAAATGAAAATCAAGTTCTAACGAGAGAGCAAATCATTACGCAAGTATGGGGCTATGATTATCTTGGCGAAACAAATGTGGTGGATGTGTATATACGTTATTTAAGGCAAAAAATTGATAAACCATTTTCGCATGCGTACATACAAACGATACGTGGAGTTGGATATACCATTAGGGACGGTAAAACCTCATGAAGCTACGAACGAAAATACAAATCTATGCAAGTTTTACTGTGTTAATTGTTATTTTACTTATAAATACAGCAATATTTTATTTATTTATGAAGATTTCCTTAGATGCTGAAGTCGAGCGTGCGCGAGCAGAAACAAATGTTATTATGGAAGCATTAGCCTCCAATGAGAATGCCAACGTGACCTCGAACACTTTACTTAAAGCATACATTCCTAGTAATGGAATGATTCGGATTATAAACAAAGAAGAAATGGCCTTAGAAGCCATTACGAAGAAGGCAGATTATTATAGTTTACCTCTAACCTATGTAACTACAGAAAAAAGAGAAATAATCGAAGGTCAAGATGGTGTCCCGTTTGTCATGATCTCCATCCCGTTTATATGGGAAAATGGAGAAGTTGTCACCTTGCAAGTTTCTGAAAAATTAACTGCTCATCAAGAAGCCATGTCTACTCTATTCCTTGTATTACTTTTTGCATCGCTTATTATGATAATTCCAGCTGCATTAGGTGGAATGGTGCTAGGGAATTTCCTTGTGAAACCGATCAAGGAATTAACAACGGCAATGACGGAAAATCAAAGGAAAGGCAAATGGAAGAAAATTCGTTTAAAGGGTAAATCCAAGGACGAAATATATCAAATGGGTAGTACGTATAATTCAATGATTGATCGCTTGGAGGAAAGCTTTAAAAAGCAAGAGCAATTTGTTTCCGACGCCTCTCATGAATTCAAGACACCTATCTCGGTCATAAAAAGTTATACACAGCTTCTAGAAAGATGGGGAAAGGATAAACCAGAGGTGTTTGAAGAAGCAACAGCTGCAATTCGGCAAGAAGCGGAAAGAATGGAAAGCATGACAAGACAGATGCTAGCGCTTGCTAAAAATCAAAGGGAAGAGGATTTGCGTTTTGAGACAATTAATCTGGTTCATTTAGTACAAGATGTTATTCGCACCTTTACGGTAACCTATAAAAGAGAAATAACATTACGAAATGATTTAATGCATACTACATTAAGCTGCGACAAGGAAAAAATTAATCAAGTACTATATATTTTGTTGGACAATGCTTGTAAGTACAGTGATCAAGAGATAAGGGTTTCTTTATCTCAATCACATACAGTTGCAAAAATTTCCGTGCAAGATTTTGGAGATGGCATGTCTGACTCAGAAGTGAATCGAATTTTTGATCGGTTCTATCGAGTGGATAAGGCAAGAAGTAGAGAAACAGGTGGTACAGGATTGGGATTATCCATTGCACAGTTTATTGTTCATGCCCATGGTGGAGAAATTACCGTTCAGAGTAAAGAAGGAGAAGGTTCAATCTTTACGGTGAATCTGCCTTTATAAGATAAACATGAAAAAATATTTTCTTTTTCTCATCAAATTCTAATGTTTCTCACAGTATCCTTTCATGTTGGTTGCTTAAGATAGAGTCAACAAGTAAAAGGAGGAAGTACAAAATGAAAAACAAATTAATGGCAATTGGAATTGGGTTTGTAATTGTATTAGCAATTGGTTTTGGAGTGTATCAATTTTCTACCAAATCTCAGGCCGCAAGTTTATCTGTAGAGGAAGCAAAAAATATCGCTACATCGCAATTTCCTGGGACTGTAACAGAAATCGAATTTGAAAAAGAAGGCAATCGAGCAGTATATGAAATAGAAATCGAAGGAGAAGGAATGAAGTATGAGCTCCTCCTTGATGGGGATACAGGCGAAGTGATAAAGCTTGTGGAAAAAGAATGGAACGATTCTAGTAAGCAAGTGAAAGTAACGGTTAATGATGGTAAAACGCAAAATACAGATGATCAAAACGAGGCTAAAAGCAATACAGATGATCAAGCCGAAGGGAACGAGAATAAAGCAGAAGTAAACGATGATAATGCAGATGATAAATCAGAAGAAAATGTAAAAATTAGTGCAAAGGGCAATGCAAATGATGATAACAGCGATGATAACAGTGACGATAAGCAGAAACAAAATAATACAACAAATGAACAAAATACCACACCTGTAGAAGATGACCGTGACGATAATAAAGGAAAACTTTCTGTAAACCTACCTATTTTACAAGAAAAGGCAATTGAAATTGCTAAGGCTGAAGTTGGTGGTGAAGTAGTGATAGAGGAGATAGAGTTAGATGAAGAGGACGGTCGTTACTATTACGAAATAGAAATGAGAAGTGAAAATCAAGAATTTGATATGGAAATTGATGCCGTAACTGGTGATATCCTCTCCATCTCTTCTGAATATGAAGATGACTAATAAGGAATCTTTAAAAGCATGTAACAAGTCTTGTTACATGCTTTTTCTATTTGTAATTTAATTCAATTACAAACTTACAAATAGATTAAAAATAACGTTATCAGATAGTGTCAGCTGTAAAAATCTACCTAAAAATCTGTGTGTTACGAAACTATTGCAGAAATTTTGAAAAAAAGGTATACGTTTTCAAATTGTTATACTAAAATTTAAATAGACAACTAGAAAAAGGGATAAGGGGATTAGTATATGAGTCGAATTGTAATTTTAGGTGGTGGATACGGCGGTGTCAAAATACTACATAAATTACTAGACAGTGGGTTGCCGGCCGATACATATATTACATTAGTTGACAGAAATCCGTACCATTCACTAAAAACGGAATTTTATGCGATTGCAGCAGGCACATCAGCGGATAAAGATGTACGCATGAGATTTCCGGAACACGAAAAGGTAGATTTTGTTTTTGGGGAAATTGAAAGAATTGATACGGTTGAGGAGCAAGTTTTTGTCCGTGAAGTAGAAGAGGTCATTTCCTATGATTATTTAATCATTGGATTAGGCTGTGAAGACAACTTTCATGGTATTGACGGTGCAGCGGAATTTACAGAAAGTGTACAGACGATTGCAAAAGCCAGAAGAGCAGGGGCAGCTGTATCTAATTTGAGTGCTGAGGGTAAGGTTACAATTGTTGGGGCTGGCTTGAGCGGGATTGAAGTAGCTTCAGAGGTTCGGGAAAGTAGACCAGATTTAAAGATTTGTATATTGGACCGGGGCAGTTCTGTATTAAAAGCCTTTGATGAAAAAATCCAGAGCTATGTGGAAGAATGGTTCCATAAAAACGATGTTGAGGTTATTCACCATGCCAATGTCGAGTATGTTAAGGAAGGTGCCGTTTGTAATAATGGTGCTTGCTTTGATAGCGATGTAACGATTTGGACTGCTGGAGTAAAGCCAAATCACCTCATTGAATCGTTACCGTTTGAAAAGGATCAACAAGGAAAAGTAGTACTAAATGAATATTTCCAAGTTCCTACTCATTCGAATGTATATGTAGTAGGAGACTGTGCATCGTCTGATTATTCACCAAGTGCCCAATTAGCTCAACACCAAGGAGAACGAATAGCTGATGTTTTATCAGCTGTATTAAGCAATCAACAGCCTAAAAAACCAAAGGAAATTAAGCTAAAAGGAACACTCGGTTCTCTAGGTAAATCAGATGGGTTTGGCAATATGTTTAATCAACCATTTACGGGACTATTGCCGCGACTTGCGAAGTCAGGGGTTTTATGGTTAAGTAAACGACATTAAATAGATATAGTCTACTATTTTTAAGCGAATAGGTTTAGGGAAATAAGCTGTCCTTCACAAATGGTGAGGGGCAGTTTTTAATTTGCATAATGTATAGTAGTTTCGAAAATTGAACAAATCCAAAAACTAAATATTCGCAAATTTATGTTGTCTCTTGTATTATTTTGGAATTTTGTTAATATAGTAACAATTTACATAAAAGGGAGGGGACCTTTTTGATTAAGAAATTAACGGAATCGAATCGGGAAGAATGTTTAAAATTTGTAAAGACAAAACCAGCTGAAAATCTTTTCCTAATTGGAGATATTGAAGCCTTTGGATTCGACTCCGATGTGCAAGAACTTTGGGGAGATTTTAGTGACGATGGTCAATTAAGGGCAGTGCTATTACGTTATCAGGATAACTATATTGTATATGCTCCGAAAGAATTTGATATTGATTCCATTGCGGAAATAATTGATGCGGATAGTAGACCGAATAAAATGCTTTCTGGAATATCCTCGATTGTAGAGCAAGTTGTCGAAAAACTAAGTCGAAAACCAGTGGAAACGAGAAACTTGTTTTATGCTAAATGCGAAGAATTACGACAACTGGATGTTCCTAATATAGAAATTGAATTGGTTCAGCTAGATGATATTCCTCGACTAGTGGAGCATCAAAAACAAATATTTGATACAAGAGCTGAGAGAGCTGAAAGTATAAAGCGAAATATGGAGATAGGTGCAGAACGTGGTTATTTTATTGCGGATGGTGATCGTATTGTGTCATCTGCAATGACATCTGCTGAAAATAGTGTATCTGCAATGGTAGTGGCTGTTGGAACCCTACCAGGTTATGAAAAAAGAGGCTATGCTAGTGCAATCATGACACGACTTTGCCAGGATTTATTAAGGGAAGGGAAATTTCTTTGTCTCTTTTATGATAATCCTGCTGCAGGTACTATTTATAAACGAATCGGCTTTGTGGATATTGGGATGTGGGATATGAACAAATTTTAACAGGGTAGAGAGAAATGGATTCGGATTACAAAAATTCTGGTCCATGAAAGTTTACCTGGAGCGTCTATAAACCTTGTCTGAGAGGGGAAAAGATTTCAGATCGTAAAATTTTTACAAGCCGAAAATGGAATTTATTTTCCTATTCCGGCTTGTATCTTAATCCGCAGTCCCTTAGCCTTTAGCACTGTTTATTTCTTCAACTAATAAAGATAATTCTTCCCAACGTTCCATCGCCTTTTCTAATTCTGCTTCCACTTGTTGTTGTTCATCAAACAGTTGTTGTGCCTTTTCAGCATCACTGCCCGTCGTTTCAATTTCAGATTGGATCCCAACGAGTTTTTCTTCTAAATTCGAAATCCGATCCTCTATGGTATCCCATTCCTGTTGCTCGCGGTAGGATAGCTTTTTTGGTTTGGTCTTTGTTTGTTCCTTATGCTTTTCTAGCGCTTGCTTTTCTCTTACACGCTTTTCTTTTGCTTCTTGTTCTTTCTCTTTTGCTCGGATATCCATATATTCGGAGTAACTACCATAAAAGGTATTTATTTCTCCATCTTCAAAGGAAATTAACTGGTCCACAACACGATCTAAAAAATACCTGTCGTGTGACACAGTAATGACGACCCCAGGGAATAAATCTAAATAATCCTCCAAAATTGATAACGTTTGAATGTCCAAATCGTTTGTAGGCTCATCCAAAAATAGTACATTAGGTTCGCTCATTAACACACTTAACAAATAGAGTCGTCGCCGCTCCCCACCTGAAAGTCTGCGGATATATGTCCACTGTTCGCTTCTTGGGAATAAGAAACGCTCTAACATTTGCTCCGCTGTAATAAAATCTCCATCGGCTGTTTTAATTACCTCTGCGTCTTTTTTAATATATTCAACAACACGTAAGTTTTCATCCATCTCCACATTTTCTTGTGTGTAGTATCCAATTTTTACGGTTTCTCCAATATCAATCGTACCTGCATCGGGTTTAATTTTTCCAGCCAACATATGAAGGAGTGTTGTTTTCCCACTACCATTAGGCCCGATAATACCAAGGCGATCACCTGGTGTAACAAGATAGCTAAAGTCTTTAATGAGGTTTTGTCCGTTATAGCCTTTTGTAATGGAATCAAGCTCCATTACCTTTTTACCAAGACGTGTGGAACCTATTGCAATATCCACCTGACCATTTGCTTGAGATCCTTTTTTACCTTTTAGTTCTTCTACACGTTGAATTCTTGCTTTTTGTTTGGTCGTACGAGCTTTTGCGCCTCGGCGTAGCCAAGCGAGCTCACGTCGCAATGTGTTTTGTCGCTTTTGTTCATTGGAAATAGCTAGTTCTTCTCGTTCTGCTTTTTTCTCTAAAAATAATTCATAGTTTCCGTCATAGCTGTATAATTGACCCTGGTCTAATTCGAAAATTTTCGTCGTAACCCGATTTAAGAAATAGCGATCATGGGTGACGAGGATTAATGCCCCATTGTATTGAGTTAAAAATGTTTCTAGCCACTCTATTGTTTCATTATCAAGATGGTTTGTAGGTTCATCCATAATTAATATATCTGCAGGTTGTATTAATGCTTTTGCGATTGCTACTCGTTTTTTCTGACCTCCTGATAAAGAAGATATCTTTTCGCGAAATGCCGTAATTCCTAAACGGGTTAGAACTGTTTTTGCTGTAGCATTTGCATCCCATGCTTTAAGTTCATCCATCGTTTGTTGTGACTTGAATAGTTTTTGTTGAATCTTCTCATTCATCGGGTCTGCTTCGAGGTCGGCTAATGTTTGTTCATACAGCCGCATTGCCTTCATAATATCAGAATCCCCATGATAAATGTGGTCAAGAACCGTTATGTCTTCTTCAAAAGTAGGATTTTGTGGCAAGTACTCCATCCGAAACTGTTTGGCGTGCTCTATCTTTCCTTCATCTGCGGAATCAAGGCCAGCAATAACCTTTAGTAAGGATGATTTTCCAGTACCGTTTACGCCTATTAATCCAATTCGGTCTTTTTCATTTATGGTAAACGAAATATGATCAAATAAGATCTTATCTCCATAGGTTTTCGTTATGTTTTCCACATTTAAAATACTCATATGAGTCCTTCCTTCCGTGCCAGTCATGCGAGGTGCCAGGCGTTCGAGGCGTGCCAGGCGTGCCAGGTGTGCAGGCGTGCAAGGTGCCTGGCACCACCCGATATTTGTCGCTTTTTGTCGAATTCAATAACACCCATTTCATTATTCCATATAAAATGGATGGATTCATACAACAATTTGTCTGAATCCTTCAACTACCTATAATAATTCTACAGTATATCCTAGGAATTATACAGTAAAGCAAATTTATTCAACAATATAGGGAGCTTTATACACAAAAATGAAAATGTGTCCAAAATAAGAAAAAAGTTTGACGAATTTGTGAACAAGAGACATAATATATAGTATAAGGAGGTTGAGCGGAATGGATAATAAAGCGAGAATTTTAAATGTTTCAAGATTTATCGGCGTAACAGTGCTTACAATTGGTCTTATAATTTTTTTAATGGGAATGTATAAAAGCGGTTTCACAGCGTTTGCTGCTATAGGTCTTGGTACGATAATGGGAGCAGTATTTATCTTTTTGATCGGATTATTTTTAGTAGTTGTCGAGGATATGGAAATGAAACGGAAGCCTCATAAAATAGCAAAGCAATAGCAAAAAAAAGGGAACGTCACGTAAAAGTGATGTTCCCTTTAGTAATGTTATCAGTTAAATCCATCTAGCGCATGCCCCAAGCTGAGGTACTCGCTTTTATACATAACCCCATATCATGACTAACAGTGTACCAAGGATGGATAAAATGGCAATAATCATTCCGTAATAAATACTTGCATAGATTGCCCCTTTATCCTTCGTTTCACCAGCATGCATGAATACTACTAGCTGCAAACCTGCTTGTGTGAATGCAGTTAGAAGGAGAACGATCATTCCAACTCCAAACGGCATTTCTAAAAAGTACACTAACAAGGCAACTGCGGTTAATATTAGGGAAAATAGAAAGCCTACTACTTGTTTTTTTGGAAAAAGTTCTTTCATCCTACATCATTCCTTTCAAATAGACGAAGCTGAAAATAAAGATCCATACAACGTCTAGGAAATGCCAATATAGGGAGAAAATGAATGATTTATTCGCTGTTTGTGGAGTAAGCCCACGTTTTTTTATTTGCATCATAATGAAAATTCCCCAGAATAAACCGAATGTTACGTGAGCTCCGTGTGTTCCGAGTGTAGTAAGCAAAATCGCTGTAAATGCACTCGTACCTAATCCAGCCCCGACATGAACATAATGAACAAATTCATATATCTCTACTCCTAAAAAGGCAAGCCCTAATAGAAGTGTGATGGCAAAGAAAGTCAACATCGCCTTTTTATTTGCAAGTCGCATGGCGTGAACCGCAAGCCCGATGGTAAAGCTACTTGTTAACAATAAAATCGTTTCAATTAAAACTGGAGTAATTTCAAATATTTCCGCACCAGTTGGACCGCCAGCAGTACGGTCCACTAGTGTGAAATAGGAAGCAAAAAGTGTTGCAAATAACATAATTTCTGCCCCGATGAAAATCCAAAAGCCTAATATATTTAAATTATTTTGTTCGGTACTATATTCAAGAGGCCCTGTATGATTTACCTTCATTATTTAGCACCTCCATTATTGTCTTCCATTTCTTTTAGCTCATCTGCAGTAATATGATATCCATGGTCTTGCTCGAAGGATCGATAAATCAAGCATCCAGCAATACCGACTGCAGCTATTATGGCAACTGTCCATAGGCTAAAGATTAGCGCAAATCCGAGCACAAAGAAGATTGCACTCATAATGATTGGACCGCCACTGTTATTTGGCATATGGATATCCTTATAGCCACCCTTAAATAGGGACTTTTTAGATCGCTTAGCATTCCAGAAAGCATCTCTTGAATCTACTTCTGGAGTAATGGCAAAGTTATATGCCGGTGTAGGGCTTGGTGTAGCCCACTCAAGAGAACGAGCATTCCATGGGTCTGCAGGTATATCTCTTGAAGCATAACGTGTACTGTAATAAATGTTGTATACGATTAAGACAAAACCGATTGCTAGAATACCAGCACCGACAAAGGAAAGCATATTCCATATACCGAATCCAGTAGACTCTGAATAAGTGTACATACGTCTTGCTTGACCATCTAGCCCAGAAATAAACATTGGGAAGAAAGCAACAATCGTACCACTTGCAACTAACCAAGCTGCCCATTTTCCTAAACGTTCATTAAGCATGAATCCAAACATTTTTGGCCACCAGTAAGTGAGTCCAGCTAGCATTGCGAATACAACACCAGGAATGATTACTAAGTGGAAGTGTGCCACTAGGAACATTGTATTGTGATATTGATAGTCAGCTGCTGACATACCAAGCATGACCCCTGTTACACCACCAATTGTAAAAATAGGGATAAATAACATGGAATATAGCATTGGCGTCGTGATTCGTATTTTCCCTTTCCAAAGGGTAAATAGCCAGTTAAATATTTTTATTCCTGTAGGCACAGCAATGGCCATTGTCGTAATCGAGAAAATACTATTCGCGAAAGCCCCTTGCCCCATTGTAAAGAAGTGGTGAGCCCACACTAAGAAGGATAGTAAACTAATAATCACCATGGAGAATACCATAGATTTATAACCATATAGATTACGTCCTGCGAAGGTTGGGATAATTTCGCTATATATTCCGAATGCCGGTAATATTAGTATATAAACCTCTGGGTGTCCCCAAATCCAGAATAGGTTTGCCCAAAGCATATCCATACCGCCATTCGTAGTTGCAAAGAAATGAGTACCAAATAAACGGTCAAACGTACCCATTGCAAGCGCAACTGTTAAAACTGGGAATGCGAAAACAATAATGACATTTGTAATTAAGGAAGCCCAAGTAAACATTGGCATCTTCATGAGTGTCATACCAGGAGCTCTCATTTTGAAGATTGTTGCAATAAAGTTAATACCTGTCATTAATGTCCCGAGTCCAGCTATCTGAATAGCAATCATGTAATAGTTGGTTCCAACGGATGTACTTAAGTCGTTCCCCGCTAATGGGAAGTAGGAAGTCCATCCAGCATCAGGTGATCCTCCAATAACAAAGGAAACGTTAAACAACATTGCCCCCATAAAGAATAACCAGAAACTAAGCGCGTTTAAACGTGGGAATGCTACGTCACGAGCGCCAATTTGTAAAGGAACTACAAAGTTCATCAACGCCATGATGAAAGGCATTGCCATAAATATAATCATTACAACCCCGTGCGTTGTAAAAACCTCATTATAATGCTGTGCATCTAGAAATGTATTCTCAGGTACGGCAAGCTGTGCACGCATCATGATGGCATCAACACCACCGCGGAATAACATTAATAGTGCAGAAAATAAATACATAATACCAATTCGTTTATGATCAACGGTAGTCAACCATTCTCGCCATAAATAACCCCATTTTTTAAAGTATGTTAAGCCAGCAATTATGGCGATAACAGTAAGTCCAATTGCAACCATCGAAGCATAAATTAATGGACTAGGATGGGGAATAGCAAATCGTTCGAAAAATTCCATTGTTTTTGACTCCTTTCAAGAAGTTTACAAGATAATGCGAAGCCTTCTATTAAAATAGTATTCTTTAAAAAGCGAACATCGACTGGTAGATTAACCAGCCGTATTATAATCGCTTAATGATGATGTTCCGAACTATCTGTATGTTCATTTTTTGTTTCGTCCTCGTGTTCCATTTCAGCCTCTTCCTCTGAAGAAGAGCCGTGATGGTGTCCTCCATTTTCTCCCTCAGGAGGCGGAGCGAATTCTAAATGCGTGCTACTGAACGTTAATTGACCAAGATGTCCTGGTTCTAATAGTTCTGCAAATTTCTCTTCTGTAAGAGGTTCAGCAGTTTGTTTTACTTCATCAACCCATTCTTCAAAATCCATTGGTGTTACAACATTTACGTTAAATGTATTTTCTGCAAAGCCTTTACCACTAAAGTTTGCATTTCTACCCATTAACTCACCAGGTTCATCTGCAGCTAAGTGCAATGTTGTAACCATGTCCGACATGGCGTATTTTTGTCCACCAAGCTGTGGAATCCAGAAGCTTGTAATTGGTCCGTGAGAATAAAGTTTAAATTCTAATGGACGATTTGTAGGTATATATAAATAGTTTACTGTCTCAATATCTTCTTCAGGATAGCTAAAGTGCCATTTCCAGTCTGAGGAAGATGCGTAAATCACTAAAGGCTCTCGGTCCTCATAACCAGCTGGTGTGGATTCCACAATGTAGTTACTTTTAACCGAAACAAAGGAAAGAAAAGTAACGATTATCACAGGAATAATGACGATGATAGCCTCGACATATTTATTCCCTTCTACATGTGGTGGGTTATAATCCTCGCTTTGTTTAGAAGCACGATATTTGACCAACATATATATTAAAATCCCGAAAACTACAAGAACAATAAAGGACATGATGCCCATTGATAAAAATATATCACTAGCCTGTCGTTCTGCTTGAGGCCCTTTTGGATCTAAGACTAATAAATCACAACCTGCCAGGACGGAAATTGTGAAAAACATCATACTGAGTAAAGCCCATTTCTTTTTCATGTAGGCTCCCCTTTCTAATCATACTTTTGTCTAGTCACAATACTGTTGGATAATGTAACTAATTCATCTTGGTAGTAAGAATTTATCACTATCAATATAGTGTTTATATTAATAACCATTATGGGTAAGTTCAATAGAATGTGACAGTTTTCACAAATTGTTCATAACAATTCAAAGATATTGTGACATTTCGTTGGTTTTGTAACAGATTTGTAGGTTTAGATCTGCAGGAAAGTGGGTTAAATAAAGGGTTTTTAGCGGATAGAATGCTTACAATTGATAGGATAAAAAAGTAATAAAATTCCTATTGACATTAACGTAACGTAAAGGTGTAAGTTTAAATTATCGAGGAGGGGAACCTGTGGAATACACCGTTCAAAAATTAGCTAAGTTGGCCGGAGTTAGTTCAAGGACACTTCGATATTATGATGAGATTGACCTTCTAAAGCCGGCAAGGGTCAATTCTTCCGGATATCGCATTTACGGCCAACAAGAGGTAAATCGTCTGCAGCAAATACTATTTTATCGTGAGCTTGGAGTTAATTTAAGTGATATACAGAAAATCATGATGGATCCGTCATTTGACGAAGCTCATGCACTAAGAAAACACAAAGAGAAGCTCCTTGAGAAAAGAAAGCAGCTTGAGTTACTGATTGAAAATGTGGAAAAAACGATTTTGGAAAGGGAAGGGAAAATTAATATGAGTGATAAAGAAAAATTTGAAGGCTTTAAAAAGAAAGCACTAGCGGAAAATGAACAAAAATATGGAAAGGAAATCCGTGAAAATTATGGAGAAGATGTAGTTGAACAATCGAATAACAAGTTCGTGAATATGACACAAGAAGAGCATGCTGAAGCAGAAAGAATATCAGCAGAAATTTTCGCAACATTAGAGGAAGCCATGAAAGTAAGTGATCCTGCAAGTGAATTAGCTCAAAAGGCTGCGGAATTACACAAGAAATGGCTAATGTTCTACTGGTCGGAATATAGTAAAGAAGCACACGCAGGGCTTGCGCAAATGTATGTAGATGATGAGCGTTTTACAGCTTATTACGATAATAAATTGAAGCCAGGAACTGCGGCGTTTTTGAGAGATGCGATTTATGTATTTACGGGAACAAAGAAATAGAAACTAAGGTTGTGAAAAAATGGGTATCAGGCACTTGCGAAATCATAAGAAAATTCGACAAGTGCCTGGCTCCTAAAAACAAGTGCCTGCACCAAAAATTTGATCTAAGGATGTATCTAGAGAATACTCAATACATCTTTTTTATCGTGCTACACAATATAAGTTGTAGTGACAATTTTCTTAAATGAAGGATTTTGTCCTACCCCAATATTTGTCAAGAAAATGGAGGTTTTACATATGAGCAAAGTAGCAATTATAACTGGTGC
This sequence comes from Salirhabdus sp. Marseille-P4669, assembly GCF_900240405.1. Classification (GTDB taxonomy): domain Bacteria; phylum Bacillota; class Bacilli; order Bacillales; family Alkalibacillaceae; genus OEQK01. The sequence goes on from NZ_OEQK01000009.1 coordinate 49,487, forward strand.
AGGCAGTGGCTTAGGACAAGCTACTGCTGTTCGATTGGCACAAGAAGGAGTTAATATTGCGGTTGTGGATGTGAATGAAAAAGGTGGAAATGAAACGGTTGAAATGGTAAAGAATGCAGGTGCTGATGCCGTTTTCATTAAGGCAGATGTATCTAAATCAGAACAAGTTAAGAACTATGTGGATAAAACCGTTGAGCAGTTCGGAACCATCGATTATTTCTTTAACAACGCTGGAATATCTGGTAGTGGTAAATTTTATTTAGAAACTACAATTGAAGAAATTGAGCAGATTGTAGGGATTAACCTCTTAGGCGCTCTATATGGTGTTCGCTATGTAGCAGAGGTTATGTTGAAGAATGGTGGAGGGGCAATCGTGAATACGGCTTCCAGTGCAGGAGTTATCGGACAGGACTCCGTTGTGACGTATTCTGCAACAAAGCATGGAATTGTAGGAATCACAAAGAGTATGGTCGCAGAATATGCAAAAGATGGCTTGCGTGTAAATGCAATCGCCCCAGGTCCAACAGAAACACCAATGGTAAAAGCGTTTTATGAAGCAAATCCAGAAATGAAAGCAAATGCAACTGGTGGAATACCGCAAAAACGCTTAGGTACACCAGAAGAGGTAGCAGAACTCGTTACATTCCTATTAACCTCCAAGGCAGAATACATTAACGGTGAAGTGATTCGTATTGATGGTGGTTTTACAAATGTAAAATAGGGGTTACGATAAAAGGCAATAAACACATTTTGTGGCTTATTGCTTTTTGTATGGTTATCTTTGTTTTAATACATTATGTTTATCACCTGCTCTTTAATTTTTTTAAAAGTATCCGATAAATAAAATTAGCGTATATTTAAAAAAATAGGAGAGGATCAGGGTATGAATATAGAAGAACTAATAAATAAAATTAATAGTAGTGCTGAGGAACTTGATTTTGTTTCCTCTAGAACATTTATTGAACAAAATATTGATATTTTAGAAAGGCACAAGAATCTCTTGAATAGTAATGCAAGACAAATACTGAATTTTGTACAAGAAAGAATAAAATTTGGTGAAGTTAACCTTACTAGAGAGGAAATGGCAACTGTTAAAGCTATTAACTCCTATGCATCCTCATTTAATTTAAGTGGTATCAAGTATACCTTGAAAGATAATCCAAAATTATTTTTTAAAAAGGATATTTTTTCTTTTTTAAATAAGGATGCAGTGTCAATACTTGAGGGGATGGGCGCAATAGCTAAATCAAAAATTTAATTGACTAATACTTGGATAATAAAATTTTTATTGAAAAACTGAACCCCTAACCATAATTGGTAGGGGTTTTTCTATTAACCATCAATCATCTCCCACAAGACATCCTCTATATATACCGACTTCTTTGCTACCTTTTCCTAAACGAGAGTGAGACCTTTGCCGATAATTAAATAGGTGAAAGAGAGGAGAAAGGACATGCTACAACTAGTCATCATAAGCATAACGGTTACAACAGTACTAAGTTTTTTGAGTGGATATTTCAACGACAGGAAATCAAGGACTATTATTTGGAGTATAGGCTTCCTATTATATTTAGCCTACTTATTTTATGCCCAATACAAGTACGGGTTAATCGATTTATTTATGTATTACCTTTTAAATTGATAGTTTAGTAGAACATTTGAAATTAGACTCCGTTCAGGGGTCTTTTTTAATAAAAGAAAGGAGCATTGTATTGCGAAACTTTGTAAAAATCTTTGTTGGAGGTGGGACGATTGCTTCTGCCTTTAAGAATCTAAATAATTATTATGCCTCTAGGTAATGCTGGTGACAGGATTCGAACCTGCGACCCCTTCATTACGAGTGAAGTGCACTACCAGCTGTGCTACACCAGCATCGAATAAAAGTGTCTTTACTAAAACTACATAAAAATAATAATACTTTTATTCCAATTCATCAACTTTTTTTGCTTATATAGATGGTGTTGAACCTACCTGTTTACGATTTACCTTAAGGCCTTTTTCAAATACGTACCACATAGCTGCCAATCCAAACATAAAAATACTAGAAATGACATACACAGCGGTAATATTGAAAAATTCAATGACAAGATACGAGAGAAACGGTCCCATTGCTGCTCCCACATCCACAACGATGGTATGTGCAGTAATGACTTTAATCGAGTTGCCTGTCTGTGCTGCCGCGTTGGTAGCTAGTGTATCCGTAGCAGTTAAAAACATAGTCAAAATGATTTGGAAGACGAAAATAAATACGATTAATAGACTCATCATTGGTAAGAAGCCAAGTATAAGTAACAAAATGCCACCTGCTATCACGGTAAGAACTAATATCTTAATTTGATTGGTTGACGCATCCAGTCGTTTACCTGTATAGGAAGCAATAAGGGGATCTGTACCCCATTTAATTGCCTGGATAATTCCTGCTAGAGTTGCGGCTCCGATAGATAAACCAAATAGTGACCACGCTTCTGTATAGCTTCTTTCTACTAGTGGGCTTAACGTAGTAGCGAATAACCCAAAAACAATAAAGCCTAATGTGAAGCCTGTAAATAACACCCTCCAAATGTAAGGTGTAAACGTTTTGCTAGTTGGTGATTGCGGTGATGTTGTTTCTACTTCTTCTTTCGGTTTACTAGGAACAAATGCAAGAATCATAGGGAAGCCAAAGAGAGCAAACATTGCAAATAGGCTCGTTACAAACACAATAGAAGTTTGATCCGCTAATATACCTCCGCCAAGCATCCCTACTAATCCACCTAGACCCCACAATCCATTGTACAGACCCATGTATTTTCCGCGTGTCGCTTTAGTGGAAACATCAATTACGGTTAAATAACCACCTAATCTAAGGAGTGACCAGGCTATTCCCCAAACAGCCCTCATGATAACGAGAAACCAGAATGTTTGACTCATTCCATAAGAAAAAGTAGATATAGCAGCAAGAGCGATCGCGATAAGTAATCCCGTACGCAGTTGAAACTTTTTATAAAAAAGGCCGATTAGAGGATTAATTGGAAGTCGAATAAACCGATTAATGGAAAAGATAACCCCAATTTGCCAAACAGCTGTTAAACCAAATTCCTCCCACTGAATTGGTAGTACAATAAGAAGCATGGAATCCCCCATAATGGCTAATGCAGTTAATAACGCTAAACCGACAACCCTTTTCTTTGCACCCATCCTAAAACTCCGTTCCTAAATTTTCGTTATGTAAGAGTAAAATACTACCACAATATGTATAGGGTGTCACGGTTATTCTTAATACGTTCCTTCCGTTCAAATAGAAAAATCGAAGGAATCATGTATTCCTTCGATTTTCGACATTATTCGCCAAAACTCGGGGAGTGACAGGCACTCTTAACTTTTTCGACAGCTTCATGTTTGTTTCTGGCTTTGATGATGATGGTTTTTTCGTCGGCGTATTGGCTTATGGAATGTTTATAGCGTGGGTCGTAGTAATATTCCAAAAGAAGGCGAACTGCGACATCGAAAGAGCCATTAAGCAGGTCTTCTTCTATTTCCTTTGCTATTGGTGTGTGTATTCTTTTTTTGATCCGCTGAAATGCACTTAAACATTCTTCCCGGTGTTCATCTGGGCTGTAATCCTCTAATATTTGCTTCACTCGCTCTTCAATCGGGAGCTCAATATATAACTGTATCCCTTCATTCTTTTTCTGTAGTAGAAAATCAGGAAGAAGGACTTTACCGATTCGTTTGCTTTCTCCCTCTATTAGAACAAAAGGAGCATCCTGGTAACGAATTAGTTCATGGACTAAAAGAGAATCAAAGGTTTTTTGATTATTTGGCTCCAACCCAATTTGTCCAAAGATGGACCCTCGGTGTTGGGCCATTTTTTCTAAATCGATAACAGGATAATCCTCATCCTTTAGCTGCTGCAATATCTTTGTTTTTCCGATGCCAGTAAATCCATTTAATACATAAAATGTAGGTTTGAAATCCATATTGTTAAGAGTGTCCACTACCCAATTTCGATAGGTGCGAAATCCACCAGACAGTCGGTGTGCTGTTGTTCCAGCAAGGTCAATCATAGTAGCTGCAATCTTACTACGCATACCACCACGCCAGCAGTAAACAACCTTTTCTCCTTTTATGGCTTCACATTGCTTTACAAAGCTTGGTAGTTTTCTAGAGATAATTTCAATCCCACGTTCCTTTGCAGCTTCAGGTCCAGCCTGTTTATAAAGTGTTCCAACCTCAGCTCTTTCCCTATCGTCAAACACAGGAATATTTATACTCCAAGGTATTTTTGCATCCTTATGTTCAGAAGGAGAACGTACATCGACCACAGTTACTCCATTTTTTTGCTTCGTAAATAATTCTTCTAAAGATATATCTTTAAACACCATTTTCATCTCCGATAAGTATATTCTATCTACTTTTTATTTTACGCCAAATCCTATAATCTTGCAGAGGTGAGGCTTGACATGTAACGACCAAAGCTTTTCCTTATTTAGTATTTCCTTAATTTTTATCGAGAAACATGTAGCAAAATGCCATGATGAACGTCCAATTCGATGAGGTATGAAGCATATTATTTAGAAATAGTGGAAATTTAGAGGGGTAGTCGAACACAATTAGACTGGGGTGTATGTATGTTTAGAAAGCTATCCTATTTATTCGTATTTGTTAGTATCCTTATAAGTACTACTTTTTTCATATTCGAAAACGAGCAATCTAAAAAAGACGAGGCAGTTGAAGTCAATAATCCTATTGCAACGGAACAGGAAGAACCTCCAAGTCAAATCAGTGTAGAAGAAATGCATTTACATGAAAAAATTGGTCAAATGCTTTTTGTTGGAGTATCTGGGAAATCCTTAACAGAAGCAGAAAAAACTTTAATAAGAAACAATCATGTTGGAGGAGTTATTTTATTCAAGGAAAATTTAACGAGTCCAGAGCAAGCAATTCAGCTTATTAATGAAATCAAGGAACTTAATCAAGATAACAAAGCCCCTCTTTTTATTGGGGTGGATCAAGAGGGTGGGCGGATAACGAGGTTACCAGGTAATCTTGTTCCTTTACCTAGCAATCAAGCAATAGGGGAGATGAATAGTATAGAATATGCTTATGAGGTTGGAACGCTTTTAGGTAAACAGGTAAAGGCTTTTGGCTTTAATGTCAATTTTGCCCCTGTACTAGATGTGAATAGTAATCCCAACAATCCGATTATCGGCGATAGAGCGTTTGGGGATAAAGTAGAAATTGTACAAGAGCTTGGGATCGAAACAATGAAAGGCATAGAAGCAGAAAAGATTATTCCAGTGATCAAGCATTTTCCAGGTCATGGGGATACGTCCGTTGATTCGCATTTAGAGCTACCAACTGTAAATAAAAGCCTTAAAGAGCTAAAGGAATTAGAATTGATTCCCTTTGAAGCTGCAATAAATGAAGGTGCAGATATGGTGATGATTGCGCATATTTTATTACCAAAAATTGATGATACGTATCCCTCATCGATGTCGAAAAAAGTGATTACACAAATGTTGCGTAAAGAGCTTGATTTTAATGGAGTAGTCATTACGGACGATATGACGATGGAGGCAATTACAGATAATTATTTAATTGATCAGGCAGCGGTAGAATCTGTCAAAGCAGGAAGCGATATTATTATGGTTGCTCATGATGATCAAAAGGTAGTCGCGGTAATGAATGCTATAGAAAAAGCAGTGCACAAAGGTGAAATATCAGAAGAGAGCATTAATGAAAGTGTAGAGAGAATCCTTCAAGTAAAAGATAAATATCGAGTAACAGATGAGAAAGTAAGAGGACAAAGTGTGGATGAACTAAATAAATTAACGGAAAAAACATTGGATAAATATAAAGACTGCTGTAAATAGTTTATAGCAGTCTTTATATTTCTACTTAATTTAAAGAGTAATGAAAGGGTTTACTCATAAGGAGAATTAGGATGGCTTTACAAACAAAATAAATTAATGAACTGTTGACCAATCAATATCTATCCACTTATTAAAGAATTCGTGCTCATGCTTACCATGATAAGCTTCAAAAAAGCGAATAAATTCTTCTGTAGTTACTTGTTTATGAAAATACGTTTCATAATAAGCGGATAAGAAATCCAATGCATCCTCAATCGTTTGTTCCTTATGAAAGTAATGCCATAATCGATAAGCAGGCATGCCATAAACACCTGCGCCATAGTTGTTATTGTCATATTCTTCAATAGAGTGGTTCACAAGAATAGAATCAAAGTTTTTCGTGAAAGCATTTGGACGATACATGGCCAAGGTCTCGGATTTGTAGCGTTCATATAAGTAAAGAGTAACTACAAATTCAGTCAATCCCTCATCTAACCACGCCTCTTTAAAAGGATCGTTTGAAACAGAATGATAAAAATATTGGTGTGCCATTTCATGTGCAATTACATTTTCTATCGACTGTTGATCAAACCTACCACTATAACCTTCGATAACAAAAGGATATTCCATTGCTCCTTCATTTGAAATCAAATCGAGCTCTTTACCAGGAAATGCTCCTATATTTTGTTCATAGAAGTGAAGAGCTTCTTTCATATATCCTAAACTAGGATGTAATAGTTGCGTATCGGTATGTCTTACAAAAGATCTAAATGTCACATTGCTATCCGATTCTTCCGTTTCTACTTCCCAATTTGCAGGGTCTAAAAAGGCAATGTAAAAATCTTTAATCGCTTTTATGGTTATTGTCCCAGAAGAGTGAGGTACAGGTTTGCCATCAATTCCTGAGCTTACAACATAATAATCCTCGGGTAATTTATAGTGTACGGTGAAATCTCCATAACCTGTATGATAGGACTCTCCATTCGGGTTGAAATGCTCAATATTCCAGTCATTATCTTGATATGTGGCAAGCATTGGATAGCTGTATACTAAATAATAGCCGCCACCGTTCTTTCTTAACCGAACGCTACTAGCCGGGATTTTCATCTTATAGGAAATGTCGACATTGACAGATTTTTGAGGTGCAAGTTTTTCTTCTAATTGGACGAAAAGATTATTATTTTCTAAATCGTATTCCGCTTTTTCTCCATTCACAGTGATATCGTTTATCTCTAATTTTAATGATTCTAAAAGCATCTTTTTCGGTTTGTTTTCTTCCGTGAAAGCATTTGGAACTAAATAGAAAGCAATGTTATCCCATTCATCTTCGGAGAGGTTTTCAACATCAATAGAGGCATGAACAGTAAACCAATCTTCCGCGTTTAATTCATAGGTTATTTCATATATGCCGTTCGAACCTGGTGGAACTGAAGTAGCTTCAAATGACTCAAGTTTGGGTAAATGCGTTTCTGACGCTGCCTCTTCCACATTCGGTTTTTCTTCCTTTAAGTCTCCTTTAGTGCGCTCATCATACTGATTTACTCCTTCAAAAATAAAAAAGACAAATACGACTAGAGCTAAGCTTGCAATGGTATAAAACGTTACGTTTAATTTTTTATCCATCATTACCCCCTTACTTCTACATTAGCTTTTAGTAAATTATACCAAAATTTTCTGAAAATAGTAAAAGTAATAAAATGAAGGCTGGTCGGTTAAGTTAATATCAATGAGAATACATAAGTTTGACTTAAACTTTTGGGGGGCATCGTAATGAACCTTTCGAATAAAGAACGGATTGAATTACACAACTTCAATAATCTTACCAAAACCTTGAGCTTTAATATGTATGATATTTGTTATACGAAAACAAAAGAGGAGCGGGAGGCATACATAGAATATATTGACGAACAATATAATGCAGATCGCTTAACAGAAATATTAAATAATGTATCCGATCTTATTGGTGCACATGTGCTTAATATCGCAAAACAGGATTATGTACCTCAAGGTGCTAGTGTGACGTTATTGGTTTCAGAAGGCCCAGTAGTAGAAGTCCCGACAGAGTCCTTTGAAGAAACCCCAGGTCCTTTACCCAATTCTGTTGTTACACAACTTGATAAAAGTCATATTACGGTTCATACGTACCCAGAATATCATCCATATGAAGGGATTAGTACCTTTAGGGCGGATATTGATGTGTCCACTTGTGGTGAAATATCACCGTTAAAAGCATTGCACTATTTAATTCATTCCTTTGATACAGACATTATGACCATGGATTACAGAGTGCGAGGATTTACTCGGGATAAAAAAGGGAATAAGCTTTTTATCGATCATGAAATAAACTCTATTCAAAATTACATTCCAGAAGACATTAAGCAGCAATATCAGATGATTGATGTGAATGTGTACCAGGAGCATATTTTTCATACGAAGTGTAAGCTGAGAGATTTTGATTTAAATAATTACTTATTTGGTTATACGAAAGACAAACTAACGAAAGAGGAACAAAGAGAAATCACAGAAAAATTGGTAATGGAGATGGATGAAATATTCTATGGGAAAAATATAAATGAGGATGATTAAAACGGACAGGCGCTCTGTCCGTTTTTTATTTGGAAATTATAAATTTCAAAAACTGTGGTAGGGATTGCCATCCTCCAGCTCCAGCTAAGGCGTTTCCGCTATTCTCATTAATATCCTACTTCCACTGAGGCTATGACAATATACATTAAGTCATTTACATCTTCTTTATCTTTTAAAACGATTCCACTTGTAGTAGCCATTCCACCGTCCATTACATCAATTGTAACGGTTCCATAAGGTATTTCATTTTTAATGGCTTCTTTATCTAGCTTTTCCTTATCTGCTGGTATAGCCAATTTCACGTTAACATGCATGTTATGTAAATCCTGGCCAGGTAATAGATCTTTTATTCCAGGCATGGAATTAAAATGTATCGCATTTTGAACAGCTCTTACAGATGCTTTTGTAATGTTTTGACCGTGGACATCTATCCCCATTCCAGTTTCGATGAATAGTAGCTTCTCCATAACTGATTCCGCCTTCCTTATCGTATGTTAGTTTCCTTTATTATCCCATAAAAAGAAATAATATTAAATCAACACAAATCCATAGGTATTTGAAACGACTAGGGAATCCTCCTAGTTACATATACATGAAGTAATGATTCCATTGTTTCACACATACTGATACAATTTTGTTCGTTAGGTTGAGTTATATTTTAAGTTGGAGGAGAGACAATGAATGTCGTGAAAATAATTTTACATATTGGGATTTTAATCCTTTTTTATTTAGTAGGAACGTGGATACAACAAGCACTGGACTTATTTATTCCAGGAAGTATCATTGGAATGCTTCTTTTATTAGTAGCGTTATTAATGAGAAAGTTTAATCCAGCGTGGATCCATGACGGCGCCACGCTTCTGATAAACCATTTAGTTCTACTATTTATTCCTGTTACTATTGGAATACTAGAATATTTACATTTATTTAGTGGGAGAGGTTTGTTGTTAATCCCTATTGTTCTAGTAAGTACAGTACTAGTTATGATCACAGCTGGTTTCGTTAGTCAGACTCTTGTAAAAAGGAGGGAAAAAGAATATGAGTGAAGTACTGATTGGGATAGGTGGAATTCTTTTTACCTTAATTCTTTATATGCTAACCCGTGCTTTAAATAAACGATTTCCTCATCCTATTACGCTCCCAATATTTGTGTCTACTATAATCGGGATTTTGATTTTGCTATTGTTCCAGATACCGTATGAGACTTATATGATTGGTGGAAATATAATCGAATGGTTGTTAGGTCCAGCTGTGGTAGCACTGGCATATCCATTATACAAACAATGGGAGTTGTTGAAGAAGAATCCAATCCCAATAATAGTAGGTGTTTCCATAGGGGCATCTATAGGGATAACCTTTGTTATTTTAATAGCGAAGTGGATGAAATTTGACGATGACATTATTTTTTCCCTTATTCCAGAAAACTCTACTACAGCAGTGGCAACGGAAGTAACCAAGTCTATTGGAGGGATACCCTCGTTAACAGCGGTATTTGTTATGATTGCAGGGATTGGTGGAGCTGTCATTGGTCCAACGCTGCTAAGGCTATTTAAAATCGATCACTATTTAGGTAAAGGAGTAGGAATGGGTACAGCTTCCCATGCGATTGGTACTTCTAAGATTATGGAGGATGGGGAAAAGGAAGGAGCCTTTAGCACAGTTGCCATGACCATTTGTGCGGTAGTTATTTCCATCATTAGTCCTCTAATGGCGTATTTATTCCTTTAGAGAAAAGGAATCTATTTTCTTTTGTCGTATGTGTTAAAGGAATAGATAATGAAACGGAGGAGTAAAAAATGGAAATAGAAGTTGTGACGAAACCATCATTTCAAGCAATTGGATTAGCATGGGAAGGAACTTTTGAACAGGCTGGTGCAGGAGAGATAAGGGAGATCATGAAAACATTACAAAACACACTTCATGATATAAAACAGGTGGTTCATCCAGATGTGCATCTTGGAATTTCGAACCATGAAAATCCAAGCAGCAATCGTTTTAAGCATTATTCTGTTGTGGAAGTAGAAGGTAACTCAGAAGCGCCTGAAGGTATGGTCAAGATTCAAATCCCAACACTCCGTTATGTAAAAACCCATCATAAAAGAGGAGATAATATCCAAGAAACTTATACCAAAATATATAATTGGATTAAGGAAAACGGATATGAACTCGATACGACGTTTTTAACACATTATGAAGCATATCCAATGAACGAAAGTGCATACTCACATGATCCTGAGTTTACGATTATGATACCAGTTAAATAAATGGGACTCATTATTAGCTAAATGAGGGACATGTCATAGCAACGCTTCGAATTTTTTGTGTGGCGTGGCGAATATCTTAAGAAAAAATCGGAAAACAGATAAATACTCGCGAATTAAAGGGAGTCATTCGTCACCGTGATAATTTTACTTGTCTATTTTAGACATTTATTCGTCAATATCCTGAATACTCGTCTATTACCGATTTTATTCTTCAATCAAGGGAAAATACTCGTCTAATGTTGAAAATACGCGTCAGTCTGAAAAATACTCGTCAATGTCCAATGTTTACTCGCCGATACTAGCATAATACGAGCCAGAAAAGAAAAATACTCGTCCCTTTTCTGGCTTGCCTCATTCTCCATATTTAATAAAAAGCTTTTATAAGTCGCAATAGCTGACTTGCACTTGTTTTTAGATTGTAGTAGGCGTTTTCTGGTCTCATTGCTTCTTCTAACGATACAGGTCCGTTGACAATGGAGAAGTAGCTGGTTACGCCTAGTGTATTCAAAACTTCGGCTTCCTTTGTCGTCCCGCCCGCTAGTGCAATAACGGGAATGCCTTGTTCAGAGGCTTTAGCAGCAACTCCGACTGGTGCTTTCCCCATACTGGTTTGCCCGTCAAGCTTTCCTTCTCCAGTAATAACGAGATCCACATCTTTTAGTTGCTCTGCAAGTCTAATTACTTCTAAGACCAAGTCAATACCAGATTGCATGTTGCTATTTAGGAATCCTGCAAATGCTGCCCCTAAACCACCGGCTGCCCCTGCACCAGCAATGTGCTGAAAGTTAATACCGGTTTCCTTATGAACGATTGCTGCAAAATGCTTCAAGCCTTGATCAAGTTCCTCCACCATTTCACTGGAAGCTCCTTTTTGTGGACCAAACACATAGGCAGCTCCATTCGGACCATATAAAGGATTATGAACATCACATGCAATACGGAATGAGCTCTCCTTTAGGTCAGGACGTACCTTGGAGGAATCAATATGTCCAAGCTTCATAAGCTCGATGCCGCCATATCCAATTTCTTGATAGTCTTCATCCAAAAAACGATATCCTAAAGCTTGGAGCATCCCTACTCCAGCATCGTTCGTGGCACTTCCGCCAAGCCCAATGATGAAATCTCTACAACCCTTATTTACTGCATCGCTAATGAGCTCCCCTACACCATAAGTAGTAGTGATTGCTGGGTTCCTGTGGGATATTGGCACCAAAGGTAACCCACAGGCCTCCGCAACTTCAATAACAGCCGTGTTTTGATTACCTAATATACCATAATTGGCTTCAACTGATCCTCCTAATGGACCAGTTACAGTTGTAGTTATAATACTTCCGTTCGTTGCAGCCACTAACGCTTCTACTGTACCTTCTCCGCCGTCTGCTAACGGTAGAGCCACGGTTTCCATATTAGGGTCTACCTCTTTTATTCCTTTGGTAATGGCTTCGCTTGCTTTTAAGGATGAAAGACTTCCTTTAAAAGAATCGATTGCAATAAGTACTTTCATAATCCGCTTCCTCCCACTAGTCGTTATCTTTATTTTAGATGGTTTTGATGCAAAATGTAATGGTAAGGAAGACAAAGAAAGGGCCTCATTTTTGTTCGAAAACACAAAAAACTCCAAACTAATTAGATTGGAGCTTTAATGCGACATATAGCTGAATAGAATCAGAAAAATGACGAGGATCTAATCCCGTTTTCTCTTTGATCTTATCCAGTCTGTATTGAAGCGTGTTTTTATGGATAAATAAGCTGTTAGCAGTATCCTTTAAGGATAGATTTTGCTTGAAATACGATGTTAATAGTGCTTTTTCCCCATCATTAAGATTCCCTAACGCCTTGTTTATAAAGTCATTTTTAGACCTTTTATCAACAGTCTGAAGAAGTATTTCAAACTGCAAGGAATGATATTCAGCTACTCGAATTTGCTGTGAAATACCGTATTGAAGTGTGGTTTTTGCATTTTGATACGATAGAGCAAGGCTGTCTATTGTCGTAATATTACCAAAAGCAATATACAGGTCCTCATCCATTTGGGAAGCACGAATTTCATTTATAATGGCTTTATATGCTGATTGATTTGCGATAAAAGCACATTGATTCGGAAACATATAGGTAAATAGCGCAATATTATGGGACTGTATGTAGTTTTGGATTTGTTGGGGATCTGGACTGTTTCGTTGTAAGATACCAACAAATACGTTTTCTTCTAACGGATAAGCAAGCTGCTCGGAACTAATACGTTTTGATTCCGTTATGTCCACCTCTTCAAACAGCATCATACGAACGAAAGAGGATCTCAATTCATCCCTTTTCGTCGTTTTCCGTAATAACAGCTGCTCCTTAATGAATACTTCACATATTTTCATTAATAGGAAGCCAAGAGAGCGGCACTCATCTGGATTGCCCGTAATGCCAATCACACCAACTAAAACGTTCTCAACAGTGATTGGATAATTAATGCCTGTTTTCGTTCCAGGGAAAGCCTGCGTATCGTTTATTTCTACAATATCCGTTATTTCTATTACCAAACGTGCGGCCGTATGATAATTCCCAATCCGGGATTTGTCTGTGCTTGCAATAATGGTGAACGTTAGGTCAATAAAGTTAATCTCTTTTCCAATTACGTTTTTAGCAGCGTCTACTATGGTTTGTGCTAAAGAGGGACTGATAAAATCCTTTTCCGTCATAATGGATTCTTCCTTTATATTTATTCCACTTCTATATATTTCACTATAGAGACTTTAGCTTTAGGAATCAATTAAAGTAGCGATACTGTTTGTACGAGTATCGCTTTGCTTTTTAAAAGTAAATAATATAAATGACAAATACTAAAACAATTCGATAAACAGCAAAAGGAATTAATTTCACTCGGTTGATTAATTTCAAGAAAAATTTAATCGAAACCAATGCAAATAAAAAGGCACTAATAAAACCAACGATAAAAAATGGCAACGCATCTAGAGAGAAATATTCCCAGTTTTTCAGCAAGGATAATCCGCTGGCTCCAGCCATAATGGGAACAGCCATAATAAACGTAAAATCAGCTGCTGCCCGGTGGCTCATCCCTAGTAAAACCCCGCCTGAGATGGTTGCGCCAGACCTAGAAAATCCTGGCCATAGGGAGAAGCATTGAATTAAGCCGACAGAAAAGGCTTGCTTGTATGAAATTTGATCAACACTCTCAACCTTAATTTGTTTTGGAGCAAAAAGATCTGCACCAATCATAAAGATAGCCCCAATTAACAATCCAATTAGGACCGTTTCTGTAGAAAACAAATGCTCATCAATGTAATCCTCAAATAAAACACCGAGAATCCCTGCTGGAATTAAACCAACAATTACTTGAGATAATCTTAAACGAGTTGCTCTACTCGTATCGTTTCTTTTTTTGCGATCAAGACCCAGCATTTCAATAAATCGATCCTTAAACACAAATAAAACAGCCGTTATGGAACCAAGCTGAATGACAACCTTAAAAGTATTGGCTACATACTTTGTTAAAAATTCCTCCGATTTCAGCCACATATCATCCACAATGATCATATGCCCTGTTGAGGATACGGGGGCAAATTCGGTTAACCCCTCTACCATTCCTAGTATTAATGCCTTTAGTAACTCGATAATATCCATTAAACGTTGTGCTCCTTATATTCAATTTTGTATTTCACGTGTTTATTTACGAGCAGCCTGTTAGATTGTCCCAATTTTTACCTTGGATAGGAAAGAGATTTCACATAGATTCATATGGGAAGATTGTTTACTTTAGAACGTTCGGTTCGTAAATTTGTTTTTCGGCAACAATTGGGTCCGATTGTTGCGGAGTTGTATTCCTTAGATAACTTCATGTTTAGGCTTCTCAATAGGAATATTATTACAATAATGCCGGTTATCCAAGCTTTTTTTTTAAAATATCAATCTCACCAAATTTCCCCTAAATGCTTTCATCTACTATAATAAACGTAGATGAGATAAGAATTACTACATATGCAATAAATGTATTGTTGATTCTTGTCTAACTTTATTTTATTGTAGTTATGAAGTTTGGAGAATTCTATAAAGTATACTACATAATTAATTTTTGAATAGGAAAAGGAGTATGATCATGGGAAAAGTACTTGTATTTGGCCATAAAAATCCTGACACAGATACGATTTGTTCTGCAATAGCTTATGCAGAGTTAAAATCAAAGCTTGGTGTTGAAGCAGAACCAGTTCGTCTTGGAGAAATTAATGGGGAAACAGAATACGCACTAAAACAGTTTCATGTAGAGGTTCCTCGTTTCGTTGAGACTGTAGCGAACGAAGTGGAGGAAGTAATTTTAGTAGACCATAATGAGCGTCAACAAAGTGCTAATGACATTGATAAGGTCCGTGTATTGGAAGTTATCGATCATCATAGAATTGCGAACTTTGAAACTAGTGATCCTTTGTATTACCGTGCAGAGCCAGTTGGTTGTACAGCAACAATCTTGAAGAAGCTATACAAGGAAAATGGAGTAGACATTCGTAAAGAGGTTGCAGGCTTAATGCTATCTGCAATTATTTCCGATTCTCTATTGTTTAAATCACCAACTTGCACTGACGAAGATGTACAAGCTGCAAAAGAACTAGCTGAGATTGCTGGAGTAGATGCAGAAAGCTATGGTCTTGAAATGCTGAAGGCTGGTGCAGACGTAAGCGATAAAACAGTAGAACAACTTATTACGTTAGATGCAAAAGAATTTGATATGGCAGGTAAAAAAGTCGAAGTTGCTCAAGTGAATGTGGTCGACCCACAAGACGTATTAAACCGTCAAGATGAATTAGAAAGCGCCATTACAACAAACGTTGAGGAAAAAGGATTAGATTTATTCCTGTTTGTTGTAACAGACATTTTAAATAATGATTCTGTTGCACTTGCTTTAGGAAAAGAAGCAACAATCGTGGAAAAGGCATTTAACGTACAACTAGAAAATAAAACAGCTTTACTAAAAGGTGTTGTTTCCCGTAAGAAACAAATCGTGCCTGTTGTTACAGAAGCATTTGAACAATAAGAACATGTATAAAGAGATATAGAAAGACCGGAATAGATGCAAAAATGAGTGTTAAGTTGACGCTACGGTAATATAATACGCTTTCTGTAGGGTTCTCTTTGACCTTTCAACAGCAGAGACAAAATACGTACACCTAAGGGGCTAGCACAAGCGTGATGCCCTGCAGCGGTGGTTTTTCGTGCGGAGGCTTCAGATTCGTTCTCCAGGAAAGCGAGGTATTTTGCCGCAGCGTTTTTTCGCACTCATTAACAATAAAATGGACGAGAGCAGCAATGCTTTACAATGTAATAAATATCCAACAACCCGAAAGAAGGTGTTTAACCATGTTTTGGACGATTATTGGAATTCTCATTACACTTTGGTTAATTGGCTTCGTGTTAAATATTATTGGTGGACTAATCCATATATTACTGATTATTGCCATTTTTGTTTTCGTCTTTCGATTAGGCCAACGGTTCGGTAAAAGGTGAAGTATTACTTTGGACCAGTAAATAACTTTTTAAAGAAGGCACCTAGTCCATTCTTTTCTTCTTCCTTTTTTTCTACCATATCCTCCTCAGCTAAAAATATATCCTCTCGATCGATTGCTTTCGTGTCGTAAGTAAGTATGGCTGCGAAGTCTGTTTTTGTATTTTTATTTGCTACCACCGTATAGGGAATATGGTTTTTGCTAGCTATTTTTCGGTAAGGTGAAAAAGCAGATACTCTAATGTTTCCGTTCAATAGTAATTTTGCATCATTATGTTCCTTCATTAATGCATCCATCTCTTTTAATCCTCGCTTCTTCATTACTTGTCCTTTCGTTAGGACGAGTACAATTCGTTCTCTAATGGTTCCTAAATACTTTCTCCTTTCCTCTGGTTTCGTTTGCTTCGTACCGTATATCCCTTCGTTAACATAATCATCCACTTTTTTTTTCAAAAGAAACACACCTTCCTTCCATCTACTCTTTATACCTATTATACCTACACGCTAATCGTTCATTACCAGTTTAGCTCCGTATAAGGCTTAAGTCTTATCAGAAAATATAGCTCCAGTTCATTATGTCAAACTCTTTTTCTCGATAAGATTAAATCAAGAAGAAAGGAGGCATTAAAATGAAACATTTTACTCTATTTGTGCTAGGGCTGTTGGCGTTATTTGTCCTAATTGGTAGCATTGGTCCGATGATATTACTTGGTGTAGGAATTTGGTTGCTATATATCGTATTTAAACAATTCATCAAAGCAGATTCCATAGGTAAAAAAATTGCCTGGGTCGTATTAGGCTTAATCATTCTTAGTGTGACCATAACAAATGTATTTGCCTTGATTGGGCTAGTTGCAGCATATGGGCTTTACTTGATTTATAAAGAATTTAAAAAAGAGAAGGTCGATCGTTTCGATGACGAATCTTCTAGTAACGATCCATTTATGAATTTTGAAAAGGAATGGGCAGAGCTAAGTAAATATTAATAATGAAGGAGAGATTTAGAAATGGCAAATGTGTTCAAACGAATTAAAGATACCGTTTCACAAGATATACACGAACTATTAGATGAGAAAGAGCAAAAAAATCCAATGGCAAAATTAAATCATTACATTCGTGAAAGTGAAAAAGAAACAGAAAAGGTTCGTAAGCTCATTGAACGTCAATATCGTTTAAAAGAGGAGTTTACTAGGGAGCATTATCTAGCGAACGAAATGGCGGAGAAGCGTAAACGTCAAGCTGAAATAGCCAAAAAGGCAAACGAGGAGTCCATGTGGGAATTTGCTAATACAGAATTCGAGGAGTACCAGGCTCGAGCGGAGCGTATGAAAGGAATGCGCTTAGAGGCGGTTAGACAATTAGATTTGCTAGAACAAAAATACGAGGAAATGAAACATCGCCTAAAGGATATGAAACTAAAAAGAATGGAAGTAATGGGGAGAGAAAATGTGGTCCGGGCACAAGCAAAAATCAATCAAGTAATGAGTGAATCGATTGATAAACCGTATTCTCGTTTTAATGAAATGGACGAATACATCCAGAGTCTAGAATATAAAGTAAACAGCGCGTATTATCGAAATACATTTGATAGTAAAATAGATGCTTTAGAAAGAAAAATGCAGGAACAACAAGAAGTGTAAAGTAGAAGTATGAGAAATATGGTATGATTTAAGGGAAATGACGGCTTGTTCTAGCTAGGATAAGCGTCGTTTTCTTTCTTGTTTATAACATCATTTCGAAGTACTTGAGTATATACATAAAGTGTAGCCCTAGTACCTAATTTAAGGTGCTTGTGCTATTTGCTTAAGGTGGTGACTCCATTGTTTCAACGTTTATCAACAGATACATTTAATACAATACTAATCATTGGAATACTCCTTGTCATTTTAGAAGTAGTCTTTTTCAATGGTTGGTTAATTTTTTCCGTTCTCATTAATGCTGTTATTGCATTTCTAGGCTGGAAAAATTTTAAACGTGTGTGGGGTAAGGTTTTCTTTTTTATTGGAGTCATTAGCCTGTTTTTTACTATTTTAAATATGATTGCGGTGCGATTTATAATCGTAGCTGGTCTTATTTTATTTTTTATGGATTATCAACGGATGAAAAAAGACCCGTTATCCTATACACCCTATTTTGTACAACCGAAAGAACCTCTAGACGAAGAACCTTTAGTAAAAGTAGAGCCACTTCTTCAAAATCGTTTATTTGGTGATCAATATACGAGTAGAAGCTCATACCGTTGGACGGATGTCAATATTCATAGTGGATTCGGTGATCGTGTTTTGGATTTAAGTAACACAGTTCTTCCGGAGCAAGCGGATATTTCCATTCGCCATTTCATAGGGAACGTTGTTATTTATGTACCTTATGAAGTTGAGGTAAGCATCCATCATAGTTCGATCTTTGGTAGAGCAACCATTTTAGGAGAGCATCAAGAAAAACTATTAAATGACACGATTTCTTTCCATACCGAGTATTACGACACCTTGCATCCAAGGGTCAAAATCGTAACCTCCATTATTTCTGGTGATTTGGAGGTGAAGCGGATATGAGAACGATACTTAAACAAGTAGTAGTTGGAATAATGATTGCTTTTATCACCTCCATTCTGCTACTCTCCTTAACATTTCTTGCTTTTCCTTTAGAGAATTGGAAAGAACTATGGAATACAAGTATTTATGAAGTACCGTATATCATTCTTATTTTGATACTATCTATCGTAATTGGAATGGTAAGTGGTTTAGCAATCGGGTTAAGTTCACAGCAAAAATATAAGATTCTGTCGCACCAGCTCGACGAAGTAATCAAAGGTCAAAAAGTAACGAAAGAAATGGATACTTCCTCAGAAATGAAAAAATTAGAGGATCAAGTCATCCAAATTGAAGATAAATTTAAGCAGCAAGCAGAATTATTTCAAAAGTTAGCAACAGAACGAGCGAATGAACGGGAAATTAGTCTACAAGAAGTTGTCATTCAAGAGAGAAATAGATTGGCTCGAGAGCTGCATGATTCTGTTAGTCAGCAGTTGTTTGCTGCTTCCATGATGATGTCTGCGATAAATGAAGGGGAAGTAACCTCTAATCCTAATATGAAAAAACAGCTGCAAATGGTGGAAAAAATGATACACCAATCTCAAATGGAAATGCGGGCATTATTACTGCATCTTCGTCCTGTGGCATTAAAGGGTAAGTCACTGCAGCAAGGAATAAAGGAGCTCTTAATCGAATTAACCCAAAAGGTGCCAATGGATGTGGATTGGAATATGGAGACTTTTGAGTTGGATAAAGGAATAGAAGATCAATTATTTCGTATTTTACAGGAAGGTGTATCGAATACGTTACGACATGCGAATGCGAATTCCTTGCACGTCCTTTTAATCTTGCGAGATGAAAACATCATCATGCGAATAATAGATGATGGGGTTGGCTTCAATGTGGAAGAAGCGAAAACCAGCTCTTATGGATTGCAGAACATGCAGGAGCGGGCACTTGAAGTTGGTGGAACGTTGAAGATAGTAAGTTTAGAGAATCAGGGAACGCGACTGGAAGTAAAAGTACCCTATATGAAAAAGGAGGATCAAGGATAATGATCAACGTATTATTTGTCGATGATCACGAGATGGTACGGATTGGAGTATCGGCATACTTGGCATCACAAGCGGATATCGAAGTTGTTGCAGAGGCTTCCGATGGAGAAGAGGGTGTTCGGCTTGCTCTGGAATTAAGACCAGACATTATCCTAATGGACCTCGTGATGAAGGAGATGGATGGTATTGAGGCGACGAGAAGAATTATTCAAGAATGGCCGGAAGCCAAAATTATTATTGTAACCAGCTTCTTAGATGACGAAAAAGTATATCCAGCACTGGAAGCGGGTGCAACAAGTTATATGCTAAAAACATCCAAGGCTAATGAAATAGCCAATGCCATTCGTTCAACCTTTGAGGGTCAATCCATATTAGAGCCAGAGGTTACAGGGAAAATCATGACGAAAATGAGACAAAAAACGAATTCTCCCCTTCACGAGCAATTAACAGAACGTGAAAAAGAAGTATTACTTTTAATGACAGAAGGGAAAAGTAACCAGGAAATTGCAGATGAACTGTTTATTGCATTGAAAACGGTGAAGGTTCATGTGAGCAATATTTTAGGAAAGCTTGAAGTGCAAGATCGCACCCAAGCGGTTATTTATGCATTTAAACATAACTTAGTTACGAAATAAAAAGGGGAAAAAAGAATGGAAGAGCAGCATGTAAAAACACTTCAACAATCGTTTTTTGTAACAAAAGAAGATAAAAAAGACTGTCTGTTTTCGATGTCCTTTTCCAAATTGTTAGAAGGAAACAATATGGAAGAGCTGCTTCGTATCTATTCGCCAATTGTAAAATCGATGAGCATAAAAGCAACAGCAGCTGCATTTGTTAGATGGTTTGCAGGAATCGCGTTCGCAAATCAATATACATTGTCTATAACAAACAAAGCACTTCATTTATCGTTAGCAAATGTCGTGGTTCAATTATATCCAGACAAACAAACGTATCGATTTTCTTTTAAGGTGCTAGACTGGAATGAAGGTCAATGCCCACTCGACAATCGAGAGGACTGGGTTCGTCAGCAACTGACCATGTTTTTTCAGGATACAGCTACACCAATGATGGAGAAGCTAAGTGAAGTTTCTGGCTGTAGTACAGGTCAACTGTGGGGACAATTGCCTCGCAAATTTGATTTATATTTGGAAGGATTAACCTCACAAGTCGAGGAGAATGTAAAAAAGCAATTAGAGGGTGATTATCGTACTTTAAAGGAATTAGACCCAATTGCGTCATTTAACAGAAAACGAAATCCATTTCTAGTGAAACAAAAACAAGTTGAAAGCTTAGACAATCCCAATGAAACAGTGCCGTTAGAATGTACGTGTTGTTTGAACTATTTACTGAAAGATGGCGATTATTGTTTTACTTGTCCAAGATTAAAGGAAGCCGAAAGGGAAGAATTGCGCCAACGATACAGACAGAATATAAAAAAATAGCCCACATACATGCAGGCTACCCGTTTTAATATTCGACATAAATCCGCTGGCCAGTTGATTTATTGTAATACACATATATAACTTGCTTCGTGCTTGTATCGATAAAGGATTCCTTTGTTTTCATAAAACCGACAGGAACCTCGTTGGGCTTATAATACTTTATCTTCCCTTTCTTATCTGTGCGGTTTGTGATCAGAAGAATTACGACAAAGAGTACGACTTGAAAAATCAAATAGCCAATAATAAACGTGCCCATTCTTATTTTTTCTCCAATTTTACCGCTGTTCCATAAGCTAAAATTTCACTCATATTGTTGCTGATACTTCCGGAATCAAAGCGAAACATGATGATGCCATCCGCACCCATATGCTGTGCGTTTTCTGTTAAACGATTTAATGCTTCCTTTCTTGCTTCTTCCAGCATTTCAACATACTGCTTTATTTCCCCACCAAATAAACCTTTAAAAGTAGCACCTATGTCTTTCCCTAGTCCTCTTGCTCGGACCGTTAAACCAAAAACTGGACCTAAAATTTCCGTTACTTCATGTCCAGGAACCCGTTCACCAGTCATAATTATCATCGTTATATCCCCTTTTCTTAAATCGTTGTTTTTAATCTTTGTTTATATTAAAAGTTTATCCTAACATATGGTTGTTTTATATGCCTTATTACATTTACGTTATAGGATTAGGAAGGTTTCAAAAGCATTATTTTTAGAAAATTATTTTTATTTTAATAATTGCGTTGACAAAGTTATAAACCGTAAGTATTATGATGATATATAATTTACTTACAAAAAATAAGTAAGGGGAGTGTTAGCATGACAAAGGCAAAATGGAAGTTAGACGATAATCATAAAAGTCTAGAGTTTGTTGTAAAGCACATGATGATTTCAAAGGTGAAAGGAACCTTTAAAGATTTTTCTGCAGATATAGATGGGGATCCAACTGATCTAACTACAGCCGATATTACGTTTGAAGTCGACTTAGCCAGTGTAGACACTGGTAACGACGATCGTGATAATCACTTGAGAAGTGCTGATTTTTTTGATGTTGAGCATTATCCAAAGATGACATTCAAGTCTACTGCTATAGTAAAGTCAGGTGCAAATGAGTACGATGTGACTGGTGATTTAACGATTAAGGGTACTACAAAACAAGAAACATTTAAAACGACATATGAAGGTACAATGAAAGACCCTTATGGTAATGAAGTTGTAGCCTTTAGTGTAGAGGGCAAAGTGAATCGAAAAGACTATGGTTTAACTTGGAATGTAGCCCTCGAAGCAGGTGGAGTCTTAGTAGGTGAAGATATTAAATTTACGATTGATACCGAAGCTGTTAGAGCATAATATAGGATAGATCGTTATGGATTATGACGCTCAAATTGAGCGTTTCTTTTTTTTCCTTACCATAACAATTCTCTCTTTGCGTCTTTTATCTTGAACTTGGGGCTATTTATCGCTATTCTTGACTTATAATTAGGGACGGGAAAGGGGTTTATTCTCATGTTTTGGATAATACTTATTATTAGTATCGTAATCTGTGTGGTTGTTATCGCAATGTCCGTAATTACAACTAATAAAGCTTATGCATATCGTCATAAAATAGATCCAATTCCGGAAGAGCATACAAATAACAGTGCTCAGCAGAAGGACTAGACAGGACAAATACGACATGCGAACTGGCGAGTATTTTTAATGTTTGACGAATATTGTAACGGAACAGAATAGTTAATTTTAAGCAGGCCGAAAACGGAATAGTATTTTCTGTTTTCGGCTTGTATTGATTTACAACTGGCTCGTAAATCATAAATATGGACGAGTATTTTTCAGACGGACTCGTATTTTGAATAATAGAAGAGTATTTCCTTCTATTAGACGAATAAAAATGGACAATGGACGTGTATACAAGATATCGACGAATAAATTTTTGATACAGACACGTAAAATTATCTTGCAGACGAATATAGCTTTTTAAAGGACTCGTATTTATCGAATTTCAAGATTTCCCTTAAAATTTTAATGCAAAAAGGTTAGGAGTTCTGCGCCACTTCCTTACCAAAGGGAAAAAATACTGTCTTATTCCAATAACCCTGAAGAAATGATTCATCTTCAATCAGTACCTAAAAATAACAATCCAAACCCTTTCAAAAGGTTTGGATTGTTGTTTAACTATTCATTAAAACTCCATAGCCCATGTTCCATTACGGAAAACAGGTTCTACTTTGCCATCCTGTGTCACACCATCAATATCTAATTCAGCAGATCCCATCATAAAGTCTACATGAGCTAAGCTGTTATTTACACCGTGTTGATCTAACTCATCATCATTCATTTTAGACCCGCCTTTAATGCTTGTAGGGTATGCTTTCCCTAAAGCAAGGTGGCAGGAAGCATTTTCGTCGTAAAGCGTATTATAAAAAATTAATCCAGATTGAGAAATTGGAGACTCATGCGGTACTAATGCAACCTCTCCAAGACGAGATGAGCCTTCATCCGTTTCTAAAAGGTGTTTTAAGCTTTCATAGCCTTCTTCAGCTTGGAAATCTACTACTTGTCCGTCTTTAAACGTTAATGAGAAGTTATCAATAACATTCCCACCATAATTTAACGGTTTTGTATTACGGACTGTGCCGTTCACACCATATTTATTAGGCATCGTAAATACTTCTTCAGTTGGGATGTTTGCATTAAATGGAACGCCACCCTCTGTTGGGGTAGAGCCACCTTTCCATATGTGTCCTTCTGGTAATTCTAGCTCTAAATCCGTTCCCGGTGCTTTGTAAATAAGCTTTTTGAAATTCTTCTTATTCATAAAGTCTCGTACTTTTGCAAGCGTTTGGTTATGATCATTCCATACAGCGATTGGATCCTCTTGATCCGCGCGAGTAATGGTGAAGATTTGCTCCCATAGTTTTTCGATTGCTTCTTCTCCTGATGTTGCGTCAGGGAATACCTTTCTAGCCCAGGCTTCTCCTGGAACAGAGGCAACACACCATGTAATACGGTCATTCATTGTATAATTTCGGAAGTTTTTAAAAGCTTCTCCTGATGCCTTGTTAGCAGCAGAAATACGACCAGGATCAATACCTTTTAACATATCTGGATTACTTTGTTTAATGGATAAAACGGCAGCTCCATCTTCTGCAAAATAATTTTGGCGATCGATTTGCCATTGTGGAACGGTTGTTAATGTTTCCAAAGGAGCGTGTTCATATTTTAGACGGGTAAGTACCTCATCTGCCCAATTAATATGTATATCTTTTGCGCCTAAACCATAAGCCTTCTTCGCAACAACTCTTACAAATTCCAAAGCCTCGGTAGGAGCGTTAATCATAAGTGTTTGATTTTGTTGTAGGTTAACGCCGAGTCGAAGTACTAGCTCCGCGTAGTTTTCCAATTTAGTTTGAAAATCCAATTTCATTCCCTCCTTCGTAATATAAGCTCTATTATTTCATAAATCGAAATATTCTACAAAGCATTTACTTTATCCTTCTTTATTAAAACGAGAAAGTCGGAAAGGAGACATATCGAAAGAAATCTCTTGATTTGTAACCATTTGACTTAATACCTCGCCGACTACACTACTAAATTTGAACCCGTGTCCAGAAAAACCACATGCAATAGCAACATTGGAGTGACCTGGGAGTGTATCAATAATAAAATCCTCATCTGGAGTATTCGTATAAATACATGTTTTTCCAACTTGAAACGCATCTACTTTTGGAAAGAAACATTCTATAATTCTGGAAACGTCCCCTTTATCTTCTGGATAAGTACCAAAAGGGTCCGTTGAATTCTCTATGTTAAGTGGGTGACCGCCGTCGTGTCGACCTATTTTTACACCTGCGCCTTCAATGTCTGGGAAACCATAATACATTTCATCCCCTAAATTAATCGTAAATGCTGGAAAGGTTGATGCATCATATTCTTCACTGTTTGTTCGGAACCAAGAAAATGTTTTTCGGATGGTTTGCAAAGGAAGGTCTATGTTCACTTTTTGAAGTAACGTTTTAGACCATGCTCCAGCTGTAATGATAATAGATGCTGCTTCATAGACCTCTGTATCCGTAATTACTCTGACAAAATTGTCGTGAATATTTATATCCTTTACTTCGGTATTTGTTTTTACCGTGGCCCCTAATTGCTCTGCTAATGTTCGATAAGCTAATATACACCTTTCACTAAACAAGACGCCAGAATTAGTTTCCACACATCCAATTAAATGATCAGGGAGCTGTAATCCTGGCCATCTTTCATAAATTTCTTTAGCCGTTAAGGTCTCAAGTGGAAGATTATGTTGCTTTGAGCTATCTTGAACTTCTTGAATAAAAGGAGAATTAGGATCCCCGATGTTAATGACACCTGTATTCATAAACAAATGGGCATTTGCTTTTTCTTCTAGTTCTAGCCATAGCTCTTGAGCACGTAATACAAATGGAACATAATGTTCGCCTTCTCCATAAGCATGACGAATAATACGGGTCTCCCCATGATGAGAGCCATTGCTATGAGGTGGATCATAAGAATCCATCATCAATACCTTTTTATTGTCTTTTGCTAAATAGTAGCCCGCTGCCATTCCCATAGACCCTGATCCAACTACAATTACGTCGTATTTCATCATTTCCCCCCTAATGAAAATTATGTGTGTCTATTTTTATATTATAGAACAATGAATAAAGTGGAAATAGAGTTGCTCGAAAAAATAAAGCTAGTTCTTTGTCATTTTATTTTAAGTAATGCTATAATGATTAACAAATTTAATAGAATATCCTTCGGGGTCGGGTGAAATTCCCAACCGGCGGTGATGGAATGTATAATTCCTCAGTCCGTGACCCGGGTAGAAAGCTTACTTTCTGCACGGTGGACCTGGTGCAAATCCGGGACCGACAGTATAGTCTGGATGGGAGAAGGATTCGTGGTAGCAGTCGCATTATTGGATGCACATATGCGTTTATTTACTTTTGTTTTAAAAGTAATAGCATACATATTATACACGTACACTTCTCCCTCTGGTCATTGTTCCAGAGGTTTTTTTATGCAGTTTTTAAAATAGGGAGGTTCTATTGGTGGATGATCAATATTACATGGGGTTTGCTTTATCTTTAGCGCGAACGGTTGCTGGTCAAACAAGTCCGAATCCCCCAGTGGGAGCAGTAGTAGTCAAGGATAATCAAATCGTTGGCTTTGGCGCCCATCTTAAAGCAGGGGAGCCTCATGCAGAGGTCCATGCTTTAAGGATGGCAGGGGATAAGGGAAAAGGGGCTAGTATTTATGTCACATTAGAGCCGTGTAGTCATTATGGAAAAACACCCCCATGTGCAGAATTATTAGTGCGTACTGGGGTAAAAAGAGTAGTTATTGCAACAACTGACCCAAATGAAAAGGTAGCTGGAAAAGGAATAGATCTATTAAAGGATGCGGGTATAGAGGTTGAGCTAGGTGTAATGAAAGAAGAAGCTGACTTCATTAATGAACAATTTTTTCATTACATTCAAGAAAAAAGCCCCTATGTTACATTAAAATCAGCTACGAGTCTTGATGGTAAAATTGCAACGGTTACTGGGGAAAGTAAATGGATAACCGGTGAAAAGGCGAGAGAAGATGTCCATAAATATAGACATACGCATGATGCTATTCTTGTTGGTGTCAATACAGTGATAAAAGACAATCCTAGCCTAACTACCAGATTACCATTAGGTGGGAAAAATCCAATTCGTATTATTTTAGATACGCAACTACGAACACCAATAGACGCCACAGTCATAGCGTCAAACGAAGCGGAAACTTGGATAGTAGTTGGAAGTGAAGTAAAAAAGGACAAAATAGAGGAATACTTAGTATATAAACATGTCCAAATTATTCAATTAGCACAACCGAACATCGAAATTAAGGAAATGTTACAACAGTTAGCAAGTAGAAATATTATGTCCCTTTTTGTAGAAGGTGGAGCTCAGGTTCATGGTAGTTTTCTAAAAGCGAAAGCTGTAAACCAGGTTATTACGTACATCGCTCCAAAATTAATAGGTGGAAGGAATGCACCAACTTCAATAGGTGGCGAAGGATTCCAATCCATAACGGACAGTATTCAACTGGAAATAAAATTAATGGAAAGACTTGGAGAAGATCTTAAAATTGTGTCAGTACCAAAGGCTGAATAACGCGGAGGTTTACTATGTTTACAGGAATTATTGAAGAGTTAGGTGTAGTAAAAACAATTAATAAAGCAGAAAAGGCAATCGTTATGGAAATAGAAGCGAAAGAAATTGTAAAGGATGTTGGGCTTGGGGATAGTATCTCTGTAAATGGTGTGTGCTTAACGGTTACTAAATACAATGACAAATCCTTTTTGGTAGACGTTATGCCTGAAACGGTAAATGCTACCTCCTTAGAGCAATTAAAGGTTGGATCAAAAGTAAATCTAGAACGTGCCATGGCAGCGAATGGGAGGTTTGGAGGTCATTTTGTATCCGGCCATGTGGATGCGATTGGAACAATAATAAAAAAAGAGCCTTTAGCTAATGCGGTATATTACACAATTAAAGTACCTAAAGAATATGCCCCATACTTTATGTTAAAGGGATCTGTTGCAATAGATGGTACAAGCTTAACGATTTTTGGGGTAGATGAACAAACCATCACGATCTCCCTTATCCCTCATACGACAAGCCATACGGTGTTAGGGGACAAAAATGAAGGGGATATTGTAAACATTGAATGCGATATGTTGGCAAAATATGTTGCTAACATACTAGCCAAAGGAGAAAAGGACTCTGCAATTAATAAGCAATTTTTAAAAGAAAATGGATTTTTATAAGCAATAGGGAGGTGAACGGTTATGTTTCATTCAATCGAAGAGGCAATAGCTGATTTGCAAGCGGGTAAAGTAGTTATTGTAGTAGATGATGAGGATCGGGAAAATGAAGGTGATTTTGTTGCGCTTTCGGAAAAAGCAAGCCCAGAGATTATCAACTTTATGATCAAGCATGCGAGAGGATTAGTTTGTACCACAATCACAGAGGAAACTGCGAATAAATTAAATTTGCATCCAATGGTAGACCAAAGTACAGATCCTTATGGTACAGCTTTTACAGTCAGTATTGATCATAAACAAACGACAACAGGGATTAGTGCCTATGAACGTTCTTTAACGATTCAAGGTCTGCTAAATCCATCATCAAAAGGTTCTGATTTTAAACGACCTGGTCACGTGTTTCCAATTGTGGCCAAAAAGGGTGGAGTGCTTAGACGGGCTGGACATACGGAGGCTTCAGTAGATTTAGCTAAGCTAAGTGGTGCGTTTCCATCAGGAGTTATTTGTGAAATTATTAAAGAAGACGGGACGATGGCTAGAGTTCCTGATTTACTAAGCATCGCAAATGATTTTGATTTAAAAATAATAACAATAAAAGATTTAATTGAATATCGGAGTAAAACAGAAAAATTAGTGAAACAAGAGGTACAGGTAAATCTTCCAACTCAGTTTGGGGAATTTAAGGCAGTTGCTTATACAAATGAGGTCGATCATAAAGAGCATATCGCTCTTGTAAAGGGAGAAATTGATTCGGAAAAACCAATTCTAGTTCGTGTTCATTCCGAATGTTTAACAGGGGATATATTTGGTTCGAATCGTTGTGATTGTGGTCCCCAGCTTCATGCGGCTTTAACCCAAATTGAGGAAGAAGGTAATGGAATTCTACTTTATATGCGGCAAGAAGGTAGAGGAATTGGATTGGTCAATAAGTTAAAGGCGTACAAGCTACAAGAGGAAGGCTATGACACAGTAGAGGCAAACGAAAAGCTCGGGTTTGCTCCTGATTTAAGGGATTATGGTATTGGGGCGCAGATATTAAGAGACCTTGGTGTCAGAAAGATGCGCTTACTTACAAACAATCCCAAAAAGATAAAAGGTTTAAAAGGCTATGATTTAGAAGTAGTCGATCGAGTACCAATTCAGCTACCAATGAAAAAGGAAAACGAACAGTACATGAAAACAAAACAAGAAAAAATGGGACATATGTTAAGGTTCCATAATAATGATTAAGAGGAGGAGTTAACATGGTAAACGTATTGGAAGGAAATTTAGTAGGAACAGATTTGAATATTGGTATTGTAGTAGGTCGGTTTAATGAATTTATCACAAGTAAGTTATTAGATGGTGCAATTGATACATTAAAGCGACATGGTGTTAGTGAGGATAATATAGAAGTTGCTTGGGTACCGGGTGCTTTTGAACTTCCGTTACTTGCAGATAAAATGGCGAATTCAGATAAATACGATGCTGTGATTACGCTTGGTACGGTTATTCGAGGTGCAACACCACATTTTGATTATGTGTGTAATGAAGCGGCTAAGGGCGTTTCACAAGCAGCATTGAAATCGGGTAAACCTGTAGCATTTGGAGTGTTAACAACAGAATCTATTGAACAAGCTATTGAACGGGCAGGAACGAAAGCTGGTAATAAAGGAGCCGAAGCGGCAGTGACTGTAATTGAAATGGCTCAACTACTGAAACAGTTTTGAAATAACACGGAAAAAGGTGCTTGACATTTTATAGTTAACTCTGTATATTAATTGCTAATTTAAGAGTGAACAGAAACGATGACGAGGACTAGTACGTGTCTTTCCCTTTTTCAGAGAAGAAATCATGTTGGTGCGAGATTTCCAAAAGGTGAATCACCGAACCTACCTCATGAGTTCAGTATGGAAACATACATGCGGAATATCCGTTATCTATAAAGAGTTGTACAACAATTGCTGTTGTGAACTAGGGTGGTAACGCCGAGCCTCGGTCCCTTATATAGGGATTCCGAGGCTTTTTTATATTGTGTTATGGATAAAAAAGGAAGAAAAAGGTTAGCAAAGAAAGCGAGGAATGGAAAATGGGTAAAAAACAAAAGCAATTTGTGGAAGAAATCACCTCCATGGACGAAGACTTTGCCCGCTGGTATACCGATGTCGTAAAAAAAGCGGAGCTAGTAGATTATGGTGCTGTTCGAGGATCTATGATTATTCGACCGTATGGATATGCTATTTGGGAAAACATCCAAAAAGTATTGGATGAGAAAATTAAAGAAACAGGACATGAAAATGTTTATATGCCACTGTTTATCCCAGAAAGCTTACTTCAGAAGGAGAAGGATCATATTGAAGGTTTTGCCCCGGAGGTTGCTTGGGTTACACATGGAGGCTCTGAAGAATTAACAGAGCGAATTTGTGTAAGGCCAACATCTGAGGTTCTATTTTGTGAGCATTATAAGGATGTCATACACTCTTACCGTGATTTACCAAAGCTATATAATCAATGGAGTAATGTTGTACGTTGGGAGAAAACAACAAGACCATTTTTACGATCATTAGAATTCTTATGGCAAGAAGGTCATACGGCACACGCTACAGAACAAGAAGCTACAGAGGAAACGTATAAAATGCTGGATGTTTATGCCGGGATGGCGGAGAAATATTTAGCTATTCCTGTAATAAAGGGCAAAAAGACAGAAAAGGAAAAGTTTGCTGGAGCTCATTTTACTTTAACAGTCGAAAGTATGATGCATGATGGTAAAGCGCTGCAATCAGGTACATCTCATTATTTAGGTACAGGATTTGCGGAAGCCTTTGGGATTCAATTTACGGACCAAGATGGGGAACAAAAGCATGTACATCAAACATCATGGGGGTTTACTACTCGTATGATTGGAGCATTGATTATGGTTCATGGAGACAACCGTGGGCTTGTGTTACCACCTAAAATCGCACCAAAACAGCTTATAATTGTTCCAATTGCCCAACATAAAGAAGGAATCCTAGATAAAGCTTACGATTTACAAAAGGAACTTGCAGAGGAATTTAGAGTCGACATTGATGCAAGTGATAAAATGCCTGGTTGGAAGTTTAATGAGTATGAAATGAAGGGTGTGCCACTTCGTCTAGAAATAGGCCCTAAGGATATAGAGAAAAATCAAGTCGTGCTAGTTCGACGAGATACAGGAGATAAACAATTTATACCGATCCATGAGCTTAAAGAAACAGTCTCAAAAGTGTTACAGGACATACAACATCAATTGTATGTAAAGGCTAAAGATCGATTACAGAACAAAACATATATTGCTGCGAATATGGGTGAATTTGAGGAGAAGCTAAACCAAGAAGGTGGAGGATTCATCAAGGCCATGTGGTGTGGAGATGAAAAATGTGAAATAACCATTAAAGAAAAAACAAGTGCAACCTCCCGTTGTATCCCATTTGAACAAGAAAATGTGAGTGAAACTTGTGTATGTTGTGGTAGTAAAGCAAAAGAACTTGTATATTGGGCAAAAGCTTATTAATAGAAAGTGGGGAAAGCCATGCTTGTAACCGTATTGGGAGAGCAAGATGCAAAGGAGTATTGGGAGCTAAGATTGAAAGCATTAAAAAATCATCCGGAAGCCTTTGGAACAAGTTATCAAGAAGCGTTGAATAGAGAGAATCCAATTGAGCAAACCAAAAAGAATTTAACGAGCGAAGAAAGCATTACATTTGGTGCCTATGATGAAGAGAAGTTAGTGGGGATGGTTACACTATTATGCTCATCAAGGGAAAAGGAAAGCCATAAAGCGAGTATCGTCGCGATGTATGTAGATGATGACTATCGTAAAAATGGGATTGGTAGGCAGCTCATTTTTAAAGCCATAAATACAGCAAGAAGATTAAAACACGTAGAACAATTGCTATTACAGGTTGTTTCAGCAAATAAGCCTGCTATTAAGCTATACGAATCTATCGGCTTTAAAACCTATGGAACAGAGCCGAAGGCGTTAAAAATAGACGGAAAATATTTCGATGAACATCTAATGATACTTTTTCTATAAGGTAATTGCCTATTTTACCTATGATTTATCTCCATAGACATATATCTTGCATAGACTAACAATGAAATTTTTAACCAGTAAATGGAGGGATTAGGAGTATGGAGAAAAGTCATACATTAGCTTGGCATGAATCATTAGAGCTTCATGAGATAGTTGCATTTAAGTCGATTGGTTTAATGAAGATGAAAACAACACTTCCACAAATTCAAGATAATACGTTAAAAGGGATTTATGAAAGAGGCATACAAGAAACAGAGGTAGACCTGCAAGAACTTATGGAGTTCTATCGGTATGTACCTAGTGCAAACGATATGAGAGAGGAAGAGCGGAATATTAGCTTACTTTTTGAAGGAGACTTATTAGCTTTTACAAAAGCAGGAGTACGAAATTATGCAGTTGCGATTACAGAAACAGCAACCCCTGCCTTAAAGGATGTATTTGTAAAGCAAATGATGAAAGCGATAAAGCTTCACGACCTTATTTATCGCTATATGTATAATAAAGGTCATTACCCATCCTATGATTTAAATAAACTATTTGAAAATGACTTGAATTTGGCAAATCAAGCCCTTTCAATGTAAATAATGAATTTATTTCGATTACAGAAAAAAATCTTCCTAAATTAGGAAACCTTTTTCGTGTATGATCCGTATACTTCTATATAACTATTTCTAGGAAGGGTGCGATTCAAGTTGATTTGGCTAGTCATTTTTATACCTTTGCTTTTTATTATTGGAATTACGCTCCTTATTGACCGGAAAAACAAAATGGGGGACCTAGAAACAAGCATAGACCAAAACCAATATCGTGATGAATCCTTTGCTTACGCAGAACGATATAAAGATTTGAATGATCATGGACATAATGGTTATTAAATAAAGAATTTCTCAGCTGAATCGCTTACCTGTAGAAAAGCTTAGTTAAGAGACTAAGCTTTTTTATGTTCATTAAGTCGTAATAATTCATCTATCGTTTTGTAGCCTTTTTGTAATACGTTAGAAATTAAATTTCGAAGCTTTCTGCATAAAGTATTAGTGGGTATTGAAAGTATCTTAATGAGAAAGGTGGAATAACGATATGGGTTGGCTTATCATAATAGTTCCACTATTAATTTTTATTGTAATTGGTTTATATATTGATAAGAAAAATAAGAAAAGAAATGTAGACGATAAAGTTAATCATAGCCCTCACAATGATTCTTTAAATCGTGTAGAGCGATATAAAGATATGAATCGTGGCAATTATTAAGACGCTAAAAAGAAGTGCTGGGTCCTCTTTACTTAGGATCCAGCACTTTTCTATATGGGAGGGAGTAAGAATCTAATGTAAATCCTCTAATCTAGGCTTTGTCGGATCACAATTTGGTATCTTCACATTCGAAGCTTCTGCTAGCTTTATTAAGTAGTAACACTCTTCCCGATACATATGATCTGCCATAAGTCCAGAGAAAGTTCCTAACACCTTTTCACTGAGTTCTAACTCCTCCACTTCACTTAAAAAGTTCTGAAATAATGTCATTTCAAGCTCTACTTCGTTGTTAAATCGTTCTAAGGCAGGGAACGTATTAAGACTACTACGCAAATACCCAGTTAGTTCCACAGCTTTTAAGTAAAAGCCTTCAAAATGTTTTTCGAACTCTTGGCTCTTTTTCCTCAATCTTTTTTCAACACCGTCTAAATGATTATGGATAATCCCGGCATGCCCATATGCATCCTGAAGCCATATTAAATGGTGATGTAACTCATGAAAAACGGGAGGTGGATTCCCTTCTTTTAAGTATGTAAGCACAAGTATATACTCTTCTAATTCATTCACCGTATGGTTCAAAAATGTTTCGGAAAGGAAAAGGCCAACCTCGCCGGTAAGCTTCCTTTTTAGTAAGGAAAGCTTAAATTCTTTAAATTTTAACGTTTCTTGCTCTGCTTCCTTGGAAAAATCGACTACATTTTCACCAGTATAATTTCGCGCTCGATTTAGTAGCTCATCATATTTTCTTTTGAAGTAGTCTGCGCGCTTGATGTCTTCCTTTTCGTTTGGATAGAGAGAAGCATGAATAAATCGTGCGTGATCCCCTAAAACTTGGAGCCAAAACCTATGTTCAAAAAGAGCCGTTTTTTCATAGGATGACATAACTATTAGCACCTCACTTTATTAATACTTGCTGAAAGTATATTCCGCAATCTGTTGTCCTAATTAATAAAACTTTGAATGGACTGGCATATTTTTTCCTTCTTGACAAAAGATAGAATGGAGGATATTTATGGAGGTGTTTTCCTATGTCAACTAAAAAAAACCGCCAGCACTCAATTGGAGATAGGATGTATAATCCGGAAGATTATGATAAGAAGGATCAAGTATCATCTGGTTTAGCAGAAACCCATGAACAGGCAAGTGATACTTTAACGGAAGGTACCATTGATGCAAAAATAGAACGAGAAAATGGAGAAGCGGAAGATATACCGAGAAAAGGATATGAATAATAAAAAGGCTTACAAGACACATAACCGTATTGTGCTTGTAAGCTTTTCTTAGATAAACTTTTGCAATACTTTACCTTTACCGTCCTCCACTGTTACCTCACCATAGGCCCCATTAATAAAAGTAATCTGAGGTGGCACGTGTCCGCAATCAATATCATAAATGATCGGAATGTTTAATTCGTGAGCTAGTTCCTGATAAACATCCTCAATTGTATAGTTCCCTACTGAATCATTTGCAGGACTGCGACCAAAAAGGATCCCTGAGCAGTTCTGGAACCAACCAGCAAGCTTCATTTGAACAAAGGTTCTGCGCAAATCTGCAACATTCATCTCACAGTTTTCAAAATACCAGAGGATTGGTTCATTTTGAATCCTATTTTTTTGAAACGTAGGTACATCCCCAAATGGCGTTCCAATTAAGTGTTTTATGACATCGATGCAGCCACCTAGCAATCGGCCTTCCATTTTCGCATAATTTACTCCAACAGATTTCCAGTAGGTCTCCTCTGTTAAATGGAATACACATGGTGTTGGATTATCGTGATCCCACTTCTTTTGATATTTCTGAGAAGAATATTGTTCGATGGAATCACCTTGATTTGTGGCGAGGACAGATTCCCATTTAGCGGAAGTATCATCTTGGTATTCGCCCCGCATGTCAATTAGATTCGTTCCATGGGCAGTAGCAATACCTGTTTTTAAAGTGATGGCTAGCAATAATACACTAACATCAGAGTACCCAAGAATCCACTTTTCAGGGAGTCGCTGAAAGTCTAAATGCTCTACTATTTCAATTAAAAGCTCGCCACCCCATGGAGGGATAATTAGGTCCATTTCTTCATCATGGAGCATATTACTTAGTTCGGTAGCTCGCTCTAGTGCTGGGGCTGACCTTGCCTTGTTTTGTGTCCATACCGTATTTCCGCTAACAACTTTATACCCACGTTGTTCTAATCGCTCAAAAGCTTGAATTGCTAACGAGTGAAGGGGTTTATCTAATCCTGATGACGGAGCAGTTACCCCAATCGTTGCACCCTTTTTTAGTAATGGGTATCGAATCATAAAATCGCCTCCTATTTAAGTACATA
Source organism: Salirhabdus sp. Marseille-P4669 (assembly GCF_900240405.1). Lineage (GTDB taxonomy): Bacteria > Bacillota > Bacilli > Bacillales > Alkalibacillaceae > OEQK01. Next base: position 85,117 of record NZ_OEQK01000009.1, read on the forward strand.
TATTTCAATAAAATGCATAAAATTCCTGCTTACTTAAAGGGTTTTATCATGCTGTTTTGTAGAATTTTGTTGTATTCCCTCAGGTTTTGAAATTTAATCTTCATTTTTCTAGATAAAACTTGCATTTTACTTTAAAAAGGAGTAAAGTTAAATAGCAAAATGAAATTGAAGTACGATAATAGCTTGATGACCTCTTTATAAAAGAAGTAGGTAAAGTATTATTAGTTTCAATTCTTTTGTACGACATTTTTTATAAGGAGGTCATTTAACATGACAGGTAAAGTAAAATGGTTTAACGCAGAAAAAGGTTTCGGTTTTATCGAGCGCGAAGGTGGAGACGACGTATTCGTACACTTCTCTGCTATCCAATCAGAAGGTTTCAAAACTCTTGAAGAAGGTCAAGACGTTGAATTTGAAATCGTTGAAGGCGACCGCGGTCCTCAAGCTGCTAACGTTGTTAAATTATAATTTAACTTTAAAGCGTATCTCACTTTTGTGAGATACGCTTTTTTAATATTTATGATGAAACAATCCATATTAAGATAGAAGAGATGAAACATTTTATATATTTATTTCGTATAAAATAATAAAGGTAAAGGAGGATATATATGTCAGATCATAATGGTTGTATTAAATGTGGAAGTACCGACGCAGGGAAAAAGGATGTATCGATGACTGGGACGGGCTTGTCTAAAATGTTTGATGTACAAAATAATCAGTTTACAGTAGTATTTTGTAAAAACTGTGGTTATTCGGAGTTTTATAATAAACAAGCGTCAGGTGCTAGCAACGTATTTGACTTTTTCTTCGGATAAAACAAGGCATAGAATTCTCTATGTCTTTATCTTTTTCCTTTTATCCATGTTATACTTTATCATTATATGACATGAGAAGAAGGGTTACATATGGAGTGGAGTTTAAAATCTTTTGAACAATTTACATTAGAGGAGCTATATTCTGTCTTAAAGGAAAGAGTACTCGTATTTGTTGTGGAACAAGAATGTCCATATCCTGAGATTGATGATTATGATCAAACCTCCTATCATTTATTATTAAAGGAACAAAACAAGCTAATTGCGTATTGTCGGTTGCTTCCTAGTAATACGAAATATGAGGAAGCATCAATAGGGCGTGTTCTCGTAAAGGAATCCTATCGTAATCTGGGGTTGGCACACAAACTTATGGAGCAAGCGGTTACCATAATGAAAGAAGAATGGAATGAGCCTATTATTAAACTGCAAGCTCAATCTCACTTACAAGGGTTTTATGGTAAGCATGGGTTTAAAGTGGTTTCTGAGGAATATATGGATGATGGGATTCCTCATGTAGATATGTTATTAAAGTTTTAAAAAGAAGTCGCATGTATCGAATGCGACTTCTTTTTTATCCTTCGTTATTCAGCTACCTGTAAAAAGATGGAGTCATATTTTTCAGCAAGATCTAAATCCAAGTCTGTTATTCCCTTTGCGCGCCATGAAGTTAATTTAATGGTCACTACTTTATATTCAATGTTCATAAATGGATGGTGTTGAATATCCTCTGACAGCTCGGCAATTCGACTCACAAATTGAATCCCATCTAGAAACTCTGTAAATCGATAACGCTTCGTAAGCCAACGATTGTCTTCTAGCTTCCAGCCGGATAAATGCTCAAGGCGCTCCTCCACCTTATCCATTGTTAGTTTCTCCATATAATTCCCCTCCATAATGTTCACAAAGAACTCCCCCTATAAGCCTTATGATGGTTCTCATTATACAAGACCTAGTCACGATAAAACAATTCCAATTCGTAAAATTTATAGAAGATCAAAGAGGCGAAAAGTGCTTGCTTTCCACAAGCACCTTATTATAATTTATCTTGTAAATATGTATCAACTAGTGTATCTATTTCCTCTTCATTTGGCTTTTCCCCTGTAAAAGGAAAGGCAAGCTCTTCAATGAATTCTCCATCTTTGTATACATGTAGAGCTCCTTTTTGCTGGCTAACACTATATTCTACTTCAAATCGATAGCCATCTTGTTCAATTGCACCCATGGAATGACCTCCTTTTGAATAGTTTTTCCACGTAGTATCCATTCTATGAGAAAAGGAGGTATTTATAATGGAAAGAAGGCCTAATGTTGGCGATCCATCTCCACATTTTGATGGAGAGAGGGAAGGCGTTTATGCAGATAATGAAGGGAAGGAAGTAGGGATATCCATGGATGGAGATCCGAAAAAAGAGGTAAATCAAAATCCAATGGATGCAGCAAACAAAGCAGATCCGGAAATGCTAAAATTAAATAATTTGATTCAAGGAAGAGATGAAAACAATAAAAAGCGTTAGGAATATTATTTCCTAACGCTTTTCTTAGCTTAATATAGTAACTTCAACCGTTTGAACGCCCCATTGATCGGCTTTTGATTCTGACGGGATAAATACATCTATTCTATTACCTTTAATAGCACTACCAATATCGCCTGCAATTGCGGTACCATACCCTTCAACATGTACCTTTGTTCCAAGTGGAATAACATTTGGGTCGACAGCAATTACTTTCTGGTTCGGGTTGCTAATAAGGTCAATGCCTGTATATGTTGTTCCGCTACATCCTTCACAGCTAGCAGTATAAGCAGTAGCCTTCATCGTTAAGGTTTTCGTTTCTTGTTTCTGACTAACTTCGTCCGTAGTAGTATCCTCATTAAAAAAGGTATCTGATAGATTTTCCTTTTGTTTATTTTCTACATTAGGAATTAATTTGTGAAAATCTACCTCCGATTTTACGACTACTTCTTCGTTACTAGATGCTTCTACCTCTATATTTTCTAAACTAGTAGTATTTGCTAGTGCATTCGTTGTCATGGTTGTAAAAAAGATTAGGAAACTTAAGGTAAATATAAGTTTTTTGATTCGCATAGTATGTCCTCCATTTCTAACTGACTGCATTATATCAAGGGAACTTTGCAATTTAATAACAATGGGGCAACAAAACTAATACAAATTGACTACAAATCTTTCATTTTGTCATAACAGGTAAAGTGCAAGGTCTAAAAACATGCTAAAATAGTAATATCGTTAATAGATAGTATCCAACAACTAGAAGTGATGATAAAATATATTTTTGAATGAGAAAAGAATAACAAAGGGGGGAGTAATATGTCATTTTGTACTCAGTGTGGTAGTCCGTTGAAGGATGGAGCACAGTTTTGTACGAGCTGCGGTCATGAGCTAGAAACAAAGCCAAAACCAACAGAGGCATCTACTCGTACTAATCGGAAACCGGACAAGGAAAAGACAGGATCTTTCTGGAGTCGATGGACTAAAAAGCAAAAGATAATCGTTAGTAGTATCACAGGATTGGTCGTTATGCTAGTAACAGCTTTTTTACTCATTAGTTATTTCTTGGATCAAAGTAGAACGATTTCTGCTTTTGAAAAAGCTGTGAAGGAAAAGGATGCTAATGAACTAATATCATTACTCGAAACAACTGATGAAAATCTTGAATTAACAGAAGAAACAGTTAAACCTTTTATTACATGGCTATCTGATAATCCCGACGAATTGAGAGAAATCGTAGCAGATTTAGAGGAGCAAGGTGAGGTATATGATAAAAAAGGGGAATTATCTGCTTCTAATTCGGATTCTAGTGAAGCAACTTCCATTGTCTTATTGAGAAAGGAAGATAAATTTTTAGGTATATTTAATCGTTATCATTTAGAAATTTCCCCTGTTTACTTGGAGCTTAGTGCACCATATGCTGGAACAGTTTTCTATGTAAATGAGGAGGAAGTGGGTACGTTAGAAGCTGCTGAAGAGGTGTTAACCGTTGGCCCATATTTACCTGGTCCTCATTCTGTAAAAGCTGTATTAGTAGAAGATTACATTGACATTGAGAGTAATAAGGACGTTGATTTAATACCTGGTGATTCAAGCAATTATTTATATTTTGATATGGAAGCCGCGGAGGTATATATATCAACAGACTTAGGTCCATTAAATACGAGTGCAGAATTACTCGTAAATAATGAACCAATAGAATGGAATTTATCAGAGGATGAGGCATTTGGTCCTGTTGTATTAGATGGATCTATAAATGTAGCATTAAAGCTTTACTTCCCTTGGGGTGAAGTAACGACTGCAGAACAACCAATAGATTATAATAGTATTTTCTTTAATGTTAAAGAAGAAGAAGAGATTAAATCCATTGTAGTAGATCTTTCAGAACAAGCATTATCTAATTATTTGCATGCTAGGGCGAATTACTCTACAGAGGGATTAGAGAATTTAACATCAGAATCAAGTGAGAGATTACTTTCATTAGTAGAGAATGATGAAAATAGCTCAGAGTGGAAAACGGCAACACCATTATATTTTGATATTTATCCTATGTCCTATAATTTATATGAAGAAAATGGTACTTTTTACATTTCAAGTGTTGCTAGACTTACAGAAGAAGTAGAATATATCGATTATGTTGAGGAAGAGTCAACTCTGTTTAATTTAGACTTTGGTTACAATGAACAGGAGGAGAAGTGGGAAATTCATTCCATTGATTATAGTAATACGTATTTATTTGACACTCCTGAACAGCATCCATTTACTTATGAAGAGGTATATGAAAATACAAAGTACCAAGAAGAACTAAACCCGGAATTAATTTCCAACGTTGAAAATCGATACTATGAATATTTATTTGCGTTAACCCAAGCGATTAACACAAATGATTTTAATTTAGTGAAGGATTATTTGAAGGAGGGAAGTCCATTATACAATGCACAAGTTGACCTTGTGAAAAACTTGAATGAACAAGGTGTAATGGAAGAGGTCTATGATTTTCAAATAACCCATATTGAGCAAGAAGGCGATATAGTAACCTTTGAGGCTTACGAGGCAGTGTATGTATTACACCCTGATGATGAACCAGTTTTAACTGAAAATGAGTGGATATATACAGGAGAATTTATTGAAGATCGTTTTCAATTAGTTTCAATAGAAGAGAAATAAAGAAAGATTAGACGCGTCTATCGTGTCTAGTCTTTCTTTTTTGTATATTAAATTTAGCATAATATGGAATGTTATAGTAAAATAAAATCGTGTAAAGGCAAAAAAAATACCTGGTTCTATACCAGGCAAAATGTCAACTGTTTGTAAGCAAAGTAGAATTTGCTTAAATGGAATGGAAAAATAGTAATGAAAGGGGGGTTAACCATGTTTCCGCCTCAAGTAAAGAGATGTCCCAATAGTTATCCCAATTGTAATAACAAGGATCACTAATCCTAAAACAATAACATCTCCTTCAGGTGTTTGCATGGCTTAATACTCCTTTCAAACTTCATTTGGTAAAATGCACTTATAAAAGACTACTTAACAATAAGACTAATAAAAAATAGTTTTGGAAGGGTTTAACTATTTTTTAAAATAAATTATCCGTGAACTGGACCTGGATCCTTATCACCGAAAAGAATTGCTGGTGCAGCTTCGTCTTGTTGCGCAGGAGCTACATCGGAAACTGAAAAAGCAACAGTTACTGCAAGCACTAAAATAAACATTAATTTTTTCATTTGAATTCATCCTTTCTTATTATTTGTTAATTATAGTTATACCAGATTTTGAAATGATATGATTTTGTCAAAATAGGCTTTCTATCACTAAAAATAGTATAATTTCTTCGGATATGTAGCATTTTCATAAGTTTATATGAAGATAGTAATATTTTTTACCAAAATTTACCTATTTTATAAAGGGAGAAGGTACTATGTTTTTAATGACTAGTATTGGAGAAAAAATAAAAGATTTAAGAGAGTATTACGGAATTTCACAAAAGGCGCTTTGTGATGGTATTTGTTCCCAAGCTTATATTAGTCGTTTGGAGAAAGGTGAAATTAATGTTTCTGCAGATATACTATTTCTATTGTCGAAAAGATTAGGTGTTGAAGTAAATTTCTTTTTTAATAATTATCAATCTCCGAGTTCAGACTATTTATCTATTACAATGAATGAAATTAACGAAGCAACTCGTAATAGGAACTATAGGCACCTAGAAGAAATTGTTTCACTTGAACTAAAAAACCCTTCAACTAATGAAAATACCGAAATTAAACAATTTCTATTATGGCATAAAGGTATCTGTGTGTACCACTTAAATAATGAAGTCGGTACAGCAATTAAGTATATTGATCAAGCATTAGCTTATAGCCTAACAACTAATAGAAACTATTCGGAACGTGAAATAGAGATTTTACTAAGTAAAGCAATTATTTTATTTGATTCCAAAAATTATAAACTAAGTCAAGAAACGTTTGAAATGATTACATATAATTTGAAGAATAACATATACTTGGTAAACCCTCGAATACATATCAGGGCTTATTATAATTATTCCAGGTTATTATATGAAATGGGGAAATACCATGAAGTAATTGAAGCTAGTATGAAGGGGATACAACAGGCTAAGAATTACGAACTATTATATTTAATGGGCGATTTGTATTTTCAAGTAGGTAGAGGATATGAAAAACTGTGTCAATTTGAAAAAGCATACAGTAACTTTGAGAAATCTAAAAATTGTTTTGAATTAAATAATGAAGAGGAATTAGTTGAACTGGCTCAAGAAAGAATAGAAGAACTTGTTGATAAGTCAAAAAGTAAATTAAGATTATAATTTATTATAGTATATGCCATTTGGCATGTACTATTTTTTTGCTTTTCGTGCACATTAAAAATATCAAATCATTTTCGAGAAAAAACTTGATTTTTGTCAATTTATGATATAATTATCAAGTTCTAGTCGTTTTTATTAAATATTTAGAGGAGAGTTGTTCTATGCAACAAAGAACGGATATTCGAAACATTGCGATTATTGCTCACGTTGACCATGGTAAAACAACGTTAGTGGACCAGTTGCTTCGTTATTCTGGAACATTTCGTGATAATGAGCATGTAGATGAGCGTGCAATGGATTCAAATGATTTAGAAAGAGAACGTGGAATTACAATCTTAGCTAAAAACACAGCTATTAATTATAAAGATACACGAATTAACATTTTAGATACACCAGGACACGCTGATTTTGGTGGAGAAGTGGAACGGATTATGAAAATGGTTGATGGTGTATTATTAGTAGTAGATGCCTATGAAGGATGTATGCCCCAAACACGTTTTGTATTGAAAAAAGCATTAGAACAGGAATTGAATCCTGTTGTTGTATTAAATAAAATTGACCGACCAAATGCACGCCCTGAAGCGGTTATTGATGAAGTGTTGGATTTATTTATCGAACTTGGTGCAAATGATGAACAATTGGAGTTTCCTGTTGTTTATGCTTCTGCACTTCAAGGTACCTCAGGCCTAGAACCAGAAGATCAACAGGAAACAATGGACCCTATTTTCTCCACTATTTTAGAGCACGTACCTGCCCCTGTAGAAAATTCTGCTGAACCTCTACAGTTCCAAGTAACTTTGCTTGATTACAATGAATATGTTGGGCGTATTGGTGTTGGACGCGTATTCAGAGGAGCAATAAAATCTGGTGAACAAGTTACGGTTATGCGTAATGATGGAACCACTAAATCGTTCCGTATTTCCAAATTATTTGGATTTATCGGTTTAAAACGAATTGAAATTGAAGAGGCTAAAGCTGGTGACATTGTTGCGGTTTCTGGTTTAGAGGATATTAATGTTGGAGAAACCATTTGTCCTCCAGATCATTTAGATGCATTACCAATGTTAAGAATTGACGAACCTACCTTGCAAATGACGTTCCGTGTTAACAATAGTCCTTTCGCAGGTAGAGAGGGAAAATTTGTAACAGCACGTAAAATAGAAGAGCGCCTTTTAATGCAGCTGCAAACAGATGTTAGTTTGCGCGTAGATCCAACTGACTCTCCAGATGCTTGGACAGTTTCGGGGAGAGGTGAGCTACACCTTTCTATTTTAGTTGAGAATATGCGACGTGAAGGCTATGAACTTCAATTATCGAAACCACAAGTAATCATTAAAGAAATAGATGGTGTAAAATGTGAGCCAGTAGAGCGTGTCCAAGCTGATGTACCTGAAGAATACTCAGGTTCTGTAATCGAAGCTTTAGGCTCTAGAAAAGGCGAAATGATTGATATGATTAATCATGGTAACGGTCAAGTTCGTCTTGAGTTTAAAATACCTTCTCGAGGCCTAATTGGTTATTCTACAGAATTTTTAACACAAACTCGAGGATACGGAATATTAAACCATACCTTTGATGGCTATGAACCAGTTACACCAGGTAACGTCGGTGGACGTCGTCAAGGTGTACTAGTTGCTTTAGAAACGGGTAAGGCTACAACTTACAGTATTATGGGACTAGAAGATCGAGGGGTAATCTTTGTGGAACCAGGAACAGAAGTGTATGCTGGTATGATTGTTGGAGAACACAATCGTGAAAATGATCTTACGGTTAATATAACTAGAGAAAAGCATTTAACTAACGTTCGTTCTGCAACAAAAGACCAAACTGCGACGATTAGAAGTACAAGAAAAATGAGCTTGGAAGAAGCAATTGAATACTTAGATGATGATGAGTATTGTGAAGTAACACCTCAATCCATTCGTCTTCGTAAGCAAATTCTTAACAAGAATGAAAGAGAAAAAGCTGCAAAAAAGAAGTCTATATAAGTAATGAGGGTCTGTCGATTGACAGACCTTATTTCATTCACCTTGGAAATTAGGCGCTCTTTTCTCTAAAAACGCTTTAATCCCCTCTGCGTGATCTTTCGTTTGGCGCATATTTTTTTGACCAATCGTTTCTCTATCTAAAATGTGCTCTAACTCTGAACGATAATACTCTGCATAAAGAAGCTTTGTCTCGATCATCGCTTTTAGTGGAGAGCTTAGGAGCAAATTTAAGCGGTTGGTAAGATATACTTGTAAGTCACCGTTTACTACGTCATCAACTAACCCAATTTGCTTAGCTTCCTCCGCTGTCATTCTTTTTCCTTCCCAAATAACTTGCTTCGCTTTTACTTCTCCTAATCGTTTTTTCATAAAGAAGTGTCCGCCGCCATCTGGAATTAAACCAATCCCGATAAAATTCATCGCGATTTTGGCACTATTATGTGCAATGACAAAGTCTGATGCTAATGCAAGGCTTAAGCCTAATCCAGCTGCAGCCCCATTAACAGCACTAATCGTAATTTTAGGTAATGTGTACAATGTTACAATAATATCTTTAATGATACCCATGATTTCTTCGAAGCCATCCGGATTCATTTCTTGCAGCATTGTTTTAATATCTCCTCCTGCTGAAAATGCCGGGCCCTCTCCTGTCAGAACAAGGACATTTGCACTACTATCCTTTACCTTTCGCAAAGCATCTTGTAAAGCAATTAATAGTTCAGCATCCATTGCATTTCTACTATTTGGTCGATTTAATGTAATAGTAGCTATTTTTCCTTCAACTGATAAACGTACTGTGTTTGACAATTCACTCACTCCAATTTATATGTATTAGCTGTTTAAAATGTTTTTTGCAATTATCTGCTTCATAATCTCGTTAGAGCCTGCATAAATAGAGGTTACTGGTATGTCTCTATATCTTCGTGCAATTTCATATTCCTCCATATAACCATATCCACCGTGTAGCTGCATCGACTCGGAGGCTACACGCTTCGCCATTTCTGTAATCCAACATTTTGCCATTGAAACTTCTGTCACAATATTTAATTGATTCATATGATTGGTGATTAGTTTATCTAAGAATGTTCTCCCAATTTCAATTTCCGTCGCCATTTCAGCTAAACGAAATTGAATGGTTTGTAGGTTACTAATGGATGAACCGAATGCCTTACGCTTTTGAACATAATCCTTCGTTAATTCAAACATTACCTCTGCAGCTGTTTGAGCAGATATTGCGACCATTAACCTTTCTTGCTGAAGCTTGTCCATTAAATAATAAAATCCCTTGCCCTCTTCACCTAAAAGATTTTCTACTGGAACCCTCGCATCATCAAATATTAGTTCAGCAGTGTCTTGACTATGCATGCCTACTTTCCTTAACTTTTTACCTTTACGAAAACCAGGCGTGTCTTTTTCTACAACAATTAGTGAAATTCCCCGATGTGCAGGTTCTGCTTTCGGATCTGTTTTCACTGCTAATATGATCAAATCAGAGTGAATCCCATTTGTAATGAACGTTTTTACGCCATTAATAATGTAAAAATCACCCTTACGAATTGCTTTTGTTTTTATTGCAGATAAGTCTGAACCCGCACCTGGTTCTGTCATGGCGATTGCGGTAATGAAATCGCCTGTAACACAGCCTGGAAGCCACTTTTCTTTTTGATTTTTCGAACCAAAACTATCGATATAGGGACTTGCTATGTCGTTATGAAGTCCAATTCCAACCGTACCTGCCCCCAATCTTTCTAATTCTTCCGAAATAATTACGGAGTAGGCAAAATCAGCATTTAACCCGCCATATGCTTCATCAACCCAAGGACATAAAAAGCCATTTTTCGCCCATTTTTCGCCAGAAATCTCTTGGAATTAGTCCGTTATCCTCCCATGCTTCAAAAAAGGGATAAGCTTCCATTTCCAAAAACTTACGAAAGGCGCCTCTGAATATATGATGTTCTTCTGATAAATAGGATGCTGACAAGTGTTTTCCTCCCTTCTAAGTAAAGCGCTTTCAATTCTAGTAATATTACTATTCTATTAAAATGTTGATTATTCCTATCAGGGAGGCATTTTTTAATAAAAAAAGCCATTATCATGGCTTTAAAATTCAAATGAAGTCTTCAATTCTAAATGTATTTGTATATAAGTGGTGGGTTCTACTATAATATTCTGCAGAATTTTTGTATTGTCGTCTTTGGTAATAAATATCTCCTAATAATTTTAAGTGGCGCATTAATTCATTTTTTTCACCTGATTCTTCAAAATAAGGAACTATTTCCTTTTCTAGTTTTGATATAAATGATAAATCTAAAGTTTTCTTAGCAATTTTTTTCTCGAGAATGTAAAATTTATATATAAACTTTTTGTAATTAAGTTTATTCGCTAATTGTTTTCCTTTAGATATTATGATATCAAGTTTATCCTTATTTCCTTTCGCATTATACACTAGGGCTAGTATAAAAAGAGTATCAATCTTATCAAATTCATTAATATGATATTCTAATGCTGTTTCTAAATGATTTAGTGCTTTATCAAGATTGTTCCATTGATAATAAATATATCCTAGATTATGGTGAATTAGTGCCGTAATTTGGACGTTGTTTCTCTCAACATTCTCCTTGAGTTTTAATAAAATTTCTTCTGCAGAGTTATATTCACCAAGTCTAATGTAATTTGCGGCTAAGATCATATTTGCATTAATTATAAATTTTATATTTATGTTTTTTTGTGCCAACGTTAATAATGTATAAGCATAGTAATTTGATTTTTGCATTTGATAGGTTTTTTTATAGAAAAACGATAGATTATAATATAAATCATAGTCAATTAAATCAATTTTATCGTAAATTTTTTCACATTGTTTTAATGATACTAATGCGGCATTTAGATCGTTTAAATAATAAAAATACAAACTTTCAAATTTGTAAAAGTAATAAAGTGTTTCGTTATCAAATAGTGATTTTGCTTCTTTTACTTTTTCATATGTTTCTTTGACTTGATTTATATTATTAAAAGTGATTTCATAGATGAATTTCATTACTGCTAACAGTTGCTTAGCTTCTAAATTTGAAGTTGTATAATATATGTTCTCTAATTCTTTCCATTTTTGTTTTGCCTTTTCTTTATCTCTTTCCTTTATAAGTCTATACCAATAAAAGATTTTCTCCTTTATTTCATCGTTATTATCGTTATCTTTTTGAATGGATATGTTTAGTCTAGAAGTTATTAACTTAATCACATCATTGTTTGGTGTGATGCTCCCATTTTCAATTTTACTTAAATAGGAAATAGAGCAAATACCATTAGCGAGCTCCTTTTGTGTAATACCTTGTCTTGTACGATGATATTTAATTAACTTTCCTAACTGCATATTATCAACCTAACTTTTTATAAAATAAGTAGGATAATTATACCATAGGATAAATGGATTGGTATATTTATGGAAATTAATGCATTTTCAGACTATACTTAATTTATAGGATTGAATCATATATTGGAGGGACTTATGGTAGAAATACAACAAATATTGCAGGTTATCAAGCTTGGTGAGAGGCTAAAAAAAGAACTTCGTCATAGTTGGTTATCAAATGGGAGAGCGGAAAGTGTAGCAGAGCACACATGGAGAGTATCATTGATGGCGATTTTAGTTGAAAAATACTTAGATAAATCCCTTAACATGGAGAAGCTATTAAAAATGATTACCATTCATGATTTAATAGAGGCAAAAGTAGGAGATGTTCCAGCCTTCGATACGTTGTATGACAGTACTGTAAAGAATGCAAAACAACAAAGAGAAATGCAGGCCATAACAGAAATTAGAGATATGCTTCCAGACCCGTTAGGAAATGAAATCTATCGTGTTTGGATGGAGTTTGAAGAAAAATCATCCTATGAAGCTAAGGTTGCCAATGCATTGGATAAGCTTGAAGCACAAATTCAGCATAATGAAGCAGATTTTTCAACATGGATTGAAATTGAAAAAGAAATGACATTTCGGCTAGGGGTCCATACCGCTTTTGATTCCTTTCTGACAAAGCTAAAAAATGAGATTGAAAAGGAAGGGGCGGAAAAGCTAGAGCGAGCTGGAGTTGATATTTCTGTTTATACAAAGTAAGCCAAGGTTGTCATAATTTTTCATTCGTAGTATAGTATGGTTATAAAAGTGAATACGTTTTATTGCCACAAAGGGGAGCCAAATGGCTGAGATTGAACAATGGAGTTCTTGACCCTTTGAACCTGTTAAGTTAGCACTTGCGTAGGGATTGTGGTGTAAAGGACAATTTTGCATGTAATATAAAGCAAAGTATAGCGCGTCCTTGCGCCATACTTTGCTTTTTTTATTTTTATAGGGGAGGTATTATGATGAATAATCAATCAAAGGTTTTATTTTTAGTAGAGGTTGCTATTTTTTCTGCACTTGCTATGTTATTAGACTTATTATCTGGATTTTTAACAGGAAGATTTTGGCCAAATGGAGGATCTGTATCGATTGCTATGGTGCCGGTAATGATCATGGCATTTCGCTGGGGGCTAAAAGGGGGACTTTTAACCGGCTTTTTATTCGGTGCTTTGCAAGTCATACTAGGTACGGCTTACATGGTTCACTTTATACAAGTTTTTGTAGAATATTTTCTCGCATTTACCGTTGTAGGTCTTGCAGGTATAGTTGCAGCCCAAGTTCGGAGTGGTCTTGCTGAAAGGAATGGGAAGAAGTGGGTTTCATATATTATTATCGGAACCATAATTGGTAGCTTCTTCCGATTTATTGTTCACTATATAGCAGGCATTGTCTTTTGGGCATCAACCGCGCCTTCAGGTGTTCCAGTAGCATGGTTCTCCTTTACGTACAACGGCGCTTATATGTTGATCTCTTGTATTATTTGTGCAGCATTGTTATTGCTTCTCATGCCGGCTTTACCAAAAAAGTACTCTGCTCACGCTCAAGTAAAAGCAATCTGACTTGAGGTTCCATGTTGTGGCGAAACAAACATTCACTTTAGGAAAAAGAATCCCTGAAAATGGGATTCTTTTTTATATGGATGTAGAAAATCCTAAATTGTTAAACCTTAAGTAAAGTAAGTCTCGTGTGCTTGAACTTTTTTATTAGAAATGAACGACTTCTCAGTCTGGTATAAGCTTGTCACTGTTTTAAAAATGTGCTTTTGGCCCTATTTTAGTGGCGTCCTATTCATATCAATAATGTAAGCGTTTCCTAAAAATCTGATATATCAAAATTATCAGATTTTTTGAAAATAACTGTTGACCTTCTCTTGAAATGGCGTTATGATTATCGACAATAATTAAAAATAGTTAGAAAATTCTTATCTATCAAAACCTTAATAAGCCCGATTGTTCCTTACTTCAAATTGAAGAGTAACAAAGGGTTTTCCTTTTACCCTAATATTTTAGTGATTTAATGTTTTTAAGCTTTAAAACGTTAAATATAAATTAATGAGAGATAGAGAGGAGTGTACGCATGGGTGAACAATGGATTTTCTCTAGTGGTGAATATGTAAGGAAAGAGGACGCCGTTGTATCTGTTTATGATCATGGTTTCTTGTATGGAGATGGGGTGTTTGAAGGTATTCGTGTTTACAGTGGGAATGTGTTTCGCTTAGATAGCCACTTAAAGCGACTGTACGAGTCAGCTCAATCGATTATGTTAAATATCCCATATTCCAAGGAGGAGCTAGAAGAAATTATTGTAAATACTGTTCGAAAAAATGGCTTAGATAATGCCTATATTCGAGTAGTAGTTTCCAGGGGAGTAGGAAATCTTGGATTAGACCCATCGTTCTGCTCTAGCCCTCGAGTAATTGTCATTGCCGAGGCACTAGCAATTTATCCAAAATCAGCATATGAAAATGGACTAAAGCTCGTTTCGGTTGCAAGTAGAAGGAATCGCCCGGATGTTCTTAGTCCTCAAGTAAAATCCTTAAATTATTTAAATAATATATTGGTTAAATTAGAGGCGAATCAAGCAGATGCAGATGAAGCACTGATGTTAAATGATCAAGGCTATGTTACAGAAGGTTCAGCCGACAATATTTTCATCGTAAAAAACGGCGTTATTTATACTCCTCCTGTATATCTTGGGGCATTAGAAGGTATTACGAGGAACGCTATTATTGATTTAGCAAAAGCGAATGGCTACGAAATTCAAGAAACACCATTCACTAGACATGACGTATATGTAGCGGATGAAGTATTTCTAACAGGTACCGCAGCCGAAGTGATTGCAGTGGTGGAGGTCGACAGTAGAAAGATAGGTGACGGCAAACCAGGTACTATTACGAACCACCTTTTAGAGGAGTTTCGAAAAATAGTTACAACAGATGGAGTCCAATGCTATCCAGAAGCCAAAGTTACATTGTAAAGGAAGTAGGAGGAATAAAATGCGAAGTGACATGATAAAGAAAGGAATTGATCGCGCGCCACATCGGAGTTTGTTGCATGCTACGGGTGTGAAAACAAGTGATTTAGGTAAACCATTTATTGGAGTATGTAATTCCTATATTGATATTATTCCAGGTCATAAGCATCTTAATAAGTTTGCAGAAGTTGTAAAAGAGGCCATTCGAGAAGCTGGAGGAATCCCTTTCGAGTTTAATACGATTGGCGTAGATGATGGAATTGCGATGGGACATATTGGGATGAGGTATTCCTTACCAAGCCGTGAAATCATTGTAGACAGTGCGGAAACAGTAATCAATGCCCATTGGTTTGATGGAGTTTTTTATATCCCAAACTGTGACAAAATTACGCCTGGTATGCTAATGGCTGCAGCAAGAACAAATGTCCCTTCTGTTTTTGTTTCTGGTGGCCCTATGGAAGCAGGTAGGTCTCCTGAAGGTAAAAGTCTATCACTAGTTTCTGTATTTGAAGGCGTTGGAGCATATAACTCGGGTAAAATGTCCGAACAAGAATTAGTCCAACTCGAAACCTTAGCTTGCCCAACCTGTGGCTCATGTTCTGGGATGTTCACAGCGAACTCGATGAACTGCTTGACCGAAATGCTTGGCTTAACGGTACCAGGTAACGGCACAATCGTTGCAACATCCGAGGATCGTTATGAACTGGTACGCCAAGCTGCCAAGCATTTAATGAATATCGTGGAGAAAGACATTCGTCCACGTGACATTTTGACAAAAGAAGCATTTGATGATGCATTTGCTTTAGATATGGCAATGGGAGGTTCAACCAATACGGTTTTACACATGTTGGCAATCGCACATGAAGCAGGAGTGGAATATGAGTTAAAAGATATAAATGAAATAGCTAAAAAGGTTCCATATTTATCAAAAATCAGTCCAGCTTCTGACTACTCCATGCAAGATGTACATGAAGCTGGTGGGGTTAGTGCTATTATTAAGGAACTTTGTAAAATTGATGGCTTACTCCATAAAGATCGTATAACCATAACAGGGAAATCGCTCTTTGAAAATGTGCAAGATGCTGAAATATTAAATGATGATGTTATCCGAAGGCTAGATAATCCTTATAGTCCTGTAGGTGGTTTGTCTATCCTTTATGGAAATCTAGCACCAGATGGAAGTGTCATTAAGGTAGGTGCAGTTGATCCTTCCATTAAAGTGTTCCGAGGTGAGGCGATTGTATTTGAATCCCAAGAGGAAGCACAAAAAGGAATTGATGATGGAACGGTAAAAGCGGGCCATGTCGTTGTGATTCGCTATGAAGGGCCAAAAGGTGGACCTGGAATGCCAGAGATGCTAGCTCCAACTGCTTCTATTACTGGAAGAGGACTAGGAAAAGATGTCGCCCTAATTACAGATGGTAGATTTTCAGGCGCAACTCGAGGTATCTCGGTAGGACATATTTCACCAGAGGCTGCAGAAGGAGGACCAATCGGGTTAGTAGAGAATGGCGATTTAATCATTATTGACTTAGAAGATCGTTCCATTGAATTAGTCGTCGATGAAGAGATACTAGAGGAACGAAAGAAAAAGTGGATTAAACCAGAGCCCAAAATTAAAACTGGTTATCTAGCGAAATATTCAAAGCTTGTAACCTCCGCTAATACTGGTGGAGTAATGAAAATTTAATAGAAAAAAACGATGACGGGAAAAAAGGAATAAGATCAAGTGTATGGACCAGAGAGCCGGGGTTGCTGGAAGCCCGGTCATACACCTTATTCTGAATCTCATCCCCGAGTGTTAAGCTGAAAGGGGTGTTCCTAGTAAGCTTAACCAGGTGCATTTTACACACCTGTTATCAAAAGAGGCATATATCTTTTGAATTCTTAAAGCAAGGCGCTTTTGCTTTTCATGTCTAGCTACAGCGCCTAGACCCTCGGGACATAAGACGACCCCCTACGTGGCAAAGCCCGCCACTGCGGGTCCCGTCTTATGCCTGTCGGGTCTGAGCAAGGCGCTTTTGCTTTTCGTGTCTAGCTACAGCGCCTAGACCCTCGGGACATAAGACGACCCCCTACGTGGCAAAGCCCGCCACTGCGGGTCCCGTCTTATGCCTGTCGGGTCTGAGCAAGGCGCTTTTGCTTTTCGTTTTCAATTTGCCTCGTGAGATAGTATCTGTAAGGATGCTGTGAACTAGGGTGGTACCGTGAAAAGCATAAGACCTTTTCTCCCCTTATATTCTGCCAATGTGCGGTTTTATAGGAGAGATGGGTCTTTTTTTATACCATCAAGCAGGAAAAATACAGCGCTATTGTTAGATTATAGCTGCGAGCTTAAGAAAAAGTGATGGGACTTGTTGAATTGTAACAGGAACTTGATGGAAAAATGGATGATTTAGTTGAATTGCAGCAGGAACTTGATGGAAAAGTGAATGAACTAGTTGAATTGCAGCAGGAACTCGGTGAAAAAGCTGATGATTTAGTTGAATTCCAACACAAACTCGGTGAAAAAGTGGATGAACTAGTTGAATTGCAGCAGGAACATGTCGAAAAAGCTGATGATTTAGTTGAATTACAGCAGGAACTTGATGGAAAAGTGGATGAACTAGTTGAATTCCAACACAAACTCGAAGAAAAGCTGATAATTTAGTTGAATTCCAGCACAAACTCGAAGAAAAGCTGATAATTTAGTTGAATTCCAACACAAACTCAAAGAAAAAGCAGATGAACTAGTTGAATCCTAGGAATAAACAAAATGAATAAAACAATCTCACTCTTGAAAAAGCGAGTAAAGATGAGTTTCATAATAAAATTTAACTTCTTTAGGGAGGGAAAAAATTGAGTGTAGAAGCAAAGATGGATGTTTGTCCTAGTAATGAACCTATGACAGGTGCGGATGTTCTTGTGAGAGCGCTAATAGAGGAGAATGTGGATACAATTTTTGGCTATCCAGGTGGTGCAGTCTTACCAATTTATGATGCCATCTACAAAGTAGAGAAGGCCTTCGATCATATTTTAACGAGACATGAACAGGGTGCAATACATGCTGCGGAAGGTTATGCGAGAGTGACGGGAAAACCAGGGGTTGTTATTGCGACTTCGGGACCAGGAGCAACCAATTTAGTAACAGGTATTGCAGATGCAATGATTGATTCTTTGCCATTAGTCATTTTCACGGGCCAAGTAGCAAGAACGGTAATTGGAACGGACGCATTCCAAGAAGCAGATGTAATGGGAATTACCACACCGATAACGAAGCATAATTATCAGGTCCAATCGATACGTGATCTGCCGAGAATTGTAAAGGAGGCATTTCATATTGCTTCTACAGGAAGAAAAGGACCGGTAGTGGTAGATATTCCAAAAGATATTTCTGCAAATTTAAGCGGAAAAGTATTCGATTCAAGCTTTGAGTTACCTGGTTACCAACCAACGACAAAGCCAAATCCATTACAAATTAAGAAGCTATCAGATTCCTTAGCTAAGGCAAAACGACCATTACTATTAGCGGGTGCTGGAGTTTTGCATAGTAGTGCATCTGAAGAACTAAAAACGTTTGCTCTAAAACATGCTTTACCTGTCACAACGACATTACTAGGACTAGGTAGCTTTCCTGGAAATCACGAGCTTTCTTTAGGGATGGCAGGGATGCATGGAACTTACACAGCCAACATGGCGCTTTATGAGTGTGACTTATTAATAAATATCGGAGCACGCTTTGATGACAGATTGACTGGTAATTTAAAGCATTTTGCACCGAACGCAGTGGTAGCACATGTAGATATCGATCCAGCCGAGATTGGCAAAAACGTGGAGACTCACATCCCAATCGTAGCGGATGCGAAGGAGGCGTTAAAGCAACTTATTGCACAAACAGAACCCTCGCAAAATGATCACACCTGGATGGAAAAATTAGCAGACAATAAGCGACAATATCCACTTTGGTATAAAAACGCAGAAGAGAAAATTTCGCCACAAGTGTTAATTAAAGCCGTTCATCAAGTAACAAAAGGGCAGGCGATTATTACAACCGATGTTGGTCAGCATCAAATGTGGGCTGCGCAACATTACACCTTTGAAAAACCAGATTGTTGGGTAACCTCAGGAGGACTTGGCACAATGGGGTTTGGATTCCCGGCTGCAATTGGCGCTCAGCTAGCAAAACCAGATGCAACAGTGGTAGCAATTGTAGGTGATGGGGGCTTTCAAATGACATTGCAAGAGCTCTCTATTTTACAAGAACGAAACTTACCGGTGAAAGTGATCATTGTAAATAATGAAGCGCTAGGGATGGTAAGACAATGGCAACAAACGTTTTATGAAGAAAGGTATTCCGAATCTTTACTACAGGTTCAACCTGATTTTGTAAAGTTAGCGGAAAGTTATTCGATTAAAGGAATGAGAGTAGACGACGAAGCAAGTCTACAGGGAGCGCTAGAGTACGCCTTTCGTTACGATGGTCCAGTTGTTATGGATTGTAGAGTGGTAGCTTTAGAAAATGTATATCCGATGATTGCTCCAGGTAAAGGCCTACATGAAATGATAGGGGTGAAACCATGAGAAGGATCATCAATGCAACAGTTCATAATCGAAGTGGTGTGTTAAATCGAGTTACAGGCCTTTTACAAAAACGGCAATTTAATATAGAAAGCATTACAGTTGGTCAATCGGAAACTCCGTCGATTTCAAAAATGACCTTAGTTGTTGAAGTGGAAGATAGCCAAAAGCTAGAGCAGCTGATTAAACAACTTAATAAGCAAATTGATGTATTAAAGGTTTCAGATATTACGGATAAGGCGATTGTAGCACGTGAAATGGCACTTATTAAAGTAGTGAGCAATGGTCAATTACGAAATGAAATTCAGGGGATCATTGAACCGTTTCGGGCAACAGTAATTGATGTTAGTAAAGATAGTCTCACCATTCAGGTAACAGGAAAGACAGATAAGGTGGAAGCATTAATAGAGCTGCTTAGACCTTATGGAATTAAAGAGTTAGCAAGGACTGGTGTAACTGCATTCTTACGTGGCCATCAACCACAGGTTACGGAACTTACACCTTATTCCATACTTAAATAAATTTAAAAGGGAAAGGATTGGTATTTATGGCAAAGGTACTTTATCACAATGACATTCAGGATGAGGTTTTACGTAATAAAAGGATAGCAGTAGTAGGCTACGGTTCTCAAGGTCATGCACACGCACAGAATTTAAAGGATAGCGGCTTTGAGGTAGTCGTTGGATTAAGACCAGGCAAGTCATGGGAAAAAGCGGAGGAAGATGGATTTGATGTAAAAAGTGTGGGAGAGGCTGTTCAAGGAGCAGAAGTTGTGATGATTCTTCTACCAGATGAGCATCAAACAAAGGTGTTTGAGGAGCAGATTAGACCAAATTTAGAAGCAGGAAATGCATTAGCATTTGCGCACGGATTTAATATTCATTTTAACCAAATTGTACCCCCAGAGGATGTTGATGTATTTCTAGTAGCTCCAAAAGGGCCAGGACATTTAGTAAGAAGAACATATGAAGAGGGTGCTGGAGTTCCGTCTTTATATGGTGTGTATCAGGATGTTACTGGAAATGCGAAGGAGATTGCACTTGCTTATGCCAAAGGAATTGGGGCAGGACGTGCAGGAATCTTAGAAACGACATTCCAGGAAGAAACGGAAACGGATCTGTTTGGTGAGCAGGCGGTGCTTTGTGGGGGGTTAACAAGTCTTGTAAAAGCAGGCTTTGAAACCTTAACAGAAGCCGGATATCAGCCAGAGGTTGCCTACTTTGAATGCTTACATGAATTAAAGCTAATTGTAGATCTCATGTATGAAGGTGGCCTAGAATACATGCGCTACTCTATCTCTGACACGGCGCAATGGGGCGATTTTGTTTCAGGGCCGCGAGTTGTAAACGAGGAAACGAAAGAACGAATGAAGGAATTATTAAAAGAAATACAAACAGGGGAGTTTGCAAAAGGATGGATTTTGGAGAACCAAGTTAATCGTCCACAATTTAATGCAATAAATGCTAGAGAGAATAACCACCCAATCGAGAAAGTAGGTAAAGAATTACGGGCTTTAATGCCGTTCGTGAAGAAGTCTACGAAATCGAAAAAGGAAGTGGTCGTACATGGCTCACATTAACATATTTGACACAACATTAAGAGATGGTGAGCAGTCTCCGGGAGTTAATTTAAATAAATTAGAAAAGCTCGAAATAGCAAAGCAATTGGAACGACTTGGGGTAAATATTATGGAAGCTGGGTTCCCAGCTTCCTCTCAAGGAGATTTTGAAGCGGTTCGCGCGATAGCTCAAACCATAAAGGATTCATCTGTAACTGGGCTGGCGCGAACGATTAAATCAGATATCGATGCAGCATGGGACGCACTTAAAGATGCAGAAGAGCCAAGACTTCACACCTTTCTTGCTACATCACCAATTCATATGACCTATAAACTAAAGAAAACGCCAAATGAAGTAATGGAGACAGCGGTGGAAATGGTGAAATATGCAAGGAAGAAATTCCCGCTTGTAGAATGGTCTGCAGAGGATGCATCTCGATCGGATTTGGATTTTCTCGTATCTGTAGTAACAAAGGTAATCGATGCAGGCGCAACAGTAATTAACTTACCGGATACAGTAGGTTATACGACTCCAGAAGAGTATGGGTATATGTTCCGCTATATGAAGGAAAATGTCCCAAATATAGATAAGGTAGCGCTATCCGCACACTGCCACAATGATTTAGGAATGGCGGTAGCTAATTCGATTGCTGCGATTGAAAATGGAGCAACACAAATAGAAGGTACTATAAACGGTATCGGAGAGCGGGCCGGAAATGCGGCGCTAGAGGAAATTGCAGTTGCCCTAGCCATTCGCGGTGATAAATACAACCATTCTACAAATCTAGTATTACAAGAAATCAAACGAACGAGTGACCTTGTAAGTAAATTAACGGGGATGAATGTTCCTGGTAATAAGGCTGTAGTTGGTCAAAATGCTTTTGCTCATGAATCTGGAATCCATCAAGATGGTGTACTAAAAGAAGCATCTACCTATGAAATTATTACACCAGAGATGGTAGGGATTAAATCCAATAATCTAGTACTTGGTAAACATTCTGGACGACATGCTTTTAAGGATAAAGTAGAGCAATTAGGCTATGAGCTTTCCGAAGATAAAATGATGGAAGCCTTTAAAGCCTTCAAGCAATTGACCGATCGCAAAAAAGAAGTAACAGATGACGACCTATTCGTTATTTTAATGAATTTACAAACGGATGCAGTAAATGCTCCAAAATATGAATTAAAAGCATTTCAGGTTCAATATGGATCATCGAATATCCCTACAGCAACCGTTGCTCTCAAAACACCGGAAGGAATTCATGTAGAATCAGCTGGAACCGGGCAAGGAAGCGTAGAGGCCATTTACAATACGGTGGAAGCCTTAGTACAAGAGGAAATTCATTTAACAGATTATCAGCTAAAATCAGTAGGAAGCGGTCGAGATGCACTTGCTGAAGCGCATGTGCAAATGACTGTAAATGGTATTCAGGTAAGTGGACGTGGTGCGGGGCAAGATGTTTTAGAAGCTTCAGCGCATGCATTTTTAAATGGTGTAAACAGGGTGTTGTTCAATCAAACCCACAGTAAGCGGAAAAGCGTGCATGTATAATTAAACAACTATGAGGAAAGAAGGAGGCTATTTTCAATGAAAAAGCATATCGTTTTGCTGCCTGGTGACGGAATTGGTCCAGAAGTGATTCACTCAGCTAAAAAAGTATTAGAAGTGATTGCGGAACAATATGAACACCAATTTTGCTTTAGCTCTCACGATATTGGTGGAGTTGCAATTGATCGTCATGGTTCACCATTACCGGATGAAACGGTGAAGGCTTGTGAAAAAGCAGATGCGATTCTGCTTGGGGCTGTAGGTGGTCCAAAATGGGATCAGCTTCCTTCTCAGCTTAGACCGGAAAAAGGCTTGTTAGGTATTCGAAAAAAACTTGGCTTATTTGCAAATCTTCGGCCAGTAAAAGGATACCCCAACGTTATGTCAGCTTCTCCATTAAAAGATCATGTTGTGGCTGGTAGTGATTTATTAATAGTTCGGGAGCTAACTGGTGGACTGTATTTTGGGCAACCAAGTGAAAGAAGGGATAACGGTCAAACAGTAGTAGATACCCTTCAATATTCTAGATCAGAAATTGAAAGAATTGTAGAAAAAGCTTTTCAAAGTGCAAGATTACGGAGAAAGCACTTAACCTCTGTGGATAAAGCAAATGTACTAGAGTCTAGTAAGCTTTGGCGAGAAGTGGTAGAAGAGAAGAAGGTGGATTATCCGGATGTCGTACTTGAGCATATGCTTGTAGATGCAGCTGCAATGAAATTGATTACCAATCCAAGCCATTTCGATGTAATTGTCACAGAAAATATGTTTGGTGACATTTTAAGTGATGAGGCTTCTGTATTAACAGGCTCTTTAGGTATGCTTCCATCAGCAAGTCTTCGCAGTGACGGAGTCGGCCTGTATGAACCAGTTCATGGCTCGGCGCCAGATATAGCCGGAAAAGGCATTGCAAACCCAATCGCTACGATACTATCAGCTGCATTAATGCTACGTCACTCTTTCGGGCTTGAAGAAGAAGCATATGCAATTGAGAAAGCTGTCCAAGAGGTATTAAAAGATGGTTACCATACTGCTGACTTACACGTGGAAAATGGTAAGCAGGTTCGTACTAAAGAGATCACACATCATGTAATGGATTGCTTGTCACCGCAAAGTGCAACAAATAGTATTATGAGTTGCTATGCATAAAGGGATTCGTTACTTTAGTTTGCTGAAGGATTAAGTTGGCGAGAATTGAGGTTTAATAGACGAGTATTTTATTTCAGATGACGAGTATTTTGGTAATGAAGACGCGTAATTTTATTTGGAGAATTTTTAGAAGAGTAAGTGTTGATAAGTGACGAGTATTTTCTTAGGAATGACGAGTAATTGATGTCTTTTCACGAGTAAGAATGCAGCTAACGAGTATTTTAATAAAATTGACGAGTATTTTATCCACTTCGAAGAATAAAACGTGCGGTTAGACGCGTATATGGAATTCAGACGAATAAAAGTTCAAAACAGAATAGTAAATTCTATACTTTGGCGAATAAAGCTTGCAGATAAGCGAGGATTTGAGAAGAAGGAGAAAAATTCATAAAAAACACCATATAAAAAGCAAATTCTAAATAAATAAAGGAATAGGGGCGAACCAAAAGCCTTGCTTTCTAACAAATGGTAGTCCTGAATCTATTAAAATCTATTATTAGGACTTGGCAACAAGCTAGCTATCTAAATTTGTACCTTTCAAAATATAAGAAAAGCGAGTGCCACCGTTAAAGGTGAGCTTTTCTAAAAAGGAGTTGATATAGATGACGAGGCCAAAAACAATTATCGAGAAAATTTGGGAAAAACATGTCGTTCATCAAGAAGAAGGCAAGCCAGATTTATTGTATATAGACCTTCATCTAGTCCATGAAGTAACATCTCCTCAGGCCTTTGAGGGCTTGAGGATGCATGGACGTAAGGTGAGGAGGCCAGACCGAACCTTTGCAACGATGGACCATAACGTACCGACTAAGGATACCCATATTATTAATGATTTCATATCCAAAACCCAGATGGATACGTTACAGAAAAACTGCGAGGAATTCGGTATACCTCTTGCGGACATTCATCATCCGGATCAAGGGATTGTACACGTAATTGGGCCGGACTTAGGATTAACTCAACCAGGAAAAACCATTGTATGTGGGGATAGTCATACGTCAACACACGGTGCTTTTGGTGCATTAGCGTTTGGTATTGGAACGAGTGAGGTGGAGCACGTACTTGCAACCCAAACCCTCTGGCAATCCAAACCAAAAACGTTAAACGTAAAAGTAAATGGCGCGCTAGGTTTAGGTGTTACAGCAAAGGATCTTATTTTAGCAATTATTGCAAAGTTTGGTGTTCGTTTCGGTACAGGATATGTCATTGAGTATACAGGGCAAGCGATACGGGATTTATCTATGGAGGGACGAATGACCGTTTGTAACATGTCGATTGAAGCGGGAGCACGTGCAGGATTAATTAGCCCAGATGAAACAACCTTTGCGTATTTAAAGGGTAGACGATTTGTTCCAGAGGGAGAAGCCTATGAGCAAGTTGTTGAAGAGTGGAAGGCTCTTGCGACGGATGAAGGTGCAGTCTATGACGCAACCGTTGAAATCAATGCAGATGAAATAGAACCACAAGTATCATGGGGGACAAATCCGAGTATGGTGATCCCGATTAATGGTGTCATTCCAAATCCAAAGGACGCGAAAACGGCACATGCCAAAGAAGAAATGGAGCGAGCTTTAGATTATATGGGACTTGAAGCCAATCAGTCGATTACAGATGTAACGATAGAGCACGTTTTCATTGGTTCCTGTACCAATTCAAGATTAAGTGATTTGCGAAAAGCAGCCGACATTATCCGAGGTAAAAAGGTAAGAGTAGGTGTAAAGGCTATTGTGGTTCCAGGCTCCTTTAGTGTAAAAGCACAGGCAGAGGCTGAAGGACTGGATACGGTATTTAAAGAGGCTGGATTTGAGTGGCGTAATTCTGGCTGCAGCGCGTGCCTTGGAATGAACGATGATATAATTCCGCCGGGTGAACGATGTGCCTCTACATCGAATCGGAATTTTGAAGGTCGTCAAGGTACGGGCGCACGTACACATTTAGTTAGTCCGGAAATGGCTGCAGCTGCTGCTTTAGAAGGTCGTTTTGTCGATGTACGAAAATATGCAGAACCAGTGATGAACTAAGGGGGGCAAGATATGGAACCGATAAGAGTTCATGAGGGATTCGTTTATCCATTAAACCGGGTCAATGTAGACACAGATCAAATTATCCCAAAGCAGTTTTTAAAGCGGATTGAACGGCAAGGGTTTGGTGAATTTTTATTTTTTAATTGGCGCTTTGATGAAAACGGCAATATAAAAGAGGACTTTACCTTAAATCAACCAAAATATAAGGAAGCTTCTATTTTAGTAGCCGGAGAAAACTTTGGATGTGGATCCTCGCGGGAACATGCACCTTGGGCTCTGCAGGACTTTGGTTTCAAGGTCATTATTGCACCAAGCTTTGCGGATATTTTTTATAATAACTGTTTTAAAAATGGTATTCTTCCTGTTGTGTTAAAGGAAGAAGAAGTAAATCAATTAATAACGAAAGCAGAGGAAGATAAGTATACGATTGCGGTGAACTTAGAAGACCAAGTAGTAACGGATTCTAAAAACTTTGTTGCAAACTTTGAAATATCTTCCTACCAAAAGGAAATGCTATTAAATGGTTGGGATGAAATAGCAGTTACATTAAATCTAGAATCAAAAATTGAACAATTTGAACTGAAAAATTAAGGAGTGTGAAGACATTGGGAATTGCTTAACCGAACACAAAATCACGGATGCGATGGAGAAATTAATAAACGTCGTCCATCGCACCCCTTTAGCCCAGTCAACATCTATTAACCAGATGACCGGAAAAAAAGTTTATTTCAAGATGGAAAACCAACAAAAAACCGGGGCCTTTAAAATTAGAGGTGCAAGCTATAAAATTTCTCGGTTAACAGGTGACGAGGCAAGTAAGGGAGTTATTGCTGCCTCCGCAGGTAATCATGCTCAAGGTGTAGCGTATGCCGCAACAAAACATGGCATACAGGCAAAAATTTTTATGCCAGAAAAAACACCAGAAGCAAAGGTTCGTGCAACGAAAAGTTATGGTGCGAGAATTGTGCTAACAGGAGATTCCTTTCAAGAAGCCTATGAAGCAGCTTTACTGGAACAAAAAAAATCGAATAGTACATTTGTACATCCATTTGATGACCCAGATGTGATGGCAGGTCAAGGTACTATTGCGATTGAGATGCTTCAACAAGAATCCTTTTTGGATACGATACTTGTTCCGATTGGTGGAGGTGGATTGATCAGTGGAATTGCAGTTGCCGCAAAATCCATTAAGCCTACTATTAAAATTATTGGTGTGCAGGCAGAAAATGCATGTGCAACCTTTAATGGTTTTTACAATTGTGGCCCAACCTCGCTTCAAAAAGTCACAACCATTGCGGACGGCATTGCCGTGAAAAAACCAGGCATCCAAACCTTCCCACTCATTCAAAAATATGTGGATGATGTTGTCACAGTTTCTGATGTAGATATTGCATCAGCAATGGTTTATATGCTGGAGAGAAACAAAACATTAATAGAAGGAGCTGGAGCAGCCGCCTTTGCAGCACTTCTAGCTCATGGCCATAAATTAAAATCAGACCATTGTGGAATTATTGTAAGTGGCGGAAATATGGATATTACCAAAATGCCACAAATACAGAGGCTCGCAAGTCAGAATCATTTGTCTTGTTTAGCTTAATATAAAAAATCTCTCGTTTCTAGCGAGGGATTTTTTGGTGGATTGAAAAACATGTGACTCCAAACAAATACTCATGATTAGGCGAAAAATGCTATCTCTATAAACTATCTTTGTACTAGTCTTTCCATTTTAGATGATGTAACTGTGCAATGCCTCTAATCTTCCTCATCCACTCGATACTTTCAATGAATGACCTTGAACAAGGGAATTCCAAAGTTTTATGTTGCCTACCTAAAATACATTCAAAATACCCTGTATATTCCTTCGTTATGGGATTACAACCGTATTGAAAGAGCAATTTATACTCATAATCTAACCCGGGCATTTTATCGAAATACCGCGTTGTTACGGCTCTTTTTAAAAAATTGTAAGTAAAATGATCTAGCTCCCAGCGAATGATTATCTCTTCATTTGTAAATGTCGTGTTTACTTTAGCAAAAGCACCATTTTCGTCTTTTGAAACATTTAGTAAATAAAGCTTTGGAAGTACAGAATGACTTGACAAAAAATCACTTCCTTCATCTTTAATTAACCGTAAAACGCACAATCTAATTATATATTAACAAAAAATTAAGCGGATTCAGAATACTTCTCTTTGTATTTTATAAAAAAGCTCCGTCAAATATCCTGACGAAGCTACTGTTGTTTAATCGTTTAACTTTTCTTGTTTTTCTATTTCCAAACTTGCCTTATTTCCTATGATATTCTTACTGTTACTTAAGATGTAGATTTATTATTTAATAAAATCACTCTGTTTCTATACCCCCCAACAGGAAGCACATATCAAGGCAGCTCATTCCCTGCAGCACGATAGATCTCATACCACTCTTCCCTAGTTAGCGTTACATCAGATGCTTTCGCAATAGCTGTTAATCGTGCTGGAGTCATCGTACCAACAATTGTTTGCATATTTGCTGGATGGCGCAATATCCAGGCGACTGCGACAGCTGATTTGTTAATACCATATTTGTCTCCTATTTTTTGTAGGGTTGTATTTAGCTCTGGGAATTCCTCATTGTCAATAAAAAAACCTTCAAAATATCCGTAGCGGAAAGGAGACCATGCTTGTATCGTTATGTCGTTTAGTCGAGTGTAATCTAAAATACTGCCATCCATATCAACAGCATTGTTATTCCGATTATTTACATTTAATCCAACATCAATCATCCCTGTATGCATCACACTTAGCTGCATCTGGTTAACGATTAAATCCTGTTTTACATTTTTCTTTAATAGTTCAATTTGCATTTGGTTATGGTTACTCACTCCAAAGTGGCGAACCTTCCCACTTTCGGATAGAATGTCGAAAGCTTCTGCGACTTCTTCTGGCTCTACTAATGCGTCCGGACGATGTAACAGTAATACATCAATGTAGTCCGTTTTTAATCTTTTAAGGCTGTTATCTACGGAATTTAAGATATGCTGTTTGGAAAAGTCAAAGTAACCTTTACGGATTCCTGTTTTTGTTTGTATCACAATGCTTTCACGAATAGAAGAATTCATCTGAATTGCATTCGCAAAAACCTCTTCGGATTTACCATCTTGGTAAATATCCGCATGATCATAGAAATCTACTCCGAGCTCTAAAGCGTTATGTATTACCTTTTCTGCCTCACTAACCGAAAGTTTTCCTAATCCCATACAACCTAAAGCAATGTTCGAAACCATTAAGTTGCTCGTACCTAATTTTAACTTTTTCACATCCATCACCTCATCATTAGTTATATTCCTTTTTCAAATAGTAACATGCCTAAAAGAACCACAACTGCAATGATCCCAATCGTAATCAAGCTCTGCTTTACGGTTATTCCTTTTTTTAATACAAATAGTTGTAGAATCGTCTCCACCACAAGAAGCGTGATAATAACTAATAGGAAATTCATGTCTGTACCTCTTATCTTCATTCGTATTGTTATAGAAATTGTACCATACTAAAGAATAGGATTTGGAAACATTCCCTAAATTGCATATCAGTGTGGTATCATATTTTAGGTAAAAATAATTTATGAATATAAAGCGAGGAATTAGTCCAATGTAAAACACCAATTCCCAATAGAGAAATATATAGATCAATCCACAAAGAGAAAGGGAACGTTTTATGTCAGAATATACAAAAGAAGTAAATAGAAGAAAAACATTTGCGATTATTTCCCACCCAGATGCTGGTAAAACGACTTTGACGGAAAAAATGTTGCTTCTTGGTGGAGCAATTCGTTCAGCTGGTTCTGTTAAAGCAAAAAAGTCCGCTAAATTTGCAACCTCAGACTGGATGGAGCTTGAAAAGCAAAGAGGAATTTCCGTTACATCGAGTGTAATGCAATTTGAATATGAAGGCTATAAAATCAACATTTTAGACACACCAGGGCACGAGGATTTCAGTGAAGATACGTACCGTACGTTAATGGCCGTCGATAGTGTTGTCATGATACTTGATGTTGCAAAAGGGGTCGAGGCACAGACAAAAAAACTTTTCAAGGTTTGTCGTGACCGCGGTATTCCAATTTTCACATTCATTAATAAAATGGACCGTTTTGGAAAAGAGCCTTTGGAGTTGTTTGAAGAGATTGAAGAGGTATTAGGAATTGAGTCTACTCCGGTTAACTATCCGATTGGAATGGGCCCAACTTTTAAAGGTGTGTATGATCGTTTCACAAAGAAAATTGAGTACTATGCAGATGGAGAAAATGTTGGTACCCAACAAGTTGAAGATTACGATGATTTGCAAAAGCAATTAGAGCAAACAGCTGATCAAGCAACGATTGATCAGCTGATAGAAGACTTAATGTTACTAGATGAAGCAGGAAACGAGTTTGATATGGAGTCTGTTACAAATGGTAATCAAACCCCTGTATTTTTCGGTAGTGCCATTTCAAGCTTCGGTGTACCAACATTTCTTGAGCACTTTCTTGAAATGGCACCGTCACCTTCCAGTAGGGAATCTACTGCAGGTACAATCGATCCTACAGATAAAGAATTCTCAGGATTTGTATTTAAAATTCAAGCCAACATGGACCCATCTCACCGCGATCGTATTGCCTTCCTTCGAATTTGTTCGGGTAAGTATGAAAAAGGAATGACAACCTATCTAGATCGTACTGGAAAACAAATGAAGCTAGCCCAGCCACAGCAGTTCTTCGCAGATAGTCGTGAGGCAGTTGAAGAGGCGTATGCTGGAGACATTGTAGGTCTATATGATCCAGGCGTGTATCAAATTGGAGATACGGTTTGTGGAAATAAGGATATTTTTAGCTTTGGTGATCTACCACAGTTTGCCCCAGAGCATTTTGCAAAAGTTCGTCCGAAAAATGCAATGAAGCATAAGCAATATATCAAAGGAATTCAGCAGCTTGCGCAAGAGGGAGCTATTCAAGTTTATCGTACACCGCACTTTGAAGAGACGATCTTAGGAGCTGTAGGTCAGCTGCAGTTTGAAGTATTTATATATCGCATGCAAGCAGAATATGGCGTTGAACTTGTAATGGATCGTCTGAGCTATCAAGTTGCTCGATGGGTGACCAAAGGGGAAATCCCTGAAAAAGCAATGCGTACGAGTACGAGCATGGTTGTGAAAGATTATGTGGATCGTCCCGTTATTTTGTTTAAAAATGAATTCAACCTAGAATATTTTCAAAATCAAAATGAGGATATAGATTTGTCTGAAAAGCCACCGAGAAATTAAATGAAAATAAACTACAAAAGGGAACTGGACTACGGCCATGTTCCCTTTTGTAATCTAATTTATTGGTATTCCATAGTAAACATCATTAATTGGAAAATCAGCTGTAAAAATTATCTCAGAAGGTATTTCCCCTTCTGGTATTTCAAAGATAATATGCCCTGAGTTGCTGCCGCCTGCTCTAAGCTCGGAAGCTTTAAATTCTGAATCAGATAAAACACTCGCTTCAATAGCTTTTCCGGCTGCATTATAAAACTCAAAATTATGGTGACTTAGGAAACTTGACTCGAGGGAGATATCGCTTAAATTATTCAGAGATATGTCAAAATGAACAAAATCCAAACTGTTATTTAGCTCCTGTCTTAAACCGTTAGAAGTCGCTGCGTTTAATTCTTCCAATGAACGACTACTTCCATCATCACCCTCAGGTTCCATGGTATAGTAATCCTTTTCTAGAACATAATTTCGAAACGTTACTTCGGCTTTCCCTAATGCACGATCAACGAACTTACTTTCCTCTTCATTTACAATAAAGCTTTCCCCGAATGTTACTTCAATAGGGTGATCTTTATCAACTCCTATTTTTGTTTCGCTTTCACTAGAATTTTTATTGTTGTCTTTTTCACCTTGTATTTCATCATTGCTACAAGCGGTTACGAAAAATACTACAATGAAAATTAGTCCAAATAATACGTTCTTCATACTTATGTTGTTCCTCCTGTTAGTAGATATAATAGATTATACTACGATACAGTCCTTTAAAACGAAAAAAGTTAGATAAATTGTGGTAAAAGTTTTACAAGGCATCGAATCCTTTGCCCACCAAAAAAAGAAGGAACTTGAGTTATTCAGGTTCCTTCTTTACGTAGTGATGAGTTACATTCGTATACTTTTCATACCACGTTTCCCATTTTTCTTTTCGAAATGGAAGTTCTTTCCCTGCCAATAGTTCATGAACTAAATCAAGACACACATGCCAACCAGCTAGGTCTTTCGGAGTGTGTGGTGTGATTTGTGCTAGTTTTTCAATAATTAAAAGTTTACATCCGTCTGTTGTAGACTCTAATTCAAAACGTACAACATCATCGCCCCACGTAAATTCAAATACGGAATTCGGCTTTAGTTCAACAATGGTCATTTCTTCAAATGTCCCATCTCCCATATCGAACTTTATCAACCCATCTTCACGTAAATCCTCAATGTCAAGCTCTGAAAACCATTGTTTTAATTTATCGTTTTCCGTCAACCAAGACCAAACTTCCTCTACAGAGAAATTCCAATGGCGTTCGAAAGTTGCTTTGTACCCATTACCTTCTTCTAAAATCGTTGCAAGCATATATAATCTCCTTCCATAATAAATACATATTCTTGAGTATTCAGGCATATATTCTAATATCACTACCAAAAGTCTGCCTTCCGAAAGTAACAATGCTTACACAAGCATGCTCGCCAAACTTCACCTCTTACTATGTAAAGCCTCAAAAGTTTGTTGTTTGATTCTTTTCGTTTCTTTTCAAATAAAATCCATATACCGCTTTAGTTCATGTTATCCTTACTTTAACTAATATGCAAAGGGGTAATATAAATGGCACTAGAATTTCTACCAATGGGCCAAAAAGATGCGGAAAGAATAGCTGAGTGGGAGTATGAAGAACCCTATTCCTTTTATAACGCCAAGAGTGATGAAGAGGATTTGGAGCTATTGTTAAATCCTAAGGCTCGAAAGGATGTCTACTACTCTGTATACGATCAAGGAGAGCTTATTGGCTTTTACACATTTGAGCGGAATGATCCATATGTGGAAATTGGGTTAGGTTTGAAACCAGAGCGAACAGGAAATGGATTTGGAAAGCAATTTCTACAAGCTGGGTTACAATATGCGAAAAGCCAATTTCATCAAGATGCTTTTGCATTGTCTGTGGCAGCCTTTAACAAAAGAGCCATCAAAGTATACGAAAAAGCGGGCTTTAAACAAGTGAAGACGTTTATGCAAAAAACAAATGGGAGCGAGTATGAATTTGTAAGAATGACATACGAGGACTCGTTTTCATACTATTCTAATAATTAGTGACGTTTTTTCGCCGTTAACATACTATATAGTAAATGAGGGGTTCTGCATATCCATCTGATTTATCTATCTCATGCAGGGGAGTGATAATCATGAGAGAAGCACTTAGATTAACCCTTTCTGTTGCTGAAGCTATCGTTAATGGGAAAAAAGTAGTACATGAACTAAATAACAAAAAATAAACATATCACAATAGCTTTTTAATGGGCACTGTCCACTTAGCGGGCAGTGTTTTTCTTGCGCTAAAAAACCATTCTATTTTTCTATGAAGAATCATATTGTTAATAGAAATAGTATTTGAATGGGAGGCGAAATTTTGGTTAGTTCATCGATTACCTATGCGTTAACGTTTCAATTTCTCGTATCGTTTCTATTGCCAATCGTATTAATTATCTACTTCAAGAGAAAAAATAAGTTATCTTGGCGCTCCCTAGGGATTGGTATCTTAATCTTTTTACTTTTTGTAAATATTTTAGAGAGATTGCTTCATTCTTTTATGCTAGACCCGAATAATCCTTCTCAGCTCGTTTTTTCGGACAACCCCTTTTTCTATTGCTTATATGGAATTTTAGCTGCTGCCTTGTTTGAAGAAATTGGGCGTTTTGTCGGCTTTACATTCTTTTTGAAAAAGAATCACTCTGTAGGAGACGGTTTATCTTATGGGTTAGGTCATGGGGGAGTAGAAGTGTTTACAATCGGTCTGTTAGGTTCTATTACAGGCTTTTTAATGATTGGGCTAATCAATAATGGGGAATTAACAACTTCTTTAAGTGGTCAAATGACAACAGAACAAATTGAAGCACTCCGGAATCAATTTGTAGATACACCAGCCTATTATTATATTTTATCTGGGTTAGAACGCATTGCAGCATTAGGAATGCAATTGTTTCTATCTTTAGTAGTATTGCTAGGTGTGAGAAAAAGAGAAATGATATACATAGGCTATGCAGTATTAGCGCATGCCGTTTTCAATGTTGCACCAGCTTTATATCAGATTGGTGTCATTTCAAATGTGTTTGTCGCAGAAACGATAATCTTTGCTTTTGGACTATTAGCTGTATACGGGATTAAGAGAGTTGTAAGAGAGCATGAACAAATTGTTTCGTAAAAAATCATTGACCAGTTAAAAAATACCATATATGATTTACATAGATTTAAAAAATTTAATAATGAATAGGAATTAGGTGTAGACTTAACATGTCTACTTAAAAGGGAAGTCCGGTGAAAAACCGGCGCGGTCCCGCCACTGTAATTGGAGAGCAACCTACGATAGATCACTGTCATGATGATGATGGGAAGATGTAGGAAGTGATGACCCATAAGCCAGGAGACCTGCCTAATGACTCTTAGCTGATTTCCTTCGGGTTAAAAGGAAAGGCTTCGCGATGCATTTTTATATACATTTGTGAGTAAGCCTTGGTTTCCCTTTGGAGGAAATCAAGGCTTTTTACATTATGAATCTAGGAGGAGAAAAGGATGAAGCAATTAAAAGTATTTTTAGTAGCAGCAATGGTTCTTTTATTGAGTTTTGGGTTAATCGCATGTAGTTCAGATGAGGAGCCGAAAAAGGAAGAAACGAAGACGGAGGATAAGCAAGAAGCAGAATCGGCAGCATTTCCAGTTACCATTACCGATGATTCAGGTGAGGAAGTCGTAATAGAGAATGCGCCAGAACGTATTGTTAGTGTGATTCCAAGTGGAACTGAAATTGTTTTTGCACTTGGTTTAGGAGATAAGGTTGTAGGTGTAACGGAAAATGATAACTATCCTGAAGAAGTTTTAGAAATTGAGAAGGTAGGAGCATTTGAACTAAATATAGAAAAAATTGTTTCGTTAGAGCCAGATTTAGTAATTGCTGATGTATTGAATGGAGAAGTAGTAGACCAATTGAGAGATCAAGGACTTACTGTAGTAGTACTTGGAGCATCTACAATAGACCAAACATATGAAGATATTTTGTTAGCCGGAAAAGCAACAGGTACAGAAGGAAAGGCCGAGGAAATTGTCGCAAGCATGAAGGAGCAACAAGCAGAAATTGAAAAAACCGTAAGCGAAATTCCTGAGGAGGAACGTAAAACGGTTTGGATTGAAATTGGTGAAGAATTATTTACGGCAGGTAGTGGTACGTTCCTAAATGAATTAGTAACCTTAGCAGGTGGGGAAAATACTATGGCGGATCAAGAGGGATGGCCACAAGTTAGTGAAGAGGAAGTTATTGAGAAAAACCCGGATGTAATTTTACTTACGTACGCAAGCTATGTAGAAAATGCAGTGGACAAAGTAAAAGAACGTGAAACATGGCAGGGTGTTACAGCGGTTAAGGAAAATCAAGTTTATGCGTTGCAATCGGATTTAACGGAACGTGCAGGCCCTAGAATCATTGAAGGGCTTCAATCTGTAGCGGAAACCCTATACCCGGATTATTTTAAGTAATCGCATTAGGAAGAGTGGAAACATATGAACCGTTGGCGTAGGAGGCTCCTACTTTGGGTGCCTCTATTACTAGCAATCTTATTAGTAACTGTTTTAGTTAGTGTCTCCGTTGGAAGTGCAAATATTGATCTAAAAACGGTATTTCTAATTCTGCTGTCCAAAATACCGTTAATAGGTGACAGAATGGACGAGACATGGAAAGCTTCCACAGAGACCATAGTTTGGAATATTCGAATGCCACGTATTGTACTTGCAATTTTAGTTGGTGCAGCATTAGCACTAGCAGGAGCGATTTATCAAGGGGTGTTGCGAAATCCATTGGCAGACCCCTTTATTTTAGGTGTTTCATCAGGCTCAGCATTAGGTGCAGCACTTGTTATGTTATTTGGAATTGAAATCTTGTTATTCGGCAAGTGGACATTACCTGTTGTTGCTTTCTTATCCGGTTTACTAACATTGTTTATTGTTTATGTTTTGGCAAAGGTGAATCGTCGAATGCAAATGGAAACCTTAATTTTAGCAGGTGTTGTAGTTCAAGCTTTTATTTCCTCCATGCTGTCGTTAATTATGGCGCTAGCTGATGAGAAGATGCAATCCATTTTGTACTGGATGATGGGGAGTTTAGCATTAACGGATTGGAGTTATAATGGTGTCATTTTACCAATTGTTCTTATTGCTAGCGTAATAGCAGTACTACTAGCACGTGAAATAAATATTCTTGGTCTAGGTGAAGAAACGGCTCACTATTCAGGTGTATCGGTAAAAAAAATCCGTATTGTTCTACTGATTGTTGCCTCCTTACTCACTGGAGCGGCTGTTTCTGTTTCCGGCACAATTGGTTTTGTAGGTTTAGTAATCCCACATATTATCCGATTAGCTTTTGGGTCCGATTATCGACTCATTCTGCCCCTATCGGTAATTGGTGGGGCTATCTTTTTAGTTAGTGCAGACACGATTGCACGAACTATTTTAGAGCCACGGGAACTACCAATCGGTGTTATTACGGCTATATTAGGAGCTCCATTTTTCGGCTATTTACTAAGAAAAAGGAAGTCAAATTATTTCTAGGAGGGGTGGCAGGTGCTGACGGTTCAGAACATTTCAAAGCATTACAAAGAGCAAGTGGTACTAAAAAATATCTCCTTCCAAGTGAAGGAGGGCACCTGTTTTGGAATTATTGGGCCTAATGGTGTTGGGAAATCTACATTATTAAAAATAATTTCCGGTTTGATAGAGCCATCCTCTGGAAAAATAATGCTTCGCAATAAAGAGCTTGCATCTATTTCTCAAAAAAAGCTAGCACGGGAAATGGCGGTCCTTTCTCAAAGTGGTTTACCAACTTACCCTTTATCTGTTGAAGATACGATTATGATGGGGAGATATCCACATCTTCATTGGTATGAAAGAGAAGGAAAAAAGGATAAAGAAATTGTGGAGCGTGTGATGGAACAAACAGGCGTCACTTCATTAAGAGAAAAACTATTAGATACACTTAGTGGAGGAGAAAGACAGCGGGTTGCAATCGCAAAGGCGATGGTTCAACAGCCAAAGCTGCTGCTTCTTGATGAACCTACGACCTATCTAGATATCCATCATCAGCTTGTCGTCCTCCAGCTCGTAAAGAAATGGCAGAAAGAAGCTGGTTTAACGGTAGTTATGGTGATGCATGATTTAAACCTAGCATCTCAATTTTGTGATCAATTACTTTTATTAAACAATGGTGGTATTGAAAAGGTGGGCTCCATTGAGGAAGTAATTGAAAAAGATACGTTAAGCAAAGTGTACGAAACGGTGCCAGAAATTATAGAACACCCAATAAACAAAGTACCACAAGTGTTGTTAACAGCATTAGATGAACTTTCATGATAAAAATCATGAAAGTTTTTTTATTATAATCCTTCTACATTTAATGAATTCTGATAAAATAGTAAGGAAATGTGAATCGGACAACTAAAGGAGACATTGAATATATGTTTGAATGGAAAAATATCTTTCGAGGGTTATTAATGGGGGCTAGTGATACCGTTCCTGGTGTAAGTGGAGGGACAATCGCTGTTATATTAGGGATTTATGATCGCTTAATTGAAGCAATTAACGGCTTTTTCACTCGTAATTGGAAAAAACAATTAGGATTTCTTATACCACTTGGAATTGGGATAGGAATTGCGTTATTAACAATTAGTCATGTGGTTACATGGTTGCTGGAGCATTATCCAAACCAAACGTTTTTCTTTTTTATGGGCCTCATTATTGGTGTATTGCCATTCTTATTTCAGCAAGCAGATGTAAAAACGAAATTTAAGGGAAGTCATTTTGTATTTCTAATCATTGCTGCATTAGCTATTGCGTCATTAGTCTTTTTTAAAGACCCAACTGAAGGGGTTACACTAGATACAACAAATGTTTCGGTTTTAATCGGTCTGTTTTTCTCAGGGTTTA
Source organism: Salirhabdus sp. Marseille-P4669 (assembly GCF_900240405.1). Lineage (GTDB taxonomy): Bacteria > Bacillota > Bacilli > Bacillales > Alkalibacillaceae > OEQK01. The sequence goes on from NZ_OEQK01000009.1 coordinate 123,166, forward strand.
TTGCTAGTATGGCTATGATTCTACCTGGTATCAGTGGTTCCTTTATTCTATTACTTATTGGTACGTATGCGACCATTATGGAAGCTGTTAAGGATATAAATCTAGTTGTAATTGGAATTGTTGGTGTGGGTGTTATTTTAGGTATTGTATTATGCAGTAAAATAATTCGCTACTTTTTAGAAAATTTTCACGCTTACACTTTTGCCATCATTATTGGTATGGTAATTGGTTCTATCGTTGTTATATTCCCAGGATTTGAGCGGGAAGTAGGAAAGTCCATTTTAAGCATTGTAGCATTTGCGATCGGACTTGTCGTTGCAGTTAGTTTAGGAAAATTTGAGTACAAGGAAAAAGAATAAAACAACTTTATGTAAACGAAGGATGTCCAGATGATTGGACATCCTTTCTTTATATTTTCTGAAAAATCGGTTTTTGATTTTGATAGGTGGCTATATATTGAAATCCTATTTTTTTTAACAGCTCTATAGAATCCTTATAATGTGTACCTATATTTTCTGGCGAGTGCGAATCCGACCCAATCGTAATAATTTCCCCATTCATGTCTTTATACAGCTGCAAAATATCCTCACTCGGCATACCGCGATTCATTCCGTAACGATATCCGGAGTTATTGATCTCAATACCCTTTCCATCTGCGATTGCTACTTTAAAAATTTCCTCAATATAATCAAGAAAATGGTGAACGCCTTCCTCGTATTTATAGCGTTTTACTAAGTCAATGTGTCCGAGTATAGAGTATTCCTTAAACTGTTTAATGCAATGAAGTAATTCCGTATAGTACTCTGCATATGCTTGGTGTAGACTCTTGTTTTCAAAAAATTGACCAGAGTGCAAATCTAGTTTTTTCGTCGTATGCATAGACAGGATAATAAAATCAAAATACTCTTTTTCTACAATCCTCTTATAATCCTCCAGAACATGTGGCTGTACACCTAATTCAACCCCTTTCCGAATTGTAATTTGGTCTCCATATTTCTGTTGCATCTTTTTAATACTAGCTGAATAGTTCTCATAATCTAACAAAAAGGTAATAGATGAATCGGGATAATCATAATCAATATGTTCTGTAAAACATAATGCTTTTATTTTTTTTTGAATGGCGCATTGGACCATATCCTCCATCGGTATCTCGCAATCTGCGGAAAAGTTACTATGTACGTGAAAATCATACATGCTATTCACTCCTAATTATTATAAATTCTCCATAAATTGTATGGATATCAGTTGACGAAAAGTCTTATTATTATTACAATACACTATAACTTTATTTTGTTAAAGTGGTAAATTGATAATGTGATAAAGGGTGATGGTGTTGGGGAATGGAACAAAAAGGCTTCCAGAAGGTGTATCCGATATACATGCAAATGATTTAGAGATAAAAGAAAGTCTAATCCAAAAGCTTCAATTGCTATATCGAAGCTATGGTTATCGCCAGGTTCAGACACCAATTTTTGAATATTACGATTTATTTCTCGAGATAAACGGTACAATCGATCGTGAAAAAATGGTGAAGCTCGTGGATCGGGATGGGAAAATCCTAGTGTTACGCCCAGATGCAACGATACCAATCGCGCGTATGGTCGCTACCTTTGACAAAAAAGAAGATTCTTATTTTAAAGTTTCGTATTTTACAAATGTGTTCCGAATGAATGATGACAAGCAAAGTATTACAAACCGAGAGCGTACACAAGCTGGAATTGAACTATTTGGTAACAAAAGTAGTGAAGCTGATGTAGAAGTGATCACACTAGCCATTCAATCACTGAAAAGATTAGGAATAGTAGATTTTAAAATCGACCTAGGACAGGCAAATTATTTTAAGGAATTAATGATTAGAAGTGCTGTTTCCGTTGAACAAGAGGGAGAAATTCGGAAGCGTATTGAACAAAAAAATGTATCAGAGCTAAAACAAATATTAGATACAACAAATATTGAAGCTGCATATAAAGAGGTGATACTTTCCATGCCTCTATTGTACGGAAACCCTACGGAGGTTATCCAACAGGCCGAATCTTTAGCGTTAAATAATAAGATGAAGGAAGAGCTTCGTCATCTAGAAGAGGTATATAACAAACTAGTAGAAGCTGGTTTCGAAGAATATTTATCCATCGATTTAGGTATGATTAATGATTTGAATTACTACACGGGCATCATCTTCCAAGGCTATATAAAAAATTATGGAAAACCGATCGTAATCGGTGGTAGATATGATCAATTAACAAAGCAGTTTGGATCAGAGCTACCAGCAACTGGATTTGGTTTTTATTTAGATGATGTTTTAGATGTAATCAAAAAAAATACGAATCAAGCCACGTTCGTCAATCAAACCGAAGCTTTTGTGTTATTTTCCGAGAATGATAGAAAGGCAGCGTTACGATTAGCGGATCGATTAAGAGAAAGTCAATTAATTGTGGAAACAGATGTTATTCCTATAGAGGACGCAGATGTATTTATAAAGGAGTTAAAAAGAAGAGGAATCGAAACAATCATTACAATACAAAATCAGCAATTTATTTGTGTAAACAAAAATGATGAACAAGTGGTTTATAACACGAGTGAGGATTTATTAAAAGGGCTATTACTATAATCTTGTAAGGAATAGGGGGACCCCATTGTGGATGTTGTGAAAATTGCCCTTGGAAAAGGAAGATTAGAAGAGTTTACAGTTGAAATCTTTCAAAAAATCGGCATTGAATTCCCAGAATTGGAAAAAGGGAGTAGAAAATTAATATTTGATGATGAAAGCGGCAACTTTCGAATCGTGCTTGTAAAGGCAACCGATGTCGCAACTTATGTGGAAAATGGTGCCGCTGACATTGGTGTAATCGGGAAGGACACCTTAATGGAAAGTGAAGCAGACGTGTTTGAAGTATTGGACCTTGGTTTTGGGAAATGTAAGTTTGCCGTAGCAGGTTTATCTGTACAACCGATTAATCCGAATCAAAAATTAAAGGTTGCCTCCAAGTATCCGAATGTAGCGAAGGCATTTTATGAGAAAAAAGGAATTTCCGTTGAAACCATTAAGTTAAATGGCTCGGTCGAATTAGCACCTCTAATTGGTCTCTCCGATGTCATTGTCGACATTGTGGAGACGGGTAGAACACTAAAAGAAAATGGCCTCGCAATAATAGAAGACATCTGTGATATAAGTGCTAGATTAATCGTTAATAAAGCGAGTTTTAAAACCAAAACGGAAACGATCCATCCTTTACTAAATAAGATGGAGCAGGAGCTTGCAAGGATGAGTGTATAAATCAGAGAGGTGAATACAATGAGAAAGGCTCAACAGAAACGAGAAACAAAGGAAACATCGATAGATTTACAATTAAATGTTGATGGTACGGGAAAAAGCCAAATCAAAACAGGCATTGGCTTTTTCAATCATATGTTAACACTGCTTTCTAGTCATGGTTTTATGGATTTGGATGTGACATGTGACGGGGATTTAGAGGTGGACCTGCATCACACTGTAGAGGATGTAGGGATTGTATTAGGAAAGGTTTTCAAAGAAGCACTCGGTGATAAGAATGGGATTACTCGTTATGCAACCGAGCACTCGCCAATGGACGAAGCATTGTCTTTAATCGCATTAGATATTAGCGGAAGAGCATACCTGCACTTTGATGTGGATATACCTGTGGAAAAAGTTGGTCAGTTTGATACGGAATTAGTAGAAGAATTTTTCAGAGCATTTGTAAACCACGCAGAAATCACACTCCATATTAATTTACTATATGGAAAAAATGGTCATCACATTATTGAATCTATTTTTAAAGGTGTGGGCAGAGCGATTGACCGAGCAACGGAAGTTCAGGAAAGAATACAGGGTGTGCGGTCTACGAAGGGGCTGCTATAAGATAATTTCAAGTTCGACACAGAGAAGGAATCAAAAAGTATCCATATAGTCTAAAAAAGGGGGGACTACCTTGATTTCCATCATCGATTACGGGGCAGGTAATCTAAAAAGCGTTTATCATGCCCTAACAAAATTAGGCTTTCAGACACAAATCGCATCAACTGTCGACCAAATCAACAATAGTGATGCATTAATACTTCCTGGAGTAGGGGCATTTAAAGATGCGATGAATCATTTAAACGAGTCTGGTCTTGTTGATAGCATCAAGAAAAATGTGCAATTTGGAAAACCCATATTAGGAATTTGTCTAGGGATGCAGTTATTTTATGAAAAGAGCTATGAAAATGGAGAATGGGATGGTTTAGGGTTCCTTGAAGGTGAAGTGATACGGTTTAACGATAACCTAAAAGTTCCCCATATGGGATGGAATAATCTAATTCCCGGCCCAAACTATAATCCAGATAAAGGCATTGGCAAACAAATCGGTAATGCAGAATACACCTATTTTGTTCACTCTTATTATGTTGCATCGAAAAACAAAGAAGAAATAGTATTTTTCTCTGATTACGGTATTAAACTTCCAGCAGTAGTACAGAAAAACAATATTTATGGCATGCAGTTTCACCCAGAAAAGAGCAGTGAGACTGGAATGACATTGTTGAAAAACTTTGGGGAGCTGATTTCATGATTCTTTACCCTGCAATCGATATTAGAGATGGAAAATGTGTGCGGCTAATTCAAGGGGATTATGGAAAACAGAATACGTATGGGGATCCAGTGGAAATGGCGCAAAAATGGGCAAATAAAGGTGCAGAGGCTCTCCATGTTGTGGATTTAGATGGTGCACTTGAAGGTACCTTCAAAAATTTACGTATTATTCAATCCATTGTAGAAACTACGATGCTCCCCGTACAAGTTGGTGGTGGTATCCGATCCATTGAAGCAATTGAAAAACTAGTTGAAATTGGTGTGTCAAGGGTAATACTAGGTACCGCTGCGATAAAAGATCGGGGCTTTTTGCAAGCTGCAGTGGAACGGTTTAAAGAAACCATTGCGGTGTCTATTGATGCAAAAAATGGCTATGTTGCGACAAATGGATGGACGAAAACGAGTGATTTAAAAGCGCTGGATTTTGCCAAACAATTAGAGGAAATTGGGGTTCAAACAATTGTATATACAGATATTGCAAAGGATGGCATGTTAGCAGGGCCGAACTTTCGTGAATTAGAAAAGATGAATGAGCATGTATCCATGAATGTAATTGCTTCAGGTGGTGTTACTACAGTTAGCGATGTGCAGCAATTAGCCCAACGAAATGTTTACGGAGCTATTGTTGGGAAAGCGTTATATACAGGGAATATCAATTTAGAGGACGCATTAAAGGAGGTGAACGTTTAATGCTAGCAAAACGAATTATACCATGCCTAGATGTAAGAGGTGGGCGGGTGGTAAAAGGGCAAAAATTTCAAAATATAGTGGATGTTGATGATCCAGTAAATTTAGCAAAAATGTACAGTGAGCTAGGTGCAGATGAGCTTGTTTTTTACGATATTACTGCTTCAAATGAGGATCGGGATATCTTCATTGAAGTAGTAGAAAAAACTGCTGAGCAAGTCCATATTCCTTTCACAGTGGGTGGAGGTATCCGTACGATTGAGGATTTTCGGAAAGTATTAAATGCAGGTGCAGACAAAGTATCGGTGAATAGTGCAGCAGTCAAGAATCCGCAAATCATTTACGAGGCAGCTCAAAAGTTTGGTAGTCAATGTGTAGTATTATCCATTGATGCGAAAAGAAACGAACAAGGAAATTGGTCTGTGTTTTTAAATGGAGGCAGAGTGGATTCGGGAAAAGATGCTTTGGAATGGGCACTTGAAGGAGTAAGGCTAGGTGCAGGCGAAATCGTGTTAAATGCAATGGATACCGATGGGATGAAAACAGGCTTTAGTTTGGACATTACAAAAAGAATTTCAGAGGGTGTGAATGTACCAGTTATTGCTTCTGGTGGAGCAGGAGAAATGCAGCATTTCCTAGATGTATTGAAAGAAGGAAGTGCAGATGCGGCATTAGCGGCTTCTGTATTTCATTATGGAGAAATAAATATTATGGCATTAAAAGAATACTTATACGAAAACGGTATTGAAGTGAGGCGCATACGCAATGACAGTTCAAATAGATGATATAAAATTTGATCAGAACGGTTTAGTTCCAGCAATTGTTCAAGATATTCAGACCGGTAAGGTTTTGATGCTAGCATATATGAACAAAGAATCCTTGCAAAAAACGTTGGAAACCAAAACAACTTGGTTCTATAGTAGGTCTCGTCAGCAGCTTTGGAATAAAGGAGAGACCTCCGGTAATACACAATTGGTAAAAAAGCTCAGCTATGATTGTGATGGGGACACATTATTAGTGGAAGTAGTCCAAAATGGAGTTGCTTGTCATACAGGTGAGGAAAGCTGTTTCTTTCAAAATATTGAATTAACCGAAGAGGAACCAATTGTAAATCGCGATATCATCTCGTATTTATATAAACTTATTGAACATCGAAGGGATCATCCTGTCGAAGGCTCGTATACGAATTATTTATTCCATGAAGGCTTAGATAAGATTTTAAAGAAGATAGGTGAAGAGTCGAGTGAAGTAATCATAGGTGCCAAAAATCGGGATAAAAAGGAACTGGTGAATGAGTTTTCAGATTTGATTTATCATTCTCTAGTTTTAATGATTGAGCAAGGAATTTCGATACAAGATATTAAGCAGGTGTTAACGGAAAGGCATCAGAAGCGTTGAAATTACGGTTGGTAGAGAAAGAGGGATTGGTTTGAGTAAGTATTGGAGTAGGTTAGTAAAAGATACGGACCCATATGTACCAGGGGAACAACCACAAACCAAAGTTGTAAAGCTAAATACGAACGAAAATCCGTATCCGCCATCACCGAATGTTTTAAAAGCAATAAAAGAAGCGACCAATGATGAATTAAGATTATACCCTTCGCCGACAGTGGACGAATTAAGAGATACGATTGCGAATTATTATCATTTACAACGGGATCAACTATTTATTGGGAATGGTTCGGATGAAGTGCTCGCTTTTTCCTTCATGGCTTTTTTTAATCAGGATGAAAAAATTCGCTTCCCGGATATTACGTACAGCTTTTATCCTGTCTATGCGAAGTTATTTAATATTAAATATGATCTCGTTCCAGTAAAGGAAGATTTTACAATCCCGGTAGATTCCTTTTTTCAATCGGAAGGTGGGGTAATCTTTCCAAATCCCAATGCCCCAACAGGATTGGCCTTATCACTGGAGGAGATAAAAGAAATACTCAAAAACAACAGTGAAAAGGTTGTTATTATTGATGAAGCCTATGTCGATTTTGGCTGCGAATCTGCTGTATCGCTTTTGAGTAAGTTCGATAATCTATTAGTAATTCAAACCTTATCGAAATCCAGATCATTAGCTGGTTTACGGGTCGGATTTGCGATGGGGAGTGCTGATTTAATTGAGGGATTAAATCGAATTAAAAACTCATTTAATTCCTATACAATGGATCGTCTTGCTTTAGCTGGAGCAAAAGCTGCAATGGAAGATGAAGCATACTTTCAATTGACAAAAAACAAAATTATATCCGAGCGTAACGAAACGAAAGATAAGCTGTTGCAGTTAGGCTTCGAAGTACTGGATTCAAGCACAAACTTTCTTTTTATTAAACCGCGTCAAATTAGTGCGGAAGAGTTATATATAAAGCTAAAGAATAAGGGGATTTATGTACGTTATTTTAATAAGCCACATATAAACGAATACATTCGATTAACGATTGGAAACCGTGAGGACATGGAGCAGTTTTTTAGTGCATTAAAACAAATTGTGTACAATTGAAAAAAAATTGTTGCGACCTTTTTTAATAGGTGGTAAGATAAATATTATTCAAAGGGGAGTAGCTTTAACAATAAAATCGTCAATTCAGAGCAAATGCTCTCGGTTTTATTGGCAACCCACGGTGTTGTTAGCAAGACCTTTGCCATTATGGTAGAGGTCTTGTTTTATTTTGGACGTATACCATGATGGACATGGTATACGTCCCATTTTTTTGTAGCAATATATTTTCCAATTTCGTGAAACGCTAAAGGAAAAGTAAAACAAAGCGGACCTTTACCAAGAATGAACACACCTTTATAAGAGGAAAGGAGCTCTTACATGGAACTTTGGTTAGAGTATGGATGGACATTATTAATATTAATAGGACTAGAAGGTATTCTCTCTGCTGATAATGCGTTAGTATTAGCAGTTATGGCGAAACACCTTCCCGAAGAAGAAAAGAATCGAGCAATTAGTTATGGTATTATAGGAGCGTTTTTCTTCCGATTTGCAGCTTTATTTGCAATCTCCTTCTTAGTGGGGGTATGGCAAGTTCAAGCAATTGGTGCCGCATATCTTATTTATTTGGGATTAAAGCATGTATTTGAAAAATACTTTAAAAAGGAAGATCATCACGACAAAGAGATTAAAGGGGCAAACGGTTTCTGGGGAACGGTTGCAAAAATTGGGGTGGCAGACCTTGCGTTTGCGATTGACTCTATTCTTGCTGCGGTTACATTAGCCGTAACGTTACCTCCTTCTGGTTTGGGACACTTTGGGGGTATGGACACAGGTCAATTTATGATTGTTGTGGCCGGTGGTATTGCAGGTTTAGTGTTAATTAAATTTGCTGCTACATGGTTTACAAGGTTGTTAGCAGAACGCCCGGGATTGGAAACAACTGCATATTTAATCGTTGCATGGGTAGGGGTTAAACTTGCGGTTATTACGTTAGGACACCATGAAATTCAAATTATTGATGAACACTTCCCACATAGCGCAACTTGGAAAATCATATTCTGGAGTGTATTACTAGCTATTGCTGTTGGTGGTTGGTTCCTATCAGGCCGTAATTTGAACAAAGATACAGAACATATAGAAGAAGTACAAGAGGCAAAAGAAGACTTGGATAAGTCTGAAGATCCAATTGATAAGCTGTTAGAAGATACTGTAGAAGAGAAAAGTACTGAAAATGAAAAGAATCCTGTTGAAGACAGTGTAGATGCAGAACGTCCGGATTCAATGGAAGCCGATAGGGAAGAAAAAAAATAAGAGCATAAGTGCAGAAGAATCGTATATCGATTCTTCTGCATTTTTATTTAACAAACGGCAGTGTAACTCAAAATGATGTAATAAGCGTTTGAAAGTGAAGAAATTGGTTTAAAAAATCGTGAATTTGATTGGAATGGGGAGTAGAAGGAATTGGCCATACTTTAACAGAAGTGAGACTATTGAAATAGTACGTTACAATAAGAAGTAAGTAGAGGATGGTGGATATGTCATTTGAAGAGAAAGTGGTAATCGTCACTGGAGGAAGTAATGGAATTGGTAGACAAGTTGCACTCGAATATGTAAGGGAAAATGCTAAAGTCGTTATAGCTGATATAGACGAAGTGAATGGTAGAGAGCTGGTTGCGAACCTTAATGAGGGTGGTGGAGAGGCAATCTTTTGCTTAACCGATGTACGTAAACCGGAAGATATCGCAAAGATGGTTGCAAAAACGTTAGCTGAATTTGGGAAGCTTGATATTTTAATAAACAATGCGGGAATTTCGGTTTGGAGGTCCCCTTATGAAATGACAGTGGACGAATGGGATCGTATCATTCAAACCAACCTGAGAGGGCAGTTCCTATGCGCACGAGAAGCGGCAAAGGCAATGAGGAAAACTGGTGGAGGTAAAATTGTTAATATGGCTTCTACTCGGGCATTTATGTCGGAGAAGCATTCGGAGGCTTATGCAGCTACGAAAGGTGGAAGTATTGCTTTAACACATGCTCTAGCAGCCTCCTTTGCCGAGGACCATATTCAGGTTAATAGTATTAGCCCTGGGTGGATTGAAACGGAGGGATATGAGCATTTAACCAAACGAGATCATGCCCAACATTTTTCAAACCGTGTAGGAAAACCAATGGACATTGCAAAAGCTTGTCTTTATTTAACGCAAGAGGATAACGAGTTTATTAACGGTGCAAATCTTACAATTGATGGTGGAATGACGAAGAAAATGATTTATAAGGAATAATCAACTAAGAGGTGTTGCAGATGATACGACACGCTGAATATAAGGATCTATCTAAAATAATGGAGATCGAAAATCAATCCAGGGAAATTATGCAAAAGGAGGGCAATGAACAATGGGACGAAAGCTATCCTTTAGCAGCTCATTATGAAGGAGATATAAAAGAGAGCAATCTTTTTGTTTACGAGGAAGATAATCGTATTCTAGGTGTAGCGTGTATTAGTAACTATGGGCATCAGGAGTATAACGACATAAATTGGACATACAACGGACCATATTACTGCATAAAGCGACTAGCTGTAGACCCGAAAACCCGTGGAAAAGGGATTGCATTGAAATTTTATCAAGCTGCAGAAGAAATAGCGTTAGAAAATGGGGTCCACCTCATTCGAACAGACACTTATTCTAAGAATAAAGGGGCTGTTAAGCTATTTGAAAAGGCGAATTATGAGTTTGTCCAACAAAGAATAAATGAGGGAAAGGAAGCGCCCTTTTACTATTATGAAAAAAAATTCAAATGAAGTAGAGATGGGAGATGGAAAATTCCATCTCTTTTTTTTAATAGGTAATTGGACTAAATTTTTCATATTCGGGCAAATTACAAAGGAAATTATTTTACTTCAAGGAAAGGAGCTCTTAATGTGAAGAGAAGTGTATGGATCATTGCACTTGTTTTAGTCGCAATAGTTGCCGGTGTACTTATATACCAAGCTATGGGTCCTGACACGGCATCTGAAAAGGAAGATCAAGCAAATCAACAAGAGAAGAGTCAACAAGAAGAAACAGATGTAAATGAACCAAAGGTAGATGGTTTATCAAGGCATAATTCTGTACAACATATGGATTATCCAGGTGAAGTTGCACCAAGTTTTAGCGCGGAAGATTTAACCGCTCCTCCATCGACGAACTGGATTACGAACGGAGGAAATATTTTTAATGGAAGGTACTCACCACTCGACCAAGTCGATGCCTCTAATGTAGGTGACTTAAAGGTAGAATGGGTGACAAGTTTAGGTTCCGGAAAGGAATTTAAATACTCAGCAGAAGCGACACCAATTGTTTATGATGGTGTTATGTTTACCATCACTGGGGCATTTGATGTGGCTGCCCTAGATGCCACAACAGGAGAAGTCATCTGGGAATACCATCCTGAGCTTGCCGAAGGATTAAATACGGTTTGCTGTGGATGGACTAGTCGTGGTGTGGCAATTGGGGAAGGTAAAGTGTTTGTATCCTTACTTGATGGATATCTTGTCGCTTTGGACCAAAAAACGGGTGAAGTTGTATGGGAGACACAAGTAGAAGATTGGCGAAAAGGATACACCATTGCATCAGCACCATTATATTATAATGGAAAAGTCTATACAGGAGTTGCAGGTGGAGAATATGGAATTAGAGGTTTCGTTGCAGCATACGACGCGGAATTAGGTAGAGAGATCTGGCGTAAGCACACCATACCTGCACCAGGAGAAGAAGGACACGAGACTTGGCCACAAGATAACGATGCGTGGGAAAAAGGTGGAGCACCAGTATGGCAAACTCCAGCTATTGATCCAGAGCTAGGATTGATTTACTTTTCTACAGGAAATACATCTCCTGACTTAGATGGAAGTAATCGTGAAGGGGACAACCTATTTACGGATTCTGTCTTAGCACTTGATGCGGAAACAGGTGAATACCGCTGGCATTTCCAGGAAGTTCACCACGATATTTGGGATATGGATGCAGCCAACCCTGTCGTTTTATTTGATGTAGAAATGGATGGGGAAATGAAGAAAGGAATTGCACAGGCTGGTAAAACAGGCTGGCTCTATATATTAGATCGTACGAATGGAGAACCTTTAATTGGTATTGAAGAAAAAGAAGTACCACAGCTTGCGGAACAAAAAACATCGCCAACTCAGCCATTCCCTATTGGAGATGCTTTTGTACCACAAGGTGTTACAAAAGAGGATATTGAACGAGATATACCTAACTTTGAGGGGAAATATGGTGATATCTTTACACCATTCTGGGATGAGCCATTAACGTTAAAGCCATCCCCACAAGGTGGAGGGAACTGGCCACCATCTGCCTATAACCCAAATACAGAATATTTTTATGTGCTTGGAAATGATAATTACTTTGCTTTTGCTCATTATGCAGAAGATGAGGCAAATAAATTTGAACAAGGAAAAGAATGGATTGGTAGTGTATGGCAGCCTGTGGAGCAAGCACCATTCCGAGGTACTGTAACAGCCATTGATATTAAAACGAATAAGATTGCATGGCAGAAGGATTGGGATACCATCGCTTATAGTGGATTGTTAACAACCAAAGGAAATCTATTGCTTACCGGTCACAATGACGGTCGCATTTTAGCTTATGATGCAACAAATGGTGACGAACTGTGGGAATTCATGACCGATGCAGGTGCTAATGCGCCACCAATTACGTATGAAGTAGATGGCAAACAATATATTAGCATTTTCTCTGGAGGAAACTCCCTTGCTGGTACAACACACGGGGATAAAATTTATACCTTCTCACTAGAAGGGAAATATGCTTCGATTGAAGACATACCAGAAGACGCAATCAACAAAGCGACTTTAGCAGGTCAAACAGAGGAAAGTGATGTAGATAAAAACCATGAAGAGGCAGATAAAGACGAGCATGACGAGTCTGCAGCAGTGGAGAACGGTAAGGTTATTTATGAGAATAACTGTCTTGCTTGTCATGGTGCAGAAGGTGTAGGTGGACACAATGGACCAAACCTACAAAACAGTTCGATGATTACGGATAAGGACGCACTAATTAAGCAAGTAAATGAAGGTAGTGGTGGAATGCCTGGATTTGAAGGCACCTTATCTGAACATGAGGTAAATAACGTTGTAGAGTATATCATGCAACTTGGCGGTAAAGAGTAATAGGAAAAGGACTAGGTCGGTGAACCTAGTCCTTTTTGCTTCGGTAGGATGCTTTCCAATCTCTCGCAAGGATTCCATAAACGACGATGTCGTGGTAATGATCATATAAAAATTCGCCATCCCGTAATATGCCTTCTTGTTGAAAGTGTAATCGTTCCGGAATTGCCCGGCTTCTTTGATTTTCAGCGCCACAATGGATCTCAACGCGATTTAATTGAAGTTCTTCGAAAGCGTAATCTACAAGTGCTTTCGTTACCCTTGTCATAATTCCTTTTCCTTGATACCCTTTTGCAAGCCAGTAACCGATAGTGGTTTTCTTATTTCTCCAATCGACCCCATGGAAGCCAGCCATGCCAACTAATTTACCTTCAAACAGTATCCCAGCTTGGAATCCATCGTTTTTCGCAAATTGTTCTAGCCACATTTGTATAACTGGATGATAATCTTCTGCTACTTGCATGTTATCTACCCATGGGAGCCACTCTCTTAAATAGTCTCTTGATTCATCAACAACAGTAATCATTTCCTCCGCATCCCGTTGAACTAAAAGCTTTAGCTCAACTTGATGGTCGACTTTAAGTGTAAACATATCCCTCACCCTTTTTTATAGGTGTCTATGTCTGTCTCCTCCAACACTACAGACATAGACAATCTGAATTCCCCTAGTGAATAATTTACAAGTTGATTTTATTTTGTTAGCTCGAGAAATTCCTTAGCATCTTCAATGCAAAGGTCAATTCCTTTTTGCCAAAATGCTTCTTTCGTAATGTCTTCTCCTAAATGCTTCATCACGAGCTCTTCAACTGGCATAATAGCTGTATCTCTAAGGAGTGCCATATATTTTTCCTCATATGCCGTACCTTCTTCTAAAGCTTTTGCATAAATGCTTAATGCAAATAGATAGCCGAACGTATAAGGGAAGTTGTAGAAAGGAACGTCGGTAATATAAAAATGAAGCTTCGAAGCCCAGAATCTAGGATGTAATTCCTCCAATGCATTTCCATAAGCTTCTTTTTGTGCATCCACCATTAATTCATTCAAGCGGCTTGCTGGCACAACGCCATTTTTTCGCTCTTCATAAAATGCTGTTTCAAACAAGAAGCGGGCATGAATGTTCATAAATAAAGCAACACTGCGTTGTAATTTATCCTCTAACAAAGAAAGCTTTTCTTCTTCATTAGCAGCTTCTTTAACCGATGCATCTGCAACGACCATCTCCGCAAATGTGGAAGCCGTTTCCGCAACGTTCATTGCATAATTTCGATTTAAGGGATGCATTGGCTTTAATGTATGAGAATGGAAGGCGTGCCCAAGCTCATGCGCGAGTGTAGCCACACTTGAAGCAGATCCATTATACGTCATAAAAATACGGGACTCCTCTTGTACCGGTAAAGAAGTACAAAAACCTCCTGGGCGTTTTCCGGGTCGATCTTCCGCTTCAATCCAAGCGTTCTCAAAAGCTTGTTCTGCAAAGCTTGCCATTTCCGGTCCGAACTTCGAAAAATGCTTCAAAATAAATTGAGCTCCGTCATTATAGGAAATGGTTTCATTGGAGCTTGAAATTGGTGCGTCTAGGTCATACCAATTTAGCTTCTCTTTCCCTAACATAGATGCTTTGCGATTCAAATATTCCACAAAAGGTTGCTTGTTTTTCGCGATTGCTCCCCACATGGCATCAAGAGTTGTTTGTTGCATGCGATTGTAATCAAGCGGCTCTTTTAATACATGATCCCATCCGCGCTTTTCATAAACATTTAACCGGAATCCTGCAATATGATTTAATGTTTTCGCAAATAGCTCCTCCTTCTCTCCCCAAGCATCTTCTAGCCTTTCGAAGCTCTCTTTACGTACCTCTGGATTGGCATGAGAGGAAAGATTATTTGCTTGCCCAACCGATAGCTCTTTTTCTACACCATCAACATTTACACGGATCGTCATAGCGCCCACGATCGTGTCATACATTTGACCCCATCCATGATAGCCATCAACGGAGAGGGCAGAAATCAAAGCTTCTTCTTTTTCGGACAGTTTTTCTTTCGCTTCCTTGCGCCATTCATTTAATACAAATTCCAATTCCTTTAGCTGTTTGTTTTCAAAGAGACCATCCCAAACCGTTTCGTCTGTAGCTGCTAATTTCTGTTGAAAAGCTGTAAACGCAGTGGAAAAATTCGCTTCAATCGTTGTCACTTCACTGCGAAGTACATTTGCTTTTCGATCTTCCATATTTTGTGCCTCTAAGCAGCCAACGAATGAACTCGCTTGATCTAAATATTTCATTACCTCAGCAGCTAGGGTAATAAGCTCTACTACTGATTCACTTTCATTTGCTGTAGTAGGTGTGTTAAAACTGTTTACTTTGTCAGTAAAGGAAAGGTTCATTGCCTTTAATTTTGAAATATGTTCCTGAAGCTGTGGGGATTCACTTCCTCCTGGAAAGATACTTTCTAAATCCCAAACCTCTGAGTAGGTCGTTGTCATCTATAGCTCCCCCTTAATATGTATTGGGTAAAAATTTCGAAAATTGAATATAGCTATTATACAGTACAATAGTTTTTATGAAAACAATGGAAAAATAAAAATGGTTACGGATATTCCTTTTACCTCTTCAAGCTAATGTGTTCAAACCGGGCTTCAAGACTGATGTTTTGAACGAGATGAATGCTCCCGTTTTCTACTTGCCACTCTGGTTCCGTATGTCGTGGATCATCCTTTAGCATATAAAGCCTTTTAAAAACCGATGTGCTATTTTTTATTTGCTTTGTACCAATCCTGATTTTTGAAAAAGTAGTTTGGTTTATTTTGGATCGGTCATTTGGACGGTTTCCATCTCCTTCCCATTCAATTAAAAACGGGAGAATGCCATCAAAAGAATCATCGACTGGGAATAGCATCCGCCATTTCATTATGGACCCATCTGGTCTTTTTCTACTACCTGGATAAGGCCCGTTAAACTTAATCCTTTGGTTTTGATAGTAATGAATAAAGCGGTCCATATCTGTTGTTCGAAATGCAAACTGTATTGGTCCTTCTAGATTGCTGTAATAAGCATTGGCGGTCTGTTGAATAAGAGGATTATCTGATGCCTCTGCTCGCTTAATATCTTCTATGCCTAACCACTCGATGTAGCTATTATTATGCATATAAGCTATATAATTGTAGGTCCCCCAGTTCTCATGGTGCCCGCCAGGTAAGACAAATTGGTTGTATTCTTTTTGAAAAGCTTCTATAGAATCTTGGATATTGCTGGAATAGATAACTAGATGGTCAAATGCGAGCATAAGAATAACCTCCCTTCTTTAATTTTTTTGAAATTCTTCCATTAGTAGACGGTAGGAGTCAAACCGTTTTTCTTTATTTGGAATGATGGTATTGATAATAATTTCCTCAACTCCAAATTCATATGCGAGCTCCTCTAACTGTTCCTTTGCCTGTTTCGGGTTCCCAACAATCATTCGTTTGCGATTTTCTTTTACTCGTTCTTTTTCAAAATAAGAATAAGGATAATGCTTCGCTTCCTCTAAAGTAGGATATTCGTCTCGAAAATCCCCATTTTCCACCCGTAAGAGCTGTAAATCCATAATGGAAGCATAGTCCTCTGCCTCTTCCGTTGTGCTTGCACAAATCACAAATACAGCTACATTTCCTTGAGGTGCTTGTAAATGTGGGGATGGCTGAAATTGATTGTAATAAAATCGCATCGCACTTTCGCCTTCTTGACCATTAATAAATTTTGCAAATGTAAAGGAGGTACCTAACTGTGCAGCCAATTGGGCACTTGTTTCACTAGATCCTAACATCCAAATTGGTGGTACTGTTTCACCGAGTGGTGTTGCAATAACTTTATAAACTGGATGCCGTTTACCGTGAATGTACCCCATTAATTCTTTTACTTGATTAGGATATTCGTTCACAGCTGGGTATTTCCCTTTGTTTAGTGCATAGTTCACCCCTGGCATACCACCTGGTGCGCGTCCAATTCCTAAATCAATTCGATTAGGATACAAGCTTTCCAAAACTCGAAAAACCTCTGCTACCTTATAAGAACTATAGTGGGGAAGAAGAACACCACCAGTACCAACGCGAATCTTCTTTGTGTTTGCTGCTAAATGCGTGATTAAAATTTCGGGAGCTGAACCTGCTAAGGTTTTCGAACTGTGATGCTCTGACACCCAAAATCGGTGGTAACCTAGTTCATCGGTCCATTTTGCCAATTCTGTTGTTTGATTAAATGCGTCCGTGGCAGTCCTATTCGAAGCAACTGGTGATTGGTCTAAGACACTCAATTTTAATTTCATTTCATTCACCTCTATTTATTGTCGAATGTATACTTAACATATGTAACATCTATACATCAAAAATGACGGCACCAATCTATCCATAGGTCCATCTAACGATTAGTGGAGAAAACCGTTATTACGAGAAGGGTTTATTTTATTTTTTCCTTAATCGAATAATAATGCAAAAATAATGCTTTAAAGGGTACATGCAGGATTTTTAACCGTTCATAGATAATTAAATAGGTAGGATAAGGAATTGGAACATAAAAGCAGATTTAAAATGTAAATGTGTATACAAGAATCGATATGATTAGAAATCGTGTAGTTCTACCAAAAGGATAAAGGGTGAAAAGGATGCGTAAAAAGCATGCGCTTGTTATTGGCGGAACAGGTATGCTGAGTGATGTAACGATCTGGTTAAATAAAAAAGGGTATCATGTAACAGTAATTGGAAGACGAAATGAAACGTATCAAAGGTTGATGAGCAAGGTAAAATTTCCTAAGAGTATAACGAGCTTATTAGTAGATTATCATGATACAGATATGCTTAAAGAGCTATTATTAGAACGTATAGAGAAAGATGGGCCCATTGAAGTAGTTGTCTCATGGGTGCACAGTTCAGCTCCAGAGGTGAATCCAACTGTCCTAGCATTACTGGATAGCTTCACAAAGGACAACTATCACTTTTTTCATGTAAAATCTAGTACGTCTTCTATTCATAAACAGAAACCGAAAGTCCCAGTAAGCGGTCATTACTATGAGATTTATTTGGGCTTTAAAATAATTGGAAATCATTCCAGATGGCTAACACATCAGGAAATTAGTCAAGGCGTGATTGATGCCATTCATCATAAACGAGCGCAAACAATTGTTGGTCAATTAGAGCCTTGGGAGAAGCGACCTCATTAACTTCAACTAGATCCATTAAACATAATACAATCGTTTTTATAATAAATTTTATTAAGAAAGGGGGCGGGTTAAATGGAAGATGTGCCAATACTCACGACACAATTATCCCCACCAGCGACAAAAGAACGGTATATAAGACGAGCGAAGCTGAATCAAAAGCTGAAATTACTTACAAAATATCGCCTTACCCTAATCCATTCTGGTGCAGGATATGGAAAAAGTACTGCCTTATCTATGTATTTACAGGATGCAAATATTGATGCGTGTTGGTACTCCATTTCTCCGTATGATGATGACTTCGTACCCTTTTTAACAAAGTTTGTTCATGCAATCCGTAAACAGGAGCCCCTATTTGGTGATCGAGTATTAAAGGAACTCCAATCGATTGATCATTATGTTCATGATCAAGAAATATGGTCATTCATGACGATGATGGTGAATGAAGTTGCAAAACTAGAAAAGGAAATGATTTTAATATTAGATGATTTTCATCATTTAACGAATTCTCCCTCAATAGAAGCATGGATTCAACATTTTATTGCTCATTTTCCGGAACAATTACACCTTGTCATTTCGAGTAGAAGAAGACCGAAGTGGAGTGTGCTTACCCAGTTAAAGGTGAAAGGAAATCTATTAGAAATCACCCAAGAAGATTTACTCCTCCGTTACGACGAGATGGAGCATATGGCTCTCGATATATATGAAATTCCAATTGAAACGCAGGAACTAAAGAAAATCCATGAAACCACAGAAGGATGGGCTATTGCTTGTGGAATGTTTGTCCAGCAGCTACGAACAGGTATTGATGTGCAAGCAATTTTACAAAAAGAGAAAACGTCTCTTCAGGATTTGTTTGATTACTTAGTAATGGAAGTGCTTTCAAAGCAGTCTGCAATTGTCCAAAAGTTTTTAGAGCAGACAAGCATTCTCGAAATGTTATCCCCGGAGTCATGTGATGTTGTTTTGCGTATGAGTGGCTCTAGTAGTTTGCTGGAGGATCTTTCCAATCAAAACCTATTTATTCAAACCATCGATGAAAAGCATTACCGGTATCACGCGTTATTTAAATCATTTCTAGAGAGTAGATTGAAAAAGGAACAACCAGAAGAATTCTATCGATTACATTTTCAAGCTGCCAAGTTTTATGAGCAGCAAGGTAATATAGAAGCGGCTATTTTTCATTATGAACAAGTGAAAGCAGATGATCGGGTTGCAAGTATATTATCCGATTACGGGATGCAAATGCTAGAGGTAGGTAAACTTCAAGTCTTATACGAGCGATTAATGCATATTTCGGATCGGGAAAAAGACTACTTTCCTATTTTATGGTATTACGAGGGGGAAGTGTTGCGATATCGTTCCCATTATAGTGAAGCAGAGAGTTGCTATGATCGAGCTTTGGAGGAAGGGGAGCGAAGACGTGATTTGTATGCAAAGAGTTTTGCTCTTGAAGGGAAGGCACGGATCTATTTAGATACGATTCAACCGGATCAGGCGGAACGGATTCTAAAAACCGCAATTGAAATAAGAGAAACCTTAACTGTTTCGGATGTTGAGAAAGCCAAGCTATATCATATGCTAGGTGAAAATTTGCTGAACTCCGGTCATGCAAAAAAAGCCGAGGCCTGGTTTGAAAAAGCAAAACGATTAAAGCTTCCATTAGATGATAGTAATTTAGAAGCTAGATTATACCTACGTACTGGTCGTCTTTTTAAAGCGAGACAGGTGCTTTTAGATCGTAAAGTGAAGAATAGTAAAGAGGAAATAAACACATTGCCTCAATCGCATCGGGAAACGGATATTCTATTATCTATTATTGAAGCCTTTATGGGAAATAGTGAAGAAAGTAAAAAGTATGCTCAGGTAGGGATTGAGCTTGGTGTTCAGTTAGAATCCCCATATATAGAGGCTTGTGGCTGGATGCGCATGGGGCATGCGGTACTATTAAGTAATCAATATGATTCCGCTTTAGCAGAGCAGTGTTATAATACGTCCCTTGATATAATGGGAAAGCTAAATGTTTCAAGAGGTAAGGCAGAGCCATATATGGGCCTCTGTTTGCTATATGGCTTAAAGCAGGAATATGAAAAAGCACTAGAAATGGGCCAAAAGGGTCTTTATGAGACAGAGAAGGTAAAGGATTTATGGTTATCCTCCTTAATTCAATTATGCATATCCATATCGGCTATCTATTGCAATCGCTATGATTATGCAATGGAAATGCTTTCTGAAACCGAACAAAATTTTGAGCTTTGTCATGATGAATATGGATTAATGCTAGTATCTTTTTGGAAGGCCTATCTATATGATGAGATGAATAAAGAGGATTCCTTTAAAAACGAAATGGCTGTATTTTTAAAAAGGATGCAAACAGGCTCCTATGAATTTTTTCTAAGCGTACGAACTACATTTGGCCCGTTGGATTTGCAAAATATGATTCCTCTGTTATTTAAAGCCCAAACCCTTAAAGTAAGTGATCATTATGTTACAAAGCTTTTGTTTGAGCTTGGAATCGGTGATTTGGATAATCATCCAGGCTATACATTACGGATACAAACATTAGGAAAGTTTCGAGTCTGGTTAGGGAATGAACGGATTGAAGAAAAAGATTGGCAACGAGGGAAGGCTAGGGAGTTACTAGAGTTATTTGTAACAAAACCAACAAAGCTTTGGATGAGAGATGAAATCTACCATTTGTTATGGCCAGATCAAGATGAAGAGAATGCGAATAAAGGCTTTAAGGTTGCGTTAAATGCATTATTAAAAACAATAGAACCACAAAGAAAGGCTAGGGCAGAGTCGTTTTATATTAAACGTTCTGGAGCTGCTTATGGTTTGAACGCCCAATCAGGTTATGAAATAGATGTCCTTCAATTTGAAAAGTGGATAACGGCTGGGCTGGATAAGGCAGACCCTATTCGTTCAAAGGAGTTGTTACAAAAAGGGCTGATCCTTTATGAGGGCGATTTTTTACCGGATCGTCGGACAGCAGATTGGTCGCTGGCAGAGCGTGAACGATATCAAGTGTTGTTCTTGCGTGGTGCAGAGAAAATGGCACAGGTTTCAGTGCGCCTTAATGATTTTGATGCAAGCATACATTGGTGCGAAAAAATTTTGCGAGTTGATGCCACTTGGGAGGAAGCCTATCGACTCATTATGTTTAGCTATTACCAAAAAAACAATCGACCCCAAGCTATCAAATGGTATCAAAAGTGTTGTGATGTTTTAGAGAAAGAGCTAGGTGTTGAACCAATGCAGCCAACGAAGCATATGTTTGAGTTAATAAAAGATGCCACGGAAATTGTGGAATAGGACAGGTTAGAGAATATATATTTTCTAACCTGTCTTTATTATTATGAGCGATTCGATTTACTTCCGGAATTATTATTGTGAGTTGAGGGATTATGAGGCTGATTGAGAGGATTATTAAGATTTGTTGCGGGATTATGGGCAGTCATTGAATGATTAATTGAGTTATAACTGAAATTCATACCATTTTTCTTGAAAAAACAAAGCCTGCCGCATTCCTATAAATGTGTTTTGATGCATTCCTATTTGTAACTTCTCTGTAACTCCTTTTTTTTAAGATGATACCAAAGCTAATGGAGCTTGAATTTATTTTTTACTTAATAAATGAAGGGGGAAACGAGTACATGTCATGTAAGAGAATACTAGGCTTAATGATGCTTTTCTTATTGCTTGTCTTTGTGGCTGCTTGTAATACGAGTGAGGATGGAGATAATTCTAGTGAAGAGCAAGGAAGTGATAACTCTCCAGATAGTGGGGAAGAAGCCTCTAAGGATCCGATTAAAATTGGGGTATTGGCATCTTTATCTGGGGCGCTTGAGTCCTATGGGGTGCAAACGCAGCAAGGCTTTGATTTAGGACTTGAATATGCAACAGATGGAACAATGGAAATTAATGGCCAGCCCATTGAGGTCATTTATGAGGATACGGAAACAACACCACAGGTTGCCCGTCAAAAAGCATTAAAGCTTCTAGAAGAAGACAACGTAGATTTCCTTGTAGGGTCTTCGAGCTCTGGTGATACATTAGCTGTAGTTGATCTAGCTAAAGAATATGAAAAAATCATGATTGTAGAGCCAGCGGTTGCTGATAGTATTACAGGTGCGGATTTTAATGAGTATATTTTCCGTACGGCACGTAACTCCTCTCAGGATGCGGTTGCAGGGGCGGCAGCAATTGCTGATGAAGGAGTAAAAATTGCCACTCTCGCTCCGGACTATGCTTTTGGTCACGATGGAGTTGCTGCATTTAAAGCTGCTGCAGAAGAATTAGGAGCAGAAATCGTTCTAGAAGAATATCCTCCAGCAGATGCAACGGATTTCACAGCGAATATCCAAAAAATTATTGATGCAGACCCAGATTATTTATTTGTTGTATGGGCAGGTGCGAATAGCCCATGGAACCAAATTGCAGACATGGATCTTCAAGGTAAGGGTATTAAAATTTCAACAGGGGCTCCTGATATTGCAGCATTAGCTACAATGGATGCTTTGGTTGGAATGGAAGGATTCTCTGTTTATTATCATACATTGCCAGACAATGACATTAATGATTGGTTAGTGGAGCAAATGCAGGAGAGACATGGTACTGTACCAGACTTATTTACACCTGGGGGAATGAGCGCGGCAATCGCGATTGTGGAAGCCTTGAAGCAAACAAATGGAGACACAAATGCCAAAACCTTAATCGAAACGATGGAAGGCATGCGTTTCGATACACCTAAAGGAACCATGACATTCCGACCTGAGGATCACCAAGCGTTACAGGAAATGTACTCCATTACGCTAGAAGAAGGAGAAGAATATCCTGTACCAGTCTTGAATCGAGTACTTACTCCAGAGGAAACCGCGCCTCCAATTATGAATCAATAAAGAATAGAGTGAACTTCGGTTTATAGCCGAAGTTCATTCCTCTTTTTAAACCATACGAATGTCTACGTGAATAGAGGATTGCATCAAGCGAAGTTATAAGCGAAAAAAAAGAATCGAGGTGGTGAACCAATGGAATCAATTATCGAAACGAAGGATTTAACAATTTTCTTTGGTGGTCATGTGGCAGTAAACGAAGTATCTGTGCGTATCGCAAAAAATAAATTTACTTCTGTAATTGGTCCAAATGGTGCTGGAAAGACAACCTTTTTTAATCTGCTGAGTGGCCAGCTTTATCCGACAAAAGGGGAAATTTATTTTAAAAATGAAAACATCACTAAGAAGTCCCCGACCATAAGAACGCGGTTGGGAATTGGGCGCTCCTTTCAGATAACAAATGTATTTCCAAATCTAACCGTTTTAGAAAATGTTCGTCTTGCTGTTCAATCTAATCAGAAGATTCGGTACCAAATGATGTTTCACTATAAAAAGTATAGTTTATTCGAAGAGCAGGCTTTAGAGCTTTTGGAGCTTGTATTGCTCAAAAATAAAGCACATGCAGTAGCTGCTAATCTTGCACATGGCGAAAAGAGAAAATTAGAGATTGCCATGCTGTTAGCTTTAGAAACCGATTTGCTATTGCTTGATGAACCAACTGCAGGTATGTCCTTAGAAGAGGTTCCGGCTATTTTAGAGGTAATTAAAAGAATTAAAGAGCAAGGGAATCGGACCATTGTACTTATTGAGCACAAAATGGATATGATCCTTGGCCTATCCGATGAGGTATTGGTTTTATTCAATGGAGAGTTGCTTGCACAAGGAACTCCAGAAGAAATAATGGAGAATAAAACGGTTCAGTCGGCCTATTTAGGAGGGATGAGCAATGACAGCCTTGCTTAAGGTGGATCAAGTAGATACGTTTATCGACCAATTTCATATTTTGCAAAACGTTTCCTTTGACGTACAACCGGGGGAAGTGACGGTTCTTTTAGGTCGTAACGGTGCTGGAAAAACGACAACATTAAGAACAATAATGGGGTTAAATTCAGCTAAGAGTGGATCGGTAATGTATAAGGGTGAAGAGATTACAAAGCTTCCTGCCTACCAAATTGCTCGAAAAGGAATTGGATATGTGCCGGAAGATCAAGGGATATTTGGTGATTTAACCGTTGGAGAAAATATGCGTGTTGCCATGCAAAAGGAAGATGATGCAACGAAAGAACGCATGGAATGGGTATTAAATCTCTTTCCCGATTTAAAAACGTTTTGGAATAAGGCTGGTGGACAATTAAGTGGTGGTCAAAAACAAATGCTTTCTATTGCAAGAGCCTATTTAAATGAAAACGAGCTCCTGTTAATTGACGAGCCTAGCAAGGGATTAGCCCCCATAATCGTTGAAAAAGTAATGGACTCCATCCAGCAAATGAAGGAAAAAACGACAATCGTGTTGGTGGAGCAGAATTTTTATATGGCCAGTCAAATCGGAGACACATTCTATATTTTAGATGATGGTACTACCGTTCATTCGGGTTCGATGGATGAGCTTAAGACAAATGAAGAGTTAAAGAAAAAGTACCTAGGGATTGCATAAGAGAGGAGGGGGTAACAAATGGATATTATTTTCACGCTAACGTTGAACGGACTTGCAATCGGCATGTTGTTTTTCCTCTTAGCAGCGGGTTTAACACTCGTATTTGGACTTATGGATGTTTTAAATTTTGCCCACGGTGGGTTGTTTGTATGGGGAGCGTATACCGGTCTATGGGTGTATAGCTTGAGCAGCAACTTTTGGATTGGTGTGCTAGGTGCGATTGTTGCAGGGCTACTTATTGGGGCAATTACCGAATTGTTTATCATAAAACCAGTTTACGGTAATCACGTTCAACAAATTCTTATTACGTTAGGATTTTTACTTGTACTATCCGAGTTAATCAAGGTGGTGTTTGGAGCGGATATAAAAGCGGTACAGCCACCAAGCTATTTGGATGGTAACTTTGCCTTAGGAGATTTAACGATTATCAAGTATCGTCTATTTCTCATTGTGATGGGGCTCTTTGTTTTTATTTTAACGACTTATATTTTAAAGAAGACTAGGATTGGATTGATCGTCAGGGCTGGAGTAATCAATAAAGAAATGGTGCAGGCTCTAGGAATTAATATTCGTCTCGTGTTTATGGCTGTGTTTATGGTTGGGTCTGCTATGGCAGCTTTAGGAGGATTTTTGTTTGTGAATTATTCAGGAACTGCTTTTCCGGAGCTTGGAATAGAGTATGGGATTTTTGCGTTTATTGTTGTTGTTATTGGCGGAATGGGCAGTTTTTCAGGTTCTCTATTGGCGGCAATTTTAGTAGGACTGGCGCAGGTATACTTCCAATATTATCTTCCTTCCTTAGCGATTGCTGTAAATATGATTTTAATGACTGCTGTTCTTCTGTTAAGACCTCAAGGGTTGTTTACGACTAGGGGGGTAAGTACAAAATGAAGCAATTAAATAAAATGCAATTATCTACGTGGGTCTATCTGTTAATTTCTGTGTTATTAGCGGTAGTTCCATTCGTTTATGACAATTTAAGCATGCTATTTCTCATCGTTCAAATTTTTATCTTTGGTATTTTTGCAATGAGCTATGACCTGCTATTAGGGTACACCGGAATTGTGTCTTTTGGCCATGCTATGTTCTTTGGAGTGGGGGCATATGGTGTTTCAATCGTACTAGAACGTAGTGAGGAGCCAACGATGGCAGTTGTAATCCTTGGAACAATCATCGCCTTGGGTATTGCTGCTGTTATCAGTTTTATAGCTGGGATTCTTACACTGCGGTTAAAAAGCCACTTCTACGCAATGCTAACGTTAGCCTTAGCAGGACTATTTCTTGCAGCTGCGGAAAAAATGCGGGATCTAACAGGTGGGAGTGATGGACTTTTATTTACTGTACCGGAATTCTTTAAGGACCGCACAAACTTATATTTACTTTGTTTAAGCTCACTGGTAGTCATTTTCTTTTTGCTAAGAAGAGTGACTAATTCACCATTAGGACGTGTACTAGTTGCTATCCGTGAAAATGAGCAAAGAACAATGTCACTTGGCTATAAAATCTTCCCATATAAATTGATTATCAGTGTAATTTCAGGTGTTGTGGCTGCTTTTGCAGGTGTCTTATATGCCATTTCCATCCGTTTTATCGATACAACCGTATTTGCGGTGGATGTTACGTTAGATGCATTATTAATGACCATTATTGGTGGTGTTGGAACCCTAATAGGACCAGTAATTGGAGCTGGTTTAATTGAATATGCTCATCACTTTTTATCATCGGAGCTCGCGGATGTTCACTGGATATTTGAAAGATGGGTAATCTTATTTGGAACGGTTTATATACTAGCGGTCATCTTTTTCCCTAAAGGAATCGTTGGTTCTATCCAGGGATTTGTAAATAAACGAAAAATAAAAAAGCAAGAGCAATTCGATAAAAAGCAATCTGAAAAAGACGAGTTAGCTGGGTAAGGAGGAAGAGGATGAATACACAGAACGTGACCTCTTTTGTCGTACGATTTCAAAAGCAAACGGACCTCTACAGAATCAAAGTTACCCATGTTCAAAAAGAAGAAGAATGGACATTTGAACGAATGGAGGATGTATTCGAATTTATGAAAAATCAAATTGATGAGGCTTATGAGGATTGCTAAAAGGGGAGGTGTTGGAGTATGCATTCAATCGGTATTGTGAGCTCTGGTATTTATTTACCTGAACCTCGTATGACCTCGGAACAATTAGCAAAAGAAACAGGAATTCCACAAGAGATAGTCGAAAAGAAATTAGGAATAAAGCAAAAACCGATACCAGGCCCTGATGATCATACGGTCGAAATGGGCGTACGTGCTGCAAGAGTTGCTTTGCAAAAAGGAAATATAGATCCAAGCGAGATAGATTTGGTCATCTATATTGGGGAGGAACATAAAGAATACCCCCTTTGGACTGCAGCCATAAAGCTACAGCAGGATATTGGTGCCATTCATGCTTATGGATTTGATATCGCGCTCCGTTGTGGAACGACCATACTCGCAATTAAAATGGCGAAAGATATGATGATGGCCGATCCCCGAATCCAAACGGTTCTACTTGCTGGAGGCTATCGGAATGTGGATTTTATCAACTACCAAAATCCGAGAACCCGATTCATGTACAATCTTGGTGCAGGTGGTGGTGCTCTTATTCTGAAGAAAAGTTTCGAAAAGAATAGAATACTAGAAAGCACCATTATTACAGACGGAGCCTTCTCAGAAGATGTCGTTGTAACAACTGGTGGAACAAAAAACCCCATCACGAAGGAAGCCCTAGAACGTGGACTATACCAGTTAGATGTGATGGATCCAGAAGGAATGAAGCGACGTCTTGAGGAAAAATCCATGCAAAACTTTCTGAAAGTCATACGCGATGCGTTGCAGAGAAGTGGTTACACAGAACAGGATGTAAATTACGTTGCAATGCTTCATATGAAGCGCTCTGCCCATGATTATGTGTTAAGGGAACTTGGACTAACAAACGAGCATTCTATTTATCTAGAAGACTATGGGCACATCGGACAGATGGACCAGATCCTTTCACTAGAGTTAGCTGAACAGCAGGGGAAATTAAAAAATGGGGATGTGGTAGTTTTCGTTAGTGCTGGAATTGGTTATGCGTGGGGGGCATCTGTCCTAAAATGGGGAACGGAGAAAGGGTGAGGAAGAATGACTACAATGGAGCTAAAACGTGTAAAGTTGCCAAATGGAGAAACCTTAGGTTATCGGGAACGGAATGGTGGTGAGAAGGCTGTCCTTTTTATCCACGGAAATATGACCTCATCTAAGCATTGGGACCTTGTACTAGAAAGCTTGGATGATCGCTATACATTATATGCAGTGGATTTACGTGGATTTGGAATATCCTCTTATCAAAAGCCGATCCATGAATTAAAAGATTTCGCAGAGGATGTACATTTGTTTGTGAAAGCGTTAAATATTAATCCGTATGCGATTGTGGGTTGGTCACTAGGCGGAGCGATAGCACTACAATATTGTTCTATTTATAAGAACCCTTGTGAAAAATTGCTATTGCTTGCCTCTGGCTCAACACGTGGCTATCCATTCTTTGCCACCGGTCCAGATGGCTTGCCAGATGTTTCGAAGCGGTTGGAAACCTTAGAAGAAGTAAAAGCAGATGTAGGTAAAACACAGGCAGTACAAGGTGCTTACGACCGAAGAGATAAGGATTTCCTTAAAAATTTGTGGAATCTAGCAATTTATCGAAGATGCCAGCCAGACCCAGAAAAGTACGACGAGTACCTAGAGGATATGATGACACAGCGTAATTTAGCAGAGGTGTATCAGGCGCTAAATGCTTTCAATATTAGTAGTGTACATAATGGGTTAACAGAGGGGAACAAGGAAGTGGCGAATATATCGATTCCTGTACTTGTAATGTGGGGCAATGAGGACCTCGTCGTAACAGAGTCAATGACGAAGGAAATAGTAGAGGATTTAGGAGATAAGGCAACATATGTAGAACTCCCAAATTGTGGACATTCCCCTTTAATTGATAATTTAGATCTTCTCGTAACCACTATGGAAGATTTTTTAGTTAAGGAGGCAAATGAATTTTGAGATTAAAAGAGAAGGTAGCTATTATAACGGGTGGTGCAAATGGAATTGGATTTGAGGCGGCAAAAGTATTTCTTCGGGAAGGTGCAAAAGTAGCAATTGCTGATTTTAATGAAGCGGCTGGTAAAAAGGCAGAGGCAGAGCTGAAGGAAGAGGGATTTAACTGTTTATTTGTTCAAGTCAATGTTGCAGATAGGAGCAGTGTTGACAAAATGGTATCGGAGGTTGTTCATTACTTTGGACAAATTGACATTCTCATAAATAACGCGGGGATTACGAAGGATGCCATGCTATCAAAATTAGAGCCAGAAGCCTTTGACCAAGTAATCGATGTGAATTTAAAGGGTGTATTTCATTGTACACAAGCGGCTTTGCCGTACCTGATTGATCAAGGCAAAGGGAAAATTATTAATACCTCTTCTGTTTCGGGTGCATATGGAAACGTAGGGCAAACCAATTATGCAGCTGCAAAGGCAGGTGTTATTGGGATGACGAAATCATGGGCGAAAGAGCTTGGTCGTAAAGGAATTAATGTTAATGCTGTAGCACCAGGCTTTACAGCTACTTCGATGGTGGAAACGGTGCCAGAAAAAGTAATCGAAGGTCTCATCAAGCAAGTACCAATGGGGCGTTTAGGCAAACCAAAGGACATTGCTAATGCGTATCTTTTTTTAGCGTCAGATGAATCTGATTATGTAAATGGACACGTATTACATGTAGATGGTGGCATCATGATGTAGCCTCCCCTTAAATTTGGCAGAGGATGGGACAAAAGTTTTTTTCCCATCCTCTTCTATTTTTGAACAGATGTCGCCTGAATAGGAAATTACAGAAAAGCCGTATGCTCATGGTGGGATTGTAACTTCCGTGTAACTCTGCTTTCCTATAATTTGACTAACTTGTCATGTAAGAGGTGAGTAGTGTGGAGCGGGAACTAGATTGGCTAGAAGGTCGAGCGAGACTATATCCAAATAAAGAAGCAATCGTTGATGCCAATACGAAAGATCGATGGACATACAAACATTTAAATGAACGGGCAAAAGTACTGGCAAGCTTTTTTTTAACAAAGGGGATTAACAAAGGGGATCGGATTGCACTATTATCTCCGAATCATATTAGCTGCTTAGACTTTATGTTTGCGGCTATAAAAATTGGTGCAATCTTTGTTCCGTTAAATTGGCGCCTTTCCAAGGAAGAGTTAGAATATATTTTGCAGGATGCAAAGCCGAAATTAATTGGTATACATGAACGTTTTCAAGATAAATCGGAATGGATGGATAAACAATTTTTTACCTTTCCCATTACAGATAACGAATATATAGGGTCATTAGAACGAGTGAAG
The DNA here is from genome assembly GCF_900240405.1 of Salirhabdus sp. Marseille-P4669. GTDB lineage: Bacteria > Bacillota > Bacilli > Bacillales > Alkalibacillaceae > OEQK01. Next base: position 153,113 of record NZ_OEQK01000009.1, read on the forward strand.
ACAGAGCTTCAAGCTGACTTAGATGAAACGACTCCTCTTGCAATGATCTATACAGGTGGGACGACGGGGAAACCTAAAGGAGCAATTCTTTCGCATCGCTCTATATTATGGAACGGGATGAACACCATTTTAAGCTGGAATATTACAGAAGAAGATGTGACGTTAACGACATTACCAATGTTTCATACTGGAGGACTCAATGCCCTCGTTATTCCTGTGTTACTGGCTGGAGGGAAAATCGTTATCACTGCTGATTTTGAACCAGAGGAAGTCGTTAATGATTTGATTGAACATCATTGTACGATCGTTCTATTTGTTCCTACGATGCATCATATGATTACGCAGACAGAGGCGTTTCAACATGCGGAATTTCCTAAGATGAAGGTTTTCTTATCTGGTGGGGCGCCATGTCCATTAACGATTTACGATGCATATGAAAGGAAGGGTCTTCATTTTAAAGAAGGATATGGACTAACAGAAGCGGGACCGAACAATTTCTATATACACCCAGATGACGCTAAAGTAAAGCGAGGATCGATTGGAAAGCAGATGCTTTTTAATGAGATTAAAATAGTTGATGAGCTTGGTAAGGAAGTAGGTCCGAATGAAGTTGGGGAGCTGCTTCTTCGAGGGAATCATACCTTCGAATTTTATTGGAATAAAGAAGACGAAACAAAAGAAGCACTAGTTAATGGTTGGTTGCATACAGGAGATTTAGCAAAACGTGATGAAGATGGTTTTGTTTATATCGTTGGAAGAAAAAAAGAAATGATCATCACTGGTGGGGAGAATGTGTATCCACTGGAAATAGAGCATTGGCTTGCCTCACATCCGGACATTAATGAAGCTTCCGTTATTGGCTTGCCCCATGAAAAATGGGGTGAGGTCGTTACCGCATTTGTTTCACTTCACCCGAATAGGGAGTTGAATGAACAGGAATTAAACGTATTTTGTAGAAAGAAGCTAGCAGCGTATAAAATACCAAAAAAGTTTTTTATCATTGAAGAACTTCCGAAAACACATGTTGGCAAAATAAATAAAAAGGCATTATATGAACAATATTGTCGTTCCTTTGCTTAAGTGTTAGGAGCTTGTTGTTATTCAGCAAGCTCCTTTTGCCTTTTATGCCGATAATAAAAAATGAAGGCAATTACTAGATGGATGACAGGAGTAAAAATGGCATAGGGATACGGTGGATACCAACTAAAGTAGATGGCATCTGGCAAAATGATTAAGCCACTAAGAAGCATCAGCTTCCATGAACGAACAACAAGGGCGTAGACAAATAAGAGTAAAGAAATAAGTAAAAGAGGATAAAAGAGCTGTAGTGTTCCGAGTAAGATTCCAATAATATTTTCCATTTAAGTCACCCCCAATGATTTCGTTAACTATTAAGGAAAGCTTACCATTTTAATGTATTGTTTTGTATACAATATTCCAATCTTTAACAATATTGTCACAGTTAAAATAGTTGAAAGTGTACATTTCATAGTAGGATGAAAGTAGGAGGTGTTGTAATTGATTCAAGTTAATTATTTTCAAATGATATCTTGGAAGGCGCTTACTATTGCTTTGCTGTTATTCGTATTACCTAACTTTTTGCTAATGAAAGTGGAACTAATCGGAACGGTAGAGCCAGTCATGGCAATCGGAACCGTGTTAGACCTAGCCATTTTATTACCTCTCGTCTGTTACTTCTTTGTATTAAGACGAAAACCTACCTTTTTCATAATTATCCCATTATCTTTAGTTGGTTTATTAACAGCAAATTGGTTTGTACCAGATTATGCAGATCAATATCTGAACATGATTAATAAGTATGTCATTATTATTGAAGTCTCTTTAATCCTCTTAGAACTCGCCATAATGATCTTTATTTTAAAAAGAATTCCATTGCTAAAAAGGGTAACAGCCCAAAAACAACAAACCTATTATCACTTTTTAAGAAGCTTTATCGAAGCAAGTCAACGCGTATTCACCTTCCGATTTAAAAAGCTAAATCAGTATCAAAATTTTCTTCGAGTACTATCCACTGATCTTTCTGTCTTTTATTACGTGTTTTTTAGCTGGGGTAAGAAGAAGCAAGAACGTCTTCAATGTTTACACCAAAATACCCTTACCTTTACGTATCATAAAAATGGGGAGTATTTAGGCGTTTTTATCATGCTTGTTCATGCATTAACGATCGAAATTATTGCTGTACATTTAATGGTAATGCAGTATAGTCATGCTGCTGCATGGGTTTTAACCGCTCTAGATATTTACGCTCTGTTATTTATTATTGCAGACTATCAAGCAATACGATTATCGCCAGTGATTCTAGATAAAAAAGGAATTCATATACAAAAGGGTCTACGCTTTCATGCATTTATTCCATATGAACGGATTGACCAAATTATAGAAAATAACAAGGATGCAAAATCGGTTAACAAAGAAAAGGGCACCTTTAATCTAACCCTGGGAGGATTAGAGGCGGTGAATCCGAAATATAAATTGATACTAGATCAGCCAATCCAAGCGTATTCCTTATTTGGAATTAGGAAGTTCATAGATGCTGTCTACATTACGGTTGACGAGAATCAGAAATTCTACAGTGAAGTCAACGAAATACTGCTAAAAAATCAAGCATAATCAAAAGGGAAAAAAGAAAAGGTATCGAACTATCAATATGGAAGGAGAGGATATAATGTCGAAAATCAATTTAGAAAATATCGTTCAATTCCAACAAATTGGTGAAGCTAGTCACCAGCCATTAGGGGACGTAGTAACGAACAATAAAGACTCTAGTTATCGAAGAGCAGCTGAAGATAAAGAAAAAACCTTGCTTCTGGCAATTGATATTCAGAATGATTTTATGGATAAAGGCGCATTGGGAGTTCCTGGTGCAACAAAAGATGTGGAACGACTACTCCAATTTATGGCCAAGCATTTTGAAGATATTACGCATATTATGGCATCGCTAGATACTCATAAACCACAGCAAATCTTCCATCCATCATGGTGGAAAGATAAAAATGGAGAAGAACCGAAGCCACTAACTATGATTACGTACGAAGACATCCAATCAGGGAAATGGATTCCGAAGTATGAAGCTGAAAAAAGCAAGAATTATGTAAAAAAACTGGAGAAAACAAGTAAAAAGCAGCTATGTATTTGGCCGTATCATTGCTTAAAGGGTTCAACTGGGGCCGCTATGGAGGGGCAATTCGCAAAGCTTGCATATTTTCATTCGGTGGCACGAGATTATGAATTGAAAACCGTTGTAAAAGGGGAAGATCCTTTAAGTGAAATGTATGGGATTATCCAACCTGAATACAGCGAAAAAGATCTGGTTAGATGGGACCTAATAGAGGAAATGAAGAAATATGATAAAATACTAATCGCTGGTGAAGCGAAATCTCATTGTGTCTTAGAGTCCATTCACCAAATCATTGAACATTTAAAAGATGAACCGAAACGTTTAGAAAATCTCTATGTATTAACAGATTGTATGAGTTCTATTCCAGGATTTGAAAAAGAAACAGACAGGGAGTTTACAATTTTAAGTGAAACGTATGGTATTAAACTTATCACGTCTACGGATTATAAATAATAGGAATTAGTGGAAGGTAATGGAGGCTATTCCGTAACCGATTAATTGATGAGATATGTGGTATAGCCAATGAATATCACATTTATAGGTGAAGGAATAATGCAAGTCGGAAATGGAAAAAATGCTTCCTTTTCCGACTTGTAGAAATGTTACTTGTGAACTACCAATATTTTTATTGTCCCTGTATCCTAATATATAGAAATGAAACTTTTAACGTGTACATTCGTAGATTAATTATCTAGTAATAGAAGGGACGATATACATGTCCAACTGCTTAGAAATTGACGGCTTACATTTATCTATTAAAAAGGTGAAAATTTTAAACGACATTAGCTTTTCCGTACCATACGGAAAAATTACCGCATTAGTTGGCCATAATGGCGCTGGCAAATCTACCATTATGAAGGCAATCATGGGATGGCAGGAAAAAGAAGATGGGAAAATTGTTTTAGATGGAGTTAATCAGGATGAAGAATTTCTAAAGTTCAAGACACGTTTTTCTCTCATTCCAGAGGAGCCTTTATTAACTTCAGAGCTGACGGTTTATCAACATTTTCAGTTATATGGAACGAGTTATCGGATGGATGAGGAAACGTTAAAAGAAAAAGTAGACTATTATATGAAAGCTTTCGAAATCCAAGATAAAATGAATGAGTTTCCGGAAGAGTTGTCAAAAGGGATGAGGCAAAAGGTTCAAACGATTTGTGCATTATTACCAGATGTTCCCCTGCTCTTAATTGATGAGCCGTTTATGGGACTCGATATATATGCTGCGCAATTTTTAATCGATGAATTGAAGAAGAGAAAAGAGCAAGGGACTTCAATCTTGCTAACAACGCATCAGCTTGAGAAGGTAAAGGACTTATGTGATCAATACGTTTTGTTATCCAATGGAAGTATATCAGAGGTGGGCAATATAGATGATTTCCAGGGGCTTAAGAGGAGAATGGTAGAAGATGCGTAATCCTTATCCATCCCTTGTACAAACCTTAAGCTGGTTAAGAAGAAATCGATTCCGCAAAAAATGGAAGCTCTATAAATTAATATATTCTGTAGTAATGGATTTTACATATGGAATCTATTTATTCGCATTCCTGGTTATTTCCTTAATTGCCTTTAAAAATTATTTATCCGAAATGCAACCGGTTTTCGCGATGTTTCAATCGGTATCTTATTCATGGTTCATAACCATTCTGATTGCCTTTGTCATACGTTCTCTTTTCAATTCAACGAGAAGCTCAGGTGTTTATATCACAAGTGCAGAATATCAGCTTACTCTTTTACCTTATAAGAAAGAACAGGTTTGGCTCTATTGTCTTGTAGAGAAATTCATTAAAATAACAATCTATACTATTTTATTATTTCTTGCCCTTGTAATCCTTCTTCCAGTTCATTCGGAAGTGATCTTTTTATTATGTTTCACATTGTGGATTAGTAACTTGACAGGAACAGTTATCGAATGGAGGTTATTTCAGCTAGGAGGACTAAAAAAGTTCTTTTGCGTAGTAGGCTTATCCCTATTATTAATCGGATTTCGACTTGTAATAATGTACTACCCATTGCCAGTGAAAGAAGTCTTGTTTAGTAGCTATGCTGTACTACTGGTTATTTTGATTGTACTTTTGGCATTCTCCCCATTAAAAAATGTCGATTGGGCGAAGGTTGTTTCTTTTGGAGATGTAAAGGTTTGGAATATGATGGCTGTTCAGCGTATTACAAAGGTACAGGTGAAACCACCAACGAAGTTCCAGTTACTGAATCAAATGTTTCGGGGGAAAAGAGCAAAAAGACCGTTGCCATATAAATTATCATCGGTTTCCGTTCGTCTTTGGTTACCGTTTTTTAAAGATCATTTAGAAACGATTTTCAAAACAATAGGTACCTTTTTGTTATTAATGGTTGTTTTTGGCTTTCAAGGAAAAATTCCGCTACAAATTTCTTTTTCTTTAGGAATAGTTGTAGTAAATGCGGTGATTAGCTCTCTCTTTGTTTATCAGTTTCAAAGTCCGTTAATGCAAGTATTACCGTGGCGATTTGCAGATTGGTATCAATCCTTTAAAAAGTGGTACCTTTCTTTTATTGTACTTTATAGTTTGGTAGCAGCGGCTATGCTATATTTCTATCATTATTCCTTACTATCCATTTTGCTTAATATCGTATTTTATATTGTTTGGTTAAGAGTAGACTTAGATTTAGCTGTAATAGCAAAAGTGAAAAGTCTAAAGAAAGAGTGGGAAACTGGAAAATCGGTCATGATTCGGTTTATCGGTTTTGTTTCCGTCTTCTTTTCGATATCTTATCAATGGATAAGTATAGTTGGCATTCTGTCCTTAGTCGCCTATTTTGTCTGGAAAGGACCGATACCAATCGATAATGAAAAGGAGTCTGACTAAATTGCTATTTTGTCAGGCTCCTATTTTTTACATAAGGCTAGCCCTAAAGGATAGTGAACTTCTTCTCTTCCAGGATAAGGTTCAATTAGAACACCCTTTTGATAAAAGTACGTACGTTCCGAATAGGCACCAAACAAGTTAAAAAACTCTTCTTGCGTAAGTTGATGAACATGAAACAATTGGCCAGATGGTATCCCTCTGCCTTCTCCAAATGGAGTGGATAAGAGTAGTGTTCCACCTGGTTTTAATAACTCATCATAGTTCCGTAAGAGATGGTCTTCCGCTTGGATATGTTCAATCGTTTCAAAACTAACAATGACATCGAACAGGCCTAATTTAGCCTTTAATGTTTCATCGGTTGCATCTGCTACAATAAACTTTGACTTTGGATGATAATATTTCCCTCGGGCATACGTAATGATATCGGGGTCAATATCTACTCCGATTACCTCGTCTACATGGAATTTTCTCTCTTTGGCAAGCATATGGGTGCCATATCCTGAACCGCATGATAAGTCTAATACCCGGCCCTTTATATACGGTAAAGCAAACTGATATCGAGCAATGTGCTCTAGCAGAAGTTTATTTAATGGGTCCATAAACTCTGGTATGATTCGTTCCTCTGTATTTTCGATCACGTCTTCTTTTCACCTCATTAAACCATAGCAATCATGTATATTTATGATAGCACAGTAAAAGGAGTCTAGCACTGTTAGGCAATTTCAATGTGTTTGCTTTTGTCGGTTGCATGTTCTTTATAATATTTTACTAAATTAGGAATAACATTCTTCATATCTGGACATTTTATTCCACTTCCTTTGAGGTCCCTTTGTGCTTCACTGCAATCATATATGGTTTGTTCATTGAAGTAATCAAGTGCTTGTTTTTCTACTTGCATCCATTTTCGGATAAAAGGTATTTTTAAATGGAATTCCGCTAATTTATGGGGGACGGTACCTTTAGGTTTTTTTCCTAAATAATGATACATAAATAGGCGGTATAGTTCTCGAGCCGTATACGGATTTGGGTCGGTAAGGTGATACGTTGCACTTTTCTTTTGATTTTTATCCATATGGCCGAGGTAGATGGTTGACTGTATAATATAATCCAAAGGAACGACATTTAATAAGGCGTTCGCTTTACCTACATAAGGAATCAACGGCATAAAGCGGATATGGCGGAACATATTTAACATAAAATAAGGGCCATCGAATTTAAGGGTTTCTCCTGTTTGGGAATGACCTACTACTATACCTGGTCGTATAATGGTTGTAGGAATACGTTCCTTTAATGCATCAACCAAAACCTCTGCCTCATATTTCGTTGCCTCATAATGGTTGTTATGTCCTTCATTGTGCTGTAAGTCATGCTCGTATACGGTACCTTGACGTTTTCCTGCAACAAATGCAGTACTAAAATAAACATACCGCTCTAGCATTTTTAAATCTAATACGAAAGCGTTTACATTTTTAGTCCCGGTAATGTTTACTTTTTTAGCAGGCTCTAAGGGAACGGCTAAATCGTAAATGGCTGCTAGATGAAAAACATGCGTTACCTCTTCCATTAATTTAGAGTAGGTTTTTTCTTGAATAGCAAGTCTTTCTTCTGTAATATCCCCAGCAATAAGAGAAATTTTATCGGAGGAGATTCCCAACTGGTCTGTCAGCATCTGAACAGACTGCTGAGCTTTTTCCATAAAAGAAGGTAAAACAAGTGCGTAGATGTGATCAACCGGATATTTTGCATCAAAAAGTTCTCTTATTAAATACGTGGCAAGGTATCCGGGGTAGCCTGTAAAAAAATACGTGTTGCCCATAAGCTCTACACCTCCAAGAAATTATTTAACATTTATATTCTCTTATGAAAATAAAAATTCCTTTAATTACAACAAATACACCAAAAGTAAGGATTCGCATAAACTAAAAAATAGGAAGAAATGTAAAAAGCTATGTAGGAGGGATTAAAGGTGAATCATCAATGGGGACAATATCATAATGGACCAGTGCATTATGTTCCGCCTTCCTTTCCACCAAAGTTCCCGTTTCAGTCAACGCCAAATCAGGGTCAACCTGTGACACCATACGAGAATTTTCAGAAGCCGCCAATACCTTTAAATAGTTATGGTAATCAAACCCAAGTACAAAAAGGGATGAATCCGATTATACAACAATTTCAGAATTCAAATGGTCAAATTGATTTTGATAAAGTTTTTTCTACTGTGGGGCAAATTGTAAATACCGTGAATCAGGTTCAACCGTTAGTAAAGCAATTTGGATCGATAATGAAAGGCTTCAAATAGGCGGGAATAGGGATACAATGGTAATGAAAAAAGCTTGGGCGTATACACAACAATGTACTTCCCAAGCTTTTCAACTAATTCTAGTTTCAAAACGTGCTTTTTTGAAAGACAGGATCAATCTCTAAAGAAGGATATGACAAGTCCGCCTTGTCCAGCGTAGTTTGCAATCAGAGGTCCCATGTCCATCATGATGGAATTCTTAAATGGATATTTTGCCTTAATTTCTGCTAATATCTTTTTCGCCGTTCCTTCTTCATTCCCGTGAGCAAGTGCTATCGTATCGAACTCAGTCGTCTTTTCTCCAATTTGATCAACAAATCGGCGCATCGCTTTTTTACTGCCCCGCACTTTTTCTGCAACATCGATTACACCTTCTTCGGTTGCCTTTAATAATAGTTTAATATTCAAAGTTTTAGCGATAGCACCTTTCATTTTATCAAGACGTCCACCTTTAATTAAATTATCTAACGTTTTTAATACAAATAAGGTAGATATCTTATCCACTCGTTCTTTTAAATGATGTACTAAATCGTGAAAGTGGATGTTCTCCACCATCTTCTTACTAGCTTCATGTAAGAGTAATGCAATGCCACAAGAAGCGGTCTTCGTATTAATAACCTCAATTTGTCGATCAGGCTCTTCTTCTAGTAACATATCTCGGCCAATAACAGCGCTTTGATAAGTACCACTAACACCTTTGGAAATGGATAGCATAATGATCGCTTTCTCTTTGTCTACTTCTTTATAAGCATTATAAAAGTCTTGAGGGCTCGGAGCTGATGTCTTAGGTAATGTAGGTGAGCTTTTCATTAAATCATAGAGCTCTGGAAGTTCTTTATCTGGGCTAACTTTATACTGTTCTCCATTAATTTCTATATTTAGAGGTACTACCTTAATGTTTAGCTTTTCTTGAATAGAAAATGGAAAATCAGCTCCACCGTCTGTCATTAATTGGATGTTCATTTATATCTCCTCCTTATTTCAAAAACTACCTTTTTTATAGAAGCATATTACATATAACCTCATATTTGCACCATGAAATGTATTTGGAATAGAGATACAAACATAGGTAAGAATTGTTTCTGTTGTTAACGATTACAAATTTTAGGTCTATTGTATCATGGTGAAAAGTCAATTACACGTAATAACATGCTAGAAATAAAAGTAAATGAGACGCTAAATCCAACGGGAATGGGTTTTAGATGAAATTAATAAATTAGCTAGGGCAAACCCACCTATAAATCCAAAGATATGTGCATACACATTTATGTTAGAACGAACAAATGTCATAATTAATGCGATAACCATGATGGTAACAATAATTTGTTTGTTTTGATCATCTATTAGGTGTTTACGGAATAACACGATGAAAAGGTAAGCACCAAATATACCAAAAACAGCCCCAGATGCCCCTGCGTGCTGTAAGTAGATAGAGCCTAAATAAAAGGTTGCAATATTACCGATAATGCCAGACCCTAAATAAAGAATAACAAATTTTGTTTTTCCTAACATTCTCTCAAGTGGTGGTCCAAATAGGACAAGGGAGAAGGAATTAAATAGTGCATGAATGAGTCCATAATGAAAAAAGACAGCTGTTAAAAGGCGCCAATATTCATTATTGTATTCAATCATAAAATTAGTACCCAAACCTAATTCACGTATCGATTCAAAAAGAGGAATAGGAAGAAATTCGGTTAACAACCATAGACCTAAATTAATAGCTACAAGTATACTTACAATAGGGTAAAATTTTAAAAATTGTTGAAAACTTTCCGTTCGAAAAAACATAGCATCACCTGTTTTTCATATTTCCATTTAAGCTATTTAACTCGAATGGATTTACTTATCTCATATTATACATATTCATTATTGGAAATGCTTTTAAAGAATCAAATAAATTTTATAGAGGGTAGGATGACCATGATCAAAGGTATTGGTGTAGACATAATAGAACTAAAACGGATTGAACATGCGATTGAGAAAAATAAAAGATTTTATGACCGAATTTTAACGGAAAGAGAAAAGGAAATGGTAAAACAGTTTACCACTTTACATAGAAAAGTAGAGTATACTGCTGGTAGATTTGCAGCCAAAGAAGCGTATGCTAAAGCTAATGGTACTGGTATTGGTGGTGCGCTATCATTTGTTGATATAGAAATTTTGCCAGATGAAAACGGAAAACCAGAAGTTTATTTGAAGGGTAAAAAATGCAAGACTGCCTTTCTTTCTATATCACATAGTACGCAATTTGTTGTTGCGCAGGTTGTTATTGAAGAGAGTTGATCCAGATTAGTGGAAGGAATGCTCTTCTAACTCCAGAGGTCCTTTTCCTTTTCTGTGCATATTCGGATAGTTTGTCTCATATATTGGAGTAGCGGGTAGGAGGGAAAGACGAGCATCCGTTTTGAAATGATGAAAGTGTATGATTATCAACTTGCTTTTTTATTATCGACCCAAGTTGATAGGGAAAATCATAGTAATATGGGGGAGGGAAGGTAAATGCAATGAGGAGAACGATTTCCTACTAAAAAATGTTGCTTTCATACATTTTCATTTTGGACGTGCCGTCAATCTCTTTGTCCAGAGATAGGAAAGTAATGAAATGAAATATTTAGCATGAGCGTTATGAGCATACGCTTTTCTATTTGAAATGAGACAAAGGAGTTGTGAACATGAAGAAAAAACATTTGCTTTGGTGCTTGAGTCTTCTTATGATCGTTTTTATTGCTGCGTGTGGGGAAAAGTCGAAAGAGGATGTTTTAGAATCTCTTGGAACAAAAGTTGATGAAATGAGCGGATATAAAGCACAAGCAAAGATGACTTTAAAAACTGGGGAAGAAGTTCAAAATTACGAAATTGATGTTTGGCATAAGAAGGATGATTTTTATCGTGTCAAACTAAATAATCCGAATAGCGAAAAAGGGAATCAAATCATTTTACGGAACAGTGAAGGTGTATTTGTACTAACGCCAGCCTTAAACAAAAGCTTTAAATTCCAGAGTGAGTGGCCAAACAATACGAGTCAACCATATCTATATGCATCTTTAATTAATGATGTATTAAAGGATACGGAAGGCAAATACAAAGAAACGGAAAAGCACTACGTATTTACGACAAAGACCAATTATCAAAGCAATAAAAACCTACCATATCAAGATGTAACATTTGATAAAAAGACACTAAAGCCAGTAATGGTTACGGTATACGACAAGGATTATAATGCTCTTGTGGAAATTAACTTTTCCTCATTTGAATTTGATCCAGAATTTGCGAAAGACGACTTCGATACGCAAAAAAACTTAACGAGTAGTATTGCAGAAGTACCAGCTATGGCAGGTATGGAAGATGAAGATTTAACAGTTCTATATCCAACAGAGCTACCAGAAGGTACATCGTTAATGGAAAAAGAGGAAGTTCAAACGGAAAATGGTACAAGGGTTATTCTTACTTTTGGTGGGGACAAGAGTTTTACTCTAGTAGAAGAAAAGTATAATACCTTTCCAACAAGCCTAACAGAACCAGTAGCTGTACAAGGAGATCCAGTAAACCTAGGCTTCACAGTAAGTGCCATGACAGATAAAACCGTTGAATGGCATCAAAACAACATGAGATTTTATTTAGCAAGTGAAGAACTAACAAAAGAAGAAATGATCCAAGTAGCAAGCTCCGTAAATGGAAAAGAAATGAAATAACATATTTTTTTAATAGAAGCAGACTCTAACGACTTTAGAGTCTGCTTTTTGGTGTATACTAAAAGAAAAGCGGAAGCGCCTTGGTCTCGGCGTGCAGCTAGCCAAAGAAAAGCGGAAGCGCCTTGGTCTCGGCGTGCAGCTAGCCAAAGAAAAGCGGAAGCGCCTTGGTCTCGGCGCTGCAGCTAGCCAATGAAAAGCGGAAGCACCTTGGTCAAAAAAAGCAGAAACATGTCGGTCAGTTTTAACGAATACACTACGAAAAGTATAGTGATGTTCTTTCTATTGAAGAGGTTCTAAAAATGTCTTAGGTAATGACAAAATGGAATACATTACGCGGAAGATGTATTCAAACGTAGTAGGAGAGGGGCACAGTACTTTGATGCAGCAGTTTTATCGAGACTCATGGGTGGAAATACAATTAACTGCAATAAAACAAAATATTCGGAAGCTACGTGAACACTTAACAGAAGGCAAAAAGATTATCGCAGTTGTTAAAGCAAATGCATATGGGCATGGTGACATACAAGTTGCCAAGGCTGCCTTAGAAGAAGGTGTAGATGGATTAGCGGTCGCACTATTAGATGAGGCGCTAAAGCTTAGACACGCTGGAATAAAAGCGCCTATCCTAGTTCTTGGTTGGGTACGTCCAGATGTGGCTGATATTGCAGCCAAAAACGACATTACTTTAACTGTTTTCCAAAGTGATTGGATTCGGGACGCGATGACGTATTTAAATAGTAATAAATTATCCGTACATATAAAAGCAGATACAGGGATGGGTCGAATTGGAGTGAAAAGTGTAGAGGAATTAAGGGATGTACTTGCATCTTTAGATTCGAACTACTTTCATGTAGGAGGTATGTTTACCCATTATGCAACTGCGGATGAAGAAGATATTGCGTATTATAAGGAGCAACAACACCAGTTTCACAAGCTGGTAGAAGTTTTTAGAGATGAAGTAAAGGGAAATACATTTATACATGCTGATAATAGTGCAGCTGGTATGCGGTTTCCGAGTCAAGTTTTCGATGGAGTGCGCTACGGAATAAGTATGTATGGCCTTTATCCTTCTAGCGTTGTGAAAAAGGAAGAGCCATTTCAACTAGAACCTGCTTTTTCATTACATAGTCGACTTGTACATGTAAAAAAGGTGAGAACAGGCGAATACATTAGCTATGGACGAACCTTTCAAGCTGATACAGATATGTGGATTGGTACCGTTCCTTTAGGCTATGCAGACGGTTGGATTCGGAAATTACAAGGCGCCGAAGTATTAGTGAATGACAAGAGAATGCCAATCGTTGGTCGTATTTGTATGGATCAATTTATGGTACGACTAGATAACGCTTATCCTGTTGGGACTAAAGTGACGTTAATTGGAAAACAAGAGGAAAGCGAAATTACAATGGATGAGATAGCAGATAAATTAGATACCATTAATTATGAGGTGCCGTGTACGATAACCTCAAGAGTTCCAAGGATTTATAAAAGTGGTGAAATCCAGGTTGCAGTGGAAAATATCGTGTTAAAATAGAAGTTTTTGTTTAAATGGAAGCATAAATGTGTAGAATTGGAATAAATATAAAAATGTCTTAAAGCGCACTCTATTTTCATTATTATCTATTTAAGAAGTGGCAATTTCTTCCGTAAGGCGAAATCTTGAATATAGCTTTTGCAATGCAATAATCAGCGTGTTATGATTAAAGGGAATTTATACTTTTGTCAGGTAAAGCATGGTGGAGGTGTATGTTGTGTCCGAGAGTTCACAAGAAATTGTAATTAAGCTACCAGAAAACGTATTAAGGGAGTTAGACAATTTGGGGAAGAGTGAGGATTGCGACCGAAACGACTTGATATATCAAGCAACAAAAATGTACTTGCATGAAAAGAAAAAGCGAGATATACGAGAGTCTATGCGCCGTGGTTATGTAGAAATGGCTAAGATTAATCTAAATATTGCCTCCGAAGCATTCCAAGCGGAAGAAGAGGCAGAAAACACCCTGGAACGCTTAGTGAGTGGGGTGTAGTTATTGATAGTAAAAAGAGGCGACGTCTTTTTTGCAGATCTATCTCCTGTTGTAGGATCTGAGCAAGGTGGCGTTCGTCCGGTACTTGTCATTCAAAATGATATTGGCAATCGATTTAGCCCAACCTGTATAGTTGCGGCAATTACTGCGCAAATACAGAAAGCGAAATTACCAACCCATGTAGAAATTGATGCTGAAAAGTATGGGTTTGAACGTGACTCCGTAGTCCTACTAGAACAAATTAGAACAATTGATAAGCAACGACTTACGGATAAAATTACACATCTAGATGAGACATTAATGAAGCGAGTCGATGAAGCTTTACAAATTAGTCTCGGACTTATAGACTTTTAAAGCTACTCTTACTAGTTGGAGTAGCTTTTCTTTTTAATTAATTGACTCAATTTTTAGATTAATTAACAGATAAATGGTACTATTAGAGAGAGTATGTGTTTTTCTAAGATATTGCTTTATTTAGGAGGTATAATTTGGTGGATAAAGTTTTACAACAAATTGTATTGGAGAACCGTACAGAGATTACGGAACAATGGTTGTCGTTAAATAATGATCTTGAAAATATTCGTAGAGTTGCTGATGTAACCAATCAACTACTTGATACAACAAATAAAGAATTTCTAGACGTGATTTTTGGAAGCGTTGAAAAAAAGGGGAAAACAGCAGAACTAGCTAATTTTTCTGAGCGGTTGATAAAGCTAGGGTGGCCACTTAATTATATTACAAATGGACTACAATCTTTTCGTAGAATAACAATCAATTTTATTCTGGAAAAATCAGAGGAAACAAGCAGAGAATATTTCTCCGGTGTGTTGGAGAGTGTAGATCGTTGGATTGACCCAGTTATTAACTATTTAGTAAGTGAATATTCAGGAAGCTGGGAACATACAGTTGCACTTCAGAAGATTGCACTTCAAGAATTATCGGCTCCGCTAATTCCGGTTATTGACGGGATTACAGTTATGCCGTTAATAGGTACAATTGATACAGAAAGAGCAAAATTAATCATGGAAAACCTACTTGATGGTACGATGAAGCATAACTCTGAGGTTGTTTTAATCGATATCACAGGTGTCCCGGTTGTGGATACAATGGTGGCGCATCATATTATACAAGCTGCAGAGGCTGTTCGTTTAGTAGGAGCAACCTGTATTTTAGTAGGTATACGACCTGAAATTGCACAAACCATTGTGAATTTAGGTATCGATTTATCAAGATTCCCAACGAAAAGCTCTTTACGTAAAGGATTTAATGCGGCTTTACAACTAACAGGTCGTACCATTTCAACAATCAAAAATGAAGAGAAAGAGATAGAACAAATAATAGATTCATTGAGTAAGGGGTAATTAGATGAGAATTCCTATTTTAAAGTTACATCATTATTTACTAGTATCTATTCAAGTAGAACTAGATGATCAAACTGCAGTGGAATTTCAAGAAGATTTATTACAAAAAATCCATGAAACCGGCTCCACTGGTGTTGTAATTGATTTAACCTCTGTTGAAATTGTCGATTCCTATATTGCGAAAATATTAGGCGATGTTGTTTCCATGTCTGGGTTAATGGGAACAAAAGTCGTTTTAACTGGTATACAACCTGCTGTAGCAATGACGTTAATCGAGTTAGGAATACACCTTAATAATGTCCCGACTGCGCTCAATTTAGAGCAAGGATTGATTAAACTTAAACAGGAATTGGAGGAATAACACAAATGAACTTCGAGTCCTGTATACCAATAAAAAAAGAGTGGGATATAGTTGGGGCTAGACAATATGGACGGGATATTGCAAAACAAATAGGATTTGGTTCAGTGGATCAGGCAAGAATCGCTACATCCATATCGGAGCTAGCGAGAAATGTTTACTTATACGCTGAAAATGGGCGGATTTGTTTTAATGTTGTAGAAGAGATGGGACGCAAAGGGATTGAGATTACAGCTATCGATGATGGTCCGGGGATAAAAGATATCGGTAAAGTGATGCAGGACGGCTACTCCACATCAGGGGGATTAGGAGCAGGTCTACCTGGGGTGAAACGCTTGATGGATTTTTTTGATTTAGAATCTGAATATGGTAAGGGAACTACAGTAAAAATAATCAAATGGTTCCGAAGTTAAATAGGTTTTTACATAATAAGAATATAATAGCTTGATAAAATATATAGGTAGCGTTATTTTTCGAAAGGGAGGGTGCGCTTACATTTGGAGAAATACATAAAATTACTCAAACAATATATAATGACGGAAGATGAAGAAGCGCTTTATAAAGCGGATCAGTTTAGCAAAGAGTCCTTACAGAAGGACTTCTCTCCTGACGAGATTGTGCAATTACATATCGAATCTCTATTAAATCTATATCCTGACTTGTCTAAGGAAATGCGACTTTCGCTAGATTTTTTATTGCAAACAATGATTTCCTACGGCATTGCTCATCAGGAATTTCAAGTTTTAAGAGAGAGACAAAGAGAATTGAAGTCCGAAATTGATGTTGCGGCGAAAATGCAGAAAACCCTTTTGGATACAAGTATTCCGAAATTGGATGATTTGGAGGTTGGTGCTATTTCAGTACCGGCTAAAATTATGAACGGGGATTATCATCATTTTATTCAAGATTCTGATGGGAACGTTGGTGTTGCTGTAGCCGATATTATTGGTAAAGGTATACCGGCGGCTCTTTGTATGTCGATGATTAAGTATGCATTAGATAGTTTTCCGGACACGTTAGTTCAACCAGACGCCATATTGAAATTATTAAACCGTGTTGTCGAGGCAAACATCGAATCTGGTATGTTTATTACAATGTTTTATGGCTTTTATGATCAAAAGTCTCATCACTTTTCGTATTCCTCCGCAGGTCATGAGCCAGGCTTTTTCTATTCTGCAAAAGACGGAACCTTTGAGGAAATAACAGCAAAAGGGATTGTGCTTGGTGTAAAGAAAAACGCAAACTATGAAAGGTTTACAAGGAAATTAGAAATAGGGGATATGATCGTTCTTCTTACGGATGGTGTAACAGAATGTAGAAGGGGTCAATATTTTATCGAACGGGAAGAAGTCATTGAAGTGCTTCAGCGATATAAAGACCTGCATCCGGAAGTGCTTGTAAAGAATGTGTTTCAGCACTTTGAACGACTGCAGGATTTTGAGTTGTGTGATGATTTTACATTAATTGTGATCAAAAGGAACAAATAATAGAAAATTCGTTGTTTAGAAAATTAACAAAGAGGGAATGAACAAATAAAGAGGATTTTTCAAAAGGGGGTTCATATAACATGAACTTAACGATTCATGTTTCTAATGAAGACCACAATCCTGAAGTTAAGCTTTCAGGTGAAATAGATGTATATACAGCACCAAATTTAAAAGAGGCGCTGTTAAAGCTCACGAAAAAAGAGGGCTCGCTAATTAAGGTAGACCTAGAAAAGGTTACTTATATGGATAGTACTGGATTAGGTGCCCTAATTAGTGGATTGAAATCAACGAAAGAAAATAATAGTGAACTAGTTTTATGTAATCTACAAGAGAGAGTATATCGTTTATTTGATATTACGGGTTTAAAAGAAGTGTTTCAGATAGAGAGTACTATTAGAGGTGGGATGTAATGGTACAGCCACTTAATTCCGTAGAGATGAAAATACCTGCAAAACCAGAGTTTGTCGGTATCGTTCGACTAACTGTTTCTGGGATTGCTAATAGACTTGGATTTCATTTTGAGGCAATTGAAGATTTAAAGATTGCGATTTCAGAAGCGATAACGAATACGGTTCAACATGCTTATCGTAAGGATCATGAGGGTGAGGTATTAGTTAACTTTTCCATGTATGAAGATCGATTGGAGACAGTTGTAGCCGATTGTGGAGAAAGCTTCGATATAACTAAGAAGAAAACGGTTATGAATACGGCAAATCCAAAAGAAATGATCCGTAACCTTAGGGAAGGTGGATTTGGGTTGCATTTAATCGAGGCATTAATGGACAAAGTAGATATACAGAATGATAGTGGAGTAATAGTAACAATGACGAAGTTTCTCCCCAAAAATGAGGTGGGCCGTAATGACGACCAAATCTCAACATCACCATAATAAAGATGATGAAGTCCATAGATGGTTTTTAGACCTTAAAAGAAACCCTAATAACGAAAAGCTACAAGAACAAATTGTATTTCAGTATGAAGATCTCGTTAAAGCTATCGCAAAAAAATATGCTAAAAATGCTACAATCCATGAAGATTTAATACAAGTTGGCATGGTCGGATTGATGGCAGCAATAAAAAGATACGATCCAACCCTAGGTAAAACATTTGAATCGTTTGCTATCCCAACCATATTGGGAGAAATAAAAAGGTATATACGTGATAAAACATGGAGTGTCCATGTTCCTCGTAGAATAAAAGAATTAAGCCCCAAAATTAAAAAAGCAGTAGAGCAGTTAACAAACGAACTTCAAACATCACCATCCATTAAAGACATTGCAGATTTTTTAAAGGTATCTGAAGAAGAAGTGCTAGAAGCTATGGAAATGGGCCAAAGCTATCATGCTTTATCGTTTGATCGCAAATTAGAAGCGGATTCAAATGGTGGAGAAGTTACTATTATGGACCTCATTGGCTCGCAGGATGAAGGTTATAAGCAAGTTGACTTTAAATTACTATTAGGAAAGCTAATGCCGCTATTGTCTGAGCAAGAACGAAAAATTTTGCGTTGTACATTTTTTCAAGGTATGAGTCAAAAAGAAACTGGGGAACATCTCGGAATATCACAAATGCATGTTTCACGGCTACAAAGAAGAGCGTTATTGAAATTAAGAGATGCCCTTCAATCAGAGAGTCCGGAGGTTTTATTTTGAGTACCAATAAAAAACGTATTGATGTAGCGGTATTTCAACAAGCGAAACAAGGTAATTTCTGTTGTGGTGATAGCTTCTTCACTATTGAGAAAGATTCCAAATTTATATGTGTACTTGCGGATGGTCTGGGGAGCGGTAAAATGGCAAAAGAATCCTCTGCAGCAGTAGTAGAGGTCGTTCAGCATAATCCGCTAGCATCAATGGAAGAAATTATTGCGAATTGCAATAACAAACTAATGGATAAAAGGGGAGCTGTTATTGGTATCTTGATGATAGATCTTGATACCAGTACGTATGCTTTAACCTCAATTGGAAATATAGGAATTGTATCGATTTCCCCGAATGGACAACAAGTGAAGTCTGTACCAACTTATGGATACTTGTCTGGGGGGAAGCATCCGTTTCATATTACAAATGGAGATATAGAACCAGGTCAAGTATTTTTAATGTATTCAGATGGTGTAAAAGATAAGGAATTACTAAAACAAACGAAGTACCTTGGCAATATTGACCATATTGTTAAATATTATGAAGGTATTCATAAACAAACCGATGAAAAAGATGATACAACATTAATTGTGTTAAAATATAAATAAAAGGTCTTCCATTCAGAAGGCCTTTTTTCTTTTTGATTACAGGTTGGAATGGAAAAGGATTTTCAAAGAATACTTTGGTAAAATAAAAACATAGCAGTGATGCTGTTAAGAAGGCTTGCAAGGAGGAAATGATTTGAGTGAAGTAAATGCGGAAATGCAAATTATCCAATCTATTAGTAGGAATATTAAAATTCCGGTACATACGATTCAAAAGGTAATTCATTTATTAAATGAGGGAAATACAGTCCCTTTTATCGCTCGTTATCGTAAGGAGCAAACAGGTGGATTAGATGAAGTTCAAATTAAAGATATAGAAGAGAATTATCAATATGGTTTACAGTTAAGCAAGCGGAAAGATGAAGTTATTCGTTTGATTGAAGAACAAGGGAAATTAACCGATGAACTCAAACAAGAAATTGGAGCGGCGGACAAGCTTCAAAAGGTGGAGGATTTATATCGACCGTATAAGCAAAAACGTAGAACAAGAGCTACCATCGCGAAGGAAAAAGGTTTAGAGCCTTTAGCTAAAGCTGTTTGGCTTCAAGATAATATGGATTTAGATACCGAAGCAAAGAAGTATTTGTCTGACGAAAACGAATTACACACGACGGAGGATGTATTGCAAGGTGTCAATGATATTATTGCCGAATGGATATCGGATGACCCTAAATTTAGAGAGAAGATACGTAAAGAAACGTTTGATCATGGGATTCTTCAAACGAAGGTGAAAGATGAGGAAAAAGACGAAAAAGGCATTTTCACGATGTATTACGAATATCAAGAACCTATTCGTAAGGTTGCATCCCATCGTGTATTAGCGGTGAACCGTGGAGAAAAGGAGGAAATTTTGAAAGTTTCCCTTCAAGCTCCAGAGGAAAAAATCATCAGCTACATTACGAACCATGTGATGAAGAACCCGAATGAGCCTATTCGCGCTTTATTAGAAGAGGCAATACACGATGGTTATAAACGGTTAATCGAACCATCAATTGAACGGGAAATTCGAACTACTTTAACGGAAGAGGCAGAGGAGCATGCTATAAGTGTGTTCGCGAAGAATTTACGGAACTTATTGCTTCTACCACCATTGAAAGGGAAAACGGTTTTAGGTGTAGACCCAGCGTATCGTACAGGATGTAAATTAGCAGTAGTTGATGAAACAGGAAAAATGCAAGAAATTGATGTTATGTATCCAACAGCACCCAAAAATGATAAAGCTGGCGCGGAGAAAATATTCCTCCGCTTTATGGAAAACTATCCTGTTGAAGTTATCGCAATTGGAAATGGAACTGCTTCAAGGGAGACGGAACAATTCGTGTCGGAAATGATTCAAAAACATAGCTTAAATGTTTCTTATATTATTGTAAATGAAGCGGGTGCTAGTGTTTACTCTGCCTCTAAGCTAGCGAGAGAAGAATTTCCAGAGCTACAAGTAGAAGAAAGAAGTGCGGTTTCCATTGCACGGCGTTTGCAAGATCCACTAAGTGAGTTAGTTAAAATAGATCCGAAGTCAATTGGGGTTGGACAATATCAACATGATGTTAGTCAAAAAAAATTAAGTGAGTCCTTAACATTTGTAGTAGAAACAGTTGTTAACCAGGTAGGAGTAAATGTGAATACTGCATCTTCATCTTTGCTTCAATATGTATCAGGACTTAACAAAACAGTGGCCAATAATATTGTGAAGTTTCGAGATGAAAATGGAAAAATAGTTGACCGAAAGCAATTGAAAAAAGTCCCGCGCCTCGGTGCAAAGACATATGAACAAGCAATTGGATTTTTGCGTATAATGGATGGTAAAGAACCATTAGATGGAACACCTATTCATCCAGAAAGCTATCCAAAAGCGAAAGAATTGTTAATGAAATTGGGCCTTTCGACAGATGATTTAGGAAAAGAGCAATTAATCAATGGTCTCCAAAACATTCATTTAGAAGAAATGGCAACGGAATTAGAACTCGGAATTCCGACATTAAAGGATATTATTGAGTCATTAGAAAAACCGAATCGTGACCCTAGAGATGACATTGCTAAGCCGCTATTGAAAAAGGATGTTCTATCTATGGAAGATTTAGAAAAAGGAATGGAGTTACAAGGTACTGTGCGGAATGTAGTTGATTTCGGAGCATTTGTCGATATTGGAGTAAAGCAAGATGGGTTGGTGCATATATCTAAAATGTCAAATCAATTCGTAAAGCATCCATTATCTGTAGTGTCAGTTGGAGACATTGTTACAGTATGGGTGGATGATGTAGATGTAAAAAGAGAACGGATTGCTTTAACCATGATCTCGCCAGCCTAATATTATTGAGACAAAAATCGCTTTTGATAAAAAAACCAACACTGGTTTAAAAGCTTTATTTGATATAGATCTTTGGAACGGAAAGCTGCTTCCATTTGATTAAGTAACCAGTTCGGCATTTTTATCCCCTCCTAATAATAAGATTCGTTATGATATAGTATATGCAGGGTAGCTTGTATGGTTTAGATGTATTATATAGAAGTAAAGTAAAAACCTTCCGAGAGCTTAGTGTTCTTGGAAGGTTTGTTTTTATATTTTTCATTCTGAGTTATAGAAGTTGCTTGAACTTTACGTAATTACGATTCTTGAACCTTGTTCATAAAGGAGAATATAGGTAAAATGTATATAAAAAAGATACTGGTGTTAGCATATGAATAATGAAGAATTATTAAATTTGGTAAAAGAATTATCGTTAAAGCATTTTGGTAAGCTGTTTATAGATAAGGCGGTATTTAATAATAGATTAAGAACAACTGGTGGTAGATATATTCCCTCCAGGAGAATAATTGAAATTAATCCAAAGTATTTAAGCGAATTAGGGATAGAAGAATTAATTGGGATAATCAAACATGAGTTATGTCATTATCATCTCCATATTGAGGGGAAGGGATATCAACATCGGGATGCAGATTTTAGGGAGTTGTTAAAGCAAACGAATTCTCCACGACATTGTAAATCGTTGCCGTCTATGAAAAATAGAGGGAAGTATTCGTACAAATGTAGTGCATGCGGAGCAATCTTCCATCGCGTTAGAAGAGTCAATATAACCCGATACCGATGTGGTAGATGTATGGGAAAGTTAAAAAGTGTTTAACCTACAAACACTGGTATAAAATGGCTGTGAAAAATCACTAAAAAATGTTGACGAAAATGTACATGCATGGTAAATTAAATAAGCCGACGAACAAAAGATGTTTTTGAGTCTAAAAAATTGTTCGAAAAAATTCTTTTGTGATGTTGACAAAACATAAAAAGTATTGTATCATACTTATCGTCGCGTTTTTAATTTAATATATGTAACTTTATTGTTATTCCACCGTAGCTCAGTGGTAGAGCAATCGGCTGTTAACCGATCGGTCGTAGGTTCGAATCCTACCGGTGGAGCCAGATGGAGAAGTACTCAAGTGGCTGAAGAGGCGCCCCTGCTAAGGGTGTAGGTCGCGTAAGCGGCGCGAGGGTTCAAATCCCTCCTTCTCCGCCATTATTATAATGGCCCGTTGGTCAAGTGGTTAAGACACCGCCCTTTCACGGCGGTAACACGGGTTCGAATCCCGTACGGGTCATTTGCTTTCCTATTCTATTTAAATAACAATAAGGTCCGGTAGTTCAGTTGGTTAGAATGCCTGCCTGTCACGCAGGAGGTCGCGGGTTCGAGTCCCGTCCGGACCGCCATTTGTTGGGCCATAGCCAAGCGGTAAGGCAACGGGTTTTGGTCTCGTCATGCCCAGGTTCGAATCCTGGTGGCCCAGCCATTATATTAACGCAAGCCGAATGTAATGTTATGGTTTGCTTAATTTTTTTGTCTTTTTCGATGAGTAGAAAAATGGAAAAGAAGATAAATATGAAATGTACGTTTTGAGCCATTAGCTCAGTTGGTAGAGCATCTGACTTTTAATCAGAGGGTCGCAGGTTCGAATCCTGCATGGCTCACCATTTTGCGGGTGTGGCGGAATTGGCAGACGCGCTAGACTTAGGATCTAGTGTCTTACGACGTGGGGGTTCGAGTCCCTTCACCCGCACCACAATGATTTGCGGTCGTGGCGGAACGGCAGACGCGCTAGGTTGAGGGCCTAGTGGGAGTTTATCCCGTGGAGGTTCAAATCCTCTCGGCCGCATCGCAAAGTTTTAAAAAACTCTTGCGTTAATTATTGAAACGTGTTATGATATTTATTGTCGCTAAAAAACATGCGCCCGTAGCTCAATTGGATAGAGCGTTTGACTACGGATCAAAAGGTTAGGGGTTCGACTCCTCTCGGGCGCGCCATTTGTCCGGGAAGTAGCTCAGCTTGGTAGAGCACATGGTTTGGGACCATGGGGTCGCAGGTTCGAATCCTGTCTTCCCGACCATTCAATTTCATATATGCGGGTGTAGTTTAATGGTAAAACCTCAGCCTTCCAAGCTGATGTCGTGGGTTCGATTCCCATCACCCGCTCCATTATATAATGGGCCTGTAGCTCAGCTGGTTAGAGCGCACGCCTGATAAGCGTGAGGTCGGTGGTTCGAGTCCACTCAGGCCCACCATTACAAAATTAATGGTTATTTGAACCTTGAAAACTGAACAAAACAACCAGTACGTCAATTCGGTAATTTACATTACCATTTACTATTTATGAGCTTTAATCAAACAATCTATTGGAGAGTTTGATCCTGGCTCAGGACGAACGCTGGCGGCGTGCCTAATACATGCAAGTCGAGCGCGGGAAGCAAGCAATCGCCCTTCGGGGCGTGCGCTTGTGGAACGAGCGGCGGACGGGTGAGTAACACGTGGGCAACCTGCCTGTAAGACTGGGATAACTTCGGGAAACCGGAGCTAATACCGGATAATACTTTTGGATG
>NZ_OEQK01000010.1 GCF_900240405.1 Salirhabdus sp. Marseille-P4669
ACGACTTACATCCTGTAAGTCTAGTGGTGATGGCGAAGAGGTCACACCTGTTCCCATTCCGAACACAGAAGTTAAGCTCTTCAGCGCCGATGGTAGTTGGGGTGTTTCCCCTGCGAGAGTAGGACATTGCTAGGCAAGAAGTCAAGGAGATATTCTCCTTGGCTTTTTTTGTGTTTAAAAAAGATAAAATTTGAAAAGCAATACGAGGATATTGCTCTTAAAGAAATAAAAGGAAATAGTAATCATAAAATAGAAGTAGAACATAAACGCTATGATTATAAACATCAAAGAAAAAGTATCTAGTTTTGACAATCTTTTTAATCGAAGCATGCTATAATACGGAAATCATAAAAATTCGTCATACGAGGGGAAATAGCTATGGAGGAAATAACTAAATGGTTAGGTAATGATTTTGACACGATGACATTTCGAATTATTTTTGCAGTAATGCTATGTGGAATTATTGGTTTTGAGCGGGAATTAAAAAACCACTCCGCAGGGTTTCGTACCCATATATTAGTTGGTGTTGGCTCTTGTTTAATGATGCTGTTATCCTTATATGGTTTCGATCAGTACTTAGAAAAGTTTGATATTATTCGTTTTGATCCCGCACGAATACCTTCCTATGTAATTAGTGGAATAGGGTTTTTAGGTGCTGGAACCATCATGGTACATAGAATGACAATAAAAGGTTTAACGACAGCTGCATCTATATGGGTAGTGGCTGGTCTTGGACTCGTAATAGGAGCAGGGTTATATTCCATTGCAGTCTTAACGACTATCGTTGTGTTATTAAGTTTAATTTTTCTAAACCATATAGAAGATAAACTATTTTCAAGAGGTAAGGGAGAACGATATATTGAATTGAAATTGAAGAAAAATGCACAGCTTATTGAAATATTAAATGTATTTGAAGAAATGCAATTAAATATAAGAAGATTAGAAATAGAGAATGAGAAAGAAGACGATCGTCATCTTTTTATTGAACTAGATAGTGGACAACATATTAATCAAAAGGATTTATTGCACTATTTATCACAACTAGAGCATGTAAATTACGTTTTTGAAAAAAAATAAATATATAATGCTACCCTTTTGTCAATGATGATAAGGCAATAGGGTTTTTTTAAATAACTGTAACGGTAAAATTTTTAATAAAGTAAAAGGCAAAATGTTTGCAACAAGAGATATTGTGAGTATAATAAGTAACAAAGTCAAAGATAGTCAAAGTCAAAGACATTCACATACTTAATAAAAAGGAGGAGGGACGGTATGAAAAATATATCTGACATTATTGAAACGTATCTAAAAGAAGTGATGAAAACAAGTAACCAAAATGCTATCGAAATAAAGCGCAGTGAAATTGCTGATCGTTTTCAATGTGTCCCCTCGCAAATTAATTATGTGATCAATACACGTTTTACAGTTGAAAAAGGATATATCGTTGAAAGTAAACGTGGTGGTGGAGGTTATATACGTATTATTCAAGTAAAACCCCAAACAAAAATGGAGTTAATTGATCACATTATCACGTTAATCAAACATGAAATTTCTCAGCAGGCAAGTCTTCACATAATTGAACGTCTATTGGAAGAAGAAATTATCACGAATCGTGAAGCGAAATTAATGGTAAGTGTTATGGACCGTAACGTAATCTCGATTCCTTTACCTGCTAGAGATGAACTAAGAGCAAAGCTGATGAAGGCGATGCTAGAAGTATTAAAGTATAAATAAAGGAGGGATATTTTATGGAATGTCAAGAATGCCATAATAGACCTGCGACGGTTCATTTTACTCAAATTATTAATGGGAATAAAACCGAAGTTCATCTTTGTGAACAATGTGCGCAGGATAAAGGATATATGGACCATAATAAGCAGAGCTTTACCTTCCATAACTTGTTATCCGGTCTTTTTAACTTTGATTCTACGCACCCGTTAGGTGGGACTCAATCAACAGATTACACTTCACCTAAAGAACAATTAAAATGTGAGTCTTGTGGCATGACTTATCAGCAATTTGCCAATGTTGGTAAATTTGGTTGTGCAGAATGTTATAAAACATTTAATGATCGCCTCAATCCAATATTTCGTAAGGTTCATAGTGGGAACACAAAACACGAAGGGAAGATTCCAAAGCGGCAGGGTGGAAGTCTTCATGTGAAACGAAATATCGAAATGTTGAGATATAAATTGCAGCAAATGATAGAAAGTGAAAAATTTGAAGAGGCTGCGAAACTTCGGGATGAAATCAAGAATTTAGAGAAGCAAATAAGTGGTGACAAGGGTGGTGAAGCATAATGTCATTACAAGGCTTTATCAACGATGCAGTTAGTCCGTGGTTAAAGGAAGAAGGGCCAGATAGTGATATTGTTTTGAGTAGCCGTATTCGATTAGCTCGAAATTTTAGAGATATCCCTTTTCCAATTGTTGCGGATAAGGAATCCTTACAGAAAGTTACGAAAGTATTTAAAGATTACTTTGAGCATAACAGCTATGGTGACTTCAAAGATTTAGAGCTAGTCGCAATGTCAGGTTTAGATCATATCCAAAAAAGGGTATTAGTAGAAAAACATCTAATTAGTCCAAATCTTGCTGAAAATAAAGATAGTGGTGCGGCAATGATTTCTCAAAATGAACAAATATCGATCATGATTAATGAGGAAGATCATATACGTATCCAGCTATATTATCCAGGTTTTCAATTAGAAAAAGCCTTAGATCATGCTTTGAAGTTTGATGACTTACTAGAAGAGAACATCCATTATGCTTTTGATGAACATAGAGGATATTTAACGAGTTGTCCTACTAATGTTGGTACAGGATTAAGAGCTTCCGTTATGGTACATCTTCCAGCTTTGGTAATGACTCAACATTTAAATCGAATTATCCCTGCAATAAACCAATTAGGATTAGTGGTTAGAGGAATATATGGAGAGGGTAGTGAAGCTTTAGGAAATATATTTCAGATATCCAACCAAATTACGTTAGGTAAATCCGAACAGGATATTGTCGAGGATTTAATCAGTGTAGTATCCCAAATCGTGGAGCAGGAGAGAAATGCTAGAAGTAGGATTCAACATGAATCTGGATTATGGCTAGAAGATAAAATTTTCCGCTCTTACGGAGTACTTTTGCATAGTAGAATTATTCAATCGAAAGAAGCAGCTAAATGCCTATCTGATGTTAGGTTAGGTATTGATTTGGGGATTATTAACAACGTTTCAAAGAGCATTTTAAATGAACTCATCGTGTTAACCCAGCCAGGATTCTTACAAAACTATGCGAAGAATACTTTATCACCAGAAGAAAGAGATATAAGAAGAGCAACATTAATTCGAGAACGTTTAAACATGGATATCGATTAAGGAGGTACAAAACTATGATGTTTGGGCGATTTACAGAAAGAGCGCAAAAAGTATTAGCTTTAGCACAAGAAGAAGCAATGCGTCTTGGACATAATAATATTGGGACGGAGCATATCCTTTTAGGTCTTGTAAGAGAAGGGGAAGGGATAGCTGCAAAGGCACTAAATTCGTTGGATGTAGCTGCAGATAAAATTCAATCGGAAATAGAACAGCTTATCGGTACGGGTCAAAAAGCGACTCAAAATATTCACTATACACCTCGTACGAAAAAGGTTATTGAGCTTTCCATGGATGAAGCGAGAAAACTAGGACATTCCTATGTTGGAACAGAGCATATCCTGTTAGGTTTAATTCGTGAAGGAGAAGGTGTTGCTGCAAGAGTCCTAAATAACCTCGGTGTAAGCTTAAATAAAGCTCGTCAACAAGTATTACAGCTTTTAGGTAGCAATGAGTCTACTACAAGTCAAAGAGGCGGTAGACAGTCCTCTAATGCTAATACACCAACATTAGATTCTCTTGCACGCGATTTAACTGCTATTGCAAGAGAAGATCAAATCGATCCAGTAATTGGTCGTAGTAAAGAAATTGAACGTGTTATTCAAGTATTATGTCGACGTACGAAGAACAATCCAGTATTAATAGGGGAACCAGGTGTTGGGAAAACGGCAATTGCGGAAGGATTAGCCCAGCAAATTGTAAATAACGAAATTCCTGAAATTTTACGAGATAAACGGGTCATGACACTAGATATGGGGACTGTTGTAGCTGGAACAAAATATCGTGGTGAGTTTGAAGATCGTCTGAAAAAAGTGATGGAAGAGATTCGCCAAGCGGGAAATATTATTTTATTTATTGATGAGCTACACACTTTAATTGGTGCTGGTGGTGCAGAGGGTGCCATTGATGCATCGAATATTTTAAAACCAGCATTAGCTAGAGGCGAGTTACAATGTATTGGAGCTACCACTTTAGATGAGTATCGAAAGTATATTGAAAAAGATGCAGCGCTTGAACGTCGCTTCCAACCAATTCAGGTAGATGAACCAAATTTAGACGAATCGATTCAAATTTTGGAAGGATTACGAGATCGTTATGAGGCACACCATCGCGTTACCATAACAGATGACGCGATTGAAGCAGCAGTAAAACTTTCTGATCGTTATATCACAGATCGTTTCTTACCAGACAAAGCGATTGATTTAATAGATGAAGCGGCTTCTAAAGTGAGATTACGTTCCTACACAACACCACCAAATTTAAAAGAGCTGGAGCAAAAATTAGAAGAAGTTCGTAAAGAAAAGGATGCAGCTGTACAAAGTCAGGAATTTGAAAAAGCTGCATCACTTCGAGATAATGAGCAACGTTTACGAGAGAACCTTGAAAAAACAAAGGATGAATGGAAGGAAAAACAAGGTCAAGAAAGCTCTGAAGTAACGGTAGAGGATATTGCGAAGGTTGTATCCATTTGGACTGGTGTTCCAGTTTCTAAGCTAGCAAAGGATGAAAGTGAACGCCTACTTAATTTAGAAGAAATCTTGCACGGTCAAGTGATTGGTCAAGATGAAGCAGTGAAAGCAGTATCGAGAGCTATACGTCGTGCGCGAGCAGGATTGAAAGATCCAAAACGTCCCATTGGTTCCTTTATTTTCTTAGGTCCTACTGGGGTTGGGAAGACGGAATTAGCTCGAGCATTAGCGAATGCTATGTTTGGTGATGAAGATGCAATGATTCGAATTGATATGTCCGAATATATGGAGAGACATTCTACTTCTCGACTTGTTGGGTCACCTCCAGGGTATGTAGGATATGAGGAAGGTGGACAATTAACCGAGAAAGTTAGAAGAAAGCCTTACTCTGTTGTCTTGCTTGATGAAATTGAGAAGGCGCATCCAGAAGTGTTTAATATCCTGCTTCAAGTGTTAGAGGATGGCCGCTTAACCGATTCCAAGGGTAGAACGGTAGATTTCCGAAATACCGTATTAATTATGACATCAAACGTAGGTGCTCAAGAATTAAAACGAAATAAATATGTTGGATTTACTCTTGGGGATGAAAGCCAAGACTTTAAAGCAATGAAGTCAAAGGTTATGGATGAATTGAAAAAAGCATTCCGTCCTGAATTTTTAAACCGAATTGACGAAACAATTGTGTTCCATTCATTAGAACAAAAGCATTTAAATGAAATTGTGACACTAATGATTGAACAACTACAAAAACGACTGAAAGAACAGGATTTGGAGTTTGATGTGTCCACTAAAGCAATTGATAAAATCTCTTCAGAAGGTACAGATTTAGAATATGGTGCAAGACCTTTACGGAGATCTATTCAAAAGCACATAGAAGATCTAATGTCAGAGGAATTGTTAAAAGGTACAATTAAAAAAGGACAAAAAGTGTATATTGATGTAGATGAGGAAGGTCAAATTATAGTAAAGTAATGCGTGAAATTGAAAAATACACTATAAAGTAGGAAAAAAATCGGGAGGTGTGTACCTTCCGATTTTTCTTCTCTTCCGGTACGATAGTACTAATTAATAGAAAAGGTGCAACTAAAACTAGATTAAAATCGTATGTATATATGAGTGATTCGTATAAACCGTGATAAAATACGAGCTGGAAGGGTAATAAAATATAGATATAGAGAAAAATGGAATGTTATTTGCAGCAAGTTATTTGTAATCAAATTTTAATAGATAAACAAGAAGAGTGTAAAAAGGATGGATCGAACAATGGCGAAGGCGAAAACAAAGTTTGTATGTCAAGAATGCGGATACGAATCACCAAAATGGATGGGAAAATGTACAGCATGTCATCAATGGAATACATTAGTAGAAGAGAAAGAAATAAAAAATACACGTAGAAGCACGTTTATGACGGGGGAAAGCCATAAAGTAGGCAAACCAGAACCAATTACAGGCATTGTATCCGAAACGGAACACCGAGTTACAACTAGTAGTCAAGAATTAAATAGAGTGTTAGGTGGAGGGATTGTTCCAGGCTCCCTCGTATTAATTGGTGGAGACCCAGGTATTGGAAAGTCAACCTTATTACTTCAAGTATCCTCTCAATTAGCGGAAAAAGATTTAGATGTACTCTATATATCTGGTGAAGAATCGGTGAAACAAACGAAACTACGTGCTGACCGCTTAGCGATAAAATCAAATAATTTATACGTAATGTCAGAGACAAATATTCAAGAAATAGCGGATGCAATTATAAAAATGTCACCATCATTTGTAGTAGTGGACTCCATTCAAACCGTCTATCATAGTGAGATTACATCTGCTCCAGGGAGTGTCTCTCAAGTAAGAGAATGTACCTCTGAATTAATGCGCATAGCTAAAAGCAATAATATCCCAATATTTGTAGTTGGCCACGTAACCAAAGAAGGATCTATTGCTGGTCCAAGATTACTCGAACATATGGTGGATACGGTATTGTATTTTGAAGGAGAACGACACAATGCTTTCCGTATTGTAAGAAGTGTTAAAAATCGCTTTGGTAGTACAAATGAAATGGGCATCTTCGAAATGAAAGAGGAGGGACTAGTCGAAGTTACAAACCCTTCAGAAGTGTTTTTAGAGGAAAGATCAGCGAATGTAGCGGGCTCAACAATTGTTGCTTCCATGGAGGGAACTAGACCTGTTCTAGTAGAAATACAAGCGCTCTTATCTCCAACTAGCTTTGGTAACCCACGTAGGATGGCAACTGGATTGAATCAAAGTAGAGTGCCATTATTGATGGCTGTTTTGGAAAAACGTGCAGGACTTCTTCTACAAAATCAAGATGCGTACGTCAAAGTAGCGGGAGGGGTTAAGCTAGACGAACCCGCTATTGATCTAGCGGTAGCTATAAGTATTGCATCGAGCTTCCGTGACCAACCAACAAACCCAAACGATGTCTTAATAGGCGAAGTGGGATTAACTGGTGAAATAAGACGGGTTTCTCGTATTGAACAAAGAATAAATGAGGCCGCAAAGCTTGGATTTGGAAGAGCTATTGTCCCTGAAAAAAACGTCAATGGTATAAAGACACCATCCTCTATAGAAGTTATCGGTGTCCAATCGGTTCATGAGGCATTAAAGGTATCCTTAGGCAATTAGAAAGCGATATTATTATGGTAAAAAAATGAAAAATGCAATATTGTAATAAAATTGACATAATGTAATTTAAGTGTTACAATTAACGGTTTATTATTTTGACTACATTTATTCATGGTGTTATAATTAATAACTACAAAAGAAATGTTATGTGTAAATAAGAAAAGTATTCCTAGTAAAATGAAATGATTATTTGTAAAAATTTTGCTTATGATGATGTTGATTTTTGGAAATACTGATGATTAAGGAGGTGACTGGTATGCTGAAAAAGATCATTCAGCTGTTTATTGTAATAGCCGGCGGTACTATTGGATATCTGTATATTCCAGAATTACTTAAACTTGTTAATTTTGATTCACCGTCATGGATTGTTTCTCCATATATTGGAGCAGTATTAGGTGCTATTATATTATTTTTTTCTACATTTTGGCTTGTTGATTACCTTGTGAATTTTATTAAGTGGGTCGAGGAAACGTTAGTAAAAGCACCTGTTGCAGATTTATTGTTTGGTTGTATTGGGTTGATGATCGGTCTTATACTCTCTTACTTAATTACTCTACCGCTCAGAGAAAATCAAATTGAGCTAGTTTCACAAGTACTTCCAGCCTTCATAACTGTGGTATTAGGTTACTTAGGATTACAAGTAGGCTTTAAGCGTCGTAATGAATTTGTTAGCTTACTCATCACAAATAAGAAAGAAAAACGAAAACCGACAGATGAAGATGATGAAAAAGAGCTACCATTTCATATTAAGCCAAAAATTCTAGATACAAGTGTTATCATTGATGGTCGTGTTGCGGATATATGTCAAACTAGGTTTTTGGAAGGAATCGTGGTTATTCCACAATTTGTATTAGAAGAACTTCAACATATTGCAGATTCATCTGATGTTTTAAAACGAAACAGAGGTAGACGTGGACTTGATGTTTTAAACCGAATGCAAAAAGAAATTCCTGTAGATGTTCAAATTTATGAAGGTGATTTTGAAGATGTACAGGAAGTCGATAGTAAGTTAGTAAAGTTAGCGAAAAAACTAGACGGTATTTTAGTTACAAATGATTTCAATTTAAATAAAGTATGTGAGTTTCAAAATGTTCAAGTATTAAATATAAACGATTTAGCAAATGCAGTGAAACCTGTTGTCTTACCTGGAGAAGAACTTAATGTTCATGTGATTAAGGACGGGAAAGAAGACAAACAAGGTGTAGCCTACTTAGACGATGGTACAATGATTGTTGTGGAAGAAGGCAGAAATTACATTGGCAAAACAATCGATGTTTTAGTAACCAGTGTTCTTCAAACCTCAGCAGGAAGAATGATTTTTGCTAAACCAAAATTACTTGAAAAAGCATTGTAAAAGAGGAATAATAATATAGACAAAAGCAAAAGTGATAACAGCCTATTGTTATCGCTTTTGTTTTGTAAAGACTTTTTATAAAGGTATGCGATAAGGTGATAAAGGCGGATAAAAATGGATAATTATGAAGTCGTAGTTGTAGCGGCAGGTCTTGGGAAAAGAATGAAATTAAATCGGAACAAACAATTTCTGCATTTTGCTGGCAAACCGCTCATTATACATACGTTAAATGTTTTTGAGAATGATGAACGATGCTCGAACATTTATTTAGTTGTCAATAAGCTAGAAAAAGAAGAAATGACCTCTTTACTCAATCAACATACAATTCGAAAAGTAGCGGAAGTGGTTGTGGGTGGACAAGAAAGACAGCAAAGTGTTTTTAATGGACTAAAAGCATGTCGTGGAGATGGTGTTGTATTAATCCATGATGGAGCAAGACCGTTTGTGGAAAAAGAAAAAGTTCACGCTCTCGTTGATGAGGTGAAGAATAGTGGTGCTGCTGTATTAGCAACGCGTGTTACAGACACCATTAAGTCAACGGATGGGGAAGTTTTAAAAACACTAGATCGTAATCTATTGTGGGCTGCACAAACACCTCAAGGGTTTCAATATTCCCTTATCGTAAAGGCCCATGAGCTTGCGATGGAAGAAGAATACCTTGGGACAGATGATGCTTCCCTGGTGGAAAGAATGGGACATCCTATTAAAGTAGTAGAAGGTAGCTACAATAATTTTAAATTAACTACTCCTGAGGATATTAAAAAGGCCAATAGCTTATTTGAACAAAATGAGAATACAAAAGGGGGATTAGGCATGAGAATTGGATCAGGATATGATGTGCATCAGCTTGTTGAAGGGAGGCCTTGCATCATTGGGGGGATTGAAATACCTTATGAAAAAGGCTTGCTTGGTCATTCAGATGCAGACGTGTTGCTTCATACAGTAGCAGATGCATGCCTAGGTGCTATTGGTGAAGGTGATATCGGTAAGCATTTTCCAGACACAGACCCTGAATTTAAAAATGCAGATTCCAAAAAGCTACTTGCTCATGTATGGAATATCGTAGTAGAAAAAGGGTATAAGCTTGGAAATATTGATTGTACAATTATTGCGCAAGCCCCAAAAATGGCTCCATATATTGGACAAATGCAAAAGGTAATTGCAAAATTGTTGCAAGCAGAAGTTTCTCAAGTTAATGTGAAAGCAACAACTACTGAGAAATTAGGTTTTACCGGTAGAAAGGAAGGCATTGCAGCCCAAGCGGTTGTGCTTTTAGAAAAAATTTAGTTTTCTATTAAAGTAATGATAAAATACATGTAAAGTTTATACGTAGAAAAAAGGATGGCGATAGTTATGACGAAAAACGTACGTGTACGGTATGCACCAAGTCCAACTGGTCACTTACATATAGGGAATGCTAGAACAGCATTATTTAATTATTTATTTGCTCGTAGTACAGGTGGTAAATTTATCATTCGTATTGAAGATACAGATCAAAAGCGTAATGTTGAAGGTGGAGAACTTAGTCAGTTAAAATATTTACAATGGTTAGGAATGGATTGGGACGAAAGCATTGACGTCGGTGGTGATTTCGGACCATATCGTCAAATGGAGCGTCTGGATATTTATAAAAAGTATGCGGATGAGTTATTAGAAAAGGGTCTTGCTTACCGTTGTTATATGACGGAAGAAGAGTTAGAGGCGGAAAGAGAAGAGCAAAAGGCGAAGGGCCAACTTCCAAGGTATTCTGGTGCACATCGAAATCTAACGCCAGAACAGGAAGAGCAATTTGTTTCAGAAGGTAGAAAGCCAAGCATCCGTTTTCGTGTGCCAGCAAATGAGACGTATACTTTCCATGATATTGTAAAAGGGAAAATCACTTTTGAATCCGATGATTTTGGCGATTGGGTTATGGTGAAAAAAGACGGTACTCCTACTTACAATTTTGCTGTTGCCATTGATGATCATTTAATGGAAATTTCTCATGTTTTACGTGGGGAAGACCATATTTCCAATACACCAAAACAAATGATGATCTATAAAGCGTTTGGTTGGGAAGTGCCAACATTTTGTCATATGACATTGATTGTTAATGAAAACCGCAAAAAGTTAAGTAAGCGTGATGAAAGTATTGTACAGTTCATTGAGCAATATGCAGATTTAGGTTATTTACCAGAGGCTTTATTTAACTTTATTGGTATGTTAGGTTGGTCTCCGGTTGGGGAAGAGGAATTGTTTAGTCGAGAAGAGTTTATTAACATTTTCGACCCGGAACGATTAGCAACATCTCCTGCTGTTTTTGACCCTGCTAAATTAAAGTGGATGAACAATCAATATATTAAAGCGGCGGATTTAGACCGTGTTATTGACTTGGCTTTGCCGCATTTAATAAAAGCGGGTAAGCTATCTGAAAATATGGATGAACAGCAAAAAGAATGGGCGAAACAATTAATAGCATTGTATAAAGAACAATTAAGCTATGGTGCTGAAATTGTGGAATTAACAGAGCTATTCTTTAAAGAAGAAATTGATTATAATGAGGAATGCCAAGAAGTGTTAAAAGAAGAGCAGGTTCCAGCAGTTATGGAAGCATTCCTAGCACAATTGGATGATGTAGAAGCCTTTGAACCAGATCATATTAAGAAGGCGATTAAAGCGGTACAAAAGGAAACAGGTGCGAAGGGTAAAAAATTGTTTATGCCAATCCGTGTTGCAACTACAGGAGAAACACATGGACCAGAATTACCAAACGCAATCTTCCTTTTAGGCAAGGAAACTGTTAAAGTAAGATTACAAAGTGTATTAAACCAATTTAATTAATACACATTTTATGTAGGATATAATATATTGTAAATAAACCATAACGTCTTCGTGATGTTATATATGGGAACGTTAAAAAGGAGAAGTAAAAAGAGCCCCTTCTTATACAGAGAGAATCACACCCGCTGAAAGTGATTTTAAGATACTCTTTTGAAATGCACCTTTGAGTCCTTTGTTGAAACAAGTAGGCAAGGGCGGTTAGCAACCGTTATGAGCTATATAAGTTGAGGGAGTTTTCCCTAAACAGAGTGGGACCGCGTGAACACGTCTCTGTATTTATACAGAGGCGTGTTTTTTATTATTCCCGAAACAATCCTATGGAAGAGATTGGAGGTACTGGTATATGGGATTCTTTAAAATGATGAAGGAAGATATAGATGTTGTGTTTGACCAAGACCCGGCAGCCCGTAGTCGCTTTGAGGTTATTTTAACCTATTCAGGACTACATGCTATTTGGTCACATCGTATTGCGCATGCTTGCTTTAAAAGACGTTTGTTTTTTATAGCGAGAGTTATTTCTCAAGTAAGTCGCTTTTTTACTGGGATTGAAATTCATCCAGGTGCCAAAATAGGGCGAAGGTTTTTTATCGATCATGGCATGGGAGTTGTTATCGGAGAAACCTGTGAGATAGGAGATAATGTTACAATCTATCAAGGCGTCACACTTGGTGGAACTGGCAAAGAAAAGGGCAAGCGACATCCAACGGTAAAAGATAATGCGTTAATTGCATCGGGTGCAAAAGTGCTTGGTTCCATAACAATTGGTGAAAACTCTAAGGTTGGAGCGGGATCTGTTGTTTTACGGGACGTTCCAGATAATTCAACAGTAGTTGGAATACCTGGAAAAGTCGTTGTTCAAAATGGAGAAAAAGTTAGAAATGACCTAGATCACCACAAATTACCAGATCCAGTTTCAGATCGTATAGAGTTTATGGAAGAAGAGATTAAACGTTTAAAAGAAGAATTAGAACAAATTAAAAAAGGAGTTGGAAATGATGCCAATACAACTATTTAATACGCTCACGAGAAAAAAAGAAACATTCAAACCAATTGAAGAAGGTAAAGTGAGAATGTACGTATGCGGACCAACTGTTTATAACTACATTCACATTGGGAATGCTAGACCTGCCATTGTGTTTGATACAGTTCGTCGGTATTTGGAATATGTAGGTTATGAAGTAAAATACGTTTTAAACTTCACGGATGTGGACGATAAAATTATTAAAGTGGCGAACGAGCTAGGTGAGGAAGTTCCTCAATTGGCTGAACGATTTATTAATGCCTATAAAGAAGATATACATGCCTTTCATGTAAAAGAAGCAGATCATCATCCGAGGGTAACGGAAACGATGGATGACATTATTGCCTTTATTAAAGGGTTGATTGATAAGGGATATGCGTATGAAGCGGAAGGGGATGTATACTTTAAAACAAGAGCTTTTGAATCCTATGGAAAGCTTTCACATCAATCTGTAGATGAATTAAGAGTTGGAGCGCGCATCGACGTTGGGGAGAAAAAATCGGACCCACTAGATTTTGTCTTATGGAAGCAAGCAAAGCCGAACGAAATATCATGGGATAGTCCTTGGGGGAAAGGGCGTCCGGGATGGCATATTGAATGCTCTACGATGGCTAAAAAATATTTGGGAGATACGATTGATATTCACGCTGGTGGTCAGGACCTTACGTTTCCGCACCACGAAAATGAAATTGCGCAATCAGAAGCTTTAAACGGGAAAAGTTTTGCGAATTACTGGATGCACAACGGCTATATTAATATAAATAATGAAAAGATGTCTAAATCATTAGGTAACTTTGTGCTTGTCCACGATATTATTAAAGAACACGACCCAAACGTGCTGCGATTTTTTATGTTAAGTGTCCATTATCGTCACCCAATCAATTACAGCAACTCTTTATTGGAAAGTGCAAAAAATGGTTTGGATCGAATTAAAACGACCATTACGAATCTTGAGCATCGTCAACATTCAAGCACGGACCTCACTGAAAACAATGAAGTGTGGCTAGATAAGCTTCATGAGCATAAACAACGCTTTTTCGACGAAATGAATGATGACTTTAATACAGCAAACGCAATTAGTGTATTGTTTGATTTAGCAAGAGAAGGGAATCTATACTTACAAGAACGTCATACTTCTAGTGATGTTATCGAACAATTTTTGCAAGCGTTCCATGACCTATTAGGAATTCTTGGTGTTGTATTTGAACAAGAAAATGAACTATTGGATGAGGAAATCGAACAATTAATTGCAAAGCGAATAGAAGCTCGAAAAAATAAAGATTTTGCTTTAGCAGACCAAATAAGAGATGAGTTAAAAGAGAAGAATATTATTTTAGAAGATACACCACAAGGGACACGTTGGAAAAGAGGTTCATAATGCAACTAGATAAACAAAGTGTAAAGCAGTTAAATAGCTTAGCTTTAGCATATATGGGTGACGCCATTTACGAAGTGCATGTGAGGGATCACTTAATTCGTAATGGAGGTGTCAAGCCGCAGCAATTGCACCGTTCTGCCATTCGGTATGTTGCGGCGACTGCCCAAGCTGTTGTCATAAAGCGTTGGCTTGAGGAGGAGCTACTTACGGAAGAAGAGGTTGGAGTAGTTCGACGAGGCCGAAATGCCAAATCATATACAGTTCCCAAAAATACAGATGTTATGACCTACCGATATAGCACAGCCTTTGAAGCTCTGTTAGGGTTTCATTATTTAAGTGGTAATGTTGAACGTTTAGAAGAGCTAATTGATTTAGCGATATCAAATACAATGGATAGGAGTTAGGCTTATGTCAGAAGAATGGATCGTTGGAAAAAATCCAGTTATCGAAGCGTTGCGATCAGGAAGAACCATTAATAAAGTCCTTTTACTGGAGAATATCAAAAGTCAATCTGCTAAGCCAATTATACAACTTTGTAAGGAAAATGGAGTCATTACGCAAAGTGTTCCGAAAAGAAAGCTTGACCAAATTGGCCAAAATCACCAAGGTGTTGCAGCTTCCATTGCAGCGTATGATTATGCTTCGATAGATGACTTATTAAACAAAGCGAAATCCTTAAATGAGCAACCTTTTCTCATTATCTTAGACGAGTTAGAAGATCCGCATAATCTAGGATCCATATTAAGAACCTGTGATTCTGTTGGAGCCCATGGAGTCATTATACCGAAGCGGCGCTCTGTACAATTGACGCAGACTGTGGCGAAAGCTTCAGCTGGTGCTATTGAGTATGTTCCTGTAGCTCGTGTTACCAACATTGCTCGAACGATAGATGAGCTAAAACAGGAAAACATTTGGGTTGTTGGCACAGATGCTTCTGGTGAAGAGGATTATCGACAACTAAATGGTGATATGCCTTTAGCTTTAGTAATAGGAAGTGAAGGAAGAGGGTTGAGTAGATTAGTCCGAGACAAATGTGATTGGCTCATACGTTTACCGATGAAAGGAAGCGTCACCTCATTAAATGCTTCTGTTGCTGCAAGTTTGCTTCTTTATGAAGTATATCGTAAACGCTATCCATTAGGAGAATAAAAATGGTTGTTCTAATAGTGGATGGTTACAATGTTATAGGCGCGTGGCCAGAACTTGCTAGCCTTCGAGATAAAGATCTTTCGCAGGCAAGAGATTTATTAATTGAGAAAATGGCCGAATATCAGTCTTATACAGGTGAACGCGTGATTATTGTTTTTGATGCATATGAAGTGCGAGGTTTAGAAAATAAACAAAAGACCTATAAGGTAGAGGTAATCTATACACGGGAAAATGAAACAGCTGATGAGAGAATTGAAAAACTTGTTGGAGAAGTAAAAAACATAAAAACACAAGTTTATGTGGCGACTTCAGATTATACAGAGCAAAGAACCATCTTTGCACAAGGGGCATTGCGAAAGTCGGCAAGAGAACTATTAATTGAGGTAGAAAATATTGAAAAAGAAATTGAAGAAGAAGTAAAGCATCATATAAACCTTCAAGCGCGTGCAAAAATACCTCTTTCAAAAGAAGTACTTGAGGTTTTCGAAAAATGGCGTCGGGGTATAAAGTAACATGAGGAAATATTGACGCAATTTTGACAAATCTTGTATAATAATCTGTATACGTGGCATAACCGAAATCAGGGGGAATCCTGTGTGACTATGAAAAAAGAGGAACGGAATGATCAGAATCTAGATTTAGAAGTACATACGGATGAAAAAATTGTAGAAATGGTTCGTGAGGGTAATAGTGAAGCGCTCGATTATTTGATTAATAAATACAAAAATTTTGTGCGTGCAAAAGCTAGAACCTACTTTTTGATTGGTGCAGATCGTGAAGATATTGTTCAAGAAGGTATGATTGGTTTATACAAAGCCATTCGTGACTATCAAGAGGACAAGCTTTCATCGTTTAAAGCCTTTGCTGAATTATGTGTGACAAGACAGATCATTACCGCCATTAAGACTGCTACAAGACAAAAGCATATACCTCTTAACTCTTACGTCTCATTGGACAAGCCCATTTTTGATGAAGAGTCGGACCGTACCTTGTTAGATGTTATAGAAGGATCTAAAACTATGGACCCAATTGAATTAATAATAAGTCGCGAACAATATGGGAATATGGAATATAAGATGAAAGAGATTTTAAGTGACTTAGAGAGAGAAGTGTTGAATCTCTATTTAGACGGGCGCTCGTATCATGAAATTTCTGAGCAATTAAACCGTCATGTAAAGTCGATTGATAACGCTTTACAGAGAGTGAAAAGGAAGTTGGAACGGTATTTAGAAGTGGGTGAGCTTATCCCATAACAGGAATTGACAGTCTTCTTAATGCATGCTACATTTATATGGTATAACAGTTCTATTAACAGGAACTATAAGGATGATTATTATGAGGACCAAAATCGTACTAGCATGTGTAGATTGTCAATCTCGCAATTATACTACTTATAAAGAATCATCTTCGGCTCGATTAGAAATCAAGAAATATTGCAAAACATGCAGTAAACATACAATGCATCGCGAAACAAAATAAAGGTTGCCTATAGGTTGGGGGTCAGAATCATGAAATTCCTAAGAAAAGTCGCTAGTGAGATGAGAAAAGTTAGCTGGCCTAAAGGGAAGGAATTAGTACGTTACACAATAACAGTTGTTACAACTGTAGCGTTTGTTACAATCTTTTTTGCGTTAATTGACTTAGGTATCTCACAAATTTTGGAATTGTTCTAGAACATATTTGAATAAATGCCATCTATTTATGTTATAATGATTAATAAAGTTGTGAAAAAACCCGTTTTACGGGTTTTTTCAAATTGTAGAGCTTTTATAGTTGTATCGAGCGCCTTTCCCTGAAGCCTCCCTTGTCCTATAGTATCTTTTCATAAATCTATGAAAATGGGGTTGAATTTAGGGAATACTATATAAAAGGCTACTGATTTTGTTTGTTAGGCGTTCGCCAGTTTGCTATAGATTTTGGTAAGGGAGGGAAGGGCAAATTAATTGTCCTAAAAATATGGAAAAACTATGGTATGTCGTTCATACTTACTCCGGGTATGAAAATAAAGTAAAAGCAAATCTTGAGAAACGATTAGAATCTATGGGGATGACGGATAAGATTTTTCGTGTTATTGTTCCAGAGGAAGTTGAAACAGAAATTAAGAATGGGAAAGCAAAAACGTTAAAGAAAAAGTTTTTCCCTGGTTATGTTTTAGCTGAAATGATTATGACGGATGACTCTTGGTATGTTGTTCGTAACACGCCTGGAGTTACGGGGTTCGTTGGTTCAACTGGATCTGGTTCCAAACCAACCCCATTGTTACCAGAAGAGGTAGAAGGAATTCTGAAAAAACTTGGAATGGATGAACCTGTACTAGAATTGGACATAGATTTAAAAGAGAATGTTCGGGTTACAGATGGTCCGTTTGCGAATTTCACCGGTACGGTAGAACACATTGACTTAGATAAACAAAAATTAAAAGTTCATGTTAATATGTTCGGTCGTGAAACACCAGTAGAGTTAGATTTTTCTCAAATTGAAAAATTATAATCTGATTTTAGCACTTGCATTCATTCCATAAAGATGCTAAAATTTTTATGTTCTTTATGCCTCGAGTATGTTGAAAATTTAAGGTAGAGGAAAGAGTGGGAGGGGGAAAACCCCATTTACCACATCACGGACTTAAGGAGGTGTGTCTCGTGGCTAAAAAAGTAATTAAAGTAGTTAAATTGCAAATTCCTGCAGGTAAAGCTAACCCAGCTCCACCAGTAGGTCCTGCATTAGGTCAAGCTGGTATTAACATCATGGGTTTCTGTAAGGAATTTAATGCTCGTACAGCAGAACAAGCTGGTTTGATTATTCCTGTAGAAATTACGGTTTTTGAAGACCGTTCATTTACATTTATCACTAAAACCCCGCCTGCTGCGGTTCTTTTAAAGAAAGCGGCTGGTATTGAATCAGGATCTGGCGAACCAAACCGTAACAAGGTTGCTACACTTAAACGTGATAAAGTTCGCGAAATCGCAGAATCTAAAATGCCTGATTTAAATGCTGCTGACGTGGAAGCTGCTATGCGTATGGTTGAAGGAACTGCGCGTAGTATGGGAATTGTTATCGAAGACTAATCCTATCTAAAGCTTTCATATGGAATACGAGGTTGCGTGAGGATGTATCTACATTACCTTTCGCAACCTTTGTTCCGTAATAAGAAAGAATCGGGTTGTCTTTTAGATAAAAAGCACGCTTACAGCTATGGTATTGTCTGCACTTGAAAACAATGGAAGTAAATTGTTTTCGTTAAGTGGGAGGTAAAACCGTTAAAACCACAATGAGGAGGAAAAAGGAATGGCTAAGAAAGGTAAAAAGTATTTAGAAGCTACAAAGCTTGTTGATCGTAACACAGTATATGGTGTTGAAGAGGCAATTGAACTAGTAAAGAAAACTGCTACTGCAAAATTTGATGAATCAGTGGAAGCGGCATTCCGTTTAGGAGTAGATCCGAAGAAAGCTGACCAACAAATTCGTGGTGCGATGGTACTGCCAAATGGTACTGGTAAAACACAAAAGGTATTAGTATTCGCTAAAGGCGAAAAAGCAAAAGAAGCAGAAGCTGCTGGAGCTGATTATGTAGGAGATGCAGACTTCATCAATAAAATCAACCAAGGTTGGTTTGATTTTGACGTTGTAGTTGCAACACCTGATATGATGGCTGAAGTTGGTAAGCTTGGACGTGTTTTAGGACCTAAAGGCCTTATGCCTAACCCTAAAACAGGTACAGTTACTTTCGATGTAGAAAAAGCAATTAACGAAATCAAAGCTGGTAAAGTAGAATATCGTGTTGATAAATCAGGTAACATCCATGTTCCAATTGGTAAAGTATCTTTCGAAAACGAAAAGCTAGTTGAAAACTTTAAAGCTCTTGTTGAACAATTGCTAAAAGTTAAGCCTCAGTCTTCTAAAGGAACTTATATGCGTAATGTAGCTGTTGCATCTACTATGGGTCCTGGTATCCGTGTTGATGTATCCGAGTTCCGCGCATAACATTAATTACCAAATAAAACATCACCAATGTTGTTGACTTTATGGGAGTTCTTCCTTATAATCAATAATGTTGTAATAATAAAATATAAATACCGCAGACAGTAGGTGCAGACACTTGCTTAATTTCCTACCGAGGTGTGTTGATATTGTATAAGCCATACAATTTGTATGTTTAAAATTATACGAATACATGCCTCCGCGGTCGCTGTGGAGGCATTTTTTACGTTTAGTAAAGGTTGAAACTTGAGCTAATGAAATGCACATGGCGGTAAAAATGTTGTTTAGGAGGTGGAAGGATTGTCAAACGTACTTGAACACAAAAAACAAACTGTGGCTGAGATTGCTGGAAAATTAAAAGACAGTAAATCAACAATCCTTGTTGACTATCGTGGTTTAGACGTAGCGGAAGTTACAGAACTTCGTAGCAAACTTCGTGAAGCGAACGTTGAATTCAAAGTATACAAAAATACTTTGACTCGTCGTGCTGCTCAAGAAGCTGGTTTTGAAGGACTTAACGAAGTACTAGTTGGACCTACAGCTGTTGCATTTAGTGCTGAGGATGTAGTTGCTCCAGCAAAAGTGCTTAATAACTTTGCTAAAGATCACGAAGATCTAGAAATTAAGGGTGGAGTTATTGAAGGAAATGTTGCAACACTTGATCAAATCAAGGAACTTGCAGATCTACCTTCATACGAAGGCCTACTTTCTATGCTTCTCAGTGTACTTCAAGCACCAGTTCGCAACTTTGCTTATGCTACAAAAGCGATTGCGGATCAAAAAGAAGAAGCTGGCGCTTAATTTATCCGGCAAGGTTCTTGCTAGGAAATGTGTATAATTTCGAAAAGAAATCAACGGCTTAACGCTGTAAAACGTATAAAAACTTAAGGAGGAAATATAAAATGACTAAAGAACAAATTATCGACGCTATTAAAGAAATGACAGTTCTTGAATTAAACGATCTTGTTAAAGCAATTGAAGAAGAATTTGGTGTAACTGCTGCTGCTCCTGTAGCTGTAGCTGGTGGAGCTGCTGGTGGAGCTGCTGCTGAAGAAAAAACTGAATTTGACGTAGTACTAACTGATGCTGGTGCTTCTAAAATTAAAGTTGTTAAA
Organism: Salirhabdus sp. Marseille-P4669; assembly: GCF_900240405.1. Classification (GTDB taxonomy): domain Bacteria; phylum Bacillota; class Bacilli; order Bacillales; family Alkalibacillaceae; genus OEQK01. The sequence goes on from NZ_OEQK01000010.1 coordinate 20,286, forward strand.
GCAGTTCGCGAAATCACTGGCCTTGGCTTAAAAGACGCTAAAGATCTTGTAGATAACGCTCCTAAAGCTGTTAAAGAAGGCGTATCTAAAGAAGAAGCTGAAGAAGTTAAAGGTAAGCTTGAAGAAGCTGGTGCTTCTGTAGAAGTTAAGTAATTCAATTGAATAATAAGCTAAGCTCGCTATTTTAATGGCGGGCTTTTCCTGTTTATATTATGAAAAAAATAGGTAGTATAAAAATAAGCGTTCCTGTGAATTACTTATTGAAATAAAGTAGGTGATCTAAATGACTGATCATTATTATTCAAAAAATCCATCTTCAAAAAGTGAGCCAGTTAAATGGGAGTATGATTTACGAGGTACTCGCTTTCGTTTTACATCCGACTATGGGGTTTTTTCAAAAAGTGGTGTGGATTTTGGGTCGAAGTTATTAATAGAGCATTTTTCGGAACCAAACATCGAAGGGATGTTTTTAGATGTGGGGTGTGGGTATGGTGCTATCGGAATTACACTTGCAAAATCCTTTCCGAATCGAACCGTTCATATGATTGATGTAAATAATAGAGCGATCCAGCTTGCGAAACAAAATGCAGAAGAAAATGATGTTCAAAATGTAGAAGTGTTTGAAAGTGATGTGTTTTCGAAAGTGGAAAATCGCAATTATGCGAGTGTTGTTACGAATCCACCAATTCGAGCAGGGAAAAAGGTTGTGCACAGCATTTTTGAACAAAGCTTTCAACACTTATCTAAAAATGGAAGTTTGTGGGTTGTAATTCAAAAGAAACAAGGGGCTCCATCTGCTATAAAGAAGTTGGAAGAGGTTTTTGGAGAAGTATCTGTAGTAAAAAAAGAAAAAGGTTACTATATCATAAGAGCAGACAAAGTTTAAGAGGATTTATAGTTTGACGAAATATTTCCAACTATGCTAATATTGATAAATGCCAACTAATATCTTTTGCTTGTCAAGAGGGTATTTTTTACATTAAAAGGGTATAATTTGTATGAATAAATGGCAATAATGATAAAATCGTTAAAAGTGAAGTTTATTTTTACATAACCTTAATTGAAGCAACAAGTTGGCTATTTAACGTTAAATAGGTTGCAGTGAAGTCAACAATCATTCGTATCTATTACGAATGTTCAATAATTGCTTTTGTTAGATCGTTAACAGATTTAATAAGAAGCAATTTCGACATGTGCTTTTGTCGAATCTTTTTCCTTTATGTCCTTTACTCTATTTTAACATTTATGGAGTGGAAAAGTATAAGGAAAATTATTATTTTACCAAAAATATTTTTTGGTGTAGTAAATGTTTTTTCAAATAAGCTTGTTTGAGGGGTGAATCAGTTGGCAGGTCAACTAGTTCAATATGGTCGACTACGTAAACGTCGAAGTTACGCGCGTATTAATGAAGTGTTGGAATTACCAAACCTGATTGAAATTCAAACTGCATCTTACCAATGGTTCTTAGATGAAGGTTTGAAGGAAATGTTTCAGGATATCTCTCCTATTGAAGATTTTACTGGCAATCTTTCTTTAGAGTTTGTTGATTATAGTTTAGGAGAGCCTAAATACCCAGTAGATGAATCAAAAGAGCGAGACGTCACCTATTCTGCGCCCCTTCGTGTAAAGGTTCGTTTGCTTAACAAAGAATCTGGTGAAGTGAAAGAACAAGAAGTGTTCATGGGTGATTTTCCGCTTATGACAGACACGGGTACCTTTGTTATTAATGGTGCAGAGCGTGTTATTGTTTCGCAATTAGTACGATCCCCGAGCGTTTATTTCAATGAGAAAATTGATAAAAACGGTAAAAAGGGATATTCGGCTACTGTTATACCTAATAGAGGTGCATGGTTAGAGTTTGAAACAGATGCGAAAGATGTTGTGCATGTACGCATAGACCGTACTCGTAAATTGCCGATAACAGTATTATTACGTGCTCTTGGATTTGGAACGGATGAAGAAATTGTTCGTTTAATTGGAGAGAATGAATACTTACGTAATACATTAGACAAAGACAACACAGAAAACAGCGAAAAGGCGTTGCTAGAAATATATGAACGTCTTCGTCCTGGAGAGCCCCCTACTGTAGAAAACGCGAAAAGCTTACTTGTTTCACGTTTCTTTGATCCAAAACGTTATGATTTGGCTCATGTTGGACGTTATAAAATGAACAAGAAGCTTCATATAAAGAACCGCTTGTTTAATCAAGTTATTGCAGAGACAATTGTTGATCCTGAAACGGGTGAAGTGATTGCGAAAAAAGGCGACAAAATCGAACGTCGACTTTTAGATAAACTTTTGCCTTATTTAGAAGGGGCAGAAGAAAATTATGGTGAACAAATTTTAGAGCCTCATAACGGAGTTCTAGATGAACCAGTTCGCATTCAGTCTATAAAAATCATGGATCCTTCTGATAAGGAAGGGGAAAAGACGATAAATGTAATTGGGAATGGTGGAGTTGAAAAGGAAATTAAGAATGTAACTCCAGCAGATATCCTTGCTTCTATTAGCTACTTCTTTAACTTATTACATGGAGTAGGGGATACGGATGATATCGATCACCTAGGTAACCGCCGATTACGTTCTGTTGGTGAGTTGCTACAAAACCAATTCCGTATTGGTTTATCTCGTATGGAGCGTGTAGTGCGGGAGCGTATGTCTATTCAAGACACCGACTCTATTACGCCGCAACAATTAATTAACATACGTCCAGTAATTGCATCTATTAAAGAGTTTTTTGGAAGTTCTCAGTTATCTCAATTTATGGACCAAACAAATCCATTGGCGGAATTAACGCATAAACGTCGTCTTTCTGCATTGGGGCCTGGTGGTTTAACTCGTGAACGTGCCGGATTTGAGGTGCGTGACGTACACTATTCTCACTATGGCCGTATGTGTCCAATTGAAACGCCAGAGGGTCCAAACATTGGTTTGATTAACTCTCTATCTTCTTATTCAAAAGTGAATAAGTTTGGCTTTATTGAGACGCCATACCGTCGTGTTGACCCTGAAACAGGACGTGTAACGGAGCACATTGATTACTTAACTGCAGATGAAGAAGATAATTATGTTGTTGCTCAAGCGAACGCATTGTTGGGTGAAGATGGTTCATTCTTAGATGAGGAAGTGTTAGCTCGTTTCCGTGGTGAGAACACTGCAGTGCCTAAAGAGCGGATTGACTACATGGATGTTTCACCTAAGCAGGTTGTATCAGCTGCGACTGCGTGTATTCCGTTCTTGGAAAACGATGACTCCAACCGTGCTTTGATGGGTGCAAACATGCAACGTCAAGCGGTGCCGTTATTGAACCCTGAAGCACCACTTGTAGGTACAGGTATGGAATATGTATCAGGTAAGGACTCTGGTGCAGCAGTTATTTGTAGATATGATGGTATTGTAGAACATGTTGAAGCAAAGGAAGTTCATGTTCGTCGTATTTCTGTCGTTGATGGAAATGAAGTGAAAGGCGATTTAGATCGCTACAAGTTACAAAAATTCATTCGTTCGAACCAAGGCACATGCTATAACCAAAAACCAATTGTAGAAATTGGCGAACGTGTTCGTAAAGGTGAAATTCTTGCTGATGGTCCTTCCATGGAGCAAGGGGAGTTGGCGTTAGGTAGAAACGTGCTTGTAGCCTTTATGACATGGGATGGTTATAACTATGAGGATGCCATCATTATGAGTGAACGTCTAGTTAAAGACGATGTTTATACATCTGTTCATATTGAAGAATATGAATCAGAAGCACGTGATACAAAGCTAGGGCCAGAAGAAATTACTCGAGATATTCCGAATGTTGGCGAAGACGCTCTTAAGAACTTGGATGAACGAGGAATTATTCGGGTTGGTGCTGAAGTATCCGATGGAGATTTATTGGTTGGTAAAGTTACGCCAAAAGGGGTAACAGAGCTAACAGCGGAAGAAAGATTATTGCATGCGATCTTCGGTGAAAAAGCGAGAGAGGTTCGTGATACATCTCTTCGTGTTCCTCATGGCGGTGGAGGTATTGTCTTAGATGTGAAAATCTTCAACCGAGAAGATGGAGATGAGCTACCTCCAGGTGTAAATGAGCTTGTACGGGTATACGTTGTTCAAAAGCGTAAAATTCACCAAGGGGATAAAATGGCTGGACGTCACGGTAACAAAGGTGTTATCTCTCGTATACTACCAGAAGAAGATATGCCATTTTTACCTGATGGCACACCTGTTGATATTATGCTTAACCCATTAGGTGTACCTTCTCGTATGAATATTGGTCAGGTTCTAGAGTTACATCTAGGAATGGCTGCACGACAACTAGGAATTCACGTAGCTACGCCTGTATTTGATGGAGCTCGTGAAGAAGATGTTTGGGAAACAATTGAAGAAGCAGGAATGGCTAAAGATGCGAAGACGATTCTTTATGATGGTCGCTCTGGTGAGCCGTTTGATAACCGCGTTTCTGTTGGGGTCATGTATATGATCAAACTTGCTCACATGGTTGATGATAAGCTACATGCTCGTTCAACTGGTCCATACTCACTTGTTACGCAGCAGCCTCTTGGAGGTAAAGCGCAATTCGGTGGACAACGTTTTGGTGAGATGGAGGTATGGGCGCTTGAAGCATATGGTGCTGCTTATACACTTCAAGAAATCCTTACCGTTAAATCAGATGATGTTGTCGGTCGTGTTAAAACATACGAAGCTATTGTTAAAGGTGAAAATGTTCCAGAACCAGGTGTTCCGGAGTCCTTCAAAGTATTAATAAAAGAGCTTCAAAGCTTAGGATTAGATGTGAAAATCCTTGCTGGTGACGAATCGGAAATTGAATTGAGAGATATGGAAGATGAAGACCAGTCGGCAGAACAATTAAATGTTAATATGGAATCGCGTGAAGAAGAAGCTAATTAATCTTTCTTGCGAATAAATTTTTAAAATAAACCACAGTGGGTAAGGAAAAGCCCGCTGTGGAGTTTGAAAGTAATCTTCTAGATCTAAAAAAATGCTAGATACTATAAGGGAGGTAGGCCCCTTGTTAGATGTAAATAACTTCGAATACATGAAAATTGGTTTAGCTTCACCCGATAAAATTCGCTCGTGGTCTTATGGTGAAGTTAAAAAGCCAGAAACAATTAACTATCGTACGTTGAAACCCGAAAAAGACGGTCTATTTTGTGAAAGAATCTTTGGACCACAAAAAGACTGGGAATGTCATTGCGGCAAATATAAACGAGTTCGTTACAAAGGAATCGTTTGTGACAGATGTGGTGTAGAAGTAACAAAATCAAAAGTACGTAGAGAACGTATGGGGCATATTGAACTAGCAGCTCCTGTCTCACATATTTGGTACTTTAAAGGAATTCCAAGCCGTATGGGACTTGTTTTAGATATGTCTCCAAGAGCGCTAGAAGAAGTAATTTACTTTGCGGCTTATATTGTAACAGACTCTGGTGATACTCCTCTTGAGAAGAAGCAATTGCTTTCTGAAAAGGAATATCGTCAGTATCGTGAAAAATATGGCCAAACATTCCAAGCTCAAATGGGTGCAGAAGCCATTCGTAAGCTATTGCAAGATATTAACTTAGAAAAAGAAGTAGATATATTGAAGGAAGAGCTTAAAACTGCTCAAGGACAACGTAGAACAAGAGCTATTAAAAGATTGGAAGTTTTAGAGTCCTTTAGAAACTCTGGAAACGAACCGTCTTGGATGATTCTTGATGTTCTACCTGTTATTCCGCCAGAATTACGTCCTATGGTTCAATTGGATGGTGGTCGTTTTGCTACTTCTGATCTAAATGATTTATATCGTCGTGTTATCAACCGCAACAATCGTTTGAAGCGTTTATTGGATCTAGGTGCACCAAGCATCATCGTACAAAACGAAAAGCGTATGTTGCAAGAAGCAGTTGATGCATTAATCGATAACGGTCGTAGAGGTCGTCCTGTTACAGGCCCAGGTAACCGTCCGTTAAAATCTCTTTCTCATATGCTGAAAGGGAAGCAAGGGCGCTTCCGTCAAAATCTACTAGGTAAGCGTGTGGACTACTCAGGTCGTTCCGTTATCGTAGTAGGACCAAACTTAAAAATGTACCAATGTGGTCTTCCGAAAGAGATGGCCATTGAATTATTTAAGCCTTTTGTTATGAAAGAGCTTGTTGAACGTAATATTGCTCATAACATTAAATCGGCTAAACGCAAAATTGAACGGTTGCATCCGGAAATTTGGGATGTTTTAGAGGATGTTATTAAGGAACACCCTGTATTATTAAACCGCGCACCAACCTTACACAGATTAGGTATTCAAGCATTTGAGCCAACATTAGTAGAAGGTCGTGCTATTCGCCTACACCCACTTGTATGTACTGCTTATAACGCAGACTTTGATGGTGACCAAATGGCGGTACACGTTCCATTGTCTGCAGAAGCTCAGGCGGAAGCGCGAATTTTAATGCTTGCCGCACAAAATATTTTGAATCCAAAAGATGGTAAGCCGGTTGTTACACCATCACAGGACATGGTGTTAGGTAACTACTACTTAACATTAGAGCGTGAGGGTGCAGTAGGGGAAGGTAAAGTATTTAAGGACCTTGATGAAGCTGTTATTGCCTACAAAAATGGATATGTACATTTACATACTCGTGTAGCTGTATATGCTGGTTCTTTAAATAACCCTACATTCACCGAAGAGCAAAATAACATGCTTATTTTGACAACTGTAGGGAAGCTCATCTTTAATAGCATTTTACCGAGCTCATTCCCATACTTAAATGAGCCTACAAAGAGTAATTTAGAGGTTAAGACTCCTGAAAAGTACTTTGTTGCAAAAGGCACAAATATTAAAGAAGAGATAGCGAGTCGTGATATCATACCTCCTTTCAAGAAAGGTATGCTGGGAGATATCATTGCGGAAGTCTTTAAACGATACAAAATTACAGAGACATCCAAAATGCTAGACCGCATGAAAGACCTTGGATTTGAATATTCCACAAGAGCAGGTATTACTGTTGGAGTGGCTGATATCGTGGTTTTACCAGAAAAACAAGAAATTTTAGATCGTGCCCAAGAAAAAGTGGATAAAGTATTGAAGCAGTTCCGTCGTGGTTTAATAACTGGTGAAGAACGCTATGATCGCGTTATCGCTATCTGGACAGAGTCAAAAGACGAAATCCAAGAAAAGCTTATGAAATCATTAGATAATTCAAACCCAATCTTCATGATGAGTGACTCAGGTGCTCGTGGTAACGCATCTAACTTTACACAGTTAGCTGGTATGCGTGGATTGATGGCGAACCCGTCTGGTAGAATTATCGAACTTCCAATCAAATCAAGCTTCCGTGAAGGTTTAACTGTATTAGAGTACTTTATCTCGACACACGGTGCCCGTAAAGGTCTTGCGGATACTGCGCTTAAAACAGCGGACTCTGGATACTTGACTCGTCGTCTTGTTGATGTAGCCCAAGATGTTATTGTTCGTGAAGATGACTGTGGTACAGATCGTGGTTTAGAAGTATCGACAATTAAAGAGGGCGACGAAATAATCGAGCCTTTAATTGATCGTCTAATTGGCCGTGTAGCATTTAAGAAGGTTACAAACCCAGAAACTGGGGAAGTCATTGTAGGACGTAACGAGCTGATTACAGAAGACCTTGCTAAGGATATTGTGAATGCGGGTATTGAAACATTGACAATCCGCTCTGTGTTCACATGTAATACGAAGCATGGTGTATGTAAGAAATGTTATGGACGTAATCTTGCGACTGGTGAGCAAGTTGATGTTGGAGAAGCGGTTGGTATCATTGCAGCTCAATCAATTGGTGAACCAGGTACGCAGCTTACAATGCGTACATTCCATACTGGTGGTGTAGCTGGAGACGATATTACCCAAGGTCTACCGCGTATCCAAGAGTTGTTTGAGGCTCGTAATCCGAAAGGGCAAGCAGTTATTTCAGAAATTTATGGTACAGTCGAAGACATTAATGAATTGAAAGATAAAATTGAAATTACCATTCAAGGTGAAGTAGAGCAACGTACTTATAACGCACCGTATAACGCGAGACTTAAGGTGACGATAGGTGATACTGTAGAAGCAGGTCAAGAATTAAGCGAAGGTTCTGTGGATCCAAAAGAGTTACTTAAGATTAAAGGTACGGAAGGTGTTCAAACTTATATTCTACGTGAAGTGCAAAAAGTTTACCGTATGCAAGGGGTAGAAATTGCTGATAAACACGTAGAGGTAATGGTACGTCAAATGCTACGTAAGGTTCGAGTAGTAGAGTCAGGTGATACAGACGTTCTACCAGGATCTTTACTAGAGGTTCATCAATTCAAAGATGCAAACCAAAAAGTACTACTTAATAGTGAGCAACCTGCAGTCGGTAGACCAGTGTTACTTGGTATTACCAAAGCATCTCTTGAAACGGATTCCTTCTTATCCGCTGCTTCGTTCCAAGAAACAACTAGAGTTCTTACAGATGCAGCAATTAAAGGAAAACGTGATGAATTACTAGGATTGAAAGAAAATGTAATTATTGGTAAGCTGGTTCCTGCTGGTACAGGTATGAATCGTTACCGTAGTATTGAAATGAAGAAGAGCGTAGAACTCCCAACGGAAGCTGATTTTGTTGGTGAAGAAATTACGACTCGATAAAGTAAAAGAAGTTAAATGAAGTGCCTTGAATTATCACCAAAATTATATTGACATTAAAACGTCAAGATGATAGTATATTCAAGGTGCTTCAATTTAACCTTGGTGCTTTGGAGGATGTACAATGTCTTATGAAAAAGTAGCACAGGCTAAGTCGCAAGTAATAATAGGCACAAAGCAAACAGTAAAAGCTATGAAAAATGGCGAAATTCAAGAGGTTGTTGTTGCAAAAGATGCAGAACGACGTGTCACTGAAAAAGTAGTTAATCTAGCGATTGAGTTGGATTTACCGATCGTTCATGTAGATTCCATGAAAGAATTGGGAAAAGCTTGCGGTATAGACGTTGGTGCAGCTACTGTCGCTATTAAGAAATAGTGCTTTATAGATAAGTGTGCTTTTGCCGTTGTTTTTTTTCGTTTATAATGAACCACCTGGGTGTGTGGTATTACAACGATACAAGAAAGGAGGAAAATTACGATGCCAACAATTAACCAATTAGTTCGCAGAGGTCGTACTTCTAAATCAAAGAAGTCTGACTCACCAGCATTAAATAAAGGTTACAACAGCTTCAAAAAATCTTTAACAAACCAATCTTCTCCTCAAAAACGTGGAGTATGTACTCGTGTAGGTACTCTAACACCTAAGAAGCCGAACTCAGCATTACGTAAATATGCGCGTGTTCGTTTAACTAACGGTATTGAGGTTACGGCGTACATCCCTGGAATTGGTCACAACCTACAAGAGCACAGTGTTGTGTTGATCCGTGGTGGACGTGTTAAAGACTTACCTGGTGTTCGCTATCACATTGTTCGTGGTGCACTTGACACTGCAGGTGTTGAAGGTCGTCAACAAGGCCGTTCTAAATACGGTACGAAGAGACCTAAAAAATAATGGAATACAAATAAAGAATTTAAGCAAAATGGAAAGGAGGGGAACGCATGCCTCGTAAAGGTCCAGTAGCTAAGCGTGATGTGTTACCTGATCCAATATATAATTCAAAACTTGTTACTCGTTTAATCAATCAAATCATGGTTGATGGTAAACGTGGAACTGCACAAAAGATTCTATATAACGCTTTTGAACTAGTGAAAGAGCGTAGTGGAAACGATCCAATGGAAGTATTCGAACAAGCAATGAAAAATGTAATGCCTGTTCTTGAAGTACGTGCGCGTCGTGTTGGGGGTTCTAACTATCAAGTACCGGTAGAAGTTCGTCCAGAACGTCGTCAAGCTTTAGGTCTTCGTCACATTGTATTATATTCACGTCAACGTGGAGAAAAAACAATGGAAGAACGTCTTGCAAACGAAATTTTAGATGCAGCTAACAATACAGGTGCTTCTGTAAAACGTCGTGAAGATATGCATAAAATGGCTGAAGCTAACAAAGCATTTGCTCATTATCGTTGGTAAAAACCAAAAATCCAATAAACTTTACTCTAGGAAGGAGAAAAATATATGGCTAGAGAGTTCTCCTTGGAAAAGACTCGTAATATTGGTATCATGGCTCACATTGATGCCGGTAAAACAACAACTACAGAGCGTATTCTTTTCTATACAGGACGTATCCATAAAATCGGGGAAACTCATGAAGGTGCTTCCCAAATGGACTGGATGGAACAAGAACAAGAACGCGGTATCACGATTACATCTGCTGCAACAACTGCACAATGGAAAGGACACCGTGTAAACATCATTGATACACCAGGACACGTAGACTTTACAGTTGAAGTTGAACGTTCCCTTCGTGTATTAGATGGTGCTGTTACAGTATTAGATGCGCAATCTGGTGTAGAGCCTCAAACAGAAACAGTTTGGCGCCAAGCAACAACATACGGAGTTCCGCGTATCGTATTCATTAATAAAATGGATAAAACAGGAGCAGATTTCTTATACTCTGTAAGTACCCTACATGATCGTCTAGGAGCTAATGCGCATCCTGTTCAGCTTCCGATTGGTGCTGAAGATCAATTTGAAGGTATCATTGATTTGATTACAATGGAGGCATACTTCTATGAAGATGATCTTGGTACTCGTACAGAATCTAAACCGATTCCAGATGAGTACAAGGATAAAGCAGAAGAGTTACGCAACCAGCTAGTTGAAGCGGTAGCAGAAGTTGATGAAGAATTAATGATGAAATATCTTGAAGGTGAAGAGATTTCCGTTGATGAATTAAATGCTGCTATTCGTAAAGCTACTCTTGCAGTAGAATTCTATCCAGTATTCTGTGGATCTGCATTTAAAAACAAAGGTGTTCAGCTAATGTTAGATGGTGTTATTGAATATTTACCATCTCCATTAGATATTCCTCCAATTGAAGGTACAGTTGGTGATACAGAAGAAAAGGTTGTTCGTCGTGCAGATGACAACGAACCATTCTCTGCCCTTGCTTTTAAAGTTATGACAGATCCATACGTAGGTAAACTTACATTCTTCCGTGTGTATTCTGGTACACTTGAATCTGGTACGTATGTTAAAAACTCCACGAAGGATAAGCGTGAACGTGTAGGGCGTATCTTACAAATGCATGCTAACAGTCGTGAAGAAATTAGCCAAGTATATTCAGGTGATATCGCTGCAGCGGTTGGATTAAAAGATACAGCTACTGGGGATACTCTTTGTGGAGAAAAAGATAATGTTATCTTAGAATCTATGGAATTCCCAGAACCAGTTATTTCTGTTGCGATCGAACCGAAATCGAAGGCAGACCAAGACAAAATGTCTGTTGCACTAGGTAAACTAGCTGAAGAAGATCCTACTTTCCGTACAGAAACAAACGTTGAAACTGGTCAAACAATTATCTCAGGTATGGGTGAACTTCACCTTGATATCATTGTTGACCGTTTGAAGCGTGAGTTTAAGGTGGAAGCTAATGTAGGTGCTCCTCAAGTAGCATACCGTGAAACATTCCGTCAAGCTGCTGAAGTTGAAGGTAAATTCGTTCGTCAGTCTGGTGGTCGTGGTCAATACGGTCACGTTTGGGTTAAATTTGAACCTAATGAAGAAGGCGCAGGATTCGAATTTACGAACGCAATCGTTGGTGGTGTTGTTCCTCGTGAATACATCCCATCAGTTGAAGCTGGTATTAAAGAAGCACTAGATAATGGAGTATTAGCTGGATACCCACTAATCGACATTAAAGCTACTTTATATGATGGTTCTTACCATGATGTTGACTCAAGTGAGATGGCATTTAAAGTTGCTGCATCTATGGCTCTTAAAGCAGCTAAAAACAAGTGTAACCCAGTTATACTTGAACCAATGATGAAAGTAGAAGTTGTAATTCCAGAAGAATACATGGGAGATATCATGGGTGATATTACTTCACGCCGTGGTCGTGTAGAAGGAATGGGTGCACGTGGTAATGCACAGGTTGTAAACGCGTTTGTTCCTCTTTCTGAAATGTTTGGTTATGCAACATCTCTACGTTCAAATACACAAGGTCGTGGAACTTACACAATGCACTTTGACCATTATGAAGAAGTTCCAAAAACAATCTCAGAAGAAATTATTAAGAAAAATAGTGGAGAGTAATTGATTTTTTTCAATACATCCATTATAAATAGGTTATAAGCTTGGAGGTATGAACGAAACTTCATACTTCCAGGTATATATAAATACAAAAAATCCATAACAAATGTATTTTATTTAAAGGAGGAAATATAAATGGCTAAAGAAAAATTCGACCGTTCTAAATCCCACTGTAACGTTGGAACAATCGGTCACGTTGACCATGGTAAAACTACTTTAACTGCTGCAATTACAAACGTACTTGCAACACGCGGTGGAGCTGAAGCTCGCGCTTATGACCAAATCGATGGTGCTCCAGAAGAAAGAGAACGTGGTATCACAATCTCTACTGCACACGTTGAATACGAAACAGAAACTCGTCACTATGCACACGTTGACTGCCCAGGACACGCTGACTATGTTAAAAACATGATCACAGGTGCAGCACAAATGGACGGAGCTATCCTAGTAGTATCTGCTGCTGATGGCCCAATGCCACAAACTCGTGAGCACATCCTACTTTCTAAAAACGTAGGTGTACCAGCTATCGTTGTATTCTTAAACAAATGTGACATGGTAGATGACGAAGAACTTCTTGAATTAGTTGAAATGGAAGTTCGTGACCTACTTTCTGAATATGACTTCCCTGGTGATGATGTACCAGTTATCAAAGGTTCAGCTCTTAAAGCTCTTGAAGGTGACGAGCAATATGTAAATGCAATCTTCGAACTTATGGATGCTGTTGATAGCTACATCCCAACTCCAGAACGTGATACTGACAAGCCTTTCATGATGCCAGTTGAGGATGTATTCTCAATCACTGGTCGTGGTACAGTTGCAACTGGTCGTGTAGAACGCGGACAAGTAAAAGTTGGTGACGAGGTTGAGATCATTGGTCTTGCTGAGGAAGCTAACAAAACAACTGTAACAGGTGTTGAAATGTTCCGTAAGCTTCTAGATTATGCTGAAGCTGGTGACAACATTGGTGCACTACTTCGTGGGGTAGCTCGTGAAGATATCCAACGTGGTCAAGTTCTTGCAAAGCCAGGAACAATCACTCCACATACAAAATTTAAAGCAGAAGTTTACGTTTTATCAAAAGAAGAAGGTGGACGTCATACTCCATTCTTCTCTAACTATCGCCCTCAGTTCTACTTCCGTACAACTGATGTAACTGGTGTTGTTAACCTTCCTGAAGGTGTAGAAATGGTAATGCCTGGCGATAACATCGAAATGAACGTAGAACTTATTTCTCCAATCGCTATTGAAGATGGTACTCGCTTCTCTATCCGTGAAGGTGGACGTACTGTTGGATCTGGTGTTGTAACAGTTATCGAAGCTTAATTTAAGTTCATATAGTGAAAACAGGTAGCAATTTGCTACCTGTTTTTTTTATATCAAGCACTAGCCATAGATAATGGAAATATTCAAAATGTTTCGCGTATCACAATACAATTTTTACTAATTGAAATTCGTGTTGTGGGTATGTATAATAGTTGAAGTGTCAATCATGGTTAATGTTGTTTTTTACCGATATTTTCTTTGTATAAATACCGTAAAAATCTCATTTAATGGTTGCATAACGCCTTTGATTTCTGTATAATTTTAAATGTTGGTCATAAAAGGCGATGATGCGGAAGGTTGCTGACACACCCGGCCCCTTTGCCATGGCGGGTGTAAGGAAATTTTCGCGGAGAATGTCTGTTTAAAAAAATGGGCGAAAAGGAGGGAAAGTAATGGCAAAAGAAAAGATTCGAATTCGTTTAAAAGCGTATGATCACAGAATTCTTGATCAATCCGCTGAGAAAATTGTAGAGACTGCGAAACGTTCTGGTGCTAGTGTTTCAGGACCAATTCCGCTTCCTACAGAAAAGACTGTTTACACAATCCTTCGTGCGGTGCACAAATACAAGGATTCTCGTGAGCAATTCGAAATGCGTACACATAAGCGCTTAATCGATATTGTGAACCCAACTCCACAAACTGTGGATTCATTAATGCGTTTGGATCTTCCATCCGGCGTAGATATTGAAATCAAACTATAAAATACATTTAATTTATTAGGAGGTGTAACGGATGGCGAAAGGAATCTTAGGTCGAAAAATCGGCATGACTCAACTTTTCAATGAAAGCGGAGAGTTAGTGCCAGTTACTGTAATTGAAGCTGAACCAAACGTTGTTCTTCAACTAAAAACAGTTGAAAGCGATGGTTACGAAGCTATTCAATTAGGTTTTGCCGATAAAAAACAAAATCGATCAAATAAACCTGAAAAGGGTCATGCTGAAAAAGCAAACACAACCCCTAAGCGCTACGTTCGCGAAATCCGTAATGCGAATCTTGACGGAGTTGAAGTTGGTCAAGAGGTGAAGGTAGACATTTTTGAACAAGGTGAAAAGGTTGATGTAACAGGAACTTCTAAAGGTAAAGGGTTCCAAGGTGCTATTAAGCGTCACAATCAATCACGTGGTCCTATGAGTCACGGTTCTCGTTATCATAGACGTCCTGGTTCAATGGGTGTTATCGATCCAATGCGTGTAATGAAAGGTAAAAACTTACCTGGGCAAATGGGTGGAGAAACAAAAACAATTCAAAACCTAGAAGTTGTTAAAGTGGATGTAGAAAACAACTTAATCCTTATTAAAGGAAATGTACCAGGTGCTAAAAAATCTTTCGTTGAAATTACAAGTGCGGTTAAGGCGTAACTACTAATATACGAAGGGAGGATATGTCATGCCTAAAGTAGCACTATATAACCAAGATGGCGCAAAAGCTGGAGACTTCGAATTAAACGATGCAGTATTTGGTATTGAGCCAAATGTACACGTTATGAACGAAGCAGTAATCGCTCAACGCGCATCTTTACGTCAAGGAACTCATAAAGTTAAAAATCGTTCTGAAGTACGCGGCGGTGGTCGTAAACCATGGCGCCAAAAAGGAACTGGTCGTGCTCGTCAAGGTTCTATTCGTTCACCTCAATGGGTGGGAGGAGGAACTGTGTTCGGTCCGACACCACGTAGCTACAGCTATAAATTACCTAAAAAGGTTCGTCGCTTAGCTCTTAAATCTGCACTTTCTAGCAAAGTTGTAGAAGAAAACATTTTCGTTTTAGACGCTCTAAACTTTGATGCACCTAAAACAAAGGAAGCAATTAAAGTATTAGAAGGTCTAAAAGTTGAAGGTAAAGCTCTTATTGTTACTGCTGACGAAAACGAAAATGTTGTACGTTCAACAAACAACCTACAAGGTGTTAAAACACTTTCTGTAGAACAAGTAAATGTACTTGATTTGTTAACGCATGACATTCTAGTTATTACGAAGGAAGCAGCTGAAAAAGCAGGGGAGGTGCTTGCGTAATGAAAGATCCACGTGATATTATTAAGCGCCCTGTCATTACTGAAGCTACAGCTGATGCTATGGCTGATAAAAAGTATACTTTCGAAGTAGACGTAAAAGCCAATAAAACAGAAATTAAACAAGCTGTTGAGGTTATCTTTGGAGTAGAAGTAGAAAAGGTTAATACTTCAAACAAAAAAGGTAAATTCAGAAGAATGGGACGTTACGGTGGTTACCGTCCAAACAGAAAAAAAGCAGTTGTTAAATTAACTGCAGACAGCAAAGAACTAGACTTTTTTGAAGGTGTTTAATTTTTAATAGAGAGATTAATAAAGGAGGGAAATTGAGATGGCGATTAAAAAGTATAAGCCAACCTCAAATGGTCGTCGTAACATGTCAGCTTCTGACTTTGCTGAAATCACGACTAATAGACCTGAGAAGTCCTTGGTTGCACCTCTTAATAAAAAAGCTGGTCGTAATAACCAAGGTAAGTTGACTGTACGTCATCAAGGTGGCGGTCATAAGCGTAAATATCGTATCATCGATTTCAAACGTAACAAAGATGGTATACCAGGACGCGTTGCTACTATTGAATATGATCCAAACCGTACAGCAAACATCGCGCTAATCAATTATGCAGATGGTGAAAAACGCTACATTCTAGCACCAAAAGGTTTAGAAGTAGGTCAAGAAATCCAATCAGGTGAAGGTGCAGATATCCGTGTAGGTAACGCTCTTCAATTAAATCAAATTCCTGTTGGTACTGTAATTCATAATATTGAATTAAAACCAGGTAAAGGCGGACAGTTAGTGCGTTCTGCAGGAACTTCTGCTCAAATTCTTGGTAGAGAAGATAAGTACGTTCTTGTACGTCTTACTTCAGGTGAAACTCGTATGATTCTTGGTACTTGCCGTGCAACAATCGGTCAAGTTGGTAACCTAGATCACGAACTAATCAATGTAGGTAAAGCAGGTCGTAGTCGTTGGAAGGGTAAACGCCCAACTGTACGTGGTTCTGTAATGAACCCAGTTGATCACCCACACGGTGGTGGTGAAGGTCGTGCACCAATTGGTCGTCCGTCTCCAATGACACCTTGGGGCAAACCTACTCTTGGATATAAAACTCGTAAGCGTAACAAGGCGTCAGATAAGTTTATCGTACGTCGTCGTAAGAAATAATAGCGGGGTTGAAAGACTGAGTGTCTCTCAATCACGAAGGGAGGTTTACAAATGGGTCGTAGTTTGAAAAAAGGACCTTTCGTTGATGATCATTTAATGAAAAAAGTTGAAGAGGCGAATGCATCTGACAAGAAAAAAGTAATTAAAACTTGGTCTCGTCGCTCAACGATCTTCCCAAACTTTGTGGGACAAACGATTGCTGTTTATGATGGACGCAAGCATGTACCTGTTTATGTTACCGAAGATATGGTGGGTCATAAACTAGGAGAATTCGCTCCTACTCGTACGTACAAAGGTCATGCTGCCGACGATAAGAAAACAAAACGCTAAAGAGAGGAGGCACACATAGATGCAAGCTAAAGCAGTTGCAAGAACCGTTCGTATCGCTCCTCGTAAGGCTCGTTTAGTGGTTGACTTAATTCGAGGAAAAGAAGTTGGTGAAGCCTTCGCTATTTTGAATCACACTCATCGCGCAGCTTCTCCAATCGTGGAAAAAGTATTGAAATCAGCTGTTGCTAACGCAGAGCATAACTATGAGATGGATATTGATAACTTAGTGGTTTCCGAAGCTTATGTTAATGAGGGTGTAACGTTGAAACGTTTCCGTCCTCGTGCACAAGGTCGTGCTTCAAAAATTAACAAGCGCACTAGCCATATTACAGTTGTTGTATCAGAAAAGAAGGAGGGTTAATTAGTGGGTCAAAAAGTAAACCCGGTAGGTCTACGAGTTGGTGTAATTCGTGACTGGGAATCAAGATGGTACGCTGGTAAAGATTATGCAGACTTACTTCACGAAGATATTAAAATTCGTGAATATCTTCAAAATCGCCTAAAAGATGCCGCTCTTTCTTCTGTTGAAATTGAGCGTGCTGCTAGCCGTGTGAATATTACGATTCATACAGGCAAACCAGGAATGGTTATCGGTAAAGGTGGTACTGAAGTAGAAGCACTACGTAATTCATTAAATAACTTAACTGGTAAAAAAGTTCACATCAATATTGTTGAGGTGAAAAAGCCAGAATTAGATGCAACACTAGTTGCTGAAAATATTGCACGTCAATTAGAAAATCGTGTTTCTTTCCGTCGTGTACAAAAGCAAGCGATCCAACGCGCAATGCGTGCAGGCGCTAAAGGTATTAAAACACAAGTATCTGGCCGCCTAGGTGGAGCAGATATCGCTCGTGCAGAACATTATAGCGAAGGAACTGTACCATTACACACGCTTCGTGCAGATATTGACTATGGTACTGCAGAAGCAGACACAACTTATGGTAAGTTGGGTATTAAAGTGTGGATTTATCGTGGTGAAGTCCTTCCAACTAAGAAAGACAAATAAGGAAGGGGGATCAGCAATATGTTAATGCCTAAACGTGTAAAATATCGTAAACAACACCGCACAAGCCTAAAAGGTAAAGCTAAAGGTGGCACTAGTGTTGCTTTTGGTGAATATGGTTTACAAGCTTTAGAAGGTGCTTGGATTACAAGTCGTCAAATCGAGGCAGCTCGTATTGCCATGACACGTTATATGAAACGTGGTGGTAAAGTTTGGATTAAAATTTTTCCAGACAAACCTAAAACTGCAAAACCTCTAGAAGTTCGTATGGGTTCCGGTAAAGGTGCTCCAGAAGGATGGGTAGCAGTTGTAAAACCAGGGAAAATCATGTTTGAAATAGCTGGTGTTTCTGAGGAAATCGCTCGTGAAGCATTACGTCTTGCTTCTCATAAACTACCTGTTAAAACAAAATTCGTAAAACGTGAAGAAATTGGTGGTGAAACAAATGAAGGCTAATGAAATAAGAGAATTAACCACTGCCGAAATTGAACAAAAAGTGAAAACGTTAAAGGAAGAACTATTCAACCTACGTTTTCAGTTAGCTACAGGTCAACTTGAGAACACTGCTCGTATTCGTGAAGTACGTAAATCAATTGCTCGTATGAAGACAGTTGTTCGCGAACGTGAAGTAAGTGCAAATAAGTAAAATAGAGAGGAGGTCTGCCTCAATGAGCGAACGCAACGATCGTAAAGTTTATACTGGACGTGTTGTTTCAGACAAAATGGATAAAACTATCACAGTTTTAGTTGAAACATATAAATTTCATCCATTATATAAAAAGCGTGTTAAGTATTCTAAAAAATACAAAGCACATGATGAAAATAACCAAGCAAAGGTTAACGATATTGTAACGATTATGGAAACTCGTCCATTATCAGCTACAAAACGTTTCCGTTTAGTAGAAGTTGTAGAAGAAGCAGTTATTATATAAAATAGCGTGTTCGGGAAAGATTCCGAAGGGAGGTAACAACGGTATGATTCAACAAGAAACTCGTTTGAAAGTTGCTGATAACTCTGGTGCTCGTGAATTACTAACAATTAAAGTGCTAGGTGGATCAGGCCGTAAAACAGCCAACATTGGTGATGTTATCGTTTGTTCTGTAAAACAAGCAACACCAGGTGGCGTTGTTAAAAAAGGTGACGTTGTGAAAGCAGTTGTTGTCCGCTCTAAAAGTGGAGTTCGTCGTAAAGATGGTTCATACATCAAATTTGACGAAAATGCTGCCGTAATTATACGTGACGATAAGAGTCCACGTGGAACTCGTATTTTTGGACCAGTTGCTCGTGAACTACGTGATAATAAATTTATGAAGATTGTATCTTTAGCTCCAGAGGTTTTATAAAACCTAATATTGACTTAGCCTTGTAAGGAGGTGCACTAGCATGCATGTAAAAAAGGGCGATAAAGTGTTGGTAATCTCAGGTAAAGATAAAGGGAAACAAGGAACAGTTCTTGAGGCATATCCTAAAAAGGATCGCGTACTTGTTGAAGGTGTTAATTTAGTGAAAAAGCATGCAAAACCTTCTCAGGATAATCCACAAGGTGGTATCTTGACTCAAGAAGCTGCAATTCACGTTTCTAACGTAATGCCACTTGATCCAAAATCAGGTGAACCAACTCGTGTTGGATATAAAGAAGTAGATGGTAAGAAAATCCGTATTGCTAAAAAATCCGGTGAACCATTAGATAAATAATCTAAAGGTGAAAGGAGGTCTAGATGGTGAACGCATTTAAAGAAAAGTATGTAAAAGAAATCGTGCCTGCATTAATGGAAAAGTTCAACTATGATTCAGTAATGCAAGTGCCAAAGATTGATAAAATTGTTATTAACATGGGTATTGGTGATGCTGTACAAAACGCAAAAGCATTAGACAGTGCTGTTGAAGAATTAGAACAATTATCTGGTCAAAAACCAGTTGTTACTCGCGCTAAAAAATCAATTGCGGGATTCCGTTTACGTGAAGGTATGCCAATTGGTGCAAAAGTTACACTACGTGGTGAACGTATGTACGAATTCCTTCAAAAACTAATCTCTGTTGCATTACCACGTGTACGTGACTTCCGTGGTATTTCGAACAAAGCATTTGATGGTCGCGGAAATTACACATTAGGTGTAAAAGAACAATTGATTTTTCCTGAAATTGATTATGATAAAGTTAGCAAAGTTCGTGGTATGGATATCGTTATTGTTTCTACTGCAAACACTGACGAAGAAGCACGTGAACTTTTAACTCAGTTCGGTATGCCATTCAAAAAGTAATTCCGAGCTAGATAAGGAGGTCAATTATGGCGAAAAAGTCAATGATCGCGAAACAAAAACGTTCTCAAAAGTTTGAAGTACGTGAATACACTCGCTGTGAAAGATGTGGCCGTCCACATTCAGTAATTCGCAAATTTAAGCTTTGTCGTATTTGTTTCCGTGAACTAGCATATAAAGGTCAAATTCCAGGCGTTAAAAAAGCAAGCTGGTAATCCCCGAACAGGGAAGGAGGTAATGAACAATGACAATGACAGATCCGATTGCAGATATGCTTACTCGTATCAGAAATGCGAACATGGTTCGTCATGAAAAACTAGAAGTACCTGCTTCTAATTTGAAAAAGGAAATTGCAGATATCCTTAAGCGTGAAGGTTTCATTCGCGACTACGAGTATGTAAGTGATGATAAACAAGGTGTTCTTCGAGTATTCCTTAAGTACGGTCCAAACAACGAACGTGTTATTACTGGCCTAAAGAAAATCAGCAAACCAGGTCTACGCGTATATGCGAAAGCTGAAGAACTTCCGAAAGTTCTTAACGGCCTAGGTATTGCGGTTGTTTCAACTTCAAAAGGTGTATTAACAGATAAAGAAGCACGTCAGCAAGCAGTTGGCGGAGAAGTACTAGCTTATATTTGGTAATTCATAACGAATACGACAGGAGGTGTAAGGATGTCTCGTATAGGACTTAAACCAGTAGAAATTCCAGAAGGTGTGGAAGTTAAACTTGATGGTACCAATGTTACAGTTAAAGGACCTAAAGGTGAACTAACTCGTTCATTCCATTCTGATATGACTATTAAAATTGAAGACAACGTTCTAACTGTTGAACGTCCAAGTGATAATAAAACACATCGTGCCTTGCACGGAACAACTCGTAGTATCATTAGCAATATGATCGAAGGTGTTTCGAAAGGTTACGAAAAAGCTCTAGAAATCATCGGTGTAGGTTACCGTGCTCAAAAGCAAGGTAATAAAGTTATCGTAAACGCAGGTTACTCTCACCCAGTAGAAGTTGAACCTGAAGAAGGCGTTGAAATCGACGTACCTGCTAACACTAAAATTATCGTTAAAGGTATTGATAAAGAAAAAGTTGGTGCGGTAGCTGCTAACATTCGTGCAATTCGTCCTCCAGAGCCTTATAAAGGTAAAGGAATTCGTTACGAAGGCGAATATGTACGTCGTAAAGAAGGTAAAACTGCGAAATAATGTCCATGTTAGGAACAGAAAGGAGTGACCTTAAATGATCACGAAGCAAGACAAAAACGTAGTGCGTAAGAAACGTCATGCACGTGTTCGCCGTAACCTATCTGGTACTGAGTCTCGTCCGCGTCTTAATGTGTATCGTTCTAACAAACACATCTATGCTCAGTTAATTGATGATGTTAATGGTGTAACAGTTGCAAGTGCTTCTACTGTAGATAAAGAATTAAACCTTGATAGCACTAGCAATCTAGAAGCTGCACAAAAGGTTGGAGAACTTGTTGCGAAACGTGCTCTAGATAAAGGCTTTAAGTCAGTTGTATTCGATCGCGGGGGTTACTTATATCACGGACGTGTGAAGGCTCTAGCGGAAGCTGCTCGAGAAGCTGGTCTTGAATTTTAATAGTTAAAAAGGAGGGAAAATCATGAACAAAGTAGTTGATCCGAACAAACTAGATCTTGAAGAACGTGTTGTTACGGTTAACCGTGTCGCTAAAGTTGTTAAAGGTGGACGTCGTTTCCGTTTCACTTCTTTAGTTGTAGTCGGAGACAAAAATGGTCATGTAGGATTCGGTACAGGTAAAGCACAAGAAGTACCTGATGCGATTCGTAAAGCGATTGAAGATGCTAAGAAAAACTTAATCGAAGTACCTATCGTTGGTACATCTATTCCGCATGAAATTACTGGTGAATTTGGTGCTGGAAGCATTCTTTTAAAGCCTGCTTCTGAAGGTACTGGAGTAATCGCTGGTGGTCCGGTTCGTGCGGTGCTAGAACTTGCTGGTGTAAGTGATATCTTATCTAAATCTTTAGGATCGAACACACCAATTAACATGGTTCGTGCTACTATGAACGGACTTAAAAACTTAAAACGTGCAGAAGATGTTGCAAAACTTCGTGGTAAATCAGTAGAAGAACTGCTAGGATAAGGAGGGAAAAAACATGGCTAACAAATTAGAAGTTACCCTCACAAGAAGTCTTATTGGAAGACCAGAAACTCAACGTAAAACAGTTGAAGCATTGGGACTTAAAAAGATTCGTCAAACTGTAGTTCATGATGATACGCCTGCTATTCGTGGTATGGTGAACAAAGTATCCCATTTAGTTACAGTTAAAGAAGCTTAATTAATCATGCGCTAAGAGGAGGTGCTATCGTTGAAACTCCATGAATTAAAATCAAATGAAGGTACACGTAAGACACGTAATCGAGTAGGACGTGGAATGTCTTCTGGTAACGGTAAAACATCTGGTCGTGGTCATAAAGGACAAAAAGCACGTTCAGGTGGTGGCGTTCGCCCAGGATTCGAAGGTGGACAAATGCCTTTATTCCAACGTCTACCAAAACGTGGTTTTACAAACATTCATCGTAAAGAATTTGCAATTGTAAACCTAGAAACGTTAAATCGTTTTGAAGACGGTACTGAAGTTACTCCAGAACTTCTAGTTGAAACTGGAGTAGTGAGCAACATGAAAGCCGGAGTTAAAGTTCTTGCTAAAGGTAATCTTGAAAAGAATCTTACCGTTAAGGCTCACAAATTCTCTGCTTCAGCGAAAGAAGCAATTGAAGCAGCGGGCGGTAAAACTGAGGTGATTTAATGTTCCGTACTCTCTCCAATTTTATGCGCGTAGCAGATATTAGAAGAAAAATATTATTTACGTTATTTGCTCTAATTATATTTCGTTTAGGTACCTTTATTCCGGTACCTTTTACGAATAAAGATGCAATAGATATGATCATGGGCGATGGCACGAATGTATTTGGTTTTCTAGATACATTTGGTGGCGGAGCACTAAGTCAGTTTTCTATTTTTGCAATGGGTATTATGCCATATATTACTGCTTCCATTATTATTCAGCTCTTGCAAATGGACGTTGTTCCAAAGTTTGCAGAGTGGAAGAAACAAGGTGAGGTTGGTCGTAAGAAACTAGCCCAATTTACACGTTACGGAACAGTAGTATTAGGTTTCATTCAAGCAATTGGTATGTCAATTGGATTTAATGCAATGACAGGTGGTCAATTGATTCAAGATCCCAATGTCGTTACGTACTTAGTAATTGCAGTAGTTCTCACTGGTGGTACTGCATTCCTAATGTGGTTAGGAGAACAAATTACAGGCAACGGGGTTGGAAATGGAATCTCAATCTTGATCTTCGCTGGTATCGTTGCGGCTCTTCCGAATGCAATTAACCAATTAGCTGAAAAATATATTGTTGGTGCCGGAGATCAACTATTCATTAACATAGTTATTCTAGTGTTAATTGCTTTAGTTGTTTTAGCAATTGTAGTTGGTGTCATTTTCATTCAACAAGCATTACGTAAAATTCCTGTTCAATACGCAAAACGTATGGTGAATCGTTCCCCAGTAGGTGGACAGTCCACTCATTTACCTTTAAAAGTAAATGCGGCAGGAGTTATTCCAGTAATCTTTGCTATTTCCTTTATCATTGCACCTCGTACAATCGCAGGGTTCTTTGAGGGGAATGTAGCAAGAACAATTGAACGAATTTTTGATTACCAACAACCAATCGGTATGTTAATATATGTAGCTTTAATTATTGCCTTTACGTATTTCTATACATTTGTTCAAGTTAATCCAGAGCAAATGGCAGAAAACTTAAAGAAACAAGGCGGTTACGTTCCGGGAATTCGTCCTGGTAAAAACACAGAAATCTATTTGACACGTGTTATGTATCGCTTAACATTTGTTGGAGCTATATTCCTTGCTATTGTTTCAGTCTTACCTATATTATTAGGTTCATTAGCAGACTTGCCTGCTTCGGTCCAAATCGGTGGAACTAGTTTGCTAATCGTTGTAGGTGTTGCGCTTGAAACGATGAAACAACTAGAAAGTCAGTTGGTAAAACGCCATTATAAAGGATTTATTAAATAATAGTTCTTTATCGATGGTATGAGAGCGAGGGGGAAAGAACTTGAATTTAATATTGATGGGTCTGCCTGGTGCTGGTAAAGGTACTCAAGCGGAAAAAATCGTAGAAAAGTATGAGATCCCTCATATCTCAACAGGAGATATGTTCCGTTCTGCGATGAAAGAAGGAACAGAATTAGGAAAACAAGCAAAATCCTTCATGGATAAAGGTGAACTTGTACCAGATGAAGTAACAATTGGTATCGTTCGAGAACGTTTAGGAAAAGATGATTGTAAGAATGGTTTTTTACTAGACGGTTTTCCTAGAACAATAGCACAAGCAGAAGCATTAGAAGCTTTGCTAAATGAGTTAAACACAAAAATTGATTATGTCCTTCATATCCAGGTACCAAAGGAAAAGCTAATTGATCGTTTAACTGGACGTAGAATTTGCCCTACTTGTGGAGCAACATATCATGTTGTATTTAATCCACCAAAAGTTGAAGGTAAATGTGATGTGGATGGGTCTGAACTAATTCAACGTGATGATGACAAACCTGAAACAGTAAAAAATCGTCTGGAAGTTAACATGAATCAAGCACAGCCTTTGTTGGATTTCTATAATGAAAAAGGTTACTTAGTTACTTTTGATGGTGATCGTGAAATCAATACCGTTTTCAATGACATCCACAAAAAGTTAGAAGAATTATAAGAAAATCGTTCGTTTTGGATATGTTGTTATATTTAAGAGTCTTCAAGTGAAGGTGATTATATTTGAGTGAATCTGAGTCGAGTCCGCGAATAGGTCAAATCGTTCGTATCGTTCAGGGACGTGAGGTTGGACAATTTGCTGTAATCATCGAGGTAGTTAATGAACGCTTCGTTCTTTTAGCTGATGGTGAAAAGCGAAAGTTTGATACACCGAAAAAGAAAAACATCCAGCATGTTGAGCTTTTCGATTATATTTCACCTGAAGTAAGAAATAGTTTGTTAGAAACTGGTCGAGTTACAAACGGTAAATTGCGTTTTGCCTTATCAAAATTTGTCAATGAAAACTTGATTGATTTGAAGAAGGGAGATTAACTCGGGTGGCGAAAGACAATGTGATTGAAATGGAAGGCACAGTTCTTGAAACTTTGCCAAACGCGATGTTCAAGGTTGAATTAGAGAATGGTCATACTGTATTGGCTCATGTATCAGGTAAAATTCGTATGCACTTCATTCGAATTTTAGCTGGTGACAAAGTTACAGTAGAACTATCTCCGTACGATTTAACGAAGGGTCGTATTGTTTATCGATATAAGTAAGTGAATGCTTCCAGAGAAAAAGGAGGTAAGAAAAATGAAAGTAAGACCGTCTGTAAAACCAATATGTGAAAAGTGCAAAGTCATTCGCCGTAAAGGGAAAGTAATGGTTATTTGCGAAAATCCAAAACACAAACAGAAACAAGGATAAGGAGGTGCATCTCTAAATGGCACGTATTGCAGGTGTTGACGTTCCTCGCGACAAACGCATTGTTATCTCATTAACTTATGTTTATGGGATTGGTAACTCTACAGCTAAGAAAATTCTTGCTGATGCTGGAGTTTCTGAAAACACACGCGTTCGCGATCTTACAGAAGATGAATTAGCACGAATCCGTACGGAAGTAAACAAATATACTGTTGAAGGTGACCTTCGCCGTGAAGTTTCTCTAAACATTAAACGTTTAATTGAAATTGGCTCTTACCGTGGTATCCGCCATCGTCGTGGATTACCTGTTAGAGGTCAAAACACAAAGAACAACTCACGCACACGTAAAGGTCCAAAACGTACTGTTGCAGGTAAGAAAAAGTAATCTAGGAAGGAGGACTACAAACTATGGCTCGTAATACAGCAACTCGTAGAAGAAAAAAGGTTAAAAAGAATGTTGAATCAGGTGTTGCTCATATCCGTTCAACTTTTAACAACACAATTGTAACAATCACAGACATGCATGGTAACTCGATTGGTTGGAGTAGTGCTGGAGCGTTAGGCTTTAAAGGATCTCGTAAGTCCACTCCATTCGCAGCTCAAATGGCTGCTGAAGCAGCGGCAAAAGCTTCTATGGAACATGGCTTGAAAACAATTGAAGTTGCAGTAAAAGGACCTGGTGCTGGTCGTGAAGCTGCAATCCGTGCTCTTCAAGCTGCAGGATTAGAAGTAACAGCAATTAGAGATGTTACACCAGTTCCACATAACGGTTGCCGCCCACCAAAACGTCGTCGTGTATAATAATTGTTTAGTATAGATATTTGTAACCATGTCTATAATGGGTTAGTGAATAGCATAAACACCATTGCACGGACATCAGGACAATTTGGGTTTCCTACACAAAAGGAATCTACCTACCTGAGGGATTTCGGTTAGACAAAAAGTCTAGCCGGGGTTTCGACGTTTAAAGGAGGGGTTTATCTAATGATAGAAATTGAAAAGCCGAAGATTGAAACAGTATCACTAAGTGAAGATGCGAAGTTTGGGAAATTTGTTGTTGAGCCTCTAGAACGTGGATATGGTACAACAATGGGTAACTCCTTGCGTCGTATTTTACTGTCTTCACTTCCTGGTGCGGCGGTAACATCTATTCAAATTGATGGAGTTCTACATGAGTTCTCAACTATTGAGGGTGTAGTAGAAGATGTTACTACTATTATTTTGAATTTGAAAAAGTTAGCGCTAAAAATTTATTCTGATGAAGCAAAAACATTAGAGATAGATGTACAGGGTGAGGGTAAGGTAACTGCTGCAGACATTACCCACGATAGTGATGTTGAAATATTAAACCCGGATCTTCATATTGCAACTTTAGCTAGCAACGCACATTTTCATATGCGTATTTTCGCTGAACGTGGTCGTGGATATCGCCCAGCTGAAGAAAACAAAAGTGATGATCAGCCAATTGGAGTAATTCCAGTTGACTCCATCTTTACACCAGTTTCACGAGTTACTTTCCAAGTAGAAAATACTCGTGTTGGTCAAGTGGCAAATTATGATAAGTTAACATTGGACGTATGGACAGACGGAAGTATTCGACCAGAAGAAGCAGTTTCATTAGGTGCAAAAATCTTTACAGAACATCTAAACATTTTTGTCGGCCTAACAGATGAAGCACAAAATGCCGAAATCATGGTAGAAAAAGAAGAAGACCAAAAAGAAAAAGTACTTGAAATGACAATTGAAGAACTTGACTTATCTGTTCGTTCTTACAATTGTTTGAAACGTGCTGGAATTAACTCCGTTCAAGAACTCACTCAAAAGTCTGAAGAGGATATGATGAAAGTTCGTAACCTTGGACGCAAATCACTTGATGAAGTGAAACATAAGCTTCATGAATTAGGATTAGGACTAAGAAACGACGATTGATATAAATGCTTAGAGCGCTTTGGTTAGCGCTGGGGTAAGACATCATTGTATGTAAAAAGGAGGGGAATCGAAATGGCTAGATCAAAGCTTGGTCGTACAACAGATCAACGCACGGCTTTACTTCGTAACCTTGCAACAGATTTAATTGTACACGAAAGAATTGAAACGACTGAGGCGAAAGCGAAAGAGCTACGTTCTGTTGTTGAAAAAATGATCACACTTGGTAAACGCGGTGACCTACACGCTCGTCGTCAAGCAGAGTCTTTCTTACGTAAAGTAACAGCTAACGAGGAAGAAACTCAAACTGCATTGCAGAAGTTATTCTCTGACGTAGCACCACGTTATGAAGACCGCCAAGGTGGTTACACTCGTATTCTAAAATTAGGTGAACGCCGTGGAGACGGTGCAAACATGGTGATCATCGAGTTAGTTTAATGAAACGAATAGGAAAGGGCAGAACAGCATCTATACGACGTTGATTCTGACCCTTTTTTGTTATATAAAAAAAGTATATTTGTAAGGTTTATTTGTAGAATAGATTTGATTTATATAGTTTAGTAATAGTGCGTTTTCAACGCTTTTTTTTGCGATAAAAAAGCACATGCATATCAACTTCGTACAAACCGAACGAAATATTGTTAGGTTCTCACAATATAGAATTCAGGTCTAATGAAGGGGAGTATCTTTTTGCAGCGTATTTTAGTACTTATTCAGAAAATAAGGAGCGAGCGGACTCGAATTTTTAATTAAATCACAATAATCCTTACAACCACACACAATAAAACTTCCTTTGTTTCTTCCCAATATATCCACATGGACGCATGAATTATGGTAAAATTTTAAGACGGGAAATAAATTCTTATTACCGGGGAAATAGATGAGATTAGCGGAGGTAGAATAGATGGAGCAGAGTCCTTTTATAAAATTTGAACATGTATCCTTCCAATATGACCAGGGGGATGAATGGGCGCTAAACGATGTGTCCTTTCATATCGATCGTAACGAATGGGTAGCTATAATTGGTCATAATGGTTCGGGAAAATCAACAATTGCAAAATTAATGAATGGTTTACTTTCCCCTCAAAAAGGAGAAATCTATGTAGATCATATTCTTGTAAATGAACAAACCGTTTGGGATGTCCGTAAGAAAGTTGGATTAGTATTTCAAAACCCAGATAATCAGTTTGTTGGTACAACAGTTGTAGATGATGTTGCCTTTGGACTTGAAAATCATGGAGTTCCAAGGGAAGAAATGATAAAACGTATTGATACTAGTTTAAAAGCAGTAAATATGACGGATTACTACAATCATGAGCCTCATCGATTATCTGGAGGGCAAAAACAACGGGTAGCAATCGCAAGTGTATTAGCTGTACAGCCTGATTTACTGGTATTTGATGAGGCTACAGCTATGTTAGATCCAAAAGGTCGTAAGTCAATCATGAACACGATTAAATCGCTACGAGATACTAGAGATGTCTCGATTGTTACCATTACACATGATTTAAATGAAGTGCTCTTTGCCGATAGAGTAATCGTCATGAATCATGGAAAGGTGTTAGAAGAAGGCAAGCCTAGAGAGATATTCAAAAAACAGGAAGAACTTGTAGAAATTGGTTTGGATGCACCGTTTGTAACGCAATTCAGTAAGCACTTAAAAGTAGAGGGAATAACGTTTGAAAAAGAACCACTAACACATAAGGAAATGATGGATGAGCTATGGAAATTTCATTTGAACATGTAAGTCATATATATCAAGCAGGTTCACCTTTTGAATTTCGTGCACTGGATGACGTAACCTTCCGTATTCCAAGTGGTTCCTTTGTAGCTGTCATTGGTCATACAGGATCTGGAAAATCAACCTTAATTCAACACTTAAATGGTTTGCTTAAGCCTACCGATGGTGTTATTAAAATAGGCGATTATGAAATTTCTGCTGATAAAAAGTTGAAAGATATTATGAGATTAAGAGAAAAAGTAGGAATGGTGTTTCAATACCCAGAGCATCAATTATTCGAAGAAACAGTGGAAAAGGACATCCTATTTGGACCTCAAAACTTCAATATATCTGATGCAATAACGAAGAAAAGACTACCAGAAATTTTAAAGGCAGTACATCTTCCGGAAACAATCTTATCTAGATCACCTTTTGATTTAAGTGGTGGTCAAATGAGACGTGTCGCAATTGCTGGTGTCCTTTTAATGGATCCTAAGGTGCTGGTTTTAGACGAGCCAACTGCCGGGTTAGATCCAAGAGGTCAAAAAGATATTATGGATATGTTTTACCATATTCATAAACAAGAAGAGCGTACGACATTTCTCGTTACACATAGCATGGAAGATGCACTCAAATATGCTGATTATTGTTTAATTATGGATCATGGGAAGCTTGTAATGGAAGGTAGGCCATTGGATGTCTTTAAAGAGGTAGATGCCTTAAATCAAGTGGGCTTAGATGTACCAGAAATTATCGAGTTTTTAAATGCGTTTAAAGAGAAATTTGGATTTGCCCCTTCCTATAAAGGTCAAAGCATGGAACAACTAGCAAAGGAAATGGCTGCAGCTTTGAAAGGGGGCGCGAATCATGAGTAGTTCGGTTATCATAGGACAATATGTACCGGGGAATTCTCTTGTTCATCGTTTAGATCCTAGAACTAAAATAACAATAATTGTATTTTATATTATCATAATATTCTTAGCTAACTCCTTTTTAAGCTATGCTATTTTAACAGCATTCGCACTATTAAGTGTGCTTTTATCAAGAGTAGCACCGTCGTTTATTATGAAAGGTTTAAAACCGGTTTGGTTTTTAATTATTTTTACGTTCTTACTGCATTTATTCTTAACGAAGGAAGGAGAGGTAGTCTTTCGTATCTTCTCCTTACCGATCTATTCCGAAGCATTAATAAAAGGTACGGAAATATCTTTACGCTTCCTATTATTAATTTTAATGACAAGCTTACTAACTTTAACAACGACACCTATTGCAATTACAGATGCGGTGGAAAGTATGTTAAATAAATTGAAAAAAATACGATTCCCTGTCCATGAAATTGCCTTGATGATGTCCATTTCATTGCGTTTTATTCCAACGTTAATGCAGGAAACTGAAAAAATTTCAAAGGCACAAGCTTCGCGCGGTGTGGATTTTCGTACAGGACCTCTTAAAGAAAGAATTAAGGCAGTGGTCCCCCTTTTAGTACCATTGTTTGTTAGTGCTTTTAAGCGCGCTGAGGAACTAGCAATGGCAATGGAGGCAAGAGGTTACAGAGGTGGAGAGGGAAGAACGAAATATCGTGAGCTAAAACTAAAGAGATTGGATGTACTGGTATTTATTTTTTCTCTTATCGTACTTGTCGTATTTTGGATATCACGAAGCTAAAGGATGAAGGCATATGAATCGCTATAAATGTATTATTCAATATGATGGAACTCATTTTTCTGGTTTTCAAGTACAACCAAACAGACGCACTGTCCAATCGGAAATAGAATCAGCTTTAAAAAGGATGCATAAACAAAGTGAAATTCGTATTATCCCTTCTGGTAGAACAGATGCAGGAGTTCATGCAATGGGACAAGTGATTCACTTTGATTCACCGCTAAAGATCGAAGAAAGTGCTTGGAAAAAAGCACTTTCTTCTTTATTGCCAAATGATATCCATATTGTTGAACTAGAACGGATATCGAATGAATTTCACGCCCGATACAATGTAAAGCGAAAAGAATATCGATATCGGATATGGAATCATCCCGAACCGAATATATTCAAACGTAATTACACGTATTTTGTAAAAGAAAGCCTAAATTTAGATGCCATGAAAAAGGCATGTGTCGAACTATTGGGCACGCATGATTTCACCTCTTTAAGTTCGGCAAAATCTGAGGTCAAAGGCGATAAAGTTCGAACCTTGTATGAAGTCGACTGTTTTTATGAAAATGAAGAGATTGTGGTGAAAGTTGTCGGAAGTGGATTTCTATATAACATGGTACGGATTATTGTAGGTACGTTAGTGGAAGTTGGTAAAGGGGCGAGGCAACCAGAAGACCTTACAGAGGTCATCGCAGCAAGAGACCGTGCAGCTGCGGGCAAAACGGCTCCTCCACAAGGATTGTACTTATGGGAAGTGACATATTAAGTAAAAACAACGAATGATTATTAAACATTTGTGTGAATTGTTCGTATAAAATCACGCTACATCGTGGTTATTTTTAAATTTCGTGTTATAATGTTCCTATAATAGAATGAATATTCATATGAGGAAGACCTCTCATCAAATGTAGGGTTAACACTACTTACTTTCCATAATTGGTAGTGTGAGGGGAGTATTTGGCTTCGATTTTTCAATATGCAGACTGCATTCTCACCTATATGGAGGAACAGGACTGCATTTTTTAATTTTGTAGCATGGATTGTTGTAAAGTACATATCTACGGATAAGATAATGGAAAGACGAAGCGGTGAATAGGGCAATCGAAGCGATTTGGCTATGAAATACAAGAATCGTTTTGGAAAGGTATATATTAGGAGGAATGGCAATGATAGAGCGTTACACAAGACCTGAAATGGGTGCAATCTGGACAGATCAAAATAAATACGAAGCATGGCTTGAAGTGGAAATTTTAGCTTGTGAGGCATGGGCGGAATTAGGAGATATCCCGAAAGAAGATGTTGAAAAAATACGTGAAAAAGCAACCTTTGATATCAATCGTATATTGGAAATCGAACAGGAAACTCGTCATGACGTAGTTGCATTTACGAGAGCGGTATCGGAAACGTTAGGGGAAGAAAGAAAATGGGTGCATTATGGTTTAACCTCAACAGACGTAGTCGATACAGCACTATCATACATAGTTAAACAAGCAAATGATATTATTCGTGGAGATCTGGAACGCTTTATTTCCATTTTGGCAGACAAAGCGAAGGAGCATAAATATACGGTTCAAATGGGTCGTACACACGGGGTACATGCAGAGCCAACTACATTTGGATTAAAACTTGCGCTTTGGTATGAAGAAATGAAGCGGAACTTGGAACGGTTTAACCGAGCAGCGGATGAAGTCGCTTATGGAAAAATTTCTGGCGCGGTTGGAACGTATGCCAATATTGACCCGTATGTAGAAGCGTATGTTTGTGAAAAGCTTGGTTTAAAACCAGCACCAATTTCAACTCAAACACTACAACGAGATCGCCATGCACACTATATGAGTGTTCTTTCTTTAATTGCTACATCAATAGAAAAAATGGCTGTTGAAATTAGAGGACTACAAAAAAGTGAAACTCGTGAAGTAGAGGAGTTTTTTGCGAAAGGACAAAAAGGGTCTTCTGCTATGCCTCATAAACGTAATCCAATAGGATCTGAAAATATGACCGGTTTATCCCGTGTATTAAGAGGATATATGGTGACAGCGTATGAGAATGTGCCATTATGGCATGAGCGTGATATCTCTCATTCGTCTACAGAAAGAATCATACTTCCAGATTCAACAATTCTTTTAAACTATATGTTGAACCGATTTGGTAATATCGTAAAAAATTTGACGGTCTTTGAAGACAATATGAAACGTAATATGGAGCGCACTTTCGGGTTGATTTACTCACAACGTGTATTATTAAGTTTAATTGATAAGGGCATGGTTCGAGAGGAAGCGTATGATATTGTTCAGCCCCTAGCGATGGAAGCTTGGGAAACACAAGTACCATTTAAAAGTCTAGTGGAAAAGCAAGCGAGTATAACGAGTCTATTATCACCTGATGAAATCGAAGACTGTTTTGACTATAACTACCATTTAAAAAATGTGGACATTATATTTGAACGTTTAGGGTTAAATTAATTCGGATTTGAAAGTAGTCCTTGGTATGGAAAGGAAGAGATCTATCCTCTTCCGGCTAAAGCCTGAAGTAGTGAGGGTCCGAATTATCCACAAACCATCCACAATTGTGTGAAACATAACAAAGAAGGAAAGGGAGAGAACGATGGGGAATAAACGTGCATTGATCAGTGTGTCGAATAAAGAAGGTATTGTTGCATTTGCAAAGGGCCTATTGGATCAAGGGGTAGAGATTATATCCACTGGTGGAACAAAAAAGCTACTCGAAGAAAACGGTATGCATGTAACAGGTATATCAGCAATAACTGATTTTCCTGAAATTTTAGATGGTCGAGTTAAAACCCTTCACCCATCTGTTCATGCTGGCATATTAGCAATACGTGATAATAAAGAACACCGGCAACAATTAAAAGAACGAAGCATTCAACCAATCGATATCGTGGTTGTAAATTTATATCCTTTTAAAGAAACAATCTCGAAATCAGATGTTGTGTTTGCTGATGCTATCGAAAATATTGACATTGGTGGTCCAACCATGCTTCGTTCTGCAGCAAAAAACCATCAAGATGTAACCGTTGTGGTTGACCCAGACGACTATGATGCAGTATTGAACCAATTAGCGGATAAGGGTGAGACAACTGTAGAGTTACGAAAACAGCTCGCTGCCAAAGTATTTCGTCACACTGCACAATACGATGCGCTTATTGCCCAGTATCTCACGGAACAAGTAGGAGTGGAATTTCCAGAAAGCTATACCGTTACATATGAAAAGAAACAAGCGTTGCGTTATGGAGAAAATCCGCATCAGCAAGCAGCTTTCTATAAAGAGGTGTTGCCTCATTCTGGCTCAGTGACATTGGCAAAGCAGTTGCATGGTAAAGAGCTCTCCTACAACAATATTAACGATACTGATGCAGCCCTTTCGATTGTAAAAGAATTACAAAGGCCAGCAGCCGTTGCAGTGAAACATATGAACCCGTGTGGAGTTGGAGTAGCGGATTCTCTCGAGGATGCATTTTCTAGAGCATTTGAAGCAGATCCAGTTTCTATTTTTGGCGGCATCCTAGCATTTAACAGAGAAGTAGATCGTGGAACTGCTTTAAAATTAAAGGAGATATTCCTTGAAATTGTTATTGCTCCTGGCTTTACAAAAGAAGCGTTAACAATTCTAACAGCAAAGAAAAACATAAGATTATTAGCTGTTGACATGAATGCTCCATCTAAGATAGCAAAGAAGTTAACTTCTATTCCTGGCGGTTTACTTGTCCAAGAAGAAGACCACTATACGTTGGAGGAAGCGAGCATTACCATTCCAACTCAAAAAGAACCGACCAAAGAAGAATGGGAAGATTTAAAATTAGCTTGGCAAGTAGTAAAACATGTAAAATCAAATGCTATATTACTTGTTAAAGAGGATAGGACTATTGGGGTTGGCGCTGGTCAAATGAATCGTGTCGGGGCCGCTGAAATTGCGATAAAACAAGCGGGAGATAAGGCGAAAGGTGCAGTTATGGCAAGTGATGCATTTTTCCCAATGGATGATACTGTAGAAGCGGCAGCAAAAGCAGGGATTACTGCTATCATTCAACCAGGTGGCTCTATTCGGGATGAAGATTCGATTAAAAAGTGTGATGAATACGGAATTGCAATGGTATTTACCGGAGTACGTCATTTTAAGCATTAAAGGAATAATGGTAAGGACTCCGATGGGTTGCATAATACATAACAAAAGCGTACAGTTAACATGGTCTAAGGAGTTATTTTTAAGCTAACGAAATGTATACGAGCAAGTACGCAAATGAAACGTTAAATATCTATTCGATATAAGAATTTATACGTTACAGCATGTCTTAATGGCATAATTTTGGAAGGTAATAGGAGGGTTAACATGGGAAATCCAATCATATTAGATGGGAAACATGTTTCGAATGAAGTGCGCCAATCATTAAAGCCTAGAGTGGATGCATTAATCAATAAAGGGATTACACCGAAACTAGCTACGATATTAGTAGGTAATGATTCATCTAGCGAAACATATGTAAAAATGAAAGGGAATGCCTGTGCGAAATTAGGGATGTTATCTGAACGAATTCATTTACCTGAGGAAACAACTACAGATGAACTTCTTCAAGAAATAAGACGATTAAATGAAGATGAAAATGTCCACGGCATCTTATTACAGCATCCTGTTCCTTCCCAAATTGATGAACGACGTGCTTTTGATGAAATTGCCATCGAAAAAGATGTTGATGGTGTAACGACACAGGGCTTCGGACAGATTGCCTTTGATTTTGCCAGGTTTCCAAGCTGTACACCCGCAGGCATTCTAGAAATTATCGATTATTACAATATACCAATTGAAGGTAAACATGCGGTTGTAATCGGGAGAAGCCCAATTTTAGGAAAACCTGTAGCTATGATGCTGTTAAATCGTAATGCCACCGTTACAATATGCCACTCTAAGACAGAAGACATTGCAGATGTTGTACGAAAAGCAGATATAGTAGTCGCTGCAGTGGGAAAACCGAAATTTGTTCAAGGTGATTGGATTAAAGAAGGTGCGATCATTTTGGACGCTGGTTATAACAAGGGGAATATAGGTGATGTGGATTACGATGCTTGTTTAGAAAAGTGTGGAGCCATTACACCAGTACCTGGAGGCGTTGGTCCGTTAACGATTGCCATGCTTCTTAAGCATACTGTAATTGCAGCGGAGAATAAAATAAAGTAAATTAGAAAATACTTCCTTAATAGGAAAGGGAATAAGCTGACAAAAAGCTGTCCAAAGCGTAGGAAATTATGAAAACAACCTTGACATAAGGTGGCAATTTATTATAATATAACCTATGGCATTTTATTTTCAGAACCACGACTAGCCCCGGAAGGTAATCGTGTCTAATAAATAAAATTCGAAAACAAAAATTAAATGAATGAATGATAAAATAGGAGGGAATTCCACATGCGTCAAACTTATATCGCAAAAGATAGTGAAGTGACACGCAAATGGTATGTTGTAGACGCTGAAGGCAAAACTCTTGGTCGTATGGCTAGTGAAGTTGCTGCTATTCTTCGTGGTAAGCATAAACCAACATACACACCGCATGTAGACACTGGTGATCACGTAATCATCGTTAATGCTAATAAAGTACACTTATCTGGTAACAAACTATCTGACAAAATGTATTACCGCCATTCAAACTATCCTGGTGGTTTAAAGTCTCGTACTGCGGATGAAATGCGTACGAACTATCCAGAAAGAATGATTGAGCTTACTATTAAAGGCATGCTACCAAAAAATAGCTTAGGTCGTAAAATGATCAAAAAGCTTCATGTATATGCAGGTCCTGAACATAAGCATCAAGCACAAAATCCAGAAGTTTACGAGCTTCGTGGATAATTAGAAGGAGGTTGACTAGAGTGGCTCAAGTACAATATTACGGTACTGGACGTCGTAAAAGCTCAGTAGCTCGTGTGCGACTAGTTCCAGGTACTGGTAAAGTTGTTGTAAATAAACGTGATGCAGAAGATTATTTCCCATACGAAACACTTCGTCGTATCTTAAACCAACCATTACAAGTTACAGAAACAGAAGGAAGCTATGATGTTCTTGTAAATGTAAGTGGTGGTGGATTCACTGGTCAAGCAGGTGCAATTCGTCTTGGTATTGCTCGTGCACTTTTAGAAGCTGACCCAGAATATCGTTCTGTATTAAAGAGAGCAGGTCTTCTTACACGTGACGCTCGTGCGAAAGAACGTAAAAAATACGGTCTTAAAGCAGCTCGTCGTGCACCACAGTTCTCTAAGCGTTAATTTTTATATTCAAAGACTCTTTTCACTTATGTGGAAAGGGTCTTTTTTAATGCTGAACTACGTTTGTTTCGTATTCGTATCGTGCGAGTGGGATCATATAATGGAAAGGGTTGTTATTGCTATTGAATACATAATAATTACCTTCTAATTAGGACAGCTTTTAGGTGAAATTCTAGTAATTTCATGAAGGTGCAACACATAAGCTTATGTAGAGGAGGTTCATAGTCCATGTGGAATGTGAATCGTGCTTATAGGTGGGTTATAGCTAATCATAGCTAATAACATTCTTTTAATCAGCGAACTACATAATGATAACTTACCTTAAATGCACACTTTTAAAGTGAAGAATTTCAACAAGGTGGTGCAAAAGTATGGGTGGTTACGTAAAGGCGATTATCGGTGCGATTATCGGTGCCGCGACAGCAGGAGGCTGGTTAATTGTAGACCTTTTACTCCCGGAGCCAATTGGAGATTACTTATTATTCCTCCTTATGGGCGTATTTAATATGGGGGTAGGTTGGCAGGTTGGTAGGTTAATGGAAAAGAAACGGAATGTTGAGCAACAAGTGGCTATATCAAATTCGAAAGAACAAGGATTAGAGGTACCTTAAGGAAGTGGGAATCTCAAATTTATATGTATCGTAATGTTGACTTTCAAACGACGGGTTTGAGAGTCTTTTTTTATCGTAACCTATATTACTTAGTAGATTAGATCTTTCATTTTCCAAATACGTTCATTACCATATAAGCTTTTATGATTCATAGGTGCGTGTCTTACCCCATTGCTTTTTCTATGCATATACTAATATTAACTTTAGAAGCGAGGAGGATTAGAATGAGCAAACTTCAAAGAGCTCCTTGGTTATATTTAGCTTGCATATTAGCAGGTTTTGCACTTATTCATGTACCCTTAAAATACACGTTCCTTGAAAGCTTAAAGCAAATCATTTTTGTTATCGGAGTAGTCACTGTTCTTGTTTTTTCCTTTGTACTCATTTTTATCGGCTTGTTAGCTTTGTTTGGAAAACGATAAGGTATTCTTTTTATTAAGAACTCTTCGCGTTAGCGGAGAGTTTTAATTTTACGGGAGTAAGATTCAAGAATATTCTTACACCTTGTCCCATATAGTTTATACGAGCGGACTTTAGGGAGGAAAATGTAAATGAAGAAGAAAGCGATATACACAGTATTGTGGTTTATGGGTTTTTTTGCACTTATTTATTTGCTTCAATATCCGATAACTTCTAAGGATGCATGGGAATCCTTCTCGCTACCCCTATCCGGTAAAGTGATTGTACTAGACCCAGGACATGGTGGGGTTGATGGGGGTGCGGTAGGAGCGGATGAAACCTTGGAAAAGGATATTGCATTAAGCACTGCTAAGTATTTACGAGATTACTTGCAACAGCAAGGTGCACTTGTGTATATGACGAGGGAGAAGGATCAAGATTTAGCTGCGGAGGGAACTCAAGGGTTATCCAAGCGGAAATCAGAAGACATACGAAAGCGGGTGCAGTTTATACAGGAAAAAGAGCCCGATTTCTTTTTAAGTATTCACCTTAATGCCATTCCTTCTTCAAGGTGGTCAGGTGCCCAGACGTTTTATTATCCCTCTTTAGGGGAAAGTGAGCACCTAGCGAAGTTTATTCAAAGTGAAATAATAAGGAACTTAGACAACACAACAAGACAGGTACAAGCAATTAACAATGTCTATATTTTAAAGAATGCGAATGCACCTGGGGCATTAGTGGAAATTGGTTTTCTATCCAACCCTAAAGAAAGAAATTTATTAAAAACGGACGAATATCAACAAAAAATGGCAGCCTCTATTTATGATGGTGTACTTCGTTATGTTACAGAGCAGGAATTTCCTGAGTAGAAAGAAACATACTTTGTAATGTATATCACTTAGCAAATAGGCAATATATGTTATACTGTCCTTAGAGAGGTTAATATACTAGAGGATGGTGACAAACATGTTAACGGATAAAAAGGTAGAAGAGATTTTAAAACCATTTCAAGATCCTTATTTACATAAATCGTTTGAAGAAACGGGTGCCATTGAGGAAATTAAGATTAAAGAGGACAAAAATCATGTAAGCGTAAAGCTTGCGATTGGTAACCCGAATTCAAAAGAACAAATGCAGCTACAACAAGAGATCGTTGCGGCGCTGAAAAAAGAAGGTGCTGCGACAGTTGGCTTACGCTTCACGAAGCTTCCGGATGAAGTGATGGCAAAATATGAAGGGGAAGCGAAGAAACAACAGGAAGCGAGTCTTTTAGGTGGCTCTTCCAATACAAAATTTATCGCTGTTGCTAGTGGTAAAGGTGGAGTTGGAAAATCAACGGTTACAGTTAACTTGGCTGTAGCGTTAGCTCGACTAGGCAAGAAAGTCGGAGTTATTGATGCGGATATTTATGGTTTTAGTGTTCCGGATATGATGGGTATTGAAAACCGTCCACAAGTTCGTGGGGAAAAGATTATTCCGGTTGAGCGCTTTGGTGTACAAGTTATTTCCATGGGCTTCTTTGTGGAGGATAACTCCCCAATAATTTGGAGAGGACCGATGCTTGGGAAAATGTTAACAAGCTTCTTTAAAGAAGTGGAGTGGGGTGAGCTTGATTACTTGCTTTTAGATCTCCCTCCTGGAACTGGTGACATGGCTCTAGATGTTCATGCCATGCTTCCATCCTCAAAAGAGGTTATTGTAACAACACCTCACCCGACAGCTGCATTTGTAGCAGCTCGTGCAGGTCAAATGGCATTACAAACAGACCATGAAATTCTTGGTGTTGTAGAAAATATGTCCTACTTTGAAAGTACATTAACTGGCCAGAAAGAATATGTTTTTGGACAAGGTGGAGGCGACAAGCTGGCGGAAGTTTTAAAAACGGACTTACTTGGACGTTTGCCATTACAACAACCATATGATGAAGACGATGATTTTGCTCCTGGTGTATACCAGAAGGATCATCCAATCGGCAATATATTTTTGAAAATTGCAGATAAGGTTATTAAAAAATATTAACAAAAAAGTTCTGACCATGAGTGGTCAGAACTTTTTTGTTTAAAATATTTCATTTAACATATAAATCAGGATAAGAATCATTGTCTAGCTTCCTCCTCCACCAGATCCTCCTCCGGAACTGCCACCACCAGATCCTCCGCCGCCTTCACCTCCGCCGGATTCTCCGCCTTGCTGTTGACCACCTTGCTGTTGTTTTTGTTGTTCCTCAGCAGCTTTTAATAAGACCTCTGTCATGCTTGCTTTGAATAACGGGCTATTTAATGTTTCTTGAATGGTTGTTTCTAAATGCTCCCGAAATTGTTGGCTTTTTAAAACATCTACCATTGTATTGGTCATTTCAGGGCTTTGAAAAATGTCCATTAATAATTTTTGGTATTCAGAGTCTGTCATTAATCCTTTCATTAAATCCTTTTGTGCATCTTCTACTGACTTTGTATATTTTTTGACAAAAGTAGGATCCTCAAATAGCTTACTCCAAAATTTCTTAGATTCTTCAGAAGTGAGCGTTTTATCAATCGCCTGTTGTACAGTTGAGGAATCCATAACAAGTAGCTCTTTCATTTTTTCATCTGTTAATACTTCGGTTAATGCTTTTTTGCCTTCATCTGTTTTAATTATGTCTACTACCATTTTCTTTGTGGTTTCATATTGTGCATCTCCTTGTGCAGCTTGCCCATTACCGCCGCCACCGCAGGCGGTTAACAGAAATAGTAAAGACATAATAGAAATC
The DNA here is from genome assembly GCF_900240405.1 of Salirhabdus sp. Marseille-P4669. Taxonomy (GTDB): domain Bacteria; phylum Bacillota; class Bacilli; order Bacillales; family Alkalibacillaceae; genus OEQK01. The sequence goes on from NZ_OEQK01000010.1 coordinate 61,377, forward strand.
CATTTTATTTTCATGTTGGATCTCTCCTTCATTCGACTCCTATTTGTTAGGATGAGAATGAATAATGAAAATATACGCACATAATGTAGGAAAAAAGGGGAGTACATGTTAAAATACGTAATAGACTAATCGTAGGAGGAGCATGTTGTGACATCACGCAATTGGGTAAGGTTATTTACAAGAACATTATTGCTAGGAGCGATTGTAGCAATTTTAATGAGCTTTTTTGTTAAATCTTCATCGTATAGCGCTAATTTATCTCCTTTTGATACATGGGAAATCTTTGGGTTATTGATTTGGTTTGCGGGGATTGGGTTCTTATTTAGTATTGTGAGTCAAACAGGATTTTTTGCATATTTAGTACTGAATCAAATAGGGTTGGGTGTCTTCAAAGGATATTGGCCAACTGTTCAAATTGGATTAATTGCTTTTGCGTTATTTGATCTCGTTTATTTTCCTTTTAAAGCTGCGGGTGAGGGGGCTTCTATATTTCCATACCTTATTACCGCGTTCGTAATTTTTGCTTTTGGTTATGTAGTATCTTATATAAAGGCAAGAGAGACGAATAAGAGGGCATTTGTACCAGCTTTATTTTTTATGGTAGTTATCACAATTATCGAATGGGTACCTGTTTTAAGAACTGGTGATGCAGACTGGATGTTGTTGATGATTGCTCCGTTGTTAGCTTGTAATACATATCAGTTATTGGTATTACATAAAATCAATAAAAAAGTGGAAGAAGAAAAACAACAGCAGGATACAAAGACACAAAACCATAAAAGCAAAAAGTAGGGAGATCCCTACTTTTTTGTTTGCAATTGAAATTTCTCTATCTGATTGTTGGTCGAGTACGTAATACTTTTGCTGGTACTTCACTTTACTTCTTTGCTTTCGGAAGAGCTATTTGAAATTAGCTCTGAAATAGTGATGAATGTTAGTTTATCTTTCTTTATTGCAGGGATGATCTCAGTAAGAGCTGTTTCCGTTTGCTTTATGACGTCTGAAGCGTGTAATAATATGATATCCCCACTAGAGGTATTTTCTAATACATGGTTGACTATTTTTTCTGTTCCGGGGTTTTTCCAATCGTTTGGATTGACACTCCAATAGATAACGGAGAATCCCATATTTTCTGCTAGTTTTAACACATCTTCATTGAACTGTCCGCTTGGTGGTCTAAGTAACGTCACATTAGAATAGCCTAGCTTCTGAAATACTTCTCTCGCCCTTAATAAATCCTTTCGTACTTCTTCAATATCTTGTTCTACATAACTTTTATATCGATATCCTAGCATGCCCAATTCGTGATTTGCTTCTGTAATTTTCTCTACGATTTCTGGGTGTCGTTCCGCCCATTCTCCACTTACAAAAAAAGTAGCTTGTACCTTTTGTTTATCTAACACATCTAAAATGGTATGTACTTTTTCTTGTCCCCAACTAATGTTAAAGGTTAGTGCTACTTGTTTTGAATCATCCTTTCCGCTTTTTATTAATGCCCTTGGCCCGTTCTCTGTGGAAAATACAGAGAAGGTTCCTAATGTTTGTGTTACTAAATATATTGCTGCAAACAAGGCCATCACTAAAACAATTAACCAACGTTTCCATTTGTTCATTTTTACAACAAAGAAATGCTGCAATGTTAGTCCCTCCCGAAAGTTATTACTACATTATATGGGGGCATGTACATAGATATGATTGAGTTAAGAATCATAAAAGAAAAGATTTTGGTAAAAATGAGAAGACAAGGTTATATAGAGAATAAAAAGAGGAGCATGAAATTTATGTATGGATTTATTCTAAATGAAGCGGAAATAAAAGAATTTGAGTATTTATTAAAAAGAGAAATGGAAGAGCTGATATTAGATTTGAAAAGCAGAGAAATTGATCATATTGTAAAAAGAGCGATGAGGGAGAGATATCAAATATTGTATAAACTATTTAAAAGGTATGCTGATCAAGCGGATTGCATGAGGTATTTACCTTCAAAGTATTTTACGACGAAGGTAAATTAGAAATAACGAGCCTTCTTTAATGGGGGAGGGGAAGGTGCATTTATAAAAAAACTTATAAAAAGTGTTGACTTCAAATTGCATACGTGATAAATTATATTTCGTCGCTGTTACGCGGCATTGAAATGTTGCTTTTAAAAAAGAGTATTGACAACAAATTAATACTCTGCTAAAATAACAAAGTCGCTGATTTTCAACGACAAAAAATGAACCTTGAAAACTGAACAAAACAACCAGTACGTCAATTCGGTAATTTACATTACCATTTACTATTTATGAGCTTTAATCAAACAATCTATTGGAGAGTTTGATCCTGGCTCAGGACGAACGCTGG